>NZ_QYYA01000002.1 GCF_003597125.1 Alcanivorax profundi | reverse complement strand
TAGCTTTTGGTTCTCCGGTGAGCGGGCACAACTGAATGATATAGCCTGTGGCGCAGGAAGCCCCTCTAGGGTGAAGTGAATCAATATATCGCCGGCTTCATAGTTGAAGCTCTCTTCCTTAAGTTCACACCCCAAGACATTATAGAATACCGTTTTCAGCTCAAACTCTGAGAACGCTTCCGGAACCCAGTCCTTAGCCAGGCCTTCCATTCCTTCTTGTGCCTTGCAGATAACACCGATCATGATGCAGGCCCCTATGTATAACGCCGCGCTCAGGGGAAAAGCGGAGCGGAACTAATTTGTGGTAAAGTGAGCGCAGCGAACCACAAATTACTGGAGCGTAGTTTTTTCCCTTGCAGCGCTTTGTTATGACTTTTCTAGCCACGTTTGAATAACCGTAATCTGCTCTTGTAAATCTTGTTTTAAATGTGGAGCATTACTTTGAGTCCAGCCACCATCACACCAATCACATGAATGATATAGATTGCCTAACCATTTCTGATAATAAGCAATTTTATCTGGCAATCCCCTTGGGGCACCCAGAAACCCACAGTCAATATTGTTAATAACTGCGCATACATCACTTGGCTTAACGTTACCTACCAAATAATCAGATGCTACTTTTAGCAAAAGTTTCGCCGCCATAACTTCTGCCTGTACACACTGAGAATCAAATTCAGAATCTGAAATAGCAACAATTTTCATCAACAGCGCTTCTTGGGACGTTGAATCTGCGTCAAATATCTCGAATATCTCCTCGGGAACATTCTCATTCTGTTCAATATAATCAAAGACCCACTCCCGAATAGAAATATCCGTTGAATCCCCGTACCAAATATTAACCAATATTTCCTTGGGACTTACCATGATCCTGACTCAGTCATAACGCCCAGCACAGCGGCGAGCGAAACGCAGTGTAGCGAGTCCAGGCCCGAAGGGCCGGTGCTGCTGCCGCTTGTTATGTTTTTGCTTAGTCTTTAGTGCCATAGCCAAAAAGATACCCAGCTATGGCACCCAAGATACCAATAGCTGCACTTTCCCCAGATGGATTCATTACAGCCAGTATACTTGCCAATGTCGCGACTATGACTATGCCAGTAATTCGAACGTTGAAAACGCCAAAGCCATCTTTCATGTGCCCGAATACTTTGATCATAGCGAAGACACCAAATCCCACAACGGCTAGTATTGCTATACCGCGATTAATATCCATTGTGGCAAGTGAATTAAGAAAATCTTCCATTTTTCACCTTTGAAACATAACGCCTCAATAACCGGCAGCTGGAACGGAGCGAAGCGCAGTGTAAGCTGTCCGGCGCCGGAGGCGCGAAGTTGATTGACTTGTTAAGTTTCTTTGCCCACATACTTTACTAAAGATTTCCGCACTTCACGTATTGTCTCACCAACTCTTTTCGGGATTATATGGTAGACCTCTGGCGCTTGATAAATGAGTAAGAATTCTCCATTTTCCCGCCATTTATTTATTCGTGACCACTCTATGACCGCCTCTCCAATACTTGACTTAAAAAGCAAAGAATCTGGAAGAACCTTCACTGCGACAGATTCTTGCGCAGCTTGATACGCACGATATTGCTTTCTTGTTCTCCAAGGTGCATATAAGTGTCTGACCGCCATATGCCCAAGAAAACCACCAGAAACCCCGCCAATTGCACCTATTTTTACGACGTAAGAAGGAGCGATTACAGCTATGACTAATAAAGCTAGCACTACAACGGCATAGGCAACGAGGGTCGTTTTAGCTGGCTTGGTAAAAAGCTTGTTTGCTTTTACATATTCATCTTCTGTGATCGTATATTCGAATTCCACGATACTCTCTCGGAAACTTAACGCCTGGCGCAGCAGCTAAACTGGAGCGACGCAGGAGCGGAAATTGGGTCTGCCTGCCGCCTCTTGTTATGTGAAACCCTATCGCAGAAATCACTCATCAGCTTTACACCTTTGAACCTGCCACCTTGATAAAGCGATAAGAACCACCCCGAGGGAAAGAGCCGCCCCCCCCTGATACTCAGACGAATCTGCTGGCACAATTTGATAATACGCACCAGGCTCGCCTCCCATAACCAGATCAATTGCCGACTGCCAAAAGCCAACGGGAAGAAGTCCTATAAAATAGAGGCCTGCATAAATAATGCATAGAACTCCCAACCCAAAAGAAAACCACTTCATCAGCCCACACCTAGCCTGAGAACACATAACGCCGCGCGCAGCGGGCAAATTGAAGCGAGGAACGAGCGGAAATTTGATCCTGCTGCCGCGCCTTGTTAAATGCCATACTCGCGTTCCACCCTAGCCACACGAACCCGAAATTCTGAGTACCATTTTTCATGCCCCGATCGCTGGGCTTCACTATGCTCGGAATTACTCTTCCAACTAGCGATGGACTCAAGACTTTCCCAATACGACACAGTAATACCCAACCCCTCTCTGGCAGACTCGAAGCCGAGAAACCCTGGTTGCTCCGACGCCAACTCAACCATCTGGCTTGCCATATCACCGTAACCATCGTCGCCTTCTGTACGGTGGCTGCTGAATATAACCGCGTAATATGGTGGTTCGGGGGTATTGGCTATCTCAGACATAGATCCTTCTATTCATTTAACGCCTTGCTTGCCGGCCCAACGGAGCAGAGTAAGCTTGTGGTAAGTTTGCGCAGCAAACCATAAGCTTACGGCGCGTAGTTGGGTCCGAGCACAGCAAATTGTTATATTCTGTCACGCTCATTAGAAAAGCTTTCATATTCAGCACCAAACTCGATTTCCATTGCAGTTCTAACCAAGGCTGGATAGCAAAACCAATACTGCCGCCTGACAGTATCGAGATATTCAGTTTCCCCCAAATCTTCTCGGTATAACTTCTGATGGTAGGAATCGAGGGGTTCTTTATCTATATCAAGGAGCCGACGACGATATTTTTTTAGAAACAGTCGAACCTGCAGCTTTGTGAATACAGAAAACCTTTTTAACTCGCGAGCAACCTCATCCAGATCTTCTTTTGAAGCACAATCATTCTTTTTGGGGAATAGCATTCGCTATCGTTTTCTGAAGATAATACAGATCGAATTCTTGCTGATCTATCTCTCTTCTACGACTCATTCTCGATACCTATCATGGGATATAACGCCATGCGCAGCGGCCGGTTTGTTGCGCGCAGCGTGACAAATCGGTCCGACTGGCGCAGCTTGTTAACTGATAGTCTCAAGGCCCACGAATGATGGCCACAACTGACACCAAACTGATTCAAATTGAGCCGCTGCTTTACAATTTGGCTCTTTGAAACCCCGCCAATCATCAGCGCTATCAACTAGAAATCCAGAATTCTTACCCACTGGACCAAGGACAATAGGCTTTCTATTTCTATCGAAGCCAATCTCCCTTTGAGGGCAGCCGTTATCGTCAAATTCGAGCCACCAAAAGCTCGTTCTCTTGTAGATATTTTCTAGATCCGGGTTTGCCGACGGCAATAATCGTTTCAAAACCCTTTCGAGTAATGAATCCCCCTCTTTTCGCAACACTTGGATATCAATTTCGATGTAATTCATTGGTAGAGTTAACGCTGCGCTCTGCCGCTTGTCGGCAGCAGCGCCTTGTTATGTGCTTTACCAACGCGCAAATTTTTCACCCCCAGCAACGCCAGAAGCACACCCAAAAGCCCGAAAACAACACAGAGAATCATTGCCACGAAGGGCTGCTGACAGCGAAACTCGGAATGGAAAAGGGAAAAATCGGCACCACAGTACGCACTAGCCAAGCTGGCAGACGAGAACACCCAGATAAGAGACCACAGTGATATAGCCATTAGAGCAACGGCTAGGGTGATTTGAATTATTCCCTTTCGCATCCTGCGTTCTCCGTAATCACATAACAGCGTATTAATTAGAACGTTCCGTATAACTCGGTTCTATATAACTCTGGAACCCTCGTACACACTCCCCGATAAAAAGCCTGCCATAACAATGGGTTGAGATGCTATAGCCAATCTCCTACACGGAGTTATAAGGAACGTTCCTTATAACTCCTGACTCTGGGTCACTTATTGGCAGCATCCTTTTCTTATGCATATCAACAAGATAGGTAACAGGTAAGCACCATGCTTCAGGAATGAGCACTGCTTCCGTTGAAAAAGGGCTTCGCCAACTGCAATACTGTCATTTTGAGCAGTATGGAGTTGTCATGGATGACATCCCTCGCGCCCCGCCTGAAAAGCCGGTAAAGCTGATGGATCAGTTCCGGTTCTGGCTAAGGAAAAACCAGTACAGTTATCGAACAGAGCAAACCTATGTCCACTGGGTGATCAAGTACATTCGATATCACAAGATGCGCCATCCTTCGACGATGAGTGCCAGGGAGATTGAGGCATTTCTTTCACACCTGGCTGTACAGCGATATTGCAGCCCATCCACTCAGAAAATTGCCCTTAATGCGCTGAATTGTTTCTATCGTCGATTTTTACAGCAAGACTATGGCGAACTGAATTTTCGCCAATCGAAGCGCAAACCCCGGATCCCTGCCGTGTTTTCCGAGCAACAGGCCCAAGCAGTTATCGCACTGCTCCCTGAGCCTTCCCAGTTGATATGTGAACTCCTTTATGGCGCTGGGCTACGCGTGTCCGAGGCGCTTCGCATTCGCATCAAGGATCTGGATTTTGATCGGATGATTATTACGGTGCATCAAGGCAAAGGTGACAGGGACAGGAGAACACTGCTGCCAAAGTCTTGTGAAGCACGATTGCGCCAGCAAATCTCTGTGACAACAAACCTGTATGAGATGGATCAGAAAAATGGCATTGGCCCCGCGTGGATGCCACATGCGCTGAGCAGGAAATATCCTGGAGCAGGCTCACAACGTATCTGGCAATTTATTTTCCCTTCTAAAGAACCTGCGACAGACCCGCAGACCGGAATCGTCCGGCGTCATCATTATCATCAGGATACTGTCCGCAAGCATGTCAAACAGGCGGCCTCTGAAGCTGGCATCACCAAGCTCTGTGGTCCTCATACGTTTCGCCACTCTTTTGCCACCCATTTGCTGGAGAAGGGCTACGACATCCGCACGGTACAGGAGCTGCTGGGCCACAGCGACGTGTCCACCACCGAGCGTTACCTGCATGTGATGAATCGGGGTGGGCTGGGGGTCATCAGTCCACTGGATCGGGGATAGGCAGGGTATGGGTCGGACGTCCGACGTCCGACTGATCTTGCTCCATTAAAAAACCCGGCTTGCGCCGGGTTTTGATCGCTTGCAGGCAAGCTCCCACAGAAACCGAGTTTCTACTCTGTCCAGGCGAGATCCAGCTCGCGGGCTGCTTTCACGTCATCAAGGCGGCGTACCGGCTGGGTGAAGGGCGCTTCCTTGACCATGTCGGGCTGGGTGCGCGCTTCTTCCAGAATGGCGGCCATGGCATCGACGAACTCGTCCAGGGCTTCCTTGCTTTCGGTTTCGGTGGGCTCGATGAGGAAGCACTCCGGCACCAGCAGCGGGAAGTAGGTGGTCGGTGCGTGCTGGTTGTAGTCCAGCAGGCGCTTGGCGATATCCATGGCGGTAACCCCCAGCTCTTTCGCTTCTTTGGCGAAGGTGAGAATGAACTCGTGGCTGGCGCGGCGATCGGGGTAGGCGGCGGTGCAGCCGACGGCTTCCAGTCGCTTGAGCAGGTAGTTGGCTGCCAGGGTGGAGAACTCGCCCACGCGGATCATGCCTTCACGGCCCAGCGAGCGGGCGTAGTAGTAGGCGCGCAACAGTACACCGGCGTTGCCCATGAAGGCACTCAGGTGACCAATGCTGGTGTTCAGGGTGTCGGTGTCGATCCAGTGGTAGCTGCCATCGTCGCGCTGGCCCGCCATGGGGGTGGGCAGGTAGGGCAACAACCGCTCGGACACACCCACCGGGCCAGCACCGGGGCCGCCGCCGCCGTGCGGGGTGGCAAAAGTCTTGTGCAGGTTCATGTGGATGACATCGAAGCCCATGTCACCGGGGCGTACCTTGCCGAGAATGGCGTTGAGGTTGGCGCCATCGTAATAGAGCAGGCCGCCGGCTTCGTGGACAGTTTTGGCTATGGCTTCGATCTGCCGTTCGAACACGCCGCAGGTGCTGGGGTTGGTCATCATCAGGCCGGCGGTCTGGGGGCCACAGGCGGCTTTCAGGGCTTCCAGATCCACGTCACCATCTTTACCCACCGGCACTTCACGGACCTTGTAGCCACACATGACGGCGGTGGCCGGGTTGGTGCCGTGGGCGGCTTCCGGGATGAGGATCTCGGTACGGCCTTCATCACCACGGGCTTCGTGGTAGGCACGGATCATGGCGACCCCGGCGAACTCGCCCTGGGCGCCCGCCATGGGGGCCAACGATACGCCTTTCATGCCGGTGACTTCCTTGAGGAAGTTCTGCAGCTCGAACATGCAACTGAGGAAACCCTGGCTGTGGGTCTCCGGGGCCAGGGGGTGGCGGTTCAAAAAGCCCGGCAGCATGGCGGCACGGTTGGCACCACGGGGGTTGTACTTCATGGTGCAGGAGCCCAGCGGGTAGAACTGCTTGTCGATGGCGAAGTTCTTGCTGGACAGGTTGGTGTAATGCCGCACCACCTGCATTTCCGACACTTCCGGCAGGGCCGGCTTCTGTTTGCGGCGCAGGTGCGCAGGAATGGCGCTGAGTTTGTCGTCTGCCAGCGCTTTCGGCGCCTGGGAGACGGCACTGCGGCCGGGCTGGGACAGTTGGAAAATCAGTTGGGTCTCGCTCATGCTGCCAGAACCTCTTTCAGGGCGACCGCAAACAAATCCAGATCGCTTTCGCTGTGGACTTCGGTGGCGTTAATCAGGACCGCATTGGGCATGTCATAGTCGGTAGCCAGGCTGACACCGCCCAACACGTCTTTCACGGCCAGGGCCGCCAGCACCTCGGCGGCGGGTTTCGGCAGGGTCAGCACCACCTCGTGGAAGGTGGGCGCGCTAAAGGCCCGCTCGACACCGGCAATGGCGGTGAGCTTGTCAGCCAGCGACTGGGTGTTGGCATGACAGTGCGCCGCCACATTGGTAAGGCCATCTGGCCCCAGCAGGGAGCAGTAGATGGTGGACGCGGTCATGGCCAGGCCCTGGTTGGTACAGATGTTACTGGTGGCCTTGGAACGGCGGATGTGCTGTTCGCGGGCCTGCAGGGTCAGGGCAAAGCCCTGCTTGCCTTCCATGTCCACGGTGCGGCCGATGATGCGCCCCGGCATCTGACGCACGTATTTCTGTTTGCAGCACATGAAACCGAAGTACGGGCCACCGGAGGACAGCGGAACACCCAGCGGCTGACCTTCGCCCACCACGATGTCGGCACCCTCTGCGCCCCACTCGCCCGGCGGTGTCAGCAGCGCCAGCGAGGTCGGGTTGACCACACCGATCACCAGCATGTTGTTGGCGTGGGCCCAGTCGGTCAGGGCATCCACTTCTTCCAGAGAGCCAAAGAAGTTGGGCTGGCTGATCACCAGTGCTGCATAGTCCTGGCCCTCGAATGGCTTGAGGGCGTCCAGCGGGGTCTGGCCGCTGGCGGGATCAAACGCCACGCTGTCCAGCGCCACATCCTGGTTTTCCACGATGGCCTGGGTCGCCGCGGTGTAACGGGGGTTCAGGGCGGTGGGCACCAATACCTTGCGGGACTTGCTCTTGCGGTTGGCACGCAGGGCCATCAGCACCGCTTCCGACAGGCCAGAGGCACCGTCGTACACAGAGGCGTTGCTCACTTCCATGCCGGTGAGGCGCGTCATCAGGGTCTGGAATTCGTAGATCACCTGCAGGGTGCCCTGGCTGGCTTCTGCCTGATAAGGCGTGTAGGCGGTGTAGAACTCACCCCGGGTGGCAATCTCCCATACCGCGGCCGGAATGTGATGCTGGTAGGCGCCGGCGCCAATGAAGCTGACTGCGCCGGCATCCATGGCGGCGCGCTCGTTCATCAGCCGGGTCACTTCCATTTCGCTCAAGCCCTCGGGCAGCGCATCCAGCTTGCCGGCGGCTTTCAGGTGCGCGGGAATTTCATCGAACAGGGCTTCGATGCTGTCGGCGCCAATGGCGTCGAGCATGGCACGCACGTCGTCGGGGGTATGGGGGATGTAAGGCATGGGGGTACCTGGATAGGTTGGGTTTGGCTTTTGGCTCCGCAGCGCTAAAAAACGCAGGGGATCAGCTATGAGCCACCAGCTTCGAGCGACGAGAAAAATCTTTTACTCACAGCTAGAGGCTGATAGCTCACAGCTGCGAATAACGGTCATGCCGTTATTCGCTTTCGATCTGCGCCTGGTACTGGTCAGCGGTGAGCAGGTTATCCAGATCGGATTCTTCACTCATGGCAATCTTGAATAGCCAGCCACCTTCATAGGGCGCGTTGTTCACCAGCTCCGGCTCGTCTTCCAGTGCTTCGTTGATTGCCACGATTTCACCGGACACCGGAGCGTAGATATCAGAGGCAGCTTTCACGGATTCGACGACGCCAGCTTCGTCACCGGCGGCCACGACCTGGCCGACTTCCGGCAGCTCCACGTAGACCAGATCACCCATGGCATCCTGGGCGTGGGCAGTAATGCCCACAGTCACAGTGCCGTCGTCGTTTTTGGCCCATTCGTGGCTGCTGGCATACCGCAGCTCGGCGGGAATCTCGCTCATTGTTGTCTCCTGTTAAGAGTCGCTTGCACGCAGCACGCCTTACGCGTGCACGCTGAATAATCCTGTTTTTTACTGTAGGAGCCGCTCGCATGGCTCCTACAGTGGCCGGGACAAGCCCCGACTAGATTGCTTTATAAACCGCCTGGCCGTTACGCACGAACGGTGCCTTGACCACCTGGGCCGGCTGGCGCTTGTTGCGGATTTCCACATCGACCTTGCCGGTGGCACCGGCGGGCAACCGGGCCAGGGCGATAGACTTGCCCAGCGTCGGTGAAAAAGTGCCGCTGGTGATCTCGCCCTCTTCACCGTTGGGCATCAACACTTTCTGATGGGCGCGCAGCACACCCTTGCCTTCCAGCACCAGCCCCACCAGCTCGGCGTGGCCATTTTCCTGCTGGTTGAGCAGCGGCTGGCGACCGATGAAATCACGGTCATTCAGCACCAGGGTCCAGCCCATGTTGGCTTCCCAGGGGGTAATGCTGTCGTCCATGTCGTTGCCGTACAGGTTCATGCCGGCTTCCAGCCGCAGGGTGTCACGGGCACCGAGGCCGGTAGGGGCCACACCGGCGGCCAGCAGCTGATTCCACAGCGCCACCGCATCGGCACCGGGCAGCATGATCTCTACGCCGTCTTCCCCGGTGTAGCCGGTGCGGGCAATCATCCATTCGCCGTCTTCGGCAAAGCCAAACACCTTGAGTGCCTGTACGGCCTCGGCACGGGCGCCGTCCAGCAGGCCAGCGGTGATGTCCCGGGCCTCGGGGCCCTGGATAGCCAGCATGGCAAGGTCCGCACGCTCACGAATATCCACCGCAAACCCGCCGGCATGCTGTTCCATCCAGGCCAGGTCGGTTTCGCGGGTCGCGCAATTTACCACCAGCCGGTAGTCATTGTCGCGTTTGTAGACGATCAGGTCGTCGATCACACCACCGCGGTCATTGAGCATGCCGCTGTAAAGGGCACGACCAGGGGCGACACGGTCGACATCGTTGGCCAGCAGGTGGCGCAGGTAGTCGCGGGCACCGGAGCCGGCCACTTCCACAACCGTCATGTGCGAGACATCGAAGACGCCAGCCTTCTGGCGCACGGCATGGTGTTCCTCGATCTGGGAGCCGTAATTGATCGGCATGTCCCAGCCGCCGAAATCCACCATCTTGCCGCCAGCGGCCAGGTGAGCGTCATATAAAGCTGTGCGATGACCCATAACTACACCACGATACAAATGTGGGGGGAATTATATCGGGCCTGAACCGGGGGGCATAGGCTGGCAGGACGGACAGGGGCCGCCACAAACAACAATGCCCCGGCGAACCGGGGCATTGCGGGGTCAAGCCTGCAGGGCGCGTTATTTGATCGACGCGCTCTGGTAGCTCAGGTTGATGCCACCCGGCGGAATGATCAGGTTCACCTGCCCGCCTTCCAGGCCAGCAAGACTGATCTCCAGATCCACGTTCTTGGATTCCAGGTTCTGCAGACCAATGAACAGGCGGCCATCAGGCAGGAAGTCCAGCGGACCTTCCAGGATCACATCGTCAATGGGCAGGCCTTTCACGTTGTGCTCCAGACCCAGCGGCAGGCTCAGGGCCGGGGCATCGAACAGCAGGTCGAACTGGATCCGGAACACCGGGCCGTCCGGCGTTTCCACGATGTAGCCCACCGGCGGGACCGTGCGTGGACTGTTCGGGTCATTGGGGTCCTCGGGCTCGTAGCGAATACGCATGATGTTCGGGCCGGTGGCAGTCTCAATCGGCACCAGGCCCACATCGCCCAGCACTCCCAGCAGGCTGCCCAATACCCCTTCACCACCGAACTGACCCGCCAATGCATTGACCAGATCATCCACCGTCCCCAGTGTCACCTCCAGCAAATCGGTCAAAATCGGCCCCAACACCGGGATGACATCCAGGGTGCTCTGAGAATCCAGCACATTCAGATCCAGCCCGACTACCGCAGTGGCGTCCAGGTTGGTGAGCGCCACGGTAGTGGGATAGATCACCACAGGCACACCCTGTTGCTCAGCATCGAAGTCGAGGATTTCGGTGTTGAGCATCCCGGTGACATACATAATCCGGTTGCTGTCACAGCGGATCTGGTCTTCAGAGGTATAAGGCGGCGTACCTTCAAAGCCACAACCGGTGTTGGCCGCGGTAATCAGCCCTGTGCCACCGCCATCACGAGGCAGGATCAAGGTGGCATTGGCTGGCGTATCCACCGGGTCAATCACGTTCCCGGTGGCAACCGGTTCACCGCTATCGATCTGGAAGTTGTTATTGACATCCGCACTTTGCAGGTTATCCAGCTCCTGGAACACGGTGTTCACCGCCACGCCCCCACGGAACAGGATTTCCATGTCCGGCCCGCCGTCCGTCAAGCCACCTCCCAACAGGGGGGCGGTCTGCAGGGGCAAATCGTCAGCCGAGCAGATACCCGCACAGCCGGTACCACCACCGTTACCCGCGAGCACATAGCGGTACAGCGCGCCCTCTTCCCAGGCAGTTTCCGGTGCAAAGGTGAGACTGCGGGTTTGCACGACCAGTTGCCCATCCACCGGCTCCCAGCTGCCGCCGTTATCCTTTTCCACCAGGAAGGTATCACCCAGCACAATGGTGTCGGCATTCATGTTCTGAGAAAAACGTACCCGGATGTCACGGTTGGCCGGCAAGTCCACAATCGGCAGCGGGTCCACTGCCACCTGCTGGGCTTCCGGGCTTGAAGACACACACACCCCCTGGGTGCCGGCATCAATTTCCCCTTGGGACGCCACCGTACTGGCACAGGGGAACCCTGGGTATACCACCGAAGCATAGGGACCACGGCGAACATCCTCAGGATCATTTACCACGTATTCCGGCAGCATGAAGTCCAGGCTGTTATCCCCTTCCAGACTGTCGAGCATCTGCAAGGCATTACCGGCAAGATCGGTAATCTCCGGAGTGGTTGTGACCACATATTCCACACCGTATTCCACCGGGCTGTCGGGGGTGATGATCAAGGCACTGCCATCCAGCTTCCAGCTGAACGGTTCCGCCATGCCACCCTTGGTGAGCATCAGGCTCTCACCGGCCACAATGGAGGCGGCTTCCAGCACCTCATTGAAATGGATGATGATCGGGTCGCCCGGCTCCATCCGGTCCGCCACATTACCCGGCTGCCAGGAAAGCTCCTGTCCATTCTCGCCATCCAGCACCGGCACAAAGGGATTCTCTGCATCAATCGGAGGGAGAGGAGCGGTTTCCTGATCGCGATAGGATTCCATGCGGAAACTCAGTACGCCGTAGGCATTATCGACACCCAAGACACGCGGCTCGACAATGGTGATGGCATCGGTGTTGAGCTTGCCATCGGTAATCAGCCCGGACCCCACCAGCTCAAGGTGCAGCAGGTTTTGCGTAAAGGCCCCATTGGCGCGGGCATCCTTGGTGGAGAAGGCCACATCCATGAACAAGCGCAGCTGCTTCGGTGCTTCATCACTGTCGGCATTGGGGTTGGGGAACAGATAACCGGTGGCATCGGAAATGATCTGCACGGTCACTTCACCGGAATCGAACCCGACAGGCACTTCACCACCAATAAGCACTTCCAGGGAATCCCCTTTCAGAATGCCACCCTTCTTGACTCGCAGCGGGGTGATCTCCGGGAAGTTCGGAGTAAAGGCCAGCTCGGCATAGACATCGCCCTGTTGCTTGGACACGGTTTTGTCTTGTAGCAGAGTGCTGTTCACCGGCACGCAGTTGATCGGTTGACCCGTCAGGTCAGAAACCCGCACGCCTTCATCACGACAGCCCAGCGTATCGTCCGCAGGCGGGGCATTGGTCACCAGTACCGCCCGCTCACCAGTCGTGGGAGAGGTAGTATCCTGGGGAACCGTGGTGTGGGTGTAGGGGGCGATGTCTTCACCAAATACACTCTTGATGCCATTCACCGACAGCTCATAGGTGGCACCCGGGGTCATGTCCTCGATGGGGTCCACACTGATCGCGTTTCGGCTGACCAGCATCTGCGCGTCTACCAACTCGCCATCCTTGCTCAGGCTGACCGTATCACCGTAGACCACGGTGGAGCGCTCGATGGGATGACTGGTACGCAGACGAAAGGTGGAGAAATCCATGCTTTCGAACTGTTGATCATCGGGAAACAGCGACTCCACCTCAAAGTTGGCGGCGGTTTTTTGTGTCTCCACCGGGCCTTGCAAGGCTGCGCGCGTAGTAAAGTTGAGCGTACCGTCCTTGAAGGTGGTGGTTTCGCCCAGCACGGTCACGCCGTTCATGACCACTTTGTAATCTGAAGCAGGCTCAAGGGCATCAACCGGCGTCAATACTACCCCCTTGCCATCAGCAACGGATTCCAGGGTGAATGCTACGTCCTCATCATCCGGCCCCGTAAAGGAGAAGTTGCCGGCATCCGCCGTGACTTCATGGCTGAACTGCAACGCTACGATAGTCCGGGGCGCCACCTGCTGCTGGTTATCCAACGGATAAGTGTAGTGCAGGTTACGGGGATTGAAGGTCGCCGTATTGAAGCTCACGTCATCGCTGTCACCCCCACAGCCCACCAGGGTGGCGGTAGCAAGTGCGGTGATGGCGAGGGCAATCTTGTTCTTTTTCATGGTGCACCTCCGTTAGAACTTCAGGGTCAGGGACCCGCTGAATACATGAACGTCGCCGTCTGTGCTGACGCTTTCATAGGGGTTGGTCACACTGGGGTTGGTCGAGGTCAGCTCGAAGTCACGCTCCTGCAGCTGCTGATACTGGTACCCAAAGTCGAGACGCATGGGATAGGCCAGGATCGGCGGATTCTTGATGATCAGGGCACTGCCGACACCGACGATCAGGCGATCGTTGTCGAAATAGTTCACGTCCGGCGTCTGGATGCTTTCCAGTGGGCTCTCCTGATAAGCCACACCGCCAAACAGAATGATGTGGTCATTCACTGTCCACTCCGCACCGATCCGCGGCACGATGATGTCCTTGAACTTGGCATTGGCCTGATCCTTGACGGTATCGCGCTCCAGCTGATCTTCCAGGTCTTTCCAGTTCTGCTGCTCCACGGACACGGAAGCCCGGAAATTGTCACTGAAGTGGTACAACAGGCCCGCGCTGAAAATGTCCGGCTGGTAGGAATCGATTGTGTCGATAAGAACCGTGATGCCCGGATCAATCACGGTACCCGGGATAGTCAGGTTGGATTCCACTGCGGTACGGGCTTCTGTATGGCCACGGAAGGCAAAGGCCGTTTCCAGCCCTGTCCAGAAACCACAATCTTCCTTGCCACAGAATATCTTGTCCCACTCCATGTTCATGGAAAGCACAGGACGAATGATCGGTTTGGCTGTCACAGTCAGCTCTTCATACTGCGTTTCCCCGGCCAGATCTGCACTGGCAATCAGGGTGGCTTCGCTGCGCAGGGATACGTGGGCAGAGGCCCCGGTGGTAATCCCGTTGGCGACCTCCAGGCCGCCCCCAAGGTTCAGAAACAGCGGCTGACGCCCGTATTGCATGAATTGGCCTTCACGGGAGTTCTGGGATTCAAACGCCAGCATTTCCTCACCGTACTTTTCCACCCCGGCGATAATCGCAAAATACAGGGGGTGCTCACCTTTCATCATGTCGGTGAGGTCGGTTTTCAGGGCAATGACTTGCTGCTGGGTGTCGGACACATTCGCTTTGTCGCCATCGCGAATAACGGCCGCCCCCCCACCGCTCGGGTTGCCGTTGCTGCTCACCCGCAGGTCATGCTCACCGTGCAATAGCCCCACGGTCATTTCACCACGAGGGTCGCGGGTCAGATAGGCAGGGTTGTAGTACAGCGCCGAAGCCTGGGTATTGAACAGGGACATCCCTTGTGCGGTACCCACATCAATAGGCAGCAGGCCATAGGTGCTGGCAGTGTTCCCCATTGCGCCCCAGGCGACCGGTGCGGCCAGTAAAGAGGTGGCAAAAGCGGCAGCCCCGAACTGGGACAGTTTACGGATGGTCATAGCGCGTCTCCGGCGTTTGTTATTCGGTTTATCGCCACGCTCAGGGTGGCTCTTGTATGGACAAGAACGGGTGAAAGCTATGCAGCCCCTGCCTGTTCCTGCCTGTGTATATGCAATAAGTAAAACAAAACGGCCGTACTACAGCCGTTGAGAAAAGGTTGGGAATGGTTGAGAAAAGTGTGTGATTTGACGGGCTTGTAAGAGTGTGTAATCAGAGTGTTATTTGAGCGGCGCCAGCGGCCGTTTGCCACAATGCCTTGCGCTTGACACCCAAAAGCCGGCACAAGGCCGGCTTTTGGGTGTTCCTGGTTAATCAGTTTTTCAATGGTGCGCCGAGATACTGCAGAACCACCCCCCCTTCCGGGATTTTCAGGAAAATCTCGGGCGTGTTGAGCAGCACACCCAGCTCCACATTGATAGGGATCGCATTGGCGTTGACCTGATTGATCACGATGCGCCCGTCCGGCAGGAAGGTTACCGGGCCCGACAGGTTCATGGTCAGCGGGTAGCTGTGCAGGTTGTGGGAGCCGTTAAGCACGATGTGCATGTACGGCGCATCCATGAACAGTTCCACATCGGTACGGAATTCCGGGCCGGCATCGGTTTCCACGATCCAACCCGGGATCAAACCCTGACG
Organism: Alcanivorax profundi; assembly: GCF_003597125.1. Taxonomy (GTDB): domain Bacteria; phylum Pseudomonadota; class Gammaproteobacteria; order Pseudomonadales; family Alcanivoracaceae; genus Alcanivorax; species Alcanivorax profundi. The sequence goes on along the minus strand of NZ_QYYA01000002.1, from coordinate 983,272 downwards.
CTGAATCTCGTCAAACACATAACTGCCATCCGGGTTGCGCTTTTCACAGTAATTGTCGGCATCTTCCGGCCAGGCCACACAGTCATAGCGCATACGCATGAACTGCGTTTCGGTGGGAGTTTCACTGGGAATGAAACCCAGGATTTTCACCAACAAGGTAACCGACGAAGCCTGAATCATGGTGGGATACAACCCCACGCGAACGGCCTGGCCAGTCTCACCGGTGACCGGGTCGGTGTACGGGGCCATGCCAAAGACCTCCGTATTCAGGCCGCCTACCACATGGATGTCACAACCCTCCTCAGTATCGCAAACCAACTCCGGATCGTAGAGCAGCCCTTCACCGTCATAGCCATCAATGAACAGATCTGTGGTATTGACTCCCCGCCCCTCACTGCCATAACCCGGCTCTCCGCTGTCGAAGTGGCCATTGGCATTGATATCCAGGGTTGGCAAGTTACGCAGGGGCTGGAAAACACTGGCCACCGAGGGCGCGCCAATGAAGTGCAAGTGCATGTTCGGGCCACCCATGTCCGCATCCGGTGCGCTCAGCACCGCTGTCTGCAATCGCTTGCCCGCGGTGGAGCAAATCGCCTCACCGCTGGAACAGTCGTTGGGCTGCTGCGCACTGGTGCCATTCACACTCATCAGGACATAACGGTAGTATGTCCCTTCTTCCCACGGTTCCGCAGGAGTGAAGACAAGACTGCGGGTGCCGACTTCCAGCTTTCCTTTTACCCCTTCCTCACACTGGTACTTGCGAGTGCTGTCCTCGTCATAACGCATCGGCTTGCCGGTAGCAGGATCCAGCTCCACCTTTTCAACCCGGAAGCTACCAACGTCACAGGCGATACTGTTATCGAAGATCACCGAGGCAGGATCAATATCCTGGGAAAAACGGACATGAATAGAACGGTCCGCCGGCATCAGCGGAACAGGGGTGCGGTCATCGTCGGTGGTGCCACCCAGACAAAAACCGTGGTTGCCCGCTTCGATCTCCCAGTGCTCCTTATCGCTGGCACAGGGGAAGCCCGGGTAAGTCGTCAGGGCCACCGGCGCAGGAGCGTCTCCCACCCGGGCAGGCATCTGCAGGGTCGCATTCACCGAAGCCAGCGGATTGCCTGCCAAGTCAGTCACCTGGCCGCCCAACGCAACGGCATAACTTTCTCCCATGACCAGAGGCATTTGCGGATGCAGCACCAACGTGGCGCCATCCAGCGCCCACTCAACATTTTCTTCCATGCCGTTATGCGTAAAGGTAACCGCTCCCGGCTGCTCCAGGGTTGCCGGGTCAAGCGGCTCACTGAAGTTGAGAATGATCGGGTCACCGGGGCGAGCCTTGTCTGCCACACCACTATCATTGGCCGCGGGAGTCATGCTCTGCAGCACGGGGGACGTCATGTCCGGTACCGGCTGCGGAGCTCTCTCCTGATCCTCATAGGATTTCATGTGAAAACTGAGCAGCCCGAACGCGGTTTCCTGACCCAGAATCTTTGGCTCGACAATGCCCACCGCATCAATTTCCATCCGCCCATTTTGCACCAGCGCCATGCCATTGAGCTCCACATGCATCAGCGTCTGGCTAAGCGCGCCATTGGCCTCTGGATTTTCTGCGGTCATGGAAACGTCCATGTACAGACGCACCTGCTTGGGTGCCTCGTGGGCATCACTGTAGGGGTTGGGCAGCAGATAACCGGACGCATCGGACAGGAAGGTCACGGAAATATCCCCGGTACTGATCCCTGCCGGCACATCGCCCCCAACCTTCACGTCGATATTGGACCCGGTGAGCAAGCTGTTACGTGCGATACGCAACGGCGAGACATCCGGGTAATTCGGAAGATGTGCCAGCTCCGCGTACACATTGCCGGATTGCAAGGTGGCATCCTTGCTGCCTAGCAGAGTGGACTGCAGCGGCACACAGTTCATCGCCTCGCCGGTAAGTTTGGCAGTGAGCGCGCCGACCTGGTTGCAGGGATCTTCCAGCACGTCGCTGGCTTTTACCACTTCCTGCACCAGCGTGGCACGGGGCTTGGAGTTACCCGCCTGCCAGCTCTTTTCGAACCCGCCGGTCAACTGGGCATCATCGACACCCCGCACCGAGGAGGTCAGCTTCAGTGTGTAGGTCTCACCTGCAGCAAGATCCTCAATCGGATCCACGGTCACCGCGTTACCCTTGACCAACAGGATAGCCGGCACGGTTTGACCCTGATGTTCCAACTCAATGCTGGCATCCGCATCGGTGTCACCGTACCTCACCGTATCGGTGTTGAGCATCTGGTTGAACTGCAAGCGCAAGGCACTGAAATCCATGAAAGGCAGGGTATCCCCATCAGGGATCAGCTGGCGGACAACCAGTGCGGCGCCTTGCTTGCGGTGACTTAACGGTCCATCCGCATCCATACGAGTGGTGAAGTCCATCCCGCCATCAGGGAACGCGGCAATGCCATTACCTGTATCCAGATCACTGAACTCGAGACGGTAGTGGGTGGCGAACTCCAGCGGCTGCTGGGGCTGGATCGAAACCCCCAAACCACCATCGAGAGCCTGCGGCTCGCCCAGTGCAACGGGGGTCGCCCCTTCGCAGGTATCCGCCTGGGTGTCACATCTGAGTAGCTGAACATTGCCAGACTCTACGCTGACCGCATGAGAGAAACGGGCGATTATTGGCGTCTTCGGCGAAACCCCTTGCTGACCCTCGTAAGGGTAGCTGTAGTACACCTCGCCAATCTGCCAGTTCCGTGTTGTGGGATCATCGGCCTCGCCACCACATGCAGCCAACAAGGTGCTCGCCACTGCCAGGCCCAATAGTTTTATTTTCATGGCCATCTCCTAGAACTTCAGCGTGATGGAGCCGGTAAAGACACTGACCTCGCCATCAACCTCTCCCGATCCGTACGGTGCCGGATAGCTCGGGGAACGACGGTCGTAGAGATCGAACTCGCGCGATTCCAGTTTTTGATACTGGTAGGCGAGATCCAGTCGTACCGGGTATGCCAGAATCGGTACCGATGTGTACTGGGCGGTCAGACCAACACCCACGATCCACTTGTCGGTATCCAGGTAATTCACTTCCAACGACCCGGTGGAATCCAGCGGTGATTCACTGAATGCGACCCCACCGGTGATCATGTAGGTATCGTCCAGGTGGAACTCACCGCCAATACGCGGCACCACGATATCCTTGAAGGCAAGCCGGGCATCGCCATCGGCTTCCACTGCCTGATCCTTGATGGTATCGCCTTCCAATTCCTCTTCCAGGCTCGACCATTCCTGCATTTCCAACGTTACCCCTACCCGCCAGCGGTCCCTGCCATAGGCCAGACCGGCGGCATAGATATTCGGCTGGTAGGAATCGATAGTCGTGATTGCCAGATTGATGCCCGGGTCTACCACCGTGCCAGGAATGGTGATGGTGGAATCTACTGTGGTGTTGGTATTGGAGTAGCCGCGGTAACTGAATGCCGCCTCCAAACCGTTCATCCAGCAAGAGCGGTCATCACCACAGAAACTCTCACCGAAATCCATGTTCAAACCGAAAATCGGGCGAATGGAAGGTTTGGCGGAAACGTTGAGGGTTTCATAGCTGGTCTCGCCTGCCAGGGTCGAACTGGCCACCAGCTCGGCTTCGGAATGCAGGGTGATACGCGCGGAAAAGCCCGCATCCAGCCCACGCCACAATTGGGTGCCACCCCCCAGATTCAGGAACAAGGGCTGCCGGCCGTATTCAAAGAACTGCCCCTCAGTGGACGTCTGCGAATTGAACGACAACATTTCATCGCCGTACTTCTCCACTCCCAGCATGAAGCCAAGGTAGAGAGGATGTTCATATTGAGTCAGGCTGGTCAGATCGGTTTTCATGCCCAGCAAAACCTGCTGGGAAGGAGAGTCCTGCAGCACCTGACCGTCACCCCGGAGCTCGTGCTCCGCATGCATCAGGCCTGTGGTGAGCTCGCCCCGGCTGTCCTTGGTCAGGTACGCCGGGTTGTAGTAAGTCGCGGACACCTGACTGTTAAACAGGGACAGGGCCTGGGCGGAAGCAATATCCGAGGGCAGTACCCCATAGGTCGTGCCGATATTACCCATGCTGGCCATTACTGGTGTCACAGACACAACACCAGCTCCCAGCAAGATAGCGGGAAGCAGTTTCCTTGTTGTCATTTGGCTCTCCACAAAAGACGTGCCCGAACGGGCCATTTATTATTCAAAGGGCTACCCACCTACACCTAGCGGCTAGGCAGAAATTTGCCCAAATAAAGGTGGCATAACCGTACCAACATTTTGAAACATAACCGAGATACAAGTTCTCAAAACGGCCGCTAATTTACATATATACACATAAACAAACGATTGGGTTGCACTACAGCTAACCCCTTTGCCTTAGCTGTATACGTAGCGCTAAGAAGAAATCCAAGAAAGGAAACAATGCTGGCAAATATGTATCCCATGCACACCTGTGCGCACCATCGGAGCTCCCCGGGAAAAGGACACCCGCGACACTCACCAGCAAGGAAAGACAGAAGAAGGCGGCCCGGAAAGGCCACCAAAGAAACACATCAACAGCACATGAATCGCAAGCCATTGCGGGTGACTTGTATTAAGCACCTGTGCGCCGCCAGTGTTCCTGTTACACGAACTACCAGTTGTCCACGCCGCTAGCGCCGGCGTGTGAGCAACACCACTGGCAGCAACCCCAGCAGCACCAGCGTCAGGGAAGGCGCTGCCGCTCTCTCCCACTCCCCTTCCGCAGTGAGCTCATAGATCCGAACGGCCAGGGTATCCCAGCCAAAGGGTCGCAACAGCAGGGTGGCAGGCATTTCTTTCATGACATCAATGCCTACCAACAACAAGGCGGTCAGCAGACCAGGCAGCATCATAGGCAAATAGACCCGCCGCCCAACATCCGATGACGATGCCCCCAGAGTCCGGGCCGCATCGACCAAACCAGGACGCACTTGCTGCAAGGCATTTTCCACCGGGCCAAAGGCCACCGCCATGAAGCGCACCACGTAGGCCAGCACCAACGCCGCCAGGCCTCCGACCAGGGCCACCGGCAGTCCCCAGGCATTGAGGCGCGACTCCACCGCACTGAAACTCACCATGATACCCACCGCCAACACCGAGCCCGGCAGCGCGTAGCCCAAGGTGGCCAGCTGAGCCGCCACCGAGACCCCCGGTGACGACTGATGCCGCTTCACCCACGCCAGCCAGCTGGCCAGCACAAGCACCAACCCGGCGGACATGGCTCCCAACAGGAAGGTACGCCAGACCAGATTCAGGAAGCGCGCATCCACCCCGTCCAGGCGGGTCTCCACCACCCAATACAGTAATCGGGAGACCGGCAACACAAACGCCATGAACAGGACTGCAAAGGCCAGCAACGTAATCAGCCAGGCCCCCCGGGGACGCACCCGCATCACCTTGCGTCCCCCCAGCTCACTGAAGCGCGCACGGCGGCGGCCGCGCCGTTCCAGCCACAGCGCCACCAATACAAACAGCAACAACAGCGAAGCCAGCTGTGCTGCCGCCTGCAGGTTGAACAGGCCGTACCAGCTTTTGTAGATCGCGGTGGTAAAGGTGTCGAAATTGAATACGGACACCGCCCCAAAGTCCGCCAGGGTTTCCATCAAGGCCAGCGCCAGGCCGGCCGCGATGCCGGGGCGCGCCATGGGCAGCGCCACCTTGAAGAATGCCCGCACCGGGCCATCACCCAGAATACGCGCCTGCTCCAGCACCGCCCGCCCCTGGGCCTGAAAGGCCAGCCGCGCCAACATGTACACATAGGGATAGAGCACCAGCGACAAGGTGACGACCACCCATAGCGGGTGGCGGGCGCTAAAACCGGGGAAATCGCTCCACCAGTGGCGGAGCTGGGTCTGGATCGGTCCGGCATAGTCGAGCAGATCGACCATCACAAACGCCAGCACATAGGCCGGCATGGCCATGGGCAAAAACAGGGCCCACTCCAGCCAGCGACGCCCGGGGAAATCCAGGGTGGCCACACACCAGGCCAGCGACACACCCAGCAGCAAGACCCCGACGGTGACTCCCACCATCAGAAACAGGGTGTTCCCCACCAGCCGCCACAGCACGGTATCCAGCAAATGCTGCCAGGTTTCCCATTGCTGTTGGTGCCAGGCACTCAGTAGTACCAGTATCGGCACCAGTACCAGCAGGGCCAGCGCTGCTGCGCTGGCCCCACTGGCACTGCGTAATCCCCGGCGGGGCATATCAGGCGTTTCTCAACAGCATGAATCAGCGATACCCGGCCCGGTCCATCAACTTGACGGCATCAACCTGCAGTTCACCGGCCACGCTCACGTTCAGGTCATCACTCTTGAAATCACCCCAGGAGGCCACTTCGTCGGCAGGCTTCACGGCCGAGTTCACCGGGTATTCCAGGTTGCGGTCCGCCAGCAGGCTCTGGGCGGCAGGCTGGGTCATCCACTCCAGCAAGGCCTTGGCCTGTTCCGGATGCGGTGCGTGTTGGGTGATCGCCGCCCCGGAAATATTGATGTGCACACCACTGCTGTCCTGGTTGGCCCAGAACAGGGCCAGCGGCAGCTGCGGGTTATCCCGTTTCATGCGGCCATAATAGTAGGTGTTCACGATCCCCACATCACACTGACCGGCGACAATGGCTTCCATCAGCGCGGTATCGTTGGAGAACACATCCGTGGCCAGATTGCCCACCCAACCGCGCACGATTTCCTCGGTCTTTTCTTCACCAAGACGCTTGATCATGGTGGCGACCAGAGACTGGTTGTAGACCTTCTTGGAGGTGCGCAGACACAGACGGCCCTTCCACTTCGGATCAGCCAGATCTTCATAGGATGACAGTGTGGCCGGATCAACCCGGTCGCGAGAATAGACGATGGTGCGGGCACGCACGGTCAGACCGAACCAGCGCTTGTCCGGGTCGGTGAGTGCAGTGGGCACATTGGCATTAAGTACCACCGACTCTACCGGCTGAAGCAAATCCTTGTTGGCCGCATTCCAGAGATTGCCTGCGTCCACCGTAATGAACAGGTCAGCAGGGGTGCGCTCACCTTCCGCCTGCAACCGGGCGGTCAAGGCAGCAGCGTTATCCGTAATATACCGGATCTGCACACCGGTGGATTCGGTATAGGCATCAAACACCGGCTTGATCAGATGATCATTTCGGGAGGTATACACCACCAGCTCGTTTTGCTCGGCCGGTTCCGAGCAGCCCCACAGGCCGCCCGCCATGACCAGAGCTCCGGCCAGTAAACCCAGGATACGCATATCCAAAACTCCATCGCTTAAACAGGAATGATTCTTAATTGGGCGCCAGTATGGCAGGTCTGCCCCGCGACCTCTAGTCACACTGCGTTAACGCATACGCTGACGGGGTGGTTGCGCCTGCCGCGGCAAATCCGCACCGCGCCCCAATGCCTGGCCAATAAAGAAACGTTTCACCGGACCCGCCTGATTCACCCAACGCATGCCCGTGTTGCGCAGCCAGCGCAGCGGCATTGCCCGCTGCTCGAATAGCTGCTGAAACCCGCGCATGGCATTTTGCATGACCAGGTTTTCACCACGGCGACGGCGCTGGTAACGGGACAGGGCATGCGGGTCCGCACACGGGCGTCCGGCCTTCATCGCTGCCGCCACTTCCTCAGCCAGCACAGCGGCGTCAAGCAAGCCCAGATTGACGCCCTGCCCGGCGAGCGGATGAATCACATGAGCCGCATCGCCAATCAACGCCAACCCGGTAGCCACATAGCTGCTGGCATGGCGCTCCTGGACAGGAAACACCGCACGCTCCCCCAGCAAGCTCACCTCACCCAACGCATCACCGACCGCCGCCTGCAGATGGGCAGCAAACAGACCCGGTTCCGCAGCATTCAGTTCCGCAATTCTCTGCGGCCAACCCGACCAGACAATGGAGCACTGCCGCTGATCGCCCGGCGAAGCCAACGAGAACAACGGCAACAGGGCCAATGGGCCTGACTCCATGAAAACCTGCCGCGCACACCCGCCATGGGGTTGTGCCGTGGTAATCGTGGCCACCAGGGCATGGTGTCCGGTGTCACGAGGCCCACCACTGATTCCTGCCCACTCACGGACCCGCGAACGGGCGCCATCGGCCCCCACCAGCAAATCAGCCTCGAGCACATCACCACCACACTGAACCCGCCACCGCTGCCCCTCGCGACGCGCCCCTTCCACCGACACGCCACAGCGCCACTCCAGCGACGGCAACGACGCCGCCCGGTCATACAGGGCCGCCGTCAGGTGGCCGTTTTCCAGCAGCCACCCCAGGCTATCGACCCCGGCATCCACGGCGTTGAAACTGACCTCACCGGTGCCATCCTGATCCCAGACCTGCATGGCATCATAGGGCTGTACCCGCGACAGATTCAGGCAATCCCAGACCCCACTGTTGCGCAGCAGCCAGTAGCTGGCTTCGGTCAAGGTAGAGACCCGCAATTGCGCCGCCCCTTCCGGCATGACCGGCGCTGGCGCACCATCCAGCACCGTCACCCGCAGCCCCTCAGCCGCCAGCAGCACCGCCAGCAACCCCCCGGTCATACCACCACCGACGATAATGATGTGTTGTTCGCTAACGCCCATCACAGGTCCTTTCCGGAGGGCGAAAATGAGCGCAAGCCCATCTCCACCATTCAATGCCATGAGTTGAACTTTAAACTTTCAACTGATTTTGTCCTGCCCTGCACCGCCATGTCGGAGATTGCCTGGCGGCAATTCCCGAACTACGCTTCTTCAGTAGCCCGGTTTTGGCTTTTGACCTTAGCTATTCACTATTCACTGTTAACGATTAACTGCTCTTCACAGCCCCATCGCCCGTTTCGCAAACCCGCTACGCAACCCGGGCAGGATATCCAGCGCAACCAGGCCCAGCTGGCGGCTGTGAGCAAACAGCGGGTGCTGGACGCGAAACAGTTCTGGCACCCAGCGAGAGGCCTGACCGATCAAGGCCTGATCCTTTTCGCGCCGGGAAGCGAAAGCCTGCAGGGTTCGCAGACTGCCAGGATGATCACTGCCACCCACCGTGCTGGCCAACGCCTGCAGGTCCCGCACCGTCAGATTAAAGCCCTGCCCGGCCACGGGGTGCAGGGTGTGCGCGGCATTACCCACCACAACCCCGTGGGGCACGACCTGTGCGCAAGATTCCGTCAGCACCAGCGGGTAACGCTGACGCTCACCCAACCCGGTGAGGCGCGGCGCCCCGGCCGGGCTGCGTGCCTGCAATTGTGCCAAGGCGTCCTGCTCACTCATGGCCATCCACTGTGCTACCTGCTCACGGGGCCCGGTCCAGACGAGGGCAAAACGCTGGTCTGGCAGGGGCAAGAATGCCAGCGGCCCTTCATTGAGAAAGCGCTCATAGGCAATGCCCTCATGGGAGCTCGCCAGTGACAGGTTGGCGATCAGTGCATCGTGCCCGGTGTCATGATCCCGGGCACTGATGCCCAACCACTCGCGGGTTTTGGAGCGGGCGCCATCCGCCGCGATCAGCAAGGGCGTGTGCAGGGTATCACCACTGGAGAGGGAAACCTGATAGCCATGTTCCAGGCGACGAATGCCGGACAACGCATCCGGTGCACGCACGGTAATGGCGTCATCACTGAACAGCGCCCCCAGCAACACAAAACCCAGCCAGCGGTTTTCTACCACCACCCCAAGCTGGTCGACGCCTTCTTCCTGTGCGGACAGACGGGTCAACCCGAGCCGGGATTGCCGGGACACATGCACCGTGCCAATTGCAGCGGCGTGTTCACGAATAGCCAGGCCCAGACCAAGCTCATCCAATACCGCCAACGTGCCCGCCGACAGCGCAGTACTGCGCGCATCAAAACTCGGGGTCAACGGCGGCGTTTCAGGCAACGTCAGCGGATGACTTTCCACCAGCACCACACTGCCTGCGCCATGGCGACGCAACAACAACGCCAGCATGGCACCCGCCATCCCGCCGCCAACGATCACCAGAGGTTGTTGCGTCATTTCAATGTCCACTTTTACTGTAGGAGCGCCGCTTGAGGCGCGAACCCAAGGGCCGAGTTGAAAGTTCAAAGTTTAAACACGAGGCAAGGCTCGCGCGATTCAGATGTTCGGTTTCCCGCGCGGTTACGCGGGCACGAACGACAACGAAGAAACAACCCCATGCCCGCACGTTTGAACTTTCAACTGTTACCGTGCCACGCCGGCGCGACGATGTAGCAGGGTTCTCACTTTTGACGTTAGCTGTTAACTGTTCACTATTAACTGTTAACTGCCCTCAGCCGCCTTTCATCAAGCGCTCAATCTCCGCCACATCCTTCGGCACCTCGTGGGTCATCACTTCACACCCTTCTTTGGTCACCACCACATCGTCCTCGATGCGAATACCGATGCCACGCCACTGCTCATCGACACTGTCATCATCCGGTGCGATATACAGCCCTGGCTCCACCGTCAGGGCCATGCCCGGCTCCAGCTGACGCCACTGATCCTGAACCCGGTAATCACCCACATCGTGAACGTCCAGGCCCAACCAGTGGCCCGTGCGGTGCATGAAGAAACGGCGGTAGCCCTCGGTTTCCACCAGCTCGTTGAACTCACCGTCAAGCAGCCCCAGATCCAGCAAACCCTGGGTCAGAATCTCCACCACTTTTTCGTGGGGCACATTCCAGTGATTGTCCGGATGGGTGGCCTTTATGGCGGCGTACTGACTGGCCAGCACCAACTCGTAGAGCGCCTGCTGGGGCTTGCTGAACGTACCGTTCACCGGGAAGGTACGGGTGATATCCGAGGCGTAGTTTTCCAACTCGCAACCGGCATCTACCAACACCAGATCCCCGTCTTTGAGCTTCTGGCTGTTATCGATGTAATGCAGGATGCAACCGTTGGCGCCACCACCGACAATACTTGGGTACGCGGGGCTGCGCGCACCATGACGCATAAACTCGTGGATATATTCCGCCTCGAGCTGGTATTCCATCATCCCCGGGCGGACTTTTTCCATGGCACGGATATGGGCATGGGCAGAGATGCTTGCCGCCTTGCGCATCAACTTCACTTCCGCTGCTGACTTGAACAGACGCATGTCGTGCAGATGGTGCGCCAGGGCGACGAACTCGCCCGGCGGCTGGGCCCCGGAGCGAACCCGCTCGCGAATACTGTTGACCCAACCCATCAGGCGGCGGTCAAACTCCGCATCGTGGCCCAGGTCATAAAAAACCCGCTCCCGGCCCTCAATCAGGCCCGGCAGAATTTCATCGATATCGCCAACCGGAAAGGCATCGTCGGCATCATGATCCTTAACGGCCCCATCGGGGCCTGCCCGGTAACCGTTCCAGATCTCCATGGTGCGGTCGCGTTCACGACAGAACAGCACGTACTCGCCATGCTCACGGCCGGGCAACAGGACCAGCACCGCCTCGGGCTCCGCAAAGCCGGTGAGATACCAGAAATCACTGTTCTGTCGGTAGGGGTATTCCACATCCCGGTTACGGGTGCGCTCCGGGGCGGCAGGTAAAATGGCGATGCTGTTGGGCCCCATGACGCCCATCAGCTCCTGACGGCGGCGGGCGTATTCCTGACGGTTGATGCTCAAGACCACTCCTTGCTGTATCGGCTGGGCGTTAGGTCAGTGACGAGTCGGCGGCTTGCTGGCCGGCGCCTCCGGCTTACCTTCCCGGCGCATGACCAGATCAGTGTAAATCATCAGGGCGGACATGCGGCAGTGTTCCGCCACTTGCTCGAACATATCTTCCTCTTCATCGCCATCGGCATCCGGCGTTTCCACCTGGCTGATGGCCGCCAGGTCAGACAGCGCTTCCTGGACACCCGGTGAGAGATCCTTGTCATGGGTATTGGCCGAGCCGGTGCCAAAGCCCACCAGAAAACCCTCGCACCACTGGGCGATCGCCGCCACCCGCAAGCCCAGATCATCCTCATCGGCAGGCAACAACAGGTGAAGTGCCAAACCGGTGTCGGCAAAACCGTCAGCAAGACCATCGCGCATGGCCACGAGCATACCGGCAAGAGATGCCTCGAACTGCTGCCCCGGCTCGAAGTCAACGTGGGACGCCAGCACCCCAAGCAGCTCCTCATCGCGGCCGCCATGGCCGGTAGCCAGCAGCCCTGCCGCCAGCCCCTGAAGTTCGCTGGGAGAATGGGCAATACCTGCCGCGGCCAGGGCCTGGGCCAGCACTTCAAAATCGATCTGGTTGGACATGAAACACCCCGTCTTGGATTCCTGCGGCGAAAGCACCTTCCTGAGGAAGGCTGTGAGAAGTGTGCGCTAAGTGGCTACCACCATTCAATTTCATTGACCCCTGCCAACCTCACACCTATAGTTGAAACAGCCTGTCAACCGGGAGGGGGACGCCATTGCTGGCAAATCCCGGTAAGGTGCAGGGGACGCGGGGCCGAAACCGGCCCACACCTTAGGCGAACAGCGACCATTTTGCCATGACGACGGAACAACAACTAAGGCAACTGGAAACCCGCGTGGACGAGCTGCTGCGTATCAGCTCCCGATTGCGTCAGGAAAATCTGGCCCTGCATGAACGTGAGGCCAAACTGGTGGAAGAACGCGCCCAGTTGCTGAAAAAAAATGACGTGGCCCGCAACAAGGTCGAGGCCATCATCACGCGTCTGAAATCTCTGGAGCAGGATTCCTGAGCGTGGCATCCTGCCTGACACTGATCCACAGCCAATGCGGTGCTACCGGCCATGTCTAACGAAAACTCCCTGGTGATTCACTTGCTCGACAAGGAGTACCGTGTCGCCTGCCCGGCTGGTGAACAGGACAATCTGCTGTCCGCGGCCCGCTATCTGGATGAACAACTCCGTGAAGTGCGCGACGCCAACGTGATTGGCCTGGAACGCATTGCCATCATGACCGCCCTGAACATGAGCCACGAACTGCTCAAGGCGCGTCAGGCCGCCTCCCAGGACTCCGAGAGCGAAGCCCGGGTGCAAGCCCTGCTCAGCCGCCTGGAAGACGAAATCCAGGCCTTCGAAGACGCCCGCCGCAAGCTGTAAGAGACGCTTCAGGCATCACGCTGCACGCCAACAAAGAACGAGAGTTGAACGTTCAAAGTTGAAAAGCCCGGGACGAGGCTGCTGTGCTCCGAACGCTCATCACCGCGCGCTCCTGCCACTCAGTGTGGCACCGGGCCTGCTTCGCTTTTGCACTTAACTGTTAACTATTCACTATTAACTGTTAACTGCCCTGTCAAGACTGTCACCGCCGCGCACCACTGTTATAATGACCTCGAGTGTTTCCTGGCTCGTACGCCAGAGGGCCATGTCCCTGAGCCGATAACGTAATACCCGGGGGCATATATTGCCTTGTCCGTGTGCATGTCCGCCCAATGAGCGGAAAGCCTGAGGGCAATGCTGCTGCCTCCACCTTGAACCATACGGTTCAAGGGTCAAGCCCGCAGCGGCGGACCGGGAAGCACCCTTTCTTTCTGTTCGGTTGAGACCATGACCGCAACGCAACGACGCCAGCTTCGGCGCCAGTTCCGACAGCAACGCCGAACCCTGACACCGGGCCAACGCCGCCGGGCCAGCCAACGCATCGCCCCCGCCCTGGACGCCGCCTTGGGCTATCGTCGCTGCCAGCATTTGGCACTCTACCTGCCCAATGATGGCGAACTGGACCTGCAACCCGCCCTGCGCCACCGACGCTTTCAGCATTGCAGCACCTACCTGCCTTTCGTGGACCCCCTTCGCCGTGGCCACCTGCGCTTCCGGCTCTGGCAACCTCACCACCCCATGCGCCCCAACCTGTACGGCATCAACGAACCCGCCCTGCTGCTGCGCGGACGCGCCTTGTGGGCACTGGACGTGATCCTGCTACCGGCGGTGGCGTTTGATCAGGAGGGCTTTCGGCTGGGCATGGGAGGGGGCTACTACGACCGCACGCTGGCAGACATGGCAAGGCGACCGCGACGACCGAGGCTGGTGGCGGTGGGGTACGATTTTCAGCGAGTGGAAAAAGGTGTGATACCGCTGGCCCCGTGGGACCAGCCGGTGGATCTGACCGTTACTGCTGGCTGTGGCTGACGACGATGCCCGCACTGTCAGCGTAGTGCTGATAGTCCGGCTCATTGCCACCGTGGGTGAGACTACTCACCAACACGCCAAGCCCAAACACGATTGCCAGTAGCACCAAGGCATCCGGCTTCTTCTTCATTGTTTTTCCCCAAAGTGGTACAGCAATATGAAAAAAGTGACCCAAAAGTATTAACAGGATTGTCACTTTAGTCTGATCGGCGTGCAGAAAATGCCAACCGGGTCAAAATTTGACCATTGCGAAATGTAAAGTCAAGCAGTTATGGCGCTCTGTTGACGCTTCTTAACAGAACTTACTCATAACTGATGCCAACCGCCCTCATCAATATGCATTCATGCGCACATTGATGCCGGCCTAAAACGCCAGACGCCCCGCTTTTGCGGGGCGTCCGGGAGTGTGTGACCACCGACTTGCGGTCAAGTTCATCGTTCAATTCAAAAACAACCGATACGCCGGGTTATCGCTTTCTTCCACCATGGGATAGGGCACTTTTTTTACATCTGCCAGAAAGTGCGCCTGTTGCGCCTCGGCCACCTGAAAGCCCACCAACACCCGCCCATAGGCCGCACCGTGGTTGCGGTAATGGAACAGACTGATATTCCACTTGCCACCCAGTGACTGCAAAAACGCCATCAAGGCGCCTGGCCGTTCGGGGAATTCAACCCGGAAAAGTCGCTCCTGCAGGTCTTGCCGCGGGGTATGACCACCCACCAGATGGCGGATATGCAGCTTGGCCATTTCGTTGCCACTCAGATCCACCACCGGATAGCCCTTTTCGGTGAGTTCCTGCATCAGGGCCTGCAGCGCCTTGCCCCCGGGCTTGAGCTGGATGCCAACGAAGATATTGGCATCGCGGTCATCGCTGTAACGATAGTTGAATTCGGTAATACCCCGGCGCCCCAGCGCCTGACAGAACGCCTTGAACGCACCGGGTTTCTCCGGGATCGTCACCGCCAGAATGGCTTCCCGCTGCTCACCCAGCTCGGCCCGCTCGGAGACATGGCGCAAGCGGTCAAAGTTCACGTTGGCGCCACTTTGGATCGCCACCAGGGTCTGGTTCTCGACGCCGTGTTTCGCTACCCAGTTTTTCAGACCGGCCAGCGCCAATGCGCCAGCAGGTTCACAGATCGCCCGCGTATCTTCAAAGGCATCCTTGATGGCCGCACAGATCTCATCGGTGGTCGCGGTAATCACTTCATCCACCGTGTCCTTGAGCACCCGGTAGGTTTCCTTGCCGATCTGCCGCACTGCCACCCCATCGGCAAACAAGCCGACCTCCTTGAGCGTGACCCGGCGTTTCTTGTCCATGGCGGCTTTCAGGCAGGCCGCATCTTCAGGCTCCACCGCGATGATCTTGACGTCCGGGCGTACGTATTTCACATAGGCGGCCACGCCTGCCGCCAGACCACCCCCACCCACCGGGATAAAGATGGCGTCCAGCTCACGACTTTGCTGACGGAGAATTTCCATGGCCACCGTGCCCTGCCCGGCGATCACATCCGGATCATCGTAAGGGTGCACGAAGGTCAGACCATCGCGCGCCTCCAGCTTGCGGGCATGCGCCAGTGCTTCGTCAAAGCTGTCTCCGTGCAGCACCGCCTTGCCGCCATGATTACGCACGGAATTAACCTTGATGTCCGGGGTGGTACGCGGCATCACGATGGTCGCCTTGACCCCCATGGACGTTGCCGCCAGCGCCATGCCCTGAGCGTGGTTACCCGCCGAGGCACAGATGACCCCACGGTCAAGCTGCTCCTGGTTCAACTGGCACAATTTGTTGTAGGCGCCTCGAAGCTTGAAAGAAAACACCGGTTGCAGATCTTCACGCTTGAGCAGTACACGATTGCCGATACGTTTGGAAATCAACGGTGCTGCATGAATGGGCGTCTCCACTGCCACGTCATAGACGCGGGACTGCAGTATCCGTTTAACGTATTTGTCGAGCATCGAAGGGTCCGGGTTGGTGTGACAATTTTAAGCCCATGGGCAAAGACACTAGTCTAGGGGGTGGCTGGAACAAATGCGATAGCCTGGGGTCGAGTCCCTGCAATGGCTGGCTTATAATCGCTGCACATCCCCCGATAATTCACACCGATCTCAAAGGATCAGTTCATGGATCAGGATACGCTGAAAAAACAGGTGGCCGAAGCCGCGTTGCGCTTTGTGCCGGAAGGCGAATTCATCGGCGTCGGCACCGGTTCCACTGCCAACTTCTTCATTGATGGCCTGGCCACCATGAAAGATCGCATCAAAGGAGCGGTTGCCAGCTCTGATGCCACCGCCGCGCGACTGCAGGCCCACGGCATTGATGTGGTCTCCCTGAATGACGTCGACCGCCTGCCGGTGTATGTGGATGGTGCCGACGAAGTGAACCGCCATCGGGAAATGATCAAGGGGGGCGGTGGCGCACTGACACGAGAAAAGATTGTCGCGGCAGTAGCAGACCAGTTTATCTGCATTGTCGATGGCAGCAAGCAGGTCAAACGATTGGGCAAGTTTCCACTACCGGTAGAAGTGATTCCCATGGCCCGCTCTCATGTCGCCCGCAAGCTGGTCGCGCTGGGCGGTCAACCCCAATACCGGGAAGGCTTTGTCACCGATAACGGAAACCTCATTCTGGACGTACATAATCTGGACATTCTCAACCCCATCGAGCTGGAAGAGGCCCTCAACAACATCGTTGGCGTAGTCACCAACGGCCTGTTCGCCAAACGCCCCGCCAATGTGGTTCTGGTAGGCGACAAGGGCGGCGTCAGCGAATATTGAGCTCATTGCCCGGCAACCAGGACAACCGCTATGAGTCAGGCTGGCGGCCAGGGTTGAGATTTTTCATCATCTCATCACGGCGCTGCTGAATGTTGTCCTGGAGCGCCTTCTCCCGGGATTCAGCACGCTCACGATGGGCATCACGCTGATCCTGCATTTGCCGTTGCTCTCTTTGCCGTTGTGCTTCGGCTGCGTACCCGGCAGTCCCACCCTGTGCAGCCGGTCGCCCACTCTGCGCTTCCAGGCCTGCTGCGCAGACCATGGGCGCAAGCACTATTGCAACGAACAGAACCACCGCTTTTCGATACCCTGTCATGTGAATACTCCTGCCTGAAACAACAAAGGCCGCAACGGGTGCGGCCTGGGTTAACGTAGCTAGCGAGGGACAGTTAATCCCAGAAGTTGTACCATGGTTTCGCCTTGCCTTTGGCGCTGGCATTTGCCTCGCCAGCGTCACCTGCCTCGACACTGGCACTGACTTCAGCGCCGGCACCCGCATCCAGCGCTTCTTTTGCAGCATCGCGTTGCGCTTTGGCATTGTCTTTTGCCGCTTCAGCGCGGGCCTGGCCGTCATCACGGTGTGCCTCGCCCTTTGCTTTCATTTCATCACGCTTGGTTTTCATCTCCGCTTTCTTGGCATCACGACGCGCTTCCATCTCTGCCTTGGTAGCATCGTGCTTGTCTTCCATGGCCCGCTTGTGCGCCTTGGCGTCCGCTTTGGCCTGATCGCGCTGATCACGCACTTGCTGCTCTACAGCCTTGGCATCCGCTTCTGCATTCATCGCCGCGTTCACTCCGGCATTGATATCAGCAATCGCCACCTGGCTCATCATTGCCGCACCGGCCGTCAGGGCCAACATCACTTTCTTGTCCATTACTCTCTCCTTGGGCCGTGCTTTCCAGCACGCATAAACACGTCAAACACACCTTAACGACAGTGTGGCAGTCCGTGCTTCAGCACAAGTAACAAAGCGTAAAATTGGGCAACCTGACATCTGCTATCCGAGATGCTCATCAAGAATGGAAAAAATTTTCTGACGAAATTCTTCTGCTTCATTCGCCAGTTGATGGCGCGCCCCTGGCAGCATATGAATCTGGGGATCCTCAAATTTTTGGCGAATAACACTCAGGTTGTAACGCCAGTCAACCGTTTCATCCAGATCCCCCTGAATCACCACCGGGGAAAATTTTATCCGAGTTGCTTTCTCGAAACCCGGCAACCATTTTTTCAGCGCACCAACCCAAATGGCCGATACCCGTCTCGCCTGAAGGGGATCTTTTCTTTCCAGAAAATCCAGAAAATCCGGATCATTGGAATTGATGGTAAACACCCGTTTTATGCTTTTCGCAAAGGGGCTGATCAACGTGTGCAACCAACGGCCGGTGCTCCACTTGAAAGGCCGAACCAGTGGCGCCAGCAGAATCACTTTTTCAAAAGGATTATCATCGCCATCACCACGACTGGTCAGGTAATCCATGATGATGGCACCACCGGTACTCTGGGCAATCACATGCCAGGGGCGAGGAAGATGATTCGCCGCCAGCGACAGACACTGCTCCAGTACATCCCGGTAAGTGCGGAAATCATCAATCACGGCTTGCGCACCAGAGCTTAAGCCATGACCCGGCAAATCATAGGCCAGCACCGCATAACCCAATTCGAGTACATGGCCGATGACATGCCGGTACAGCCCAACATGGTCGAAGTAACCATGGCACACCAGCACCGTACCGCGGGGATGTTTGGGACGCCATGCATGCACTGAAAGCTGATGACCTGCCGCCTCGAAATAACCAAACCCATGCTCCAGTTCCGGTAGATGGTCGGCAAAGTTCAGACCGTAGTAGGCAACGTATTGCCTGCTGGCATCACTGAGCGGGTCAAATTGCTCCCAGTTCAGGGGCTGCCAATCTTGCAGAATATGGTCACGATCAAAAGGGTTATCCATGGCCGGCCAGGCATCTCCACGGGTTGCTCACGGTATCTACCGATAATACGGTGCGAAAACCAACAGAAAAAGTGACGTAACAGAATGGCTTCTACAATGCAGTTCGATGAGCAACATCTCAAGGGCATGGATCCACGGCAGCGAGTGAATCTGGTCAACAGCCTCTCCGGCTTCAAGAGCGCGAATCTGCTAGCCACCCGGTCCGCCACCGGGCAGGAAAACGTTTCCATTGTCAGCTCCTGCTTTCATCTTGGCGCGGATCCGGCATTGATGGGAATGATCATCCGCCCCCATTCCGTAGACCGGCACAGCCTGGAATACCTTCAGGAAACCGGCGTCTATACCCTCAATCAGGTGCACAAGGATATCGTCGCCCAAGCCCACCAGACCTCCGCCCGCTACCCGCGCGAGGTGTCGGAATTCGATGCCACCGGCCTGACACCAGAGTACCTGGCCGACTTTGCCGCCCCCTTCGTTTTGGAAGCGCACATCAAACTGGGCATGGCCGTGGCGGAAGTTCAGGAATTGGCGATTAATGGAACCGTGCTGGTGATCGGAGAAATCCGCTTCGTCACCTTGCCGGCAGGCGTCATGGCAGACGACGGTTATGTGGACATTGAGGCCGCCGGTACAGTCGCGCTGTCCGGCCTCGACAGCTATCACCGCACACAGCGCGAAGGGCGCTGGCAATACGCCAAGCCCGACAAGGCTCCCGCGACCTATTAGGGTCGCAATACTCTTCTCATCCCTGAGCGGTCAGGGCCAGCACAGCCCACCAGGCGGTGAGAGCCAGAATCGGCAGCGACAACACCAGACCCCACCAAACCAGGCGGTTCGCCCATGGATTCAGGGTACGGTAACGCAGGGCAAACCCCTGCGAAGCCGGGACTGGCAAGAGCAGGATGGCAAAGCCCCAAAGCCAGAGCTTTTGCCCAAACGCCGTGATCATCAGAGTCAGCCAGCCCATCCAGAGTAACCCGACACCCACCGCGGAAAGGATCGCCAACGGCACTACCAGCCAGGGGTGCTGGGTGTAATACTCCAGAAAGGTATTGAGCATGGCGTTTTCCTGAGGGTTCATGGCATGACCAGAGCATTGTGCCTTCTGCCGCGTTAGCGTCAACGGCTACGCACCCTTTCCTTGTCCTGAATCAAGACACTATCGAAACTAATCAGCAAAACGGCACACTAATCTTTTGACAGGATCATGGATCATCACAGGAGCCATCACATGACGCCACGACTTCCCCATATGCTGCTGGCCGTTTCCGCCACCATACTGGCCGCCTGCAGCACCCCTTCCGGCAGGTCAACAGAAAAGGCGGCCATGCTTGAACATGAACAGCTCGCCGGGGCAGCCTGGCAGGTGCAACAGCTGAATGGCCAGCCCGTCACCAACGCCACCCTTACCCTGAACTTTCATGAGCCCGGTAAACTGGCTGGCAAGGCTGCCTGCAACAACTACATGGCAAGCTACGAGCAGCTCCCTTCCCGGTTCTCGATCCAGACCGGCGGCATGACCATGAAAGCGTGTCCGCCACCGCTGATGGACCTGGAAAAGCAATTTATGAAAGCACTGAAAAGTATCGATAGCGCCACCATTGATGATCAGGGAACATTGTTACTGAGTGGAGAGGGTGTAGAAATCAAGGCGACGCGGTAATAGGCCTGACGTCTGACGCCAAGAATGAAACCGCTGTGGGAACGTAGCGCAGCGGAGTAACGCACGGAGTGCGGCCCCGAAGGGGTGAGCGCAGCGAATAACTTGCCTGCAAGCAATCCTGCCAACCGCGAGGTAAAGATTTCCAAAACGGGTTTCAACGATCAGAAAACCCCCTGCCAAGCACGTGGGTTGCGGGTCCGCCTCCCGAAACGCGCGATTCGGAACTCGAAACGACGCCCTCGCTTAGACTCGGATCGCCTGCTGGCAGGCTCCTACAGCGGCTCCGAACCAGCGCTTTCGAACCACTAAAAAGGCCGCACCCGATATTCGGGCGCGGCCTTTTTGTTTTCCGCTGGCAACCACCTAAACCGCGTTCTTGCCTGTTGCGTGAAGCGTGGTACGTGCAGCGTCTCTTATTTGACCCGCGGATCCAGCTCGCCGGATTCGTAACGCTGGAACATTTCTTCCAGGTTGATCGGCTTGATCTTGCTGGCGTTCCCGGCAGTGCCAAACGCTTCGTAACGGGCGATACAGATATCGCGCATGGCAGTGACAGATTCCTTAAGGTATTTGCGCGGATCGAACTCGGCGGTGTTATTCGCCAGAAAACGACGAATCGCACCGGTAGAGGCCAGACGCAGGTCGGTGTCGATGTTGACCTTGCGCACACCGTACTTGATGCCTTCCTGAATCTCTTCTACCGGCACCCCGTAAGTTTCCGGAATTTCGCCACCGAATTCGTTGATCACCGCCAGCCAGTCCTGCGGCACAGAAGAGGAACCGTGCATTACCAGGTGAGTATCCGGAATACGCGCGTGGATCGCCTTGATCTGCTCGATGGCCAGAATGTCACCGGTGGGCGGACGGGTGAACTTGTAAGCACCATGGCTGGTGCCGATGGCGATGGCCAGGGCATCCACCTTGGTCTTCTTCACGAAGTCAGCAGCTTCTTCCGGGTCAGTGAGCATCTGCTCGTGGGTCAGTTTGCCCGCCGCGCCGATGCCATCTTCTTCACCGGCTTCGCCGGTTTCCAGGGAACCCAGACAGCCCAGTTCGCCTTCCACAGACACGCCACAGGCGTGAGCCATTTCCACGGTACGACGGGTCACGTCCACGTTGTACTCGTAGTCGGTGGGGGTCTTGCCGTCTTCACCCAGGGAACCATCCATCATCACCGAGGAGAAACCCAGCTGGATAGAACGCTGGCACACCGCAGGGCTGGTGCCGTGATCCTGGTGCATCACCACCGGGATATGGGGGAATTCTTCTACCGCCGCCAGAATCAGGTGACGCAGGAAAGGGGCGCCGGCGTATTTACGCGCGCCGGCAGACGCCTGCACGATCACCGGGGAATCGGTCTTGTCCGCCGCTTCCATGATGGCGCGCATCTGTTCCAGGTTGTTTACGTTGAAAGCCGGAACGCCATAGCCAAACTCGGCGGCGTGATCCAGCAGCTGACGCATGCTTACAAGTGCCATTGTCGTTTCCCCTTCGTCTATTCCTGTGCAGGACGACTGCGCCCTGCCTTGAAAACCCGCCGGACGTCCAATCTCAGACGCCCGATCCACCATTAATCTTTCGCTCGTGCTTCCAGCATGGCCACCGCAGGGAGCACCTTGCCTTCCACAAATTCCAGGAAGGCACCGCCACCGGTGGAGATATAGCTGATTTTTTCGCTGATACCGTACTTGTCCACGGCGGCCAGGGTGTCACCCCCGCCAGCGATGGAGAACGCATCGGAGTCGGCAATGGCTTCCGCCATTTCGCGGGTGCCTTCACCAAACTGATCAAACTCGAACACGCCCACCGGGCCATTCCAGATAATGGTTTTGGCTTCTTTCATCAGCGCCGCCACGATGTGGGCCGTCTGCGGGCCAATGTCGAGAATCATGTCATCGTCGGCCACGTCTTCCACTTTCTTGGTGACCGCTTCTGCAGACTCGGCAAATTCCTTGGCAGTGACCACGTCCACCGGGATCGGGATATGCACCTTGTCAGCAATATTTTTGGCCGCCGGAATCAGGTCCGCTTCATACAGGGACTTGCCCACCGGATGCCCGGCAGCCGCCAGAAAGGTATTGGCAATACCGCCACCCACCACCAGCTGATCGACCTTGTCGGACAGGGCCTCCAGCACTTCCAGCTTGGTGGACACCTTGGAACCACCGACGATGGCCACCAGGGGTTTTTCCGGATTCTGCAGAGCCTTGCCCAGTGCATCCAGTTCATTGGCCAGCAGCGGGCCCGCGCAGGCCACCGAAGCGAATTTACCCACCCCGTGGGTAGACGCCTGGGCACGGTGCGCCGTGCCAAACGCATCCATCACATAGATATCACACAGTGCCGCCATTTTTTGTGACAGCGCGTCATCGTCTTTCTTTTCGCCCTTGTTGAAGCGAACGTTCTCGCACAGCACGACCTGGCCGGCATCCACCTCAACACCGTCCAGCCAGTCCTTCACCAGCGGCACGTCACGGCCGAGCAGCGTACCCAGGTGATCCGCCACCGGCTGCAAGGAAAACTCCTCGGCGTACTCGCCCTCGGTGGGACGTCCCAGATGGGACATCAGCATCACCTTGGCTCCCGCCTTGAGGGCATGCTCAATGGTCGGCAGAGAGGCACGGATACGAGCATCGCTGGTGACCTTGCCGTCTTTCACCGGCACGTTCAGGTCTTCACGGATCAGAACGCGTTTGCCTGCCAGATCCAGGTCGGTCATGCGCTTGAAGTTCATGGTCTTGCTACCTCGTTTGGAACCATCCGCTGAGGATGATGCTGTCGTCTCGGTTTACAGATTCTTGCAAACGTCAGTCATCCGACGCTTGTTCGGCCATGGCCGCCACCCAGTCCAACAGGCGGTTGGCATAGCCCCATTCGTTGTCGTACCAGGCCACCACCTGCACCATGTCGCCCTGCACCCGGGTCTGGGTGACATCGACAATGGCGGATTCCGGGCGGTGATTGAAATCCACGCTGACCAGCGGGGCGTCATTGTAGCCAATCAGACCACCAGACGCTGTTGCCTGTTGGTGTAACCACGGGTTGAGACTGGCTTCGTCCGGTGTCTGTTCCAGTCGCAACGTCAACTCCACCATGGCCACGTTAAGGGTAGGCACACGGATGGAGCTGCCACTGATCTTGCCTTCCAGCTGCGGCAGCACCTGCTGCACCGCGCCAATGGCACTGCTGGTGGTGGGCACGATGTTCTGTGCCCCGGCCCGACCCCGGCGTGGATCCCGGTGGACATGGTCCAGCAGGGTCTGATCCGAGGTGTAGGCATGGATTTCCTTCATCAGCACCTGCTGAATCCCGAAGCTTTCATCCAGCCGTGCCAGCAAGGGAGCAATGCAATGGGTGGTGCAGGAACCCGCAGACATCACCTTGTGGTCGGCCGCCACCGTCTCGTGGTTGACCCCATAGACCACCACCTGATCGGCTTGATCAAACGGCACGGCGCCAATAATCACTTTCTTCGCCCCCGCGTCCAGGTGCCGCGATGCGCCGGCATGGCTGCGAAAATGGCCGGAGCATTCCAGTACCAGATCCACCTCCATCTCGGCCCACGGCAACTGTTCCGGCTTGGGCTGCTCCAGCAGGCGCGGCGCTTGCTGGCCAATGCGCAGCATGCCTTCGATCAGTTCCGCCGGCTCCGCCAGACGTCCGTGGGTGGTGTCGTAGCGGGTCAGGTAGAGCAGATCTTCCGGCCGCCCCTTGTCGTTGATCGCCACCAGGCTGAACGGCGCCTGCCACCCCGCCCCCTCGCGCTCGGCGAGGGCACGAACAAAGGAACGACCGATACGGCCATAGCCGTTGATGGCAATCCTCATAGCAGTCTGACGTCCGGCACCCGGCCCGTTTCTATCAAAGCAAGGACTCCACAGCACCCTGCACCGCTTCGGCGGTGATGCCAAAGTGCTTGAACAAATCACCGGCCGGGGCAGAAGCGCCGAAGCTGGTCATGCCGACCACCTTGCCGTCCAGGCCAACAAAGCGATACCAGTAATCGGCGATGGCCGCTTCGACCGCTACACGGGCGCGCACGGAAGAGGGCAGTACGCTTTCCTGATAGGCCGCGTCCTGTGCCAGAAACTCTTCCACGCAGGGCATGGACACCACACGAATGTTCTTGCCCGCCAGCGCTTCGGCCGCTTTCACTGCCAGCTCAACCTCGGAGCCGGTGGCGATGATGATCGCATCGGGGGTGCCTTCGCCGGTCTGCAGCAGGGTATAGCCGCCCTTCTCGATCGCGGCCAGCTGCTCACTGCCACGCGCCATGCAGGGCAACCCCTGACGGGAGAAGATCAGGGAAGAGGGGCCGTCCTGACGGAGGATCGCTTTCTTCCAGGACACGGCAGATTCCACCGTGTCACAGGGACGCCAGGTGCGCATGTTCGGTGTCAGGCGCAGGTTGGCAATCTGTTCGATGGGCTGGTGAGTCGGACCATCTTCACCCAAACCAATGGAATCGTGGGTGTACACCAGAATGTTCGGCTGGTGCATCAGTGCGGCCATACGTACGGCATTCCGGGCGTATTCCATAAACACCAGGAAGGTCCCGCCGTAAGGACGCAGGCCGCCGTGCAGGCACAGGCCGTTCTGCACTGCGGTCATGCCGAATTCACGCACACCGTAGTGAATGTAATTGCCGCTGGCATCTTCGGCGCTTACCGGCTTGCAGCCTTTCCACAGGGTATTGTTGGAGCCGGCCAGGTCGGCAGAGCCACCGGCCAGTTCCGGCAACAGCGGGCCGAAAGCATCCAGGGCATTCTGGCTGGCCTTACGGGTGGCCACTTTTTCGCCCTTTTCCTGACACTCGCGGATATAGGCATCGGCCTGCTCGGCAAAATCTGCCGGCAGCTCGCCCGCCTGACGGCGCAGGAATTCAGCGGCCAGCTCTGGATATGCGGCTTTATACGCCTCGAAGCGCTGCTGCCACTCGCCTTGCGCTGCCGCACCGGTATCGCTGGCATCCCAGGCCTGCTTGATGTCTGCAGGAATCTCGAACGGCCCGTGCTGCCAGCCCAGCTCCTTGCGGGTCAGGGCGATTTCGTCGTCACCCAGCGCAGCACCGTGAGACTCTTCCTTGCCTTGCTTGTTGGGACTACCAAAACCAATGATGGTCTTGCAGCAGATCAGGGTCGGCTGGTCGGTGTTGGCGCGGGCATTCTCGATGGCGACCTTCACCTCTTCGGCATTGTGGCCATCCACATTGGGAATCACCTGCCAGCCATAGGCACGGAAACGCTCCACGGTGTCGTCGGTGAACCAGCCTTCCACTTCACCGTCGATGGAGATGCCATTGTCGTCGTAGAAGGCAATCAGCTTGCCCAGCCCCAGAGTGCCCGCCAGGGAGCAGGCCTCATGGGAAATGCCTTCCATCATGCAGCCGTCACCCAGGAAACAGTAGGTGTTGTGATCCACGATAGTGTGGCCGTCACGATTGAACTGACCGGCCAGCATCTTCTCGGCCAGCGCCATGCCCACGGCGTTGGCAATGCCCTGCCCCAGCGGGCCTGTGGTGGTCTCGATTCCTGGGGCATCGCCGTATTCCGGGTGACCGGCAGTGGGGCTGCCCAACTGACGAAAATTCTTGATGTCCTCGATGCTGACCCCGTAACCGGACAGGTGCAGCAGGGAATACAGCAGCATGGAGCCGTGGCCATTGGACAGCACAAAGCGGTCACGATCGGCCCAGGTCGGGTCCTGCGGGTTGTGCTTCAGGAAACCGCGCCATAACACCTCGGCGATATCGGCCATCCCCATGGGGGCGCCGGGGTGGCCGGAGTTGGCTTTTTGAACCGCATCCATGCTCAGGGCACGGATGGCATTGGCGAGATCACGGCTGGCGGGGGCACTGGACATGCAGGGCTCCAAACTGACTGGTGGCTGAAAAGGGGCGCTATTGTCCCTCAAGGGCGGGTTACGGGCAAATGTGATGAAGGCGAACAGCCCCGGGGACCACAGACCAGACCGGCACCTCGATCCGGCATGACAACCTATATCAATTTATTTTGATTTAGGTGTGAAATGCCGTAGACTCCGCTCCATGACTGCATTGGCCGCCACCCCTCCGGCACTGCCGGACATCACCGATCATCTGGCGGGCTTTCTCAAGGCCGCTGGTGATCCGTTGCGTCTGCAGGTTTTGCAGGTGCTTGGCCAGAGCAGTTTTGGCGTTCTGGAGCTGTGCGACATCATGGCCATGAAACAATCCGGCATGAGCCATCACCTGAAAGTGTTGGCCAGAGGCGGCCTGGTCGAAAAGCGGCGGGAAGGCAACTCCATTTTCTACCGCCGCCGCCTGCCCCAGGCGGAGAACGTAGAAGGCGCCATTCACAGCGCCTTGCTGGACGAACTGGATGATGGGGCTCTGGACGACGCCGTGGCTGCGCGTCTGGAGCAGGTCCAGCAGCAACGGGCCGAGCAGAGCCGGGCGTTTTTTGCCCGCCATGCGGAGCAGCATGACGCCCAGCAAGAGCTGATTGCCGATTACGAGCAATACGCCGAGCAGGCCTGCGAGCTGTTGTTGCGCGCCTGCCCCGAGGGCAAACGCGCTCTGGAGATCGGCCCCGGTGACGGCCGCTTTCTCTGCGAACTGGCCGGGCACTTTGAACAGGTAACGGGGCTGGACAATGCCCAGGCCATGCTCGAACGTGCCCGCAAGACCGTCGCCAAACGGTCAAATGTGCAACTGATACTGGGTGACTGGCCCGATAGCGCCCGCACCCTGCCCACGGTGGATGCCGTGGTGCTGAACATGGTGCTGCACCACCTGCCTGCCCCGGCCAGTGCCCTTCGCGCCGCCTCACGGCAGCTGAATGATGGCGGCACCCTGCTGATCACCGACCTGTGTCATCACGATCAGCACTGGGCCCACGAAGCCTGTGGCGATTTCTGGCTCGGCTTCGAGGAAGCCGATCTGGTGGACTGGGCCGGCCGCGCAGGCCTGGCCTTACAGGAAAGTCAGTTCCTGGCACTGCGAAATGGGTTTCAGGTGCAAGTGAGAACATTCAAGCGCCTCGATTAGGGCACGAAGATTGTTCCAGGTGTTATTACTTGGAGAGGGGTCGGACATCTGACATCGAAAGTCAGGGGACGAAATCCAACCCGCTCTGTTTTTTAGCGTAAGACTTCTGACGTCCGACGTCAGACCAGCAACCAAGGAGCACTCCAGCAATGAGTGAATATTCCATCTTTACCTCCGAGTCCGTGTCCGAAGGCCATCCCGATAAAATGGCTGACCAGATCTCGGACGCCATTCTGGATGCCATCATCAAGGATGACCCCCAGGCACGCGTTGCCGTGGAAACCCTGGTGAAAACCGGCATGGCCGTTGTCGCCGGTGAAGTACGTACCAATACCTATGTGGAACTGGAAGACATCGTTCGCCAGGTGATCCTGGACATCGGTTACGACAGTTCCGAAAAAGGCTTCGACGGTGCCAGCTGTGCGGTACTGAACGGCATTGGCAAGCAGTCTGCCGATATCGCCATCGGCGTGGACGAAGCAGAAGACAAGGATCTGGGCGCAGGCGATCAGGGCCTGATGTTCGGCTTTGCCACCAACGAAACCGACACCCTGATGCCGGCACCGGTGTATTTCTCTCACCGTCTGGTGGAGCGTCAGGCAGAACTGCGCAAGAACGGCACCCTGCCGTGGCTGCGTCCGGACGCCAAGAGCCAGGTCACCCTGCGCTATGACAACGGCAAGCCGGTGGCCGTGGAGGCCGTGGTGCTGTCCACCCAGCACGCGCCGGAGATCAAGCTGGCCGAGCTGCGCGAAGCGGTGATGGAAGAAATCATCAAACCGGTATTGCCGGAAGAGTGGCTGCACAAGGACACCCTGTACCACGTCAACCCCACCGGTATCTTCGTGATCGGCGGCCCCATGGGCGACTGTGGCCTCACTGGCCGCAAGATCATTGTGGACACCTATGGCGGCATGGCCCGTCACGGTGGTGGCGCGTTCTCCGGCAAAGATCCGTCCAAAGTGGACCGCAGCGCGGCTTACGCCGGTCGCTATGTCGCCAAGAACATTGTTGCTGCTGGCCTGGCCAGCAAGTGTGAGATTCAGGTGAGCTACGCCATCGGTGTGGCCGAGCCCACCTCTATCTCCATCAACACCTTTGGCACAGGCAAGCTCAGCGACGAGGCCATCGTGACACTGGTACGCGAACACTTCGACCTGCGTCCGCGCGGCATCATCGAGATGCTTGACCTGCGCAAGCCGATCTATCGCCCCACCGCCAGCTACGGCCACTTCGGCCGCGAAGGCTTCAGCTGGGAAAAAACCGACAAAGCCGAGGCACTGGCCAAGGCACTGTAAAACCTGCCGCAGGAGTGGCGCGTCGCTGCAAATTGCCGAGAGGCTTTCACGGCTCACGCGCCACTCCTGCAACACAATTTTGACTCACCCCGCGAGGGGCGCTGCAGCGGCTGGACCGCGAGGCTCGCCAGGTGAGTTCACACGATAGAACGGCGCCCATTCGTCATAAACGAATGGAGACTCTCATGAACGCGAAAGCGGACACCTTTACCGACTATAAAGTCGCTGACATTTCCCTGGCCGCCTATGGCCGCTCCGAAATCGATATCGCCGAAACCGAAATGCCGGCCCTGATCGCCATCCGCGAAAAGTACCGTGCCGAGCAGCCGCTGAAAGGCGCTCGCATCATCGGTTGTATCCACATGACCATCCAGACCGCCGTGCTGATCGAGACTCTGCAGGCACTGGGCGCGGAAGTGCGCTGGTCCTCCTGCAACATCTTCTCCACCCAGGATCACGCCGCTGCCGCCATCGCTGCTGCCGGCACGCCGGTCTTTGCCTGGAAAGGCGAAACCGAAGAAGAGTACATGTGGTGTATCGAGCAGACCTGTCGCGACGGTAACGGCGAACTGTGGGAAGCCAACATGATCCTGGATGATGGTGGCGACCTGACCGGCTACATCCACGAGACTTACCCGCAGATGCTGGACAGCATCCACGGCATCACCGAAGAAACCACCACCGGTGTGCACCGCCTGTACGAAATGCTCAAGAAAGGCACCCTGAAAGTGCCGGCGGTGAACGTGAATGATTCCGTCACCAAGAGCAAGAACGACAACAAGTACGGCTGTCGTCACTCTCTTAACGACGCCATCAAGCGCGGCACCGACCACCTGCTGTCCGGCAAGAAGGCCCTAGTCGTCGGTTACGGCGATGTGGGCAAGGGCTCTGCCCAGTCCCTGCGTCAGGAAGGCATGATCGTGCGCGTTACCGAAGCCGATCCGATCTGTGCCATGCAGGCCTGCATGGACGGTTTCGAAGTGGTGAGCGCCTACAACAATGGCGTGAATGACGGCACTGCAGCCTCTGTGAACGCCGAGCTGCTGGGTACCACCGACCTGATCGTGACCACCACCGGTAACTTCAATGTCTGTGACGCCAACATGCTCAAGGCGCTGAAGAAAGGGGCTGTGGTCTCCAACATCGGTCACTTCGACAACGAAGTGGACACCGCTTTCATGCGCGAAACCTGGGAATGGGAAGAAGTGAAGCCACAGGTGCACAAGGTGTGGCGTAACAAGGCCGAAGGCGACTTCCTGCTGCTGCTGTCTGAAGGCCGCCTGGTGAATCTGGGCAACGCCACCGGTCACCCCAGCCGTATCATGGATGGCTCGTTCGCCAACCAGGTGCTGGCGCAGATGTACCTGTTCGACCAGGCCTACGCCAGCCACTCCGACACCGTGAAAGCAAACATGCTCAAGGTGGAAGTACTGCCCAAACATCTGGACGAAGAAGTCGCCCGTTACATGGTGGAAGGTTTCGGTGGCGTAATCACCCAACTCACCAAAGAGCAGGCTGACTACATCGGCGTGGACGTGAACGGCCCGTACAAGCCCGAGCATTACAAATACTAAGTCGGACGTCTGACGTCGGAAGTCGGATGCCAAAAGCATCAGACCGCCGACGTCCGACCCGGCCATCGAAAGCACTACGCTTTCAACAACGACAAACGCAAATGGCAAGCACCATGAAACGAATCAGTTTTGAATTTTTTCCGCCGAAAACCGATGCGGGAAAAGAGAAACTACTGGCAACACAGAAGAAATTGCTGGCCAAGAATCCGGACTTTTTTTCCTGCACCTTTGGTGCCGGGGGCTCCACCCGTGACAACACTCGCGATATGGTCAACAAGCTGCGCGCGCAGCATGGCGACACTGCTCCGCACCTGAGCTGTATCGGCCAGAGCAGGGACGAAATCCTGGAACTGGTGAACGGTTACAAGGAGGCCGGCGTCACCCGCATCGTTGCCCTTCGTGGCGACCTGCCTTCCGGCATGGGCTATGCGCAAAGTGAAATAAAGTACGCCGACGAGCTGGTGGCCCTGATCCGCCAGGAAACCGGCGATCACTTTCAACTGGAAGTGGCCGCCTACCCGGAAATGCACCCGGAAGCACGCAGCTTCGCCGACGACATTGATCACTTCAAACGCAAGATAGACGCCGGCGCCAACAGCGGACTGACGCAGTATTTCTACAACGCCGACGCCTATGGTTACTACCTGGATGCGCTGCAGAAAATTGGCTGCGACGCGCCGGTTTACCCTGGCATCATGCCGATCCTGAACGTGGCCAACTTGCTGCGTTTCTCTGCTAACTGCGGTGCTGACGTGCCTCGCTGGCTGAGCTGCAAACTCAACGACCTCAAGGATGATGATGCCGCGGTAAAAGCCTATGGCGAAGAGGTGGTCACCCGCCTGTGCGAGCGACTGCTGGCCATGGGAGCTCCGGGACTGCACTTCTACACCATGAACCAGGCCGGCCCCAACCTGCGTATCCTCGACAACCTGGGACTGTGATGTAACCCCCGGAAGTGGTGACGCCTCTATATCAGGGTCACCACCGAGGGCACAGAGATCACCGAGACAACACAGGCATCTCTGTGGGTACGCCCCATACCGGATTGGTCCTCATCACCAGCAAGGGTTCATGAAATCCCGCCACTCCGCGATACGCCATTTCTTACGCGTTACGATCCAGCGTCTTACAGCGTTTGACGGTGAACGCGCACAGCGTTATTGCCCACCGACTTCTACACTGCGTCCTGTCTCAATGACCGGAAGAACGTGTGACCCACGCCTTGCTCTACAGCCGCGCCCCGGTGGGCATTGATGCCCACGAAGTGCGCGTGGAAACCCACCTTGCTCCGGGCCTGCCGGCCTTCACCATTGTCGGCATGGGCGACACGGCCGTGCGCGAGAGCCGCGACCGTGTACGGTCCGCGCTGGTCAACAGTGGCTTCGACTTTCCCCAACGGCGCATTACCGTCAGCCTGGCCCCTGCCGACCTGCCCAAGGATGGCGGCCGCTTTGACCTGGCCATTGCCCTTGGCATTCTGGTGGCCAGCGGCCAGCTGGGTACCGTCGCTACCGACCGCTATGAATTCATTGGTGAGTTATCCCTCAACGGTCAGCTCAACCCGGTATCCGGCATGCTGCCTTCCTCGCTGGCCTGCCTGGCGGAAGATCGCAGCCTGATCGTCGCTGCCGATAATGCCGAAGAAGCCAGCCTGCCCGGCACCCCCACTCTGGCTGCCAGCCAACTCGCCCGTATTGCGGCCCACCTGACCGGCCAGCAGCCCCTGGAACCCCATCCCTGTCAGCCTCCCTCCCAGCAACGGAACGAAGGAGGCTGCCTGTCCGAAATTCGCGGGCAACAAACGGCTAAACGGGTACTGGAAATTGCTGCCGCGGGTGGCCACTCGCTGTTATTGTGCGGGCCGCCTGGTGCAGGCAAAAGCATGCTGGCCTCCCGCCTGCCCGGCCTGATGCCTCCCATGCGCACCCGACAGGCCCTGGAAGTGGCCGCCATCCACTCACTGAAACAACCCCGCAGCAGCCAACAGTTTTACCAGCGGCCCTACCGGGCACCCCACCACACCTCATCGGCCACCGCCCTGGTCGGTGGCGGCAGCTACCCGCGACCGGGCGAAATCTCCCTTGCCCATCACGGTATTCTGTTTCTCGATGAGTTACCCGAGTTTGACAGAAAGGTGCTGGAGGTCATGCGAGAGCCATTGGAGACCGGCGAAGTCAGCATTGCCCGTGCCGCCCAGCAGCTCACTTTCCCCGCCCGCTTTCAGCTCATTGCCGCCATGAACCCCTGTCCCTGCGGGTACCTCGGCGACCCGGACAAAAGCTGCGGTTATCGCTGTGAAAAAGCCAAACGTTACCAGGGGAAATTGTCCGGGCCGTTGCTGGACAGAATTGATCTTCATCTGGATGTTCCGGCCGTCAATGCCAAAGAATTGCTGGGCGACCGGGAAGGCGAAACCAGTGAGCAGGTCGCAAGTCGGGTACGCCTCGCCTGGCAACGCCAATGGCAGCGCCAGCAATGCCTCAACCGGGAGCTGCGCAGCGACAAACTGGACCCGATGCTGCGGCCTCATCGCGACTGGCTGGCAGGCGTCATGAACCGCCTTGGCCTTTCCGCCCGCGCCCTGCACCGCAGCGCCAGAGTGGCGCGCACCATTGCCGATCTGGCCGGCAGCGCAGAGGTGGAACGCGATCACCTGCGCGAAGCATTAAGCTATCGGCAGAACGTGCAGCAGGGCTAACGAATTTCGGTCTTATTGAATACGCAACTCGACCCGTCGATCTTGCTGATAGCAGGCTCTCATCTCATCAGCCGGTACCGACTGGCAATGCAGCCCCGAAACGCCCGCATCCTCGCCGTGACCCTCGACCTGCAGAGCAGCAGTACTGTCACCTTGTTCTTCCCACCAGCGAGCTACCGCTCGCGCACGCTGTTCAGCGAGGTTCCGGTTATAACCGGCAGGCCCCAACGGGTCACTGTAGCCATTCACCGTCACCACCACCTCCCCTTCAAGCTTGGCCACCGCCTGGTACCAGGCTTTCAGCGCGATCCGGGCTGCCTCGCCCAGCACCGCTGAGTCAAACGCAAAGGTCACCCGCACAGGCGCCGGTGCGACATTCTCTGCGACTGCGTCGCGGCTTGACGCTTCACCCTCCACTGCCACAACCGGCTCCCCTGTGATAGCCACATCACATGCTGGCACCGCCTTGTCTTCCGTCCAGTCCGCCGTCCGCCAACAATGGCCGTCGGCGGTTTTCAACAACTGACCCTTTCCGTCGGTGCGATACCCCGGCCAGGGATCGTCAGGCGCCTTGCCCGCACAGCCCCCCAGAACCAGAGCGGCACAGCTGGCCACAGCCGCCAACACGTTGCTTTTTCTCATGGTTAATTCCTTACCAGGTCAGGTTGGCGCTGAGCAAGCCACCGTGGCTTTCGGTGTCTCCACCAAAGCGCCCTCGATACCCCAGCCAGAGGGAAAAATCCGCCGTCATAAACCATTCGGCACCGGCATTGGCGGCCAGCTGGGTATCGTCCTGGTCGGCGCCGTACACGGTGAAGCCCTGCTGCGCGCCGGCAAAGCGAGCAGTCTGTTCGGCCTGGGTATCGCCAAAGGGTTGCACCACCGCCAACCCGCCTTCTGCCACCAGCCAGTCGCCCCCCACCACAAAGGCGCGTGACAGGTCCGCCCCCAGCCAGGCTTCGCCACTGTTTAGCTCACTGTCGTCCACAGTCAGGCCGGCGATGCCGCCGCCGGTTTCGCGAAAGCCGTCCCGCTCGATACGGGTCATGGAAACCATCGCGTAGGGATGCAAACCATTTTCCCCCCAGGCCAGGTCCCAACCGGATTCCAGCGCCACCCGCAGGGCATCCACGCTGCTGTCCGATTCCGCCGGTGCCCCCATGACAATGCGCTGCTGGGACACATCGCTGCTGCCATAACTCAGATCGCCGCGCAGGAACCAGGCCCCCGCACTGCTCCAGCGGCCATACAGGCCAGCAAACCACGAGGACACATCACCATCGGCCTGACGATTGTCGTAATCCAGCGTGCCATCCGCACTTCCCGCTGCAACACCTAGCAGCCAGTGATCCCACTGATGATCGACACCCAGTGCTAGCTGGTCTCCCCGGAAAGCATAGGCTGCATTGCCGATATCTTCCTGGCTATCCTCTTCAAAACGGGAGGATTGGGCCTGCACCCAGACACCGTTACGCTTGCCCACTGCTCCAGCACTCGCGGTCTGGTTTACCGAACTGGCTGCGGCGGCCTGCGCATAAGGATTGGAAGGCGCCGCCAGCGCCTGCAGTTTTCGTGACAAGCGTGTGTCCATGCCGCCGCCGGAATGACCACCGGCATTTCGGCCACGCTGACGCATGCCGATGGCGAATCGTTGCTGCAGTTGCTGCCCAGCCGTTAAACCCGCCAGCAAACTGTCACCACTGAATGCCTGGAACGCATCAGCCGCCTGCGTTTTGCTCATCTGCAAGACCTTCCGATAGAGACTGTGGGTAATGGGCATGCCATCCACATTCAAGGCTACCGCACGCTGGTTTTCAGTCAGTGCGGCGCTGGCAAACGACAGATCATTGCGCAGCAATTCCAGCGACGCGGTATTGCTGCCGTAGCTCAATACCGGGTTCAGGAAGGCATAGTTAGACGTAACACCATCGAACTGGCCGTTGATGCCACCGGCAGCGTTGAGAAAGGTATAGGTGCTAAAAGGCTGGTAGGTGCCGTCGTTGCCCACATGCAGCACCGAGCCTGCCAGATTGGCCTGGCCGCTGACCTCGATCCGGTCGCTGTTGATGCTGGCCGGATCCACTTCCAGTGCCAACTGACTGCCACTGTTGAAAGTCAGGTCACCGTTGATGTTCAAGGTGCCAATGGAGTTGCCTGCGGCCAACGTACCACCGGACTCAATGGTGGTATCCCCCACTTGGCCTGTACCGCCGAGCACGGCGTTGTTTTCTACAGTAAAGGTACTATTGCTCCAGTTGCTGTTGGCGTTGACGCGCCCCTGCTGAATGACGGTATTGCCGCTGAAGGCAACCGCATCCTGCTCCAAACTCACGGCTCCACTGCCGGTTTTTTCCAGGTCGCCGCTACCGGACAGGGTGTTGTCAAAAATACCGTCCGCCGCTTGATCCAGCACCAGTCGAGACTGGTTCTCGATGGTGGCGCTGCCAAAGGCATTCGCGTCACCGATCAAGGCGCCATTAAGTAGACGGAAATCGCCGCTGAACAGCGCATTATTACCGGTCAGTCGAACCTCGCCCCCGCCGCCCATATTGATCAAGCCGGAGCCGGACAGGTCATTGCCCAGCTCGGCTTGCCCGGCATCTAGCAGCGCAAGATAAGCGTTATTCTCGATGAAACCGGAGCCCAATGCGCTGACCTCACCCTGCACAATGCCGCCGGCAATCATTAGGCCGCCGGAGAAGTCATTGCTGCCTTCCAGGTCCAGGGTGTTGGGGCCCTTCACGATTAGCGCCCCGGTACCGCTCAGGTCGCTGCGGATAGTCGCATCCTGATACATCACGAGGGTGCCGCCCTGGCTGCCCAGTGCCAGTTGATAACGATTGAAGAGGCTGGTCATTGCTGCCCCCTCTACATGGAACGCACCACCGTCCAGAACAAGGCGGTTACTGGCATCCCCCAACGCGTCATGCTGCACAGTACGCAAGGTGCCGGCAGTGATAACGGTGTCTCCGACATAGTCGTTGCTGCCCCCCAGTACCAGCGTGCCTTCTCCGGTTTTCATCAAGCCGTTGCTGCCACTGATTACACTGCTGATAGAGGCTTCGTAGCCACTACTGGCCGCACTGCCATCGCCAACACGAATTTCACCGCCCGCACCAGTCAGCGTGAGGCCGTCACCCTCTACGTGGTAACCA
This sequence comes from Alcanivorax profundi, assembly GCF_003597125.1. Taxonomy (GTDB): domain Bacteria; phylum Pseudomonadota; class Gammaproteobacteria; order Pseudomonadales; family Alcanivoracaceae; genus Alcanivorax; species Alcanivorax profundi. Next base: position 947,089 of record NZ_QYYA01000002.1, on the reverse strand, counting down.
TCGCTGGCGAACTGAATCCCTTGCGCTTGCACCGCGCCATCCGCGTCGGACACCGTTACCGTGCCGGCATCCCCCGCAAAGATGGCAAAGCCCGGGCTGGGGATCATGGGGCCGGTGACGGTGCCAGTGGCATCGGCCCAGACAGAGTTACTGGCCGTCCAGGTGCCGTTGCCTCCGCCCTGGGTGGTGCCGCTTGCCAAGCCGTTGGCATTCCAGAAATTCAGCGTCATGTCGCCGGTGTTGAGCAGATTGATCTGCCCGGGGCCGGACAGGTATTGCAGGGTGAGTGATGAGTCCGGGTTGGCCAGTTGCAGGCCGCCGTTGCTTTCGGAAAGCGTGCCGGTGTAATCAAACAGGCGATACAACCCCGGGCCGAAACTGCCAGCATCGTTGAGCGTCAGCGTCGTGCCATTGATGGCCAGATCACCGTTCACGGAGACACTGTCACTGGAACCCGGCGTGGAGAAATCACCGCTTGGCGCACCGAACTGGAAATCCAGCAAACTGCCCTGTTCCAGGGTCAGATTACCGTTGATAGTGAGCGCACCCAGACCATCCCCCGGTGCCAGAGTACCGCCTGACAGTACGGTGGTATTGCCCAGCGAACCATTACCGCCCAGCAGGCCGCCATTGCGGACAGACATCATCAGGCCATTCATGGCACCGTTTACGTACATCCCGCCTTCGTAGACACGGCCCTCGCCGTTAATGGCATGGTTTGCCGACAGATAAAAATTGCCGTCACCGAATTTGAAGAGATTGCCGTTGCCGGAGATCACGCCATCGTAGTGATAGTCGTTACCCCGATCGATGATGAGGTTACTGGCTGCTGAACCATTGAAGACCACGTCCCCAATGATAGATCCCGTATTCCCCCCGTTTCCCAGTGTCAGCTGAAACAACTTGTCAGTGCTTCCAGAGATATAGGTCGTCCCCGTAAAGTCATGATCCGCCGTCCAGATGATGCGGCTGTCAAACAGGTTGACGTCTCCGCCACCCGAAATCCTGCCGTCATACTGGCCCGTACTGTTGTAGAAGTAGGTTAATGCTGAGACAGCATCCAGAAGGATGTCACCGGCAAAGGTATTGGCCGAAAACACGTTCACCATGCCATTCAGGATAAGAGTAAGCCCGGTGTAAGTCTGCGGGTTGCGGACGAAGATCGGCCCTCCCTGCCAGGACACATCGCCACTGCCACTGATCTGGCCGTAATAATCTGATACTCCCAGAGAATCCATCACTCGTAAATGCGCATCGTTGCGGATATCACCACCAAGAGTGCTCAGCTCACCACTCAGTGTTCCTTCCCGCACCCACCAGTCCTGAGCGCTTGCGCCTGTCAGCGTCCAGTTGCTGACACCGGTTTTTTCGTACCCTTCAAAACCCTGAAAGGTAACTCCCACAACACTCGTATCGAAGGTGCCATCATCATCCCCGCCCAGCGCCAGCACATCAATGCTGCCATCGGCCAGCACATTGCCACCCAAGCTGTAACCGCTTTCCAGGGTCAGGCGGTTGTAGCCACCGGCAAAGTGAATGGCGGTGGACTGGTTGGCCCCGGGGTTCACGGCCCCCGCCAGGGTCATATCCAGATCGGCCCCGGTGATACCGTATCCGCCGATACCATGGGTGCCCGGAGAGCCACCGGTTCCGCCCTGGCCCCCATCCCCGCCTACAACCCGCGCACCGGCACTGATGGTGATTTCGGCACTCGCGTCGGCCTGAATGCCTGCGCCGCCGTCTCCGCCATCGCCGCCAATGCCCTCCGCACCGCCCGCGCCGCCGTCGCCACCGTTACCGCCAAGAAATTCCGCACCGTTGAACAGGGTGAAGCGATCCCCCGCAGAGGTGATATGCAATCCGGCCCCGCCATTGCCGCCGTTACCGCCATTACCGTAAAAGTAATCCGAGAAACCGCCCGCCCCGCCATCACCGCCCGAGGTATCAAAGGTGAAGTAGTAATCCCCTGGACTGAGGACAGAACCAGCGCCGCCATCACCGCCGTCACCACCATGGCTAAAGGGGCGCGAGGCATCCCCCAAGGAACCAGGCAGGTTCACAAAATTAATCCCCGTGGCCGAAATTGGCGTGCCCGTGATATTGGTAATCTGCAGATCCAGGAAGTTCTGCGCGCCCTCGATGATTAGCTGGTCACCGCCCGACCCGCTTTCAGTCACACTGGCGCTCATCTCAAAGGGGGTGATGATCTGGTCAATGGCTGCGGCCAGATCAATCAGTTTATCGCCCGTATTGATGGTGATATTGGTAACAACACCATTCACCGTGACGCGGAGTTGGTCACCATTATTGATACCCGCCAGGGAGGTCAGATCCGTTATGTCCGCGTCAATACCGGTTGTGGTCGACGCTTCATAGGCAGGAGCGTCCGAGTAAACAAGACTGGCACCATCGCCACCGTTGCCCCCATCATCAAACGGCCCGCCGTCACTGCCATCCTGCCCCTGCCCACCGGTCACACCGTCATGCCCACTGCCATCGGTACCATCCGCCGCCGCGCTTGCTGCTCCCGGCAGCAGCAACAAGAACGCCAGCGCCGTCCCGAAAGCACACAGTATTTCTGCGCGAACAGCGCGAGACTCGCCACCATGGTGACGTCGATTAAAAAAAGACATGACCTACCCCGACATGATTTTTTTGCTTCTGCGTTGTAGGGTAGAGATCGGCTTGAGTGAGAACCACTTGCTGCCTATGTCATTTTCCGGGGTTTTATCATTTTCCCGGGGCTTTCATTCTTTTTAGTGCCTTCAGGCCATTTTCATTATGGAAAATCAAAACAACAACGAAACGCCATCCAGCCTGGTGGTAGCCCATATGAATGGTGGCCAGACCTTTGATCTGCCCGGCATTCGCGGACGCATGGAGCGGCTGCAGTTTGCCAGCGGCATGGTGCTGTACCGCATGGAATACGAAGCCCTGGATGACTGCCATGTGCAGGTACAGAACAGTTTCAGTGAGCCCTGGATCGGCTCCGCCATGCACCTGCAAGGCCATTCTGAATTGAGTTACCCCAATGGCAACACCTTCAGCCTGAGCAACGATTCCGCCTTGCTGATGCGTGTGGATCCATCAGGCAGCCGCTTCCGGTTGTTCAAGGGGCAACTGATTCGCCATGTGGGCGTGGCATCCACGCTTGCGCCCTTGCTGGAGCGCTTCGGTGGCGAACTACCGGAAAAGCTATCGCTTTTTCGCGACGAAAATTTTGGCGAGATTCAGATTGGCCAGTCGTTTTCCCCCAGCAGCCGTTTACGGCAACTGGGCGGAAACCTGTTTGATCACAACGCCCGCGGCACTGCCCGCATGCTGAAACTGGAAGGTATTGCCAACCTGTTTCTGGCAGAAATCATCGAGCTATTCTGTGATGATGACTTTAATGAAGATCGCATTATTGTCTGGGAAAAGCAGGCGCTGACGGATATCATCAACCACATCGAAAACCATCTTCACGATGACCTTTCCATCGCCCCCCTGGCTAGCCAGGGGGGCATGACGGAGAGTCGTCTGGATCAACTTTTCCGGCAAAAGTTTCACCTCAGTTGTGCCGAATATGTGCGCAACGAAAGAATGACCGCCGCCAATCGCTGGCTGGAAGGTGGCGAGCTATCGGTGAAGGAAGTCAGCGAAAAAATCGGCTACAGCCACGTCAGCAATTTCTCCCGCGCCTACCGCGCGCGGTTCGGCGAAACCCCGGCTCGAACATTGCGCCGGGCGACCAACGGGTAACACCAATCAAAAAAATCTGGCGCTCTTTAGGTGCGTCGCTTGAGACGCCAACCGGGCACAGCGAGGCGAACGAAGGGTGTTTTCAGTACATACCTAACGAACCCGTATATCTCTGATCGCCCTCTGCCGATTCCGTGCTTCGCACGGTTCGTTCCTCAAGCGGAACTCCTACAATAATCGTTTGAGCGGCACTCACGATTCTGGCACTAAAAAAGCCCCGCAAATGCAGGGCTTTTTAGTTTTGCATGATCCGTGGTGCGTGAAGCGTGTTGCGTCTCACGTATTGCCGCTGCGAAGCAGCGCTACACGCCCCACTTGAAGAAACCGCGTTTCTCTTTCAGATAGAAACGGGACAGCACCATCTTGTGCACCTCGCTGGCGCCGTCTACCAAACGGGCCTGACGGGCATAGCGGTAGATCCACTCCAGCAGGGTATCCTTGGAGTAACCGCGAGCACCGCACAGCTGAATGGCGGTATCCGCGGCCTTGTGCAGAGTATCGGCCACGTGGATCTTGGCCATGGAAATTTCTTTCTTGGCGAAGTCACCCTGATCCAGCATCCAGGCAGCCTGCATGGTCAGCAGACGGCCCACTTCGATTTCCTTGGCCACATCACCGAGCATCCACTGCACGCCTTCGTGCTCGGCCAGCGTGGTGCCGAAGCTCATGCGGTTTTCCACATAGCCTGCCGCTTCTTCCATGCAGCGCTTGGCCAGACCCAGCCAACGCATGCAGTGGGTAAGACGGGCCGTGCCCAGACGGATCTGGGTAACCTTGAGACCGTCGCCCACTTCCAGCAGGCGGTTTTCGTCCGGAATCACCAGCCCATCGAATTTCAGTTCACAGTGACCACCGTGCTCTTCCGGACCCATGATCGGGATACGACGTACCACTTCCCAACCGGGCTGGTCGGCATCGAACAGGAACGCCGTCAAACCCTTGCGCGGATCGTCGCTGGTCTTGGCGATCAGGATAAAGGTCTGCGCTCCTTCGGCACCCGTAATAAACCATTTGCGGCCATTGATGACCCAGTTGTCACCGTCTTTGGTGGCGGTGGTATAGGTCAGTGACGGGTCAGAACCGCAACCGCCATCGGGCTCGGTCATGGCAAATGCGGAACGCACCTTGCCGTCGATCAACGGCTGCAACCAGCGCGCTTTTTGTTCGTCGTTGAGAATCTTGTTGAGCAGGATCATGGTGCCGTCATCCGGCGGCGCGCAGTTGAACACCACCGGGCCAAACGGACTGCGAGCCGCTTCTTCATACAGCACGGCCATGCCGGCCACACCCACGTCCTGGCCACCACGTTCTTTGGGCAACTGGAAACCCCACAGGCCCTGGGCCTTGGCTTTGTCGCGCAGTGCGTCGACCACGCTTTCCTTGAAGTTTTCGTGCTCGTCGTAGTTCGCCTTGTCGCTTTCCAGCGGCATGATTTCCGCTTCAACAAACGCCGCCACTTTCTGACGCAGGTTTTCGATTTCCGGGCTCAGGGAGAAATCCATGATCTGTCCTCGGTGAATTCAGTGAAACGCTGTTTACAGCGTATTGCAGAGGTGCCCGCCATCCACGGCAATGATGGCACCCGTCATGTAGGAAGACGCATCCGATGCCAGCAACAGCAGCGGGCCGACCAGTTCATCGATTTGTCCGAGACGGCGATAGGGGATGCGCTTGAGCATTTTTTCTGCCTGCGGGCTATCGAAGAAATCCTTGTTGATATCGGTTTCGACATAGCCGGGGCAAATGGCGTTACAACGAATGTTGTAGCGGGCAAAATCCAGTGCCAGGGATTTGGTCAGCTGCACCACCGCCGCCTTCGATGCGGTGTATGCCGCAACACGGCCACCCACACGCAACCCCAGAATCGAGGCAATGTTGACCAGGCTGCCAGGACGCTGATCCTGCTTCCATTTCTGGATCGCAAACTTGGAGACCGCCCAGACCCCTTTCAGGTTGGTGTCCACTACCGCATCCCACTCTTCTTCGGTGAGACTGTCAGTGGGGCCTTCGTGGGAAATGCCCGCGTTATTCACCACCACATCCACTGGCGGCATGCTGTCGAAGGCGGCACCCACACTGGCGTGATCACTCACGTCCATGGCCACCACCGTGGCCTCACGGCCAAGCTTGCGCACCGCCTCTGCGGTCTGTTCGAGCTTTTCCACTCGACGGGCCGCCAGCACCACATCCGCCCCTTCCTCTGCCAGGGCAACGGCAAAGCGGGCACCAAAACCACTGGAGGCACCGGTAATCAAAATTCGTTTGCCGGCCACACTGAATCGCTGGGTCATAACGCTCTCAACTCTTTCCTGCTAGAGGGGGAAACGCTACCCAGCGGCACCGTGGATCACAAGGACGAAAACGCTCAGAAGGTCGATGACAACAGCAAGGAAAGGGCATGGCGGGTATCCGGCGTTGCCTCCGGCAGGGCCAGTGCCTGGCTGGCTGACATCCACTTCACGTCAACCACTTCGTCACTCAGGGACACCGCCTGCTGACAGACCGTTACCGACGCCAGCGCCCCCCAGACCTGATGGTGCGGATTGGCGAACCAGAACCATTGCCAACGGGAAAATTGGCGGCGCACACCCAGCTCTTCATGCAATTCCCGGCTGAGCCCACGGGCCACGGATTCATCCGGACGCATCACCCCACCCGCAGCAAGATCCCAGCCGCACGGGTAGAAGTGCTTGTCTGCCGACCGTTGCTGCACACAGATGCGCCCGGCCAGATCCTGCACCACCACATAAGAGGCACGATGCATCAACCGCTGACGCTGCATGCGCCCGCGCTGGCAACTGCCAATGGGACGATTGTGTCGGGAGACCAGCAGGACGGGTTCGTGATTGCTCATGGTCGTTGTTATTCACGAGGGTGGACGGGCCACACTAGCGTTATGGGCGAGTGATTGCCAGATGAGACTCTCTGCGCGTCAACCACCGTGGCAGCGGCCGTTCGACCGCGATACCCACACATTGGAAAAGATCGCGGTGGGACCACCGCTCCCACAGGACAAAACGGCCCACAAAGGAAAACGGTTTTCCACAGCCGTCTATGTGTGGTGCGTGAAGATACGAATCAGGGCTGGAAATGGCTCGGCGGATGACCGGTCCACTTACGGAAGGCTCGGGCGAAGTTGCTGGGGTCGGCATAGCCCAACCGCATGGCCACCTGTTGCACGGTGATGTTGGCCTGCAGGTAGCCCATGGCCTTGGTCATGCGGACTTCTTCCAGCAGCGAGCGATAACTGACACCCAGGGCGTTCAGGTACCGGCGCAGGGTCCGGGAGGTCACATGGAAGTTACTGGCCAGCTGTTCCAGGCTGGGCAGCATGCCTTCGGCCTGCATCAGACGGGCGCGCACCCGGCTGGCCCAATCCTGGTCTGCCTCCAGGCGCTGCAGCTCTTCTTCGCACTTCTGCGCGGCCATCTGCCGGGAGGCCGGATCCGACAGGGTGAAGGGCTCGTCCAGCAAGCGCGACGGCAGACGCAGCGCGGCGACGTCGGCATCGAACTCCACGGGCATGTCCAGAAGCTGGTGATACCGCTCCGCATGGGCCGGCGCCGGATACGGCAGCTCCAGTACCGCGCCCCGGAACCGGTCGCCCAGCAGGTAGCGAATCCCGCCAACCACGGCGGCCACCACCACTTCCAGATACGTCTCACGGATGTCGCCCAGCGGTACGCTTTCGATCAGGCAGAAACGCACCCCGGCATCCGTGGGCTCAATACGCGGGACACACAAACGGGTGCGGGTGCGGAAATAGCGCTCCAGCAAGCGCAGGGCATCGCCCAGATCCGCACTGCTGATCGCCGCATAGCCCAGCAGGCCGTGCGCCGTCAGTGTCAGCTGCTGGCCCAGAGTCAGGCCCAGCGCCGGGTTGCCGGTCATCTCGCGGGCGCCCACCATCACCCGGCGGAACTGCTCAAAGCGCAGTGCCGGCTCCGGGTTGTACACCTCGGCTTCGTTCAGGCCAACGCGATTGAGCAGGCGGCGGGTGTCCACACCCACGTCCGCAATCAGCTCCACCAGGTTCCGTACGTAGTTGACGGGAACCGGTGAACGGCCAGTGCCGGGGTCCAGTTGTATGAAGCGTTCGCGACTCATGCCCTCTACTATACGCTACTTCTACCCCTGTCCGAAAATGACCGAATACTGTCCAGCCCTGCACTTCGCCTGAATACGACTGTTCACCAAAATGCGCAGCATCAAGATTCCCTGCCGGTGCTCGCACCAAGGACCGAAGATGAACAGCAACCAAGCCAGCTACAGCCGCCAGTTTGGCGCCGACGACGCCCGCGCTATCCGTGATGCCGTGAAAAAGGATCTGGGGCCGGACACCTTCCGCGCCCGCCCCCGTCGCGCCCTGTGGTTCATCCCCATGACCAGCATCATCGTGGCCAGTCTGACCGCCATCCTGATGCTCGACCTGCCCTGGTGGGGCAATCTGCTGCTGAGTCTGTTGGCGGGGCACACCCTGGCCTGCCAGGCCCTGCTGGCCCATGAAGTGCTGCACGGCGCGCTGGGCATGAGCCGCAAGATGCAGGACCTGCTGGGCTGGATCGGCTTCGGGCCGGCGCTGGTGCCGCCGGAATTCTGGCGCCGCTGGCACAACGTGGCCCACCACGCGCACACCAATCTGGGCGACAAGGACCCGGATTCGTTCGGCACCCTGGTGCGCTACGAAAAGCACCCCGGCACCGCCAACTTCACCAAGCTCGCCCCCGGTGGACGTACCTGGTACAGCTACCTGTTCCTGTTCTATTCCTTCATGTTCCATGCCCAGCTGGTGCTGCGCATGCAGACCCGCAAGCGTGAGGAGTTCAAGGGATTCAACCGCACCAAGGCCATTCGCCAGTCGTACCTGTGCATGGCGGCGTGGATTGCCCTGGCCATCCTGTCCGGCCCGCTGGCGGTCTTTACCGTGCTGATTCCCATGGCGATCATCAACTTCATCGGGCAAAGCTACATTCTCACCAACCACATGCTGCGCCCACAGATGGACAACAACCACCCGGTGGATAACTCCATGAGCGTGCGCGCCTGGCGCTGGATCGACCCGTTGCACTTCCACTTCAGCCACCATGTGGAGCATCACCTGTTCCCGAAAATGGGCTCGGACCAGGCACCGAAAGTGCGCGCCTGGCTGCAACAGGAAATGCCGGACCGTTATGTCTGCCCCAGCCATGTGAAAGCGGTGGCGATGCTCTACAAAACCCCGCGCGTTTATAAAGATGCCAAAACCCTGATCGACCCGCTCAACCCGGAGCGCACCGTCGACGTGATGGAGCTGCAGGGACAGCTGGGGTAAAACGCACTTTCTGCAGGAGCTGGCTTGCAAGCAAGCTCCTGCAGTGAGAAACAGCGATCAGCCCATCACACGCCAGCGATCTCTTCCTCGGTGAGCTGACGGTACTCACCGGGGGCCAAGGCGGCGTCGAGAGCGATCTCGCCGATCTGTTCGCGATGCAGCCCGATCACCTTGTTGCCCCGGGCCGCCAGCATCCGCTTCACCTGGTGGTAACGCCCCTCGGTAATCGTCAACAACAGCTCCCGTTCGCTCACCCGCACTGCCGTGGCCGGCAAGGTAGGCTTGTCTTCGCCGCGCAACAGAACGCCGTCACGCAGTGACTGCAGGTCTTGCTCACTCAGGGGATCTGCACAGCGCACCCGGTAGCGTTTGGCGCAGGCATGATTGGGGGACGTCAATCGATGGGACCAGTCGCCGTCGCTGGTGAGCAGCACCAGCCCGGTGGTGTCCCTGTCCAGTCGCCCGGCGGGGTGCACATCACGGCGCAGCTCCCCCGGCAGCAGATCCAGCACCGTACGATGCTCCGGATCATCCGTGGAACACACCACCCCGGCAGGCTTGTGCAGCATCAGATAGCGCGCCCCCGGCAACGTCACCGGCTCGCCGCGCAACCATACCCCTTGCCCGCTGATCAGCGGGGTATTTGCTTTGGGCCGGGGCTCGCCCTCCACCTGCACCTCGCCACGGCCGATCAGCACCTTGACCTGCTTGCGACTGAGGCCAGTACTGTGGGCAAGAAAATAATCCAGGCGCATGGTGGGTCCGTTCACGACAAGTGGGCGATCAACTGACATCCGGTATCTGGAGTGCAGCCACGACGCTGGTATCATACCCGCCTTTGCCCCACTCCCGAACCGGACTGCACCCCATGAGCAAACTCAATCCCCGCCAACAGGAAGCCGTGCACTACGCCGATGGCCCCTTGCTGGTGCTGGCCGGGGCCGGTTCCGGAAAGACCAGCGTGATCACCCGCAAGATCGCCTGGCTGATCCAGGAGCGGGGCATGTCGGCGCGGCACATCGCGGCGGTGACCTTTACCAACAAAGCCGCCCGTGAAATGAAAGAACGGGTGCAGTCCCTGGTGAGTCGCGACCTGACCCGGGGCCTGATCGTCTCCACTTTCCACAATCTGGGTCTGCGCATTCTCAAGTCCGAGCTGAAAGCCTGCGGCCTGCGCAATGGCTTTTCCATTCTCGATGGCGCCGATAGCAAGGAGATCCTCAAGGAAATTCTTCGCCAGGGTGACTCCGAGCGGGACCTGGACGCGGTGGACGTGATCCACAAGCACATCTCCGACTGGAAGAACGCACTGGTATTGCCGGAGGAAGCGGTGAGCACCGCCGACTCCGACGAGACCCTGCGGGCCGCCATGGCCTACGGGGGTTACGACCGCATGCTGCGGGTGTGCAACGCGGTGGACTTTGATGACCTGATTTTGATGCCGGCACGCATGTTCAAGGAGCAGCCGCGCATTCTGGAAAAGTGGCGTAACCGTATCCAGTATCTGCTCGTGGATGAGTACCAGGACACCAATGGCGCCCAGTACGAGCTGGTAAAAATGCTGACCCTGCCAGAGGGCAAGTTCACCGTGGTGGGCGATGACGATCAGTCCATTTATGCCTGGCGCGGAGCCCGCCCGGAAAACCTGGCACAGCTGCAGGAAGACTGGCCCGCACTGAAAGTCGTCAAGCTGGAACAGAATTACCGCTCTACCGGCCGCATTCTGAAGGCCGCCAATACCGTCATCGACAATAACCCTCACGTATTCGAAAAAACCCTGTGGTCCGATTACGGCTACGGCGAACCGATTCGCTTTTCTGCCCTGCGCGATGAAGATGCCGAAACCGAATGGATCGCCAGCGACATCTTCCACCGCCGATTACAGCACGGCCTCAAGTGGAAAGACTTTGCCATTCTTTATCGCGGCAATTTCCAGTCACGCATTCTGGAAATGAAACTGCAGAGCCTGTCGATCCCGTACAAGGTATCCGGCGGCACCAGCTTCTTCTCGCGCAGCGAGATCAAGGACCTGATGTGCTACCTGCGGCTGCTGGTCAATCCGGATGACGACAATGCTTTCCTGCGCATCATCAATACGCCACGCCGCGAAATCGGCCCGACCACACTGGAAAAGCTGGCCACCTGGGCGCTCAAACGTGAGCAAGGCCTCTACCATGTCTGCGATGATTTTGCGCTCAGCGAGGTGATGGCACCCAAGTCCGCCGAGAAGCTGCAGAAATTCAAGGCATGGCTGGATGCCAAGCGCGAGTTCTGCTTTGGCCAGAACAGTTTGCAGGCCGTTAACGAACTGATTTCCGACATCGACTACGAAGGCTGGCTGATGCAGAACGCCTCCAGCCCGCGCATTGGTGAAAAGCGCATCGAAAACGTCTGGCAGCTGGTTCGCAGCATTGAACGTATGCTGGAAAAGCAGGAAGAGGAAGACGACGGCGCCAGCGACCTGGAGGCCGTGATCAAGAAACTGGTGCTGCTGGACATGCTCGAGCAACAGGAAGAAGAAGACGATTCCGACCGGGTGCAACTGATGACCCTGCACGCCTCCAAAGGGCTGGAATTTCCCCACGTTTACATGATGGGCGTAGAAGAAGAGCTGTTGCCGCATCGCACCAGTATCGAGGAAGACAACATCGTCGAAGAGCGACGCCTGATGTATGTGGGTATTACCCGTGCCCGCGAGACCCTGGCCATGACACAGGCCCTGACCCGCAAACAGTACGGCGAAAAAATCGATACCGCCGCCAGCCGTTTCCTGGAAGAAATTCCCCAGGAAGATATCGACTACCTTGGCATCGGCGTACAGAAAGACGAAGCCAAAGAAGATGCGGTAGCCGAAGCCAGCATCGCCAACCTGCGCGCCCTGCTGGATTGATCACGTTCTGTTTGGTGCGCCGCGGGGTCGTGGCTGAAGCGATTTTCAGGCAAACGACGCCACCAGAAAATCCACAAACTGCCGGACCTTGGGTGACAGGTGACGGTGGCGCGGGTACACCACCCAGACGGCAGTGTGGGTGCACGCATACTGGTCAAGCACACTGACCAGCGCGCCACTTTCCAGATCGGCTTCCACGTAATAATCCGGCAGCTGCACCAGCCCTAACCCCTTTCGCGCCGCATCCAGTAACGCCACCCCGGAGTTGCCCTGCCAGTTCCCCTGCACTTTCAGGTGACGGTGCTGGCCATCCACATCAAAGCTCCACTGGCTGGCGGACCCGCGCAAACAATTATGCCGGCCCAGCTCACCCAGGGTATGGGGGCGGGCATGGCGTTGAAAGTAGCCTGCCGACCCCACCACATACTCCCGACGGGCACACAGCTTGCGCGCAATCAGCGACGAATCAGGCAAGGCGCCCGTGCGAATCGCCACATCGAACCCCTCATCAACGATATCCACCCGGCGGTTGGTGAAATCCAGCTGCACAGACAACTGCGGGTGCCGGTCCAGAAAGTCATTCACCAACGGAGCGATAAAACGCTCGCCGAAGGTCGTCGCACAGGTGAGCTTGAGCACCCCGGTGGGGCTCTGCTGGAAATCACTGATTGCTGCCAGGGCCTCCTGAAAGCCATCGAACAACTGGCCACAGTGCTCAAAGTACACCTGGCCGGCATCCGTGAGCGTCAGGCGGCGCGTGGTCCGGTACAACAACTGGGTGCCCAGCTGGGTTTCCAGTCTCGCCACCAAGCGGCTGACATGGGAACTGGACACGCCCAGATGTCGCGCCGCATGCGCAAAAGAGCCGCGACGCACCACTTCCACAAACGCTTCAATTCGGTCCCAGTGCTGCATAAAGCCCCCGACCCGCTCCTGGACAGGGCGGGTGAATGAGAGATGGAAGGTCGGACATCAGGCAAATTGCTCTGCGTTATTATTGCTCAACAGCAACAATCTATTGCCATATTGTGCCTTATCCCTTCATTCGTGTCTGCGTATAGTGAATCCATCACTCGCCGGCCACGGCAGGGCGGACATCGGCACCGACCGATCGCCACCACCGCCGGCTCTCCCGACCCTCGGTTATTACTGGAGTTACCATGAAGTCACGCGCCGCCGTTGCCTGGGAAGCAGGCAAACCCCTGGTCATTGAAGAAGTCGACGTGGCCGGCCCCAAGGCCGGTGAAGTGCTGGTACAGATCGTTGCCACCGGCGTGTGCCACACCGATGCCTACACCCTGTCCGGCAAGGATCCGGAAGGGATCTTCCCCTCCATCCTCGGCCACGAAGGCGCCGGCATCGTGCAGGAAGTGGGCGAAGGGGTGACCAGCCTCAAGCCGGGCGACCACGTGATCCCGCTCTACACCGCCGAATGCCGCCAGTGTAAATTCTGCCTCAGCGGCAAGACCAACCTGTGCCAGGCGGTGCGTGCCACCCAGGGCCAGGGCTTGATGCCCGACAGCACCAGCCGCTTCTCCATGAATGGCAAGATGCTGCACCACTACATGGGCACCAGCACCTTCTCTGAATACACCGTCGTGCCGGAAATTTCCCTGGCCAAGGTGAGCAAGGAAGCGCCCATGGACAAGATCTGTCTGCTCGGCTGCGGTGTCACCACCGGCATTGGTGCCGTGTTGAATACCGCCAAGGTGGAGCCCGGGTCCACGGTCGCCGTATTCGGCCTGGGCGGTATCGGCCTGTCGGTGATTCAGGGTGCGGTGATGGCCAAGGCCGAGCGCATCATTGCCATCGACGTGAACGACAGCAAGGAAACCATGGCGCGCCAGTTTGGCGCCACCGACTTCATCAACCCCACCCAGTACAGCGACCCGATTCAGGATGTGATCGTGGAGCTGACTGATGGCGGTGTGGACTATTCCTTTGAGTGCATCGGTAACGTCAATGTGATGCGTTCCGCGCTGGAGTGCTGCCACAAGGGCTGGGGCGAATCCGTGATCATTGGCGTGGCCGGTGCCGGCGAAGAAATTGCCACCCGTCCGTTCCAGCTGGTCACCGGCCGGGTCTGGAAAGGCTCCGCTTTCGGTGGCGTTAAAGGCCGTACCGAACTGCCGGGCTATGTGGATCGCTACATGAAAGGCGAAATCAAACTGGATGAATTCGTGACCCACACCATGGGCCTGGAAGACATCAACAAAGCCTTTGATCTGATGCACGAAGGCAAGAGCATCCGCTCTGTCATCTTGTTCTAGAACACCTACACGCAACACGCTTCACGCTAACACGCCCATACGCGTGACAGCGTGAGGCGTGCCAGCGAGGGATTATTCATGTCCGATATCGAACTGGTTTCCGCCACCAAGTCCTTCGGTGGCTGGCTGAAACGCTACAAGCACCGCAGTACCGTACTGAACTGCGACATGATCTTTGCCATTTACCTGCCCCCTGCGGCAGAAGAGCACCCCGTACCACTGCTGTGGTGGCTCTCCGGCCTTACCTGCACGGACGAAAACTTCATGCAGAAAGCGGGCGCACAACGCACGGCGGCAGAACTTGGGTTGGCCATCGTCTGCCCGGATACCAGCCCCCGCGGCAGTGACTTGCCGGGCGAACACGACAGCTATGATTTTGGATCCGGTGCCGGCTTTTATGTGAACGCCACCCAGGCTCCGTGGAACCAGCATTACCGCATGTATGACTACGTCACCAGCGAATTGCCCGCCCTGGTGAGCGCGCACTTTCCGCTGAATGGCAAGCAGGCCATTAGCGGTCATTCCATGGGCGGACATGGTGCTCTGATCTGCGCGCTGAAAAACCCTGGCCGCTACACCTCCGTCTCGGCCTTTGCCCCCATCTGCAATCCGGGCCAATGCCCGTGGGGCGAAAAGGCACTGGGCGGCTACCTGGGAGACAACCGGGAACTGTGGCATGAATGGGACAGCTGTGAACTGATCAAGGCCCAGGGTAGCGACCTGCCGTTACTGGTCGATCAAGGGGACGCTGACAACTTCTACGTGGACGGACAACTGCGCCCCGAGGCCCTGGCCGCCGCCTGCGAAGAGGCCAGCGTGCCATGCACCCTGAGACTGCAGCCGGGCTACGACCATTCCTACTTCTTTATCGCCAGCTTTATTGATGAACATCTGCGCTATCACGCAGAGAAGTTACAGTAGCATTACCCGCGGGCACAACCGTGCCCGCAGCCCGAAGCTCCCGCTTGAGGGGCGAACCTCAAAGCGGGTAACGGGGGTTGTCGATAGCCAGTTTTTCTTCGGCCAGGGGAAGCCAGAGGCTCAGAATTTTCTGCAATGCATCAGGCAACACGCCTTGCGAAAACGCCTCTGCCAACGTGGCAGCATCGCTGTCTTTCAGACCCAGAATGTCCGCGCTTTGCTTGATCACCTCGCGTTCGTTTTTCTGATAGCGCGGCGATAGCGTCGCTTCCCGGGCCAGCAACGCCTCCAGATGGCGAATGATCTTGCCGTAGTAGTCATCGACCCGGGAATCCGCATCCGGCTGCTGACGGTAGGCGGCAATGGCAGCCACCAACTCACTGGCGGTGGGGCGATTAAGGGGCATGGTTCAGCTCCGTGAGATCCTGCAGGCAGACCAGCATGTCGTATTCCGTTTCCGCCACGCGGCGGCCAATGGCGGCGCGCTCCAGGCTGGGCACATGACCGCGCAGGTAACTGTACGCCTGGTACTGACAGATCACCCCCCACTTGA
Organism: Alcanivorax profundi; assembly: GCF_003597125.1. Classification (GTDB taxonomy): domain Bacteria; phylum Pseudomonadota; class Gammaproteobacteria; order Pseudomonadales; family Alcanivoracaceae; genus Alcanivorax; species Alcanivorax profundi. Next base: position 931,403 of record NZ_QYYA01000002.1, on the reverse strand, counting down.
AGGTGCCGAGCAATTCCCAATAACGGGCATGGAGCGGGTCCACGGTGATGCCCGTGGCGGCCTGGTAGGCGAGGTATAAGGCCTCGCGGCTGTCGATACCGGCAACAGGCAGGTGACGACGACCAAAGCGCCAGGCGTTCACGCACAGCCAGCCCAGGTCTTCCATGGGGTCGCCCAGGTGCGTCAGCTCCCAGTCCAGCACGCCCTGCAAACCGTTGTCCGTGATCAGAAAATTTCCCAACCGGAAATCCCCGTGCACGAGCGCCGGGGACGCACATTCCGGGGCATTGGCTTTCAGCCAGCCATAGACCAGGGAAAAAACAGGCAAGGCTTCACCGTAATCCTGATGCATGGCGTACAGTTGCTCTACCTGGGTCAGGGCATCCTGCACCGGCAAGCCGTCCAAGACAGCGGGCGGGGTACGGTGAATGGCCGCCAGCGCCTGTGCCGCCTGCTGGCAAAAACCGTCCCGTGCCGGGCGGTAGCGATCGTCCTTCAACAACACCGGCGGTAGCGATTCACCGGGTAGCGCTTCCATCAGGTAGCCCTCCCCCAGTCCTTCCTGCCCCGACAGAATGGTCACTACCCTGGCCACCGGGCAGCCCGCTTCCCCCGCAGCCTGCTGGGCACGGGCCTCCCAGGTTTTGCCCGGCGCCATGCCAAGATCTTCGGCGCCGGCATCCAGCCGCAGAATCCAGTCCTGTGGCTGCCCGTCCAGTGTAGCCTGCACACGCCAGGTATCGGCCGACGCGCCCGCGGTCAGGCGACGACAACGGCTAATCTCGACCTGCCCTGCCAGCCGTGCCGGCAAGACCTGCCCGATACGCTCTGCGGTAATGGCCATCAGCAGTGGCGGCCTACTGGCACACCCTCGACGATCTGGTTCAGGTACTCCGACATGCCATAGCCGGTGAGCCCATCACAATGAAAGCGGCTCATGGCTTCGGTAATACGGGTATGACGCCACTCGCCGGCATCAGTCTGGCGACGGTTACGCAGGGGAATGAGCGCCAGCGACTTCCCTTCTATCTGATACTCCCTGCCACTGACCGTACGCAGGGACACAGACTGGGCCGTCGCCTGATCGCGGCCATCGAGGGTGGACGACAGTGTTGCGGTTTCCACCAGATCGTACGCCGCCTCACTGCCATCCCGGGTGTCGTACACCATGCCCCAGATATGCCGGCGACCGCTGGCCATCTGCACAATGGACACGTTGACGGCAAAGTCCTCACGGAACACCAGCGGCAACCAGCGATACCAGTACAGGTTTTGCCAGTAGCGCGGCCCCCAGGAATGATCGCGCAGCCCAAACCCGTTCAGGGCGAAGGCTTCGCCATCGATCGTGACCTCACCCTGCCCTTTCATGTGCTGCTCGTAATGGCCGCGGGCAAAGGATTCGTCCGGGTCTTCCTCAATCGGGTTACCGTTATCATCCACCGCTTCGCCACCGTACACCGGCGTCATACCCGTGAAGGTGAGCGATGCACTGACCTTTACCCGCGGGTTATTGGCAAACGCCTGCTTGGGGTCTTCCATTTGCTGGGGATCATCCAGCAGGCAGGCCTCCCCCTGGTAATGCAGCTTCAGGGTTTTGAACGGCTCGACCACCTCGAAGCGCATGCCCCCGGCCTCCAGCGCCTCATTGCTGTCGATGGACACACGCCGGAACATGAAGGCCACGCGCCCGTCAGGAAGATAAAAACAGAACGACATTTCCGCATGGCCTTCATTGGGCCGATTCCCGACACGAAACCAGCCACCGCAGGCCTGATCGTGATCAAACAGATTGATGTACATGCTTTCGTTGAAGTTGCTGGCAGCTTCAATGGGGTGCATGTATTCGTCTTCCGGTTCCAGCCGGATGTGCGCATTCTTGCCGAGATCCATTCCGTGTCTCCTGCGTGATTTTTTTCTTTCCCTCAGGGTGAAAGCTTCCCCTTCCATTTGCACTGACAAGGGCTGACAAACGCCCTTGGCGAATTGGTCATGTCACCACCGGACCGGCCCGCGTAGATTGAAGAAAAAAAGAGGGATCACACCCGATGGAAGAACTTCGCCAGCTACTGCTGCCCTGGTATCTACAAATCAAGTTTGTTCATTTACTTTTCGTGATGATCTGGAGTTTCAGTACGGCGGTGGCCTACACCTGGTACGTGAAATCGGCCTGGCTGGCCTGGCAACGCACCCCGGATGACCCCCACCGGCTGGAACGTCGCAACTGGACCATGGAACAGTTCGACCGGGGCGCATCGCTGGAACACATCGCCTTCCCGATCGTGCTGGCCACCGGCGCACTCATGGTATGGCTTACCGGTTGGGGAATGGACTCCCACTGGCTGATGGTCAAGCTGGCCATCGTCATCGGCATCTTCATCCCGGTGGAAGTGTTTGATTACTGGATTTCGCATTTCGGAGGCAGCAAGAAACAATGGCGCCTGAAAGGCGACATGAAGCGCTATGAAAAGCTGATGCAGTGGCACTGGCTGTTCTTTCGCATCAGCACCCCGCTGGTGATGATTTTTATTCCGATGATTATTTATCTGGCGGTGACCAAGCCGGGGTTTTAGCTGTGAGCTGTGGGCTTTCAACAGCATAATCCGGGAGTGAGAGGTTGGCTCGTTCGTGCGCCCTAACATTTAACAACGGCTATCGTGCCGCCACCGAGCGTAGCGAATAACCGGCGCTCCTACGGAGGGTATGGGAATGTTTCGTGTTGCGTGTTGCGACCGCAAAGCGGGCAAAAAAAAGCCAGGGGAAAACCCCTGGCTGGACTCGGGAGAGCGAGTTTAAAACCGGGAACGTTTAGCCGTCGATGAAACCGGCCAGACGTTGTTTGATGGTGGCATTACACTCGGTAATGATGTCATCAATAATTTCTGCACAGCTCGGGTAGCTGTCGATCAGGCCCTGAACAATACCGGAGGTCCAGATACCACCATCGATTTCGCCAGAGGTCAGCGCGGCCTTGCCTTTCACACCGGCCACCAGGTCAACGATGTATTCGAACTTCATGTCCTGACCTTTCTCACGCTCAATCTCGTTTACCTTGGTGGCAACGGCGTTCTTGAACACGCGAGCGGTATTGTTCAGCGGACGGAAGATCAGCGCGGTGTCCAGCTCGGACGCTTCGGCGATGGCCTTCTTCATGTTCTCGTGAACCGGCGCTTCTGCAGAGGCCAGGAAACGGGTTCCCATATTGATGCCATCCGCACCCAGGGCCAGACAGGCGGCCATCTGGGCACCGGTACCAATACCCCCGGAAGCCAGCATCGGGATCTTCAGCACCTTGGCTGCGGCAGGCAGCAATACCAGGTTGGGAATGTCATCTTCACCGGGGTGGCCGGCACACTCGAAGCCGTCCACTGACACCGCCGCCACACCGACTTTCTCGGCCTTCAGGGCGTGACGTACAGAGGTACACTTATGAACAACCTTGACGCCCGCATCGGCAAACAACGGCATGAAGGGTTCCGGGTTACGGCCAGCGGTTTCGACCACCGGAATGCCGTTTTCACAGATCACGCGCGCGTATTCTTCGTAGGGAACCGGCTTGATGGTGGGCAGGATGGTCAGGTTCACGCCGAAGGGCTTGTCGGTCATTTCCTTGCAGCGCTTGATTTCCTTGTCCAGATCTTCCGGAGTAGGCTGGGTCAGGCCGGTGATGATGCCCAGACCACCGGCGTTGGATACCGCGGCTGCCAATTCGGCGTAGCCCACGTTCTGCATGCCGCCCTGTACGATCGGATACTGGATGCCCAGCAATTCAGTAATACGCGTTTTCATGGGTGTGTTCCCCTGCTGAATTCACAACTGCCCCACAGGGCGTGATGGCAGCAAGGTAAACAAGATGCGTATCAATCAGCAATGACAGGATTGTTCAGGGGCCCGGACAGTTTTGATAGCGGCGTCTCGCCAATCACATTAACTCGCTGTTTTCTCTGACTTTAGGCCCCATTTCCCCTACACATCCTGTGACGCTTTCGTGCTCAACCTTGCAATCCCCGCAGCTGACGGCGGGCCACTGCCGGTGTGCTGCCGGTCCATTGGCGCCAGGCTCGGCTGAACGCGCTGTGCTCGGAAAACCCCAGCAGCAGGGCAATGTCCCCCAGCGTGAGGGACGGGTCGGCCAGGTAGTGGCGTCCCAATTGCTCGCGGGTCCGGTCAAGCAGTGCGCGCCAGGTCAGCTGACGTTCCGCCAATCGACGCTGCAGGGTGCGTACCGACATGTGCAGCGTGGCCGCCAGCCGCGGCAGCGTGACCTTGCCCTCGGGCATCAGCCTCACCATGGCCTGTTGCAGGGCACGATCGAAGCTGTCGGAGTCCGGTAGCGCCAGCAGCATGGCGCTGGCCTGGCGGTCCAGCAGGCTGCGCATGCTGGGGTCGCTATGCGGGAGTGGCAGGGTCAGCAGATGCACCGGGAACACCACCTGGGTCCAGGGTTGCGCAAAACGCACCGGGCAGCCAAAGAACGCCTCATGGGCGGCGCATGCCGCTGCCGACGGGGTCGCGAAGGGAAAATCCACCGCCAGCGGAGCGGGCGGATCGTCCAGCTGGCGACGCAGAAACGCCACCAGGCTGGCGATGGCCACGGTGTCTGCCAACTCACCGGTGGAGTCCTCCCCCGACCAGCGCAGCATCATGGTGTCGCCCTCGGCATGCACCTCGACCAGATTCTGGCCGTAGAACAGGGATTCATAGCGCTGGTACGCCAGCATGGCTTCGCCAAGGGTCCGACAGGTGAGCAACAGGTACCCCAGCACGCCAACATGGCGCGGCTGAATCCGCGCACCGATGGCCAGCCCCGGTGCAGGCCGGCCCGGCCGTAGCGCCACCGCCTGCGCCAGCATGTCTTGCCAGAGTGGAATCGGCACCACATCGGCACTGCTACGGCTATCGAGCAAGGTACGCAGTTCAGGGGCCGGCAGATTCTCCTGGTCCAGCCAATCCGTCAGCAGCTGGATCCAGGCTCCGGTCACCCGCATGGGGGTTGCCATGGGCGATTATCCGTTTGTCGTTTGGCATCGATTGTCAAAAATACGGCATGCATCGTCAATACCTGCCGTCAGCTGCCGCCCATAATGCCTGCATGACAACAACGCATAACGGTGGAGGCCCCATGGTGCTGCTGGAATGGTTCGAGGATGTACTGCGTGAGAGTGGATTGATGCCACTGTGGGAAGCCGTTTCCCCCTGGCTGGCCCTGGACGAGCGGCAGTTGATCTTTGTGGTTGCCACGCCCGTGTTTATCGGCCTGTTCCTGTGGGAGTACCGAAAGATCCGCCATAACCCGGCACTGGCCAATGGCCGCGAGTCCCTGCTCAACTTCCTGCTAGGCGCGGGCTACCAGACCACCGAACTGTTGTTCGCCGGCCTGATCGCGTTCCCGGTCTATGCCTTTGCCTTCCACCACCGGCTCATGGACATCGAATTGAGCTGGGCGACGGCCTTGCTGTTGTGGGTGCTGGTGGATTTCTTCTATTACTGGTTCCATCGCACCTCCCATCGGGTGCGCTGGTTCTGGGCCGCCCACGTCACCCATCATTCTTCCGAGCGCATGAACTTCTCCACCGCCATGCGCCAGAACGCCACCAATATCTTCAATGGTGGCTGGCTGTTCTACGTGCCGCTGGCCTTCGTGGGTTTCAATCCGGTATGGATCGGGGTCTGCTATGCCCTGTCGCTGGTGTACCAGTACTTCATCCACACCACCCTGGTGGACAAGCTTCACCCGGCCATTGAAGCTGTCTTCAATACCCCAAGCCACCACCGTGTTCATCACGGCCGCAACCCGGAATACATCGATCAGAACTACGCCGGTGTCTTCATTGTCTGGGACAAGATGTTCGGCACCTTCGTGGAGGAAAAACAGGATTTGCCGGTGGAATACGGCATCACCCGCCCGGTCTACAGCAACAGTCTGATCGTCAACTGGTGCCACGAATACGCCGACATGTTCAAAGCCATGGCAAAACGCGGCCCCCTCACCCAGCGCCTGAAACACCTGTGGAAACCACCGGAGTGGGAGAGGGAAAGCAGTGAACAGTTAACCGTGAAAAGTGAATAGCTGCGCGAGCAACCTTTTCGGTTTTCAACGCATGAGGCCGCGCCCAACGTCTGGACGCGGCCTCATGCGTTCTAAAACCCCGGGTCGCTTCCGCGACGCTGTTAACTGTTCACGGAAGAAAGCGCCTGTCGATACATCCCCCACGCCATCACACCAGCCATCAGGTTGCCAAAGGCCGCGCCCAGGGCGAGGCCGCCGAAGTCGCCGAGGTGGAAGCCCAGCCATAACAGCGGCAGGTAGCACAGGAACAGACGCAGGAAGGAAATCAACATGGCACGCATGGGCCAGCCGAGGGCATTACTGGCTGAGACCACCAGCATGCAGACACCCAGCAAACCATAGCTGGGAGGCAGCCAGCGAATCAGCACGGTGAGGTAGGCCTGCACCGGGGCCGAGTCTACCAACATCCCGGCCAGCGGCCCGGCCAGGACCGCCAGCAACAGCCCCAGCAGCACCTGCCAACCCACCACCATGGCCGCGCCCACTTTCATCAGCCGTTGCACGGTGTCCCAGTCATTGCTGCCGTAGCAACGCCCCAGCCAGGGCGGCAGTGCCATGGTCATGCCCAGCACCAGAACGATGGAGAAGCTCTCCAGACGACTGGCCATCCCCCAGGCAGCCACCGCCTGGTCCCCACTGCGCGCCACCAGCGCGGTGGCCAGCATGGCCGCCAAGGGGGGCATCAGCTGGCTGATCATCGCTGGCCCGGCAATATGAAAAAACGGCAGGGCCGAGTCGCGCATCTGCTGCAACATGCCCTCACGTTGCACCCAGCCCTTGCCCTTCAGAGACAGCACCAGCAGCACGCCCCCCAGCGCAAACGCCAACAGGGTCGCCAGTGCCGCCCCCGGCAGACCGAAACCCTGCCACTCCCCCACCCCGAAAATCAGCAGCGGGTCGAGCACCAGATTGAGCAGGCTGGTGACCACCATCATCAGACCCGGGAAGCGGGTATTGCCGTGGGCCCGGAACAGGCTGTAGCCAAAATACACCACACCGCCCACCCACATGGCAGGCAATTGCAGGGCCCAATAGGGGCGAATCAACGTCTGGATTTCCGGCGACGCCCCCAACAGGGTGAACACCGGGGTCTGTACCAGCCACAACAGCCCCACCAGCAACCCCTGGAGCACGCCACCGCCGACCAGCACCAGCGCCCCCAGCCGGTTGGCTTCGGTCTGCTTGCCGGCGCCGATGGAGCGTGAAATCAGCGCGGCAATGGCGATGCCCACCCCCACCTGCACCCCGATCACCAGAAACGCCAACGGGAAGGTAAAGGACTGGGCCGCCAGCGGCGCCGTGCCCAACCGCGCCACAAAAATGCTGTCGACCAGATGAAACCCGAGCAACGACATCACCCCCAGCGCCATGGGCCAGGTCTGCTGCCACAACTGGCGGGCAAGCGCGGTATTGGAAAGAGAAGCAGTTGAGTTCAAAGGCACGCTCGGCGGGTGGTAGAGGGTAGGGGGAGACTAGCAGGGGTTCAGTGAACAGTTAACAGTTGCGCGAGCAACCTTTCCGGTTTTTCAACACATGAGGCCGCGCCCAACGTCTGGACGCGGCCTCATGCGTTCAACAACCCCAGGTCGCTTCCGCGACGCTGTTCACTATTCACTGTTAACTGTTCACTACCTTCAACCGCTCTTCCCATTTGCCGGTTTCCACCAGCTCCAGGAATTCATCACCGAGGCGCTCGCTTTCGGCGATGGCGGTTTTCCAGTATTGCTCGCGGCCGGCGTCGTCGCCGAGGTAATGCTTGAAGTCGGTACGGTCTGGTAGCTTGCCGTGGGGCAGGCTGGCCAGGTACTCGGGGGACGGCGAGACCAGCAGCATTCGACGCAAGCGGTGCGGGTCGCCGTTACGCCAACGCAAAGGCTTGTCGAACCAGCCGGGGATGACCCGGTCTGTAAAGTGCGGGTACAGCACAATGCCGTTGCTCTGGTAAGGCAGATCCAGGTGATAGTCGAGCATGCCTCCATCGCGGTACACCCCTTCAGGCGCACCAGGAAACTCGGTGACGCCATCGAGCACCATGGGAATGGCAGCGCTGGCCAGCAAGGCAGCACGCAGGTTATCGGCGGACAGCGGGATACGGTGGGTGGTGAAGTCATTCAGCGGCCCCAGTGGCAACGGCGCGTCGCCACTGCACACCAGCCCCCGCTCCATGAACAGACCGGTGGCACGACGGCTGAACAGATTGGTTCCGATCAGGCCAGCCAGCCCCAGGCCCAGACCCAGCGGCCCCTGATGAGCCATCAAGCCGCGGCTACGGATCACCACAATCACCAGCCGGTAATCGGAATGACGGAGAATATGCTGATCCCGGTCCTGCAACAGTTCGGACAACATGGCCGCGCAGCGGCGGGATACGTCCGTGGCAGTAATGCCCTTGGGGAAACGTTGACGGGTATAAAGCTCCGCCAGGCGGTCCAGCGCCGCTGCCGGGTCCTGACTCATGCTGATGGCGGCGAAACGCCAGCTGCCAATAGACGCACCGATCAGGGTCCGCGGCACACGGGCACGTGTCAGGAAGTCGCCGAACACGGCCTTGTCCAGGCCATTGATGCCCAGCGCCTTGGGACCCCCTGCCGCCCCGGGCAACAGATCCACATCCTCGGGGCGCAAGCCGTGTTCGCGCAGATGGGCAATCGCCTCGCTGCCAGCACGCAGGGTCAGTGAAGGTGCAGAGGAATGAATGGCGGCCACCCCGATCTCCCGTTCAGGCGTTGTCTGTGACGCCCGCATGGTACCGACAATCCGCCAATTTGCGAAACCCGATTCCGTTATTCGTTTAAAAAACGTCCCAGGGCGCGGGTGAACGCCACCGGCTGACTCATCAGTGGCACATGCCCCGCCTTGTCCAGCACCACATGGCGGGCACGGATATGGCGGGCAAACTCAGCCTGCCCGGCTGCAGGGTATAGCGGTGACAACGCTCCCGTGAGCACCGTAGCCGGAACAGGGAAGTTACCGGAGGTGGTGCGATAGTCATGGGTATGGGACAGGTACGCGCGCAGGTAGGCACGCAGATCCGCCACATCGGCCACCGGCAGCAGCCGGGCCCACATCCCGGACCAGCGCCGGGTGGACTGGTAGGCAGAGCGGAGTTCGGGCCGCCCTGCGACCTGGGAAAAGATATCCAGCAACTGCCCCAATACCGCCTCTCTCAGCCCCGTGGCAAGACGGTTGAGAGGGCCTGCGTCAGGGGCACCGTCCAACAAGGCCAACAGCGCTTCCAGCTGGGAAAAAAAACGCACCTGCTGGTCACCAAACAGCCCATAGGCCCAATCACTGCCATTGGCAATGCAGGGCGACTGATCGATGTGCAGGTAACGGCGAACCGGAGTGAAATCGCCATAGCCATGCCAATGGAGGCTGGTGGTGGCACCCAGCGAATACCCCACCAGTGAGAAGTCACTCAGACCGAAATGGCTGACCAGGTCTTCCATATCCTGCATGTGATTATGAAACACATCAGGCTGGTTGAAACGCACCCGGGAAGAGCCACCCGCACCGCGAAAATCTGGCAGAAAGAATTGATAGCGCCGCGTAAACGGCAGTACAAAAGGCAGCCAGTCCCGGCCTTGCATGCCCAAACCATGCAGCATCAGCACAGGCTGACCACGGCCGATAATTCTTACCTGTAGTGATTCACCATCCCTGGCCGGGAAAAACGGCATCCCTTCCCCCCCCTTTGCGCTCTTATTGTGGTGTTGCTTTTTTGGTCGTGCCGTGGCGATCAGCCATACAGGCACAGGTACGCCGTATCTACCGCTACCTTTACCTGAAACTTGCTGTTGGCTTCCACTTCGAAGGTCTCACCGGCAGCAAAGGTCTGCCAATCGGTCGCGCCCGGCAGTTGCACCGTCAGGGCCCCGCTGACCACGGTCATCACTTCGTGCTGGCTGGTGCCGAATTCGTAATCGCCCGGGGCCATTACGCCCACGGTGGCCGGCTTGGTTTCGGTTTGAAAGGCAATGGATGCCACCTTGGCATCGAAGTATTCGTTGACCTTGAACATGGCAAACGCCTCCGTTGAATCAATGGAGGCGCGAGTATGCCAAAAGAGCGTGGCGGGCGCCGCTTATTTCCACTGTGTCGCGACTGCCGTGCCTTGCAGCAAGGTACGGGTTACCGGGGTCCTGGCGGCAATCTCCAGCAAGCGTTCTTGCTGGGCTACCTCCAGCTCACCACTGCAGTGAAGGGTGCGCTCAATATGCTCGCCCCCTTCTTCGTCCCGGTAAAAACGCAGGTCCACGTGGATCTCACCGAGCGACCAGCCCTTTCGCTCGGCATACATGCGTAAAGTGATCGAAGTGCAGGCCCCAAGGCCTGAGAGCAGCAATTCATAAGGGTTCGGCCCCTGGTCATCACCACCCAGCGCAGCACTCTCATCGGCACTCAGCTGATGATGGCGGGCATGGATCGCCTGCTGGTATTTGTGCGTGCTGTGAACGGCGACTGTTGCCATGCTGAGCTCCTGTCTGCGAGAAGATGAGCCACACCCGAGGGGCGGCCTTTGCTTTGCGATCTGTGAGTACCATACTCCTGAAACAGGCTGCCGCGAACACACTGCCCTGGAGGTCACCATGAGCAATACCGGTCACGACGGTGAAGTGGTGGAATGCCCCAACCTCACCACCACCCTGACACTCAATGCTGTTGCCTCACGCCGGAGCATTCTCGGTAATGGCCTGCCCATCATTCGCCACCTGCCCAGTCGCACTCAACGATTGATCGGCCCCTGGTGCTTTCTTGATCACATCGGCCCCACCTCCCTCAATCCGGATAACGCGGTGGATGTGGGCACCCACCCCCATACCGGCCTGCAAACTGTCACCTGGCTATTCGAAGGCGCATTGCTGCACAAGGACAGCCTGGGGTATGAGCAAATCATTGAGCCCGGCGAACTCAACCTGATGACCGCCGGCTACGGCATCTGCCACTCCGAAGAAAGCCCGCCGGGGTTTAGCGGCCCCATGCATGGCCTGCAATTCTGGATTGCCCTGCCTGCCGAGCACGAAGACACCGCTCCGGCCTTTTCCCATCACCGTGACCTGCCCCAATGGGAACAGGACTGCGCCCAGCTTACTCTGGTTGTCGGCGAGCTGAACGGCCACCGATCCCCGGCCCAGGTCTTTTCACCGCTGGTGGGGGCGGACATCGTCGCTCGCGAAGGCGGCGAGTTGTCGCTGGCCGTGCCTGAGCACTTTGAGCTGGGATTGTGCATCAACGCAGGGGGGGCGACTCTGGAGGGATCCACACTGGAAACCGGCGAGCTCTACTATCTGGGGCAGGGACGGGATCGACTACGGCTGTCGCTGGATCCCGGCAGCCGGCTCATGCTGCTCGGCGGTGAGCCCCTGAGCCAGCCGGTATTGCTGTGGTGGAATTTTGTGGGCCGCGACCAGACCCGGCTGGAAAACGCCCTCAAGGACTGGCAACAGTGGCCAAACACACGTTTTGGTGATGTACCCGCCTACCAGGGCGGGCCCCTAAAGGCCCCCGCCCTGGACCCGACGGTGAGACTGAAAGGATGATCAGCCCGCATCCACTTCCTGACAGTACAGGGCGACACCCGTACTGTCCGGGGCGGGATGGGCAATGATCGCATCGTAGCTTCTGCCCAGCTGAATCGAACAGCTGCGATCCACCGCACTGGCTGCGCCCACCTGCAATGTCACGGTCAGCGTGGAGGATGATTCAGGCGCGCCGGTCTGGTAGCTACTGACCGCGCCGTAGTCCAACCCGGAGGCCAGGGTCGAGGCACCCACCGAAACGTCGATGTTCTGGTCTGCCTTGTCGGCCAGGGCATGAACAAAACGAACCCGAACCTGACCGGCGTCAACAGAGGCGGGGATCTGCTCATATGCCTTGAGCTTCGGCACTTGATCGCCACTGCCGGCCAGTAACCCCATCAGCACCAGGGTATAGTTTTCCCCGGCGGCAAGGGCAATCCCGGTGTCATCGACCAGAGTGGCAGTGGCGTTATTGATATCGAAAAGCACGGTTTCCGTATCCGACTCCAGCTTGAATGCCATGCCGTCTTGCTCGGTAGTCGAGTACTCACGGGCTTCAAACAGGGGCCCGGAAAGATCATTGCGAATAATCACATCGACAGTGGTGTCTTGCTGCTCATTGCCACTGCCACTCTGGTCGCCCAGTTGATTGTGGAAATAGATCCCGGTGCGCTCACGGAGAAACGATTCCACATCGTCATCACTATCACCGCCACACCCTGACAGCACCACCGTTCCGGCCAGTGCAAGCCAACCCCATTTCTGCATACTTCCTCCCAAATACTCGCGTTCTGAAGCGGCCATCGAGCTAACGATGAACCGAATTCGTTATTGTCGCAGGTAGGAAACAGAAATACGAAGAAAGTTCCAGCTAACCTGATTCAGCTATAGGGCTGGCAGTAAATCGAAATCTGATCATCGTCACTGTCAAAGCGCGTATAGGCGATGATGGCATCGTAGCTTCGGCCACTGCTGACATTACAGCTGACCTGGTCAATCAGGATACCCTGGGTCTGGTTGTTGACGTCCACTTGCAGGGTGCCACCCGCAGAGAGAGTGGTGTAACTGCTGGCGCTGCCATACTCCAGATCTGATGCAAGCTGCTGGGTGCCGCCGGGCAAGGTCACACTGAGGTCATCACCGGACAAGCGGGAAAGGGTATTGATAAAACGCACCCGAATCTGGCCACTGGCCACATCTACATCCTGGTAACGAAAACTTCTTAATTGGCGATTATCGAGTGTCGTGTCCCCCATCATTACCACCGTATAGCGGTCACCGGCTACCAGCGTCTGGTTGATCGGCCCATTGATCAGTGTTGTCCCTGAACTACGGCCACGAACATCAAACTGGAGGTTTTCGTTGTCGTCATCCAGCTCGATCTGGTTGCTGCTGACATTACCCGATTCGGTATAGCCACGATCCTCGCTGAGGGGGGTATTCATGTCGTCCACATAAAAATCCACCACCACATCATCACTACTGCCGCCAGAGCTCTGGGTTAGCTGGTTGTGGAAATACAGGCGGGTGCTGTCGCCAAAGATATCCTCGTCTTCATCACAGCCGAAGGCAGACAAACCGGCTATGGAAGCCGCCAGCACCATGCGCAGAAAAATCACGGTCATTCACTCCCGGAGCGGTCTGACTGCTGTTCCAACAACGCAGCAGCAGGTTCGCCCTCATTGAATTCACGAATAAAGATACCCCAGAACGCCACAAACAACGCAGCCAGAAGGGGACCAAGAGCGAACCCGGTAATCCCGAACATGGCCAGCCCGCCCAGGGTGGAAAACAGCACCACGTAATCCGGCAACTTGGTATCCCGCCCCACCAGGATCGGACGCAAGATATTATCGACCAGACCGATCACGAAGATACCGTAAAGCAACAACACGGTAGCACTGATCACGTCACCCACGGCATACAGATACACCGCCACCGGCAACCAGATAAGGCCAGCACCTACCGCAGGGATCAATGACAGCACCGCCATCACTACCCCCCACAAAAACGCACCCGGAATTCCGAGCCACCAGAAGATCAACCCACCCAGGGCCCCCTGGGTAATGGCCACCACCAGATTGCCCTTGATGGTGGCACGGGTGACTTCGGCAAACTTGGCGAAAAGCAGCTTCTCGCGTTCGTCACCCAATGGCAGGGCACGAATCAGCATGGCCGCCATGGCGTCGCCATCACGCAACAGGAAAAACGCCAGATACAACATCAGGGCCAGGTTGAGGAAAAACTGGAAAGTATTCTGCCCCACGGCCAGTGCCCGTTTGGCAAGAAACTGTCCGGCGCCGGTAAAGGCCTGGACCGCCTGTTGTTTGATGCGCTCCAGATCAATATCAAAGCGCTCGGCCAACGCTTGTATCCCGGGAAACGCCTGCTTGATCTTGTCGACGTAGTCGGCCAGGTTGACCTCGCCACTCTGGACTTTCTGGAACAACCCGACCCCTTCTGTGACAAAAGACGTTGCCACGAACAACACCGGAATAATCACCAGCACCACGCACAGGGTGAGCGTTAACAAGGCCACCAGGTTGCGCCGATTGGGCCAGCGCGCCAGCACACGCTTCTGGAACGGATAGAAGATCACGCTGATGGCACAGGCCCAGAAAATGGGGGCAAAGAAGGGCTGCATCATCAGGGCAAATACCAGACTTACCCCAATCAATGAAAACAGAAATGCGCGGCGTTCCAGCTTGTCAGACGTCCCTGCCATGATTGAATCCTTGTTATGCAGCGGTCACCAGCAGACTGGTCCCCAGATAGGCCATATAGGCCACATACACCACCAGCAAACCGACCCCGTTGCTGCGGGTGATTTGCCCCTTGCGGCCCCACAGGCCAAAGCCCATCACAAACAACGCCAGCGTCAGCGCCATCATCAGGCCCCAGTCCCGCTGCAGCACACCGGGCTCCACCGCCATCGGGCTAATGGCACCGGCAATACCGACCACGCCGAGGGTATTGAACAGGTTCGAGCCTAGCACGTTGCCGAAGGCGATATCGTGTTCGTTCTTTTTCACCGCCGCGATACTGGACGCCAGCTCCGGCAGCGAGGTGCCAATGGCCACGATGGTCAGGCCGATGATCAGATCACTGACCCCAAGGCTCTGGGCAATGAACACCGCTCCCCACACCAGCAGCCGCGAGCTGGCCACCAGCAGGATCAGCCCTACCACCAGCCAGAACAGCGCTTTTTTCAAAGGTAACGGATGGTCGGCCAGATCTGTTTCCACCTCGCCACCGAGCACATCCCCCTTGCCGCTCATGGCCGCGTAGATCGACCACCCCATCAGCACCGCCAGCAGCGCAATCAGAATCCAGGCATCGGTGCGGGTGATATTGCCGTCGATGAGCTGGTAACCGGCAATCAGGGTAATCACGGCCAGAATCGGCAACTCTTTCTTGAGGATCGCGGAGTTCACCGCAATGGGGCTGATTACCGCCACCACCCCCAGAATCAGGGCGATATTGGAAATATTGGAACCGTAGGCGTTACCCAGTGCCAGGGAAGGATTGCCTTCGAGGGCGGCCAGCGCCGATACCACCATCTCCGGCGCCGAGGTACCGAAACCGACAATCAGCATGCCGATCAGCAACGGCGGCATACCCGCATGGGCCGCCGTGCCCGCAGCCCCTTCCACAAATTTGTCGGCACTCCACACCAGCAGAATCAGCCCGCCAATCACGGCGGCAATGGCCAGCAACATCGGTACTCCTTGGGGTCATGTAGTCGTCAGGCTGGCACATTGTGGCAGAGAGCCGGGACAGAGGCACCCTTGAGACGCAAGTTTCGACAGGCCGAGCCGGCACGCTTGCCGGCCAGCGATGCGGCCCTGTTAACCCGGCATCGCTGGCAGGCAAGCTGCCCCAGAAATCAGCATCCCTGCCCCGGGGCCGTCACGACTCACACATGCTGATCCTTACCCGGCTTGATGCCATAGGCGAGGGTATACAGCACCGGGATCACGATCAGGGTCAGCACGGTGGCAAAGCCCAGACCAAACATGATTACCACGGCCATGGACTCGAAGAAGGCGTCGAACAGCAACGGCACCATGCCAAGGATGGTAGTAATTGCCGCCATGCAGACCGGCCGCACCCGGGAAATGGACGCCAGCACCACTGCCTCGAACGGCTCGCGACTCTCCATTTCGAGCTTGATCTGCTCCACCAGCACAATGCCGTTCTTGACCAGCATCCCGGACAGACTGAGGAAGCCCAACAGCGCCATGAAACCGAACGGCGCATTAAGCAGCAACAAGCCCAGGGTCACCCCGATAATCGCCAGCGGCACCGTGGCCCAGATCACCAGTGGCTGGCGCAGGGAGTCAAACAGCAACATGGTGATGATGAACATGAACAGATAGCCCATTGGCAGGCTGCCAAACACCGCCGCCTGGGCATCACTGGAGGCCTCATATTCGCCCCCCCAGGTGAGGGAATACCCCGGCGGCAGCTCCAGCGCCGCAATCGCCGGGCGAATCCGTCGCAATACCTGGTCTGCGGTTTCCTCACCCAGCACATCGGGCTCCGCCTGCACCGTCAGGGTACGCTTGCGATCGCGACGCATGATCAACGCGTTTTCCCACTCGGTCTCGAAGTCACCTACCACCTGACTAATGGGAATGTAGGTGGAATAGACCGGCGACCAGACCTGCACATCGTTGAGATTATTGGCGCTTAACCGTTCATCATCCGGCGGCCGCGCCACAATCGGCAGCAACTTGCTGCCATCACGGTACAGGCCCACCGTGCGGCCACTGAAGTTCAGCGCCAGGGTATTATCCAGATCCTCACGGCTGATCCCGGCCCGCCGGGCCTGGGCTTCCAGAAACTGCGGACGAATCACCTTTTCCTGCTGACGCCAGTCGTGGCGGATACTTTCCAGCGCGCCATCGTCGGCCATGATGGCCTGCGCTTTCAGGCCCAGCTCGCGCAACACCGTGGGATCCGGGCCACTGAAACGCGCCTCGATAGAGGCCGCCGGGCTGGGCCCGATCATCAGCCGCTTCACCTTGGCAAACGCCTGCAGATGTTCACTGCGGATCAAGTCACGGGTCGCGGCCAGGGCCGGATCAATGCTGTCACGGTCTTTCACTTCCA
This sequence comes from Alcanivorax profundi, assembly GCF_003597125.1. Taxonomy (GTDB): domain Bacteria; phylum Pseudomonadota; class Gammaproteobacteria; order Pseudomonadales; family Alcanivoracaceae; genus Alcanivorax; species Alcanivorax profundi. The sequence goes on along the minus strand of NZ_QYYA01000002.1, from coordinate 914,702 downwards.
CAATCAGCTGGGCGTAACTGGGGTAACTTTTTTCCGGCGCGTAAGGCAGCATGAAACGGGCCGCCCCCTGACCAATGGTGGTGGTCACCTGGGTGACGCTGTCCATCTCCAGTAACGAACGCTCCAGACGCTCGGATGCCTCACGGGTAGCGCGAATATCACTGCCCTGGGGCAGCCAGTAATCCACCAGGAACATGGGCGTGTTGGACGGCGGAAAGAACGCCTGCTTGACGAAACCGAAGCCCAGCACCGCCAGCACCAGCAACACCCCCATGCCGGACAGCGTCAGTACCCGATGATGGATGGCCCGGTCCAGCAAGCGCCTGTACAAGACAAACACCCGGCCCTTGTAGGGATCCTCGGCTTCTCCATCTGCACCGCCCACATCCTTGTCACTGAAGAACTGTTCGGCGAAAAACGGCACCAGGGTAATCGCGGTAATCCAGCTTAACAGCAGGGAAATCAGCAACACCCAGAACAGGCTGTTGGTGTACTCGCCGGTGGCATCATCAGACAACCCAATCGGAGCAAAGGCCATAATGGCAATCACTGTGGCGCCCAGCAGCGGCCAGACGGTCTGCTTCACCACCTCGCTGGCGGCCTGCAATTTGGACAGCCCACGCTTCATGCCCACCAGGATCCCTTCGGTGACCACGATGGCGTTATCCACCAGCATCCCCAGCGCAATAATCAGCGCCCCCAGGGAGATTCGCTGCAGATCAATGGCCAGCATTTTCATCACGATGAACGTGCCCAGGATGGTCAGCAGCAGCACGCCCCCCATCAGCACCCCGGAACGCAAGCCCATGAACACCAGCAAGACCGCTATCACGATGGCCACGGCTTCGCCGAGATTCAGCATGAAGGCGCTGACCGACTTGTCCACTTCGTTGGGCTGGTTATAGACGGTGGCCAGCTCCATGCCGGCTGGGCGCTGGTATTCCAGTTCCGCCAGACGCTGGTCCACTCTTGCCCCCACGTCCACCACATTGACCCCTGAAGCGAACGAAATGCCCAGCGTCAGCGACGGCCCTCCATTAAAGCGATACAGGTGTCCCGGCACTTCCGCATAGCCGCGCTCGATGGTGGCCACATCCCGCAGGTACACCAGCTCGTCGGCCCCCGGGTCGGAGATAAGCAAATTCCCCATGGCCTGAACCGTGGGGAATTCACCAGTGGGGTAGATGCGGATGTATTCGTCACCCACCCGCACCTTGCCCGCCGGATTCACCGTATTCTGGGTCTGCAGCAGGCCGAAAATACGGTCAGGGCTGATGCCCAGTGAAGCCAGTCGGGTCCGGGAGATTTCCACCAGCACCTGCTCTTCACGCTGACCGCCGACCACCACCTTGCCGACCCCTTCCACCAGCACCAGCTCACGGGTCAGGTAGTCCGCGTAATCCTGCATGTCTTGATAGCGGTACCCTTCGCCGGTAATGGCCAGCAGAATGCCGTACACATCGCCAAAATCATCTATTACCTGAATGGTGCCTGCGCCCGGGGGTAGCTGGCCCTGCAGGTCGGTCATCTTGTGACGCAACTCATCCCAGATCTGCTTGAGCTGACTGGCCCGATAGCGCGGTTTCATTTCCACCTGCACCTGGGACAGGCCATTGCTGGAAATGGAGGTGACGTTCTTCACGTAGGGCAAGCTCTGGATGGCACGCTCCACCGGCAGCGTCACCTCCTCTTCGACCTGGCGAGGCGAAGCACCCGCATACTGGGTGATCACCATGGCAATCTTGAGCGTGAACTCCGGGTCTTCCAGCTGTCCCAGGCGGGTAAAACTGATGGCCCCGCCGACCAACAGAATCAGGGTGAACAGCCAGCTGACCACCTTGTGGCGGATGCTGTACTCGGCGATGTTCATCACTTACAGGCCCCGCTCTTTCACCAGTTCACGGACCGCCTGTCCATCCTTGAGATGGTGCACCCCGGCGCTGACAATACGGTCACCCGCGGCCAGACCATCAGTGATTTCGACACCGTCACCCACGACCTGCCCCAACGTCACGCCAGTGGCAGAAACCGTTCCGGCGTCCGCATCAAACAACCAGACAAAGGCGCCGTCTTCACCGTCCTTGTTGAACACCGCCTCCACCGGCACCTGGGGCCAAGTGGTGGACTCACGCATGATCTGGCTGAGGTCGATCGCCACATCCACACTCATGCCCGGCAGCACCATGATGCCGTCCGGGTTGGGCATGGTCAGGGTAATAATGTAAGTCTGGGTGCGATCGTCGGCGCTGGCCTCATGTTCCTTGTAGCTGGCCTTGAACACCTTGTCCGGTGCGCCTTCAAAGCGCAGGTCCGGCTGGTAATCATCACCATCCTTTTTGAGGTTGGTAAAGAACCGCTCCGACACCGCAAATTCGATATCGATGTTCTTGTTGCCTTGCAGGTACAGGATCGGCTCCTTGGCCTGCACAAACTGGTAATTTTCTACGTGGGTGCGTGCAACCGTGCCGGCATAGGGCGCTTTCAGCCGGGTATAGTTCACGTTGTCCCGGGCCAGACTCAGTGCCGCTTCCGCCTGACGGCGCTTGGCCTGAATTTCATCGAACTGGGCTTCGGAAATCACCCCACGCTCATGCAGGCTGATGCTGCGCTGGTACTGACTGTTGGCCAGATCATACTGGGCCTGACGGTCGGCCAGCTGGTTACGGAAGTCCGCCGGATCCAGCGCCGCCAGCAACTGCCCTTTCTTGACCTCTTCACCGGCACGGACCGGAAACTTCACCAGCTGCCCGGACACCCGAAACGCCAGCTCAGAGCCTTCGGTGGCCACGACCTTGCCCGGGTAATGGCGCAATTGCCCTTCTGCGGTACTGTCCACCGTAAAGAGTTTCACCGGCTGGGGCTGTGTAGCCACTGGTTCCGGCTCATCCGCACACCCCCACAGCGCTAGGGTCAGACCCAGCAATGCCCAGACACGTTGCATGTTGCTCTCCCGAATCCTTGTTTGGTACTTGCTAGTACCATTATCACACAGCTTGTTGGTCATCCGTAAACAAACTTCAACTCAGGCTAACCATTGTGGCCCGTGATGAATGTGATGTCTTTGTTGACTCGGGACACGCAGACACGTGGACAGGCCGGGTGGCGTACCATAAAAAAGAAGGCCGGCAGATGCCGGCCAAGGGGGGAAGAGGGTTGGCCCTGTACCGCCACATCCAGTGGCGGCCCTGGGCCGGACGGTGAGCGCATCACGCGTCATTGGGTTGCCTCGATAGGCAATGACGACATGATAGTCACCGGCTATTCAGAAGAACATTTGATTACCACTATCCCGGCAATCAGTGCTGACTATCAGCCCAGATGGGCAGATAGCATCCACGCAGCCTTCTCGTGGATCTCGATACGGTCACTGGCGACCGCACCCGAGCCCTCATCTTCATGCTCTGCTGCGAGTTTCAACACCCTGTTGGCCCGTTCGGCCACAGTGCGATGATCCGCCGCCAGCTCCTTGATCATGTCACTGGCTGCCGGATCTCCATCGGCATCGTTCACGGTGGACAGCTTCGCAAATTCGCCATAGCTGCCCGGCGCCTTCCAGCCCAGGGCACGAATGCGTTCGGCGATGGTGTCCACGGCTTCGGCCAGCTCCACGTACTGCTCTTCGAACAGCAGATGCAGGCTATGGAACATGGGGCCGGTCACATTCCAGTGATACTTGTGGGTCTTCAGGTACAAGGTGTAGCTCTCGGCCAACAGCTTGCTCAACTCTTCTGCCACTTGCTTGTTGTGCTCGATCATCCTGTCCTCCATCTGCTTGATCAGAATCTGGTTGGGCCAGGCTGGCCCGTACCCAAGCCTTGATGTCAGCAACCCCTCTTTTCAACCTGGCATGAAAAGGGTTTTACGATGACTTTACGAAAGGCTGTCCGAAATGGCGCTTTACAGGGGGTTTTGCCACTCGGCATCATGCAGACTCTTTTCCAGAAACGTTTCACCGATCATCGCCAGAGGGCCTCAATGGCTGCCACCCCGACCCCGGAACCGCCCTACTCGATCCTTGAAGAATGGTTGAATGGACTGACCCACGGCATTGGGGTGGCGCTGAGCATCGCCGGTACCGTGGTCTTGATCGTCGCCGCCAGCATGATGGGCGATCCCTGGAAAATCGTCGGGTTCAGCATTTTTGGCGCCAGCCTGATTTTGCTCTACAGCGCCAGCACCCTGTACCACAGCCTGCGCAGCCCAAAACTGCGCGCGGCCTTCAAGATGCTCGACCACTGCGCCATTTACGGGCTGATTGCCGGCACCTACACCCCCTTCCTGCTGGTGAACCTGCGCGGCCAGACGGGCTGGATTCTGTTTGCAGTGATCTGGGCGCTGGCGCTCACCGGCATTGGACTCAAGGCCCTGTACGGCCACCGCTTCAAGATGCTGCGCGTCGGCATTTACCTGGCCATGGGCTGGCTGATCCTGTTTGCCTCCAACGATCTGACCACCAAGCTCAACGACACTGGCTTCTGGCTGGTTCTGGCGGGCGGTATCACTTATACGGTAGGCGTGGTCTTCTACCTGGCGGACCGCATCATCCCCTTCAACCATGCTATCTGGCACCTGTTTGTCGTCGGCGGCAGCGTCTGCCATTTCTTTGCCATGTACTACGGCGTACTGCCATTCGAGCCTGCCGCGACATGAACCGCTTCGTCCCCAGTGCCTTGTCTCCGACACATCAAATAATATATATTATTTGATAATGTATTATGTTTAGTACCGAAAGGACTGTCATGCAACCCGATCCCGCCCTGCTGCGCACCAACGCCTGCGCCGCCAGCCAGATGCTCAAGGCCCTGTCTCACCCCGACAGATTGATGCTGCTCTGCCAACTGGCCGATGGCAAGGAACGCAGTGTCAGCGAACTGGAAACGCTGACGGCGCTTTACCAGCCCTCGCTATCCCAACAACTGGGAGTATTACGACGGGAAGGATTGATTGCCCCCCGCCGTGAAGGCAAGCAGATGTTTTACCGGGTCGCCGATACCCGCGCACTGGCCATTTTGCACACCCTGTACCAACAGTTCTGTGCGGAAACGGAGACAACGCCATGACCATTGACTGGCAGGCCTTTACCCCCTGGAGCGCCCTGGGTGGTGGCGCCCTGATCGGGCTCTCCGCTGCCTGGCTATTACATGCCAATGGCCGCATCGCAGGCATCAGCGGTATTGTCGGCGGACTGCTGCAACGGCCCGCCGGTGACCACGGCTGGCGGCTGGCCTTCATTGCTGGCCTGTTGACCGCCCCGCTGGTCTGGACGCTGTTTGCACCACTGCCAGCGCTGGTGATCGACGCAGACTGGCCCGTGTTGGTCATCGCCGGGCTGGTGGTCGGTATCAGCACCCGCTACGGCGCCGGCTGCACCAGCGGTCACGGGGTGTGTGGCCTGTCGCGGCTGTCACCACGATCGATGGCCGCCACCGTCGCCTTCATGGCCAGCGGCTTCGTGACCGTCTATGTGATTCGTCACCTGTGGGGAGGCCTGTAATGCGGGGCCATCATTTTGCAGCGTTTATCGCCGGGCTTGCCTTCGGGGTCGGCCTGCTTCTCGCCGGCATGGCCAACCCCGCCAAGGTGCTGGCCTTCCTGGATCTCGCCGGTCACTGGGACCCGTCTCTGGCACTGGTCATGGGCGCCGCCATACCGGTATCAGCCGTGGGCGTGTACCTGGCCCGTCAACGCAGCGCCCCCTTCTTCGCGCGGGCATTTCAGCTACCCACCCGTCGCACACTGGACAAACGACTGGTTCTTGGCGCCCTGGGATTTGGTATTGGCTGGGGGCTGGCCGGGTTCTGCCCGGGGCCGGCGCTGGTCGCGTCAGGCACCGGCAGCGCCAAAGCCATGATCTTTGTCGCCGCAATGCTGAGCGGGATGTTGATCTTTGAGGGGCTGGAGCGTCGCAAGGCGAGCCCCTAGCAGGGGCAAGGACACTATGTCCAATATGGCAGGCTGAGGGCTTGACCTAGAATCAGCGGGAACGGTGAACATTGATCGGGCAAGGTGCCCGGCTCTGTTCTGCGTCTCCACTGCCTTGAGAGAGCACACACCATGAACTGGGTCCCGATCATTCTGCTCGTGTTCAAGCTGGTCGTATTCGGCGTCGGCATGTTCTTCGCCATCAAATGGCATTACGACCAGGACAAGAAACTGAAGAAGCAGGCACGCTCCCCTGCCGTTGCGAGAGAGGAGCGCGACGCAAGACGCTGATGCCTACAGCAGCTTCTCGATGTCCTTGCGGATTGCTTCCGGCTTGTCGGTGGGGGCATAGCGCTTGATCACCTTGCCCTCCTTGTTCACCAGAAACTTGGTGAAATTCCACTTGATGCCCTTGCTGCCCAGCACCCCTGGCGCTTCCTGCTTCAGGTAGGTGTACAACGGGTGGGCGTTGTCACCATTCACATCGATCTTGTCGAACATGGTGAAACTGACGCCGTAGTTTTTCTGACAGAACGCCCCGATTTCATCCGCCGCGCCCGGCTCCTGCTTGCCAAACTGGTTACAGGGAAACCCGAGGATCTCCAGCCCCTTGTCCTTGAGGTCGTCATAAAGGCCTTCCAGCCCTTCAAACTGCGGCGTGAAACCGCATTTGCTGGCGGTATTCACAATCAGCATGACCTTGCCCTGGAAATCAGCCAGGTTTTTCTCATCGCCACTCAAGGTGGTAGCAGAATAATCGTAGATCCCCATCGTTTCTCCGTTTCCCTGTTTTGCCGGATACCGGCGGTTACTCTGAAAGCGCGTTAATGACCGCCCGGGCCACCGCCTCACTGGACTGTGGATTCTGGCCGGTTACCAGCTTGCCATCCGTGATCGCGTGCGCAACAAACTTGTCAGCCAGATCCAGTGTTGCCCCCAACTCTTCCAGTCGGGTGGCCAACAGGAACGGCATCACTTCATCCAGCCCGACCTCACGCTCTTCCTCGTTGGTGAAGCAGGCAACGGTACGGTTCTGTACCAGCGGGGAGCCATCTTCATTACGCAACCCCACCAGCGCCGCCGGGCCATGACACACCGCGCCCAGCAGGCCGCCATCCGCCCAGGTACGCTCCATCACCGCGGCCACCAACGGATTATCCGGCATATCGAACATGGCGCCATGGCCACCCGGGACAAAGACACCGCTAAAACCGTCTTCCCAGACATCCTCCAGCGCACGGGTATCCTGCAGCTGATCGATCGCCTCGCTCCATTGCGTCTTCTGGTCATCATCGGGAACCGAATTCGGGTCCACCGGGATCTTGCCTCCGCGAGGGCTGGCCACCACCAGCGGCACCTGTTGTTCCCGGAACAGCAGATAAGGGACGGCGAACTCCTCCAGCCACAGCCCTGTTTGCTGCCCCTGCCCCATCTGGGATGCGCTGGTGACCAGCATCAGTAACGGTTTATCCAGACTCATGAAGACCTCCCTTGCCGTATATTCTGTTCATCACAGCACCGCCCGTGGCAACATGCCGTGAGTGATTACCGTGGGACTTTGCCACGCGTTTCTCAAGGGATAACCGAGACTTTTACAATATGGATTGGCACGTACTGTTGAACAAGGCCCGCCTGGGCGGACGAAGCGCCAAGGACGAAAGCGGCCGTACCGCCTTCCTGCGTGACCATGACAAGATCATATTTTCCGGGGCCTTCCGCCGGCTGGCCCGCAAGACCCAGGTGCACCCGCTGGCCACCAACGACCATGTCCACAACCGCCTGACCCATTCCCTGGAAGTGTCGTGCGTTGGCCGCACCCTGGGTATCCGCGCCGGTGAGCGGCTGCATAGCAAGCATTTACTCCCCGACACCATCAGTGCCACCGACTTCGGCGACATCGTCCAGTCTGCGTGTCTGGCCCACGACATTGGCAACCCGCCGTTTGGGCATACTGGCGAGCGCGCCATTCGCGCCTGGTTCCAGGAACGGGGTCAGCACTTTCTGGACCTGCTACCGACACGCCAGCAAAGCGACCTGACGTTTTTCGAGGGTAATGCCCAGGGGTTTCGCATCCTCACCAAAAGCGAATATCACCAGTATGACGACGGCATGCGTCTCACCTACGCCACGCTCGCCACTTTCCTCAAGTACCCCTGGCTGTCTGCCGATGCCTCGGAGAGTAACAAACCCGGCAAATACAGCGCCTTCGTCTCAGAAGCATCCGCTTTCCAGGAAGTGGCAACGGCAACCGGCCTGCGTGAACTTTCCCCTGGACGCTACTGCCGCCATCCGCTGGCGTTCCTGATGGAGGCGGCAGATGATTTCTGCTACGCCATCATTGATCTGGAAGATGGTCTGGAAATGGACCTGCTGCACTGGGATGAAGTCTACGCCTTGCTGCAGCCTGCTCTCCCCGATACCCGTGAGGTCAGCGAACTGATTCATTCCGACCTGCGCGATGGCCGCAAGGCGGCGCTATTGCGCGGCAAGATCATCGAGCGATTTATTGAAGCAGGGGTCGAAGCGTTTGTCGCCAACCATGAACGTCTGTTACTCGGCCGCATGGAGGGGGATCTGATCAGCCATTGCGAACCGGCGGTGCGGGATGTAGTGGAGAACGCCAAACAACTGGCCCGCTCAAAAGTGTTCGAGCATCCCCGCAAGATCGAACTGGAAATTGGAGCCTTCGAAGTCATGGGCGCCCTGCTCGACGGGCTGATCGAAGCCGCCGTATCCCACGCTCGTAACAGTGCCAGAAACTATCGCCATGAACGCATCATCGATCTGATTGGCCGTCACAGCTTCCCCGATAATCTGGAACAATTACCGGAGCAGGAAAGGATCTATCAATGCATCATGCGGGCACTGGATTTTCTGGCGGGCATGACAGACAACTACGCCACTTATCTGGCTAAACAGTTTTCGGGAATGGCGGAGACGCGTTACTAACCCGAAAACGCCCCCTCTACACAAAACGAGACGCTCTACGGCTACTTCCAGGACACAAAAAAGGGGGCAAATGCCCCCTTCCTCGTTCAGTTTCAATGCGGATTATTCCACCACGGGCAAACGCACCCCGATAGCGATTGAATGCTCGTAATCACTATTGGTGCCGTACTCGTCGCTCTCCTGCTCAATAGAAGAACTCGTCAGAATAATCAGCTCTCCATTCATGGAAACCAGGAAATCCTCACTGTCTTCTTCTTCCGGGAACGTCACGGCGAGCACGTTGCCATCCAACGACCAACTACCCTGGTTAGTGAATGTCTCGGGGCCATCAACAAAGTCATCTACACGGTGCTCACAGACAAACGTATCAGGCTGGGTTTCTTCGCAATCATCTTTGTCCAGACCGATTTCCCGACCCGCTTCCTGCCATTGCTCAGACAGGCTGCCATCCTCGTTGAACGTAATCACGCTGGTACCGCCAAAGCCCTCAAGATAGCCAGAGCTATGGGGGCTCAAGGCGTCATGATGGGTACCGATAATATTGCCCACAAACATTACCTTGTAAGTGGAGCCCGCAATCTTGTCTTCCAGGGAACCACCGGTGCCAGCTGCGTCTTCCAGCGCGGAAATACGCTCATTATTGTCATTGATCGCAGAAATAAGCGCCGCAAAGTTGCCATTCACCTCGCTCGCCAACGCCGGGGTGTTGGCGTTGAATTGCGTTACATCACCTTCAGTCACTTCCGAAGCCATCGCATTGGCGCTCAGCACGGCGGCGGTGAGGCCAGTCAGAATCATCTTTTTCATGTCTCTTACCCTCTAAGGTTATGTCCTTTAACCAATGGCCTCACTGCCAGTTGGCTTGATCCCAGTTAAATTCGTTCCAGAACGCGCCGGTTGGGCCCGAACCGTCTTCCACAAAACTCACCACCACCTCACAGTCCGCAACAATCTCACCGGTGGTATAGGTTGTGCCGTCCACATTCAGGGAGCCGCCACAGCCACTGATGGTATTGACCTCATAGCCTTCACTCGGGGTGACGGTCAGCTCCCTGACATCGCCGTGCCCCACACCCTCCAGGTTCTCGCCGGAAATCATCCCGTTGTCACCCTGTACCGTGGCGGTAACGGTGTAAGTCTTCTCTTCGAAGGTCGCTTCCACTGAACAGGCAGCAGTAATGGTGGATGTGGTAAAGGTGTTGCCCTCAAGTGTCCCCCCACAACCGGTCACACCGGTCAGCTGATAGCCTTCATCTGCGGTCACCGTGAATACCTGGCTATCGCCGTGGTTAACCATGGGGTTGGCTGGCGAGAAGCTGCCATTGGCTGCGATCGTGGTTACCTGGTATTGCAGCGGATCGAAAGTCACTGCCACGGAACAATTGCCTGTGATGCCCGCAGTGGTGTAAGTGCTGCCTTCCAGGCTGCCGCCACAGGTGCCACCAACGGCGCCAATCTGGTGCCCTTCGTCAGGCGTCAGCGTAAAGCTGGCCGAACTACCATGCTCAACCGTTGCACTGGATTGCGAGGCGGTGCCATTGCCCGTGACTTGGGCAGTCACGGTATAGCTCATCAGACTCAGTACCGCTTCTACCTGACAGGCTTCAGTCACCGGGCCAACGGTGTAGCCACCATTCTGGCCGGTAGCAGCAACCTCACAGGTATCCCCAGCCACCGAGTCCACCTGGTAGCCCATCATCGCAGTCAGTGTCAGCGAACCATTCTGGCCATGGCCTACCGTCAGCGAATCAGGATCAAAACTCCCTTCACCCACGACATTGGTCGTTACCGCATATTGTTTCAGGGCAAAGCTCGGGGTGAGAGTACAGGCTGCCGTGATCGGCCCCGTTGTGTACGTGGTCCCTTCAAGCGAACCCCCACACCCCTCTACGCCCAGCAGGTCATAGCCTTCATCGATACTGATCTCGAACTCGGTGCTGTCACCGTGATCCACCAGCGCCGAACCGGGCAGCACCGCGCCACCCGTCACCGAAGCTGTGCTCACTTCGTATTCATTAATGACAAACGATACAGACAGACTACAGGTGGCCTCGATGACATCGGTGGTAAAGATCCCGCCCTCCAGGTCCCCGTCACAACCTGTCACCGTATCAATGCTGTAACCGGTGTCCGGTGTAATGGTGAAGTCGACCGTGGCACCGCCCAACACCGACACCGACGCCGGCGACACGCTACCGTTGCTACCGGCTGCAGCGGACAGCGTGTAGCTAGCGACACCAAGCTCTTCATTCTCGGACGCGTAGTCGTTGATCGCATCCACCAGATCACTGCTGCTGGTATCTGGCAGGGTCCCGGCATTGTCACCGATGGTGATATTGCTCCCGTCCTTCTTGCCATCCACGACGCCATCGGAGGCATCCTCAATGAGCGCGATCACGGTTTCAAACGGGTCGGTAGAGCCGCTCAGGGTGTTCGCCTGGGTAGAGAGCCCTCCCAGCACCGCAGCGTACTGCTTGGCGGCGGCATCATCGCCGCTGGTTGCAGGAACGGTAGTCAGCGGATCGAAAGACACCCCCAGCACGTCGTCAAGCACATCACGACCTGCGTTGACGCCATCATCCAGGGTTGCTTCCGCGTTGGCCGCCAGGTGCTCACGGGCGGCCCGCACCAGCAATTCGCTCACCGGCGTTACCGCTGCAGTCTCCGCCCCTGCGGGGAGGAACGAGTTCAAACTACCCGCATTGACGGTGGCGCCTGTGGCTTCATCCTCATAGGTGCCTCCTGACGCCTCGATCAACAGTGGGCGAGCCACCGAGTCCGGAATCGTCACGGACCAGCTGCCATCCGCCGCGGTGGTGATCGGACCGGCGACCGCGTCCCCGGTCTTGTTGCCTGTGGCATCCATGCTGTAGAGGTAAAGTGTTGCGCCAGCGACAGGCCCCTTGGTCACGGCACCGTCCACGCTGGACTTTGCAGACGGCGTCGACGAGGCATCGCCACTGCTGCCTCCACCGCCGCCGCATCCGGCGATGGCAATGGCCATCGCCAGGCTGGCGATTCTGAATGTTCCCTTCATGTGTGATATCTCCAATCACCCCGATTGACGTTGCCCAATCATTAGAAGGGAGTCATATACCGTGCGCATCACCCATATGGGGTATGCACTGCAGTACCGGCCTTAAACCGCTAACAGAATCAGGGGGAAGGAGGCAGCGACAGCTGTTCGTCGAGCACATTGAGGAAAAGTTCGAACTGGTAGGGAAAGCGCCAATCATCCTTGCGTAATTGCGCCGGGGAATACCACCCCATGGCGCTTACCTCCAGCCGTGATGACTCCGGCACAGGGAGAGGAGCGTTGACAGTCTGCGCGTCTGCGGGATAACAACGATAAAGATGAAAACCGTTCTTCATCACCCGTACACGCGGCCCGACCACCACCTCAATCCCTGTCTCTTCACGGGTTTCCCGATAAGCGGTGCACTGTGCCAGTTCACCGGCCTCCAGCGTCCCGCCCGGCACACCCAGCTTGCCGCCCCAGCGATGTGTAATCAGCAACACCTTGTCGTCCTGAACAATCAGACAACCTGCATTGGCACGGCGATCATCCTCTTCACCCGGCACGCGCGGGCAATCCGCCAGGGCCCCAAACGCGGGCAGCAGAAGCAGGGCAACGATGATCAAACGATTGAGGGTCATGAGGACAGCCTGACGCTTTCAAATGACGCTGTCATGGCATTTTGCTGGCTGTTTTTTTTGGGGGGGGAGGGCTAATCCAGCGCTCTGGAAGAGTGAACAGTTAACAGTGAATAGTGAACAGCGAAAACGACACCCGGTTTTCAAGCGCCTGCACTCCCTTAAACAGTAGTGCGCGGCCTCAGGCCGTTGAGTAAGCCCAATACGCTAACGCGCAACTGTTCACTGTTAACTATTCACTGTTAACTGATCAGCGGCAGCCGGTGTTCCCGGGTCGCGGCAATCACCTCGTCAGGCACAATGATTTCGGTGGCCAGTGGCAGGTGATCCGAGAGTCGGCAGTCTTCCAGTACCCGTGTGTGCTGGCTCTCCAGACCCGGAGACAAGAGGATATGGTCGATGTGGCGGTCCGGTGCCCAGCTGGGATAGGTGTTGAGGTTGTCCGCTTCCACGGTAACCAGTCCCAGCTCTGCCAATGGTGATGCATACAGGTGCTCAAGGCGGCAGTTAAAGTCGCCCATCATCACCACATACTTGTAGTCGCGCAGCATCCGTTTCAGGTAAGCCAGCTGGGTATTACGCACCTTCTCTCCCAGCGCCAGATGCGCCACCACCACCACCAACGGCTGGATGGGGTGACCATACTTGATCACGATGGCACCCCGCCCGGGCAAGCCAGGCAAACGGTGATCGGTGACTTCGAAGGGCTGCAAACGGCTCAGAAAGCCGTTGCTGAACTGGCCGAGGCGGCCAAGATTACGATTGAGCTGCTGATGCCAGAACGCAAAATCGCCCATGGAGGCCAGATGCACCAGCTGGTTCATGTTACGCGAACGCAGGCTGCCACCATCCACTTCCTGCAGGCCCACCACGTCAAAGTGGCTGAGCACCCCGGCAATCTGTTCGATGGTCTCGATACTGCGCGGGTGCGCAACAAGATGCTTCCAGCTGCCAGTGATGTAGTCACCGAACTTCTGGCTACCGATGCCGGCCTGAATGTTGAAGCTGAGCAACTTCAGGCGATTATCGGGTAATAGCACTTCACGGGTCTGGCGCGTCTTGCGAGCGCCCTCCCGAACGAAGGAAAAGCCCGCAGGGCGGGCTTTCCAGTCACGGTACGCGGTGCGAGCCTTATCCAGCAGCATGGATCAACCGCCGTTCTTTTCCTTGTTGGCCAGATATTCGATGACCTGGAACAGCTCATTATTGTCTTTCAGGTTCTGGCGCAGGATCAGGTACTTGCCGTTCACCACAAAGTTCGGCACACCAGGAATCTTGTAGGTGCGGGTCAGGGCGTCCGCCTGACGGATCTTGGTGGACACCCCGAACGAGCTGTACAGCTTGTTGAACTGCTCTGGCTCTACACCGTACTTACGGAAAAAGTTGGCCAGTGCTGGCTCGCTGAACAAGGGCTCGCGGTGCTTGTGAATCGCATCAAACAGCGGCGCGTGGATCTGGTCTACCAGCCCCATGGCCTCTTCCACATAATAGGCACGAGCCAGCGGCTCGGCGTTACGCAGGAAAAGAACCGGAGTGCGAACATAGTCGATATAGTCCGGCTTTTCCTCCAACCAGGCATCTACTGCCGGCTCCAGGGAGTAACAGTGGGGGCAGCCGTAGGAGAAAAACTCCCGCACTTCTACCTTGCTGGGGTCATCCACGCTCCCGGGCACATCCAGGATCTTGTAGTGGGTATCCACGGCGAAACGGGCATGATCATCAGCGGCAGAGGCCGCAGTAACCAGTCCCAACGTCAGCAGCAAAGCCGTCACAAAGCGAAGCATTCATCCTCTCCTTTTTGTTAATGTCCGGTAGTGTGACCACCGGCAGGCATTTTTTATCCTGAAACGCACCGTAATAACGCCTTTTCTACCGATCAGGTAAGGCGTTGTTCGGATACGCCCCGGTATCTTTTCACGTTAGCCACAAAAAAGGCAGCCCGAAGGCTGCCTTTTCTACAAACCGTAACCGGATAGCCTTACTTGGACAGCCCGGAAATGAAGCTGGCCACGGCCTTGATCTGGGTATCGCTCATTTCTGCCGCGATAGTCTGCATCATACCCGGCTCTTCGCCGCTAGCATCGTTGGTGCGCTTGATCAGGTTATCACCCAGATCATTACGGCCCGCGGCACGGAACGCCTTGAGCTGGTCTTCCACGTACTGGGCATTCTGACCTGCCAGGTGCGGGTACTGGGCCGCATCAATGCCCTGGCCTGCCGGGCCATGACAGCCGGAACAGGCGGGAAGATTATTGCCTGCGTCACCGCCACGGTAGAGCCGCTCGCCCAGCTCGACCAGGTCCGGATTGGCCTGACCGGCTTCCGCTTCCTGGGCTGCGTAATAGGCCGCGATGTCCTGCATGTCCTGCTCACTCATGCCTGCTACCTGACCCGCCATGATGGCATTGTCACGTGCACCGGACTTGAAATCCTGCAGCTGCTTGACCAGGTAGGCTTCGCCCTGCCCAGCCAGTTTCGGGTACATGGCGATCGTGGCGTTACCGCCCTGACCGTGGCAAGCCGCACACGGGGCCGCTTTGGCTTCACCGGCTTCAGCATCACCGGCCGCCATGGCCGGGGTGGCTACCACAGCAGCAGCCAGCAGCACGAACAGTTTTGCAAACTTCATGGCCTATCCTTAAACAACAGCGTCTTATTTGGCTTTTGACATGTACTCGATCAGAGCACGGTATTCTTCATCGCTACAGTCGTTGCACATGCCTTTGGGCGGCATGGCGTTAAACCCTTCTCTGGCGTGCTTCACCATGGTGTCCATGCCTTTTTCCAGGCGGGGCTTCCAGGCAGCTTCATCGTGGGATTTTGGCGCACCGGCGGCGCCGTTGGAATGACAGAAAGTGCAGCTACTGGCGTAACGTTCCTCAACCGTTGCTGCATGTGCAGCCCCCACGGTCAGAACCATTGCTAAACCTGCTACCCAACCCTTCATATCGTGTCCTCTGCTAAGCTGGCATCACCGCTGGCGAAGTGGGTTTGCCTTTCCGGGCAAACCCTTGTAGAACGTCCGCGGTCTCACCCTGACCGAGACCGGCGCCGGGATTATATACCAGTCTTGCAGGTCCCGTCATATTCCATGTGAATGGTAAGGATAAACAATAGAGGCCCAGAATGGCACAGCACCCCGTGGAAACCCTGCTGCATCAGGCCCGCTTTCTGCAAAGCGCCCAGCGCCTGGATCAGTGCCCGGCGGATGAAGGCCGGGAAGTGGCCTTTGCCGGCCGCTCCAATGCCGGCAAATCCAGCGCCATCAACCGTCTGACCAGCCAGCGCACCCTGGCCAGAACTTCCAAGACCCCGGGCCGTACCCAGCTAATCAACTTCTTTGAGCTGGATGACACCCGCCGGCTGGTTGACCTGCCCGGATACGGCTACGCCAAAGTCGCCAAGACCAAGCGCAACGAGTGGCAACAACACCTGGATCATTACCTGGCTGAACGCCAGGCGCTGATTGGCCTGGTCTTGATGATGGACATCCGCCATCCGCTCAAGGACTTCGATCTGCTGATGCTGGAATGGTCTGCCCAGGCCAACATGCCTCTGCACATTCTCATGACCAAGGCCGACAAGCTGAAATTCGGTGCCGCCAAGAGCACCCTGCTCAAGGTCAAGAGCCAGCTCAAGAACCACCCCGCCCCGTTGAGCCTGCAATTGTTCTCGGCCACCAATGGTACAGGCTGCGAAGACGCCTGGAACAAGCTGGGTGAATGGCTGGAGGTGGAGGGGTTCGGAGCCGATCAGCCTGTGACGCCCGAGGCCTGACGCCAATCCCACAGGAGCGGTCGTTCGACCGCGAAACACCCTCCGCAGCGAATCGCGGTGGAACCACCGGTCCCACAGTGAAATCGGGATTTTGGGGTCTGGGTCTGCGGCGCCTGACTTTTCTCCAGGCAAAAAAAATCCCTGGCAGCAATCTAGGGGGAAGGGAACGACTGTGCTGCCAGGGAGGCTTGCCGCCCCGGTCTTTTTGGGGGAAAAGACCGGGGACATTAGCGACGAACCGGTGAGGGTACTGGGGGATCGGGGGTTCCGGCCCGTCGCTGTAGATAAGATGCCCGCTTTCCCGGAAAGTTCCATCCCCCCGAAAGTATTTTTTGCAGACTTTTTTCCATCCTGTCGATCTGCGTCACAAAACTGGCGAGAAATGGCACCTCGGCCCCCTCTCGGTGCATAAAGGCGCCGGGCAAATACGGCCCGAGGGGGCTAGTTCATTGAATAAAAAGCAATTCTTTCAGGCAGGAAAAAGTGGCACAGCAGTTGCTTAATGATTAACCAAACACGCTTCTCTTGTCTGGCAGCCTAAACGCCAGGCAAAAAAAATCCCTGGCAGCAATCTTGGGGGAAGGGAACGACTGCGCTGCCAGGGAGGCTTGCCGCCCTAATCTCTGGGGAGAGATCAGGGAGTCCAAATAAGCTACGAACCGGCTGAGGGTACTGGGGGATCGGGGGGTGCCAATCCGTAGCTATTTCTTATGACCGCCCCGGTTTTTCGAAAGTTCCAACCCGTCCGAGCTTTTACAAATTTTACGATCGAACTCAGCAGCCCGCCGTAGTAGCGTCACTGGCAGCGGGCAGATCGCAGCTCACCTACTGCTTCCAGGGCTCACCTCGCGTTCCTTTCATCCGCTTGAGATCCCGGTGCATGGCCGCCTTCGCCAACATATGGGCCGATACCGGCGCGGTAATAAACAGGAACAGGGTGATCAATACCTCATGGAGCTGCAGCCCACGCTCCTGCCATGAGAAAAACAGCAACGACGCCACAATGGCACCGCCCACGCCCAGAGTCGTGGCTTTGGTCGGACCGTGCAGCCGGGTGTAGAAGTCCGGCAGCCGTGCCAGGCCAATAGAGCCCACCAGAGCAAACACGCCGCCGATCATCACGAAGGCAGAAACCAGCCACTCAATCAATGTGTCCATCTTGTCTTCTCCTGCAAGCCGCGGCGCGACTCACTCAATAATGTCGCCGCGGGTCACGTACTTGGCCACCGCCACGGTGCTGACAAAACCGATCAGTGCGATCAGCATGGCGGCCTCGAAATAGAGCTTGCTGTCCTGCTGGATGCCGTACAGCACAATAAGAGCAATGCTGTTGATATACATGGTATCCAGCGCCAGCACCCGGTCCGGCAACGATGGACCGAAAATCAATCGGCCCAGATTCAGTAGCCAGGCCAGCACAAACAGGCCCATGGCCAGGGAAATGGCTGTCTCTAGCATTCGAAAATCTCCTTCAGCGGGCGCTCGTAGCGCTGCTTGATCTCCGCCACCAGCGCGTCGGGGTCATCCACATCCAGGGCATGAATCAACAGGGTCTGACGATCCTGGCTCACATCGGCCGACACGGTGCCCGGCGTCAGGGAAATGGTGCTGGCCAGCAAGGCAATGGCAAAGTCATCGTCCAGCTCCACGGGAAATTCCACAAAGCCAGGACGTAACGATTTAAGCGGCCCCAACACCTTGATGGCCACCGACACGTTGGCCACAATGATGTCGTACAGCACCACCACCACAAAGCCAAACATCCGTGGCAGATTGCGAATCCGCGGCACATTCGGCCAGAAGGGGCGGGTCGTCAGCGGCAACAGTACCGCCAGCACCGCCCCCAACAGGGCATGCCCTGCCGTAAAGCCGCTAAGCAGCATCCACGCCAGCCACAAGATCAGACTCAGGCTGGGAAACGGCAGAACACGATCCAGCAAACGACTCATTGCGCACCTCCGCCCAGTACTGCCTGCACATACCCATGAGGCTGACGCAACTGGTCGGCAACCGCCTCTGCCCATTGCAGCCCCGCTTCACCCCACAGGGCCATGGCCGGGCTCAGGGCCAGCAACCACAGCACCGCGAACAAGCGTCGGCGTGATGGCCGCAGGCCTGCACTCTCCCCCGTGGTCCGCCAGAACAAGGTGGACCCGGCACGACTCAGGGCAATCACCCCACATAGCCCGGCCACCAGCAGCAGCACCCAGTAGATCGGTTCCGGCACGGTACGCAGCAAACCCACCTTGCCAATAAAGCCAGACAGGGGTGGCAGACCGATCACCGCGATGGCACCAGCAAAAAACAACAGCGACAGCCGGCCACTACCCAGAATAGCCGGGCCCGCCACCAGGCGATCGCCCACCTCGCCGCGACCCCGGGCCACCAGCCCGGCCAGCAGGAACAGGGCCCCGCAGATCAGCGTGGAGTGCACCAGGTAATACAGGGCCGGCGCCAGCGCCGACCCATACCCGGCAGAAAACGCCGCAATCAGGGTGCCCACCGACATCACCACCAGGTACGCCACCGCCGTCCCCAGACGCTTGGCCCCCAACGCCCCCAGGCAAGCCAACCCCAGGGTAATCAAGCCCAGCCACCACAACGCCTGCTGACCAATGGGCGGTATCGGCGCCACGATCAACGCCATCACCCGGACCATGGCGTAGATGCCTACCTTGGTCATGATGGCAAACAGTGCAGCCACTGCTGGGGTGGCATTGGCGTACGTCGCCGGCAACCAGAAATACAAGGGGAACAGCGCAGCCTTGAGACCGAACACCACCCACAGCAATAGCAACGCCACCGAGAACAGGGTGGTGTCTGCCGCCGGCAGAGACTGGGCCTTCACCGCCACATCCGCCATATTCAGGGTACCCGTGGTGCCATAAATCAGCCCCAACGCAATCAGGAACAGGCCAGAGCCCACCAGATTCAGCACCACATAATGCAGGCCTGCCTTCACCCGCGCCGGGCCACGGCCATGCAGCGCCAGCCCGTAAGAGGCAATCAGCAACACCTCGAAGAACACAAAGAGGTTGAACAGGTCGCCGGTGAGAAAGGCACCATTGATGCCCATCAACTGGAACTGAAACAGCCCGTGAAAGTTGGCCCCTTTGCGGTCATCACCGCAGCTCGCATACAGCAAGGCAGGAAAGGCCAGCACCGCGGTGAGCAACACCATCAAGGCACTGAACCGGTCCAGCACCAGCACGATGCCGAACGGCGCCTCCCAGTTGCCCAGTTTGTAAACGGTATAAGCGCCGTCCCAGGCCTGATTGACCAGCACCACACCCACGGCCAGCAGGGCCGCACAGGAGAGTAGCCCGGTAAAGCGGCGCAGCCGATGGCGTTCGCGCACCTCCAGCAGCAACAGCAACCCCGCCAGACACGGAATCAGAACCGGGGCGATAATCCAGTGACTCATGCCTCGCCCCCCTCATCCTTGCGACCGGGCACGTCATCGCGGCCATCCACGTGATCGGTGTAGTGCTCGCCCTGGCTACGCAAGGCCAGCACCACCAAAAACGCGGTCATGGCAAACCCGATCACGATGGCGGTCAACACCAGCGCCTGGGGCAGGGGGTCGGTGGGGTTCTCGCTCATGCCCACCACCGCCACTTCATCCATCTTCAAGCCACCCATGGAGAACAGGAACACGTTTACGCCATAGCTGAGCAGTGTCAGGCCCATGACCACCGGGAAGGTCCGTGCCCGCAGACACAAATACACCCCGGAGGTCACCAGCACACCAATAATGATTGCAACCAGCAGTTCCATCAGGCGTCCTCCCTCTTGTCATCCAGCAGCGACAGCTTGCCCAGATTGGCCAGCATCAACAGCGTCGCGCCCACTACCGTGAGGAACACCCCGGTATCGAACAGCATGGCGGTGGCCAGCTCGAACTTGCCCACCACCGGCCAGTAAATGTAAGCAAAATCACTGGTCAGGAACGGATAGCCAAAGGCCCAGCTACCGATCCCGGTCAGCCCTGCCAGCAGCACACCCAACGCTACCACCGGGTGGTAATCCCCCGGCATACGGCTATGCACCCAGGCCACGCCCGAAGCCACATACTGCAGCACCAGCGCCACCGACGTGATCAGGCCTGCCACAAAGCCCCCGCCCGGCAGGTTGTGCCCACGCAGGAAGATATACACCGCAATCAGCAAGGCCAGCGGTAGCAGAGGCCGTGAGATCGTCACCAGAATCAGTGGGTGGGCATCTTTCGCCCAGGGGCGGCCCAGCGAATCGTACTTGGCCGAACGCAGCTCCAGATCCTTGAGCAGGGCATAAATACCCATGGCCGCAATCCCCAGCACGGTGATTTCCCCGAAGGTATCGAAACCGCGGAAGTCCACCAGGATCACGTTCACCACATTGGTACCGCCGCCTCCGGGCTTGCTGTTGTCCATGAAAAACTGACTGATGGTGCTGGTTTCGCCGGTCATCACCAGGAACGCCATGACCGCCACGCCCACCCCGCAAATCAGGGCCAGCAGCATGTCGCGCAGTACCCGGATGGAAGACGACTCCGCCTTGGTGCGTACCGGCAGGAAGTACATGGCAAGCATCAGCAACAGCATGGTCACCACTTCCACCGACAGCTGGGTCAATGCCAGATCCGGCGCCGAAAAACGCACAAACAGCAGTGACACCATCAGCCCCACCACGCTCAATGACATGATCGAGGTCATACGATGGCGGTGCAGTATGGTGGTCAGCAACGCCCCCGCCACCAGCATGGCCGTGCAGAGGATCGCCACCCCGTCCATGGGCAGCATCGCCACATCCAGGCTCAGGGACGGCAGCTTGCCAAGCTGGGTCAACAGCACCACTGCCACCAGAGCAATCAGCCAGGCCACATAACTCTGTAGCGACCCGTTCTGGAAACGCTGGGTAATGGCGGCAGACCAGCGCCCCAGGCGCTGCACCTGACCTTCAAAGACCAGCTTGGCATCGATATCAGGCACACGGGAGCGCAGCGCAAACAGACGGCGCCGCTGGGTGTAAACCAGCACCCCACCCACGGTAGCAACAACGCTCATCAGCAACGGCAGGTTAAAACCGTGCCAGATCGACAGGTGATATTCCGGCAGATTGCCGCCCAGCGTCGCTGTGGCCGCCACGGCCAGCAGCCCGGCCACGGTGATCGCCGGGAACACCCCCACCGCCACACACAACGCCACCAGAATTTCCACCGGCACCTTCATGTAGCGCGGCGGCTCATGGGGCGGGTATTTGGGCAGGTTGACCGGTTCGCCATTAAAGAACACATCGTGAATAAAGCGCGCCGAGTAGGCCACCGAGAACACCCCGCCCAGGGTCGCCCCCACCGGCAGAATCCAGCTCAGGGCCCCCAGCTGGTGGGAATCCAGCGTTTCGGCAAAGAACATCTCCTTGGACAGGAAGCCATTCAGCAACGGCACCCCGGCCATGGCTGCCGAGGCCACCATGGCCAACACCGCCGTGTAGGGCATGTACTTCCACAGGCCATTGATGCGGCGCATGTCGCGGGTGCCGGTTTCGTGATCAATGATCCCCGCTGCCATGAACAGGCTGGCCTTGAAGGTCGCGTGGTTGATGATGTGGAACACCGCTGCCACCGCCGCCATCTCGCTGTTCAGACCAAACAGCAGGGTAATCAGGCCCAGATGGCTAATGGTGGAGTACGCCAGCAACCCCTTGAGATCGTGCTGGAACAGGGCCGCAAAAGCGCCCCACAGCAAGGTCAGCATGCCCGCCAGGGACACCAGCTCAAACCACAGGTCGGTGCCGGCCAACGCCGGGTACAGCCGCGCCATCAGGAACACCCCGGCTTTGACCATGGTGGCCGAGTGTAAGTAGGCGCTCACTGGCGTGGGTGCTGCCATGGCGTGGGGCAGCCAGAAATGGAACGGGAACTGGGCGCTCTTGGTGAACACCCCCAGCAACACCAGACAAAGAATCAGCGGGTACCATTCGCTGCCGCGAATCAGTTCACCGCTTTCCAGCACCGTTTGCAGGGAGAACGACCCCACCACGCCACCGATCAACAGCACCCCGGCCAGCAACGCCAGGCCGCCCATGCCGGTCACCGTCATGGCCATGCGCGCACCCTTGCGGGCCCCGGTCTGGTGCCCCCAGAAACCGATCAGCAGAAACGAGCTAAGGCTGGTCAGCTCCCAGAACACCACCAGCAACAGCAGGTTGTCGCTGGTGACCACACCCAGCATGGCACCCATAAAGAGCAGCAGGTAGGCGTAAAAGCGTCCGGCTTTCTCCTTGGCGGAGAGGTAATAGCGGGCATACAGGATCACCAGCAGCCCGATGCCCAATACCAGAAGGGCAAACAGTAATGCCAGGCCATCCAGACGGAAGTCCAGCGACAGATCCAGGCTGGGGATCCAGTTCAGGGTGCTGTGCAGGGTTTCGCCGGCAAACACCTGTCGGGCAGGCGCATAGAGCAGCGCCAGGGCCGTGGCAGGCAACAACGCCGCACCGCAGGCCAACAGGGTTCGGTTCCCCGTGAAACGCTCCACCAATGGCGGCAGAAATGCGCCCAGAAAAGGCAGCATCACCACAAAGGCAAGGTTCATAGATCAATCCGTTGTCATCATCGTAAGGGCGGCAACCCGCCCGCTAGCTTGAACAGGGTAGCTCAGAAAGACAATGACAACGGCGGATCAGGAAAATACGGACGGCGGCCCCGGCGAGGACACTGGGACAGGATGATGCAGCAGGGCTGGACCAGAAACGCGGTCATGGCATCCGTATTGATCGAAAGGAGCGCTGAGTATGCCACGGGTGGGCGGTGGGTGCGATACGACGCACAGCGACAAGCGTCAAGCTGCAAGCGACAACGCGGAGAAACGCCATACCCTGCTGCCAGGCCGTGCCCGCGAACCTGACCGTGGCGCCGAAACCCTTCGTTGAGCAAACGGAATCTCCTACAAGGCCTCCAGCCCCGACCCCGATGACGGCTTTGCAGGCGATTCAACTTGTTGAACGAATACCGCAATGAATCGCGGGCACAGCCTCCCCGGTTAACTGATGCCCAACCCGCGTTGCAGCTTGCAGCTTGAAGCTTGCCGCCCCCCGCCCTGCCGAAACCCGTCAATTCCGCTACACTCTCCCCCTCAGTCATCAGCAGAAGTCGAACCCCATGTCCGCAGCCGAAAAGCCCATCATCCTGGTCGATGGTTCCTCCTACCTTTACCGCGCCTTTCATGCCCTGCCGCCGCTCACCACCTCCAGCGGCCAGCCCACCGGGGCCGTGCGCGGCGTGGCCGCCATGTTGCGCAAACTGATGAAGGACTACGACCCGGAGTACATGGCGGTAATTTTCGACGCCAAGGGCAAGACCTTCCGCGACGACATGTTCGAAGCCTACAAATCCAATCGCCCGCCCATGCCCGATGACCTGCGCGCCCAGGTCCAGCCGCTACACGACCTGATCCGCGCCATGGGCCTGCCGCTGATTATTGAAGAAGGCGTTGAAGCCGACGACGTAATCGGCACCTACGCCCGAATCTTCGGCGAGCAGGGCAAACCGGTGCTGATCTCCACCGGCGACAAGGACATGGCCCAACTGGTCACCGACAAGGTCACCCTGATCAACACCATGAACGACGCCCTTTACGACATCGAAGGCGTGAAGAAAAAGTTCGGCGTGGGGCCCGAGCTGATCATCGACTTCCTCGCCCTCATGGGCGACAAGGTGGACAACATCCCCGGCGTGCCTGGGGTGGGGGAAAAGACCGCCCTCGGCCTGCTGCAGGGCCTGGGCTCCCTCGACACCGTCTACGACAACCTGGACAAGGTCGCCGGACTGAGCTTCCGGGGCGCCAAGACCCTGGGCAAAAAGCTGGAAGAACACAAGGAGATGGCCTTCCTCTCCTACCAACTGGCCACCATCAAGCTGGACTGCGAGGTCAGCGACGACCTCAACGACCTGAAACTGCAAACCCCGGACGCCGAGAAACTGGCCGAGTACTACCGCAGCCTGGAATTCAAGGGCTGGCTCAGTGAACTGCTGGCCGGCAAAGACCCCGCCGCCGAAGACGCCGGTGGCCAGGTCGAGATGGAGGCCGACGACGACACTCCACCCGCCCCCAGTTTCGGGCGCGACGCCTACGACATCGTCTACACCCCGGCGCAGCTGGACAAGTGGATCGACAAGCTGAAAAGCGCCGGGGAATTTTCCTTCGACACCGAAACCACCAGCCTCAACTACATGAATGCCGAACTGGTGGGCTTCTGCGTGGCCGTGGATGACAAGGCCGCCTACATCCCCTTCGGCCACAACTACCCCGGCGCCCCGGACCAGCTCGACAAGCAAGTCGTCATGGACGCCTTCAAACCCCTGCTGGAAGACGCACAGCTAAAGAAAATCGGCCAGAACCTGAAGTACGACATGAGCGTACTCGCCGAAGACGTGGGCATCACCCTGCGCGGCGTGGCCTACGACACCATGCTGGAATCCTACGTGCTGGATTCCGTGGCCACCCGCCACGACATGGATTCCCTGTCCCTGAAATACCTGGGCCGCAAGACCATCAGCTTCGAAGAGATTGCCGGCAAGGGTGCCAAGCAGCTCACCTTCAACCAGGTGGGCCTGCACGAAGCCAGCCGCTACGCCGCCGAAGACGCCGACGTGACCCTGCGCCTGCACCAGACCCTGTGGCCCAAACTGGAAAAGGAAGGTCGCCTGCCGGAGGTATTCCGCGACATCGAACTGCCGCTGGTCACCGTGCTCAGCCGCATCGAGCGCAACGGCACCTACGTGGACGCCACCCTGCTCAAGCACCAGAGCCAGTTCCTGGCCAAGCGCATGGCGGAACTGCAGGAAAAAGCCTTCGACATCGCCGGGCAGGAATTCAACCTGGCCAGCCCCAAACAGCTGGGCGAAATCCTCTACGAAAAACTGGAAATCCCGGTGATCAAAAAGACGCCAAAAGGCGCGCCGTCCACCGCCGAACCGGTGCTGCAGGAACTGGCCCTGGAATACCCCCTGCCCCAGGTGATCATGGATTACCGTGGCGTGGCCAAACTGAAGAACACCTACACCGACAAACTGCCGGAGCTGATCAACCAGCGCACCGGCCGCGTGCACACCTCCTACCACCAGGCGGTGGCCGCCACCGGGCGTCTGTCGTCCAGTGATCCCAACCTGCAGAACATTCCGGTGCGCAGTGAAGAAGGCCGCAAGATCCGTCAGGCGTTTCTCGCTCCGAAAGGAAAGAAAATCGTCGCCTGCGATTACTCCCAGATCGAACTGCGCATCATGGCCCACTTGAGTGGCGACAAGGGCCTCACCGATGCGTTTGAGAAAGGCCTGGATATTCACCGCGCCACCGCCGCCGAAGTGTGGGGCAAGACCCTCGACGACGTCAGCGACAACGACCGCCGCAATGCCAAGGCCATCAACTTCGGCCTCATCTACGGCATGAGCGCCTTCGGCCTGGCCAAACAACTGGGCCTGCCGCGCAAGGAAGCCCAGGACTACATCGATCTCTACTTCGAACGCTACCCGGGCGTAAAACGCTACATGGAAGACACCCGCGCCCAGGCTTCCGAGCAAGGCTACGTGGAAACCCTGTTCGGCCGCCGCCTCTACCTGCCGGAAATCCGCAGCAGCAACGGCCAACGCCGCCAGGCCGCCGAACGCACCGCCATCAACGCCCCCATGCAAGGCACCGCGGCGGACATCATCAAGATGGCCATGATCAAGGTCCACGACTGGCTCGACACCACCGACTTCGACGCCAAGATGATCATGCAGGTGCACGATGAACTGGTGTTTGAAGTGGCAGAGGATCAGGTGGAGGATCTAGTTAAGGAAGTGAAGGCTCGTATGGAGTCAGCGGCAGAGTTGAAGGTGCCGTTGATTGTGGATGCGGGGATTGGGGAGAATTGGGATGAGGCGCATTGAGCGCCTCAGACAGCATCCAAATTGAAGAATATAAGCATCTTTGTTGGATATCATCATAAGTCAATTTCTAAACACCCATCCCAATTTTCTGAAGAATCCTTGGGATCTCATCATATTCTTCATACCAAATCACATTAACTCCTAGCTCGCGCATCACTTCCTCATTCAGGCTATGATGACGATCCAGAAAACGCTTCGAGATACTTACTGGAGCTCGAACAACATTTCTCCCAGATTCTTTCTTGAATTTTTCCAACCCAATTCTCTGCATAAATGCATAGTGTCTAGGCCGATCTAATGATTTGGCTGCGATTTCGAGAAGCCTCCGCAAGTTGGGGTCTGACAACGAAAGACCAACCATCAGGCAAGTTGTCTCTTTGAGACTTGCAAGCTGAACAAGGTTGGACCAGTGGTAAGCCTCTCCATAAATCTGATGGTACCCTTCTTCAGAAAAAACCAACGTCGAACGCTCGAGATTGGAATACCTTGATCGATCCTCAGGAAGCAGTTAAATAGGGGGCACGCATCAAACCATATATCATAACCTGTTGATTATAAATATAAATTAGCCAATCCTTCCACCACAGTGCTACCCAGCTCATCCGCCGATAATGCAACCCGAAACGTCACATCGCAGCACAATCTCAATACTGAGAATTGCGCACAAGCCATCAATTGAGTAGCTTATCAATAGGTCAAAAAATGCACAGGAGATTGACGATGGAACGCTTTCTCAAAAATGTACGACCTCTCAAGTCGACGACCGGGGAAAAACCGGGCAAAGGCTCTTACCAATGCAATAACTGCCAGCAGGTTGTTCACCTAGACGACCAGACCGACAGACTCCCGCCCTGCCCGCGCTGCGGCGAAACAGAGTTTTGGCCTTAAAAAAAGATAAGGAGATCTAACAATGGGAATCAAGCCAGGCCCAAAGCCGAAAGCCAAGTCAACAGGCAAGGAAGATCGACGACAACGGGTAACCCCTGAGAACAAACCCAAGCACAAGGGCCTCAAAACCCATAAGCATAAATCCGGGGACTAAGTGCTCTCAATTATAGGTCAGAAATCGATAAAACCAGGCAGGAATAAAGCCAGGAAAAAATGGAGTTATGCGCGATAGCGATGAAGCTATCGCGCTCCAGAAATCAGTGGCAGTGGTAGGGTTTTTTCCCCGCATGGCATCCATTCGCATCAGTACCACCAGAGTGAGCCAAAGCAGTGCCAGAAACCATCATAACAAGCGCAAGTGCAGCCATTACCTTCTTCATAGTTATCACCTTCCCTAGGTTTTGTAGTTCAACCATACTGCATCTCACAGCCATCCAGGGCAATAACTGAACAGAATGTCAGCCTTTAGCCATTGCAATCGAGGGCCAGTATCCACCCTACCGAATATCATACTTCTCCGACCACAACCGCAGATCCTCCAGGATATCCATCGCACTGCGCCCCAGCTCGGTGAGCTCATAGGTCACGGCGATAGGACGGTCGTTGATGACGGTGCGGAGCACCATGCCGCGGGCCTCCAGCTCCTTGAGGCGCTGGTCGATCATCTTCTTGGTGGCGCCGCCCAGCATGCGGTTCAGATCATTGAAGCGTACCGGGCCATCCTTGAGGTGGTAGATCAGCGAACCGGTCCACTTGCCGCCGATAATGCGCATTCCCCGCTCGATGGCGCAGGGCTCCATGCAGGCATCGATGACTTTTTTTCGGCCATAACCGTCTGTTTCGATGCGACTTTTCATTTTTTCACCGCCGTTTTCACCAGGTTCCCAAAAGGATACTAATTGATCCGCGTCCTTAGGTATAAATAGTATACCTGAAATAGATTGGTAACCAGCAGCCGCTGCCCCTTTACTGTTTCATGGAGAGCCCAATGAGCAAGGTCCTGATCATCAACGCCCACCATCACTACCCGTTTGCCGAGGGCAGACTCAACGCCTCGCTGGTGCAACGGGCCAGCGAACAGCTCCAGGCCAATGGCCACCAGACCCGCATTGTGGAGGTGGACAAGGGCTGGGACGTGGAGCAGGAACTGGCCAATCACCAGTGGGCCGATGTGATCCTGCTGCAGACCCCGGTGAACTGGATGGGGGTGCCGTGGGTGTTCAAGAAGTACATGGACGAGGTGTACACCGCCGGCATGGGTGGGGCGCTGTGCAACGGCGACGGCCGAAGCGAAACCGCCCCCAAGGCCAACTACGGTGCCGGCGGCACGTTGAACGGCAAGCGCTACATGCTCTCATTGACCTTCAACGCCCCCGAAGAAGCCTTTGAGAACCCGCAGGAATACCTGTTCCAGGGCAAGAGCGTGGACGACCTGCTGTTCCCCATGCACATGAACTTCCGCTTCTTCGGCATGACCCCCCTGGACACCTTCGCCTGCTTTGACGTGATGAAGAATGCCCAGGTGGAAAACGACTTTGTGCGTTTCCAGCAGCATCTCGACACCCAGTTCCCGGCCGCCTGAAGGAGTGCCCCTGATGAAGACCTCTGTGATTGCCATTGTGCTGCTGGGCATGGCTCTGAACCTGAGCGCCTGTGCCACCGCCAGCCAGCAGGATCAGCGCTCTGCCCATGTGACTTCCCCCGACCAGTACCGGGTACTGCTGGAGAACGATCAGGTGCTGGTACTGGAGATGGTGTTGGAACCGGGTGAATCCGACCGCCTCCATGACCACCGCGATGAGACCGTGTATTTCCAGCAAGGCGGCTCTCTGCGCATCAGTCTGCCCGGCGGCGAAGCCATGGACGTGACCGTACCCGACGGCCATGTGATGTGGCACGAGGCCTGGACGCACCAGGTGACCAATACGGGCAGCGAGCCGGTGATGGCCATTATTGTGGAAGCGAAACCCTGAACACGAATACCGGTAGGCGGGCCATCGGGCCCGCCATCGTCGCAACGAAAAGGAGCACACCATGACAGAACAGCACCAGGTGCATTGTGATTGTGGTGAGGTGGTCATCACCCTCAACGGCAGCCCCAGAGTGCACGCCCACTGCCACTGCGAAGATTGCCGCAACCTGCTACAGGTGCCCTACCATTCCGTGCTGGCCTGGGACGGCGACCAGGTCAGTGTCAGCAAGGGCAGCGACGCGCTCACCGTATTCCAGTCCCCCACCAGCAACATGACCCGCGCCTTCTGCCAGCACTGTGGCGAGGTGCTCTACAACACCAATGCCATGGGCTGGAAGATCGTTTCGCAATGGCTTTACCGGAAAAACCACAACGATACGCTGCCGGAAAGCTGCCAACCCAACGCGCACTTTTTTTATGACCGCCGCACGGTGAACATTGACGACGTGTTACCCAAGCGCTGACCGCGGGACAGGCATTCCCATGACAACAAGGCCCCACCACCGGCACGCAGCCTGGCACTGCTTCAGGGTGGTGAAAAGCCACCCTTGAGAGCAAGGCCCATGCACCAGGAAACGACCGGACTCTGGCGTGCCCCCATACAGCCGAAAACCACCCAAATGGGCGATATGCAAATAATGAAATCTTGTTATTTTACATTCGGGGGAGCGTCAGTCTGTCGCTCAACGTAATCATTTAGTCAGGTAATCTCATGAAAATGAAATTCACCCTTCTTGCTTCATCTTTGCTTGCCGCCGCCATGCCAACCCTCACTTTCGCTGAATCTGCTTTCTCAGGTTTCCAGGCAGGTGCCGCACTGGGATACCAGGATACCGACATGGATTGGGACACCACTCGCATTACCAGTGCCTTTGACCCGAACGATAGCGGCACCCCGGGATCCGGCGCCTCAGCCTCACTGGACGATTCTGCCTTTGCTTACGGCGTGTTCGGCAGTTACAACATGGCATTGAATGACCAGTGGATTGTGGGGGCAGAACTGGCGTACCAGGGAAGTGATACCAGTGATTCTGTGAGCCCGGTACCCGGCTTTCCAGGTAACCGCTCAGAAGCAGAAGTGGAGGTGAAAGACACCTTTATGCTGGGTCTCAAAGGCGGCTATTTGCTGAATGAAACCATGCTGGCCTATAGCACCCTAAGTGCAACGTTTACGTCTGTCGACGTCAACTCTGACTGTCCGTCCGATGGTGCCATCTGCAACCCGGGCTCGTCCGCCCGCTCCGACAACGATGATGACAACATCACCGGCTGGGCACTGGCTGTTGGGTTGGAAAAATCCTTGTCCAGCACGCTGTCTGTCCGTGCAGAATATCGCTACGCGGACTTTGGCACCGCTGAAGTCGAAGCGGTCAAACAAGCTAACGGGGAATCCTTTGGCGTTGACGCGGATATCGATGTCACCAGCCAGTCTCTGATGCTCGGGGCCGCTTACCGGTTCTAGGCAGTGCGGGCGCAGGAAGCCCTGCGCCCGGTTTTGAATGCGGCTGGCGTGGCGGGGAAGGCCCTTACATCATTAACTGGCACTTCCCTCTTCGGAGCCGCACCCCGCCGGCTGAAACTGGCGTTCAACAGTTGTGGTGCATGTCCACGTACCTGCAGCATCGTGTTCCCAGACCAGCGTTTCACCTGCAATGGCAGATGCCGCATTGCCACCAAACCTTGCTGTCAGTAAGGCCACATTGGTATCCATATCGATGGTCACTACCAGCCCCCCGCCTTGAAAGCTGGCCCCCAAGAGATTGCTGCTCATCCAACCGAAATCACAGCGCGTGTCATCCTTGCCTTCCATTATGCAGGTATCCACCACCGTACGCAGCGCACCCACCTCAGCCATCACGCGCGTAACCTGCGTCTTGGAAACATAGTTTTGATATTGGGGGATCGCCACTGCGGCGAGAATGCCAATAATGGCGACCACAATCATCAGTTCGATGAGGGTGAATCCGTTTTGAGCCTGGTTCTTCATGAGTATTTCTCCCCTGTCCCGGGCATTTCTTATTCAGCAGCCTCCGGTCACCGACCTCGAAGCGCCGCTTTTTTATATGAACAAATGCAGAGATCAGGCCAATTATGGGCTATCTATGATGGAGAACCTTCAGCACGCTAATTCACGGTATTTGCACTGAAAAAAGGGGATACGAACGGCGTTTTTTGTTTTCGCTTTCCCGAAAAAACCCACCTATCACGTCACAAACTGACTAATTTTGTAATCCAAAAAAACCGAACACCATTCATCCCTTAACACCCCAACGCTGCCATTCAATACCTTCGGGCGCCAGTACGCTCCGGACGTCTTTCGCCCTCTCATGGCAATGCCTCCGTGCGTCTCGCCAAAAAAAACACCCTCGCGAAATCTGTTCACTGCCGTGAAACAGGCAGCAGAAATATGTAGAGGAAAGGCCCCATTTGCCGTTTGCCCCGCCATCACCGTGCTAGGCTCCGACGACACTACTGGCATCAATAACAACCAGGAAGGCCATCGTGACCACACCTTATCGCATCATTATCTGGAGCCCGGGAGACATGGGCGGGCGCGCCCTTAAGACCGCACTGACATCGCCCCTCTTTGACGTCGTTGGGGTGAAGGTTTTCAGCCCTCATAAACACGGTGTCGATATTGGCGAGCTGGTAGGCCTGCCTGCCACAGGTATCAAAGCGACAACCCGCAAGGAAGAGATCCTCGCCCTGGATGCTGACTGCGTAATCCACACACCAACCACTCCCGCACTGCTCGAAGGGGCGGATGCGGATGTGGTGGATTTGCTTGCCTCGGGTAAAAACGTGGTATCGGGCGCCTCCTACCACAATCCGTCCATGCACAACTGGCTATCGGAATCCCAACCGGCCCTTTCTGTGTTACGAACCGTAGGCAACATGAAAGTCACTGGAGATGTGTTCGGGCCAAAAGAAAAGCAGGCACTCGCCGCCCTCAAGCAAATCATGAGAGCCATCGACTCCAGCCCCGGCCAACGCTTGCACCCCATACTTGAAAAACTGGCCAACAAGATTGTCGACCGTGTGCTGCCGCGACGCCTGGACGGCGACAAGTTTCAAAGAGCGTGTCTAACTGGCGGTAGTTCCCTGTTCGGCACCGGGCTACACCCCGGAGTCATGGTTGAGCAGGTGTTGCTGCGCCTGGCCAGCCTGATGGACCACGTCGAACAGGTGCATTTTCTCGAAGTCGGTGATTTGTCCGCTGCGCCGGACGGCATGTGGGGCGGCCTGGAAAGTCTCGGCTACGGCATGCCACTGGAATCGGTGGACTCCAACCATGCCATTGCCCTGATGCAACATTTCTATTTCAACGCCGTGCTCGGCAATGTTGCGCACCAACTGTATGGCATCGGCCCTGAACGGATCCGGGTGGAACGTCATGTCTACGCCTGCCCGGCCCGGGTTGAAATTGTGGCCGGCGGAACGGTAATCAAACCCGGAACCGTGGGAGCCATTCATATGACCTACCGCGGGTACATTGATGACAAGCTGTTCATGACTAACGAAGAATGCTGGCACGTGGGAGGCGGCAACGCTCACTTGGGACCGGATCATCCCGACAGTCTGGCAGGTGGCCACCTGATCACCCTGGAGGGCAAGCCCGGCCGCATCACCTTGCGCTCGGAGCCAGAAGATGACTCTTTTGAAGCAGACTGGTCTGCCGTTACCGACATTTCCGTAAAAGCCATTCTCGACAGCATCCCTGCGGTTTGCGCTGCCGCCCCCGGAGTGGTAACCCCGGATCTTGCCCCGCGCTTTCGTCTGGAGGAAGCATGAGCAAAAAACGTCTTTCCATTGCCGTGCTCGGATGCGGCCCTCTGAGCAACACTCTGGCTCAGCACATCAAAGCGGATCCGGCCCTCGCTTTATCCTGCACAACCCCAACCCCACAGCAACTCACTGCCAGCGCGGTGTGCGTCATTTACCTACCGGACGCTGCGGCATCACTCCCAGAGGCGTCCGAGCAGATACAGGCCTTGCTGGCGGAAGGGAAAAACGTCGTCACTCCCCTGCCCGCCAGTGCGCTGGGCAAAGCCGCTATCCTGTCGGCCTGCAAGAAAGGAAATACCACGTTTCATGGCACTGGCGGTTTCCAAAACGCCCTGCCGGTACGTTTCAATCGTGCCTTTGCCGCCATTACACGAGACATCAGCGACATTGCCCTGGTCGAAGAACGCCCCGCCAGTCGCGAATACGCGCAGAATGCCCTCTGCCGAAGTCTTTACCAGGATAGCCTGCACACTCTCAGTGACGCAGTGTTTGGCGATCGGCAAGACAATCTGAGCCCGGACCTGAGCCCGCTCGCTCTTGAGCCCAATGCCAACCCTCCCCGTATCGGCAGCATCTCCAATGCCGAACCACACACGGTGATACGTCGGTCTTTGGGTAACCATGTCAGTTATGATTCATTGTGGTCAGACCCTGACCCGGACAACAACACTCTGCGCTATTCCCTGCACACACGCAGCGCCGATGCGATCGGCCATGCCACCGTGACTCTGGAAGGCGATGGCGAACAGGATCTTTTATGCCATCTGGAGTCACGCCAGTTACTGGCTGCACTTGCCATAACCATCTACAGCGCGCCCGGCATTTTGCACCACGAGCTGGACATCAATGCCGTAAAAGCGGATGACCGGCTGCAGATCTGAAGGCAATCCATTGGGTTCCAGCCTTTTCGAAAAAAAGGCTCACTACGACAGACATAAAAAACGGCGCGCGGATATCCGCACGCCGTTTTGATGTGGAGCACTACAGGGTTACTTCAGATCGAAGCGATCCAGCTCCATTACCTTGGTCCAGGCCGCCACAAAATCTCTGGCGAACTTTTCCTTGGCATCATCACTGGCATAAACCTCAGCCAATGCACGCAACACGGAGTTGGAACCAAATACCAGATCCACACGGGAGCCGGTCCACTTGACTTCACCGCTGTCACGGTCACGGCCTTCAAACGCCTCCTGATCCTTGTCGACCGCTTTCCACTCGGTATTCATGTCGAGCAGGTTGACGAAGAAATCGTTGCTCAGCGTTCCCGGCTTGTCCGTCAGAACACCCTGGCTGCCGCCATCACTGTTGGCACCCAGTACCCGCAAGCCACCGACCAGCACGGTCATTTCCGGGGGAGTCAGGGTCAGCAACTGGGCGCGATCAATCAACAGGTGCTCGGCACCAATGCTGAACTTGCCCTTCTGGTAGTTGCGGAACCCATCCGCCACCGGCTCCATGGGCTCAAACGAAGCCACATCGGTCTGCTCCAGCGAGGCATCCATCCGGCCCGGATTGAAGGGCACGGTCAGATCCACACCCGCATCCCTGGCCGCTTTTTCGATAGCGGCACCACCGGCCAGTACGATCAGGTCCGCCAGCGACACTTTCTTGCTACCCGTATTGAAGTCGCTCTGGATACCTTCCAGCGTCTTGATCACCTTGGCCAACTGTTTGGGCTGGTTTACCTCCCAATCTTTTTGCGGCGCCAAGCGAACACGGGCGCCGTTGGCACCACCACGCTTGTCGCCGCCCCGGAAGGTCGAGGCAGATGCCCAGGCGGTAGAGACCAGCTCGGACACAGACAGGCCGGCATCCAGAATCCTGGCCTTGAGATCCGCAATGTCCTTGCTGTCCACCAGATCGTGATCCACGGCGGGAATCGGATCCTGCCAGATCAGCACTTCCTGCGGCACTTCCGGGCCGAGGTAGCGGTCACGGGGCCCCATGTCACGATGAGTCAGTTTGAACCAGGCGCGGGCAAAGGCATCGGCAAACTGATCCGGGTTGTCCTTGAAGCGACGGGAGATCTTTTCGTACTCCGGATCGAAACGCAGGGACAAATCGGTGGTCAGCATGGTAGGCCGGCGCTTCTTCGACTTGTCGAAGGGGTCCGGAATGACCTCATCGGCATCCTTGGCCACCCACTGGTGGGCGCCAGCCGGACTTTTGGTCAGCTCCCACTCAAAACCGAACAGGTTCTCGAAGAAGTAGTAGCTCCACTTCACCGGCGTCTGTGTCCAGATCACTTCCAGGCCGCTGGTAATCGCATCACCGGCTTTGCCACTGGCATGGTCACTCTTCCAGCCAAATCCTTGCGCGGCCATATCCGCCGCTTCGGGGTCGGCACCTACCAGTTCCGCATCACCGGCACCGTGGGTCTTGCCAAAGGTGTGACCACCCGCAATCAGCGCCACAGTTTCTTCGTCATCCATGGCCATGCGGGCAAAGGTTTCACGAATATCATGGGCGGCGGCTACCGGGTCCGGGTTGGCATTGGGGCCTTCCGGGTTGACGTAGATCAGCCCCATCTGCACTGCTGCCAGCGGGTTTTCCAGATCGCGCTGGCCGGCACGGGATTCGGCGTAGCGCTTGTCGCCATCCAGCCAGCCTTTCTCGGCACCCCAGTAGACATCGTGATCCGGCTCCCAGACATCTTCACGGCCGCCAGCGAAACCAAAGGTTTTGAAGCCCATGGATTCCAGCGCCACGTTACCGGTGAGGATCATCAGGTCTGCCCAGGAAATCTTGCGACCGTACTTCTGCTTCACCGGCCAGATCAGGCGCCGGGCCTTGTCCAGGTTGCCGTTGTCCGGCCAGCTGTTGAGCGGGGCGAAACGCTGCTGGCCACGGCCACCACCGCCGCGGCCATCGGCCAGACGGTAGGTGCCAGCACTGTGCCAGGCCATGCGGATAAACAGGCCGCCGTAGTGACCGAAATCAGCCGGCCACCAGTCTTTGGAATCCGTCATTACCTTGCGAAGATCCGCCTTAACCGCGGCCAGATCCAGCTGGCTAAATTCCTCGGCATAATCGAAGTCCTCGCCCATGGGGTCCGACTTGTTTGAGTGCTGACTCAGCAGGTCCAAACGCAACTGGTTCGGCCACCAGTCCTGGTTTGTGGTCCCGCCGCCAGCGGCATGTGCCACCGGGCACTTGTTTCCGTCAGCCATAACACTTCTCCCTGTCCGTGTTGGTTAGCGCGTTAAATATGGGTCTACCTTAGTCCTCGCTCTTTGATAGCTCTATTCATCTTTGCCAAACAAACCGATAGCTATACCTAATACCTGCAAGCTAACGTGAAACCGCCAACAACCCTGTCACAGGCTTCGTGATAAAGTGGCTCCACAACTAGAACATACAGGGATTCGGTGACGTTGCCACCGACATGCGACACGGAGAAAATTATCCATGCGTTGGATCAAATTCGGCTTACCCCTTACGGCTTTTTTGTTTACCGCCTGTGACGACACACCGCCACCGGCCGCTCCGCCCCCTGAAGTGTTTGTGGTCACGGCCAGCGAACAGCCCTACCAGCCAGAACGCACCTTCACCGCCAGGATTGACTCACGCAGTGATGTGAATATCACCGCCCAGGTGTCCGGCAAACTGACTGCCGTTCACTTTCGGGAAGGGGATGTCGTGGAGGCAGGGGCCCCCTTGTTCGACATCGATCCGGCACCTTATGAAGCCGCGCTGGCCAAAGCCAGAGCCGAACACGAACGAGCCAAAGCCAACCTTCGGGAAGCCAGGAGCAACTTCAGCCGGGCCAACAAGCTGGTGGAGAAGGGTTACATCTCCGACTCGGAGTACGACACACTGAAAGCCCGGCAACAGGAAGCCGACGCGGCCGAGCAATCGGCGAGAGCGGCACTGGAAAGCGCCCAGGTTGACCTCTCCTATACCCACATCACCGCCCCTCAAGCGGGGCGTGTCGGGCGCTCCATCGCCTCGGTAGGCGATGTGGTGAGCCCGGGCTTTGGCACACTGACCACCCTGGTGGGCGGCAATGACATGCAGGCGGTCTTCCAGATTCCCGAAAAATTGCTCACCGAAGCCGCCATGAGCGACAAACAGCCCAAACCTTCCGAGATTGAAGTTGCTCTGGATATGCCCAACGGCAGCCGCTACCCCTACACCGGCAACATTGTTTATGTCTCTAACCGGGTAAACACCAATACCGGCACCGTGGAAGTACGCGCCGCCATGCCCAACCCCCGCGACCTGTTGCGCCCGGGCATGTTCGTGCAAGCCCATGTCCGCCTGATCGACACGCTTCAGGGGCTGATGATTCCACAGGCCGCGTTGCAGGTAGATCAGCAAGGCACCTATGTCTTCACCGTTAACCAGGAAAACCGGGTACTGCGGAACAACCTCATGACGGGAGACCGGTTCGGCGAAAACGTGCTGGTCAGTGAAGGGCTGCAAGCTGGTGACAGGGTGATCTTGCGCGGCATTCAGAAAGTCCGCCCGGGTAGCGAAGTGGTTGCCTCGGACTACAAACCGGCCACCACCGCCCATACTGGCAGCACCCCCGAAAACGCGCCCAGCGGGCAACCAGACAGTGACAGCGAGGGAGACGCCCAGTGATCAGCAGCGTCTTTATTCAACGTCCCAAACTGGCCATGGTGGTGGGCCTGGTGATTACCTTCACCGGGTTGCTGGCCATGAAATTGCTGCCGGTGTCCGAATACCCGGAAGTGGCCCCTCCCCAGATCTCGGTCAGTGCCAGTTGGCCAGGCGCCTCGGCAGCTATCATGGAAGAGTCCGTGGGCCAGGTCATCGAGGATGTGGTCAACGGGGTAGAAGGCATGGAGTACATGTCGTCCAGCTCCTCCAACAACGGCAGCTACTCCCTGGCGATTACCTTTGAGGTCGGCGAAGACCCGGACATGGCCCTGGTGAGAGTCCAGAACCGGGTCAAACTGGCAGAGCCTTCGCTACCGGCAGAGGTCCGGGCCCAGGGGCTCACCATCGACAAGAGCTCTCCGGATATTCTCTTTACCGTCAATCTATATTCCCCGGACGGCTCGCTCGATGAACTGTTCATCGCCAATTACAGCTTGCTGAACGTGCAGAACCCTCTCAAACGTGTCGATGGCGTTTCCGACGTTAGCGTATTCAGCTCAGCAGATTATTCCATGCGCCTGTGGATGGATCCGCCCAAAATGACCGCGCTTGGTATCACCCCGGAAGACATTGCTGCAGCCCTCAATGAGCAGAATGTTCAAGCACCGGCAGGGAAGATTGGCGCTCCGCCCTTTGATGGCAAATTGAGTACGGAATACACCCTGCAGCTGGAGGGCCGACTCAAGGATGTGAAGCAGTTCGAAGACATTATTCTTCGGGCGGATGAAAACGGCGCCATGGTGCGCTTGGGCGATGTGGCCCGAATCGAACTCGGCCAGCTCTCCTACAGTATTGCCGCCAATTACCAGAACCACCCCACCACGGTGATGGCGGCTTATCTGGCCCCGGGCGCCAATGCCCTTGCCACCGGAGACGCACTTAAAGACGCCCTCGAGTCGTTGAGCGAAACCTTCCCTGATGGCCTCGAATACGCCATCGGCTATGACACCACACGCTATGTGGAAGTGGCGATCCAGCAAGTCACATCCTCTCTGATTATGGCTGTCGGTCTGGTCATCCTAATCACCTTTATTTTTCTTGGTGACTGGCGCCCGACGCTGGTCCCCACTGTGGTCATTCCCGTCTCCCTGATCGGTACCCTGGCCGTGATGCTGGTCGCCGATATGTCCATCAACACCATCACCCTGTTCGGTCTGATCCTGGCGATTGGCATCGTGGTGGACGATGCCATCCTGGTCGTCGAAAACACCGACCGGCACTTGCATGAAGATCCGCACATCAGCACCCGCGACGCAGTGACCCGCACCATGGAAGAAGTTACCGGCCCGATCATTGCGACCACACTGGTATTGCTGGCCGTGTTCGTGCCAGTAGCCTTAATGCCCGGGATTACCGGCATCATGTATAACCAGTTCTCGGTCACCATTTGTGTGGCCGTGGTGATTTCATCCATTTGTGCTTTGAGCCTGAGCCCGGCAGTCGCGAGTCTGGTACTACGTCGCGACAAGGGAGAAGCCCGCTGGTACCGTGCGTTCAACAACGGCTTTGCCAAGGTAACCCTGGGCTATTCCCGAATCGTTGCCGGCCTGCTGGGTCGACGCGGACTCACCCTGGCCCTGTATGCGGTCATCATGGTCGGGCTGCTCTTTGCTGCCCGGGCCGTTCCCACGGGTTTTGTCCCAGCGGAAGACAAGGGGTTGCTGCTGGTCAACGTGCAGCTGCCCGACGCGGCCTCTATTAATCGTACCGAAGCGGTGGTGGAACAGGTTCAGACCTTGCTGAACAATGATCCCGCCGTAGAGTCTGCGACGATGATCGCCGGTTTTTCGATGCTGACAGGGGGGGTACAGAGTAATGGCGGGACCGGCTTTGTGGTGCTCAAGCACTGGGATGAACGACCCGATTTCAAGGACATCTCACTGGCCGTTTCCGCACGGGTGACGCAGCAGGCCTATCAGAGTATTCCGGAAGCACAGATTCAATCCTTCCCGCCCCCTTCCGTCCCTGGTATGGGTGCTGTTGGCGGGCTTGAGCTGGTGCTGGAAGACACTCTGGGCCGCAGCCATGCGGAACTGGCCGGCGCCATGCAAATATTGACCGCGGCAGCAAACCAGTCCTCCCTGATTGGTAGCGCCTATACCAGCTTCCGGGCCAATGTCCCCATGTATCGCATCGACATTGATCGCAACAAGGCCAAAACCCTGCAGGTGCCGCTCACCAATATTTTTGCGGCCCTACAAAGCCATTTGGGCTCCAGTTACATCAATGACTTCTCTCTGTTTGGGCGCACATTCCGGGTGATGATGCAGGCAGACCCCAGCTATCGCTCCGACCTCAAGGACCTGGAGCGCCTGTATGCACGCAGCAACAATGGCGACATGGTGCCCTTGTCCACCTTGCTGACCACCGAACCGGTTCTCGGCGCGGATATCAGCAACCGTTACAACCTCTACCGTTCGGCCATCTTGCGTGCCCAGCCTGCTGACGGGGTAGCCAGTGGCGATGCCATGGACGAACTCGAACGCATTGCCGCAGAGGTTTTGCCAGAAGGTTATCAGGTGGAATGGACCGGACAGAGCTATCAGGAACGCAAGGCCGGCAGCCAGATTGGCATCGCCTTCGCTCTGGCCATGGTCTTTATTTACCTTTTCCTGGTTGCCCAGTATGAAAGCTGGTCCGTCCCTGCCGCCATTATTCTGGTGGTGCCCATTGCCGTTGCCGGCGCCATCGGCGGCCTGCTGATGGTGGGACAAATCGGCATTCCTCAACTGGGGGCACTGGATCTGTTCGCCCAGGTGGGGCTGGTGTTGCTCATTGGTCTCGCCGCCAAGAACGCCATCCTGATCGTGGAATTCGCCCGCGAACGGCGCGAGCAGGAAGGGCTGAGCATTCTGGAGGCCGCCGCCGAAGCCGGCCGTCTGCGCTTCCGCGCTGTGTGCATGACGGCCCTCTCCTTTGTGCTGGGCATCCTGCCACTGGCCTTCGCCAGTGGCGCCGGCATGTTCAGTCAGCTTTCACTGGGCCATACGGTGATGTGGGGCATGCTGGCGGCATTGCTGATCGGCACGCCCATGATCCCGGCGTTCTATGCCATCGTGCAGGGCGCGCGTGAAGCGTTGAAGCAACGGCTGTTCAAGTGAATCACCTTCAACATTCTGCCATGCTGGGAGTCGATGATGAGATCACCACACATCTGAAAACAAGGAGAGCCCCATGATCCAAAGGATGTTACTGCTACCCATGCTGCTGTTAACGGCACTGGCCAATACAGCCTGCGCCGAATCCTCAGCCAGCGAAGAGAAGCGTCCCAACATCCTGGTGATCTGGGGTGATGATGTGGGCATGTGGAATATCAGCGCCTACCACCGCGGCATGATGGGGGGCACCACGCCAAACATCGACCGCATCGCCAACGACGGCATGATCTTCATGGATCACTACGCACAAGCCTCCTGCACTGCGGGCCGCGCCGCCTTTATTACCGGGCAATACCCCATGCGGACCGGTCTCAGCACCGTGGGGCTACCCGGGGCAGAACAGGGCCTGCAGGCCAAGGATGTGACGCTGGCAGAACTACTGAAAGCGAAAGGCTATGCCACTGGATCACCGTGACGCGCTGGCGCGGCCCGGCTCAGCGATCGGCGTTAATCTCCTCAAGTCGCTGAATGATCGGAGCATACTCTTCGTTCACTTCGCCGATTTCGACGTCATAGCCCGCCAGCTTTTTTTCCGAGAGCGAAATCTGCCGCTGCAAGCGAACAATCGCGTCCTGAACACCCTCAGGCACATCCTTCCCGCTTTGCTCACTCCGCGCAGCCACCGCAATTTCATCATCCAGCTTCATCTGCAGCTGCGCCAGGTTGTTTTCTTCGTAACTGATCGCCAACTCCAGCGCATCCACTTTGCGGTCGCGGGCTCGCATCGCATCATCCGGGCCAGCGTAGAGCCTTAAAAGAACCGCATCCTCGCGCCTCTGTCTGGCCTGCTGAAGACGGCGCTCCCGCGCCTCTTCATCATTCAGTTTGACGCCATCCACCTCTTCCAGAACCCGGCCATGCTTGTCGATCAGCTGGTAACCCGCCTCGATGGCCGCATTCGACAATGTACGGTTGAGGTGTACGACACCATCGGCTGTGACATGACGAAAATAGGCCCCGTGGGGCAGACGATCACTGGCACGCACACCCGATGCCGACCAGGCAGGTAGCGATAAAGCCAGCACGATGACAACCAAAAGGCTTCGCATTTTGTTATTCCACTCCGTAGCGCTCCCGGTACCCGCGCATCTTCGCCACCATGGGCCCGCTGTCCGGTTGCTGCTCAAGCCAGTCGATAATATCGTTCATTGCCACGATACTGCCGACCGGCACCCCCAATGTCTTTTCCACTTCCTGAATAGCCGACAGCTCGCCCTTGCCGCGCTCCTGACGATCCAGAGCCACCATGACACCCGCCATGGTCGCGTCGGTCTTTTCGAACAAGGCAGCCACTTCTCTGATGGCCGTCCCTGCCGTAATCACATCATCAATCACCAGCACCCGGCCCTGCAGGGGAGCCCCGACCAGCCAGCCGCCTTCGCCATGATCCTTGGCTTCCTTGCGGTTAAAGGCCCAGGGCAAATCCTGACCGTGATGCTCAGCCAGCGCCACCGACACCGCCGCTACCAGCGGGATGCCTTTGTAGGCTGGTCCGAACAACATATCGAATTTCTGGCCAGATGCCATGATCGCATCCGCATAATAGCGCCCCAGCCGCGCCAGTGCTTCACCGGTGTTAAAGGTGCCCGCGTTAAAGAAGTACGGACTGGTGCGACCGGACTTGAGCGTAAACTCACCAAATTTCAGGGCGTCGCGCTCCTGGGCGAAACGCAGGAAATGCTTCTTGTAGTTCTTGATGGTCATGATTTACCAGCCCAATACGCTCTGTTGTGCCTTGATGATGTCATTGATGCCCTTTTCCGCCAGGCCCAGCAGGGTATCGGACTGCTCGCGAGTAAACGGCGCGCCTTCGGCGGAGCCCTGAATCTCGATAAAGCCGCCTTGCTGGGTCATCACTACGTTCATATCAGTCCCGGCGTTGGAATCCTCAGCATAGTCCAGATCCAGCACCGGGGTGTCTTTATAAACGCCCACGGAGACCGCACCGACCAGGCCGTTAAGCGGGTCATCCTTGATCTTCTTGGTTTCCAGCAGGTGGGTAAAGGCATCGACCAGCGCCACGCAGGCACCGGAGATGGAGGCCGTGCGGGTACCGCCATCGGCCTGCAGCACATCGCAGTCCAGATAGATGGTGCGCTCGCCCAGCTTGCTCAGATCCACCGCGGCACGCAGCGAACGGCCGATCAGGCGCTGGATTTCCAGGGTACGCCCCCCCTGCTTGCCACGGGAGGCCTCACGGCCGGAGCGGGTATGGGTGGAGCGGGGCAGCATGCCGTATTCGGCGGTCAGCCAACCCTGGCCCTTGCCTTTCAGGAAGCGTGGCACCCCTTCTTCCACGGACGCGGTACACAGCACCTTGGTGTTCCCGAAGGCCACCAGCACACTGCCCTCGGCATGAACGGTGTAGTTGCGGGTAAAGCTCAGTTCACGCAGTTCATCAGTGGCTCGACCGGAAGGACGCATGGGATCTCCTGAATCATAGAAAACGAAAGGCCGGCCATTGTAGCAAACACCGGCGGCAATGCCTTCCTTGCACCTCCCTCCGTTCAGACTAGACTAGGGAGCCGGCAAGCTCCCACATATCCGGGGCGGCCCTTCCATCGTCAACATTGAGGTTCTCCCATGATCTGCAGCATGACCGCCTTTGCCCGTGCCGACCGCCACCTGCAAGGCTACAGCCTGGCCTGGGAGATTAAATCGGTGAACCACCGCTACCTGGAGGTCAGCCCCCGCCTGCCCGACGCGCTGCGAGGCCTGGAAAATGGCGTGCGCGAGAAGTGCCGCAAGGCGCTGGCCCGTGGCAAGGTGGAAGTGACCCTGCGCTACCAGCAGGACGACAGTGAAGCCAGCCTGGAACTCAACGAAACGCTGGTCAAGCAACTCTCGGATGTGTCCCGCCGGGTCGGCGATATCGTCCAGCACCCCGGCCAGGTCAACCCGATGGAAATCCTCCGTTACCCCGGTGTGCTCAGCAGCCAGGAACTGGATGTGGAGCTGCTGCAGCGCGAAGCCCTGTCGCTGCTGGATGAGGCCCTGCAGGCCCTGATCGACACCCGCGCCCGTGAAGGCGAGCAGCTGGGCAAACTCATCGAGGACCGCCTGGATGGCATCGGCACCCAGGTCGAGATCGTCAAGGCGGCCAT
The DNA here is from genome assembly GCF_003597125.1 of Alcanivorax profundi. Lineage (GTDB taxonomy): Bacteria > Pseudomonadota > Gammaproteobacteria > Pseudomonadales > Alcanivoracaceae > Alcanivorax > Alcanivorax profundi. The sequence goes on along the minus strand of NZ_QYYA01000002.1, from coordinate 870,956 downwards.
TCCACGCATCAAGGAAGCCCAGCGCGAGCGCCTGCGCCACCGCATTCAGGAAGTGGTGGAGTCACCGGACCCGGACCGCCTGGAGCAGGAACTGGTGCTGCTGGCGCAAAAAATGGACGTGGAAGAAGAACTGGATCGGCTGATCACCCATGTGGCGGAAGTGCGCCGCATTCTCAAGAAAGGCGGCCACATTGGCCGCCGGCTGGATTTCCTGATGCAGGAACTCAACCGCGAAGCCAACACCACCGCCAGCAAATCCGTGGACAGCGAAACCACCGCCGCCGCGGTGGAGCTGAAGGTGCTGATCGAGCAAATGCGCGAGCAGATCCAGAATATCGAGTAACCCATGCCCCGACACCCGTGGAACGAGGAGCAGCAGGCAGCCCTGAACCAGCGGCGGGCGCTCTTCGCCACGCGCTATCAGCACATCACCCTGAACAAGCGCCATCGTGTCAATCGCACGGCCTGCCCCTGTTGTGGTTACCCCACGATCGGCGAGCGTGGTCGTTATGAGATTTGCGGCCTGTGTTTCTGGGAAGACGACGGCCAGGATGATGACGATGCCGATACCTGCTGGGGCGGGCCCAATGGTGACTATTCCCTCACCGAGGCGCGCCTCAATGTGCTGCTTCACGACAGCATGTACCACCCGGACAACAACACCACCGTAACCGGGCCCGATACCGCTGAAATCAACGCCATCAAACAGGCGCTGCGCGATCTGTACACACGATTGCCAGTGCAAGCCGATGCAGATTTGCCGGCGGCCTGGAAAACAATCCTGGAACAGGAGCGTACCCTGCGCAAAGCCCGCGACAAACGCTGGAAAGCCCTCCAGGCGCCGCCCTAGCCCTGCAGCGCCTGAAAACGGCCGGCAATGTCCTTGAGATTCTGTTGCACATAATCCACGAACGCCGACATGGCAGGGGTCGGATACTTGCTTTTGGGATACACCACGCACCAGGAACGCCGTAGCGGAAACCCCTCCACCGGCAGCTCCACCAATTGCCCAAGCTGCAGCTCGCTACGCAGGCTCAGCCGCGGCAACACCGCCACCCCCAGCCCCGCCATGACCGCATGTTTGATGGCATCGTTCGCCCCCAGCTCCATAGAGGAGCGCAAGGCCACCCTGTGCTGCTGGCAGAACAGCTCCAGGGTCAAACGGCTACCGGAGCCAGACTCCCGCAACAACAGCTTCTCCCCCAGAAACGTGCTCGCACGGATCGTTTCGGCGGCCGCCAGAGGATGGTCCGGGGCCGCTACCGCGATGAATTCGTTGTCCAGAAACGGCAGAACATTGAGCGGCTTGTCCTCCGGCACGATACCGAGAATCATCAGGTGATCCTCGTTGTCGTCCAGCCGCCGCAACGCTTCGGCCCGGTTCACCACGCGTAAATTCACTGTCACATCCGGGTGGGCTTCCACAAATCCCTTGAGCAGATAGGGCACCACATACTGGGCCGTGTTCACCGCCACCAGCTTCAGCTCACCAGCTACCCGGCCTTGCTGGGCCGCCAGATCCGTCTGCAGGTTTTTCAGGGACTCAAAGATGGCGGCGGCGGTGTCCGCCAACCGCTCGCCGGCGGCGGTGCAGTACAGCTTGCGGCCCACATATTCGAAAACCGGCATGTCCAATGCGGACTCCAGCTGCCGAATCTGGCTACTGACCGCGGGCTGGGTCAACCCCAACTGCTCCCCGGCACGGCTGTAGCTACGATACTGGTGCACCATCAGGAACACCTGTAGCTGGCGAAAGGTGAGACGGCTGGTGAGCTGGTGCAAGGTATGGGGCATGGGATCTCTGGGTATGATTCTGCCAAACACCTTAGGCCAGGGCAGGACAACAAGGTCGACACCTTAAACCAAGATGTTTAGCAGCCGACATTCAACTTCCGATATCAGACCGCCTGCACCCCGCATTAATGCTGGCTTTATCGGCTCTCCATAAGTGATAGCTTATGTTCACCTAGACAGATTCTGATTTCCACTTATGGATTGACCCAAATAGGCTCCTCTTCCTCGATGGAGGAGCTTTACATGCTGAAGAAAGTCCTGATTGCCAACCGGGGCGAGATCGCGGTTCGGATCATTCGTGCCTGTGCCGAGATGGGGATTCGCTCGGTGGCGATCTACACCGAGCCCGACCGCTACGGCCTGCACGTGAAACGTGCGGACGAGGCCTACTCCCTGGGCGACGACCCCATTGCCGGGTATCTGGATCCGCAGAAGATTGTCAGCCTGGCCAAACAGGTGGGCTGCGATGCGATTCATCCGGGCTACGGATTCCTGTCGGAGAACGCCGGGTTTGCCCGCCTGTGTGAAGAACAGGGCGTGCGCTTTATCGGGCCCAAATCCGAGGTCATCCACAAGATGGGTGACAAGACCCAGGCCCGCGACAGCATGCGCGCCGCCGGGGTGCCGGTGACGCCGGGCTCGGAAGGCAACCTGAAGGATCTGGACGACGCCCTGGCCCTGGCCGACGAGATCGGCTACCCGGTGATGCTGAAAGCCACCTCCGGCGGTGGCGGCCGCGGCATCCGCCGTTGCGACAGCGCCGACGAACTGCGCACCCAATACCCGCGGGTGATCAGCGAAGCCACCAAGGCCTTCGGCAGCGCCGAAGTGTTTCTGGAAAAGTGCATCGTCAATCCGCGCCATATCGAGGTGCAGATTCTCGCCGACAGCGACGGCAATGTGATTCATCTGTACGAGCGCGACTGCTCCATCCAGCGGCGTAATCAGAAGCTCATCGAGATTGCTCCCAGCCCCCAGCTCACCCCCGAGCAGCGCAACTACATTGGCGGCCTGGCGGTGACGGCCGCCGAAGCCGTGGGCTACGAAAATGCCGGCACGGTGGAATTCCTGCTCACCGGCAACGAAGTCTACTTCATGGAAATGAACACCCGGGTGCAGGTGGAGCACACCATCACCGAGCAAATCACCGGGGTGGACATTGTCCGCGAGCAGCTGCGCATTGCCGCCGGCCTGCCGCTCAGTTACCGCCAGCAGGACATCAGCTACCGCGGCTTCGCCCTGCAGTTCCGCATTAATGCGGAAGACCCGAAGAACGACTTTCTGCCCAGCTTTGGGCGGGTGAGCCATTACTACGCGCCGGGCGGTCCGGGCGTACGAGTGGATACCGCCATCTATACCGGTTACGAAATTCCGCCTTACTACGATTCCATGTGCCTGAAGCTGGTGGTGTGGGCGCTGCAGTGGGATGACGCCATCGCCCGCGGTGAGCGCGCCCTGGATGACATGCGCCTGCATGGCATCCGCACCACCGCCAGCTACTACAAACAGATTCTCCAGCACCCGGATTTTCGCGCCGCGAATTTCAACACCAGCTTCGTGCCCGAGCATCCGGAACTGCTGCAGTACTCGGAAAAGAAACATCCCACGGAAATGGCGCTGGCCATCGCCACCGCCCTGGCCGCCCACGCCGGCTGGTAATCCGTCGCCGATAACAGGAATTGATCATGAGCAACCGCAACACCAAGAAAGTCGAAATCACCGATGTGATCCTGCGCGACGCCCACCAGTCGCTGATCGCCACCCGCATGCGCACCGAAGACATGCTGCCGATCTGCGAGAAACTGGACAAGGTCGGCTACTGGTCACTGGAAGCCTGGGGCGGCGCCACCTTTGATGCCTGCGTGCGCTTCCTCAAGGAAGATCCATGGGAGCGTCTGCGCAAGTTGCGTGACGCCCTGCCCAACACCCGCCTGCAGATGCTGCTGCGCGGCCAGAACCTGCTGGGCTATCGCCACTACGCCGATGATGTGGTGGAAGCCTTCGTACAGAAATCTGCCGACAACGGCATGGATGTGTTCCGGGTATTCGACGCCCTGAACGATGTGCGCAACCTGGAAACCGCCATGAAGGCGGTGAATAAATCCGGCAAGCATGCCCAGGGCACCCTGTGCTACACCACCAGCCCGGTGCACACCCCGGAGCTGTTTGTGGCCATGGCCAAGCAGCTGCGCGACATGGGCGCGCACTCCATCGCCATCAAGGACATGGCCGGCCTGCTCACCCCCTACGCCACCTACGATCTGGTCAAGGCGCTGAAGGAAGCAGTGGACCTGCCACTGGTACTGCACAGCCACTCCACGGCGGGTCTCGCGCCGTTGTGTCAGCTCAAGGCTATCGAAGCCGGGGTGGATCGGATCGACACCGCCATCTCTGCCTTTGCCAGTGGCACCAGCCACCCGGCCACCGAAGCCATGGTGGCGGCTCTGGCCGGCACCGAGCATGACACGGGTCTGGACCTGACCCTGCTCTCCGAAATCGCCGATTACTTCCGCGAAGTGCGCAAGAAGTATCACCAGTTCGAAAGCGAATTCACCCGCGAAGATGTGTCCGTGCAGATCAACCAGGTACCGGGCGGCATGATGTCCAACCTGGCCAACCAGCTGAAAGAACAGAACGCGCTGGATCGCATCCGCGAAGTGTTCGACGAGATCCCCCGCGTGCGTGCCGATCTCGGTTACCCGCCGCTGGTGACGCCGTCCTCGCAGATCGTCGGCACCCAGGCGGTGTACAACGTGCTCTCCGGTGAGCGCTACAAGACCATCACCAATGAAGTGAAGCGTTACTTCCAGGGTGGCTACGGCCAGGCCCCGGCGCCGGTGAACCCTGACGTGCAGAAAAAGGCCATCGGTAACGAGAGCCCCATGGAAGGTCGTCCGGCGGACCTGCTGTCACCGGAACTGAACAAGCTGCGTAGCGAGATTGGGGAGCTGGCCGGTAACGAGGAAGACGTGCTGACCTTCGCCATGTTCCCGGAGCTGGGCCGCGAGTTCCTGCAGCAGCGTGCCGACGGCACCCTGAAGCCGGAAGCCCTGCTGCCCGAGCCGGTACCCGGCAAACAGAAAGGCAGCGAAGGTACGCCCACCGAATTTATTATTGATGTGCACGGCGAAACCTATGAAGTGGCCATCACCGGGGTGGGCGACGCCGGCAGCGGCAAGCGCAAGCTGTACCTGTCTCTCGATGGTATGCCGGAAGAAACCGTGTTCGAGCCGCTTAACGAATACGCCGCTGAAGGCGGTGGCAGCAAGCGCCGCCGCGCCACCGACCCGGGCCACGTGACCACCGCCATGCCGGGCAACGTGGTGGATGTGCTGGTGAAGGAAGGCGACGTGGTGAAAGCCGGCCAGGGCGTCATGGTGACCGAAGCCATGAAGATGGAAAACGAGATCCAGGCCAATATCGCCGGCACCGTGAAAGCGGTGTATGTGGAAAAGGGCGACCGCGTGACCCCGGGCGAAGTACTGATCGAAATCGAAGCCTGATCCCGGGCTCCCACCCCGGTGGGAGCCATGCCCTTATGACCCACAAGAAAGGTGCTTCGCTGCGCTCGGTGGCGGCGCGATAATCAGACTTATCGCCAGCACAAGACAGCCTTTCTCTATGGGCTCAGCGTGCTTTGTGGTGAAAACGCGTTGATCCAGACCCGCACCCGCGCCGCCACCGAGCGCAGCGAAGGAACGCCCGCAGGGCGGCCCGAAGGGTGAGCGGAGCAAATAACCGACGCTCCTACGGCAAGCAACGAGGAGCCAATCGGGCTTTCCCTCTCATCCGCGATGAACCACAAAAAAGCCCGGCACCATTTCTGGTGCCGGGCTTTTTTGTCGTCCGGAAAAGGCTTACTTGATCATCTTCTTGATCATGTTGACCTTGTCCTTGTACGGGGCATAACGCATCTTGATATCGAACAGGGTGGTGGCCCGCAGAATACCGCGCTTGTGGGAGAACACGTCGAACGAGTTCTTGCCATGGTAGGCCCCCATGCCACTCTCACCCACACCACCGAACGGCAGGTTGGGGTTGGCCACATGCATCACCGTGTTGTTGATGCAGCCGCCACCAAACTGGGTGTTGGCCAGCACCTGATTTTCCACATCGCGGCTTTCGGTGAACAGGTACAGGGCCAGCGGGTATTCCGGCAGCCTCTTGATGTTACCGATCAGCTCTTCAATGGAAGAATAGGTCACCATCGGCAGCACCGGGCCGAAGATTTCTTCCTGCATCACTTCGTCATCCATGCTCACATCCTTGAGCACGGTGGGCGGAATGAACTTGTCTTCCCGGTTGGACTCACCACCGACCAGCACCTTGGCCTTGTCGATCAGGCCAGAGACGCGATCAAAGTGACGCTCGTTGATCATGCGGCCCAGGTCCGGGCTCTGGCTCGGGTTAGTGCCGTACCACTCTTTCAGGGTCGCAACGATTTCCTTTTCCAGATCCGCCTTGATGTCCTTGTGAACATGGATGTGATCCGGTGCCACACAGGTCTGGCCCACGTTCATCATCTTGCCGGCCAGAATACGGCGCACGGCCACTTTCAGGTTGGCATCCTTGTGCACGATGGTCGGGCTCTTGCCACCCAGCTCCAGGGTCACCTTGGTGAGGTGCTTGGCGGCAGCCGCCATGACAATCCGGCCCACCCGCGGGCTACCGGTGAAGAAGATGTGGTCAAAACGCTCTTCCAGCAGCGCATTGGTCACCTCGGTGCTGCCCTTGAAGACCGATACGAAATCTTCGCTGAAGCATTCCTTCATCATCTTCTCCACCACGTCGGCCACGGTGGGATTGAGCGAAGACGGCTTGAGCACCGCGGTGTTACCGGCGGCGATGGCACCGATCAACGGCTGCACCAGCAGCAGGAAGGGATAGTTGTATGGCCCCATCAGCAGGGTCACGCCCTGAGGCGTGGATTCGATACGACTACGGCCCGGCTGCGCCCACAGGGTGGTGCCCACTTTCTGTGGCTTCATCCAGCTCTTGAGGTGCTTGATGGTGTGCTTGAGATCTTCATAGGCGGTACTCATTTCGATGTACGCCTCGAACTCCGGACGACCGATGTCCTGCTTGAGGGCATCGCTGATCTCGGTCTGGTATTTCACCAGGGCATTCTTCAGCTTCTTGAGCTGCTGAACGCGGAATTCATAACTGCGGGTTGCACCGGATTCAAAATAGCGGCGCTGACGAGCCACCGCGTCTGCGGCCCAGCTCTGTTTCAGATTCTCGGTTTCCAGTACGGCACCCATATTCGGCCTCCCAGGTCAGGTGAAGTTCTCCAAGCAACGATGGAGTCTTTCACGGCGCCCACACCCTGACCATGGGCAAACTGCTCTCCACCTGACCAAAAATATCAGCGGCCGGCCTAAACATGCCAAACCTAAACACAAGACCAAAACACGTATACCTTTCAGTCACTTATTGCCCCCCTGCCGTCACTAAAGGTCGCCCCCACCGCGGTGGGTGGTGTGCCCCTGTTCCTGAATCCCGGTACCGGTGGTGGCTAGGGCTCCATCCATCCCCTAGTATCGAACTGTCCACCTGAATGACAATCGGCAAGGGAACGCCATGAAGAAGGATCTGACTAAACGCGCAACGCGGCTTGCCCGTCACAGTTTTCTCGCACTCCCGCTTGCCACCCTGATCTCCGGGTGCACCTCGCTTGGGATCAGCGGAGAAATCCCGAACACCCGTCAACACAACGCACGCACACTGGAATCCCTGACTCAGCCCAGCGACCAGCAAGCCTGTTACGACCGGGAAAAGGAACCCTACACACCACTGGTCGATGCCCACTTTCATCCGCGCCCCTTTGGCGGACCGGCAATCAATGCGGAAAAGCTGCATGCCATGCTTGAAGGGCAAGGGGTTCGCTTTGTGAATTACTTCGGTATTGGCCAGATCCTGGAGCTGGATTCCGGCTGCAACTACTATCTGGATTGCCCCGGCGTCACGGCCATGCCGAGCATCAAGAACGATTTCGTCAACGGCATGGAAACCGTGGCCTACCCAAGTGACAACCTGCACATTACGCTGTCCATGACGTTTATGGATCTGGCTCATCCGGATGACATTGTCAGCCTGATCGAGCTATACGATCGCGAATACCCTGGCATGTTCAGCTGGAGTGGGGAGCTGAATGTGGTCAAGCAAGCCCTGCTGAAAAACAACCACGAACCGGCCTCACTGGAAAACATCGATCAGTGGGGGCCATTTATGGATGTTCTGCGTGAGCGCGGTATCCCGGTCACCTTCCACTCTGACCTGGGCAACGACGCCAACCCCACCCAGTTCCTGCCCCTGATGGAACACATCCTGGAAACCTATCCAAAGAACAAGATCGTCTGGGCGCATATGGGATTATCCAAGGAACTGGGCAATATGGACCCCGCCCGCCACGTGGAGATTCTCAGCGGACTCCTGGACACCTACCCCAAGCTGATGCTGGATATCTCCTGGGACGTGCTCTACAACGAGTACCACCAATGGGGCGAGATTTACATCCCGTTCCTGAATGCTTACTCCACCCGCATTCTACCTGGCACCGATTTTGTCGCCGCCAATTACAAGGCTGACGATCAATACGGCAAGGAGCTGGAAGTCACCAGCAGGGTGTTGCGCGCACTCGATGACGAGGCCTTCGAAAACATCGCCCTCGGCGCCAACTACTTCCGCTTGATGGATCTGAATTACCACGCCCCCAAAGTCTGCCCTGCAGACGACAACGGCAACCGCTGACAATAAGGGATCAGGGAATGCGAAATATCACCTCTATTCCGGCAGCGCTTTGCGCTGCCTTGCTTGCGCCGCCACTAATGGCCGAAACCTCTGACGAGGCAGTACAACGCCAGCTCGAAGAATTGCGCTCCATGCGTCACCACCTTGAGCAACAAAGCCAGGAATTCGATCAACGGATTCAACAGCTGGAAACCGAGCTGTATGGTGACGCGCCGCCTGTCGCCAGTCGCCCCGCAGACAATCCCGGCATCAGCCTTGGCTATCGCCCGGGCAAGGGTTTCAACCTGTTTAACTCGGATATGGGCGAGGTCAATTTCGGGGTATTCAGCTACACCCGTTATCTCAACCAGAAAGACTTTGAGCGCACATATACCGACAGTTTCGGTAACACCAGCAGCATCGATCCGCGCAACGATTTCCAATTCCAGAAAGTGAATATCAGCTTCAAGGGCTGGATCTTCGATCCCAAGCTGCACTACCTGTTTTATACATGGACTTCCAATACCAGTCAGGGGGACCCGGCACAGGTCGTCGTTGCCGGTAACCTTGGCTACCATTTCAATCCGGCCTTCAAGCTCTACGCCGGTATTGGCGCACTGCCCTCTACCCGTTCAACCAACTACACTTTCCCTAACTGGCTCAAGAATGACCACCGAACCATCGCCGATGAATTCTTCCGGGGCTCCTACACCACCGGGGTCTGGGCTGAAGGACAGATCGCCGAAGGACTGCAATACCGAGCCATGCTGGGGAACAATCTCAGCCAGTTGGGGGTCAGCGGCAACCAGCTCGATGACGGGCTCAACACCGCCTCTGGCGCAATATGGTGGATGCCGACTACCGGCGAGTTTGGCCCCGGTGAGGGACTCGGGGATTATGAATTCCACGAAGCAGTGGCGACCCGATTCGGTCTTCATTTCACATATAGCCGGGAAGACGCCCAGGCTCAACCGGGAACCAATTCCTTCGAAAACTCCCAGATTCGCCTGTCCGACGGCACACTGATTTTCCAGGCTGATCCCTTTGGCAACGGCACCGCCATTAATCAGGCCACCTACCGTATGGCCGCCGCGAATGCCGGACTCAAATACCGGGGGTGGTTCCTGGAAGCCGAGTACTACCATCGCCAGGTTGATAACTTTGATGCCAATGGCCCACTTCCCGTCGACGAACTGGAAGACAAGGGCTATCAGGTTCAGGCCTCCATGATGGCGATTCCTAAAGTGCTGCAGCCTTATGTAGCCTACTCGGAAATCCAGGGGGAGTATGGCACCCCGCACGACCTGAGCGTGGGCGTTAACTGGTACCCGTTCAAGCGCAAGGAATTCCGTTTTAACGTACAGGGGCTGTATCTGAAAGATTCTCCTGTGGGCTACAGCAGTGTTCCCTTTCAGGTGGGGGGCAACGGCTGGGCATTCACCACCGATATGGTGCTTGCCTTCTAGTACTACCCACTGAGAGCAACACCAGACGCCACCCATTGGAAAAAAGGGCGGAGGTGCCAGTGCACCCCGCCCTTCTGTTATGTCGCAACCCGTCCCGGGCTGCTTATACCCTGAGATACTTGGCGGCCTTGCTATCCGCCTTTTTGGCCAGCGGCTTCAACTCGGCAATTTTCTTGCAGACCTCCTCACACTCTTCCTTGCTCAACGCATGACCTTCCACCGCCTTGTGCAGCTGGGACATGTAATTGTCCAGCACGGAAATCACGGAAAGATGGACCACCGGCGCAATGGATGCTTTCTTTTTTTGCGGTCGCTGTTGACGGTGCGCCTGCTCCCAGCGCTTTTCAAATTCCTTGTGGTTCAGTGACATGATTTTCTCCTCACTCAGAACGTCAATTTGCTGACGCTGATCGCGTCCAGTGCCAGTTCACCGCCCGTAATCCCTTCCAGGGAGACCGGCAGACTGATGTCATTGATGGACACCTTGCCCAGATCGGCGGCCAGGCTGGCATCGCTCAACGTCATACTCCCCACATTGAGATGCACGGTCGGTGTCACCGCCACACTCACCTTGAGAATACCCACGTCGATGCCCAGCGACTTGTCTGATGCCGTGGCATCTGCCTTGAACGATCCGCTGGTCGCCGCCGGCATGCTGATTGACGGGATGGCCACGTTTTCCAGGCTGGCACCCGGCAAACGGAGGGACTGAACAGGCGCAGCCCGATTGACACGCAGCGCCTCGCCAGCGGCGGACGGTACCGTCACGGAACTCAGGGTCAGATCGCCGACGCCCATCCCTGAAATGGTCAACCCCGCCCCTGGCAGGCTCAGCTTGTCGAGACGCACCCCCGCGAGCTCCAGACTCCCCAGATCCAGCTGATCAATAGGACGCATGTCCGCCACCAGGCCAGGAATATCGATAGTGGGGATCTGCAGGTTGATATCCCCCAGGTCCGGCACCGTGATCGTACCCAGGTCCACCGGGATATCCAGGCTGCCCATATCCTCGCTGCCATCCCAGCTGCCGATCCAGCCAAGGTCAATTTCCCAATTCAACCGGAATCCCAGCTCCACAATGCTGCGCACCTGGTTGAGTACTGCCTTGGCGTTATTGACGCTGGCAGAGCCATTCTCCACCTTGAGACTGCCAATACTGGCGCTCCCCAGATTGACTTTTTCTACCTTGAGATTATTGAGCGTACCGCTATCGACGCTGACCTGATCAATGGCGATTTTCCGGGAAACCTGGGCCCCAATCAGCCCCAGACGGGTGAGTAAATCCCTGGACACCGGCAGGGAGTCCAGCAGACTGTCGGCAGACAGTCGTTCTTTCAGTGACATGGATATTGCCTCCTGGCAGGGTTTCAAGGCCATGCAGTCCTGCATGGCGAGGCCAACATAACCCCAACGGCTAACCCAGCCTATTCATCCAAAGGACTAATTCCCTGTAAATTGAACGCCGTTGGCATAGCGCAAGCAGATCCTCTGCTGCAGCACCCGCCCCCGCTCCAATCACGCCCTATTGCACGCTATAATGGCCAGCCCATCAGGTCCCAGGAGTGAAATCGAGCCATGCCCTCTTTTGATATTGTTTCCGAAGTGGATGAAGTCGCCCTGCGTCACGCAACGGAAAACGCCAACCGGGAACTGGCCAGCCGGTTCGACTTTCGCGGCGTAGAGGCCAGCATCGAGCAGAGCGGGCTGGCGGTTACCTTCAAGACCGAGTCCGATTTCCAGGTTCAGCAGCTGGAAGAGATTTTCACCAAGAATGCGGTCAAGCAGGGAATCAGCCCGGCAGGCGCCGACCGCCCTGACAAACCGGAACACAGTGGCAAGACGTTTTCACTGACCCTGACTTTCCGCCAGGGCATTGATCAGCCGACAGCCAAACAACTGGTCAAGCTGATCAAGGAAGCCAAACTGAAAGTCCAGGCCTCCATTCAGGGCGATCAAGTTCGTGTGACAGGCAAGAAACGCGACGACCTGCAAGAAGCCATTGCCGTGGTGAAGGGCTCAAAAATCGAGACCCCGCTACAGTTCAACAACTTCCGCGACTAAACCCTCGTGCCGCAGACCATTGCGGTCTGCGGCATACTTCTGCTGGCGACTTTAACCGCAGCTTCCCCGCACCTCATTCCAGCTCCAGCCAAGAATGTAATCAATGCTGCCGCTGATGCCATGGAAAGAATCCGTTTCCGAGGTGGAGGGCTCCGCCTTTTCACGGTTGACCTGGCGATGTCCGGTCGTGCTTTGATAGCAATAGTTCACGTATACCGTCTGGTTACAGTTGTTCTTGAGCGTCATCAAATAACGCTGCCCCTTATCATGCTGCACACTGACGGAAGCGCAGTACTGGGGGCTGGCCAATGCAGGCACCGACATCACCAGCAGCACCAACCCGATCACACCCTTAATGCGTTTCATACATCCCCCTCATAATGACGTTGTGTGGTGACACCCAACGATCGGGTATCGCCACCAGACTAGCCTTGAAGGGGGAAAGCCCACATCCCCCATATGAGGGATACGCAGCTGTGATAAGGGTTAACGAAACAGTTTTTTGACCGGTGTGAAGGTCGTATCCGCCTTCAGTTTTTTGACCTGCTCGGGAAACGCGTTTTTGCGCGCCTTTTCACCCACCCACATAAGCATCCGGTTAGACCCGGGCGTAGCCTTTCGAACCAGCTCAGCGCCCATCCGCAGCGGCGCCTGGGCAGGCCAGAAATATTTCGTCAGGGTGCGGGGCAAACCCAGTTTGTCAGCGGCTTCGTCACCAAGAATATATCGGGTATAACCCGCTCGCAGGGTGTACTCCAGCTTGCCGATATTTTCCTGTAGCCAGCCCTCGCGCCCCTGTAACGAGGCATTTGCCAGCGCCTCCCCCAGACGGCGAGTGTCATCATCACTGTCACCGATGGTGGCGATCAGGTGATACAGCGCTCGCATGCTATCCTGCTCATTGGTCGGCAGAATGCGTTCGTCCACGCCCATCAGGTACCCCACATAACGCCACAGGTGAACAACGGCCTCTCGTTCACGACGGCTGAAAAGATAACCCAATGCACGAAGCCCTGTGAGGAAGATCACCGAGAACTCCAGAATGGTCCCCATCGAATCCCACTGATTCAGGGGGTAGCCCCAGCGCATATCCCAACTATCGGATTTGACCAGCATGTTGCGCACCTGCGCATGCATCAAGCGCACGCGCACCGCACTTTTGAACCCTTCCTTATCGCGCTCAAGGCCTCCGGGAGTGTTCACGTCCATCCAGAATTTTCCGGTTTCTACCAACCTCCGGTTGGCCATACGATCCAGTTGTCCGGTAAACACCAGCGGTTTTGCTGCCGCTCCGGCCAGATACCCACCCATCAACGACATATTGCGCAACACCAGCTCACCAGAGATGCCCACCCGATAGGACACCTCACATCCCAGTCGAAGCAGTTCACGGTCCAGCCAAATGGGCTCGTGGTCTATCTGCTTGAACAGGGAACGCAGCTCAGCGGGGGCGTCGGATACCGTGTCTATACCGTGCTCCAGCGCCTGATCCAGCAATTTTCGCCCCTCACCCGCCGGCAACCGGCCATACATGGCAACGACAGCATCAGCCAGGGGATCACCGGAAAGAATCGACTCACGAATCACCGTCATCTGTTTGGGTGTGGGATGGGGATCGGAGCCCAATATCCACCGGAACAAGGTACGGACCTTTCGCACCTCAGCACGGTTAGGGTTGCCAACGCGGTTCAGCTTGGCGGGATCCAGCGGCAATTCCTGCATCATGGAAGTCATGATTCTCTCCTCGCCAGAAACACTGACAAAAGGGGTAGGTTCTTGTTGCAGTACCATGTCGCTGAATAATCATAATGGCAATGAAACTGCGGAAAGAATGTCCCTGTATGACAGAAACAGAATTCACTTTTTTATCCACCCGTAACTTGCTAGCGTCACGTTTTAAAACACAAGGACAATTCTATGACTTCCTCGCTCAATCAGGCTGCCCGCCGTATGACACTGCTATGGTTTGTAGTGCTTTCGGGGCCTTTACTTATTGGCCTGGGAACCTGCTTTCTGGTCTGGGTCGCTGGATATAGCGCCCCTGCCACACTTTTCCCAGAGGAAACATTGCGCATGGCAGCTATGGGCGCCATGGCGCTGATGCTTACCATCAGCAGACCTCTGCGTAACGTTTTGCTCTCACCCGGTGCCATCGCCAAACGCCCTCTCCGTGATCAGCGCCACGCCAATATTGAGCAACAGGCAACGGCTCAAACCCAGGCCAGCATGTTCTTGTTACTGGGATTGCTCGAAACCGTTTCCATGCTGATCGTAGCGTTGAGTCTGATGCAAGCAGATGCCGGACTGGCATTACTCAATGGAGTCTACACACTGGCGCTGGGCATTGTCGCGAAACCGGACTTCGCCCGCCTGATCACGGAAACCCTGAAAACGTTGCGTCAGGCCAGTTGATTATCCGTATAGCATGGGTCCTGCCGGTCAACCCGCAGGAAGACACGTCTTTCCCTGTTACTCACTGGAGTCTCAAATGGAACCGGATTTCTGGCATGACAAATGGAACAAGAATGAAATCGGCTTTCATCTAAGCCGGGCTCACCCGTTGCTGACATGTCATTGGAACCGATTGGGGCCGGCTTCCTCCGGCCGCGTTTTCGTTCCCCTGTGCGGCAAGACCCTGGACATCCACTATCTCCGTGATCAGGGGGCAGACGTCGTGGGAGCGGAATTAAGCGAACATGCCGTTCTTGCATTCTTCGAAGAAGCGGGCCTTGAGCCCAGAGTATCTGATTGGCATGCAGGAAAACGCTTCTGTACCGAGGGAATTACTTTGTTCCAGGGGGATATCTTCGCGTTGGATCGGAGTACCCTTGGCACCATTGACGCTGTCTATGACCGCGCGGCTGCCATTGCGCTCCCTCCAGCATTACGCCAACAATACGTCCGGCACGTCATCGAGCTCACCGGAAGCTCACCGCAATTGCTTATCACACTGAGCTACGATCAGTCGCTCATGCCGGGCCCGCCATTCTCTGTGGATGCCGAGAATGTGAAGGAATTGTACAGCCAGCATTACCGCCTGAACTGCCTCTCCAGCGAGGAAATTATCGAGAATGAAGTCCGCTTCAGGGAGCGCGGACTCACCACACTGACAGAACGTTGCTGGCATCTTGGGCCAACATTACCAGCAACGTAATCGTGCGACTGCCCTGTGCCATAAACACCCGATTACCACAGCCTAAAGTCACCGTAAGAAAGGTATTACTGCGTGTCAATCATCACGATTATTTGACACATTACTCACGACCAATCATGTTGACTTGAAGGCTTGCACTGGTGCCCCCACAGTAACGAATAGCGCCAATTGCCCTTAATTTCTGAGATTCGAAACGGAGCTACTATGAGCATTTCTGTCGGCGACACCCTCCCTGATGTCACCCTAAAGACCAACGGCGATAATGGCCCGGAAGATCTGGGTACTGGCGATTTTTTCAAAGGCCGCAAAGTCGTACTGTTTGCCGTTCCAGGGGCCTTCACCCCTGGCTGTTCCAATACCCACATGCCCGGTTTTGTGGTCAGTGCCGACACCATTCTGGAGAAAGCCGACCGTATTGCCTGTATGGCTGTGAACGATGCTTTTGTGATGGATGCCTGGCAGAAAGACCAAAATGCTGAGCACATCACCATGCTGGCTGATGGTAATGCCGAATTCACGAAAGCGCTCGGAATGGTTCTGGATGCCAGCGGCTTTGGCATGGGCACGCGCAGCAAGCGATTCGCCATGATTGTTAATGATGGCATCGTGGAGTATCTCGGTGTGGATGATAAGGGTGTGGATAAAAGCAGTGCAGAAACGGTGATTGCACACCTTGCTTGACACCAGGATCCTGCTGGCGGCTGGTGAGTCTCTGATCCGGCTGCCAGCCGCGCAGTTTCGCTCTGTGTTGCCGACAACCCTGACCCGCAGTCAGTGCTGACCGGAAAGGCGGTTACGCTCGATGAAGCGGGTGGAGTCCGTTCCGAAAGAACCTCCGTAACTTTCCCTCACCATTATCTTTTCAGCAATGCCATGCAGACGGTATTGCTCCAGCATCACCAAACCATAATTGGGCAAATGGGTGGTATCCACTTCCTTGTTGGTCTTCTCGCTTGCAGTCACCTTGTGATCGATGAAATCCTGCTCGTACACCAACTCCAGAATCGGAGCATTCACTGACACATCGGCCAACGCATGGCCATAAATCATCCGTTCGATATCATCGTGATAATCTGGTTGGTAGTAAGGCCATATCTCTTCCTCAAGGAAATTAGACCGGAACCAATGTGGCGAGAATGAACTCTGGCCCGTTGCAAGGAATGCACCACGAATACCCGATGACGTACGTCTCACAGGCGATGGATCATCGGGGTTCGCCAGCTGTTTGACCGCAGCATGAATTCCTGCTCCCGCCCCCAACGAAGAACCGGTGATAAAAATATCATCGGGGTTGATATTGAAAACGTCCGCATAATAACGGAAAAACTGAACCGCATGGCTCATATCATCCAGCGATACTGGATAACCGTTGCTATCTATGTCCTTGGCCGGGTGACGAAAGTCCAGGGACGCCACGGTAACCCCTCCGGCAGCACCACCGATTCCCATGTACGCGGACAAGGTCCCCTTCTTCGGGCCCAGCAGTGTTTCCTTGTTATGGTTGGCCGAGTGAGCATAGATAACAAGTGTGTTTGGTGCCCCTTGCGTATGCACACGTCCATCTTGCGTCGGATAATAGACATCAATTCGCAAGCCATTGGGTTCGGCATCAGGCCCGACCAGAGGCAGCCAACTGACCGTTGAATCACCGTAATAGATGTTGCTGTAGTAACCACACACCGGGTCGCAATCCGCGCGGGCAATATAGTGTTGCTGCATCAACTCTGCGCTAAAGGGGTCTGGCGCATCTGCGGCGGCCGGTGCCAGACCGGCTGTGATGGTCTTGTAACCACATGCCTGATCATTCGAAGTATCAACGCAGATTTTTACCTCAATGCTGTCACCGGCCTCCATGCCCCAGGGATAGGTCACTGAAAACTCCGCAGCAGCGTGACTTCCCTTATCGCGTGTCGACAACAATTCGCCATCTACATAATAGTAGTGGCTGGAATCTGTGGGTTTGAGCACGTCATAGTGAATATCAAACGGCGCATCCGGAGTGACATGATTTTTCACTCCGACCGTGTGAATTTCTACCGCCTGGTCCAATGACAGCACGGTACCTGACCGGACCCGTATTTCGTCACAGATTTCATCACCATTTTCCAGCAGACAGATACCAATGGTTTTGATGCTGCCTTCGGGCAAACCGCCGGGGTAGGTCACAGAAAAGCGCCCGGGATCACTGCCAGTAACACTATTTGGTCGCGTTAATCTGAGACTATTGTCTACGTAGTAATAATGGTCGGACTGACTCTCAAAGGTGACATCGTAGTGCAAGGTGAAGGATTGGTTCGGAGTTACCACATTGCCTTGTTCCACGGCATGAATACGAACCTGCAACGGAACAGAGGCCATCACCGGCGCCCATGGCATTGCGGCCACAACGATTATTACACTGATGATCAAGTAAACGCCCTGCATATCCCTACTCCTGCACAGCGTGCCAAAACAAGGGGATGCAACGAGCATAGGAGCAGGAAAAAATTACCGCCATGCCGACAGCGCATTTTTCACTGGAATGGGGACAGTTTCAGCCCCGCGGCTAACCCTGTGGGGAGGCAACCCTCCTCATTTGGCTAGCTCGCGGCTCAGCGTTTGGACTGAGAGATTAAATTTCCAGTGCCAGCCCCAGTGTGGCGGTAAAGTCATCTTTTTGGGGGGTAACACCATCACTGTCCGGCTGCGGTCTTTCGATTCGCTTCCAGGTGCCTGAAATGCGTAAATCCAGCCGCTCTGTGAGATCCACATCCAGTGCAGTATAGAGATCATGTTTGGCTCTACCGGCAGCGGTTTCTGTCACCGTTACCTGATAGCTCATTTCCAACTCGATTTCATCCGTCAGATCCTGCTCATAGAAAGTCCCAAACAGAAAAGCTGGCGTCGATACGGTTCGGTCTTCTCCTTCGGCAACGTCGACGTACTCTGTTCGCTGGTAGCCCGGACCCGCAGTAAACCACCAGTCCAGCTTAGGGGTATCGAATATCTGGTAACCGGCCCCCAGACCCACCGTCCACTCGGCCTCACGGTTTTGGAACGGGTCGCGATAATATTCAGCTTGCACCGGGCGCAAAAACCAGCGGTGGCTAATACGATAATCGTGCGAAAGACTGGCGGTATGATTATTCGCAAGCTCTTCGGATTCTGACTCCGAGTAATTCCCCGTATAACTCATCCTGGTGTAATTCTTGACGGTCCTGCGCTTCAATACCGCCTTGGCGTTGGCATCTTTCTGCTCAACGTTACCGCTTCGAAAATTGACCCCTGCAGAAATATCTGCAGACCATAAATCAAACTCTCTGGGGGAGGCCGTTGCGATACCCACCACCCGCTCAAACTCCACGGGCTCACCCCCAATGTGCAAACGGCCATTTTCGGTTGTCAGCCGCCCCAGAATAATCTCACCGCCATCCAGCAACACAGACTTGGTACGACCGGTACGGATATAGGCAACATCCTCCCAGTCGATGGAAATCAGATCGAAATGATCACTGTCAATTTCGATGGTTTCATCGTTGAGCACCTTGAGCCGCCCCTTGATCCACTCCCCTGTATCCAGCTGAATCCAGTCCCACTGTTGCACATCAAACGCAGGGGGTGTCCAGATTTCCGGAGGGGTACTGGCAGACTCGAAGGTCTGGTCTGCGGCGAACACAGAGTGGGGAATCAGCGCAACAAAAGAGGCAGCCAACATGGCTGCCCTTGTTGCCTGCCCAGCGTGGCCACCGGGCAGGATTTGCCGAGCTGTTTGGATTGCCCGGTTATGCATTGCGTATTTCATTACTTACCGTAAGGTTTGGCCTCGTACGGATTTCCCCCCAACGCGGCGGAAATATCTGCAATCGCTTTCTGAGCACGCACGCTGTTACCGGCGGCATCCAGCGGAGGCGAGATAGCGGCGATACCGAATTTTCCGGGAGAAACTGCGATGATACCACCGCCTACCCCACTCTTGGCAGGCAAGCCGGTCTTGTAAAGCCACTTGCCGGCATCGTCGTAGAGGCCGGCTGTCGCCATCACCGCCAGGATTTCCGGCATATCTTCGGGCTTGACCAGCTGCTTGCCCGTGACCGGGTTGGTGCCGGCATTGGCCAGCGTCGCCGCCATGGTTCCCAGATCTTTGGCATTGACCCCTACAGAGCACTGACGGGTGTAAATGTCGGTCGCTTGCAGCGGATCACCCTCGATGTGGCCATAGGCATACATCAGGTGAGCGATAGCCTGGTTACGCTGGTTGGTGTCCGCTTCGGATTTGTAGATATCTTCCAGCACGGTAAGTTCCCGGCCAGCAAAATCGCTGTAGTAGCCAAGAATCTTGTTCCAGATCTCATTGTAGCTCTTACCCGAGACCATACTGGTGGAGGTAATCGCACCGGCGTTCACCAGCGGGTTCATTTCATGGCCCTGGTGCTGCTCGATAGCGTAGATGGAATTGAATACCTGACCGGTGGCATCCACACCCACATTCTTCGGCAAAGCATCAATCCCCTTCTCTTCAGTCACCTTGGCCATGGTGAAGACCTTGGAGATCGACTGGATAGATACTTCTGATTCAATATCGCCTACGGTGTAGACCTTGCCATCCACCGTAACCAGCACAATACCGAAGATATTGGAGTCCACCTTGGCCAGCGCCGGGATGTAATCCGCATTGGCGCCTTCCTTCAGGCCCTTGTACTTGTCATAGGCCTTTTTCAGGGCGTCGTTGATATTTTTCTCGGTCAACTTGCTGTCCACCGGTGTAGCCGCCGGTGCTTCTGTTTCCGCCGAGCAGCTGGCGCTGGCCATCGCCAGCATGCCAGCGAACATCAGGCTGAAAAACTTACGCGAATATTGCATTGCTCATGCTCCTTCTGAGTGACTCGTTGTTCTTACAGCAGATTGCCGCTGGAAAAACTGTATTTGACGCTGAATTGCACCCGGCGGTCATAACCGGTGGTGCCATCATTGGCGGTACGTTTACCGAACAGGTACTCCATCCCCATCATGACTTTGTCGTTAGGGGTATGCAGCAGGTTAACGGAGGCATACTCGCCCTTGTTGAAGGCATCTGCGGCCTGGAAATCCATGTTGTCGATTTCCGTTGAGCTGTAGCCAAACGAAGTGCTGTAGGCATCGTTCCAGTAGTGATCGTAGTAGGCGATGATGCCCGTCAGCGGCACCGCCTTGTAATCCGGATCAGCGGCATCACCGTCTGGCGCCATATCGACACCGCCATCGTTCATGTAGTTGGAAATACCGTTACCATGAACCACGCCCAGAATGATGCGATCTTTTTCAAACATGTTGATGGTGGAGGTCAGATTCACCCCCCAGCCCAGCTCGCTGTCGTCAGGGCTGCCATCATCACCACCCGGGGTGTCATAACCCACCTGACGCAGAATGCCCGCCACCTGGAAATGCCCCCAATCGCCGACCTGACGGAAATGGGCAGTAATATCCGGATATTCATCATCTCCAGCAGCAGTATCAGGGCCTGCACTGGTTTCGTTGTCCACACCACTGCCGGGGTTCTCGATTGCCACCGCAAAGGTGGAATCCCCACTCACCGGGGTCCAGCGAATTTGAGGATTACGCAGGAACACCATGCCCGACGGGCCCCAGTAATCGATTACGTTGGGGAATACATCACCGTCCATGAACACACTGTTGGTCTGGCCGGCAAGGATCGATTTCCACTCGCCATAGGCATGCCGTAGCCGAATCGTGGTCTGACCCTCATCCGCGCCGACACCAAACATATCGAACTCGAATTTGGTGGTCAGCTCGCTATCACCGGCCATGGTGCTGGCGTTTACGCCCAGACGGCTCTGACGAACACTCAACACGGCCTGACCATCGCTGCCCACGGCGTCCTGGTCGTAAGGAATACGCCCGGGCCTCAAGGTGTCCTCCCACTCGGGAGTCACACGATCAAAACCCTGCACATAATCCACCATGCCAAAGCCATACACTTCGAAAGAGGAATCTGCCACAGCAGTCAGAGGGGCCAGCAGCAGCGCTGCACCAAGGCCACGGAGAGGAATCGTCGTACCCATAGTCATGCATCCCTGTTCTGTTCTTGTTGCCGCAACGTCATCCCTGTTGCCGGAACCCGTCGCACTCCCAAGCGGTTTTTGCTAATTGGTCCGACTGTGATATGAACACATTATCAATATCGAGTCACGAGGCTGACACGCCTGTATCGCAATTCAATGACAACACCATCACACTACCTTCACGCGAACCTGAAAATTCTTATTGCAGGAGTGCAAAAAAACCGTCGTAAAGGTGACTCGCCATGAGGGAAAAATAGAACGATTTCGTCGTCATTACAGGAGCCTAAAAAAAAACGACATGAGTATTCTGCAGCTTCCTCACGCCCGACCGGATGCTATCCTGATGGACTGGCATGCCACCCTTGTCGACACCCACGACGCGATGTATCACGCTGTAGATGATGTCTTGCCTCACCTTGAAGAACTGGACCTCTGGGATCGACTGCTGGATCCCGATGATTCCAAAACCATAGAAGATGCAAAGCTTCTGATGTACGTCAAGGATCATCACCGGCTTCACCCCAAGATTGTTGCTCAGCGAAAAATTTCCCGGACTGACATTTTTGAGGTGCTTTTTGGCAGCGATCAGGAAGCCAAAGCCCGCGCGCACCAGGCATTTGATTCGGCTTACAAAAAATACGTTCAGGAAGTCCACCCGCTGGAACCGGACATACGCCGACAACTCGAGCGCATTCGTGCCATCCATATTCGCACAGGCCTTATCTCCAACCGCAAACGGGATTTCCTGGAGCACGAACTGGCGCTGGTCGATGGTACTGGCTGGGAAGACCTGTTTGACACTGTGGTCTGTGGCAGCGATGTGGCACGCCGCAAACCCGCGCCAGATATGCTGCTTGAAGCGCTGAAAAAACTGCAACTGCCTGCCGATGAACGCTGCTGGTACCTTGGCGACAGCACCACCGACGTAATCGCTGCCAAAGAAGCCGGAATCACCTCGATTTTCTATAATGGCGCGGGCTGGCCACAACCCTGGCTGGACAAGATTTTTCCGGATACCACCAAACACCCCCATCGACCGGATGCCGTAGTGAGCAGCATTGCCGAACTGGCGGACCTGGCCCGACACCTGCTTGCTCAACACAAGAGGGTAATCCGGGCGAAATCCTGACCCACAGAAGGATTGGCCCAGTTGCACACGTTCTTCGGCCCCTTTAATGGTACATTCGTACCAACGAAACGCCACAGGACCGCACAATGAGCCAGCCTCGCCTTCATGTTTTTACCGACGATGCCCTGGGCACCAGCGATGCCACCGCACTCGCACAACAACTGGCGCAAGGCAGCGTCAGCGCCACGGAGGTAACCGAAGCGGCAATTGCGCGGCTTGAGCGGGCTGCACCACTGAACGGATTGACCTTGGCGGCATTCGATAACGCACGTCGGCTCGCAAAAGATAACGCGTTCAGCGGCCGCTTTGCAGGCGTTCCCAGCCTGATCAAAGACAATATTGATATACAAGGACTTCCGACTCTCCATGGCAGTGCCGCCATGGGACGCAAGCCCATGAAGAAAACCAGCATCCTGGCCAAACAATACCTGGCCCAGGGCTTCAACTTGCTGGGCAAAAGCAGTCTGCCTGCGTTTGGGTTCACCGCCTCCACGGAAATGGCTCACACCCCTTCAACCCGCAACCCCTGGCACCTGGCCCACTCTGCCGGAGGCTCATCAGGCGGCAGCGCGGCCCTGGTGGCCGCCGGCGCCGTTCCCATCGCCCACGGCAATGATGGCGGCGGCTCCATTCGTATTCCCGCCGCCGCCTGTGGCCTGGTGGGACTCAAATGCACCCGCGGCAGACTGGTGACCCAGGAAGCCGGTAAAGCCCTGCCGATCAATATCATCAGTGATGGTGTGCTGACCCGCACCGTGCGCGACACGGCCAATTTTTTTGCCGAAGCGGAAATCAGCTATCGCAATCGAAAACTCCCGCCCATTGGTCAGATCAGTGGCCCGGGGAAACAGCGCCTGCACATCGGCTTGATGGTGGACTCCATCGCCGGCGACCCGACCTGCGCGCAAACCCGCCTTGCGGTAGAGGCCACAGCCAAACGCCTGTCGGACCTCGGGCACCATGTAGATGTGGCACAGATTGATCTGCCGCAACGCTTCGTGGACGACTTTCTTCTGTACTGGGCCATGCTGGCCTTTTTCGTCAGCAAGTTTGGTCTCGTGCTGTTCCCGCAGGGATTCGACCGGAAGCAACTGGACCCGCTGACCCTCGGCCTTGCCCGTTATTATCAGCAACGCTTCCTGAAGACCCCGGGCATGCTGCGGCAGCTCCGCAAGAGCCAGGCCCATTACGCCGAAGTCTTCAGCCAGTTTGATGTGATGCTGACACCGGTACTCGCTCACACCACACCTGAGCTGGGTTATCTGGGCCCCGCTGTCGACTTCGACACCCAACTGGAACGCCTGCTGCGCTATACCACCTTCACCCCGGCCAACAATGCGGCAGGCAGCCCCGCCATCTCCCTGCCGCTGGGACAAGCAGAAAACGGTTTGCCCATTGGCGTTCAGCTCAATGGACGCCACGGTGATGAACGCACCCTGCTGGAACTGGCGTTTGAGCTGGAAGCGGAGCAACCGTTCCTTCGCCTTGATCAGGTTTGAGGAGCCCACCCTCGTACAGGAACCGCACGGGGCTCTACACAACACGCGAGCCCCCCTATCTGGCCGATCCCCTCATGCGCGGCACCGCTCATGCGTTCGGCTTTTTTATCATCAAGGTGCTGGATTGAAGACGCCTGGAAGGCGAAAACCCATGCCGGCCCATTCCGCGAGCACAGGAAAATCTGGTCGCCGGAAAACATCGACCCTGCTGTTGGCCCGGCTGCCCACACCGGGAACGTACCGGCAAGGCGTAGCCGAAAAGCGGAAGCACGACCGGCCGCAAGCAGAGTGAGGGCTTTCCTGTTTTCAACGGAACGCCGCCTTCCAGATACACGCCCCTTTGCAATTTTCTTTATAATCAAGCACTTTGCTGTCATCCAACCCGGAAATTCCCGCCAGGAGTTATAAGGAAGCATCTATATAACTCCGTGTAGGAGATTTGCCATTACGTCGTAGCCTGTTGATATGGCAGGATTTTATCGGACGGGAAGCGACTACGGTTCCGGAGTTATATAGAACCGAGTTATACGGAACGTTCTAATTAATACGCTGTTATGCAATGTTAGGAGAAAATAAATGACAGGGGCTGAGATAACTGGCTTAGTGGCTTCGATTGTGTCTCTAATAATTGGAGGCTTTGCCATATGGCTATCGGTAACATTTTATAGAATGTCCAATAAGAGCTCTCAGGAATTGGAGAAGGCTTCATCAAACATAAATTCAACTGTTGATCGCCTTGAAGTGCTTTTTGACAAACTTTATTCCGATACTTTCAACATGATGAAAGATACTGTGACTGACATGAGGAACCATGTTTGGAAAACTAGCACCTTTAAGGAAGGAACAGAGAAAACAGAAATTGAAGAAAGCTTTGATGAACTAAAAAAGGAATTAAATGAAAAAATTGAAAGCCTGATTGCAAGTCAAGGTTCCGCTAGCAACAGGCTGGATGGATTTGCAAAACAAGTCGAATCATTAATTAGTGAGACCATAGACAAATCAGCCAAGGAAAGAGCCGAAAAGTCATGGGAAGAAAAAGAACAACTGATTATAAATGCAATCAGAAAGCGTGGACCATTAACTGAAGGTCAGCTCAGAAAAATTACTGGATTGCCAGAGCATGATACTACTAGCCTTATATTCATTCTTGGTCGAGAGCAACGGCTGGATTGGGACGGTGCTCCTGATTCATTTTCTTCGGGAACTAAATTTTCACTAGGAGATAATGCATAACAAAGCATTGCAGCGGACAAGCCGCTGAATGCGGCGTTAGGCGATCAATACTAGAGGGCATTACTTGAACTGGAAAGATTATCAAGAAAAGGCAGCAGAATTTTTTCAATCTCTTGGGCTAGACGCAGAGACAGATGTGACAATCCAAGGAGCACGGACAAAGCACGATGTTGATGTCTTAGTAAAATCGCACCATGCAGGCTTTGATGTTACGTGGATTGTCGAATGCAAGCATTGGAAATCTAAGGTGTCTAAGCTCCATGTTCTTGCACTTCGTGAGATTGTAAATGATACAGGGGCTGATCGAGGGATCTTGCTTGCTGAAGAAGGTTTCCAGAGTGGCGCAATTGAAGCTGCAAACCTTACGAATGTTCAGGTAACGTCTCTGGCACATGTAGAGACTTCAGCCAGTACGGCTATCAACGCTATGAAGCTGAGAGATCTATTTGATCGTTTAACTTGGTGTAAAACTGAGTATTGGGAAATACCTAAAGATGTCCGGATTAAATCAGGGCTGCGCCCAGAGACAGGAGGGGCTGTCGGATACTCCGGAGACTGGGCAACAAAAGTAGGAGAGGACCTTATTTCAAAGGCGTTCCGAGGTGAATTTCCCGTCACTCCAGACGAGATGCACCAAATGGCCTCTAAAGGACTCGTGGGCCAAGAAATGCCGAGTGAATTTGTAACCATGAAAGATCTAATGCAGTTTTTAGAGCCATTGATTGAAAATCTCGAGAACAGAATCAATGAATGCAAAGCTGAGTTTGGTGAAGCCTAACAAGGCCATGCACGCGACAAGCGCGTGATGGCAGCGTTAGCCCTCTTGAGATAAGTTTAACCATGAATGATTCGCTAAAACCTGCATTTCGAAGGCTATTTGACGCGAAGGCGCACTGGCAGAAGGCAATCGATGGCTACTTCGAACCCAATGACTTTCGGATGGCCGTCAACTCATGCATTCAAGAGCTTCGAAATGTCACATTCGTGCTGCAGGCGAATAAACGGGAGATTCCTGGGTTTGATGCGTGGTACGGCCCTTGGCAAGAAAAGATGCGCGCGAACCCCTCGCTACGCTGGCTCGTTGATGCGCGTAACTACATAGTAAAACAGGGGGATCTAGAGTTACTTAGCAAGCTTAGAATAGAAGTTATTGGCTCGTACTTGGCCGGCGAAGTTGCGATTTTCGAGGAAGACTACAACCCCAACCTGACGAATTCTGAAATCTATTCTAAGACTGTTTCTCTAGGACTCCCAGTTGAAGTCTTTGAAAATTCTTACGTTAAGCTTCAACGTCGCTGGATCGATAAAAATTATCCCGACCATGAGCTAAGCGAATTGCTTAGCGAATGTTGGCTAGCTGTCTCGGCGCTGTTGTTCGACGCTCCGAATTCCGGTTTATCGGCCAGCGGGAAAGAAGGGCCCAGGTTGCCGCCATGTATGCACGAACAACTTCATATGCGAGCCACTTTGATGAAGGTAAGTGGAGAAACACTTGTGCCAACTCTGATTAGCTCCGAAAGCGTTTCAGTAGACGATGAAAAAAGGGCTGCGTTGCAGGAGAAGTATGGAGATACTCCCCTTTTTCGTTCAGCGGGGGAGGGGAAAAAACTCCCAGAGAGGCCGTTTAGGGAGCAATGTGAGTTGTTCTTTGAGCAAGCGAAAGCAGTTCTACAACGGGATCGTTATCATGTTCACCTCGCAATGGTATTTGTCGGAAAAAAGCTTGCACAGCTCATTGAAATCAGAAATGAGGACAAAGCGGATAAATACGTAACCATTAGAGACCTCGCTTCAACGATGGAAAGAATCGGAGCGGACGCCGTCATCATGGTCTCTGAAGCTTGGAGTGCTACATTTGACCCGTCTAATCCCTATCGTGGGGCGGCAGATGCGCCAACGCGGCAAGAGGGCCTCATGCTTGTTGGTGCAACAATGCAAGGTGAAACCTATTGTTTTACAGCACCGTTTTTCAGAATGGATGGCGACATTTCGTTTGGTGATGAATCTGTAGTCGATGCTAAGAATGTGAATGTGATTCAGCCTATCATCGCGATGTGGGAAAAACAGAAGGGAGCCGGTAGTGGAGGCGAGAGCTAACAATACGTTGCAGGCGACGTTTGACCCGCTGTGCATCCGTGCTTCCGCAAGAATGCACATCGCCTCAAACTCGCCTGAACGTGGGCGTTAGCGAGGCGTTAGCGATCAAAACCGGGAGCCTTATGCGTAGATGGATTCTGGAAAAATTTTCAGTAATGACGGAGGAAGAGCTAGCATATTGGATTGCTGCAATTCTATTCGTGTTTGCATTTGTCGCAATTAAGCCAAGTCGCTATTTCGACGTAGAGCTTCCTCAAGTATTGGCTTATGTGGCAGTAGGGTTCCTCATCTATGGGTTTTGGACTTACCTATCACCGGTACTCAAGAAAGCCAGTGAATCTCTAATTGTTAAGGCTGTATGGGCAGCAATCACTATTGCTGGAGCAACGGTTTCTTTTGCTTTCGCTCAGCTTATGGTGAACGAGACGCTAAAAGTGCCATCGTCTGCGTTTCCATATACACAAACGCTTGTCGCTATCCTTGTGGCGCCAGTTGTGATTGGAATATTTGTATTGGCACTTGGCTTGGTGCTAATTCCAGTATTTCAGGTCATGCTTTATTCGGAAACTGGACAGCTTTCAATCAAGTCTCTCCTCGGTCCCCGCAGTGAAGGCTTAAATAAAAAGGGAACAGAAGCTAAGTATTGTGTTCGCTTCGTTGCATTCTTTCTGATTTTGGCCTTATGTGGATATGGGTTGGCTCGCAATGATGTTTACCTTAACGGAATCGGTGATTTCGTCCGCTGGTTTGCCTTTCATTTTGAAACTGAGAACTACTCCAGCTGCGTCGTTGATCCAGGGACGAGAGTTGGATATCTGGGAGGTGATCGAGTCGTTGCCGCATCAAAAGATGGAGATGTTTATGATTTCAAAGTCATTGAATGTGCAACTTGAGTGCTAACAATCGCAGGGACGGCGACGTCTGCTACATTGCGGCTTCGCCTCCATTCCGTACCCGCGCGTGCTGCGGGCGTTAACTGTCTTACGCCCTACTCCTTGTGTCGAAAAAAACGCTGAATGCTGGAAAAGTCTTTTTCAGCGTAGCCATGATTACCATGAGCGGCATACAGGGATTTCGCCAGATTCCCCATGGGTGTCGCCGACTGGCTGCTTAGTGCAGCTTGCAGCGCCAACCCCAGATCCTTGTTCATCAGTTTGACGGCGAAGCCGCCTTCATACTCGTTTGATGCCGGCACATTTTCCATGACGCCGGGCCAGGGGTTGTACTTGTCCAGCGACCAGTTATCCCCGGAGCTGGCTTTCATGATCTCCGAAAGCACCGCAGGATCGAGACCATGATCTGCCCCCATCTGCAAGGCTTCTGCCGTACCAATCATATGGATGGCGAGGAGCATGTTGTTACAGATTTTGGCCAGCTGCCCTGCGCCATTGTCCCCGGCACGAAATACCTGCGCTCCCATGCACTCGAGCACGGGACGTGCCCGATCAATGGCCTCTTCCTGACCACCACAGATAAAGGTCAGCGTACCGGCTTTGGCGCCGCCCACCCCACCGGAGACCGGCGCATCGATCATCACCCTGCCCTGCTCTTTGGCGATGGCGGCCACCTCACGGGCTGTGTCGGCATCGATGGTGGAGCAGTCGATAATCAGGGCACTGGCATCGATATGCTTCAGCACACCCGCTTCACCCAGATAGAGGCCACGCACGGCGCCCGCCGACGGCAACATGCTAATGACAACGTCAGCGCCCTGCACCGCTTGCGCGGCACTGTCTGCCGCTTTGGCACCCTGTTCCACCGCCGCGTTGAGAAGCTCGGGCACCAGATCAAAGGCAATCACCTCATGGCCGGCCTTGACCAGGTTGGCCGCCATGGGGCCACCCATATGACCGACACCGAAGAATCCGATTTTCATTGTTATCTCTCCCTGCCTCTTACACGGACGGATATTGATGCGTATTGGGTAAAGGGTCTGAGCTTGTAAGCCAGACGCTTGAACCCGTTTTTTTATCGTCTGAGGTCTAACCCCAGACGTCCGGCTTTTCTTTACAGAAACGACAAATCCTTGAGCACATTGCGCGCAATGATCACGCGCATGATTTCGTTGGTCCCTTCCAGAATCTGGTGAACGCGGGCATCACGCAGGTAGCGCTCCAATGGATATTCGCGGATGTATCCATAGCCCCCGTGCAGTTGAAGTGCCTGGTTACAGACGTTGAAACACAGGTCCGTGGCCATGCGTTTGGCCATGGCGCAGAGCATGCTTTTGTCGTGGTGATTGTGATCCAGCTTCCAGGCGGCCAGCCGTACCATCTGCTGTGCCGCGACCAGCTCCGTTGCCATATCTGCCAGAGAAAACTGCACGGTCTGGAAATCGCCGATGACCTGGCCAAATTGTTTGCGTTCCTGCACATACTGCTGCGCTTGCTTCAAGGCCGCCTGGGCCGCGCCCAGTGAGCAACTGGCAATATTGATACGCCCGCCATCAAGGCCACTCATGGCGATTTTGAAGCCCTGCCCTTCTTCACCCATCAGGCACTCGGCCGGGATACGGGCCTGTTCCAGGATCACCGCGCGGGTGGGCTGGCTTTTCCAGCCCATCTTGTCTTCATTGCGCCCGTAGGAAATCCCCGGCGTGTCTGCAGGCACGGCAAAGCAGGAAATGCCGCCAGCACCCTGCCCACCCGTACGCGCCATCAATACCAGCAGATCGGTATCACCTGCACCGGAAATAAAGGCCTTGGCGCCATTCAGTACATAGCTGTCACCGTCCTTTCGCGCGGTAGTTGTCAGCGACGCGGCATCGGAGCCGGCGTTAGGCTCCGTCAGACAATAGGACGCCAGTTTTTCACCCGACATTAGCGCATCCGCCCAGCGTGCACGGGTGGCATCATTGCCATAGCGCGTCAGCATCCAGGTGGCCATGTTATGAATGGTGATAAAGGCGGTGGTGGACGTGCAGCCCTGAGAGAGCTGTTCAAAAACCAATGCGGCATCCAGGCGTGACAGTCCCATGCCACCGTGTTCTTCGGCACAGTACAGCGAGCAGAACCCCAGCTCGCCCGCCTGGCGAATCGCATCCTTCGGGAAAACGCTGTTGGCATCCCATTCAGCGGCAAAGGGTGCCAGAGCCTTTTCGGAAAACTGTCTGGCCGTTTCGCGGAAGGCCAGCTGCTCTTCAGTAAAAGAAAAATCCACGGTTGATCCTTTCAAGATCGCTGATAGTTAACCCTTCTCGCCGTAGGAGCGTCGCTGGCGGCGCGATTTCTGCCTCGGTTATCGCGCCGCCAGCGACGCTCCTACAGTGATGTATCTCCACCATCGAACGCAGAATGCGGAGATGGGCATTCGCCCATTTCCGCCCTACGATCATTTCAAATGAATACTCATATTCGGGCCGCTTGCCGGGATGTCATCGTCGAACCAGCGGCTGGTGACGGTCTTGGTTTCCGTATAGAACCGCACCGCCTGTTTGCCGTACGCATGCTGGTCGCCGTAGAACGATCCTTTCCAACCAGTGAAGCTGAAGAACGGCAGTGGCACCGGGATCGGTACGTTGATCCCCACCTGCCCCACTTCCACTTCGTGCTGGTATTTACGGGCGGCAGCACCGCTGGCGGTAAAGATGGAAGTGCCATTGCCGTAGGGGCTGTTATTCACCAACGCCAATGCTTCTTCCAGGGAATCCACGGTGACACAGCACAACACCGGGCCGAAAATTTCTTCCCGGTAAATGGCCATGTCCGGTGTCACATCGGTGAACAGGGTCGGGCCAACCCAGTTACCATCGGGCAGGCCTTCCACGGTGCAATCGGAGCCATCCAGTAGACAGGTTGCGCCCTCCTCCTTGCCCTGCTTGATCAGTGTCAGCACCCGTTGTTTGGCCTGGGGGCTGATCTGTGGTCCGTAGGCCGCTTGCGGATCGTTCCAGGCACCGGGGCGGATGTTGGCAAACTCGTCCTTGAGCTCATCCACCCAGGCTTTTGAGTCGCCGACGAATACGGCCACGCTGATGGCCATGCACCGCTGCCCCGCCGCCCCACAGGACGCCCCCACCAGGCTGTTGATCACCTGGTTCTTGTTGGCATCAGGCATGATCACCATGTGGTTCTTGGCACCGGCGAAACACTGGGCCCGTTTCATGTGATCCGTGGCGGTGCGGTAAACGTGCTGCCCCACCGGCACCGAACCAACAAAGGACACGGCCTTGATATCCGGATGGGTGAGCAGGGTGTCCACCTGCTCCTTGCCACCATGCACCAGCTGCAGCACTCCCGGGGGCGCGCCCGCTTGAAGAAACAGTTCCACCAACCGGTTGGGGGTCATGGGGTCCTGCTCGGAGGGCTTGAGGACAAAGGTATTCCCCGCAGCAATGGCCAGCGGGAACATCCACAGCGGGATCATGGCGGGAAAGTTGAAGGGGGTAATGCCTGCGCATACGCCCAGCGGCTGGGTCCAGGAATACGTGTCGATGCTGCGGGCCACGTTTTCCACCGTTTCCCCCATCATCAACGAGGCGATGTTAGCGGCCTGTTCGGCGACTTCGATACCGCGCCAGACATCCCCCTTGGCATCCTCGAAGGTCTTGCCGGTTTCCTGACTAAGGATCTCGGCAATTTCTTCCTGATGCTCTTTCAGCAACGCCTGATAACGCAGCATCAACCGTGCCCGCTCAGATACCGGCACTTCCTTCCAGCTTTCAAACGCCGCCTTGGCAGCGGCGATGGCTTGCGCCATTTCGTCTGCCGTGGCAGCAGGGGCCTCACAAAGAATTGCCTGGGTAGCCGGGTTGGTCACGGGGATCCACTCACGGGTCTGACTGGCAACGAACTCACCGTTGATCAACAGGGGCAGGCGATGGGGCATAACAACTCTCCAGAGGGTATCGGTTCTGGTTCCAGTTGTAGCACAGCCCCAGCCGATGGCAGATAGTCCTTTTTGCCGCCTAATGGACTATATTGCGGTTTATGAGCCTCTCAACATCCTCTTCACATGGTCACGCGGAGCCCTCCAGCTGGCCACTGTCAGAACGCGGTCAGCGGACGGTTATCCCGCCCGCGGTACTGGACAGCATTGCCGGGCACCCACTGTGTTCAGGCTGCATGCCCCATGGTGTCGGCTTTTATCCACGTGCACGGGGGCATCGCATGCAGCGGCGCAGGCCCGCGGATGACCTGTTGATCTACTGCATTGCCGGGCAAGGAATCTTGCAGGTGGATGGCCACGAACAATACATCGACGCAGGCGATCTGGTGTTGTTGCCCAATGGGGTCGCGCATCAATACCAGGCCGACCCGGCCCAACCGTGGAGCATCTACTGGGTGCACCTGGGCGGCCATGATGTGGCACGTTTTTT
The DNA here is from genome assembly GCF_003597125.1 of Alcanivorax profundi. Lineage (GTDB taxonomy): Bacteria > Pseudomonadota > Gammaproteobacteria > Pseudomonadales > Alcanivoracaceae > Alcanivorax > Alcanivorax profundi. Next base: position 838,439 of record NZ_QYYA01000002.1, on the reverse strand, counting down.
TGACGAAATTGCCAGTCAGGCCGGTGACTACAAGGTTCATATCGGCGTTCATTCACGACTGGCGGAGACCTTCCAGGCCCTGCTGGTGGCGGCTACCCGGGTTCAACCGGAACACCTGGTGTATGCCGCCAACCTGCTACGCAGCCTGCTGGCCTTTGCCGCCCTGATGCGCCATCAACATCTGGCTCGCCATGCCACGCTCGACGTGACCCGGGTCAACAGTTACCTGCAAACCGCGCTGGATCGGCGCCTGTCGCTGGACGAGTTGGTCGATGCCACCAGCACGCTGTCCCGTTATCACTTTATTCGTGAATACAAACGGCAGACCGGACAAACCCCCATGCAGGCTTTTCAGCGCATCAAAGTCAGCCATGCCTGTTATTTGCTGGATATTACCGAGGAGAGTGTAGTGCAGGTCGCCGCCCGGCTGGGCTATGACGACCCCTATTATTTTTCACGGTTATTCAAGAAACAGATGGGGGTCTCGCCACAACAATATCGGCGCGAGCGGGGGCAGTAACCGGCTTACATCTCCCGGTTCTGCCAGGTAAGCGTCATGATGTCCCGGTGGGTGTCGCACTGAAATACATGGGCGCAACCATAATAGCCAAAGCAGAAGGGCAGGGTATCCGACGAGTCCAGTTGCAGCACAAAGTTCATCGGTTGCTGGCAACAAGGACAACTGGGGTACGCCACCCCTTCCACCCAGTGAGGCCAGCCCAGCAGCTTGTCCCCTGGCCGTGGAGCGGGTCGATGGGCATGCAACAATGCCAGCGTACCCTTCGGATGACGATCATTGACCGCTTCGGTTTCTTCACTGTCCGGATAATCGGTCAGTGCAATCCAGCCTGTCAGGGCTTGTTCGGGAAACGCATTGGGCTGGTTGAATGGCAGAGCCTCAAAGCCCTGGGCCTGGTCTCGTGGGATAACGCGCACCAATGAGGCATCCGAGAAAGGCAAATGTGCCTGGCCAAGCACCTCGCAATCCTCTTCTCCGTTGGTGCAATAAAATACCTGCAGAACGCCATCCCCGAAGGGCGAGGAAGCAGGCAAGTCCCGGGAATCCAGTTGCACCATCAGTTGCATGGGCTCGTGGCAGCAGGCACAGCACGGCCAGCTTTCATCCGGCTTCAGCAGCGGCAGGCCTCCAAACTTGGACATGGCGCCTGGTACCGCCGGGCCCGCCTGGGGACGCCAGGCAGGACGGGAAAAGGAATCCAGTCTGAGTTTGATTTCTTCGGGCAGCATGTCACGTCCTCTTACGTCCGTGCCAGATTGCCCCTGCGCCCACCTATGGCGCAATGAATGACTTTCGGAAGGGCGTTTTTATCGCCCCAGCGGCGTGCAAATTTTGGTCATACGATACAAATTCGCCGTATGCCCCCACTCCATGCCATCAAAATTGCTCCAGTTGCCACTGGGCAAAGGCCTGTTGCGCCAGCTCCAGCTGCTCGATCAGGCGCTGTCGCTTGCTTGGGTCAAAGCGGCGGCGGGCCAGCGCTTGCAGGCTCTTCTGCAGGGCATTGCGGTCCCCACGGGATAACACGTCCAGCCAATGGCCATCGCTGTCGGTGACCACCAACACATCTCGACCGGCGTGATTACGCTGGCTGACCTGATACCAGTGCACCAACGCGCGTCCCAGCACCACATAGGCGAATTGTGGATCCTTGAGCGGGCCGTAGACCGCTTCGCGGAAACCCCCACTGAGCGGGCCCACTTTGACCTTGTTGAGCTTGTCACTGTAGAAATAACTGCCCGCTGCCCCCAGCAACCCGCCCACCAGGGCCCCGGTTCCCAGGGAATGCCCGAAGGTGACCGCATCGAGCCCGGCACCGCCCACCGCCCCCGCCCCGAAACCGGCAGCGGCCAGTTGCCCCTTGCTGATCCCCCATAACTGGCGGGTTCGCTCGCTGAACAGATCACTTTCGTCTGGCAGGGTCAGATCCGACTCTTCGCGCTGCAGCCGCCTGTGCAGGTAGATATCTTCTACCGCGCGGCGCTGGCGCTGCTCCCGCTCCCGCTGCCAGGCCTGCCAGCGCTGGCGCAACTGCGGCAACAGGGGCCGGGCATCCTGATGTTCCCCCAGCCGGGCCGTTTCCTGATGGCCCAGCATGTCGATGAGAGCATCGGCGATCTGCTCCAGGGCCTGGTGGTCCCGGCCGAACTTCAACGCCTGCAGGTATTCCAGCGCCGCATCCAGGGTTTCGCGCCATTTCGGCGCCAGTTCCCCGAAACTTCGCAGCAGATCAAGGTGTTTTTCGAACGGCGCCCGCACCGCGTCAAAGCGCCGCACAATCTGGAAGTACTGCCCCAGGGCCGCTTCCCAGTCGGCACTGTAGTCGTCACTGCCGATCTGGTTGATCAGCGCCAGACTGGGCCGCCCAGTCCAGCGCAGGATATTCATTTCCGCTTCGTGCTCGCGGTTGTAGGGCACCGACCCATCCACCACGTAGATAATCCCGGCGCCCGCCACAATGGGCCGCAGCAGCTCGCATTCGTCGTGATAACGGGGATCATCGCTATGCTGGTTCACAAACGCGGCCACGGTATCAGGGCGGTCGGACGCAGACAGGCTGTGCCCCTGCAGCCAGGCCAACAGCTTGCGCGGTCGCTGGAACCCCGGGGTGTCGATCAATTCATAGAGGGTGACGTCATCCACCTTCATGGGATAGCGGTGGCTGTCGCGGGTGGTGCCGGGCTCCATGGCGATGGCAATGGAGTCATTCTGGGCGAGGGTCGCCACCACGCTGGACTTGCCTTTGTTGGGGTGGCCCACCACCGCGAAGCGGGGCAGGCTGTCAGCGGCCTTGCCGGTGTCGTTAGCGTCCATGGTCTGCATCAACCGGAGTATTGTCGGATTGGGCCTCAGGGGCACAGAGCAGGAGATGGGAGTCCTGCTGGCGTTCCACAAACCGTTGCCATTGGGCCTGCAAGCCGCGGTCGGTCAACGCCGCCCCCTCTTCATCAGCCAGCGGCACCAATGCCAGCAGGGTGCCTGCAGGCCACTGCTCGCGGGCATCCATAATGAAATCACTGAGTTCACCCGTGGGCGGCTCCCAGCCCCGCGCCACCAGAATCACCGGCTCCCGGCGTTGGCCCGCCTCACGCAGGGCCTCTGCATCCTGCTCGAGCGTGCTGTTGCCTCCGGCCCGTAATTGCCGGGGGCCCGGCCCACGACTCAGGGCACCTACCACGGCACCTGAGCGCATGCCGGCACCGGCCCAGTGAATCAGGGTGCTACTGGCAGGCAAGGGCGACAGGGCCACGGTGGCCTCTGCCGGGGCCCTCGGCGCCTCTTCTTCACCGCGGGTTTCCACCCACGGAGTCTCGAACCGGTACAGCAGGGGGGCATAGCCCGGGTGCCGGGCCAGTGCCCGTCGGGCCTGCCAACGCACCTGCAGACCCGCCAGCACCAATAACACCAGTCGAGGCAGCAGCACGTAGCTGAGCCACAGCATCAACACAAAGGGCCACCAGGTGCCCAACAAGGCGGGATCACTGACAGCCCCCTCGCTGTTGAGACGGTAAAACTGGGAGGCGGAAACCAGCGCCTGGCTCGGCACAGCCTCTGGCCATAGCGTCTGCCAGGGTTGGGCCAACAGACTGACCAGAGCGTGATAGCCCTCGGCAGAGGTCTGCAAGGTAGTACTCCAGCCAAAGGCCAGATCCTGTACCACCACCATGACCAGCAAGGCCAGCAAACCACTGATAGCAAACAGCAGCCCACCGGTATGGGCGATACGGGCAGACAGGGCAGGGCGCAGCGAGGCCAGCGGGTCGTCATCCGCCTGGGCACCGAACAGGCCGCGCCAGGGTTGCCAGCCCAGCCAGGCCTGCACACTGGTCAGCACCGCCAGCAGGCATTGCAGGGCGACCAGCGCCATCAGCAGGGTCAGGTTGATCTGACGGCCACCGTCGTACACCAGCAATCCCAGCATGAAGGCGGCCCCTAGCACCGCGCCAAGACCAGCAAACACCCAACGGGCCTGCCGCCAGCGACGCAGGCGCACATCGGGGCCCGAATCACGGCGCTGGTCATTGAGCGCATGGAGGGCCTGCAACCAGGCCGGCACCGAGAGAGGCTTGCCCTGCTCCTGTTGCTGCTGGGCAAAGCGTCGGTCACGACGGTGCAGAAACGCCTGATCCTGTTTCTGATCACGCCGGTACTGGTCATCAAAATCCAGCAACCGGGTCAGGGCTCGGCTCAATCGCTCCCCCGCTTACTGGGCGCTGGCGGGCGGGTTCTGTTGCGGCGCCGGACGCGGCATTTCCGGGTTCTGTTTCGGCGAGGTGTATTTCACCGCGTTCTGACCGCAAGCCATGCAGGCGTTGCCAAACTCCCCCAGAATGCCGCCGTTTTCATCATAGCCATAGGCCGGACGGTAATCCTGGGTGCACTGCTGCGGCGGATCTTCCGGACAGCTTTCCGTATCGGAGGGCAGCCCCATGGGGTAATCCGTATCGTATTTGTGGGTACAGCCCGCCATCAACAACACAAGGGCAGGCAAGGCCAGTGCAGCAGCTTTCATCAAAGCATCTCCTGAATTCATGAGCGTTCTGCCCCAAGCATAGTCAAAGCTGACGACGGACGCATGTATGATGAACCGGATTTCTCGACTATTTTTCCCTTTCTATCCGTTGTGGAGTTTTCATGAACGCCTCCTCACCTCTCGACTGGCGCACCCTGCCTGCGGCCATCTGGCGCGGTCGCACCGCGTCACTGCGCCCGGTGCAACATCCCGACCCGGTACGACTGGATGATCTGCTCGGCATCGACGAACAAAAGCGAAAGATCATCCAGAACACGGAGCGTTTTCTGGCCGGCCAACCCTGCAACCATGTGTTGCTGTGGGGCAGCCGCGGCACCGGCAAGTCGTCCATCGTCAAGGCCCTGCTCAATGCGTATGCCCCTCGTGGTCTGCGCGTGATCGAGGTGGACAAGGATGACCTGCACGACTTGCCGGAGATCGTCGATGACATTCGCGATCGAAGCCAACGGTTCATCATTTATTGCGACGACCTGTCGTTCGAAGACGGCGAAAACCAATACAAGCATTTGAAAAGCGTGCTGGAAGGATCGCTGGAACTGCCACCGGAAAATGTGCGCATTTACGCCACCAGCAACCGCCGACATCTACTACCTGAATACATGAAAGACAATGCGCAATCACAGGTGGTAGGGCGGGAAATACACCACGGTGATGCCGTGGAAGAAAAGATTTCCCTGGCGGACCGTTTTGGGCTGGGACTGAGTTTTTATCCCATCAGCGAGCCACAATTTTTCGAAATTGTGGATCACCTGTTCGGTGAGGTTGCAGACCGCGAACAACTCCACATTCGTGCGCGGCGCTTTTCCATTGAAAAGGGTGTGCGCTCAGGGCGCACTGCACGGCAGTTTTATAATCAGTTTGTGGGGGAATTTTAACAGCAGCTGCGAGCTTTGAGGAAAAGCCGAGTCTCGAGTTACGAGTAGAAAAAGGCAAAATCTTCAGGCTTGCGATGTCTGGTTTTCGCAGCTCGTAGCTAGAAGTGATTTGCCGTCGCGTCGCAGATCGCATCCAGGGCCGCTTTTGCCGCGGGAATCACGCCACCCATGGTGAAAAAACCGTGGACCAGCCTCGGGAAATCCAGACTGCTGACGGACACCCCGGCCTCACGCAGTTTTTCCCCGTAGGCCAACCCTTCATCGCGCAGCGGGTCGGTGGCGGTCACCAGCACCGCTGGTGGCTGACCGACCAGATCAGGGTTACGCAGGGGGGATACGCGATAATCCTCGACCAGTGCGTCATCCTGAATAAAATGGCTGCGGAACCAGGTGAGCAACGGCAGGTCCAGACCAAAACCCTGCCCCAGATTCTGAATCGAGGGATGCGCCAGAGCCCCATCGGTAGTGGGATACACCAGCACTTGCAAGGCCGGCACCGGCACCCCGGCCAGGGCCGCCTGCTGACAGACCACGGCAGCCAGGTTTCCGCCAGCACTGTCACCCATGACCGCAAGGCGCGTGGAATCCAGCCCCAACGCCGCGGTGTTGTCCAGCAGCCATCGCCACACCGCCAGGCTCTGATCGGCACCGGCCGGCGAGGGATGCTCAGGGGCAAGGGGGTAGTCCACACTCAATACGACGGCATTGGTGCGTTCGGCAATGTAGCGACAAACACGGTCATACTCATCGACACCGCCTACGGTAAATCCCCCGCCATGAAAAAACAGGATTGCCGGAGCCAGCCGCGGAGCATTCTCGGGGCGATAACGTCGCACCAGAACCGCGGTGTCTGTTGCCACCGGCACCTGGTGATCCACCACTACCGGCATGGGACGCTCAGGCACGTCCAGCAGGGCAATCATGTCACGATAGAGCTGGCGCGCTTGCGCCACCGGGACACTGTTGAGTGCCGGCTTGGCAGCACTCAACGCAAGCAGAAAACGGACGTGCGGATCGAGATGATCCCTGGCCCGGGTTTCCATTCCCGCGGCAAGTCGGGACAGCACCGGTCGCGGCAACATCATCAGGGATTTCAGCGCAACACGTTCCAGAGCGACTGAGCTCATCGGGACTCCTTGACTATGGGATCTGCAATCGCGTTTGCCGGCGAGCGTGCTGCGTGCCGGAAACAGAATGTGCGCGAGTGTATCAGAAATACCACTCCAGGCCGCCCTCGATCCCGGTCACGGTGATGTATTCCTTGTCTACGTATTGCATGTACTGCAGGCTAAGACCGATATTCCAGGCCGTGCGCACCCCAATGGCAGCACCGAAAGCCAGACTGGTGTCATCATTGCGATCCACATCGCGACGACAACCCGCCGCATTGCAACGATGCGCTTCGGTCTTGACCTTCACATCAGCAATGCCCGCAAACCCTTGCAGAAAGACACTGTCCAGATGCTGTTTGGCGACCGGGGCAGCGAACGACCACTTGCCGGTCGCCAGCAGCGCGGCGACGTGATCCACGCTGTAGTCAACCTTGCTGCGACTGGTTTCCGAGCGCCGGGTATCCGGGGAAGGGCCAGCCCCCAAACGCAACTCAACCCCCCAGTTCTCATCCACCATACCCCCCAGACGCAGGGCAAGGCCGGAGGGCGTCGTTTCGTAACGGTCGTAATCCAGATTGAAGTGCATCAGGTTTGCAGCAGCGTACCCATAGCGGGCATCCTGAAAGTGGGCAACCCGGGAGGCAGAGTCACGCCCAGCCGCTTCGGCCGCCCATAGGGCGGGGCTGATGAGCAAACCGAAAAGCATCCAGTAACGCATGGAAAGTCATCCTTTTTTGTTATTCTTTGAGTCTCGGCTGCCTGTTATACCACCGCCAGCAGGCTGAGTCTTTGTCCATCGGCCGGGAAGCCCCTCAGCCGCCGCACCAGGAAGCTCCTCATGTCTGTCTACACACCACTTCCCCCAACAGAGATGGCCCGAGTGCTGGCAGCATTTGGTTATTCGCTGGTGAATTTCCGTGGCGCCAGCCACGGCATTGAAAACAGCACCTTCCTGATTGATGCCACAGATTCACAGGGGCGATCAGCAGGCCTGGTGCTTACCGTGTTCGAAAACCTGGACCGCAATGCAGTGCAACCCTACCTGCATTTGTTGGCGGAACTCGCCACTGACCCACAGCTACCCGTACCCGGCCCATTGCGGGATGCCCATAACCGCTGGCAAATTACGGTCGCGAACAAACCTGCAGTTCTGATGCCACGCCTGCCGGGCGACCATGATTTTTCCGTGGATGAGCTGCGCTGCGGCCAGGTTGGTGCCCTGCTGGCACGACTCCATCAGTGCGACACCCGCGCCCTGATGCCGCTCCCGGCTGAACGCCAGCGGCTGGCGTCACTACAGGCCCAGCTGGACAAGCTACCCGCCGCCCAACAGCCCATCGCCCGCGCCCTGCTGGACGCCTGGCAGTCAACCGCTACCGGCAATACCTTGATCCATGGCGACCTTTTCCGTGACAACCTGCTCTGGCAAGACGGCCGCATCAGTGCGCTGCTGGATTTCTACAACGCCTGCCTGGATCACCCGGAATACGACCTCGCCGTGACCCTTAACGACTGGTGTGTGAATGAGGAAGGCAAGCCGGTACCTCTGCGGGAAGAGGCGTTACTGAAGGCGTACCAACAACAGGGGGGAGTGATCGATAACGCTCGCCTGGCACTGGCGCTACCTGTAGCCGCACTGCGTTTCTGGTTGTCTCGACTGGCCGGACCGGTGGCACAACAAAGCGAAGGGCAGGGCAGTAAGGATCCCGCAGAATTTGCCCGGATTTTTGCCTGGCGGACGCAAGATCTCGAATGAATCCGCCTTCTTCGAAGGCGCCACACTGGCAGGTGCATAACTGCAACAATCCATCCCTGCCGCAGGCTCTACTGCCGGGTCCGGTCAGCGCGCTCCCGCCAGGATCATGTGGTTCAGGTGGGCCAGGTAGTCCTGCTCCTGCCACAACCAATCATAATGCGGAGAGGCCAGCGAGGTTGGGGTCATGGCGTCGACGCCCTGAGTCAGGGCATTCACGACCATCATTTCATGCAGATCCGCCCAGCCTGTCGGCATACTGCGCAGCCCTCTCGGCTGGCGCACAAAACCATTGCCCAAAACCGGGCTCAGCCGCCGCAAGCGGGTAAACGCCATACGGCGCTGCAACTGCTCTTCCAGGCGCCGCTGCCAGTGGGTGCCCGCCGCATCCAGCAATACCTGTTTGACCGGACTTGCCAGGCGGCCAAGCAAGCCGGACATGGGCATGGCCTCGCCAGTGGCAAGCCGATACCGGGGATCCTCATCGAGCCACAGGCTGAAATCGAGAAAATCCAGCTCACTGGTGTCCAGCTGGCGCAGCTGTTCACTGAGCGCGGAGGTAGTGCTGAGCCCTACCGGCACCGAGGGGAACAGCGCATGCAACGCCCGTGGCACCTCCAGCAGATAGGCCTCCAGCCGTTCGGCGGCGGTGGGCGACCAGCGAGACGGCAAGCCACGCTCCGGCGAACGACCGAAGACCCTCCGGGTCACTCCATGGGCCGCCGGCAGCGACGGAAACTGATAGCAAAAATCCACCCCCGCGACGTCATCCAGGTAACCCCATTCCTGAATCAGCGAGAGCGTATCGCTCCACACGGCCACATAATCAGCCGGCCGCCGAACAAAGGAGCGGCGGGCACGGCTGTCATTGATGAAGTGACTGCTGAACCACAGCTTCATGCCCCGTTCATGGGTGGATTGCATCAACTGCTGCAAGGCATGTCGGATTTTGACTTCTACCGGTTGGCCGTGACTGGGGATTAACTCACAGCGATCCAGATGGATACCATTTTCCGGCGAAGCAATCAGGTGAGGGCAAGGATCCACACGCAGGGCATTGAACCCACGCAATTGGGTGTCGTCGAGCACACGCTCCAACGAGGCAAAGGCACCGTCGCGCAAGTCGCGGTGCAACAGCCAGGATAGATCCCAGCATGCCATTGCCAACGGTTGAACCATGTGTATCCCTCATAGAAAGCGAACCAGCATACCGGTTTCCGAATCCGCCTCAATGGCTATGGTTCCTGTTATCGGTGAAATGACCCACCTTGACATCCCTCTCAGGGAAAACATTCCCCTTTTGGAGGGCGGCAGCTATGATTCGAGACATGAAAAAACTGATAACAAGCTTACTGCTGGCACCGGGCCTGAGCCTGGCCGCAGAACAATTGCCGGATACGGCGCCGCCTGATGAGCAGGCCCCGCAAACCCGTGAGTCCGGCCCCGCCACTCCGCTCAATGGCGATGAGCTGGAGTCGCTCTACCTGCAATCTCCGGTCGAGCTGGATACCAGCGACGAGAGCCAGGGACTTAACGCCATGAGTAACGAGGCTCGCTTTCTGGAAAATGAGCAGCAGGAAATGCGCCAGCGTCAGGCAGAAACGGTCCGCCCTGTGGCGCCTCCACCCAGTGAGACGCCGCCTCCACCGCCACCCACACTGATCCCGATTCGGGATTTATAGTCCGGTTAGCGGCGACGCGATGCTGAGCCTCCCCTTCAGCCTCGCGCTTGCAGGCAACGCGCAAAACCCTCCCCCAGGGTGTTGAGCCAGGGGAGATAGTGTAACGACGGCTGATCGCGCCCCAGAGGATCCAGCGCCACGGCCTGGCACTCCGGGCAGAGCCTTTCCAGCATGTTGACTCGCGCTTCCGGCTCTACAATCATGCAATGCAGTTCACGGTCACGAATCTCTTCGGCCAGCGCCACAAAGCGGCGGCTTCCAGGGCCGGCATCCAATTGAACACTCACCTGCACCGGCTCAGCCAGCCCCATTGTCTCACTGAAATACCCCCACGGATGGTGATAGCTCAACCAGTCGGTGTTCCCATGAGGCGCCAGTTGCTGGCGGAGTGTTACACGGGTGGCATCAGCCTGTTGCAGCCACACCTCTGGCTGCCCCTGCAGTAACCCCCCGGGCATGGCGTTGGCCACCGCCTGCGCCAGCAACTGCATGTTCTTGATCGACAACCACAGATGAGGATCCAGGCTGGCATTGTGATGCGCATCGCTATGGTCAGGGTGATCATGCTCATGACCGTGCTCGTGATGGGCATGCTCTCCCTCGCGACGCTCCACTGTTGGCTGCTCCAGTAGCGCCACTGACGGCCGGTTACGTCGCGCCACCAGTGGCGCCAGCGGCGCCTCCACTCCAGCGCCCAGCCACACCAGCAAATCCGCGTCGCGCACTTGCATCACCTGACGCGGCGACAGCGCCAGCTGATGCGGGTTCTGGTTGGCCTGCAACAGCGTGACTACCTCCACCTCCGGGCCATACAGGCTGCGCAGCAGCTTGGCCAGCGGCTCCACACTGGCCACGATGGTCTGGCTCCAGGCCGGACCGGCAAACAGCAGCAGAACAATCAACCCCAAACAGCGCATAGCGTCATTCACTCTCAGACCTTTGTTGTCAGCCCCCTGCCTGAGTGCCGCCAACACCGTTGTTTACCGCCCGCTTCGTGCAGGCGAAAGGGCAGCAGTATATCATTGCGCCTTTGTTCTTCGGGCGGGTTTCTCATGTCGGAACCACTGGTCAAGGTTGAGTCGGTCTCGGTCACCCTGGGTGGCACCTCGGTGCTGTCGGAGGTGAGCCTGGATCTTGCGCCCGGCCGTATCACCACACTGATTGGTCCCAATGGGGCAGGCAAGAGCACTCTGGCACGGCTGGTACTGGGTTTGGTGACCCCGGATCAGGGTACGGTGGTGCGCCGGCGCGGCCTGCGGGTCGGCTACATGCCCCAGCACCTCAATATCGACGACAGCCTGCCACTCACCGTGGACCGCTTCCTGTGGCTGGGCGCCAGCGGCCCCACCGCCGCCCGCCGTGCCGCCCTGGAACGGGCCGGGGTCGCGCATTTGCGGCGTCGTGCGGTGCAAAAGCTGTCCGGCGGCGAAATGCAGCGGGTATTACTGGCCCGGGCCCTGCTGCGCAAACCCGACCTGCTGGTCCTGGACGAACCGGCTCAGGGCGTGGATGTGGCCGGCCAGAATGCCCTCTATGGATTGCTCAAGGATGTCCGAGACGAACTGGGCTGCGCCATCCTGCTGATTTCCCACGATCTGCACCTGGTGATGGCCGCCACCGACGAGGTGATCTGCCTGCAACGCCATGTGTGCTGTTCCGGCAGCCCGGAAACCGTTAGCCGGGACCCGGCCTACCACGAACTGTTTGGCCCCACTGCCGGCACGCCGAACCTGGCGCTCTACACCCACGATCATGACCACGATCATGATCTGGATGGCAATGCCCACCACCATCACCACGACCATGAAGGCCCCTGCAACCATGATTGAACTGCTGCTCCCTCCTTTGCTGGCAGGGCTGGCCGTGGCGCTGGTCTCGGGCCCCATGGGCGCATTTGTGGTGTGGCGTCGCATGGCCTTTTTCGGTGACACCCTGGCCCACGGAGCCTTGCTGGGCGCCGCCCTCGGACTGGCACTGGATATCAGCCTGTATGTGGGGGTAGTGGCCATGTGCCTTGGCCTTGCCGCCGCACTGACCGCGCTGCAACACCAGCGCCAACTGGCCAGCGATACCCTGCTCGGGATTGTGGCCCATACCACCCTGGCACTGGGGGTGATTGCCATCAGCCTGCAAACCGGTATCCAGGTAGACCTGTTCGCCTACCTGTTCGGTGATCTGCTGGCCGTGGGCTGGCAAGAGGTGGTCGGGCTGTGGGCTGGTGCATTGGTGATTCTTGCCATGATGGTGTGGCAATGGCGTGCCCTGTTGAGCATCACTGTCAACGAAGAGCTGGCACAGGTCGAAGGGGTGGCGGTGCAACGCACCCGCCTGTTGCTGATGCTGCTGCTGGCGCTACTGATTGCCGGCGCCATTCGTACCGTCGGGGTGCTGTTGATTACTTCGCTGCTGGTCATCCCCGCTGCCAGCGCCCGGCGTTTGACGCACACCCCTGCCCAGATGGCGATCGTCGCCAGCGTCCTCGGCACCCTGTCTGTGCTCGCCGGGCTGACGGTGAGCTGGTTTGCCAATACGCCCGTGGGGCCGTCGATCGTGGTCGCCGCCAGCGGCTTGTTTATGCTGACGCTGTTGCGCAAAACCTCGTAGGAGCGTCACTGGCGGCGCGATTCCAGACCAGGATCAAAAACGTTTCCACCACAGAGATCACGGAGACCACTGAGGAAAGCCATTGTTTTGACTCAGTGAACGCTATGTCCTCTGTGGTAAATCTGCCTTTAACAACGCAGGCGATCGCGCCGCCACCAAGCGCAACGAATAACCGACGCTCCTGCGGCGGGGCATTTTGCCGGAGCATGAATGAGTCTGTCGCTTAACGAACGCATCTGGATGCTGGCCTGGCCATTGCTGCTGTCGAACCTGACCGCGCCGCTGCTCGGGCTGGTCGACACGGCGGTGGTCGGCCATCTGGCACACCCTCGCTATCTGGCCGCGGTGGCGCTGGGCGGCAATTTCTTCATGTTCCTGTACTTCTCGTTCAATTTCCTGCGCATGGGGACCACCGGTTTTGCGTCCCAGGCCCGTGGCGGGGGCCGGGACACCCGCGTGGTGCTGTTACGCGGGCTGGCACTGTCCTGCGCACTGGGGCTCGCCCTGATTGCGCTGAGCCCCCTGCTACGCGAGGCCGGCCTGTGGCTGTTGGGCGGCAGTGACGAGGCGCAAGGCCTGGCGAGGGATTACATTGATATCCGTATTCTGGGTGCCCCTGCCGCACTGGCCAATTTCGCCCTGATCGGCTTTGCCATCGGCACCCATAACACGCGGGTACCACTGAAAATGACCGTGCTGATGCACAGCACCAATGCCCTGCTGGATGTGCTGCTGGTACAGGTGTGGCACTGGGATGTGCGCGGGGTTGCCACAGCCAGTGCCATCGCCGAGTACGTGGGCCTGATTGGCGGGCTGTTCTGGCTGCGTCATGCATTGCGTTCGCCATCGCAGCCCGAACCGGTATGGCGGCTCAGTGCGCTGCTGGCGTTGATGAGTGTGAACCGCGATATCTTCATTCGCAGCCTGGCGCTGCTGACCGCCTTCTTTTTCTTTACCGCGCAAGGCGCCCGATTGGGGGATACGGTACTGGCCGCCAACGCCGTCCTGATCACCTTTCTGCTGATCCTCAGCAACCTGCTGGACGGCTTCGCCAATGCCGCCGAGGCGCTGGTGGGGGAAGCACAGGGCAAAGGAGATCACGCCGGATTTCGTGAGGCCGTGAGCGCCACCGGACGCTGGACCATCGGCTGCGCGGCCCTGGGCTTGGCGGGCTTTGCGTTGGGCGGCGCCCCTCTGATTGGGTTGCTGACCGACCTGCCCGCGATCCGTGATACGGCCACGGCATATCTGCCGTGGGTGTTGCTGTTGCCACTGACCGCCAGCGCCGGCTTCTGGCTGGACGGCATCTTCGTCGGTGCTACCTGGGGCGCCGCCATGCGCAATACCATGCTGGTCTCGGTGGCCCTCTTTTTCGCCATCTGGGCGCTGACCCAGCCCTGGGAAAACCATGGCCTGTGGCTCACCATGAACGCCTTCATGGCCGCCAGGGGGATGTGTATGGGCTGGGTGCTGTGGCGTAACCGCCGCTAGCCGGCGGCTACATCCTTGCTGGCAGATTTGTTCAGGTACATACGCCGGTCGGCAGACTTGAGCAGGGCATCGGCATCTTCGAAATGATCGGGCCCGGTCTGCACCACTCCCATGCTGATACTCACTTCCGGCAACCGCTCCGCCAGCAACCGCCGAATCCTCTGGCAATAGGCGGCCTCCGCCTGCTCCTCGGTGCTGTTGGCCAGCAGCACACAGAACTCATCACCACCATAACGCACACAGGTGTCCTCGCCCCGCGCCGTTTCCAGCAAGACCTTGCCCAGCTCCGTCAGCACGCGGTCCCCATAAGCGTGGCCGCGGCGATCGTTAAGCCCCTTGAAGTCATCGACATCCACAAATATCAACGAAACCGGCTCGCTGCGCCGCTGCGCCGCCTTGACGGTCCGCTGCAGGGCTTCATTCAGATAACGGCGTGTTGTCAGCCCGGTCAGTGCATCCGTGCGCAACTGGCCATTGCGCATGGCAACCGTTTCCTCCAGGGCCCTGGCATATTCTTCCGTGCGGTTTTTCACTGCCTCGATTTCAGAGACCAGACTGAGGATATAGGTTTCAAACACCAGGGTGACGTCAAAGTAGATCAGCTTGTCCAGTGCCAGCAGTGCTCGCTGCAGCTCCAAACCGGACTCCATGGTGTCGTTAAGGTTTTGCACCAGCAACCGGTGCAGCAGATACACCGCCGACAGATAGAATTTGGGCTCTACCCCAATACGCTTGTGGACCAGCCCGATTCGCAGACGGTTATTCGTGTATTCCAGGTCATAGGCGCCGGAAAACAGATCCATGATATAACGGCGCTGGGCGGTCTCCAGGCGCTCAAGCGTGTCGGAATCCCCGATCAGTGAAGCAATATCCGGATTACTGGTCTGAATGCCATAAAAGGTTTCTACGATGTCATCCAGACGACGTTCGATGTGATCCCGACAGCGCAGCAGCGCGGCGACATCCTGGTCATCAAACTCCAGCAGCCGCTTTCGCGCCCCGATTTCCATTTCGGTAATACGCATCTGTTCCAGCAGGGTTTTCATATTGGAATGCATGCACGCTCCCTCGCCCCAAGCAGGTCATCCTGACCCCATGCAAATATGACGGTTATGCCACCATAGTACCCCGTTGTCCGAACATGACCATAGGACCAGGGGGAAAGTTGTGCGTAAGGGACAGACCTGAGGATGAACAGAGTTCAGGAAAGAGGCGCATCCGCCGTGGGAAAGAACAGGAAAGCCGGGCTGGCAAGGCAGCCAGCCCCGGCGGGAAGTCAGCGTTTCAGGGCACCATCCTTGTCCAGCTGGCCCACCACGCTTTTGGCGTAACCCTCAGCACCACTCTTCAGGTTATAGGGGTTCATGCTGCGGGACTGGGCCTGCCACACCGGTTTCTCCGTGGCTGCACTGTAAACCTGAGTTTGCAGATAATAGTCGGTGGCGTTCTGGTAGTAGCCTGGCTGGTAGATCGCGCTGTAGCTATAACCCACATAAGGACCATAGCCCAGATACATCGGTGCAGAGGTCATGGGCATGTAATCCACGGTAGGCGGAATGTACTCATCGCGCTCTTCCACCTTTAGCAGGCTCACGACCATGACACCATCTGCTCCGCTTTCCTTGACCGCGGCTTCGATCTGTTCACGGAAGTCATCTGCGTGTTGCCGCTCGCCTGCGAGACTGGCGGTAGACAGGGTCGAATCTATCGAACGTTTTTTGAGGCTTTTGGCAACTTGCTGCTCAACGACAGCGGACGTCACCGCCGTTTCCGCCAGTACCACAATAAACAGGTGATCAAACGCCGGGCGTGGCTCGCCGGTCTTGGTTTGCCAGGTGGAGTGAGTTTCGGTGGTAGTGGCACAGGCAGCCAGCATGACTGCGGCAGCCAGAACGAACAGGCGTGTAACCATCTGCATGGGGAATCCTTCGTTATGCAAGGGAATGAATCCACACAGAGTAATGCGGCAAGCGCGGTTCGCCAAGCATCTTGCCGAGTATCAGGGCGTCAGCAACCGCTGCGCTGACTTCCCGCAGAATTGCTGCCGGCTTTCGCCACCACGCTGCCGCACCGAGGCCATGCACTTGCTATAACTGCCATGGGACACCACGTTCAGGACATCATTCTCGATAGTCACCGAAAAAACATTGTCCCGAGGGCGCATGCCACTGCGATCCCAATCGGAGAATCGCTGGACGCCACTGGCACAGGCATAGCTGGTGGTGTAGGTAAAACCACGGGCAGCACGGGTGATGTGGGTATAGACCTGCCAACCCCCCCGTCGCCCGTACATAATCTCCCGCTCGCACCCTTTGATCGTATCAATGGCGTCATCCTGGAAAAAAACCACCTCGTTGTAGGTAGTACCATCCAGGTCGAACTTGGCTACCAGATACACAGGGGCATCCGAAGCAGCAAAGGCCCGAACGCAAGACAAGAGAAAAACGACAGCCACGAAACAGGGAAAGGGTCTCATTAATCCGCCAAATGCAATTTTTTGTTATTCAATCCTAGCGGAGAAAACGCAGGCAATACAGGCCCGCCATCAGGCAAGGTTATTTTTTTCCACCCGGCATGATGAATTTCATCAACGTCATGAACCACATCAACTGGCCGGGATCGCCTTCGATCTTGATATCACCGGACTGCATCCCTTCCATGAAGGCCATCTGGTTCTTGCCGGCCTTTTGCAGGGTGTCGAAGGCATAGCCCGCATCTTTGAAATTCAGGGTGACGGTCGGTGCCGGATGAATCCCTCCTTTGGCTGCGACCTTGCCCGGAGTGAATTGGAACCAGCGCGCCGGCTTACCGTTAAAGGTCCGCCATTGCATGATGACGTTGCGGTTTTCCAGCTGCTTTCGGAAACCTTCGTTACGCCACGCCAACCAGCGCAAACGCCACCCCAGAACCAGCAACACCAATGCAAATTTCATGGACCTTCCTTTATCAATGAACAGCGCAACAGCCGGGCTCATGGTGACATGAGCCCGCTGCAAGCTTACGGCATCACCGCCGGCAGTTCCTTGTTGAGCTTCATTTTTTCCTTCACCGCATCACCGGTGAGGGCATAGCCCAGCAAATTGCCGTCCTTGCCGCGGAACAGGGCCTGAACCGTGTTGCCATCGGCTTCCACTTCCCAATCGCCTTCACTGCCTGCCGGAGCCGGACACACCACCACCGGGCAAGCCGGGGTCTTGATGGTGACAGGCATTACGCCGTAGCTGACATCGGTGGGCTCACCGGCCAGCGTTTTGGCCAGCGCCCGGGCAGACGCCATCAGCGGCAACACGTAGGGCAGCACATGGCCTTCTACTTCGGCACAGTCGCCCAGGGCAAAAATATCCTCGGCGCTGGTGCGCAGGCCCTTGTCGGTGAGGATGCCACGATTGGTGCTCAGGCCGGCTTCCTTGGCCATGTCGATGCGCGGGCGCAAGCCGATGGCAGACAGCACCACATCCGATTCCAGCTTGCTGCCGTCAGACAGCTCGGTCACCAGCTTGCCGCTGTCTCCGTGGTGCACCGCCTTGGCCAGCGGGCCGAAGTGGAACTGCACACCCAGTTCCTGCAGGCCGCGACCAACCGCTTCAGAAGCAGCTTCCGGCAGCAGCAAAGGCAGACAGCGTCCCATGGGCTCAACCAGCTGTACCTGGAACCCACCGTTAGACAGATCGTTGGCAAATTCACAGCCGATCAAACCACCACCGAGAATGGTGATTGTCTTCTTGCCCTCAATGGCTGCACGGAATTTGGCGTAGTCCATCAGATCGTTGACGGAAAACACCTCGCCAACCGCGTCACCTTCCAGGGGCGGAGTCCAGGTATCGGCACCCAGCGCCAGCACCAGCTTGCTGTAATCCAGGTGGTCATCCGGCAGCAGTACACGCTTTTTTTGCGGATCGATTCCGGCCACATGAACACCGGTACGCACATCCACATTGAACTGCTCGGACACCTTTTCCGGTGTCGCCATGCACAGGTCATCGGCGGTCTTTTCCTTGGTAAAACCGGCGGACAGCATGGGCTTGGAATAGTTACGGCCGTCGTCTGCGGTGAGCATGACGATGGGCGTTTCCTTATCCAGCTTGCGGAATTCCTTGACGGTATTGAAGCCGGCGAGGCCGGTGCCGATGATGACGATGGGCTGCATGAATGATCCTTTCACTGTTCAATGGACGGGCGGGATGCGCGGGCGCTCAGAATGCGCTGATGCCAGAAGAGATCGGACGGCCCCTGCCGGGGCCAGACCTCGGTGGAATCAGATTTCCACCATCTCGAAGTCTTCCTTGCCCACACCACAGTCCGGGCAAACCCAGTCTTCCGGCACATCTTCCCAGGCGGTACCCGGGGCAATACCTTCGTCCGGCAGACCTTCGGCTTCGTCATAAATGAAACCGCACACTACACATTCCCACTTCTTCATGGTGAACCTCATCGGATTGAAGTAAGCACTCGCTTACTCTGCTACATACAGGGTGTATCTCGGGGGTCGTTAACCTATCGGGGCGGCGCCGAAAAATCAATGACAGTGACCACTGTCATATTCGGTCTATTATGCCGATCCGCACCCCGCAATCCCCGGGTTTTGCGGCCGCCCTTGCTCTCTGTACAACCATGGGCCATAGTCCGCCGGCCTGAAGCCCGGAAGATCCCATGCTGCCTGCCGCCCTGCATCCTGACAGCCTTTGGCGCCCGCTGGAACAGCTGGTGCTACCCCCGATAATCCGCGACTGGATGGCGGACCCGGACTCGCTCACTCGCCGGCTGTCCCGCTACGGTGCCTTCCGCGTTGTCCCGGGTTTCCATGCCCACGCCGTCCCTAAAGCCGATGAACGGCAACTGCTGGCACTCCCCGCCCGTCAGGTAGCACTGATTCGCGAAGTCACTCTTATGCTGGATGACACCCCGGTGGTTGCCGCCCGCAGCGTATTGCCGGTTGGCAGCCTGACCGGGGCAAACCGCTCTCTCGGCCACATGGGCAGCCGCTCACTGGGACTGGAGCTGTACAAACGCCCCCTCTGCCAGCGCGACCAGGTATGGGCAAGGCGGGGCTCACCCGATCAGGACCTGCCGCTGTGCTGGGGCCGCCAATCCCGCTTCATCAAGCGTGGTGCACCGCTACTGGTAGCGGAGTATTTCCTGCCGGCGTTGTGGGAGAAGGTGGGGTAGCGCGTTGCCGAACAGCCCCGTACTCGTCTGCCATTAGACTCTCTGGGCCTGTTTCCTCTGCGTCGCGCGGCGCAAACGATACTCGTCTGGCGCCACAACCCGCTCGCGCGTTTCCACTTTGAACTTTCAACTTGCAACTCAACCCCACCCGTCCGGACAATACCTCCACGCCTGACAACCGGATGTCCCATGTTTACCTTTGTTGAAAACCGCTATCCCGCCCTGTGGCCCTACCTTCAGCTGATGCGCCTGGACCGGCCCATCGGCACCCTGCTGCTGCTGTGGCCGACCCTTTGGGCGGTGTGGATTGCAGGGACAGGCACCCCGAGCCTGACCACCATCGTGATCTTCTTTCTGGGGGTGGTGATCATGCGCGCGGCAGGCTGCGTGATTAACGATTTTGCCGACCGGGATTTCGACGGCGATGTGGAGCGCACCCAGGGCCGGCCGCTGGCCACTGGCGCCATCAGCAGCAAAAAGGCGCTGGCGCTGTTCGCCGGGCTGGGGCTGCTAGCCTTCGTACTGGTGCTGTTCCTCAACGAATTGACCTTCTGGCTGTCCTTCGGTGGCCTTGGGCTGGCGGTGCTGTACCCCTTCACCAAGCGCTTCACCTTTATGCCGCAGCTGTTTCTGGGGGCCGCCTTCAGCTGGGCCATCCCCATGGCTTTTGCCGCAGAAACCGGCGAGGTCCCGGAAATCGCCTGGCTGCTGTACGTGGCCAATGTGGTGTGGACGGTCGCCTATGACACCCAGTACGCCATGTGTGACCGTGAAGACGACCTGAAACTGGGCATAAAGAGCACCGCTATCCTGTTTGGCGACGCCGATCGGTTAATGATCGGTGTCCTTCAGGGGCTAACCCTGCTGGGGCTGATCATGGTCGGCCACCGCCTTGGGTTCAGCTGGCCCTGGTATGCAGGCCTGGCAGGGATGACCATGACCTTCCTCTACCAGCACAGCCTGATCCGCTATCGCGAACGCTGGCCCAGTTTTCATGCCTTCCTGAACAATCACTGGAGCGGGGCGTGTGTGTTTGCGGGGTTGTATTTCCAGTACTTTTGAGTTGAAAGTTTAACGCTCAAAGTGGAAAAGGCGGGAGGCAGGTTTTGCCGTTCCGGCTCTCTGTACCCGCGCCATTACCTGCGAGCGCGGGCACGGCTATGCAAAACCTGCTGGCTTGGGCCGCGTTTCAATTTTGAACTTTCAACTCATCACTCCCTCTCCCGCTTGCAATTCCCCCGCATCCGGCTCAACTTGTCATACGCATGTCATAAAAGAGCAATCTAATAGGGCACCAACAAAAGACTGACAGGCGAAGGAAGGAAGCCATGTCCCGTAACCGAATTTTGATTGTTGATGACGAGCCGGCTATCCGTGAGATGGTCGCTGTCGCCTTGGAACTGGCGGACTTTGATGTACTGGAAGCTGAAAATGCCCAGCGCGGCCACGAGATCATCGTCGACGAACGGCCAGACCTGGTACTGCTGGACTGGATGCTGCCCTCCGTGACCGGCATTGAGCTGGCCCGTCGCCTTAAGCGTGATGAGACCACCAATGAAGTGCCGATCATCATGCTTACCGCCAAAAGCGAAGAAGATAACAAGATCCAGGGCCTGGATGTGGGTGCTGACGACTACATCACCAAACCGTTTTCCACCCGCGAACTGATTTCCCGGATCAAGGCGGTACTGCGCCGCTCTTCCAGCGCTGCCGCCGAAAAAGCTATCGAAGTGGAAGGGCTATGCCTGGACCCGGTCAGCCACCGTATCAGCGCTAACGACGAGCCGGTGGATATGGGGCCAACCGAATATCGCCTGCTGGAATTCTTCATGAGCCATCAGGAGCGAGCCTACTCCCGCACCCAGTTGCTGGATCAGGTGTGGGGCGCCAATGTGTACGTGGAAGACCGCACCATCGACGTCCACATCCGCCGTTTGCGCAAGGCTCTCGCACCCTACGGCTTTGACCGTTTTATCCAGACGGTACGAGGTACGGGCTATCGCTTTTCGATCAAGGCCGCCAAGGCGAGCTGAAGCCAATAATGTGTTAGGGTTCATGACCTCGGTATAACTCCAGTCTGACCCCACAAGGGCAACACACGATCATGAAAGCCAGCCTGGCCAAAGAAGTTAATCGAATCGCCGGCCTGATCGCCCTGGCCGCCTTGACCGCTCTCGCAGTCGGTCACATCTGGCCATTGCTGGTAGGCCTGGTGGGCTACATTTTCTGGAGCACCCGGCAGCTGTTCTCCCTCTACAGCTGGCTGGTCCGTGATGATCATACCGAACCGCCAGACAGCATCGGTCTGTGGGGCGAGTTCTATACCCGGCTTGAACACTTGTTTCAGAAAGAACGGCGTGCGCAGGAAAACCTGCAAAGCATCATCCACCGCGCCCAGCAATCCGTAAACGCTCTGGAAGAGGTGGTCATCCTGATTGACCAGCACGGCTATCTGGAATACTGGAACGCCGCCGCAGAGCGCTATATGGGCTTCAACCCCAGCCAAGACCTGGGGCAACCGCTCACCAACCTGGTGCGCCACCCCGGATTTACCGAATACCTTCATCGCGCCGATTTTCGCGAACCCCTGGAAATTCCCTCTCCGGTGAATGACAACCGCATCCTGCAATTCAGGGTGACGGAGTTCGGCGTTGGCGAGCAACTGCTGATGGCCCGTGATGTCACCCGGATTCATCACCTCGAACAAATGCGCAAAGACTTTGTAGCCAATGTCAGCCACGAGTTGAAAACCCCTTTAACAGTACTCAAAGGCTACCTTGAAACGCTGCTGGATACCGTGCCTGAAGAACAGCCTCGTCTGCGGCGTGCACTGACTCAAATGGAAAGCCAGTCTGACCGCATGGAAGCGCTGGTCACGGATCTGTTGTTGCTCTCGCGACTGGAAAATACCGATGCGGATAACGATCGCCAGGCCGTCGCTGTACACGGCATGCTCAACCGCATGCGCGAAAACGCCCAAGCTCTGAGCGCGGACAAACATCATCAGATTGAAATGGATGTCCCAACCGAGGCGCGTCTGGTCGCCAACCCCGCCGAACTGGAAAGCGCCTTTGGAAACCTGATTACCAATGCAGTGAAGTACACCCCTTCCGGTGGCCTGATTCGCATCCAGTGGTGGCAGGACGAAAAGGGCGCGCATCTGGCCGTTACCGATAATGGTCTGGGAATTGACCCTGCCCATATTCCACGGCTCACAGAACGCTTTTATCGCCCCGATAATAGCCGGGTCACCCAAACGGGTGGCACGGGTCTGGGGCTCGCCATTGTCAAACACGTGATGATTCGTCATAACGGCAAACTGGACATCAAGAGCGAGCTGGGCAAGGGCAGCACCTTTACCTGCCACTTCCCACCAGAGCGACTGGTTAATCGCCCCACTGCAGTTGCAGGGTAAGACGCTCCACCTGCAACCGATTTGCGACAAACCCAAACACCATTAGGGATGATGATGAAAAAAGTCTGCGTTTACTGTGCTTCCAGCGACGGAAACGATCCTGCTTTTGGCATCGCGGCTGAAAACCTGGCCGCAGCATTGGTAAGCCGAAATCTTGGGCTGGTGTATGGCGGCGCCAGCGTGGGGATCATGGGAACTCTGGCCAACGCGGTCATGGACAGGGGGGGAGAGGTAATAGGAATTATCCCCCAGGCACTGCTGCGCCGTGAGATTGGCAATCACCACCTGACCGAGTTGCAGATCGTCGACTCCATGCACGAGCGCAAGGCAGCCATGGCGGATCAGGCCGATGCGTTCATCGCACTCCCCGGTGGCATGGGCACCCTGGAAGAGCTGTTTGAGATTTTGACTTGGGCACAGCTAGGCTTTCATCACAAGCCAATTGGTCTGCTGAACGTCAACGGTTACTACGACCACCTGGCGGCCTTCCTTGGTCACAGCGTCGACAAGGGTCTGCTCAAGCCAGAGCACCGGAACTTGCTGCAGGTCAGCGCCAGTGCGGACGACCTTCTGGGACGCTTCGCAGACTGGAAATCGCCACCGTTGGAGACCTGGCTGGAAACAAGCCACCCATTGTAACGCACGCCACCCAGTCAATAAGACGCGTGCTTTCTGCAAACACCACGATAATGTTTCTAATTCTGGCGGCCGGAAAACGCGAGCACAGTATAAAAAATCGTTAAAGCATTAACCTCTGCACGGAAGCTAAAACGCAGCAACGTCATTCTTGAGACTCATTCTATTAGCGAGGACATTCTCATGCTTGGATGGGCTCTGACTTTTTTTATTGTTGCCATTATCGCTGGCGTACTCGGCTTTGGAGGCATTGCCTCTGGCGCCGCCTCTATCGCGAAAATTATCTTTTTCCTTTTCCTGATACTGCTGGTGATCAGCCTGGTCGCCAACGCCTTGCGGGGTCGAGGTCCCAAAGTCTGACGGTTCACGAAAAATGGGCTGACCATGCCTGCAACGCCACCAACTGATCGGCGATCAGGGATTGTGTCTTGTCGTCGGTCAGGTTGCCCTGCTCGTCACATTTTTCGTGTGCGCTGGAGACAAAGACTTCGGGCTTGTTAAGCAGGTAGGCATCCAACCCCACCAGTATCTGCCGCAAATGGTATTGGCTTCGGCTGCTGCCCATTCCGCCCATGGATGCACCCATGATAGCGGTGGGTTTACCCGCGAAGACTTTGCCCGGCACCCGGGACAGCCAGTCCAGCGTATTCTTCAACACGCCGGGAACGGAGTAATTATATTCCGGTGTGGCAATCAGCAGGGCATCGGCCTTCTGCAGTTTTTCTGCCAGCGCCAACACTTCGGCAGGGCGTTCCTTGTCATTATCGATATCGCCGTTGTACAGGGGGATGCTAGAGATATCGGCGATCTCGATATCCATGCCTTTCGGGGCACAATCAACGGCAGCACGCACCAGGCCTTGATTGAAAGATTGCTGTCTGAGACTGCCTGCAATGGCGATAACTTTCATGGCTGACATTCCTTTGAACGCGAGAAAGTGAGTGGGTTGATGCTCTTTGACAAACCTTGAGGAGTCAACCCGATTTCCGTGAAGATTCAGCATGGGATGCCCATCGTTTATCCCGTGCCTTAACGGTAATCCAATAGCACAATCCCGGTGGCTCGGCACGAGCCTCGCCAACGGGAAAGCCTTTCCTTTGATGGCTAGAGTTGTGACGGTTCAGCAGTCAGGGTGCCATTGCGATAATCACTCAGGGCCTGATTGATTTCTTCCTGGGTGTTCATCACAAAGGGGCCGTACTGGGCAATGGGTTCTCCCAGGGGGCGACCTGCCAGCAGCAGCAGCCTTGCGCCCTCACGGCCCGCCTCGACCGTGAGATGATCACCGTCAGTGAGGGTCGCCAGGTGATCCTGCTGTACCGTTTCCCCTGCCACGGTTATCAGGCCTTCAAACACATAGACAAAGCTGTTGTAGCCCTGGGTGACCGGTACAGTCAGCGCTTCTCCCGGACGCAGTTTCACATCCAGATACAACGGATCGGTGCTACCGCCTTTCATCGGCGCGGTCAGCAATTCACCCGCCACCGTGACTTCACCGGCAATTGCCTTGATCTGTCCGCCGCTGGCCAGGTCCAGACGTGGCATCTCTGTATCTGCTACATCCCGGTAGCCTGCCGCGGTCATTTTTTCTGCAGCAGGCAGATTGATCCACAGCTGAAAGCCACGCAACAGACCGTCTTTTTGTTGGGGCATTTCTTCATGAATGATGCCCCGGCCTGCCGTCATCCATTGCACCCCCCCCTGCGTCAGATCTCCTTCGTTACCCAGGTGATCCCGGTGACGCATATGTCCTTCCACCAGGTACGTTACCGTTTCAAAACCACGGTGGGGGTGCGGAGGGAAACCGGCAATATAGTCATCCGGATTCTCCGAAGAAAAGGCATCCAGCATCAGAAACGGATCCAGACGCACCATGGGGTTATAACCCAGCGCCCGTTTCAGGCGAACCCCTGCGCCATCGGATGTATCCAGTGCGCGAATCGTGTTGAGAAGGGTGCGTTCCATGGGAACCTCCTGTGGAAAGAAGCTGCGAGCTACGAGCTATCAGCTTCGAGTTAACATCAAAATCTTTTCCTCATAGCTGATCGCTCACGGCTCACCGCTAGTCGCTGATCTTTCTCTCCCCCAATCGCTCACGGTCATGGGGAGTTTGCCAATCCAGTTGCGGGCCGATGGAGATGATCCCGTGAGGGTTCACCGTCGGATGGCTGCAGAAGTAGTGATGGCGGATGTGCGCCAGGTTCACGGTTTCTGCCACGCCGGGCAGCTGGTAAATATCTTTTAAAAAACCCTGCAAATTCGGGTAATCGCTAATGCGTTTTCGGTCACACTTGAAGTGGGTGACGTATACCGGATCGAATCTCACCAGAGTAGTCCACAAACGAATGTCGGCTTCTGTGAGGGTGTTACCCACCAGATAGCGCTGCTCGCTTAACCTTTGTTCCAGCTCATCAAGCCTGTCGAACAGCGTCGTGACAGCTTCGTCATAGGCGTCCTGACTGGTGGCAAAACCACTCTTGTACACGCCATTATTCACATCGTGATACACGCGCTCGTTAATGGCATCGATGTCGGCCTGGAGTGCATCCGGATAGTAATTCCCCGGCGTGGCACCCAATGCATCAAAGCTGCTGTTGAGCATGCGAATAATGTCTGCCGACTCATTGCTGACAATCGTTTCGCGTTGCGTATCCCACAACACGGGCACTGTGACACGACCGCTGTAGCGATCATCGGCTTTCAGGTAAAGCTCATACAGTTTGCTGAAGCCGTGCAACGCATCGCCAGTCGCGCCGGCAAAGTCATCGCGCAGCTCCCAACCGTTTCCCAGCATGTGGGGATGGACCACCGAGACACCGATGTGGTCCGGCAGCCCTTTCAGTGCACGCACGATCAGGGTGCGATGCGCCCAGGGACAGGCATAGGACACATACAGGTGGTAACGCCCACTTTCCGCCGGGAAACCCTTGTCTCCACTGGGGCCCGCACTGCCGTCCGCCGTCACCCAGTGACGGAACTGACTCTCAGAGCGCTTGAAGCGGCCACCGGTGCTTTTGGTGTCGTACCATTTGTCTTGCCACTGTCCATCCACTAACAGTCCCATGATGCCTCCTGATCGTTGCCCATGACGTTTTCGGTGTAGAAACCTCGAGCCTTATCCTGCAATCACGGACTTCGCTTCCTGCATCGCTTTTTCTTTGGCCTCATCACCCATGTTCAGGCCTTCCGCATACACCAGTTCTACAGACGTGATGCCAACAAAACCGAAGAACAATTTGATGTAGGGCGTCACGGTATCGTTATCGGTTCCTGCATAGAGCCCCCCCCGGGCCGCCAGCACCGTTACCGGCTTGTCATCCAGCAAACCCTGAGGGCCATTCTCGGTATAGCGGAAGGTAATGCCGGCACGGGCCACATGATCAATCCAGCTTTTCAGCTGGCTGGGAATGCCAAAGTTGTACATCGGCAAGCCAAGCACGACATGATCCGCGGCTTTCAATTCTTCAATCAGCGTCAGGGAAAAATCGTCCACCTGTTGCTGCTCGGCCGTACGTTCTTCGGCCGGGGTGAAAAAGGCACCGACACGCTCTCCATCCAAGTGTGGAATCGGCTGTGCAGACAGGTCACGCACCACCACGGTCGCTCCCGGATTGGCTGCCTTGAGCTGCTCCACCTTGGTATTGACCAACGCAGAGGAATTGCCGTTATCACCGAATACACTGCTTTTAATAACCAGAATGTTCATGTCTGCCACTCCTTGTGAAATTTGGGTACGACCCGGTGTCGAATCGTTATGGGACTATTGTGATTTCAGCTGATCCGATATAAAACGGGACAAATTCGCACGTTTAGCTCAGGATTTTTGATATGTCAGCCAAAATCACGCTGGATCAATGGCAAGCCTTGCTGGCCGTGGTCGACGAGGGCGGCTACGCCAACGCCGCCGAGGCCCTGGACAAGAGCCAGTCGGCCATCAGTTATGCCGTGCAGAAGATCGAAACCGAGCTGGGCGTGCGCGCGTTCAGCCTGGAAGGCCGCAAGGCCAAGCTCACAGAAACCGGACAAATGCTCTATCGCCAGGCCAAAGTGCTGGTGGAAGAGGCGGAGCGTATCGAGAGCACGGCTATCCAGCTGAGCCAGGGCTGGGAACCGCTGGTGCGGGTCGCCGCCGATGCCCTGTTCCCGCAGCACTGCATGCTTACCGCATTGGACGCCTTTGCCCAACAGAGCCCTCTGACACGCGTCGAATACAGCGAAACCGTGCTGTCCGGATCTGATGAGGCCCTGCTACGCAAGGAAGCCGATGTGGTGGTGAACGCCCGCATCCCCCCCGGCTTTGTGGGCGAACCACTGATGCGGGTGCGCTTTCTGGCCGTGGCGTCAGCTGACCATCCGCTCAATCAGGTCGACAGCCTCACCCACGAGGACCTGCGCCAGCATCGCCAGATCGTAATTCGCGACTCCGGCAGCCGCCGCATTGATGCCGGCTGGCTGGGCGCCGAACAGCGCTGGACGGTATCCCATACCTCCACCCGGATTGCCGCTATTCGCCGGGGACTGGGCTTTGCCTGGATACCGGAAGCCGAAATTGGCGATGGTCTGGAAACCGGTGCGCTCAAGGTTCTGCCGCTCAAAGAAGGGGTCGAGCGCTTTGTGGACTTACACCTGATCTACGCAGAGGGTCAGTATGCCGGCCAGGCCGCACGCTATCTTGGGGAACAGATTCATGCCGCCGTGGCCAAACCTTGTCCAGGCGTCACCGTTTTATGACGTCATCGCCACTATACTGAATATTCTTTCGCCTGAAGGAGAAAGCCATGCGCTTTATCGCCCCCACCCTGGGCCTGCTGGTCAGCCTGCTGCTGACAGCCTGCGTCAGCCCGGTGGTCATCGACCGCCAGAGTGACACCAATCTGGCCCATCTTCAGACTTACCGCTTCGTCAGCCAGGACGAGGACAGACCCCGTGAACTGGATGACCAGCGTGCCCGCAGTGCTTTGGCGCTGGCACTGGCTGACAAGGGGCTACACCCCGATGAAAACCAACCGGACGTGGAAGTAAAACACTTCTTCAAGCGTCAGCAACGCTTCGATGGCTCCACCCTTCAGTTCGGCTTTGGCTTCACCCGCAACAATGTCGGCCTGGGTGCCAGCACTCCAACCGAAGGTGAAATCACCGAGGAATACAAACTGGTCGTGCAGCTGATCGACCCCCAGAGCAACAATGTCCTCTGGCAAGCCACCAGCCGGGATCAGCTTTATGACGAGATGAGCAGTGCACGCCGTGAAGCGCATATTCAGCGCGCAGTACAGGACATGTTCAAGAGGTTCCCGTAATGCCGTTGCGTGCGTGGTTGGCCAGCCTGTTGATGCTGGCCACGTTGGGCGCCCATGCCAGCCAGGCAAACAGCGAAAGTCGCGAAGGCGCCAGCATGGATTCCTTGCTGGCACGACTGGAGAACAGCAGCTGGGTCGCAGAAGGCCCCGCGAAGCCGCAGCGGGTGGCCTATGTGTTTACCGACATGGCCTGCCCCTATTGCGCTCAGTTGTGGGAAAACATGCAGCCACTGGTGACCGATCCCGCCAACACGCTACAGGTGCGACACATCATTGTCGGCATGATCAACCCCAAGCGCAGCTTCAGCCAGGGTGGGGCCGTGCTCGCCGCCGACAACCCGGCCGCCGCCCTGGCCCTGCATGAATCCCGTTTTGAAGCCGGCGGCATTGAACCGCTGCTACCCGTACCGGCAGCGATCCGCAGCCAGATCCACAACAATACGGGCCTGATGATCGGGCTTGGCCTTGGCGGCACGCCCACCCTCGTATTCGAAGATCGACAGGGGCAGTGGCGAGTCGCACCGGGGGTGGTCAAACCCGACGCCCTGCGCGATGAAGTGTTTCAGCTGGAAAAACCGAAGCCCTGAACCCAGGCCAACAAGCGCTGCTCCAGCCAGTAGGGATTCTCCGCGCCGACAAACCCTACATGACCACCGTGATCACTGATTTCTGCCGTCACCGCGGGGCCCAGCTCCTCACGGCGAGGCAGGGTCTCTGGCGTCATGAAAGGGTCGTCCCGATTCTGCATCAACAGGGTAGGGGTGCGTATCCCTTGCAGGCGCGGCCCCGCATTGCACTGGGCGTAGTAATGACTGGCGCCGCGAAAGCCGTAAAGCGGGGCAATAATCTGATCGTCGTACCGCCAGAACGAACGGATGCCCGACATGTTCAGGCGATACAGCCGCTTGGCTTCCGCCGGATTGACCTGATCCAGATGTCGCTTCTGGTTGTCCAGGTAACCCAGCAAGGCCTTGAGCAAATGGCCGCGATACAGTCGTGACAGGCCGCGGTCCAGCCGGTTGGCGCACAGGTCCAGGCGCAACGGGGCGCATACCGTCGCCACCCCTGCCAGGCGACCGGAATCCCGATGGATCAACCAGTTGAGCAGCCGGCTGCCCCCCAGCGACACACCAATAGCGATACGATGCCCGGTGGGATCCTGGTGGAACACATGTTCAATCACGGCGTCCACGTCATCGGTTTCCCCGGCGTGATAGCACAGGGCCGTGTCATTGGGGCCCTTGGCCCCGCGGCTGTTGATTGCCACCGAACGGATACCGGCGCCGGCCAGGGTTTTCTGGATACCGCGCATGTAGTGCGAGTCACTGCAACCGGATAACCCGTGCAGCAGTATCACGGTGAGGTGCCCCGGGCCATGTCGGGGACCGGCCCAGTCCAGCAGCAGAAAATCACCATCGGCCAGATCCAACCGCTCACTGTGACGCGCCACCTCCGGCAACGACCGGCCCAACGGCCCCCACAGGGTTTGCAGGTGCGCATTGCGCAGCCACAGAGGGGGCCGGAACGCAGAACGGACAATCTCGCCCATGTTTTACTCGCTTGATAGCAGCCTGTTTGACCGGCGCTATGGTAGCCTTTTGCTTCTGCCTCTGGCGACTGATACCTGTCCGACAAGGGGCTCTCGTATGGACCTTTCGTGTAGTACAGATTACGCAGCCGCAGGCTATCACTGTTCTGGTCGAGTTCATGATTGATCAGCACAAACTGGCTGGGGCAAAGTGCGAGCCTGGCAACCCGTGTTAAGGCGATTGGGGGCTGCCGCCATCAAAGACGACAGCCTTGCTTTACACCGGCAACCTCGCCAGACAATCCGTGATCATCGTGCGAATCAGGGTTCTGGCCTGGCGATGTTGCAGCAACGGTGACGCTTGGCTGGCCCACAGGGCCAGCAGCTCCGGGTTTTCCTGCTGCTGGGCAATCTGTTTCAGTGGCCGTGTCATCCAGGTTTGCAGTGGGTAGCCAGGGATGTCTTGCCGCCCGGCCATTTCCTCCATGAAGCGATTGCGGATCCCCCGCGCCAGCCGGCCGCTAAAGGCCCGCGTCAGGCCGGTGTGTTGTGCCCGCTCACTGAACAGCATGTCGCGGTGCAAACCAGAGGCATTGGATTCCTCGCAAGCCAGAAATGCGGTACCCACCTGAACGGCATCCGCGCCCAACATCAGGGCGGCGGCCATGCCTCGGCCATCGGCAATACCACCGGCAGCAATCACGGGCAGACTCACCGCGTCACGAATTTGGGGAATCAACGCGAAGCTACCATTAAGCGAATGCTCTGCTTCCTCCAGAAACGACACCCGGTGACCGCCCGCTTCAAAGCCGGTAGCAATAATGGCATCCACACCCGCCTGTTCCAGGGCCCTGGCTTCTGCCACAGTCGTCGCCGTACCCAGGGTGCGGATACCCCGTTGCCGGCAGGCACGCAGAGTCGCCGGTTCGGGAATCCCATAAACAAAGCTGAACACCGCCGGACAGGCTTCCAGAATGGCTTCCACCTGCTCGCCATAGTCCGGCCAGTAATCCGCATTGGGGAGGGTGGGCGGCGCCAGGCCCAGTTCGCGGTAGAACGGTGCCAGCAAGTCACTACCGTGCTGCACATCGGCAGGGGTGGCCGGGTCATAGGGAGGGATCCACAAGTTCAGGGCGAATGGGCGATCAGTTCGCTGCCGGATGGCCGCTGCCGTTTCCAGAATGTTGTCTGCTGTCAGGTGGTGTGCTCCAAATGAACCCAGCCCCCCTGCCGCACTAACGGTTGCGGCCAGGGTCACCGATGACAGCCCACCACCAAAGGGCCCCTGAACCAGTGGTATATCGAGATCCAGCAATTGGGTGATGCGGTTGCCGTTCCACATGTCGTACTCCTTCACAGCAGGCTTTCGGCTTTCATCGCCTGACGGACACTGTCGCGCCGTATCAGGGTTTTCCGGTAAGTCTGCAGGCGCTCGGGCAACGCAATACCGGCAACGTCTGCCCAGCCAGTGACGGTGAACAGGTATGCGTCCGCCAGGGTGAAGGTGTCTCCGGTGAGAAAGTCGTGCTGCGTTAATTGATGCGCGATCCAGTCAAATGTGTTTTCCAGAGTATCGCGGGCCCGTGCCCGGCTGGCGTCCGGATAGCCGGGTTTGAAAAAGGGGGCAAAGTTCTTGTGCAGCTCCGTGGCGATGAGGTTCTGCCATTCGTGCACCCGGAAGCGCTCCAGACTGCCTGCTGCGGGGAGCAGGTCCCGGCGCTGGAAATGATCCGCCAAATACTGGCAGATGGCAGGCCCTTCCGTGAGCCGGGTACCGTCATCCAGTATCAGAAGTGGCACCCGACCGTGGGCGGACAGCGAGAAAAAGTCCTGCTCACCCGCGCGGTGAGTGGTCAGGTCCACCTCGGCGAGGGAAAAATCCGTGTCCAGCTCCCGCAAGACAATATGCACCGCCAGGGAACAGGCGCCGGGGGCGTAGTAGAGTTTCATCGTGGTGATTCCTTGTTAGCAATGAAGGAATCCAAAGCGTATTTCTTGCCCTATAATCAATAAATGGCGCTAATATCACATCAGTTATTACATGGTGTAATGAATGGCTCGTTATTTTGGCAATGTGGAGTTGGGGGGCATCGAGCTCTTTTGCTTGGCCGCAGAACAGGGCAGTTTTACCAGGGCAGCCCAAGCGGCCGGGATTTCCCCGGCGGCGGTGAGCCGGGCCATGGGGCGCCTGGAAGCCCGGCTGGGGGTGCGGTTGTTCGTCCGTACCACCCGGTCCCTGCGGCTCACCGACAGCGGGCAGACCTATCTACAGCATTGCCAGGGGGCGCTGGAAAGCCTGAAGGAAGTAGAGCGGGAACTGAGCGGTGCCCAGCAACAGCCAGCCGGCACGATCCGTCTGAGCGTACCAACAACATACGGTCATGCGCGGATCCTCCCCTTGCTACCGGCCTTTCAGCGGCGCTATCCCCAAGTGCGGTTTGATATCCACGTGGGTAACCGCAACGTGGATTTGATGGCAGAAGGTTATGACCTGGTGGTGCGGGCGCGACCGCCAGCGGATAGTGGCTTGGTGGCGCGCCCTCTGGAACAAGCCGAGCTGGTGGTCGTGGCATCGCCGGAATATCTGGCAACACGAGGGGCACCCCAAAACCTGGGGAATCTGGACGACCATCAGTGCATCCAATTTCTGCTGCCTCGTACAGGTCGCCATGTAGCTTGGCTGTTTATGGAAAATGGTCAGGAAACCGCTATGCTCACCCGCGGCGATTATCAGTGTCAGGAGGATGTCAGTGCCGGCATTCAACTGGCACGTGCCGGGGCCGGCCTGTACCAGACTTACCGGTTTATGGTCGAGGCGCAACTGGCGCAAGGGGAGTTGCACGAGGTGCTGCAGCCCTATGCTGGCTGTGCGCGTCCGTTTTCATTGTTGTACGCCAGAGATCGGTTACTTTCACAACCGGTTCGTTTATTTATCGATTACCTGCTTGACTCTGTACCACAGGTAAACCATTAACTACCGCCAAGAGACGTTATGCGCCGTTTTTTCGATGATCAGGGATTTCAGTCCGGCCTTGCCACGGAGCTGGGCGCCAATGCCAGTCACCATATTGGCAAGGTGCTGCGCATGGCGGTCGGTGATGCCGTGACCCTGTTCAACGGCCAAGGCGGCGAATGGTCGGCGCAGATCACCGCCATCAGCAAAAAAAGCGTGACGGTGGAACCGCAGGTTTTCACCGCCGACAACCGCACCCCGCCCCTGAACGTGACCGTAGCCCTGCCCATGATCAAGGGCGACCGGATGGAATATGCCATCCAGAAGGCCACCGAACTGGGCGCCGCCACGATCGTGGTGCTGGACACGGAACGCTGTGAAGTGCGCCTGAAAGGCGAGCGAGCCGACAAGAAAATCGCTCACTGGCAACAGGTGGCGGTCAGCGCCTGCGAACAATGCGGCCTGAATATTCCCCCGCTCATTGAGGGGACCGTGGAGCTGAAACACTGGCTGAACCGAGACTTGCCGGATCTTCGCCTGATCGCCCACCCGGGTGAACAACCCTTTGATCCCGGGGTGCTGTCCACCACCCAAAACCTGGCACTGCTCACCGGTCCGGAAGGCGGGTTTTCGGACGACGAGCTGAACGCCGCCCAGGCCGCCGGGTTTACCCCCTTCGCCCTGGGTGAGCGGGTATTGCGGGCGGAAACCGCGCCCGTGGCGCTGCTGGCGGCCCTCTGGGCCTGGCGAGGATAACCCCCATGCGCGGCCTCACCTTGCCCATCGCCCTCGGGCTGGCTATCGGCTATTTCGCCGGGCTTTACAGCATCACCCGTGAATACCACTTTTCTCCCTTTCTGATTGTCGGCACCGGATTGATCAGCCTGTGCACCCTGATCATCTATGGTCTGGACAAGCGCGCAGCACGACGGGAGCACCAACGCACGCCGGAAAACACCCTGCATCTACTGGCACTGTTCGGGGGCTGGCCCGGCGCACTGGTGGCACGGCCATTGTTTCGTCACAAGACCCGCAAGCAGCCCTTTGTCGGCCTCTTCTGGGGGACAACAGTGGTTAGCCTGTTAATGCTTGGCAGCCTGCTCTTTAGTTCACCACTGGCCCCAGCCAGAGACTGGCTCGATGAGAAAGCCCTGCAGTGGCCGCTGGTCATCCAGCAGCACCTCAACACTGTTAAGCGTTAGCTTCGCTAGCCAATAACCGCTTTGAATGCACCTTCTGTCACTGCAACTGGCAGCACCGCCCCCTTCTGCGTGATACTGAACGAACCGCGCTGATGGCAGATCGCCACTAGCGGGTACCCTGGCCAGGAGGCCAGGGCATTGCAGAGAGGGAAGGCATGCGACTACCGGAAGATGTGGAAACCATCTGGCAACACCACGGCAAGCTGGCGGCAATTCGCTATTTGCATTCGGAATATCAACTAGGCTGGCGCTACGCCACCCTGTGCATCACCCGACAATCCCCCCACCTTGTTCATCTTGAGCCGCTGCTGATTGCCAACCGTTGGCACTATCTCTCGCTCACGGGAATGTTCGCTGTTGGCATCGTTCTCGATTACTGGCTGGACCACGCGTTCTGACCCCGCCTGCACCCTGAGGTATGATCGCAATTCATAACAACGAAACGCTCAGGGAGATTTCACATGGAACCCACCAGTCCCATTCTTGCCCCCGTCGTGACACTGGTTGCCTGGTCCATGGTCATGTGGCTGTGGATGTACCTGACCCGGTTGCCGGCCATGAAAGCCGCCAACATGACCCCCGATCCCCAGGCCCCGCGCGGGGAGCAAATGAACACCCTGCCTGCCAACGTGCGCTGGAAGGCGGACAACTACAATCACCTGATGGAACAGCCCACCGTGTTCTACGCCATTGCCTTGTCGTTGGCGATGCTGGGGCAGGGCGACGGTATCAACCTGACACTGGCCTGGACCTATGTGGGCATTCGGGTCGTGCATTCCTTGCTGCAAGCGCTGGTGAACAAGATTGAAGTGCGCTTCGTGCTGTTTTTCCTGTCGTCCCTGGCGCTGATTGGCCTGACCATCAACGCCCTTCGCACCGTGTTTTGATGCCGCTTCGGCACCCCCTGGTCTTGACCGCGATCGCCATGCTGGCCTTCGCGGCAAACTCGGTATTGTGCCGGCTGGCCCTGCACGATGGCGCCATCGATGCGGCCAGCTTTACGGCGGTGCGACTGGTTACCGGTGCACTTACCCTGGTGCTGATTCTTGGCATTCGCCAGAGCACCTGGCCGCGCCCGCTTGCCCACGGCAATCACCGCTCCGCGCTGGCGTTGTTTGTCTATGCGGCAGGGTTTTCCCTTGCCTATGTGGAGCTCGCAACAGGCACTGGCGCATTGCTGCTGTTTGGCGCCGTTCAGGCCACCATGATTGGTTATGGGCGCTATCGAGGTGAACGCCTCAGTCGTTGGCAATGGGCGGGGCTTGCCCTGGCACTGACCGGGTTATTGGTCCTGTTGCTGCCCGGCGCCACGGCGCCGCCGGTCACTGCAGCCTTGCTCATGCTGCTGGCCGGCATCGGCTGGGGTGTCTATTCGCTGCGCGGCAAGGGCACCGCCGATGCCACAGCCGAAACCACCGGCAACTTCCTGCGTTCCTTGCCCTGGCTGGCGCCGCTGTTGATTATCGCCTGGCCGCCACACCTGCCCACCGGGGAGGGGCTGCTCTATGCCCTGTTATCCGGGGCGCTGGCCTCAGGAGCGGGGTACGCCATCTGGTATCTGGCCTTGCCTGCACTGGCCACCAGTACCGCCGCCACCGTCCAGCTTGGCGTCCCGGTTCTGGCAGCCCTCGCCGGCACCCTCTGGCTGGACGAATCCGTCACCGTCAGGCTGGTGATCGCATCAGTGGCCATTCTTGGCGGCATCGCCCTGGTGATCCGCGGTCGTCTGAGCGCCGGGGAAAACACGTAATGGCTTACGACACCGATCTGGCCGATCGCACCCGTGAGGCATTACTTGCCGTGACCGGGGCCCTGCCTGATGAAAGGCGCATGTTTGGCGGGCTTTGCTTTCTGATCGCGGGCAATATGTGTTGTGGCATTTTGGCAGAGCGGCTGATGGCCCGAGTCGGGCCGCAGGCCTACGACACGCTGCTTGCCAGGCCCGGTGCCGCCGAAATGGATTTCACTGGACGCCCCATGCGCGGCATGATCATGCTGGAAAGCGATGCCGTAGCGGACGAGGATGCTTTACAGGAATGGCTTGGCCACTGCTTCGCTTTCGTCCGCACCCTGCCACCGAAATAATGTCACGAGAGTTGCTATGCTGCAGATTGGTATTGTGATCTATGATGAAGCAGAAGTGCTCGATTTCGCCGGTCCCTACGAGGTGTTCGCCACCGCCGCACGGTTGTGCGGCACCAAGCCCTGGTCGGTGTCACTGATCAGTGAACGCAAAACTGTCCGGGCCAGGGGAAGCTTCCCGGTACAAAGCCATTTCACTCTGGATAATCATCCCCCGCTTGACGTCCTGCTGGTTAGCGGAGGGGTGCATACCTGGGCAATGAACAACACCGTCTTGCTGGATTCGCTTCGCCGCGCAGCTCGCTCCGCCCAATGGATTACCTCGGTCTGTACTGGTGCTTTTATATTGGCGCAGGCAGGCTTGCTGACCCATCAGAACGTGACCACCCACTGGGAGGACATCGACGAACTTGGAACACGCTTTCCTGACTTGAGCATCAAGGAGAACGTACGCTGGGTAGAAGATGGGAACCGCATAACGTCGGCAGGAATTTCGGCAGGAATAGACATGAGCCTGCATCTGGTTGAAAAGCTGCACAGCCGTGATCTCGCACTCAACACAGCGAAACAGATGGACTACTTCTGGGAATCTTGACGGGCAGAACGGAACATCTCATCGGGAAATCGCCAACCTTGACCACGAAGAAACGTTTTATTTTTTCTTCTTTTTTCCTTTGTTTTTCTTCTCTGCTTTTTTGATTTTTTTATCTTTTTTCTTGTTCTTTTCTTTCGGTTTTTTTATTTCTTTTTTGTCATTTTCGCTTTTATTTTTTGATTTTTTCTTTTTCCCTTTCTTGTCTTTCTTGTCTTTCTTGTTGTTTTTTTCTGGGACAATAACAACATCGCTAACGGAACCATTGCCTGAATCGCCATCTGGTTTTGACAACTCAAACATGGCCATTCCAACAGAACGGAAGCGACGCACACAGTATCGGACCTGACCCAGGCTCAAGCCAGATTTTTCAGCCGCTTGCGATTGTGTCGCCCCTTGATTCAAGGCCAGCAAGGCTGCTGCTCTAGGACTGTCTTTTGACGACTTTTTTTGTAACTCAAGGCAGATGTCTTTCTGCGCATCTGTAAGCAAGGCCGCCATCATGATTTCTCCCGCTGTGAGCTTGACGTAATGCCAAACCCACACCTTAAGGGAGAAGAGAAAGAAAAAGCAAAAAAGAAATTTTTTGTCAAAAAAGTGACATCAACTCTGCTGGCTCTCCAACATGTCAGCCTGAAGAATTTCGATCCAGTAGCCATCCGGGTCCTTGATAAAGGCCAGCCCTTTCATTTTTCCGTCATCCGGTCGTTTGACAAATTCCACGTTCATTTTTTCAAACCGCTCCGCCGCCGCGTACACGTCGGGTACCGTGATGCCGATGTGTCCGAACCCCTGGGGCTGCGCATTGCCATCGTGGTAACTGAAGGCCTCATCATCTTCAGTCCCCCAGTTATGGGTCAATTCCAGCATGGCCTCGCGCGCAAAAGTAAACGTCAGGCGCTTGGCATCATCTGCAGGCACCTCACCGGCGTCTTCCTCGCTCAAGTAACCGAGAAAATACAGGCTGAATTGCATCTCCGGGAAATCAATCTTGCGCACCAGTCGCATGCCGAGCACACGGGTATAAAAATCCAGGCTGCGCTTGGGCTCCTTGATACGCAGCATGGTCTGATTAAACAGGTATTCCTGCGTCACCTCGTCCGGGTGCTCGTGCAGGCCTTCGGCTTTCTCAAAATGGCGGGACATGGGAGGCTCCTGAATGCAGAAAATGGGCACTCAGAATATCGGGATGAGGGGGACGAATTACAAGGCCCTCCGCCAAGCACCGCTGATTCGCAGGCGCCAGAGAGGGACACAAAAAACCGTTCTTTTTCTCGGAGAACGCTGTGGTCTCTGCAGGAGAGAGATTTTTTCAGGTTATCGCGCCGCCACCAAAGGAGATGTACGGCGCGAATACCCGGCGCTTCAAGGGAAGGCTCAGGCCGGGGTTTTATCTACCGTCTTGAGTACTTTCTGCAAGCCAGCGACGGCACCACCAATGTCGCTGAGACCATTGGGCAACAGCATGGTGGTGGACTCCTTGGCGACTTTTTCAAAGGCAGCCACATATTGCTCCGCAATACGCAAGCTCACGGCTTCCTGGCCGCCCTCTTCCTTGACCGCAGTCGCGACCATACGCAGACCCTTGGCCGTCGCCAACGCCACCAGCTCGATCTGCTGGGCACGGCCTTCTGCCTCGTTGATCTGCTTCATCTTTTCCCCTTCGGAGATATTGATCATCTCCTGCTTTTCCCCTTCAGAACGGTTGATCGCCGCCTGACGATCCCCTTCCGAGCGGTTGATGGCGGCCTGACGCTCGCCTTCGGACTCTGCTACCACCGCACGGCGCTCCCGCTCAGCCCGCACCTGCTTCTCCATCGCATCCTTGATGGACACCGGCAGGTTGATGTCGGCCACTTCATAACGCAGAACTTTGACACCCCAGGGCTGGGCTGCCTCATCCACAGCCTTGACCACTTCCATGTTGATTTCGCCCCGCTCTTCAAAGGTCTTGTCCAGATCAATCTTACCGATCACAGAACGCAGCGTGGTCTGGGCCAATTGCTGTGCCGCCAGCACATAATCATCAACACCGTAACTGGCCGCTTTCGGGTCGATTACCTGCAAGTACATGACACCATCAATGGACACTTCGATATTGTCTTTGGTGATGCAGCTCTGGCGGGGTACGTCCCGCACGATTTCTTTCAATGAGTGCTTGTAGGCAACCCGGTCAATAAATGGCATCAGGAAATGCAGCCCTGCATCCAGGGAGGTCTGGTATTTGCCCAGTCGCTCTACTACATACACCTCCCGTTGAGGGACGATGCGGATGATCATGAACAGCAATACCACTACGCCGACAGCGATCAATCCGGAGATAATCAAACCTTCCATAAAACGTTCCTTGTGTCGTCAAAAGGGGTCA
Source organism: Alcanivorax profundi (assembly GCF_003597125.1). Taxonomy (GTDB): domain Bacteria; phylum Pseudomonadota; class Gammaproteobacteria; order Pseudomonadales; family Alcanivoracaceae; genus Alcanivorax; species Alcanivorax profundi. The sequence goes on along the minus strand of NZ_QYYA01000002.1, from coordinate 799,130 downwards.
GGAAACAGATGTTGAATTCCAGGGTTCAACGGTAAGCCACAGGCCATCGTGCTTAACGATGCGCACCATTTGCCCGGGCTTGAGGGGATGAGGGCTCTGTGCCTGCCAGCGCGCACCACGGTAGTTGACGATGCCACTGCCATCGGTAAAAGGCTCCGCCACAGTGGCTCGCTGGCCAATCAAGCCGGCACTGTCTTCATTGCCACCCTGACGCTGCTCTTTGCCCATCAGTTTGTCGCTGAGAACCCGGCGGACAAAGACCAGCAACAGCACGCTGATGAGGGCGAACAGGGTGAGTTCCCAAGTGGTGTCATCGAGCAGGCCGACAAACTTGAGACTGCCGACCAGAATGGCGGCGATACCGAAAAAAATCACCACCAGACCAGAGACGGCGAACTCAGCGATGATCAGTGCCAGACCGGCGATAATCCAGTAACTGTATTCCGGCATTCCCGTGCCCTCTTTCTCATGCTTTTGGCTGAGTAAGATAGCACGAAACAACGAGGGGTAGGAGCATTGCTGGCAGCGCGATCGCCACGGCGTTAAGCCGCGACATCAGCGCCACAGAGCGCCCACGATCAGAGTGTCGCCCTTTGAGCAAGACCAATCAGTGCTGATGGCCACCCACACCGTGGGCATGTTTGTGGGCTTTCTCTTCGTCGCTGGCATCACGGATATCGGTGATATTGACCACAAAGCGTAGCGCTTTGCCGGCAAGCGGGTGGTTGGCATCCACATCGACGGTCTTCAAGCCGACTTTCAGTACGGTCAGCATACGCGGACCTTCTTCAGTGCTGACGGTGACCACCTTGCCGGGGACCAGCTTGCCCGCATGCTTGAGATACTTGCGGGAGATTCGCTGGAACAGGGTACTGTCGTATTCACCATAGGCCTCCTTGGCCTCTACGGTGACGTCGACCTGTTCGCCAACTCCCTTGCCTTCCAGAGCCTTCTCCAGCCCGGCAATGATGTTGTTATAACCATGCAGGTAGGCCATGGGCTCACCGGTTTGGTTGGAGTTTTCGATCTCGCTGCCATCTTCGGCATTGAAGAGCTGGTAGTGCAGGGTAACAACCTTGCCGTTTTCGATGGTCATGGGATTCTCCAGAAAAATAAGACCGAATTACGTATCCGCGTCCGGATGCAGACCCAGGGTCTTGCGATCCACACCCTGCTCGATCTGCTTGAGCAAAGGCATGGACTGACGGTACCAGTTGCGCCGCCCCCGGGGGCTCCACTTGAAACGCTTGTAGGTCCACTGGTACTGCGCCACGTTGCGATCAATACAGCGCTGCAATGCCGCATTCATTTCCGTGAGAATCGCGGTGCAATCACTGGCCTTCTCGATATCCGGAGAGTGCTCGAAATGGATATGGATATCCTTCACTCCGCCCTTGCCACGCTGGCAGGACACGATGAATACATGAGGCCGGTATCGTTGAACCAGTTTGTCGATCAGGGCAGGCGTGGGCACATCATACCCAAAGAAGGGAACGCAGGGATTACTGCGGTTACCGGGATTGTGGTCAGACAGAATACCGAGGGTACCACCCGCCTTCATTGCTGCCAGCGCCTTCTTCACGCCTTGGCTGTTGGTGGGAATCAGGACCGAGCCGGTTCGCTCCCGTGCCGCTTTGACCATGGCATCCATCAGGGTTGCGGGATGCGGCTGGTACATGATCAGGGTTTTCTCCGGGTCGGTCTTGTCACCCAGGTACAGGTTACTGATTTCCCAGCTGCCCTGGTGCAAAGACAACAACAACACCGGCCGCTCACTGGCCGTCGCATCAAGGAACGCCTGTTCGCCATGGATATGCGTGACCCGCGCCAGGGTTTCCTCTACCGGTCGATGCCAAACATGGCTGAATTCGGTCAGGGTACGTCCAAGCTCCGCCATGCTCTTGCGCCCGATTCGCCGGGCCTCTGCCAGACTCATCTCCGGATGGGTGGCCAGCAGATTAATTAACACCACCCGGTAGGCACTGGCATACCGCAATGGCACCAGCGTGATCAAGCTTGCCATCAATGCACCAAACGCGGTGACCAGCGGCAAGGGAAGCCAGGCGAGAAAACGGACCACCAGCCACAACCGGCGCCCCTTATAGAATTTACTCATTACGCTCTTCAAATAGCAGGGTCTCACCATGCTGCGCGACCCGAAATGTTCCAGGGTTAATCTGTTGCTCTTGCAGGGCTGCTGCCAGCGCTTTTGGCGGCGCATCCATGGGCTCGTCGGTCAGTACAAAGGTCCCCCAGTGCATGGCCACAGAGTGACGAGCGCGGATTTCCTGATGAATGCGTACCGCTTCTGCTGGATTGACATGCACTGGCGACATGAACCAGCGCGGTTCATAGGCACCGATGGGCAGCAATGCCAGGTCTACCGGCCCCATTACGTCACCTATCTGCGAAAACAATGGGGCGTACCCGGTGTCGCCGGCAAAATACAATGAGAAAGCGGGAAACTCCAGACGCCAGCTGCACCACAAGCTGCGATTATTGTCACCGGGACCCCGACCACTGAAATGCTGGGCAGGCAGACAGAATGCCTCTACCTGGCCATGAAAACTGCTCTCCCACCAGCCCAGCTCAGTGACTCCTTCCACGCCCAGCTTGCGCAACCAATCGGCCACCCCACTCGGCACGAACCACTGAATATCCGCGCCATACTGGGCATGTAAGGCCGATACCGAAGCCTTGTCCAGATGGTCGTAGTGATTATGGGACACCAGCACCGCATTGATGGGCGGTAACTGGTCAAGGCTGAGAGCCGGCGGCACAGCCCGTTTCGGACCGACAAAGGAAAAGGGTGAACAGCGCTCCGAAAATACCGGGTCGGTAAGCAAATTCCAGCCGCTGTACTGAAACAGAAACGTGGAATGGCCAATCCAGGTCAGTCTTGGAGCACTGGCCGGCTGGGCCAGCAACGCCAGGTCCGGCTCTTGTAGGGGGAAAGCCTGATGACCAGGGAAGCGGCCGCGGGTATCCCATTGCCAGCGCAGAAAATCCTTAATCCCGTGCTGCGGGGTAGGGTAAAGGTTACGAAATCGCCCCTTGGCTGGCCCCTGTTGTGCCGCCAATGCCTGCAGCCGGTCACGATCAATCATGACAGACCGGCAACCGCCCCTTCGATGGCGTCCAGATCGGGAATTACCGCCAGATCTCCACCCACCTGAATGTACATGGATTCCGCCGGACCGGTTTCCACCGGTTCTTCAACCGGGTCATCTTTACCGACCTTGAGGAGACGCGGAATCCCCTGCACGATCACTGCATAAAAAGGGATCTTGCCGGCCACTGTGTTAAGCACCGCAATCCGGGCATCCTGGCCGATGGTAATCTGGCCAGACTCATTGAGCTTTTCGAAGGAGACCAGAGGGATATTCTGGTCACGCCAGCTGAGCCAACCCAGCAGCCATTCCGGCCCCTGACCGGGACGGTCTGGTTGGCGCAAGGGAATGACCTCGGCCACGACAATGTTCGGCACCAGCCAGGGGCGCCCCTGCATGGGAATCAGCAGACTGTTGATGTCGGATGGCAAACTCGCCATAAGCATTCCTCAATGGTTCGTGCCGGTTGTTATCCCGCCTGCACGTTCAGTTCTTTTCTTACCCGCTCTACCAGTTGCAGGGCAAGTTGTTCCGGGGAGCCACTAAAGCTGACACACCCGGTTTCACGCACCGAATCCGGCTGGCTACTCACCGCACAGGTGTCGGCACTCTGAGCCCAGACCGGGCACCCCATGGCTGACAGCCTTGGCGCTGCAATGGCTCCGTCATTACCCATCCCGGAAAACAGAATGGCACCACTGGCCTGGCCAAACCCTTCACCCACATGCTGAATAACCTGGTCAATCGATGGCGCATAGGGCCCTTCCCAGGGCTGTCCTGTGGACTGGATACGACCATCATGGCGAAACTGCACTGCATACTCCACCGGGGCAATCGCCAGTTCCCCATGGCGCAGGGCTTCACCGTCTCGGCCCACTTTACAGAAAATCTTGTTGTCTCGGCCCAACACCCCGCACAGGGTATCCAGAAAACTGCCATCAATGTGCTGGGCCAGCACAAACGCCACTGGCAGATTGTCTGGCAAGCAATCGAGAAACACCTTTACGGCGGCAGGGCCACCGAGACTGGCACCCAATACCCAGACCCGCTGTGGCCTGTCCGCAGGCGCAATTGCCTGAAATTCCCGTGGGGCAGGAATTTGCTGGCGCGGTGGCTTCGCCGGAATGACATCGAGACGCTCTTCCACTGGCGGCTTGCCGATAAAGCTGACCAACTTGGTTACCAGCCGCCGCTCCCATTTGGGATAACGGGCATCGGTACGGGCCGGGGCCTGACCATCACAAAACAGGATCGGTGCACCGGCCCGCTCAAGCAGGGTGTCCAGAAAAACCTGCCAGCGATCCTCACTGGACAGATCGACCACCCACAGATCCAGCGCATCTTCCGAAAGCCAACGCGCCTCCAGAGCATCAGGCTCCGTACTGACCACCACCTGATAACCCTGGCTTTTCACCGCGCTGGAAAGCAGGTGACCCTGCAATGTGTCGTCGGCAATCACACCGACGCGGCCGGGCGCGGTCATTCGTTATGGCTTTCCTGCAGCTCACCCAGCAGCTCACGGATGGTGTTGAGCAGTTCGTTTTCCTGGAAGGGTTTACCCATGTAGCAATTCACCCCGATATCAAACGCCCGCTCGCGGTGTTTTTCACCGGTTCGCGAGGTAATCATGATGATCGGCACATCCTTCAGGCGGCTGTCATGGCGCACATGGGTTGCCACTTCAAAACCGTCCATGCGTGGCATTTCGATATCCAGCAGCATGACATCCGGTTTGACGTCTTCCAGTTTGGCGATGGCGTCCATCCCGTCTTTGGCAGTAACCACTTCGTAGCCATTGCGCTCCAGGAGACGCGTAGTCACCTTTCTCACCGTTACCGAGTCGTCCGTTACCATCACCACTGGTGTCTCGCGGGCTGGCACCGGTTCGACATCCGGCAGCGCCGGGGTTTCTTCCACCTCGACCACCGGCAGGGTCGGTACTTGAACGTGCGCGGCGCGGATCAACGAATGGATATCGAGAATGATCACAACGGAGCCATCCCCAAGGATGGTGGCACCACTGATACCGGCCACACTGGCAAGTTGCGGGCCCACGGACTTCACTACCACTTCCCGGGAGCCCACCAGGTCATCTACCACAATGGCCACCGTGTGTTCGGTGCTGCGAATCAACAGTACCGGCATGGGAGTGGTCTGGTTTTCCAGATGCGGGGCGCGGTTGCCATGGACAAAGTTGCCCAGGTAGACCAATTCGTAATCCTGGCCTACGTAGGTGTACACCGGATTGTCTTCTTCAAAATAATGCTGCAGTTCGAAGGGGCTGATACGCACAATGCCTTCGATCTGATTCAGCGGAATGGCATAGGTGTCTTCCGCCGCTTTCACCATCAAGGCACGGTTCATGGCCAGGGTGAAGGGCAGGCGGATAATGAAACGCGTGCCTTGTCCCTTGCGCGAATCAATGGTGACCGAGCCACCCATCTGCTTGATTTCGCTGGCCACCACATCCATGCCCACGCCTCGCCCGGAAATCTGTGTCACGGCGGCCGCCGTCGAGAAGCCGGCATGGAAGATAAATTGCTGGATTTCCTGATCCGAGAGCTGCGCATCCGGCGCCACCAGGCCCCGCTCGATGGCTTTATTGAGTACCGCTTCGGTATCAATCCCCTTGCCGTCATCGGACAGGGTGATCACCACCTCGCCCCCTTCTCGGCCCAGTTCCAGATTGATGCGACCGGTATCATCCTTGCCGGCAGACTGACGCCCCTCGGCGGTTTCGATACCGTGGTCCACGGCGTTACGCAGCATGTGTTCCAGTGGCGCGACCACACGCTCCATCAGCGAGCGGTCCAGTTCGCCTTCCGGGTTAAGCACATCGAAGTCCACGCGCTTGCCCACTTCACCGGAAATCTGACGCACGATACGGCGCAGACGCGGCACCAGTCGGGTAAACGGCACCATGCGCGTGCGCATGAGTTTTTCCTGCAGCTCGGTGTTGATGCGTGATTGCTGCAGCAGCAGGGTTTCGGTGTCTTTGGTGCGGTCGAGCAGGGTATTACGCAAATCCAGCAAGTCAGAGGCGGATTCCGACAACTGCTTGGTAATCTGATGCAGCTCGGAGTACTGGTCCATTTCCAGAGGATCGAAGTCCTCGTCGAATTCACCGCGGTCCACGCCCTTCTGATAGTTGGACATGATCTGCGCTTCGGTTTCTGAATCCAGGCGCCGCAGCTGCTCGTAGAGACGGTTAACGGTATTGCCCATCTCTTCAAGGTTGAAGGTGAATTCGGAAATCCCCTGTTCCACCCGGCCACGGTTAATGGAAGTCTCACCGGCCAGGTTAACCAGCGCTTCCAGCACATCCGCGCCCACCCGAACCATTTCCTGTGGCTGAGCCTGGGTCTGGCGCTGGCGGCGATCATCCGGTTTCGGTTGTTGCGGCTGCGGACTGGCAGCGGGGATCACTTCCGTGGCGGGGGCCGCTTCTGGCTCCGCCTTCACCTCTGGCAAGTCGGCGCTTCGAGCCACACTTTCCATACCGCGGCTGATTTGATCATGCCAGGCCAGCATGGGTTTGAAGTCGTCCTGGCTGGGCGCACCGGTGCGCTTGTCCAGTTCCAGCAGATAGGTTTCAAAATCGTGGCTGATATCGCCCAGCTCTTTCAGGCCAGCCAGACGCGCACCGCCTTTCAGGGTATGCAGAGCGCGTTTGAGATCATCCACAAAGTCGTTACTTTCCGGATGATCCTTCCAGCTGCTCAGGCAGCCATCAATGATTTCTGACAGCTCCTCCGATTCTTCCAGGAAAATCGCGAGAATTTCCGGGTCGGTATCCGGCTGCCAGGTTTCGCCAAGCATTACCGGCTGCGGGGAGTCCGACGCAGGCGGGGCGGTCACTTGATCAGATGTTTGCTCATCCGTGACGGGTTGCACCGGCGACTCCGGGGTGGCCGTCACGGTATCCATTGCCGGCAGGACAAACCCTGCCGGATCGGCCACATAATCATGGATCGCGACCATCAGCACATCGCCGGTTGGCAAGGCGCGATTGGCTTTCAAGGCCTCGACCATTTCGGCCAACCGATCGTGACAACGGTGGAGAAGATCAATCAGTGAGGGTTCTACCGCCAGCTGGCTCTGCGCCAAACCTTCATACAGGGTTTCCAGCTCGTGCCCCAGATCCCCCAATTCCGGGACCTCGGCCATCCGTGCGCCCCCTTTGAGGGTATGCAAGTCCCGCTGCAAAGACTGCAGTTCGATCAGGTTATCCTGCTGCTCGACCCAGGTCTCCAGGCTGGTACCCGCAGACTCAAGGATTTCATCGGCCTCTTCCAGGAAGATCTCAACCAGCTCCGGGTCACGCTCCGGTTGGGGCAGCACCGCATCCTGATGGGCATCCTCAACCACAACGGGCTCGGCTGGCGGTTCAGGCGCCACATCGCTGAACCCAGGTGCACTCTCCGGCAGGCTGGCTTGCGGCACTGAAGAGGCATCAACGGTATCTGTCGGTTCACCTGACATGAAGGCTCGAATATCAGCCTCCAGCTCGGGGGAACCGCCAGGGGTCCCGCCACGTTTGAGACTGTCGATCATATCCGCCAGGCGATCATGGCAGCGGTGAAGAAGCGCAAACAGGGACGCTGTTACGTTCAGTTGACCTGCGTTATAGCCCTCGTAAAGGTTTTCCAATTCGTGGGAAAGGTCACCAACCGGAGCAATCCCGGCCATCCGCGCGCCGCCTTTCAGGGTATGCAGATCGCGCTGCAGGGCACTGACATTACCGCTATCGCCGTTTTCCCACTGGTCGAGAATGTTGCTCGCCGATTCGAGAATTTCTTCCGCTTCTTCAAGGAATAACTCAACCAACTCCGGATCAAGATGAGCCTGGTACTGACTGCTTATCGCATCGGCGTCGCGAGGCATTTCCAGATTCATCGTCGCCGGATCATCACTGGCGAATTCTGCCGCTTCGGTAATTTCGTCGCCATGAGCTCCAGGCCCAGGTCCATCGTCATCGGGGCCACCCTCGTGAGAGGCTAACTCTCTCAAGGCATCAACCAGCCCGAGTTCCGCACGCACCGTTTGCCCAGCTGCCAGGCAGTCCATCATGTTCATCAGGGCATCCTGCCCCTCTGCAGCCTGCGTGTGCAGCTCTTCACTGAACGGCAAGCGGCCTTCTTCTACCGCGCTGTAGCAATCAGCCAGTGCCGCGGCCAACTCCTGAATCTCCGCGAGACCTGCTGTACTGGCACTGTTGGCCAACAGGTTGAGTTCGTCCCTCAGTCTTACCAGCTCTTCGGTCTGTTGCGGATGCTGCGCCCATTGTTCCAGCAATTGCTCAGCGTCGACGATCAGATCCATGCCTTCGGAGAGGAATACTGCAAGAATATGCGGGTCTGCCTGGCTCGCCGTCGCGCCGGAGGCATTCTCCTGACGCTGTTGCAGCAAGGCGGCTATCAGTGTTTCTGCCCCCGGCAGATGCTCCTGATGCAAACCATGGTCAAGGTTATCGGCAATCAGCTCTCCAACCTGACGCACCAGCGCCACCTGCTCATTGGTCGCCCTGCGATTGTTGCTGATCAGATCGCGCACCAACTTTTCTGCTGGCTCCGCCACTTCTGCCACCGCTTCAATCTCGGCCATACGCGCACTGCCCTTGAGCGTGTGCAGAGCACGATGGACCTCGTCGTCGACGGCATGTTCAGACAGATCGCTGTCCAGACTGAATAACCAGCGGGTTACCAATGCCAGGTTACGGCGTGCCTCGCTGGCAAAGATCTCAAGAAGAACCGGATCCTTGTCACCAATGGCCAGGGCCTGCCCGGACACGTCAGCCTTATCAGCCATGTCAGGAATATCGTCCAGGGAATCGGTGGCGGTGTAATCCGGTTCCCGTTCTGGCAAGCCCAGCTCAATGGTGTCATCAAATTCGCTCGTGACATCCCCATCATCACTGCCGAGATCAATATCAATGGCATCACCCAGCGCACCATCGTCACCGGACTCAATCGCCCAGGGATCTTGTTTGGGCGCATCGCTCACTGCGTCCTGAAAAGCAGAGACATCATCCTCAGAGAGGGAGAGATCTCCGGACTGCGTACCGTCTTCCGCGTTTTCATCAGCCGTATCGGTGGTTTCTGCGCCGGTCTGGGAGGACGCCAAATCCGTTAAAGTCAGCTCAATGTTTTCGCCACTGTCTTCACTGTCCCCGACATCTTCTGCTTGCGCGTTTTCCGCTACACCGGCATCTACCTCAGGAACAACGTCAATCTGTCCACCCGCGGCAAGCGTATCGGCGGCATCAGCGAGAGGCTGCACGTCATAGGGATCAGGCTCACGCCGGGTAAACGCCGTTACCAGCGCAGGGATCCGCTCACGTACTTGCTGTACCAGTTCAATCAAGGTCGGGGTCGGCTCAATGGTCTTGTCGATCACCCGGTTCATCATGTTTTCCACCGACCAGGCCAACTCACCTACCGTGGCGGCGCCCACCATACGGCCAGAGCCTTTCAGGGTATGGAAGGCACGGCGAAATTCCACCAGCGACTCTTCGTCGCTGGTGTTGGCGACCCAGCGGGGGAAATATTCGTCCAGGGCTTCCAGCACTTCGCTGGCTTCTTCCTGGAAAATTTCAATGATCTCATCGTCGATCAGATCATCGCTGTCATCACCGGCTTCAGAACCCTCCGCCGCGGCCGGGTCCAGGGTTGTAACCGGTTCATCCGTCTCATGACTGTCATCGACATCTGGCGCGATGGCTTCGACTACGTCGTTTTCCGCCGGGCCCTGCGGCAGGGTCAGCTCGATGGTGTCGTCCTGCTCTTCACTGACGACAGCCTCGTCATCGTCAAACGCCAGTGGTTCGCCATCCTGCTCCAACGTCTCAGAGGCACTCTCGTCACTGGCAGGTAATGCTTCCACCTCGGTAACGGCGGCGGTATCCAGTTCGATGCGCTCTACATCGACGGCATTACTATCAAATTCGGTTTCTTCTGCGAGCGGATACCCCAACGCATCCACACTGGCACGGGCCAGATGCAGAATGTCATCGGTTGTCTCGGGGTCATCACTGAGACGCTCCAGGTAATACTCGACGGATGTGATGGCATCGGCCAGCGTGTCCATGCTGCGCCAGTCCGGCTTGGGCTTGTCGCTTGCCAGCAACTGCTCTTCGATAAAGCTGACACACTGGCGCAGTATTGCGCCCGGCCGAGCAAGCTGAATCAGTTCCAGCCCTCCGCGTACCGCGTTTAAACGATCAGGAACCGGAACCAGATGCTCGGTATTCCACTGGGAAGCAATAAATTCCACAATGCCATCTTTGGCTTCTTCCAGACCTGCACGGCATTCGCGCAGCACTGCATCCATGGCCTGCCCGACGTGACCCGGCATGTCACCCAGCTCACCACCGGCCTGGCCACGACGATCACCGCCGCTGATACCTGCCAGAGTCGCTTCCACATACAGCAAGGCACCGGCAATATCCATCAAGGCTTCACGCTCAGCAGGATGCTTACCCGCGACGATGTCCTCCATGGCACGTAATTGCTCTTCTACCAGGGTGCGCGGCTGGCCCAGGCCGAGCACGGCCACCGTATCGGCCACTTGTTTCAGCGTGACGGTCTGGGGCTGCAGGGTAGAGGCATCGGTGTTGCCGTTATGAACGAATGACTCCAGTGCATCCTTGACGGTGGTCAGCTCTTCAGAAAGTGCCTGCACCACAGAGCTCATGGCCTCCGCATCCGGGCCGGTCATTCGTGCCCGTTCGGCATTGACCAGGTCGTCTGAAGGTAGGGCATCGTCAAGGCGATAACGTGCCTTGATATCGCGGATACGGGCGCTGGCGGCTTCCGCCTTGGCCACGTAATAAAGCAGGTTTTTTAGCAGATCGGTCGGCGCGGGTTGATTGAGGCTAGCAGCCCCGTCAGTCACCAGCGCACGCATGGTGCGATCGATCTGACCCAACATCATCTTGACAGAGGTACCCAGCACGATGGCGTCTTCGGACAGACCATCCACCAGCGCGTGGCTGATTGACCACAGAGGCGCCCGCGGCGCATCACCTGTCACTTGCTCCAGCTTGGTGAAAACCTTGGCCATGTAACCCAGGTTTTCGCCCATGCGATCGTTACGCAGCACCCCCAGCAGTGCAATCTGGAACATCTGGCGAATTTTTTTCGCCAGTGCCACAAAACGTGGATCATCCAGCAACGCCTGAGGTACCTGGCCCCGGCCAGTCGCCTCACTCAGGTCAGGCTTGAACAGTGCGGTTTCAGAAAGCAGGGATTCTCCACGGGCAGCACGCAGATCATTAAGCAACGGCAGCAGGACAACCGGAAGATCGCGACGATTGCTGGCCACCCGATCCAGATAGGGGGGCAGCTGCAGGATTGCCCGCATCAGGGTTTCCTGACCGTCGGCAACGTTGCCCACGCGTCCTTCGAGCAACGCCTGTGCCAGCTTTTCCATTTCTTCGGCCAGCAAGGCAGCGCCGTAGAACTCCACCATCTGCAGGGTGCCGAACACCTGATGCAGATGAGCCTGGCAAAAACGCATACGGGTGGCGTCGTCCGGGTTTTCCACGAACGCTTCCAGAGCCTGCTGCGCCTGGTTCAGGGTTTCCTGGATTTCCCCGCGAACCCAATCCAGAGCCAGATAGTCGTGACGGTCACTCATGACGTCTCCTGTCATACATCAACCTGCCTTCCTTGAGGCAGGTTTCTTGTTATCTACAGCGCCGAAAGGCCAGCGTATCGGCAAAGTGCACCCGTTCCAGATCCGGATGCTGCCAGTCTGTTACTTCCCCGGGGCCCAGTATCAGCATCCCCCCGGGGGCCAGCCGCTCGGCCAACCGATTGACGATCTGCCGTTTCCGCCAGCGCCGGAAATAGATCAACATGTTCTGGCAAAAAATCAGATCCATGTTGTTCATGGGCGCATTGCCCAGATCCAGTACATTGAGCCGGGCGAAGCAGATACGCTCCTTGAGTTGTGGCGCGACGCTGACCGTCTGACCGTTCTCGGACGGCAGAAAATATTTTTCCCGCAGGCTCGGATCCACCTGCAGGATGCGTCTTGCCGGATACTCTCCACGGCGGGCTTTCGACAGGGTTGGGAGACTGATATCCGTTGCCGTGATGCCGTAAAACAGCTTGCGGTCATTGCCGCAAAACTGCTCGTTGATCAGCATGGCAAGGGAATAGGCTTCCTCACCGGTGGAGCACCCCACGCTCCACACGTCCAGATTGGCAGCGTCAGGCTGCTCGGCCATGAAGCGCTGTACGAATTCCTCCACCAGGGCAAACGAGCCCGGGTGACGGAAAAAACTGGTTTCCTGCACGGTGAGCCTATCCACCAGTACGGACCATTCCATGGCCCGCGTTTGAGTGGTGCCCACCATCAGGTGCTCGTAATAGGTGTCGTAGTCCTCGATCCCCAACTCGCGCATTCGTATGCTCAAGCTGGTTTCAAGGAAGGTCTTGCGTTCGGTCGACAACGTCATCCCGGTACGATCTTCCAACAACGCCTGCCACAGCTGGAATTGCTCCATATCCATGGCTGGCGTGTTCTTGATCGACCAGCGATCTGTCATGGCCGCACCCATCGCAAAACCCCTTTAACCGGCATCAACCGGATCAGGAGTGCTCCGGCAGGCGGAAGCCGGCAACGGAGTTACGCATTTCCTGAGCCATCTCGGCCAGGTTACCAATGGACCGTGCGGTGGCAGTGGTACCCGCCGAGGTCTGAGAGGTAATTTCCTGGATCACGTTCATGGTGTTGGAAATGTGACCTGCTGACGCCGCCTGCTGGCGCGCCGCATTGGAAATGTTCTGGATCAGGTCAGCCAGGGTCTTGGATACGTTTTCAATTTCTTCCAGTGCCACACCCGCATCCTGCGCCAGACGAGCCCCTTTCACTACCTCGGCCGTGGTGGCCTCCATGGAGATAACCGCTTCGTTGGTATCGGTCTGAATGGTTTTTACCAGTGTCTCAATCTGCTTGGTGGCCGCGGCAGAACGTTCCGCAAGGCGCTGTACCTCATCCGCTACCACCGCGAAGCCCCGGCCGGCTTCACCAGCCATAGACGCCTGAATGGCAGCATTCAATGCGAGGATGTTGGTTTGGTCCGCAATATCGTTAATCAACGAAACGATGTCACCAATCTCTTGGGAGGATTCACCCAGACGCTTGATCCGTTTGGAGGTTTCCTGAATCTGCTCGCGGATCGTGTCCATACCATGGATGGTTGCCTGTACCACTTCGGCACCCTTGTTGGCGATGGCTACCGCCCGTTCCGCTACCGCGGCGGACTCGGCGGCATTGGCCGATACCTGGTCAATGGATACCGCCATCTCATTTACCGCCGCCGAAGCCCCGGCGATTTCCTGCGCCTGGTGCTCGGACGCCTCAGCCAGATGCATCGCCGTGGACTGGGTTTCCTGAGCCGCCGACGCGACCTGTACCGCGGTGTTGTTAATGGTCTGTACCAGGCTGCGCAGCTGGTCAATGGAGTAGTTGATGGAGTCCGCGATGGCCCCGGTGAAGTCCTCGGTTACCGTCGCCTGTACGGTAAGGTCACCGTCAGCGAGGTCACCCAGCTCATCGAGCAGACGCAGAATCGCCGCCTGGTTACGCTGGTTTTCGCTTTCCAGTTCTTCTTTCTTTTTCGCTTCCTGGCGGTTCCGTTGAGCCATGATCAGGAAGAACAGCAGCACCGCAATAGCGGCAGACATACCACCCAACGTCACCGACGGGAAGAAAGTACCGGTGGAATCTTCAAACTGGTTGTTCAGGTTAGTCGCTTCCTGAAGCAGGTCCTGCGAGCGACGGAAGATGGTGTCTGCCGCGTTACGCACCTGGAACAGCTCCGGGGCCGTTTCCAGGATCTCGTCCACGGACTGGGTAACGAATTCGTCGAACAGATCGGCCACCTCGGCCAGATAATCCAGCGCGTCCGGGTCATTGACCTGGTCAATACCCATGGCGCTGTCGCCTTCGATCATGCCATTCATGACACGGCCGAAGAGGCTGGCATCACGGCCAAAGGAATCCGCTGCAATCACCGCGCCGTCGCCACCTTCCAGCACCTTGGAGATGGAACGCACGATACGCTCGGCCAGCCAGGATTGGCGCTGCGCAAAGGCGATCTGCTCCGGGTCAGCGCCGTTCATGACCAGAATTTCCACTACGCCTTCATATTCCGCCTGAAGGGAAGGAATGGTCTGGGCCAGGGTGTCTGCCACTTCGTGCAGATCCAGAACCGGGTCTTCCCCTTTCAGAATGGTGGAGGCGTTATCGTCCACTTCATTCCACAGAGTCTCCAGCCGTTGCTGCACCTGTGGATCGGACACTTCCTTGTCTTTTACCGCGCCCCAGGCTTCCTGGAAACCTTTTCGCGATTTATCCAGCAATTCGAAGGCGTCGGCGTTGCCGGCAGCCGCTTCCAGGGCGTTCTTTGCCAGCTGCTGGGAAATTACCCGCATCTCGGAGGCCCGGGTAATATTTTCCTGGGCTTCGTTCGCAGTAGTGGCAGACAGCAGGAAGTTGATCAATGCCAATACGAGAAAAATGGCAAGACCAATATACAGTGCAATATTCAGCGAATTACCGCCGCTCGCACCCCCCCGCAGTTTGTCGAAAAATGCTCCCGGATTGAACTTCATAGTCTGGCTCCTGGCCTGGCGTTCGCTCTTCTTATGTACCCCTAGTACGCGCTGCAGCTAGCCGGTGCGGGCTACCTGCATAAAACGCGGGTCCTCTGCCAGCCGGCTAAGGCTGAAAACGGACCAGTACTCCCCTTCGCGCCGATAGGCCCCGCGCACATACCCTGTGACAGAGGGGTCGCTAACCGGCAGTGATTCCACAAACTCATCAATGGGGAAATGTTGCATCCCCAGCACCTCATCCACTGTCATCCCTGTGTAGAGGTCATCCTGGTCCAGCACCAGCAGTCTTCGCCGCCGCTCCTGTACCGGTGAACTTTTTTCCAGAAAACCGCTGAGATCCATCACGGTCATCAGCCTGCCCCGCACGTTGGCGATCCCCTTCATCCAACTTTGGGCGCCCGGTATCCGGGTGTAGGAGGGCACCGTCAGAATTTCGGAAACCTCATCCAGCGGTGCGACGTATTTCTTGCCATCAAGCACAAATCCCACGCCACTCCAGTAACTCACCGCATCCTGCTGCATGGGCAGGTCACGGGCCTGCTCACGGCAACGCTGATGGTATTCGGCAAGCTTGATATAGGGGGCTGACGCGGTTGCACTCATGGAAGGCTCCAGGTTCAGCTGTCGGCCAGCATGCGGTCGACGGTTTGCAGGAGCACATCTTCATCCACCGGCTTGGTCAGGTAATCCCGGGCGCCCTGGCGCTTGCCCCAGACTCGGTCGGTTTCCTGATCCTTGGTGGTCACGATGACGATGGGAATGTGAGCGGTATCAGCACCCTTGGTGAGCTGGCGAGTCGCCTGGAAGCCATTCAGGCCAGGCATCACTACGTCCATCAGAACCAGCTCCGGCAGCTCGGAGCGCGCCATCGCCACCCCATCGGCCCCGTTGGCGGCCTCGAGCACCTCGTGGCCGTGCTTTTCCAGGATCTCCCGGAGTTTGTAGGTCTCGGTGGGAGAGTCATCCACAATCAGAATACGTGCCATCTTTTCCTCTTCCGGTTACGCGGCAATGCCGCTTAACCTGATATATGCTGACGAATTGCCCCAAGCAGCTCGTCCTTGGAGAACGGCTTGGTCAGGTATTCGTCGGAACCCACGATGCGGCCCTTGGCCTTGTCGAACAGACCGTCCTTGGAGGACAGCATGATCACCGGGGTGGACTTGAAGGCACTGTTGTTCTTGATCAGCGCGCAGGTCTGATAACCATCCAGCCGCGGCATCATGATATCCACAAAAATGATACTGGGTTTGCTGTCCGCGATTTTGGCCAAGGCATCGAAGCCATCGGTGGCGGTGATCACTTCACAACCTGCTTTTTTCAACAAGGTCTCAGCGGTACGACGAATAGTCTTGGAATCGTCGATCACCATTACCTTGAGGTCTTGGAAATTGTCAGTCATGGAAACTGCCTTTAACCGTGAACCGTAATTGGCCGCAACTTGTTGTAATTTTTGGCCTTTTTAGTAATTCGATGGGCGGGGCCTGTGGCATTATCAACCCAAGCGAAGTTTTTAACACAGATTCTACAATCAATCTATAAGGCCCTGTGAAACTTGAGAAAGCGGGCTGTTCCTGCATGCGTAGCGAACACCCTTCAGCGCTGCTAAGATTGGCCAGCCCCGTTCCCGTCCCAGTGGAGACCCCATGAGCCTGCGCATCGGCGTGGTGATGGATCCCATCGCCAAGATCAAACCCTGGAAAGACAGCACCTTTGCCATGATGCTGGAGGCCCAGCGCCGCGGCTGGTCCCTGCACTACATGGAGCCAGGCGATCTGTATGTGCGCGATGGTCGCACCTTTGCTGCCACCCGGACACTGACCGTCACTGACAATAACGACGATTGGTACCGTATGGCCGATGCCGTGAATCACGATCTGGCCGATCTGGACATTATCCTGATGCGCCAGGACCCGCCGTTCAACACGGAATACATCTACGCCACCTATCTGCTGGAGAAAGCGGAGCGCGAGGGTGTACTGGTCGTCAACCGCCCCGGCAGCGTGCGCGACAGCAACGAAAAACTGTTCGCCACCGACTTCCCGCAGTGCTGCGCCCCCACCCTGGTCAGCAGCCAGGCCGGCCTGTTGCGCGATTTTGTACGGGAATTCGGTGACACTGTGATGAAGCCGCTGGATGGCATGGGCGGCAGCAATATCTTCCGGGTACGCAAGGACAGCCCCAACATTTCGGTAGTGATCGAGGTGCTGACCCAGCATGGCAAGACCCCGATCATGGCCCAGCGTTTCGTGCCGGAAATCAAGGATGGCGACAAGCGCATCCTGATGATCAACGGCGAACCGGTACCCTATGCGCTGGCACGCATTCCCAAGGAAGGCGAGCTGCGAGGCAACCTGGCCGCTGGGGGTACCGGCCAGGGCCGCGAGCTCACCGACCGTGACCGCTGGATCTGCGAACAGGTGGGGCCAACCCTGAAACGCAAGGGGCTGTATTTTGTCGGGCTGGACGTTATCGGCGACTATCTGACCGAAATCAACGTCACCAGCCCCACCTGCATCCGCGAGCTGGATGCCATTTTTGATATCAATATTGCCGGGCAGCTGTTTGACACCCTGCTGGAGTTACGTGAAGGCGCCTGACGGCGCCCTTCCTGCAATCGTTCGACCTGCGTCTAAGTTCAACGCATCATCGCTTGCAGACTGACTCCCGCGACACCCAGAATAGCCGCTCGCATGATCAATAATTAAAAAGCAGTAGCGATAAGACACACTCATGGCAGCCAATTCCCCCGTCAGCGCCAACGACCGCCTCACCTTCACGGTATTTCTGGCGTTGGCCTTCCATGGCATCCTTGTTTTCGGGGTCAATTTCGCCCCGGAAAAACAGCGCGCCGCCCCCCATACCCTGGAAGTGACCCTCGCCCAGTTCCAGAGCGACAACGCCCCGGACGAAGCGGACTTTATCGCCCAGAGCAACCAGGAAGGCTCCGGTGACCAGGCCGACAAGCAGGAACTAACCACCACTGAGCAGGCCGACTTTGCCGATAACAAGCTCGAAAATGTACAGCTCAAGGAGCAGACCACCACCGAGCAGTACCAGCGTCAGTCGCAACTGCTGGTCATCACCACCCAGCGCGACAGCGACTACAAGATCAACACCGAGCAAAAAGACAAGACAGAGAAAAAGCCGCTGAAAGTGGCCGAACAGGAAAACCTGGCGGACCTGAGCCGGGAGATCGCCAGCCTGCAAGCGCGCCTGGCCGAGCAGAAGCAGGCCTACGCCAAGCGCCCGCGCATCCGCCGCCTGACCTCGGTCTCCGCCAAAGCGCACTATGAAGCTCAGTACATCGATACCTTCCGCCGCGAAGTGGAAGCCATGGGTACCCGCCACTTCCCGCCCCAGGCCCTCAACAGCAAAACCTTTGGCGCCGTGCGCCTGCTGGTGGCACTGAACAAGGACGGCAGCATCAAGGAAACCCGCGTACTCCAGTCATCCGGCCACAAGTTCCTGGACCAGGCCGCCGTGCA
Source organism: Alcanivorax profundi (assembly GCF_003597125.1). GTDB lineage: Bacteria > Pseudomonadota > Gammaproteobacteria > Pseudomonadales > Alcanivoracaceae > Alcanivorax > Alcanivorax profundi. The sequence continues at coordinate 780,905 of NZ_QYYA01000002.1, read as the reverse complement.
GAGTGTGCGCCTGGCCGCTCCCTTCGATCCGTTCAGCGCCGAAATGCGCCAGAACATGGATGTACTGGAAATCATCCGCACCTGGAAATTCGACAGTAACCGGCGGGTTTCGTCGAAGTAACAGCGGCAAGCTACAACACGAAAGCCGGGCGGAGTTGATTGCAAGATTGGGGCTCCGCGCTGCAATGTCCAAAGATCGGCACATGGCCGCGGCGCGGCGCGTGCGGTTGCGGAATGGCTCCGGATGCTTCCCCGCGTTGTAGCTTGAAGCTTGCAGCTCCTCCCGCGGCGCCGGATACTGTCCCCATGGACGAGACAACCCTGAAACACCAGTTGCTGGTGGCCATGCCGCAAATGGCCGACCCCAACTTCGAGCATTCGGTAACCTATATCGTTGAGCACAGCAGCGAGGGGGCCATGGGGCTGACCCTCAACCGCCCGGTGCAGATCAGTCTCGGCGATATTCTTGCCGACATGGATATCGAGATCGAAGTGCCGCCGTCTGAACGACACCGCGTCGTGGCCGGTGGCCCGGTACAACAGGAAGCCGGCTTCATCCTCCACGCGGCCAGCACCCACTGGCAGTCCAGCATCCTGCTCAGCGATGGCCTGATGCTCACCACCAGCCGCGACATCCTCGAAGCCATCGCCATCGGCGAAGGCCCGGAGCAGTCACTGGTGTGTCTGGGCTATGCGGGCTGGGAAGCCGGACAACTGGAACAGGAACTGGTCGAAAACGCCTGGCTCAGCACCCCCGCCAGCCGCGAACTGATCCTCGACACCCCCTTTGAACAAACCTGGCATGCCGCCGCCGCCCGTATCGGCGTCGACATGAGCCTGATTGCAACCCAGGCAGGACACAGCTAGCAGTTAATAGTGAAGAGTTAACAGTGAACAGTGACGCGAGATCGGTTTTTTCTTTTCCCGAGGCGGCAGGCCGCGGCCTTGGCGTGTGCGCGACGGATAGATTGACAAAAACACGGATCAGTTGTCGCGCAACTATTCACTATTCACTGTTAACTGTTCACTGCTCCTCATGATTTTGGCGTTTGATTACGGCACACAAAAAATCGGCGTGGCCTGTGGTAACGAACTGCTGGGTACCGCCTCGCCCCTGAAAGCCCTGCCTTGCAAAAACACCCAACCCAACTGGGATGACATCGCTGCCCTGTTGAAAGAATGGGAGCCTGAGGCGCTGGTGGTGGGCTTGCCGTTGAACATGGACGGTACTGACAGTGAGTCCACTGCCCGGGCAAAGAAATTTGCCGGCCGCCTGAAGGGTCGCTTTGGCATGAAGGTCTGGTTGGTGGATGAGCGTCTCACGACTCGTGAAGCGCGCGAGCGAACCGGCATTCAAAAAGCTGATAGCCGGGTGGACTCCATGGCAGCAGTGATTATTGCCGAAGGGTTTTGGAGCGAGGGCGGCCAGCCGGTCTAGCAGTTGGCGTAGGGCGGAAATTGGCGTGAGCCAATCTCCGCCGTAGCAGAAGCCCTGTTACTTCTTGATCCCCTCCACCGAGATAATGATCTCTACGCTCTCAGAGGCCGGGCCAAGATTCTTGGTGATGCCGAAGTCGGCCAGTTTGAGTGTGGTACTGGCTTCCAGGCCCATGCGGTAACCGCCCCAGGGATCATCGCCGTAGCCAATGAGTTTGGCATCCAACGTCACCGGCTTGGTGACGCCGTGCAGGGTGAAGTCACCGGTGATTTTGGCGGTCTTGTCGCCGGTTTTTTCAATGCTGGTGCTCTGGAAGGTGGCGGTGGGGTACTTGTCCACATCCAGGAAGTCGTCACCGCGCAGGTGCTTGTCACGCTCGGCGTGATTGGAATCGACACTGGCGGTCTGGATGGTGGCCTGGACACTGCTTTTTTCCGGATTGTCAGCATCCACAGTGAAAGTGCCATTGAAGTCATTGAAGCGGCCATACAACCAGCTGTAACCCAGGTGGGAAATCTTGAACATGACAAACTGGTGTGCGCCTTTCTTGTCGAACTGATAGGTGCCGCCAGGTTCGGCAAAAGCCAGGGTACTGAGCATCAGGGCGGCGGTGGCCAGGCCCGCTTTTTTCATCAGACTTACCATCATTGTGACTCTCCAGGTGATGACGGGGTTGGGTGTCGCGGCGACAGCCCCAGCATACGGCGCAGGGTATCGTCACGATCAAGAAAATGGTGCTTGAGCGCGGCCAGGGCATGCAGCCCCGCCAACACGATAAGGCTCCAGACAGCGACTTCATGAATATCGCCTGCGATGTCTTCCAGCCCGGATTGATGCCCGGTAAGGGAGGGTACCGAAAACCCGCCAAACACTGACACCGATGAACCATCCGCACTGCTGATCAGGTAACCGCTAACCATCGCCACAAATAACAACAGGTACAGGGCCCAATGGGCGAGATGAGCCAACAGGGTTTCCCAGCGCTGGTGGGTTGGCAGGGATGCCGGGGGAGGGGATAACCATCGCCAGAGCAATCGCACCAGCATGACCGCAAACAACAGAATCCCAATGCTGCGATGGATATCCGGGCCGGTGCGATACCAGGGGTCGTAGTAGCCCAGGTCCACCATCCACAGGCCCAGCGCAAACAGGCCGATCACTGTGGCGGCCACCAGCCAGTGCAGGCCAATGCTGAGCCATCCATAGCGTGTACGGTCATTGCGTATTGGCATCCTGCTTCCCTTTCCCTCACCGTCGTCCCGTCTTTGGTTGGAGCCGTTCAGACGGCACAAGTTTCAACACTGTACAAAACTTACCGTGAGGGACCGGGTGACTCCCATCCCAAAAAACTGAAGGGTTTGATCGGATGGTTAGGGATGAGGGTGGCTGCGGGAGATCCTTGGGGGTCCTGCAGCCGCTCACAGACGCTAGGCGATAGAGTGGGAGCGGTCGTTCGACCGCTATGGTCCCGCTCGTGCCTTTGTTCGCAGTGGAACCACCGGTCCCACCGTTCGGGAGGAAGGCTTTGCCTTTCAAAACCCGTATCTCGCAACTCGCGCCTGATCAGGCTTTATTCTTTGCACAACAGAGGCCATGCTTGTCTTTCGCCATACGAGCATGGCACCTACCGTCAGTATCGATTTTCTGGAGAGCCCCTTGAGTTGGGACGAACAACAACTGCAGACACACCTCAGCAGCATGGCCGCAGCCATTGATGCCCACTTTCACGGCCGCAGCCCGTTGCTGGTAGGCATCGAATCCGGCGGCGCCTGGGTCGCCACCGCACTGAACAACAAACTGGCCAAGCCGCTGCCCATGGGCACCCTGAATCCAGCCTTCTACCGGGACGACTTCGATACACGGGGCCTGAAAGCCACAGTCACCCCCTCCAAGCTGCCCTTTGATGTGGATGGCCAGCACATTTTGCTGGTGGATGATGTGCTGATGACCGGCCGCACCATACGTGCAGCCATGAATGAACTGTTCGATTTTGGCCGCCCGGCGTCCATCAGCCTGGCAGTGCTGTTTGATATCGGCCACCGGGAATTGCCGATTCGTGCCGATATTTGTGGCGAAACTTTGGCATTGCCCCCCCATCAACGGGTAGAATTACGCGGGCCCGCCCCCCTTGTGGCGGAGATACGAGACACAATGGCCTAGGCCTGTTATCAGTTTCCTGGGCCGCCGTGTTGCGCCGTAAATAGCGCCAGGCAAGGCGCGAGGAGTGATGTTTGGTTTATCCAAATGAACGACGAGCAACACGGCATGGCGCTATTTACGGCACAACCCGAAGGGCCGGGTCCCTTTTTCCGCAATACGGTGTTGCCGTTCACTTATGTAGAATAACTACACGGTGCTCACGGCGCCTTGTCTTGCGAAAAAACTGCCACCGGCACGGTGGCCCAGGAAACTGATAACAGGCCTCCGAATGACGCTTGCGCCATCCTCCCGCGTACAACTTACCGACGACGGTAAGCTTCGCCATTTCCTCACCACCGAGCACCTCCCCCGTCCCCTGTTGGAAGACATCCTTGATACCGCCGCCAGTTTTGTCGATGTGGGTGGACGGTCCATCAAGAAGGTGCCGCTGCTGCGCGGCAAGACCGTGGTGAATCTGTTCTTCGAATCGAGTACCCGTACCCGCAGCACCTTCGAGCTGGCTGCCCAGCGCCTGAGCGCGGACGTACTCAACCTGGACATTGCCAAGTCGGCGACCAGCAAGGGCGAAACCCTGCTCGATACCCTGCGCAATCTGGAAGCCATGGCCGCCGACATGTTCGTAGTGCGCCACCAGGATTCCGGCGCACCGTTTTTTATCGCCAACGAGGTCACCCCCAATGTGGCCGTGATCAACGCCGGCGACGGGCGCCATGCCCACCCGACCCAGGCCATGCTCGACATGTACACCATTCGTCACTACAAGGGCGGCTTTGCCGGCCTGAAGGTGGCCATTGTCGGCGATATCCTGCACTCCCGAGTGGCCCGCTCCCAGGTCCACGCCCTGAATACGCTGGGGGCCGAAGAAGTCCGCCTGATCGGCCCCAAAACCCTGTTACCCGTGGATGCCGAAGCCCTGGGCGCCACTGTTTTTACCGATATGGCCCAGGGCCTCAAAGAGGTAGATGTGGTCATCATGTTGCGCCTTCAAAAAGAGCGCATGGACTCTGCCTTGCTGCCCAGTGAAGGGGAATTCTTCCGGCTGTACGGGCTCAACAACGACAAACTGCAATTCGCCAAAGAGGACGCCATCGTGATGCACCCGGGCCCCATCAACCGGGGGGTGGAAATCGCGTCAGAGGTGGCTGACGGCCCCCGCTCGGTGATTCTCAACCAGGTCACCTTCGGGATCGCCGTGCGGATGGCGGTCATGTCCATGGCGATCAGCGGTCAGGACAGCGTGGCCGCACAAGGAGGCGCCCATGGCAGCTAAGGCCAATATCCTGATCCGCAAAGGTCGGGTGATCGACCCCGCCTCTGGTCGCGATGATGTGGCTGACCTGTTGATCGAAAACGGGCGCCTGACACGTATCGGCGCCAGTCTCGACGCCCCCGGTGCCGACATTATTGAAGCGGACGGCCATTGGGTGTTGCCAGGTCTGGTGGATGCCTGTGTGCACCTGTCGCTGCCAGGCAGTGGTCGCACTGGCGACATCGCCAGCGAAACCCGCGCTGCCGCTGCCGGTGGTATTACCCACATGGCGGCCCAGCCCGATTGCGGACCGGTCGATTCCACTGCGGTGGTGCGCCTGATTCGCGAACAGGCCGGGCAGGCGGGCTTTGCCCGCATTATGCCCATCGCGGCCATGACCCAGGGGCTGCAGGGTGAACAGCTGGCGGAAATGGCCACCCTGGCCAAGGCGGGCTGTATTGCTGCCGGTAATGCCGGGCGCCGTATTGCCAGCGCCCTGGTGCTGAAACGCTGCCTGGAATATGCCGCCACCTTCGATATGCCCGTCATGTTCCGCCCACAGGACTCGGCCCTCAGTGCCGGCGGTTGTGCCCATGAAGGGCCCGTGGCCACCCGTCTGGGGCTGCCCGGCATCCCGGCCATCGCTGAGAGCGTCGATTTGTCCCGGGATCTGCTGCTGGTGGAAGCCACCGGGGTGCGTGCGCACTTTCAACAGATTTCCAGCCGTCAGTCCCTGCGCTTGCTCCGTGAAGCCAAGCAGCAGGGCCTGCCGGTAACGGCCGATGTCAGCATTCAGCATCTGCTGCTGGACGAATCCGCACTGGAAGGCTTCAACAGCTACTGCCACGTGATCCCCCCGCTGCGCAGTGCCCAGGACCGCGAAGCCCTGCTGGAGGCAGTCGCCGACGGCACCATCGACGCCATTTGCTCCCAGCACACCCCGATCGGCTCGTCCAGCAAGGCGGCACCGTTCCCGGCAACCCGGCCAGGCATGGCTGGCGTGGATACCCTGCTGTCACTGGTACTGGAACTGGTGGACGAGGGCAAGCTGAGCCTGACCCGGGCACTGGATGCAGTCACCGCCGCGCCGGCACGCTGCCTGGGTATTCAGGCAGGTCAGCTGGAAACCGGTCGCCCGGCCAGCCTGTGTGTGGTGGATGCGCAAAGTCGCAAGGATTATGGCGAACACTGGCTATCCGCCGGCAACAACTCGCCGTGGCGCCGCGCGGTACTGAAAGGCAATGTGAAGCTCACCGTGTGCCAGGGCAAGGTCAGCTGGCTGACCGACTGAACCGTGCGAGCGCGGCGGCCGCAAGCCGCGCTCGCCGCCACACCCGGCCTCATTCTTCCCCGGCAAGCTCCATGGGAAACCCCATCAACAGCTGCATGGTGCTGTCCGCCGAGCGGTAACGGTCTTTCATCTCCTGAAGATGGTCACGGGCCTCACCGCGCAGAAAAGGCTCTTCCAGACAGATAATCTGGTAGATGCCGTGGCGCATCAGCCCTTCGTCCAGGGCTTCATCGCTGGCCGCATCCGGGCGCAAACCGTGCACCAGCGCCGCCCAGGTGGACATGATGATCCAGGTGTTCACCATCAGCCCCTGCAGCTGTTCGTCATCGACCTCGATAATGCCACTGCTGCGCAATTCCTCGTAAATCACCGTCCCGCGAACCAGTACCGCCTGCACAAAACGGTGGTAGCTGGCGGCCAGCTGTGGGTCCGCCTGCAGGAAGTGGGACAGGTCCCGGTGAAAAAAGCGGTACTGCCACATGGCCGCCAGCAACCCTTCGAAATAGTACACCTTCACCCGCCAGCTCAGCGGTCCCTGGGGCGCTTCGAGCAGTTGCAGCAACTGCTGCTGATAGCGGTCGAACAACCCCGCCACAATCACTCCCTTGTTACGGAAGTGGTAGTACAGGTTGCCCGGGCTGATGCCCAGCGCCTCGGCAATGTGATTGGTGGTCACGTTGCGTTCTCCCTGCTGGTTGAACAGGGCCAGGCTGGTTTCGAGGATACGGTCTTTAGTGCTGGTCATTATGGGCCAAAGGTCGACGTTTACAGAAGCGCTGTTGACTCTTAGAGTAATTACTCTAAAAATCGATTCAAGATTAATTTTTAGGCGGTAGCGAACCGGACTTTGCAGTGGGCTACCGGCAGCCATCTTATACAAAACAGTCACAACAATTGAACTCGGGAGGCGAAGACCATGGTCGCCGAAGTGAAAGAACTGCAGCAGAACAATACTGAAATCCAGCGCATGCAGCGCATTTTTGATGCCCAGAAGGCGGCCTACCGCCAGCATCCCTATCCCACTGCCGAACAGCGTATTGACCTGATCAGCCGCATTCGCCCCATGCTGGTGGACCACCAGGATGCCTGGGCCAATGCCATCAGCGCGGATTTCACCAACCGTGCGGTGGACGAGACCAAGCTGGCCGAGATCATGATTACCCTGGAAGGCCTGAAGTACACCACCAAGCGACTGCGCAAGTGGATGAAGCCCAGCAAGCGTCATGTCAGCGCCCTGAGCTGGCCCGGCAAGACCTGGGTGGAATACCAGCCGCTGGGTGTGGTGGGCATCATGGTGCCCTGGAACTATCCGATTCAGCTGGCCGTCGTACCGCTGATCACGGCGCTCGCCGCCGGCAACCGGGTGATGGTGAAAATGAGTGAAGCCACTCCCCGCACCGGCGCGCTGCTGGAAAAGCTGATTGGCGAATTGTTCCCGGAAGACCAGGTCGCCGTCATCAACGGTGAAGTGGACGTGGCCCAGGCCTTCTCCCAGCTGCCCTTCGACCATCTGCTGTTCACCGGCTCCACCGCGGTGGGCAAACATGTGATGCGTGCCGCCGCCAATAATCTGACGCCGGTGACCCTGGAACTGGGCGGCAAGAGCCCCTGCATCATCGGCCAGGATTTCCCCATGAAGGACGCCGCTGAACGGATTGCCTTCGGCAAGTGCCTGAACTCCGGCCAGACCTGTGTCGCCCCGGATTACATTCTGTGCCCGGAACATCGCATGGATGAATTCATCGAGGCCTGGAAAGCCCAGGTGACGCAGTCGTACCCGACCATGGTGAACAACCCGGACTTCACGGCCATCGTCAATGAGCGTCAGCACAGCCGCCTCACAGGCTACATTCAGGAGGCTCGCGAAAAAGGCGCCACGGTGATCGAGATCAACCCTGCCAACGAAGATTTCACCGGCAGCCAGAAGATCCCTCACACCATGGTGCTCAATGTCACCGATGACATGCGCATTGCCCAAGATGAGATCTTCGGCCCGCTGATGATTGTCGTGCCCTACAAGACACTCAATGAGGCCATCGAGTACGTCAACGACCGCCCCCGTCCGCTGGCGCTGTACTACTTCGACTGGAACCAGGACAACTGCGACCAGGTGCTCAAGCACACCCATTCCGGTGGCGTCTGCCTCAACGACACCATCTCGCATGTGGGCGTGGATGACATTCCGTTTGGCGGTATCGGCCCCTCCGGCATGGGGGCCTACCACGGCCCGGAAGGTTTCCAGACCTTCTCCAAGGCAAAAGGGATTTACAAGAAGGGCAAGTTCAACGCCACCAGGTTTATCCTGCCGCCTTATGGCCGGGGCATGCACAAGTTCATGTTCAAGCACATGCTGAAATAATCCTGGAGCCGACCGCAGGACACCACGTCATCCCGGCGCACCCGGGGTGACGTTTTTCACCTTGTTATTAACCGTTTATGGCTTGTTCGTCCTGTGGATTTATTCAAAGCTGGTCTCCACTACCAACACTAACAACAAACAAGAGTGCGCTATGGATCAGGGAATCAACCGTCGCGGCTTCCTCAAATTGGGCGCCTTTGGCAGCGCCATGCTCGCCACCGGCTCCGGGCTCGCCCTGCTGAGTGGCTGCGCCAGCAATGATGGCCCAGCGACGGGCTACCGCTACTTTCGTCAGCAAGACATCGAACTGCTCACCCCGTTGGTTGGCGTGGTCATGGGCCCGGCGCTGGCCGCGGTCAACGCGTCTGCCGAAGATGGCATGAAGGCCTATGACGATCTTCTGGAAGGCGCCATGCCCGGCACACGGGCGACCTTGTTCCAGTTACTGGATCTGCTGCAATTGGGCGCCGCCCGCTGGTTTCTGACCGGCACCTGGGCAAGCTTTGCCGAGCAAAGTGACGAGCAACTGCAACAGACCCTGGCCGACTGGTCAGCCAAGGAAAACAGCATTGCCCGCATGGCCCTCAAGGGCCTTACCCAGCCAATGCACATGGCCTGGTATGTGAAACCGGAGGCCGCGCGCAGCACCGGCTACCCCGGCCCGCCAAAGAAAATACTTGCCTGATTGTCTGCCAGCCAAATAACAAGGATTAGCCATGCAGGACCTCAGTTCTCTCCCGATCAAGGTGTCCGATCCGTGGAAAGACCCCGCCGCCAATGGCTGGGACGTGATCGACGGCCGAACCATTCACGACAACCGCACCCTGGAAGCCGATGTCGTCATTATCGGCAGTGGTGCCGGTGGCGGGGTCAGCGCCGAAATTCTCAGCCAGCAAGGCCTGAAGGTCATCATCGTCGAGGCCGCCCGGCTGAAAACCTCTGACCAGTTCAACATGGACGAAGGCGAGGCCTACCGCGACCTGTATCAGGAAGGCGCCATGCGTGCCACCAAGGATGCCGGCATGACCATCCTGCAGGGAAGGGCAGTGGGCGGCACCACCGTGGTCAACTGGACCAGTTCTTTCCGCACCCCTCACGAAACCCTGAATTTCTGGCGCGATCGCTACGGCGTGGACGGGCTCGACCGGGCGTCCCTGGATCCCTGGTTTGCCAAAATGGAGCAGCGCCTGAACATCGAAAAGTGGATCATGCCCCCCAACGCCAACAACGATGTGCTCAAGCGCGGTTGCGATGCCAAGGGCTGGCATGTGGATGTGATCCCCCGCAATGTGAGCGGCTGCTGGAACATCGGCTACTGCGGCATGGGCTGCCCGACCAATGCCAAGATGTCCATGCTGGTCACCACCCTTCCGGAAGCGCTCAACCAAGGCGCTACCCTGATCCACAGCGCCCAGGCACACCAGCTGGTGATTGAGGGTGACACGGTCACCGGGGTGATCGTCCATCCCCTGCAAAACGACAAACAGCCCACTGGCGCCACGGTCACCCTGAAGGCCCGTGCCGTGGTCACCGCCGGTGGCAGCATGCAGAGCCCGGCGTTGCTGTTACGCTCTGAGGCGCCGGACCCCAAGGGGCTGGTCGGCACACGGACCTTCCTGCACCCCACCAATTTTGCCTACGGCATTTACGACAAGGAAATCGCTCCTTACTACGGTGCCCCGCAATCCATGTACTCCGATGAGTTTGTCTTCAAGCATGGAGTCGATGGCCCGGCAGGCTACAAGCTGGAAATGATGCCCATGCATCCTGGCCTGAATACGGCGCTGGTCGGCGGTTACGGCATCGATGCACGACAGCAGGCGGAACAGTTGCCCAACCTGGCCGCGTCCATCGCCCTGCTTCGCGACGGCTTCCATGAAGACAGCCAGGGCGGCCGTGTAGAACTGCGGGACAATGGCGAGCCGCTGCTGGACTACCCGGTGAATGACTACCTGCTCGACGGCACCCGACGTGCCCATCTGACCATGCTGGAAATGCAGTTTGCGGCGGGCGCCAAACAGGTTCGGCCAGGGCACCACGATGCCCCGTACTACAAAAGCTGGAAGGAAGCCAAAGCCGGCATAGCCAGCCTGGACTATGCGCCCACCATTACCGGCCTGGGCAGCGCCCATGTGATGGGAGGCTTAACCATGGGGCAGGATGACAGCCACTGCACCGTTAACAGTGACGGCAGCTACAAGTACCTGAATGGCCTGTACGTCATTGATGGATCGGTGTTCCCCACTAGCCTCGGGGTTAACCCACAGCTCACCATCTACGGCATCAGTGCCCGCAACGCGACACGACTGGCGGAAGCACTCAGCGTGTGACTCGCGTTTACCGGCAAGCCCCGGAGACAACGCCCCGCGCCTTGTCTCCGGGGCCCGGCAGGCTCAGAGCCCAAAGGGCACCGCAAAGGGCCTTCACCCGACGGGACCGGCAACCCCTACCAGAACGTCACCACCGCACCCCAGATCACACCCCCGACACCGATCGGGGCCGTGAAAATCATCAGCCAGTGGCACATGAACAGCGTGTAGAGCACACCACTGATATCCACACCCGCCACGAAACAGGGCTCGGCTTCGGCGGCATCCAGCCGTGTGCCTTTCAACCGGGCAATACCACTGCCCAGCAGCGCCAACCCCAATGGGGCCAAGCCAATCACCACCAACACCGTCACCCACTGTGCTGTGCTCATGTTGTCCTCATCTCGCGATCCCCGAAAAACACACGGACAAATCCGGCGTCAATTTTGGCAGAAGATTACCTGCCCACACCCAGCCTTGCGCCGACAAACCGCACACCAACAACACAACCATGAAAAACAACGCCGGGCGCAAACGGGCCCGCCGGCCGTACACATAACGGGTCGGGCGCAACACCTTTTCTCCTGGCAGGGGGAACTGCCCGAGCCGCCAGGTGCGCCAGCTTCGTCGCCCTTCCAACAACACCACCACGATCACCAGCGAAGCGGGCAAGCCGACTAACACGCCATAGATCACCAGCGTCAATCCATTGATACCCAGGTATTCATGGCAGTGGGCAAGGGGCACAACCGCGTCGAACCAGGGCAGGAAAATTTTTGTTGTCAGCAACAATAACGGCACCGCCCAAAGCAACGTCAGCAACAGCATCCGCCAACGCTCACGCAACGTATATTGTGGAGCAAAACCCGAGGGGGGCAGATTATTCATGAATGGCCTGCCCATGCTCACGGGCCTGCTGCTCCAGCCGCGCTTGCTCTTTGCCCAGCAGAGCGCTGAGCTGTCTGAGTTCGCGGATTCGCGCCTTCACGGCCGCCCGCTTGCTCGCCATCAACCTCGCCCCCTCAGCACAGTTGATACTGTCTGCCCGCAATGCATCCAGCACGTCGCGAATTTCCCGCAGGGTGAAACCCAGCCCCTTGAGTTGGGTCAACATGGCCACCCGCTCCACCGCCTTTTCCGGATAATCCCGGTAGTTATTGCCGCTGCGAGAGACCTCCTGCAGCAGTCCTTCCTTTTCGTAATAGCGAAGCGTATCCCGGCTTACACCGGTGCGAGCTTCCAACTCGGCAATTCGCATCGGACACCCTCCCTGTCTCAGTGGCTGAAGGTCGTGCTTGACCTTGGAGCTTACTCCAGCCTTTAGGGTGACAACAGACCCCACCCATCACACACTGCAAGGAGCCTGACCCAATGACCATTCTGGTTACCGGTGCCACCGGTTTTATTGGCCGCCATGTCTGCGCCACACTGACGAGCCAACAGCATCATGTCGTTGCGCTACTGCGGGACCCGACCACACAACTGCCCACATTGAAGCAACAGATTCGCCAGCTTGGGGGTGACGAACACGCACTCAGCGCCGTAAAAGGCGACCTGGACGAGACCTCGCTGGGGCTGCAGGGCCCGTTACCCGCGCTGTCCGCGATCGTACATCTGGGCGCCCGGTTTGCCTGGCAGCTCGCCATGGCAGAAGCCCGGCGCACCAACGTGGCGGGCAGCCTGGCGGTAGCGGAACTGGCCAGACAACAACAATGCCGGCTGGTGTTCATCAGTGGTTTCATGCTCGAAAACCACGCGCATCTGGCTCGATTGGGGATCGATACCCAACCTGGAGGAAAGACCGAATGGCCCAGTGTCTACACGCGGGCTGGCGGTTACGAAGCCAGCAAGCTGGAAGCGGCCATACGGGTACGGGAGTTTGCCCGTCAACACCCGCTGGACATGGTAGAAATCCAGCCGGCGACGGTGTCCGGTCACAGCCAACGCGGAGAACTGGACCCCCAGCAACCGCTTTACCAGCTGATTGCCAACCTGCACACCGGCCGGTTGGCCATGATCCCGGGGAGTCAATGCCACTGGTTGCCGCTGGTCTGCGTGGACGGGCTCGCCGAGCTTATCGCCCTTGCCTGTGTTGACCCACAGGCCCCTGCACGACTGCTCGCGCTGGATCCAAACACGCCATCACTGGGCGGGCTCCTGCAACACTGTGCGGCAGCACTGGGACGTAAACCGCCCCGCCACTATATGCCGATACCACTATTGAGAGGATTGTTACGGTTGCCCGGGTTACCACGGTTAATGAATACCTGGCCGGAAGCCTTGCACTTCATTCAGACAACCCGGTTCGATACACGGGCCAGCAGCGACTACATGAAACAGCACGGGTTGGTGCACCCGGACACGGACGGGGTGCTGACTCTCTGCGTGCAGCACTTTTTGTGCTGCACGCAGCGCGAGCATTAGCTGTCGCGACGCAGCACAAAGAAGAAAGACTGCTTCATGCCTTTCAGGTCCATGATGCCGAGCACGGTATTGTCATCCACCTTGCGAAAGACATCATTGATGGGCAGGTTGTCGTACACCATGGTCGCGGTGGGCTTGCCGCGGTAGGTGGTCATGCGCAGACGGGCAGCAGACTTGTTGCCGGACAGCAGGGGAATCAGGGTTTGGAACATGGCCCCTGCGGCATCGGTTTTCAGGAAGGTGAGCTTGTCCAGCAGGCCAAGGCCTGGCATGGCCAGCAGCGGCTTGACGCTGGACAGCTCGCCGTTACGTTTGCGAAATACCAGCGGGTGCACATGCTCGGTGGTGTCGAAACGCTTGCCGTGCCAATGGCAACGCTCAAGCATACCGTCCATGGGGTGGCCGGTCTCAAAACCTTCCCCTTTCCACGCCCCCAGCATGAAATCGGCCTCCACCGGCTCCAGTGCATCGAAAATCGCCAGGGCTTCCTCACTGCTTGTGCCGGTCTGTTGTGCCTGGGCAAATCCCGTCACGGCATTATCGTGTGCCATTTCACTTTGGGTGGCGGCCATGCTGAACTCCTTGGTATGCATTCACAGTTGGCTCCAACCTAGAAGCCAAACTTGGCAGACACCAGAAAAGTCAGCGAATTGTCAGGCAGGGCGGGTTACCAAAAAGATCAGAATTGACCGTTACTATCATTGGCGGGCAAATAGCGGTCCGGGCGCGGACCTGTGTGCGTCCCGGCGATGCCAAGACATCCCGAAAAAAGAACCGCCGGCATGGGAGTGCCGGCGGTAACACGAGACAGAAAACTTACAGCTCCAGCGAGTTTTCCACTTCCTGACAGGCTCGACGAGCCAGTGCCAGATTCGACTTGGCCTTATCCAGCACCAAGTAGATGAACAACCCTTCCTTCGAAGACACCGGTCGGATGATGTGATACTGGGTACCGAGGGTAATCAGAATGTCCTCGATCTTGTCGTTCAGACCCAGAGACTTCATGGTTTTCATCTTCGCACGCACCACTTCGGTGTTACCTGCGGCAGCCAGCTCCAGATCCAGACCCGTCCCCTGCTGCCCCAGAACCATACCGCTGTTGGCATCCACAATAGCGGTACACATTGCACCATCGGGTTCCAACAGGGCCGCCATGCTGTCTTTTACATTCGCCATAATACTTCTCCTAAAGAAAGGCTTTTTTCTACGTAGATTCAGGATTGGTTACCCAGTTTCTTGCTTAACTCTTCACAGCAGGTTTTGGCTCCCCAAAGAAGCTGCCCAAGCAAAGAGGCATCATTGGCCACCACGGCAAGTGCCATGGGTGGTTCAAGATTCGGTACTTTCATAACCGCCACGACGCCTTCGTCCGATTCCACGATCAGACGACTGCACTCGGAAATACCCGCCTCCTTGGCGATAGCGGAACTAATGGCGGCCAGAGAACTCCCCATGGCCGCCAGGCGGCTGGCGCTCTTTTTGTCCACCTGCAATGCAGCAACTTCGAAACCGTCACTGCTCAACAGCACCGCAGAGGTAACCCCTGGCGTACTGTTGCTGAAAATCTGTAACTGTTTTTCGGCAATACCAACCGCTGTTTTACTAATAACGGATCCTGCTTTCATGCTTCCGCCAACCCCAGTTCGTTAACTTCAATCTGACAAAGCAGTGCTTCGACCAGAAGCAGCACATCGTCTTTCCTTCTCACATCCACTGACAGAACCGGCGGATTGATGTTGCGTTCAACCAGCGCCTCGGTAATGGCATCAATGGTGAAAAAGTCATCATCAGAGAGACGCCCCACGCCAATCACCATCGGCATCCGGCCGCCTTCCCAAAAGGCATCAACAAAGGTCGACAGGTGTTCGTCAAGATCGGGATGCTGGCCATTCAGAAGCACAATGACCCCTGCGGCATTGCTGGCCAGAATTGGCCACATAAAGCGAAAACGCTCCTGACCTGGTGTGCCGTATAAACGCACTCCGCTGGCACCGGGGATATCAATATGGCCGTAATCCAGGGCGGCGGTCGTCAGCGCCTTGTCGCACTGTTCAAGATCGGTGTTGACCACATCTGTCGAGACACATTCCTGGTCACTCAGCGCCGTTATCGCCGTTGTCTTGCCTGCGCCCATGGGCCCGGTAAAAATAATTTTGAACTCGCCTTCGGTCATCGCTATGCACTCAACCCCAGTCGACTACGCAGTCCCTTGATCAGCCCGCCGAAACGGCTCCCCGCAGCCTCTGCCGAGACGCCCGGCAACGTTTGCAAATCCGCCTTGTCGTAACGCATCAGGCCGCTCATGGCACAGGCATTGATAAAACGGTCCGTGTCATCTTCCGCCGCCTGAGAAAGCGACAGCACCTGATCGCGAGTAAGCGCTTTCTTCGTCAACAAGGCACACAGGGTGAGATCAGAACGGCTTTTGGCAAGGCTGCCAAAGCTTGGCCAGCGCAATAGCTGAAAGGCGCTGTCCGCACTGATCCAGGATGAGAGCCCCGCGGGCAGATGCGGTGTTATCATCCAGCTCATGGCAAACAACGAGCACGCCACAGCACCTTCGGTAGCAGGAGCATTACAGGCCCGCAGTACCCCGGGGCGGATGTTGTGATGCATCATCCGCTTGAGCAACAACGGGTCTGCCATGAAACGACGACTGCGGGCATCCAGCCACAATTCTCCTTCATCGCTTTGCGCCACGTACCAGTGGGCTGCGGCAGGAAAATCTCCATAAAGAAGTTCATGTAGACTGTCCCAGAACTCTCCCACGTCAGCGGCTTCTGCGCCCGCCTGAATACTGGAAGGGGGCAAGTCCGTTTTCAGCGGTGTCTGAGATTGGGTGGGAGCAAGCAGACTGGCAACATCTTCAAGGACACTCAGCAGCTGCATGACACGGAAAGGATGTTGCAAGACGTGGGAGGCAGAAGGTTTGGGTTCGTTGTGGTGGTAAACCACAATCCGGGGCTTGCTGGTGTGTTCCCAGCGTCGGGTTTCATCGGTGCTTTCGTTGGCGACCATCAACACATCGGCCGCATCCGGATCGCTGAGACTCCACGAGATACCTGAGCGCCCGTCCATGATCTTCAACATGGATAAACAGGCACTGGCCGTGTCATCCCCTAAACCTACAAAACCAAGTCGCTGCTGCTTCATTGTTATTCACATCCATGGAGTGATACTTTCCTTCTGCCCTGTGGGAGCAAGCCCTTACTCCCTTCGCTCTACTTCTCTGTTCATCAGTGATCTGCTTCTCACGCTAGTCCTCCCAAACGGGATCAGGGAACCTTGGGGCGACAAGCGGCCGTTATTTGGGGATGAAGAAAGTTTCACATCAACGGATCAAAATCTGACCAATTGTGCAAGGCAAAACAACACGGAAATCGCTTAATTCTTTGTAGGATATTGCTTACAGGAAAAGCACAAAACGTGACATTTTGTGACCTGTTAACCAGTTTTATCGTCACATTTTTGTCATTTCCACTCGCCCCCCACCACGCCTGGGCGCCCCCYCCGATGCGCGCATTACCCCCCGCCCAAAACGACACCCACCCACAGACCTGCACGGCAGCCGGCGCTTGGGGTATCCTTGCGCCACGGTAATGGCGGACCTTGTCCCGCCATGGATCCTGCAGACAGAGAGGCAATTCCCCTATGACCAACCGCGTAATCTACCCCGGCACCTTCGATCCTATTACCAATGGCCACCTGGACCTGGTGGAACGGGCTGCCAAGATGTTCGATGAAGTGGTGGTCGGCATTGCTGCCAGCGAAAAGAAAGGGCCATTGTTCACCCTTGAAGAACGGGTCGAACTTACACAGCGGGTGCTGTCCCACCTGCCCAATGTCAGGGTCTGCGGCTTTTCCAAACTGCTGGCGCATTTCTGTGAAGAGCAGGGCGGCAACATCCTGCTACGGGGCTTGCGCGCCGTCAGCGACTTTGAATATGAGTTCCAGCTGGCCAATATGAACCGCCAACTGGCCCCGGATCTGGAAACCGTGTTTCTCACCCCCGCCGAACACTTGTCCTTTATTTCCAGCTCCCTGATCCGCGAGATCGCCCTGCTGGACGGGGATGTAAGCAACTTCGTCCCACCGCTGGTGGCAGACGCGCTGGAAGAGAAGCGCAAGGCGCGGCAGAAATAGCCGTTCAAAGTTAAAAGTTCAAAAGCGCAGGCTTGGTGATTGGGCTTTGGAGCGCCTTACCCTCTCCCTTAGCGGGGGACGCGGGCAGGGCGTCCAAGAACACAAAGACCAACACCGCGTTTCACCTTTAACCTTTTAACTTTCAACTAAGGCATAACAACAACGCCGGACACTGCTCACCAACACCGGCCTTCAAGGAGGAACCCCCATGCGCTACCTGATCCCTCTACTGCTGCTGCTCACGCTGACCGCCCAGGCCGCAGGCCCGGGCAAAAATGCCGTGGCCAGTGCGCATCCGTTAGCCACCGAGGCCGGCCTGGAGATCCTGGATCAGGGCGGCAACGCCTTTGACGCCGCCGTCGCCGTCGCCGCCGCCCTGGCGGTGGTCGAGCCCTATTCCGCGGGCATGGGCGGTGGCGGTTTCTGGCTGCTGCATCGTCAAAGCGACCAGTTCCAGACCTTTGTGGATGCCCGCGAAACCGCCCCGGGCGCCGCCTCCGCCACCATGTATCAGGACAAGGACGGCAAGGTCATGCGTGACTGGGCGGTGAATGGCCCCAGCGCCGCTGGCATTCCCGGCCAGGCGGCTGCCTTTGTGCATCTGGCCAGCCGCTATGGGCGGCTACCGCTCAGCACCACCCTGGCGCCCGCCATCACGCTGGCACGGGACGGCTTTGCCATCGACCCCCATTACCGCAAGCTGGCCGGCTACCGTGAAGAGGTGCTCAACCGGTTCCCGGACGCCGCGGCCATCTTCCTGCACAACGGCAAGGTGCCGCCCACTGGCCATGTGATCAAACAGGCTGATCTGGCCCGCGTGCTCACGGCCATTGCGGACAACGGCAAGGCCGGCTTCTATCAGGGAGACGTTGCCCGGCAACTGGTCGAGGGGGTTCAGCAGGGCGGCGGCATCTGGACACTGGATGATCTCGCCAACTACTCGGTGGTAGAGCGCACCCCCACGGTCAGCCACTTTCGGGGCGCACGCATCGTTTCGGCACCGCCACCGTCCTCCGGGGGCATTGTCATGGGCAACGCCCTCAACATCATCAGCCAGTTCAACGACGGGCATACCGGCGACATGACGCCACACATCGCCATCGAAGCCATGCGGCGAGCCTATCAGGATCGGGCCCGCTATCTGGGCGATCCCGACTTTGTGGATATGCCTGTGGATAAGCTGTTGAGCACGGAGTATGCCCGCCAGCGCGCCGCCAGCATCACTCTCGACAAGGCCACCCCCAGCAGTAGTCTGGGCAAACCGGTTGGCGTGGATGAGGGAACCCACACCACCCACCTGTCGGTACTCGACAGCGAGGGCAACCGGGTCGCCGCCACCCTCAGCATCAACTTGCCATTTGGCAGCGGTTTTGTGGCCCCCGGCACCGGCGTCCTGCTCAACAACGAAATGGATGATTTCTCCGCCAAGCCTGGCAGCCCCAATGCCTACGGTCTGGTCGGCAGCGAGGCCAATGCCATCGCACCCGGCAAACGCCCGCTGTCCTCCATGACGCCCACCTTTGTGGAGTTCGACGATCGCATTGCCATCCTCGGCACCCCCGGTGGCAGCCGCATCATTTCCATGGTCATGCTCGGTGTGCTGGAAGCGGCCAATAACCAGCCCGTCGATGATTGGGTGGGCAGGGTGCGGTATCACCATCAGTACCTGCCCGATGAAGTTCAGGCAGAACCCGCGTTTGTCGGCAGCGAGGAAGCCAAACAGCTGATGCTGCTGGGCCACAAGGTCGTCTCTACCGGCCGGGATTATGGCGATATGCATGCCATCCTGTGGCGAACCGACAGCAACGAACTGACCGCGGCAAGCGATCCCCGCGGGATCGGCCAGGCGACCGTACGGGCGCCGGCCAGCGCCCCGGCACCCTCTGACGACACCCACAAGGAAGGCAGCGCACCGTGAAGCCGGTGATTCACCTCAGCGTGTCGATCCAGTGCGCCGCACAGCAGGTGTACGACTTTGCCTCAAACCCGGCAAATCTGCCGCTCTGGGCAGCCGGCCTTACCCAGGCGGAACTGGTGCAGGACGGCGACATCTGGATTGCACAGGCCCCGTTCGGCCAGGCACGAATCCGCTTCGCTGAGCGCAATGCCTATGGGGTGATGGATCACTCGGTAGAAATGGACGACGGGCAGGTGGTGTACAACCCCCTGCGCGTGGTGCCCAATGGCGACGGCAGCGAATGCACCTTTACCCTGTTTCGCCGTGACGACATGGACGATCAGCAGTTTCAGGCAGATCACGACGCAGTGGTTGCAGATCTGCAAACCCTGAAGCGTCACCTCGAAAGCCCGTCATAAGCATGCCGGAAGCACACCGCTGACATTGCGAAAATCATGCCCCTGCCAGTGGCAAGGGGCATGCAAGTGTTATGGGTTACCTGTTATTTTTCTTTTGGCATTACCGCTCGACACGCTGCAGCAACAAATCGGTCATTTGAATGCTGCCCGCGGGCGTCTGATCGAACACCAGTGACACGGCATTGACGTTGTTGAAATCGATACCTGCAAAGGCCGTCAGCGGGATATCAACACCGTTGAGCACCGTTTTACGCGAACCATCGTCATCAAAATCCCGCCCAGGCGGGTAGAACAATGCTTCGCTGTAATCCGTCGCCTGTACCGACACGCTGTTGCCATCCAGGTCTTCCATCACAATGGTGAAATCCTGTCCGCCCAGATTGTCTTCATCGCCGTGAGACACACCCACCCGCAACGACAGCACTTGATAGTCGGTGACATCCACCCCCAGCAACTCGGTACGGTAGGTCGCCGCTGCATCCCAGGTCATATAAACCTGCTCTGCGGTATTGAACGTGGGCTCGGCAACCGCGCAGCCTTCACCGGGGCGCCCATTGGTCTGGCACACCCCAAAATCGGAGAAACCGTCGAAAGTCACGTTGCCGCCCAGGTTATTGATGAAGAGGCTGGCAGCATCCAGGGTGTCATCAATGACCATGCGTTCTGCCGAAGGCGCATGGATACTCAGCAGATAGCGGTCATCACAGGGCCCTACGCCATCGGGACAAATATTACCTGGTACCGTGGTTTGGCCATTCCAGTAACTGGCAAACTCCGTTTCACCACCAACGAAGGTACGGAAAAATGACGCCATGAAGAACAGGCCATGCGCTTTCTGTACCTCACGGGTATCGCGCCCGCTGTCGGCCACCGCGGTGCCACAGTGGGGATCGGTCTGCTCGGAGTCGAGAATACTCCAGTCATCAGGGCGGCTTTCAAGCTCGGCGTCTGCCCATTTGGTATTGTAGTAATTGTGGTTTGCGCCCATCGGGATCAACTGAAACTTCGGGTACATATCGTTTTGCATGGCATAACGTGAGGTATCAAAGGCAAAGTTCCCCATCAGGTCTTCCACATCGCCATCGCAGTATCCTGCCAATGCAGCGAACGCCACATTGTTCACCGTCAGGGTGTTGTAATCTGTCGGCGCCAGCGAAAACACCGCAACAATGTTATGGGGCTCGGCCTGGTCACGGTTGTACGAAACCGTCTTGTTCACACCCTCACCACCACGTGAATGCCCCATGATGCCGATGGCGCTCATGTCCAGCTTGCCCACCAGATCATCCATGCCAAACCCGCCATAGGTATTTACCGTACGGAATTCGTCCAGATGCCGAACTACCAGCTGCGCACGTTGCAAGGCGCCAGCATCGCCATTGCTGGGGCCGCTGTCGTTGGCGTTCACATAGTTTGCATCGATGGAAATCACCGCATAACCATGGCTTGCCAGGTTACGGGACAGGTACTCATAGCCGCGGTAACTGGGAATGGGATCTTCACACTCCTCATAAGGCATGCCCCAGGAGCCGCTGTAACAGGTACCATGGCGCCCATGAAGAAGCAGAACTACCGGTGCCGGCTCTGTACTGGCTTCCGGGTAATGGATGTAGCCGTGCAGCGTGCTCTGGTAGGTGTAGTCACGCTTGTCATCGTAAAGATCCATGGTGCCGAAATCGTACTCGTGCTCGGCAACCGCATAGGGACCCATCGCTGAAGGATCCGCTGCTTCACCACTAAACACGGCATCAGGTGTCGTTTTCGCCGTTGGCGTTTCATCAGCAGCCGGGTCAGAAGAGGAATCACCTCCACACCCGGCCAGCGCCAGTGTTCCAGACAATAGTAGTGACGATATGATCCCCTTCGGTGAAATGCTGTCAGGCATATTCATTGTTACCCTCTCTATCACTCGTTAATTGGCGTCCTTGGAAAAAGACGACACCAGTGAAGGCAATCCATATGCCACAAGCAGATAAGTGAGAGCGGGGTTATTCTCTTTCCTTTGAATTTCATTCACTTAAATGAACCATATTCACAAAGCATACATACTCACCGGTATGGCAGCGTTGTTTCGCAGGCACCAGCACGGTGCCCTCGCGCCTTTTATGTGCACAAAACCCTTTTAATTCATATAATTATCGCCCCATTGGCAGGCACATCGAGCGCGCCCGAAAAGTGCAAAATGTTCCGCAGGCTCCTGACAAACGCGCGGCTATCACGGTAAGGTCGCCTTAGTCTCAGGCCACTGCGGAGTCCACATGCCCTGTTTTACTGGCACACATTTACCCCTCATCCAGGCCCCCATGGCCGGGGTACAGGATTGGCGGCTGGCTGCCGCAGTCAGCGAAGCCGGAGGGCTGGGGTCGCTGCCCGCAGGCATGCTGTCTGCCGCACAGCTGGAAGAGCAGCTTGGCGCCCTGGCACAAGCCACCCGCCGCCCATGGGGAGTGAATTTTTTCTGCCATTCCGCCCCTGACAATGACCCGCAAGGCGAAGCACGTTGGGCCAGTGCCCTGGGGCCGCTTTACCAGACCTATGACGTCAACCCTGCCGACATCCCGACAGGCCCGTCCCGCAAACCCTTCGATGCCGATGCCGCCAGTCTGATCGAACAGTTTCGGCCTGCGGTGGTGAGCTTTCACTACGGCCTGCCCGCAGAAGGACTGCTGGAGCAGGTAAAGGCCTGCGGTGCGCAAGTCATCTCCAGCGCGACCACAGTGGAAGAAGCGCTATGGCTACAGCATCACGGCGCCGATGCGATCATTGCCCAGGGGCTTGAAGCGGGGGGTCACCGCGGTCATTTTCTCAGTGACGACCTGACACGGCAGCAAGGCACACTGGCGTTGGTTCCACAGGTGCGCGAGGCCGTGACGGTCCCGGTCATTGCCGCAGGGGGGATTGCCACCCCGCAAGGGGTCAGTGCGGCGTTTAGTCTTGGCGCCGATGCCGTTCAGGTGGGTACCGCCTATCTGCTGTGCCCGGAAGCCACCACCAAACCGGTTCACCGCGCCTGGCTGCAAAGTGATCGGGCCAGGCATACCGCACTGACCACCGCGTTTTCCGGTCGCCCAGCGCGCGGTATGGTGAATCGTTTGATGGAAGAGCTTGGTCATTTCCCGCCACAGGCGCCCGCTTTTCCGCTGGCAGGCAATGCCATCGGGCCCCTGCGGGCTGCGACAGAAGCCGCTGGCAGTGGCGATTGCTCCCCGTTATGGGCCGGGCAGTCCGCCAGCTTGTGCCGTGAAGAAAGCGCTGCCGTTATTACCCGTTGGCTGGCCAACGGATGTCCAACCTGAACATCGCCCCGAACACCGACACACTGCTATGGCCCGAACTAACCTTGCGACCGTATGGCCAGCGTTCAGAATCAACAGCCTGTATAGGGCCCGGTTCGGGCCAGAGCTAATGTGGAGCCAGCATGCAACGTATCGAGATTTCCAAAACCTTCCCCTTTTCCGTGGACAAGCTGTTCGACTTTCTCAGCGACCACGAAAACCTGGAGCTGATTTTCGCCCCGGCCAAGATTCAGCGTATCAAGGAAGGCAAGGACAGCCCCAACGGAGTGGGCTCCACCCGTAACATGAAAATCCTGATCGCTCCGGCCTTCCACGAAACCGTTACCCGGGTCGTGCCCAACGAACTGATCGAGTACACGATCACCAAAGGCAGTCCGCTGAAGAATCACAAGGGTGTGATGCGTTTCTCCGACACCGGTACGGGCGGCAGCCGGCTGGATTACACCATCGAGTTTGAAGGCAAACTGCCGCTGATCGGCCCGATCATCAAGGCTGGTCTGGACCAGGGCATTCGTCGTGGACTTAACAGACTGAAGCTGTAAACGTACGCCGCCTCCCGAGCTGTTGGCGCCCTGCCTGCCAGGGCGCCATCCCCTCAGCGGTCCTCGCCGGACAACAACGATTCCAGTTCTTCACGGCCCTTGCGGTTGGTTTCGACCAGCATCTCCATGTCCCCACGATGTTCGATCTGCTCTCGCAACAGCCGCTCATCAAGATCCTTGAAGCTGCGCACCAGATCCAGGGCGGTAGACTCTGGCACCCCCAACTGCATCAAGGTAACCCTGGCCGACAACAGAGCCGACTCAAACGTTTCACGAATCACCTGGTCTACACCCAATTCATGGAGACGGTAGGCGTGATAACGGTCCCGTGCGCGCGCGACGATCGTCACCGCAGGGAAATGCTGTCGCACCAGTTCCACGGCTTTCAATGAGTCCTCCACATCGTCCACCGCCAGCACCAGTACCCGGGCGTGGTCGAGCCCGGCATTACGCAACAGGTCCAGCCGGGTGACATCACCGAAATACACCTCATTGCCATAGCGCCGCAACAGGTCAATCTCGTCCGGGTCCGAGTCCAGCGCGGTAAACGGGATATTGCGCCCCACCAGGATTCGCGCGGTGATCTGGCCGAAACGGCCCAGCCCGGCAATCACCACCTGTGGATGATGGCTCGGCAGCGTCTCCTCCTCGAGATCCGGACGTGCACGCGAAGGACGGTCCTCACGCCACAACAACGCGACCAGCTTCAACAACAGCGGTGTTGCCGCCATGGACAATGCCACCACCAGATTCAGTTGCCCTGCCACCGCGCTATCCAGCAGGTTCAGGCTTTGCGCCTGCGTCAGCAGTACAAAGGCAAATTCGCCGCCCTGACAGAGCAACCCGCCAAACAACACCGTGCTACGCCAGGTCTGTTTTCGCACACGGCTGATGGCCATCAGTACCGCCGCCTTGATCACCAACAAGGCCACCAGATAAAGCACAATCTCACCGGGGTGATCACGCAGCAGTCGCAGGTCCATGGTCATGCCGATGGCCAGGAAAAACAGCCCGAGCAAGAGTCCCTTGAACGGCTGAATATCCGTTTCGAGCTGCTCCCGATAGGGCGAGTTCGCCAGCAACACACCCGCCACAAAAGCCCCCAACCCCATAGAAAGCCCCAGGTGCTCCATCAACGCCGCCGAGCCCAGCACCACCATCAAGGCGCTGGCACTCATCAGCTCCGGGTTGCGCAAGCGGGCCAGCTTTCCCAGCCACGGGTTCAGCACATAACGTCCCGCCAGCACCATTGCAATCAGGGCCGCCAGCCCGGCCAGTAATTGTGGGCTGTCGTCACCGGCCTGGGTGCCCGCCAGCACCGGCAGCAGTAGCAGAATTGGGATGACGGCCAAGTCCTGGAACAACAGAATCGAAAACGCCGACCGCCCCTGGGGGGTGCCAAGCTGATTGGTTTCCACCAGCATCTGAACCACAAAGGCCGTGGATGACAGCGCCAGCGTCGCGCCAATGGCAAGACTCTGAGGAGCACCGAACCCGAACAGCATAAAGGCCCCTGCCAGCAACAGCGCACTCAGCACCATCTGCGTCGCTCCGAGCCCCACTAACCTGTGCCGTTGTGCCCACAGCTGTTGCGGCGCCAACTCCAGCCCCACCACAAACAGCATCAACACCACGCCCAGCTCAGCAAAGTGCAGGACATCCGTACCCCCACTCACCAACCCCAGCCCCAATGGGCCCACCGCGATCCCTGCCGCCAGATACCCCAGAATGCTGCCAAGACCCAGCCGCTGAAACAGCGGTAGCAGGATGAGGGTGGCGCCCAATAACACCAGTGCCTGCGAGAAAAATCCGTCCACGTTGTTCTCCCGATTATCCAGCTGCTGATGCTACCGGATTTCGCTGTAAGCGGTTGGATTATGCCGACACCGGATTACCCGATTTCTCCGCACCAACCAGCAACATAATGCGCACCATTATTGATCACCAACCCCCCAAGCCTTACCATTCCCGCTCTTTTAATGCCCGCATATGGTGCGCCAATGAGCGAACAGACAGATCAGGTCCGCCAGCAGCTGGTTGGCGGGCTGCTGAGGCAGCTGCACCTTGAAGTGCTGAGTCAGCGCTTCAATCCACGACTGGTGCTGGCGGCCTTCAACCTGGTCAACGGCGGACTCAGCATTGCCCTGATCGCCATGGTCGCGCTGGTGACGCAGCAGGCTTTTATCTTTCCCTCCCTCGGCGCCACCGCCTTTCTGCTGTTTCATGTGCCCACCGCTGATGCGGCATCGCCGCGCAATGTGTTGTGCGGACACATTATCGGTGCACTGTGTGGCTGGGCCTCCCTCTGGCTGTTCGGTCTGCACGATGCCCCTGCCGCCTTTATTACCGGCGTAGAATGGTCCCGGGTCGCCGCCGCAGGACTATCACTCGGGCTCACCAGTGCGCTGATGATTCTCTTTCGAGTGGCACACCCGCCTGCCGGCGCCACGGCCCTGATCGTCTCGCTGGGTTTGATGCACGAATTACAGCAACTGCCGATCCTGGTCAGTGCCGTGGCCCTGCTGGTCGCGCAGGCATTCGTTATCAACCGCCTGGCCGGTATTCCCTATCCTGTGTGGGGCGGCAAGCCCTGACACCTTACATTTGTAATGAGAATGATTGGCATCTGTGCTAGGCTCCGCGTCACCCAGACAGGCTTTATCGCGGACTTTCCAGGTATTTCTCATGCGCTCGCTGCTCGTTGTCCTTCATCGCTGGTTCGGCCTCTTCATTGCCGTCTTCCTGATCATTGCCGGGCTTACCGGCGCAATCATTTCCTGGGACCACGAACTGGACGAATGGCTTAATCCTCACCTGTTCGAGAGCCAGAGCGAAGGCGAACCGCTGCCCATGCTGGAGCTGGTCAAGATCGTGGAAGCGGACGACCCCCGTGTCCGGGTCAGTTTCTTCCCGCTGGCCGCCGAGCCCGGCCACAACGCCGAGATCTGGGTGGATGCCCTGAAAAACCCGGACACCGGCAAGCGCTATGAACTGGACTACAACCACGCTTTTGTGGATCCGGTCACCGGCGAGATCGTCGGCAAGCGCGAGTGGGGCAAGATTTCCCTGCATCCGGAACACCTGATGTCATTCCTCTACAAACTCCATTATTCCCTGCACATTCCGGAATGGCGGGGCATTGATGAGTGGGGCGTGTGGTTGATGGGGGGCGTCGCGCTGGTCTGGTTGTTTGATACCTTTATTGCCATGGCCCTGACTCTGCCGCGCCGTCGACGCACCGCCAACGCCGGCGGCAAAAGCTGGATGCAGCGCTGGAAACCGGCCTGGATGATTCGCCGCGGGGCCGGGCCCTACAAACTGAATTTCGATCTGCACCGGGCCGTGGGCCTGTGGGTATTCGGGCTGTTGCTGCTGCTGGCCTTTACCTCGTTCTCGCTGAACCTGTACCGGGAAGTCTTCTACCCGATCATGTCCACGATTTCCGAAACCACCCCGGGCCCCTTCATGAAACGCGCCCCCACGGCCCTGCATGACCCGGTGGAGCCAGAGGTATCCTGGCCGCAGCTGTTTGAACAGGCCCGCGCAGAAGCCGATAACCGTGGCTGGGACGAGCCCATTGGCGATACGTTCTATAGCGACAACTTCGCCATCTTTGGGGTGCGTTTTTACTACCCCGGGGAAGACCACGACAGCGGTGGCATGAAAGTGAAAAGCCTGTACTACGACGGCAACACCGCTGAGCTGCTGGGTGACGAAGTCCCCTGGACCGGCACCGCCGCCGACGTCTTCAACCAGCTGCAGTTCCCTCTGCACTCCGGCCGTATCGCCGGCCTGCCTGGTCGTATCATCATTTCCATCATGGGCATCGCTGTCGCGATGCTGTCGATCACCGGGCTGGTGATCTGGTGGAAGAAACGCAAGGCGAGAGTGACAAGCAAGCGCAAGAAGCAAGCCGCTGCGCTGGCCGCGAATCCGGCATCCTGATAATCGCGTCGCCGTCCCTTTGCAGGAGCTATGCTCCTACATAAAAACAAAAACCCCCGCAGTGCGGGGGTTTTTGTTTTACCACTGGATCGGCGCGTCAGACGATCCCGGGGTGGCAGGCTGGCCGGCGGGTTGAGCCGCCGGGTTATTGGCCTGCTTGTCCGGGCGCACCCGGTCACCCACCTTGAGCGGGCTGCTGGCATCACCTTCGATCACGGCAATCCCATAATCCGGACGGATTTCACTCACTTTGAGTGTGGCCAGTGCAGCGCCTTCCATCTTGATGGTCATGCCGGTGTCCGGATCTTTCATTTCTCCGGCCGGACGGTACACCTTCATCAGCGCATCCTTCTCCAGACGCCCTTCACCCTGGGTGAGGAAGACCGTGCTGCCGTCTACCTTGATCACCTGAACCGGGTAGAGCACGTCGGTGGCATCTCCGGCGATGGCCCGGGCAATTTCGGGGTACATCACATCGGCAAGGCGCTCAGGATGATTACGGTCATCAATGTTCAACTGGCGGGCCACTTCGCGAATTTCCGCTTCAGACTTGTCCCACACATACAGGTCACTCCACAGTATTTCTGTCGTCGTGGTATCAATCAGACGATAACGCACCCGTACATAGGGCTCATAACCGCCCATCTTGGCACCGTAGAATTCCCGCTCGCTGTCACCAATCTGGAAATCTTCAATGGTCCCGACCAGCAACAGGTCTGCCCCTTTGCGCTGGCCCAGGCGAGCCATTTCTTCCGGGGCAATACTGCCTTCGGCAACCACGCCCAGCTCTTTGTCGATATCCGCCAGGTAGGCACGATCCAGCACCCGGAAACGGCCTGACTGGGTAAAGGCCATGGACAGGTTTTCCGCCAGATCCCGCTGTACTTCCGAGGCGGAAACCTTGACGTCGCCCAGGTCATAACTGGCGGCACGGGTATCAAAGGTCGCAATGGCAATACCGGGAAGATGAGAACGGTCCGGGCCGATGGACTTGGGACGCAAGATATCGGCCTGGATATCCGCCTGCCACATGCCATCGTCCACCTGCTTCACAGACTGCACCTGATAGGTCTTGATGTTGCCCATGGTCGGCAGTTGGGGCTCTGGCACCGAGGTTTCCTTGCCCATCCAGGTGGACACATCCCCTTGCTGCTGAATCACCCACTCGTACACATCCGTACGGAAGTTGGGATCCACCGCCAGGGTCACACCGCCTCCCTGGCGAACCGCCGCCACCAGCGCATTGGTCATGGCCTGCTCGGGGTTGTCGCCAAACCCGCGGGCCGTGACGGACACCGTTTCGGTCAGCGCATGGCTTGCCGTTGAGCATATCGCCAGCAAGAGAAACAGTGGAGCAAATAGACGTTTGAACATGTGACCTCCTTGTTCTGACGGGCGATATTCGCACCGCGGGATACCAAAGAGACCACAGAGCTCACCGTATAGTTTCCCGGTAGGCTCCGCGGGCTCTAGCAACCAGGCGTTAGCCCGCTACTTACATTCCAAACAGGCTTTTCTTCTGGGTCTTGCGGATTTCTTTCTCGTTCGCCCATTCGATGATGCCGGTCTGAATGTTCATCAGCTTGAGGGTGAACTTGTAGTACACATCCTTGGTGCTGCCTTCACGCTTCACAATGGAAGAGAAGTTACCGTACATCATGAACTCGGCACCGATCTGACGACCCATCTGCGCAGCGGTGTTTGGATCCACCAGGCCGGATTCGCTCTGGTAGTCCAGCTGCTCACGCACGCTTTCCACCTTGGTCATGTCCACGAAACGGAACTTGCCCGAGTTAAGCAGTTTGGACTGGATGGTGTCGGTGATGGACTCGGTGTCGATGTGCTCGGTGGTCTTGTTCTTGATGCTGTCCACAAACACCACCGGACGACGGTTCTGGGTCAGCTGCACGATGGGCGGGAACACCAGCATGTCATCGACCATCTTGCTGGCAATCATCTGCAGGTCAGTGGAACCGAAATCGGTGTTCACAGTTTCACGGGCCTGGGCATCGCCATAGTCCACGGTAGAACAGCCGGACAGCGCCACAGCGGCACCCAGCATGATCATGGTTAGTACACGTCGCATTCTTGTCTCCTTGTTCCTTTTAGTCTCGCAAACGCGAGAGGTTATTCCTGTACCCAGATTTCAAAGCGCACGGCCGACGGGTTCGGGGCGATGGCCTTGATATTGTTCTGGCTGCGACCGGCCATCACCACCTGCCGCCAGGGCTGTGCTTCCGGCTGCAGTTCAAAGCCGTCGGCATCAAAAAACTTCACCTTGTATTGAAAGTCGAGCTGGAATTTCCAGTCATTTTCCAGCGTGGCCTGCATGTAGAGCAGGTCGCCTACCTTTTTCTGCTTCAGGTCAGGCACGGAAATCCGGCTGGAAAGCAGGCTGTTATTGGAATAGACCCTGGTAACCGTCTCTCCGTTCTCATCCACTTCCAGCTGCCCCATGTTGCTGGCCGAACAGGCCGTGAGAAGCAGCGCCACCAGCAGCGCCATCAATGGGCGAAATATCGTCATAAGGGTCCCTCCTGAACGGGTAACACACGAGTAATCAAGCGGCCGGGAATGGCCACGGCATGGATCACGGTGAGGCCCCGGTCTACAACCGGTACTGTCAACGTAGCATTGCCCTGCGGGGTGCTCAACACCAGGGTGTGCTCACCGGGTTCCAGGGTAAAGCGGGTGGCCTGGGCATAGGCCGGCAGCGTCAGCCAGCTGCGCTGATCCGCCTGCTCACTGACCAGGTTATAAATCTGGGTACTTAATGAACCCAGCAGACCGAAATTGTCGTTGGCCTGCTTCTGCACATTATATTTGGCAGTGGCACGCAATGTCTGGCGTACCAGCATGCCTGGCATGCGTTCCTTCAGGTCCTTGGCGGCCAGGGCGCCCACATCCGCCAGCACCTGGGTCTCGCCCAATGGCTGGCTGGCAGTATCGAGTACCCGCAGGGTATTGGGCATGGGTTTGTCCGCGAGGGCATAGGTAGGGAAGGCGACCGAGAAAACGCCATGCACGGTAGGAATAGGCAAGCTGAACTCCTGCCGCGGCTGCACGTATCCCTGTTCATAGATGATCGCCACCAGACCGCCATCGTCGACCTTGCGACGCTTCATCCGGTTGGAAATCCGCTCCACATCTTCTTTGAGCATGGTGGAGTCGGGATTGATTTCCAGGGCCTTTTTGTAGTCCACAAGCGCGTCGTTATACTCGCCGTGCGCTTCCCAGAAGAGCGCGGAGAGATAGAAAGTCCAGGCATTCTGGAAGCTGGCCTTCACATCACCGGCCACCGCATTGAGCCCTTCGAAGTAGCCATCGAACTGATTCAGGTCGATGCTGTTTTCGTCAGCATCTTCTTCCGCCTTGGCAATTTCCTTGTCGCGCTTGTTGGCCGCCACCTGCTGCTCAAGTGCTGCTGCGCGGAGTTCCACCGAGGTACCCGTGGCATCGCCATCCGCCCAATAGTTGAGCGCCTGATAGGCGCGGGTGAAGATGCGCTCATAGTCTGGCGCCACATAGGGGCGGGCGTTGTCATTAGTCAGCATGGCCGTACCGGTCGCCGCAAGGGAAGACACCTGAATCTTGGCGCTGGCATCTTCCTTGTCGTACTCCGCTACCGCCCCAGCAAAGGCATTGCGACTGGCCTCCGGCTGCCCATTTAGCTGGGTTACCCGACCCAGTTCCTGCAGATACAGCACACCATCCCCCCCGGCGGTGGACTGCTCAAGCTTGGTTATCACCCCCTGGTCAGGGGCTTCACTGGCCAGCGTAGTCTTCCACTTCTGTGCCTGACTGGGGTAAGACACGAACAACGAATTGGTCGCACACCCCGATAGCGCCGCGAGCAGCACCAGCGCCAGCCATCCTTTGGCAAGAGTTATCATTTCCCGATGGTCCCCAAAACAAAAAAGCCGAAGCAGGCAAGGTAGCCCGACTTCGGCTTTTTGTCGAGCAGGTCACAATCCTCCTGCCCGGTGCCTGGCACTTCCTGTCAATCAGAACAACACGCGGGTACGGATAGTGCCCTCGATGGTGCGCAGCTTGTCCAGCGCCAGCTGGCTGTACTCTTTGTTCACGTCGATTACCACATAACCAATGTCTTCATTGGTCTGCAGGTACTGACCACAGATGTTGATGCCATTTTCGGAGAAAATGGTGTTGATCTGGGTGAGTACGCCGGGGACGTTCTTGTGAATGTGCAGCAGGCGGTGCATGTCCGGGTGAGCCGGCAGGGCCACTTCCGGGAAATTCACCGCGCCAAGGGTGGCGCCATTATCGGAGTAACGGGCCAGCTTTTCGGACACCTCGGTGCCGATGTTGACCTGGGCTTCCTGGGTGGAGCCACCGATATGCGGGGTCAGGATCACGTTGTCGAATTCGCGTAGCGGGCTGACAAACTCGTCGTCGTTACCTTTCGGCTCTTCCGGGAACACGTCGATGGCGGCACCCAGCAGATGGCCGTCCTTCAGCGCTGCCGCCAGGGCATCAATGTCCACCACCTTGCCGCGGGCATAGTTGATCAGATAGCCCTTGGGCTTCATGGCGCGAATCTGCTCTTCCTTGATCATCCAGCGTGTGTCGGCGGTATCCGGCACATGCAGACTGACCACATCAGACTGACCCAACAGGTCGTTGAGGCTGCTCACCTGCTCGGCGTTACCCAGCGGCAACTTGGGAATCACGTCGTAGAACTTCACCTTCATCCCCATGGATTCAGCCAGCACCGACACCTGCGCGCCGATATTGCCGTAACCCACGATACCCAGGGTCTTGCCACGAATTTCGTAGCTATCCTTGGCCGACTTGAGCCAGCCACCACGGTGGGCAGAGGCGTTCTTCTCGGGAATGCCACGCATCAGGTTGATGGTGTGGGCAATCACCAGCTCGGCCACGGAACGGGTGTTGGAGTAGGGGGCATTGAACACCGGAATACCGCGTTTCAGGGCCGCCTTCAGGTCCACCTGGTTGGTACCGATACAGAAACAGCCGACACCAATCAGTTTCTCCGCCGCAGCAAACACCTCTTCGGTGAGCTGGGTGCGGGAGCGGATACCAATAAAATGGGCATCCTGGATCTTGTCCGTCAGATCGCTGCCAGTCAGGGCGGTGGGCAGCAGTTCCACGTTGGTGTAGCCGTGTGCCTTCAGGTTTTCCACGGCATTTTCGTGGATGCCCTCGAGCAGGAGAACGCGGATCTTGTCCTTCTCAAGAGAAGTATCGGCCATGATTGAAGTCTCGGTAGCCTGTGAAATGGGCGCGTATGTTAACATAGCGCGCTCAAATTGAGAGCAACCCGGCAGTCGGATTGCTCAAGTTGTCGTGAGAACGCCTCAAGATCGTGCGTTTTACCCCGCTCAGGAGACCCTTGATGACCGCCCTTGCCCATGCCGCGCTGGAGCAACTGACTGATTTGCTTGGCAAACGCCTGCTCACCGATCCGGACAGCGCCGAGCGCTACGGGGTCGACTGGACCAAGGTGTGGGCCCCGGCCCCCTGTGCCATCGCGCTGCCGGAGACCATCGAGGAAGTGCAGCAGATCGTGGAAATCGCCAACGAGCACGGCCTGCACCTGGTGCCGTCCGGTGGCCGGACCGGTCTGTCTGCTGGCGCCGTGGCCGCCAACAACGAGCTGGTAGTGGCCTTCGATCGCATGAACAAGGTGCTCGATTTCAACGAATTCGATCGCGCTGTCACCGTGCAACCCGGTGTGGTCACCCAGCAGCTGCAGGAATTCGCCGAGGAAAAGGGCCTGTTTTACCCGGTGGATTTTGCCTCCGCCGGCTCCAGCCAGATCGGTGGCAACATCGGCACCAACGCCGGCGGCATCAAGGTGATCCGCTACGGCATGACCCGCGACTGGATCACCGGCCTGAAAGTCATCACCGGCAAGGGTGAACTGCTGGAACTGAACAAGGGGCTGATCAAGAACGCCACCGGCTACGACTTCCGTCACCTGTTTATCGGCTCTGAAGGCACCCTGGGCCTGGTGGTAGAAGCCACCGTCAAACTCACTCGCCAGCCGAAAGACCTGACCGCCCTGGTACTGGGCGCGCCGGGCTTCCGCCAAGTGATGAGCATCCTGCACGCGTTCCAGCAGGACATCGACCTGACCGCCTTTGAATTCTTCTCCGACAAGGCCATGGCCCACGTACTGGCCCACGGCGTGCCCAAGCCCTTCGAGACCGAGTGCCCGTTCTACTGCCTGCTGGAATTCGAGCAGCTTTCCGAGCAGGTCGGCGAGCAGGCCATGGCCATCTTCGAGAAATGCGTGGAAGAAGGCTGGGTACTGGACGGCGTCATGAGCCAGTCCCTGCAGCAGCTCGACCAGCTGTGGCAGCTGCGTGAGCGCATCTCCGAATCCATCGCCCCGCACACCCCGTACAAGAACGACATCTCGGTGAGCATCGCCAAGGTGCCGGACTTTGTCGAAGACGTGGACACCGTGGTGCAGGACGCCTACCCGGATTTCGAGATTGTCTGGTTTGGCCATATCGGCGACGGCAACATGCACCTCAACATCCTCAAGCCGGCAGACCTGGCCAAGGAAGACTTCTTCGCCAAGTGCAACAACGTCTCCAAGTGGGTGTTCGAGATCGTCGAGAAGTACAACGGGTCTATCTCAGCCGAGCACGGCGTGGGCATGACCAAGAAACCCTACCTGACATACTCGCGCAGCCCGGAAGAAATCGCCTGCATGAAAGCCGTCAAGCAAGTGTTCGATCCCAACAACATCATGAACCCCGGGAAGCTGTTTGATGTTTGATGATGCCATCACCCTGAACCGCGACGACGATGGCTACGTCCACCGCTGGATCGACGGCTCCCCCATTGATATCCCGGTGGGCAAGGTCGTGTGCGTGGGTCGCAACTACGTCGACCACGCCCGCGAGCTGGGCAACGAGGTACCCGAGTCCCCAATCCTGTTCATGAAGCCGGCCTCTGCGCTGGCCAGCCTGCACGAACCGGTGGTGATCCCGACAGGGCAGGGGCCGGTGCATCATGAAGTGGAAATGGTGGTGCTGATCGGCAAACGCATCCGCAAGGAAACCGATCTGGAGAACATTCGCTTCAGCATCGCCGCCTACGGCGTCGGTCTGGATCTAACCCTGCGGGCACTGCAAAACCAGCTAAAGGAAAAAGGGCTCCCCTGGGAACGGGCCAAGGCCTTCGACGGCGCCGCCCCGGTATCCGGCTTTATCGATGCCCGCGGCATCTCCGTGCGCCAGAACCTGGATGTGACCCTGGAGATCAACGAAGCCGTGAAACAACACGGCCACACCGGCCTGATGCTGTTTCCCACCTTCGAACTGCTGGCCGAAATCAGCCAGACCTTCACTCTGGAACCCGGCGACGTGGTCTTCACCGGCACCCCCGCCGGCGTCGGACCGCTTAATAGCGGCGACAAATTCACCGCGCGCCTGGGGAATATTATTCAGGTGTTTGGTTCGGTGGCTTGATCCCAACGCCCCCCGGCAAGCCATAATATGACCCCTCTTGCAGTCCCGAATCGCCCTCCTGCAGAGTGTTGGGCGACTCGGGTACAAGGGGTGGGTAAGTTGCGGGCCGAAACCCTGCCTCAACCGACCTGCGTCAGAACCCCCACTCGCTGGCAGACACCTCGGGGGCTTCCCAGCTCACCCCATTGTCGCGAAGATAGCGAAGCAGGGGGCCATAGCCCTTGCTGGTGGCAGTCTTGATCGCGTAGTTCGCCCAGGTGTCCAGGTCGGCCCCGGCCTCGTGCAGCCGCTTGACCATGTGCGCGTAGCCCATGTCGGCCGCGTACGGCAGTGCTGAATTCAATGCCTTTAGTGGCGGATTTTCCGTTTTCAGGTGCTGGTCCAATGCCGCCGCGTAACCGCTTTCACAGAGCTGCCGCAAGGTCAGCGAGCCCGCTGAAAACTGTTCCCGTTTCACCGCTTCATAAAAGGGCAGAACATCAAACCGAAAACGCGGCACGCGGCCGTAAACGGCCACATATTCGCGAATCCAGGCATGAAAGCCTTGTTTGTGGTTGGCATACCGTTTCAACAAAACGACCGCATCGCTGATACGGCCGGTCACCAGCGCACGGCGGATATGCGGCTGAACATCCAGGGTCAGGACCAAGGGTAAATCGCGCAAGACGGAAAGGGCTCCGTCCTCGCCACGGCTGTCGATGACATAACCAAACTGACGTTCGTTAAACTCAATGCAAGCAGAATCAGGCAGGAAACACTGCCACTGGCCGCCAGCAATTAATTGATAGCGCGCAACCGCCTGGCGAACCTTGTCGCCGGAAGGCTGAAAGGTTTCGTCAAACAGCAACAGCAGGTTGGAATCCGCAGACTCCCCTTTCTGGCGCTGTTGAAAGTCCCTCACGGCGCAATACAAATTCTGCTCATAACAGGCGAGCAGGGCCGTTTCATCAAGCAAGCCACTATCTACATACTGGCGCAACAGGGACACCGGGAGCTTGCCGATAACCTCAGCGATAGCTGTGGTTTTCAGTCCAAAGGCTTCCAGGCATTGTCTGTTCAGGTTCGCTCCCAATCCATGAGCCAGCATCACAATGCAATCATGAGGCGCCCCGAACAAGGAGCGGTGCATTTGCAGGGTAAAATCGGATTTCGCCAACCTCGACAGGTCGTCGGGATTCGACAGCTTCCAGCTCTCGACAATTTCCGCCCCGGACAACAAGACGTACTCGAGGGTACTGAAACTGGAGGCACCATCGTGATGCCCCTCTTCATGAATGTGCGCAATATCGTGCTGGTGGTACTGCACGCGATGCAAATAGCGATGCCCCGGTTTGAGAAACCCCGGCAGGTAGCAAGCCCGTGTGGCCAGGATACCGGCCTGCCTCGCCAGATCCCCGAACAGGTCGCTGTCATGACAAGGGGACTCGTGACAAAGACCCTCACTGTCGGAAAGGTGATACCCCGAATACTGACCCATGGTAATTCCATTGCTTGGCGCTGTCATACCGGTTAGACGGACAGCCATCGCGTTTTGACCGGTGCCATGTATCTTCCCGTCAACGAGACAACAGCGTCAATGCATGCGGAACGCGCTCGACGCCGCGCCGGCCACTAGCGCATTCCGCGCCGCAACACACAGACATCCACGGCAATCAACACCAACATGGCCAGTGCCGACAGGGGGAACAGCAACGCCACCAACAGCATGATGGTCGCCACGACAAGGGCGGGCTTTTGGGGGGCCGAGGGTGCAACGCGGCGGGTCTGGCGTTTCCACCAGAGCATGCCACCAGTGACAATCAGTACCAGAATCAGGCACACAAACAGCAGGTTCAGCCACCAGTTCCATGGACCGAGATCCCCCTGATGGAAGGGAATCGACGCGGCCATGGCCTTGCCCATGGCGGGGTAATCGGCGAAGCGTATCGCCTGCAACGTTTCGCCCGTAGCTGGGTCCAGATGGACAATCCACTCCTGACCCGGATCGGTGATATCTCCGGCAATAGTGGTGGCGGATACCGTCCACACGTCAGCGGATTGCTGGGGGAAGTGCACCCGAAAGCCGCCGAATCCTTTTGCCCTGGCCAGGTTCACCACGTCATCCAGGGTCAGGCGTTGCTCTGCGGTCGGGGCCACTGGCATCGGGGTCTGTTCCAGTGCCCAGGGCACCCGGTGTACGCCATGCTCGTTCATGGCGCTATGGTCTCGTGCGCTCGGCGCTGTTTCAGTTTGCGGCACATATCGGGTGCCGGGGAGCGAACCCCAGGGCTGCACGATTTTGCCACCCCAGACATTGGTCCAGGCAAGCCCTGAGATCAGGAAGAACACCAGCGGCAATGCAATCAACCACCCCATCGTCAGGTGCCATTGGCGCCAGGCCAACCGCGATTTTACCTCTCGGCGAGGCAACAAGGCCCGCCAGCCCTGTTTCGGCCAGGCCAAGTACAGACCCGTCACGATCATCAGCACCGCCAGACCCGCGGCCATTTCAATCAGCGCATCCCCCACCCCACCCATAAACAGGGATCCATGAAAGGTCTTGATGCGGGCATAGAGGCTGGTGGCCGGATCCCGATCACCCAGGATTTCACCGGTGTAGGGATTCAGATAAACCAATGTTGCGGGGGCATGGTGTCCACCATGGCCAGCATGGGAATGGGGCTGTAATGAAAACTGCGCTGACTGTGTCGGCGCCTGCGGCGGCAGATAGAGCTTGATGGCGTAGTGGGGATACTGCTGTTCAACTGTATGCAGCAGCGTGTTGACAGGTACGCGGCTATCGCCGACGGCCACGGTGAGCCGATCCGTATTCAGGGCGGAATCCAGCGGCTTGCTCAGCAACATCAGCAAGCCGCTGAACGTCAGCATGAACAGGAAGGGGATAACCACCATCCCCGCCATGAAATGCCAGCGCCAAACCGATTGATAGTATCGGCCCGGCGCTGCCACCGACATCTTCCCGTTCTGCGTCATGATTCTGTCCCTGCAGGCTGCTGAAAAGCCCGTTGCATACTCAGTTTTTCAGCCCCTCGGCAAACCCGCAGGGCGCAGCCTGAAGGGCCAATCTGCTGCGCCTGCAAGGGGCATTTCAACAGCCGGCTAGAAATCGAAACGGACACCAGCATAGACCGAGCGTGGTTCACCGGGCTGAATGCTGACCGGGTTCACTGTCTCATCGTCGCTGACACTGACATTGGCCACGTAAACTTCATCGGTCAGGTTGCGGCCTTCCAGATAGATTTCCCAGTTGTCACGGGCAACTCCGGCGCGCGCACCCACCAGTTCATAGCCCTCGATATCCTTGTTATTGGCAAAGTCACCAAAGCGGTCGTCGACGATGTCAAAGGTGGGGCCGGCAAAGAAGCCATTGCCGTGGCGATAGATGACCTCGCCTTTGATAAAGAATTCCGGCGCCACCGGCAGCTGGTTGTCACCATAGATCGGGTCATTATCAAAAGTGAAATCGTTCCAGGTGAGGCTAACCACCGGTTCAATGCGCTGCGCATTGCTGCCTAGCGCAAAGCTGGCACCCAACAGGGCTTCCACACCGGCATGAATGGTGTTTTCAATATTGGTGGATAGGCTGGTGCCTGACGCATTTGGATCATCAATGGAGAGAATTTCGTCCTCGATCTGAGCGTAGTAAACAGACACTTCCCAGTTCCACTGGCTGGCTTGGCCGAACGGCGCCGAGCCACGGGTCCCGACCTCCCCAACAACCCCTTGCATGGGATCAAGGGTTTCATTATTGGCTTGAACATCATCTTCCAGCTGATACAGGGTTGGGGCCTCGTAGAGTTTGCTCACGTTGGCAAACAACTCGCTGCGATCCGCCAGCTGATAGATCACCCCCACCCGCGGGTTAATCGCGTCATAATCTTCTTTGGGATTGCGCTCAACACCGCTTGCGACATCAGTGTTACTCACTTCTCGGGTACCGGTTACCGCTTGCGCCCCATACACCAGTGTCCAACGCTCGGCAAAATGCCAGTGATCCATGGCGAAGATTTCAAGATTATCTGCCTTGTTATCGACCTTGGTAGACAACGCACCACGGACGCCACCACTGTGCTGGTAGTTACCGCCTTTAACCCGAGTCTCCCCATAGTTGAGACCTAACAGCAGGTCATGGTTGCCGAGCTTTTTGTCGTAACGGACGGTGGTGCCAAAGGTGGTCTGGTCATTATCAATCAGCAAGCTGAAGAACGGGTTCTCGACAATCGGGTGATAGAGAGACTGATCTTCAAAAGAGAAGCCCACCACCAAATCGCTAGTGTCACTTAATGCCCATTCGGTGCGATTGGCGACACGCCATTTTTCCACGTTATACAGAAAATTACCGGGAATATTGTTGGGGTTGGCCTGGTAGGGATCCTCGTCAAACTGCGCCTGGCTGAGAGAGCCAGGCAGTTCCTGGTCGTTATCCACATAGGTAAGGTAAAGGCGGTTTTCGATCCGATCGCTGATCTGCCAACCCGTATTGGCATAAACACCGCTGCGCTGCTGTTCCTGATGACCACGAAAACCGTCATAGCTACGCTGTTCGACGGTTACCAGACCATCAAAGTCCCCGGCAACGGCGCCACCGGTAACACTGTTCTGCACCGTCCCATGACTCCCCGCGCTCAGGTAAACCTCATTGGGGGTGGTTCGCGCAGTGGGGGTAATGAAGTTGATGGCGCCACCAAGGGTGCTGGCGCCGTAAGTCATGGCATTGGCGCCGCGGGCGACCACCGCATAGCGTGCCGCCAGCGGATCGATAAAACTGTTGTGGTTGTTGCCATCTGCAGCTGTGACGGGCAATCCGTCGATCATCAACTTCATGCCATTACCGTCATAGGCAACCGCATCCAGATTGGAACCTCGACTGGAGATAAAGGTCCCGTCGCCAGTAGAGCCTGTAGCCGTCCACATACCCGGTACATAACGCAGCATGTCACCCAGGCTGACGACACTACGCTCTCTGAGATCTTCCGCCTCGACCAATGTTACCCCACCCGGGGTCAGCGCATGCTCACGTTCGAGTTTTGCCCTGGTTGTCTCGGCAGTTTTCATTTGCTCGACTTCTACCTTGATCGCGGCAAGCAGGTTTTCTTCTCCTGCCGGCTGTCCTTCGACAGCAGAGGCGGCCATGGGCAAATAAAGGCCCATACTGGTAGCGAGCAGTTTACGAGCAGGCAATCGCATTTCTTTTCCCCGGCAAAGTCAACGTCAGTCGCGCGGTATTGCTTCAACGCGGGCGGGGATTCTACGGATGCGCCGGTGTGGACAACATGCGGCATAATGCCACACGCAAACTGGCTATCTCCCGGTGACGACCCGACTGGCCCGCCGGGCAATCAAGCCTGCCGAAAATGCCGTCTCACGTTTTCATTTACCCAGCTGCCCAGGCGCTCCTTGCCAATGCCATTAATAAAATCGCGTACCTGTTCCGTGTAGGCCAGATCTTCCTCCAGGATATGGTTCAACAACCATTTTTCCAGCATTCGCAAAAGGGGTTCTACCACATCCTCGCCTGCAAGATGACGCTGGCGCAGGGCCTCAAGATGGAAGGTAAATTGACGGTGCAGATGGTGGTGTCCATCCAGCTCCTGATAACCCGCGCGCTCCATCAGGGCTTCCTCGAAATCAAAATGGGACTCGGTGTAATCGACCAGATCATAGAGCACACGTTCTACCCCCTGGCGAGCATCAGGGAGGCCGACAAGACGATCCAGATCATTGATCAGATCCACAATGCGTCGGTGCTGTCGATCAATCACCACAATCCCCAGCTCGTATTCCTGACTCCAAACAATGCGCATGTTTCACCTCCTTGTTATGGATCCCGGAAGGCTAGCAGCCTGGTCTGGCAGCATATGGATCCAGATCAAGATTGTGATGACTTGCAATGCCTGCCGGCACAGGCACACTGGACTTTCATCTCCCAGCTTTCCGGCATCCATTCGTGTTGCCATGCTCTGGCCAGGTATTTCTTTGCGCCCAACGTCATTCGACCGTTGAACGAGGAGTTACCACGTTATGTCTTCCAATATGGATCTTGCCAACCGTCCCGATTACGACCAGGTGATTCAGGATATCGCTGACTACGTGATCCATTTCAATATCACCTCACGGGAAGCCATGGAAACGGCCCGCCATTGCCTGATGGACACCCTGGGTTGTGGCCTGCTGGCGCTGCGCTTCCCGGAATGCACCAAACATCTTGGGCCACTGGTGCAGGGCACCGTGGTACCCAACGGCGCACGTGTACCGGGCACGCCGTTCATTCTTGATCCAGTGAAAGCCGCCTGGGACATCGGCTGCATCATTCGCTGGCTGGATTTCAACGACACCTGGTTGGCCGCGGAGTGGGGCCATCCTTCGGACAATCTGGGCGGCATTCTTGCTGTGGCCGATCACCTGTCCCAGCAGCGGCTGGCCAATGGCCAGGCGCCGCTGACCATGAAGGATGTGCTGGAAGCCATGGTCAAAGCCCACGAAATTCAGGGGGTGCTGGCACTGGAAAACAGCTTCAACCGTGTCGGCCTGTGCCATGTGTTGCTGGTACGGATGGCCTCCACCGCCGTGGTCACCCATATGCTGGGCGGCGACCGCGAGCAGATCATGGCGGCCCTGTCCCAGGCCTGGGTCGATGGCTCGTCCCTGCGCACCTATCGCCATGCCCCCAATGCCGGCTCACGCAAATCCTGGGCCGCAGGCGACGCCACCTCCCGCGCCGTGCGCCTGGCCGACATGTCCCTGCGCGGCGAAATGGGCATTCCCAGCGTGCTCACCGCCCCGCAGTGGGGCTTCTACGATGTGTCCTTCAGCCACACCAACAAGGACCTGGCCCTGAAACCGGAAGACGAGCGCGAATTCCGCCTCCAGCGGGATTACGGCACCTATGTGATGGAAAACATTTTGTTCAAGATCAGCTTCCCGGCGGAGTTCCATGCCCAGACCGCCTGTGAAGCTGCGGTGACCCTGCACCCGCAGGTGAAAGACCGGCTCGACGAAATCGAGCGTATCGTCATCACCACCCACGAATCCGCCATCCGCATCATTTCCAAGCACGGCACCCTGGCCAACCCGGCGGACCGCGATCACTGCATTCAGTACATGACTGCGGTACCGCTGATCTTCGGCAACCTGACCGCAGAGCACTATGAAGACAGCTTCCACGCCGCCAACCCGTTGATCGACACCCTGCGCGAAAAAATGGAAATCGTGGAAGACGAGCGTTACACCCGCGAATACCTGGACCCGGACAAGCGCTCTATCGCCAATGCCATTCAGGTGTTTTTCAAGGACGGCAGCCACACCGAACAAGTGGCGGTGGAATACCCCATCGGCCACCGCCGCCGCCGTGAAGAAGGCATTCCGGTGCTGGAGGAGAAGTTCAAAAGCAACCTGGCGACCCGCTTCCCGTCCGGCCGCAGCGACGCAATCTTTACGCTGTGCAAGGACCAGAAGACTCTGGAGAGCACCCCGGTGAATGCCTTTATGGATATGCTGGTGATTTAAGGACGACGGGAGTGGCATATGCCGCTCCCGTCAAACACCCCCATCAACACACTTCGATTACAACCTTGCCCCGGCAACGACCGCTACGGTTGCGCTCATAGGCCGCTTCGCTGTCTTGCAGGGGAAAGACACTGTCGATAATGGGGGTCAGGGCACCCTGTTCGACCA
Source organism: Alcanivorax profundi (assembly GCF_003597125.1). Classification (GTDB taxonomy): domain Bacteria; phylum Pseudomonadota; class Gammaproteobacteria; order Pseudomonadales; family Alcanivoracaceae; genus Alcanivorax; species Alcanivorax profundi. The sequence continues at coordinate 738,293 of NZ_QYYA01000002.1, read as the reverse complement.
TCTCCGCCAGGGTATCCAGATCTTCGCGGTAGGATTCCACCACCACAGTGCCGGCCTTCTTGGCTAGCAGACGGTAGAACGGCGTGGCCACCATGGACGCTCCCTGGCCACCGGTGGAAATAAAGTGCCCGTGCTTGCCCAGCAATGCCTTGCAGGTCAGCGGTGTTTCATAAGAGGTCACATCAAACACGATGTCGAACTCGCCAGCGGTCTTGCGGTAGTCCCCCTGGGTGTAATCAATCAGGGCGTCGGCACCGAGCTCACGGACGAAATCCAGATTGCGGGTACTGCACACCCCGGTGACATGCAGCTTCATCTGCTTGGCGATCTGGACCGCCAGCGTGCCGACCCCGCCAGAGGCGCCAATGATCAACACGGACTTGCCCGCCCTGGCACCGCCCTTGCGCAGCCCCTGCAGAGCGGTCAGAGCGGCCAGGGGCAGGGAGGCGGCTTCATTAAAACTGAGGCCCCTGGGTATCTTCGCCACCCGATGCTGGCTGATGATCGCCTGCTCGGCGAGCGAGGCGGTACGCAGCCGCATGTCCATGCCATAAACCGCATCACCGATTTCGAAATGACGCACATTGCGGCCTTTGGCTATCACCACGCCGGCCAGGTCATCACCAAAAATCGGCGGCAGACGCTTGATTCCCACCGGGGTCGCGGCCACGGCCAGGTGGTAATTGAGCTTCCAGTCCTTGGGATTCACGGATGCCGCATGCACCTGTACCAACACATCATCCGGCCCCGGCTGTTGCGGGGCATCGGTCTCGGTCAGGGTCAGTTTGGCGTTCAGGCCCCAGCCTGTGGTGACGATGGCTTTCATGGTCAGCTCCGTGATGACGATTCGGCGCCCAGCTTAACAAAGCCCTGCGCACAGGGGAGGGTCCGATAACGCCAAGGGGCGGGAGGATTCCGGTCAATGCCGCTGCACTTACCCCGGATCGACCTTGCCACGCAGGGATTTGATCTGGCCGCGTTTGGTCTTGTTGTCCATGCGGCGCTTCTTGCTACCCAGGGTCGGGCGGGTGGGTTTACGCTTTTTCTGCTCTACCGTCACGCTCTGGATTAACTGGGCCAGCCTTGCCAGCGCGTTTTCCTTGTTTTTTTCCTGGGTGCGAAACTGCTGGGCCTTGATCACCACCACACCATCGCTGTTGATGCGCTGATCACTCAACGCCAACAGCCGCTCCTTGTAGACATCCGGCAATGAGGAAGCACGGATATCAAAACGCAGATGAATGGCACTGGAGACCTTGTTAACGTTCTGGCCACCACTGCCCTGGGCACGAATGGCCTGCAGGTCGATCTCTGAATCAGGAATCTGTAAATTGTTGCCTATTTGAAGCATGTCCGTCCTCATAATGTGTCGGACAGCATAACAGGGAAGGGATATGACCATCATCGGGATTGATCTGGGCACCACTAACAGTGCCTGTGGGGTATGGACAGAGGACGGGGTCAAACTGATCCCCAACCGGCTCGGCGAGGTGCTCACCCCATCCGTTGTTGGCCTGGACAAAAACGGGGAAATCATCGTCGGCCGGACCGCCCGGCAGCGTCTGATCAATCACAGTGATCGCACGGTAGCAGCGTTCAAACGGCTGATGGGCACAGACCATCAGGTCAAACTCGCCAAACGCACCTTCACTGCCACCGAACTCTCCTCGCTGGTGCTCCGTTCCCTCAAGGAAGATGCCGAAACGTTTCTGGGGGAAACGGTAACTGAAGCCGTCATCAGTGTACCGGCCTACTTCAATGACAATCAGCGCCAGGCCACCAAACAAGCTGCGGAGCTTGCAGGCCTCAAGGTCGAACGACTTATCAACGAACCCACCGCTGCGGCCATTGCCTATGGCCTGCATGAAAAGCAGGAGGGCCTGTTCCTGATTCTGGATCTTGGCGGCGGAACCTTTGATGTATCACTGCTCGAGTTCTTCGACGGCATCATGGAGGTTCACGCCAGTGCCGGGGACAACTTTCTTGGCGGGGAGGATTTTGTCGATGCGATGGTCGAAGACGTGCTACGCGAGCAAGGCATAAAGCGCGACCACCTCACCCCGGTGCAGTTGCAGAACCTGTACCTGCAGATGGAAGGGGCCAAACGCAAGCTCAGCGCCCAGGAACAGACACTGACACTGGATCTCGGCAAACAACCGGTGGAATTTACCGTAACCAGTGACTGGTTCACCCGTGTCTGCACACCGCTGTTATTGCGCGCCAAACATCCCATCGAACGCGCTATTCGCGATGCCAATCTCAATCCCGGCAAAATTGATGATGTGGTACTGGTCGGCGGCTCGACCCGGCTCGGGATCTTCCGTTCAACTGTGGGCAAGATGTTTGGTCGCTTACCGTCATGTCATCTGGATCCGGACACCGTTGTCGCCATGGGCGCCGCGATTCAGGCCGGGCTGATGATGCGCGATGAAGCGCTGGACGATGTGGTGTTGACCGATGTTTGCCCCTATACCCTCGGTACCGGCGTTCTCAATCGTGATAACCCCCGCCAGGGCGATTACTTTCTACCCATTATCGAACGCAATTGTGTCGTGCCTGTGAGCATCGTCAAACAGGTCTACACTGCCCATGACAACCAAACGGAAGTCACCGTCAAGGTGTACCAGGGCGAAAACCGCCTGGTCGAAAAGAATGTATACCTGGGAGAGCTGACGGTACCGGTACCGGCCGCGGCCAAAGGGGAAGAAGCCATCGACATCCGCTACAGCTATGACATGAATGGATTGCTGTCGGTCGATGTCACCGTGGTCTCCAACGGAAAAGCCCACCATCACCTGATTGAGCACGCTCCCGGGGCGCTTGGCGAAGCCGAGAAACAGGCAGCATTGGCGAAACTGGAAAAACTCAAGTTTCATCCCCGTGACGGAGAAGAGAACAGAGCTTTGCTTGCCCGTGGTGAGCGACTCTATGAAAGCTGCCTCGGTGAGCGACGGGACTACGTGGCAAATGTCATGCAACAATTCGAACGCGTGCTGGAAAGCCAGAACCCGGCGGAGATCGCCAAAATGAGAAAGCAGGTCAGCGATGCGCTGGCCCAACTGGAAAATGAGGACTGGTTCTGATGGATCGCTGGGGTATTCTTGAACTGGAACCCACCAGCGATGCGCGCGCCATCAAGCGGGCCTATGCTCGCCAGCTCAAACAAACCCGACCGGATGAACAGCCCGAGGCTTTCCAGCGATTGCATGAAGCGTACAAGCAAGCGCTTGCGCATGCGGCCCGGCAGTCCAGTGCACAGCAGCCTTGTGCCGCCCCCCTCGGCGAACAGAATACAACACCGGAAACACTGGCAAGCTGGACCCTTACCCTTTCGGACACAACGACAACCGGCAGCGACACGGTACAGACTGAGACTCAACAAGCCGAAGATATCCTGGCCCCACTGCTCCAGCGGTGCGAGGCACTGATGGCCGAGCACCACGGTGCCCGGCAACCGCAGTACTGGAACTTCCTGTTGCAGCAGCCCCTGTTCCTCGATGACGATTGTCACCGCCGCTTTGCCCGCCGTTTGTTTGATCTCATCATCGCACATGAAGCGGCCATTCTTGGCGGTGATACACGCCGCACACCAATGTCGCCAGCGGTGCTCTTCTCTCTCGACAATCTGTTCTTCTGGTCTTCCCTGGAGGCCGATGCGTTCCGGGGCCATGACCGCGTGATGCTTGAATCACTCTTTTCGCGAATAGATGACGCACAGCAAACTCAGCCCTTTGCGGGGGTGCGAGGAGGAAAAAAAAGGATCGCTCACCAGCCACTTGTTAGCCACCCGTCTGAGTTCGCCCTGGCTAACCCGTTACTGCGCGGGTTGGCGATGGTCGTTGATGTTGTGATGCTGGGCCTGGTGCTGAAAAGCCTATTCAATATTTCCTGGGTCGACACACACTTCAGTCACTTGCGTCCGCAAGGTGACGACATGCTTTTACTGATCCCGATCTACCTGCTCTTTGCAGCACTGTGCGAACTCAGCCCCTTGCGTGCCGCCCCCGCGCCCTGGCTATTCGGCCTGCGTGTCATGACCCGAACGTTCAAACCAGTGACATTGCGGCATGTGCTTCGACGAGCCGCATTCCTGTTATGCCTGCCATTAATGCTGTACCTGAATCAGTGGGCATTGGGTCTCAACACCCTGGTACTGCTGGTCATGTTCATCAACCTTTTTCTGCAGGGCGACCTGCTGCAAGACCGCTTTTCTGGCACACGTATTATCAACTGGCCTGAAACACGCAATCGCCAACGAGAAAGGAGAGGCTGATATGCCCTGGGACCTGCTCGGCATTCAGCCCACTCAGGATGTACGGGCGATCAAACGCGCCTATGCGCAACAGCTCAAACACACCCGTCCAGATGATGATCCCCTTGCGTTTCAGCAGTTACATCAGGCCTACAAAACCGCCCTGGCGCTGGCGGCCAATGATACGACGGCCCCGCAGGAAACCCCTGACATAGACACCGCAGAGGTTATTGACAGTGCCTCGACACCCGAACCCTTGTCATACCCTGATACCGAAGCAATAACATTACGCCCGTCAGCCGAGGCCCCTAAGGAGGCGGTGTCGCAATGGATCAGTAACGCCAAACAGTATCTTTCAACCCCAGAGGGCCGTTCACAACCTCAGCAATGGCAACCGCTTTTTACCCGCGCGGAACTACTGGATGACGGTTTCCATCATGCCGCCGGGCAGGAGCTTTTCAGGCTTATCGCTGAACAGTATCAGGCAACTGGCGAACTTGCTGATGTGGCGGTGCTATCGTATCTGAATGCGTTTTTTCACTGGACAGGTCAACGCACGGCATTGGCTAACACATTGGGCAGCACCGTATGCGACCCCATTTTTGCCCGACTTGATGCACTCAGCGCCCCCCCGGTAGAGGGTCATGGAATACGGGGAGGAAAGCTGATTGGCCCCTCTGCGCAGCGTGTCGTCGCGAACCAGGATCATGATGTCCCGCCCACACATGCCTATGGCAGCTACAGCATTCGCATCCTGGCCTTTGTGATGGACCTGTTTTTTGTCATGGTGGCCATTGCGATTCTTCTCGTAGGTCCCATCAAAATGATCAGTGGTACGCAATCCGGATACGAAAGCCTGTTGCTACTTTGCACCTTGCCGGGTTATTTGCTGATGGGTCTGATTATGGAAACCACTCCCCTGCAAGCCACTCCGGGAAAGTATTTGCTCGGCTTGCGTGTCGTCAATCGTCATGGCCAGCGTTTGCCTTTCTGGCACAACGGGCTGCGCGTTATTGCCTTCATCCTCACCGGCCTGCTCTGGAAAGTGATTTTTATCGTCAACGCCTTTTTGGGAGGGCGGCTGTTGCATGATCGCATTAGCCGAACGGTAGTGATTTCGCAGCGTTCTGCGAACGGAGGGTACTGACATTGCAGGTGACGATGACCGGTGTCATCGTCACCTGAAAGAGGTTACTTCTTCACATCCCGGTCATAACTCAACCGCTTGGCCGCATCCAGCGTCAGCATTTGCATGAAGGCACGCGTTTCGCCATCAGAGCCAGTAGGCGTGCCTCCCTCACCGCCACCGAATACATACTGTGGCACCTTGCGGTTGGCGAAAGCCTGGGCCCAGATTTTCTGGATTTCGATTTCCGCATCCAGTTTCTGCGCCAGGGCGTTATCCGCCTGCAGCACCGCTTTCTTCTGGTAGGCTTCCGCGTCAGCCAGGGTACGACGGGTTTCCGCTTCGATACGGGCTTTTTCCAGCTGGATCTGTGCAGTCTGTTTCTCGATTTCCGATTGCTCTTTCTGTTTCTGGGCTTCGGTAATGGCCAGCTGCTTTTCCGTCTCTGCTTCGGTAGTGCGCTGGATCTGATCCACCTTGGCCTTGGCCTGCCGTTCTGCCACTTCACGCTCCCCGCGGGCAATGGCCAGCAACCGCTGCTCTTCTTCCTGGACCCGCTGCTCACGGGCGATGGCGCGGTCGGCGGACGCCTTCTGTTTCAGTTGCATGCGCTCGACAAAACGCTGGTTGGGATCCATCTGAGTCACACGGGCTTCCACCACGGAGACGCCGTAATCGATAAAGCGCTGGGATTTACGCAGTGGAATACCGGTCTCATCCAGCATCTTGCGCACCACGAAGATTACCTTGCTGTCATCTCCGTAATCCTGCTGATCCGTGCCCATGGCAACGTTGGCAGAGCCCTTGATATCACCGACGCGTTTCTGGCTGACTTCTTCGCGACGCACGATATAAATGCCGTTGATCATCTGGTTTTCGAATTCGGTATTGAATTCGGTACGGCCACCGGAGTAGTACTCTTCGGCGCTCATCAGAGAAGCGTTGGCCTGCAGGGTTTCCTTGAAGGCCGGGATCAGGGCAGTGCGCAACAGGTTTTCCGGGGTGCGATATTCATGGGCCAGGCGCAGGAAGGTGTCCTGGTCCGTGGGAATGGTAAAGCGGACCGTGGCCTGGGCATTGGCATCCACCTGATCCAGGAACATGATGTTCTGTGGCGGCAAGGCAGCGGATGTTTCCGAGTGTTCGACTTCCACATAATCCAGCGTTTCACTGCCGCCGCGCACGGCCTGTACCGTCAGCGCGCGCTTCCAGGAGTTCCAGCGCCCGAAGAAGAAGAACTGATACCCCACATCGCTGACCACATGTTCCTGACCCAGAATGGTCCGCACGTGATACACATATCCCGGTTCGGCATAGAAGATGGACTTGTTCGCTACCACCAGCAAGACCAGTGCCCCAACGACACCCCCCAGCAGTCCCTTGACCTCAAATACCCCTTTGAGTCGTTCCATAACCATGATTTTTCCCCAGTACTTTTTTATTAAAGGGCGCATTCTAAAGAGCCCTCCGGGGAAGGATAGTGGTCAATGTCTTAAATTGCGGATTTCAAACCGTTCCTGGAAAACCTGATCCGGGTCAGGGCGACTGCCAAGGGAGTGGAAAGAGCTCGTCCAGCCGTCATTTACCCCACATGCGCGGCAGCACATTGATCTGGCCGGGTTGGTGACGGTGCACAAAGGCCATGGCGATGTGACCGGCGATCATGGCCAGCAGTACCCACCCCAACTCCCCATGAAGCAGTGATCCCAGATCCACCATCCAGTCGATCTTGTCACCGCCACCCGGCATCAGCGCAATACCAAACGGATCAAAGGCCCGGCCGGAGCCATATTGTCGCAATAGTGCCAACGCAGGGACCAACAGCAGCAACGCATAGAGGCCAAGATGACCCAGTTTGGCGGGCAGGTTGATGGAGGGCGGACGGCTGGCCAGGTTCTTCAGGGCCCACAGCAGGCGGACCACAATCAGGATCATCAGGAGCAGGCCTAGAGGTTTGTGGGTCGGCCAGAAAAAGGCCTCGAACGCACTGTCTTCAAACCCATAATGCGCAATCGCCGACAGGAACTGCCAGGCAATCAGCAATGCCATGCTCCAGTGCAACAGGCGGGTGACGGTTCCGTAACGTTCAGTGGTGTCCTGGCTGGCCATTGGCTTGCTCCTGATTGACGGTTCAAATTCAAGATACTGTCAGCCAAATGTGCAGACAATATGGACCTGCATTGCCTCCGCTCTTACTGCCCTAACCGCAACGGCCTGCCAGGCTGCTGCAGGACCGTCACGCCACCGGCACCGCAAAGTGCAGCATTACATGCACCTGCATCTCTCCGACCAGGAACCCCAGCAACGCGCCGACGGTAATCAGAATCCACTCGTCCTGTTGAAAAGCCGGCCGTAGCAGTCCCTCGAATTCTTCCTCGGTTAGCTCCTGCATCTTGTTGACCAACAGGTTCTTCAGGTCCATGGCTTCTTCGGCATAGGCTTCCATGTGGCTCAGGGTTTCCGGCAACGCTTCCATCACCTTGTCGGCCACCGACCGTTTCATTTCCTGGTATTTGGTGCTGCCCACCGCAAACACCACCAGCGGCTTGGCCAGACCAGCCTGTTCGTCCAGGGTGCGTTGTACCTGTTTTTGTACCAGGCCAAACAAGCGGTCCGACAGCGGCCCTTTGAGGATAGCCTCGATCACCGCCGCCGGGGTGACAATCTCGCTGGCCACCAGTTCGCCGTAACGGGCGGCCACCTGTTTGCGCCGTTTCAGGAACAGGCCCTGCCATTCAAACAACCCCAGGTAGCGCACCGGTTGCTTGGGATTGAAGATCATCTTCAGTGCCAGCCAGTCGGTGAACCAGCCGGTGAACAACCCAAACAGCGGAATCACCCAGACATTATGGGTCAAGGCCCAGACCACGGCCTGAACAATACCGATGGCAAACCCAAACCAGATACCGGAATTGCGGATAAACTTGAACTCCACATGACCGGCTTCCAGGAACACCCGGTTGAGCAGTTCCTTGTCCCGCACCAGGGCATTGATGACCAGATCCTTGAGGTCGAACACCCGGTGAATATTGCTTTTGATATCCTCCATGATCTGCTCGACCATGTGCGGGGCTTCTTTCTGGATGCGCTGAATCACCAGCCGTTTCACCGATTCCGGAGCAGACTCCCACAGGCCCGGCTGGTACTCCGCCGCAACCTGACGGGTGATGTCGTCCACCGAGCGAATCAGCGGATCGCGAATTTCTTCCGCCACCCGATGCGGGTCGAGCTTGTTGAAAACATCCTCCGGCTTGAGCAGCCGTTCCATCATCAGGTCACAGGCGATGCTGGCCATGGTGGCCGCCTTGCGCGGAACAATGCCCTGCCAGCCCAGAAACGGGCGGATACCCATAAAGCTGAGCGGCTTGAACATCATCTTGATGGCCACCACCTTGGTGCCATAACCAATCGCCGCGGCCACGAAGGGCATGGACAGATACAACAACCAGTTGGCCTGGATGTCTGCGAGAATCAGGTCGATATCGGTAATCACGCCTTACTCCTCATCGCCTGACAGATCCGCCTCAGCCGGCTGACTGAGCAGGGCCCACATCTGTTGACCCATGGGCCCGAGCCGCAGGGTTTCCCGGTGAGGTTTCACTTTCGGCCAGTGCGTCTGTAGCCCGGACATAGCGCGGCGGAAACCGCTGTCGCCTTCCAGCAATTCATAGTCAGTCCGGTTGGCTTCTTCAAAACCGGTAGCAATCACCCAACCCTGGCTGAACAACCGCTGCAGGTAGGTGCCAATCATGTCGGTGCATTGAATTCCGGCGGCACGACCCACGTTGGAATGACGGAACAGGATTTGGCCACGGGAAAACCGGCCTCCGCTGTACAGGGCCAGCATGGGAAACGCGCTGCCATCAGACAGTGCAGCCAGAATACGCACCTCATCGGCGGTCAGCCCGGCCAGCAACTGGCGCACCAGCATGTCTTCCGCCTGATCACGGCTTTGCTCCAGGGACACATCCAACAGCTGATGCAGGTTCTCCGGGGGGCCGGCCAATTCGCCAGGGGTCTCCAGCGCTTCAAGACGCTGCTTCAGGGTCTGGAGCACATCATGCTCGACCTGATGAAAACGGGCATCCGCCCGTTGAACCGGGGGCAGTTGCAGCAGCAACTGCTGGAGGCGCGCCCGCAGTCCGGCGGGCGACAAGGAAGATTCTGACACGCTGAATCCCTGTTGTTATTGTGGTGAGGGGTTACAGACCCACTATTATTGTCGAGTGTCCGGGGTTTTGGCCAATTCGCAAGTTACCGTCCGTATGCTTTGCGCAACCTGCACTGCCGCTGTGGCCTCAGGGGCGCTCACGCAGGGCCAGCACCCGGGTTCGCAAATCCGTGGCATCAACCTGTTCTGGCGCCACCGGGTGTCCCACCGCCAGTTTGATCCGTGACCAGAAGCGGCTTGGCAGGCGGGTAAGCGCCTTGCCTCCCTTGTGACTGAAGAAGCTCCCCCACAGTCCGGACAGTGCCATGGGAACCACCGGTACCGGCGTCTCGCCGACGATCTTCTCGATACCGGCACGGAATTCGTCAATCTCGCCGTCACTGGTGAGTTTGCCCTCCGGGAAGATGCACACGACCTCGCCAGCGGCCAGCTCTTCGCGGATACGCACAAACGCCTGTTCGTAAATGGCCGGGTTACGGGTTTTGGAATCGATGGGAATGGTTTTGCCGGTGCGGAAGATGTAGTTCAACAGCGGCATGTCATAAATCGGTTTGAACATCACAAAACGCACCGGGCGACGGATCGCCCCGGCCAGCAGCAATGCATCCACGTAACTCACATGGTTACACACCAGCATGCATGGGCCTTCTTCAGGAATGTTGTCCATCCCCTCATGCTTCACCCGGTACAGGGTGTGGGTAAGCATCCACACCAACAGGCGTATCAGGAACTCCGGCACGACGCTGTAGATATAGCTCGCCACCAGTACATTGGTAATGGCCAGCGCCAGGAAAAACTGCGGAACCGTGAGCTCCAGAAAACCGATCAGCACGATGCCCGCCACCGCCGAAAGGACCATCAACAGGGCGTTGATGATGTTGTTGGCAGCAATGATCCGCGACAAGTGTTTCGGGTTGGCGCGGTGCTGGATAAACGCAAACAGCGGCACGATGTAGAACCCGCCGAACACACCAATACCGAGCAGGTCGAGCAGCACACGGTAGCCGCCTGCCTGCTGCAGGAAGCCCGCGATATCTACCTGCCCCGTACCGGCAAGACCGGCATAGGAGAAAAACAGGTCGATACCAAACACACTCAGGCCGATGGAGCCCAAAGGAACCAGCCCCAACTCCACCCGCTTGCCGGACAGTTTTTCACACAGGAACGAGCCCAGCCCGATGCCGATGGAGAAAGTTCCCAACAACAGCGCATAGAGACCATCGGTGCCGAGCAGATAATCATCCACGTACACTTTCAGCTGAGTGGTATAGGCCGCCCCGAGAAACCAGAACCAGGAGATCCCCAACACACACATCCACACCGATTTCACTTCGCGGGCGTAGCCAACGATATGCCAGGTTTCCTTGAACAGATTCCAGTTCAGTTTCAGTTCGCCATCCGCCGCCGGAGCGGAGGGAATTCCCCGGGCCGCCAGATAGCCCAACACTGCCAGCCCGATGACTGCCACGGCCACCACCCCATCGCCGACCCCTTCCATCTTCAGCAGCACGCCGGAAATGGAGCCGAGCAAAATGGCCAGAAAGGTGCCCATTTCTACCAGTGCATTGCCGGAGACCAGTTCCTTGTCATCCAGATGCTGGGGAATGATGGAGTATTTGATCGGGCCAAAGAAGGTGGACTGCAGCCCCATGCAGAACAGCACGGCCAGCAGAAAATACACCGCGTCGAAGAAGAAACCCACCGCCGCCGCGGACATGATGCAGACCTCAACGAACTTGATTTTGCGCACCAGGCTGGCCTTGTCGTATTTGTCGGCCACCTGGCCGGCCAGTGCCGAGAACAGGAAGAATGGCAGGATAAACAGCGCGAGGGCCACATTGTTCAGGGTGTTCACACTAAGGCCTGTCACCACACCGGAGGCAATCAGCAGGATCAGCGCCTGGCGGAACACATTGTCATTAAAGGCCCCTAAAAACTGGGTAAAAAAGAACGGCCCGAAACGGCGTGACGCCAGCAGAGAGAACAACCCTTTTTTCATTTTTTCGCCTTTTTCTTCCTTGGTAGGGAAGGGCTGAGTTTAACGTTCAAAATTTAAACTATGCCTCCGCCCAACTATTCAGATAATGCTGCAATAACGATTCGATCATCGCCTGCGCATTGACATCCCCGGCGACCACCAGCTTGTCATCCGCTGCCAGCAAGGCAATGCCGTGCACACTTCCCCATAACGTCCTGGCGGCCAGATGAATCTGTGCAGTGTCGTGCCGCTCGGCCAGTTTTGCCATGCGGACCTCCACCTCACGAAAGAGGGCCGCCGTCTTTTTCTGATACCACTCGGGAACCTCCGCAGCATTCTGCATTTGATGCATGAATACCATCTTCCACAGCGGCGTGTGGTCCTGTGCCATGGACACATAGACCTGGGCCATATGTTGCAATTGCTCACGAGCCTCAGGCGACGGGCAATCAATCATCGCCTCAAGCAGCTGCGCCAGGGTATCCGCATTGGCCTGCAGAATCAGATCATCCAGATTGGCGAACACATGGTAAAGCATGCCGGCGGTATAACCGATGCGCTCTGCCACCTTGCGCACACTGAGTTTCTCCAACCCGTGTTCAGCCACAAGGTCCCGTACCGCCTGTATTGCCAGCGCCTGCAATTCTTCACGGCTGTGTTGGTTACGACGTGCCACAGCAACTCCTTATTAACTCGCATAACACCTTTAAGGCCGTTTGCCACAGAGGGCGCAGAGGAAACCCATACACCCTGTGGGAGCGGCCGTTCGACCGCGAAGGCGTCCGGGCCGAAGTATCGCGGTGGAACCACCGCTCCCACGGGAGATTCCTGGCAGGCTTTGCGAAACGTCTTTCTCGGTGAACGCTGTGTTCTCTGTGGTAAAAATCAGCTTTTCAACCCAGCCAGAATCTCTTCTGCCCGACGGCTCTGGTGATCGCCGATCCCCGCTTCCGCCATGCGCTGGTCCAGGCTGTCGCCCAGGCGATCCCCTTGTAACTGCGCTTCACTCTGCCACAACAGGCGACATTCTTCCTGTCGTTGCTGAATCTGCTGCAGGGTGTGCTGGCTGTCGCACAGTCGCTGCGCCAGACCGCGCTGGTCTTGATGGCGTTGCCGGGATTCTCCAAACAGGGTTTCCTGGCTGCGCGCCATGGATTGCTCCTGGCGCAGGGTTTTCAGGGTATCTGCTGCCTGTTTGATAAACGCCTGAAACTCGGTTTTCTGTTGCTCCAGCGTCACGCCTTGCCGGGCAAGGCGGCTTTGCTGTTGCTCCAGATCCGCCAGACGCTTGCCGATATCCAATGCCAGGACATCATTCTCTGCCGCCAGGGCCTGGCGAGCCCCCTCCTCATAGTGCCGACTCTGTCTGCTCAACTCATCGGCACGGCGCTGATTCAGTTTCTCTTCCGCCATCAGCCTTGCCAATTGACGGCGCGCGTCACGCAGGGATTGCTCGGTTTCATACAGCTGCTGGTCCAGCAGCAGCATGTCATTGGCGTTGACGATCTGCTCCATGCTGATACGGGCCTGGCCTCGCATCAGGGTTTTCAGTTTGTTCCACGCTGTTGCCATGGTGTTCTCCTTATTCACATCTGACATTCGACCGGTTTCAGTCGGTGTATTCCTTCAACAATCTTTCCGTCTTCGCCTCACTGATCCGGTTGATCAGACGCCGGGCCTCATGGTCATCGCGCAGGGTCTTGGCAAGGGTGATGGTGGAACCGACCACAAACATGATGCCCATCACCAGGTAGCCCTTGATCCACAGGTCAGTGGGTAACCAGACGATGCCCAGCACCATCAACCCCAGGCTGATCCCGAATGCCGCCTTGACGTAAAAAAGCCAGCCCCCGGAGTGTCGTTGAATCGCACTTTCATCCATGGTGAAACCCTCTTGTTTAACGGTGTTCAATTAAAATGCCAAACAACTAAACGTCGTTCAACAAGAAGGATGTTACCGGCTATGTCGAGGGGTGTTCAGGGGGCGCACCTGGCCGGCGGCCAATGGGCCGGGCAGGGTTGCCCGCCACGATGGTCCAGGGGGGTACATCCTTGGTAACCACGGCCCCCATCCCCACCACGGCGTGATCCCCGAGAGTCACCCCGTCCACGATCCCGACCCGGGCGCCCACCCAGACATCCTTGCCAATGTGGATCCCCTTTGACGTGACCGGCTGCTCGCGCACCGGACGGTCTGCATGCACACCGTGGTTGAAGGCATAAAAGGTGCAGTAAGCGGCAATACGGGAGCCGTCGCCGATATGCACCCCGGCGGCCCCCCCTTCCAGAGTCACATGGTGGTTCAGACTGACATTTAGGCCCAGGCGTACCGGCCCGTGAATGACGCAATCTGCGGCGATTTGGCTGCCATCACCGACGATAATGTCGCGACCGGGTTCTGCCAGCAGCACCGCCTGCGGCGCCACAAAACAGTCCGTTCCAAATGTCACCGTTTCCAGCGCCATCCAGCGTTGCTGAAGGGCCTGCTGCCACGGCTCGGCCCAGGCGCGATGCTTCGGTTTCAGCCGGGCATACAGCCAGGGCATATAGGCGAGGCGTTGCTTGTGTTGTTCGCGGTAATCGTCTTCGGTCATGGAAAGCGAGTGTAAAGTTGAAAGTTCAAAGTTGAAACGCGGGCCAAGCCGATCCGGATGCCAGGCCGTGCCCGCGATTGCCGCTAGGGGCGCTAGGTTCATGGTTTAAATCAGGCGGTGCCTGTTCCGCGCTTTTCCACTTTGAACTTTGAACTTTCAACTCAATGAACAGTTTAGCCGCCCGGACGGGTGCAGTAGCATGTCCGCCAAAACAAAGGAGACTCCCTTGAAGACACGACTTTCTCTTGTCCCCCTGTTGCTTGTCCTGGCGCTGACCGGGTGTCAGCACATGGAAGCGGTCATGCCCTGGGTCAACGCAGGCAACCAGATGGCCAAGGACGCCGGTTACGATACCGAGTCGCGGCTGGTCACCGGCATCAAGGAAGCCCTGATCAAGGGCACCGATACCGCTGCTGCCCAGCTGTCCCGCGAAGGGGCCATGAACCTGCAACTGCCGGACGCTGCCCAGCCAGTGGCCAACACCCTGCGTCAGTTCGGCTTTGGCCGTTATGTAGACCAGCTCGAAACCGCCATGAACCGGGGGGCAGAAAAGGCCGTCGCGGCGGGCGCCCCGGTGTTCAAAAATGCCATCAATGCCATGAGTGTGGATGATGCCCTGGGCATTATTCAGGGCGGGGACACCGCAGCCACCACCTATTTCCGCGGGGAGACGGAAGCCAGCCTGCGCCAGCGTTTTGAACCCATTGTGGAAGACAACCTGCGCAAGACCGGGTTCTATGATCAATATCAGACATTACTGGCGGCCTACGATAAGTTACCACTTACCAACAAGCCGAACCTGGACCTGGAAAAGTACGTTATCGACACCAGCATGGACCAGCTCTACACCCGCATCGGCGAGCAGGAAACCCAGATCCGCCAGAACCCCTTCCAGCAGGGCAGTGCCCTGATCGGCGCGGTGTTCGGTGAACAGGCAGAATAAGTCGCGAGCGACAACGCGGGAATCTTCATCGTGTCTGAAATGCCCTACGCGGACCGAATCAGGAGCACGGGCAGGGCGGCCTGCTTAATGACGAGACCCACCGCGTTGTAGCTTGAAGCTTGTCGCTTGCTCCTACGCCACCTGCGGCAACGTCAGGCGGGCGAAACGGGCCAGGATGCTGCTGGCATCCTGACACTCCCGCACATCCTGAAGATGGGTATCCACCTGCTGCTGGGTAAGACTGTCACCGCTCAACGCCTGCAGGTAGGCACGCATTACATCAGCGCTGAACTCGGGATGAAACTGCACCCCCCAGACACACTCCCCGTACCGGAAGGCCTGACAGGCGTCATGCACATTGCTGGCAAGCACCGTGGCACCCCGGGGCGGCGTCAGTACTGACTGCCTGTGCACCACTTGTGCCCACGGATGCCCGACGATGGCGCTCAATAACGGATCGTGATGCCCCGCCTCGGTGAGCCGCAGGGGCACAGTCCCCACCTCCATTCCCATCGGATTGTCAGCCACTTCCCCCCCCAGGGCATGGGCCAGCAGTTGATGCCCAAAACACAACCCCAGCACCGGCATCGCCGGGCTATCCTTTACCAGGCGATAAAGCCAGTGGGTCAGGGTCCGCATCCAGGGAGTTTGCTCTGTGACCATGGCGTGGGAGCCGGTGATCACCACCCCGGCCAACGATGTCGGTTCGGGCAGCGGCTCACCCTGGTGGGCACTGATTACAGAAGCCGGGCTATTGCCAAGCCCCGCGTGAATCCAGTGATCAAAGTCCCCATAGTGCTGGCTGATCTGGGGATAGGTGTTGCCGGTCTTGATGATGAGGATGGGCTTGCTGTTATTCATTGCTGGGTACCCTGAACGACATCCTGTCTTTGACTACTCTCCATCCTTGGACTCAGCAAGGGGCGTACCAACTTTGTCGTTTCCCACTTTGTTCTCGCAGACAGGACGTAAGAAAGGCCGTGTGGGGGTCCATCACATATTTCGGGAAAGCCCGTTTGAATTCTCCTACCGCCCTTGCCGTGGGCGCGTCGCTGGCGGCGCGATTGTCAGCGTTTTCAAAGGCCGATTTACCGCAGAGACCCCAGGGATTAGGGTAGGAAAGGCGGTTTTCTCTGTGACCTCTGCCTGGGCCTGCGTCAGCACAACTCCCGGTGCCTCGGACAGGTGATGAGGTGATCATTGACCATGCCCACCGCCTGCATGAAGGCATAGGCAATGGTGGGGCCAACGAACTTGAAGCCGGCTTTTTTCAGGGCTTTGCTCATGGCTTCAGCGGTGGGCGTCAGGGCCGGCACCTCGGCAAGCGTCGCAAAATGGTTGATCGTCGGGGTACCGTCGACAAAATCCCAGAGAAAGCCTGACAAGCTCTGTCCGCGATCACGCATGGCGAGAAAGGCCTGGGCATTGCCAATGGTGGCCGCCACCTTGAGTCGATTGCGGATAATCCCGGGATCCGCCAGCAAGGCAGCCACCTTCGCCTCGTCATAACGGGCGATCTTTTCCGGATCGAAGCCATCAAAAACCTGCCGATAGTGCTCACGCTTGCGCAGCACCGTGATCCAGCTGAGGCCCGCCTGGGCACCTTCCAGATTCAGGCACTCGAACAGGGTCTGATCGTCATATTCCGGAACGCCCCATTCTTCATCATGGTAGCGCTGATAGAGCGGGTCATCCCCGCACCAGGGACAGCGGTCTTTCATCGGCTTCTCTCTTTTCACACTGTTCGATTTCCAGGGCTTCATAATCCGCAAGCGTCTGACCAGGCATGACTGGATAATGGCTGCCCAGGGTTTGCAGAATGACGATCCGGTCGACACGAAAATGCCGAAATGCCCTGCGCAATTCGCACCATCCCACCAGGGTCCAGCAATGGCCCCAGAAATACAGCCCCAACGGCCAAAGCGTACGCACACTCTGGGCGTCCAGGGCATCGCGGTAATGAATCTGCACCTTCACTTGATCGGCGATAGCCCGCTGCAGGGGATCGAGCAACGCACCAAGCATCCTTCGCTCGGGCAAGGCTGGCGCGGTTACCGTCGCGGTCTGCGCCCGTAACCGGGCCGGCACCGCCATGGCGAGTTTTTCCTGAACAGCCTGCAAAACTCCCGCCTGGCGCTGCCCAGCCCAACCTTGCGCCATGGCCAACCCGGTCAGCAACGCCTGCCATTCCTCGGCACTGAACATCAGCGGAGGCAGTTGATACCCCTCCAGCAGGGCATAGCCCTTGCCCGCCTGGGCGTAGACCGGCACGCCACTGCCACACAGATGGTCAATATCCCGGTAAATGGTGCGCTCCGACACCTCCAGGCGCTGCGCCAGAGTCTGGGCCGTGGTCCAGGGGTTGGCCCCGATGATCTGTACGATCTGAAACAAGCGTTCCGCGCGTCGCATGCTCTTCCCTGTGATATGTCGCCTGACGGCCTGCCGGCCGATATCCACACCATTCTACCCGGTGTCTACTGACACCCTGCTGTCAGTAGTTGCGAGAGGCGCAACAGCGGTATCACCGCTGCGGACGGCCCGGTATACTTGCGCCTTCGCGGAAAATGTATTGAACAACAGGATTCACCATGGCGGAACAACCGCAGACGGATATCATGACGTTTCAGGGCCTGATTCTGGCCCTTCAGCAATACTGGGCAGAGCAAGGTTGCGTGGTGGTGCAGCCACTGGATATGGAAGTCGGTGCGGGTACCTTTCACCCCTCTACCTTCCTGCGCGCCATCGGCCCGGAGAACTGGAACAGTGCCTACGTGCAGCCTTCCCGTCGTCCCACCGACGGCCGTTACGGGGAAAACCCCAACCGGCTGCAGCACTACTACCAGTTCCAGGTGGTCCTGAAACCGTCGCCGGACAACATCCAGGAGCTGTACCTGGGTTCCCTGCGCATGCTGGGTTTTGATCCGCTGGTCCATGATATCCGCTTTGTGGAAGACAACTGGGAATCCCCAACGCTGGGCGCCTGGGGACTGGGTTGGGAAGTGTGGCTCAATGGCATGGAAGTGACCCAGTTCACCTACTTCCAGCAGGTGGGCGGCATCGACTGCTACCCGGTGACCGGGGAAATCACCTACGGTCTTGAGCGTCTCGCCATGTACATCCAGGGCGTGGATTCGGTCTACGATCTGGTGTGGTCCGATGGTCCCTTCGGCAAGGTCACCTACGGTGATGTGTTCCTGCAAAACGAAGTGGAAATGTCCACGTTCAACTTCGAGCACGCCAACGTGGAAGAGCTGTTCAAGCAGTTCGACCTGTTCGAATCCGAGTCCACCAAGCTGATCGAGGCCGGCCTGCCGCTGCCCGCCTATGAATATGTCCTGAAGGCCTCGCACACCTTCAACCTGCTGGATGCCCGCAAGGCCATCTCTGTCACCGAACGCCAGCGCTTTATCCTGCGGGTACGCACCCTGGCCCGGGCCGTGGCCCAGGCCTACTTCGATGCGCGCCGCACGCTGGGTTTCCCCATGGCCGACGACGCCATTCGTGAGGAAGTGATGGCAGAGCTGCAAAAGCAGGATGAGAAAGCCGCCAAACAGGCGAACAAGAAGGGGAAGAAATAATGTCCCGGGATTTGCTGATTGAACTGGGCACCGAAGAGCTGCCCCCAAAAGCGCTGCCGAACCTGAGTGCGGCGCTCACCGACGAGTTTGTTCGCCAGCTGGATGAAGCAGGACTGAATCACGGTGACGTAGAAAGCTTTGCCGCCCCCCGTCGTCTGGCGGTACTGGTACGTGGCCTGGACGACAAGCAGGCTGACCGTGACATCGAACGCCAGGGTCCGGCCGTACAGGCGGCCTTCGACAAGGACGGCAACCCCACCAAGGCCGCCCAGGGCTTTGCCGCTTCACTGGGTCTGACCGTGGACCAACTGGGCCGCCAGGACACCGGCAAGGGCGAACGTCTGGTCGCCAACATTACCGAGCAGGGCAAGCCCACCGTTGAGCTGGTGCCGGAATTCTTTGCCCAGGCAATTCAGAAACTGCCGATCCCCAAGCGCATGCGCTGGGGCAAACGCAAGGTACAGTTTGTGCGCCCCGCGCACTGGCTTGTGGCGCTGTTTGGTGACGAAGTAGTGCCGTTCGAGTTGCTGGACCTGCAATCCGGTCGCACCAGCTATGGCCACCGTTTCCACTCACCGGGTGCCATCGAGCTGGCCAACGCCGGTGAATACCCGACACGGATGGAAAATGACGGTCATGTGATCGCTGACTTCAATCGCCGCAAGGCCATGATCGAAGAACAGGCCATTGCCGCGGGCAAGCAGGCCGGCGGCACAGCGCAGATTGACCCTGACCTGCTCAACGAAGTTACCGCGCTGGTGGAATGGCCTGAAGCCCTCACCGGCAGCTTCGACGAGGACTTCCTGCGGGTCCCCCAGGAAGCACTGATCAGCGCCATGGAAGAACACCAGAAGTACTTCTCTGTTCTGGACGCCAACGGCAAGCTGATGCCCAGGTTCATTACCATCAGCAACATCCAGTCCAAGGATGCTGAACAGGTCATCGCCGGCAACGAGAAAGTGATTCGTCCGCGTCTGGCCGATGCGGCGTTTTTCTACGACAACGATTGCAAGAAGACCCTGGCGCAACACGGCGAGGGATTGGCCAATGTGGTGTTCCAGCAGCAGCTGGGTACCGTGGCGGACAAATGCCAGCGCATTGGTGCCCTGGCGGCAGTGATTGCCGAGCAGATTGGTGGCGATGCGGCCCAGGCCAAACTGGCGGGCGAGCTGAGCAAGGCCGACCTTAACAGCGAGATGGTGTACGAGTTCGACACCATGCAGGGCATCATGGGTTACTACCTGGCCCAGCGTGAAGGCCAGCCGGAAGAGGTCGCCAACGCGCTGTACGAGCAGTACCTGCCGCGCTTCGCCGGCGACAGACTGCCGCAGAGCAAGACTGGCATGGCCGTCTCTCTGGCCGACAAGATTGATACCCTGGTGGGCATCTTCGGCATCGGCCAGAAGCCCAGCGGCACCAAGGATCCCTATGCCTTGCGTCGCGCCACCCTGGGGGTGCTGCGCATCATCATCGAAAACGGTCTCGCCATTGACCTGCGTGAGCTGCTCGATCAGGCAGGCCAGCAACTTGGCGAACGCATTGATGCCAGCCAGATCGACGAGGCGTTCGATTTCATCAAGGGCCGTTACCGCGCCATGTACCAGGAGCGGGGCATTGCCACCCCGGTGATCCTGTCGGTACTGGCCATCGACGACGCCTGCCGCAAGCCACTGGATTTCGACCGACGCGTGAAAGCCGTTGCCGATTTCCAGCAGCGTGAAGAAGCTGCCGCGCTGGCCGCCGCCAATAAGCGGGTGTCCAACATTCTGGCCAAGCTCGACGGGGAACCGCCCGAAGAGATCGACGGCGCTCTTCTGGAAGACGACGCCGAACAGACCCTGACCAATCTGGTCGTGGCCAGCTATGAGCAATCCGAACCGCTGCTGGAGCAGGGTGACTATCAGGGCGTGCTGGAAATGCTGGCCGAGCTGCGTGAACCGGTCGATGCCTTCTTCGACACCGTGATGGTGATGGCCGAAGATGAAGCCGTACGCAACAACCGGCTGGCGTTGCTCGCATTCCTGCGTGACCTGTTCCTGAACGTGGCCGACATCAGTCTGCTGCAAGAGTAAGACGCAACACACTGCACGCATCAAGCAACACGCAAAACCGGGCCGCAGTCACTGCGGCCTTTGTTTATACACCCAACACTGCTGTAGGAGCGTCGCTGGCGGCGCGATCACAACGTCGTGAGTGATGAAAACGAGTTTCGAAAGATAAAACCCTCAGACCATTCGGTTTCAAGGTTTTAGAAACTCGTTACCCGTCCCAGGCCAAGATGTTCGCGCCGCGAGCGATGCTCCTACAACTAAGGCACAGGGTTTATTCATGAACAAACTCATTATCCTCGACCGCGACGGGGTCATTAACGAAGACTCCGATGCCTACATCAAGACGGTAGACGAATGGGTTCCAATCCCGGGCAGCATCAAGGCCATCGCACGGCTCAGCCAGGCCGGATATACCGTGGTGGTAGCCACCAATCAGTCCGGGATTGGTCGTGGCTACTACGACGTGGCCACCCTGGATGCCATGCATGCGCGGATGCGTGAATTGGTAGCCGCGCAGGGCGGTGAAATGGGCGGTATTTTCTACTGTCCCCACGGCCCGGACGATGGCTGCGACTGCCGCAAACCCCTTCCCGGTCTGATCGACCAGATTGTTACCGAGTATGGCGATGTCACCGGAGCGCCACTGATTGGTGATAGCCTTAGGGACCTGCAAGCGGGAATCGCTCGCCACTGCCAACCGGTACTGGTACTCACCGGTAAAGGACAAAAGACCCTGGACAAGGGCCTGCCCGAGAACTTGGGTGACGTGGCTATTTTTGATTCTCTTGCCGACTTTGTTGATCACACCTTGAAGGACTAGGTATGCAGCACGACACACCGTCGCTGTCGATCAAGGTTCGCAGCGCGCTGTTTTTCGTGCTGTATAACCTTGCCGGAATCATTTACAGCTTTTTCTGCGTCATCGTTGGCTTCTGGCTGCCGATGCGCCCCCGCCATCGTTTTATCAACCAGTGGACTCACCTGACCATGTGGCTCGACCGCCACCTCAATGGGGTGAAGGTGCAGCTGGAAGGGGCCCGTAACCTGCCCGATAGCCCCTGCGTGGTGCTCTCCAATCACCAGAGCAGCTGGGAAACCTTTTTCCTGCAAACGCTCATCTGTCCGCAGACTACCGTGGTCAAACGGGAGCTGTTGTGGATCCCGTTTTTCGGTTGGGGGCTGGCCCTGCTCAACCCCATTCGCATTGACCGCAGCAAAGGCAATGCCGCACTGAAATCCCTGCTCAAGCAAGGCAAGGAACGGCTGCAACAGGGACTACCGGTAGTCATTTTCCCGGAGGGGACCCGCCAACTCCCGGGTACCATCGGTCGCTTCAATCATGGCGGCACCATGCTGGCCTGCCAGGCCGGTGTCCCGGTGGTAGCCATCAGTAGCAACAGCGGTGATTGCTGGCCCAAAGGCACCTGGATTCGCTATCCCGGCACCATCACCGTTCGCATCAGCCCCCCGATCGGCACAGAAGGCAAGAAAGCCCAGCAGGTCACTGCAGAAGTACAGCAGTGGATTCAGGAGCATTATCCAGGATAGAGAAAGGTTGCCGTCGTCAGATCATTAGCTATGGGAGCTTGCAGGCATACTCCCACCACGGCAGTTTCCTGCGCCACAGCTATTTTAACCAAACCGTTATTGCCAACCCTGCTTAAAATACTTAGAGTCGTCGCGCAGTTAAATGACAAATCACAAGGGCATTATAATGACCATCAATCTTGATGAACTTTCCATCGACGAACTGGAAAAACTGATCAAGCAGGCGGAAGCCGCACTGGATAAAAAGCGTAAGGCTGAGCTGAAAAATGCCCAGGCGGTACTGGAAAAGATGGCCAAGGAACTGGGCGTAGATCCTTCTGAACTGCTGAAGCCCAACGATAAGAAAAAGACCCCTCGCAAGAAAACGGCTGGCAAGAAAAAAGCAGGGGTACGCAAACCTGCTGCAGTGAAATTCCGCGACCCCAACAACAGCAGCAACACCTGGACTGGCCGCGGTAAACGTCCGCTGTGGTTGCAGGATGCGCTGGCCAAAGGCGCCAAGCTGGAAGATTTTGCGGTGTAAGGCAACGCCGACACGCTTGCACGTAAAGAAAAAGCGAACCCATCGGGTTCGCTTTTTTTATGGGTTCATCATCAATTGACGCAATCAGCATCAGCTTCCCGTAGGCGCGTCGCTCGCGGCGCGATCACAAAGTCGCGAGTTTCGAGAAGCGAGTTTCGAAAGGCAAAATCAGCAGATCTGATGGCTTAAAGGTTTTCGACACTCGTTACTCGCTCCTGACCAACAGGATCGCTCCACGCTGGCGCCGGTTGATAAACAAAGGCCGCAGTGTCTGCGGCCTCGATTTAGCGTGTTGCCTGTTGCGTTAATTACACATCCAGGTTCGATACCTGCAACGCGTTGGACTCGATGAACTGACGACGGGGATCCACATCATCGCCCATCAGGCAGGTAAAGATCTGGTCCGCCGCAATGGCGTCTTCGATGGTCACCTGCAGCATACGGCGGCTCTCGGGATCCATAGTCGTTTCCCACAGCTGCTCGGCATTCATTTCACCCAACCCTTTATATCGCTGGATAGCCGTACCGCGACGGGCCTGGATCATCAGCCACTCCAGCGCTTCCGCAAAGTGGCGAATCGGCCGCTGGGTTTCGCCACGCTGCACATAGGCATCCTCTGCCAGCAGGCCTTCCAGGGTCTCGCCCAGTGCCTTGATCTTCTGGTAGTCCGGAGACTGAAGAAAATCGATAGTCACTTGATATTCGCGGGGTACACCGTGAGCAAGTACTCGCACACGTGGCAAGAAGAGGCCACGCTCTTCGTCCTTGCGGGCACTGATGGTAAAGGTCTGGGTAGCATCCGTAATGGCATCCACACGCTTGCCCAAACTCTCACACCAGCTTTCCATGCCCGCCTGGTCTTTCAGGCTGTCTTCAGACAGGGAGGGCATGTAAATCATTTGCTCCAGCACTTCCTCAGGGAAGACCCGGGACTGACGATCCACAATTTTCATCACATTGCGGTATTCCGCAATCAGGTTGGCCAGCGGTTCACCACTGATCGGCGGCGCATCGTTACCCGGGTACAAGGAGGTCTTTTCCAATGCCAGGGTCGTGAGGTACTCCTCCATGGCCGGATCATCCTTGATATAGGTTTCCTGCTTGCCTTTCTTCACCTTGTACAGCGGCGGCTGGGCAATATACACATAGCCACGTTCAATCAGCTCTGGCATTTGACGGAAGAAGAAGGTCAGCAGCAAGGTACGAATGTGGGAGCCGTCCACGTCCGCATCGGTCATGATGATGATGCGGTGGTAACGCAGCTTTTCCACGTTGTATTCATCACGGCCGATACCGCAGCCCAGGGCCGTGATCAGGGTGCCCACTTCCTGGGAAGAGAGCATCTTGTCGAAACGCGCCTTTTCCACATTGAGGATCTTGCCCTTCAGCGGCAGGATCGCCTGATTCTTGCGATCGCGGCCCTGTTTGGCCGAGCCCCCCGCAGAGTCACCCTCCACAATGTACAGTTCAGAGAGGGCAGGGTCCTTTTGCTGGCAATCCGCCAACTTGCCTGGCAAGCCGGCAATATCCAGCGCCCCTTTACGACGGGTCATTTCGCGCGCCTTACGGGCCGCATCCCGTGCACGCGCGGCATCAATGATCTTCTGGGTAATGGCCTTTGCTTCACCCGGGTTTTCCAGCAGATAGTCCTGGAAAAGCTCTCCCATGGTCTGCTCTACCGCCCCCTTGACCTCGGAGGACACCAGCTTGTCCTTGGTCTGGCTGGAGAACTTGGGATCCGGCACCTTCACGGAAATCACCGCTGTCAGGCCCTCCCGCGCGTCATCACCGGACGGGTTGGCCTTTTCTTTCTTGAGCAGACCTTCCTTGTCCATGTAGTTGTTCAGGGTACGGGTCAACGCCCCCCGGAACCCCGCCAGGTGGGTACCGCCATCCCGCTGGGGGATATTGTTGGTGAAACAAAAGATGTTTTCCTGGTAGGAATCATTCCACTGCATGGCCACTTCCACGGCAATACCGTCTTCCTCACGGTCATACTGGAAGTGAAACACCTGATTCAGTGGCGTCTTGTTCTCGTTCAGGAAGCTGACAAAGGCGCTCAGGCCCCCTTCATATTCGAACACTTCCTCTTCACCGCTACGCTCATCTTTTAGATGAATACGCACACCGGAGTTCAGGAAGCTCAGTTCACGCAGGCGCTTGGCCAGAATGTCGTAGTGGAACTTGATGTTGCTGAAGGTCTCAGCAGAAGGGCGGAAGTGGATGCTGGTCCCGCTGGAGTCCGTGTTACCTACGACATCCAGGGGTTTGTCCGGCACACCATGACGGTAGATCTGCTCGTGGACCTGGCCATTACGCCGAATCGTCAGCTTCAGCTCTTCGGAGAGGGCATTCACTACGGACACCCCTACACCGTGCAGCCCGCCGGATACCTTGTAGGTATTGTCATCGAACTTGCCGCCGGCGTGCAGTACGGTGAGGATTACCTCTGCCGCTGAAACCCCTTCTTCCTCATGGATATCCACCGGAATTCCGCGACCATTATCCTGAATGGAGACGGATTCGTCCGGGTGAATGACAACCTTGATCTCGGAACAGAAGCCAGCAAGAGCTTCATCGATGGAGTTATCCACCACCTCAAAGACCATATGATGCAGACCGGTGCCATCATCCGTGTCACCAATGTACATGCCGGGGCGCTTGCGAACGGCATCCAACCCTTTCAGCACCTTGATGCTGGATGAATCGTAATTTTTCTCCGCCATGCTCTTTCCTTATTCACTCCCGGTAAGGGATCGAAGCTTGCCATGTTCCACGTGGAACATTTTGCTCTCGATCGCCTGTAAAGCGTTGTTGTCATTCACGATGGCCGCCCATTGGGGCGCATCCAGCGCGGTTATCAATGTCTGGTGGCCCGTCATCGCCAGGTATTGAAGCAGACGGTGACGGTGCTCTTCGTCCAGCTCTGCGGCCAGATCATCCACCAGCAGGGTACACACCTTGCCCACTCGCTGTATCAGCGGTAACTGGGCCAACACCATGCCATACGCCACCAGCTTGGCCTGACCACGGGACAACCGGTCCCGGGCCACTACCTCACCGATATCAATGCGAATATCCGACCGGTGAAACCCCGCCTGGCTGAACCCCCTGCGGATATCGTCTTGCCGCAAGCGCTGCAGCGCAGCAAGAGTGTCTTCGCCTTTTTGGCGCCCGGTCTGCAGCCGTAAACGGATCTTCATGTCCGGCGATAGCACAGCCAGGGCGTCATCAAGTCCAGCCTGCAGTTCTTTCAAATAGCTGCGGCGTAACCCTTCGATTCTATCAGAAGTCTGCGCCAGTTGCTGATCCCAAAAGCCCAATTCCCGCGGGTTTATGCTGCCACTGCGTAAAAGCGCATTGCGTTGCTTCAACGCAGCATTGGCGGTGCGCCAGAGGGGCATAAACTCATGTTCCACGTGGAACATTCCCCAGTCCATAAAGCGGCGACGCAGAGCCGAAGCCCCAAACACCAGGTCCACGGAGCCGGGGTGAAGCGCCAGTACCGGAAGCAATGTGGCCACCTCACTGAGGGCCTTCGGGGTAGCACCATCCAGCTTGATCGCATCAATGCCGCCCGGCGTCCGGCGAACCCCAAGACGGCGAACACTTTCACCATCATGCACTTCCGCGTAGAGCGTCGCAGCTTCCGCCCCGTCACGCACAAGACGAGACAGGCGCCCCCCCCGAAACGAACGCCCGCCACTACCAATAAAATAGATCGCCTCTAGCAGGCTGGTCTTGCCACTGCCGTTATCACCCAGGATTACATTCAGGGAAGGAGACAGGCTGACATCCGCCTGACGGTAGTTACGAAAATCTCCCAGCTGGAGACGATTCAACATAAATCCGGATCCTGACCCCAAAGACAGCACTGGCACCAGCGCAAAACAACCGCACCGGCAAACGAATTGGACATTGATTGTAGCGCAGGCAGCCCCGGACTGCCTGCGCCCCCAAGCCACCTTTCTCCACAGCAAGACACAGGCTACCCACAGACCTATCCACAGGGCGAAGAAACCCCTAGCCCAAGCTTAAGGAGCCTCTGAACAACGCCTTGCGTACCCAGTCTTTCAGGCTGGCTCACCCCCTCTATGGACTAAAAAGTAAAGAGGGGCGCGCGTTTGAAGGTGTATATCCATCCATCGGCTCTTCACCTTCGAAAGAAGCGCAACAACGAGGGCGGGCCAGCCTGGAAGCCCCTACGCTCCCTGACGAGCATACAGGCGCGGCCTGGAGCGCCCATCTGCTGCGCCTTGCCTCCACACCCTTACCGTCGAGACAAGACAGCTGCACGCTTCAGGACACGCTGAGCATGCAAGGCGTTATTCAGAGGCTCCTTGAATGAACCGCGAGAAGGAAGAGGCTGACGCGCTCATCAACGATAAACCACAAAAAAGCCCGGCAAATGCCGGGCTTTTTCTATCCAGAACAGTCAGGTCACATCACAGCCGCATGGGCATCACCACATACAGTGCCGCCTTACTCTCCGGATCGAAGACCAGGGCACTGCTGTTGCTGTCACCCATCTCCAGTTCCGCCTGGGTGCCAGACATGGTGTTCAACACATCCAGCAGATAACTCACGTTAAAGCCGATTTCCAGCGGCTGGCCATTGAAGTCCACAGACACTTCCTCTTCCGCTTCTTCCTGCTCGGGGTTGTTGGCCACAATACGCAGGCTGCCTTCGGCCAGCTGGACACGCACGCCGCGGTACTTTTCATTGGAAAGAATCGCCACCCGGGCCAGCGCCTGGCGCAGGGTTTCACGATCGGCAATCACGTGCCGGGTGCCTTCCTTGGGAATCACACGATCGTATTCCGGGAACTTGCCATCGACCAGCTTGGAGGTGAAGGTAATCGCGCCCACCACGATCCGCACATGGTTGCGACCGATCGTCAGCCGCGCGACTTCACCGGCATCCCCAAGGATACGAGACAGCTCCATAACCCCTTTGCGCGGCAGAATGACAGAAGCCTCTTCTACCGGTGCCTCCAGCTCGGCATCGCACAATGCCAGGCGATGGCCATCGGTGGCAACCGCACGCAGACGGCCCGGCTTGAGCTCGAACAACATGCCATTGAGGTAGTAGCGAACGTCCTGCTGGGCCATGGAGAACGCGGTGCGGTCAATCAGGCTGCGCAGTACATTGGGCTGGATATCCAGCGTAGAACCCGCAGCATCTTCTTCCTGGTTGGGGAACTCGGAGGCGGGCAGGGTGGACAGGGTGAACCGGCTACGCCCGGAACGCACCAGCATGCGCTCGCCATCGACCTCAAACCGGATATCCGCTTCGGCAGGCAAGCTCTTGGCAATATCCACCAGCTTGCGTGCCGGCACCGTGGTTTCACCCGGCTGCATTTCCCCTTCCAGCGGCAGGCGAGCGACCAGCTCCAGTTCCAGGTCCGTGCCCGTCATGGAAAGCTGCCCATCGCCCACTTCCAGCAACACATTGGAGAGCACCGGCAGGGTCTGACGTTTTTCCACCACCGCAGCCACCTGCTGCAAGGGCTTGAGGAGCTGTTCTCTATTGATTGAGAATTTCATCGCGCTATCCCGTTCTGGTTACCTTCCTGGATGTGGTCCCTGCTCAGGACGTCAGCGTCCGCAGCAGGTTCTGATAATCTTCTTCAATTTCCGGGTTGGATTCCCGTAACTCCAGCACCTTACGGCAGGCGTGCAGTACGGTGGTGTGATCCCGGCCACCAAAGTTCTCACCGATTTCCGGCAGGCTGTGGCTGGTCAACTCCTTGGAGAGCGCCATGGCCACCTGACGTGGACGCGCCACCGAGCGGGTTCGCCGGGGCGAAAGCAGATCGTTGATCTTGATCTTGTAGTACTCGGCCACAACCCGTTGAATATTGTCGATACTGATCTGCCGCGCCTGAAGGGCAATCAGGTCCTTCAACGCTTCCTTGATCAGCCCGATATCGATCTGCGCACCCGTAAATCGCACATGGGCGATCACCCGCCGCAGCGCCCCTTCCAGTTCCCGTACATTAGACCGGATTCGTTGCGCAATAAAGAAGGCGGCATCATTGGGCAGGTCGACCTTGGCCTCTTCCGCCTTCTTCTTGAGAATCGCGACACGGGTTTCCAGCTCCGGCGGCTCCATGGGCTGAGACAACCCCCAGCCAAAGCGACTCTTGAGACGCTCTTCCAGGCCGTCCACTTCCTTCGGGAATTTGTCGCAGGTAAGGATGATCTGCTGCCCGTTTTCCAGCAGAGCATTGAAGGTATGGAAGAACTCTTCCTGGGACTGCTCCTTTCCTGCAAAAAACTGAATATCATCAATCAACAGGGCATCCACACTACGGTAGAAGCGCTTGAACTCATTGATGGTCTTGTTACGCAGCGCCGAGATCATATCCGCCACAAAGCGCTCACTGTGCAGGTACACCACCTTGGCATTGGGGTTACGGCGCATCAGCTCGTTGCCCACCGCATGCATCAGGTGAGTCTTGCCGAGCCCCACACCGCCATACAACAACAGCGGGTTATAGCCATGGCTGGCCGGGTTCTCCGCTACCTGCTGGGCCGCCGCCGCCGCCATGCGATTCGACTTGCCCTCGACAAAGGTGGAAAACGTAAAGCCGGTATTGAGATTGCTACGGTGCTTGCGGGCACCACCGACTTCCGCCACGGGGGGACGAGACTCAGGAGCCTCTTGATGCGCCTGAATGCCATTGAAGGGCTGGGAGGCAGGGCGAGCCGTGGCAGGCTCTGCCGCGGGCGCCACAGGCGCAGGAGCAGGGCGGCTGGAACCGACCTCCAGACGCAATTGCGGCAACGGCCCTGACTGCATCTCACCCAGTACCTCGCCAATCCGGTCCAGGTACTTGTCGCGCACCCAGTCCACCACAAAGCGGTTGGGCGCAAACAGGGTCAGCTCGGCACCATCTGCGGACGCCGCAACCTGTAGCGGGCGGATCCACATGTTGTATTGCTGTGACGGCAACTCATCTTCGAGCCGCGTCAGACAGCGTTGCCAGAGCTCTTCAGACACAAAACCGCCTTGCTCGCTTGTCGTTATACAGAGAAAGAGGGCTCAAGGTGAACCCGAATCGAGCCAGCCATTCTACCCTCAGGCAGGCGCACCTATCCACAGGGCAAGAGGCATTTTTTGCAATCATTCACTCTGTGGATAACTACGACTATAACCATGTGAATTCCCACAGGGACAACCCCGTGGATAACCACAGGGATGACTTATACACACAGTTAATGACAGGTCTTCCCCGCATCATCCCCGCAGACAACACAGGGTAGTACGCAAGTTATCATTACACCAAGATATTGAATTTATTGTGTTTTCAAGACTTACCCACAGAATCCGGCGAGCCCTATAACTACCAATACAACTAATAAATACTTAAATATATAAATTCTATTAACAGTGACCGTTTCAAAAGGGGTCGAACATGCTCAAGGTTCAACCCTCAATCCGTAAAGGGCGTGAATCAGAGCGGTAATGGATCGGATGAAGTGTTGGGGGGCCTCCACAGTCAGCGGTTGGAGCGTCGGTTATTCGCTTCGCTCACCCTGCGGGCATTCCTTCGCTGCGCTCCGTGAACGTGCAATTCCACGCCTGGGCTAAAAACCGTTTCAGCACAGGAGACATTTCACCCACAAAGAAAAGCCATGTTTGCTCTCAGGCTCCAGTGAGCAGGAACAACCCAAAGATCCGCCCCTTCCGGCGACAATCCCGTCACCCAATATCGTTGACACTGCGGGCAGGATTCCCTAGACTTGCCGCCCTTCTAAATAGCAGTCTATTTCCACAGGTAAGACGCCATGAAACGTACATTTCAGCCCAGCGTACTGAAGCGCAAGCGCGCCCACGGTTTCCGTGCCCGTATGGCCACCAAGAATGGTCGCAAGGTACTGGCTGCTCGCCGTGCCAAGGGTCGCAAGCGGTTGGCTGCCTAAGCCAACCGTTTTCTCCTGCCCTCCGGCTGAGGTAACTGTGCCTTTGTCCCAGGCCTTTACCCGGCAACACCGACTTCTCACCGGTTCCCACTATCAGGCTGTTTTTGACCACGCTTCCTGGAAGGTGGGCAATGCTTCGTTTTTGTTGATGGCAAAAGCCTCAGAGGAACCCCTGCCTCGACTGGGTCTGGTGATTGGACGCAAGCGCGCCAAACGGGCAGTTGACCGGGCCTGTATCAAGCGCCGAGCCCGTGAACAGTTCCGGCTTCGCCAACAGAGCCTTCAGGGTCTGGATATTATCTTGCTGGTCCGCGGTCGTGTGGATCACCCCGATCCTGCCCTCGTCAGCCAACAGCTAGGCCAGCTTTTCGACAAGCTGCTTGCCAAGTGCCGGCAGGCTTGAGAAACTGCGGCCCGTTTTTCACGCCAAAGATAAGCCTCTTATGGAAATCCCGCGCGCCTTAGTGATTACTGGCATTGCCATCGTCTCCTACCTGATGATTCAGGCTTGGCAGAAAGACTATGCCAACCCCACCCAACCCGCTGCTACCGAGCAAGTGGCTGACGCCGGCAACGCGTCCCCCGATCTTCCGGCTCCCCAGTCTGATCTGGGCCAGGATAATGGGGTGCCCTCTGCGCAAGCCGAAACCGCAGCGGCTGACGCACTGGGCCTGCCTGCGGTGGAAAACACGCAGACCTCCGCCTCGTCACGGCACATTGAAGTCAACACCGACGTATTGCGAGTCGAAATCGACCTGCAAGGTGGGGATATCGTACGGCTGGCGCTTCCTGACTACCCCATTCATGTCGAGACACCAGATCAGCCATTTGTGCTGATGGAGCAGGATGCTACCCGTACCTATGTTGCCCAGAGCGGCCTGGTGGGGACTAACGGCACCGATTCCAGCGCGGGCCGACCACTGTGGTCAGCAGCGTCGGAACGCTACACCCTGAATGAAAGTGACAATGAGCTGAATGTTGACCTGACCCTGAGCCAGGACAATGGTGCGCAAATCATCAAGCGCTATACCTTTGAAAAAGGCAGCTATCTGGTCCGTGTCAGCCATATCGTCCGCAACCAGGGCAATAGTGAATGGTCCGGGGCCCTGTACGGGCAGATCAAACGCGATGGCAATGACGATCCGGGTCTGGCCAAGCAGGGCTGGGCGCCCATGCCGACGTATCTTGGGGCCGCCTACTGGGATACCGAAAAGCCCTACAACAAGCTGGACTTCGATGACATGCAGGAAAGCCCTCTGAACCTCACGGTAGAGGGCGGCTGGCTGGCCATGGTGCAGCATTACTTTGTCTCAGCCTGGATTCCCGACCCGCAGCAGCGTAACCACTATTCCAGCGTCTACCTGAATCAGCGTGATCAGTACCTGCTGCGTTTTGTGTCTCCCACCGTGAAAGTGGCGCCGGGCGAAGAAAAAGTCCTGTATGCCGAGTTTTATGCCGGGCCGAAAACCCAGGATCACCTGGAAGCCATCAGCCCGGGCCTGAACATGACCGTGGACTATGGCTGGCTGTGGTTTATTTCCCAGCCGATCTTTGCCCTGCTGGTGTTCCTGCAGAGCGGCGAAGTGTCCATTTTCGGCATGGATATCGATATCGGTGGCGGCGTCAGCAACTGGGGCGTGGCGATCATTCTGTTGACCTTCATCATCAAGGCAATCTTCTTCAAGCTTAGCGCGACCAGCTATCGTTCCATGGCAAAGATGCGCAAGGTGGCTCCCGAGATGCAGCGCATCAAGGAGCAGAACAAGAACGATCGTCAGAAAGCGCAGATGGAAACCATGAAGTTGTTCCAGCGGGAAAAGATCAACCCGCTGGGTGGCTGTCTGCCGATGCTGGTGCAGATGCCGGTGTTCATCGCCCTGTACTATGTGCTACTGGAATCGGTGGAGCTGCGCCAGGCGCCGTTCTTCCTGTGGATCAATGACCTGTCGGTGATGGATCCCTATTTCGTGCTGCCGATCCTGATGGGCGCCTCCATGTTCCTGCAGACCCGCCTTAACCCGACCCCGGCGGATCCCATGCAGGCCCAGGTGATGAAGTGGATGCCGATCGTGTTCTCCGTCTTCATGTTGTGGTTCCCGGCTGGTCTGGTGCTGTACTGGCTGACCAACAATATCCTGTCCATTGCCCAGCAGTGGGTCATCACCAAAAACATCGAAAAAGGCAACGACTAACGTCGTTGCCGGGATTTGAGCCTCAAAGGCATGGCTCAACCTCCCCGCAGGAGCGCCGCTCGCGGCGCGATCCCCAACGCCCAATATCGCGCCGCGAGCCTTTTAAACTCGTGACATTTCGCCCTTTTTAGGTTTTCCTTGCGGCTTGTAGCTTGCCGCTTGTCGCTTTTTTCCATGCCCAATTCCGCTGACACCATCGTTGCCATTGCTACCGCCCCCGGCCGGGGTGGGGTGGGTGTGGTGCGTCTGTCCGGGCCTGCAGCCCCTGGCATCTCAAAATCAATCTGCGGCGATCGCGAACTGACCCCGCGCCTGGCGCACTTTGCCCGCTTTCGGGATGCCGCAGGACAGGTCATCGACGAAGGCCTGGCCATCTATTTCCCCGCGCCACACTCCTTTACCGGTGAAGACGTGGTGGAATTGCAGGGGCATGGCGGCCCCGTCATTCTCGATTTGCTGGTGAAGGCGTGTATTGATGCCGGTGCACGGCAGGCCCGCGCGGGGGAGTTCTCACAACGGGCCTTCCTGAATGACAAGATGGACCTGACCCAGGCGGAAGCCATCGCCGACCTGATTGATGCCGGAACAGAAGCCTCTGCCAGAGCCGCGCTCAATTCCCTCCAGGGCGCTTTTTCCAGCGAAGTGAATCAACTGGTAGAAGACCTGATCGGCCTGCGTATCTATGTGGAAGCCGCCATCGACTTCCCGGAAGAGGAAATCGACTTCCTGTCAGACGGCAAGGTGGCCGGTGACCTGCATGCGGTGCACCAGCAATGCCTGCGGGTGCTGGATGAGGCCCGGCAAGGCCGGTTGGTCCGAGAAGGGATGACCCTGGTCATTGCGGGCAAGCCCAATGCGGGCAAGTCGTCCCTGATGAACGCCCTGGCCGGGTTCGATGCGGCGATCGTCACTGACATTGCGGGCACTACCCGAGATGTGCTGCGTGAATCCATTCAGATTGATGGCATGCCGCTGAACCTGATTGATACCGCCGGCCTGCGTGACAGTGCCGATGTGGTCGAGCAGGAAGGTATTCGCCGGGCCTTTGCTGAAATCAAAAAAGCCGACCGGTTGCTGGTCATGGTGGATTCCCGGGAACAGCCAATAGATTCACAGGATATCCACAGCCTGCTGCCGCAGAGTCAGCAACAGCTGGAGGATCTGGCGCTTCCCATCACCGTGATCCTCAACAAGGCGGACTTGTCCGGCTTGCCCTGCGGGCCGCGTTCGGATGGTTGCTTCGTACTGTCCGCTTCCACGGGAGAGGGGCTCCCCGCCTTCCGTGACCACCTTAAACAGGTGGCAGGCTACCAAGGGGAGGGACAAAGCCGATTCTCGGCCCGCCGCCGCCATATCACTGCGCTGGAGCAGGCCCTGCAGGCCCTGGAAAACGGCCGGGCGCAACTGCATAGCCATGCCGCAGGCGAACTCCTCGCCGAAGACCTGCGCGCCGCCCAAAAAGCGTTGGAAGAGATCACCGGGGCCTTCACCGCCG
Source organism: Alcanivorax profundi (assembly GCF_003597125.1). Lineage (GTDB taxonomy): Bacteria > Pseudomonadota > Gammaproteobacteria > Pseudomonadales > Alcanivoracaceae > Alcanivorax > Alcanivorax profundi. Next base: position 703,911 of record NZ_QYYA01000002.1, on the reverse strand, counting down.
ATGACCTGCTCGGCCGCATCTTCTCCTCCTTCTGCATCGGCAAATAAGCCACCTCGAAACTCACAGCCGTAGCAGCGTCGCTGGCGGCGCGATTGCCCAGTATGCACATGCAGCGGCAGCAGGAACCCATCCCCCGTAAACGGTTGATAAACAAAGCGTTTCCTAAACAACCCGTCTACCCGATTGGCCAAATACATCGCATTTCTGACCATTCCGCCCATCCGGCGACAAACGGAAAATCTTCTTACAAAACAAGGAAATAAAACTGCGTATACAAAATAACGCTTGCTGATCATTGTTTGGCCAGTACGATCGCGCCACCGTGTGTAAAGCTATAGAAACTATCTGTGAACATTTGTTAACAGATAGGAAATAAGAATAACGTATATGTATATGGGAGAGTGCGTCATGCAGACGATGCGTCAGTGCATGCGTGAAGTGTGCTATTCGGCACGGGCAGGATTGCTCGGCCTGCTGGCCCTGTTGCCATTGTGCAGCCTGGCAGCGATGGAGCGCATGGATGACGCTGCCATGTCCGATGTCAGCGGAGCCGGCATTGCCTTGGGCTTTGAAGATTTTCGCTGGCTGACCAAGCCAACCAGTTACTTCGAACAAATGGGAACGGATCCCGTTGGGGATACCACCTTTCAACGTGCTGACATGCGCTGGTATGGGCTCAGCATCACTGCAGTTCCAGATGGCTCCTCTGGTAATGAAGGTTTTCATTGGGACGCGTCCACCGGCTCCTTTGGCAGCGCCTGCACCGGAACGGGCTTGGCGTGTCCTCTCGGAGGGGTGATTCCCGATTTCTCCCCCTATGATAATCCCTATGTACTGCGGGCTTTTTCCCCCACGGGATACAGCTACGACGGAACTGTTCTGAACAGTGATCCGGATAATCCGGACAAGACGGTATACGAATACGTCGCGCCGACACAGCAGCCCTACTATAACTTTGCCTTTTGGGGAGAAATTGAAGCAGGACGCACTGGAGCGAATGAAAATCTGGGGACCGGTTCTGGCGATTTTCTCAAAACTCAGACCCTGATTCAGGGTAATGCCGCGGGCTCAATATTCAGGATGTTTCAACACACCCAGCCAGGGAATGAAACATTCGCGATTATGTACCACAGCCATTTGCGCGGGGATTTCCGCTTTTCGGCTGCCCAACATAACGGTGGCGCAGGCAATAACGGCAGTGATGTCATCGGGGTTCCTGTCATCTTTGATGAACAGGAAGGTCTACATTTCAAGAATGTGGATGCCTTTATTCCTCTGGGACAGCTCTTTTACCAGGCGTTGACCCTGGATGCCGTACCGCAACAAGACGGTAATTTTATTCTTGAAATTCCCTATCTTAGAGACCCCTCTATTCCAACAAGTAACCCCCTTAATGCGGCCATGGAGCATTTCTATTCATTTGCTGTTCCGGAGACAACTGCAGACTCAAATGATCCGAATGGTCACACCTTGGCAGGGTTTATTACCGCACGATTGGCACTTCTGGAAAGTACCCCAGGCGCGAATATTGGTGCTTATAAAAACTATGTCAGCAGTACTTATGGCATCCCGTTAGCAGACATAGAACTACCTGAAAGCTACAACGTGACTCACGGTTATTCACGATGGGGAGACTGGTATCCATGCCGTGGAATTGGTTGCCCGTCTGTTCACACAGGGAATGCCTCGCACCCCGATCGAAATATATTTAATTCGACTAGTGATGGTGTCTTTTTCAGGAAATGTACAGGGTGTAATGACTTTGATGCATTTGCCTACATGATCACAGCGGTTGATGTTCGGCCTGGAAATAACCAGTACACCTGCCCGGGTGGAAGCAGCTGTGGTTCATACACGCCACGCGGAATATCTGCCTCAAGTAGAACAGATAATGGCCGCTACTATGCGCAGTCTGATTCTTGTAGTGCAGGAACGGGAAGCAATGCCTATCGCTGCGGGTATGGCGGAAGCTACAGCATTAATGCTGGCAGTCGCTATACCCATGCTTCAAGACAAGATCCTTCAGAGCTGTTTGACGTATCCAGTCAGGCTCCGGCCGCAGGCCTCCCTGTCATTCGTACAGATGTTGTGAATCTTGGTGATGCACGCATTGAAGGGATGCAGATTAATTATATGAAATTTACCAGCTACGGTGCCGGAGCTCCGTAGGGATTCCATTATGAAAATAACAATATCCCGGAAGCTGATGATCTCTTGTACGAATGTGGATGCATTCCGTCACACTATGACTGAGATGGATGACGACTCACTGCGTGATGTATCAGGGCAAGGCCTTTTCGTTGCGGACATGGTCCGAGGGGATGAATTAACTGGGGCAAATGAATACTCAACCCCATTTAATTTTTACCGTATCGGAATGGACGGTGAGATGCAGCTCAATCTCAATATGTCCAAACTTCAGCTAGGTTGCGGCGGCATCAATGACCACCTTTCGGGTCATGCTGGCTGTGATATTGATATTGATTACGTGACGATGATGGGGCGCGATGGATATGAGGCGGGAGATTCCCAGAGCCCGGTGATACTGGACCGTCCGTACATGGAATTTGCCATTAAAAATGATGATACCCGGACCATGAGAGAGGTGGTGGGTATCAAAATTGGTGCCGCCACGGTCAATGGATTTATGGCTACTGGTCGTCGTTACTATCAGGGTGTCACCAACGAAGAGAACAATGGATTCGCCAGTTCGTGCAATCCTTCAGCGGCTACAGGATCCGGAGTTGTCGGATGCCACTCCGGGCTCAATACCGTGAGTGGATTCCTGGGTACAGACTTGTCACTGACTATGAGGGTGAAGGCAAATATTTGTGCATTGGGGATAGTCTTTGGTGCATGCCTTGGTGCTATTGGGCTTGATGCATGGGGCTGTACAGGGCGGACCGCCACTAACGTGGATTTGTGCGGTACCAACCAGAGTGATTCTGTGTTTGTTGATCTTGCCGGTACCAGGATGCAAACGTTGGGGTTGCGCGCCGCAGAACTTACGCTGAATGGCAGCGGGGTGGTGGCTGCGTTACAGGCGTTGGGATTAAATGATGTGTATGCACAGCTGAATACTGATGCCCGAAGTGTGCATGGTCTGGCTTTTGTGGATACCAGTGATTTCTTCCTCTCGTTCCAGAGAGAGGCTGTGGCTTACCCGAGGTACAGCAAAATTACGCCGACGGAAGAATTTACCCAGAATGGTCAGATGGGGGTGGCGCTGGACGCATGTGCAACAACGAATATGGATACGTCTCGTTGTCATAGTGCTTATGCCGTTCCTGCCAATACAGGGTGGTGGCTGAATGCACCAAGTGCAAAGTTGGTAGATGTATTCAATGATGATTTTGATTTGGGTAATCAGACCGTTATCGATGTATTGCCCCTTCTGGCGGCGCCGGGTTTTCTGATTGAGCACCCGGAGTTTCAGATGCAAAGGGCACAGAACTGTTATGGATCCAGCACGTTCTGCTGATAGGGGAGGCAAGATAATGAAAATAAAATTCCTTCCGTTTTATTTGTTCATATGGATATTCGCTCCGATACAGGTTGCCGCTGAGACATTACGTCCAATGCAAGACGAAGAGTTGGAAGCGGTCACAGGCAAGAATGCAATCCAGCTTTCCTTAAAGATGCACAACAATGTGGAAGTTCAGGACGATAACCATGTGGCATTAAGCCATTGCAATACTGCGCCTGGCACATATAACCCTTGCCGGTTAGGGATGGAGTTTGTTGACAAGGAAAGAAACTGGCTGGTGATGAAAGAATTTTATGGATATCTCAACCTGGTGGATATCCGCTTGGAAGGGGTGAAGCTGCCTTCCAGTTCCACTGCGCATAGCTCCTACTATGATCCGGATCGATTCAAACGTGAGGATGGCACCTGCATGATTGCAGGATGTGATCCGCGGGGACTGGCGGCTATTGAAATGACTTACACCTCGGCAAAGGGAACGGGTGAATATGGAGACATGCTCACCTTCCTGAATGTGGGAAGAATGGCGGTAGAGGTGAATGACCCGGGGGCGACATACAGTGATGCAAGTAATCCCCATACGCCTGATGACATTGCAGACTTCGGTTTTATGCAGGAACAGAATCAGGGGGTAGCAAATGCATTCCGCATCAGTGACAGTGCGGGTCCGAATGCAAACATGCAGGTACGTTTTGACGGGAGGGCGTTGATTTATGGTTTCTAGAACGCTTTCGTTGTTATGGCTGGTGCCAGCATCATCACTGGCATTAACCCCGCTGGATGATACTTCGCTGTCTTCGGTAAATGGTCGAGATGGTTTGACGGTCAATTTGCAAAGTCCGGATGGTATCCATATTGATCGGATTACCTGGGAGACAGATCAGGGAATTGCTAATCAGGAGGCACTGACGCATTTTCGCGATCTTTCCTGGGAGGGTGATGGCGGACCCATGCAATCGACCTTCACTTTTGATGTGGGAAGTGATGGTAGTAATCCCATGGTCGCCATGAACTATACCTGGCAGCCAGGTTTTTACCGTATCGGCGGCTTCACTCTCGAAACTCCTACAAACACGGCATTCGCCAACCAGTCTCTGGGACAGCTTGGCTTGTATTCCCAGGGAGGGATCAGTCTGTCCAACCGCGGGTTGTTCAATGCGGATGGTGACTTTGCCCAGTTAGACTTCAACATGACGGGAGATCTGATTCTGCGGCAGGGCGGTCCGGGTGTGGCGGAATTAAGCTTCGGTAATCTGGTGTTTGAAAATCGCTTTACCAATGGCGCGGCAGGGGGGCACGCGGCAGGGAATGGAACGATTGGGATTACGGCTGATGGCTTGCTGATCCAGGCTGATCATACCTATACCGATCTGAGTTTCGATTTAATGTACAAGCAAAACCCTGTGGATTTTGATCGGGCAGGCCGATCACCTCTGGTTCATCTGGGTTGGAAAGGGGGTCTATCCAATGCGCAAATGGAGATTCTTCCGGGGGGGGGGAGCTATAACCTTGTGGGCAATAGCTGGGATTACACAGCAAACCGATCCGAAGGATTATTGTTCCGTTCGCAATGGGATTTTGATTCTGATTTTGGCCTGGCAATTGGTCATGCTGACGGTGACAGAACTCGCCTGACACTTTCGGACTGGACCAAGCTTGGCGGAACAGCAGGACCGATGCTGTCCATGGATGTCATTCTGGATATCCTGCAGAACAATACCGGGCCATCAGGGCTATGCTTCGGCAGTACCTTGACCAGTGGTCAGCCCAACCAATCGCTGTGTGAGGCCAATGGTGGCGAGTTCCTGGATACTCGCGTGGCAGCCAATGATTCTGCTTTCGCGTTTCTTGTCCGTAACGGCCACCTGCATGCTTATAGCAGTAAAATGAACGTACAAAATCCGGTGAGCGGATGGGATCAGGATTATGACTTCGGCCTGATTCTGACCATGGGGAAACTGGATGCGGATGTAGTGATTTATCCCCGTGGTGCTTACAGTGGTAACGGCTTTACGGGGACTGAAGGGTTAAAGCTGGACATTAACTTGTTGGCACAGTCTCCGGGGTATTGGGATAAGGCAAACAGTTCGGATCCCACGGTAAGAGCAACGGCGGGAGACAATTGGGCGACCAATTCCCATTTGATGTTTGCGAATACCAACACTGGTGTGGGTGTCGGTATCCTGAACAATGATGTGCTGTGGCAAACCCGGGATATGTTTATCCGCATCGGCGATACCGACATGGCATTTCCCGATATGCCCAGCGGTATCATGCTAAGCAGTGATACGTTTGCCCGCTACTATCTGCGGGGGCTTTTTGGCGCGGGGGATCTCAATGATCTGGGGAATAACACCGCGAATGTCGCACTTTGGCAATTCAATCTGGCCGCCAGTCAGTACCGGTTCGTTCTCTATCCCAGTACCAAGGCGTACACGGTACCCGATGGTTCCGGTGGAACCACATCCGAAACCTTGTCTACCATCGGCTTCGCCGGCTTCTTCCACCTGGATGGCAGTTCCTATTTGAGTCTGGCGGAATCCTCCAGCCCGCAAGCCTCCTTCAACCTCTACAATGTAGAGGGAAGTTTGGGATGGAAAGACGGTAACGTGGTCATGAAGTCGGGTGACCAGAATCTGGATGGGGCGCCTACCATTACGATTGAAAATCAGTTGTTGATTGGCGAAAGCGTCAACTTTGGCAATGGCCCGGGTAATCCACTGATCGGTAACGTGGGATTTGGGGATCAAAACTACGGACGTATCGCTATGCCTGGCGGAATCTGGAATAGCGAGATTGTAGCCAAGGTTCCCTAGGAAAACTGAACAGCATAAGACCTGTTTCCGGTGTTAACCGGAAACAGGCAAAGCAGACATCAGCAGGTGGGCTGTTCCGCTCCATGCCATGCGAATTTCTTGAACGGTTCATCAACCGGTGTATTGGCCAGATGGTTGGTGTAATTACTCATCACCTTTTGTGCCAGCCCAAGAATAATCTCGAGAACATGTCGCTTTTCAAAGCCGGCACCAAGAAAGCTGTTGATCGCTTCTTCACTGACCTCACCCCGGTCGCGAACCACTGCAAGAGTGAAGTCACGGAGTGCCTCCAGCCTGTCGGTAGGCAGAGGTGTCTTGTCACGTAATGCATTGGTGATGCGGTCGTCTACTTTCATGGATTTGGCGATGCCGGTGTGTGCGGGAACACAATAGTGGCAGGCATGTTCCACATTAATGGTCTGCCAAACGACGGTGATTTCATCATCGTTAAAGCTGGTTTCAAGAAACAGGGAATGCAGTTTTTGGTACCCCTCCAGCAGTCCCGGGGCCTCCGCCATTACCGCATGCAAATTCGGAATCATGCCAAAGCTTTTCTGTGACGCCTTCAAGAGGGCTTGGCTGGCCTCAGGGGCGCTGTCTTCTGTATGCAGCTGAAAATCCGTCATGGGGACTCCTCAGTAAAGGTTTGTTTTTGAGTGATTGCTCAAATACAGGATCAAACCCTAACAGCATTGTGTGGAATCTCAACCTTTTTTGAGTGAATACTCAAAAAAGGAGTAAAATGCATTGCATTCGAGGCGATTGACCCACCAGAGGAGAGAAAGGTTTTGCCAAGACCAATGCGCCAAGACCGCCAAGAGTGTCTACAACGCGCCATGGCCCTGTTCTGGGACAGGGGTTATCACGCGACCTCCATGAAAGACCTGGAACAGGTCCTGGATATGCGCCCGGGCAGTATCTATGCCGCCTTTGGAAGCAAGGAAGGCCTTTATAGTGAAGCATTGACGTTGTATGCCAGAGACATGGCCAGCGAGTTTTCCCAACGGGTCTCCAGCCAGTCCAGTGTGCTCAATGCGCTGGCCAGCTATGTGAGGGAGCTGGGTAAACTGAATCGTGACAAGCTGCCTTCCTGTGCCTGCATGCTGGTGAAAGGGTTGCTGGAAACGGGGGAAAGCCACACCTTGCAACGGCAAATCGAGGCCAGTCTGTCGGGTATGGAAGGCCTGTTCCGACAGGCTTTTCAGCACGCCATCGAGAACAGCGAAATAGCCCGGTCTGGCGAGGACCGCTATCAGCCGGAGCGATTGGCCAGGTGGTTGCAGTTTTCCATCATGGGCCTGCGTGCCTATGCTCAGCGGTCCGGGAATCAGCGCGGGCTTCAAGCCCTGGCGAATGATCTGGCAGATGACGTTTTGAGACTAGGAACCCTCTGACCAGTGCCTTGATGTCTTGCCTGCCGTTTGAAGACCGGCAAGGCTTGGGAGAGCGGGCTTGTTGGGCGGCTAGAACGCGACTGCGATTCCCAGCCCCGTTTCATTATCCACGCTGTCGTTATCCAGGGCGCCGCGGCCATAAAGATCGAATTGAATCGTCGGAGTCAGCATCCAGGTAAGACCGCCGCCTGCGCGATGATTATCGTCACCGTTTTCGTCGTTCCGGCTTAGGCCGGCGTCAAGAAAGACCGCCCATTGCTCGTTGAGCCGTGCGTGCCAGCTTGGCACCACGGTAGTCCACTTTTCGTTACCTCTGTCGTCATAACGAACACTGAGTTGCAGCTGGTGTCGGTCGTCCAGCCACCAGCCTCCACTGATTGCCATGAAGCTGCCATCTTCTTCATTACTGAAAGCGTCGCTGGCGGTATCCAGCAGCATGCCGCCGAGCAATGCTGCGCGAAAGATGTCGCCCCGGTAGAGGGACAATTTGAGACCCAGGCTGCTGTCGCCCATTCCATCCAGTTCGCTGGACTGTTTTCCGGTGGTGTATTCCTGATAACGGTAACTGTTGATACCGACCTGAATTTCCATCTTCGGGATAACACGCAATCGCAACAGGGTATTGAAGTCCAGGGTCGTAATTTCCGGACTGCTGCGCATGTCCAGTGTCGCGTCAGGGAGCCCCTGTTCAATGGCGATGCGGTATTTGCCTAGCAGATCCGGGTTCAGTCCCAGTCCTGGTCGTTCGAAAGCCGGGGCGGCCACGCCCGGGCCAGCAACAAGCAACAGTAGGGGGGGTACGCAAAGCCAGCGGGGCATCGACTCTTCACTCCTTTGAAGAACATGCAGGCAGACAAATCGGAAAAGGCACCCTAGCACCGCCAGAACCGGCTTCACCATTAACCGAAAGAATTAACCGTGCCAGGGGATGACGAGATTGCTAGACAGGGTGTCTACATGGCGTAGTATTTTGTAACCGTTCCGGGTTTGCCGCAGGTGACCTGCGGGGAAGGCTGTGCCACCCTTGGGGGCCGGCATACTGGTGAGTAGGTGGAACACCCTGCCGCCGTCGGAACGATAATAATTGCCATATTTATGGACCTTTGGAGAGTCAAAATGAGTAGCGACCTGAGCATTCAGCGCAGTGCTTCCGCCGTGGAGCCGGCACTGGTGATCAACCGTATCCTGGAAGCGGGGGTGCGCAAGGCGCCGAACCAGACCATCACCTACAATGGTCGTGATTACACCTACCGCGAGTTTGAGGAGCGGGTTCATCGTCTGGCCGGGGCGCTGGCCGCCCAGGGCATCAAACCCGGTGACACCGTCGCCGTCATGGACTGGGATACCAACCGCTACCTGGAAGCCTTCTTTGCAATCCCGATGATGGGGGCTGTGCTGCACACCGTAAATGTACGGTTGAGCCCGGAGCAGATCCTTTACACCATCAACCACGCCAAGGATGACGCTATCCTGGTGAACAGCGAATTCCTGCCGGTGCTGGAAGAGCTGAAAGACCGTATCGAGCCGGTGAAAACCTATATCCTGCTGGACGATGACGGGGTCAAAGGCAGCGACAGCCTGCCCCTGGCGGGGGAATACGAGGCGCTGCTGGCCGACGCACCGGCCCGCTATGCGTTCCCGGAGCTGGACGAAAACACCCGCGCCACCACCTTTTACACCACCGGCACCACCGGCCTGCCCAAAGGGGTGTATTTCTCCCACCGTCAGCTGGTGCTGCATACCTTTGCCGGTCGTAACACCATGTCCGGTGTCGGTCAGGGTCGCTTCAACGAAGACGACGTCTATATGCCGATTACCCCCATGTTCCATGTGCACGCCTGGGGGATTCCCTACATGGCGACCCTGATGGGCGTGCAGCAGGTATACCCGGGCCGTTATGAGCCGGCTACCCTGCTCAAGCTGCTGGTCAGCAAGAAAGTCACCTTCTCTCACTGTGTCCCCACCATTATCCAGATGCTGTTGCAGGCGGAAGCCGCCAAGAGCGTGGACCTGAGTGGCTGGAAAGTGATCATCGGCGGTTCGGCCTTGCCCAAGGCCCTGGCCATGGGGGCGCTGGAGCGAGGTATTGATATCTATACCGGTTACGGCATGAGCGAAACCTGCCCACTGCTGACCCTCGCACAGTTGACCCCGGAGCTGGAGAACGCCGACCTGGAAACCCAGGCCGACTACCGCACCCGCACCGGTCGCCCGGTGGCCATGGTGCAGTTGCGAATCGTCGATGGCGAGATGAACGACGTCCCTCACGATGGCAAGAGCCAGGGGGAAGTGGTTGTCCGCGCCCCCTGGCTGACCCAGGGTTATCTGAACGATCCGGAAAAGTCCGAAGAGCTGTGGGCGGGTGGCTGGTTGCACACCGGTGACGTGGCGGTGATGAGCGACGATGGTTGGCTGAAGATCGTTGACCGCATCAAGGACGTGATCAAGACGGGCGGCGAGTGGGTCTCCTCCATTGATCTGGAAGGCCTTGTCCTGCAACACCCCGGTGTGGGTGAGTGTGCAGTGGTCGGCGTGCCGGATGCCAAGTGGGGCGAACGCCCGGTGGCGCTGGTGGTGAAAAGCGGTGATGCCGACGAAGAGGGTATCAAGGCCCTGATTGCCGACTATGCCGAGAAAGGCATCATCAGCCGTTATGGCATCCCGGACCGGGTGATTTTTGTCGATGCCCTGCCGCGTACCTCCGTGGGCAAGCTCGACAAGAAGAAGATGCGGGCGGAAATGGTGTAAGAAGCCCTGGCAAATACGGTGGTTCGACCGCGAAGGGTCAGCGACGCTTGGCGCGTCGCGGTGGAACCACCGCTCCCTCAGAACAGCGACCTGCAATCAGCGTTGCCACGATAACCACGACGAATACGCTGTAGGAGGGGAGGTTCGGCCACGCAACTGAACTCTGGAAACCCCACCTTCACCGCAGTGCATGACGACCCACAAAGTACCCCGGTTTTATCTCTTTGCCCTCTGTGGTGATGACCACATTGGAGCGCCTTCCCGGCAAGACACCAGCAGATCAAGGCGCAATATTCGCAAAGAATGTATCCATAAATGAATTAGCTTCATACTTGGCGGTCAGACTGGCGTATGAATTGCGAATTGCTTGCATAATGACGCGCTAGGCTTGGCGTGTTGAATTGAGGGAGTACCCCATGGGGCGGATTTTGGCGGGGCTGGTGCTGTTGGCGCTGGCGGCAGGGGGTATCTGGTGGGCACTGGTGCCCGATAGTGCGGCACCGCGACAACGGCCACCCACCGCGGTCAACGTGGCACCCAGCATTGAGCGGGACCTGTTTGATCAGGTCGAGGCCGTGGGCACCGCCCGGGCGGCCCAGGCCGTGGTGCTGTTGGCGGAGGTGCCCGGGCGGGTTTCGAAGATTCATTTTCAACAGGGTCAGCAAGTCAAACGGGGTCAGCTGCTGGTGCAGCTCGATGATCGCAATGCCCGTGCCGAACTGGCCCGGGCCGAAGCCGAATACCAGCGTGCCCAGGACGATTTTCGCCGTGGCCAGCAGCTGGTAGACCGCCGGGCGATCTCGCAATCGGAAGTGGATACTTTCCGCACCAGCCTGGAAGCCGCCAGAGCCAATCGCGATGCAGCCCAGGCGAACCTCAACGACCACCGTATTCAGGCTCCCTTTGCGGGAGTGGTCGGGCTACGCCAGGTGGATCCCGGCGCGTATCTTCAAACCGGTGATGCCATCACCACGCTGGATAACCTGGGCCATATCGAAGTGGATTTTCAGATACCGGAGCGCTATCTGGGGCGGCTTACCGTGGGGCTGCGGGTGCATGCCAGCAATGAGGCGTTCCCGAACCTGAATTTTGACGGGGCCATCAGCCATCTGGATTCCCGGGTAAATGCCAGCAGTCGCAGCCTGACCGCCCGGGCCCGGCTCAACAACCCCGGTAACCGGGTACGTCCCGGTCAGTTCATGCGTATTACCGTGCAACTGGCACAACGCACCGCGTTACTGGTACCGGAACAGGCGATCATCACCCAGGGAGCACAGAGCTATGTGTTCACCGTGGATGCCAACAGCCAGGCGATTCGTCATCCGGTGACCCTCGGCGGTCGGCGTGATGGTTGGGTAGAGATTCGTGACGGTCTGGTGGGGAACCCCGAGATCATCGTTAACGGACACACCCGGCTGGGCAGTGGTCAGGCGGTCAACATCATCGACAACCCCGATGCCTTGTTGCCGGAACAGCGGGTCTTGATTGCCCCACCGACACAGGACGTGGCGGGAGACGCGGCCGCATGATCCTGTCTGATGTGTCCATCAAGCGGCCGGTCTTCGCTACGGTGATCAGCCTGCTGATCGTGGTGTTCGGTGTCAGTGCCTTGCAGAAACTGCCGATCCGGGAATACCCGGACATTGATCCGCCGGAAGTGTCGGTAACGGTGGACTATGCCGGCGCGGCACCAGAGGTGATCGATACCCAGATTATCCAGGTTATTGAAGGCGCCATTGCCGGGGTGGAAGGGGTGCACCGCATTGAGTCGCGCAGCCGGTTGGGCTCGGCGCGGACCACGGTGGAATTCAGCCTTGAGCGGGATGTGGATATCGCCGCCAATGATGTTCGCGACGCCGTATCACGGGTGTTGAATCGCCTTCCGGAAGAAGCAGAAACACCGGTGATTGCCAAGGCCGATGCGGATGCCCGCCCGATCATCTGGGTGACCCTGACCAGTACCTCGCTGGCGCCACAGGAGCTGACGGACTTTGCCGAGCGTTCTCTGGTGGACCGTTTTGCGGTGCTCGATGGCGTATCGGAAGTGATCATCGGTGGTGAGCGCCGTTATGCCATGCGGGTGTGGCTGGATCGTCAGAGGATGGCAGCCAACGGCGTTACCGTGACCGATATCGAGCAGGCCCTGCGCAGCAACAATGTGGAGCTGCCGGCGGGACGGCTGGAGTCCGACTCGCGCGCCTTTACGCTGCGCGCCGACAACCGTTTGGCAACCGTGGACGCCTTCAAGGACCTGGTGGTGCGCCGCCAGGGCGATTACCTGTTGCGGCTCGGTGATGTGGCGAGAATTTCCCTGGGGGTGGAAAACGACGATTCCATCCTTCGCGCCAACGGTGAAACCGCCATTGGCCTTGGGGTCGTGCGCCAGTCCAAGGCCAACACCGTGGCGGTATCGGACCTGGTGCGTGAAGAGATTCTGGCGGTGCGCGAAAGCCTGCCGGCCGATATCCATCTGGATATCAATTCTGACGAGTCCCTGTTCATTCGCGCCTCTATCCGCGAGGTGTTGATCACCCTTGGGATCTCGGTGGTGCTGGTGATTGCCGTGATCTTTGCCTTCCTGGGCAATTTGCGTGCGACCCTGATTCCTGCCGTCACCATCCCGGTTTCCGTGATCGGCGCCTTTATCGGTTTCGGGATGATGGATTTCTCCATCAATGTGCTCACTCTGTTGGCGTTGATTCTGGCCATTGGTCTGGTGGTGGATGATGCCATCGTGATGCTGGAAAACATTCAGCGGCGTATTGATGAAGGGGAGTCGCGACTGGTGGCGGCTTACCTGGGGGCCCGGCAGGTGGCCTTTGCCGTGGTCGCCACTACGCTGACCCTGGTCGCGGTGTTTGTGCCTATCTCGTTCATGGGCGGCGATGTGGGCCGGTTATTCAGTGAATTTGGCTTCACCCTCGCTTCAGCAGTGATCATTTCCAGTATCGTGGCGCTCAGTCTTGCGCCCATGCTGTGCTCGCGCTGGCTGCACCGTCACAGCCAAAAAAATCAGCAAGGGCAGGGCAACGCATTTGAGCGCGCGTTGACGCGACTCAACAATGGCTACGCGAACACCCTGAAACGGACCCTGCAATCACCGGGGTTGCTGATTGGTGGCTGCGTGTTGTTGTGTGTAGTGGCGGTGGTGCTGTTCCGTCAATTGCCCCAGGAACTCGCCCCCACAGAAGATCGCGGCGTCTTTATTATTCCAGCCACCGCGCCCCAGGGAGCCACGGTGGAATATGGCGCTCATCACACCCAGGCCGTGGAAGAGATTCTCATGCCGCTGGTGGAAAACGGTGAAGCAGAGCGGGTGCTGGCAATCGTTGGTTTCCGGGGGGTGGCAGAGCGGGCGTTCACCATTGTTCGCCTGAAAGACTGGGAAGATCGCGAGCGCACCCAGCAGGAAATCGTTAACGGGATTCGTGGCCCGCTGATGAACGTGACAGGCCTGCGAGCCTTCCCGGTGAATCCCCCGGGGCTCGGGCAGAGTGCCTTCAATCAGGAACTGGAAGTGGTGGTCGCCGGACCAGACTATGAGCAAGTGTTGGCCTGGAGCGAAACCCTGATGCAGGCCATGAATGACAATCCCAACCTGACCAGCATCGACACCGATTTCGAACAAACCCAGCCGCAACTGGACGTGAAACTGAATCGTGAACGGGCCGCGGATCTGGGCATCACCGCCACCGATGTGGGGCAGACCCTGCAGGCCATGTTCGCCACCCTCACCGCGTCCACCTACGTGGATCGTGGTCGCGAATATGATGTGCTGCTGGAAGCCGAAAAACGCGCCAGCCGCAGTCCCGAGGACGTACTGCCGATCTACCTGCGCGGCAGTAACGGCGATCTGGTACCGTTCTCCAGTGTGGTGGAACTGACCACCACCGGCGATGCCCCGGAGCTGCGCCGGGTGGATCGCCTGCCCGCGATTACCCTGTCTGCCAACCTGGCAGAAGGCTACGATCTGGCCTCGGCCATGAACTATGTGGAACAGAAAGCGCAGGAAATCCTGCCGCTGGAAGCGCGCATCAGCTATAAGGGGATGGCCGAAGAACTGGAAGAATCATCCTCGGCCATTCTGATTACCTTTGCGCTGGCGCTGGTGATTGTGTTCCTGGTGCTGGCGGCCCAGTTCGAAAGCTGGATCCACCCCCTGATCATCATGTTGACCGTGCCACTGGCGCTGGCCGGCGCGGTGATTGCCATCCGCGTCACCGGGGACAGCCTCAATATCTACAGCCAGATTGGCATGATCATGCTGCTTGGGCTCATGGCCAAGAACGGCATCCTCATCGTTGAATTCGCCAATCAGTTACGGGATGAAGGCAGCAGCGTCAAAGACGCGATTTACCAGGGCGCCATTGTGCGTTTCCGGCCGGTGTTGATGACCGGGGTGTCCACCATTTTTGGTGCCGTACCACTGGTGCTGGCCACCGGTGCCGGTGCGGAAAGCCGTTTTACCATCGGCGTGGTGATTCTGGGTGGCTTGCTCTTTGCCACGGTACTCACACTCTTTATCATCCCGGTGTTGTACCAGTGGTTGGCACCCTACGCTTCCCCCGCCGATGCGGTGAAGCAGCAGCTGGATAAGGAAATGCCGGGAAGCCACTAACTACGCTGTAGGAGCGTCGCTCGCGGCGCGATAAACCAAACCTTTAAAAGCGATTTACCACATAGGGCACAGAGGGCAAAAAGGGAATTTACGCTGTGCTCTCTGTGGTGAAACTGCTTTTGATCCTGGTCTTTTATCGCGCCGCGAGCGACGCTCCTACGGCGAGGTTGATTCATGACTGACTACCAACTAATCCGCAGCAAGCGCCGCAGCCTGGAGCTGCGTGTGCTGGAAGATGGCCGTGTTCAGGTGCGTGCGCCGCAGCGGGCGTCCCTGCGCATGGTGCAGGATTTTGTGGATAGCCGGCGTCAGTGGATAGCTGACCAGCAACAGCGCCAGGCCAGCCGCCCCCGGCAACGCTGGCAAGATGGTGCCACGCTCGCGTGGCGCGGCGAGCCCTTGCAGATGGATGTCTGTGAAGGGCGCACCCGGGTCGCACTCAGCGGACCCTACCTGTCGGTGCGGGTGGCAGAGCCGGAGCAGGAAATGGCGGTGCGCAGCGCCGTGGAGGGCTGGATGCGCCGCCAGGCCAAACCGGTGTTTGAAGACAGTATCGAGCGCCAGTTTCACTGGTTTGAACAACAGGGCTTTGTCCGCCCCACCTTGCGCATCAAGAAAATGCGCACCCGCTGGGGGTCACTGTCTGCCCGCGGTTACATCAACCTCAACATGGCGCTGCTGCACTACCCGGCCGATGCACTGGACTATGTGGTGATGCACGAGCTCTGTCACCTAAAACACATGGACCACGGTCCCGGCTTCCATGCCCTCATGGACGCCCGCATGCCCGACTGGCGTCACCGCAAAACCCTCCTCGAGCAACCCCTGTTCCAACCGTGAATGAAAACCCCCCACCCTTCCCGTAGGAGCGTCGCTCGCGGCGCGATAAACAACGCCTGGCATTTTCGCCAGGCACAAAAAAACCCGCCGAAGCGGGTTTTTTTGTTTGCCGAAGCAGTGACTTAGTCAGCCACTACGTTGGCAGCCTGAGGACCTTTAGGGCCCTGCTGGATCTCGAAGGAAACCTTCTGACCCTCGGCCAGGGTTTTGAAGCCTGAGCCAGTGATTGCACTGAAATGAACGAATACGTCCGCACCACCATCGTCCTGGGAGATGAAACCAAAACCCTTGGACTCGTTGAACCACTTCACAGTACCAGTAGCCATGTGAATCTATACCTCAAAAACTATTACTTAGGGTGTTGCTTGCAAACCATGATGGGGGGTGTTCGGAGACAACTTCAGCTTCACGCAGGGAAGGCAACTACCAACACAAACCTCGGCCATAATTCGCAGCCACTTCCGACTCTACTCCCCTTTTACGGCAATCACCACCTCTTTTTATGGCGTATTTCTGCGGCTTACAGCGGCGTTGTCATAAATCTGACCGCCATCTCATGGTGCTGGCCCGGTGCCAGCACCAGCATGTCGTCCAGCACGCGGGCGGTTTCAATGCAGATCATCTGTTGCCAGGCATCGTCCGGGAACTGGCTCAGGCGCTGACTTTTCTCGACCCAGGGGTTCCACACCACTGCGGATTGGCTGCCGGAAACCGACAGGGTAATGCGCCGTTGCCAACCGGGATCGTCGATATGGAGCTGATTGCCCAGCTTCAGGTACAGGCGATCCGTTTCGCCTTGCAGGGTCAGCGGGCCCTGCTGCAAATGGCTGTGCCATTGGTCCAGAGCATCCACATAGGGGTGCCCATCGAGGCCCTGCAGGGTAATCCGCCGGCTGTCGCTGACCGCAAAATAGCTATGCAGTGCCTGAGACAGCGCGACCTCGGACTCACTGTGGTTGTGGTTAACCAGCGTCAGTGTCAGGTGCTGGTCCAGACAGACGATCAGGGTCGGGGTCACGCCGGGGGCCTCATCGGGCAGGTGATCCGGGTCGGGCCGGAACCGCAGCACACATTGCTGCGAGCTCTGCACCTGCTCTACCAGTGTCCATGGCAGGCCTCGCACCAGGCCATGGGCGGGCGGGTCGGCCAGGATATAGCGTGAGGCGACAGCGTCGGGATTGAAGCCAAGCCCACCAAACCAGGGCCAGCAAACGGGCACCCCTCCGCGTACGCTCTGGCCACGCTGGTAGGCCGCTTCCGGGCTCAACCAGATCAGTGGGGGCTCGCCGTCGTGGCGGTACTCCAGCACCTGGGCGCCCTGTTCGGCGATCACCAGCGTTTGTCCTCGATGATAAATCTGCCAGCAGGACAGTTCACCGCGGGTGATTTGGGAGATGGAAGAGGTCATCCGTTACCTGCCATTGTCGTCAGGAGAAAATCGGCGTTAGCCGATCTTCGCTGTCATATAGCACCCGCTCCGGTTTGCATCGGGCAGGAAATGTCGGAGATGGGCTTGCGCCCATTTCCGACCTGCGGTTCAGCGGGTTACCCAGCTTGCCTACGTCACTTGATCCCTGCCGCGATCTCCAGCTCGCGGATGGACTGCTCCAGATAATCCAGCAGGCGCTGCATGGAAGGCAGGGTCCGGCGGCAGGCGATCAGGCCAAATTCCAGCTGATCCTGGTAGCTGGTCAGGGTGATATTGAGGGCAATGCGATCCAGGGCAATGGAGACCGGGTACACCCCCTTGAGTTGGGCCCCGTTCCAATACAGCGGCTCACGGGGCCCCGGCACGTTGGAAATCACCACATTGAAGGCACGCCATTTGGGGGCCAGCCCGGTCAACAGGTTGAGGCCGGTGGGCGCCATGGTCAGGGCGGTAAAGTTGAGGATTTCCTCGGCACTCATTTGCGAGAAGCGTTGCTTGGCCTCCTCGATGGAGTCATGCACCACCCGGATACGGTTGCCGGGATCACAGATATGGGTGCCCAGGTTGGCCAGGATCATACCGATCTGGTTACCGCCGGCGCTGTCGTCGGTACGCAAGTTCATGGGCACCATGGCAATCAGCGGTTCGTCCGGCAGGGCATGCTGGCTGATCAGATATTCGCGCAGGGCGTGACCGCACATGGCCAGCACCACGGTGTTCACTGTACAGCCAAACGCCTTGGCAATGCCTTTCAGGCGCGACAGGCAGAAGCTCTGGGCGGCGAACCGGCGCGAACCGGTGATGGCACCATTCAGAATGGTGTCAGGGGCCTGGAAGATGGAAACGTAATTCTCATCCTTCTTGGCCTTCTGGGTGACCTTGTAGATCTCCCGCGCCAGCGCAGGCACCGTCGCCGCCTGCTTGCTCACGCCGGCGGTGAGGCGGGCCAGACTGGAGGCCACATCCACCGGGTTGCTGGGCAGTGAGCGTTGGCGCTTCTTGATCTGGAAGGCCCAGCCCGGTGCCATATCCCGCTCATTGGGGTCGGTAGACAAGGTGCGTGTAGCCGTGCGCATGGCCGAAATACCGTCCATGACCGAATGGTGAATCTTGTAGTAGAGCGCGAACTGGCGGCCGCGGATGCCTTCAATCAGGTGGGCCTCCCACAGCGGCCGTTCCCGGTCCATCAGGTTGGAATGCTCTGCCGACACCAGTGCCAGCAGCTCACGGATACGGCCGGGTTTGGGCAGGGCTTCGTGACGAAAGTGATGGTCCAGGTCGAACTGTTTGTCCTCGGTCCAGTAGTACTGGCCAAGGCGCCGGGTAAGGCGCTGATTGAACGGCGCCACCGGGCTGGAATATTCACGCATCTGCTCGGCCAGCTCACTGACATACTTGGGGCCGGCACCCTCCGGAAAATGGAACAATTGCAGGCCGCCTACATGCATGGGCTGCTGGCGTTTTTCGAGCCACAAGAACAACTGGTCCACCGGGCTTAGCGCTTTCATAGAGTCCTGTTCCTTCTCTCTTGTCGTGGTTCCATTTACACAGACTGTCTACCGCTATTGAAAATGAAATGCAGCGTCCGTGCCAATCGGTGAAAAAACCGATTTTTTGCTTGGCAGAGAGGATGATAGCGATAAAAACGGGTGGGGGTCACTGTGTCGACGGCGAGGTCATCATGGCATTCATGTGAATAAGAAGGGCTGTCTCATTGGGTAATGTTATCGAAGAAGATTCAGTGAAAGACAGTGGGATGCCGTTCGCATACGCAAGGAATTTGTGGCTTGCGTAGCGACAGGGTTTCACTAACACTCGATGGCTGACTGAGCAGTCATAACAGGGTGAGAGGGAGAGCGTCCTGGGCTTGCGTCATGCGACGGTATTGTGCGCTCGTTATCCTCAGGAAGGGGAGGCGCCAGCCACTGCAAAGCATTCATCCTGTGAATACTGAAAATAGACCGTATTGATTATGTTTATGGGATGGTGAGGTCTAGAATGCGCTGCATCGTAGGCCGGCATGTCCTGACATGAACAGGGTTGCCCCTCCCCGGTATCGATAAATCAATTTCATATATCAGAGGTTCACCATGTCATACACCAAAGATATCGAAGCACTTAGCTCCGTGATTGGTGCCAACAGCACCTGGAAAGATATCAATCCGGAATCTGCTGTTCGCATGCGTCTGCAAAACCGTTTCAACACGCATCTGGATATCGCAAAGTTCAACGCCAAGACCATGCGTGAAGACATGGCCGCCTATGATGCCGACAACAGCCTGTACACCCAGTCTCTGGGTTGCTGGCACGGTTTCATCGGTCAGCAGAAGCTGATCTCCATCAAGAAGCACTTCGGCACCACCAAGCGTCGTTACCTGTACCTGTCCGGCTGGATGGTTGCTGCTCTGCGCTCCCAGTTCGGTCCGCTGCCTGATCAGTCCATGCACGAGAAGACTACCGTTGCTGACCTGATCCGTGAGCTGTACACCTTCCTGAAGCAAGCTGACGCCTGGGAACTGAACCACCTGTACCGCGCTCTGGACGATGCCAAAGAAGCTGGCGACGCTGCCAAGCAAGCTGAAATCATCGACAAGATCGACAACTACGAAACTCACGTTGTTCCGATCATCGCTGACATCGATGCTGGTTTCGGTAACCCGGAAGCCACCTACCTGATGGCCAAGCAAATGATCGAAGCGGGTGCTTGCTGTATCCAGATCGAAAACCAGGTTTCCGACGAGAAGCAGTGTGGCCACCAGGACGGTAAAGTTACCGTTCCTCACGCCGACTTCCTGGCCAAGATCAATGCCGTACGTTACGCGTTCCTCGAGCTGGGCGTTGACGATGGCGTGATCGTTGCCCGTACCGACTCCGAAGGTGCTGGCTTGACCAAGCAGATCGCTGTTTCCACTCAGGAAGGCGACCTGGCTGATCAGTACAACTCCTTCCTGGAAGGTGAAGAAGTCACCGATCCGTCTACCGTTTCTCACGGTGACGTTCTGGTTAAGACTGCTGGCAAGCTGATCAAGCCGACCAAACTGGCTTCTGGCCTGTTCCAGTTCCGTCGCGATTCCAACATCGATCGTGTTGTTCTGGACTGTGTCACCAGCCTGCAGAACGGCGCTGACCTGCTGTGGATCGAAACCCCGACTCCGAACATCGAGCACATCAAAGGCATGGTTGATCGCATCCGCGAACAAGAGCCGTCTGCCAAGCTGGTGTACAACAACAGCCCGTCCTTCAACTGGACTCTGAACTTCCGTCAGCAAGTATTCGATGCGTGGGAGAAAGAAGGTAAAGACGTATCCGGTTACGACCGTACCCGTCTGATGAGCGCTGACTTCGATGACTCCGAGCTGGCTGCTGAAGCTGACAAGTGGTGTCAGAACTTCCAGCGTGACGCTGCTCGTGAAGCCGGTGTATTCCACCACCTGATCACTCTGCCGACCTACCACACCGCTGCTCTGTCCACCGACCAGCTGGTAGAAGGCTACTTCGGCGAAGAAGGCATGCTGGCCTACGCCGCTGGTGTTCAGCGTCAGGAAATCCGTCGCGGTATCGCTACCGTGAAGCACCAGGACATGGCCGGTTCCAACATCGGTGATGACCACAAAGAGTACTTCTCTGGTGAAGCTGCTCTGAAAGCTGGTGGTAAGCACAACACCATGGGTCAGTTCGAGAACAACTAAGTTTCTCGATCTAACCTTCGGTTAGTGTGAAAAACGGCTCCCGCATGGGGGCCGTTTTTTTTTGGGGATTCATCGTGGCTTGCGGGAATGGGTCCGCTGTAAGGCCCCATCCGCAGGAGCGTTCCTGCCGGAAGACTAAGGCGTATGGGGGCAGGTGGATTTGCCTGGAATTTGCTTTTGGATGACAGAACCGAAACGCTGAATTCCTCAACGCCACCACAGATAGTCTACTTTTCTGGAAAGCCGCGCGCGTCTGCGGCAACAAAAAAAGGGGCGGCCTGATGGCCGCCCCTTTTTGCATCCGACGTCAGTCATCTGACGCCTGACGATCACTTACTCATAATCGAACGAGAAGTGCTCTTCTTTCAACTGCATGGTGCTCTTGGTAGGCTTCAGCGCGGCTTCGGCATGGCCTTTGGCGCTGGGCAGCATACGCTCGAAGTAGAACTCTGCAGTGGCCAGCTTGGCTTTGTAGAATTCCGCCGGCTCGGCACCGCCGTTCTCCAGCTTGTCCTTGGCAACGCCTGCCTGCAGCGCCCAGAAGTACGCCATCATGGCGTAGCCGCTGTACATCAGGAAGTCGTAGCTGGCAGTGGAGACCATGTCGCGGTCCTTGGCTGCCACCAGCATGATGCGGGTGGTCAGGTAGTTCCACTCTGCTGCGATTTTCAGCAGCTTCCAGGCGAACGGACGCAGCTTCGGATCACGCAGGTTCTTGGTGCCGAAGTCCACCAGCTTCTTGCTGAAGTCACGAACACATTTGCCTTTGGTGCTCAGCAGAACCTTACGGCCCAGCAGATCCAGTGCCTGGATACCGGTGGTGCCTTCGTACAGGGTAGAGATCCGCGCATCGCGCACGATCTGCTCCATGCCGTGTTCCTTGATGTAGCCGTGGCCACCGAACACCTGCATGCCGTCGTTAGCCACTTCCAGACCCTTCTCGGTCAGGAAGCCCTTCAGGATCGGGGTGAAGAAGCCCAGCTCGCTATCCCAGTGCTCGTACTTCTTCATGTCGTCTTCCAGGATGCCGGAAATCATGTTGTCGGCGTACTGGGCGGCGAAGTAGATCATGGCACGACCGCCTTCGGCGATGGCCTTCTGCTTGAGCAGCATGCGGCGTACATCACCGTGATGGATCAGGCTGTCAGCAATCTCATCGGGCTGTTTCTTGCCAGACAGGGCACGCATGGACTTACGCTCTTTGGCATAAGGCAGGGCGCCCTGATAAGACAGTTCGGCGTGGGCAATGCCCTGCATGGCGGTACCCAGACGGGCAGTGTTCATAAAGGTGAACATGCACTCCAGGCCCTTGTTTTCCGGACCGATCAGGAAGCCGGTCGCGCCGTCAAAGTTCATCACACAGGTAGCGGAAGCCTTGATCCCCATTTTCTTTTCCAGGGAACCGACGCTCACACCGTGGTCTTCGCCAATCTTGCCAGGCAGATACTTCGGCACGATAAACAGGGAGATACCCTTGGTGCCTTTGGGGGCATCAGGCAGACGTGCCAACACGATGTGCACGACGTTCTCGGTCAGGTCATGATCACCGGAAGAAATGAAGATTTTGGTGCCGGTAATCTTGTAGCTGCCATCACCCTGAGGCTCGGCTTTGGTTTTCACCTGACCAAGGTCGGTGCCGCACTGGGGCTCGGTCAGACACATAGTGCCTGCCCAGGTGCCCTCGGTCAGTGGTACCAGGTAAGCCTGCTTTTGCTCTTCGGTACCGTGCAGCTGGATGGTATTCATCGCGCCCAGGGACAGACCCGGGTACATGGAGAACGACCAGTTCGCAGTGGCCATCATTTCCTGTTTGAGCAGGCCCAGAGACATGGGCAGGCCCTGGCCGCCATATTCAACAGGATGGCTCAGACCTTGCCAGCCACCCGCGACAAATTCGTTGTAGGCTTCCTTGAAGCCCTTCGGAGTGGTAACGACGCCATCTTTCAGCTCACAGCCTTCTTCATCGCCGCTCTGATACAGGGGAGCGATGGTGTTTTCACACAGCTTGGCCATTTCTCCGATGATGGCTTCCACCATATCCGGGGTGGCTTCTTCACCATTGGGCAGAGTCTTGTAGTGACTCTCGAAATCGAACACTTCGTTCATCAAAAAGCGCATGTCGCGCACGGGGGCCTTGTAAGTCGGCATGGAAATTCCCTCGTCAGAATCAGTCAGGCTGTCATAAAGAGCCAAAGGCGGTCTTAAACGGACAGCGGATCACGGAGCGCATTGTTGGGGAAAGCCAACGCAAAGACATTGACTGCCAAGGCGGCAGGGGCGCGGCGTTAGGGTGAATGGGCGTTCACGGGGTGTTGAGCTTCGAGCTGTTAACGGCGAGCGCTGAGGAAAACCACAAACATCGCAACAACGCCGCTGCGCTACGTTCCTGCAGCAGCTCCGCAGAAGGGTTTTCCTCACAGCTCAAAGCGCATAGCTCACAGCTGTCTTACTTCTTTCCCTTCCAGCTATACATGGACGTGGATACCCCGATCCGGTAGGCCACTTCATCCCAGGCCTTGCGCGGCAGTGCCGCCTTGAGCAGCTCGGTGGATTTGGCGATGGCCGGCTCGATGACAAAGCTGTCTTTCTTCTGCATGCCGCGAAGAATGCTTTTGACTACTTTCTCCGGGGTCAGCATGGGGGTGAACATGGGCGTCTTCACCCCGTCGAACATGCCGGTGGAAATGTAGCTGGGGCACACGGTGGTCACATGCACGTGTTTGATCTTGCGCACGTCCAGTTCCAGCCGAATGGATTCAGAAAAACCCACCACGGCCCACTTGCTTGCCGCGTAGGTGCTGCCATAGGGCAGGCCAACAAAGGCAGAAGCGCTGGCGATATTGACCAGGTAACCTTCCTTCGCACTGATCAGGTCATCCAGAAACGCATGGGTGGTGGCCATCAGCCCTTCGCTGTTGATGCGAAAGGTATTGAGGTGCTGCTCCAGATCCACTTGCTCGAACTCGCCGCCAAATACCACGCCTGCGTTATTGATCAGCCCGGTGATGGGGCCCACATCGGCGTGCAGCTTGTCGCGGAATTTGGCGATGCTGGCAAGCTTGCTCACATCCAGCACATAGGGATGGGCCTTGCCGCCGGCGGCCTTGATACGGTCGGCGACCTCGCGGGCGGCACTGATACGGCGAGCGGTGACAATCACCTCGGCGCCCTTGCGCGCAAACTCTTCTGCCATCAGGGCGCCGATACCGGCACCGGCGCCAGTGATCAGAATGCGGTGATTATCAAAACGGGCCATGGGTCATCCTTGTTGGTGTCGACAGTGAATGTGGGGGTCCATGCTCGCATGCCCGCCCCGCCACAGTAAGGATAATAACCGTCAGGGCAGGGATAGGTTGTGCTATCCCGGCAGTTTCAAGCCGGCCAGCACCACCTGTCCATTTTCGACCGAGCGGGCGCGCAGGCGCAGGCCACTGATGCGTACCGTATCGCCGACCACGGCATGCTTGCCGACCTGTTTGGTAAACAGCTCGGCCACGGTGAGCCCCTGCCAAAGGGGCGGGGGAGATTCCACCCCGTAGACGGCCACCAATTGGGCCACCGGGGTTTTGCCGAGCACGGAAAAGTCCCCGTAATAGCGTTTTTCGTCCTGACTCATCTTGTGGCACAGGTCAGACAGCGCCGATTTCTCGGACAGGGGAGCCAGCCAGGAAATCAGGTCGCCGGCTTCAATGACGGGCTCGTCCCGTGGGCTCAGCACCGTGTGATTGCGGTACAGCATCAAGGGCGTGCGCCCGTCATCGGAGAGCTCAGCCAACGGTTTGCCCACTGCACGGGCGCCATCTTCCACCTGGAACTGCAGTAAGTAGCGGTCCCGTGGGGCGGCCAGGGCGACCGTCTGCCGGGGTTCGGTGGAGGGGGGCACCGAGACCTTCAGGCGTCGCGCCATAAAACGCAGGCTTGCGCCCTGGCCAATCAGGGAAATCAGTACCACCACCAGAGTGATATCAAACAACAGGTAGGTCTGTTCCACCCCGGCCAGCAACGGGAACACCGCCAGCACGATGGGCACGGCGCCGCGCAGCCCGGTCCAGGCAATGAACATTTCCTCGCGCCAGGTAAAACGGAACGGCAGCAGGCTGATCCAGACGGCCAGCGGCCGCGCCAGCAGCATCAGGAAGGCCGCCACGGCCAGGGCCCAGGCCAGGTGTTCGGTCAGTCGCGACGGCGTGACCAGCAGACCCAGAATCAAGAACATGCCGGATTGGGCCAGCCAGGCCATGGAGTCCATGGACTTGAGGACGTTGTCGCCGGTCCCGCCGCGGCGATTGCCCGCCACCAGGCCAGTCAGGTAGATCGCCAGAAACCCCGAGCCGCCCACCAGGTTAGTAAGCGCAAACACCATGGCGCCGCCAGAGCACAGCAGCAATGCATGCAGCCCTTCATTGCTGCGCACCCGCAGCAGCAGTTCGCTGATCACCACCCCCAGCACCAGCCCCATCAGTGCGCCAAGGCCGAATTGCTGCACCAGGGTCACCAGCATGCCAATGCCCCACTGGGCATCCGGATTGACCAGTAATCCCACCAGCATCAGGGTGATGAAGATGGCCATCGGGTCGTTGAGTCCGGATTCGATTTCCAGGGTACTGGCGACCCGCTCGTTCAGCGACACACCAGCCCCCTTGATCACGCTGAACACCGCCGCCGCATCGGTAGAACCAATAATGCCCCCCAGCAGCAGGCCCACTCGCCAGTCCACGCCCATCAACCAGGTGGCAAAGGCGCCTACCAGCCCGGCAGAGATGGCCACCCCGAGGGTGGCGAGACTGAGCGCCGGCTTCAGTCCCAGCTTGAAGGTACTGAGCCGGGTGCGCAGGCCGCCATCCAGCAGGATCACGGCCAGGGCAATGTTGCCAATCACATAGGCGGTGGAAAAATCATCGAAATCAATCCCGCCAAGGCCGTCTTCCCCTGCCGCCATGCCCACCAGCAGGAAAATCAACAGCGACGGCACCCCGAAGCGAGCGCTCAGGGACCCAAGCAGCAAGCCGGTGAACATCAGCCCGGTGCCGATCAGCAGGAATAAGTTCAATGAATCCAAGGAGTTTTCCGGTTAAGTGAGATGAACGATCTATAGTAGAATAGCTTACACGCAAGTGGCGCCAGGCTGCATGCTCTCTGTAGGAGCGTCGCTTGCGGCGCGATTCCAAACCAGGATCAAAAACCTTTCCACCACAGCGCGCACTGGGTTCACAGAGAAAACCGTGTTTCCTTAGTGACCTCTGCGCGCTCTGTGGTAAATCCGGTTTAAACGCAGTGGGTTATCGCGCCGCGAGCGACGCTCCTACGGCATGGTGTGAGACGCGTGACACTTGCGGCGTGGGGCGTTCTTTCTATACTATCGCGCCCCTTTGATCATATTTTGAGCAGCAGGCAAACCTGCAAGGTTGTTGTCAGATGGATTATTCCCAGCGTTTTGGCGTGATCGTGATCGGTGGCGGTCATGCCGGTACCGAAGCCGCCCTGGCGTCTGCGCGCATGGGCGTGTCCACCCTGTTGCTTACCCACAATATCGAAACCCTGGGTCAGATGAGCTGCAACCCGGCCATCGGCGGTATTGGCAAGAGCCACCTGGTGCGCGAGATCGATGCACTCGGCGGGGCCATGGCCCGCGCCACCGATAAAGGCGGCATCCAGTTCCGTGTGCTCAATGCCCGCAAGGGCCCGGCAGTGCGCGCCACCCGTGCCCAGGCGGACCGCATCCGCTACAAGGCGGCAATCCGCGAGACGCTGGAAAACCAGCCCAACCTGACCATCTTCCAGCAGCCCGTTGACGACCTGATCGTGGACAATGGCCGCTGTGTCGGCGCTGTTACCAACATGGGCCTGCGTTTTCATGCCGATGCGGTAGTGCTGTGTACCGGTACCTTCCTGGGCGGCGTGATCCACATTGGTCTGGATAACCACCAGGGTGGCCGTGCCGGCGACCAGCCCTCCAATGCGCTGGCCCGCCGTCTGCGCGAGCTGCCGTTCCGGGTGGATCGTCTGAAAACCGGGACCCCGCCGCGTATCGATGGAAAGACCGTGGATTTCTCGGTGATGGAAGAGCAGTGGGGCGACACCCCGCTGCCGGTGATGAGCTATCTGGGCAAGGTGGAAGAGCACCCGCGCCAGATCTGCTGCTATATTACCCACACCAATGCGCAGACCCATGACATCATTCGCAGTGGTTTCGACCGCAGCCCCATGTTCACGGGGGTGATCGAAGGCACCGGCCCGCGCTATTGCCCGTCCATTGAAGACAAGGTGAATCGCTACCCGGACAAGGACACCCACCAGATCTTTGTGGAGCCGGAAGGCCTCGACACCCACGAGCTGTATCCCAATGGCATCTCTACCAGCCTGCCGTTCGATGTGCAGCTGCAGGCGGTGCGTTCCATCCGCGGCTTTGAAAATGCCCACATTACTCGCCCTGGCTATGCCATCGAGTATGACTTCTTCAATCCCCAGGATCTCAAGCACAGCCTGGAAACCAAGCATATGCCGGGGCTGTTCTTTGCCGGCCAGATCAATGGCACCACCGGCTACGAAGAAGCCGGGGCCCAGGGGTTGCTGGCGGGCCTGAATGCCGCCCGCCTGAGCCTGGAGCAGGATGCCTGGACCCCGCGCCGTGATGAGGCCTACATCGGCGTGCTGGTGGACGACCTGATTACCATGGGTACCCAGGAGCCTTACCGCATGTTCACCAGCCGGGCCGAATATCGGCTGTTGCTGCGTGAAGACAATGCCGACCTGCGTCTGACAGAGAAAGGGCGCGAACTGGGGCTGGTGGACGACGAGCGCTGGGCGGCCTTCAATGCCAAGCGCGAGGGCATGGAAAAGGAAGAGCAGCGCCTGAAAAATACCTGGGTGCGGCCACAGACACCGCAGGCTGAAGCGGTGAACCAGCTGATCGAGAACCCGCTGACCCGCGAATACAGCCTGTTGGACCTGCTCAAGCGTCCGGAGCTGGATTACGCCAGTCTGGCCAATGCTGTGGCGCTGGAAGATCGCCCGTCCGCCGAAGTGGTCGAGCAGATGGAAATTCTCGCCAAGTACGCCGGCTACATTGACCGTCAGACCGACGAGATCGAAAAGCTGCGGGCGGCGGAAACCACGGCTCTGCCGGCGGATTTCGACTACGAGCAGGTGAAAGGCCTGTCCAACGAGGTGAAGCAGAAGCTCGGCACCGTGCGCCCGGACACCCTGGGCCAGGCGGGCCGGATTCCCGGGGTGACCCCGGCGGCCATTTCCCTGCTGATGATTTACCTGAAGAAACACCACCACCAGAACAAGGCCGCCCAACACGCATGAGCCTGCCCGCACAACTGGCTGACACTCTGGCCCGGGGGATCGACACCCTCGGCCTGCCCCTCAGCGACGACCAGCAACGCCAGCTGATCCACTACGTGGAACTGCTGGTCAAATGGAACCAGGCCTACAACCTCACCGCCATCCGCGACCCGCAGGAAATGGTGACCCGCCACCTGCTCGACTCGCTGGCGGTGCTGCCGTTCGTGGGCGAGGGCGATACTCTGGATGTGGGGACCGGCGCTGGCATTCCCGGCATTATCCTCGCGGTATCCCGCCCGCAGCAGTCGTTCACCCTGCTGGATTCCAACGGCAAGAAAACCCGCTTTGTGCGCCAGGCCCGCCGGGAACTGGGGCTGGATAACGTGGAGGTTGTACACGGTCGCGTGGAACAGTACCGTAAAGCGCCATCACAGATAATTTGTCGGGCCTTTGCCTCCTTGTCGGACATGCTGGCGCTCATGACGTCCATAATGACCGACAATACCCGGCTACTGGCCATGAAAGCGGCCAGCACGGAAGACGAACTGGCGACCCTGCCGGCACAATGGCAAGGGCATCACCACACCCTGACCGTGCCGGGTCTGGACGAACCCCGCACCCTGGTGGTGGTAAGCAAGGCCTGATGCCCGTGCCCGGCATTGCCGAATGGAGTGTGGGAGCTTGCCTGCAAGCGATTTTCGTTGCGACAGCGCAAATCGCCAGCAGGCTGGCTTCCACAGCGGTCTGATCCGCCCGCATGGCGGAGCCGCAATGTCTCAATAAGGAGAACAGCGTGACCACCGTATTTGCCGTAGCCAATCAGAAAGGCGGCGTGGGGAAAACCACCAGCAGTGTGAACCTGGCGGCGTCACTGGCGGCCACCCGCAAGAAGGTGTTGCTGGTAGACATTGATCCCCAGGGGAACGCAACCACCGGTTCCGGTGTGGACAAGTTCGACACCGACTACACCATCTACGACGTACTGTGTGACGAAGTGCCCACCGAAAAGGCCATCGTCAACACCCCGGAAGACAGCGGCTTCGACCTGATCACCGCCAACGGCGACCTGACGGCGGCGGAAGTCCAGCTGCTGGACATGAAATCCCGTGAGTTCCGCCTGCGCAACGCGCTGGCCCGCATCCGTGACAATTACGACTATATCCTCATCGACTGCCCGCCGAGCCTCAATATGCTCACGGTGAATGCCCTGACCGCGGCAGACTCGGTGATCGTGCCGATCCAGTGCGAATACTACGCCCTGGAAGGTCTCACGGCCCTAATGAACACCATCGAAAAAATCCGCACCGTGCTGAACCCCAAGCTGCACATCGGCGGCCTGTTGCGCACCATGTACGATCCGCGCAACAGCCTTTCCAACGATGTCTCCAACCAGCTGATCAGCCACTTTGGTGACAAGGTGTACCGCACCATCATTCCGCGCAACGTGCGGCTGGCGGAGGCTCCCAGCCACGGCGCCCCGGTGATTACCTATGATCCCAAGTCCCGTGGTGCGGTAAGCTACCTGGCACTGGCCGGCGAAATCCTGCGCCGCGAACAGGCCCTCAAGACTCAACCTGCCGCGGCATCGTAATTGCACGGCAGATGACACGCATTACCTGTGGGAGCGGTCGTTCGACCGCGATTTTCACACTGGAACGGGGATCGCGGTGGAACCACCGCTCCCACAGAAGAACAAGGAACCACCATGGCGGCAAAGCGTAAACGCGGTCTCAGCAAGGGCCTGGATGCCCTGCTCAGCAGTAATGAGTCCTACCAGCAACGGCAGCAGGACGAAGTGAGTGTGGAGGCTGGTGAGCAACCGGATCCGGTGACTCAGCCACCCCGCGACGGTGAATTGCGCCACCTGCCGGTGGAATACATGGAGCGTGGCCGCTACCAGCCGCGCCGTGACATGTCTCCGGATGCCCTCGAAGAGCTGGCCGAATCCATTCGTGCCCAGGGGGTCATGCAGCCCATCGTGGTGCGCCCGCTCGGCGAAAAGCGCTACGAGATCATCGCCGGTGAGCGTCGCTGGCGTGCCGCCCAGATGGCCGAGCTGGACACCATCCCGGCGGTAGTGCGCGAAGTCCCGGACGAAGCCGCCATTGCCATGGCGCTGATCGAGAACATCCAGCGGGAAAACCTCAATCCCATGGAAGAAGCCATTGCCCTGGGTCGCCTTAAAGAAGAATTCGGCCTGACCCATCAGCAAGTGGCTGACGCCGTAGGTAAATCCCGCGCCATGGTCACCAACCTGCTGCGCCTGATGAGCCTGGAGCCTGACGTCAAAAAGCTGCTGGAACACGGCGACCTGGAAATGGGCCATGCCCGTGCCCTGCTGGCACTGGATGGCAACAAGCAGATCGATGCGGCCCGCACCGTGGTAGCCAAGGGGTTGTCCGTCCGTCAGACCGAAGAGCTGGTGCGTGACTACGAAAAGGCCAAACCCGCCAAACCGGCCGCCCCCAAGGAAGACCCCAACGTGAAAGCGCTGGTCAACGACCTGTCCGATCGCCTTGGGGCGCCGGTACAGATCCAGTCGGGCCAGGGGGGCAAGGGCAAGCTGGTGATCAGCTACAACAACCTGGACGAGCTCGACGGCATCCTCGCCCATATCAAGTAACCCACCTTCTCAGCCAGCCGAATTGCAACAAGGCGTGTCCGGCGTGGGTGCGGTTGCCGCTCCTGAAGGTGGCAAATGCGGCGGTCCTCCGTGGCCGCCACTTGTTGCCTGAACGTGCCGCCAGCCTTCAATGGGCAGCTGTCCTCGCCCCGCCTTTACGAGTAAACGAAAAATTCAAATTTGTCTCTTTGTGGATTTGAACTTAGTTCAGGCGAAACCCGCAGCGATCCTGCTGCGAAAACGGCTCGACCATGGTCGAACATTGACCAACAATCCACGCTCTACGGTTGCCACTTGCGTGCCAACTCCATATACTTCGCCGCGCTAACGATCAGGGGTGCCCAAGACCTTGCGCCTGGTGCGGCATCAACATGCATCAGCCCAGAGGCTTCACGGTGACCACCAGCAACGAATTCCAGGCCCACAGAACATTGTTCTGGGGGTTAATGCGCGCTCAACTAGCCGCCATTGTGGTGTTCGCCCTGCTGGTAACGGTAACGGCCGGAACACTGGCCGGCCTGGTAGCGGCCTGGGGAGGCACTATCAGCCTGATCGCATATGCCTGGGGCGGCTATCAGATATGGCTGCATCCCGGCAATCATGCGCCCAAGCGCATGGCCACCGCAGCAGTACGGGCGGAAATGGGCAAGATCGCAATTATGTTATTGCTGTTCTGGCTCACTTTTTCCAAGGTCCCTGAAACGCGGGAAATGAAAATTGCAATGGTTCTGCTGCTAGGCTTCCTGATCGCCCAGGTCGTGGGCTGGATTCAGGTAGCGCGTCTCGACGGACGCACAGCAGGGCAAGACGGGCAAAACGACTGAGACTGTAGGTATCAATATGGCTGGTAGCTCTCCGGGCGAGTACATCAAGCACCATTTGGGTAATCTGACCTATGGCGAACTGCCCGCAGGCTATGTCCGTGAATGTCACGGTCATGCCGAGACGCTGAGCGAAACCACCTGGACTTTTGCCTGTAACGGTACCGAAGCCAAAGACATGGGCTTCATGGCATTCCACGTTGATTCCCTCGCCTGGTCCGGCGGTCTCGGCATCATCATGTGCCTGTTGTTCTGGCTGGGTGCCCGCAAGGCAACCGCCGGCGTCCCTACCGGTTTCATGAACTTCATCGAAACCATCATTGAATTTATCGACACCCAGGTTCGCGATTCTTTCCACGGCAAGAGCAAACTGGTGGCGCCGCTGTCACTGGTGATCTTCTGCTGGGTATTCCTGATGAACCTGATGGATCTGATCCCTGTGGACTTCATCCCGCAGACCTTTACCTGGATCATGACCACCTTCTTCGGCTGGACCGCACACGAAGCCTACTTCAAGATCGTGCCCAGCACTGACCCCAACATCACGTTGTCCATGTCCTTCTCTGTCATGCTGCTGGTGATCTTCTTCACCATCAAGGCGAAAGGTGTGGGTGGCTTTATCGGTACCTTGGCCCTGCACCCCTTTGAGGCCAGCAACCCGGTAGTGAAATGTCTGTTGATCCCGGTGAACCTGCTGCTGGAGACCATTGGTCTGCTGGCCAAGCCGGTATCCCTGGGTTTGCGACTGTTCGGCAACATGTATGCCGGCGAGTTCGTGTTTATTCTGCTGGCCGCCATGATGGGCACCTGGCAGTTTATCGGTGCCTGGCCGTGGGCGGTATTCCACATTCTGGTTATCACCCTGCAGGCATTTATCTTCATGGTACTCACTATCGTGTACCTGAGCATGGCGGTCGAAGACCACTAAGATTTTTTAAACCGGTTTTTAATTAAACCAACCAAGCACTTAACGGGAGTGTAAAGATGGAAGGCATTCAATTTCTTGCTGCTGCTATCGTAGCTGGCCTGG
Source organism: Alcanivorax profundi (assembly GCF_003597125.1). Lineage (GTDB taxonomy): Bacteria > Pseudomonadota > Gammaproteobacteria > Pseudomonadales > Alcanivoracaceae > Alcanivorax > Alcanivorax profundi. The sequence continues at coordinate 671,129 of NZ_QYYA01000002.1, read as the reverse complement.
CGGCCATCGGCGCAGGTCTGGGCTTCGGCATGATGGGTGGCCGTTTTCTGGAATCTGTAGCTCGTCAGCCTGAACTGGCTCCGATGCTGCAAACCCGCATGTTCATCATCGCTGGTCTGCTGGATGCTGTGCCGATTATCTGTATCGCTATCGCGTTCCTGCTGATCTTCCAGTAATCGATCGCGTTTGATCCGGTAAATTACCTAACGCGATTGAGGTGATGGCATGAACATCAACATGACGATCATCGGCCAGGCTATCTGGTTCGCTCTGTTCGTATTCTTCTGCATGAAGTTCGTCTGGCCGCCCATTTCCCGGGCCCTGGAAGAGCGCAAGCAGAAAATTGCCGAGGGCCTGAGCGCCGCAGATCGTGCTGAGCGCGATCTGGAACTGGCCCAGGAAAAGGCGACCGCCAATCTCAAAGAAGCAAAAGAGAAGGCGGCCGAAATCATTGATCAGGCCAATCGCCGGGCTAATCAGATTGTGGATGAGGCTAAAGAAGCCGCGCGCACCGAAGGTGAGCGTCTGGTAGCCAAAGCCCAGTCTGAGATTGACCAAGAAGTTAATCAGGCTCGCGAGCAGCTGCGTAAAGAAGTGGCAGCCCTGGCGTTGTCTGGTGCCGAGAAGGTACTGGGCGGCGAAGTAAACCAGGACGCGCACAAGCAGATGCTTGAGCAGCTGGCGGCTGAACTCTGAGACTACGGGTAACCCATGGCTGAACTGACCACCATCGCACGCCCCTACGCCAAGGCCGCCTTTGTTTTTGCAAAGGAACAAGGCGCCCTGGACAAGTGGGAAAAGATGCTGGGCCTGGCAGCAGCAGTGGCAGGTGATGCCAGCATGCGTGCCTACCTTGACCAGCCGGAACTGGATGACGCCGCCAAGGTTTCTGCCTTTGCAGAAGTCTGTGGCGACGAACTGGACGAAAGCGGGCGCAATTTCATTGCGCAGCTGGCGCACAACAAGCGTCTGCCGCTGTTGCCGGTCATCCTGGAACTGTTCCACGCGCTTCTGGCAGCGGAACAGCAGTTCACCGACGTGGAGCTGGTCTCCGCGTTCGAGATGGACGACGCTGTTGCCGAAAAGCTGGTAGCCGCTTTGAAAAAACGCCTTGGCACCGACGTGAATGTCACCACGTCTGTGGACCAGTCACTGATTGGAGGCGTGCTGGTGCGAGCCGGCGATACCGTAATTGATGGCAGTGTGCGTGGCCGACTTAACCGTCTGGCAGAGCAACTGAACTCTTGAGTTTGAGGGATTAGAGATGCAGCAACTCAACCCGTCCGAAATCAGCGAGATTATCAAGTCGCGCATCGCGAAACTTGATACCTCCACCGAAGCACGTAACGAAGGTACGGTGGTTTCCGTATCCGATGGTATCGTGCGTATTCACGGTCTTGCCGATGTCATGTTCGGTGAGATGATCGAGTTTGAGGGCGGCATCTATGGCATGGCCCTTAACCTCGAGCAGGATTCCGTTGGCGCCGTGGTACTGGGCGACTACCTGAGCCTGGCCGAAGGTCAGAAGGTACGTTGTACTGGCCGCATCCTGGAAGTTCCGGTTGGTCCGGAGCTGCTGGGTCGCGTTGTTGACGCCCTGGGTAACCCGATCGATGGCAAAGGCCCGATCAACGCTTCCGCTTCTGACGCGGTAGAAAAGGTTGCTCCTGGCGTTATCTGGCGTAAGGAAGTTAACGAGCCGGTTCAGACTGGCTACAAGGCGATCGACTCCATGGTGCCGATCGGTCGTGGTCAGCGTGAGCTGATCATTGGCGACCGTCAGATCGGTAAGACCGCGGTAGCCGTCGACTCCATCATTGCCCAGAAGGGCACTGGCGTTAAGTGTATCTACGTTGCGGTTGGCCAGAAGCAGTCCACCATCGCCAACGTGGTACGCAAGCTGGAAGAGCACGGTGCAATGGATCACACCATCATCGTTGCCGCTTCCGCTTCCGATCCGGCTTCCATGCAGTTCCTGGCACCGTTTGCCGGTTGCGCCATGGGCGAATACTTCCGCGACCGCGGTGAAGATGCCCTGATCGTATACGATGACCTGACCAAGCAAGCCTGGGCGTATCGTCAGATCTCCCTGCTGCTGCGTCGTCCGCCGGGCCGTGAAGCTTATCCTGGTGACGTGTTCTACCTGCACTCCCGTCTGCTGGAGCGCGCCGCCAAGGTCAGCGAAGAATACGTAGAGAAGTTCACCAACGGTGAAGTGAAAGGCAAAACCGGTTCTCTGACCGCCCTGCCGATCATCGAAACCCAGGGTGGTGACGTATCTGCATTCGTACCGACCAACGTGATCTCCATCACCGATGGTCAGATCTTCCTGGAAACCGACCTGTTCAACTCCGGCGTACGTCCGGCCATGAACGCCGGTGTGTCTGTATCCCGTGTAGGTGGTGCAGCCCAGACCAAGATCGTCAAGAAGCTCGGCGGTGGTATCCGTCTGGCACTGGCTCAGTACCGTGAACTGGCGGCCTTCGCCCAGTTCGCTTCCGACCTGGATGATTCCACTCGTGAGCAGCTGGAACATGGTCAGGCCGTTACCGAGCTGATGAAGCAGAAGCAGTACAGCCCGCTGAGCGTTGCTGAGATGGGTGTTGTTCTGTACGCCGCTAACGAAGGTTACCTGAAAGGTATCGAAATCGAGAAAATCGGTTCCTTCGAAACGGCCATGCTGGACTACATGAACAGCGAAAAGAAAGCGTTGATGGACAAGATCAACGAGAAGGGTGACTACAACGGCGACATCGAGGGTGAGATCAAGGAATCTCTCGATCAGTTCAAAGCCACCCAGACCTGGTAATTCGCTGATAAAAGGTACTTCCTATGGCCAGCGGTAAAGAGATCAAAGGCAAGATTGCCAGCGTCCAGAGCACGAAGAAGATTACCCGTGCAATGGAAATGGTGGCAGCTTCCAAGATGCGTAAGGCACAAGAGCGTATGGCGGCTTCCAAGCCCTACGCCAGCCGCATGCGTCAGGTGGTTGCCCATCTGGCCAATGCCGATCTGGAATACCGGCACAGCTACCTGCAAGAGCGGGAAGTCAAAAACGTTGGCTACATCGTAGTGACCTCCGACCGGGGTCTCTGCGGTGGCCTCAACGTGAACCTGCTCAAGAATGTCGTCAAAAGCGCGCAAGAGTGGAAAGAAAAAGGCGCCAAGGCCCAGTACTGCGTAGTGGGTACCAAAGGTGTGTCTTTCTTCAAAAGCGTAGGCGGCAATGTGGAAGCGACCGTGAACGGTCTGGGTGATACTCCTCACCTGAACGATCTGATCGGTTCCATCAAGGTAATGCTGGATGCCTATGACAATGGTGCCATCGACCGTCTGTACATCGTGTACAACGAATTCGTGAACACCATGACCCAGGCGCCGACCAACATTCAGCTTCTGCCGCTTGAAGCGGGCGAAGAAGAAGAGTTGAAGCGTCACTGGGACTACATTTACGAGCCTGCCCCGAAAGAGCTGCTCGACGAACTGCTGGTGCGGTTCATCGAATCACAGGTCTATCAGGGTGTGGTTGAAAACAATGCCTGTGAGCAGGCAGCGCGTATGATCGCGATGAAAGCGGCCAGCGATAATGCCGGTGACATCATTCGTGATCTGCAGTTGGTGTACAACAAGGCACGCCAGGCTGCAATTACGCAGGAAATCTCCGAAATCGTTGGTGGTGCTGCTGCGGTCTAAACTGATAGACCCGGCAAAAACGCAAGTTAAGAGGATGCAAGCATGAGTAGCGGTCGTATTGTTCAGATCATCGGTGCTGTGATCGACGTGGAATTCCCGCGCGAAAACGTACCGAAGGTATATGACGCCCTCACCGTGGACGGTACTGAAACCACGCTGGAAGTTCAGCAGCAGCTGGGCGACGGCGTAGTCCGTACCATCGCCATGGGCTCCACCGAAGGTCTGAAGCGTGGTATCACCGTGACCGACACTGGTGAGCCGATTCAGGTACCGGTAGGCACCAAGACCCTGGGCCGTATCATGGACGTGCTGGGTCGCCCGATCGACGAAGCCGGTCCTATCGGTGAAGAAGAGCGCATGTCTATTCACCGTGCGGCTCCTACTTACGCTGAGCAGGCAGCTACCAACGAACTGCTGGAAACCGGCATCAAGGTAATCGACCTGGTTTGCCCCTTCGCGAAAGGCGGTAAGGTTGGTCTGTTCGGTGGTGCGGGTGTAGGTAAAACCGTAAACATGATGGAGCTGATCCGGAACATCGCGATCGAGCACTCCGGTTTCTCCGTGTTTGCGGGTGTGGGTGAGCGTACTCGTGAGGGTAACGACTTCTACCACGAAATGAAGGACTCCAACGTACTGGATAAAGTATCGCTGGTTTACGGTCAGATGAACGAGCCGCCGGGTAACCGTCTGCGTGTAGCGCTGACTGGTCTGACCATGGCCGAGAAGTTCCGTGACGAAGGTCGTGACGTACTGTTCTTCGTCGATAACATCTACCGTTACACCCTGGCCGGTACCGAAGTATCCGCTCTGCTGGGTCGTATGCCTTCTGCGGTAGGTTACCAGCCGACTCTGGCGGAAGAGATGGGCGTTCTGCAGGAACGTATTACCTCCACCAAGGTAGGTTCCATCACCTCCGTACAGGCCGTATACGTACCGGCGGATGACTTGACTGACCCGTCTCCGGCGACCACCTTTGCTCACCTGGATTCCACTGTATCCCTGAGCCGTGACATCGCGTCCAAAGGTATCTACCCGGCGATCGACCCGCTGGATTCCACCTCTCGTCAGCTGGATCCGCTGGTTATCGGTCAGGAACACTACGACATCGCTCGTGGCGTTCAGATGGTGCTGCAGCGCTTTAAAGAGCTGAAAGACATCATCGCGATTCTGGGTATGGACGAACTGTCTGAAGAAGACAAGCAGGTGGTATCCCGCGCCCGTAAGATCGAGCGTTTCCTGTCCCAGCCGTTCTTCGTGGCGGAAGTATTTACCGGTTCTCCCGGCAAGTACGTTTCCCTGAAAGACACCCTGGCAGGTTTCAAGGGTATCCTGAACGGTGACTACGACCACATTCCGGAGCAGGACTTCTACATGAAGGGTTCTATCGACGAAGTGGTAGAAGCCTACAACAAGCGTAGCAAGTAACCTTCACCGGGAGACAACAAATGGCGATGACCGTGCATTGCGACATTGTTAGTGCAGAACGCCAGCTGTTCTCCGGCCTGGTAGAAATCGTGGTAGCTTCCGGTGTGGAAGGCGACCTCGGTATCATGCCAGGCCATGCCCCGCTGCTGACCCGGCTCAAGCCGGGCCCGGTACGGGTGAAGAAGCAGAATGGTGAAGAAGAAGTGTTCTACGTATCTGGCGGCTTCCTGGAAGTGCAGCCGAAGCTGGTCACCGTACTTGCTGATACGGCAGAACGTGCCGACAACATGGACGAAGCTGCCGCCGAGCAGGCAAAACAGCGCGCCAAAGAAGCGCTGGAAGGGAAGAACTCCGAAATGGATTACTCCCGTGCTGCCGCGACGCTGGCCGAGGCTGTTGCCCAGTTGCGTGCAATTCAACAGTTGAAGAAAAAGGGCCGGTAACGGCACTTTTTGCAAATCTTCAACACAGAAAGGGTAGCCGGGTGCTACCCTTTTTTGTTTCTGTCATAAAGATGACGTACAACAGCAAGCCAAACGGGCCGGGAAGGTCTGGAACACCTCAGTAAAGCAATAAGGACAGGCTAATGAGTCTAGCGGTAGTCATTCTCGCGGCAGGCAAGGGCACACGCATGAAGAGCGCCCTGCCCAAGGTTCTCCATGAAGTGGCAGGCAAAGCGATGGTTCAGCACGTCGTCGATGCAGCCGCCAGCCTGGAGGTGACCAATACGGTCGTGGTTTATGGACATGGTGGTGACCAGGTACAGCAGACCGTGCAAGGCCATAACCTGCAGTGGGCGGAACAGGCAGAACAACTCGGAACGGGCCATGCTGTCGCCCAGGCGATGCCCTTGGTCAGCGAGGATATCGTCCTGGTGCTCTACGGCGACGTACCGCTCATCCGTCCAGAAACCCTCAAGGAATTTGTCGCCTGTGTGGATGACAACACGCTGGCACTGATGACCCTTACCCTGGATGACCCCAGCGGCTATGGCCGTATCGTCCGTGATGGCCAGAATAACGTCCAGCGCATCGTCGAACAGAAAGATGCCTCCGATGCCGAACTGGGTATCCAGGAGATCAACACCGGTATCCTTGCCTGTACCCGCAGTTTTCTGGCGGATTGCCTGCCGAAGCTGTCCAGCAACAATGCCCAGGGTGAATATTACCTGACGGATGTCATCGCCATGGCGGTGCAGTCTGGCCTGAATGTGGAAACCCTGCAGCCTGGATCCGCCTGGGAGGTCGATGGGGTCAACGACCGTGTCCAGCTGGCCCGTCTCGAGCGTATTTTTCAGCGGGCCCAGGCCGAATCGCTGATGCGTGATGGGGTCACCCTCCGTGATCCCGCCAGGCTGGATATCCGTGGCAGCGTACAAATCGCCAGTGACGTCATTATCGATGTGAACGTAATACTGGAAGGCGATGTCACCATCGAAGAGGGCGTCACCATTGGCCCCAACTGCATCATCCGCGACGCCAATATTGGTGCGGGTACAGCCATCGAAGCCAACAGCCTGATTGATGGTGCGGTAGTGGGCGACCACTGCACGGTGGGGCCCTACGCACGCCTGCGCCCCGGCACCGAACTGGCGGACAAAGCCAGGATCGGCAACTTTGTAGAGACCAAGAAGTCCTATGTGGGCGAAGGCTCCAAAGTGAATCACCTGACCTACATCGGCGACAGCCAAATTGGCAAGGGCGTGAATGTTGGAGCCGGCACCATTACCTGCAATTATGATGGTGTGAACAAATTCCAGACCGTGATGAAAGATGGTGCCTTCATCGGCTCCAACTCGTCACTGGTGGCCCCGGTGACCATCGGCGAAAACGCAACCGTTGGTGCGGGCAGTACCGTCACCAAGGACGTGGACGACAACGGCCTTGCCGTGGCCCGCGGTCAGCAACGGAATGTGGCCAACTGGAAGCGTCCCACGAAGAAAAGTTGACAGTTGATAGTGGACAGTTGACAGCGAAACCGTCGCTTGTCGCTGATTCGTAGGGCGGAAATAAGCGTCAGCCCATCTCCGTCATAACACCGCTATTCAGGAACAGAGTTAGGGAAAATTAAGCATGTGTGGAATCGTCGGTGCCATCGCCCAGCGTAACGTAGGCAACATCCTGATCACCGGACTCAAGCGCCTGGAATACCGGGGCTATGACAGTGCCGGTGTCGCGCTGCTCAACGACAGCGGGATTACCCGGGTACGTCGGCAGGGCAAGGTGGCCGGGCTGGAAGATGCGGTTAATGAACAGGCGGCCAGCGGTTTCACCGGTATCGCCCACACCCGCTGGGCGACTCACGGTAAACCCTCTGAAGCCAATGCCCACCCGCACATGTCTGGCAACGATCTGGCGCTGGTCCATAACGGCATCATCGAAAACTTTCAGGAGCTGAAAGACGCACTGGAAGCCGACGGTTACACCTTCCAGTCCCAGACCGATACCGAAGTGATTGTTCACCTCATCGACCAGACCCTGCAAACCGGCGCAGACCTGTTCACCGCCGTGCAGCAAGTGACAAAGAAACTCGACGGCGCCTACGCCCTGGGTGTGATTCACAAGGCGCAACCGGACAAGCTGGTTACCGTCCGTTCCGGCAGCCCGCTAGTGATCGGGCTTGGCATCGATGAAAACTACATCGCCTCCGACCAGCTGGCCCTGCTGCCCGTCACCAACCGCTTTATCTTTCTGGAAGAAGGCGATCAGGCAGAGCTGACCATCGACGGTGTCCGTATCGTTGATGCCAACGGTAACCCGGTCACCCGCGAGCCCCACGAATTCGACGGCACCCACGAAGATGCGGAAAAGGGTGAATACCGCCACTACATGCAGAAGGAAATCTTCGAGCAGCCGGCGGCCATCCAGAAAACCCTGGAAGACCGTATCGAATCACCGGCAACGTTGATCAACGCCTTCGGTGAAAAAGCCCCGGCCATTTTCGACAAGGTAAAAACTGTCCAGATCGTGGCCTGTGGCACCAGTTACCACGCAGGTATGGTGGCCCGTTACTGGCTCGAAGACATTGCCGGCATCCCCTGCCAGGTAGAAGTGGCCAGTGAATTCCGCTACCGCAAACATGTGGTACCGGAAGGCACCCTGTTCGTGACCATTTCCCAGAGTGGCGAAACTGCCGACACCCTGGCTGCCCTGCGTGATACCCAGTCTCCCAACTATGTGGGCCGGCTGGCCATCTGTAACGTGGACAGCTCCTCACTGGTGCGCGAATCCGAGCTGGTATTCCTCACCAAGGCCGGCCCGGAAATTGGCGTGGCGTCCACCAAGGCGTTCACCACCCAGCTGGCCGGCCTGCTGATGCTGGTATTGGCCCTGGGCCGCCAGAAGGGTCTGGCCGACAGCGAAATCGAAACGGTACTGGCAGAAATGCGCCAGCTGCCGAACCTGATCGAACAGGCCGCCGCACTGGATAAGCCCATCGAAAAACTGTCCGAGCACTTCGTGGAAAAACATCACGCACTGTTCCTGGGCCGTGGTGTGCAATTCCCGGTGGCACTGGAAGGTGCGCTCAAGCTCAAGGAAATTTCCTACATCCACGCAGAAGCCTACGCCGCCGGTGAGCTCAAGCATGGTCCGCTGGCGCTGGTCGACAGTGAAATGCCAGTGGTGTCCGTGGCACCCAACGACGAACTGCTGGAAAAACTGAAATCCAACCTGCAGGAAGTGCGTGCCCGTGGTGGTGAGCTGTATGTGTTCGCCGACAAGAACGCCCACGTTAAAGAAGGCGAAGGCATCCACGTACTCAACATGCCCGCCGTGCCAGAAACCATCGCCCCCATCGTCTACACCGTGCCGCTGCAATTGCTCAGCTACCACGTCGCCGTGCTGCGCGGCACCGATGTGGACCAGCCAAGGAATCTGGCCAAGTCGGTGACAGTGGAATAAGGCAGTTAACAGTTAATAGTGAACAGTTAACAGCGAAAGCCCGGCAACGCCGGGCTTTTTGTTGCACACCTCCCCGTGTAGGAGCGTCGCTCGCGGCGCGGCTTTCTTTCACGATTGGAACACCAACCCAGCCGATGCCTGGCTCTCGTGCGTTCGCTCAAAAAGGGATGTAGCCAGTGCAACGATGTCATCCCGCATGGCGAGTTTGGCCATCCATGCTTCAGGGATAGCGGACGCCCCGTAAAATGCCCCGGCAATCTGTCCGGTGATCGCGGCGGTGGTGTCTGCATCATCCCCCAGGTTGGTGGCGGCAAGGATGGCGTCGCGGTAATTGTCGGTATGGAAGAAACACCACAGCGCGGCTTCCAGGGACTGGATGCAGTAGCCGGAGCCGATAATGTCGTCATAACCCGCTTGCAGAAAACCGCCGCCGGCCAGGGCCTGCACCTTGGCTTCCTGCCAGTGTTGGTCAGCCAGGTTTTGCATGAGTGATGCCTTGTCAGTGCCCCGCAAACAACGGTCCAGCAACAGGGCAAACAGCTCACAACATTCCACCGCTTCCGCAGCGCCGTGAGTAGTACGGGAACTGAGTGCCGCCAGTTCGCGCAAGCGATCCGGGGCAGGGTGGGCAAACAGCACCACCGGAGCCAGCCGCATCAGCGAGCCATTGCCAGCGGTATGGGCTGCGGTGTCGCCAGAGTAGGGCTCGCCAGTATCGCGGAAACGCGCCAGGGCGTCGCGCACGGTGTTGCCGATATCAAAGCAGCTGCCGGTGGCGCTAAGGTAGCCCCATTGCCACCAGTTCAAATAGCGACTCATTTGGTCGCGGGCATCAAAGGCCTGCTTTTCAACGAGGCTTTCCGCCAGACACAGGGCCATGGAGGTATCGTCGGTCCATTGACCGGCTTTCAGATTGAAGGGACCGTTGCCCGTCATGTCGGTAACGGGTGCAAAGCTGCCTCGGGGTGAAAATTCCACCGTCGTGCCCACCGCATCACCGCAGGCAAGCCCGGCCAGCGCGCCGATAAAACGATCCTTGAGTGTGTTCATGATGCTTTCCTCTTGATGGGCCTTTACAGGCCTTCACCAAACACCCTCGCAAACAGATGTTGCTCGGAGCCGGTGGCGGGTTGATAGAGTGCCGCAGGCCGGCCCCGCCCCCCTTCGGGAATGCCTTCGCCCACTTCTTCGAGAATCTCCGCATTGAGAATGCGCCGACGAAACGATTTCTTTTCCAGGGTGGCATCCATCAGTTGTTCGAACGCACGCTGTAACTGGGTAAGAGTGAAAGGGCGTTTCAGCACATGAACCGGCAGCACGGTATAGGCCGTCTTGTTCTTCAAGCGCTCCCGCGCTGTGGCAATCAGGCTGCGGTGATCGAACGCCAGCTCAATGCCTCCGAGCTGATCCAGCGGCCACCAGCGGGCATCGTTAACTGACGCCACGAAGTCTGCGGTAGGGGCATGGGGGATCAGCGCCATGTACAAGGCCGTGACAGACCAGCCACGGGGATCGCGCAGGCCGTTGCCCTTGCTACACACCTGCTCCAGCAGCGGCGCGGCGACACCGGTTTTTTCCTTCAGCTTGCGGTGGGCGCAGGCGTCCAGGTCATCATCACTGTGAATGTCGATAAAACCGCCGGGTAAGGCCCAGCGCCCCTTGTGCGGAAAGTCGCCCCGCTCCACCAGTAGCACCTGCAGGGCGCCTTCGTGCAGGGTAAAGATTGCCACGTCCACGGTAACCAGCGGGCTGTCGTAGTCCCTGGCGTTGTACTGTTTGAGGAAGTCGGCTTCTGAGCGGTAGGTCATGGTTCGATCACCAGGGGTTGCTATATAGTGGCAGTTAGCCAACAATACAGAGCAACACCGGTTCAGGCAACCGGTTCACGGCAGCGAGACAGACTTGCTGCCCACATCCACGGCAAGGAGCTTGCTGATGCAGTACGAATTCGATTTCGCGGTCTTTATTGGCCGCTTTCAGCCCTTTCACGCCGGTCACCTGCAGGTGGTGCGCACCGGCCTGGAGAAAGCCGAACGATTAATCTTGTTGATCGGTTCCGCCTGGCAGGCTCGCAATCCCCGTAACCCCTGGACTCACCAGGAGCGCGAACAGATGGTGCGCGCCTGCCTGACGGAAAGTGAAAACCAGCGCTTGCAGTGTTTGCCGTTGATGGACGTGCCCTACAATGACGAAGCCTGGGTGCGAAACGTGCAGTCCACCGTCGCCGGTATGGTCACCGCCCATCACGCCACCCCGCACCGGCCAGCGCGCATTGCCCTGATCGGGCACCGCAAGGACCACACCGGTTTTTATCTGAACCTGTTCCCGCAGTGGTCCGCAGTGGGCGTAGACAACGTGCGGCAGATCAGCGCCACGCCGATACGCGAGCGTTACTTTTCCGCTGCCCCGGAGACACTGCTCCCCTCGCTGGTCGATACGGACGTGCTGCCGTCAGCAGTAGCGTCCTACCTCACTGGCTTTGCCAATGATGCCGGTGCTTACCAGCACATCCGCGATGAAATCGCCTTCGTACGCAAATACCGCGACGCCTGGTCGTCCGCGCCCTATGCGCCCACCTTCGTCACGGTGGATGGTGTGGTGGTGCAATCCGGCCATGTGTTGCTGGTGGAGCGTCGTGCCAGCCCCGGCAAGGGGCTATGGGCGTTGCCCGGTGGCTTTGTGGATGGCAGTGAACGGTTGCTGGATGCCTGTCTGCGGGAACTGCGTGAGGAGACCCGCTTGAAAGTCCCGGCCCCGGTCCTCAAAGGCTCCATCCGCCGCCAGGAAGTCTACGACGACCCCTACCGTTCCGCTCGCGGCCGCACCATCACCCACGCGTTCTATATGGAGCTGGAGCCCAATGCCAGCCTGCCAAAAGTGAAGGGCGGTGACGATGCCCGCCAGGCACGTTGGGTACCGCTGGGCGAACTGACCCCGGAGCGGTTGTTCGAAGATCACTACTTCATCATTCAGGACATCCTCGGGTTGATTTAACCGGGAACGTGATCAGGGATGGAACTGGACGCCGTTATACAGCGCTATCAGCATGATCTGGCGACCACCGTCTTCCGGGAACCCCACCCGGAGGACGCCAGTCGCTGGCATCAACAGCGCATTGGTGAGCGTACCTGGCGGGTCGCCCAACCGGTAACGCTGACCCCCTACGCCGCGGTGCAGCCCTGCTCCGCCCGCTGCCGGTTCTGCTCGGAAAACCTGCGCGAAAACGGCGATACCGGCACCCATGCCAGCCTGCTGCGCCCGGGCATGAATTACTTCAACCAGCTTCAGACAGCCCTGATGGCGCTGCGTGGCCTGCCGTTGTCCTATTCCCTGTCGGGCCTGGAAATGACCGACCATCGTGACTGGTTTCTGCGCCTGCTGGATTGCCTGTCGTCCCATGCCGCGGTGAGCCCGGTGGAGGGCAGGGTGCTGTACAGCAATGGTGCCGGGCTCACTGCGCTGGGGGAGGATGCGGCGCTGGCCGCGGCCATCCGCAGTTTCGCCTTCGACTGGGTGGAGCTGTCGCGGCACCATCCCGACACCGTTACCAACCAGCAGATCATGCGCTTTCGTTCCCGCGAAGGGGTCATGATCACGGATCAGTTTCGTGAGTGTGTCGCACAACTGGGTGCACTCACGGAGGTTAAGCTGGTGTGTCTGGTGCAGCAGGGCGGGGTGGACAGCCTCGCCGCCCTGCAGCGTTATCTGGACTGGGCTCGCTCGCTGGGGGTACGTCATGTGATCCTGAGGGAAATGTCGCAACTGGATCAGCGCTACCGCGCCAACGGCACCCAGCGCTATATCCGCGCGTCGCGAGTGTCTGTGGCGGGCTTGCTGCAGGCCTTTCTGGAAGCTCATCCCCTGGCCCAGGGCACCCGCCTGCGGCAGGCCACCCACGGCTATTACTTTTCCAATCTGGTAATCGAAAGTGATGGCCTGACCGTCACCTTCGAATCGTCAAACTATCAGCGCCTGCACGAAAAGCATGACAGCGGCCAGATCTTCAAACTGGTATTCCATGCCAACGGCAACCTGTGCGCGGACTGGAATCCGGAGCGCCATGTCTTGATCCCCGCCGTCAACGGAGACATCACCCATGCCCAATAGCTGGCTGCACCTGGACGCCAACCAGGACACCCATGCCCTGGATCACACCCTCACCAGCAGCGACCCGTTTGCTGCCCGTGACCGCGGCTGGGTAGAACAGATGCGGCCTTTCGTACGCGAGTTGTCCCAACCCGGTGATCGGGTGCTGGACCCCTTTGCCGGCTTTGCGTCCACCCTGGTCGCAGCCTGTCAGGAAGGCCGGCAAGGTGTCGGTATCGAAATTGAAGCGGGCCGTCTGCACACGGCGCGCCAGCGACTCGATGATCTGGGCCTTGAGCACGCCACCCTGATCCACGGCGACTGTGAAACCTCACTGGCGAACATGGAACCCGTCGACCTGGTGCTCACCAGCTTGCCGTACTTCGGTTGCGGCATGGAAAGCACTCACCCTGGCCAGCTCTACGGCGCAGGCAGCTATGCGCACTTTTTGCAAAAAGTGCGCGGCATTCTCAAGGCACTCAAGCCGATCATCAAACCGGGGGGTTACATCGTAGTGGGTGCCGAAAACCTGCAACTGGATGGCCTCTGGGTACCCCAGGCCTGGGATGTGGCACGGCTGCTGGCCGAACGATTCCGTTTTATCGAGGAGCGCGTCATTGTTTACGACCGTCCCCACACCGACAGCACCTCACCGCACAGCAACCGCGCCCATGAATACATGTTGGTGGCGCAAAACAGCGCCCGCGTCTGTGATCGGGATGCCGCAATGTCACTGCTTCAGTTGCTGCAAGCGGATTTCCCACAGGCCATGGTCATCGGCAGTTTCGCCCGCTGGTTGAAGGGCGAAGCGGTAACCCCGTCGGATGTGGACCTGCTGTTGCCCAACGATTCACACATACTGCAGCCACTCACGCAGTGGCTGGAAAGTCGGGGCTTTCAGCTCACCCGCTGGGGTGCCCCTCTGCAGGCAACCATGACCACCCAGGCCATGGCCGGTGCCAACTACTTGCGCGCCGAACGACTGGCTGCGACCGGCAGCACCCTCACCCTGGACCTGGCCTTCCATGCGGATCCGCAGGTCTACCCGCAGCTGGCAGGCAAGGCGGAAACACGTCAGGGCATTATCTGCCTCAGCGAGCCAGCAGACCTGGGCTAGCGCCCCTTGGGGGAGCGGTCGTTCGACCGCGATTGCCACCTTGTATGTGTCAGCCGCAAAGGCCCGTAAAAAACAGTTGACACATTAGTGGCGTATCGCCAATATATATTCATCGGCACGACGGGACCCGTCAGTGCCGAGCAGCGGATCGCTGCCAGCGTGCTGGAAAGACCGGCGCCAATCACAATCGACAGGAGGAACTCCGTCATGCGTAACCTGATTCTCAACACCGATTCCTACAAGACCTCTCACTTCGCCCAATACCCGGCCGGTGCCGAGTATGTCTCCAGCTATATCGAATCCCGTGGTGGTCGCTACCGCGACACCGTGTTCTTCGGTCTGCAGGCCTTCCTCAAGGAATACCTGAGCCGCCCGATCAGCAAAGCGGATATCGAAGAAGCCGAAGCGGTCTGTGTTGCGCACGGCGTTCCCTTCAACCGTCCGGGCTGGGATTACATTCTCGACAACTACGACGGTTACCTGCCCATCGAAATCGAAGCCGTGCCGGAAGGCACCGTGGTGCCCACCGGTAATGTGCTGGTGCAGGTCATGAACACCGACCCGAACTGCGCCTGGCTCACCAGCTATGTGGAAACTGCCCTGTTGCGCGCTATCTGGTATCCCACCACCGTGGCCACGGTGTCCCGCAACTGTCGCACCATCATCCAGCGCTACCTGGAAGATACCGCCGACAACAGCGACAGCCTGCCCTTCAAACTGCACGACTTCGGTGCCCGTGGCGCCACCTCGGAAGAAGCTGCTGCCCTTGGTGGTATGGCACACCTGGTTAACTTTGCCGGTACCGATACCCTTTCCGCGATCATGGCCGCGCGCCGTTACTACGGTGCCGACATGGCCGGTTTCTCCATCCCGGCGGCAGAGCACAGCACCATTACCAGCTGGGGGCGCGACGGTGAAGCCCGGGCCTACGCCAACATGATCCAGCAATTCGGCGGGCAAGACCGGGTGGTGGCGGTAGTCAGCGATTCCTACGACATCTGGAACGCCATCGACAACCTGTGGGGTGGCGAACTGCGCGAGCAGGTAGAGCAGGCCGGCGGCACCTTGGTGGTCCGTCCTGATTCCGGCGAACCGGTGGAGATCGTCCCGGAAGCCATCGAACGCTTGATGGCCCGCTTCGGCTACCGCACCAACAGCAAGGGCTACCGGGTGCTGCCGGACTGCGTGCGCCTGATTCAGGGCGATGGCGTCTGTGCCCAGTCCATCGAAGCGATCTTGCAGGAAATGAAAGCCCGTGGCCTGAGTGCGGATAATGTGGCCTTTGGCATGGGCGGCGAGTTGCTGCAAAAGCTTAACCGCGACACCCAGAAGTTCGCCATGAAAGCCTCTGCCATCTGCATCAACGGCGAATGGCGCGACGTCTACAAGGATCCGATCACCGATCCGGGCAAGCGCTCCAAGCGTGGCCGGTTGGCATTAGTGCGCAGAAACGAGAGCGTCCAGACGGTACGCGCCGATGCTCTGAACGGTGACGGTGTAGATAGTGAAGAGAGCCAACTGATCAAGGTGTTCCGTAATGGAGAAATCCTGATCGATTGGGATTTCGAAACCATTCGCCAGCGGGCGGCACTGGGCAACGGCGGCAATTAATCTGCCAATGTCCTGCCCCCGTGACCACATCGCGGATCAAGGAGTAAAGCGTTCCACAGCGAAGCCCGGCAATAGCCGGGCTTTTTGTTGCACACCACTTTCTACACCTCCCCTGCAGGAGCGTCGCTCGCGGCGCGATAGCCGCGGCGCGGCTCTCTTTCGCGGTGGAACCACCGCTCCTGCAAAACCGTGTCGATCCCCAGGCAAACTTGTATACCACCTTGTATGGCACGGTTGCTGCATAAAGTTGGTGCATGGCAACCGGCAGGAAGAGGCCTGGCTCGTGACCGTACAGGAACCGGCACCGACACAACGGCGACATCCCAAGACACCAGCCCATGGCAAGGGGTGGAAGGCCCGGCTGCAGATGCAGCTGGAGTGCGCCATTACGGGGCAAGGCGCCAAGACTGTCATGACCGGCCTGCACCATTATGGGCCGCTGCGCGTTCAGCGCCCCTTCTACCCGGAAGGTGGCACGGCCCACATCTACCTGCTGCATCCCCCCGGTGGGGTGGTCGGTGGCGATGGCCTGGAGATCGACATCACTGCCGGCACGCAGGCCCATGGCCTGTTCACCACCCCCGGTGCCACCAAGTTCTATCTCAGTGCCGGCGATACCGCCCGCGTCAGTCAGGCCCTAACCGTGGCCCCCGGTGGCACCCTGGAATGGTTTCCCCAGGAAAACATCTTCTTCCCCGGTGCCAAGGTGCACATGGACACCACCATTGATCTGCATGGCGATGCCCGCTTCATGGGCTGGGAAATCTCCTGCCTGGGGCGGCCTGTGAACAGCGAGATCTTCGAGCAGGGCAATATCGATGCGCGCTTTCGCATTAATCGCGACGGCAGGCCGCTGCTGATCGAGCGCCTCAAGGTGGATCAGCCGCGCCACCTCAATGCGTCATCCGGGCTGCGTAACTTTCCCATGCAGGCTTTGTTTGTGGCCACTGGTTGCAACGAGGTCTCGCTGGAACAGGCCCGCGACATCATTGCAGGCAACACCGGCGAGATGCCCTGTGGCCTCACCTTGATCGACGACATTCTGGTGATGCGTGTGCTCGGCACCCGCTGCGAAAAAATCCAGGCACTGATGATTCCGGTCTGGCAGTTATTACGCCAGACCCTGCTGAACAAACCGGCGGCAATCCCGCGCATCTGGAATACCTGACGGTGAACGGAAAAGGCGAAAAGGCAAAATCATGGAACTGACACCCAGAGAAAAAGACAAGCTGCTGATCTTCACCGCCGCACTGCTGGCGGAGCGGCGCATGGCCCGCGGTCTCAAGCTCAACTACCCCGAGTCGGTGGCCTTTATCACCGCCGCCATCATGGAAGGCGCCCGCGACGGCAAGACCGTGGCACAGCTGATGGGCGAAGGCCGCACCCTGCTCAAGCGCGATGACGTGATGGAAGGCGTGCCGGAAATGATTCACGAAGTGCAGGTGGAAGCCACCTTCCCGGACGGCACCAAGCTGGTCACCGTTCACGACCCGATTGTGTAAAGGAGTGCACCCATGATTCCCGGCGAAATGAAAGTGCAGGACGGCGACATCGAGATCAATCCCGGCCGTGAAACCGTCACCGTGGAAGTGGCCAACACCGGCGACCGCCCCATCCAGGTGGGCTCCCATTACCACTTCTACGAAGTGAACAACGCGCTGCAGTTTGATCGCGAAAAAACCAAGGGCTTCCGGCTCAACATCCCCGCCGGCACCGCGGTGCGCATCGAACCCGGCCAGAGCCGCACCGTGGAACTGGTGGCCTACGCCGGCGAAAGAAAAGTCTACGGCTTCCAGGGCAAGGTGATGGGCTCGCTCTGAGTTCAGCAAGGAATTCAATGCGGCCTGATCACAGCCTCAGGCGCTAACGGAATAACAGGAGAACCACCGTGGCAACAATGTCCAGACAGGCCTACGCGGAAATGTTCGGCCCCACCACCGGCGACCGCCTGCGCCTCGCCGATACCGATCTGTGGATCCAGGTGGAAAAGGACTACACCGTCTACGGCGACGAAGTGAAATTCGGCGGCGGCAAGGTAATCCGCGATGGCATGGGCCAGTCTCAGCATCCCTCTGCCAAAGTCATGGATCTGGTCATCACCAATGCCCTGATCATCGATCACTGGGGCATTGTCAAGGCGGACATCGGCATCAAGGCCGGGCGCATCGCCGCCATCGGCAAAGCCGGTAACCCGGATGTGCAGCCCGACGTGGATATCATCGTCGGCCCCGGCACCGATGTGGTAGCAGGCGAGGGCAGCATCGTCACCGCCGGCGGCATCGATTCGCACATTCACTTTATCTGCCCGCAGCAAATCGACGAGGCGCTGGCCTCCGGCGTCACCACCATGATTGGTGGCGGCACCGGCCCCACCACCGGCACCAACGCCACTACGGTTACCCCCGGCCCCTGGAACATGGCGCGCATGCTGGAAGCAGCGGATTCGTTCCCCATGAACCTGGGCTTTCTCGGCAAGGGCAACGCCAGCCTGCCGGAATCGCTCACTGAACAGATCGCCGCCGGCGGCATCGGCCTGAAATTGCACGAAGACTGGGGCACCACCCCCCAAGCCATCGACACCTGCCTCACCGTGGCCGACGACACTGACACCCAGGTGGCAATCCACACCGACACCCTGAACGAATCCGGCTTCGTGGAAGACACCATCGCCGCGTTCAAGGATCGCACCATCCACACCTATCACACCGAAGGGGCGGGCGGTGGCCACGCACCGGACATCATCCGTGCGGCGGGGCTGGCCAATGTGCTGCCATCCTCCACCAACCCCACCCGCCCCTACACCGTGAACACCGCCGATGAGCATCTGGACATGCTCATGGTCTGTCACCACCTGGACCCGAGCATTCCCGAAGACGTGGCCTTCGCCGAATCGCGCATCCGCCGCGAAACCATCGCCGCCGAAGACATCCTCCATGATCTCGGTGCCTTCTCCATGATCGCCTCGGATTCCCAGGCCATGGGCCGCGTCGGTGAAGTGGTCATGCGCACCTGGCAAACCGCCCACAAGATGAAGGTGCAGCGCGGCGCCCTCAAGGGCGATCCCGCCGAGCACGACAACTTCCGCGTCAAACGCTACGTGGCCAAGTACACCATCAACCCGGCCATCGCCCACGGCATGGCCCACGAAATCGGCTCGGTGGAAGTGGGCAAGCTGGCAGATCTGGTGCTGTGGAGCCCGGCCTTTTTCGGCGTGAAACCCAACCTGATCATCAAGGGCGGCATGGTGGCCATGGCCAAGATGGGCGACCCCAACGCCTCCATCCCCACACCGCAGCCGGTGCATTACCGCCCCATGTTCGGCGCCTACGGCAAGGCCCGCCAGGCCACCACCATGACCTTCATCTCACAGGCGGCCATGGATGCCGGCATCCCCGAGCAACTGAAACTGGCCAACCGCATCGGCGTGGTGAAAGGCTGCCGTACCGTGCAGAAGAAAGACATGCTGCTCAACGACTGGCAGCCCAACCTGGAAGTGGACCCGCAAACCTATCAAGTGCGTGCCGATGGCGAACTGCTCACCTGTGAACCGGCGGACGTCCTGCCCATGGCCCAGCGCTACTTCCTGTTCTGACAGCGCGCATTAAGACATTGAGAACACCATGATCGAACTGACGAAAAAACTGAACGAGACCGCCCTGGAAGGCCTGGATGACAGCACGCTGAAAATCCTCAGCCTGCCCATCGATGCGCGCATCAAGAGCCGCCAGAAAGCCCTGCTGGAAAGCGGCGAACCGGTGGGCCTGTTTCTGGAGCGCGGCACCCTGCTGCGCGGCGGCGATGTGCTGACCAACGCCGACGGCGTGCTGGTGAAAGTCATCGCCGCCGACGAAACCGTCTCCACTATCCAGTGCGACGATGCCCTGATGCTCGCCAAGGTGGCCTACCACCTGGGCAACCGCCACGTGCCCCTGCAAATCGAAACCGGCTTCGTGCGCTACCAGCACGACCACGTGCTCGACGACATGGTGCGCCAGCTCCCCGGGGCCGATACCAGCGTCACCGTCAACGTGGAGCAAGCCCCGTTCGAACCGGAAGCGGGCGCCTACCAGCAGGGCGGGGGTCATCACGGTCATTCGCACGGACACTCACACGGACATGGCCATAGCCACTCGCATGACCACGAGCATAGCCACGATCACTCACACGAACACAGCCATTGAGATAACGCGATGCCCCGTGGCGTCGTCACGAAAGGAGCACACCATGAAACACCTCACTCGCAAGGCCAGCACCGCGGCCCTCACCCTGGCCACTGTCGCCCTGCCTGCCACCGCTCTGGCTCACACCGGTGATCACGTGCACGGCGGCCTGATGGCGGGCCTTACCCACCCCGTCACCGGCCTGGATCACCTGGTGGCCCTGGTGCTGTTCGGCGCCTTGCTGGCCGGCACCACCCTCAAGGAAAAACAACTGGGCTTTGTCGCCGCCGGCATCAGTCTGGCCGCCGGCTTCGCCGGTGGCGTGGCCCTCGGCGGTCACGTGGCCATGGAAGCCGTGATCACCGGTTCTGCCCTGCTGTTCGCCGCCGCCCTGGCGTTCCCGGCCAGCGTGCGCGGCAAGGCCGCCTGCGCCGTCGCCTTCCTGCTGGGCGCCCACGGCTGGGCCCACGGCGTGGAAATGACCGGCAGCCTGGCCGGCTTTGGAGCCGGCTTTATGGCCAGCTCGGTACTGCTGATGCTGGCAGGCCTGCCGCTGGGCCAACAGATCCAGAAAATCGCCCCGGCCCTGCGTGCCGTACTGGCTGCCGGTGCAGCCCTGGGCCTGATGCTGCTGGCGGGCTGATAACAACGATGAGCACCGCATCATGAGCAACAGTGCCTTCTTCCGCCTGCAGCAACTGATCAGCCCGTCGCTGCCCATCGGTGCCTTCACCTATTCGCAAGGCATGGAATGGGCAGTGGAGTGCGGCTGGATCAAGGATGCGGACGACGTCTACGTGTGGCTCGATGGCCTGCTGGAGAGCAGCGTTGGCGCCCTGGAGCTGCCGGTACTGGCACGGCTCTACCACGCCAGCCAGCAGCAGGATCTCGCTGCCTTCAGTCACTGGGCCGACACCCTGCTGGCCTGGCGGGAAACCAGTGAGCTGCGCGCCGAGGAATGCCAGCGCGGCCAGGCCCTCACCATGGTGCTGGACAAACTGCCCGAAGCCGCCGGCTGGCCCGAGCTGCAACAGCAGGAATGGCGCGATGCCCTGGCCCAGACCCAACTGGCCGGCTTCGCCCTGGCCTGCGCCCGTTGGCACGTGGATCTGGAACAGGCCCTTAATGGCTACCTGTGGAGCTGGCTGGAAAACATGGTCATCGTCGCGGTGAAACTCATCCCCCTTGGCCAGAGCGATGGCCAGCGGGTGCTCTACCGCTTCAGCGACCAACTGGCAGCCATCACAAAGCAGGCCATGGCCCTGGACGACGATGACATCGGCTCCTCGTCCCCCGCCATGGCCATCGCCAGCAGCCTCCACGAAACCCAATACTGCCGGTTATTTAGATCCTGAAGAACGCCGTAGGAGCTTGCCTGCAAGCGATCCTGTCCTGATCGCCTGCTTACCACGCTCCTGCAACCCCGGAACAAGGGGAAAACAAATACCCCCTGTGGGAAAACGGAGACAACCATGACAACCGAACATAAATCCCCCCTGCGCGTCGGCATCGGCGGCCCGGTCGGCTCCGGCAAAACCGCCCTGCTGGAAAAACTCTGCAAAGCCATGCGCGACGACTACCACATCGCCGTGGTCACCAACGACATCTACACCAAGGAAGACCAGCGCATCCTCACCGAAGCCGAAGCCCTGGAGCCGGAACGCATCGTCGGCGTGGAAACCGGCGGCTGCCCCCACACCGCCATCCGCGAAGATGCCTCCATGAATCTGGCGGCAGTAGAAAACCTGGCCCGCAAATTCGGCAACCTGGACGTAGTGTTCGTGGAAAGCGGCGGCGACAACCTCAGCGCCACCTTCTCACCGGAACTGGCGGATCTCACCATCTACGTGATCGACGTGGCCTCCGGCGAGAAGATCCCCCGTAAGGGCGGGCCGGGTATCACCAAGTCGGATCTGCTGGTGATCAACAAGATCGATCTGGCCGATCTGGTGGGGGCGGATCTGGGGATCATGGAATCGGATACCAACCGGATGCGCGGGGATAAGCCCTGGGCGTTTTCGAATCTGCGGAATGATGTGGAGGGGTTGGAGAAGATTATTGGGTTTATTGTGGAGGAGGGGATGTTGAAGAGTCATGCGGAGAAGATGATGGCGGGGTGATATTGCCTTGAGTTAAGGGCGGCAGGGATTGCGGCCTGGGTTGGTTTGGCGCCGGGATGGTGGTATTTGTTGAGGCCGGTCGGAAGTCCGGCTATTTTGTTTTGAGGCGGGGAGATTAAAGCTAGTTGATTTCATTGTTGTATAGGGTGGATTGATAAAGTCGGCCTGCTTGGTTGTTAAACAAAATATGATTCCCAAGTGCCTAGTAAGAAAAAGGGGTAAAGTTGTGTCCGCTCACCATTATTCATCGTTAAATAAATTGATAGTGGAAATTGAGAATAGAAGGAATGATTTTAATGGCAAGAGAAGAAAGAATCAGCGTAGCTACAATTTAACATCCAAAGGACAAATTATTGCTTCTTCAATCACGACGTTCCTTATAGCAATAAATGTGGAGTTGGATATTTCATTTATCGCCTTCCTTGCAATCGGAGTAAGCGCTCTTAGCAGCGTTTTTGGGTCATTTCTCGCAAAATATATGTATTCAGAAAGACTTGCTCATAATATACAGACGGTATGTGCGCTTAGTGAGCTGAAGTTCAATATAGAGATGGATATGGAAAAGGAAATGGACGATCCAGATAACCACCGAATTACCATGGAAGTAATAGATGAATTTAAGGATCGATATCAAAATATCTTGGATCAAGCTAATTCTGAATGGCAAAAAAACCTTAAGATAAGCCGTAAGAAAAAGTAAAATGTTTTCGTCTAAAATAGTTACTTTCAATAAAATAAATTTTTTAAATAAACTTTCTGATGGATTCAAAATCACTAATAAATCTCACAGGGAATACTTTAACCTTGGGCATCCGTTAGAAAGTCCGCCAACCCTGCGAGGGTCAATGGTTGTTGAATTTAAAATGAGCTTCATTCTTGACAATGAAGAGTTTTTTGAGTACGGGAGTCCTGTCGATATTGGAGGTTTAAGCGCTGGATATATCGGCCTGGAAAATTATAAAGCTTCAGATCTTAAGGTTAACTTTTTCGATTTTGATAAAATTATTTCTGAAATATCTGCGGTTAGATTCTATGAAAGGCAGAAGTTTTTGGAGCACGAAATTACTGAATCCGTGTATGGGATACTAAAGAGTAATTTTAATAATGATTTAGCTGATTTTATTCGATTCGATGAAAACCCACACTCACGGTTGTTCGAGTTTTGCTTGGCTGGTGGATATAAGATAAACGAGGATCATGTCCAAAAAATACATATACCCAACACTTATAAAAATAGCCTGTTAATGAAAAGAATTTCCGATCGCTTCAAAGGAAGGGTTTTAACTTTTAATCCTAAGTACGGATTTGAGAGCAGAAATGTGGGATAAAGGTGATTATTACATTGTCGGTCTCTATGAAGAGATGGTGGATGATATATATCCAACACATTTCACTCCAATAATCGCTGAACGGAAATATGGGTTATACCGGCGCTGGAATTACATAGTTAAAAAGCCATACGAAATCGAGCTTAAAAGCCCTGTGAGTTCGTTTAAAGAAAATCACGAAGATCTATTTCCTGTGAAAACCATGCACTATGTCGATCCAATAAAATTAAATTGTAGGACGCAGGTTATAGGTCTAGGTCGCGATAGAATCTTGGCTTCCGATAGTAAGGCGAAACTGGTTCTTAATGTGGCAACTTCAGTTCTCACGCGATGGTCTTATAGTGGCTACTTAGATAGAGCAATGATAACTCTTCGGAATATAGTTGAGTGATTGCTGCGTAGAAGAACGAAGAGTGCAGTCAGGCCCCCCATTTTCCAGCAACAAAGGACACGTACCTCTTTGCGGATCCTATGTAGGTCTCGGCTGACACGTTAAATGGTTATCGGTCTGAAGAAGTTGTACGTGCCCCCGGATTTTTTCTTAAGATCCATCGTATTGAAGGATAAAACGAGGTCTACCGGAGCAAGGAGGATATTCCATGGAATTGGATATAAATATAAGGTTGATTTCGATCTGCTTGAAAAATACCAGAGTTTTTTCTGAGATTTTGCGTTTATCGCTTCTCGCCATGGCGGTTTTCGGGTTTTTGGCCAACGCTAAATGGTTTGATATTGGCGGATCGTTTCTTTTCCTGATGGTTGCAGTCGTGCTTTTCTCGGTCTTAGCTGCTTGCGACTTGGGGTATCGGTATTTTTCTAATGAAGACATGTTTTATCATGTGAGAGCCCTGCGTGGAGAGATCAGGCTGAATGTTTTGGGGCGGGATAAAGAAAATAGGAATCGATATTTTAAACTGTCTGAAGATCTCATTAAGGCGAGCGTGGTCTTTCTGGTAAGTGCTTCCTTAGTCTTGTCTGTCGGGTTGGCGGGTGGCCTCAATGCTTAGTAAGATGAAACCAATAATGTGGGAAACAACAAAGGGAAAGCACCTCTTTCGGATACCTAAGTGAAATGTCGAAAGAATAGGGCCAGGTCTCCTGTTTCCCATCCTTGGGCCACCTTCCAGGCTGCTGTGGATTGGGGATTTCCGCGAAAGCTCGTGGGTTTCTTTTGCCTTTTGGTTGCTGGGTTGAAATAGGTTATGAAATTTTCCGTTCTGATTGGGTCGCATGCGAGGGGGGATGCTAATCAGTATTCCGATTGTGATGTACTATTAATTAACACAAGTAAAATGGATTTCGATGAAGATTGTCTTCCGATTCAAGCGCGAAAGCATGTTAACTATATCGATTATGATTCCGACACCTTTTTAAGGCTGCATGAGATAGGTAGTCTTTTTGTTTATCATGTTTTGCATGAAGGGATGCTGCTGTCTGGTTCGCTTGTCGAATGGAGGGGTTGGAGGGAGAGTTTTTCCGTCCAAACTAACTATTTGGTTGAGCTTGATCACATAGTAAAAGTTACAGATTTCCTATCTAGGACAGGTATGTTTGGTGGCAAGTACCTTACCCCGCTTGTTAATGCATTTACAGAAATAAAAAACGCGTGCATTTTCTATCTTGCCCATAATGGAGTCTATGAATTTAATAAGATGAAATGCTTTGATGCGTGCGCGCAGTTCGTTGATGAATTTTCTCGCATTAAGGAATTGAAGAGGTTTTATGACTATTCTGTTCGTGGAATGAGCTTGGAGCTGCCTTTTAATCCGAACGATGAAGATTGTAAGGGCGTGCTGGAGGATGTCCATGTGATGGCAAGGAGACTCCGAGATGCCTGTAAGTGAAGGTATACTTACTGAAATTTCATCGCTTTACTATGGGTTTAAGAATTCCGCAGATGTCGCTGACTATCTTTTTAAAAATCGAAAAGAGATTCGAATAATTTCAGACTCTTTGTGGGAGCAATCAGTAGAAAATATTTTTGGCGTTAAGCCAAAAAATTATTTGCATGCGATGCAAATTATTAACAAAAATAAGCATGAGATTTCTGATCAAGAGGACATTGCTGTCGTAAATGCATTACATGAAGTTTTGCTGGAGTATGATGTAATTATTGATAAAAGATATATCGATATATCAAAGTCGTTGTTGCCATTGTTTGTCGGAGATCTGAAAAGGTTATGTATCGCCCTCGCATCGCATAGTGCTCACTTAGAAAGGCTTCCGGCAGCAAAGTTGTTAAAAATCCTGCGGAGAGTGTGACTGTGTCTTCTTCAGAGCCTAATGATCTCGATGCTACGGCTGTTCTGTCTAAGGGTTGGGAGATCGTGCAGGAGCTTGCGAAGTCAAATGGCGAGTCGGCCTGGAATATTCGTGCTTGGGGAATTAGTGTTTGGTGCGCTCTTTTGGCGT
The DNA here is from genome assembly GCF_003597125.1 of Alcanivorax profundi. Classification (GTDB taxonomy): domain Bacteria; phylum Pseudomonadota; class Gammaproteobacteria; order Pseudomonadales; family Alcanivoracaceae; genus Alcanivorax; species Alcanivorax profundi. Next base: position 645,275 of record NZ_QYYA01000002.1, on the reverse strand, counting down.
ATGGGTACACGAGTGTAAAGAAAGAGATTCTTGTGGTTGCTGTTGTTCTTTTGGTTGTTGTTTTTTTGATCGAGATTGGAATTAGGCAGGTTCAGTATAAGTTTATTGAGAGATCGCTTGAGATCGAGCATTGTTTGAATCAGATGCTGGCTGGTTCGGGCTTTATTCTGCCTGAGAGCGGCGTGTCTACGAATATCTCGACCCCTTCTTTTGCAGACATGCTGGCTATGTTGTCGATACGCAGATGGTTGATTTGGTTTCCATATTTATTGCTTTTGATATTTACATTGGGTGCCATTAAGAATTTTTGAACGAGACGGATAGTGGTGTCAGCGATGGATAATAGTGGTTAATCGGGGACACCCACGAATTGGCAGATTTCCTACACGATAATCGGGGACACGCATGAATCGGGGCCTGGGATTCGGGGTCAGGTCTCGCATCGTGCGCCAGTATGCACGGTGCAAGATCTGACCCCAATGTTTGCTGGTATTTATCCTTTTGAGTGGGGCTAATTGCTAAATGATATATAGGGATGGAAATATATTGGTAATCGTGGACACGCATGAATTGGGGGCTGATGGAAGCGGGACTGCGTAATTTAGCCAATTATTCCATTCGTAACTGGATAGAAAGAGGTCTGCATGACAAAGGCCATGTTAACCGCGCTAGTCCTTGCGCTGACAACAAATACCGTACAGGCAGAAATGACAATAGGTAAGTTAGCCGAAGTCTGCTCGCCTGGTGGTATTGAATATCCAAATGCAAAGGTTCCAGAGACGCCCGAAGAGAAATTTGGCCAAGCATTCGTAAGCGAGCTTGTCGGTGGCGTCTGATCGGCGATCGGGGACACGCATCCATTGGGGGGACTGACGGTGTTTGTGGTTGTTCTCTGATGTAGTTGGGTTTGAGTAGTCAGTAGTGTCAGCTAGTCGGGGACACGCATGAATTGGGGGATGTCTTACACGGTTCGTGGTTGTTGACCGATATTGATGGGTTCGGGTAGTCAGTAGTGTTGGGTGAAGGATAAGCAAGGAGGCTTGTCATGACCCGAGCGCGTTATAGCCAGGTATCGCTGGATTCCACGTCTTACTATCACTGTATCTGCCGCTGTGTGCGGCGGGCCTTTCTGTGTGGCCAGGATCATTATTCCGGTCAGGATTATGAACATCGCAGGCAATGGGTGGTGGACCGCCTTGCTGTGTTGGGTGAAGTGTTTGCCATTGATCTTTGTGCCTATGCGGTGATGTCCAATCACTACCATGTGGTGCTTCGTATTAACCAGAAGAAAGCCTTGAGCTGGTCGGATCAGGAAGTGGCAGAGCGGTGGATGCAGCTGTTCAACGGGCCGTTGATCGTCAAGCGTTGGCTCAAGGGTGAGACTGAAGCGGCAGAAAACCTGAAGGCTGAAGAAATCGTGCAGACCTGGCGAGAGCGCCTGTATGACCTTGGCTGGTTCATGAAGTGTCTGAATGAGTATCTGGCCCGAAAGGCCAATGAGGAAGATTGTTGTAAGGGCCGGTTCTGGGAAAGCCGCTACAAGTGTCAGGCATTACTGGATGAGAAAGCGGTGCTGCAGTGTATGGCCTATGTGGATCTCAATCCTGTACGGGCGGATATGGCGCATACGCCTGAAGGTTCCGATTACACCTCTATTCAGCAACGTTCAGAAGCGATCAGGTCAGAGGTTGGTGATAAGCAAAAGCCAAACCTTTTACCTCTGGTTGATGAAAATACCATCGAGACAACGCATGAGGATACGGTATGTCGTTTTCGGCTGATGGATTACCTGGAGCTTGTGGATAGTACGGGTCGCGCTGTCCGCGATGACAAGCGTGGCGCAATCTCAGCACATGCGGCAGGTGTGCTGGATCGTCTGGGAATAGATGAGAAGGCGTGGTTAGCCCATATGAAGCCGAAACAGCAACGGAAGCCCATTGCATTGGGTGCGTTGGATAAGCTGAAAGAGTACGCACAGATGACAGGACGTAAATGGATTGCGGGGCAAAGCCTGGCGGGATGGTAAATTGCTATTTTTGCTGATTAAATTTATGCGTGTCCCGTGTTTCTCGTGTTTCTCCCGTGTTTCGCGTTGGATAGACCTCGTACTCTTTATCATTGAAATAAGCAGCCATTGATAAGACACACTGCCCCAAGGCCACGAGATAGCATGTTTCTTTCTTCTGAAAGGCATGAGTCGAGGAAGCAAATACGAGCCCAATAGAAATAATAAATAAACGCAACATGTTAGACATCTCCATATCTTTCTTTAACCAGCGTCGTAAATTTCGTTGGCAAATCCGGACCAGCGAACAGCTCACAACCTGTCGTTTCAACAATTTTATCCACGAAGGAAAAGTACTCCTTTGGATCGACATCCCAAGGAAAGTGTATAAAACGAAACAGAGCTAAATCCCCTGCCCTCCAGTGTGGAGTCTTCGACAAACACAAGTCCAATTGAAACAATTTTTCAGTATGGATCGCCGAAGTAGCCGGAGGAGGCCGACAACTCATGCGAACATAGTTATACCGACCTATATCGTAAGACTTTTTCCATTTAAACCACCAAACACTAAAAGTACTGGTGATGTTATTCCGATTAACTTTCACTATTACTCTTAAGTTAAGCAATACCAATGCACCAACCAGCAAAGGCAGTCCGACGACACTCATAACTCCAAAGATATCAAAGCGGTAGAGCATGAATAGATCGATGGCGAAAAATGGCAAGGACATAAACAACATAATCCTTCCACCATTTTCCTTTGAATCTGACCAATTGCTTTCAAATTCAAAAGTATTCTGATCAACCACATGGCTCTCCATACGTAAATTCATCCCAAACTACAATGTACTCCTCGAAGCCGAAGCTAGTTTCGAAAATTCCGGCCAGCATTATTTTCGCAGAGACTCGCGCGACACCGCCCAACTTCCGGACCGCCCCGCCTGCACACCCGCCAGACGAACAACTATCACCCTCGTAAACAGCTGCGCTGAAATCGACGGCTGCTGTAGCAGCGACCGTAGTTTCTCCACCTACGCCAAATAAATCCGTACATTTCTTATCACCATTATCCATGCATTCTTTGATAGTAACTTCGAGCAAAACAGACACACCAACCTCGGCACGACCAGATGCTTTGACAAGACCTTTAGTACAAGGCTCTTCGTCCTTACATTTGCTGACTTCATGATTAATAGACCCGCCAAAGTTCATGCTACCGCGCCCAAGCGCTCCTGCTTCAATTTTCCCAGACACACGGAAACCCCAACCCAGGTACTGATCTGGAACGGAGACTGCGACACCCAATCCTGGGGCTGGCCGGTGTCGGTGTGTTGGCCTGGAAGACCTACCAGAATTACCAGACCGGCAGCCAGGCCCAGGGGCAGCCTGCCGCAGCACAACAGGGTCAGCCGCTGGATCAGCTGCAAGGCGCAGATCAGGAGCGCCGGGGTCTGGAAATCCTTCAGGCGATGATCATGGCCGCCCGTGCCGATGGGCACATTGATGCCAATGAACGTGCCCTGCTGACCCGGGAAATCGAGCAGCTGGGCGCCGATGACGAACTGCATGCCTGGATACAGACCCTGTTCGATGCGCCCCTGGATGCCAGTGCGCTGGCAGCCATGGCCGATTCTCCCCAGGCCGCTCGCGAAATCTATCTGGTCAGTGTGGTGATGGTGGACGAACAGAACCCCATGGAACGCGCCTGGCTGGACCAGCTCGCCTCTGCCCTGACGTTGGACGCAGGGCTGGCCGCTGAGCTGGAACAGCAGGTGCTGGCGCCGCGCTGAGGCCCGTGCAGCGTGTGATTAACGCTGGCGGGCCTTGAGGGCGGCGGCGTCCTGTTCGGCCCCGGCGAGAGCGGCTTCCAGCAAGGCGGGTTCCGCTTCGTCGCGCCACCAGAAAGCGGTTTTGCCTGGCTGTTGCACGGTCACCTGGGTGCCCATGATGGGGGTCAGCAGGGTGACATTACGTTCCCAGGCTGCGGCGGCGGCCCGCTCCAGAGGTTCAAACCAGTCATGCAGCGCCAGATCGAATGTGCTGTTGTGGATGGGGAGCATGGCGCGGCCCTTGAGATCAAGATGCGCCTGTACGCTCTGTTCCGGCAGCATATGCACCTTGCTCCACAACAGGTTATAGGCGCCGGTTTCGATCAGGGTCAGGTCAAAGGGCCCCAGCCGTTCGCCGATTTCCCGGAAGCCCCCGAAGTAACCGCTGTCGCCACTGAAGAACAGGTTGCCACCCTGTCCCTTGATCGCCCAGCTGGCCCACAGGGTTTCATCCCGGTCGGAAAGGCCGCGGCCGGAAAAATGCTGGGCCGGTGTGGCGGTAAACTGCAGGCTGGCAATCCGGTGGGACTGCCACCAGTCCAGCTCGACGATCTTGTCGTCGGCAATGCCCCAGCGGCGCAGGTGATTGCCCACTTTCAGCGGTACCAGATAGGTGCCGACCTTGTTGTCCAGCGCCAGCAGGCTGTCGCGATCGAGGTGATCATAGTGGTCGTGGCTGATGACCACGGCGGTAATGGTGGGCAGGTCGTCGAGCGCAAAGGGCAGGGGGTGAAACCGTTTCGGGCCGGCCCACTGCACTGGTGAGGCGCGGTCACTGAAGACCGGATCGGTCAGCACGGTGTGGCCGTCCAGCTGGATCAGAATGCTGGAGTGGCCCAGCCGATACACGGTGGCCTGGTCACCGGGCGCAGACAGTTCACCCGCCGGGATCTGGCGCAGTGGCAGCGGGGCGGTGGGGCTGGGAGCCTTGCGCTCGGTGCGCAGGTACATCTTGGCGATTTCCCACAGGTTGCTGGCGGCGGCGCTGCCGGCCATACCGGTGTTATAGAACTTCTGCTCCGGTGTGGAACAGGCCTTGAACAGACTCACTGCCATAACGAGGACTCCTGCAAATACCAGCCAGCGTATTTTCATGACGCACCAATAAAGTAAACTATACGGTGTAGTGTATATGGGTTTTGGGAAAAGTAAACTGCTTAGTGTAAAATGCGCCCCGACCCGGATTGCCTGGACAGTGAATCGACCATGACCGAACACAAACCGACCCGAAGCGAACTGAAGCGCCAGGCCATCCTGCAGGCGGCCCGTGATGCGTTTCAGGAGCGCGGGGTGCACAGCACCAGCATGGACGAGCTGGCCGCGTTGGCGTCGGTGTCCAAGCGCACGGTGTATAACCACTTTGCCAGCAAGGAAGCGCTGATCATGGCGCTGATGACCGAGCTGTGGCAGCAGGCCACCCTGCATGAAGGGCGCGATTACGAGCCCGGTGTGGCGTTGCATTCGCAACTGTGTGATTTGCTCGAGTCGGAAATCGAGGTGATCTGCAGTCAGGAATACATCGAGCTCAACCGGGTGGCGTTCGACCATTTTCTGCATCAGCCGCAGGCGCTGCGTGAACAGGTGGAAAAACTGTCTGCCCATGAGCCGGCCACCCGCCGCTGGATTCGGGCCGCGGTGGCCGACGGTCGCCTGGCGGAACTGGATGACGAGATTGCCAGCCAGCAACTCCATAACCTGATCAAGGGCAGCTGCTTCTGGCCGCAGTTGATGCAGATTGCCCCTTTGCTTGGCGCCCAGGAGCGGCACGATCTGGCGTCGCGCACGGCGGCGTTATTTTTGAGTCACTATCAGGCCTGAGCGCCGTCTTGCGGTATTAACCCAATGCATGCTTCCCCATGCGTAGGGATCAATGTCATCACTCCCCCGCTCTGGCTACACTGTGGTCTTTGTGCTTTTGCCCAAGACTGGAGTTCGCCGTGCCCGCCCCCTTTGCTGCCATCCTGATTGCCAACCGAGGCGAGATCGCCATCCGTATTGCCAACGCCTGTGCGGATCTGGGTATCCGTTCGCTGGGGGTGTTTGCCGAGGATGATCAGGCGTCCCTGCACGTGCGTCAGGTGGATGAGGCCGTCGCGCTGCCGGGCAGGGGCGTGCCGGCGTACCTGAACGGCGCGCAGCTGATTGCCGTTGCCCGTGAACATGGCTGTGAGGCGATTCATCCCGGTTACGGGTTTCTTGCCGAGAATGCGGCCTTTGCCGAGGCGTGTGCCGAGGCAGGGCTGACGCTGATCGGGCCGGGGGCGGACACGCTGCGGTTGTTTGGCGACAAGGCGGCAGCCCGGGCGTTGGCGGCGCGTTGCCAGGTGCCGCTGGTGCAGGGCACCGATCAGGCAGTGACACTGGAACAGGCCCAGGCCTTCATGGCCGCGTTGAATGGCAGTGGCGTGATGGTCAAGGCCCTGAGTGGTGGCGGCGGCCGAGGTATGCGAGCGGTTACTGACCCGGCCGATCTGGCCGCCGCCTATGCCCGTTGCCAGTCGGAAGCGCAGGCCGCCTTTGGTGATGACGCCGTCTATGTGGAGCAGCTGGTAAGCGCCGCCCGGCATATCGAAGTGCAGGTGCTGGGCGATGGCAGTGGGGCGGTGAGTCATCTGTGGGAGCGCGACTGCACCCTGCAGCGCCGCCACCAGAAGCTGGTGGAATTTGCTCCCGCGCCGGGGCTGGACCCGGCCCTGCGCGATCGCATTATCGACAGCGCCCTGACGCTGGCCCGGGAAGTGAAATACCACGGCATTGGCACCTTCGAGTTTCTGGTGGAACCGGAACAGGATCGCTTCTACTTCATGGAAGCCAATCCGCGGGTGCAGGTGGAACATACGGTGACCGAGCAGATCACCGGCGTGGATCTGGTGCAGAGCCAGATTCGTCTGGCGGCCGGTGCCAGCCTGGCGGATCTGCAACTGGAGACGCCGCCGGGGTATGACGGTATGGCGGTACAGCTGCGGGTGAATCTGGAAACCCTCAAGCCAGATGGCGGCACCACGCCAGCGGCGGGCACGCTCACCGCCTACGAGCCTGCCAGCGGGCCGGGGATTCGCGTGGATGGTTACGGCTATGCCGGTTATGCGGTCAGCCCTGCCTACGATTCCCTGTTGACCAAACTGATTGTCTCGGGTGCGGATTATCCTGCTGTGCTGCAGCGCGCCCGTCGCGCCTTGAAGCAAACGCGCATCGCGGGCGTAAACAGCAACCTGCCGCTGCTGCAGGCGCTGTTGGCCAGTGACGATGTGCAGGCCAACGCGGTGACCACCCGGTATGTGGAAACCCATCTTGACCAGTTGCTGGCGGCCCTGCCGGAAGAGGTCGCTTCCGATCTGCCGGTGACAACGACAACGCAGATTGAAAACGTCATTACCCCGGCCGGTTGTGAAGCACTGCTCAGCCCCACCACTGGCGTGTTGGTGTCGTTACTGGTGAAGGCCGGCGCCACCGTGCAGGAGGGCCAGGTGGTGGCCGTGCTGGAAGCCATGAAAATGGAATTCGAAGTGCGTGCCACGGTGGCGGGGCGTGTGCATAGTCTGGCGGCCCGGGAGGGCGATGCCCTCAATGAAGCATCGCCATTGCTGTTTGTGGAGCCGGGTGAGGTGCAGGGCGATGCCATCGCCACGGAAGAAAGCGTGGACCTGGACCATATCCGCAAGGACCTGGCCGAGGTACTGGATCGGCATCAGGCCATCAGTGATGCGGGCCGGCCGAAGGCGGTGGAGAAACGCCAAAGCAAGGGCAAGCGCACGGCACGGGAAAACCTGGACGACCTGCTGGACGGCGACAGCTTCCAGGAATACGGCGCCATGGCGCTGGCCGCCCAGCGTCGTCGCCGCAGCAGTGAAGAATTGCAGGCCATGAGCCCGGCAGATGGTTTGATTGGCGGCACCGGCACCGTTAATGCCGAACAGTTTGGTGAGTCGGCCGCGCGGGTCATGGCGATGAGCTACGACTACACCGTGTTTGCCGGCACCCAGGGGATGATGAACCACAAGAAGACCGACCGGCTGTTGCAGCTGGCCGGGCAGTGGAAGATGCCGCTGGTGTTGTTTGCCGAGGGCGGTGGTGGCCGCCCCGGCGATACGGATTTTGTCGGCGTGGCCGGGCTGGATTGCCACACCTTTGCGGCTATGGCTACGTTGTCCGGCCAGGTGCCGCTGGTGGGCATTGGCTCTGGCCGTTGCTTTGCCGGCAATGCTGCTCTGCTGGGGTGTTGCGATGTGATTATCGCCACCGAGGATGCCACTATCGGCATGGCCGGCCCGGCCATGATTGAAGGCGGTGGCCTGGGCCGGTTCACCCCGGAACAGGTGGGCCCGGTGAGCGTGCAGGCCCCCAACGGGGTCGTGGATGTGTGTGTGCGCGACGAGGCCGAGGCCGTGGCGGTGGCCAAACGCTACCTGTCCTATTTTCAGGGCTCGGTGACAGACTGGCAGGCAGCAGACCAGCGGGAACTACGCCACCGCATTCCGGAAAAACGCACCCGCGTGTACGACATCCGCACCCTGATTGAGACCCTGGCCGATACGGGTTCCGTGCTGGAGTTGCGCAAGGCATTTTCCCCGGGAATGATCACGGCGCTGGTGCGCATCGAAGGCAAACCGTTCGGTCTGATTGCCAATGATCCGACCTGTTTGGGCGGCGCGATTGATGCCGTGGGTGGCGACAAGGCTGCCCGTTTCATGCAGCTGTGCGAAGCGTTTGGGCTGCCGATGATTTCCCTGTGCGATACCCCCGGCTTCATGGTCGGGCCGGAAGCGGAAAAGCAGGCCACGGTGCGTCATGTGTCGCGCATGTTCGTTACCGCCGCCAGCCTGACCATTCCGTTTTTTACCTTGGTGCTGCGCAAGGGCTACGGCCTTGGGGCCCAGGCCATGGCCGCCGGCAGTTTTCATTCGCCCTTGTTCACCGCTGCCTGGCCCAGTGCCGAGTTTGGTGCCATGGGCCTGGAAGGGGCGGTGCGATTGGGCTTTGCCAAGGAGCTGGCGGCGCAGCCCACCCCCGAGCGCCAGCAACGGCTGTTCGACAAGCTGGTGGCCAAGGCCTACCAGCAAGGCAAGGCGCTCAACATGGCCAGCTTCCTGGAAATCGATGCGGTGATTGATCCGGTAGAGAGTCGCCAGTGGATCTTGCGCGGGTTGAATGCGTCCGGCTTCAAGACCGGCTCCCACGGTGGCCGTCCGTTTGTGGATACGTTCTGAACGCGCGGTAGGAGCGTCGGTTATTCGCTCTGCTCACCCTTAGGGCCGCCCTGCGGGTGTTCCTTCGCTACGTTCGGTGGCGGCGCGATAATCCAGGCCGGGAAGAAAAATTATCACCACGGCTCCTCAAGACACCGGTTTCCCTACGGATCCAAGTGCTCCGTGGTGAAGAGGGCCTTACCCGGCACCGAAATCGCGCCGCGAGCGACGCTCCTACAAAAGGACGGCACATGCCCCGTGCTACCGACTTGCGGACGAAATCTCTACACTGGTGTGATCATTGATTGATCAGGACGCCGAATGACTGTCTCTGCTCCGACGCCCCGTGCCTGGCCTTTGCTACCGCTGCTGTTCTTTCTGGTGGTGTTTCTCGGCAGTGGCCTTTACTACACCTCCACTGACACCGATTTCGCGTTTTACCAGATCAAGGCGCCGGTGGTGGCCATGGCGGCCATCGTGCTGTTTATGGTGATGGCGCGGGTGGCGGGCCAGCGGTTGAATGCCAGTGTGGAGCGTTTGCTGGCAGGGATGGGCCACCCCAATATTATTCTCATGTGCCTGGTGTTCCTGTTGGCCGGCGCCTTTGCCAGTGTCAGCGACAGCATTGGCAGTGTAGAGGCAACCGTGCAGTTGGGGTTGCGGATTATTCCTGCCGAGTGGGTATTGCCCGCACTGTTTCTTATTTCGGCGTTCATTGCCACGGCTATGGGGACGTCCATGGGCACCATCGCGGCGACGGCGCCCATCGCGGTGGGGTTCGCTTCTGCCACCGGCTTGCCTCTGCCATTGGCGCTGGGCGCGGTGGTGGGCGGCGCCATGTTTGGCGATAACCTGTCGATGATTTCCGACACCACCATTGCCTCGACCCGAAGCCAGGGCGTGTCGCTGAAGGACAAGTTCCGGATCAATATCTGGATCGCCCTGCCAGCAGCGGTGGTGACGGTGCTGGTATTGATCGTACTGGGCGAGGGTGAACACCAGGTGGAAGCAAAGCCGTACACGTTTGCGCTGGTGGTCCCTTACCTGCTGGTATTCGGGCTCGCGTTGAGCGGCCTGAATGTGCTGGCGGTGCTGATCATTGGGATCGTATCGGCGGGCGTGACCGGTATGGTGCTGATGCCGGATTACACCCTTCCCAGCATGAACGGGGCGATCTACAAGGGTTTTGAAGGCATGTTCGAGATCATGCTGTTGTCCATGTTGATCGGTGGCCTGTCACAACTGATGACGGATCAGGGCGGCACCCGCTGGGTGATTGAACGCATCCATGGATTGACTCGCTGGTTGAAGCTGCCTCTGCAGCGCGCCGGGGAGGTAGGCATTGCCTTGCTGGTGGTGTTCGCCAATGTGTTTGTCGCCAACAATACCGTGGCCATCGTGCTCACCGGTGACATGGCCCGCGACATCGCCACGGATCATGGCGTCGACCTGCGTCGTTCGGCCAGCCTGCTGGATATCTTTTCCTGTGTGGTGCAAGGGTTGATTCCCTACGGTGCCCAGGTGCTGTTGGCCTGTTCCATTGCCGCCATTTCGCCGCTGGCGCTGATTGGCAGCATCCATTACTGCTGGGTGCTGGCGGTGGCCGGCATCGTGGCCATTGTCGTCAATCGTCCACGGCTATCCTCTTCGGCCTCCCCGGTCTGATCTCCTACACGTCTTCCTGAATTCGGCCTACGCCGGTTTGTGCTGCCTTCTGGCACAGTCCGGTGCGAGGCTGTTGTTTCAGGAGTATGTGGTGACTGTTTTTCTGAAAAGTGTGTGCGTTTTTCTGTTCTCTATTGCGTTGGTGGCAGAGGCACAACCGCCGGCGTTGCAGCTGGCCAAGGTGTATCTGCCGGGCATGCCCCTCGACGGTTATTGGGTCAGTGAAAAACTGGACGGGGTAAGGGCCTACTGGGATGGCGCACAGCTGTGGAGCAAGGGCGGCAATCGAATTGCCGCGCCTGAATGGTTCACCCGCGGTTATCCGGATCAGGCCATGGAAGGGGAATTATGGATGGGGCGGGGACGCTTTGCCGAGGTGTCAGCGGCGGTTCGCCGGTTACGTCCACAGGCGCAGGAATGGCGGCAGATTCGTTTGATGCTGTTTGATTTGCCAGAATCGCGGCAGCCCTTTGCGGTGCGGGTGCAAGAGATGCGAGCGCTGGTGGCCGCGTCATCTTCCTATACGCTGGAGATGATTACGCAAACCCCGGCCACCGACCACGACAGGCTGATGCTGCAACTGGACAAGGTCATGGCGCGCGGTGGGGAAGGGTTGATGCTTCACCATGGCGATAGCGTGTATCACGCGGGCCGCAGTGATGCGGTGTTGAAGGTAAAGAGTTACCAGGATGCCGAAGCCAGGGTGACGGGACATGTGGTAGGCCAGGGAAAGTTTGCTGGCATGCTGGGCGCCTTGCAGGTGGAAACGGACGATGGTCGCCGGTTTCGTTTAGGGACAGGTTTCAGTGACGCCGAGCGCCGCGATCCGCCGCCGATTGGCAGTACCGTCACGTTCAAGTATTACGGACTGACGGCCACGGGTCTGCCAAGGTTTGCCAGCTTTTTACGGGTAAGAGAGGACGCACCGGTCAATTAGCGGCCCGCTACCTGCGCTGCCGGCTTGTTCCGAAAAGCACTTTACTGCATGGTGTTCAGCAACACGTTGCAGCAGGACATGGCATGCGCAACCCTTCTTCACCGGTGCAGGAATCCGCAACCGCTGCGTCTTCCCTGTCGCTGGTTTCTGACAGCGATCAGGCATTCACGTTACGTGTGACATTGGCGCGTCTTGCCACCCGAACGCTGGATCTTCAGTACTACATCTGGGATGACGACACCACGGGAAAGCTGCTGATCTACCGGGTGCTGGAGGCGGCCCGTCGTGGGGTAAAAGTACGCATGCTGCTGGATCACGCCAACCAGTTGGGACGGGATGTGAAATGGGCCGTGCTGGATGCGCATCCCAACATTGATGTGCGCTTGTTCAATCCGTTCCGGGGGCGATTCAAACATTTCCTTCAATGGTTGTACCACGCACCGCTGCTGAACCATCGCATGCACAACAAGGCCTGGATTGCGGATGGTGAGCATGCCCTGGTGGGCGGGCGCAATATCTCCGATCACTATTTCGGGGTGAATCCATCCAGTAATTTTCGTGATCTGGATCTGTACGCCAGTGGTCCCATTGCTGCCGAGACTCGTGACGCGTTCGAGGCCTACTGGAACAGCGAGTTGGCGGTGCCCATGAAGACCCTGCGTCGCTATGGTCCGGAGCGGGCTGAGCGGGCCTGGCAGTGGTTATCGCGCTGGCGCCAAAGCCTGAAGGGTTACCCTTACCTTTTCCCTCAAAACGAACAATTTTTCCGTGACTATCTGACCAGACAACAACAGCAATGCCATGTGGCAAAGCCTGTGTTGTTGTTCGATAGCCCCGCCAAGGCAGCGGGTACCCGGCAGGCGTTGATGGGCAATCAGCTGGCGGGTTTACTGGCCAGGGAAGACCATCAAGAGATACTGATCGAGGCCAGTTATTTTATTCCCGGTGAGGACTTCGTCTCGGCGTTATCCGGGTTACGGCAGCGAAACGGCCGGGCGGCGGTGTTGACCAACAGCCTGGCCACCAATGATGTGATTGCCGCCCATGGTGCTTATGCCCGTTATCGCAAGGCGTTGGTCGAGGCCGGAGTGGAACTGCATGAATTGCAGCCCAATGCGCGGGCATTACACCGTCAGGTCAGACTGTTTCGCGGTCGCTCGCGGGCCAGTTTGCATACCAAGGCCATGGTGCTGGACCGGCGTGAAGTGTTTGTGGGGTCGTTCAATATGGACCCCCGGTCGGTGCACCTGAATACCGAAATGGGCTATTACGTCGTCTCGGACAGTCTTGGGCAGGAAGTGGCAACCTTCATTGAGGAAGGCTTGGCCCCGGCCAACAGTTTTCGTCTGGAAAGCGACAAGGGCAAACTGCGCTGGGGAGGCGATGGTGACGCTGGGGAGCCGGCACTGTATCGCCATGAGCCGGGGGTCACCGTGTGGCGCCGTCTGATGGCATGGTTGCTGTCGTTATTGCCCATTGAGCGCATGCTGTAACCCACGCATGCTGAGTGGCACTGCTTATGGTCACGCGCCGCTCCCCAAGCCCAACACAAGGACATACCATGACCCAGCCTTTCTGCTTTCGTTTTCGCGTCCGCTATAACGAATGCGACGCCCAACAGGTGGTGTTCAACGCCCGCTATGGCGATTACGTGGACATCGCCATGACGGAGTTCATGCGTGCGTTGGGGCGGGATTACAACCAGCTGCTGGCTCAGGGGCTGGATAACCAGGTGGTGAAACTGACAACCGAATGGCAGTCGTCAGCGCGGTTTGACGATGTGCTGGATATCTTTGTGTCGCTCACGCATATGGGCAATACCTCGTTCACGCTGGAAGCCGATATTCGTCATGCGGATGAAGGGCGAGCGGTCGCCCGTTCCGAGGCGGTGTACGTGATGATGACCACCGAGCCGTTTGCGAAAACCCCGGTGCCGAATGACCTGCGTGAGTTGCTGCAAGCCGGGGCACCGGGTGTGGTGATTGATCAAAGTGGGTGTGCCTAGCGGAGTCTCAGTCGGGCGCCACGTTTAGCACCACCTTGCCCTTGGCAGTGCGAGAGGTGAGCGCCGCCAGGGCGCGTTCATACTCTTCAAACGCGAACACTTCACTAATACGCGGCTTGAGCTTGCCCTGACCGTACAGCTGAAACAGTTCCATGATGTTCTGCACGTTGGTCTGCGGCTCTTTCTGGGTGAAGGCGCCCCAGAACACGCCGACAATGGCGCAGCCTTTTAGCAGGGCCAGATTGGCGGGGATTTTCGGGATGTCACCGGCGGCGAAACCGACCACCAGCAGACGCCCGTTCCAGGCCATGTTGCGGATCGCCGCTTCGGTATACTTGTCGCCCACCGGATCGTAGACCACATCCACCCCTTTCGGATAACGCTGCTTGAGCGCGTCCTTGAGGTCTTCTTCGGCGTAGTTGATCAGGTCGTCGGCGCCGGCTTCCTTGGCCACGGCCAGCTTGTCTGCGCTGCTGGCGCAGGCAATGACGGTGGCGCCCATGGCTTTGCCCAGCTCTACCGCCGCCAGGCCAACGCCGCCGCTGGCACCCAGCACCAGCAGGGTTTCCCCGGGCTGGATATTGGCGCGCTGCTTGAGCGCGTGGTAACTGGTGCCGTAGACCATGGAGAAGGCGGCGGCGGTGCGGTCGTCCATGCCGTCCGGTACCGGAATCAGATTGGTTTCCGGCACCAGGATTTCTTCAGCAAAGGCGCCGTAGCCAGTGAGGCCCATGACCCGTTGGCCGGGCTTGAAGCGCTGCACGCCTTCACCCACAGCGATGACTTCGCCGGCCATTTCGCCGCCGGGGGAAAAGGGCAGCTCCGGCTTGATCTGGTATTTGCCTTCAATGATCAGGGTGTCAGGGAAGTTGAGACCGGCGGCCTTCACTTTCACCTTCACCTGGCCCTTGCCGGCCTCGGGGGACGGGATGTCGTCGATCACCAGCTTGTCGGCGGGTCCCAGTTCCTTGCACAAGATTGCGCGCATGCGTAGCTCTCCCGGAAATCAGTTTTTTATGTGCAGGAAACGCTAACGCTGATAGCGGCATTAGACAAATGCATGGGACGCATTGGGGAAGATAAAGGGGGATAATAGCTGTGAGCTGTGAGCTGTGAGCTGTGAGGGGCCAGCTACAAGCTTCAAGCTGCAACGCGGATCAGGCTGGTGGGTCTTGAATGGCCGTGCCCGCGTTCCCGGGTAATGGCGCGGGCACTGAGGTGCAGAACAGAAAACTTGTCTCGCGCCTTGTCGCTTGAAGCTTGTGGCTTGCAGCTGTTTTCAGCCGTTCTTCTCGATATGCGCCAGCACGTTGGCCAGACGGTCGACAAGAATCTTGTTGATGCTCTTTTCCAGCACCCGGCCGAGTTCGTCGCTGACTACGGCATCGGCCAGCGGGCGGATGCGGGTGATGAAGTCGGCCAGTTTGGGCACGTCTTCCCCTTCGGGCAGGGCATCGTCGCCGTACTTTTCGTCCACCAGATGGTGAATGATCATGCCGATAAAGCGTTCTGCCAGCTTGTCGACTTCTTCACGAACCAGGGTGACATGGGTAAGGACGGCATCCAGCGGAACACCGGCTTCGCTCAGTTCCTTGCCTGCGTTGTAGACGCGAGGATAGGGGATGCGCAGGCGCATGCCTTCAGGAATGATGTAGCCGAGCTTTACGGCTTTGGTCATCACTTCCGGGGTGATGTCCTCGCCGAAGTCGTCGAGCAGATCCTGGTAGTCCAGATAGGAGGGGACGCCCGGGTTCTGCCAGGAGGTCACCGCTACCTCGAGGCCGAGGATGTCATTGAGTTCGCGGCCCTGTTCCCAGGCGCTGAGCAGGTCACGAATGTTATTGAGCGTGTAACCGCGCTCCAGCAGGGCGCCGATGATTTTCAGGCGGGCCAGATGCACATCGGTGTAGATGCCGGTTCGGCCGCGCTTTTCAGGCGGTGGCAGAATGCCGCGGTCCTGATAGGCACGTACGTTCCGCACCGTCGAGCTGCCTTCGCGGGCCAGCTCGTCGATGGTGTATTCCTTGTGGGTACCGGCGTCGGCCGGGGCGTCCTCTGCGGCAGGCTGGGTGTATTTCTTCAGGCTGCGCAGGATGGCTGCGGGGTTACGGTCACTGGTTTTCATGCCGCGATGATAGCCCGGTTTTTGCACAGGCGCTACAGGCTGCAGGCCAGAGTGTGTGCCGGTTCGGGACAGAAGGGTTCGCTGGCCGCAGAGCGGTGTGTCGGTCTGCGGCCAGCGGGTTTGGCTTACGGTGAAAGTTCTACCTGGGCCAGGTTTCTTGCCAGGCTTGGGGTAAAGCGTCCCAACCATTGCATGCCCACGGCTTCGGGGCTGACAGGGACCACTGCCTGGTTGGTTTCCACGGCGCGGACAATGGCGGCAGCCACCCGGTCGGGAGTAAACGCGCGACGCTGGTAAAGCTTCTGTGCGCTTTCCTGACGGCGGCTCTGTTCATCCTCATCGACACCCACAAAACGGGTGTTGCCGGCGATGGCCGTGTTGACGATGCCGGGGCAGATGGCGCTGACGCCGATGCGGTGATCCGCCAGTTCGGCGCGCAGACATTCGCTGAACATCAGCACGGCACTTTTGCTGGTGGCATAGGCTGGCAGTACCCGCGACGGCATGAAGGCAGCGGCAGAGGCCACGTTGATGATATGGCCGGCCTTGCCCTGATCGATCATCTGCCGGGCGAACAGGCGGCTGCCGTGGATCACGCCCCACAGGTTGACTCCCAGCACTTGCTGCCAGTCTTTCACACTGGTTTCCATCAGGCCGCCTGACAGGCCGATGCCGGCATTGTTGACGACGATGTCCAGGGCGCCGAATTCCTTCTCCACATAAGTGGCCAGGCTTTCCATGGATCGGGTGTTGCTGACATCGCACTTGCGGCTCAAGGCGGTGCCGCCTTCTGCCAGAATCACATTGGCGGTGGCCGCTGCGGCATCGGCATTGATGTCGGTGCACAGGACAGTGGCGCCGCGGCGGCCGAAGGCCAGGGCGGTCTCGCGGCCGATGCCGGAACCGGCGCCAGTGATCAGTACCGCCTTGCCTGAGTCAGGGCCTTGTGTGGCGTCACTATTTACCTTTGCCCGCTGCAGAGGTGCACTGGCCGGGCCGCCTTCGATGTGGAGGATAAACTCTCTGACCCACTTGGCGGTCACGTCAGGGTACTGCTGCAACGGCCCCCAGTGGCCGGTATCCAGCTCGCGGCGCCAGAGCTGGTCGGTCCATTTTGGCAGGTCTTCGAGCATGGCCGGGCGCACATAATTGTCTTCCCGCGCCACGATCAGTTGCACAGGGACTTTGGTGTAGCGCTCGCGGGGCTTGAGCAGGCAGGGAAGCATATTGGCGCGGTATAGCTCGATACCGTGCACACCATCTTTCAACTGGCTGGCGCTGGGTTCGATGTCGAGATTCTCGGTGCGCTTGAGCACTCCGGGCCAGGCCTTGGCCAGCCCGGCTTTCCACAGGGCCGGTGCCAGTACCGGCAGCTGGAAGGCGCCGATGTACCAGGAATGGGACAGTTGATTCAGTACCGCCGCCGGGTTCTGCTTCAGGTTGGTCTTCATCCACTGGCCCACGTGATCCAGGCAGGGGCCAGACAAGGTGGTGTACGAGGCGATGCGCTGTTCCGCGCCGGGGTCGGTGACCGATTCCCAGGTCTGGATGGAGCCCCAGTCGTGGGCCACCAGGTGAACCTTTTCGTCAGGACATTCGGCATCCATCACGGCGTGCAAGTCGTTACGCAGTTCACGCAGCTTGTAGGCGGCGCGCCCTTTGGGCACCGAAGAGTCGCCGGCACCGCGTACGTCGTAGGCGACGACCTTGAAGTCGCGGCTCAGTCGTTCGGCGACTTTTTCCCACACATGGTTGGCATCCGGGTAGCCGTGCACCAGCACAACGGTGGGACTCTTGTCATCGCTCCAGGTTCTGACCGCCAGTTCCACGTCACCGCGGCGTACCTTGCTGTCGCGCCATTGCACCATCTTGTGTGTCCTCGTTGTACTGTCTGTCGACTCTGTCGTCGGTTATTGCGTCAGTGTTGGGGGATCCAGGGTCAGCGCGTCGGCGCCCTGACTCAGCCAGCGTGGGCCATGATCATCCATCACCAGAAACTCATTGCCGGCCACGGTGTGGCCATCGCGGCTGAGGCTGAACTGCCATTGCCACAGGCCCGGGATCAGTGCCCCCTCGGCAATGCGGTTGCCCTCCGGCAGATTGCCGGTGATCGGTGCCAGCCTGTGGCGCTGCTGAACGTCCGGAAATCGCGCCGCCAATTGTTGTGGGCTGTGCCCGTGGGCCAGCGTTGCCGGCAAGGCTTGCCGCCATTCCTCCAGTTCGTGCTGCAGGGCGACCAGAGCCGGTTCTTCGGACGGGCCGGCCAGGCTGGCTTTGGCGGCATAGCCGTTCAGCACGGCATCGCAGCGCAGTATATAAGTCATACCTTGACGGTAGCGGCGCTTGCCCGGTCTGTTGAGGCCAAAGGGGCGAGCGCGGTTGTGGCCGGAAAAACGTACCCTGGGTGGTCGGGCAGGATCGAAGACCTGATGGGCCCGCAGCCAGTCCCGCATGAGTTGTTCGCAGTCGGCAACGGTCATGCCCGGTTGCAGTGAACCGGCAATGATCTGCACGCATTTCTCGGCGTAATGTTTCGCCTTGAGATAAGGGGCCAGCGCCTGCTGGTCCGGGGTCCAGAACGCGGTCATGGCGCCTCCGGGTTGTTGTTAGATGGCTATCGATACTTACACTCGTCAATGTAACAGTCAACTGGCCGAGTTGGCTTTGCACCACGGGGGGCTTTCCTCCAGGGCCAATCGGGTCTTACAAAACTTGAACATTTTCTTCGCGTGAACTTCACATCTTGTTGGCCCTGAGTTGTTAGGGTGGCGGCCTTGAATACCATTCAAATTCTGGCTTCTCCGGGCTGGGTCGAGCGGCGGGTCCGGGGAAAAGGAGAGGAGCGTGTCGCATCAAGTCCGGTTAGCCCCAAATCTCATTCTGCTATTGAGCCTGTTGCTGTCGTTATGGGTACCAACGGCGTCGGCTCAGGCGCCATCCTCCGCGCAAAGCCAATACGGTGAACTGGCCGATGCGCTGGAAGATGACGGTCGTCGTGAGCGCTTGATCGAGCAGTTGCGTGGCCTGGAGCGTGCCGCTGAGCCTGCCCCGCTGGGAATGGAGGGTGAGGTGCCAGCCGCGCAGATTGCGGCCAGCTCGCCCAGTGGTCAGACCGCAGAACAGGTCTCTTTCGCTCGTCGGATGGCCGCGGCAACCGGCAATATTGCCGGGGACCTGGGGCAGCAGTTTGCAGCCATAACCGGGGTGGTAACCGGCTGGTTTGGCAGCGATAGCGGTGCCGGGGTGGCCCCGGCCTCTGAGACTGCGCTGGACATGAAGACGGTGGGGGCCGCGCTGTTGAATCTGGCGATGCTTGTGGTGGCTACCTTTGTGGTGTTCTGGGCCCTGCGGGCTCTCGCAGGGTCGGCATTTATCCGGTTGAGTCGCTGGGCAAGCAGAGGGTCAGAGAAGCTGGCGATCCTGCGTACGGCTGCTGCGGTGGGTATGGCGGCTGTCGCGGATATTGTGGTGGTAGCACTGGCCTATCTGGCCGGGAGTTTCATCGCCTCTTTGTTGACGGAACAGCTGGCCGCAGATGCCACTCGGTTGGCGCTGTTTCTGAATGCGTTCCTGGTGGTTGAGCTGGTGAAGGCGGGGTTGAGGATGTTGTTCTCCTCCCGGTACGAAGGCTTGCGCTTGCTTCCGGTCGCGGCGGAGCAGGCGCGTTACTGCAATCGCTTTCTTGCCCGCGAGGCGGGGCTGATTGGCTATGGCATGCTGGTACTGGTACCGGTGCTGAACTTCAATGTGTCGCCGTCGGTGGGGAATGGGATGGGTACGCTCATTATGTTGTTGGCCCTGGTGTATGCGGCCCTGGTGATCTTGCGTAAACGGACGGTGCTGCGAACCGCCCTGGCGCAACGGGCCGAGCATCACCATGGCCCGGCCCGCCTGGCCTTGCTGGGCTTGTCACGGGTGTGGCACGGCCTGGCCCTGGCCTATGCCTTGCTGGTGTTTGCGGTGACGGTGTTGAATCCGGAAACGGCGGTGCCTTTCGTGGCCACGGCCACCTTGCAAACCCTGTTGTATGTGGGGGCGGGATTGCTGGTGTCGGTGGCGCTGGGACAGCTGATCGGCAAGGAAATCCACTTGTCTGAGCGTATCAATGCGAGCATGCCGCGGCTGCAGGCGAGGGTGAACACCTATGTGCCGACCGGGTTAAAAGTGATTCGTGCCTTGATCCTGACGTTGGTGTTGGTGGTGTGTCTGGATGCCTGGAGGGTATATGACCTTGCCGCCTGGTATGGCACTGAGGCCGGTGCCATGACGGTGTCGGCGTTGCTGGATATCCTGATTATTCTGGCGCTGGCGGCGGCGGTCTGGGTAGCTCTCGCCAGCCTGGTCGAGCACAAGCTCAGCCCCGGTGAAAACAGCACTCCTGCACAGGCTGCGCGGGGTGAGACGCTGATGGGGCTGTTCCATACCACGCTGGCGATCACCATTATCATCATGACCGTGATGATTGTGCTGTCCGAGATCGGTGTAGATATCGCGCCGCTGATTGCTGGCGCCGGGGTGTTGGGGTTGGCCATCGGCTTCGGTGCGCAGAAACTGGTGCAGGATGTGATTACCGGGGTGTTTATTCAGCTTGAGAACGCGATGAATACCAACGACTTTGTTAGCGTCGGCAGCCATTCCGGCACCGTGGAGCGCGTGGGTATCCGTTCGGTGGCGTTGCGGGATCTTTATGGTACCTACCACATTGTGCCGTTCTCCTCGGTGGATGCCGTGTCGAACTTTACCCGTGAATATGGCAACCACGTGGGCGAGTACGGCATTGCTTACCGGGAAAGCATTGATGATGCCATCGTGCAGCTGGAGGCCGCCTTCGAGGCCCTGAAAGACGGCGAGCACAAGGACAATATTCTTGCCCCCATGACCGTGGCGGGGGTCACGGCCCTTGCCGACAGCTCGGTGAATATTCGTGTGGTCATCAAGACTACCCCGGGCAACCAATGGGCCGTGGGCAGGGCGTTTAACCGGCTGGTGAAGATCTACTTTGACAAGGCGGGGATTGAAATCCCGTTCCCGCATACCACCCTGTATTTCGGTGAAGACCGGGATGGCACGGCGCCTGCGGCCCCGGTGCGATTGACCGATGACCGGGTGGTGTCGACCCAGAGCGGAAAGTAAGCCTTGCCGGTATCTGGCTCAACGCCCGCACTGCTGTGCGGGCGTTTTTGTGTGGTGACTTCCTCAAGGGGCGTGATGGCTGTCGGTGTGCCAGGGGATCGAGGGATTTGGGGTGATTTGCCAGAAGGCAAAAAAAAGGGCCGGCAGAAGGTGCCGACCCTGGAATCACCGGAAAGGGAGAGCTCGGTGAATAAAAAACCTTATGCGGCGTCCCGCAGGATATCGCCAAGCAGCGCTTCGAAGTTTTCGAGGTGCTGGCGGTTATCGTGATCCCACGGATGGAAGCCGGGCTTGAACCAGTCCAGCCAGGGTAGGGTAATGTTGCGGAAGATGCCTTTCTTGCCCCAGGTGTGTTTGGCCACGGCGCGCCAGCCTTTCAGGTCGGTCAGGCCGCCCTTGATGCGCACGTTGTGCAGGTAGAAAGGAATGAACAGGGCAAAGAAGATCCCGGTGGCCGCCACCAGTGTTGTGGTGCGCAGGGCGTAGGCGCCCGGGTTGCTGTCACGACCAATGACAGTGGTGTAAACATCAAAGGCCACGGCCTTGTGCTCGGTTTCTTCCAGCGCGTGCCAGTTCCAGATGGCCTGATAGCCCGGGTCTGACCCATCCATGATTTCCGGCAGGTCCAGCAGGCCGCCTCCCAGAATCGCTGTCAGGTGTTCCAGTGCTACGGTAGCGGCCAGCTGGAAGGCTTTGGGAGTGTAGGCCTGAACAGCATTGAGCAACTGGGTGACAACTTCTTCCTGCGCATGCAGCGGGATACCGCTGTCAGCCACGTAGTTGTTGTACTCGTCGTGCTCGCGGCCGTGCATGGCTTCCTGACCAATAAACGCGGTAACGGCTTTTTTCAGTTCGGGATCCGTGATCTGATCGCGGTAATTGCGTACGCTATCAATGAAAAAGCGCTCCCCTACCGGAAAGAACAGGCTCATGGTATTCAGAAACTGGCTGACATTAAGCCCGTCCCGATGCCAGGTCAGGGCCTTGGCCGGATTGAGGTTGAACTTCAGGTTGCGACGAATCGGAAGAATCGAGATCGCTTTCATGGCGCGCCTCCAAAACTGTTACATTGGTTAATGATACAATTAACCCTCAAACCATCAAGGACTTTTCCGCCCAGGCAACAGGACATGACAGACAATAAACAGGAAGTGGCAAATCGTTTACTTGATGGGTTGGTGGATTATCTGCTGGCCCGTCTCGCGCCTGCCCAGCTGGAGGGCCTGATCGAATCAGAGCTGGATTACCTGCTGGAACAAGCTGGCCGTTACACCCTGACCGAGTGGGTCAGCGCGGAGCAGATCCATCACACCGCCCGCAAGTACGCCGTGGAAATGCACATCAGCGGTGCGATTCCCGAGCTGGTGGGCGATATGGTCGAGAAATTCTATGACCAGGCAGCGGATAGTGAGCGGGTGGTGGCCGATGTCGTTGATGAAGATGTGGTGATGGCCTTGTTGGACAAGGTGCTGGAGATTCCGCTCTCTCGTCAGGGAATGGCATGGCTGGGGCGTAACCCGGTGCTGCTCGCGTTGCTGGCAGGGGGGGCCCAGATGGGACTCAAGACCTTGCTGCACCAGGGGCTACCCGCGCCGCTGCGCGAACAGCTGGGCAAACGGTTGCCGGCACGCTGGGTGTCCAGCGTGGAAACCCGCCTGCAGGAATGGTTGCTGCGACGAACCGAGCAGCTGCTGAGCGACCCCTATCTCTATCGGGACGAGAATCTGGATGAGCTGCGCGAGCTGGTGTTGGTGGCCTGGCAGGAGTTTGCCCAGCGCCCGGTGGCCGAGGTGCGTGGGCTGGTCACCAGTGAGGATATCCAGGAGCTGTTCGTGATCGGTTTCGAGTATTGGCGGGAGCTACGTCATACCGACTATTTCAACAGTCTGCTGTTGTCCGGGGTGAATGCCTTCTTTGAAAAATACGGCGACACCAGCCTGACCGAGCTGCTGGAGGAAATGGGCGTCACCCGCGAAATGATGCTCGACGACGCCCGCCGCTTCGCCCCGCCGATCCTCGACAAGCTGCGTACGGAAGGCCTGCTTGAGGAGTGGCTTCGTCGTCATCTGAAGGGGTATTTTGAGGCGGAGGAGACGCTCGCGCTGTTGAGTGAACAGTGAACAGCGCGCGGTGTCGTCGTGTGCGGTTCTTGAACACAAGAGGCCGCGTCCCAGTGATGGGCGCGGCCTCTTTGCTTCCAGTCACAGCCAGACGCCGATCGCGCCGCTGTTCACTTTTCACTGTTAACTATTAACTGTCGATGGCTTTTCTATACGCCTGCGTATGCAGCAACTCCACCAGCTCCCCTTCCGGTACCGGCTTGCTGATCAGGTACCCCTGGATGCTGTCACAGTCCATGTCGCGCAGGATGCTGAGGTGGTCTTCGGTTTCCACGCCTTCGGCGACCACGTTCATCTGCAGGCTGTGAGCCATGTCGATGATGGCGCGGGTGATGGCGGCGTCGTCGGGGCTCTTGTCCAGATCCATAATGAAGGACCGGTCGATTTTCAGGGTGTCTACCGGGAAGCGCTTCAGGTAGCTCAGTGAGGAATAGCCGGTGCCGAAATCGTCCAGGGCCAGCTCGATACCGCGGGTGCGCAGTTGCTGGAGCAGCTCGATGTTCTGCTCCATGTCTTCCATGATCAGGCTTTCGGTGAGCTCCAGTTCCAGCAGGTGGGGGGGGAGCTCGGTGCTGGACAGTACCCGGTCGACAATATCGGCCACATTCCCCTTGCGGAACTGGTGGGCGGACAGGTTCACCGAGACGCAGATGTCGCCCAGCCCCTGCTTGTGCCATTTGTAGGCCTGGCGACAGGAGCGTTCCAGTACCAGCTCGCCAATGGCGGAGATCAGGCCGGTTTCTTCGGCCAGCGGAATGAATTCGGCGGGTGGCAGCAAGCCCATGGTCGGATGCTGCCAGCGGACCAAAGCTTCCACAGAATTGATGCGGTTGGTGGCCAGGTCCATTTTCGGTTGGTAATGAACCACAAACTCGTTCTTGAAAATGGCCTTGCGCAAGCTGGTTTCCAGGGCCAGTTGTTCCACCGAGGCCACACGCATGTTACTGCGATAGAACTGGTAGTTGTTGCCGCCACTGCGCTTGGCCTGATACACCGCCATATCGGCCTGATTGATCATGCTTTGCGCTTCTTTGGCGGTATCCGGGAACAGGCTGATCCCGATACTGGCTCCCAGCAGTAACTCATGGCCATCGATGAGGAACGGCTTTTTCATGGCGTTAATGAGTTTCTGGCATTGCTGGGTGATGACATTTTCGCCGCCATGGTTTTCCAGCAACAGGGTGAACTCGTCGCCGCCGACCCGCGCCATGTTCTCGACTCCACCGGCGTGCTCGCCAAGGCGCTCTGCGGCCGCTTTGAGCAGACGATCGCCGATCTCATGACCGAGGGATTCGTTGATGGGCTTGAAACGATCCATATCGATCATCAGCAAGGCCACTTTTTCCCGGTTCAGGCGTGCCAGGGTGAGCGACTTGTGCAGGTGTTCGCGGAACTGGGACCGGTTGGGCAGTCCGGTCAGGCGGTCATAATTGGACAGAAACTGCAGTTGTTGCTCGGTTTCCTTGCGTGCGGTGAGATCGGACATCATCCCTACGTAGCGGATCACCCGTTTGTGCTCATCGCGAACGGCGCTGACCTGCAACCATTCAGGGAACATTTCACCGTTACGCCGCCGTTCGTTGATTTCCCCTTCCCAGAAGCCGTTTTCCTTGAGTGCGGCGGTAATGGACAGATAAGTCTCGCGGTTGGGGGCGGTGTCTTCATGGTCGAGAACCCGCTTGCCCAGCATCATGGATTCAGAATATCCGGTGATTTGCTCAAAGCGTGCGTTCACTGCCAGGAAGCGGAATTTGTGGTCGAGGATGAAGATCCCTTCGGGGGCGTTTTCGAAGACCGTGGCGGCCAGGCGTTGTTGCTCCTGAGCCTGACGGTCTTCGGTGATATCACGGCGAGTGCCGATCATGCGGGTGGCGCGGCCTTTTTCGGACCACTTGACCACCCGTCCCTCATCTTCGATCCAGCGCCAGTTGCCATCGGCATGGCGAAGCCGGTAGACGGCGTGGTAGCGATCGCTGTCGCCCTTGAAATGGGACACCATGGCCCGGCGGATACGGGTCAGGTCTTCCGGATGCACCAGGGTTTCCAGGTCACCGAAGAAATTCTTGAAATAGGCGCTGTCGTAGCCCAGCAGGCGGTCGAAATTGGTGTGGTAGTTGCGCCCGGTGTCCAGCATCCAGTCCCACAGGCCGATATTGCTGGCTTCCAGTGCCAGTTCCAGCCGTTCGCCGGTGGCGCCCAGGGCCTGGTTGCTCTCCTCCAGCGCCTGGGTACGTTCTTGCACCATGGTTTCCAGCCGCTCGTTGGTTTCCTGCAGGCGCTGGCGGGCTTCTTTCCGCTCGTAGATTTCCTGTGCCAGTTTCTCGTTGAGAGCTTCGGCGTCGCTGCGGGCGCGGTTCAGGTAATCAATCAAGGAGCGGTTACTGGCTTGCAGCATCATCGCCTGGTGCCCGGTGTTATGAATGCGGCGGGCGGCCAGCAGGAAGAACAACCCGAGCACGGACAGCAGCACCAATAAGGACAGTTCCGTCTCTGCCTGAGTTTGGGACAGCCGGTACATGGTGGGGCCAAGCAACATGGCCAGATACAGGAAAACCGTTGGGAAATGGCTGCTGTAGGCGGCCAGCGCCATGGTGCTGAGGCCCAGGCCAAGGCTGGCGCAGAGTAACTGGACACTGAGCAAATCCGGGCGGAAAAGCAGTTCCACAGGATTGAAAAGATAGCCGGCCATGCCAATCAGCAGGGGGGTGCTCAAGGCCAGAATGGACAGCCTCAGCCGACAGGTGGGGGTAATTTCGTCGCGTAAGAGCCGCTGGCGGCATACAAACAGCAGCGGAAGGCGAAGGATTTGAACTACGACGAAAGCCAGCAACCAACCGCTCAGCAAGGTGCGTGAGATTTCGGTGCTCCAGTACACCCCGGCCAGTGCCGCGGCGCTCAGTGACTCCAGCACAAACAGCACGAGGAGACCACTGAACAACAGTTGGCATTGTTCAGAGAGTACGCCCTTGAAAGGGGCGTGGACTGTTTTGTTCGGAGACTGCGAAGACACCTTGGTTGTTATCCTTTGGCGCTTATGCCGAGTGTTTTTGTTTGTCAGTGTACCCATCGGCAGGAAGAAGGGGAACCGCCTTTATTTGCCTATCGAAAGGGGTTTTGCAGTGGCTGCAGGAGCACGCCCTTTCTGCAGGGGTTTCTTGGGGCCACATTCTGCTAAACTCCCGCGCCATGGATGATGTGACTTCCCTTATCGATGGTTTGAACCCGGCCCAGCGCGATGCGGTGGCCGCCGATGATCGCCATTTGCTGGTATTGGCCGGTGCCGGCTCGGGCAAGACCCGGGTGCTGGTGCACCGCATTGCCTGGCAGATTGCCACCGAACAGGCCTCGCCGTTCGGTATTTTGGCGGTGACCTTTACCAACAAGGCGGCCGCCGAGATGCGCGGCCGGATCGAGCAGCTGCTGGATATGTCCGCCGAGGGTATGTGGGTGGGCACCTTCCACAGCATTGCCCACCGTTTGCTGCGCTCGCACTGGCAAGAGGCCGGTTTGCCCCAGGGCTTCGAGATTATTGATGCCGATGACCAGCAGCGCTTGATCAAGCGGGTGATCAAGGAGCTGGGGCTGGATGAGCAGCGCTGGCCGGCCCGCCAGGCCACCTGGTTCATCAATAGCCAGAAGGATGAAGGCCTGCGTGCCAAACACATGGACGCGAACGGCGACCTGTTCGCCCAGACCATGCAGAAGATTTACTACGGCTATGAAGAGGCCTGCGAGCGCGGCGGGCTGGTGGATTTCAATGAGATGCTGTTGCGGGTGCTGGAACTATTCCGCGACAACGACAGCCTGCGGGGCCACTACCAGCGCCGCTTCCGCCATATTCTGGTAGACGAATTCCAGGATACCAACAGCATCCAGTACGCCTGGTTGCGGTTGTTGGCCTATGAGGGCAATGCGGTGACCATTGTGGGCGATGACGACCAGTCCATTTACGGCTGGCGCGGCGCCAAGATCGAGAATATTCACAAGTTCAGTCGTGATTTCCCGGATACCCGCACCATCCGCCTGGAGCAGAACTACCGCTCCACAGGCACTATCCTGAAAGCGGCCAACGCGGTGATTGATAACAACAGCGATCGTCTGGGCAAGGAACTCTGGACCGAAGGTGGCGATGGCGATCCGATTCGCTTGTATGCCGGCTTCAACGAAGTGGACGAAGCCCGCTTCGTGGCGGGTCGGGTGGACAAGCTGTTCCAGGAAGGGACCGCGCGCCGGGAAATGGCAGTGCTGTACCGCTCCAATGCCCAGTCACGGGTGCTGGAAGAAGCCTTCCTGCAGGCCGGTATTCCCTACCGCATCTATGGGGGGCAGCGTTTCTTCGAACGTCTCGAGATCAAGAACGCTCTGGCGTATCTGCGCCTGATCAGCAACCGTCATGCAGATGCCGCCTTTGAGCGGGCGGTCAATACGCCCACTCGCGGCATTGGCAACAAGACCCTGGAAACGTTGAGGGAAGTGGCCCAGGCCCGCGGTTGCTCGCTGTGGGATGCCGGACAGGCCATTGTCAGTGAGCAGTTGCTTACTGCCCGGGCGATCAATGCGCTGGCCGTTTTCCTCAATCTGGTCGACCAGCTCGCACTGCAGTGTGATGGGCTGAATCTGGGGGAAACCGCCGAGCATGTGATCGAGGCCAGTGGTCTGGTGGCGTTCCATGGCAAGGAAAAAGGCGAGAAGGGGCAGCAGCGCCAGGAAAACCTGCGAGAGCTGGTGTCTGCCACCCGTGAGTTCGGTGAGGAAGATGAAGATTCCGAGATGGACTCGCTGACAGCGTTTCTCGATCACGCGGCGCTGGAGTCTGGCGAGGGTCAGGCCGATGCCCATGAGGACGCGGTGCAGATGATGACCCTGCACTCGGCCAAGGGGCTGGAGTTCCCGGTGGTGTTCATTTGTGGCATGGAAGAGGGCCTGTTTCCTCACCAGCGTTCCAGTGAGGACCCCAGTGGCCTGGCCGAAGAGCGTCGTCTTTGCTACGTGGGTTTGACCCGCGCCATGCGTGAACTGTACCTGACCCATGCGGAAAGCCGTCGCCTGTACGGCAACGAAAACTACAACCCGCCCAGCCGCTTCCTGCGCGAGATTCCCGCCGAGGCCATGGAAGAGATTCGTGCCCGCGCCGGTTTCAGCCGCCCCATGGGCGGTGGCAGCAAGCCGATCCGGGAAACCGAGGCCAACGGTATTGTGCTGGGCGCGCGCGTGTTGCATCCCAAGTTCGGTGAAGGCACGGTGCTGCACTTTGAGGGGCAGGGCCCCAATGCACGCTTGCAGATCAATTTCGACGGCGCCGGCACCAAATGGTTGGTCAGTCAGTACGCGCGTCTGGAAGTGATTTAAAGAAGGTCTGACGTCAGACGTCCGACCCGTCGACAAGAACCATGGGGTGGCCGATGACTGCTGCCCAACCACGGAGGATGACTCTTGGACCGTCGTAAATTCGTTTCTGCCCTCGGATTGGGTTTGGGTGGCCTGGCGCTGGCAGGGTGCGAGCAGAAAGACTGCCCGCCGGCCGAGCAGACCGCCGCCAGTGAGCCGGAAAAGAAGAAGCCGCAGCCGCAAACTTACGAATGGAAGATGGTTACCACCTGGCCGAAGAACTATCCGGGCCTGGGAGCCGGGGCCAACCGGTTTGCCAAGCGAGTGGAAGAAATGTCTGCCGGGCGAATCAAGATCAAGGTGTACGGCGCCAAAGAGCTGGTACCGGCATTCGAGGTGTTTGATGCGGTGCGCCAGGGCAGTGCCGAAATGGGCCACGGCGCCGCCTACTATTGGAAAGGTAAACACCCCGCCACTCCGTTCTTTACCGCCGTACCCTTCGGACTTACCGCCCAGGAAATGAATGGCTGGCTGCACCATGGTGGTGGTCAGGAACTGTGGGATGACCTGTATGCCCAGTTCAATCTCAAGCCGTTTGCCTGTGGCAATACCGGTACCCAGATGGCGGGCTGGTTCAACAAGGAGATCAACAGCGTTGACGATCTCAAGGGCCTGAAAATGCGCATGCCGGGCCTGGCCGGAGAAGTACTGGCCAAGGTCGGCGCCATCCCGGTGCAGTTGCCGGGGGCTGAAGTGTTTACCTCGCTGCAGACCGGCGCCATTGACGCGGCGGACTGGGTTGGCCCCTACAATGACCTGACCTTTGGCTTGCACCGGGTGGCCGAGTACTACTACTACCCGGGCTGGCAGGAGCCGGGCCCGACGCTGGAACTGACCATCAACAAGAAAGTCTGGGACAGCCTGCCGGCAGACCTGCAGGCGATTATTCGCTATGCCGCCCAGTCAGAAAACCAGGACATGCTGGATGAGTACACCGCACGCAACAACGCCGCCCTGGACGAACTGGTCAACAAGCACGGCACCAAACTGCGTCGCCTGCCGGATGATGTGCTGAAAGCCTTGAAAGAGGCCAGTGATGAAGTGGTCGAGGCACTGGTGGCAGATAACAAGGATGCCCGCAAGGTGTATCAGTCGTACCGCAAGTTCCGCGATGAATCCATCAATACCATGGCCATCGCCGAGCAACCGTACCTGAATATTCGCAGCGAGCTGGAAGGCTGATCGCTACGGGTTAAGGAAGCGAGTGACGAGTTTCGAGTTGTGAAAACCCTCATCCGGATGGGGGTTGTGTCCAGATCTTCGAAACTCGTTTCTCGAAACTAGTCTTGCGGCACTACCCGGGTACGCCCGGTGTCATCAATGGCTACAAAGGTGAAATGCCCTTCGGTCACCTTGGAGAGGGTGCCGGTGTCTTCACGAATCCAGACTTCCACCAGAATCTGCATGGAGCTGCGGCCGATATCCTGCAGCTGGGTATAGCAGCTGACCACCGCGCCAATGGGGACCGGGCGCAAGAAGGCCATGGAATCGATGGCCACGGTGGCGACCCGGCCACGGGCTTTTTTGCGGGCGGTAACGGCGCCGGCCAGGTCCATCTGGGACACCAGCCAGCCGCCAAAAATGTCGCCGTTCCAGTTGGAATCCTGGGGCATGGCAATGGTCTGGATGGCCAGGGTGCCAATCGGTTGCGGGGTGTCATCGGTGTGATCGGTCATGTTGTTATCCACATTTTGGTCGCGGGCCCGGGGCCGTGCGTGAAAGTGTTCGTCTGTCTTTCCGAATAACGGAATAGACCTCCAACTCGTTGAGTTCGGCGCCACTAAACAGCCTGAGCACCCTGCAGGAGCCATGCTCGCATGGCGATCCGGCCGAGGCGAGACCGGGATTGCCGCGCCCAATAGCCATGTCAGGGGTACAGCATGGCGGGCAACCAGGTGGCCAGTTGCGGAAACAGTGCCAGTATACCCAGCATCACAAGCTGAATAACGATAAAAGGTACTACCCCCTGATAGATCTGTGCGGTGCGTACCTCCGCCGGGGCCACCCCGCGCAGGTAGAACAGTGCGAATCCGAAAGGTGGGGTCAGGAACGAGGTTTGCAAGTTCAGGGCCAGCATCACTCCCAACCATACCGGATCGAGCCCCATCGCCAGCAGCACAGGTCCGACAATCGGCACCACCACGAAGGTGATCTCGATAAAGTCGAGAATAAAGCCGAGCAGAAAGATCAGCAGCATGACCATCAGGGTGGCGCCAATCACCCCTCCGGGCATGGCCTCGAACAGGCTGTGTACGGCATCTTCGCCGCCAAAGCCCCGGAACACCAGTGAAAACAGGCTGGCCCCGATCAGGATCATAAACACCATGGCGGTCACCCGGCTGGTGCTGCGGACGACTTCGCCAACAATGGCCAGGTCCAGGTGCCGGTTGAAAGCCGCCAGCAGCAGGGCGCCGAAGGCCCCGACCCCGGCGGCCTCAGTGGGGGTCGCCTTACCGGTGAGAATAGAGCCCAGTACCGCTGCGATGAGCAGCAGTGGCGGCAGCAGTCCGCGCAGGATATCGCCCCACCCGATGTCATTTGCCTC
Source organism: Alcanivorax profundi (assembly GCF_003597125.1). Taxonomy (GTDB): domain Bacteria; phylum Pseudomonadota; class Gammaproteobacteria; order Pseudomonadales; family Alcanivoracaceae; genus Alcanivorax; species Alcanivorax profundi. The sequence continues at coordinate 614,337 of NZ_QYYA01000002.1, read as the reverse complement.
GTCGCGGGGCATGGCGGGGGCAAGATGGGGCTTCCACCAGCTAATGACCAGCACATACAGCAGGTACAGGCCCACCAGTATCAGCCCGGGGATCAGGGCTCCGACGAACAGGTCACCCACCGAAACCGTGTCCAGTGACCACAACCCCTGTTTGAGTTGAGCCTCCTGATAGGCGTTGGACAGCACGTCCCCCAACAGCACCAGGGCAATGGACGGGGGGATAATCTGCCCCAGCGTACCGGTAGCACAGATCAGTCCGGTGGAAAGTTGCGGCTGGTAGCCCTGGCGCAACATGGTGGGCAGCGACAACAGGGCCATGGTCACCACGGTGGCGCCGACGATGCCGGTGCTGGCGGCCAGCAGTGCACCGACCAGAATGATCGCCAGGCCCATGCCTCCCGGCAGTGGGCCAAACAGGCGGCCCATGCTGGATAACAGGTTTTCTGCCACCCGGGATTTTTCCAGCATGACCCCCATGAACACGAACAGTGGCACCGCCATCAGGGTGGTGTTCTCGATGATGCCGAACAGGCGGTTGGGCACAAAGGTAAGGTCAGCGGGGTTAAAGATGCCGGTGGCCATGCCGCCCGCGGCGAACAGCAGGGCGGTGCCCCCCAGGGCAAAGGCTACCGGGTAGCCGCTGAGCAGCACCAGGCACACCGCGACGAACATGATCAGCGGAATCCACTCGATCACAGGGTGTCCTCCGGGTGTGCGCTGGGTGGGGCCAATGGTGTCCCCAGCAGGGTCAGGGTATGGCGCAGCAGGTCGGCCAGTCCCTGAATGCCCAACAGGGCAGGTAGCACCAGCAACAGGGACTTGAGCAGATAGACGAAGGGCAAGCCGCCGTTGGCGGAACCTTCCTGCTCTCGCCAGCTGCTGGCCACATAGTCCAGCGACAGCCAGAACAGGGCGGCACACACTGGCAGCAGCAGGAAAAGGGTACCGAGCAAATTGACCCAGGCTCGGGTACGCGGGGAAAACCGTTGATAGAGCACGTCCACCCGAACGTGCTCGTCTTCCGCCAGGGTATAGGCAATAGCGAGCATAAACAGGGCGCCATGCAGGTAGGTCAGCGATTCCTGCAGGGCAATATTGCCAATCCCAAAGGCGTAGCGCAGTGCCACCACCAGCACCATGCCGAGCACCAGAAACAGGGCAAGCCAGGCGGAAAGGCGGCCAACGGCCGTGGTCAGGCGGGTCAGGCGATGCTGCCAGCGCAGGAACGTGTGCTTCATGACACCTTGTTATTGTTGGGTCCGAGTCAGTATGGGGGCGGATTATACGGGGCTTGGCATGACTTTTCAGCCGTCAGGCCCCGTGGTTGGCGGGTTTTTCGTTTCTGGTCAGGGGTGAGCAAATGAAAAAATTCGAATTGCTACATGGGTGTAATGTGGTTGTCATAAAGCGTCTCTAGGATGCGCTGTGCTGAAACATGAACTGGCTTGCAACATTTAGAACGACCGGGGTGGACCAAAACAATCATCGCCGGTGCCATGTAACTGGAGGCTTATTGTGAACTTCAAGATCAAAGCAACCCTGGCGAGCGCCGCCGCTGCCCTGGCTTTCGCCAGCGCCCCGGCCACTGCCGACACCCGTGATTACATTTCCATCGTGGGTTCTTCCACTGTGTACCCGTTCGCGACCACCGTCGCTGAGCGTTTCGGTCGCAGCTCTTCCAACCCGACCCCGAAAATCGAATCTACCGGTTCCGGCGGCGGCATGAAGCTGTTCTGTGCGGGTGTGGGGACCCAGCACCCTGACGTGACCAACGCGTCCCGTCGCATGAAGAAGTCCGAGTTTGCCCAGTGCCAGGAAAATGGCGTGAAGGACATCACCGAAGTGGTTATCGGTTATGACGGCATCGTGTTTGCCAACTCTTCCAAAGGCAAGCACATGGACGTTACCTTGCGTGATCTGTTCCTGGCCCTGGCCAAGGAAGTTCCGGATCCGAAAGGCGGTGAGAAGCTGGTCGCCAACCCCTACAAGACCTGGAAAGAAGTGAACCCGGCGCTGCCGAACACCAAGATCGAGGTTCTCGGTCCGCCGCCGACTTCCGGTACCCGTGATGCGTTCAACGAGCTGGCTATCGAAGGTGGTTGTAAGACCTTCCCGTGGCTGAAGGCCATCAAGGGCGAAGACAAGTCCAAGTACAAGGCGATCTGCCGCAGCATCCGTGAAGACGGCGCCTACGTAGAAGCGGGCGAGAACGACAACCTGATCGTTCAGAAGCTGGAAAAGAACCCCAACGCATTCGGCGTGTTCGGTTTCTCCTTCCTGGATCAGAACCGTGGCAAGGTACAGGGCGCTAAAGTAGGCGGTGTGGCCCCGACTTTTGATAGCATTGCGTCTGGCGACTACCCGGTATCCCGCTCTCTGTACTTCTACGTGAAGAAAGCTCACGTAGGTGTGGTACCGGGCATCGAAGGTTACGTGAAGGAATTCACCAGCGAGAAAGCCTGGGGCGGTGAGGGTTACCTGGCCGAGAAAGGCATGATCCCGCTGGCCGATGACCTGCGCGGTGACATGCAGAAACAGGCTCGTGGCCTGGTATCCATGACCGATGCCGAGCTGCACTAAGCGCTGAGTTCTGGAAGAGAAGAAAAAGCAGGGATGCTTTCAGCCCGACGGTGGAACCACCGTCGGGCTTTTTAACCAGCGATCAAATTTATGACATTTTTTTTGCAGTCAACGGTGCACCAAGGTCGCTGCGTTGACTGGAGAAAAAACCTAAACGGAGAACACCATGCAAACCGGTAATCTGCTGTTGCTGCTGGTGGTAATGATCGCCGGGGCCTATTACATGGGGCACCGCCGTTCCTTTGCCCTGGCTCGACCGCTGGGCGGCATTCGCCACCTGCACTCATTGCCGTTCTATTACGCCATGCGTACGGCAATCTGGTGTGCTATCCCGGCCCTGGTCGTGCTGGGGGTCTGGCTGGCGTTTGATGACACCCTGATTCGCAACATGGTGATGGGAAGCCTGCCGGCGGCCAGTCAACCGGTGGATGGCTCCGCTGCGAACCTGATGCTCAACCAGATCAGCAATGTGGCCAGTGGTGCCCTGTCTCCGGCTTCGGTATCACCGGAAATTGCGGCGGCAGCGGAGAAACTGAATAGCCTGCGTCAGCTCAATACCATGGCAATTACGGTTGTTGTGATCGTGGTGGCTATGCTGGGAACGGCCTGGGGCTGGGTGAAAATTTCGCCGCAAATGCGTGCCCGGCAACAGGTCGAAAAAGTCCTGCAAACACTGTTCATGCTGAGTGCCACCATCGCCATCCTGACCACGGTTGGCATTCTGATGTCGGTGCTGTTCGAATCCATCCGTTTCTTCGGCAAGGTGCCGGCTACGGATTTCCTGTTCGGCCTGCACTGGAGTCCGCAGACGGCTCTGCGTGCTGACCAGGTTGCCTCTGAAGGGGCTTTTGGGGCTATTCCCCTGTTTGTCGGCACCTTGCTGATTTCTGCCATCGCCTTGCTGGTGGCGGTGCCGGTGGGGCTGATGTCTGCCATCTACCTGGCCGAATATGCTCCCGCCAGAGTGCGCGCGTTTGCCAAGCCCGCTCTGGAAGTGTTGGCAGGCGTGCCGACGGTGGTATACGGCTTCTTTGCTGCACTCACCGTGGCCCCGGTGATTCGCCAGATCGGTGAATCCATCGGCCTGGATGTGGCCTCGGAGTCGGCCTTGGCGGCGGGCCTGGTGATGGGCGTGATGATTATCCCGTTTGTGTCGTCGCTGGCGGATGACGTGATCACGGCGGTGCCTCAGGCGCTGCGCGATGCGTCACTGGGGCTGGGGGCTACCCGTTCAGAAACCATCAAGAAGGTCATCTTTCCGGCGGCTCTGCCGGGCATCATGGGCGGTATTCTGCTGGCGGCATCGCGGGCCATTGGTGAAACCATGATTGTGGTGATGGCGGCGGGACTGGCGGCGAATCTCACCGCAAATCCACTGGATGCGGTGACTACGGTGACGGTGCAGATCGTGACCCTGCTGACCGGTGACCAGGAGTTTGACAGTGCCAAGACCCTGGCGGCCTTCGCCCTTGGCCTGATGCTCTTTATCACTACCTTGTTGCTCAACGTGATCGCGCTTCACATTGTGAAGAAGTATCGCGAGCAGTACGACTAGCGCCTGGAGGCATTCGACATGAGCAAGACCACCGAACAGGTACGCAAGTCACTGGCCAAACGCTACCGTGCTGAGCGTCGTTTCAAGGCCTTTGGTGTGGGCGCCATTGGTTTTGGCCTGCTGGCCCTGGTGCTGTTGTTTACGGACATCATTGGCAAGGGCCATAGCGCGTTCTTCGAAACCTACGTGAAGATGGAGGTGACCTTCGATCAGGACACGCTGGATATCAGTGATGTTCGTGATGAAGAGCAGCTCAATTTTGCCAATTATGATGGTGTTATTCGCAACGCCCTGCGCGAAGAGTTTCCGTCGGCCAGTGGTCGCCAGGAAAAGCGTGAGCTGTACAGCCTGATCAGCACCGGGGCCGGCTATGAACTGCGCGATTTGCTCAAGGATGACCCTTCCTTGATGGGCAAGAGCATCACCCTGTGGTTGCTCGCCGATGACGACGTCGACGTATATGTGAAATCTGCCCAGGACGACCGGTTGGAGTCCCGTCTCAGTGATAACCAGAAGAGCTGGATCGAGAGTCTGGAGGCGCAGGACCGTGTGGAGTTGCAGTGGAACCAGTCCCTGTTCACCCACGGGGATTCCCGCGAGCCGGAGCTGGCGGGTATCTGGGGGGCGGTGACCGGTTCGTTCTTCACTATGCTGGTGACCTTGATACTGAGCTTCCCTATTGGGGTGGCCGCGGCCATTTACCTGGAAGAATTTGCGCCCAAGAACAAGTTCACTGATTTCATTGAAGTGAACATCAACAACCTTGCGGCGGTGCCCTCTATCATTTTCGGCCTGTTGGGTCTGGCGGTGATTATCGGTTTGTTCGGGTTGCCCCGTTCGGTACCTGTTGTCGGGGGTATCGTTCTGACCCTGATGACGCTGCCCACCATCATTATTTCCAGCCGTGCTGCCATCAAGGCGGTGCCGCCGAGCATCCGCGAAGCGGCCATGGGCCTGGGCGCCTCGAAAATGCAGGTGGTACTGCATCATGTGCTGCCGCTGGCCCTGCCTGGCATGCTGACCGGCGCCATCATCGGTATGGCCCAGGCACTGGGCGAAACGGCCCCGCTGCTGATGATCGGTATGGTGGCGTTCATTGTGGATGTCCCGGGTGGGCCGCTGGATCCCTCCACCGTGCTGCCCGTGCAGATTTACCTGTGGGCCGATAGCCCGGAGCAGTCCTTCGTGGCCCTGACCTCCGCGGCCATCATGGTGCTGCTGTCTTTCCTGATCGCCATGAATACGCTGGCGGTGTTCCTGCGCAAGCGCCTTGAGCGGCGCTGGTAACGAGGTAAGAATCATGGATACTGCAGAAAAGTTTGATGACAAAGCGCCAGGTAACATGAAGCTGGCTGACCAGATTGAAGGTGAACAGGCAATGGACGAGACAATCCGCTATCCGGACCAGACGGTCGGAACCCCTTATGTGGACAACCCGAAGATGCGCATGCGCGACGTGGAGGTGTTCTACGGCGAGAAGCAGGCCATCCACGGCGTCAGCCTGGACATCGGCAAGAACGAAGTGGTGGCGCTGATCGGTCCTTCCGGTTGCGGTAAATCCACCTTTCTGCGTTGTCTGAACCGCATGAATGACACCATCGATATCTGTCAGGTAAAGGGCAACCTGCACCTGGAAGACCAGGATCTTTATGATCCCAAGCTCGATGTGGTGGAGCTGCGTGCACGGGTGGGCATGGTGTTCCAGAAGCCGAACCCTTTTCCCAAGTCGATTTATGACAACGTGGCCTATGGTCCCCGGATTCACGGTCTGGCCAACAAGAAATATGACCTAGACGAAATCGTGGAAACCAGCCTGCAAAAGGCGGGTTTGTGGAATGAAGTAAAGGACCGTCTGCATTCCCCTGGCACGGGCCTGTCCGGTGGTCAGCAGCAGCGCCTGTGTATCGCCCGTACCATTGCCGTAAGCCCGGAAGTGGTGCTGATGGATGAGCCCTGTTCTGCGCTGGACCCCATTGCCACCGCCAAGATCGAAGAGTTGATCGCTGAGCTGAGCGAGTCCTATACCATTGCCATCGTGACCCACTCCATGCAGCAGGCGGCCCGTGTCTCCAACCGCACCGCTTACTTCCATCTGGGGCGTCTGGTGGAAATGAATGATACCGATACCGTGTTCACCAAGCCGGAACACGATCTGACAGAAGCTTACATCACCGGCCGCTTCGGTTAAGGCACAAGGAGAGCAGGATCATGGATCGCATGCATTTTGGTGAGCACAGCTCATCCCAGTTCAACGACGCGCTGGAGTCCATCCGCAACAACCTGATGGAAATGGGTGGCCTGGTAGAAAAGCAGGTGGTGGACGCGTTGCAGGCATTGCTGCAGGCCGATTCCGCCCTTGCGGAAAAGGTGATGGAAACCGAGGACAAGGTCGACAAGCTGGAAATGCTGATCGACGAGGAGTGCACCAAGGTGCTGGCGCTGCGCCAGCCGGCGGCGTCGGATCTGCGGTTGATTATCGCCGTTACCAAAGCGGTGTCAGACCTGGAGCGCATCGGTGACGAATCCGCCAAGATTGCCCGTATGGGGCAGCAGCTGGCGGAAGAGGGTGAGTCTCCACGGGGTTATGTGGAAGTGCGTCATATCGGGAACCACGTGCGTAACATGTTGCGCGATACGCTGGACGCCTTTGCACGCTTTGATGCCAAAAAAGCGTTGGAGGTGGCTGCCGAAGACAAGGAAGTGGACCTGGAATACCGCAGTGCCATGCGCTCGCTGGTCACGTTCATGATGGAAGATCCCCGTTCCATTTCCCGGGTACTGAACATCATCTGGTCGCTGCGCGCGCTGGAGCGCATTGGTGATCACGCCCGCAATATTGGCGAGCAGGTGATCTATCTGGTGGAAGGCAAGGATGTGCGCCACATCAGCGTGGACGAGATTGAAGCGAAGTTGAAAAAGTAGGGCAGCCTCAAGCTACAAGCTACAAGGAAAACCCGGCCAGACAAGGTCGGGTTTTTTGTTTGGGCTTCCGTAGGAGCGTCGCTCGCGTCTCGTAACTCGAAACTTTCTCCTCGCCAAGGCTCGGTAATCGCGCCGCGAGCGACGCTCCTACGGCAAGGTTGTACTTTTAAACGAGGCCACGGGCCTGCCCGCTGTCACAAAGCCTTCCCCCTTTGAAACTTGTCTTTTGTAACTTGGAGCTTATAATATCCGTATTTCCGGATATATAGATATAGGGATGCCAGCGGCCATGATGACACCGACCCAATTGTGCAAATGCCTGGGTGATGACACCCGTCTCAGCCTGATCTGCCTGCTGCACGGTCAGGGTGAGGTGTGTGTGTGTGATCTGGTAGACAGCCTGCAGGCACCGCAGTCCACCATTTCCCGGCATCTGGCCCAGCTGCGCCAATGCGAGCTGGTAGTGGCTCGCCGTCAGGGCACCTGGATGCATTACCAGCTGAACCCGGCATTGCCGCAATGGGCGGCCGAGGTAATTGCCACCCTGGTGATTCCGGCCCGTGAGGACCTGAACATTACCCTTCCTAACACCGCTTGCTGCGGCTAACTCTGAGAGACGGATATGAATACGCCCCTGACAATTCTGTTTTTGTGCACCGGCAATTCCTGCCGATCCATTATTGGCGAAGCGCTGGCCGATCATCTGGGTCAAGGCCGGCTTCATGGCCTGAGCGCGGGTAGCATGCCCACTGGCACCGTTAATGAAAACGCGCTGGCTGTGTTGGCGCGCCACGGTGTCGAGGTGAATAACCCCAGCTCCAAGACCATGGATGCTCTGGAGGGTGAGCAGATTGATCTGGTGATTACCGTGTGTGATGCCGCCGCCGGGGAATCCTGCCCGGTGTGGCTGGGTGATACGCCCAAGGTGCATTGGGGGCTGGCAGACCCGGCCCACGTTACCGGTAGCGAAGACACCATTCGTGCTGCGTTCGAGACCACCTATAACGAACTGCACGCACGGATTGAAGCGCTGGCATCGCTGGACCTTGAGAGCATGAATGGGCTCGGTCTTGTCGCTTGTGCACAGAAAATCCACCGTGAGATGGGTAGCGAGTAATGCCGTTTTTTGAACGTTATCTGAGTCTCTGGGTGGCCCTGGCCATTGCCGCGGGGGTCGGGCTTGGGTTGGTCATGCCGGGTGCCTTCGAAGCCGTAGCCGGGTTTGAGTACGCCCATGTGAATCTGGCGGTAGCGGTCTTTATCTGGGTGATGGTCTACCCGATGATGATCCAGATTGATTTCACCGCCATCAAACAGGTCGGCAAGAACCCCCGCGGCCTGTTACTGACACTGGTGATCAACTGGCTGATCAAGCCATTCACCATGGCTGCGCTGGGGTGGCTTTTTTTCAAGGTATTCTTCGCCGGCTGGGTAGACCCGCAAACCGCAACAGAATACATCGCCGGCATGATCTTGCTGGGCGTGGCACCCTGTACGGCCATGGTGTTTGTGTGGAGCCAGCTTACCCGCGGGGATGCCAATTACACCCTGGTGCAGGTGTCCGTTAACGACATCATCATGGTCTTTGCGTTTGCACCGATTGCCGGTTTGTTGCTGGGCGTCAGTGACATCACGGTGCCGTGGGATACGTTGTTGCTGTCTGTGGTGTTGTATGTGTTATTGCCGCTGATTGCCGGTTTTGTTACCCGTCAGTGGCTTGGCAGCGATGAGCGGGTGGCGCAGTTTGTTCATGCGCTGAAACCGGTAAGCGTGATGGGCCTGTTGGCGACAGTGGTGCTGTTGTTTGGCTTCCAGGCCGAGACCATTTTGGCCAAACCCATGGCCATTGTGTTGATTGCCATTCCGTTGCTGATACAGACCTATGGCATTTTTGTGATTGCCTATTGGGCGGCCAAAAAACTGCGTCTCAAACATAACGTGGCAGGACCCGCTTGCCTCATTGGTACCAGCAACTTTTTCGAGTTGGCGGTGGCGGTAGCAATCAGTGTGTTCGGTCTGCATTCCGGCGCGGCTCTGGCCACGGTCGTGGGCGTGTTGGTAGAGGTTCCGGTGATGTTGTCACTGGTGGCGATTGTTAATCGTACCTCTCATTGGTTCGAGACAAGCAATTCATAGTGAATAGTTAACAGCGAAAAACCTGGATCAAGAAAGTCGTAATCATTTCTGATATTGGGTTTTCGTTGGATGGAAAGAAGAAATGAGTGATACCCCCAATCTTGATAACAACTGTTTCCGGGTTCCGACCGCGGATGCCGTGTTTCGCGACACGCCGTCGGAGCACAAACCTCGCATTTTGTTGCTGTATGGTTCGCTGCGTTCGCGGTCGTTCAGCCGGCTTGTGGTGATGGAGGCGGCCCGGATTCTGGAAGCCATGGGCGCGGAAACAGCCATCTTTCATGCCGATGGGTTGCCATTGCCCGACAGCGAAGAGGTCGATCACCCCAAGGTGAAAGAGCTGCGTGACCGGGTTACCTGGAGCGAGGGTATGGTGTGGTGTTCGCCGGAGCGTCACGGCGCCATGACCGGCATCATGAAAGCGCAGATCGACTGGATTCCTTTGTCGCTGGGGGCAGTGCGTCCCACTCAGGGAAAAACCCTGGCGGTGATGCAGGTGTGTGGCGGCTCGCAATCATTCAACACGGTAAACCAGTTGCGCGTGCTGGGTCGCTGGATGCGTATGGTGACGATACCCAATCAGTCATCGGTGCCGAAAGCCTTTCTGGAGTTCGACGACAACGATCGCATGAAACCCTCGGGGTTCTACGACCGTATTGTCGATGTGATGGAAGAGCTGGTGAAGTTCACCTACCTGACCCGCGACCGCAGCGACTATCTCGTGGACCGCTATTCCGAGCGCAAGGAAAGCGCGGAACAGCTTATGGCGCGGGTGAATCAGCGAAGCATGTAGTCGCAAAAATCAGGGCACCGACGTGATGGGTGCCCTGCCTGCTTCAGTGCGGGTTGGCCGGGTACCACTGGTCCAGCCCCATCTCTACGGAGTGCTCCGCGCTGCCGAACCACACCTGGCCATCCTGAATCATGGCCTGCAGCTGCATGCTGCGCTGGGTGCTCTCGGCGAGGGCGGCTTCACTGTCTGCGCTCACATGGATAACGCGCAGGTTATCGAACCGGGTAACCTTGTTCTTGATGCTGTCCCACCATACCTGCGGAGCACGGGGGCCATAGCAGTAGAGGGTGACCTGACGCGCCAGGCCGCAGGCTTTGCGAAGGCGTTTTTCGTCGGGCATGCCCAGTTCGATCCAGTGCTCCAGAGTGTCATCGGGGTTGCGTTGCCACAGATCCGGTTCATCGGTGCTCGACAGCCCTTTGGTGAAGGTCAGGTCTTCGTGGGCGCTGAGCGCAAACGCCATCAGGCGTAGCATCATCCGCGATTCGGTTTCCGAAGGGTGTAGCGCCACCGTCAGGTTATGGGTGGCGTAGTAGTCCCGGTCCATATCCGAGATGGTCAGCTCGGCTTTGTAGATGGTGGCAGTCAGGGCCATGGTTTCACTCGCAAACAGGGGCGCTGGCAATACGCACAGACGCAAAGTTGGATTGTAGCAGGCCTGGGGGGCCGTCAGGTCACCAGCGCGAGAATACCGAAGCCAAAAAACAGGGCGGCGCTAATCCGGTGTGCGCGGCGCTCGAACTGTTTGCCACCAAACTGGTGGGCCAGCCAGATGACTGGCAGGTTGGCGGCGATCATGCCCAGGGTTGAGCCACTGAGTACCGGCCAGAACTGGTCCTTGAACTGCACCGCCAGGGCAATCGTCGCCAGCTGGGTCTTGTCGCCGATCTCGGCAATGAAGAACAGCACGAGAGCGGTGAGGAAAGGCCCGTATTTCGGCTCTTCCTTGATCTCTTCATCGCCATCGGGAATCAGCATCCACAGGCCCAGGGCCATAAAGCTGATGCCGAGAATCCAGCGCATCCAGTCCATCGGGACGGTGTCCGCCAACCAGTCGCCAAACCAGACCGAGGCGCCGTGATTCAACAGGGTGGCGACGACTACGCCGGCCAGAATGGGCCAGGGCTTGCGGAATTTAAGGATCAGTGCCAGCGACAGTAGCTGAGTCTTGTCACCGATTTCGCCAAGGGCAACCAGCAACAGGGAACTGAACAGGGCTTCCATTGAGGTTATTCCAGAGGGGCGGGATTAACGTTGACATGAGACACCACCTGCCAATCCCGCCCCAGCGGAATGCAAGTCGTGTCTCAGGTCTCGTCAGTCCGCGTGGCCCGGAGGGCAGTGCGGGCGTGGACGCCATGCGCATGAGGCGCAACTATGTTGACGGCCACCTTGAGGCTTGTGCCGTGAAACGGCAGAGGAAAGCGATCGAGCGACTACTCCCCCAAGACGGCACAAACCATAGCGGAAATATGGATAAAGGGCCAGTACAATGGTGCGAACAGCTGCAAGCTGCCAGGCGTGCAGGTGGGCTGTCTTGCAGCTTGCCCCAGCCATTTCCGCAGGAGCGCAATAGAGAGATTCCCATGAGCGAAGACCGCTTGATTGATATCGAGACCAAACTGGCCTATCAGGAAGACCTGATCGAATCCCTCAACCAGATCGTCAGTGATCAGCAACGTCAGATCCGTGAGCTGGAAACCGCTTGCCGCAAGATGGTGGATCGATTGGTAGACCTGAGCGAGGCATTCGCTGCCACACAAGTGGAAGATGCGCCTCCACCACACTATTGATCTTCAGGCGGCGATATCCGTCAGGGAATCTTCAGCCTGATCTCGTTGTGCCATGTGCCTGCGGGAATGACCATGCGCCCAAAATCTTCTGATCCAAACCCGACCGTTCCAATCAGTGGATCACCTGCGGCGCCACCAAAATGTGCGGATTGGCCAATATCCAAATCGTTACTGATCGCCAGTTGCGGCAAGCCATCAGCGGTGTGCTGACCGGAAACCATTGACAGGCTGCCGTTGCGCCATGCGACTCGCCCGGACAGGGCGTCGATATAGAATCGGGATTGCGGGCTTGATACCTCGCCGACTCGAATATAGCTATTGTCCAAATCCAGCAGACCATTAAAGCCGATGGGTGCCGCTCCGGTGTTGGTGTCGACCGGTAGCGGGTTGAGTACAAACAGGAACTGATCGGTTTGCAAATTCACATCTATCAGTGAAACCCTGGTGAGGGCATCGTAGCTAAGGTCGCTCATATTGCCACCACCAAATAGTGCTCGAAAACGGTACTGAGCCAGATTATCTGTCTGTAACCACAGCCCACCGGGAAGTTGGGGGTAACGAGAATCACCATCGGTTACGCGCAAGAATAGGTCCCGTGCACGGTAAAAAATATCACCATTCATGAAGCCTACGCCGCGATGACTCTGGGTATCCACCAGCATAAAATGGGTGTTGGTTTGCCAGCCGTCGCCTGCGGTTGAACGCACTGCCGGATCGCTGCTGTTGGCTCGACGCCAGGCATCAGGAGATTGCGCTATCAGGGTGATATCGGCACGAATTCCCGAGTCAGTGGTTACTACGCTGGCACCCGATGCGCGACCATAGGGATAGAGAAAAATATCGGCATCAAGCTTTCCGAAGGTAAAGGCGGCGCCCCAGTCAAGCGGCGTAACTGTCCCACCGGAAAGAGGATCTTCTACTTCAACGCGCGTGTTGTAGGCAAGTAATCGCGCATCACGCATCAATATCGCGAAAGCACTTTCGTTGCTACCGGGCAGGTCATTACTGTACCACTCCCCTCCAGTGGCCATGCAGGATGACTGGTCCAGGACCCCTGAAGTGGCAGCGCCGGCACACAAACCTGAGGGCCCGCTCCCTCCTTGCATCACATCGAATACAACGGGCAGGGCGAACATCGGCCCGGGTGCTGCACCAAGTCGTTGCCATTGGCTAAAGCGGGCCACGGTTCCGTTACCACCGGCCTCCCCCAGCGACAGGGCGAAGTCGCTGTCAAAATCCCAGGCGGTGTAAAGGCTAATGCCTTCTGAGCGACTACCGGTAACGCTGCCATCAGTATCCTGAAAGGTATTGGGGCCGTTGACATAGGTGTTATAACCAACGCCCCCTGCTTGTAGATGCCATTGAGGGTTGACCAAGCCACCACGCCAGCCAAAACGCAGCAGGTTACTGCGACCACTTACATCAAAGTTGGTCGGCGAATTCTTGAACGCCAGGTCAAAGCCGATATTTACATCGGCATAGGGGGCTTGCAGAAGCAGGCCCCGGGAGTCAATGCCAACGCGTCCAAGTCCGGCGGATTGTCCATTGGCCGCGCCGGTACTGAAACGGGTATCAAGTTGCAGGTTGGCAAAGCTGAGTTCCGGACTGCCAGCAGGCCCCTGGCGATATATCACGTCACCGTTAAGTGAAAAATCCAGCGAAGCAAGATTATCCTCAAGATTAAAGGGGCCACCTCGATTACTGAGCGAAAATTGCCCGGCTGACAATAGTGCAAGACTGCCAAGTGAGCGGTCACTGGCATCGTCATTGGCGGTGTGCAGAGAGAGGGATCCAAGGGTCAATTGCTGGTTTGACCATTGTCCGGAAAGGCTCAGGTAGGGCTGCCCGGAGCCATCACTGCCAGCGTCCAGGTGCCATTGCTGCTGAAGGTTGCCACCGTGCCCCTCCAGAACAATATCCTTAACCAGGGTGCAGGCATGCTGACCATTCAGTCCGCCGGTGCAGGCACCGTTATTCAACGAATTATCATCGGTAATCCACTTGAGGGTATCGAGACGCAGTGGAGCTTGACTGCTTAGTGTCACTGATACGCCATCTGCGCCGTTAATAGATGACAGTGCGTCATCGCTCATGGCCTGCAGTGCAAGAGCGTATGGTGTGAAAAAGAGTAAAGGGATCCATAACGGGCCTGGTCGATTCATAATCGCCTCCTTAGCAGAACACCGCGCTGCCGTAACAATTGGATACCCTTGGCAAATCGATCTTGGGATTATCAATCAAAAGTTGTCCTTCAGGACCGAGCAGGCTAACCGCCGTGCCCAGGTCCACGTAGCCCACATCAATACGGTTAGGCGGATTGATGTTCAGAATTTTTGCCCCGGGAGCGTTCAGCCACCAACCCGTATTGGCAGTAGGGGCATAGGCACTTGAGCAACGGCCATTAGCAGGAATCTGCCCATACGCAGGATTGCAGGCATCAAAAGCCTGGTTATTGGGTGGTGGTGCCTTGCTGTAATTTGGCCACGCAACCCGTTCGCGTTGCATGGAAAGGAAAAAGTTTTCTGTATCTGGTGTGAGCAGGTAATGCACCTGGCGCATGTCAATGCGAAGTTGCCCATAGCCCTCATCAATGATCAGATTGGCTACACCTTGCGCGGGAAGACAGACCGCGAAATTCCAGAAATTACAGTTCAGATCGATAGCGTCGACCGTGAGTTTGGCGGCCGCCACGTGCAGGGTTTGCAGACGTGTACCACTGGCATCGACAAAGAACGGTGTTGAGTTGGCGTTACAGCCATACTGGGCTGGATTCATACGACCAAAACAGGTGTTGAGGTCAGCATCAAAAAAATTCAGCAGGTTTGCTCTCGCACGAATCGCGGCAGAAAGCTCCAGCGACAGAAATCCAGACACACTATTAATGCCAGAATGGCAGTTGACTACACCCTGACCTGTGGTGGCAGAGGGGTTGCATGCGCCACCATGCTCCTGATTGATCAGGTTGCTTTCCAGCCCTGGCCCGATGAAGCCTTCTGAAGGTTTTCCCGAGCCGGTATAATCACGACCAATTGACAGTGCACCATTAATACGCTGGCCGCCTATCTTGATACCGGCAACTTCACGCAATGTGGCGGTGCTGTCGTTTTTTATTGCCAGCTCTACATAAGGACGGATCAGTTCAAAGGCGCTTTCCGGACCGTCCAGGGATGGAAAATCCCCGTCGTTATTCACTCCCATAAAGCTCAGGTAATCAATATCAATGTCGCAAGGGGCTGACGTCGTCAGCAAATCGTTTACCCCGCCACAGCCAAGCTGGAATTTTGCAATATTGGCATTCAGGTTGAGTTTGACGTCCAGACCCATGCGATAGAAATCGAAGTTGGCGGAACCATCGCTGGGGGCATTGGCCAACGCATTGGGACCGATGTGATCAGACAGGAAAAGGCTGCCATCCTGTGCCAGTACTTGTGACAGTGCGTCATCTTCCATGGGTACCAGTTGCGCATGTACGGTTGCAGACAGGCAGGCGAATCCCAGCAGCGACAGTGCGCGCCACATACCCTTGCCGCTATGGGATTTAGAATCCGAAAACATAGGAGACACCCTCAAAACGCATGTTGGCCGGAGCATTCAATGCCCTGCTGTCTGTGGCCCGAAATCCCAACACACTGCCGGAGGCGGCATCGCGCATATAACCCGGGATGGCATTAACGGTGTCGTCGTATTCGAGGGCAACGCGACCGATGTTGGTGAACAGGTTAAGATCGTTGTAGGCGCCAACAGCTTTGTTGAATGGGTAATAGGTTCGTAGTGCGAGCATGCCGCCAGGATTGCAGTTGTCGATCAGGCATTCGCCAGCTACAGATTCGAAACGCTCAGGATCAAGATAGGGCGTATTGATCGTTGGCAAGGGGGCGCTGTCAATTCGCAGGTCATTGATCTGCAGTTCGCCATAATAATCCTTGAGCATGAGCCAGATTCCTTCGCGATCTGAAAACTCAAACCCCATTCGGCACGGGTTGAGCCCGCCGTTGTTACAACCAATCGGATTGCCTTGTGCGTTGACGTTGTTACGCAGTAGCAGGGTCAGTTGAACACCCTCGCCAGCCTGACCGGCGATGAGCGCCATTTCGTTATCGGCAAGTGGAGCAAGAGAGTCACCGTAGGCACCAGGAAACATCAGAAGAAGAAGCAGACCATAGCGTTGCATCAGCACACCCCCGGTCGGCAGCTTTCCATGTAGAACTGGTTGATCAGTAGCCCTTCAATACGAGCAGAACCCAGACTTACCCGATCGGTGGTGTAGTAAAGATTATTGTTGCCGGGCCCGCTGCTGACCGGTCCTTCTGTTGGCGTAAAGCACGCGCCGGGGCTGTTGGGATCGCAGCGGTAATTCTGGGTGCGCTGCATGCTGGAATTTTCGCCACGCTTGTCGATGCGGACCGGGCGTTTGGCGAACGCATTAAAGGTGCTGCCATTGCGAGCCTGAAACACGATGCCGTCGTCGCTGGCATTCACGGTTTCACGTGTGCCAAGGGCATTCCAGCCTGCCATGGCCGGATACCAGTCACCGTAGCGGACATAGCCATGTGATAAGCGGTAGTTCTGGCAGGCGCTGTCACTTTCGCCGCAGGCCTGTTGCCAATCCCGTGTCGCTGTTCGTGCTGTTTCGAAGCCGCGAACATCGCCGCTGTCGAGACCGTAGAATCGGTTGTAGACCGCTGGATTATCAGGAACAGGGGTGAGTTCAAGGTAGAAGTCACCGTTGTTGCCAACCGGCCCCAGCACCAATGCCTGATAGTAGACCTGGCCGAAAGGGAGAAAGGCATCCACATTACGAAAGAACAGGCCTTCATCCGGATCGAACGTTGGTGCTTCCCCAATCTGGTCGGTGGCGTTGTCAGCAGCCTGAGCAACGCTGAAACGGAAATCCCCTTGAAGGTAGCTGTGATAAAACATACCGAAGGTTTCATTGCCCGGTTCGGTATGTTGGAAAAGGCGGAAAATACTGCCGGCGGCATTACCGCGTATCAGTGTCTGGCTTTTCAGTAGTCCGCCGCCGCTGGGATTATTTGCCCCCTGTCCCATTTGCAAGGCCTGGGTGGCGGTATCGCGAGTGGCCCCTGCTTCAATCTCGCCCCAGAATGAAAAGGTGTAATCCGGCTGACGGGTAGGGGCCAGAAACTCGTAAATGGTTTTGTCAGGATTGGATGCGTCCTGGTTGATCAGGCTGCCGTCCCAGGCCATGCCTTGGGGTGACCATGAGCGCATTACGTACGGGTTGTCGAAGGGAGAGAACCAGGCAATCTGGCCGCCACGGGGACATGCTGCCGTGGAGGCATCGCAGCTGCTTTCATTCCAGTGACTGCCACCCGCCCCGGTTCCCGAAATATTAACCCCGTACCAGCGCAGGTCGCCGCGTCGCCAGCACCCTACGTTGCCACTGTTGTTACCCGCTGCGGTACAGGCTCCGGCTGGAGTGATTCCTGTTTGTTCGAAGTAGCTGGTAGGGGCCATGGCATAGCGGAACTGGTCCAGTGCCACGGCAATGCCCGCGCCGTGAGCTGCCGACATTTCCGTCTCATTGAGAGGTTGCAAGTGTGCCTGCGCTGTTCCCAGGGTGAACAGTAACAAGCCGCTTATTATTATTCTGGACATGCTCGGCTCCGCACGGAGGCGTAATGAACGAAACGCCAATGGTGCGCCCTGTGGCGATAAGAAACGCAGTGGTAAAATTTGTCAGGAAGGGGACAAATCGCGTCGCCGGGTGCCAGTATTCGCATCAGGGAAGACATATCCTGACACTCACGCGGCAAATGCAGCCATGCCGTGGGGGCGCTTGTGTCCGTGACCTAGACTGCGCCTGTCTCCACTCGCATTGAGTGGCCTGAATAAAAACAAGACAGGTAGTGTGATGATCCGGTTGTCTCTGACATTGATGTCGCTGTTGTTGTTCTTGCCGGGGTGTCAGCGACTTCCTCCCGCGAGCCCGGCGCCTGAATTTTATCTTGCCTATCCCGGTGTGCAGGAAACCCGACTTCTGCAAACTGCAGATGGGCTACAGCTTTATGGCCAGTGGTGGGCGCCTGAGCAGCAAGCACCGCGGGCCGTGATTTTGTTGCTGCATGGCACGGCGGCGCATACTGGCGTGTATGCCCCATGGGCGAACCATCTGGTGGAACACGGTTATGCGATGTTCGCCTATGACATGCGCGGCTGGGGGCAATCGCAGGGGTTTGGCCGTGCAGGCTTCAGCCGTGATGCCGAGGTGTATGTAGAGGATCTGGCCTTGGCATTTGAAGAAGTGGCACGCCGGTATCCCGGGGTGCCTGTGTACCTGCAGGGAGAATCGTTGGGGGCTGCCATTGCATTGCAATGGGATATTCGCGGAGATCAGAGGGGGCATGGTTTGATTCTGAATGCCCCGCCAGTGGTTGTGAACCTGAAGGTGGGCCCCTGGCGACAACCGGATTGGCTGTCCAATGCCATGACCTGGAATGCGGGCTTGGTTGGCCGCATGGCTCCCAATGCTGCGGTATTCAGTATGGCGGGCCGGCGCGGGCAATGGATGTGGAACAAGGCGATCTTTGATCCGTGGGCGAGGTCCTGGGTTGCCAGCGAAGTGAACATGACGCACTCGGCAATCGCTGCCAGCTACGTGACGCACTTGCAAAAGATGACAGCCGAAATTCGTGCCAATCTGGATCGTATTGATAAGCCCATGATTGTTTTGCAGGGAGCAGAGGATTATCTCGTGTCGCCAAAAGCGGCGCGGCGGTTAGTCGAGGAAAGCGCGTCTAGCGACTCGCGTTGGCATCTTTATGAAGACGGCTCCCATTGTGTGTTGCACGATGGACAAAAAAAACAGGTCTGGAATGACATTATTGTTTGGCTGGATGAACGCCTGGATCAGCAAGCAAAAGAATCGTCACCTTTCGTGATTACCCGCTTTGCGCATCATCAGCCTTGAGGTGAAACTTCCAATGAAAGACATTACGGTATTGGGCATTGTCATGATGCTGCTTGCGGGATGTTCGGGTTCGGTGCGACAAGGGCCTGTGGTGGAGCAAGAGATTTCGCCAGCGATGCTGGCGCGGACTCAGTCATTGGGGTTGCCGTTGTCATCGCAAGCGATGCCACGGTTGGCCAATGCGCTTGCTCAGGCGCAACAGTATTGCCAGCTGGATGAGCGGGAACTGAAGGTGGAAGTGCGGCAGCAATCACGTGGGGGCGATAGCATTCCTGTGGTGAAAGTGGATTGCGAATAACCGTTAGCCGTGTTCGCGGTATTGCGATGGAGTCATGCCTCTCCACTGCTGGAAGCGTCGCTGAAAGGAGCGACTGCTGGAGAACCCTAGCCGTTGGCTGATTTCGGCCACGGTCATTCCTGTTACCTTCAAATAGTCACAGGCCAGTTGTTCGCGAGTCTCGTCGAGCAACTGTTGCCATGACAACTCCTGTTCGGCCATGCGTCTGTCGAGGGTTCGAAGACCAATGTTGAGGCGGTCGGCTACGGTCTTGCGCCGTGGCAGGCCCGATAACATGAGGTCGCGAGCCAGCCATCGTACCTGCCCAATAAAGGACTGTTGTTGCTCTACGGCAGCCAGCTGTTCCCGCGCGAGTGCTTCTGCCTGTACCTGGCGTTGGTCATTAAACACATTGATGGGTAAATCCAGCGTGTGGCTGTCCAGCTCTACCTGGTTGCTGCCAGCAGAAAAGATCACCGGGCAGCCGGTGAGAGCCTCAAACGTTTCGCGTTCCTCGTCATTGATGGCTGGGTGCTCCAGCATCATGTTTAGTGGGGCCAGCGCAGGTTGTCCGGTAATAAAACGTACCATGGCCGTGCCCAGCAGCATCAGGTTGGTCATGAGATGACGGCGTAGTACGGGGTGGCGGGTCACCATGGAGGCGGTCAGCAACATGTTGCCATTGGGGCGTTCTTCCACATGGAAGCCGCCGGAGTTGCCACCAATCAAGGCCTGATATTTGGTCGTGAAGTGAAGCGCTTCGCGCAGGCTGGTGGCGCTGAAGGCCAAAGACGTCAGCGTGTTGAATATGGCAGGCATCATTTGCTGGCCAATGTGCATGCCCAGCAGTTCGTCCTGGCTGACCAACAGCAGCTCCTGAACAAACGTTTCCAGTTGGGCTGTGGGTACCCGGGCCATGGGCTGCAGTGCGCTGCCGGGATCAAGCCGGGCGCGACGCAGAACATCTTCGACCGGCAAACCCAAACGCTGTGCGCCATAGTACAAGTGGGCAAGACCGACACCGGAAACGAAATGTTCCGTGTCGCAGGCGAAGGCGTCGCTGGTTGATGGCAAAGGGTTCATGACATCATTTTGCAATAAACCGGTGTCCGGTCACAGCCTGCGAATACCGTTCGACGGAAATTCTGACAGCAGGGGAGATTTCTCCGGGGGATCGATGTTGCGGCGAGGCTGGGCGGACAAGGAGGTTATCCTTGTCCGGTGGAACCGCAGAGGCTATTCGGTATCTTCCAGGCTCAATCCGCGGGTGGCGACATCCAGGCTTGAGGCATCAGTCTCGTTGCCGAGTTTGATCATCAGGCGCAGATCGTTTGGCGAATCGGCGTGGAGCATGGCGTCTTCGTAGGTGATTTCCCCGGCGGAGTAGAGGTCGTACAAGGCCTGGTCGAAGGTCTGCATGCCCTGTTCGCGGGATTTGCTCATCAGCTCCTTGAGCATGTGCACTTCACCCTTGCGGATATGGTCCTGCACCAGCGGCGTGCCGAGCAGAACTTCAATGGCCGCGCGGCGACCCTTGCCGTCCGGGGTGGGGATCAGCTGCTGGGCGACAATGCCTTTCATGTTCAGGGACAGGTCCATCCACAGCTGGTCGTGCATATCGGCGGGGAAGAAGTGAATGATCCGGTCCAGCGCCTGGTTGGCGTTGTTGGCGTGCAGGGTGGCCAGACACAGGTGACCGGTTTCGGCGAAGGCGATGGCCTTGTCCATGGTTTCCCGGGTGCGGATCTCACCAATCAGAATCACATCAGGCGCCTGACGCAGGGTATTCTTCAACGCCACTTCAAAGCTGTCGGTGTCGATGCCCACTTCGCGCTGGGTCACGATGCAGCCCTGATGCTGGTGAATGAATTCGATGGGGTCCTCGATGGTGATGATGTGACCCTTGGAATTCTTGTTGCGGTGGCCAATCATGGACGCCAGCGAGGTGGATTTACCGGTACCGGTGGCACCCACGAAAATCACCAGGCCACGCTTTGTCATGGCCAGTTCCTTGATCACCGGCGGTAAGCGCAGGTCATCCACATTGGGGATCTTGGTTTCAATACGCCGCAGCACCATGCCGACCAGGTTGCGCTGGTAAAAGGCCGAGACCCGGAAACGGCCAATGCCGCGGGCGGAGATGGCGAAGTTACACTCGTGGTGTTCAACGAAATCCTTGCGTTGTTTTTCGGTCATCACGCCGAACACGATATCCCGGGTCATGTCCGGGGTCAGGGCGTTTTTGGTCACCGGCAGAATCTTGCCGTGGACTTTCATGCTGGGGGGCACACCGGCGGTAATGAACAGGTCGGAACCGCCTTTCTGGACCATCAGTTTGAGGAGCTCTTCGAATTCCATGGTGACATCTCCTCGTTAGATCGAGTCCGGGCTCTTGGCTTTTTCGCGGGCCACTTCCCGGGCCACCAGGCCCTTCTGCACCAGCCCCTGCAGGCACTGATCCAGGGTTTGCATGCCCAGGGCGCCACCGGTCTGAATGGCGGAATACATCTGCGCGACCTTGTCTTCACGGATCAGGTTACGGATTGCGGGGGTGCCGATCATGATTTCGTGGGCGGCTACCCGACCACCGCCGTTCTTTTTCATCAGGGTTTGTGACACTACCGCCTGCAGGGATTCGGACAGCATGGAGCGCACCATGGCCTTTTCTTCGGCGGGGAAAACGTCAACAACCCGGTCAATGGTCTTGGCGGCTGAGGTGGTGTGCAGGGTGCCGAACACCAGGTGCCCGGTTTCCGCCGCGGTGAGTGCCAGGCGGATGGTTTCCAGATCCCGCATTTCCCCTACCAGAATGATGTCCGGGTCTTCCCGCAGGGCCGAGCGCAGGGCTTCGGCGAAGCCCAGGGTGTCACGGTGCACTTCCCGCTGGTTCACCAGGCATTTCTTGGATTCGTGTACGAATTCGATGGGGTCCTCGATGGTGAGGATGTGCTCGTAACGGGTGTTGTTGATGTAGTCGAGCATGGCCGCCAGCGTGGTGGACTTGCCGGAGCCGGTGGGGCCGGTGACCAGCACAATGCCACGGGGGAACTCGGAGACCTTCTGGAAGACCTTGCCCATTCCCAGGTCTTCCATGGTCAGTACCTTGGACGGAATGGTCCGGAATACCGCACCGGCCCCCCGGTTGTGGTTAAAGGCGTTGACCCGGAAACGGGCTACACCGGGGACTTCGAAGGAAAAATCGGTTTCGAAGAATTCCTCGAAGTCCTTACGCTGCTTGTCATTCATGATGTCGTAGATCAGCGCGTGGACTTCCTTGTGCTCCATGGCGGGAAGGTTGATGCGACGTACGTCGCCGTCAACACGGATCATGGGGGGCAGACCTGCGGACAGGTGGAGGTCAGACGCGCCGTTCTTGGCGCTGAAAGCGAGCAGCTCGGTAATATCCATGGTGTCTTCTGGCGTTATTGTGCGTTATGGAAAAGGGCATGGAGAGCCCGGTTCCGTTATTATTCACCGACCGTCGGCGCACCGACGGCATCAGAAAATCGTCCTAATCGCCCTAAAGTAACCTGACCTTTTCAGGCGTTCAAGGAACTGCACCGGGAATTCGCTTTCGGCGGGAAAGCGGCGCCGCGCAGCCACACCGACAGATCAGCAGGTAAAACCGCCCATGTCCGAGACAGCCAGCCCCCTGAATACCCTCCGCCAGTCCATTGCTGCCGCCTGCCATCAGGCCAGTCGTGACCCGGAAACGGTCACCCTGCTGGCGGTCAGCAAGACCCGCAGTGCCGATGAAGTGGCGGCGTTGGCGGATCAGGGGCAGCATCATTTCGGTGAAAACTACCTCCAGGAGGCACTCGACAAGATGGATGCCCTGGCGGAGCGAGGGTTGGTATGGCACTTCATCGGCCCGATACAGTCCAACAAAACGCGTGACATCGCCGCCCGGTTTGACTGGGTGCACTCCGTGGACCGGCTCAAGGTGGCGCGCCGTTTGAGCGAGCAGCGCCCGCAGACGCTGCCCCCTCTGCAGGTGTGTATACAGGTCAATGTGGACGACGAAGCCAGCAAAAGCGGGGTGCCCCTGGAGGGCGTGGCCGAGCTCGCGAAGGCTATTGTGGACCTGCCGAACCTTACGCTGCGCGGCCTGATGGCGATTCCCCGGGCGGACAGTGATGACCACAACCGGGCGGCTTTCCGACAGCTCGCCATGACACTGTCACAATTGCGCAATACAATGCCGGCCCTCGACACGCTCTCCATGGGCATGAGTGCGGATTTCGGGGTGGCCATTGAAGAAGGCGCTACCCTGGTTCGCCTGGGTACGGCCCTGTTCGGTCCCCGCCCGGCCCGCTAGTTTCGGCGTGTCGCTTGCGCGACAACTACAGGACAACGCAGTTATGGCACAGCAACTGATCGGTTTTATCGGTGCCGGCAACATGGCAACCAGCCTGGCCGGTGGCATGGTGGCGAAAGGAATTCGCCCGGCCCGAATCTGGATGAGCGACCCCTCAAAGGATCGTCTGGACGAAGTGGCCCAGCTGCATCGGGTACACGTGAGCGCCGACAACCGGGATGTGCTTAGCCGTGTGGATGTGCTGGTGCTGGCTGTGAAACCGCAGATGATGCAGGAGGTGTGTGAGAACCTGCGTGATCTGATCGCTGATCGCCAGCCGCTGGTGATCTCCATCGCTGCCGGTATCACCGTGGCCAACCTGAAAAGCTGGCTAGGCGAGACCCCGGTGGTGCGTTCCATGCCCAACACGCCCTCACTGGTGCAGGCGGGCGCCACCGGACTGTTTGCGGCGGCGGGTGTCAGCGACGAACAAAAGGCCATGGCCAAGGAAATCCTCGGCTCTGTGGGCCTGACGTTCTGGTTTGCCGAAGAGAAAGAGCTGGATGCGGTGACGGCCGTCTCCGGGTCTGGGCCGGCCTATTTCTTCCTGCTGATGGAATCGCTGATCGAAGCGGCCAAAGCCCAGGGGCTGGATGCTGCCACCGCTCGCCAGATGGTGCTGCAGACTGCCTGGGGAGCCGCTCAGCTGGCCATTACCAGCGAAGTCGGTCCGGATGTGCTGCGCCAGCAGGTCACCAGCCCTGGTGGCACCACCGCCGCCGCCCTCAACGTGTTCGAAGAAGCCGGCTTCCGCGAACAGGTCCAGGCGGCAGTTGCGGCAGCGCGGGAACGGTCGGAAGAGCTGGCGGGATAAAGCAGTCACGAGTAACGAGTTGCGAGAAGCGAACCCCCAAACCGGCTCTGCTTTTCGAAACTCGTTACTTGCTTCTCGCTACTGATTTTTGTCCACCCTTTGAAATCTGCCCCCCTTGCCCCAAACTCTACCCCCTGTTGCGACCAACGGAGTGATCCATGAACCCCCAGGGTGCCCTGATTTACCTGCTGGACTTTGCCTTCAGCGCCTACATTTTCATTGTGCTGACCCGGTTCGTGCTGCAATTGGCCCGGGCTGACTTTTACAACCCTATTTCCCAGTTCGTACTCAAGGCCACCAATCCCTTGCTGAAGCCTCTGCGGCGCGTTGTCCCTGGTTATGGGGGCCTGGATGTGGCGTCACTGGTGCTGGTGGTAGTGCTGATCATCCTGAAAGCCATCACCATCCTGTCGATTCAGGTCGGTGGGTTCCCCTCGGGTATTGGCGGGCAGCTGATCCTGTATTCGCTGAGGGAGCTGGCCGCAGTCATTCTTAACTACATTTTCTGGGCGGTTCTGTTGCGGGTGATCCTCAGCTGGGTGGCCCCGGATCCCTACAACCCGGTGGTACGCATCGTGGTGCAAATCACCGAGCCGGTGATGGCGCCAGTCCGTAAATTGCTGCCGCCCATGGGTGGGTTTGATCTCAGCCCGCTGGTGGTGCTGTTGGGGATCCAGTTGCTGCAGATCCTGTTCAAACTTCACTGAGATATGGGTGATGTGACTCAAAAAGGCGCCGTTGGCGCCTTTTTTGTTTCGGCGGCCCAAATTTGAGGATCAGTGATATGCATTTATTGTCTTTCTGCTTTTTACTTGCGCTCAATTCGGTGGGATAAAGAACAATAGCGATGAGCAAAAAAATGAAGGGAGAGGCGTGTGATGGATGACCGCCGCGATTTCAGTGTTAGCAGCTTGCGGGAGCTGCACCGGCTGGCATTGGAGGATTATCAGGATCTGCCCAGCCTCTATCAGTCCTATCTGCGCACGGGGTGTGAGTTGCTGGGGGTGTCAGTGGGTATCGTCAGCCGTATCCAGGATCAGCAGTATACCGTGCTGGCTGTGGAAGACGAGGCGCGTACCATACAGGTGGGGGATGTCTTTACATTGGGCGATACCTACTGCTCGACAGTGATCAAGAAACAAGGCTCTGTTGCCTTGCATCACGTGGGTGCCCTGGAAGAAATGCGCAGCCACCCGGTTTATCAGGGGATGGCGCTGGAATCTTATATTGCTGCGCCGATACAGGTCGCGGGCCAGGTATTCGGCACCCTCAATTTTAGCGACTCGGCCATCCGCGCTTACCCTTTCACCATTGAAGAAATCGAGTTTCTCGAGCTCATGGCCCAGGCGATTGGCCAGGCGGTAGAGCGTGACAATCTGCGCCGTCAACGGGAGAAAGCGATTGTCGAGATGGAACACAGCGTGGCGCTATTTGAGGGGGCCTTTCGTTTTGCAGCCATCGGTATGGCCATTGTCTCGCCTGAAGGACGGTGGCTGCGAGTGAACAAGGCTTTGTGCAAGCTGGTCGGTTACAGCGAGGAGGCCTTGCTGGAGATTGACTTCCAGACCATCACGCACCCCGAAGATCTGGACACGGACATGGAGTTCGTCAATGCGCTACTGCAAGGCAAGAAAAACAGCTACTGGATGAAAAAACGCTATTTCCACAAAGAGGGGCATATTGTCTGGGTGTTACTGGCGGTATCTATTGTGCGGAATCGGGATGGTTCACCCCGGTACTTCCTGTCACAGATCGAAGACATTACTGCCCAGGTGCGGGCAGAAACGGAATTGAAAGAGCAGCGCGATGAGCTGGCCCAGCTCAATCAGGAGCTGGCAGACCTGGCGCGCACAGACCCACTGACCGGGTTAAACAATCGCATGGTATTGATGGAGTTTCTGCGCCAGGCCCATAGCGCCAGTTTGCGCTCCTGTGAGCCTTTGTCAGCGGTGTTCATGGACGTGGATTATTTCAAGGAATTTAACGATGAATATGGTCATCGTGAGGGCGATGTGGCGCTCCAGGCGGTGGCAGAAGCGCTGCAGGGGGTGACCCGTGGCAGTGATATGCTGGCCCGTTATGGGGGCGAAGAATTTGTGGCCCTGTTGCCGGGGGCAGGGATAAACCAGGCCCGCGCTGTGGCAGACCGTTTTCGCACCGCCGTTTCCGATATTAATGATCTGCCTCGCGAGATACACCTGAGTGTGGGCGTTGCAACCCTGGTGCCGGAGACCGGGACAGAACCCCCGGATGCGGACGACCTGCTTGGAGCAGCCGATCAGGCGCTCTATGCCGCCAAGGAGCAGGGGCGTAACTGTGTTCGTGCAGTGGCGCTGTAGCAGGGCGCGCAGGTAAACGGCCTGTATGGGATTGTAAGTTCCAAAAAGGAACCTAGAATGGAGTCCATCATTTCAAGAGGATTCCACCATGAACCCTGCGTCCATGACCGGCCTGCAAATCATGCAGGCTTTCGCGGCGGGCAAGATTCCCCGCGCCCCGATTTCCGAAACGATCCCCATGGATCCCGACACGGTAGAAGAAGGCCGAGTGGTGTTCATTGCCACCGCAGATGAGCGGCACACCAACCCGCTTGGCGGGGTGCATGGCGGTTTTGCCGCCACCGTTCTGGATTCGGTGACCGGCTGTGCCACGCATACCGTGCTTGGCGCTGGTGAGAGTTACGGCACCACCGACCTGAACATCAAAATGTGCCGTCCGGTTCCGTTCAACACTCCACTGAAAGCCGAAGGCAAAGTCATCAATCGGGGTCGTAACCTGGTGATATCGGAAGGCCGCATTGTCGATGACGAAGGGAAACTCTACGCCCATGCCACCTGCACCTGCATGATCATCGCGCCGCGCTAAGCGTTCGTCCCCTTCACCGCACCCCCCTGTTCAGGGGGGTCACGCTTCACCGGCAGCACCGTAGGATGTGACCAACTTCTCATGGCAGGGAAGTTGGTCATGGCAAAGGATGTGTTGGTCGTGTACCTGGCCGGCAAGGATGCCCGTTCTGCCAGTCGTACACATGACTTTCCATTTTCTCCCCTCCCGCTTTGCCGGGATTTCTGACCAGCTTTTCTCACCGTGAACACCTGATTCCGTTGTCAGGATTGGATGCATACCGCTGGGTCGATGGCCTGAACTTGCGTCATGAATCCGTATGCTGCCAACAGGGAAAAAATCAAAAAAATCCACGGGGAAAACCAATGAAAATGACATTTGGGAACAAGGCTGTTCCAGCCATGGCGCTAACCGTACTGGTGTCCGGTTGTGCAACCACCGCAAGCGAAGCACCGACCTATGATGCCAAGGGTTCTGCCGCCAGCCAGGCGGACACCTTTATTGCAGCGGAAAACGAAAAGTACATGGAAGGGGTCGACAAGATCGGGGTGTTGTCCTGCAACGTCATGTTTGGTGTCAACAGTGCAGCGTCTGCCTCAACCAGCGGCGGCTTCCGTTCCGATGCCACCCGCGCCACGGGTACAACCCGCCGTTCCGATGTCAAAGTGACCGTAACGTATGCGGCCAAAGGGGTAGAAGAAGCCGAGATGCAACGTCTTGCCAACCAGGCCTGTGATAACGCTGAGCAGCAGCTGGCCAAAGCGGGGTTTGAGGTGGTGCCGCATCAGACCCTGAAGGCGAACCCTCATTACCAGGCCATGCATGCTGAAGGCCGGGAAAGCCCCTTTGAGTACAAGGGAACAGGGGGCACACGTTATCTGGTGATGGGCCGTGAGGGAGAGACTATTTCTGATCCTCGTTACATCGGCACAGCAAGCGGTTTTGGCCAAGCGTTCAAGGCTGCAGCGGGCAGTTCTGCCCAACAACATGAAGGTCGCCTGATCAAGGATCTTGGACTCACTGGTGTGAACATCAATATCCTGATCGACTTTGCCAAGCTGGAGTCGGATGGCCATAAAACTTTTGCCGGGCTTTCCAACAAGGACTCCGCCAAGGTGGATGCCACGATTCAGCTAACCGCTCGTGGAGATGTTCGCTTCCAGCCGGTGGCACAGCAAAAATGCTGGAGTCGTTTTGGCAAGGAAGAGTGCATGATCAAGACAACCCATATGCCGGTATTCAGCACCAGCAATGCGCTGGCTACGCCCAACGCGTTCTACAGCAGCATCGAGAATGTCACGACCACAACGGACAAGCTTACTTCTGGTCTCAGCAAGGGACTGGGTTTGTTGAGTGCCATGAGTGGAACGTCCAATTCCACAGCCAGAGACATTACCCGCTACCAGGTTAATCTGATTCCTGCGTCCTATGACGCAGAAACACAGACTCTGGCCCAAGGGCTGGTTGGCATGGTTGCCGTGAAAGCGGCCTCCTCGCGCTGAAGGCGAAGCGATAAAAAGGGCCGCATTGCGGCCCTTTTTTTCGCCGTGGTATCAGACCATGGTGCTGGAGAGAGGAACTTCCAGCCTGACCTGCCAGCGACCCTGAACCTTGCGGTATTGGCAGTCTCCTCCCAGTTTGCGAGCCCGGCTGTCCATGATTTTCAGACCCCGTACCGGACCCTCGGGATGATCTGCGTTCACGCCGTCATTCTCGATTATCAGTGTTAAAACCGAGCCGCGTTGTTCAACGGTGACAGACAAGACGGTGGTTGAAGCATGTTTGAGGGCATTGGTCACCGCTTCACGCAGCATCCGGGTTAGCTCACTGAACTCGCTGGCGCCTAAAACCGTTGTACTGGCGCGGGCTTGCCAAACCAGTTCTGCGCCATGATCTTTGCAGCGCTGCAGGGTTTCTTCCTGCCACTGGAGGGTCGCGGCTTCCAGGGAGAGTGATTCTCCTTCCATGTCCTTGAGAAGATCCCGCAAGTCGTGAATGGCTTCGCGAACCAGGGGTTTGGTGGTGTCGGAGGAACGGTGCAGTAACTGCAGCAGTTTGGCGCCGAGGTCATCGTGCATATCCCTGCGTATGCGAAGCCGCTCCTCTCTGACTCCCTTGGCGTGTGCAATCCTGGCTTCAGTCACCAGCTGGTGCAGTGACAATACCAGGCTGGCTACTTGTGTATCCTGTCGATTGAAAATGCGCCCGCCTTGTTGGGCGTGCTGCAGCTTCCAGGTACGTTGCTCCAGGGGTTCAGGCACAATCAGGGTTTGTCCCTTATCAGGAATGTGAATGTGACTATCCATCATGGGTTGCACGTCAATCGCAAGGGGCTGGAATACCGCGTTCAACGCTTGCTTCATGCCGGCATTGGCCTGGGTATCCTGTTGGGCTTTGAGCATGGCGGGCAAAGCCTGTGCCAACCACTCATCCAGTTCCTGCCGATGGCGAAGGAACATTTTTTTCCACAGATACTGGCGTAACGGGAAGTACAACCAGCCAATCAGGGCGACGGACAGGGTCAGCGTGACCGGCCCGGAGAGGCTGAGCATCATGGCCAGCAGCAGATCCGTGAGCATGATAAAGAGGCCGCCCAACAACCAGGACCATAACGAAAACCACCACGGCTCCAGTGCGAAAAGGCGATGCCTTACCACGCCTAATGCCATGCCCAGATACATCAGCAGGAAAGTGGTAAAAAGCAAACCCTGAGAAGCCGGTTGAGCGACTTGGAGCATGGCAGGAAGAATCATGCCGCCGGCGAAAAAGGCGGTGCCCGCAACAATGGAAATGACGACCCAGCGTAACGCGGATCGGTCGCCCTGCTGTTGTCGCGTTTGCCGCCACTGCCAGACTGAACCTAATAACCCCGCCAGAAAGATCCCCATCACCCAGGAATGAAAACCGTCAACCGGGCTTGCAACCCATTGTCCTTGATCAATAACGATGGCCACGGCAAACGTGAGGTAAAACCCTGCGGTAAGCCAGCGATACGGGAAGCGGCGCGGGTAGTTCCACAGGAAAGCGGCGAGCGATGCGGAAAACAGCAAGGCGCCAAAATGATTCAGACCGGACAGCCAGGTAAACAGTGAGCCGGAAATAAAAAAATCACGGGTGCTGTAGATTGCCGCGGCCGAAGAGAACAAGACGTAACTCAGCCCTGTTACCGCGAATGAATGGATGGAAAGCTCGCGCTTGGCGGGTACCCAGACAAGAATACAAATCACCATTCCGGCTAGCCCGCAGACCAGCTGTAACCAGAAAAGGCCGGGAAGCTGGGTCAGCTGGCGTTGCTTTGACTGCACGGGGTAGTGGTTGTCGGCGTCATCTACCAGCAGCAACGTGCCCTCGGTAAGCCATTGGGACAGTTTGCTATGTGTGTCGAAAAAACGATTGAGATCGCTGTAGTAAGGCAGCACATCCGGCTCTTCCAGTAGCAGGGTGGGCGTGGCGGGAAGGGTGGATTGGCCATTACTGAACGCAACCACCGTCACTTTTCCTGAATCCGGAAGGTGGGCGACAAGTTGTTCGTCATTCTGTTGAAAAACCATGTTGCTGGAGGGCAGGGTCAGCGCGATGGCGATGGCCGTCAGGCCATAAAGCGCGACAAGGAAAAGCCCGGTGATAATTCGTGTTTTCAGCGAAAGCATGCATGTTCCCTGTGTGCAAAGACATTGTCCCACCCCCGCTTTCGGGGGGTTGATCCTTGGGGTTGTCAGCGATTACTACTAGCGTTCTTCGAACAATCTGTTTTTGGCATGTTGAAGAATATATGATTTGTGTGTGTTGAATCACATTTTATGTTTATCGCGAGTTTGGAGCACAAGCATGGATGCAATCAGGCAGGTATTGATTGTTGAGGATCTGCCAGATGTGGCTCAATGGCTGCGCGATCAGGTAATGAATTTACTGTCACCTGAGCGCATAGAGCAGGCCAGCACGCTGTTGCAAGCCCAGGAAAAAATTCGCGAGCAGGCCTATGATCTGGCGCTGATTGATTTGGGGCTGCCTGACGGAAGCGGGGTGGAATTAATTCGCCCTTTCAAGGAAGCCAACCGTGAAGCCATGTGTGTCGTGACCACCATCTTCGACGATGCCGAGCATCTTTTTGGCTCTTTGCGGTCTGGTGCTGATGGCTACTTGTTAAAAGATGATACTGAAGCAGAATTCAGTGACCAGCTTTCGGGAATTCTTGCCGGGCGTCCTCCGCTATCGGCGTCTATCGCCCGACGGCTTCTTGAGCAGTTTCATCCTGTTTTCGGTGAAAAGGAAGTTACGCTGACACCAAGGGAAAAAGAAATCCTGACCTTGATCGCCAAGGGATTGAGCGTGAAGCATGCAGCCCAGAAGCTGGGTATCTCCCACTATACGGCGGCCGGTTACATGAAAGACGTCTACGCCAAGCTGCAGGTCAATACCCGTGCGGAAGCGACCCTGAAAGCGATCCATATGGGGCTGGTGAATCCCTCCTGAACGAGCCCCCCGTGCTTACCGGTTTCCTCCCCCCTGTTTAAGGGGTGCTGAAATTTCCCCACCACTCCTATGCTGCCAGTATCCATTTTAATCAGGCAGCGTGGGGATCGGGTATGCAGCCAACAATAGGGAAGTTCGTGTTTCGTGCCGGACTGCTGGGGGTCATCCTGGCCGTGGCAGGTTGTGGCGGCGACAGCAGTCGCGATAGTTCGGGCGGTAATGGCGGAGGCGGTGGCCCGTCTGCGCCGGCCGCGTCAAGCCTTTCTGGTACTGCAGCCGTCGGTGCCGCCATCCAGACCGGCACCGTTACCGCAGAATGTGCCGATGGCAGTGGCTTCACGTCCACCGTTACCACCAATGCCGATGGGGTCTGGAGTGGCGACATCACCAGCACTGCCTTGCCGTGTGTGTTGACGGTAACCGGCGGCACGCCCTCGGTAACCCTGCGCAGCTATGCCAGTCAGGCAGGAACGATCAATATCACCCCGATCACCGACATGGTGCTGGCCCTCGCTACCGGCCTTGCCGACGGCAGCTGGATTGCGACCCCGGCCAACTGGCCTGATGCCAGCACCATTGCCAGCAAGAAAACCGAGCTGCTTACGGCCATGACCAATGCCGGTTTTACCCTGCCCGGCGGCGACCCGTTCAGCACCGCGCTGGCGGTTGGCGATGCCTGGGACCAGGTGCTGGATGCGATCCAGGAAGCCATTGATGACGACCCCTCTATCGCTGATTACAACGCACTGCTGAATCTGGTGAAAGACGGCAACCTGGGCCAGTTCCCGGACGCGCCGGAAGACGAAGAACCGGTTGACCCGGAATTACCCGCGAACCTCAACGTACTCACGAATTACGCCGGTACTTACACGGTGATCGGTAACGGCGAGGGTGACCCGGGTTACTGCGCGAGTTGTGGAAGTGCCACCCGTAACCATGCCCGTGGCACCGTTATCATTTCGGCACAGGGTGATATCGATTTTGACACCGACATCGGTTTTACCGTTGCCGACATTGTTGAAATTTATGACCGTACCAATGTGGCCACCGACCGTCGTGTCGCGGTGAATTATGGCCAGTCTGATAGCGACGAGCGCGTACGGTTGTATCTCAACGCAGACCTGGAGGTCATGGAAATCATTCATGATGACGGGGCTGGTGCAACCACGCGTGCCCTGATTCAGGAAGACAGCACAGACCCGGAACCGGAGCCCGGTGCGGAGTTGCTGGAGATGCGCAATGGTGTCGCAGTGGTGCACGATGGCAAGGTCTGGGCCCTGGAGCAACCGTTTATCGAATCGTTCATGGCCAGCACGGCCAAGCGCCAGATTCGTGCCCATAACTATGACAGTGATTACAACACCATTAATTCGACGCCGTTTAATGGCGATGATCTGGCCTGGGCTCAGGTGAACGTGGCCCACGGCAATCTGGGCACCCAGCTGTGTGGCCAGAGTACGGGTGTCTCCCTGCTGACGGTAGACTACGCTGCCAGCCCAGTGGTGCAGAAAACCTGGACGGCTACAGAGTGCGAGCTGTACGTGGATTACCACTTCAGCAATGGCGCCACGGAAGGCCGCATCATCAGCGCCACGCTAAGCAACGACAAGGATGATGAACAAATCACCCTGAGCGGTGGCCAGTTCCGTATTTTCATTCACACGGGCACAGAGGGTGAGGCGCCGGCGCTGGCAGATGAAATCCGTTGGGACATGACCATTGATAGCGGTACTCGCGAAATGCGCTCTGGCCATTTCCTGGGTGGCAGGCCATTGCTGGATGGCTCACATCCTGACCACACGCTGAAATTCGAGATCCAGGCCGGCAGCAACAATAACCCGGAAGCTGGAGAGTACAGCTGCGAGGATGGGGACACGGAAGTGACTCTGAAGATGGGGTGGGTGACGGTCAGTGACCCGCTGTTCAAGTTCCAGAGTGCCAACGGGGGCAGTTGTACGGTTACCGTCGAACAGAATGCCGGCCGTAAATATGTGGGCACGTATACGGCTACCTTGATGGGGCCGAGTAATGGGGGCGGTGCCGCCTTTGGCTCAGGGTTGGGGACAGGCGATATTGAATTGCCGGCGGCCGAGCGAACCCTGGTCGTGCATGGCAAGTTCCGTAACTTCACCACGCAGACCTTCCATGCTGACAACGGCGGTGATGAAGGCGCCCTGGGTCAGGAAACCCAGGGGATTTCCATGACCATTGATGATGGCAACACGCATTTCACCCAGGGGGAGCGCTTTCAGCTGGCCTCGGAGTATTCCTCCAACGGCAGTAACGGTTACTTCTCCAGGGTGTTCAGTGATCTGGAATCGCCGAACAATCAGCTGCGGATGGTGTGGTCCAACATTCCCATGCAGGTGGGCAGCTTTACCTGCAACACTGATGTGGGTGGCTTGAAGCCGACCATGTCACTGTCAACGCCGGCCAACATTCCCTACGGCGCGACCTACACCCAGTCAGGCACCCAAAACCTGTCTGAAGGCGCCTCCTGTACCATCAATGTGACCAGCGTAAGCGATGGCGTGGTAGAAGGGACGTATATCGCAACCCTGGTGGCGAGGAATATGGGGCCGGTCCTGCCCAACAATGATGATGCCATTTCCTTGTCTGGCGAGTTCCGTTATCCCTACACACCCTGATAACGGGATAGACAGGCGATAAGACGCCATACAATGAAACGCCGGGCAGTGAGGTTGCCCGGCGTTTTTGATGGTGGGGGTTGGCCTCTTTGTTGGCCGATTACCACAGGCAGGGCGTCTTGCCCTGGTTCTCCTGGGATTCCATCCAGCTGAGGATGCGGCCACCCAGTGGTCGCTGGGTCGCTTGCTGCGCCAGCGCCACCGCGGCGCGCAATCTTTCCACATCAACACCGGTCTTCAGGCCGGCACTTTCCAGCAGGTAGACCAGATCTTCCGTGGCCATGTTGCCGGTGGCACCGGGGGCAAACGGGCAGCCGCCCAGGCCGCCCACCGAGGCATCGAAACGGCGCACACCCAGATCTGCGGCGGCCCAGGCCATGGCAGCAGCCAACCCGCGGGTGTCGTGCAGGTGTACGTAGAATTTCTCCGCCCCGAATTCCCGGATCAGCGGCGCCATGATGTCCTTCATCTGCTGGGGGTTGCCGGCGCCAATGGTGTCGGCGATGGCCACTTCGTCGCTACCGGCGGCAAACATGCGCGCGGCCAGTTTCTGCGGCAGGGTGACTGGCATGGGGCCGTCGTAAGGGCAGGCGAACGAACCGGCAATGTAGGTGCGGGTGGCAATGCCGTCCTCTTTTGCGGCGGCAATGATCGCCTCGCAGCTTTGGGCGGCCTGTTCCAGGCTCATGTTCAGGTTGCGCTGGTTAAAGGTATCGGTGGTGGACAGCACCAGCGCCACCGTGGGGTAGCCTGCGTCCCGCGCCAGCTGGTAGCCCTTCAGGTTGGGGACCAGCGCGGTGTAATGCAGGCCCTCGTCGTGGGGTAGCAGGGGGGTGAGCGCCGCGGCGTCGGCCATTTGCGGAATGGCTTTCGGGCTCACGAAGCTCACTGGCTCCAGGTAGCGCATGCCCGCGTCTACCAGCAACCGGGCAAGCTGTGCCTTGGTGTCGGTGTCGACGGTTACCGGCTGGTTCTGCAGCCCGTCGCGCAGCCCCACTTCATTGATGATGGCCTGGTCGCTCATACCTTTGTCCTACCCGTTAACTGGGCGCTCAGTGTGCCACTGTGCAACGGCATGCGCGAGTGGCCAGAACTGACAAGTTCTTGGTGGTTTCGGTTTTCAGTTCGGCGCGCCCCTGTGACCACAATGGGCCACTGATACCGATAACAAACAGGAGCGACTCCATGAGCAGCCTGACCCCCTGTGCCACGCTCAAACACGTCCATCACGGCGCCTACCGCTGCCGCGATGCGGAACAGACCCGCTGGTTTTACGAGGATGTGCTGGGCATGCCACTGACCCTGGCCATGGTGTTCGATGAAGAGCCCGGCACCGGCCGCAAGGTGGATTACATGCATCTCTTCTTCCAGATGGGGGATGGCAACTTCGTGGCCTTCTTTGATGCCCCGGACAGTGCCGACGAGATGATGTTTCGCCCGCGCCATGCCTTCGATCTCCACCTGGCCTTCGAAGTGGACACCATGGAAGAGCTGAAAGACCGGCGCCGTCGCATCAACAAGGCCGGCCGCCCCTGCTTTGGCCCGGTAGACCATGAATTCATTCATTCCATCTACTTTGTCGACCCCAACGGCATTCCGCTGGAAATCACGGTGCGTGATCCCAGTTACGACCAGGTGGTGGAAGAGGGTGCCGCCCAGGCCCACGATGCGCTCAAGGCGTGGACAGAAAAAACCCGAGCCCAGAAAGAGGCGCTGTTTGGCGCCGCCCTGGACATGCGCGGCATCGATATGAGCAAGACCGATTTTTCCAAAGTGAAAGCCGCGGTCGAGAAAGGCGAGAAAGACAAGAACAAGGAACAGGCAGAATGAGCAAGCACTACGACCGCACCCCGCATCTGATCGCGTTTACCGAGCAATCCAGCTTCAAGGATACCTATGCCGGCCCTATGGACCTGGTGACCCTGGAAGCCCACCTGCTGACCCCGAAAAGCGGGCCCGGCAAGACCGTGGTGGTGTTCATGCACCCGGTGGGCGGTGGCGCCTACCTGCCGATGGTGTCGGCGCTGGCCAAGGCCGGGTTGTCGGTGATTTATTGCAACAGTCGCTATCGCGGTGCCGACAGTGCCCTGTTGATGGAAAAAGTGGTAGCGGATCTGGGCGCGTGTGTGCGCTACGCCAAAGAAAAACTGGGTTACGAAAAAGTGGTGCTGGGTGGTTGGTCGGGCGGCGGTTCCCTGAGTCTGATGTACCAGGCCGAAGCGGAAGACCCGCAGATTACCGAGACCCCCGCGGGCGACCCCTACGACCTGGTGTCCCAGAAGCTGATTCCCGCCGACGGCATCATGTTGCTGGCAGCCCATGTGTCCCGTGCCATTACCATGACCGAATGGCTGGACCCGTCGGTTAAGGACGAGAACAACCCGGACGACCGAGACCGGGAACTGGACATCTATCATCCGGACTGCCCCAATCAGCCGCCCTACAGCGAGGCGTTTGTGGCCCGCTTCCGCCAGGCACAGATCGACCGCAACCGGCGCATTACCGACTGGGTGAAAAGCAAGCTGGAAGACTTCCGCAGCAAGGGCCAGAACACGGAAGAGTTTGGTTTCGTGGTACATCGCACCATGTGTGATGTGCGTTGGCTGGACCCGGAACAAGACCCCAATGAACGCGCCCCCGGAACCTGCTATCTCGGTGACCCGGAAACCGTCAACAATGGCCCGGTGGCGCTGGCCCGTTTCAACACCTTGCGGGGCTGGCTCAGCCAGTGGAGCTTTGATGATTCCCGTGCCAATGGCCCGGCCTGCGCCAAACGCATCCGCATACCGGCGCTGGTGATCGGCAACACCGCCGACAACGCCTGTACCCCCAGCCACACGCACCGTTTGTATGACAGTTTTGCCCCGGGGCAGGCCGAGCTGCGTGAAGTGAAAGGCGCTAACCACTATTATTTCGGCCAGCAGGACAAGATGGCTGAAGCAGTGGGCTACTGCACCGAGTGGCTCAAGGCCCAGGGGCTGATGTAGGCTGCATTTCGCTATCCTGTCTGACAGTCTTACCGGCTGGTGCCAGCATTCGGTGCCGGCTGGTAGTGTCGATAAAAATAATTCGAAAGAGGCGGCCTGTTTATGAGCGTGATCCTGATGTTACTGGCGTTGCTGGTATTGGGCACGGTGTTGACCACTCTGGCGTTTTACCTGTGCTGGTATTACGACCGCCGCAGTTTTCCGGAGCAGGCAGCACTGCCAGGTGAGGAGCCGTTGCGCCCGCTGTCGGTGGTGCTCGGCATCGTCAAGGAAGTTGCCGCCTTGACCCTGCTGGTGGCCAGTTACCCGTTGCGCCTGATCCATGATGCTTCGCCGGCGCGTACCCGCCATCATGGTGAGGTGCCGGTGATTCTGGTGCATGGCTACGGTGGTAACAGTGCCAACTTTCTGTTCATGCAGTGGCGACTTAAATGGCGTGGCTGGTCCAACGTCTATTCAGTGAGCTACACCCCGCCGCACATCAATGCCCGTAAACTCTCGCAGCAGGTAGTCGACCACGTTCAGCGTATTCTCGATGCCACCGGCGCAGAAAAAGCCCATCTGATTTGCCATTCCATGGGCGGCCCGCTGACCCGCTACGCCATGAAAAATCTGGGGCTGGACGGTAAAGTAGACCGCGTGGTGACGCTGGGCAGCCCACACTATGGTTCGCGTATTGCTGCCCTGTTCCCGCCGCTGGGTGCTGCCGCGCAGCTGCGCTATCAAAGCCCGTTCATTCGCGAACTGGCCACGGGGGAGCCCTGCCCCGGCAGTGCCCGCTATTTTTCCATCTACTCCAACATGGACAACTTCGTCCTGCCGGTGTCCACCGCCGTGCTGCACGGAGCAGAAGAAAACATCAATGTGCCCTATCTGGGACACTGCGCGTTGCTGTACAGCACCCGGGTGATGGATCAGGTTGAGCGCTGTCTGCTCAAACCGGTTCCGAGCGCGGAGTAACCCTGAAGACCCGGCGAGCTGAGGGTGGCAGACGCTATGTTGCCTTGCTGTCGCCCGCAGGTGTCAGGCGATAGAGTGGGAGCGGTCGTTCGACCGCGATTGCCCTTCTCGGCCCTTGATTCATGGTAAAACCGCCGTCTACCCACCAAACCTTGACGGTGATCAAGGGAGCCTCTGAATAACTCCTTGCGTGCTCAGCGTGTCCTGGAGCGTGCAGCTGTTGTGTCTTGTCTCGACGGTAAGGGTGGTTCCCTTTTCTAGAGGCAAGGCGCAGCAGATGTGCGCTCCAGGCCGCGCCCTTCGGGTCTTCCAGGCTGGTCCGCACTCGTTGTTGCGTTTTTTCGATGGATGGACATACACCTTCAAAATCGCGCCCCTCTTTACCTTGGCCGAGGGGGCGAACCAGCCTGAAAGACTGAGCATGCAAGGAGTTATTCAGAGGCTCCCAAGATCGACCTTGGTTGAGTTGCCTTTCGGCGCCAACCGGCTCATGGTGAAAGTCATCGTGTAGAGAAAGGGAGATCGACCATGAATGAATATGGTGCAACGGTAGCCTGGCATCTCAAGCCGAACACACCGTTCGACTATGAATCCTTCAACCGGGATCACGAATGGACCCTGGGGGGAGGGGAGGTCGTGCAGGCGTCGGCCTCGCCAGACTTTTTTGGCCAGACCAATCGAGTCAACCCGGACGAAGCGGTTGTCGCTGCTACCGCCAGTTGCCACATGCTCACGTTCCTTTCCATCGCCGCCAAGCGCGGCATCAAAGTCCTCAGTTACATCGATCAGCCCTCGGGCGTTGTGGAAAAGAACGCCGACGGCCGCATGGCCATCACCCGCATTGTGCTGCGGCCGCGGGTGGTCTTCGACGAAACCGATCTGGATGGCCCGGCCCTGCGCAAGCTTCACGACAGTGCGCACCGCAACTGTTTTGTGGCTAATTCGCTCACCGCAGATATCGTCGTCGAACCGGCGTAAATGACAGGGCGTGATCCTGCCGGGGTATACAACGGACCGAAGGGTCACCCCGGGAGGATGTGAGCCGCCCGGCTTGTCGCTAGAATGTTGGCCATATTTTGCCGGCAGGGCCTTGCCCGTGCCCGTTATTGACCAACAGGACTAGCCAGTATGCTTGATCAGAACGAAATCGAACTGTTCCGCGACAACGTCAAGAAATTCCTCGAAAACGAAGTGGCCCCCTACTACAACCAGTGGGAAAAGGACGAAAAATTCCCCCGCGAATTGTGGAACAAAATGGGCGAAAACGGCCTGTTGTGCGTTGACGTACCGGAAGAGTACGGCGGCTTCGGCGCCACCTTCACCCTGTCGGCCGTCATCATCGAAGAGTGCTCGCGTGCCGGTTACGGCGCCCTGGCCTCTAACCTGTCTGTGCATTCTGACATTGTTGCCCCCTACATTCTTCACCTGGGTTCAGAAGAGCAGAAGCAGACCTGGCTGCCGAAAATGGTTTCCGGCGAAGCCGTTGGCGCTATCGGCATGACCGAGCCCGGTGCCGGCTCCGACCTGCAGGGTATGAAGACCCGTGCCGACAAGAGCGGCGATAACTACGTGATCAATGGTCAGAAGACCTTCATCACCAACGGTCAGCACTGCGACGTGATCGTACTGGCCACCAAGACTGACCCCAATGCCGGCTCCAAAGGCATGACCCTGTTCACCGTGGATTGCACCCTGCCCGGTTTTTCCCGTGGCCGTAACCTGGAAAAAATGGGCCACCACGCGGCCGATACCTCCGAGCTGTTTTTTGAAGACGTTACGCTCAGCGCCGACCAGATTCTGGGTGGCGAAGGCAAAGGCTTTGCCAACCTGATGAACGAGCTGCCCCGCGAGCGCCTGATCCTCGCCCTGGGTGCTGTGGCCGCCTGTGAAGGCATGATCGAGCGCACCATTGAATACACCCAGGAGCGCATGGCCTTCGGTCAACCGATCAGCAAGTTCCAGAACACCCGCTACGTTCTGGCAGACCTGCACGCCCAGACCCAGATCAACAAGGCGTTCTGCAGCCAGTGCACCGCCGAATACGATAAAGGCGAACTCAGCACCACCAACGCCTCCATCGCCAAGCTCACCACCACCGAGTTGCAGGGCGTGGTCGCCGACAAGTGTCTGCAACTGTTCGGTGGTTATGGCTACATGCAGGAGTACCCGATCTCCCGTGATTACGTGGACGCCCGCATCCAGCGTATCTACGGCGGTACCAGCGAGATCATGAAAGAAATTATCTCCCGGGATATTCTCGGCCGGTAATTCCCCCAGGGGATGTCGAACAAGAACGCGGCTTCGGTCGCGTTTTTTTATGGTTGGGGAAAATCAGCTACGAGCTTTGAGCTATGAGGAAAGCCAAAGTCAAAACCGGATTGGTTTGGGCGGTCTTTCGTGGGAGCCTGCCTGCAGGCGCAACCGGATCGTTGGAAGAAAAACCGAAACCGGCCCGGAAAAATGATGCCACTAATTAGTGGCATAAGCCGTGCTCAACGGATAGCAGGGCATGGTGTGTAAGATATGGCTTACAGAAAAGGCTAAGTGATTGATATAGAGTGCTTTTATTCGAGGGGTAAATCGGCGGAACAGTACGGTCGTCCCGGCATTATGTCGAACGATTCGAGTTTTGTCGGATGGGAGAAGTTCTCAGCTACGGCTTAAGTAATTGTTAGTGCGGAAGTTTTTGCGGGTTAAACCGCAAAGGCGAAAATAAATATGTCGAATTGAGTTAAGTCGATTCGTTCGACTTAATACGCTGTTAAATGGCTCTGATTTTTCTGTGGCATAGCAAGATTCCACGTCGGTGCCATGGCCATGTTTTTGGTTGCCGTTAGAAGAATATGAGGTTGTGGCTCGGTTTTCCCATTCGTTGTGGGCGGCCACATTTCAGGTTGGGAGTGTCTTCAGGGTTTAAGTCCTTGCGGGTGCCATAAATGTAGTCTGGTTCGCAGGCTCACATCGTGGTCTTTGGTTAGGCTGGTGTGTCGCCACTTAACCAGGCAAGGCAGCGTACGCAAAAACACGCGCCGCTGCTCGCGGCGTTACGTTGATTAAATAATGAGATTTCTAGCGCTACTAGTGGCATTAATGGTTGGTGGATGTACTGTCCTGGCTAAGGATGAGTACATGGCTGTATCTGATCCCGTCGGATACAAGCATGATGATTTCGAGAAATTGGATTGCTACGAAACTGAAGAATTAGAAGTCTGCTCGCATCCGTTCAAGAGTAAATCATTAATGATTGGAGTCATTGTGCCAATCTGGCCGCAGTTTACGAGGGGAAGGCTTTCCTACGATATCGAGCGAGAACGATCCATACGGGTTAAAAATACATCAGAGGGTGCTGCTAAGTTAGTTTTGGTCGCATCCGGTAATTCTTGCGCAGATGCTGAGGCCCAGCAGGCATGTGAAAAGTTAGAGGGTCTTGAGCTTATGCCAGCCGAAAATGTCTGGATGAAACTGCCAGAGTATAGCGGCCTCGAATTACGAGTTTATTTCGAAGAGACTGTACGTATTATCAAACTACGTACTCAATCACGGCTTAATATTCATGCTGTGGCGGTGTAGAACGTAACAAGTAGCAGCAGACCGACCTTCGGCGGCTGCGCCAGGCGTTATGCACAGAAAATCCAAGGAGTATAGTTTTGCTGAGGATCTTTTTAGCCGCATTGTTTTTTTTTGCCAGCCTTGGCAGGCGCAGCTGATTACAAAAAGCATTTTATCGTAGCCAACAAAGTCGCCAAAGCCGAAGGCGAACCTTGGATTGATGAATATCGCACCAATACTAAGGACTTCGAACGTGGAAAGGATCCATCTGCTGCGATAGCAGAGTTTAACTATCTTGCGTTTGATGGCTCCGTGGCTTCCTCTATAAGGCTATGCGCGATATATGCTTATGGCGTGGAAAGTGAAGTAAACCCGATTGCGGGCCTATTTTGGTGTGGCAAGGCCTATGAGGCCGGATATAAAGCGGCTGAAAGTATAAGGCGTGAGCTATTTTTAAAACACTGGCCGGAATATGAAGGCTAAATGTATAAGAAGCGGCGGAAGGCGGATCAAATTCCCGCTCGTTCCCCGCTCCAATTTGGCCGCTGCGCCTGGCGTTATGCATATGAGGGAACCGATGAAGAAAATATCTGTTCTGGTATTTGCGGCTTCGCTTTTGGCTGTGGGGTTGCTTCCCCAGTTAAGGAGGAACTCGGGTATGAAGGTCAAAATTCAGATGGGTTGGCTGTCTCAGAGCTGTTGGAGACGATGAAATCAAATCCTGATGTGCAAGTAAGAGTGGATCGTGGTTGGCAAATAGCAGAAGTTAAGTCAGAAAGGGCGCTGTATTCATTTACGCCAGAAACGCATCCGGCTCACCCTTCGTATGTAAAACGTCAAATAATACAGAAGGAAGGCTCAATTTTTATTGAAACTAGTGCTCGTTGCGGTGCTGAAAAAAACGTTTGCGATCAGCTTGTAAGAAGGTTTGTTGAGCTAAACAATAAGGTCAA
Organism: Alcanivorax profundi; assembly: GCF_003597125.1. Taxonomy (GTDB): domain Bacteria; phylum Pseudomonadota; class Gammaproteobacteria; order Pseudomonadales; family Alcanivoracaceae; genus Alcanivorax; species Alcanivorax profundi. The sequence continues at coordinate 571,765 of NZ_QYYA01000002.1, read as the reverse complement.
AAACAGTATCGGTGCCAAGTAATGCATAACATATACATCATCGGGGTCAGGTTTCTCCTTTCCCAAATCTGGCGCTCAGAGAGAATTGGGGGGCCTGACCCCAGGCGTGCATAAGCTCGCAATTTTCCTGTGAGCCAAGCGTTATGCAAGAGGGAGATACGCGATGCGGCAAGATTCGGGACTTATGATTGTTGGTGTTCTATTCACTGGCCTGGGCGCTGCCGTCGTTTTCAATGGATTGCATGGCACAGGGGTAAAGTCTCCCTCAGGAATGAGAGGGGCTATCCATGCTTCACCTGAGGAGGCAGTGATAATGGGCGTTTTACTGTTAGTGGCTGGGTTGCTATTGGTGTGGCAACCTTGGGCGCGGTGAGCTTTTCTCTGCATCGAAAGTGAAAACGCATAACAAGGCACTGCTGCCGAAAAGCATTAGAATGCAGCGTTGGATGGCAAAATGTTCATTTTTCCATTAGAAGGTGAAAACCCTACAAGGCATAAACACTACGTATTGTGGTCAATTATTATTATTTGTATCGGGCTAAATAGGATGTTGATCCTGCCGGCATCATTCTGATGCAGTTGGCAGCGAGGGAGTAAATGCCAATTCATGGTTGGGTAGAGGCTGCATAGCACTATGACAGGCGTTTTGCTTTTTATTCTTGGTTTGTTGTTGTTAACCCTGGGCGGTGAAATGCTGATCCGGGGGGCGCTGGCGCTTGCCCATCGTGTTGGTGTATCCCCACTTCTGAGTGGGCTTGTCATCGTCGGCTTTGGTACCTCGGCTCCCGAATTGGTGGTGTCGGTGAATGCTGCGATTGAAGGAAAGCCAGATATTGCGATTGGCAATGTGGTGGGCAGCAACATCGGCAATGTGCTTCTTATCCTTGGCGTGTGCGCATTGATTACGCCACTGACAGTAACCCCGTTGGCGCTTCGTCGAGATGCGATGTGTGTCGTCGCAGCCAGCCTGCTTTGTGTGGCTCTTGGGGCGGGAGGCAGCCTGGACCATTGGGATGCTGCCCTGCTACTACTTGGTTTAACCGGGTATCTGTCGCTGGCTTATTGGACAGAGCGTTCCGGTGGCCTGCCCTCGGCACAAGTACATGAAGCGGAAACTGCTGCGGTGCCGAGGGTGACTGGTAATCTGGCGATTACGGTAGGGGTGCTGGTTGCGGGATTGTGCGTGTTGATTGCCGGCTCACAGGTTTTTGTCGTAGCAGCCAGCAGTATTGCTGTGTCCATGGGAATCCCGGAGGCAGTAGTCGGTTTGATCCTTGTCGCGGTTGGAACGTCGCTGCCGGAATTAACGATCTCTGTTATGTCCGCGTTGCGAAAGCAGGCCGATGTGGCGGTTGGAAATATTCTCGGAAGCAACATTTTCAACTTGCTGGGGATACTGGGAATATCCGCATTTATGCAGCCACTGCCGATGCCTGTGAGGGTGATTGAGATAGATCAATGGATCATGCTCGGCACCTCCTTGCTGTTGTTGCTTTTCCTCTACACAAGCCGCCGTCTCACACGAATAGAGGGGGCGGTGTTGCTGTGCGGCTATGGATTCTATGTCTGGGCCAGCTTTTCAGGATGGCTTGGCTAGCTGGATCGTCGCCCTGTCGCCATCATGTTGCGTGCCACAAGCATATCTCACTTGCCGTAAAAGCACGCAAGTGTGCCTCTGTTTGCCTTGCTCAACCTCCCGAGTACGCAATAGAGTGTAGCCGTGGATTTGCTTATGAAAAAAGCGCCGTAATTCAGTGGGCAGATTTATCCCAAGGCGCATGAAAATGACCCATTTTCTGAGCGGGCTGCGTCAGGATAGTGCAGCGGATTCATTGGTGAACTCCATTCGTCAGCTGGGAGTGGGGAACGTTAACGGCGCGCAGTTTTTCCCTGATTTTTTCGGGTATCTTTAACGAACGGTTGAAGCTTGAAGCAGCACGGATTTCGTTAACTCGCCTGAATGTTGAGCTTGGCCGTCCATTGATTGATTTTATTTATCTTGTCTAGGGGAAAAACATGAAAAGGTAGCCGGTTTTTGCCGCGCTTGCTACCGCTCTATTGGTGGCAGGTTGTCAGTCCCAACCGAAAGTCAGCCCTTCAGGGTTCCTGTCCCAGGAATATTATAGCCAGCTTCAGTCGGTAACCTCGCCCGATGATCAGGTGGTGTTTCGCTATATCTCACCCGACTTCAATGCCAATGATTACTCTCATGCCATTGTAGAGAAAGTGGTGGCGTATCCTGAGCCGCAACCCACCGAGCAGGTGAGCATGAAAACGCTGGTGGATATACAGAACAGCATCACCAATGTTATTCGTACAGGGGTCGGCAATGTACTGGAAATCACAGACAAGCCCGGCAAAGGCACCTTGCGAATGGAAACGGCCATCACCGGGGTGAATGTATCTGACAAGTCACTGGCCGCTTATGAGTATATTCCTACCGCGCTTGTGGCTGTCGAGCTGACCAAGGTAGCAGGGATACGCGATCAGGAAATTCGCCTGTACCTTGAGACTCGGGTGACTGATACCTATACCGGCGAGTTGATGGGAGCGGGCATTCGCGAACTGACAGGGGAAAACCTCAACAACGCTCGACAGAAACTGGGGGTCGATGATTTCGACCAGGCCCTGGTTGTGGCGAGTGAAGATTTGCTCTCTATTCTTCTGGGCGTTTTCGACGATACCCGTAAATAATAATATTGGTGGTGAAAAAAATGCCAGAAAAACAGCCGTTATGGACGCTTCCTGCCGGGGTGCTTTTGGTGTGTGCGTCAACGAACGGACTCGCTATGGAAGCGGACTCTGAAAAGAGCACTGAGGCTGTCAAGCAATACAATGCTGTCCCATTGGAAGGTGGCGACAGTGTGACAGATGATCTTGCTCAGGATGCGATCCCTGTTGGTTCCTGGTTGCGATCAGACATTCTCCAGGATGCGCTCTCTCCGTGGTTTGAGGCCAAAAAATCGCTCAAAAAAAATTATGGGCTGAATGTTCAGCTGAGCTATCAGGCGCTGTATCAGCAGGTCGACGTGGAGGATATCGATACGGACGATGCTGCTGCAGGCCGGGCTGAGTTTCAGGGGGTATGGACGCTGTTCGATCGTAACGGCCCCAATAAGGGATCTCTGTCGTTCCGTTTTGAGGATCGCCATACCCTGGATTCGGAAATCCCTCCGACCAGTCTGTTCCGTGAAATCGGCAGCATTGTACCTACCGCTACAGGGTTCAGCGATTTTGGTGGTGCCTGGACAGAACTGGCCTGGCGTCAGACGGCCATGGGCGGCCGCCTGAAGTTGATTGGCGGTAAAATCAGCGCGATCAGTTGGTATAACGCCCATGCTCTTTCCGGAGCCAAGAAGGGTTTTGTTAACCCTTCACTTCAAAGCAGCCTTAGCAAGCCTTTGCCGGGTCGAGGCCTGGGGGCCGGAGGGGCGTTCATGGTCTCTCCGGGTTTTGTTGTGGTGGCAGGTGCCCACGATGCCAATGCGAAGTCAGCGGAAAACCCCTTTGATTCCATTGAAGAAGAGGAATACTACAGCTCAGTAGAATTCCGGTGGTTGCCCAATAGCATTGAAAATGCGCGGTGGGACAAGGTACAGGTGCAGCTCTGGCACCAGGATGCCAAGGAGAAGGCGGGCGTTCAATCTGGCAAGGGCATGACCTTTCTGGTCAGCAAGTTGCTTGATGACCGCTGGATGCCCTACGTGCTTGGAGGGATATCGGACGGTGATGCCTCCACATTTGAACAGGACTTTGTCGCGGGGCTTGGTGTGGGTTTCAACAGTAAGGCTGGCGCCGCACGGGACGTGCTCGGTGTTGCGGTTGGCTGGGGCAACCCGTCTAATGAACTACTGCGTGAGCAATATAGTTCAGAGGTTTTTTATCGCTTCCCATTGATAAGGAATTTCACTATCACCCCTTCGCTGCAATATATCGTAAACCCCGCACTTAATCCTGATGAGGACGATGTTGTTGTTGCCGGGATCCGCATGCGGGCAAACATTTGATGCGTTCTACAAAATAAATTCAATACGGAGTCAATAATGAATAAAGGGAAGTCAAATTTGCGTGGGGCCAGTTGGGTTGCCGGGGCATTCGTACTCTCTGTTGCAGGTGCGCAGATGGCGGTTGCGGATGTCACCATGTCGACGGGTTCTGGTGAAGAAAAAGTGCTGAAAATGCATGTCCTGGAAGAATCCAGAGGATACCGCTATTGCGAGCTGGTATTCGATTATGGTGAGAAGGGCAACGATATCTATAGCACTTCGCATAACGCGGAATGTGACCTTGAGTGGTGGGGGGCGTTAGATTTGACCTCCCTTGCCCAGGAGTTTGGTGCGCGTGCAGTGTTCAAGAATGGCCCGCAGTGGTGGTCGTCAGATGTGGTGGGTCTGATGATGTCGGATCCAGTTGACGTAGCCGGAACCAAGATGCGGTTTGGGGCCAACCTGCCGCCGGGCACCATGAGCATTCCAAAATATACCGTTTTCTCGCCTGCCAAGTATCAGAAGCTGGAATGGAAAGCTGGCTTGCCGGTTTACAAGATAGTGGACGATCAAGGCAATGAGTTCGTTTTGCAGGGCAACAAGGTTGTCACCGAGAAGTTGTCTTCTCTGGGCGCCTCCATGGAAGGGTTGCCGGAGGGATGGCGCTATGAGGTTGAAGTGCTGAAGGAGGACCTGGTGATGGATTTGGATCCCAGCAAACCGATCCCCTCTGTGCAGGATGAGTACAACCAGATTTATATCCAGATGAATTAGGGATTCACCCTGAATGGCGGCTCCCCTTTCTGGCTTGAGGGGGGCTCGCAGGGTTTGGATCGATATGTACTTATCAGAAAAGCGATACAAAAGGACGCGGCATCGACCGCGTTTTTTTGTGCGTTCAGAGGTAACGTTTTTCGGTAGCCAGGGTGTATCGCTGAGATCTGATCACGCTGGTGTGTAAGGCCACGAATAGCAGGTTATCATGCATGGCCGTATGGACAGATCGCCCGTCCATTGAGGTACTCCAATTCCTTGGTTGTGAAAGGCAAAGAGCATGCGGTGTTGTTATTTGATGGTGATGTTGGGTGTGATGGCCCTGTCAGGCTGCACCAATGTGGCGGGAGAGCCCCCCACAACCCTTACCCGTACGGACGGGCACGTCATGGAGACGCCTGCTCTCCTGGAGATGGCGCTTTCCTACTTTTCCGGGGCCGGCTATGACTGCGGTGAAGATTCCAGGAGCGAGCTACGTTGTCGAAAGGATCTTCGTGACCTCTATATTCACCAGACCCATGCGGTGGTGGAGATTTTTGAGGATAAAGAGGCGGGTCACCATCTCTTGATGACCACCCGTTGGGATGAAGGACTGATTCCGGGTGAGTTGATTTCCAGTGAGTTCGAGAACCCGGATGTGGCGGGCTTTTGCAGGTCGCTTGAAGGCTCAGGACAAGGCGTTTGCCAGATTACGGAATGAGTGTTTCCGGGCCGGCTCGGGGGCAGAGGCCTGGGGGAGCTTGGTCGGAGCAGATTGCCGCGCCAGGGTGATCGTGGTCGGTCGCTCATTTCTACGGTAAGCCGTGTTGCCCGCGGTGCAAGACGGGGAGGGTCAAAACCGGGATAATGCTCCCTGGATCTACTCACCTCCCAACCTCGGCTGTACCCTCATGGAAATCAAGGTCAACTTTCTCGACAACCTGCGTCTGGAAGCCAAATTCGACGACTTCACGGTGATTGCCGACCAGCCCATCCGTTACAAGGGTGATGGCTCAGCCCCCAGTCCGTTTGACTACTTCCTGGCGTCGTCAGCCCTGTGTGCCGCCTATTTCGTGAAGGTGTACTGCAAGGCCCGGGATATCCCCACGGATAATATCCGCCTGTCGCAGAACAATATTGTCGACCCGGAAGACCGCTATAACCAGATCTTCCGGATTCATGTGGAGCTGCCCGAGAACCTCTCCGACAAGGATCGCACTGGCATTTTGCGGGCCATTGACCGGTGTACGGTGAAGAAGGTGGTGCAGACCGGTCCCGACTTCCAGATTGAAGCGGTAGAGAACCTGGATGAAGATGCCCAGGCGCTGCTGACGGTGAACCCGGAGCAGGCGGGCCGGACACTGATCGAGGGCAAGGACCGGCCGCTGGAGGACACTATCGCCACCATGAGCGGCATCCTCGAAACGCTGGGGATGAAGATCGAGGTGTCGTCCTGGCGCAATATCGTTCCCCATGTCTGGTCGTTACATATTCGTGATGCGGCCTCGCCCATGTGTTTTACCAACGGCAAGGGCGCCACCAAGGAGAGCGCCCTGTGTTCCGCGCTGGGGGAATTCATCGAGCGGCTGAGTTGCAACTTTTTCTACAACGACCAGTTCTTCGGGGAAGAGATCGCCAACAGCGAATTCGTGCATTACCCCAATGAAAAGTGGTTCAAGCCGGGGCCGAATGACGCGCTGCCTGCCGAGATCCTGGATGCCCATACCCGGGGGATTTACAACCCGGACGGGGAGCTGGGCGCCTCCAACCTGATTGATACCAATTCCGGCCGTGTGGATCGCGGTATCTGTTCGCTGCCGTTTGTGCGCCAGTCCGATGGCGAGACGGTGTACTTCCCGAGCAACCTGATCGAGAACCTGTTTCTGAGCAATGGAATGAGTGCCGGCAATACCCTGGCCGAAGCGCAGGTGCAGTGTCTGTCGGAAATTTTTGAGCGGGCAGTGAAGAAGTACATCATCGAGCAGGAGATCGTGTTGCCGGATGTGCCTGACGCGGTGCTGGCCCGTTACCCGGAGATCGTGGAAGGCATCAAGGCACTGGAAGCCCAGGGTTTTCCGGTGCTGGTGAAGGACGCCTCTCTCGGCGGGGAATTTCCGGTGATGTGTGTGACCCTGATGAACCCGCGCACCGGCGGTGTGTTTGCGTCCTTTGGCGCGCACCCCAGCTTCCATGTGGCGCTGGAGCGCAGCCTTACCGAGTTACTGCAGGGGCGCAGCTTTGAAGGTCTGAATGATGTGCCGCCACCCACCTTTAACAGCATGGAAGTGTCCGAGCCGAATAATTTCGTTGAGCACTTTATCGATTCCACCGGGGTGATTTCCTGGCGCTTCTTCAGTGCGGCAGCGGACTACGAGTTTGAGGACTGGGATTTCTCCGGCACCACCGAGGAGGAAACGGAGAAACTGTTCGCGATTCTCGAAGAGCAGGAAAAAGAAGTCTACGTGGCCGTGCATGACCAGCTGGGCGCCCCGGCCTGCCGGATCCTGGTGCCAGATTTTTCCGAGGTGTATCCCGTGGAAGACCTGATCTGGGATAACACTAACAAGGCGCTGGATTACCGTGAGGATATCCTCAATTTGCATCGCCTCAGCGATGAAGCGCTGGCGGCGTTGGTGGCGCGTCTGGAAGACAGCCAGATCGACAATTACACCGACATTATCACCCTCATCGGCATTGAGTTTGATGAGAACACCGTCTGGGGGCAGCTCACCGTGCTGGAGCTGAAGCTGCTGGTGTATCTGGCCCTGGGGCGTTTGGAAGAGGCGGCCGAACAGGTCGAGATGTTCCTGCAGTACAACGACAACACGGTGGCGCGGGTGCTGTTCTATCGCGCCATGAATGCGGTGCTGGAGATCGTGCTGGACGAGGAGCTGGAACTGGACGACTACCTCTATAACCTGAAGCGAATGTTTGGCGACGAGACCATGGACCAGGTGGTCGGCGCGGTGGAAGGCCGTGTGCGCTTCCCGGGGCTGACCCCGACCAACATGCAGCTCGAGGGCCTGGACAAGCATCTGCGCCTGATCGACAGCTACAAGAAACTCCACGCGGCGCGGGCGCGCCTGGCCGGGTTGTCAGGAGACGAGGCATGACACTGCAATGGAATGAGCAGGCTCAGCAAGAAGGGACCGTGCTGTACACCCTGGACTGCGCCGGGAATGACGAGGACGCCATCAAGGCTGGCGTGGAAGCGGCGCTGGAAAAAGCGGTAAGCCTGTTGGACCGGAATGTGCGCGATGATTCCCGCTACCTGCTGTGTGAATGGAATGCCGATGCGGCCAGGTTGCAGGTTGTGGTCAGCGATGACAGCAAGACAAAGGATGCGCCAGAGGTGGTGGAGTGCCGCTTTGAGCCTTTCGATGCCGCGTTGGATGTGGCGTTGCTGCAATTCCTGATCCGCGATTACCTCACCACCTGTACGGCATTTCTGGGGTGGTCTTTGCTCGCCGCCTTCCACGAAGGGGATCGGCAGCGCTCTCGCTTGCTTTGAGTGTGGCTATCGCGCCGCGACCGAGCGCAGCGAAGGAACGCCCGCAGGGCGGCCCGAAGGGTGAGCGTAGCGAATAACCGACGCTCCTACGGAGGGGGGTTGGGCGCAGATGCTCCAGCCATCACCTCGCTATTAGCGGTTCACTGTCCTTTATGCGGCGTTGCGCTTGGCGATGGCGCGCAGGACGATCTGGCACTGATTTTCCCCGTATTCGCGGATATCGGCACCGGCGTCTTTCTGGCGTCGTCCCACGATGTTGACCAGGAGGCGTTTGAAAATTTTCAGGGAGACATCGAATTCCGAGGTGTCTTCCTGCAGTGCCATGTAGGAATAACGCTTCAGCAGGGGAATCAGGTCCTGAATGTCGGTTTGCAGGTAGCGGTTGCCGGCAAAGCGGACGGTGGCGATTTCCACAAAGCGGAAGGCCAGCTGGTGTGCGCCGGGCAGGTCATCGTTCATAAAATGCTGCTCCAGCTGGGGCAGCATGTTCATCAAATCCTCAATTTGCCCCGGCTGCCAGACGACGGCGGCCCGTTCTGCCAGCTGCGACAGCAGCAGGAACAGGAATTCGTACAGGTCTTTCACCTGGTCATCGGTCACCTCACACACCCGCGCGCCCTTGCGCGGTTGCAGCTCAATCAGATGCTGCTTTTCCAGCAGCCTGAAAGACTCCCGAAGTGAGTTAGTACTCACATCAAGCTCTTTGGCCAGCTCATTTTCCGGCAGGCGGGCCCCCGGGGGCAGCTCCCCCTTGATAATGCGCTCGGCAAGATGGGAGGCGATCTGTTCGCTCAGGCTGACGGCTTTCAGTGACATGACGGGTCCTTTCCGTTGATGGCGGCATTATCCGGCATGAGGGTGACTATGTCATGAATTGAGTTGTTTGACAATTCAGGAAATGAGGTATAATGTTGTCATCGATGACTGTTACTGTTGGCTTGAACTAGCGAGGACAAGGCCATGTTCGAGAATGTGAATCCGGACCGGATGCTGACAATAAAAAAATGGAGCTACGTGGTGTTCTGGGGAACCATGGTGCCGCTGGTGCCGTTTTCCGCGTACATCGGTGTAGAGAGCGGGACCCAGGATTACTGGGCCTGGTTTATGTACTTCGTCATCTTCGGGATTATCCCGGTGGCCGATTACATCATCGGCAAGGACCCCTCCAATCCGGATGAAGAAGTGCAGGTGCCTTCCCTGACCGAGGAAGTGATCTACCGGGTGTTCACCATTTTGATGGGCTTTGTATGGATCGCGGTGCTGTTCTATGCCGGCCATATCTTTATGACCAACGATTACGGTCTGCTTGGCAAGATCGGCTGGATCGTCTCCATCGGTACCGTGGGTGGGATCATTGCCATTAACCTGGGCCACGAACTGATCCACAAGGATCCGAAAATTGAAAACTGGATGGGTGGCCTGCTGCTGTCATCGGTGACGTATGCCGGTTTCAAGGTCGAGCATGTGCGTGGGCACCACGTGCACGTGTCGACGCCGGATGATGCCTCGTCCAGCCAGTACAACCAGGGCCTGTATGACTTTTTACCGAAGGCGTTCGTGCGTAACTTCATCAACGCCTGGAGACTGGAAAAGCAGTACCTGGAGCGCAAGGGCAAGAAAAACATCAGCCTGTCCAACGAGCTGATCTGGTGGTACAGCATTTCTGCCCTGTTCGCGGTGGCCTTTGGTGCCCTGTGGGGCTGGCAGGGTGTGGTGTTCTTCCTGGGGCAGAGCTTCTTCGCCGCCCTGGCGCTGGAGATCATCAACTACATCGAGCATTACGGTCTGCACCGTCGTGTGAACGACAAAGGGCGTTTCGAGCGAGTAACCCCGGCGCACAGCTGGAACTCCAACTACCTGCTGACCAATATTGCCCTGTTCCAGCTGCAGCGACACAGTGACCACCACGCTTACGCCAAGCGTCGTTACCAGGTTCTGCGTCACTACGAAGAAAGCCCGCAACTGCCGGGTGGCTATGCCGCCATGTACGTTCTGGCTCTGTTCCCGCCGCTGTGGAAGAAAGTCATGAACCCACGAGTGGAAGCCTACTACGAGGGTGAAATGGACCAGCTGTTCCGTGAGGCGAAGCGGGTGAACAACATTGCCTGAAAAACAATGAATCACTAACCGCGAAACAAAAAGCCCCGGCAATGCCGGGGCTTTTTGTTGAGGGGCGGGCTGCGAAAGTCGCTGGCACGGATGGGGCGAACTCGCGGCTAGCCGTTCAGTAACCGCTGTATTCGCTTGCCAGGATAGCCATCACGGCGAGCAGGACCAGTACCCCAATCAGCATCAGGACAGTGGCAATGATGCCGAGTACCTTGCCTGCCAGGGTCATGCCCTCACCGCTTTTGTCCATGCGGCCATCGCGAATGGCGGCAAGATCCTTGCTGCCGATGATCCAGGCAGCGATGCCGAGCGGGGCAAACATCAGCAGTCCCAGCAGGCCAAGGATGAGTACCAGTGCGCCACGATGCGCCAGGGTCGGGCTTGCCTCGTTGAGAGGAGCGGGAATCGCCACCTCGTGATCTGTGGGCGAAGGTTCTGGTCGGCGGCCGGTAAACGCCGCGGCCAGTAGCAGGGCACTGATCGCGATATAGAAAAAAGTGTAGCTGCCCGCGGCAATCAGACTGTAAATATCATTGCTTAGCTGGCCATCAATCATGCGTTCCAGCAATACCTTATGAGTAAAGATGGAAAAGGCACTTTGCAGCAACGTCAGCACACTGGCGAGGATGACAAGAATGGCCGCGGTGCGCGCCCGTTGAAAGAAAATGCCGGCGAGTACAAACCCGCTTAATACCATCAAAAATGCTGGCAGCTGCATAAGCAGTTGCGAAAGCCAGGACATGATTTTTCCTTGTTGTCAGGTGAAGTGAGTCGGTCCGCGCAGGCACAGAGTTGCGCTGGGGCGCGGGAAAGCCGTTTATTGGCGCCAGAACATGGGGGTGAAGAGAACCAGCAGGGTGAAAATTTCCAGGCGCCCGGCAATCATCAGAACGGTCATCATCCATTTGGCGCTATCGGTAATATTGATGAAGCCTCCCCCTACCTGCCCGATGCCGACGCCCAGATTGTTCAGGCTGGCGGCAACCGCGCTGACCGCGGTGGTCAGATCCATGCCGGTCATGGTGAACAGCAGGGTAAAAATCACCGAGATGGTGATGTACACGCCCACAAAACCCCACACTGCTTGCAGTACGCGATCCGGAACGGATTGACGACCAAAGCGCAGCGCGAAAATGCCATTAGGGTAAATCAGGCGGCGCAGTTCCCGGATGCTGTGATGGAAGACCAGGGCCGCACGTACCGCTTTCATGCCGCCACCGGTGGAACCGGCACAGCCACCAATAAAGCTGGTGAACACCAACAGGTAGGGGATGAAGCCGGGGAAGGCGGCAGCATTGGTGCTGGTCAGCCCGGTCCCGGTGCTGAACGATGCAACCTGGAAGGCGGAATGCCGCAATGCATCCGCAAAATTAAAATCATAATGGAAGAATAACAGTCCTGCCGTGATGATGGCGGTGTACATCAGAAACAGGCCAATAAAAAAGCGGAATTCCGGATCGCGAAGATAGGCGAACAGGGAGCGGCCCCGCCATACCGCAAAGTGCAGCGCAAAGTTCAGGCCGCCGATCAGGATAAAAATGGTGGCGGTCCAGTCAATCAGTGGGTTGTCCCAGTACGCCATGGAGGCGTCATGAGTGGAAAAGCCGCCCGTGGCAACGGTGCTGAAACTGTGGCAAATGGCGTCGAAAACACTCATGCCGAAAGCCCAGTAAAGTGCCGCGCAGGCCACGGTAATAAACAGGTAAAGGAACCACAGGGCCTTGGCAGTTTCCGCGATGCGGGGAGTCAATTTGGCGTCTTTCATGGGGCCGGGAATTTCGGCCTTGTACAGCTGCATGCCCCCGATCCCAAGCATGGGCAGAATCGCCACTGCCAAGACCACCACCCCCATGCCGCCGAGCCATTGCAGCTGCTGACGGTAGAACAGAATTGATTTAGGTAAAAAGTCGATGCCGGAAAGAATGGTGGCGCCGGTGGTGGTAAGCCCGGAGACGGACTCAAACACCGCATCGGTAAAACCTACGGGTACATCGTCGCTGATGATCAGCGGCAGTGCCCCGATAACGCCGAGTACCGACCAGAACAGGGTGACGACCAGAAAGCCGTCACGGGTTTGCAATTCCGCCTTGTTGCGGAAGAACGGCAACCACAACCCGAGCCCGAGCAGTAGCGTGATCACAAAAGAAATCAGAAATGGCCCTTCGCTGCCCTCCTGGTACCAGTACGAGACTGCCACGGGGGGCATCATGGTAAAGCTGAATACCACCAGTAGCAGGCCAAGGATCTTTGAGATCAACGCGAAGTGCATGATTAGCCGTCCTGCCCGGACGTCTGGCGTCGGATGTCTGGAGTGAGTACATCATGTTGCCGCAGGGGCTTGTCGGTACTCGAGATCCGGCCTCCGGTGTCCGGCCCTGGGATGGAAACTGCCAAGCTGTCCGTTGCTGCAATCATTGGATGCCCTAAAAGAACGTGAATCCGACCTGGAACAGTTTTTCCACGTCCCGGGTGCGGCGTTTGTCGATCAGGAACAGGATGACGTGATCGTCAGGTTCGATCACCACATCATCATGGGCAATCAGCACTTTCTCTCCGCGCACGATGGCGCCGATGGTGGTGCCTTCGGGCAGATCGATATCTTCAATGGCACGGCCAACCACCTTGGACGATTTGGCGTCGCCGTGGGCAATGGCTTCAATGGCTTCGGCGGCGCCGCGCCGCAGGGAGTAGACGTTCACCACGTCGCCACGGCGTACGTGGCTGAGCAGGCTGCCGATGGTGGACTGTTGGGGCGAAATGGCGATATCGATGTCGTGCCCTTGCACCAGATCCACATAGGCCGGGTTGGAGATCAGGGTCATGACTTTGCGTGCGCCCAGCCGCTTGGCCAGCAGCGAAGCCATGATGTTGGCCTCGTCGTCGTTGGTCAGGGCGCAGAATACATCGGTGTTTTCGATGTTGGCCTTGAGCAGTTCGTCGCGGTCGGTGGCGAGGCCTTGCAGTACCACGGTCTGGTGCAGTTTTTCCCCAAGCCACTCGGCGCGTTCCGGATTGCGTTCCAGGACTTTGACGTTGTAGCGAGTCTGGATGGTCTTGGCCAGGCGGTAGCCGATGTTGCCGCCGCCGGCGATGACCACGCGCTTGTAGTTGTGCTCAAGACGACGCAGTTCGCTCATGACGGCGCGGATGTCGTTCTTGGCTGCAATAAAGAACACTTCGTCATCGGCTTCGATAACGGTGTTGCCTTCCGGAATGATGGGGCGCCCGCGACGGAAGATGGCCGCCACGCGGGTGTCCACATTGGGCATGTGCTTGCGCAGTTCGCGCAGCTCGTTGCCGACCAGGGGGCCGCCATAATAGGCGCGCACCGCCACCAGCTGTACCCGGCCGCCAGCAAAGTTGACCACCTGCAGGGCGCCGGGGTGTTCGATCAGGCGACGGATATAATCGGTGACCACCTGCTCGGGGCTGATGATCACATCGATGGGCAGGGCGTTTTCGTTGAACAGCTTTTCCGACCGACTGGTGTAGTGGGCGGTGCGGATACGGGCAATCTTGGAGGGGGTGCGGAACAGGGAGTAGGCCACCTGACAGGCGATCATGTTCACCTCGTCAGAGTTGGTTACGGCGATCAGCATGTCGGCGTCTTCGGCGCCGGCCTCTTTCAATACCGCCGGGTAGCAGCCCATGCCGCGCACGGTGCCGATGTCGAGCCGGTCGCCGAGCTCACGCAGACGCTCCGCATCGGTGTCGATGACGGTGATGTCGTTGCGCTCGTTGGCCAGGTTTTCCGCCAGGGTGCCCCCCACCTGACCGGCACCGAGAATAATGATCTTCATGTATCCTGCTGAGCCCCCTTGCGCAGGCAAGCCAGATAAAAGCCATCCGGTCCGTCTTGCTGCGGAAACAACTGCCATCCCGCGTCGACCATTGTGGCCTGTTCCGGCCGCGGCGTCACATCCCGGGCTTGTGGCTGGCGCTGCAGGAAGGCGCTGATCTGGTGATCATTCTCTTCGCGCAGTACCGAGCAGGTGGCATACACCAGCATGCCGCCGGGTTTGAGCAGCGGCCATAGTGCATCCAGCATGCGGGCTTGTAAATCGGCCAGTACCGGAATGTCCGACGACTTTCGGTGCCACTTTACATCCGGTTGGCGGCGCAGGATGCCGGTGGCGGAACAGGGAGCGTCCAGCAGGATGGCATCGAATGGCTTGCCGTCCCACCAGCTGTCGGGCTGGCTGGCATCGCCCTGCAACAGGGTGGCGGTGGCGTTGAGGCGGGCCAGATTCTCTTCGATACGGCGTAGCCGTTTGTCTTCCAGCTCCAGCGCGACCAGCTCGGCGTTGGGGAATTTCTCGCGCAGCTGGCCAGTCTTGCCACCGGGGGCCGCGCAGGCATCGAGAATGCGGCCAGTGGGCGGTGCCTGCAGTAATTCTGCGGGCAGTTGGGCGGCTTCATCCTGTACCGACAGGGCGCCTTGCTCAAAGCCGGGCAGATCGAACACCGGCCGGGCCGGCGTCACATAAATGCTCCAGGGGGACAGTTCACCGGGGCGGGCGCCCTCACCCAGGGCGGCAATGGCGCCGGCGCGCTGTTGCTGCTGACGATTGACTCGCAAGGTAAAGGGCGGCGTGTGCAGGTTGGCCTGGGCGATAGTGTCGGCTTGATCCGGCCAGTCCTGGCACCAGCGTTTGTACAGCCAGTCCGGCAGGCTCAGGCGGATATTCGGGGTGGCGTCGGCAAGCGCTTGCTCAGCACGTAGCTGGCTGGCTTTACGCAACACGGCGTTGCTGAGCCCGGCGGCCCAGGGGGCCTTCAGCTTGCGGCACAGGGCCGGGTACGCGTTGACGATGGCATGGGCCGGACGTTCGGTGAACCACAGCTCGTACAGTCCGGCCAGCAGGGCCAGGCGTACGGGTTGAGCGCTGGCTTTGAGGGGCTTGGATAATTGCTGGTTGAGCCAGTGGTTGAGGGGGCGCAAATGGCGGCAGACCCCAAAGCTGATGTCGCGCATCAGGCCGCCGTCGCTGCCTGCCAGGGGGAAGTCCCTTAGCACCTCGCGCAGGCTTTCCCCGTCGCCCTTGCCGGGAATCACCCGGTCAAGGACACGCACGGCGCTGAGCCGCGGGTCAGGCGTCGCCACGGTCTGTATCCAGCGGATCACCAAGAGGCTCGCCCACCTGGAACAGGTCGGGGTTGCCACGCAACAGGTCCGCTACGGCCATGCGCCGTTTGCCGGGCAGTTGCAGCTCTTCCAGCGTCAGGATGCCATCACCGGTGGCCACCTGAATGCCGTTGTCATCCACGTTGAGGATATGGCCGGGTTCGTCGTCATCCTTGCCGGGCAGGGGGCTTTCGCTGGCTTTCCAGACGCGCATGGGTTGGCCTTTCAAAGGCACCCACGCGACAGGAAAGGGGTTGAAGGCACGAATGCGGTTATACAGGGCGCGCGTGGGCAGGCGGAAATCCAGCTGCCCTTCCGCCTTGCTGAGTTTGTGGGCGTAGGTGACACCGTCGTCAGGCTGCACGGTGGCGTTGGCCAGATACGGCTCCAGATCATTCAGTACGGTGACCAGCAGGCGAGCGCCCTGGGCAGCCAGCCGGTCGTGCAGCTCGCCGCCGGTCTCGCTGTCACCGATGGGTAGCGCTTCGCTGAGCAGCATGGGGCCGGTATCAAGCCCGGCTTCCATCTGCATGATGGTGTTGCCGGTCTCGGTGTCGCCCACGCTGATGGCGCGCTGGATTGGCGCTGCCCCACGCCAGCGGGGCAGCAGGGAGCCGTGCACGTTCAGGCAGCCCAGCCGCGGGATGTCGAGCACGGCCTGGGGAATGATCAGGCCGTAGGCGACCACCACCAGGGCATCCAGATTCAGGTCGCGCAGCTGCTGGCGAATGGCCTCGCCCTTGAGGTTTTCCGGTTGCAGTACGTCTATGTGATGGGCCAGAGCGAGCTGTTTCACCGGACTCATCTGGACCTTCTTGCCGCGGCCGGCAGCGCGGTCCGGCTGGGTGAGTACGGCTACCACTTCATGCGGGCTGTCGAGTACGGCCTGCAGGCTGGCGGCGGCGAAATCCGGGGTGCCGGCGAAGGCGAGACGTAGGGGTTTCAATGAACGGCCTCTTTAGAGCGGTGAGCTACGAGCTATGAGCTGCGAGCCTCTACGCGATTGATGATGTGTGCAGGCTGAAGCGAATCAGCCGCGTTTGCGGTTTGGGCGCGGGCACTGAGGTGAATCAATCAAGGAGTGCGATCGCGCCTCGCAGCTGGTCGCTCGAAGCTGTCAGCTGCTTTTCACCCCTGCAGCCGGTGCACTTTCTCCAGCTTCTTCTTGATCCGGTCGCGCTTCAGGCGTGAGACGTAGTCCACGAACAGCTTGCCTTCCAGGTGATCAATTTCATGCTGGATACAGGTGGCCAGAAGCTCGTCGGCCTCTTCCTCGAAAACATTACCGTCCCGGTCCAGCGCCTTGATCTTCACCCGTGCCGGGCGCTTGACCTTCTCATAGAAGCCGGGGACCGACAGGCAGCCTTCCTCGTAGGGGGCAAGATCGTCGGTGAGCGGAGTGATTTCCGGGTTGATGAACACCCGTGGCTCGGACTTGTCTTCGGACAGGTCCATGACGATGACACGCTTGTGTACGTTCACCTGGGTGGCGGCCAGGCCAATCCCGGGGGCGTCGTACATGGTTTCGAACATGTCGTCGATCAGTTTGCGAAGCTCGTCATCCACCTTTTCCACCGGCTTTGCTACGGTTCGTAGCCGGGGGTCAGGGAATTCCAGTATTTCCAGTTTGGCCATGTACGTTCTCGGCAGTTGCGATAGCACTCGAAATTTGGTTGCTAAATATATGATCGCATTGCTAATATCCAAAAGAAACCGTGCCTGCCTCAAGGACGCACGGCAGCTCTTGGGGATGAGTCCAATAATGATAAAAGGAATCCGATGATGATGAAATCGGTCCAGCGCGCCTTCACTGTCGGGTTGATGCTATCGGTTGCCACTCTGGCCTCCGCCGCCGTCACCCTGAAAGACGGGCATCCCAGCAAATATTACGTGAAAAACGGCGACACCCTGTGGGATATCAGTGGCCGTTTTCTGGAAGAGCCCTGGCAGTGGCCGGAAATCTGGCAGATCAATGAGGAAATCAGCAATCCTCATCTGATTTATCCCGGTGATGAAATCCGTCTTTCCTATGTGAATGGCGAGCCCCGGCTGAGCGTTGAGCGTGGCGTCCAGGAACAAGTCATGAACAACGGGGTGGTCAAGCTGTCCCCGAAAGTGCGTGAAATTGCCAACGATGAAGCCATCCCGGCGATCCCTGCCAGTGCCATTGCGGCGTATTTGAAGGAAGGCCTGGTGGTTACCCGTCAGGAAATCCAGGAGGCCCCCTATCTTGTTGGCGGCCGCGATCGTCGTGTGGTCTTTGGTGAGGGCGATACGGTGTACGCCCGTGACACCCGCACGCAGTGGGAGGGCCTTGAGCAAGGCTACGGCATTTATCGTACCGGGGAGCAATATGTGGACCCGGAAACCAAGGAAGTGCTGGGCTACGAAGCCCGTCAGATCGGTCTGGGGCGAGTCTCCAACCATGAGGGCGAGATGCTCAGCCTGCGGGTAACCAGTTCCACAGAAGATATCCGCATTGATGACCGGATTTTCTCCACCGAGGATCGTCGCGTACGGGCAGTGTTGTATCCCTCTGCGCCGGATACCAAGGTAGAAGCCAAGATTATCCGTTTCTTCGACCGCATCAACAGTGTGGCTCGCAACGATGTGGTGGTCCTGAATAAAGGGCTACGTGATGGTCTGAAGGAAGGGAATGTGCTGGATATCTTTGGTGCCGGTGAAATCGTTCGTGACCGCCAGTTGGGGGATAATGTCCAGTTGCCCCGCGAGAAGACCGGGTCGCTGGTAATCTTCCGGGTGTTCGATAAAGTCAGCTACGGCTTGATCATGGAATCCAGTCGCCCGATCTACATGAACGACTCTGCTGAAAGCCCGGTGGGAAGCTACTGAGACCCTGACCCGGCGTCTGCGCTCGCCAGCTTTCAGTCCCGATAAACCGTCAACGCACACAAGGAGGTGGGCGATGGACGGACAATTCAAACGCCTGCTGTTGCAGGCGTTGTTTTCCCCGTCATCCGCGGCTCTGGGCCGCGCACTGAAACAACATCGGATCGCCTCCGCACCAGTATCCGAGTTTCTCCCCTTGTTGCCTGCCGGGCTAAAAGAGCGGGCGCGTCTGCTGGATAATACGGGCTCGTTGTCTGCCCACTACGCACACCTACGAGAGCAGGGCTGGCGATGGATTGCGCTGGGTGATGAGGAGTATCCCGCGTTGCTGGCGGATATTCAGGATCCGCCCGGAGTACTGGCTGTGCGCGGGCAAATGGACACCCTGCATGCGCCGGCATTGGCGATTGTCGGAGCCCGTAATGCCTCTGCGGACGGTCTCGACAACAGTCGACGTTTTTCGCGCCAGCTGGCCGCTGCCGGCTTTGTGGTGGTGAGCGGGCTGGCGCTGGGGGTCGATGCTGCCGCTCATCGCGGGGCGCTGGCGACTGGCAACACCGTTGCGGTTCTAGGCAGTGGTCCGGACCGAATTTACCCGCCTCGCAACGCCATGTTGGCCGGACAGATTGTCGATAGCGGGGGGGCTGTGGTGACAGAATTCGCACCGGGCTCAGCGCCGCTGCCGTCCCAGTTTCCCCTGCGTAATCGTATCATCAGCGGGTTGTCACTCGGGACTCTGGTGGTAGAAGCGGCGTTGCGCAGTGGTTCTCTCATTACGGCGCGCACGGCCTTGTCTCAGGGGCGAGAGGTCTTCGCCATTCCGGGCAGTATTCACAATCCCCTCAGTAAGGGCTGTCACCAGTTGCTACGTGACGGCGCTAACTGGCTGGAATCGGTGGACGATATCTTCCAGGCATTCGGTGACTTCCGGCGTTGTGTGGAATCCAGCGGCGTCAGGGAAGACGCCGCCCAGCCCGCGTTGCTGCAGCATTTGACCTCGGGGCTCAATTCCATGGATGTGTTACAGGCGCGTAGTGGGCTGCCGATGAATGAGTTGGCCGGGCAGCTGTCGGATCTGGAGTTGGAAGGCTGGGTGGAAAGGGTCTCAGGGGGATACCTGAAGCGCTCTGCCAGCCATACGTCTTGAGTCAGGCCTGCGGGCAGGGTAAGTTCGCGCTTTTCCTTGGGAGCCTCTGAATAACTCCTTGCACGCTCCAGGACACGCTGAGTACGCAAGGAGTTATTCAGAGGCTCCCTAATCCCGCAGGACCTGTCATGTATCAGCATCTTCTCAGTGCCGCACACATCATCCAGTCAGGCGGTGTGGTGGCTTACCCTACCGAATCCGTCTACGGGCTCGGTTGTGACCCTTTCAGTCGGACGGCAGTCATGCGCCTGCTGGCGATCAAGCAGCGCCCGGAGCACAAGGGGCTGATTCTGATCGGCGCGGATCTGGAGCAGCTGGCGCCCCATGTGGTACTGGATGCACGCCAGCACGAGCAGCTGGGCCGTGAATGGCCGGCGCCCCGTACCTATCTGGTAGAGGCGGGGCCCAGTGTGCCAGCGTGGGTGACCGGCAAGCATCGCAAGGTGGCGATCCGGGTGCCGGATCACCCGCTGGCACGGGAGTTGTGTCGGCTGGTCGGGCACCCGATCATTTCTACCAGTGCCAACCTGTCCGGGCGTCCGTCTACCCGAAACCGGTTTCAGGTGGCGCGCCAGCTTGGGGATCGGCTGGACTTTATTGTGTCCGGCGCCTGTGACCGCGCGAGCAAACCCTCTACCATTATCGATCTGGAAAGCGGCCAGACCCTGCGCGCCTGACGCGTGTGCCTGGCCTCTGTCATTCCCGGGGAGAAAAGCATGTCAGACGTTTCACTGCAGGCGGTAAAAGACTACCTGCTGGACCTGCAGGACCGTATTTGTGAGGAACTGGCGGCCGAAGATGGCGGCGGTGCGTTCCGTGAAGATGCCTGGGATCGCGAACAGGGCGGCGGTGGCCGCAGTCGCGTGATGGAAAACGGCACTGTGATCGAGAAAGGCGGGGTGAATTTTTCCCACGTATTTGGCAGTCAGTTGCCACCGTCGGCTACCGCCGCACGACCTGAACTGGCCGGTCGCAGTTTTCAGGCCATGGGGGTGTCTCTGGTGATTCACCCGAAAAACCCCTATGTCCCCACCAGTCATGCCAATGTGCGTTTTTTCGTGGCCGAAAAGGAAGGCGAAGCACCGGTGTGGTGGTTTGGCGGTGGCTTCGATCTGACGCCCTACTACGGTTTTGAAGAGGATGTAACGCAATGGCATCGCACCGCCAAGGCGGCCTGCGATCCTTTTGGCGATGACATTTATCCGGAATTCAAACGCTGGTGTGATGACTACTTTCATCTCAAGCACCGGGACGAGCCCCGTGGTGTCGGCGGCCTGTTTTTCGATGATCTGAACCGTTTCGATTTCGATACCAGTTTTGCCCTGATGCGCAGTGTCGGCGATGCCTATGTGAAGGCGTACCGGCCGATCATGGCCCGTCGCAAGGACTTGGCGTTCGGTGAGCGCGAGCGCAATTTCCAGCTCTACCGCCGTGGCCGTTATGTGGAGTTCAACCTGGTCTTCGACCGCGGCACCATCTTTGGTCTGCAATCCGGTGGCCGTACGGAATCCATTCTCATGTCGCTGCCGCCGCTGGTGCGCTGGGACTACGATTGGCATCCGGAGCCCGGCAGTGCTGAAGCCGAGCTGTATGACAAATTCCTGATCCAGCGGGAGTGGCTATGACCGCCTTGTACTGTGTTTTTGGTAATCCGGTGGCGCACTCTCGCTCGCCGGATATCCACCATGCTTTTGCCGCCCAGCAGGGTGACGACCTGCGTTATGAAAAACGTGAAGCACCGTTGGGCGATTTTGCCGGAGCGGTAAATGCGCTGCGCGCTGATGGCGGGCTGGGGGCCAATGTCACGGTTCCGTTCAAGGAACAAGCCTATCAATTATGCGGTGCAGTCACCGAGCGAGCTGACCTTGCGGGGGCCGTCAACACCTTGTGGTGGGAAGGGGATCAACTGAACGGTGACAACACCGATGGCGCCGGGCTGGTCACCGACATCCGCGAGAATCTGGGCTGGGCGATTCAGGGCAAGCGCGTGCTGGTACTGGGTGCTGGTGGTGCGGTGCGGGGTGTCATGGGGCCGTTGCTGGCAGAAAAACCGACCCTGGTGCGGGTCGCGAACCGCACCCGAGAGAAAGCGGAAATTCTGGCCCGCCAGTTTATGGACGGCAGCAACTCACCGGTGCTTGGCAGTGGCCTGGAAAATCTCATGGGGCAGTTTGATCTGGTCATCAATGCCATTTCAGCGGGGCTGCACGGTGACATGCCTGACTTGCCCGACGGGCTCTTGGCGGAGGGCGCCGTGGCCTACGACATGGTCTATGGCAGCGAACCCACGCCGTTCATGCGCTGGGCGCAGCAGCAGGGCGCGGCGGCCACCGCAGATGGACTGGGCATGCTGGTGGAACAGGCTGCGGAAGCCTTTGCACTCTGGCGGGGCTGGCGGCCCGATACGGCCCCGGTCATGGCGATGATGCGCCGATGATGGAAGGTGGGGTGATGTATGAGGTGATTTATGCTTCGGTGGTCTCGCTGGCCATGGTGCTTGTCACTGTCACCCTGCATTTTTGGACTCTGGCCGGGCTGTCCGAATTGCTCAAGCGTTGGAAGCAGCGGGTACGGGGTGAAATTCTTGTGGTGGTGATCATCATGTTCGCTGCGCACATGGTTGAAATTTCGCTCTACGGCCTCATTTATTTCTGGATCGACAATAACGATACCGCCATGAATCTGGGAGGCGCCGTGGATGGCAGTTTCCTGGATCACCTGTATTTTTCGGCAGCCTGCTATACCTCATTGGGGCTCGGGGATCTCTATCCCATGGGCACCTTGCGGCTAGTGGCGGGGGTGGAAGCTCTCAATGGATTGATTTTGATTACCTGGTCGGCATCGTTTGCCTTCCTGGTCATGCAGCGGCGCTGGCGTTTCTGATATTGCTGCAGGGCGGCCTTTCGGGGGCAACCACATAATCTGTTGAGAGAAAGGTATGTCCACACCGCTGTTGGCCCGTGCATCGAGCCTGGGTCTCTTTATTATCGCTTTGCCTGTAGCAGCCTCCGCATCGACGTTAGGTTTTTCCTGGGATAACGATCTGTTCGTCGGTTCTGATGGGCAATATACCAATGGCGTTCGCCTCAGCTGGGTGGGGGATGGGCATGATTGCGGCCAGGCAGGCTCTGTGACCTGCTCGTTGGCAAAAGGGCTTTCCCCCTTGCCGGGAGTGGGGGTGAGAGATCGACAGAATGCCATGACCCTGAGCCTTGAGCAGGCCATGATCACGCCTTCAGATATCAGCCGGACTACGCCGGATTACCAGGACCTGCCCTACATCGGCTACAGCAACCTGGAAGCCGGCCTGTTCAGCTGGGGGGCAGACAGTCTGACCGGTTATGGCGTGCGTATCGGTGTGGTCGGGGAAGACTCCGGTGCGGAGCAAAGTCAGAAAATGGTGCATCGCATCACCGGTTCTACCGAGCCGCAGGGCTGGGAATACCAGCTTGGGCCGGATGTGATTGGTGGTGCGTACGTTATCCATGCACGCCGGGCGTGGCAGCGGGTTTCAGACAGTGGCTGGCAGACCGAGTTGGGATATGCCGCTGGCGTGGATGCCAATAATTTCCATGCCACCGCCTCGGCGGGGGGCTTCCTGCGCTTTGGCAGAAACCTGCCGCGTAATTTCATACCGGATTATGCGGGTATCGGCACGGCGGGTTCATTGGTGGGGTTGTTCGATGGACACGGTTTTGGCTGGGAAGCCTTTATTGCCACGTTTGGGGAATATATCGGCTATTCCTATCTGGAAGCGCACAGTGGGCCCTATCAGGTAGAAACCCGCGACGGCATTCTCGGCCTGGTGATTGGCGGCGGCGTTCGCTGGGACCGCTTTTCTTTTACCCTGACCTTGCAAGGCTCCAGCTCACCACTGCGTGACAGCGATGAACCGCTGAGCTTCGGCAACATGTCGTTCATGTGGCAGATCTGATTGTCCTGCAAGACCTGGTTCCTTCAAGGCGGCGCGCTTCCAAGGGTTACACATGCCCCCCTTCCTCCAGATAGCGATCCTTCAGGCGCACATAATTCCCCGCCACATAGGTCAGGAACTGCCTTTCTTCCGAGGTCAACGGGCGCGCCTGCCGGGCGGGCTGGCCGCGGTACAGAAAACCACTTTCCAGCCGCTTGCCCGGGCCTACCAGAGAACCGGCCGCCACGATCACCTCGTCTTCCACCACAGCACCATCCATGATGATTGCCTGCATGCCCACCATGACCCGGTTACCCAGTGTGCAGCCGTGCAGCATGGCCTGATGGGCAATGGTGACATCGTCGCCGATCTTCAGCCCGTAGCCGCCGGGATTGAAGGTGGAGGCATGGGTGATGTGTAGCACGGCGTTATCCTGAATGCTGACCCGCGCGCCAATTTCGATGCGATGCATGTCGCCCCGGATCACCGCCTTGGGCCACACCGAGCAGTCATCGCCCAGGTGTACCTCCCCGATGACGGTGGCATCCCTGTCCACAAATACCCGTTCACCCAACTGCGGGGCCTTGTCTTCAAAGCGGCGAATCCCCATCACTGATACACTCTGGATTAACAAATGAATAACTGTAGGGCGGAAAGGGGCCAGTCCATCTCCGCCATCAAACGCCAAATCGGCGGAGATCGCCTGAGGCGATTTCCGCCCTACGGTGCAACACACCGTGAAGGTCCATTATCCACCTTCAGGTTGTACAGACAACGCAGGACCGAGACCCCATGAGCAACAACAATCCGCTGATTGATTACACCGACCTTCCGCCCTTCTCCGAGATCAAGCCGGAGCATGTGCTGCCCGCTGTCGAGCAGCTGGTCGCGCAGGGGCGTGCCCGTATTGAGCAGGTGCTGGCGGCGGGACAATTTGATTACGCCAGTCTGGTGCAGGCGCTGGATGAGGAAGATGACCGTCTCGGCAAGGCCTTCGGCCCGGCCGGGCACCTCAACGCCGTTGCCCAGAATGAGGCCCTGCGTAATGCCTACAATAGTTGCCTGCCCCTGCTCAGCGAATACGGCACCGAAGTGGGACAGAACGCGGCCTTGTGCGCGGCCTATCAGTCCTTGCGCGACAGTGCGCAATGGGATTCGCTGACCGAGGCCCAGCAGAAAGATATCGACAATACCCTGCGGGATTTTCGTTTGTCCGGGGTGGATCTGCCGGAAGACAAGAAAGCCGAGTACATGGCCAATTCCAAACGGTTGTCCGAGCTCACCAGCACCTTTTCAGACAACGTGCTGGATGCCACCCAGGCCTGGAGCAAGCACGTGACCGATGAGGCCGAGCTGGAGGGGCTGCCCGAAAGCGCCCGTGCCGGGGCGGCCGATCGAGCCAACGCGGAAGGCAAGGAAGGCTGGTTGCTGACACTGGATGCGCCGGTGTTCATCGCGGTGATGAGCCACTGCAGGAACGCTGCGTTGCGAGAAGAAATGTACACCGCCTGGACCACCAAGGCGTCGGACCAGGGCCCTCATGCCGGCAAGTTCGACAATGCCGCGATCATGGATGAAATTCTGGCGCTGCGTCATCAGCAGGCCCAGCTGCTGGGGTTTGCCAACTATGGCGAAAAATCCCTGGCGACAAAAATGGCCCGCGATGTACAGGAAGTCATGACCTTCCTGGAAGACCTGGCCGAAAGGGCCAAGCCGCAGGCAGAACAGGAACTGGCTGAACTGAAAGCGTACGCCGCAGAGCAGGGGGCGGATGACCTGCAGCCCTGGGATATCGGTTTCTGGAGCGAGCGTTTGCGAGAGGAACGCTACAGTATTTCCGAAGAAGAGCTGCGTCCGTGGTTCCCGGCAGATACCGTGATTAACGGCATGTTTGCGATTGTCGGCAAACTGTTCGGCATCCAGTTCCGGGCTCGCCAGGACGTGGAAACCTGGCATGACGATGTGCGTTTCTATGAGCTGGTGGATGATGACGGCAGTGTTCGCGCGGCCTTCTATCTGGACATGTATGCCCGCACCGGCAAGCGCGGTGGCGCCTGGATGGATGATGCGCGCATTCGCCGCCGCCTGGCGGATGGATCGGTACAAACGCCGGTGGCCTACCTGACCTGTAATTTTGCACCGCCCGCGGGAGGCAAGCCGGGCCTGCTGACACACGATGAAGTGGTCACCCTGTTCCACGAATTCGGTCACGGGCTGCATCACATGCTGACCGAGCAGGATGTGTCCGGGATTTCCGGTATCAATGGTGTCGCCTGGGATGCGGTGGAACTGCCCAGCCAGTTTCTGGAAAACTGGTGCTGGACCGAAGAAGGCATTGCCCTGATTTCCGGTCACTTTGAAAGCGGTGAACCGCTGCCGAAGGAAAAACTGGAAAAAATGCTCGCCGCCAAAAATTTCCAGAGCGCCATGCAGATGGTGCGTCAGCTGGAGTTTTCGTTGTTCGACATGCGGATTCATGCCGAGTACCAGCCGGGCATGAACCTGTATGACGTGTTGAAGGATGTGCGTGAACAGGTGTCGGTGATTCAGCCGCCGGCGTTCAACCGCTTCCCCAACAGCTTTGGCCATATCTTTGCGGGCGGCTATGCGGCGGGGTATTACAGCTACAAGTGGGCGGAAGTGTTGTCTGCCGATGCCTACTCGCGCTTTGAAGAAGACGGTGAGTTTAACGAACAAACTGGCCGCGCTTTCCGCAGCGAAATTCTTGCCAAGGGCGGCAGCCGCGAACCCATGGAACTGTTCAAGGCCTTCCGAGGGCGCGAGCCCAGTGTGGAACCGCTGCTGCGTCATTCCGGTATCAACGGCTAGGGAGCCTCACCGCAGGAGCGGCGCTTGCGCCGCCCCTGTGTAAGAGAGGGAGCAACATGAAACGTCAGTTTATTGCCGGGGCCACGTGCCCGGAGTGTGGTCAGCAGGACAAGATTCAGCGCGTCATCGAAGACGATCGCCAGTGGATGGAGTGTGTGTCCTGTGGTGCCAGCAAGGACCTGGATGCCAAGCCGCCTGAAGCGACCGATGCCCTGGCCAGGCCGGTCACCCTGTTGCCGCCCAAGAAATAGTGCTTCATCAGCGGCCCGAACTCCGCTCTGTAGAACCGGTTCGTTCGATGAAGGATTTCCATTCCCCGAAAGGGGTCCAGATGCGGGCCAGGTCGGCAGCAGCCTGTTCCCTGCCCGTTCCCAGCTTCTCGATCCGGTAACGATAAAGAAAAGCCGACACGCGCATGTTGGCGGCGCAGTGTACCCACACCGGCAACGTCCCTGCTTCTTTCATGGCAAAACAGAAGCGCAGATAGTCCCATTCCGTCGGGTTTTTGAAGTCCACCGGGATATGTACGTAGCGCATGCCGAGTCGGGTGACCACGGTCGCTTCATCTTCCAGGGCATTCTCTGCGCCGTGGGGAGCAAGATTGATCACGGTGGCGAAGCCGGCTTCGGCGATGCGAGTAAACTGAGCCACCGTGGGTTGCCCGGAGCTTGATAGCGTGGAGCTGATTGGAAGGTAGTTAAATATCTGTTCCAGCCGCACGGCACGGGGCGCAGGTCGAAACAGGGTACGGGTAAAGCCCAGGCTGCTGCGCAGACTGTTGAAGCCGTTGAAGTAGCGGACATCAAACAGCTTGATCAGGGTTCTGATTTTGCCTGGCCTTGCCATGGATCGGCTTCTCTGCAGTGGCGGCGAATAGGCACAGTGTTGGGGCAGTGGTAGGTTCCAGCAATGACCAATAGTGCACCGCGTATACATAAACAGCCATTGCATGCTGCGCGCTGGAGGGTGTGATCCCCACCCCCGTTTCTTGTTTTTCTCTCTCCGGTTTACGTATCCGCAGCAGCGGGAATATCCGGGCTCTCTGACATTCTTGGCGGAAACGGTGGTGATTCGCCGACAGTCTGGCCCGTTGCAGCGGCCGGTGGCGCCAGCAAAAAGGGCCGCAATGCGGCCCTTTTTCTTGGTGTGTTGTCGTGAAGCGTACTGTCTACTTCTCCACAAACGCCCGCTCGATCACGTACTCACCCAGTTCGCCGCCACGGGTTTCCTTGAACCCCCAGTCGTCGAGGATGGCGGTGGTGTCCTTGAGCATGGCCGGGCTGCCGCACAGCATGAAGCGGTCGTTTTCCAGGCTCGGCTTGGGCAGACCCAGGTCCTCGAAGAGTTTGCCACTGGTCATCAGGTCGGTGAGGCGGCCCTGGTTGCGGAACGGCTCACGGGTGACCGTGGGGTAGTACATCAGCTTGCCTTTCAGGAATTCACCAAAGAACTCATTGTTGGGCAGTTCGTTTTCGATGGTGTCCTGGTAGGCCAGTTCGGAGACATGACGCACACCGTGGGTCAGGATCACGCGGTCGAACTGGTCGTAAATCTCCGGGTCACGGATGATGCTCATGAACGGGGCCAGGCCGGTGCCGGTGGACAGCAACCACAGGTTCTTGCCGGGCAGCAGGTGGTCTGCCACCAGGGTGCCTGTGGGCTTGCGGCTCACATAGATCTTGTCGCCCGGCTGAATTTTCTGCAGCTGTGACGTCAGTGGGCCGTCCTGCACCTTGATGCTGAAGAACTCCAGTTCTTCTTCATAGTTGGCGCTGGCAATGGAGTAGGCGCGCAGCAGCGGGCGGCCATTGTCCTGCTCCAGACCAATCATGGTGAAATGCCCGTTCTTGAAACGGAAACCCGGGTCCCGGCTGGTAGTAAAGCTGAACAGGGTATCGTTCCAGTGACGAACGCTTGTGACGGTTTCAGTATTCAGATTAGACATAGTTAAATCAGCGCTTATTCCAAAATTCCAGTTGGTGGAAATTTAATCGAAATGGATTTATCGGTAAAATGGGTTGTTCCGATATTTGATATCGACAAAATCGATATCTATTAACGATAACGATTATCATTTAATCATGGAAAGCGATCATGCGCTACACCCTCAGGCAGCTGGAAGTGTTTCTGGCCATTGCGCATTTTGAGAATGTGAGCCATGCAGCCAGCCATTTGAATATGTCCCAGTCTGCGGCGTCCGGTGCGCTCAAGGAGTTGGAAAGCCTCTACGAGGTGAAGTTTTTCGAGCGTGCCGGCAAGCGCCTCAAGCTCAATGAGCTGGGCCGCCAGTTCTGGCCACGGGCAGAGGCGCTGCTGGCCCAGGCCCGGGAACTGGAGTCGGACTTGCAGTCTCACCGGGATTTGGGGCGCTTGAATGTGGGGGCGACCCTGACGATCGGTAACTATCTGGCGGTGGCCATCATGGCCGAATACATGGCAGAGCAACCGGGCGCACGGGTACATCTGGAGGTGGCCAATACCCGCGCCATCGTCGACCGGGTGCTTACCTTCGAGCTGGATCTGGGCCTGATTGAAGGGGAGTTGAATCACCCGGATCTGGAATTGCTGCCCTGGTGTGATGATGAGTTGGTGGTGTTTTGTAGCCCGGAGCATGCGTTAGCGGGTAAGGGAGCGCTTACAGACGACGACCTCAGCGCGGCCCACTGGATTGTGCGCGAATCCGGCTCTGGCACCCGGCAGACCTTCGAGCGGGCGCTGCACGGGCTGGTGCCAGAGCTGGATCTGGCCCTGGAGCTGGAGCATACCGAGGCCATCAAACGGGCGGTGGAGGCCGGGCTGGGGATCAGCTGCCTGTCGCGGGTTTGCCTCAAGGAAGCGTTTAAACGGGGCTCGCTGGTGGAGTTGCCGGTGCCGCACCGGGACTTCAGCCGGGAGTTTTACTTTGTCCTGCACCGGCAGAAATACCGTAGCCCGGGCATTGAACGGTGGTTGGAACTATGCCGCGATTCCGTACGGTAATCCGGCGCGGCCTGTGGGGGCTGCTGGCCTTGCTGATCATTGGGCTGTTGCTGCCAGAGGGGCGGCATATTCCCGTGCAGGGGGCGGATAGCCACGATTGGCATCCGCAAACCTTCTGGTATCACCCCTGGGGGAAATCCGGGGTCCACAAGGGCGTGGATATCTTTGCCCCGGCGGGTACCCCGGTGGTCGCCAGCAGTGGCGGTCTGGTGCTGTATCGCGGTGACGTGTCCCGCGGCGGCAAGGTGGTGCTGATACTGGGGCCGAAATGGCGGCTGCATTACTACGCCCACTTGCAGAGCATTGCTGACAGTGGGGTGTGGTTGGCAGCGGGTGAGCCGGTGGGTTCGGTGGGGGACAGTGGCAATGCGGCGGGTAAGCCGCCGCACCTCCACTATTCCCTGCTCAGCCTGTTGCCGATGCCGTGGCGCCGGGATGCCGCACCGCAGGGTTGGAAGAAGATGTTCTTTCTCGACCCCATGGCACATTTCACCCTCGATCGCGACGGTTGAATCAGTCGATCTTCTCGAAGTAACCCAGCACTTTCATGGCGGACAGGGTGCTTCCGTCGATATCCAGGGCCTCGCCGGCAAGGGCGGTGGCAGGGTTCTGGATGCCGGCAGCAATGGCCTTCCAGGTGGCTTCGGTGGTGTCGAGCGTGGCGACCACATCGTCATCAATGCCGGTGTGAACCTTGGCCACGCCACGACGAATACGCAGTGTGAATTGCTTATTGCTGTCACGGAAGGCGTAACCCAGCGCTACGTTCTCGTCGAGTGTGTCTTCCGCCTTTAGCAGTGCCGGCATGGCCTGGAGGAAATTCTCGATGGGCAGGGTGGCCAGGAAGTCCTCGCTCATTTGTGTACGGAAAGCCGGATTCAACCCGTCCGCGACTTCACGGGCAACGGTGAAGTAATAGTTGCGGGCATTGGGATTGGCTTCTTTTTCACCGAGCTGGCGCAGCGCATCCGCGCGCAGGGTTTTGACGGCATCGTCATCCGGTTTGAGCAGCATCAGATGATCACTGAGATCCAGCGCCCATTGGGCATCCTGATTCGCCAATGCCTGTCGGGCTTTGTCCAGCAGGGCATCGCGGCCTCCGGCCAGCTCCGCCATGCGTCGGGCTTCTTCCTCTTCCGCCAGCGGTTGCAGTTCGCTGGGGTTACCGCTGAACCAGCCCAGGTAGCCGTCAAACACCGAGCGCACCGACCAGCTGACCTTGCCATAGAACTCCTGTAGCCAGGGGTTGCTGGCCAGGTGCTCGGGCAGGTGCACCTTTTCCACAATTTGATCCGGGGTCAGTCCCAGATTCATGTAGCGCAGGGTCTGGTCGTGAACAAAGTTGATGGCATCACTGTAGTCGGTGAGTAGCTGTGCCACCTTGTCTGCGCCGTGAACCGGGCGGGTGTGGCTGGGCACAAGGTGCTCGGCACCCAGTTCGCGAATCGTATCGAGACTGTTGGCCCACTGCTTCACGTCCCGATAATAGGTACCGCGAATGGTGTAGAGATTGGGAAAGGTCTGATAAATGTTATCGCCGGTCAGCACGGTACGCTTTTCCGGCAGCCAGACAAACAGTTGATCTTCGGTTTCACCGGGAGCGTGGACCAGTTCGATCTGCAGGCCGGCGATGTTGACGGACAGCGAGTCCTTGAAGGTGTGCGTGGGCGGCAAGGCATAGAGCTGGCTGTCCGGGGTTATGCCCAGATGGGGGCCGATACCGTCATTGATGTGTTCGCCGTGAGGCAGGTGGTTGCCAAACATGCGCATGGAACGCGCGGTGATAATCGGCCGGATCTGATTGACCACCCGGTTGATGTAATAACTGGTGCTCTCATGGGCATAGACCGGGATGTCATTTCCTTCGGCAAACGCCGCTGCGCCGAACACATGGTCGGTATGGTTATGGGTGTAGATGATGGCCTTGACGGGTTTGTCGGTGAGGGTACGGAATGCGGCGAGCACTTCACGGGCTTCTTCTTCCGTTTCCATGGTGTCGACGATGATGATGCCATCGTCCCCTTCCAGCATAATGGAATTGGCTAGCCCGTAACCGATGGCCACATAGACTCCGTCGGTGACTTTTTCGACGCCTTTTCGGAACAGGTCGCTATGGGCCTTGAGTGCCTCCGGGGCGAGCTGGGTCGTACTGGTGGGCAAGGGCTCTTCGCCGCACGCCGCCAACAGGGCGGCAAACACAACAAACAGGTAGCGCATGATGTTCTCTTGTCTTGTGGATGATCCCCGCAGGCTAGTGCCGACTCGATCGTTGGCAAAGGTTCCGGCTGGCCAGAGTGCGGTGCTTCGTGGCCACTGATTCCATGGCCTCTACCACGGTGGCCGCCTGGCCTTTGGCCGTGCTGGAAACCCTCAATGGCTATGGGGTGGACGGGGTCGCCTTGATCAGGGAGGCGGGGCTGGATCTGGATGCCTTGAAGGCCAACCCCGGTGGCCGGGTCCCCACGGCCGCCATGACCCGGTTATGGACATTGACTGCCGAACGCAGCGGCGAACCGGCGATAGGGTTGCAGGTGGGCAAAACATCGTTGCCCATGCATCTGCGAGTGATGGGGTTGCTGATTCAGACGGCGCCAACCATTGGCCATATTCTGGACGTGGCGGTGCGTTACCAGCGGTTGATTTCCACCGGCGTGATCGTGCGGTTACAGCAACGGCCGGAGGCGGTGGGGCTGGAAATCTGCTGCTTGCCGGATGTGGTTCTCCATCCCGCATCAATTGATGCCTTCGTGGCAGCGCATGTGGGTAATCTGCGACGGCTTTATCCCGAGGGCGGCGTCTCTCAGGTCACGCTGCAGCGTACTGCCCCTGCCAGCGCCGCTGCCTGGCAAGCGGTGCTGGGTTGCCCGGTGCTGTTCCAGCAGCAGGGGAATATCGTCTGGCACTCGCGGGAGTGTCTGCAGCAACCTTTGCTGCTGGGGGATGCGGGCCTGTGGCACCAGCATGAACAATTGGCCAGCAAGGAGCTGGAAGCGCTGGATGCCACCCCGCCACTGATCCTCACCCTGCAAGGGTTGTTACGGGCCCAGGGGGATGCTGTGCCCGGCCTGGCGGCACTGGCGGCGGCGGTGTCCATGAGTGAGCGTTCCTTGCGGCGGCGTCTGTCAGAGTTGGGCAGTGGTTACCGCCAGTTGGTGGATGGCTGGCGAGCCGAGCGTGCAGCACAACTGGTTCGCGGTGGCGACAGCCTGGCAGAGGTGGCGCATCGATTGGGGTTTTCTGACGCCAGCAATTTCAGTAAGGCATTTCGTCGCTGGTACGGTGTTAGCCCGGATACCTTTCGACAGCAGGATTCATGAATGACTGAGCAGCAAACGACGGCCGCAGGCCTGCGCCGGGAATGGCAGGCGTTCTGGTTGGCGATGGGCTTTCTTACCCGGATCCCGGTGCCGGTGACAGTGGATTACAGTCAGCGGTTGATGAACCAGTGCAGTGTCTATTTTCCGCTGGTAGGGCTGTTGTTGGGTGGGCTGTATGCGGGGCTCTATACGCTGCTGGCCGGGTTCTGGTCGCCGCAGGTGTGTGTGCTGCTGGTGTTGGGCTTTCACCTGTGGATTACCGGCGCCTTCCATGAAGATGGCATGGCCGATTGTGCTGATGGGCTGGGCGGTGGCTATACCGTGGCGCGGCGCCTGGAGATCATGAAGGATAGCCGGATCGGCACCTACGGGGCGGTGGCGTTGGGGGTGACACTGGCATTGAAAGTCGCCTTGCTGACCGACATGCAGCCGGTGTGGCTTGCCCTGCTGCTGGCCCCGGCCATCAGTCGCCTGACGCCGTTGTGCCTGATGCGAGCGCTGGTCTATGTCAGTGACCCGGACACCAGCAAGAGCAAGCCTGTGGCAGAAGGCTTCAGTGGCCAGCGGCTGGGGGTGGCGGTGGCCGGTGTGGCGGCGCTGGCACTGGTGGCCGGCGTAGCGTTGGAAGCACTGATGGCGGTGGTATCCGTTGTGCTGGTGTGGGGCGCCATGTTGCGTCGCAGCCTGGGCGGTTACACCGGCGATGCGCTCGGCGCCAGTGTGATTCTGTCAGAGCTGGTTTTCCTGCTGATGCTGGTGCAGGGCCAGGAAGGACGATTCTAGGGCGCCTTGCAGGTGATTCTACGCCCACAAGCGGGGCAATGAGAGTGGTAGCGGTCGTCTGACCGCGATGGCCTTGCCCGGCTTTTTTTTCGCGGTGGAACCACCGCTCCCACAGTGTGTGGCAGCCTGCAGTGAGGGCTTGCTTGCAAGCGAATCGAGCGCCAGCGAGTTCTGTCTTGAAACCTTTCGCGTGCAAGCACGCTCCCACCGGCTGGCTCTTGTCCTGAACCCGGCAAGGTCAAGGCAGATAGGTGTCTCGGATCACGCCTTCCAGTGCGTCGTAGCGCAGCGTCAGCTCCGGTTGCCCCATGGCGTAGGGCGCGATGTGGTAGACGTTATAGAGCAGCACCAGTCCCTGTTCGCTGAAGTACGCCTGGTCGGTCTGGTCAAACGGCCAGCTGTCGCGGAAGTTCTGGTCCAGTTTCTGTTGGTCCAGCCATTGAGTGTGGGCGTCACGGGCCAGTGCCCAGAAGGTGTCTTGCTGACCGGGGACGATCAGATCGTCGAGGGCGAGCCGTTGCTGGCGGGCCAGATCCCAGTGGAAAAAGGTCACGGCCGGGTTGCCGTGGGCGCCGCCGGTGTATTCATGGCTTTCGATGCGCAGGGTGAGCAGGTCGCCACGTCGGGATTCCTTGCTTAGCCTGGCGGACAGGCTCCAGCCCTGGGAGCCCATGGCCATGTCGGCGGCATCGGCCAGGAACGCCTCGGCCAGTCCTTCAATGGTTCCGTCATGGGTGGCGTTGCCTTCCTGTTGCACCAGCACGGCGGCTAGACGGTTTTCGATCGCCTGGTTCAGCTCGGGCTGGTCTTCGAAGGTGATCCATTCGATGCTGACGCGAGCGCAATGCTCACCATCGCACTGAGGGTCGGTACGGTCCAGGTTGTGCAGTACCCGCACCAGTTGGCCGGGAGAATTCGCGGCGGTAGAGGGGCTTGCCGTGTCGCCTGTGGAGGTCGGCGAGGGGTCGTTATTGCTGTCACATCCTGCCAGCAGTATTACACCTAGCAAGAACACAATTGTCATACGCATGGGACACCCTTCATTCCTACCCGAAAAACTGCAGGCATTTAACGGCAGCCAACGGTCGGGTTCAAGGGGCGTTTTTGCAACCCGGCTCCGCTGTCACTATGCTGCCACGCACTGAAACCCAAGGGAGACACCGCTATGAGCTTCTGGACTGTTTATCTTTCCGGCGAAATTCATACCGACTGGCGTGAGCGTATCATTCAGGGCTGTGCTGACAAGGAGCTGGATATCGAATTCAGCAGTCCGGTGACGGATCATGAAGCCAGTGACAAGGTTGGGGTGAATATCCTGGGCGCCGAAGAGAAGCGTTTCTGGGAAGACCGGTTGGGCGCAGGTATCAACGGTATCCGCACCCGCAAACTGATTGATGAAGCGGACCTGGTGGTAGTGCGCTTTGGGCCCAAGTACAAGCAGTGGAATGCGGCGTTTGATGCAGGCTACACCGCCGCCTTGGGCACCCCGATGATTATCCTGCATGACGAAGAGCATGATCACCCCCTCAAGGAAGTGGACGCCGCGGCGGATGCGGTGGCCCGCACACCCGAGCAGGTCGTGGAGATGCTTGCCTACATCCTTAACGCCTGATCGTTCGCCTTTCTGTTGCCCCCCGCAGGCCGGTGTCTGTGGGGTGTTGCACCGGGTAATTAACCTGGTTTTGCAAATTCCCGGGAGTCATCTTCGCCTTTTGTCTGTCACAGTGAAGACAAGCGAAGAATCAAGGAGAGCTCCCATGACCCACAAAATCCTGGCCGCTGCCACCCTGATGCTGGTGACGACCGCCGCTGCCTGGGCGGACAGTACCGAAGGTGTGCCCAACATCAAGACGCCGGAACCGGAGAAAGTGGAAGTCCAGATGGAAGAGTCCATGGAGGACATCCGCGAGTATTCTGTTGAGCAGAAAAACGAAGCCATGCAGGTGGCTCGCCATGCGCTGGATGAACTGCAACAGCAGATGACCCTGCTGCAGGCGGATATCGACAGCCGGTGGCAGGAACTTTCCCAGGATGCCAGACTGCAAAAGCAGGAAGCCCTGTCGGCATTGAAGCAGGAACAGAAAGAGCTGGAAACCCGCTATCAGTCCATGCAGGAAGCCGGCAAGGAAAACTGGGATGCAGCCAAACAGCAATTCCAGGAAAGCTGGGCGGCGGCCAAACAAAACTGGCGGGCCCTGACGGCAGGTAACGAATCCTGATGGGACGATAGCTACGACAGTGACACAGGGGAGGCACGTATGCTGACGCTGATTCCCTTCGACGATAGCCGGGTGGTAGGTGCGCGGATTTCCGGAAAAATTACCCGCCCGGAATTCGAAACGGTGGCTGCCGCACTGGAGACGGCGCTGGAAAAACACGACAAGGTGCGCTTTTACGCAGAAATGGAAACCTTTGGTGGTGTGGCTATGGATGCCCTGTTTGAAGACTTGAAGTTTGGTCTTCGCCACTGGAGGCAGTTTGAGCGCGAGGCCGTGGTCACCGACTCAGACTGGCTGCGCCGGCTGGGCGTGTTGGCCGACAAGCTGCTGCCGGGCATCGATGTTCAGGTGTTTCCCCGCGACCAGCTGGACGCAGCCAAACTCTGGATCTGTGAGGGCTGAATCAGGCGCCCCATGAGGGTTACTCGCTGTCCAGCAAGCCGGCCAGGTGTGACAGGCAAAAACGGTACATTTGCTCGGCGCCCTGGCGGGCTTTCTCTACCTTGTCTGCCGGGGCGTTGTTGCCGGCCCGAAAATCGGCCTGCCAAGTCACCTTGCAACCACCACCGGCGGCGCCCAGTACCGTGAGCGTGGCGACAAAGTCGGCACTGGCGCTGACCCCCGGGGCCTTGAGGATACGGTAGGAAAACTGCCGTGCATCGTCGTCATACCCCACCAGTTCCTCCACCACCTCACCTCCGTTGGCCGTGGCCACGGTGCGGATCGCGCCGACGCCTTCCCCTTCTACAGTGCAGCCGGTAACGCCGGGCAACCAGCTCTGCAGATCGGCAAAATCGTGGATGCGCTGCCACACGGTGTTGGCGCTCTGCGGGTAGCAGTGTTCAGCATGAATGGCGGGCATGGTGGTCTCCGTAATGAATTCAGGCCGGGGTATTAAGGCGCTGGCGCAGGAAAGATTCGAACGAGGTCAGGAACGGGAATTGCTGTTGCAGTGGCGCCAGCGGGAAGCGCCAGCGTACCTCGTTATTCCAGACATATTGCCGTGCGGCTTCTGCGTTACTCAGGCGCAGGGCCCATAACGGGATCTTGATCGGCAGCGGTCGCTTGCCGGTTACATGGCGGTAGATCGCTTTCATGTCCGCCACGGTCAGCACATCACTGGCCAGGTCCAGTTTCTGGCCAAGCCAGGTCTCTGGCGCGGCGAAAATCGCCGCGCTGACGCGGGCAATGTCTTCCACGGTCACCATGTGAAACGGCACATCCTTGTTCAGGCAGCCGTCCAGGGTGGCCAGCACCAGGGCCGGGTTTATGGCTTTTTTGCCCTTGTTGCCCATCACCGGTTCGAAAAAGTTCTCCATAAAGAACACTTCGCGGAGCATGGTGAAGGGGAGTGACAGGGATTCGATGTGCTGCTCGATTTCCCACTTGCTGGCGAAGTGCAGCACGTTGCCGGCTTCTTCGCAGCCGGCGACGGACGTTTGCAGGAAATGTTGTACACCGGCGGCGGCTGCGGCATCGGCCAGGCGCTTGCCCTGCTCGATCTCGCGGTCATAACCCACACCCTTTTCCCAGAAATTCTGCACGGCGAAGACGCCATAACAGTCCTTGCAAGCCAGCTGCAGGGAAACGCTGTCGTCGAGATCACCGGCCACCACTTCCACGCCCCGGTGGTAGAGCGCACGGGCGGAGGGCTTGTCCGGGTTGCGGGTGAGCGCGCGAACGGCAAAACCCTGCTCCAGCAGCAGGGGAATGAGCGCGCCACCCTGGGCGCCGGTGGCACCGGTGACGAGAATGCGTTTGTTGGCCATAAAGGGTCCTGCTCAGAACTTGTCGGTTCTGAGCAGGATAGCGTGAGCGTGCCGGACAACAATGACGAAAACCGTCAGCAAGTTGATGAAAGTCGCCGCCAGCGGCCCATAACGCACGAAGGGCCTTTCGGCCCTTCGATATCGTCGCTGTGCAGGGGAGCCTGCCAGTCATCGAATTCGTCCAGAGCCTGACGCCAGTCCAGTCGCGGGCGCAGTTGTTCGCGGGGTGCCTGATGGGCACCCCCCTTGCGCATCAATGGGTCCATTGCCGCCCAGTTGCGCAGGGGTTTCGGGCCTTTGGCCATGGGGAGTACCTCCTGAAGATGAATGAAGCCCGCCAGCCAGTCTGGCGAGGGCGCGCGATCATACGCTTGCCCCGCCCCCCGTGCCAGCGAAATCAGTGTGTCCAGGACAGGTAAAAATGTGCCCCGCTTAAACGGTTGTCGTAGCGGAATTTGTAGTCGGAGGTGGTTTCGGTAACGACCAGACTATCAGTGGCCAGGCCGATACCTGCCCCGAGCCCTTTCCACAACCGGTATTCCATGCCCACTTCAATATCGGTAAACATGCCGCGCCAGTCGTCGTACTCCAGATAGAACCCCTCGCCACGCAGGTACCAATAAAGTTTGGGGTTAACCTGATAATTAAGGCCAAAGCCCAGGGTGGGTAGCGGAAGGGTGGTTGCGGCGTTTTCTGTGCGCTGGCTTGACGGGGTCCCCAGGGGGGTGTTGAGCACATCCAGATCGATAGCGAAGCGGGAGACATGCAACCCGGCCCCTGCCATGAGCTCCACCTTGTCGTTGTGGTAAAAAGACCAGTAGTAACTGGCTTTGGATATATCATATTGCAGTGAACTGCTTACCCGGCTTCCTGCGGAAATGGTGATATCGTCTCCATCCGGGTTTACCCATTCCACATCGGATTCAAGGTGGCGCGTTGCACTGGAGTCTACTTTGTACCAGGACAGCACCACCTGGGATTTGGGGCTGAACCGGTAACGACCATTTACCTTGAAAACGGTGTTTTCCAGATCCAGGCCAAGGGTGTCGGCCGGCCGTAGTGCGGCGCCGGCGCCTGCATTGCGGCTGACCAGTGAAAGGGTGGTGTCTGCGCGAAACACGTGGTACCCCCCGGCGGTAATGGAGAATTTTTCGTCACCGGTCAGGTTGTCCGCCAGGGCGTTGACGGAAATCAGCAGGGACGCAAGTGTCACAATGGGGCTGAGGCTGGTGCGCATGAACAAATTCCTTTTGGCGGGCTCCGGTCCCGACATCCTGAACGAGAATGGCCGCGATGGGCAGGAAAAGGTTCAAATAATTGCATCGCTCGCACTCTCGAATGAGTACGATGATTACAGTTAACAGGTATCTGGCGTTAAGGAGTGTGCATGGGAATCTTACGACGATTGTGGCTGGTGGTATGGGTGGTGCTGGCAGGGTGCGCCAGTACCCATGAGACTCCGGGGAATCCGCTCAGGGTAGGAGTGATGGCCGATTATCCACCTATCGTTTTTTACCAGGAGGGTGAGCTGGCGGGACTGGAAGTGGATTTTGCCCATCAGCTCGGTGATGCGTTGGGTCGGCCGGTCCAGTTTATGGAGTATGACTTTTCCGGCTTGTTTGATGCTCTGGACCGTGGCGACATTGATTTGATCATGTCGGGTATTTCAATTACGGAAGAGCGACAACGTGATTACCTGTTCAGTTTGCCTTATACGTATATCGGTCAGATGGCCGTGGTCAGACTGGAGGACGCAGCCAAACTGGCGGCCCCGGGTGTACTACTCAGGGGCGGTTTTCGTATCGGGTTCAAGAACGGCACCACCGGGGAAGCGCTGGTCAATGCCCGTAGTGTTAATGGCGTCGGGTTTGATAGCAATGACGAGGCCATGATGGCGTTGTTGAATGGTGGCGTGGATGCCTACGTACATGATGCGCCGACAGTCTGGAATCTGGCGAACCGTCGTGAATATCAGGGAACGTTATTAGGGCTCTACAAGCCGCTTACGGAAGAGCCGTTGGCCTGGGTGTTGCGTCAGGACAATGTGCAATTGAAGAAAGAAGTGGATGACGTGCTGACCTTATGGATGAACAACGGTGAGCTGATGCGCTTGAAGCACAAGTGGATGCCAGTGAAAATTCTGGCGGGGGAATAGGCGCGTGCTTGCCATCAAATATCCGCGTAATCCTGGCCGCCCTTGAGCCAGCGCCGCAGGAGTGGGTCGACCAGCGAGGGGCACTCCTGCAGTAGCCGGTCAGCCACGTTGCGGGCCGGTTCCATCAACGCTTCGTCACGCACCAGATCGGCAATCCGGAACGCCAGGTCACCGGTCTGGCGGGTGCCCAGCCACTCGCCGGGACCTCGCAGTTTCAAATCTTCTTCAGCAATCACGAAGCCATCGGTGGTGTCACGCATGACCGCCAGGCGTTGTTTGCCGGTCAGCGATAGCGGGCTCTTGTAGAGCAGAAGGCAGTAACTCTGTTCGCCCCCCCGGCCTACCCGGCCCCGTAGCTGGTGCAGTTGTGCCAGTCCCAGCCGTTCGGCATTTTCCATCACCATCAGGGTAGCGTTGGGCACATCCACGCCGACCTCGATCACGGTGGTGGCGATCAGTAACTGGGCCTGGCCGGAGGAGAAGCGCGCCATGCGTTCCGCCTTTTCCTTGGCCTTCATGCGTCCGTGCACCAGTTCCACGGTCAGGTCAGGCAGCGCCGCCTGTAATTCCTCGTAGGTGGCCTCCGCGGCCTGGGCTTGCAGTTCTTCGGATTCCTCGATCAGGGTGCAAACCCAATACGCTTGTGTGCCGGCCTGACAGGCATCATTGATGCGTTCAATTACCTGGGGGCGACGCCCTTCCGGCAGCACCAGCGTATCGATGGGTTTGCGCCCCGGCGGCATTTCGTCGATCACCGATGTATCCAGATCCCCGTACACACTCATGGCCAGGGTGCGGGGGATGGGTGTGGCCGTGAGTACCAGCTGATGGGGCACCTGTACCCCGTGGCGGGTCTCGAAGCGGCCTTTTTCCCGCAGGGCAAGACGCTGCTGGACGCCGAAGCGATGCTGTTCATCAATGATGGTCAGGCCCAGGCGATGAAACTGTACGGCATCCTGAAACAGGGCATGGGTGCCGACCACGATATTGGCGCTGCCATCGGCCAGGGCGGCGTTGGTCTCGCGGCGTGCCTTTGCCCCCAGGCTGCCGGCCAGCCAGTGCACCTCGATGCCCAGCGGCGAGAGCCACTGGCGGAAGTTGTCACGGTGCTGTTCGGCCAGCAGTTCGGTGGGGGCCATCAGTGCCACCTGGTAGCCGGCCTCAATGGCGGCCAGTGCGGCGGCGGCGGCCACCAGTGTCTTGCCGGAGCCCACGTCCCCTTGCACCAGCCGTAACATGGGATGAGGCTGTCCCATGTCTTTCATTAGTTCGGCGATGACCCGTTGTTGCGCCCCGGTCAGAGCGAAGGGCAGGCTGGCTTGCAAGCGATCGAACAGGGTGGTGCCGGTGAGCCGGGGGGCATGAAAGGCTTTCTGCCCGGCCCGTTTTTGCAGCATGCCGAGTTGGTGGGCCACCATCTCTTCCATCACCAGGCGCTGCACTGCCGGGTGCTGGCCTTCCAGCAGCAGATTGACCGGGTCATCCGGGCGCGGGTTGTGCAGCTTGGTCAAGGCGTCGGTGAGGCTGGGCAGGCCGCTCTGATCCAGCAGGGTGGAAGGAATCAGCTCGCGGGGCGGGTGTGCCTGCAAATACGCCAGAGCCTGGGTGGTGAGGTTGCGCAGGGTTTTCTGGCTGACGCCATCGGTGGTGGGATATACCGGTGTCAGCGCTTTTTCCAGCGGCGGTAGCGGCTGGTGGCCATGGGCGATCTGGTATTCGGGGTGATAGAACTCCAGGCCGGCGGCTCCCGGGCGGGGTTCGCCGTATACCCGGATCGGCCGACCCCGTTCCAGGTTGTTCTTCTGTGCGGCAGTAAAGTGATAAAAACGCAGCGTGACCATGCCGGTGCCGTCTGCCACCTTGCAGAGCAGGGAGCGGCGGCGGCCGAAGACCACATCGGCGGCCATGACTTCCCCTTCAATGACCACCCCGGTTTCCGGTCGCAGGCTGCCAATGGGGGTAATGCGGGTGCGGTCCTCGTAGCGAAAGGGCAGATGGAAGAGCAGGTCTTCCAGATTGTGCAGCCCCAGCTTGGTCAGTTTCTCGGCCGCAGCCGGTCCCACGCCCTTGAGGCGATTCAGTGGGAGGCTGGAGAGAGAATCACTGGCCATCAATAATGCGTTCCGTCAGCGAGTTGCGAGGAGCGAGTGTCGAAAGGCAAAACCGCTTTTGCACTTCGTCACCCGTCACTCGTGTGTCGACACGTTTACCCCGACAGTCCTTCCTTGGGCACGGCCTGGCGCAGTACCTCGATGGCCTTGGGACGCGGGAAGCTGTCACGCCAGACCAGCGCAATGGTTCGTGACGGGACCGGCTCCTCGAAGGGACGAACGGTAAAGGTGTCTTTGTCATAGCCGTGCTGATAGAGCGCGGAGTTGGGCAACACCGTGACCCCGAGACCGCCGGCCACCATGTGGCGCAGGGTTTCCAGGGAGCCACCTTCGATCTGCACCAGGTTTTTCTGGCTTTGAGAATCGATGGCCGGGCACAGCTCCAGCACCTGGTCCCGGAAACAATGGCCTTCGCCCAGCAGCAGCAGGGTTTCGTTAAGCAGCTGTTCCGGGGCGATTTTCTTTTGCGAGGACCAGGCGTGGTCCTTGGGCAGCAATACCGAGAACGACTCTTCGTACATGCGTGCCCGCACCAGACCACCACCGGAGAACGGCAGCGCCACAATGATGGCATCCAGCTCGCCGTGTTCCAGTTTACGACGCAATACGTGGGTGTAGTTTTCCTCGATAAACAGAGGCATGTCCGGGGCCGCCTTGCGTACTCGAGGCACCATGGCCGGGAACAGATAGGGGGCGACAGTAAAAATGGCGCCAACACGCAGGGGGGAACCCAGTTGGTCACGCTGACTCAGGGCCATTTGCGACAGCAGGTCGGCTTGCTCCAGTACCCGCTGTGCCTGGGTGACGATGGGCTCCGCCTGCGGGGTCACCACCACTTCTCGGGGACGGCGCTCGAACAGGGGCATGCCGAGCTGTTCTTCCAGCTTCTTGATGGCGGCACTGAGGGTTGGCTGGCTGACGTTACAGGCCTGGGCGGCGTGGCCGAAATGGCGTTCACGGGCCAGGGCGACTAGATAGCGAAGTTCTGTTAATGTCATGGTGTCGATATGTTTAGTCGATGATGGCCCATTGTGCACCTCGTAGAACCTCGATGCTAGAGGGTCGGGCAGTTAACAGTTAACAGTGAATAGTTAACAGCTCGCGGAGCGGGTGTGGTACCAGATTTTGGGCTGTTGTGCCGCGGTTGCAGAATGTCGTGCGGCCAGCGGTTGTTAAACACGCGTTTTTAATTTGGAGCGATATGTCTCATATCCTGATTGCGGGTCTCGGGGATCTGGGCTCGGGGCTGGCGCAAGTGTTGTTGGCCGAGGGGCATCGGGTCAGTGCCATCCGCCGCGGGCAGCAGTGTCCGGCAGGGGTGGAGTTGTATAGCCAGGATCTCA
This sequence comes from Alcanivorax profundi, assembly GCF_003597125.1. Taxonomy (GTDB): domain Bacteria; phylum Pseudomonadota; class Gammaproteobacteria; order Pseudomonadales; family Alcanivoracaceae; genus Alcanivorax; species Alcanivorax profundi. The sequence goes on along the minus strand of NZ_QYYA01000002.1, from coordinate 528,866 downwards.
CTGAGGGCGCGGCCATGTTGCCGCCGGATCAGGTGGATCTGCTGGTGATCATCATGACGCCGTCCGAGTACAGCGAAGCGGGTTACCTGAAGGCGTTCGTGCGGGCGCCGCTGACCTTGCTGGATGCCCTGGCCCAACAACAACCCCTGCCGCCAGTGGTGTTTGTGTCCAGCAGTGCCGTCTTCGGTGAACTGGCCGGCGAGGTGGATGAGCTAACGTCGCCCAGGCCGTCCCGCTATAACGGCAAGGTATTGCTGGCCGCGGAAGAGGAAATCAGCGCCCGCAGCATGGCCACGGTGGTACGCTTCACCGGTATCTATGGGCCTGGCCGCTATCGCCAGATCGACAAGGCGGCGCGGTTGGCCAGGGGCGAAGAGGCCCTGCCGGCGTCTCAGTGGACTAACCGTATCCACCGCGATGACTGCGTGGGCCTGCTGCACTGTGTGGTGAGCGGCTGGCTGGAGGGGCAGGAGATGCCGCCGCTGGTGGTGGGTACGGACTCGGTGGGTGGCCGTAATCTGGATGTGTTGCAGTGGTTGGCACAGCAGCAAGGGCTAAGCCTGGAGGTTCCCGGCGATACGCGCGACGCCCCCCCCGCCGGCAAACAGGTTAGAAGTCGGTATATCTCTCAAGGTCACTACACCCTCAAGTATCCCGGTTACCGTGAAGGGTATGCACGGGTGCTGGCGGACCGGGATAGTTGAAAGTTCAAAAGGGGCAGGTGGTGTCCCCCTCTGTGGGAGCCGGCCTGCCGGCGATTTTGAGCTTTCCGGCCTGAATCGCTTGCAGGCAAGCTCCCACAGGATGGGCAATCTGGCTGTTGGCTGCATGCCGGGCCCACGTTTTAACGTTCACCTTGTTCCCTTGAACGGCTCTTGAAGCGCATTTCCGGCGTTTTCACGCTAAAATCGCCCTCCTGTCGGGCAATGACGGTTTCGTTGGTCATTTTTTCGCCGTCAGACTTGCCTCCGGCGCTGGCATTAGTAAAGTGTGCGCCTCAAATTTTATCCGTGGCGGTGCCAGACCCTCCTGATGCGCCGCAAAGGCCCGTGGTGGGCGCAATGGAGAGATGTGCATGAGTACACCGGTTGCCGTGGTAATGGGCTCCCAATCCGATTGGGAAACCATGAAAGAAGCCTGTGACGCCCTGACCCAGTTCGGTGTTGGCTGGAAAGCCGAGGTGGTCTCTGCCCACCGCACCCCCCAGCGCATGTACGACTTCGCCAAAAGTGCCCACGAAAACGGCTACAAGGTCATCATCGCCGGTGCCGGTGGTGCGGCTCACCTGCCGGGCATGATCGCCGCCCTGACCCCGCTGCCAGTGCTCGGTGTGCCGGTGAAAAGCCGGACCCTGTCTGGCTGGGACAGCCTGTTGTCCATCGTGCAGATGCCCAAGGGCGTGGCGGTGGGTACCTTGGCGATCGGCGCGGCCGGGGCCTGGAATGCCGGGCTGCTGGCGTCGCAGATGCTGGCAGCGGAGAATCCAGAGCTGCTGAACAAGATTGCTGAATGGAAAGCCTCGCGTGCTGACGAGGTGCTGGCCAACGCGGAGCTGGGCCAGGGCTAGGCCCGACCCTCAATTCGCCCCTGCTTGTGACTAACGGATCTGCTATGAATCGCGTACTCGTTCTTGGTGGTGGCCAGCTTGGCCTGATGATGGCGGAGGCCGCAGCCCGGCTGGGGCTGGTGGTGGACCGTTACGATCCGGAGCGAGCGCTGCTGCTGCCAGGCACCTCTGATCTGGCGGTACCGGTCAGCTGGGAAGAATGCCAGGAGCGTTACCCGGTGATTACCGTGGAGCGCGAAGCGTTTCCGGAAGAGGGCCTGTCGGCGGATCTGGCCAGAAGCGACCGCTGCGTGGCCCGCGGTGCCCTGCAGGTGATCCCGGATCGCTTCACCCAGAAATCCATGCTCGACAAGCTGGGCATCCCCACCGCGCCCTGGGTCACCCTGGACAAGGCAGAGGATCTGCAGGCGGCTGTCGCGCAGTTTGGCGGTGTGGTGGTGAAAGCCCGCACCGGCGGCTATGACGGTCGTGGCACCTGGATTGTGGGCGAAGGGGGTGATCTCTCTTCCGTGCCTGCGGCAGAGCTGGCCGGCAAAGCCATCATCGAGCAAAAGATTCCCTTCCGCCGTGAACTGTCCATCGTGGGGGCGCGCAGTATTAGCGGCGAAACCCTGTTCTACCCGCTGACCCGCAACTGGCATGTGGACGGTATCCTGCGCCTGAGTCTGGCACCAGCCAATGCCTGTAGCGATCTGCAGAAGCCAGCGGAACAGATGCTCAAGGGCATCATGGAAGAACTGGATTACGCCGGTGTCATGGCGGTGGAGTTCTTCGAAGTGGATGGCCAGTTGATGGTCAACGAAATTGCCCCGCGGGTCCACAACTCCGGTCACTGGACTCACGAAGGCGCGGACTGGTCCCAGTTCGACCTGCACGTCCACGCCCTGGCCGGAGTGCCGCTGCACGCGCTCAACGTCCATGGCCCCTCTGCCATGGTTAACCTGATCGGCACGCCTTTCGAAAGCGCCTGGTTGCAACACCCGGGTGTGGTGCACTGGTACGGAAAGAGCGTGCGACCGGGCCGCAAGGTGGGCCATGCCAACCTGGTGGCGGATACTCTGGAAGGGTTACGAAAGGGCCTGGATGCCTGGGCCGACGTGCTTCCGGAAGGCTATCAGGCGGTCCTGGATTCCGAGCTGGGGCTGGGCTGATCGCCTGGCTTTTGCCTTGCGGCAGCTGGCTCAACACTTTAATCGCTTGCAGGCAAGCTCCCACAGGGGGCAGGTTGCCCTGCCTGTAGGCGACGGGGGCTGACTGAGAGGCGCTGTCAGTGACAGGGTCATGCTGCCTTCACATTCTCTCCCGTGGCCAATGGGGTACACTCACGGCTGACTGCAATCAGGATGCTTGTCGTGCCCATGTCACTCTCTTCACTCACGCTCACGCGCTATCGTCGATTGATCATGCTCGTCATGATCGTGGCACTGGTGCTGATCACGGTTGAGCTTAGCGGCCTGCGGGAGCAGATGTCGGTATCCTTTCTGCGTGCCCAGCTTGAAGCCAATCCGGTCACGGGTGTGCTCGCCTTTGTGCTGGTGTTTGTGATCGGTAACCTGATTCAGCTGCCCGGCTGGATTTTCCTTGTGGCGGCGATCCTTGCGCTGGGTACCGTGATGGGGGGGCTGGTTACCTATCTGGCGGCGGTTACGTCATGCCTGGTCACCTTCACGCTGGTGCGTGGGCTGGGTGGTAATGCCCTGAGAGAAATCAACAATCCCTGGGCGAAGAGTATTCTGGCCCGGCTGGATACCCACCCGATTCGCAGCGTGGCACTGCTGCGGATCCTGCTTCAGACCATGCCCGCGTTGAATTACACCCTGGGGCTCAGCGGTGTGCCTCTGCGCCCCTATCTTGTCGGTACCCTGATTGGGTTACCGATACCTATTGCGTTGTACTGCCTGTTTTTCGACAGAGTTCTATTGTTGCTGCCGATCGGGTAGATACAAGCTTCAAGTTTCAAGCTGCAACGCGAATTGAGGCTGTGCCACACAAAACAAGACAGTGCTCGCGCACCCACTTCGGGGCTGCCTCTGTAGGAGCTTGCCTGCAAGCGATCCGAGCGATAGCGAGGTTTGCAGTTGAGTTGCGAGTGTTTTGCCTTTCGAAACCCGCTACTCATCACTCGTTTCTGGAATCTTTACCTTCGCCAAGGCTCCGATCGCTTGCAGGCAAGCTCCCACAGCGGGGATGCTTTTGAAAGCTCAAAGCTCAAAGCTCAAAGCTCAAAGCTCAAAGCTCAAAGCTCAAAGCTGCCCCTTCAATGTCTTAACAGGGCGCTGAGCGAGTCCACCACTTCTGCCCAATCCGCATCTTCGCGCACGGCCTCTGCCAGGAATTTCGACTGGGAGGGGTTCCAGAATGGGGCTTGATGAAGGTGCATGCTGTCAGCCAGCTGCCCACCATGTTGGTGAATGAACTCTTCGATATCGTCATCACTGTTGGCCAGGCCAAGCTGGGCAAACAGGGTGTTCAGGTCATGGGTGGCGGTATCCATATCGCTCTCCCTTGCTTGATGTGATTACGCTTTGATGCCGCTGCTGCGGACTCCTGTCCTTGGCATTGCGTTATTGATATTGCGCTTTTTCAACGGAGCTGTCCCCCCTGCGTTGGTCTTAATGGAGGAACGCCGTTCATCCTGTGGGCCGAAAACAACAACGCCCGCGCGAAGCGGGCGTTTACTCCGGTGTGTGCGGGTAAGGCTCAGGCGATATCCATGATCCCGTCCATTTCCACCTGGGCGCCCTTGGGCAGCGCGGCGACGCCGATGGCGGCTCGGGCTGGGTAGGGCTGCTTGAAGTGGCGTGCCATGACTTCGTTCACCAGGGCGAAGTGGCTCAGATCAGTGAGGAAGATATTCAGTTTCACGATGTCCTGCAGGTTGCCACCAGCGGCTTCGCAGACTGCCGTCAGGTTGCTGAAGACCTGCTCGATCTGCGCTTCCATGTCACCTTCCACCAGCTCCATGGTGTCCGGAACCAGGGGAATCTGGCCAGACAGATAAACGGTAGAGCCGGCCTTGATGGCCTGGGAGTAGGTGCCAATGGCTTGCGGTGCCTTGTCGGTGCTGATGACGGAATGGTTAGACATGATGCGTTCTTCGTCGGTTGAGCCCCGGCCATGGCCGTCAGGCGAAATAAGGAAGCGGCTATGCTGGCATGCCGCCCGCCGGCACGCAATACCGCCCACATCCCTGCTGTGGGGAGCTTGCCTGCAAGCGATTTGCTGTATTGGATGTATGACATCGCTTGCAGGCAAGCTCCCACAGGGGCACAGGATTCAGCGACCTCAAAGGCGATGAATTCGGACGATGCTGTCCAGGGTTCTAAGTTTCTTGATGATGCGGGCCAGGTGGATACGGTCTTTCACCGTCATGGACACGTTCAGTGTGGTGAGGGTGGGGTCTTTTTCTGCCATGTCGATGGTGTCGATATTGGAGCCCAGTTCGGACACGCTGTTGGCCAGAGTGGCAAGTACCCCCCGTTTGTTGATCAGCTCGATGCGCAGCGCCGCGGTGAATTCCTGCTCCACGTCCTTGTCCCAGCTCAGCGCAATGCATTTTTCCGGGGCGTTACGCATTTCGGCCAGCAGGTTCTTGCAGGTGTCGCGGTGGACCACGATGCCCCGGCCTGCACTGAGGTGGCCGATAATGGTGTCGCCGGGCAGTGGATAACAGCACTTGGCATAGCTGACCATCAAGCCTTCGCTGCCGCGGATTGCGAGAGGGCGGCGATCGTCTTCATGCTGGCGTTCGTCATCGTCGCGGGCGCCCGCCAGCTTGCGGGCCACCAGCGGTGCCAGTCGGTTACCGATACCGATATCTTCCAGCAGGTCGTCCAGCTCCACATAGCCGTTGCCGGCCAGTTCGCTGACCACCCGTTCGATGGGCAGATCATCCAGGCCCATGTCGTAGCTGTGCAGGGCTTTTTCCAGTAGTCGCTGCCCCAGCTCCACGGCATCTTCGCGTTGTTGGTGCTTCAGGAAGTGGCGAATGTTGGTGCGCGCCTTGCCGGTGACGACAAAGTTGAGCCAGGCCGGGTTGGGGGTGGCATTGGGGGCGGTGATGATCTTGACGGTCTGCCCCGATTCCAGTGGCGTGGACAGCGCGGCGAGCTTGCCGTCGATACGGGCCGCCACGCACTTGTTGCCCACCTTGGTGTGCACGGCGTAGGCAAAATCCACCGCGGTGGCCCCGCCGGGCAGCTCCTTGATGTCCCCCTTGGGGGTGAATATATAGGCTTCGTCCGGGAACAGGTCCACCTTCACATTCTCGATAAACTCCATGGAGTTACCGGTCTTCTGCTGCAGTTCCAGCAGGCGCTGCATCCAGCTCTGGGTGCGGCTGTGGGTGGGCGTGCCCGGTTCGCCGTCGGACTTGTACAGCCAGTGGGCGGCGATGCCGTTGTTGGCCATGGCCTCCATTTCCTCGGTGCGGATCTGCATTTCCAGCGGAATGCCGGAGCGCGCCTTGAGGGTGGTGTGCAGGCTCTGATAGCCATTGGCCTTGGGGATGGCGATGTAATCCTTGAAGCGACCGGGGATCGGCGTGAAGTAATTGTGCACCGCCCCCAGTACCCGGTAGCAGGTGTCTACCCGGTCGACGATGATGCGGAAACCGAACACATCCATGATGTCCGCGAACGGTTTGTGCTGTTCTTTCATCTTCGAATAGATGCTGAACAGGTGCTTCTCGCGACCCAGGACCCGGGCTTCGATGCCTTCTTCTTCCAGGCAGTGCTCGAGGCTGGTCTTGATGGTGGTGAGGATTTCCTTGCGATTGCCACGGGCCTTCTTCACCGCCTGGCCAATCAGCTTGGCGCGCATGGGGTGAATGGCATGGAACGCCAGGTCCTCGTACTCCACGCGCATGTTGTACATGCCCAGCCGGAAGGCGATGGGGGCGTAGATTTCCAGGGTTTCTGTGGCGATACGGCGGCGTTTTTCAGCACGCATGACATGCAGGGTGCGCATGTTGTGCAGACGATCGGCCAGCTTGATCAGAATGACCCGGATATCCCGGGTCATGGCCAGCATCATCTTGCGCAGGTTTTCCGCTTGCTGTTCGGCCTTCGATTCGAACTTGATCTGGGCAATCTTGGAGACGCCATCGACCAGCTCGGCCACTTCTTCGCTGAATTCCTCGGCCAGTTGTTCCTTGCTGATGCCGGTATCTTCGATCACATCGTGCAGCATGGCCGCCATGAGCGAGGCATGGTCCATGTGCATGTCCGTGAGAATGTTGGCCACGGCCAGAGGGTGGGTGATGTAAGGGTCCCCGGTGCGCCGGTACTGGCCTTCATGGGCCTGCTCGGCGAAATGGTAAGCGCGTACGACCTGGGCGATCTGCTCGTCGTCCAGATAACTGCGTAACCGTTTTTCCAGGTTATGAATCGTGGGCAAAAGGCCTCGTCACGCCCTTGGCGAGTAGCAAGTAAGAAGTACCTGTTAGCTTAGATTTGAGGGCAGGTTTTGTCTATGACAAGGAGACATGCAACGGGTGATAACCCGCAGAGGGAATAACTATCAGGGAAATGCAGGCATCGGGAAGGCAGGTGCCTTCCTGTTTCCGCTCCTGCGCGGGTGCGCAGGAGGGCAAAGATGGCGCGCTTATTCGCCGAAAGACTGGGTCAGCAGTGCCAGCTCGTCCACGTCGGCGCTGCGGTCAGCCATGGGGCTGTCCACGGATTCGGCCGTGACGTGACCTTCAGCGATTTCACGCAGGGCCACTACGGTGGGCTTGTCGTTTTCCCAGGCGACGCGGGGCTCTTTGCCACCGGTCTGCAGTTGGCGGGCGCGTTTGCCTGCCACCAGCACCAGCTCGAAGCGGTTATCCAGTTGTTCCAGGCAATCTTCAACGGTTACACGGGCCATGCTGTTCTCCTACAGGCGGGTGCCACCACCGGGCAACACCAACTCAAATTCGCAAGGCGGGGATTTTAATGGCGAAAGCTTGATCAGTCCAGTCTGGCGCGCCCGCAGCCTTAGTGGCGACGATCGCGGAGCAGGTCTTCCAGGGTGCTGGCCAGCCGCGCTTGCTGACGGGGAGTGTCCAGACGGCGAGCCTCGACGATGGCTCCCAGCTCGTAGAGGGCCCGTTGAAAGTCATCGTTGACGATCAGGTAATCGAACTCGGCGAAGTGGCTCATTTCGTCCTGAGCACCGTCCAGACGGTGCTGGATTACCGCATCATCGTCGGTCTCCCGACCACGCAGGCGTTGGGCAAGGATGTCCAGAGAGGGGGGCAGAATGAAGATGCTGACGGCATCGGGCAGCTGTTTGCGGATCTGGGTGGCCCCCTGCCAGTCGATTTCCAGGATCACATCTTCGCCGCCGTTAAGGGTCTGCTTTACCCAATCGGCGCTGGTGCCGTACAGGTTGCCGAACACTTCGGCGTGTTCCAGAAAGCGCCCTTGTTCGACCTGGCGGACAAAGCTGTCGCGGTCAGTGAAGTGGTAGTTGACCCCGTCTTCCTCGCCCGGCCGCATGGTGCGAGTGGTATGAGACACCGAAATGCGCAGCCGTGGCACCTTCTCCACCAGGGCGGCGACAAGGCTGGTCTTGCCGGCGCCAGAGGGGGCGGAAACGATATAGAGCGTGCCTTTGTCGGCCATGATGACGGTGTCCTGTGATCCCGGTAAAAGGCGCATTATAGGGGGAAGGTTGCGGCCCGTCATACCCGCTGCGCCCGAGGTTCTGTTCCTCCGGCGCAGCGCGCTGGTGGGGTTACGACACCAGCAATGGGCGCCCGTAGACGATTTTGTTGGTCAGTCGCGTGATCAGATCCGCTTTTTTGCCCTGGATGCGGCGGCGCGCTTCGATCTGTGAGGGAATCCAGCGCAGGTGTACCGGCACACACTTCATGGCCGTTCGGATCAGGCGCACATCCATGTCGAACTTTTTCTGCACCTCGGGGGTGACCTCGGGCATGCCGAAAGGCCTGCGCAGGGAGTCTGGCAGCAGTACGGCAGTATGAATGCGATGGCGGTTGAGGAACGGCATTAGCCAGGGGCGCATGCTGAACAGGTAGTCCACCAATTCGCGGCCCACCGTACCTACCGCCAGCAGATCGGACGTCACCACCTCGTTGAACCAGGCCACATAGGCATCCCAGTTCTCCGGCATGGCCTGTTCGGGAATGCCGAACAGGAAGGCAAACAGTTTTGATTCCTCGTAATACTGTTCCCGCTCGGCCTGGCTGAGCGCGCCATAGAACATTTCGTGGACCCGCAGGGCGACGATCCACAGGGTGGCGTGCACCCACAACAGCGCTTCTACCTGGTTGGCGAAGTACTGGCTTTGTTTCTGGGTACGCCCGGTGGACTCGGAGATCTGGCCGGTGATTTTTGCATGGATGTTGTGTACCCGTACGGCCGAGTCCAGCACCTGGTCCAGATTGCCGAAGACCATGGAGTGCACATTCAGAAAGGTGCGTTGCAGTCGGCCCATGGGGTCTGTCTGGGTCTGGAAATGCTGATCAATGGCCTGGGAGACCCAGGGATGGGCCAGCTGCAACAGGTTGGCGGCGCCAGCCCCAAACATCACAGAGATATTGCCGTGAATCTTCCAGGCCATGGAGTCGGGTCCGTAGAGGCCGATGTCCGGGTCCAGCACTCGCTGGGTCATGATTTCCAGCTGTTGGTGTAACGCCTCTTTGGTCACGGCCTGGCTAAGGGCGGGATTGCGCGGTTGGATGGGCTTGTTGGGCTGGGGCTGCATAGGGTGTCCTCCATTGATTCGCCTCAGGCTAATCAAGCAGAACTTGCCAGTTTTGATGCAGATCAACTTTTCTGTCTCAAGGCGGCTGGCGGATACAGATTTCGTCATCGTGATGACAGCCAAACCCGGTGAAAGTAAACATGGAAAGGCGCAATATGGCGACACTGTCCAGTAACGGGTGTCCTTCTGCATGAGCAACAGTCCCCTCAGCGCCACTGTGGAATTCCAGCGTGATGGCATTCAGCACGGCTTTCTGAAACTGCCCTATTCCCATGATGGCTCGGCCTGGGGGCATGTGATGACGCCCATCACGGTAGTGCGCAATGGCGATGGGCCAACCGCACTGTTGACCGGGGGCAATCACGGTGATGAATACGAGGGCATTACCGCGCTGATCAAGTTGGCCAATCGTCTGCGGCCGGAGCAGATTCGTGGCCGGGTGATCATTCTTCCCATGCTCAATCATCCGGCGGTGGTCAATGGTAGCCGCACCTCGCCGCTGGATGGCGGTAACCTGAATCGCTGTTTTCCCGGCAATCCCGCCGGGACGCTGACAGAAAAACTGGCGGATTACCTGACCCGTTATCTGGTGCCGCTGGCGGATGTGGTGCTGGATATCCATTCCGGGGGCCGCACCCTGGATCTGCTGCCTTTCGCGGCGACCCATCGCATGGACGACAAGGCCTTTGAGGCGCGCTGTTTGGCGGGGGCCACGGCCTTCGGTGCGCCCTTCACCCTGTTCATGGCCGAACTGGAAGGGGAGGTGCTGTTCGACAGTGTGGTGGAAGCCCAGGGCAAGGTGTTTATCAGTACCGAACTGCGTGGCGGCGGCACCACCACGCCGGAGACGGTCGCGTTGGCGGAGCAGGGGGTGGACAACGTGCTGCGCTTTGCCGGGATCCTGCCTGGCGAGCCCGTGGAGGCCGTCTCGCAAGCGCTGGAAATTCCGGATGGCGACGCCTACCGGGTCAGCGAGCATGCGGGCATTCTTGAATTCACCGTGACGCTGGGCCAGTGGCTGCAGCAGGGAGAGGTGATTGCCCGGGTGTATTCGCTGGAGCGGACCGGCCAACCCCCGGTGGAGTATCGCGCTCCCTATGACGCCATGCTGCTGGGGCGTCGGCATCCTGCCCGGGTAAATATTGGCGATACCTTTGCGGTGCTGGCGGTGCCGCGGGTTTAATGGAGCCCGACGTGACTGATCGCAACGTGATTCCTTTCTCTTGATGACTTCAGCAAACAGGTCCGACATCCCGGTGGACTGGTCTTCCGTGATTCTGGACCCGGCATTTCTTGCCGGGCTCGACCGTATGGCGGCAAAGCGGTTTGTCCAGCCGGCACTGGCGGAAGAGGCCGCTGCGGCCATGCTGGACGCGCTTAGCGAAGCGGATTGGCAGCGTTTACGTGCTTTTGGTGGAAAAAGCGCACCGGCCACGTATGCCTATGCGGTCGCTGGCCGAGCCATGGAAGATTTTGCCCGTCGCCGTTTTGGGCGGCCCCGGCCCCCGCAATGGCTGCAGGAGAAGGGGCAGGCCTGGGTTCGGTTATGGCGGATGCTGTGTCTGGAGCGTCAGTGGCCGGAAACCCTTATGCAGGTGTTGGGTAAAGAGTTTGTCGACGGACTGGTACGTGAGGCGATTGCGGTGATCAAGCAGCGTATTCCGCGCTGTGGTGAACCGGGATTCTCGGAATGTTGTGTGACAGAGCTGGGGCTGGAGCAGTTGCCTGACGATGCCGGAGACAGCGTGGATCAGGCACTGGCCCGCACGCAACATCAGCACGCGTTGGCCGTGCTGGGTCGCTTGCTGAATCCTGCTGATGCAACCGTGGGGTCGGGTCCGTCTGATGAAGAAGACGTGCTGAACGAGCTGATCAGGCGTTTGGCTTTGACGGCAGACGATCGTTTGTTGCTGTCGCTCAGTTACGAAGACGGCCTCTCCAGTCGCAAGATTGCCACGCTGCTGGGAACCAGTGCGGCAACGGTGCAGCGCCGTCTGGCGGGCTTGCACCATCAACTTGAGCAGGCCCTGCGTGTGATGGGGCTGGCCGACACTACCGCTGCCGGGGAGGTGAACCTTGAATCCTGAAACAGAAAAAAGCCTGTTCAGGGCATTGCGGTATCAGGATCAGCCGTCCCTGCTGTCGAGGCCGGAGTTTGAGGGCTTTGCCACCACGGATGAGATTCTCGCCGCTCATGCCGACGGCCGGCTGACGTCGGCGCAGCAGGAGTGGCTGACGGTTGCGTTGGCCAACAGCAATATACTTCGGCAGCAGTGGGTGGCCTTGCTGGAGTCCCGGGAGACGGTGGCGGCACGACAGGGTGTCTGGCGGCGTTTCGCCATGGCCGGGGCGGCGGCCAGTGTGCTGCTGGCGGGTGTGTTGGTGTTTGTGAATGACCCGCCCCAGGAGTTCTCTCCGCCGGCGTCGCCCATGGCAGAATCCCACCCAGCCCCACAGGCAAGGGCGCAGGTGGACGCCCCGATGCACAAGCAATCGTCTGCCGATCAGTCGTTCGCGTTCGAAGACAGGGCTGAGCCGCCACAACGCCCGGCGGCGGCTCTGGCGATGCCCGTTCCGGATTGGAATGGGTTCATGGCCGTGTATGCCGGTGATCAGGCGCATCTTTCTGATAGCCCGGAGGGGCGTTTCCAGGCATTGGCGCTATCGCTTCGGCACTTGCAGCAAGAGGACTGTTCTGTGGCGGCGGCGGAGACGTTTCTGCAACGGCTTACACTGTCCCGCCAGGATTATCCCGCCCCATTATCGCCGCTGGAGCCGGGCTTGACCGCAGACGCATGTGCTCTGGGGGAACAGCTGATACAGATGGCACGGCAGGCCGTGGGGCAATAGCAATCGCAGGGTAACGTCTTGTTGTCGCAGGTTCCTTCGAAAACGGGTCACAGTTCCTGAAGCAATTGTCCAGGCTGTCCGTCTCATTAAGGAAACCGACCTTGATGGAGATCGACATGAGCCTTACCCGTCCCATTGCAACGCTGCAACGTTACCGTTCCCTGATGCCCTCTGGTCCACTGGCTGTGGGCTTGTGTACGGGGGTCCTGACGCTGTTGAGCGCGGGTTGCCAAAACGGCGGCCAGGAAACGCTGGCGGACAGTCAGACGGGCCAACCGGCCCAACGAGAGCAGCTGCTGGTGGATGCCATGGCCTCACCGGCGCGGATGCAGCCGCAGGCCAAAATGATGGCGATGCCGGCGCCGCAGCCCCTGCCGCAGCCGTCCCGTGACCGCTTTGAGGCGGTTGAAGAAAACACCGTCAAGCAGGCTTCTGTTGATCCGGTGTCGACGTTTTCCATTGATGTGGATACCGCGTCCTACAGCTTCTCCCGGCGGATGATCAACGAGGGGCGGCTGCCGACTCCGGACGCAGTGCGCCTGGAGGAGTGGGTCAACTATTTCGATTATGACTACACCGCCCCGGCCAGCCCGGATACACCGTTCAGCACCGGGGTGACAGTGGTGGAATCACCCTGGACTGCAGGCAACAAGCTGGTGCATATCGGCATCAAGGGTTATCAGGTGGACGCCTCCAGCCGTCCCCGCGCCAATCTGGTTTTCCTGCTTGATGTCTCCGGCAGCATGGGCGCGCCGGACAAGCTGCCACTGCTACAGCAATCGTTATCGATGATGGTCAAGGACATGCACCCCGAGGATAGCGTGGCCATTGTGGTGTATGCCGGGGCCTCCGGGGTGGTACTGCCGCCCACGGCCGTGAAAGACCGTACGGCGATTACCCAGGCCCTGAGCCGCTTGCAGGTGGGCGGCTCTACCGCTGGAGGGGAGGGTATCCAGCTGGCGTATCAGCTGGCAGAACAACACTTTGATGAGAAGGCCATCAATCGAGTGATTCTTGCCACCGATGGTGATTTCAATGTTGGCGTTACAGACCCGCGGTCACTGGAGGCGCTGGTCAGTCGCCAGCGCGAGAAGGGCATTTACCTGTCTGTCCTGGGGTTTGGCCAGGGCAACTATAACGATCATTTGATGCAGACCCTGGCCCAGAACGGCAACGGGGTGGCGGCCTATATCGATAACCTCAACGAAGCGCGCAAGGTGCTGGTAACAGAATCAACCTCGTCGCTGTTCACCATTGCTGAAGACGTGAAAATTCAGGTGGAGTTCAACCCGGCCACCGTGCAGGAGTACCGTTTGCTGGGTTACGAAACCCGCGCGCTGGAGCGTGAAGATTTCAATAACGACAGCGTGGACGCCGGGGAGATCGGTGCTGGCCATACCGTCACGGCGCTTTACGAAATTACCCCGGCAGACAAGACGCCGTTAATCGACCCCCCGCGTTATGGTGCCAGGGAGAATGCGGCGACCGCAGGGGCGCAGAGCAACGAGTATGCGTTCATCAAGTTGCGTTATAAGCGGCCGGGGGAATCCCGTTCCCGACTGCTACAGACCCCGGTAGCCATGAGCCAGCCGGCCCTTTCTGCAGAGGCTCGCCAGGAGGTGGAATTTGCTGTGGCGGTGGCGGGCGCTGCCCAGATCATCAAGGGCAGCAAGTTCAGCGGCAACTGGACCCTGGAGGAGGCGATTGCATTGGCACAGAACAATCGCGGCGAAGATCCGTATGGTTATCGGAGTGAGTTTGTGCAGTTGCTGCGTCAGGCGCAGGTCAGCCGGGACATCTGAGGGCCGGTGTGCCCCGTGATGAATTTCGCCCGGCAAGGCCGGGCGGCGTTCAGCGGAACAGGGTGGGGGCCAGTAGCTCCCATTGAGCGGGCCAGTCCTGGCTGGGTTTCTGCTTGAAACCGGAACGTACAAACTGGGCAATGCGGCCTTCCACTACGGCCAGCAGCAAGTTGGCGGTGATCGTGGGGGTGGCCTGGGTGCGTAGCCCTTCCTTGAATTCCGCGTCGCGCAATACCTGTTTGAGCTGGGTCTCCACGCGGTCGTAGAACTGCTGGATACGTTGGTGCAGGCGCTCGTTTTCACCGGTAAGGGCATCACCGGTGAGCAGTCGGGTAATGCCCGGGTTGCGCTCGGTGAAGGCCAGCATCAGTGCGAGAATCTGCTCCACCTGACTGGCGGCGCTGCCGTCTTCGGTGATGCGATTGATCCGCGAGAAAATCGCTTCTTCAATAAAACTGATCAGCCCTTCGAACATTTTCGCCTTGCTGGGAAAATGCCGGTAGAGGGCCGCCTCGGAGACACCCACTTCGCGGGCCAGCCCGGCGGTGGTAATCCGCCCTCCGGGTTCGGCTTCCAGCATGTGGGCGAGCGACTGCAGGATCTGCTCTTTGCGAGACGGTTTCTTGTCTGTCATGAATCGTCGTTCCCCAGTGATTGTTCTGTTGTAGCGATGCATCTGATGGCAAGGTGCCTTCCCCCTGGCACCTTGCTCGGGTTGTTTGTGCTCAGTCCTTGCTGATCAGGGTGCCGATGCCTTTGTCGGTCAGGATCTCCAGCAGCACGGCGTGGGAGACGCGGCCATCAATGATGTGCGAGGTATGCACACCGTTCTGGACTGCTTCCAGGGCGCAGCCGATTTTCGGCAGCATGCCGCCGTGAATGGTGCCGTCCTTGATCAGGTCGTTCACCCGGTCCGCATTGAGACCGGTGAGGACCTTGCCTTGCTTGTCTTTGAGACCGGCCACGTTAGTCAGCAGGATCAGCTTTTCCGCGCGAAGGACTTCGGCCACCTTGCCGGCCACCAGGTCGGCGTTGATGTTGTAGCTGACGCCGTCATTATCGACCCCGATGGGGGCAATCACCGGGATGAAATCACTGCCGGAGAGCAGGTCGATAACGCGGGTGTCGATGCCCTGCACTTCGCCCACATGACCGATGTCGATGATCTCGGAGGTCTTCAGGGCCGGGTCGTTTTCGTCCTGGGCCTTGAGCAGCATCTTGCGCGCCTTGATCAGTCGGCCGTCCTTGCCCGTCAGGCCGATGGCCTGACCGCCGTTGTGCTGAATCAGGTTGACGATGTCCTTGTTGACCAGCCCGCCGAGGACCATCTGTACCACGTCCATGGTCTCTCGGTCGGTCACCCGCATGCCCTGAATGAATTTGGATTCCTTGCCCAGGCGCTCCAGCAGGCTGCCGATCTGTGGGCCACCGCCATGGACGATCACCGGGTTGATGCCCACCTGTTTCATCATCACCACATCACGGGCAAAGCTGTTCTTCAGCTCGTCGTTTTCCATGGCGTTACCGCCATATTTGATGACCACGGTGGTGCCGGTAAAACGCTGAATATAAGGCAGCGCTTCAATCAGAATCCGGGCGGTATCGTGCGCACTGTTGGCGTCCATCATGTCTCCTGAACGTGGGCGGTGAATTCCGGGCAGGGAGGCAATGGCCTGTGCCATTGCCTCCCTGCGAAGCGGGATTATACGGGAAAAACCGCAGTTTCGCGTTGCCCGGAACGGTGCCTCTAGAACGGCACGTCCAGGCTGTCGTCAACGGCTTTCAGGTGGTTGCGGAACTGGGTCTTGACCCGTTGCAGGGCTTCCTCGTCGCGACCTTCAAAGCGGGCGACCAGTGAGGCGGTGGTGTTGGAGGCCCGCACCAGGCCCCAGCCATCCGGGAAGTCCACACGTAGTCCGTCAATGGTCGTGGGGCGGCCGCCGGCAAATTGCTCGGCGCGGGCGCTAAGTGCATCCACCAGCTGGAACTTCTTGTCTTCCGCTACCTCAATGTAGAGAGCGGGCGTGGTAATGCCGGTCTTCAGGCCGGCAAACACCTGGCTGGCCGGATCATCGAGTAGCGACAGGATTTCCAGCAGGCGGCAGCCGGCATACATGCCGTCATCGCAGCCAAACCAGCGATCCGCAAAAAAGATGTGACCACTGATTTCGCCAGCCAGAGGGGCGCCGGTTTCTTTCATCTTGGCCTTGATCAGGGAGTGCCCGGTTTTATACATCATCGGACGGCCGCCGCTCTTGCGGATGATAGCCGGAAGGGCGCGGCTGCATTTCACGTCGAACAGGATGTCGGCGCCGGGGGTGCGGCCGAGCAAATCGCGGGCGAACAACATCAGCAGGCGGTCAGGCCAGATAATTTCGCCCCGATTGGTGACCACGGCAACCCGGTCGCCATCGCCATCGAAGGCCAGGCCGAGATCCAGCTGTTCCTGTTGAACCATGCGCACCAGGTCTTGCAGGTTGTCCGGGTTGCCCGGGTCCGGGGCGTGGTTGGGGAAGTTGCCGTCGATATCGGTGTATAACGGTGTGACTTCGCAGCCCAGCTGGGTGAACAGGCGCGGCGCCAGCTCGCCGGTGGCGCCATTACCGCAATCGATAGCGATCTTCAGCGGGCGGGCCAGCACGATGTCGTTGACCACGTCGTTCAGGTAGCGGTCGGTAATGTCGCGTTGCTCTTCTCTGCCGCGGCCTTCGGAGAAGTCCCGGGACTTGATGCGTTCCTTGAGCGACTGAATACGATCACCAAACAGGGTCTCGCCATTGATGACGATCTTCATGCCGTTGTGGGACGGAGGGTTGTGACTGCCGGTGACCATGACGCCGGTCTGGGTTTCCAGCACCTCGGTGGCGTAATAGAGCACCGGGCTGGGTACCAGTCCCAGGTCGATGACGTCACGACCGGCTTCCAGCAACCCCTTGATCAGTGAGCGGGTCAGCTCCGGGCTGGACAGGCGACCATCGCGGGCTACCAGTACGGTTTGCTGGCCGGCATCGCTGGCTTCGGTGCCGATAGCCCGGCCTAGCAGGTAGGCAGCCTGGGCGGTAAGGGACACGCCAGCCACGCCGCGAATGTCGTAAGCACGGAAGATATCATCCGGCAGGGACTCGGTTTGTTGCTCATCGGTCAGCAGGATGCCGTCATCCATTTCTTCGGCGATTTCCATGGGGGCGGCTTCCGGCGTTTTGCGGGCTTTGCGCACTCCGCCTCGCTCCCGTAATTTCTCAACGGTCTTGGCGTGGGCGGTGTTAACAGTCTGGAAAATATCGAAGTGAAAGTGGTTGCGGGCGGTGACGCCGGGCTGTCGTGCCAGCTCGTCGCTGTAGCGGATCAGCTCGGCGGCATCCTGGCGCAGGGCGCGTGCCAGCAAGCGGTTCACGACCAGAGTGACCAGTAGCAGCAAGACAACCGAAAGCCCGATGGCCGCTGTCGCCAGTACCACGAGTTGGCTGTCGGCACGGGGCAGGACGACAGTGGCCTTGACGGGGCCCGCAGAGGCCGTGCTTTTTGCTCCATTGGCGCTCTGTCCGTTGGCAAAAATACCGGCATTGCCAAACTTGATTTCCAGTTTGGCGCCATCGGGGAGGGCTGCATTGACCAGCGTTGACAAGGACGCAAGGGAGCGGGTCAGGAGCAGGGTGCCATTCTGGTTTTTGGTGGCGCGCGCAATCACCAGTTCAGGGGGCTTTCCGGCAATCACAACCGGTTTGGGTTGTTGGCCCAGTCGGACTTCTTTCAATAATTCCTGGGCCGTGTAACTGAACTGGCTGGTGTCCGCGCCACGGCGGGGCACCAGGATCAGGGTTGAGTCGGGTTGCCATAAATGGGGGGAGGCATTGAACTGTGTCAGGGTGTTGTTGGCGAGAGCATTTTCCACTTCGGGGCGATCGGCCAGCAGGTCGAGTTGGGTGCTGGCCTCGTGAATCAGACCCCGTACCTGATTGGCTATGGCGGAAGCCAGTGCCTTGGCCTGGCTTTGTTCAAGCGCGACCTTTTCATGGTTGCTCTGGTAGACAAACAGGCCGCCAATACTCAATACAATAGCCGCGATGCCAGTGACCATTAATGGCAGGATTTGCTTCATGGCGCTGACCGTCATGGGCTTGTCGCCGTTGTTCTTGTTCTTTCCCATTATCCCCTCCAGAAACCCGTCTCTTAAGGACGTTATTATTAATGGCGGCCGCTGTGACCAAAGCCCCCGCTTCCCCTTTCGCTGGCGCTGAAGTTGTCGACCTGTTCGAGTTCTACCTGCATGACCGGGACAATCACCAATTGGGCAATGCGCTCGCCGGCTTCGATGGTGAAGGGCTGCTGGCCGCGATTCCAGCAGGATACCATCAGCTCTCCCTGGTAATCGGAGTCGATCAGCCCCACCAGATTGCCGAGCACAATGCCGTGTTTGTGGCCCAGCCCGGAGCGGGGCAGGATCATGCCGGCGAAGCCGGGATCGCTAATATGGATAGACATGCCTGTGGGTAGTAACTGGGTGTCACCGGGAGCAAGGGTGAGGGGTTCCTTGACCATGGCGCGCAGATCCAGTCCCGCAGAGCCATCGGTCGCGTAGTGGGGCAAAGGGATGCTGTCGCCAAGGCGGGGGTCCAGAACCCGGTACTGCAGTTTCATCGGTGTGTCCTTGTGGTTGGATTCAGTCTTTATACCGGATCGCAATCAGTTCAATAAGCTGTTTGGCGATTTGTGTCTTGGATGCCAGTGGCAGCACCTTGTGGCCGCCAGGCCAAATCACGGTGAGGGCATTGTTGTCGCTGTTGAATCCCACGTTACTGCCCGAGACGTCGTTGGTGGCAATCATGTCCAGTTTCTTGTTGACCAGCTTGCCCTGGGCATAGGCCATGACATCCTGGGTCTCGGCGGCAAAACCGACAGTGAAGGGCCGCTTGTTGTGTTCAGCTACAGAGGCAACGATGTCGGGGTTTTTCACCAGTGTCAGATGGATTTCTTCGGTGGACTTCTTGATCTTGTGATCGGCTGTCACGGTGGGGCGATAGTCGGCTACGGCAGCGGTGGCGATAAAGACGTCACAGCCTGTTTCGACTACCTCCATACAGGTCTCGTACATATCCACTGCGCGCACCACATCAATCCGATCCACCCGGTTGGGCGTGGGCAGATTCACCGGTCCGGCAATCAGGGTGACGCGAGCGCCAGCTTCGGCGGCGGCCTCTGCCAGCGCAAAGCCCATTTTCCCGGAGCTCTTGTTGGTGATGTAGCGCACCGGGTCGATGGCTTCCCGGGTGGGGCCGGCGGTGATGACCACATGTTTGCCGGTGAGCAGGGAGTAATCGAACACTTCGGCGGCCTGCTGGATGATCTCCAGGGGTTCCAGCATGCGCCCTGCGCCCACATCGCCGCAGGCCTGGCTTCCGGAACCGGGGCCGAAAACATGAATGCCTTTCTCTTGCAGGATAAGCAGGTTCTTCTGGGTGCTGGTGTCCGCCCACATTTGCTGGTTCATGGCCGGCGCGATGGCAATGGGGGCGCCCGTTGCCAGACACAGGGTGGAGAGCAAATCGTTGCCGTGCCCATGGGCCAGGCGCGCCATGAAATTGGCAGATGCTGGAGCAATTAACACCAGGTCGGCCCAGCGAGCCAGTTCAATGTGGCCCATGGCGGCCTCGGCAGCCGGGTCCAGCAGGGTGGTATGAACCGGGTGGCCGGATAGCGCCTGCATGGTCAATGGGGTAATGAACTCGCAGGCGCCCTGGGTCATCACGACCCGGACCTGAGCTCCCGCGTCCTGAAGGCGGCGGACCAGATCGGCGGCCTTATAGGCGGCGATGCCACCGGTGACTCCCAGGAGGATGCGCTTGTTGACCAGACGTTGCATGCAAAAACCCTTAATGGCTGACGGCAATCATGGCAAATCTCTCCTGCCACGGAGCCCGCGAACGGCGAATAATTCAGGCGCATAGGGTAGCACTAAGGGGAGTGCTAAGGGACTCCCCGCCAATCCAGTACCTTAATGCACGTTCTGCTGCATGAGATTCTGGTACTGGAAGGTAATGGCATCCATGCGCGAGAGGATGGAATCGGTGGTCACGGCGATTATCGTGGGGACGTAGCGGCCACTGTCTTCCAGCTGGAAGCCGGTGCGTGAGAAGTCCCATTGATTGCGTACCCGTTGCAGGGCGTCACGTAGCTCGTCGGTGTTGCTGGGATAGCTTTCCAGTTCGTTGAGGGAGCGGTCGAACAGGGTGATGGCATCATCCAGTTCCTGCTTCAGGCTGTCGGAGCGGACCCGCCAGGCGCGTGCCACGTACACCTTGGCGATCTTCTGCGAGAGCATGCGCTGGCGGCCGGAGAGGTTAACGAGCCGGGCACTGTCGATCCCGGAGTGGGCTTCGATGGCTTTGACCACGTCATCACAGGCTTTCAGAAGCGCCAGGTTGTCCTCCATCAGCAGGGAGGCGCCGGTCTTGCTGGGGGCGCTGATGATGCGTAGCCGGTGCGGAAACCACAGGGCCTCTACGGTATCCAGTTTGCTGTCGATGGCAGCCGTGGGGCTGTAGTCGCGTAGCATCAGCAGCTGTTCTTCAAACAGAGCGACGGCTTCGTCCAGTTGCCGCTGGGCTTTATCGGTCTGGATTTCTGCGCCAATCAGCAAGTGGTTCTTCATCATTCGCTGGGTGAGCATGCGCTGGCGCCCTGAAATGTTGACGGCTTCGGCATCATTGATAGCCATGACCGGAGTCGGGATAAGCAGGGGCAGGAGCAGGGCAACAAGCGGAAGGAGCAGGCGTTTCATGGTCGTATCTCATGCTGTTGTTGTTTGTGCGGGCGTTGACGACAGGGGTGGAGCAAGGACTGGGCCAGTGGTGTGTTGCTATGAAAATCAATGAGTTGGTGGCTGGCAGCGATAAAGCGGGCCTTTTTGGCGCGCCATTGCCGCCCACTGCTGGTGCATAAAGGGGCGTTTTGATCACTTCAGGGGAGCGTAATGGCGATTACTGACTGGCCCGTGGATGAGCGGCCCAGGGAAAAGCTGCTAAGCCGTGGGGCCGAATCACTCAGTGATGCAGAGCTGCTGGCGATCTTCTTGCGCACTGGTCTGCGAGGTGTCACGGCAGTGGACCTGGCCCGCCAGCAGCTGGCTGCTGGCGGGGGGTTGCGGGCGATGTTGGACAGCAGCCCGGAGGTGATGGCGCGGCTGCCGGGGATGGGGGTGGCCCGCCGTGCATTGTTGCTGGCGGCGCTGGAGCTGGGGCGGCGCTATCTGGCGGAACCGCTGGAGCGTGGCATGCCCCTGGATAATCCGGACAAGGCCGGGCAATTACTGACGGCCCGCCTGCGCGGTTTGCCCTATGAGGTGTTTGCCTGCCTGTTTCTGGACAACAAGCATCGGCTGATTGCTTTCGAAAAGCTGTTTCAGGGCACCATTGATGCGGCGGCGGTGTATCCCCGTGAAGTGGTACGGCGTGCGATGGAGCTCAACGCCGCGGCGGTGATCCTGTCCCATAATCACCCTTCCGGGGTTGCCGAACCGAGCCAGGCGGACCACGCGATTACCCGGCGACTGGTGGAGGCTCTGGGGCTGGTGGATATCCGTGTGCTGGACCACCTGGTGATCGGTGACGGAGGCTGGGTCTCGTTGGCCTCCCGTGGGGCGCTTTAACCAGGGGCTGAGTGGCGGAAATGGCTCGTTGCGCTCACCCCTTCGGCTGATCTGCGTTTGGGTTTTCGGCGAAGGTCGATCTCCGCGGGGTTTGTGGCAGCCATCGTAACCCATTGAATGTTGGTGAATCCGGGCGTGGATCCAAGATAGCGCTTGAATCCTGACCAGCGTACTGGTATAAAACGCGCCTTTTCCGGGGCTCTACCGTCCCCCGCAAGAAGATTTACGGAGCAAGACAATGTCCAAAGTTTGCCAGGTGACCGGTAAGCGCCCTGTAACGGGCAACAACATTTCGCATTCGCACATCAAAACCAAGCGTCGTTTTGAGCCGAATCTGCATCATCACCGTTTCTGGGTTGAGTCCGAGAAGCGTTTCGTTCGCCTGCGCGTCAGCTCCAAGGGTATGCGCATTATCGACAAGAAAGGCATCGATTCCGTTCTGGCGGAAATCCGTGCCCGCGGCGAACGCGTTTAAGACTGAATTAAGGAGTTAACCCATGGCTGGTCCGATTCGCGAAAAGATTCGTCTGGTGTCCTCTGCGGGCACTGGCCATTTCTACACCACCACCAAGAACAAGCGTCTCCATCCCGAAAAGATGGAAACCAAGAAGTACGATCCGGTTGTGCGCAAGCACGTTGCCTACAAGGAAGCCAAGATCAAGTAATTTGATCGATAGGGTTCCACCTGGCAATACGGACGGAAAAACCCGGGCAGCGCCCGGGTTTTTTTATGGGCGACATTTGTCTGTTTCGCCAGGATTGTTGTTGCCGTCAGGGTGGGCGTCGACGGTTTGCGGGCAGGAGTGACGTCTTGATGCAAATTGAGACATGTGTCACATTTTGAAAGTGATACCGCTTGTCGCCAAGATGACTCCAATTAGCGCCGGATCGCACGTGCCCCTTGAGATTGCGGCCGCCAAGGCGTGTTATTGATTCAGCTACATAAAGCCAACGGACTGTTGCTTGTAGCTTTCACAAGACGCGAATAGCATTTCAGTATTGGATTCATATTTGCGCATATGAAGCGCATAACATAGGGAAATGAAGGGAGAGTACCCATGAGCAGTATCAAGCAGTTCTACCACGCCGTTTTGATGCGGTTGTATGGTGGGGTTTCCGGCACGGCACGGCACCAGCGTGGAGCCAGTGCACTGGAATATATCGTGCTGGCAGCCGCCCTGATCACCATCATTGGCGTACTGGCAACCAACACCACGGTACAGGACGCCCTGAATAGCGCATTTTCCGACCTGTTTTCCGATGCCTCAAATGGCGGCGGCGGGACCTGATCCCGGTATCTTGAAGGGCATCTTCACGTGAAAGGTCGTTACCCTGAATCCGGCGCGGTTGCGCTCGAATTCCTTATGCTGTTTCCGTTCGTGGTAGCCATGCTCTACGGTTCGGCGGTATACGGCCTGACCTTTTTCGCACAGTATCGTATGCAGAGCGCGGTGGATGGCGCGGTCGAGACCGCGCTCTACCTCGACCGCTCCCGGTTTTCAGACAATCTGGGTAGCGCAGTGACGACACGCGCAAACACAGCATTGGCTGCGTTGGTGGCGCAGTTGCCACCGAGCCTCCGTGATCTGGATACCAGTGCCGCTTGTGCACTGGAAACGGTGGGGGGGGTGGAAATGTTGCATTGCCGGTTGGTGTATCCGAATTATCAAACCAACCCGGTCGTGCCCGCATTGGATTTTGGCATGCTGGGGGAGTTTCCGCCGCTGCCTGCGCAGCTGGATGTGGACGCCAGGGCGGCTTTCTGAGTAAAGCCCTGAGCGGTCTGGCATAACAAACAGAACAGACAGGGATGTTCCGGAGCGAACATGGGTTCTAGATTGTTGTACATGTTGCCCGCGCTGGTGGTTGCGCTGGTGGCTCTGATTCTCGCCCTCGCCGGGCTAAACCGCGACCCTGCTCCCTCTCTGGGGGTAGATCAGCAACGTGAGCGTGAAACTCAGCCCCAGGCGCCTGCCTATCGATATTGGGTCGTGACCGAAAGCCTGAACGTAGGCGACACCCTGGAGGAAGAATCGCTTGCGGTGGTGTCTTCCCCTGCCCCTATCGCCAATGTGCTGAATGCCGATGAAAAGGTTGTCGGCAAGGCCCTTCGCCAGTTTGCCCGCCCGGGTGAGCTGCTATCTCGCAATCATCTTGAACCGGGGGGGACGCTGCCGGGCAACGTGCCTGCCGGGTTCCGTGCGGTAGCCGTGGCCGTTGATGATGTGGTGATGGCCGGTGGGCTGCTGCAGCCGGGCGATCTCGTGGATGTGGTTGTGGCGTTCCGCAAGGGCATGGAGCGCGATAACCCGGCCGCGATGGTGCTGCTCAACCATGTTCAGGTACTGGCGGTGAAAGGCGCGATGGCGGTAGCAGATACCGAGGCGGCCAGCGAGGCTCAGCGCCGCAATCACACTGTGGTACTCGCTGTGCCTGGGGAAAAGGTGCCGGCATTGTTGCTGGCAGCAGAAGAGGGTGTGCTGCGTCTGGCGGTGGTGGCCAGTGAAGACAAAGCCGTGGCCGACACGTCCAGGGCGGGCAAGCCGGTTTACTTCCGGGATCTGTTCCCGGCGGGCACGAAGTCGGCTCCCAAGGCTGCCCCGGGGCAACGGGTAGAAGTTTACGAAGGATCGGATTCAAGGAGCACCTATGTACGTTAAAGCATGGAGTCGGGCGCTGGTGCTGCTGCTGGCGGGTTGTGTCAGTGTGGTGAGCTGGGCGGAGGGTTTCAGTGGCTCCATGCGGGTGGCCCCGGGAGACCAGAAAGTCCTGTCGTTCCCCGCGGCAGTGGCAAAAGTAGCTACATCTGATCCGGCGGTGGCCGCGTTAACGGTGACGGGCAGCCAGGAGTTATTGCTGACCGCCAAGGAAGAAGGTTCTGCTGTGCTGTCGATTTGGCTTCGTGGCGAAAGCAAGCCATTGCGCAGCACGGTTGTAGTGGCGACAACGCTGGGGTCGTCGTTGCCTTTCGGTACTCAGGTGCAAACTGATATCCGTGTGCTGGAAGTCAGTCGCTCTGAGTTGAACCAGATGGGTATCAGCTATAGCAATGTGTGGGATGGCGGGGCATCCGGTGCCGGGATTGCGGTACCGGGGGGCGGGTTCCAAACGCCCGGGGTGGCACCGGTGCCGATCAATTCAGAAGGCTTCAATCTGTTCAAGTTTGGTTCCAACTCAGTGGTGGCGATCAATGCGCTGGAAGCCGGCGGTTTTGCCTACACTCTGGCGGAGCCCTCACTCACCAGTCTGTCGGGCCAGAGCGCCAGTTTTCTCTCAGGCGGGGAGTTTCCGGTGCCAACGCGCAGTACCACAGACGGGGTGCAGATTGAGTTCAAGGAGTTCGGGATTGGCCTGAGCCTGACCCCCACGGTGATTGACGAATCGCAAATTATTCTTAAGGTCGCGCCGGAAGTGTCCGAGCTGGATTTTTCCGCCGGGGTGGAAACAGGCGGGGTCGCAGTGCCCGGGCTGCGGGTGCGGCGTGCCGAAACTACCGTTTCGCTGGCGCCCGGTGAAACCTTCATCATTAGTGGTTTGGTTAGCCGCAACACCATCAACAATAGCGACCGCCTGCCAGGCATTGGCAACATCCCGTTGCTGGGCGCCTTCTTCCGCTCCTCTCGCATTGAGAAGAATGACAAGGAGTTGGTGATGGTGGTAACGCCGCACCTGGTAACACCGCAGAACAGCACTGAGCCGCCGGTGACCTTGCCGGGAGCGGGCTATCACAACAGCAGCATGGGGTGGCTGGACATGGCCACAGAAAGTCGCCGCGGGTCGCAACCGATCCGTCATGGTCTGAGCTGGTGATGCCATGAGTGACCACGATATTGTTCTGTCCGTGGTGGATGACAACGGCCTGGAAACCTGGCTGGAGCGGGTGGTAGAAGAGCCGTTTCGTCTTGAGCAGGTGAGCCGGACAGACCTGACGCGTGTCTTGCGGTTATTGGAAGCGACCACGGCCCATGTGGTGATGGTGGAGATTTCCGAAGCCGATATGGACCAGTCGCTGGCCATCATTACCGCCCTGACCAGCGCCCGCCCCTGGGTGACGGTCATCACGGTATGCGGTCGTGCCAATCAGGACCTGCTGTTGCAGGCCATGCGCGCGGGTGCCCGGGATTGCTTTGTCGCAGGAAGCGATGCCTCTGATATCCGTGAGCGTTTGCGGCGACACCAGTTGCTGCGGGTTGGGCATTATGATGATCAGGTGCGTGCCACTCACAGCAACCTTGTGCTGGTCGCGTCTGCCAGCGATACCGTAGACACCCGTTTTCTGGCGCAAAATGTGGCGCTGGGTCTGAACCAGTTGTTTCCGGACCAGCGCTGTCTGGCCATCGACACGCAACCCAGTGGGCGCAGCATTTTTTATCTGGATATCCATAACGAGTACACCCTGGAGAACCTGCTCGCCAGTCCGGAGACCCTGGATGAAACCCTGATTGGTACTGCGTTGGAAGAGTATCGTCCGGGACTGCGACTGTTGGCTGGTGGCTTGCGCCGCGATGAGCTGGAAGGTGACCGCAGTGCGGATCTTTTCATCGCACTGAATCACCTGATGCAAATGTTTGATCGCATTGTCATCAACGTGGGTACCTTGCAAAGCCGCCATTGGGTGCGCGCGCTGGGCATTCATGCGCGTCACCTTTTGATTGCCATGCATCCACTGGTAGATCAGGCCCATGTGGTGCGCAGCCTGGGAAGCGAGTGGCGAGCGCACCTGGGCAAAGAAAGCCGTGTCAGTCTTGTCGTTGATGGCATTGATACACACGTGCCTCCATCGCTGGATGAGTTGGCCGAGACTGCAGGCATGCCGGTGCTGGCGGGGTTGCCTATGGATTGGCGTCACCGGTTGCTGGCGATGAATACCGGGTTGCCGGTACAGGAACAGGCGCCGCGTTGTCACTATGCGCGTTCGCTGCAGACGCTGGTGGGCAAATTGGAGCTAAGCCAGGATGAAGTGGTTGAACAGTCCTGGTGGCAGCGATTGCGGGGCAAGCGTTAACAGCGCGAGAGACGACAGGAGTCGGATGTGGCTGGGCGGATAGACGCAGAATACCAACAACTCAAGGACCGTACCCACCGCTGGGTTGTGGAGCGTCTGGACGAAGATGGTGTTGAGGTTAACGAAGCCAATAACGATGTGCTGGTTGAGTTTGTACGCAATGCGGTGGGGCAGCATATTGCCCTGAATCGGGTGCCGCTCTCGACTCAGGATCTCAACCAGCTGTCGCGAGACACTCTGGATGAAGTGATCGGCTTTGGCCCACTGGAACCATTGCTGGCTGATCCCAAAATCAACGATATTCTGGTGAACGGTCCTGATAGTGTGTTTATTGAGGTGGCCGGAGTTCTTCAAAAAGCGCCAGTAAGGTTTATCAACGATGATCATGTGATTCGAGTCATTCGCCGCATGCTTGCTCCCCTGGGGCGGCGTCTGGATGAGTCCAGTCCGATGGTGGATGCCCGGCTACCTGATGGTTCCCGGGTCAATGCCATCATTCCGCCGCTGGCTCTTGATGGCCCGAGTATCAGTATTCGCAAATTTACCCGAAATCATCTTAGTGCTGATGCTTTGATCGAGAGTGGTTCGCTGACACAAGCTTGCCTGGACACCTTGATCAAAGCGGTAGAGTCACGTCGAAATATCATTGTCAGTGGTGGTACCGGTACCGGTAAAACCACCATGTTGAATCTGATCAGCCAGCATATCCCCCGGGAAGAACGGATCCTGACGATTGAGGATTCGGCAGAACTGGTGCTGCACCATCCCCATGTGGTGCGACTGGAGACCCGGCCAGCCAACACCGAGGGCAAGGGCCGCATCAGTGCCCGTGAGTTGGTAGTAAATGCCTTACGGATGCGCCCGGACCGGATTATCCTGGGCGAGGTGCGCTCCAGCGAAATCATTGAGCTGTTACAGGCCATGAACACCGGTCACGAAGGCTCCATGAGTACGATCCATTCAAACAGTACCCGCGATGCGTTGGTGCGAATAGAAACCTTGCTGGCGGTGAGTGGCTATGACGCCAGTGAGCAGGCCATTTCGCGACTGATTGGTTCGGCACTGGATGTCATTATCCAGTTGCAGCGCTTGCCCGATGGCCGGCGTCGGGTCAGTGAGGTAGTCGCTCTCACTCCCACCGAGCAGGACCCCTATCATCTGGATTACCTGTATCGGAGCGACCCATGAGTGCGGTGCAGCTGCTTGGTATGGCACAGACGCTTGGCATTATTGCTGTGCTGACGGTGTTGGTGCAGTTGCTGTGGTTCCGACGCAGGCATACCCATCTTTTGAAAAACCGGGTTCGTCAGCGTCTGGAGCAGCGTTCGGAGTTGGTATCCGAAGTGGTACCCGGTCGGGTCGCTGTTGGGCCTTTGGAAAGAATTTTGCTGCGTGCCGATATTCGGCTTGGGCGTGGCCAACTCGGTCTCTTGGGTGTGCTGGTTTTTTTTGTCCTTGTAACAGTGGTTGTCAGTTCCGGCTGGATTCCCGCTGTTGCGGTTTTCGCGTTGATGCTCGCCAGTGCATGGCTTTATTGGCGCTACCGTTTTCAGCAGCAACGTCGCATGATTTTTGAATCGTTGCCCGGAATTATGGATTCGGTGTTGCGTTACATGGACGCAGGACGATCTCTGGAGGCATCTTTGCAAGAAGCTTTCCAGGATGCTCCCCCAGTGTTCACGCCGCTAACGTTCCGTTTGCGAAGCGCCATTGAATCGGGGCGTGACTTCACAAGGCTGTTTGATGATTTTGCTCGTCTCTATCAAGTCGCTTCTCTAGTGCTCGTTTCGATCGCGTTGCGCACTTCTGCCCGGTTTGGCTCATCCGTACGCCCTGTTCTGCAGCAGGTTGCCAACTCACTCCGTTCCCAACAGGAATTACGACGGGAGTTTCTTGCATCAACCGCGGAGACCCGGTTTACCGCGGGTGCCTTCACGCTTTTGCCTCTTGGTATGGCGGTCTACATGATGCTGATCAATGAGAAATATGCAGAAGTGCTACTGAATACGTCTACCGGGCATAACATGCTCATTGTCGCCGGCGTGCTTCAAACTCTGGGTGTAATAGTGATCTGGCGGATGGTGCAGGGGGTGGGTCGTGAATGATGTCTTGCCAGCCCTTGCCTTGCTGCTATCGGTCGTTGCGTTGTGGTTGTTGTTTAAAGGGCGCCACTGGGAGCTTCAAAGTCGCGTTAACCAGCGCTTGCAGGAACAGAGTAATACAGGGACACGGTCCGGGACCGAAGCGCGAAGAGGTATGCGCAGGCTCAGTGATCTGCTTGCCCAGTCATCGATTACCGCCAGTGATTACCAAGAGATTCGCATGGCGCTGGTCGGGATGGGAAAAACCCGTGAACAGATTCCGCTGATCTATCTGGTGGCCTGCTGGTTACTGCCAGTACTGGTTTCGCTGGTGAGTTTTCTGGTGTTTGGCATGGTGGGTGGCGTCATTGGATCCGCGTTGGCTTTTGTTGTGCCTCGCCGACTAATTCGCAGCATGGGTGAGCAGTCTGAGCTACGGCAAAACCTGGAAGCGGTTGAGCTGTGCCACATGACGCGCATGCTGATGGAAGCTGGCCTCTCCCTTGAGCGGGTGATGCGCATTGTTGGCGTTCAGGGACGTCCTTTGCTACCGGTGTTGATTCATCGCATCGATAGATTCAATCGTTTGATGCAGTCTGGCGCGGAACGCAGCCAGGCCCTGGATGAACTTGGTCAAAACAAGCGTATTCCGGTGCTGCGCAGCTATGTGGTGCTGATGAAACAGAGTAGCCAGCTTGGCGCCGGTGTCTCTGTGAGCCTGGACCAGATTATTGTAGAAGCTCAGAGCGTGGAGCGTAATCGTATCCGCGAGGAAACCAATCGCATTGGCGCGAAAATGACGGTTGTGATGATGGCGTTCATGTTGCCGGCGCTATTTATTTTAATTGGCGGGCCTGCGGTAATGTCTATCGCAGATGCCCTGACACGATAGGGATCAAATGGGTAGGGAGTCGATGATGCGAATCTGGGTGTACGCAGCGGTGGTGATGCTGGCGGGATGTGCTCATCAGCAGCCCGAACAGTCAGCGTCGGAGACGCTGGATCTGAATAACATCGTTTGCAAAAGTGCCCTGCAGCCAGAGCAGAAAGTGGATCTGGAAATGGTCGACACCCTGATGGCCAAGGGCCGCAATCACGCTGCTCTTGCACGGCTTGAAGGCAAGCCGATGAATGCACTGGACCATTGGCTGCGCTATGGGCAGTTGTTGGCGGCATCAGGCAAGCTGGATGAGTCCGAAGCCGTATTTCGTGCCATGGTAAACCGCTGTGGAGATGGGCGTAGTGAGCATGGTCTTGGGATGGTGCTGCTGAAACGCAATCAGGTGGTTGCGTCGTTGGGGCATCTTGAAAAAGCCAGAAATCTGGCGCCGGCTGCCGCTCAGGTCAGAAACGACTATGGTTATGCCCTGTTACTGGTGGGGCGCTATGAGGATGCGGCCTTTGAGTTGCGCACCGCATTGGAGTTAGCCAACGGTCAGGGACCGGTACGTCAGAATGTGGCGGTGGCATACCTTTTGACCGACAATGAAAAAGGCCTGCAAACGCTGAAATCCGAATATGGGTTTACGGCGGATGAAATGGCCTATGCCGAGAAACTGCGTGAGCAGTTCGGGAGGGTATTGAAATGAAGCGTTGGTTGTTATGCCTGTGTCTTCCTGCCAGTGTGATGGCTGCGGAGCCTCAGCAACAATACAGCTTTGGTGTATCTGATCAGGTGGTCAGCAACCCACCAAAGACCGTGACCGACTGGTTGCTGGATCAACAGCGGGACTCCCGCCAGGTGGAAGAAAGCGAGCTGCCGGCACCCCTTTATGTCGATAGCCAGCGTCGTCTGGCGGACTCCTTCCGTACGGCAATTCCGGAAAGCTTCGGTGAACAGACCCGGGACGACTAAATTTCAGCGCGGTGCGATCAGTGTGGTCACGCCGCTACTGTTGCTACTTATCGTCACCCTTTCGGTGTTGGCGCTGGATGGCGCTCGTCTCTATGCCCTGCGCAGTGACATGCAGGCTCTGGTCAATGTTGCGGCCCAGGCGGGCGCCTCAGCGACCCAGAGCTGCGGAGGGTTGACGCCTTCTGTCGCCACTGTGAGGCAACGGGCTCTGACCGCAGCTCGGGCCCAGGGTTTCACGGGTGAGGATGCTGACTTGTTAGTTCAGGTTGGCGTGCTAGAGGATGCGGATGATGACGGCGTTCTTGCGTTCGATGCGGTTAACTTTATAGAAGAAAGTAACGCTGTTCTGGTGTCTCTCACGCGAAGCGAGCCGATTTCCTTGCTGTTGCCGCAGTCGACGTTCGGTTCTCTGGACTTGACGGTGAATGCGGCGGCCAGAAAGGAAGTTGTTGCAACGATTAGCGCAGCCGGTGGGCTGGCGAGTGTAGGCGGGGATGGCACGTTACTGGGGGGGCTGCTGGGTGCCGTGTTGGGGCAGCCCGGGTTCGCATTGGATCCTACCAGTTTGAGCAGCCTTGAAAACGCTACCGTTCGACTCGGAGATTTGCTAACCGATCTCGGGGTTAATCAGGTTGTAGATTTGTTGCCTCTGGATGCGGATCAGCTAGCCTCTGCGTTGGGGGATGTTGCGGGTTTGGCCGGGCCGGTTGCTGACCTTCTTGATGATATTGCTGCCGCACCGGGTATCGAAACCATACAGATCGGCGATGTGATAGACGTTGTCGAAAATGCGTCCGTACCGGATGACAGTGAGTTTCCGATATACGATCTGGTAATCAGTCTGGTGTTGAATATCGCCGAGCAGCAACAGGCAGGATCAGATGGTGTGATCGCCTTGCCCGTGAATATCAGCAGCCTTTCCATTCCGCTGGTGGCCAACATTGAGGCTGTGGATTTATCCCTTCATGTAGGTGAGCCCCCTACAGTGAAAATCGGCCCTGCCCGGCAAGACAAGGATGGAAACTGGCGGACACGATTTTATGCCCCCGATATTACCTTGCAGTTGACCGCAGAAGCGGAACTTCTGCCAATCAGCCTGGGCCCTCTATTGGAGTTTTCTCTTGCTGAACTGGATGTGCCGCTGGCGGTGAATGCAGGCGGCGGCGGAGGCGCCTTGGTGGCTGCGGATTGTGCCAGTGGGTCAGGCAACAGTGTTGAGTTTACGGTCGAGGTTGAACGGGAGGTAGCCCGTATTGTCACTGGCTCCCTGGACTCTGACGGTAGTCTGATCGCGGCTCCTCTCGATGCCAATGTGGGGCGTTTACGTTTATTGGGGCTGCCAGCGCTTAATGGCATTCTGCACCTCAATGCCGAAGTGGACGGAACCGTACCGGGGGTCACGGAGACCGTTACGATGGATCCCCGGTATAACCTCTATTGTGATCCTGTGGACGGTTGTGACGAGATTGGCTACAGCGATGAAGGGGACGGTGTCTCAGGGCTTGATCTGGATATTGTGATTAATGAAGCGTCACTGCTGGAAACCAGCCTGGGCAGTTTGAACCTGAATCTGCTGCTTAACCCGATTGTGGATCTGGTAGAAGGGTTACTGGAAACGGTGGTGGAGAGCCTCGGTGAGGCGTTGATTAACCCCTTGCTGAGGACTCTGGGGGTTGGATTGGGCAGTATTTCGGTGAATGTGTCAGCTGCCAGCCAGGATTCTGTCCAGCTGATAGAAAATATCGCGGTGGTGGGTGCAGAGGAATAGTGGTTGAATCTGCTTTCGAGACTCACGAAAAATAAAAAAACGGCCGCTGAAAGCGGCCGTTTTGATATCAGGCGGTGGCGTGCCGGTAACGGGTCAGCTGGTCGGCAAAGTCCTGCAAGGCAGCGATGCCGGATTCGCGGGCATCGTGATACCACTGCTCCAGCGCTTCCACCATTTCGGTGGAGTTACGGCTGGTCTGGGACCAGATGTCCTGCAGACGCAGACGGAACTGGTAGATCGCGTGCAGGGTCTCGTTGCTGTCGGTGAGGCTGGCCAGTCGTTGCTGCTGAGTCGGTTTGATCAGGGATACATCACGGTGCAACAGCGCATGGGCGCGAGCGTAGAGTCCACGTGTGGCTTCACAGGCACGCTCGCGCTCCTGTTTGAAAACCGGTGCAATCACAGACTTGCGGTAGTTGGCCATCACCTGAAAACGGTGTTGCATCACCCCGCGCAGGGCGTCCAGGTCGATACTTTTGGCGTCACGGTCGATGACCGGCTTGGGCGCCACCTTTTTCACTTTGGCCAGCTTCAGTATTTCAAACAGGCGAATCCAGGCCCAGCCCGCATCGAACTCGAAGCGGCGAACGGACAGCTTGGCCGAGTTCGGGTAGGTGTGGTGGTTGTTGTGCAGCTCTTCACCGCCAATCAGGATGCCCCACGGAGAAATGTTGCGGCTGGCGTCGGCGCATTCGAAATTGCGGTAACCCCAGAAGTGGCCAATGCCATTGATGACGCCGGCCGCGAATACCGGGATCCACATCATCTGTACGGCCCAAACGGTGATGCCGGACACGCCGAACAGGGCCAGGTCGATCACTGCCATCAGGGCAATGCCGCCCATGGGAAAGCGGGAGTAGACGTTGCGCTCCAGCCAGTCGTCCGGGCAGCCAGCGCCGTATTTGGCCAGGGTTTCCTGGTTTTCGGCTTCTTCGCGGTACAGTTCGGCACCTTCACGCAGTACCTTCTTGATGCCTTTCACCTGCGGGCTGTGCGGGTCGTCTTCGGTCTCGCACTTGGCGTGGTGTTTGCGGTGGATCGCGGTCCACTCGAGGGTATTCTGGCCGGTGCTCAGCCACAGCCACAGGCGAAAGAAGTGCTTCAGGGCCGGGTGCAGGTCCAGGGCACGGTGGGCGGAGTAGCGGTGCAGGTAGACCGTGACGCTGACAATGGTCACGTGGGTCATGGCGAGGGTCACCAGGACCAGCTCTCCGAGGCTCAGGCCCAGCAGGCCGTTTTGAATGAAATCAAGCATGGGGTCGCACAATAAAGAATCGGAGTGGCTATTGTGCCCAGTCGCCATGACGGGAAGAAGACGCAGGATGGGTCAAATTCGGACTTTCTGGCCAATGGTTGACCGTGGGGATAGGCGGTGGGGCTGCAGAGCGTTACCTGAACCGCCATCCTGATCGCGCAGAAAGGCCGGAGGTCGCTCAACCATGGGATGCCCCGCGTTCCAGCAACAGGTGCCCCAGCGCGTCGACAGTGGCCTGCCAGCCTGGTGCAAGCCAGGTGGTGCCGACAGCTTCGGCAATCAGGGCCGGGCCTTCAAGGCGCTGGCCGGCACCCAGCGATTCCCGCTGGAAGAGGGCGACGGGAGTATCGATACCGGGCAGTTGGGCGTGCCCGGACGGTTTACCTGCCTCGGCGGTGAGCGCGGGGCTGTCTGGCGTCTGGCTGTTGGCCAGCACCTGCACACGCAGGTTCACCTGCTGAACGGGGAGGCCGAGGCGATGCCCAAAGCGTTGCTCGTGGGCTGCATGAAAGGCGCTCTCCCGCTCGGCAGGGTCATCCCGCCAAATGACCTGCAGCACGGAAGATTGGCCCCGGTAGCACATCTCCACAAAGGTCTGGAATTGCAGATCCAGCGCGTCAACGCCCTCGGCCTGCAGTTCCTGGCTGCCCTGTACCTCGAGCTGCTGGCGAAGAGCCAGAAGCTGGGCCTCACTGGCGTTATCAGCCAGGGCTTGCAGCAGTTCGCGCTTGCGGGGTGCGTAAACCAGCCCTTCCGCGGACAGCACGCCAGCACGTTGCGGCACGATGGCACGGCGCATACCCAGGTTGTCAGCCAGGGCGCACACATGCAGCCCCCCGGCACCACCAAAGCTCATCAGGGCAAAATCTGCCGGGTCATGCCCCTTCTGGATGGAGATCACCCGCAGGGCCTGGGTCATGTGCTCATTGGCCAGGGCCAGAACGCCCTCGGCGGTTTCCTGCACACTCAGCCCCAGCGCCTTGCCAAGCCGGGCCATGGCGGCGTTGGCCGCGGCCACGTCCAATTGCAGGGAGCCGCCAAGCGCAAAGGCTGGTTGCAGGCGGCCCAATACCACATTGGCATCCGTCACGGTGACCTGGGTGCCGCCCTGTCCGTAGCAGGCCGGCCCCGGGGAGGCGCCCGCGGATTGCGGGCCCACGTGCAGCAGGCCTGCCTCATCCACGTAGGCCAGCGAGCCGCCCCCGGCACCAATGGTATGCATGTCGACCATGGGCACGGCCACCGGGTAGGGGCCGATGCGCCCCTGCTGGGTGAGACGAATGGCGCCATCGAGCAGGGCCACGTCCGTTGAGGTGCCGCCCATATCGAAAGTCATCAGGTTCGGTTGTTGCAGTTGCTCGCCCAGTCGGTGGGCGGCGGCCAATCCCCCGGCCGGGCCGGAGAGCAGCAGGTTAACGGCCTGTGCGGCAGCCTGCTCGGAGGCAATGGTGCCGCCGTGGGATTGCATGATCGCCAGTGGGGCTGGGCGCGTCGCCTGCTGCAGGCGTTGCAGGTAATCGGCCACTTTGGGCGACAGCCACGCATTCAGCCAGGTGGCCAGACCGCGTTCATATTCGCCGCGAGTGGCGACAATCTCATGGGAAGTACTGACACTGAGCCCGGCGTCGCGCAGGGCCTCGGCCAGTTGCTGCTCGTGTTCTCCCTGCAGATAGGCAAACAACAGGCAAATGGCCACCGACTGCGGATCATGCTGTTTTATCCGGGTGACCAGATCGGCAATCTCGTCGCTGGAGAGCGGCTGAAGTTCGTTGCCCCGGGCGTCCAGCCGTGCGTTGATGCCTTCAACGGGCAAGTCGGTCAGGGCAGAGGCGGCAGGCGTGGGAGTCAGGTTATACAGCTCGGCCCGATTCTGGCGGCCGATGCGCAGGATGTCTTCGATACCACTGTTGGTGACAAAAACGGTGCGCGCGCCTTTACCTTCCAATGCTGCATTGGTGGCCACCGTGGTGCCATGAACAATGGCCAGTTCGCCGGTGGCCATGGCCGCCCCCATGCCCAGTGCCTCGATTCCCTGCAAGATCGCGCGCTCCGGTGCGTCCGGTGTGGACAACACCTTGTGAATGCGTGGCTCCCCATCGCCGAGCAACACAAAATCCGTAAAGGTTCCGCCGGTATCGACACCGAGCCAGTATGAGAGAGGCATAAAAGTGAACAGTGAATAGTTAACAGTGAACAGCGAAAACAGGGCTAACGGCGAACCTTCGTGATGCTACCATACCGGAAGCGAGTGGATGCTAGCTATTCACTGTTAACTATTCATTGTTCACTGCTTTTGCCATGCCTGAATTACCCGAAGTTGAAACCACCCTGCAGGGTATCCGTCCTCATCTTGAGGGGCGGGTGTTGCGGGGTGTGGATGTGCGTGAGGCGCGGTTGCGCTGGCCGGTCAGCGAGGCCCTGTATGCGCTGAAAGACTGCCCGGTGCTGGGGCTGAAGCGGCGAGCCAAGTACCTGCTGATACAGCTGGCCGAAGGGCAGTTGCTGATCCATCTGGGGATGTCTGGCACCTTGCGGGTAGTGGAAGCGGGGACCCCGCTGCGCAAGCATGATCATGTGGACTTGCGACTCGATGACGGCAAGGTGTTGCGGTTCAATGATCCTCGCCGGTTTGGCACGGTGCTGTTTCAGGCGGGCGCGGCAGATCACCCGCTGCTGGAGAAACTGGGGCCGGAGCCGTTGGGGGACGACTTCACGGGCGAGCGGCTGTTTGACCGCTCCCGTGGCCGCAAGGTCGCGGTGAAAAGTTTCATTATGGATAACGCCACGGTGGTGGGTGTGGGCAATATCTATGCGCAGGAAAGCCTGTTCCTGGCGGGTATACATCCCTCCAGGGCGGCAGGAAGGGTATCCAGAGAGCGTTATGATCGCCTGGCTGAAGCCATTAAAGCGGTGTTGGCGAAGGCCATTGAAGCGGGCGGTACCACACTGCGGGATTTTACCCGGGCAGACGGGCAGCCGGGCTATTTTGCCCAGTCGCTACGGGTATATGGGCGGGCCGGGCAGCCGTGCATTCAATGCAAAACCGTGCTCAAGGCAGATCGCCACGGACAGCGTAGCACCAGTTATTGCCCGCAATGTCAGCGCTGATCAACGATTGAACAATTTCCGTATTGCCGGGCTTGGTGCAAAGGTGTAGATTGTGATGCAATTGTCGGAATATTAACGACTTAGCTGAAACAATGTCAGCGATACTTTAACTATAAGAACGCAAGAGGGACTGACCATGAAGCGAGCAAAGCGCCCGGTAGTGGCATCTGCACTCGCCGCCACCATGATGCTCACCGCAATGGCTCCCATGCCGGCTGTGGCTGGCACCATGGCGGGAGATCGTCCGGGGGAAATCGCGATGATTGCCGACACCATTATCGCCCGCCCGGTATTGCTTGCCTCCACCGTCGTTGGGGCTGGGTTGTTTGTGGTGACTTTGCCCTTCAGCCTGCTCGGAGGGAACGCCGGAGAGGCAGGGGAAGTGCTGGTGATGAATCCTGGCAAAAACACCTTTGTGCGTTGCCTTGGCTGTACGCCAGCCCAGCATGAAAGTCTGAGGGCGGAAAAGGCGACCCGTGATGCGTCTGAGGATGTTGCCAGCGCAGATTAATTTGGCGAGCCACGCTGAAATAAAAAAAGCCCGGCATATGCCGGGCTTTTTTGTGGCTTGCGTCAAAAGGCGTTTGCCAATCAGCCGCAGGCGCGGTCGCTGTCCAGGTTCAGGCAGCCGCTCTTGTCGCTACAGAGGTCGCCAAACAGCGCATTGCACAGCTCTGATACCTTGCTGTTCAGTGCAGCATCGTCGAAAGGGTTCTCGGCGAGCGGCTGCCATTGCATGGCATTGAGTTGCAGCTGCACGTGTCGCAGCAACATCCGGTAAGGATCGTTCAGGGCATACATGTTGAGAATGCCTTCGGCATGAATCAGGGTGTGCATGCCAATCGTCATGGCCCACAGGCCAACGCTGAACGTCAACGGCGCATTCCCGTGGCTTTCGAGTTCGCCGTTGTCCATTGCTTCCTGCACAACGCCTTCGACCATGCGACCGATGGGCTGGTGTGCTTCCAGAAGCTGATCACGGCGATGGGTCGAAGCGGCCTGCCAGACCACATCGGTCATGACGTATTGCTCGAGCCGGAAGTGCTCAGGATGGTGTTGGGCAAACAGGGCAAAAGCCACGGAGAAGCCCATCATTTTGTCGCGGCTGCTAAGGGAAGAGTCCGCGACCCGCTTGAAATACTCGCGTCGAGTAGCAGTAAGCTCCGTACAGACCGCCATGAGCAGGTCTTCCTTGGAGGCGAAGTGGTGGTATAGCGTGCCGGTAGCGAAGTTGCAGCTACGCGCAATGGCGGCCATCTGGATACCCAGCAGGCCCTCGTTGCACAGCTGCTGCCGTGTGGCTTCAATAAACAGTTGTTCGCGTTCTGCAAGGGCCTGTTCGCGCCCGCTTCGAGTTTTAATCATGGTGAAATTCTTGTCTTGTCCGTATGACTAGTGTGGTTACCCGGGCACTAATACGCAAGCGCCATTCACAGCGTATTGGCGAGGGTTTCCAGCACTCCATTCAGATGTTGCAAACCGGTACGGGTGCATTTGATATGACCTTGCTCCATGGCAATGAGCCCCCGGTATTGCAAATCCCCCAATAAGCCTTCCCATTCTGCCGTATTCACCCCCGTCCTGTCCGCTATCACCTGTAACGATATGCCACCGGTGAGGCGTAATCCGTTAAGTAGTGCCTCAAATGAACGATCAGCACCGGTCACAGGCTGTAACTGGCGACGACTTTGGGCCGGGTCGGCGAGGTAATCTTCCGGTTTACGGGTTTTCTGGAAGCGCAGAATGGCATTATCCGCTGCCTTGGTGAGCTTGCTGTGAGCCCCGGCACCGATCCCCAGGTAGTCACCAAATTCCCAGTAATTGCGGTTGTGGCGGCATTCAAGGCCCGGTCGTGCAAAGGCGGACACCTCGTAACGGTGATAATTGTGCCTGGCCAACAGGGCGAAACCGGCCTCCTCGGTGTCGGCCATGCTGTCGCCGTCCGGTTGCTGTGGCGGCGAGCGGTAAAAGACCGTGTTGGGTTCGATGGTGAGCTCATACCAGCTTAGATGAGTAGGCTGCAGAGCAATGGCCTGTTCCAGGTCGGACAGCGCCTGCGCCTGACTCTGGCCGGGCAAGGCGTGCATGATATCCAGATTCAGATTGTCGAAGCCGGCCGCCCGGGCTTGTGTGGCGGCACGCACCGCGGCACTGGCATCGTGGATACGCCCCAGTGCCTGGAGGTGACCGTTGTTGAAACTCTGCACCCCGATGGACAGCCGATTGATGCCCGCTTCCCGGAAGCCCTCAAAACGGGCGGCCTCTGTGGTGCCGGGGTTGGCCTCCAGGGTGATCTCGGCATGCTCGGACAGAGGCAGGCGGGCACGGATACCGGCAAACAGCTCCCGGTAAAACGCGGGCGACATCAAACTGGGGGTTCCCCCACCAATAAACACCGTCTCTACCGGCCGCTCCCCTGCCAGTTGCAGATCCTGCTCCAGGTCCACCAGCAAGGCCTGCAAATAGGCCTCTTCAGGCAATTCTCCGCGCTCATGGGAATTGAAATCACAATACGGACACTTGCGCACGCACCAGGGCGTGTGGATGTAAAGGGAGAGGGGGGGAGGGGTGAGAGGCATGGAGGTCAGTTAACAGTGAATAGTTAACAGTGAACAGCTAAATTCACCGGCTTGGGGTATGGTAGCAAACCGTCCGGGCGAAGTGTGTGTTTTGCCTTCGCTGTTCACTATTCACTGTTAACTATTAACTGCTTTTTATGCATATCTGGGTTGATGCCGATGCCTGTCCGAGGCCGGTGAAAGAGGTCTTGTTCAAAGCAGCGCAGCGGGTGCAGGTGCCGTGCACCCTGGTGGCCAACCAGGCCATTGCGGTGCCGAGGTCGGCGCTGATCCGCTCCATTCAGGTGGGGCAGGGGTTTGATGTGGCAGATAACGAAATTGTCCGCCGATGTGAACCGGGGGATCTGGTGGTCACCCAGGATATCCCCCTCGCTGCGGAGGTAGTGGCGAAGGGCGCAGAGGCCGTGACGCCCCGGGGGCACTGGCTCGACAAGGATACCGTGCGCGAGCGCCTGAACATGCGGGACTTCATGGAAGAGATGCGCTCAGCCGGGATGGAAACCGGTGGTCCGAAAAGCTATTCCGCCCAGGACAAGGGGCGGTTCGCCAATGCACTGGATCGTTGGTTGGCACGTCACCGGACTCAGAAGTAGCCCATTACCCCGATTTGCCCCCAGCTTTCATCCTGGCCGCCATCGCGGCGAACGTCTTCGCCGGCCCAGCTGTGCTGCCAGCCGGCGTAGAAACTCAGTCCTTCGATGGCGTTCCAGGTGAGCTGCAATCCGGCCTCAAGATTGTTGAGTCCGTCGTTGGCCTCACTGGCATAGCCATCGTCATAGGTCTGGGTAAGCCGCAGGTCCACGATCACGGTTTCCCATAGTGGTGTTTCGGCGATGGCAGAGAGGGCGTAAAAACGACCGCTGGCCTGCTTGCTCCAGGTGCTGTCCAGAGCCAGCCGGATCAGCGTAGTCAGCCTGCGCGATACGCCGATGCCGACCTCGACATCGTCGGGATCCTGAGGGTGGAACTGCAGGTAGCTGACATTCAGGTAGGGGTTCCACTCTCCGAAATAGGGGGCGTATTCGGCGTAGAGGGTGTTTTCGCGGTAGTCGCCGCCGGCCTCCCAGGCTTGCCAGACTCCGGCAGCGATATCCGCCATCACCAGATCGCCGCCGACGCTATAGAGGCTGCTGCCATCCAGATTGTCGCGACCTTCGGAAATATATTGGCTCTGCCACTGGGTTTGCAGGCTGCCCTGCAGGCCAGCGGCAAACAGTGGCGCCGGAAGGCTCAGCAGGGTGACGATGACACGTAAAGACACGGCACAGCTCCTTGTGGCGTGGAGTGAAAGTCAGGGTAACCCGTTCGCCGTGAAACGAAAATGAGAGCTGCGGGCCGTGTCGTCCTATGGCTCGCGTTTCAGCTGGGTGAGCAAGGCGGCCATGGCCTTGCCGCGATGGCTGAGGGCGTTCTTCTCTTGCGGATCCAGTTGTGCTGCAGTGCAACCCTTTTCCGGAACGAAGAAATGAGGGTCATAGCCGAAGCCCTGTTCCCCCTGGGGCTCCAGAACGATTTCGCCGTCCCAGGTGCCCTGACACAGGATCGGGGTGGCATCGTCTTCATGTTCCATCAATGCCAGCACGGCCACGTAGCGGGCGCCCCGGTTGACGTCGGGAAGATCGGATAACAGCTCGACCATCAGTTTGTTGTTCTTGGCGTCGGTGGCGCCGACCCCGGCAAAACGGGCAGAGAACACGCCGGGGGCACCGCGCAGGGCATCGATTTCGATCCCGGAATCATCGGCAATGGCGGGCAGGCCGGTATGCTTGCAGGCGTTGCGGGCCTTGATGATGGCGTTTTCCACAAAGGTGGTGCCGGTTTCGTCCGCTTCCGGCACATCGAATTCGCTCTGCGGTACCACCTCGATATTCAGTGGCGAAAGCAGCCCTTGCAGTTCTGCGAGCTTTTTCTTGTTGCCAGAGGCAAGAACGAGTTTTTCCATGGAGAACTCCTGCGTTGTTAGCTGCGTGCGTCTAACTGCGTAGCACGTAGCTGTCTTTATGCCTTGACTCGATAAATCGCAATTTCGCCGAACAGATTGGGCCACCACTTGCTCAGTATGCTGCGGCGGTGCTCGCGGTTGATCACCTGTCGCTCGAGAATCTGAATGCCGTGTTTGCGACAATGGGTCTCGAAGTCCTGCACGGTGCACAAGTGAATATTGGGCGTGTTGTACCACTCGTAGGGCAGTGCGGAGGAGACAGGCATGCGGCCCTTGAGCCCCAGATAGGCACGAATCTTCCAGTGGCCGAAGTTGGGGAACGTGATAATCGCCTCGCGGCCGACCCGGACCATTTCGTTGAGGATCTGGTCGGGCCGTAATACCGCCTGCAGGGCTTGTGTCATCACCACATAATCAAAGCGATGGTTCTGGAAGTTGCCGAGCCCACCGTCCAGATCCTGCTCCAGTACATTCACCCCTTTCTCGAAACAGGCGGCCAGATTGTCCTGATTGATCTCCAGGCCGTAACCCTGGGCCTGCTTGTGTTCACCCAGCCAGGCCAGCAGGGTGCCGTCACCACAGCCGAGGTCCAGCAGCGTGGCGCCCTTGGGGATCCACTGGCTGATCAGTTGCAGATCATCACGCATGGTCTGACTCCGCGGTGCTGCCGTGTTCTATCTCGTTGGCGACTCTGTGCATATACGCCCCGAACAGCTTGGTGTATTCCGGGATATCCAGCAGGAAGGCGTCATGGCCCTTGGGGGTGTCGATCTCGGCGTAGCTGACGTCGCGCCCCGCGTGTACCAGGCCATCGACAATTTCGCGGCTACGCTCCGGTGCAAAGCGCCAGTCGGAAGTGAACGACATCACCAGGAATTTGCAGCTCGGCTTGCTGAGCGCGGTTTCCAGGGAATGCTCGAAGTCCCGTGCCGGGTCGAAGTAATCCAGCGCTTTGGTCATCAGCAGGTAGGTATTGGCGTCAAAGTTGCGCGAGAACACCTCACCCTGGTGGCGCAGGTAGGATTCCACCTGAAACTCCACATCAAAACCGTAGTGGAAGCGGCCGGAGCGCAGGTCGCGGCCAAATTTCATGCGCATGGCATCATCACTGAGATAGGTGATATGGCCCACCATGCGCGCCAGAATCAAGCCCTGACGTGGGTAGGTGTCGTGCAGGTAGTAGCGCCCGCCATGGAAATTCGGGTCGGTAAGAATCGACTGGCGGGCCACTTCGTTAAAGGCAATGTTCTGGGCCGACAGTTTCGGGGCCGCGGCAATCACCACCGCGTGGCTGAGACGGTCCGGGTAGTCGATGGACCATTGCAGGGCCTGCATGCCGCCCATGCTGCCACCAATCACCGCCGCCCAGCGCTGAATGCCCAGCACATCGGCTAGCCGCACCTGGCTGTTCACCCAGTCCTTCACGGTCATCATGGGAAAATCCGGCCCCCAGGGCTGACCGGTTTCCGGGTTGATTGCCGATGGGCCGGAGGAGCCGTGGCAGCCGCCGAGATTATTCAGACATACCACAAAGAAACGGTTGGTATCGATCACCTTGCCGGGACCAATACAGGTATCCCACCAGCCCGGACGCTTGTCCTTCATGCTGTGGTAGCCCGCCGCATGATGGTGACCGGACAAGGCATGGCAGATCAGCACCGCGTTGGACGCGTTGCGGTTCAGGGTGCCGTAGGTTTCATATACCAGTTCGTAGGACGGCAGGGTTCGACCACACTCCAGTTCGAGCGGGGTGTCGAAATGGTGTGTTTTTGGCTCCACCAGACCCACGGAATCTGCGGGGATCTCTTGCGGCATGATGACTCGCTTACATAGGTTGTCGCAAAGTCTAAAGCTCGACCGGTGGGGGCGCAATGCAGGACCGGTAACCGGCCGTGGTAACATGGCCCTTTGTGGAAACGGGAAGGGACCATCTTCTATGGCATCCGACAAATTGCTCGATACCCTTTATCAGAAAGTTGCCAATGATGAGGATGCCCGCACCTGTACCGACATTTCGGATGCGGCCTGCCGGGAGGTACCGGGTAACTTCTTTCGTATCATCAGTGCCAATACCCTGACCA
Organism: Alcanivorax profundi; assembly: GCF_003597125.1. Lineage (GTDB taxonomy): Bacteria > Pseudomonadota > Gammaproteobacteria > Pseudomonadales > Alcanivoracaceae > Alcanivorax > Alcanivorax profundi. The sequence continues at coordinate 485,615 of NZ_QYYA01000002.1, read as the reverse complement.
AGATCGGTGATCTGCTGATCAATCCGAAAACGGTGCTGGCGTGGTTGATCGGTGCCGTCGGGGCGCCTGCTTCTCTGGCGGGGTTGTTGGTGCCGATTCGTGAGTCTGGGTCACTGATCCCGCAATTGATGATTGGTGCCCTGGTACGCCGCTACCCGGTGCGAAAGGGCTTTTGGGTGCTGGGGGCTGCTCTGCAGGGGGTGGCTGTGCTTGGCATGGCAGCGGTGGTGTGGTGGCTGGACGGTTTGCAGGCGGGACTTGGGGTAATCGGCCTGTTGGTGCTGTTCAGTATTAGCCGTGGCTTCTGCTCGGTGGCCATGAAGGATGTGCAGGGCAAGTGCATCCCCAAATCACGGCGGGGGCGCCTCACCGGGTTATCCGCCACCTTGTCCGGTGCGCTGACGTTTGCGCTGACACTGCTGCTGTTTCGCGGCGATAGCGACCCATCCATGCTGTTCTACAGTGCGTTGTTGGCGGGGGCCGGCGTGGCCTGGTTGGTTGCTGCCCTGGTGTTCTGGCGGGTGGATGAATACCCCGGAGCCAGTGAGGGTGGCAGTAATGCCCTTAAAGAGGCTTGGGCTAGCCTGTCGTTGCTGAAAACAGATCGTCCATTTCGACGTTTCGTGCTTGCCCGCGCCTTGTTGATGGCCTCTTCGTTGGCATCCCCTTTCCTTGTGCTGCTGGCTCAAGATCAGTCAGAGCTGGCACTGATGCTGGGTAGCTTCGTGCTGGCATCGAGCTTGGCCAGCGCAGTAAGTGCAACAGTGTGGGGCTACATGGCCGACAGCTCCAGTCGTGCGGTGATGATCCGTGGTGGCGCTTTGGCGGCGCTGGTATGCCTTGGCGCGGGTGGGCTGTCACTATCCGGCTGGCAGCCAGATGGGGTGCACTGGTTCTATCCGGGCGCATTTTTTGTTCTCGCTATCGCACATGCAGGTGTTCGTATCGGACGCAAGACCTATATGGTGGATATGGCAGGGGGAACCAAGCGAACAGATTACACGGCCGTCAGTAATACCGTGATCGGGGTTTTGCTGCTGGTGGTTGGTGTGTTCAGTGCGGCGGTGGCGACGCTGGGAAATGATTGGGCGCTTGTGGTGCTGGGGGGTATGGGAGCAGCAGGGGTCCTTTGTGCGATATCGCTTAAAACCGTGTAAGTAATATCCTAAAGCTATATGGGGAGACTGCCTGCGTTGCTATTTTGCGCTAAGGTGAGTGGTTTGTTTGTCATCCTTTCTGGGGGAAAAATGAAGAAGACGTTAGTGGTTATGCTTTGCTCATTGGCAGCGAGTGGTGTCTGGGCCGAAGAAAGCCCGAGCCGGGGTTTGATGGTTGGGGCAGGAGTAGGGATCGATACCGGTAACTTCGCGGACGAGCTCGAAGACGAGCTGGGTTCGGGCTTCAATGTTGATGATGATGGCGCCAACACAGGGGCGGACCTGTATGTCGGGTTTGCCTTCGGCGGAGCCTCATCTGTACGCCTGGGCTACCGGAAATTTGGTGAGCAGGCAGGTGAGGTCAGCTTCGGTGGAGCAAAAATCGGAGAGTATGAAGTGGATGCCGATGGCCTGTATCTGGCTGCGGATCTGATGTTCCCTGTAGCGGATACCGTGTACCTCGGTGGCACATTGGGACTGCAACGGTGGGATGGAGAGTCCACTACTCGAACCGCATCGGGCACTTCCAGAGCCTCCAGTGAAGGGAGTGACTTTTTTTATGGTGTGCGCGGCAAGTTTCTGTTCAATCAGGGCAAGGCCGGTGTCGTTGCGGGCTATACCTTGTACCGCTTCGAGGATGAGCGTGGCGATGAGCTCGAGTACGACAGCATCAGCCTGGGGTTAGAAGGCTACTTCCGCTGATGTCCTTGTCACTGGTCTCGCCGTTTCTGGTGATACCGGCCTAGATCCGATCCTCTCTGTCGTTGATGTTGGCCAGCCTGGTGCTGGCCAACATCGTCAGTGCCAAGGTATGGAGCACATGACGGAGACCTCAAGCCGCAATGTGATGATTCCCGGCGGCCTATCCTTTCTTGATGTTTTCACTATACGACGGCTTGCGCTAACAGGATTGCTTTCCCGGGTGATGGGGTTTTCTTCTGTTTTCCGGCATTACCTGAGGCTCAGGTGTGGCGTGCGGGAAAAAAGGGGGGCTAGGTAAGTTCGGGGGGTAAGCCAAAGAGTTGTTCTGTGGATTCGAGCGTCATGTTGATGCCTTTGACCAGGCACCAGCGAGAGGCATTTCCTTGCGCCTGAACCCGTGCGCCATGGTAAGACCAGGGGGTATTCATGAAAATGGCAATCCGCCCTGGCTGAAATGGAATCAGCGTGGCCGCCTCCGGAGCGCAGGATTTCACATGATCCGGCGCGCGCTTGGCCATGATCTCTACCCCTTCGCGGCCAATGATTTGTGGTCCACGAAACAGCCTGGTGCCCCAATCCGGCAAGGCGTTTTGTTCCGGATCAAGATAGAGGATCAGGCTGTAGAGTCGATTGGGCCAATCCATATGTGTTGGCAAGGTGCTGCCCGCAGCACGAATATTCAGGGCGCCACTGGTTGCCCAGGGTTGCAGCTGAATCAGGTCTTGCATGCTGTCTGCACGATGCCCAAAGAGGCGCTGGTATAATGACTGTCTTGCTGGGGCGAACAACGTATGGATCGCGGTCGCGACAACATCATCAAAAAGCGCATCGTTGCAGTGTTGCCAGAAGACTTTACGCCGACTCTGCCATTGCGCCAGTTCTTCACTTTTGTCCCAGATCTGGAACGCCAGTAGTCCATGTCCGGCATCACTGAATTGTGCTTTCCCGGGCAGGCATTGATACGCCTGCAAAATGAATTCCGAGGACAGTGCCCCATCGATGATGGTGTGAGGAAAAGGTTCGCGAATAACATTTGCCCGCCGAACACTTTCCAGCAAGCGAGCATGCTCACGGCGAATCAGCGGATCGAGCGTAGTCATGATTGCCAGTACGCGTTGGCAATGGTCAGCGCCTTGGCCACATCTTTGCGTGGCAAGGTGCGGACAATATGCTGCGGAAGTTCCCACCAGCGGCTGGCGATCAGAGCCTCACGTGTCGCTTCGTCGAAGCGGTATTTCAACACTCTGGCAGGGATGCCGCCTACAATGGCATAGGGGGGAACGTTCTCGGTGACGACGGCGCCGGCTGCAATGCAGGCGCCATGACCAACGCAAATGCCTTGCAGTATGACCGCATTGTGGCCGACCCAGACATCACACCCGATCACAGTGGGGTAAACGCCAGCCCGGTAAATATCCTCCGGGCCCATCTCTCCGCCCATTTCCTGCTCCAGATCCAGCATCCCGGTTGTCAGCATGTCAACGTTGTGGCTGACTGCGCCGAGAGTGGCCAGGGCGCTGATGGAGCTGTGCCGCCCAATAATGAGGTTGGTTGGCATCTGGGTCCGGCACTGATAGTACGCATTGCGCCCCATCAGCAGGTTGAAGGGCTGATAGTCGTTGCTGACTCTGCTTTGTTTTTCCAGGAAACAGGCTCGCTCGTGATCACCATCAAAGGCCGAGAGAGAAAGCTCTTCCGGATGAAGCCAGTCGGCGTAACTGGCCAGTGCTTTCAGACGGTTCAGTTTTTGTTCGTTACTGATCATCGGGTTTTCCATGGGGCCACAGTAAGGATTGCGGGATAGAGCCAAAGGGTGTTCCCGCCAGCTGGAGTTGGGCCAGCGGCGAATGGATATGGGAAAACGCGACGCTGCGTTGAGCCTCTCTGCCGACGATTCCCTTGCGGTGTGTGACGGAAACGTCAAAAACGATGGCGGTTCCGGCGCATCCTTCAATGTTTTCGTAGGGAAGATTGGCGCCACTGCATAGACACGGGTCCTGATAGCTAACCTGATTCTTCCATTGTTCAAGCCGGGTCCTGTGATTGCGATAGTGAGTGCCTGACTTCACCTGAATGGCACCATTGTTTGTTGTTACATCGGAAACATAAATCATCAAGCGAAGAGAAAGTGTTGGATCCCAGTGGGGGTGATGATTGCCGGCCCCCCGGCGATCATGTTTATACGTATCTTCGCAAATTGAGGCGAAATCATTCCGGCTGTCACGGCATTGAAAATACAGTTCTCCAAGCTGGCGAAACCAGTCAGGGAAAAGGCATTGATGCAGTGTTGTCAGTTGATGATTGAGCAAATCAATCGCTCGGGCGGGAAGAATTTTTTCGCCATCCATGGGGGGGGCGAGTTTGAGGCCTGCCAGAGATTCGGAAAAACAGCGATGGTGCTCCTCTGCCAGCGCCATGGAACGGTCAGCATAGAGGCCGGGGAAAACCACGACGCCCTTCTCTCGTAATGTTTGGGTTGCCTGCTGAAGATTCATCATGACTTATCAAGCTCCCAGTCCAGTCGGCGGCTTGCATAATCATACAGGGCAAATTCCCGATGAAAGCGTACTCGGAATTGTTCCCGGTAATGAGCAAGGTCGATAATGTTTTCTTCTCTTGGGCTGGTGTTTTCAAACGGGATCGAAGGGGTTGGCTTCCCCAGCTTTACCGCCAGAAGCTCCAGGGAGTCAGCAAACCGCTCGGTGAGTCCAATCCACAGAAAGCGTTGCTCGAGCCAGCCCTGAATGTGTTGCTCGCTGGCGCTCCACAGGTCGAAAGGAAGCCCGAGATAATTGAATATTTTTGGGTTTTTAAGGGTGTCTTCCAGATATTTTTCTACGTCAATTTGGCCAAGATCGCCCAGCCTGCGACGGAAATAATAGCCGGACAAAACCATTTCCATGGGGTCGCGCAGCATGGTAATGAACTGGGTGGCATCAGGATAGTAATCGAGAGCCCCAATGGCCCACTGATGATGATAAAAATGCCCATGGACACAGGCGTTTTGTTGGGCTGCCGCTTTCTCCGGAGGGCCCTCGGGATCGTCGGGATAATGCAGAAAGAGTCGATCCTTGAAAACACTTCTCAGGCAGGTCGTAAAGCTGGTTCCTGCGCATTTCGGGATATGGATAGAGACCAGTAGCTTGTCAGGGTTGTACTGCAGCATGGTCATTCCTTATCCAGCACCAGTAGTGAAGGTAGCCGATCCGGCTGTTCCAGTCTGAGGAGGGTATAGCCGATGCCAGCCATCCCCGTCATCATCCCCGGCTGCATGCTCTCCCCTCCGGGAATTGCCCAGCTGAGCTGGGACTGATGGCGCTGTAACATTCGTGATGCCAGATGGCCTGCCGTTTGTGGCTCGCCCAGAAGCAGCCACATGTCGATCAGTCCGCAGTTTCCCATGGAGAGATGATCCCATTGCATGAGTGGCCGGTCACGCAAACGTTGCAGGGCCAACTCGGCCGTCGGGCTGAAAGTTCCGGTCAGTTTCTTTACCCGGTCGAGGGCAATGAGGATTCCGGCTGCACCGTGGGCCCAGCCATCACTGTCGGCAGGTGCGTTATGCTCTGCAGATACCTTCCAATTGCGCTTTTCAGGGATCCACTGGTGATCCAGGAATTCCACACACTTCGTTATCGTGCGAAGCGCATGATCAGCCTGTGCTACGCCCGGGAAGGCATCCAGCAACTGACAGAGTGCAGTCAAGGGGCCGGCTATGCCATGTCCTGCGCCTGTCTGAAATGCGGCGGGGTTGTTGTCATCGTAGCGGCCGTGATCGGGCCAGCCGACCAGCCTGGCAGGAGGCCCGGTCATCACACACTGACGGAGTAACTCTGCCAATGGCATTGGCTGTGGTGCTGGCAGGTTGGTGCGCATGGCGACACTGGCGCCAGCCAACCCACTGATCCAGTCCGCGCTGCTGCCTGACGGACGAAATTGCGCTGAGGAAATGCCGTTACGCAAGGTTGCCAGGCCCGTTTTGAGCGTGGGCATCTCAATCAGTTGCAGGGCGTGTTGCAAGGCAAATAAAAGAGCGGTACGACCAACCAGGCCTCCGTGGCGATTATCAAGTTCTTCGCTCCACGTAGCAGCACTGTCGAGTAGGCCGGTAAAGATATTTTCGCTGAGCTGGTAAAACCGTGACGCTTGGGTTCGTTGTGCCAGAGCGGCAAAGAACAATCCCATCCCGGCCTGCCCATCGTAAAGGCTGGCGCCGAGCGCCCGAACCGTACTGGGGCGATCGACTCCAAGGGATTGCGGGGCGATCCAGGTTGGCTGGAACCCTTGCGTCTGCGGCTGCGCAACCGCCATCTTCAGCAGGGTATCGCCAATATGAACCGCCGCTTCCAAGGCTGACGGTGTGCTGTCCGTGCGCTGCCTGGCGAGGGGTAGATCTGTTGGCTCAGGGTCGCTTCGGGTAGTGAACAGGCATGCCTTAATCAGACTGGTCTGGAAAGCGACTTCAGCGTCGGATAGCCGCATGAAGCGTTCTTTGATGGCATCCAGGCCGGATTGGGAAAAGAGAGTGACAGGGCCGCTGGCGCCACCGTTCCAGGCTGTCGCATTTACTGGCAGAGTGAAGTGGGGAATGTCTCCGTTTTGCAGGGCTCGCTTTTCTACTTCAAGGAACGGCCATACGTGTGGGCAAGTGTCATGGCTCAGAAAGGTCGCGGCCAGACACTCCTGCTCAATTTCGGCGTCGATCAGTGTCAGGGAATAACGGGGGTGGCGAACAGCCTGTTCCAGCGTGGCGTAGAGCGTGGTATCCCTGACCAGAAAACGGACCTGACAGTCTGCCAGTAATTCGCCCAGTTGCTGGTTCCATGCGGTTGAGTCAGCCAGGCGTCTGGCAGCTCCAACGAGGCTGGAAAAACCAGCGATAATGCTTTCCTCATATTCACAGGGCGGCGGAAGAGCTGCGCTACTGTTGGCGCTTTCAACCCGAACCCACTCGGTTTTCAGTGCCATTTGATCTGTATTAATGTGAGTCCAGCAGTGTGTCTTCAGGTCGGTGAGATATTTTTTTCCGGCTGAAATACCACTGATCTGTATCGCGGTGCCATCGCCGTACGAGAGCCACCGTGGCAACAGGCCTGAACGTAAAACCGTGGCGTCTTCGGCCCGTGCGCCAGTCATCGCCGAACCTGTGCCGCTGCCGGAGGTGGCGGTGGTGAGTGGTACGGGGGACGCCAGCATCTCGGCATCGATGATAACGGGGCCTTGTTCAGCCGCCATCACATTTTCATCGTGAAGGTCCGTGCCAGCGAACATCCATGCCGCAAAAATTACTTTGCCAGCTTGCCGATAATACTGTTCGGGGTTACCGGTCTGCGCATGGATCTCTGCAGCCCAGCCATGTCCCTCACCGCTCAGCATTGGGGGGACAATATCAGCTAGTGAGGTATCCAGTTTTTCACACAACTGCGCAATGCAGCTTTCCAGTTGCATTTCGCGCGGCTTGTAATACAGCGCCTGATGCGCGGAGAACTCGACACGCATCACGCTCTGTCCGTTGTGATGACGATCTGACAGGCCACACCGCACGGCGGTAACCGGTTTGTCGGGCGCGATGCCAAACCGCTGTTTCAGCGCGTGTCTGTCCTCTGCAAGATGGTATGACAGTTGGAGCTGGTTATCTCGCCACTGACAAAGAGCGAGGCTGGCCAGCCGGGTAGCGTAAGCATATTTGAGAAGGAAAGGGGCGATGTCGCCGTCACGCAGGTTGTTGATGAATTGGTTGTAGAGTCCATCCCCCGGGGCGCCCGTCGCCGTTGATGCCAGCCGGAACAGGGAGAATTCATGTTCAAGGCAACGTGCCAGGTTGGCAGAAAGGCGTTGGAGCAATTCTCTGCAAAGTGCGGCTCTTGCCTGGGGAGAAAACTGGCTTGACCATTCGGGGCACTCTTTTATGAGGGTTGCGCGGTATCTTGAAACCACAGGAGCCAACAGGGCTTCAAACGGGATCGGGTCGCTGGCATCCAGGAAGGCAGCGCCTTCAATATCAACGCTCGCCAGCATGATGGTATTAGCCATCTCCCAGGCGGTTTCCGTCCAGGCCGCGCACGGGACGTTCTCTCGCAGTGTGCCAGGGCGCAGGCGATCCAGCAGACTGCCCGCATTCAGAGTGTAGTGATCCCATTGCAGTCGTTTTGACAGGCTTCCCGGAGAGAAACGGTCTAGTACTTCCTGCCATCGTTGCAGGCGTCGCGTAGCGGTCTTGCCGCCGCTCTCGCTCATATCCGCCTGTAACCATTCGCCGGAAAGGTGCTGAGCCAATGTCAGCGTTCGTGCCGTGAGGGTGCGCTGAAAAGCGTCAGTGTTCATCTTCGCTGTCATTGGGCTGCGAGGGGGTTGAGGCCGCGTCAAGCAGTTGTCGATAAAGCGGGGAGTGATTCAATAGATGGGAATGGGTCCCTTGTGCCGCCACGCTCCCCTTTTCCATCAGAACAATCCAGTCGGCATTACGGATGCTGTCCAGGCGATGAGTGATGATGAAGCGGGTTTCCCCTTGGGGGCGTGCCAGAAAGCGTTTCAGAATGGTGCTTTCGTTGATGCGGTCCAATTGTGAGGTGGCTTCATCCAGAATCAGCACAGGCTTGGTGGTTAGCCACGCCCGTGCAAGGGCTACACGCTGGCGCTCGCCACCTGACAGCCGCTCGCCAGCCTCTCCGCAGAGGGTTTGCAGGCCGGCGTCATGCTGGGCAATGACGCTGTCGACCCGACACGCGGAAAGTGCATCAGCAAGCTCAGCATCGCTACAGAGGGGAGACGCGAAGCGGATGTTGTATTCCAGAGTGTCATTGAAGATACCTGTGCGTTGTGAGAGGTACAATGTCTGCCGCATTCGCCCATTGGCGTGGACCGGGTTACCGTCATAGCAAAGCCGCCCTTCGGCAGGGTGAATGACCCCGGCAAGGACTTTCATTAAAACGGATTTTCCCGCCCCGCTCTGGCCAACAATGGCAACCGTGCTGCCTGTGGTGACATCCAGCGTGACATCCTTGAGCAGGCTTTCTCCTTCCTCGCTGTACACGCTGACATGCTCAATGGAAATTGACCGCGAGGGGGCGGGTGCCTCGGCCTCCGGATCAGGGGGCTCCAACTCCAGTACTTCGAGGTTCTGAATGTCGGTCTTCGCCTGAATGAATGCGGTATACAGCAACCCTACCGCTTGAAGCGGGGCAAACACCTGAAGCATGTACATATTCACCATGACCAGATCCGCTACGCTGGCGTGCCCGTTCTGCATGTCTCTGACTGTCAGGAACAGCATCAACCCAAGCCCGGAATGCACAATCAGCGACTGAATGATTTTGCTTCGTGACAGGTGCTGTTGTTGTGCTCTCCAGTGTTGGTGTAGCGAGTGCTGGCGAGAGAGAAGGCGCAGACTTTCGCTTTCGGTGTTTTCGAATTGCTGTACGATTTCATGATTTGCCAGACTGTCGCCAATCATTGCGTGCACTTGATTGTCGGCCTGGATTCGTTGGGCATAGAGATTTTTTTGGGTGTCGGCGATGTGCATGGTAAAACGCACATAGACCGCCAATGTGACAACAAGAATGGCGAAAAAGGCCAGCCCCTGAGACCAACCCAGAATGATGGCTGCGATGAGGCAGTAAAGCGCATTAGGCAGAAGATTGAACAAGCCGACACTGCTAAGTGATTCCAGGCTCCATGCTGCCCGCGTCAACATCTGGGTGAGCTTGGGGGAGGCATGGCGGGAGTGGAAACCGTTGGTCTTGGCGTGCAGTGCTGCAAGGGCCTGGGCCATGAACTGCCGTTGAACCCGCTGTATCAGCGGTAAAAACAAAATTTGTCTCACTTCATCTGTCACCACCACTGACAGCGAGGCAAGCACATAGCCGGCCAGTAACCAGAACACAATGTCAGTTGTGTCGTGGCTATCAAATTGAGAGACCAGTGATGCAAACAGTAATGGGATGCCGGCCTGTAGAGCCCGGGAGGACGCCAATAACCCCAAGGTAGATACTGAGGCGAGGGCGTGACGGTACAGGGTATCCCTGATCAGACGATAAGCAAGCATGGCCTGGCTGGAATAGAAAATAAAAAGGCACCCGAAGAGGGTGCCTGTCTGCTGTCAGTGTAAACGGATCAGCAAGTAATGTTTCTGGACTGGTTGATGCAGATTGCTTCTTCGCTTCCCATAGTGGGCTTGAACACCGTTTCCAGCAGCTTGCTGTTTACGGTTTGCTCGGCCTGCTGGTCAATAGTTTCAGCCGCAACCAGTTCTGCTTCGATATCATCTTTGAATTCAATCATTGTCGTTCCCCTTGGGCTGGTTTATTCGAAATTTTCATGCCGAAAGTGTGAGCCGGCTCATGCTTCAGTACTCTTTATAATAGATACCAGTCGCCCAGGGGGGATTCAATACCTTAAATGGGGTAGAAATACCATTCATCTATTGGTTAGCGTTTTTCATACAAAAGATCCCATACCCCATGCCCCAGTCGCTCGCCGCGGCGTTCGAATTTGGTTTCAGGGCGCCACTCAGGACGGGGGGAGAAGGTGGCATTGCCTGCCAGATTGGTAAAGCCTTCCATGCGGCTCATCACTTCCACCATGTGCTCTGCATAGTTTTCCCAATCCGTTGCCATATGCAGCATCCCTCCGGGCTGCAGCTTCTGACGCACCCGCTCGACCCATGCCGGCTGCACGATACGGCGTTTATGGTGCTTTTTTTTGTGCCAGGGGTCAGGGAAGTACAACTGCACCCGGGCCAGGCTGTTGTCAGGAATACACAGTTCCAGAATCTCCACAGCGTCGTCACAGTAGCTGCGCAGGTTGGACAGGTTCTGCTGCTCGATTTCCATCAGCAGAGCACCGACGCCGGGTCGGTGAACTTCGATACCGATGAAATCCTTGCTCGGGTCAGCCTTGGCCATGGCGGCAAGGGATTGCCCCATGCCGTAGCCGATTTCCAGCACCCTGGGCGCGTCGCGGCCAAATACGGCCTGCGGGTTCAGAAGGCCGTCATCACGCTCCAAACCAAAGGTGGGCCAGAGCGAGTCCAGGGCATTGCGCTGACCTGTGGTCAGGCGCCCTTCGCGGAGAACAAAGCTGCGCACCTTGCGCATGACCTTGCCGGTTTCCGGGTCTTTATCCTGTTTGATGAAGTCGAGCATGGTGATCTGCTGGCGAGTGGTGGGGCCGTAATTGTAGCAGAAAGGCGGGGCGCAAAGGCGTTCACGTGTTGTTGATCAGGTTAGGGGGATAGTCGATAGCGTTACCCCATGGCAAAAAGATAATACTTCCCCCTGGCATCGACTCTTCCCCGGAGCGATGCCATTTTTTTTGCTGTTTCGCGGTGAATCCGCGCGCCCAGACCCGTATGCGGGGAACCTCCAGGCGCGCAGGTAGGGAGCGCTAGCGGCTGATACCTTCCAGGGGCGATGAGGCGCTGGCGTAGGCCTTGCGGGGCATGCGCCCTGCCAGGAACGACTCCCGCCCGGCTTCGATCGCCTTCCTCATGGCAGATGCCATCAGGACCGGGTTGCCTGCATGGGCAATGGCCGAGTTTAGCAGTACACCATCACAGCCCAGCTCCATGGCAAAGGCCGCGTCGGAGGCGGTGCCGACGCCGGCATCCACAATGATGGGGACGTTGGCGTCTTCCTTGATCAGCTGTATGTAGTGGGGGTTGAGGATGCCCAGTCCCGAGCCGATCAGCGAGCCCAGTGGCATCACGGCAACACAGCCCATGGCTTCCAGTTCCTTGGCCACGATGGGGTCGTCGTTGGTGTACACCATCACCTTGAAGCCATCGTCGACCAGTGCCTGCGCCGCTTTCAGGGTGTGAGGAATGTTGGGGTAGAGGGTTTTCTGGTCGCCCAGGACTTCCAGTTTTACCAGGTCGTGACCGTCCAGCAGCTCGCGGGCCAGCTTGCAGCACCGCACCGCTTCCTCAGCGGTATAGCAACCGGCGGTGTTGGGCAGGATGGTGTATTTTTCCGGCGGAATGTAATCGAGCAGATTCTCTTCGTCGGCATTCTGGCCAATGTTGGTCCGGCGAATGGCCACCGTCACCATTTCCGCCCCACTGGTTTCGATCGCGTCGCGTGTTTCGTTGAAATCCTTGTATTTACCCGTGCCGATGATCAGTCGTGATTGGTAGGTCTTGTCGGCAATGGTGAGTAAATCGGACATGGGGGCCTCGTTACAGTTAAGGGGTTACGTCAGGGCGTGTGCGAGCAGGGGTCAACCGCCGCCGATGGCATGCACAATCTCCACCACGTCACCCTCATTGAGAGCAACATCGCCGTGCTGGCTCTTGGGGATGATTTCCCGGTTTACTTCCACGGCCAGCCGGCGGCCGGTCAGGCCGAGTTGGGCAACCAGGTCGGTAATGGTGTTGCCATCCAGTGTCAGGGTATCGCCATTTACGGTGAGGTTCATGATCGTGATCAAGCGTGTTTGAAAAGGGACCAGGCCAGCATCAGCCAGCCGATAATCAACGCGGTGCCACCCAGTGGGGTAATGGCGCCAAGCCACTTTTGCCCGGTCAGCACCAGAATGTACAGGCTACCACTGAAGACCAGCATACCGGTAAACATGACCCAGCCAGCGGTGACCAGATTGCTGACGCCATAGGCTTTGGCCAGCAGTCCTGCCAGCAACAGCGCCAGAGCGTGATAAAAGTGGTATTCACTGGCGGTGGCCCAGGTGGCCAGCATGGACTCGTCCACGCGAGCTTTCAGGCCATGGGCGCCAAAGGCTCCCAGAATGACGGCCAGTGCGCCGTTGAGGGCGCCAAGGACAAGCAGGGTTTTCATGCGAAGCTCCACAGGTGACGGCGATGTCGGGTGCCGTCTTGGGCTGCATAGTGTAGCGGAATTCTCGGATTGACGGGCACAATCTCACGCCTCGACTTGCCGCTGAGTCTGCGTGGCGGGATGGAAGTGGTCGATTCCTCGTCAAGCCCGGTTGCGGCTCAAGACCGTCTTTTCTCATCGCTCTCTTGGGCTATCGCGCCGCCACCGGGCGTAGCGAAGGAACGCCCGCAGGGTGAGCGGAGCGAATAACCGACCCTCCTACGGCAAGTGAGGGGGTTAAATCGGGCCGTTCACGGAAATTCGCGATGCGTAACAAAAAAAGCCCCTCGGTGAGGGGCTTTGTTCTGTCGCAGTTCGCGTGTTGCGTTATGCGGCAATCGCGTTGCGTAGCTTCTTGATGGCGTTGTTTTCCAGCTGGCGAATACGCTCAGCCGATACGCCGTACTCGTCGGCCAGTTCCTGCAACGTGGATTTCTGATCGGCCAGCCAGCGGCGTTCGAGAATGTCGCGGCTACGGTCGTCCAGTGCCATCAGGGCAGAGCCCAGTTGGCGGGTTTCACGCTGTTGTTGATCCTGCTCGGCGATCAGGTCAGCGGGGTCGCTGTTGTCGCTGTGCAGGTAAGCGGCCGGGGAAACCACGGCGTTGTCGTCGTCATCGTTGGTGGGGCCATCGAAGCTGGCGTCATAGGCGCCAAGCCGGCCTTCCATTTCTTTCACCTGCTCTGCGGTCACGCCGAGATCATCGGCCACACGCTGAGCTTCTTCCAGCGTCAGGCGACCCAGGCGTTTCTTCTGGCCACGGAGGTTGAAGAACAGCTTGCGCTGGGCCTTGGTGGTGGCCACTTTCACGATGCGCCAGTTCTTGATCACGTATTCGTGAATTTCGGCCTTGATCCAGTGGACGGCGAAACTCACCAGGCGCACGCCCTTGGTGGGGTCGAAGCGCTTCACGGCTTTCATCAGGCCCACGTTACCCTCCTGCACCAGGTCGCCCAGAGGCAGACCATAGCCGGTGTAGCTGCGAGCAATGTGAACCACAAAACGCAGGTGCGCCAATACCAGGTTGCGGGCGGCGTCCAGGTCCTGTTCATAGTAAAGCTGTTCGGCCAGGCGTTGTTCGTCGTCTGCGCTGAGAACCGGCACGGCATTAACGGCTCGCATGTAAGCGTCCAGGTCATTACCCGGTACGGCCAGCGTGAGCGCCTGTGCTTGGGAAGTAGGGTGTGTCATGCGCATGTCTCCTTGTGAAGACGTCTCTTTGAAATCCGTTGAGCCCGATATTAGCACTCGAATTAATAGAGTGCTAATAGGCAGAAAAGTTCAAATCAATCAGCTTTTTCGATCTTTCACAGCATAGCGCGACACTGTGAATCGCTGGTGAACGGGGAATTCGACCCGGGAGATGGGCGGGGGTTCCGGAAGGGTGAGCCGCAAGTGGCCAGGGATAAGCAGGCCGTTGCGGCCTGCTAGAAGTTGGGCTCGATGTCGCCCAGGTGGCGACCGACTGCCAGCCACGCTCCCAGTAGCCCCAAAATACCGCTGAACATGGGAAGTATGATCAGGCTGGATGAGGCCATAGAGGTAAGTGATTGCTCGCTTTTATAGAGGGTGAGCAGCTCGTCGATAGGGCCGCCAAGCCACCAAAGGGCCGTCTGTACCAGAATCACGGCGACCAGCCCGCCGGCAAAGCCAAAGCAGAACCCGGTGTAAAGGAAGGGGCGGCGCACGAAGCCATCGGTTCCGCCAACGATTTTTACCACCACGATTTCGTCCCGGCGGCTTTCGATGCCCAACCGGATGGTGTTGACCACCACCAGCACCACGGCGGCGGCGAGCGCCAGAGTGAGCGCAGAGATCAGCCTCTCGCCCAGTTCAATCAGGGCATGCAGGCGGCGCACCCACTCCACGTCCAGCTGCACCAGGTCGACCCCGGGCTCCGCAGCGAGGCGGTTTTCCAGGTCCCGCAGGGTGACCGGGTCGGTACTGTCCGGGAATACCACGATAAGAGGGGGCAAGGGGTTGTCCGGCAGGGCCTCAAGTACGTCGCCAAACCCCGATAGCGCCTGAAATTCGGCCAGCGCCTGTTCGCGGGTAATCACTTTCGTGCGTTGGATGTGATCCAGCGCTTCCCATTGCCGGGCCAGATCCCGCTGCCGGGACTCCTCGACATCCATGGTCAGGAACACGGACAGGTGGGCGTTGCCATCCCAGCCCCGGGTGATGGCCCTGGCATTGTCCAGCAGCACGGCCAGCCCGGCGGGCAGGGACAGGGCAATGGCAATCACCAGAATGGTCATGGTGCTGCTGGCACGGCTCAGGTTGATACGGTGTAGAGCGTCCCGCAGTGAATCCCGGTGGTGCTCCCGCCAGCTGGCAAGGCGATCCTTCAGTGAGGTGCTGGCGCTGTGGGCTCCAGCCGCGCGGCGTGGCTTTTCGGCCTTGGAGCGACGGGGCTTGATGGGGGTGGCATTGCGTTTGTTAGCGGCCATGAGGATCCCCTGTTCCATTGCCATCGCGGTCATCGCCATCGTGGATCAGGCGGCCCTCGCGGAGGGTCAGCAGACGGTGGTTATAGCGGGCAATCAGGCTCAGGTCGTGGGTGGCGATCAGTACCGCCACGCCGACTCGGGCGAAGTCCTGGAACAGATCCATGATTTCTTCAGAGAGCGCGGGATCCAGGTTCCCGGTAGGCTCATCGGCCAGCAGCAGTGGGGGTTTGTTGACAACCGCGCGTGCGATGCCCACCCGTTGTTGCTCCCCGCCGGAGAGCATGATCGGGTTGAGCTTTTCCTTGTCGAGCAGTCCGACCTTGTCGAGTGCAGCGCGTACCCGTTTTCCGATATCGGCGCGGGAATAACCGGCAATGATCAGTGGCAAGGCGACGTTGTCGAATACGCTACGGTCAAACAGCAACTGGTGGTTCTGGTGCACCATGCCGATCTTGCGGCGCAGCAGGGGAATGTGGCGGTTGCCGAAGCCATTGAGGTTCTGGCCTTCCACCAGCACCTGCCCCTGGGATGGGCGCTCGATCATCATGATCAGTTTCAGCAGGGTCGACTTGCCCGCCCCGGAGTGACCGGTCAAAAAGGTGAGTTGCCCGGCTGGCAGGGTAAAACTGACCTTGCTGAGCGCGTCTTTGCCGTTCGGGTAGCGTTTACTGACCCGGTCGAACTGAATCATGGATGTCCTTCGGACTGTGTCATGCCTTGCGGGGCGACACTGCGCCCCGTCAAGGGTGTTCTGGAGGAGGTGGGATCAGCCCGTCACATCCTCAAACAGCGCCTGAACGAACTCTTCTGCATGGAACGGTCGCAGGTCTTCCAGGCGTTCCCCAACACCGATAAAACGAATCGGCAAGCCAGTACGTTTGGCCAAGGCGAACAGGATACCGCCTTTGGCGGTGCCGTCGAGCTTGGTCAGTGCCAACCCGGTCACGCCGGCGGCATCACGGAACTGTTCGGCCTGATTGATGGCATTCTGACCGGTGCCGGCATCCAGTACCAGCAGCACTTCATGAGGGGCATCCGGAATCAGTTTCTTCATCACCCGGGTGACCTTGGTCAGCTCGTCCATCAGGTTGCCGCGGGTATGCAGGCGGCCAGCGGTGTCGGCGATCAGCACATCGGCCCCGCGGGACTGGGCCGCCTGAACGGCGTCGTACACGACTGAGGCCGAGTCGGCGCCGGTGTGCTGGGCGACTACGGGAATATCGTTACGCTCCCCCCAGACTTGTAGCTGTTCCACAGCAGCGGCACGGAAGGTATCGCCGGCGGCCAGCATCACGCTTTTGCCCTCGGCCTTGAAGCGGCAAGCGAGCTTGCCGATGGTGGTGGTCTTGCCGACGCCGTTGACGCCCACCATCAGGATTACATAGGGTTTTTTGCTGGTGTCGATGATCAGGGGTTGGTCGACTGGTTCCAGCAACTTGCGCAGTTCGTTCTGCAGCGATTCATATAGCGCATCGGCATCCACCAGCTCTTCACGGGTTACCTGGTCGGTGAGCGCCTGGATGATCACATCCGTGGCTTCTACACCCACATCAGCTACCAGCAGCTGGGTCTCGATTTCCTCGAAGATCTCGTCGTCGATCTCCTTGGCGCCCACCAGCAGGTCGGCCAGGCCTTTGCCCAGGCCCTTGCGGGTCTTGCTCATGCCCTGCTTCATGCGGGCCCAGAAACCCTCGCCGTCATCATTGCTGTCGGCATTGACGGTTGTGGTGGCGGGAGCCGCCTCGGGTTCGGGATTGCTCACGACGGGGGGGGCAGGCGCAGGCTCTGGCACCGTTTCTGCCCCCTGTGTGCGCTCACCGTCCTGGCTCTCGGGTGTGCTGTCTTGTTCGTCAGTACCGACAAACATGCGTTTCCAGAAGCCGGTTTTTTTCGGTTCCTGCTTGGAATTATCGTCGTCGCGGGAAACTTCGTCGCTCATGTTCAGTCGTATCCAGATACGAAGGGAGTAGCCCTTCCTCAACAATCAGGCTGCAAGTGCAGGGCAATTGAGGAGCCTCTGAATAATGCCTTGCGTGCTCAGCGTGACCAAGCGTAGCAGATGTGCGCTCCTGGTCGCGCTCTTCGGGTCTTCCAGGCTGACCCGCACTCGTTGTTGCGCTTTCTTGATGGATGGACATACACCTTCAAAAGCGCGCCTAGATTGCGGGCCAGCCTGAAAGACTGAGCATGCAAGGCATTATTTAGAGGCTCCTTAACCGGTATGCTATGCCGGTAACAGCAAAAGGCGCCTGCCTGCAGGGTGGTCGCTCGCAGCGCGAGCGCGCGGCTATCCTAACATTAAGGAGTGCGGTGAGCAGCTTTCACCGTGGGGGACGCGCCAGCAATAGAGGCAATACATGAAAAAATGGATCGCGGGCCTGTGTCTGGCCCTGTGGGCGGGTGTGGCCGGAGCCTCGGCGCCGACCCACAGCTTTACCCTGGATAATGGCATGAAGGTGATTGTGCGCGAGGATCATCGCGCGCCGGTGGTCACCGTGATGGTGTGGTTCAAGGCCGGCAGCATTGATGAGGCGCCCTTTGAGACCGGCCTCGCCCACGTGCTGGAGCACATGATGTTCAAGGGGACTGAGCATCTGGGGCCGGGCGATTTTTCCCGACTGGTGGCCCGTTACGGTGGCAGCGACAATGCCTTCACCAGTTACGACTACACCGCCTATTACCAGCAATACGAAGCGTCCCGCCTGCCGTTGGCACTGGAGCTGGAGGCCGAGCGGTTGGGCAGCCTGCAGATTGACGATGAGGAGTTTCATCGTGAGCTGCAGGTGGTCCTCGAAGAGCGCCGCATGCGTACCGACGACAACCCCAATGCTCTCGCCTGGGAGAAATTTCAGGCCATCGCCCGGCCAGGGACCGGTTATGCCCACCCGGTGATCGGCTGGCGCTCACTGCTGGCCCAACTGCAGCCAGAGCAGGCCCGCAGCTGGTACCAGCGTTTTTACGTGCCAGGCAATGCCACCCTGGTGATAGCCGGGGATGTGAGCCGCGAACAGGTGGAGCCGTTGGTAGAGCGGTTTTTCTCTGATCTCCCTGCCGGCGAGACACCGCCGCGCCCGGAACAGTCCGTCAGGCCGGCGGCTGGTGAGCGGCGGTTGGCATTGACCATGCCAGTCAAGGTGCCTGCCCTGTACATGCTCTACAACGTGCCGTCTCTGGTGACGGCGGACAACAAGCAGGATTTCTATGCCCTGACAATGTTGGCGGGAGTTCTGGATGGCGGCATGAGCGCGCGGATTGAGACCGACCTGGTTCGTGGGCAGAAACTGGTAGCAGGTGCGGGGGCGTCCTACAGCGGTATCCAGCGTGGAGATGGCACTTTTACCCTCTCCGCGGCACCGAACCCTGAGGTGTCCCTTGAGGAGGTGGAAGCGGCCTTGCGTGAGCAGATCGTACGGCTGCAGACGACCCTCCCTGACGAATCTGAAATGGCCCGGGTGCGTGCAGGTGTGCTGGCCGGGCAAGTGTATGAGAAAGACTCTGTGATGGGGCAGGCCATGGAGCTGGGAACATTGAGTACGCTGGGTTTAAACCTGGATTTATCAGAGACGTTTGCCGATGAGCTTGCCAGGGTGACGCCAGAAGAAGTGCAGCGTGTGGCGCGGGAATGGCTGGTGCCTGAGCGCCTTGCTGTCGCGTATGTGACTCCGCCTGCCGAGCAGCAACAGCGCAGCACGCTGGAGGCCACACAATGAAGAGACTAATAAAAGGTGCGCTGTTGCCTGTGCTGGCGGTTCTATTATCGGCCTGTCAAAGCATGGGCGCGTTCCCGACCACAGAAGCCCAGGTGGCGGCCAGTGAGCCCCAGGCGCCGGCACTGGATATCCAGTCCTGGCAAACGGCGGAGGGCGCCAGGGTCCTGTTCGTCGCCAGTGATGCCCTTCCCATGCTGGATGTCCGCCTGGTAATGGCGGCGGGCAGCTCCCGGGATAACGGGGTTGCAGGGCTGTCTTCGCTGACCAGTGCCCTGTTGGGTGAAGGCGCTGCGGGCTTGAATGTGGACGATATTTCCCGCGGTTTTGAAGACCACGGAGCGCAGTTTGATGTGGGCAGTTATCGGGATATGGGGGTAGTGGAACTGCGCACCCTCAGTGACCCGGAATTTCGCGATCCGGTATTGACTTTGTTCAACCAGGTGATTGCCACTCCCAGCTTCCCGCAGGATGCGCTGGATCGCATTCGAACCCAGATGATGCAGGGCCTGCGCATGGAGCAGCAGGTGCCTGGCCCCCAGGTCAAGAAAGCCTATATGGCTACGGTGTTCGCCGGGCACCCCTACGGTGAGCCCAGTGACGGCACTCTGGCAACGCTGCCCGCGATTACGCGCGAGCAGCTGGTCGAGTTCTACAACACCTATTACGCGGCCGGTAACACCGTGATTGCCATGGTGGGGGATGTCAGCCGGGAACAGGCAGAGCAGATCGCTGGCCAGATCAGCCAGTCACTGCCCGAGGGAGGCGCCGCACCGCCACAGTCCCGGGCACAGGCCCTGACTGAACGCAAGCATGAGCACATCAATTTCCCGTCCGCGCAGACCCATATTCTGCTGGGTAATCAGGCCACCTGGCGTGGTAATCCGGATCACGTCGCGCTTTACGTGGGCAACATGGTGCTGGGGGGAGGGGGCTTTGCTTCCATTCTCACCGACGAAGTCCGCCAGAAGCGGGGGTATGTGTATGGGATTGGTAGCGGCTTCTCGGCAATGGCTTCCGGTGGGCCGTTCCAGGTGTCGTTCAAGACCGCCAACGAAAACGCGGATGACGCGCTCAGTCTGACCCTTAAGTTGATTGATGATTTCGTTGAGAGCGGCCCCACAGAGACACAGCTTGAAGAAGCCCGCACCAGTATCCTCGGCAGCTTCGCATTGGGCACGGCGGATAATAGCGACATCATTGGCCAGCTGGGCGCCATCGGGTTTTACGATCTGCCCCTGGATTACCTGCAATGGTTCAACCAGCAGGTGCAAAACGTCACCACGAATGACATCCGCGAGGCGTTCCAGCGTCATTTGGTGCCGGCTAATCTGGCTATCATCAGTATTGGTCCGCAGGCGCCTGAGGTGAAGGCCGTTGGCGATGACCTGCAAGCCGGTGAACAAGGCGGCGTAGTTGATGGCGAAAAATAAAGGGCGCGGGGGGGGCGCCAGCAAAGGGCAGGTTCGAATCATCGGAGGTGCCCAGCGCGGCCTGCGTCTGCAATTTGTGGATCAGGGGGGGGATTTGCGCCCGTCGTCGGATCGCTTGCGTGAGACACTGTTCAACTGGCTGCAGTTCGAGTTGCCGGGATTGCGGGTGCTTGATCTGTTCGCCGGTTCCGGAGTGTTGGGGGCAGAGGCGCTGAGTCGCGGCGCAGCCACGGCCACGCTGATCGAGAAAAAGCGAGAGCGCGCCGTTGACCTGGATCGCCAGTTGCAGCCGTTGTTTGCTGAACGGGCCTGCGTTGAGGCCCGTGATGCCCTGATATGGCTACAGCAGCCCGCCACCCCCTTTGATCTGGTGTTCGTGGATCCACCCTATGATCTGGGGCTGGTCGAGCCTGCCTGCAGGTCGCTGGAGCAGCACGGCTGGTTGGCTCCACAGGCCTGGGTCTATGTGGAGTCTCGCAGTCACGATAGCCCTCCGCAGGTGCCTGCCCGCTGGCAGTTGCATCGGGAAAAGCGTGCAGGGGAGATTCATGCCCGCCTGTTCCGCTGCGCGTCCTCCGACGCCCGATAAATGAGCTCCGCCAGCCGCTACAGACGGTTTGTCTGCCGCTAGCCAGGTGAATGTAAATCTGAGTTCCATTCATCCCATTATCACGCCGATTGGGCGTTTCCCGGCTCCATCACTCGTTATTGACGGCGCTATATTGTGATTGAGTTCACAAATAGGGCGAGAGAGAGGGAGGCACCATGGATGAGGTGAAGAATGCCTGTATCCCTTTGAACAGGGACCGTTTCATGCGTCAGCTGCTCGGTCAGCTGGCTGAAACCATCGAAGATGTTGCCGGGCTGGAACATGCAGAAGGGCTGATCGCCATGGTCGGTCAGAACATGGGCGACAGTATCAATCGAGCCTACAAGGATGCCCTGGATGTGGGGCGGCTCGATCTCGAGCAGGTTGCCGCTGTGCTGGTGGATTTGAAACGTCGCATTGAAGGCGATTTCTATCTGTTAGAGCTTAGTGATCAAAAAATCATTCTCGGTAACCGGCGTTGCCCGTTTGGTGGCCATGCCAATGGCCGCCCCGCCTTGTGCATGATGACGTCCAATGTCTTTGGCGTGATTACCGCAGAAAACAACGGCTATGCCAGAGTGGAAATCAAGGAAGCGATTGCGAATGGTGATGCGCAATGCCGGGTAGAAGTCAGCCTCGACCCCAGTGAAGAGGGGCCGGGTCGTGAGTACTTTGTGGCAGATCCCTAATGATTACTCCTGAATGCGGTGCGATTCTGGATGCGATTTCCCTGCCGGTATTGCTGATCGATGGGCAGGGCTGCATCAAGGCCGTCAATCGTCAGGCGGCGGCCTTGCTCAAGGACGGAGCGCCAACCAATATGGCTGTGCTTTTACCTGGAGGGGGCGAGAAATTTCTGCGTAGTGTGCGACGTAACAGTCAGAGCGCTCACATGGGCACGCGTTTGGCGGCGCCACTGGAGCACTACTATCCAACCAGTTCCCGAATCAGCCTGAAAGGGGAATGGCAGGACTGTTATCTGATCGAACTGTTTCCCCGTGATATTGCCGTGGGCAGCATGCGTCGGGTATCAACCAGTTTGCGCCGCGAGGCCCAGTTACGGCGCACCTGCGTACAAGCCGAAGAAACCGCCCGCAGTGCCGAGAGTGAGGCGTGTGAAGACCCGCTCACCAGAATTCCCAACCGGCGTGCGTTCGATCGCTGGTTGGCAGAGCTGGCCCAGCAGTCCAGCCATCGGCACCACCCCTTTTCCCTCTTGTTAATCGATATGGATTACTTCAAGCGTATTAACGATAACCATGGTCATGATGTGGGTGATCAGGTGTTGAAAACCGTGGCCCGGCTATTGTCAGAGTCGCTGCTTCGGCCGGGTGACAGGGTTGCCCGAATCGGCGGTGAGGAGTTCGCGGTGCTGTTACCAAACACCGATGTCGAAGGTGCCAGCGATGTGGCCTGGCGGTTGGTAAAAAGGGTCAGGGACTATAATCGGCGCATTCAGCGCCAGCAAAGTGGCTATAAATTATCGACCCTTTCCATCGGTGGCACGGCCTGGTGTCCCGCGAAACCGGTTTCCGCGCAGGCGCTGATGAAAGCGGCGGATCAAAGCCTGTATCAGGCCAAGGGGCAAGGCAGGGATCAGGCGGTGATTCTGGGTTAAGGGCCATTCTTGTCCACACGGGATCCCGAAAATGGCACAACCTGCACTAGAGTCCCACCTCCTTACTACCGAATACTGTATCGGTATACGGAGGAAACATCATGAATGCGCAAGCGAAAACGCCTAAAAGAATAAACCAGAGTGATATTCAGCCTCGCCGCATGGACTTCGAGTTTGACCCGTCCATCCCGCGTTACTGGTTTGACAACGACCAGTTCAAAAGCATGTTGCTGACGGCGTTGTCCTGCACCTTCCCCGAAGGGGAGCGTTTTTTTGTCCGCTCCGTACGATACTTCCAGAAAAGCATTCAGGATCCGATGCTGCGCGAAGAAGTAAAAGGCTTCATCGGGCAAGAAGCACATCATGGCAATGAGCATGATGCCTTCAACGCATTCATGGAATCCAAGGGCGTGCCGACACACAAGGTCGACGCCTATGTGAAGCAGGGCCTCAAATTCATGGCCAAGTGGTTGTCCCCCGAGCGACAGCTTGCCAAGACCTGTGCGCTGGAACATTTCACTGCCATGCTGGCAGAAATGATTCTGGAAAATCCGGAATTTATTGAAGGCATGGATCAGCGAATGGTGCCGCTGTGGCTATGGCATGCCATTGAAGAAAGTGAGCATAAATCAGTGGCATTTGATGTTTACAGAGAGCAAGTCGACAGTTACTGGGTTCGCAGCTCCGAGATGGCGTTCACCACCGTTGAATTTATTGGTTTCACTATCTATCACTACATTCAGCTGCGTCAGGAAATGGATGACCCGACCGATTGGAAGTCGGTGCGGGGTGGCCTGAATTGGTTGCTGGGTAAGCCGGGCTGGTTGCGTAAACTCGGTAAGTCATACCTGGCTTACTACAAGCGCGATTTTCATCCGTCGAAGCGAGACAGCGAACATCTGCGCAAGCGCGCCTTGATTCGCCTGGCGGATATGCTCGGCAAGCCGGAACTGGTGGCCTGAAGATTCACGTGCTGATGGCGTCAGCCTGTTACCCTTTGGGTAATGGAGGTGTGCATGAGCAATCTTATCACCCGCTTGAAGCAGCGGCTTTTTACCCGCAAAGACGTGCTGTCAGATCACCACGCAGGAGAGGATAATCCTTACCGGGATTATCATCCTGCCCATCAGGGTGACACGCCCGATGATCTTCACCGTGGGCGTCATCGCTACAAGGAAACCTTTACCAATCACTGGGATCTGGATTATCTGTCCCGGGAAGAACTGGAAGAGATTCTGGCTGAGCGTAACGGCGCTACCTCAGGGGCCAGGCGTAAGTCACGTTGATCCGGCTCATGCCGGCCGGATTACCCCGGCTTCGGTGAAGCGTTTTGATACCCGCACGACGATATCGCTTTGAAAAGCTTTTTCGTAATGGACATCCAGAACGTAGGCTTTCGCCCGCAGACGAATGGCCAACCGGTAACCCACTTCGATTTCTTCAATCGCGAAAGTCACCGGCTTTTTCAGATAGGCGAAGCGACTGGTGAAAATGACTTCTTCGATTATTGCCTTGGCCTCTTCCAGGTTGGCATCCAGCCCCACGTGAAAATCCGTGACCACCATCATGTCCAGCTCGCCGGCATTGCCGGACGCGACCACGTCGGTAATGAAGCGGGAGTTGGGAATGGTCACCAGGTTGTCGTCCAGGGTTTGCAGACGCACCGTGCGCAGACCAATCGACACGATTTCGCCATAGACATTGTCGAAGCTGACCCGGTCGCCGACCCGGAAAGGGCGATCAAACAACAGCAGCAAGCCCGCCACCAGCGAAGCCGCAATATCCTTGAGGGCAAAGCCCAGCGCCACGGCCACCGAGCCGCCCGCTGCCAGCATGAATTCTTTCGGGGGTTGCAGCACTCCGACCACCAGGGCAATGGCGCCCACCGTATACAGCACAAAGCCGATCAGAGTGGTGATCTGCAGGATCAGGAAGCGCCGGGTGGGCAGTTTCTCAGTGACTTTCTGGCCGGCTTTGCTGATGCCCCAGTTCAGCGCCCACAACACAAAGCCACCGATGAACAGCAGCAGAATGGCGTAGACATTGAACAGCTCAACGACAACCGCCAGGTCGTTGACGATATTTCCATCATTCATTGAGCAGATTCTTCCTTGTCAGGTAACTGATCACCGGCTGATACCAAAGGGGCACCAGGCGGTAGCGATTGTCGTCGGTTTTTTTCAGGAAGCCGGCATCAAAGCCACTTTTGAGCGCATAGCGCACCACATTTTCCGGCAGGCAGGTTGCCGCACTGATTTCGCTGCTACTCAGGCGGCCGTGGGTGGCGATGGCGGCATACACAAACAGGGCGTTTTCTCCCATGCTGTCGAGGATGCCTGCGGATGGCGGCGTCGGCAGGCCGACCTGAACACGGCGGCCCTGTACCTTGATGGAGGTCAGCCATAAACGTAGTGCTACCAGCGGGTTTCCCCGGCTGGCGTCCCACAGGAGGCTGAAGTAACGCTGTTCGGCATTTCGAACATTACCGGCCTCCGGCCCTCGTGATGACAGCAGGACTTCGTCGTAACTGACCTGGTAGCCGCCGAGATGGTTGCGGGACAAAATTAGTGAGCGGATATCCGACTGCCCCCAGCGCTTGACCCGCACCACATTACGGAACTGATAGTCACGGCCGAAGACGTTGCATAAATAGGCCCAGCTCTGGTTATTGATCATCAGTAACCAGAAGACATTATCCAGCCGTGCGTTAACCAGGCTCAGCACGGTGCGCCAACCCGCCAGCCCCCCCTGGGATGCCAGGAAAAAGTTTTGCGCCTCATCCAGAATCAGCAGCGTCGGAGCCCGGCTTTCATCGCTTTTTACCAATGCGGCCGGGCCTTGCTCCACCAGCTCGACGTTCAGGGCATCGCCGACAAGCCGGTGGATCTCATCGGGCTGAATGGTACGTGCGGGCACTTTCAGGGTAATGACTTCCAGGCCTTGGCAGCTGTCGCTGAGGGCGCTTTGCAGCTTGCCTATGCTGATGCTCTTGCCGCTGCCCTTCTCGCCGACCACGACCAGCGCATTTTCGTCGGTCTTGTCGCCATGCCAACGCTGGATCGTCTTTTCCATGGCAGCGACCAGGCCGGTATCGATGAAAGGCAGTTTGCTGCCTTCGGGAAGTTCCTGGGCAAACCAGCGCTCGTAGTTGCCTTCTTCCGGTGTTTCGGCGCTGTTGGCTTTTTCGTCATCTTCCTCGTTATTGATCTTGGTGCGCAGGCGGAACCAGCGGGCCTTGAAACGCATGTACCAGTCAAAATCGGCCAGTACCCGGTCAAGAAAATCCACCAGAAAGCTGACCAGAGCGACGGGCAACATGAGCGGGGCAAAAAGCCAGAACAGCCATGGCGTCAACAGACGCTCGGCTACCGGGTCCAGATACGATGGCAGGATTGCCTGCAGGCACAAAAGGTAATCGTGATTTCGCAGTGCCAGCAGTCGGCCGACCGCGAGATAAAGGCTGGTACCCAGTAACCCTGCCAGCAGGTAATACAGCAAAGACGGCCCCAGGCTTTCCCAGACCACCAGTAAAGGGAACCACGGCACCATCAGCCAGCCCGCTACCTTGCGTGAGTGGGCAATGACCTGACGCGACTGGTCAGCACTCAGGTAGGTGTTGGCACTCTGGGCGACGCGACCAATCAGCCATTCCCCGACCAGGCTGGCCAGTCCGTAAATCACGTACAGGTGGGCAAACGGCAGCAGCCATAGCAGTACCTTGGTCGAGGGGCTGTCGAGCAAGGGGGCCAGCTGACCCAGAAAAAACCACAACAGCAGCCAGGGCAGCATCGGCGCGATGCCACTGATCAGCCGGCTGGCATTGCGCAGCCAGCGGCGCTGGCCGCTGGCGGCCACGACTTTTTCGTGCAGGCTCAGGGCCCAGTGGCGACTGCGATGGGCCAGTTTGGCCAGCAGCACGAAACCGGCGATGCCCAGCACCAGAGCGAGCATGTTCTGCACGATGGGCATATAGCCGGTACGGCGGATCGGTGCGCTCAGGTCATAACGCACCAGGGTGATCGTATCCATCAACCGTTGCTGAATTCGGGCGCCCTCCCGTGCCAGTACCGCTGGGATGCCGGTCAGCCCGCCCATGTCCAGCACCATGTCGCTGAGGTGGCGGCGATGCCACTGATCAGCACGCAGGTCGCGAACCTGTTTCTGCACCTCCAGCCGGGCCTTGATCAGGTCCCGGTAAGGCGTCGTGATGGGAGATGGCGGTGACAGGGAAGGAGGTTGATGCCAGAGTTGATCCAGATCCGCAGTCACCCCGGCATCGGACTGTGCCATGTGCGGCACTAGCGCCCAGAGGCGGGCAATGTGGTCTTGTACGAGTCTGGCGCCCGTGACCAGCGAGGGGCTGCTCTGGGGGTCGTCGATACGTTCTTGCAACTGGTTATGCAGGGTGCTCAATTGGGCCAGGGCCTGGCGCTGGGCCGGGCTCATGCTCAGCAGGGTATGTCGCAAGCGGTAAAGGGCGGTGTCCAGCGTCGACAACTGTTCGGTCAGGGCCTCAATGTCGTTCTGGACTGCCTGGCAGCGACTGTCAGTGCTCTGGCGTTTGGCCGGCGGGTTGCCCGAGACCGCGTCAGGATGGGCGAGTGGTTGCCCAAGCAGCCCTTCCAGTTGCTGCGGCGCGGGGACCTCCCCATTCAGGATGGTCTGCAGACGCTGACGGTCAGAGGCCAGTTGTTGCTCTTCGCGCTCCAGCGCAATCAGGGTCTGTTCCGCTTGTTCGCACGCTGTGGCGGCCTGGGCAGGAGGCGCCATCCCGGAGAGCAGCAAGGTCAGAATCAGACCCCAAAAACGTGGCTGTCGCGTGAATCCCATTCCTTGCCCTCTGTCCCTGTATTTTGTGCGCGTTCCCATTGTAGGAAGCGCGAGGGGGTACGTCACCTGTTGGTGCACCGCCTCATCAGAACCGGCGATCAGTCCGATAGCGGAATCGCAAGGGCAGTTTCCCGGCCCGGTGGTATAGTCAAAGGACGTTCAGCGTTTAAGGAGCGCATCATGAGCGATCTAACGGTGGCCGCACTCATGGCCCGACATCCGATGGCGGTGGCAACGGGCACAGAGCTCACCGAAGTGGTGGAAATTCTGCTGCAACACAAATTCACCGGACTGCCCGTGGTCGATGACAGTCAGCGGGTCGTGGGATTTGTGTCCGAGCAGGATTGCCTGCGCAAGTTGCTGGTATCCAGTTATCACTGCGAAGGCAGTCTGATTGTGGATGAGTTCATGCACGATCAACCCCTCACGGTCAGTGAAAGTGACTCCGTGGTGGATGTGGCAGAACTGATGGTGACCCAGAAACCCAAGATCTACCCGGTGGTGGATGCCCAGAAACGGCTGGTGGGCTTGTTGACCCGTGATCAGGTGCTGCGCGCCCTGAAGGACAGTCGACGCGCTTGCGCCTGAGGGTGCCTGCGATGCCGGTAAGGGCTGCGAAACGTATCATGGCCCTTTCGTACAATTGTGTCCGCGTGCCCCGGGTTAGCGTAAGACCAGCTCAAAACAACAACTCGGGAGAGCTGGCATGCGCGATCTTCACACCTTTCTGGGCGACTACGCAGAGAGTCACCAGAATCCGGTAAACCAGTGGGTGCACATCCTGTGTGTGCCCGCCATCTTTGTCTCCACCTTAGGGCTGTTCTGGCTGATTCCGGTCGGTCAGTGGCTGGGTTTGGAGGGCAGTCTGGCCTATTGGGTCAATGGCGGTTCCCTGCTGGCGCTCGTTTGCATGCCCTTTTATTTCCGGATGTCTGCCGGCATGACCCTGTTGATGGCGGGTTGGCTGGCGGCGTCCATCGCCGCCATCGTACTGGTGGAGCGCAGCGCCCTGTCGCTGGGCTGGACCAGTGCTGCCGTGTGGCTGTTGGCCTGGGCCGTTCAGGTATGGGGCCACAAGGTAGAAGGCAAGAAACCCTCGTTTGTGGATGACCTGGTGTTCCTGCTGGTGGGCCCCATGTTTGTCTCCATTGAACTGGCCCACAAGCTGGGTCTGCGCAAGCACCCCGTTTCGGCCTGATCCGCACATTGTCCGCCCGGCTCCGGGCGGGCATCATGACCGGCATGTCTACACTGTCGCCGGTATCCGACCCCCGTCTGTTGTCCCCGCTCTATGTCTGGCGCGGGGGCTGGCTGGCCGTGCTGTCGAATATGGCCAATCAGCCGCACCGGCATGTGGCGGCGTCGCTGTTGGTGGGGCTGCAAGGGCCGCTTAATGTCACCGTGGATGGTCGGCGACTCGATCAGCAGATCGTCCTGGTTCCCCCGGAGCAGACCCAGACCCTGCACAGTGAAGGGCCGGTCGCAGTCATTCACCTCGATCCAGATGAACCTGCCTGGCGAGGGCTGTCCGCTGGCATGGGGGGACACCTTCAGCAGATTTTGTTGACTGCGTTGCCTCCCCTGGCAGAAGCGCAAGCGCACCCCGACAGTGTGATTCGTTTGCTGGCCGCCATTCGCGACACCGCCACTATTCATCCACTGGACCCACGTGTGGCCAGCGCCTGCCGGGTGCTACGCGAGCATGAGGAGGTGGATCTGGAGCAGCTGGCGGAGCAGGCCAACCTGTCAGCGTCCCGCTTTCGGCGTCTTTTCAGTGAGCAGTTGGGCGTCACTTTCAAACGATTTGTGCTGCACCTCAAGAGCCAGCGGGCGCTGGCGTTATGGGAAAGCGGCATGACCCTCACCGAGCTGGCGGTGGCCGCTGGTTTTTACGATCAACCCCATCTCAACCGGACGCTTCGGGCCATGTTCGATGCCCTGCCATCGCGCTATGCTCGGGGGCAACCGGTACAGGTAGTGCCGCTTTCTGTGCCCGAGGGCATCTCTCAGACACGGCCGTCCTGACAACAACAATGCGGAGTCATCATGGATTACAAGGACATCAAGACCGAGCTTTCCGAGAACATTCTCACCATTACCCTTAACCGCCCCGAACGACTGAATGCGTTTACCCTGCGCATGAAGGATGAGGTGGTTCATGCATTGAATTACGCCGACAGCACCGATGAGGTGCGTGCGGTCATCGTTACCGGTGCCGGCAAGGTGTTTTGTGCCGGCATGGAGATGGAGCCGGAGGATGGCGGCAACCTGTTTGGTTATGACGATGCGGAAGGGATGGATCCGCCGCTTGAGCAAATCCGGGACTCCGGTGGCGAGCTGTCACTTGCCATTTATCAGTGCCGCAAACCGGTGATTGCCGCCATTAACGGTGCTGCCGTGGGGGTGGGCATTACCATGACCCTGCCCATGGACATTCGACTGGTGGCAGAGAACAGCAAGATCGGTTTCGTCTTCACCCAGCGAGGCATCACCCCGGAAGCCTGTTCCTCCTGGTTCTTGCCCCGGGTCGTCGGCATGCAGAAAGCGCTGGAGTGGGTGATCAGCGGTGACATTTTCATGGCCGAAGAAGGCGTGGAAGCCGGCCTGTTTCACAGTGCCCATGACAAAGGCGAAGTGCTGGATGTTGCCCGCTGCATGGCGCGCAAGATGATCGCCAAGAGCTCCCCCATCGCTGTGGCACTGGCCAAGCAGATGTTGTGGCGCAACCCTAACTTCAGTCACCCCGCTGAAGCACATGTGGTGGAATCCAAAATGATTTACTGGTCTAACGAGTTCTGGGACGGCAAGGACGGTTTTACCGCGTTCCTGGAAAAACGTGCACCCCGTTTCGAGACCGCTATGGCGGACATCCCCAAGCAGTTCGATTTCTGGAAAGAGCCTGAGATAGAATAATTTTTTTGCCGCATTTGTGGCGTTTGCGTGAAAAAGAGAGAGGACCGACCATCATGAAGAAGGAAACCCTGTCGATACACGGGGGCTTTGCGGGCGACCCGCAGACACATGCGGTGGCTGTGCCCATGTACCAGACGACCAGCTATTATTTTGATGATACCCAGCACGGCGCGGATCTGTTCGATCTGAAAGTGCCGGGTAACATTTACAGTCGCATCATGAATCCGACCAACGCCGTGCTGGAAGAACGTGTTGCGTTGCTGGAAGGGGGAATTGCTGCGCTGGCAATGGCGTCTGGCATGGCGGCCATTACGGCTACCGTACAGACCCTCGCCCGTACGGGGGACAATATTGTGTCGGTCAGTCAGTTGTACGGCGGAACCTACAACCTGTTTGCCCATACCTTGCCGAATCAGGGCATTGAAGTGCGCATGGCCGATGGCCGGAATCCTGAAGCCATTGCCGCCGCGATTGATGACAAGACCAAGATGGTGTTCTGCGAATCCATCGGTAATCCGGCCGGGAATGTGGTGGACATGGCGGCACTGGCGAAAGTGGCCCACGATGCGGGCGTGCCGTTAGTGGTTGATAACACGGTTGCCACCCCGGCGCTATGTCGCCCCTTTGAGCATGGTGCTGATATCGTCGTGCACTCCCTGACCAAATACATGGGCGGGCATGGAACCACCATTGCCGGTGCGATTGTTGATTCCGGAAAATTCCCCTGGAAAGACAATCCGCGTTTTCCGCAATTCAACCAGCCTGATCCCAGCTATCATGGCGTTGTCTATGTGGAAGCCATGGGGGAGGCGGCCTTTATCGGTCGCGCGCGTGTTGTCCCGCTGCGCAATATGGGAGCGGCACTGTCTCCCATGAATGCCTTCCTGATTCTGCAGGGCATTGAAACCCTGTCGCTACGCATGGAGCGTCATTGCGAAAACGCAATGAAGGTGGCGGCGTTTCTCCGGGACCATCCGAAAGTGAGTTGGGTGAACTTCGCCGGGCTGGATTCCGACAAGGACCATGCCCAGGCGAAACGCTATATGGATAACGGTATACCCTCCTCGATCCTCAGCTTTGGTGTCGAAGGTGGCCGCGATGCTGGTGCCCGGTTTATTGATGCCCTGGAGATGATCAAGCGATTGGTGAATATCGGTGATGCCAAGTCTCTTGCTTGCCATCCGGCGACCACAACCCATCGTCAGCTCAGCGATGATGAACTTAAGAGTGCCGGAGTGAGTGCAGATCTGGTGCGGTTGTCTGTCGGCATCGAACATATCGATGACATTCTGGCCGATATAACTCAGGCGCTGGAAAAGGCCTGATTATTGTTGCTCACGAAACTGGGCCGGCGTCATGCCGGTCCAGCGTTTGAACGCTTTCGAAAATGCACTCTCATCCGAGAAACCCAGTTGCTCCGCAATATCACTGAGTCGCTGGGCGTCCTGTAGTTTTTTTTCTGCCAACCCCTGAAGCAAGCCGTCGCGAAGCAGTTTGAAACTGGTGCCTTCCTCTCCCAGTTTGCGCACCAGATGGCGGCCGCTCATGCCCAGGGTGTCGGCCACTTTCTCCTTGCCCCAGTGGGGGTGCTGGCGGAGCTGTTCAGTGACCTGGGCACTGAGAGACTGGTCGCCGAGAGATTGCAGCAATTGGTCTGCAAGGGTGCGCAGGTGTTGGCACAGGGCAGGGTTGGCGTAGATCAGCGGCAGGTCCAGATCCGTGACCGGGATGATCAGGGTGTTGTGGTCACACAGAAAGCGCACATCGCTCAATCCCAGCAGCGACTCATAACGGCGATTATCATCCAGGGCAGCATGGGTGAAGTGCAGGCTGTGGGCAGCCAGTTTGTTGCCTGTGGTCCAGCGGGACAACTGCAGAAGGGTTGCCATGGCAGCCTCGACCCGTTCCGCCTGTCGAGTCTGGTACTGCGGCAGGTAATGGATAATGCAGCGGTCAGCGTCTTCGTGATACTGAAAGTGCCCCCCCTCCCCGACGATGGGGTAGTAGTCGATCAGGCTGTCGAGTGCGTCCCGTACCGTCTCACAGCTCATCAGCACCATACCGGCGGTATCCAGGTGCCCGACTTCCATGGCCAGCCCGAATTGTACGCCGACCAGTGGATCGTCCGCCTGGGTGCAAAAGCTCTCCCATATCTGCCCCTGCAGTTCCAGGCTGACCCGTTCCTGCGAGGCAAACCCATTGCGCAGCGCGTCAGGCAGGGCAAACCCCAGCGTTTCTGCCGCCTGGCTGATGGCCTGGGTAAAGCGCACTGTGACTGTGGGGCTGTGAGGCATGGTATGGCGGTCCTGATTTAACCGTGGACAGGTCCTGAATTAGCCGTGCGAGGGAAGACTCTCACACCTAGGCTGGACATCATACCAAACTCTGAGCCTGGCTCAGGGAATTCTAAAAAGAAGACTCGGGACAGTTATGTACGCAGTGATAGGTGCCGGCCCAATGGGCTTGGCCACGGCCAGAAACCTGAAAAAGTACAATATTCCTTTCATCGGTTTCGATCTCAACACCGATGTAGGCGGGCTCTGGGACATTGATAACCCCCATAGCACCATGTACGAATCTGCTCACCTGATTTCGTCGAAGGCCATGACGGAATTCAGGGAATTCCCCATGGGGGACAAGGTCGCGACCTACCCTCGGCATAGCGACATGCGTGATTACTTCCGTCGTTATGCAGAGCATTTCGATCTTTACGATTGCTATGAATTTTCTACGCGGGTCGAAAAGGTTGAGCGTGAAGGGGAAGGCTGGAATGTCACTACCTGCTGTAACGGGGCAAGCCAGACTCGCCACTTCGACGGCGTGCTGATCGCCAATGGCACCTTGCACAAGCCCAATATGCCCAGTTTGCCTGGCAAGTTTGAAGGCGAGCTGATGCATTCCTGTGACTACCGCAAGGCAGACATATTCGAAGGCAAGCGCGTGCTGGTCGTCGGTTGCGGCAACTCCGCCTGCGATATTGCGGTGGATGCGGTACACCGCGCTGCCAGTGTGGATATGTCGGTACGCCGTGGCTATTACTTTCTGCCCAAGTTTATTGCGGGCAGGGCCACCGACAGCATTGGCGGAAAAATCCCGTTGCCACGTATCGTCAAACAGAAAATCGACGCAGCCCTGATCAAGCTATTGGTCGGCAAGCCCAGCGATTACGGCCTGCCGGATCCTGACTACAAACTTTATGAATCCCACCCGGTGATCAATTCCCTGGTGCTGCACCATATTCGCCACGGCGATATTACCCCCCATGGCGATATTGCCGGCATTGTTGGCAAGACGGTGACCTTCGCCGACGGCCAGTCCCGGACTTACGATCTGATTTTGATGGGCACAGGCTACAAGCTGGATTACCCCTTCATCGATGCACAGGAGCTCAACTGGCAAGGGGCGGATGCGCCGCAGTTATACCTGAATGTGTTCCATCCCCAACACCGTAACCTGTTCATGATGGGCATGGTGGAAGCCGCTGGGCTGGGTTGGGAAGGGCGCAACGAACAGGCGGAAATGGTGGCGCTGTATTTGCGTGCCCGTCTGGATGGCAACCCGCAGGCGCAGTCGCTGGAGGAGAAGGCCACGGCAGAGGCCTCACGCAATCTGGATGGTGGATTTGACTATCTGAAACTGGCACGCATGGCGTACTACGTGCATAAGGATAGCTACCGCAAGGCGGTTAATGCCCACATCACCCAGCTGAAGCAGGGGGTGTGAGATGGAGGTGCATTTCGGCAGCGAGAATCTGCTGATTCTCAACGTTATTCTGGCATTCATGATGTTTGGCGTGTCGCTGTCCCTGACGGGGGACGATTTCCGTCGAGTGGTACAGCGACCGGATGCGCCCATCGTTGGGCTGCTGGCGCAGTTCGTGTTGTTGCCTGCCGCCACCTGCCTGACCACCTGGTGGTTCGAGGTTGATGCTGAACTGGCGCTGGGCATGATTCTGGTGGCGTCCTGCCCGGGCGGCTCGTTTTCCAACATCATGACCTGGCTGGGGCGGGGCAATGTGGCGGTTTCGGTGAGCATGACCGCCGTGTCCAGCCTTGCTGCCATGGTGATGACGCCCTTCAACTTTTCTCTCTACGGTTGGATCAATCCCCATACCCGACCGATTCTTACCGACATTCAACTCGACAGCCTGGAAATCCTGATGCTGGTCGTGCTGGTGTTGGGTTTGCCTCTGGTCATCGGCATGGCTGTGGGCAAGGCGTTCCCGGCGTTTGCCCGGGGCGCCCAGAAACCCATGCGCTATATCACCCTGCTGGTGTTGTTGTTGTTTGTGGGTGTGGCCTTCGGCAATAACGTGGATGTGTTTCTGGCCACCGCCGACCGCATTGTGGGGTTGGTGGTACTGCAGAATCTGCTGGCCTTGGGGCTGGGCGCTTTTGCGGCCGGGTTTACCGGCTTGCCGCGAGCCGACCGCCGCGCCATTACCATGGAAGTGGGCATTCAGAACTCCGGACTGGGGCTGGCCATTTTGTTTACCTTTTTCCCGGACGAAAGCGGCATGATTCTGATTGCTGCCTTCTGGGGGGTATGGCATCTGGTCAGTGGACTGGTGCTGGCCGGGATCTGGTCACGACAGACTGCGCGTGGTGAAGCCGGGGCCCGTCAAACTGAGGGAGAATCATCATGAATCATCCTTCGCAGCGGCGGATCCTGATTACCGGTGCAGCAGGGTATATCGGCCGCCAGCTGGCTCGTCGTCTGGCGTCGGAACACGTTGTTGTTGGTGTGGATATTCGCCCGGATGACAATGCGGATTTTCCTTTTTATGTGCGGGATATCCGCGACCCTTCGCTGGGTGAGCTGATCCAGAAACATGGTATTGATCAGGTAGTTCACCTGGCGGCGGTACTGGAAGACAGCGGTGATCGCGAGCGCGATTTCGACATTGATGTCAACGGCACTCGCAATGTGCTGGATGCCTGTATCGCCTCTGGTGTACGCCAGTTGGTGGTCACCAGTTCCGGGGCGGCTTACGGTTACCATGCGGACAACCCCGAGTGGATCAATGAAGACGCCCCCCTGCGGGGCAACCCTGAATTTGCGTACTCGGACCACAAACGCCAGGTCGAAGCGCTATTGGCGGATTATCGCCAACGGCATCCTCATCTGGGCCAGCTGGTGTTGCGACCGGGCACCGTGCTTGGTGCCAATACCCGTAACCTTATTACGCGTCTTTTTGAGGGCCGAAGTCTGTTGGCGGTCGCCGGTTCTCCGTCACCGTTTGTGTTTATCTGGGATCAGGATGTGTTGGCGATTATCGAAAAAGGTGTCACAGAAGAACGCAACGGCTGTTTTAATCTGGCCGGCGATGGGGCGCTGACAATCACCCAGCTCGCAGCCATCTTGCGCAAGCCGGTCGTTACGGTTCCTGCCTGGGCGATTCGTGCAGGGTTGGCGGTGGGGCATGCGCTTCGCCTCACCGGATATACCCCGGCGCAAGTGAATTTTCTTCGCTATCGGCCGGTGCTGGGTAACCAAAAACTGAAACAGGAATTCGGTTACCTGCCGAAGAAATCGTCGGAGCAGACCTTCCGGTTCTGGCTTGCCTCCAGGGAGTCAAAGGCATGAAAACCGTATTGATTACCGGAGCCGCGTCGGGCCTTGGCTGGGCGCTGTCGCAACAGGCGTTTGCGTTAGGTTATCGGGTGATTCTTGCTGACATGAACGAAGTATTGCTTGAAGCAAGAGTCGAAGCGCTGGCTGCCCGGGATGCCGAGCGTGTGACCAGTCGGGGGCTGGATGTCACCAACAGTGATGCCATCACTTTGCTGGTGCCCTGGCTGGAAAAACACGGTGGCCTGGATCTGCTGATCAACAATGCCGGCATTACCCATCGTTCGCTGGCCGAAAAAACGGCCATGAGTGTGTTCCAAAAAGTCATGGCGGTGGATTGGCAGGCACCGGTGGAGCTGTCTGTGGCCTGTCTGCCCCTGCTGAAGAAAAGCCGGGGAGGCATTATCAATATCGGTTCCATGGCGGGCTGGATGCCGGTGCTGGGGCGGGCCGGTTACTGCAGTGCCAAGAGTGCGTTAGGGCAGTTCTTTGAAGTTATGCGCGGTGAAGTGTCCCGCTATGGCATCCATATTCTTATGGCGTACCCGAGTTTTCTGGACACCCCCATCGAGAAAAATGCTCTGGGTCATGATGGCAAGCCTGCAGCGCATGCCCGCTCCATGGTGGGCAATATGCGAACCCCTGAATGGATGGCCGAACAGGTTTTTGACGCCTATGGAAAAGGCCGCAAGCGACTGTTCCCGGACCGGTTTACCTGGTTTGCCAGCGTGCTCTGGCGTGTTGCGCCGGATCTCTACCAGCGTTTGATGCTGCGCAAGTTTGCCAGCGAGCTGGAGCAATAACGGATGGACCTGCTTGCCTCTCCCTGGCTGCTGCTGGGGTTGTTCATTTTTCTCGCCTTTACCACCGAAGCGATGACCGGCTTTGGCAGCATTGTGATTGCCCTGTCACTGGGCGCGCTGGTGTTGCCGATCCCGGAGATCCTGCCGGTACTGGTGCCATTGAATATCGTCATGAGTGGCACCCTGAGTTGGCGTCACCGTCATGCGATCCATTGGCCAACCCTGTGGAAGCTGATCCTGCCGTTAATGGTGCTCGGCACTCTGGCAGGTTACGGGCTACGGCCGTGGCTGGGGGAGCAATTGCTCAAAAGCGGGTTTGGTTTGCTGGTGCTCTGGTTCAGCAGCCGTGAACTGTGGCGCATGTATCGTGGCCTGGCGGTCACTGCGCATGGTGGGCTCTGGTCCCGTGGCTGGATGTTGATGGCCGGGGTGACGCATGGCCTGTTTGCGTCGGGAGGGCCACTGTTGGTGTATGCGCTAAGCGGCCTCAAGCTCGACAAGCAGCGCTTTCGTGCCACCCTGATTCTGGTCTGGCTGGCCTTGAACAGTTTGCTGACAGCTGTGTTCCTGCTGGATGGCACCTTGCTGCCCGCCCTGCCACGCATCGCTACCCTGGTTCCGGTGGTGATCGCGGCGATGCTGGTGGGCGAGCTGCTCCATCATCATGTGAATGAAGCGCGTTTCCGTCAGGCAGTGTTCGTGGTGTTGTGGTTCACTGGCGTGATCCTGGCCTGGCCCTAGCCGCGCCCCCTTGCTCTTTTCCTTTGCGCGGCCATCGTGCTATTGATTCCCTGTCCCATTGTCAGAGTTACAAGGAGAGGGCATGTCGTCAGTAGAAATTCGTCCGGTGACCGGTATCGCCGTCGAGCCCTGGCTGGATGAATTGGCCAAGCTTCGCATCGAAGTGTTTCGTGATTTTCCGTATTTGTATGAGGGTGACCTGGCCTATGAGCGCCGCTATCTGGACCGCTATGCGCAGTCCGATCAGAGCGTGTTCGTACTGGCGCTGGAGTTCAACAAGCTGGTCGGGGCGGCGACAGGTTTACCGCTGCG
Organism: Alcanivorax profundi; assembly: GCF_003597125.1. Classification (GTDB taxonomy): domain Bacteria; phylum Pseudomonadota; class Gammaproteobacteria; order Pseudomonadales; family Alcanivoracaceae; genus Alcanivorax; species Alcanivorax profundi. The sequence goes on along the minus strand of NZ_QYYA01000002.1, from coordinate 447,960 downwards.
CGAGGCAGACGATGAGTTCCAGGCGCCGTTTCGTCAGTTGGGGGCAGAGATCAATACGGTTTTCTACTTTGGCGAATCCGTGCTCAAAAAAGAGTGGCGTGGTCAGGGGATTGGGCACCGTTTTTTTGATTTGAGAGAGCAGTACGCGGAAGATTTTGGTTATCGCCATACCGCTTTTTGTGCAGTACAGCGCCCCGAAGATCACCCGGCTCGCCCCGAAGGCTACCAGCCGCTGGATCTGTTCTGGCGTGGGCGTGGCTATTTCCCCCAGAACCAGTTGGTGGCGCATTTTGACTGGACCGATATCGGCGAGGCAGCGCTGTCACGCAAGCCCATGCAGTTCTGGCTGCACAGCCTTTAGAGTGCCAGAAGTGGGTGGATTGACCATAAATATTGCATATACCCCATTTGGGTGATGTGGGGGCGTTTTGCCATTCCCTATACTGACTTCGGGGTAATAGGGGATATCAAAAAAATGGATCAGCAATATAAATTTTCCACCTGGTATGAACGCGCACTGAAGTCTGCTCTGGTGGTCCTGCCGCTGGCACTGGTTGCGGTGACGGTCGCGATTGTTGTCGCAGGCTAGCCTGGCGCCGTTCAGGGCCGTCTGCGCATCAATACCACCGGGTTGCCCGTCAGGTGCAGCTCCCAGCCCTGTGTGTCTGCCAGCCAGGCAAAGGTTGCCGGTTGCCAGAAGCAGACATGCGTCGGGTCACGGCGGTAGTGCCAGCGGGCAAAGGCGTGGTCGTCGGTTAGCCAGCGGGTCATCAGGCCCAGCCAGCCCCCGGGGCGAACGTGGTCGGCAAACCAGGCCCACTCACGGGCCGGCTGGTGCAGGTGCTCAATAACTTCCGTGCAGGTGACAAAGTCATACTGTGGGGCCAGTCGCGTTTCGTCTTTGGCGTAAATCGGATCCCAGGTGCCGCAGGGGTAGCCTCGTTCCGTCATCATGGCGGCCAGGGCCGGTCCGGGCCCGCAGCCAAAATCGAGGCCTTGCGCACCCGGCGACAGCTGTTCGCAGAGCGGGTCGGCCAGTTGTGCCAGAAAACGCCGGTAGCCGGGATCGTCCGGGCGGTTGTCGTGCAGGTCGTACTGGCCTTTTTCTTCGTCGGGGCCGGGTAGCCTGTCGGGGTGCTCGAAGGTCAGTTGGCAACACGGGCAGCGAAAGTAGTCGCGGCCGTCCACCTGCGCAAAAGGGTGCGCGTCACCGGCGCACAGGGTGCACTGCATGTCAGTCCTCAAGCCAGCGCTGCACCCGGGCATAGGTGCGGCTTTCTTCTATCATGGTCATATGCCCCATCTGGTAAAACAGTTCCCGGGTCAGCAGCGGGGCATCCGGGTACAGGCGCGAGGCCAGGGCGCTGTCCACCGAAACCAGCCAATCGCCCCGTGGGGCTGGATGTTCCGGTTCGCTGACACTGCCAGCGATAAACAGTTGTTTTACTTCCGGGTCCAGCGGCACCTTGGCGCTGGGGCGGGTGTCGTCCAGGGGGCGGTCACGCCACTGCGCTTCCAGTACATAGCCAAAGCGCAGATCGCGGATCCCGTCAGAGCGCAGGTTGCCCAACCGCATCAGCGGACGTGACCAGGGTGTGGTGGCCAGTAGCCGGTTGGCATTGTTGCCCACTCGCTCCAGCAGCGCGCCCTGATGGGGCGAGCCGAGACAGGCCAGATGGCTGACCTTGTCGGCCCAGCTGTCGCCGCGCTCACGGGCCTGGTGCAGGGCGCTGCGAGCGACCAGGCCGCCCATGGAATGCCCCACCAGAATGATGCGTTCGGGCAGGGCGGTATGGGCCAGCAGGCCCGCCAGCTTGCGACCATTGTCGGAGATATGCAGGCCTGTGTTATAGCGCAGATAACGCACATCGGCGTTAAGTTCACGGCGCACCCATTGGCTGAAGCTGTCGGCAGCCGGATTGTTCCAACAGGAATCATTCATGCAAAGGCCATGAAGGAACAGCACCAGGGTGTCGCCTTGCAGCTTGCCACTGGGCAGGAGGGTCATCGGCAAGGCGTAATGGCTTTGTTGCTCAACCAGTAACTGACCAAACACGCCATTGAGGATGCTTTGCAGGTCGAGGCTGTCGCGTAGTTCACGGCCGGGGTCGGCCGCCAGATCGGCCAGCCCGGCAAGATTGCCCGCCTGCCGAAAGCCGTAGCGCACCAGGTTATAGACCATGGGGGCCGGGGTGTACTCCTGGCCACGCAGGCCAAAAGGGTTGGCGACACTGCCATGAATATCCTGAACGACCTGGGTGATCTCGTTGCCGAAGCGGGTCACCAGCTGAGCCAGTCCGCCTACTTCCCGTCCAATTCTTTTCATTATGTGTAATCCGTTTGCCCCGCGATGAGAGGGATTATCTTACCTGTCACTGCGGGATTCGTAAGGCATCGTAAAATGCTGTGCAAGTGTGCCCTGGCCCGTGGCCAGCGTTTTATTCAGGCGTTACTGTAGGCATCGTTTTCAGCCGAAACATCAAGGAGTGACATTATGCGTACTTTCGGTAAAGCGGCACTGGCCGCCCTGTTTGCTTCCACCGCTTTTCTGGCTGCCTGTGACGCCAACGACGGCCCAGCCGAAGAAGCTGGCCAGAAGGTGGATAATGCCATCGAAAAGATTACCCCGGATAGCAAAGGGCCGATGGAAGAAATGGGCGAGGATATGGACAACGCCTATGATAATGCCCAGGAATCTGTGGAAGACATGAAAGACGCAGCAGAAACCAACTAATCGGTTCACTGCCAAAAAAGCCGCCTCAGGGCGGCTTTTTTTATGCCTGTGTGCGGGCATGGTCGTCCCCTAATCTGCGGCACAGCGTGCGAGCAGTTGCGTCACCACATCCTGCTCGGCTGGAGTGACCATCAATTGATAGCGCTGTTTGATGGCCGACCAGCGTTGTCCGTATTCACACCAGTAAGCGTGATTGGCAGGTAGCCACTGGTCCGGGCTGCTGGCTCCCTTGCTACGGTTGGTGCTGGCCGATACCACCAGAAGATTGTCCGGATCGTTGGCAAACTGGCGCCGCAAGGCGTCATTCCACCGGTCGCCACCATGGCCATGGGCATGACGCAGCGGCACGATGTGGTCCACATCCAGTTGTCGGGCCCGGGTAAAGGTGTGCCCGCTGTAGGGGTCGTACCAGCGGCCGCTTGCAACAATGCAGTGATCCTTGCGGGTAAAGCTCACCGGTGTCTGGCTGGCGCGGATCAGTGCTTCCGCCCGGCTGTCCTGACAGTCGCCATCCTCATCGTCCCAGTGGGGCCAGTCGCCGCGGTCATAGAGCGTGGAAAACGCTCGCCCGGCATCGCGGGCTTGTTGTTCTGCCTCGGCCTGTTGCTGGTGTTGCTGGCGGCAGACATCGGTGTGGCAGTGATAGGTGTCGGTTTTGCGGTCCGTATGGCCGCCGTGTGCGTCCAGCCCGCCGGGATGGGCATGCACGAAAAGGGGCGGGCTCACCGCCAGAACGCCACCCAGGGTGAGCAAGAGAAAGGCACGGGGCAGGGACAACAGAGCGACTCCAGAACAACAGTGCGGTACGACTTCCGGCTGGCAGTGTGATGCGTAGTTAGCACCTGCGAGCAGGATCGAGAGTAAGAGATTATCCTTATTAAATAAGGGGGATATCTTACATCAGGCCACAAAAATGTGATGCAGTTCCGCGTTGTTATCATGGGGGATACAAATGGCAACGCGGGGCAACACATCGGTACGCTTTGCCTCTGTGGACCGCATTCAGTGATCGTTAAAGTGTGTGCCATCGCGACGCTGAACAGGGATTGGCTTCCGGCAGAGGGTGCCGGGGACGACAAGGCATTCTTCAGGTCGCCCAGGTCGAGAGATAACGACCAATTTCATGATTTCAGGGTTGTGCGGGCATTGAGCAGGAGTCCCGGTATGGCAGTAGTTTGCTCTCAGAATTCGGCGCCTCGGGAGCGTCTGGCAGGTCAGGCGGTGGCCCATCGCCTGCGTGCACTGAACGAATACCTGGCGTTGTATCGCGCCACCCGCGCCTCCGGTGGTGAGGCGCACACCACTCAGCGCATTCGCGAGCTGCGCAGTGATGTGGCGCGCCTGCGCGCCTGGGGCTGGTACCTGTCTGCAAAAGAGCGGGGTGCCAGCTGGATTCCGGCCTTGCAGCGTTTGGCGGCAGCGCTGTCCGTTTTGGTGTCTGTCAATCTGGTGGCCCAGCGCCGCCACCCCCGTGGGGCCGCCTTGCAGCATCTCAGCAGCTACAGCCTGGTTGAGCGGGCCTACGCAGCGCTGGAAGACGACACCCAAGGGCAGCTGCTGACTCTGCGGCTGGCGCAGATGCAGCGCCCGGCACTGGATTACCAGCGCAATATCGACATTCTGGATGCCCGCCTGGCGGATCTGGCGGCTCTGCGGCTCAATGGCTTGCCCGAGCCGGGACAGGTGACGGTGGTATGCCATGTGCTGCGTGGTGTCATGGCTGTCGGTGGTGCCCTTGGCTTCTCCTTTCCCTCTGCGCAACCGGTAGATTCCTGAGTATGGAAGCAATCAAACAGGTCCTGCCCTTGCTGGACGGCATGCCCCGGATCTTTTCCCTGTCGGATCTCAAGCAGGCGATCAGCGAGCAGGAAAGTGCTCTCGATGTGGCGCTGCGTTGGCTGGAGGCGGGTGTGATTCGCCAGGTCGCCCCGGCCCGGCCGATCTTCTACCGGGTCGTGTTGGGTGAGCCCCTCACCGATGCGGAACGCTGCGCGGCCCTGTTACGCACCTTCCCTTCGGTAGTGATGGTGGCCGGCTCGTCACTCTGGCGGCAGGGGATCAGCGTACAGAAAGATGCCCAGCTGGAGTGCTGTATCACTGCGCAAGAGGTGGAGTGTTCCTTGCCCGGGGTCGTGCTGCGTTCCCGGCCAGGCAAATGGTGGGCGGTGATTCGACACGCGGAAGGTGTGGCAGGGGATTACCATGGCATGGCGATGCTGACCCCGGAAATGGCTGTGGCGGATGCGGCGGCCTTCAGGGATGTGTGGATGCCTGACCGCGAGGGTATCGACTGGACGCGCCTGTCTACCGCACGGCTCAGTGTGGCCTCCGAAGCCCTGGCGCCGCTGCGTGTAGCCGAACTGGCAGAGTAATCCCGCCTGGCCCTGTCATTGACCCGTCACGGCCAACCATTATTAAATGAGAACCATTTCCTGTCTTTGGTTCTCATCTATGTGGGTAGCAGCACTCCCGGCCTCACTCGCGGCCGTTGTTCTCTTTTATCTCTCAGACCGTCAGCAGCGCTGGCTGGACCAGCCGCTGCCCGGCGTGGCGCGCCTGCTCGCGTTGTTGCTGGCGCTGGCCGGCGCGGTGCTGTGGGTCATGGCGCTGGGCCTGGGCGTTGGGCTGATGGTGGCCCTGTGGCTGCTGACCCTGCCTGCACTCCTGATGGCCTTGTTCGCAGGCCATCATCGCGATACGTTCCAGAAAGTCTCCGGCAAGATGGGGCGCAACCCATGAGAGCCTTATTCGGCGTGTTGTTGAGTCTGCCATTGTCGATGATGTTGATGGGGCTGGCTGCTGCCTGGGTTCCGGTGCCCTGGAACAGCTGGCTGGTACTGCAATTGATCATTGGCATGCTGCTGTGGATGAGCCTTAGCTTGCTGGTGGCGCTGCCCGAAAAAGCGTGGCCGCCCCTGGTGGGTCTGCTGGTGGCGAATGGCATCGTCTGGGCGACCCTGCAAACCACCGGTATTTATGGGGGGGCCGCATGAAGGCAGATCGTCTACGCCGTTTTATCGACCTGCATGCCTGGTTGGGCATGGTCAGTGGCTTGGCCCTGTTTGTGGCGTTTTTTGCCGGGGCAATCAATGTTTTCCATCACGAGCTGCATCACTGGCAGGAAAGCCACCACGGCCATGAGCAGGCAGCCGGCCCGGCGGACCCGGACCACTTTCTGCAGCAACTGATTACGCGGTTCCCGGCGTCGGCCGATCGCATGTATTTCCTGCCCGATGAAGACCCCGGGGCCATGTGGTTTCAGCCCGGCGAAGACGGTGCAGCGGGGGAGTGGCGCACGGCCCATGCCTCCAACTTTGCAGAAGATGGCAGCTTCACGCAGCAGCCGGGTTCCGAGCTGGCGGATTTTGTGAATGAGCTGCACTACGAGTTGGGCATTCCCGGTAACGGTGGCCTGATCAACATCGGCATGACGCTGATGGGGTTTGTTGCCGTGCTATACGGGGTGGCCCTGTTCAGCGGGCTGATCATCCACTGGCCCAAAATCCGCAAGGAACTGTTTGCCCTCAAGCACCAGGGCAACCTGCGTCGCTACTGGAAAAACCTGCACAACCTGATTGGCATCATCAGCTTCCCGTTCCACCTGATCATGTCGGTCACCGGTGCTGCCATGGGGCTGTTTACGGTCATGGCCATCGTGCTCGGTTTGCTGGTGTTCGGTCCGCAGCTGCAAGGGGTGATCCAGAAGGAAACCGACGTCTGGCCGCCGGTGCAAAGCCAGGGGGAGACCCTCGCCATGGCGCCCATGGCGGATTACCTGGCGGCGGCCAATAACGAGTTGCCTGGCATGGACGTGGGCTGGGTGGAAATTCGAGGCTACGGGGATGCCGCAGGCTGGATGGATGTGGCCGGTTCGCAACCGGGCTTCCTTGGCCATCATGTGCATGTGGTGCTGGATAACACCATGAAGCCGCTGCGTATCAGCGCCCCGGGCGAACGCACCTTCAACTTTGCGGCGATTTCCCCGGTCTATTCCCTGCACTTCGGGGATTACGGCGGCGTCTGGGTGAAGCTGTTGTACTTTGCCATGGGGCTGCTGGGGTCGTTGCTGTTTGTGTCCGGGAATATCCTGTGGTGCGAGCGGCGCAGTGACCGTGTTGGTCCGTCACGCGGCTCGGCCTTCCTGCTGCGTTTGACCCTGGGATTGTGTTTCGGGGTGGTCAGCGGCATCGCCTTCAGTTTTCTGGTCAGCAAGCTGCTGCCTTACACGCCCTGGGCCGCGTTGGTGGCATCGGCCGAGCGGCAAATCTTCTGGTGGGTGTTGGTGGTGCTGGTGTTGTGGAGTCTGCGTGCTTCGCCGCTGCGTTTCAGTGGCCTGTGGCTACGTATCATGCCGTTCCTGTATCTGGCGATCCCACTGGCGCAGGTGGCAGTGGAGGGCAGTCATGCCTGGCAAGAACCGGATGCCCTGCTGGTAAACCTGGTGGTGGTGGCCGTGGCGGCGTGTTTGTGGGGGGTACGTGCCCAGTTTCGCAAGCGCCTGCGACTGGCAGAGCCGCATCCGTTGTGGGTGGGTAAGGTCACCCGCGAGCATCCCAAGCACCTCACCGAGACCGAGCTGGAAAATCAGGGCGCGAGCTGACGCCGGCAGCGCTCACGCCGAAGCATAAAAAAACCGGGCAGTGAGCCCGGTTTTTTTATGGCCGTTGCTGAAGCTGATCAGAAACGGTAGGTGGCTTGCAGGGCCAGGCCGTGAGCGCTGTTCTCGAAGTCGGCGCTGTAAGTGTCCTGGTTAACCTCGCCTTTTTCTTCATCAATATAGGCATAGGCCGCATCAAGGGTCAGGTCGTCAGAGACGTTCCAGCCGGCACCCAGGGTGTAGATATCGCGGTCGCTCACCGGAATCCGCACGGTACGGTGCTGGTCGTTGGTGGGGGACTCGTCAAAGGCATAGCCGGCGCGGATCACCCACTTCGGGTTCAGCTGGTAGGCGCCGCCCACGGCGAACGACCAGGTGTCTTCCCACTCCAGTTCTTCGGTAATGGTGCCGAAGCTGGACTGGAACATGGCATTCACGCCGCTGTTCTCCACTTCGATACCTTCAAGGCGGCTCCAGCGGGTGAAGGTGGCGCCAGCGTACAGTGCCAGTGCGTCAGTGGCCTGGAAGCTGAAAGAGGTATCCACGGATTCCGGCATGGTGATGTCCAGTTCCGCGTCATACTTGCCGTCGATGGCAGGCGCCACGGGGGCGGGGGTGCCGCTGATGGTGGTGTCACCTTCCAGGGAGTAATCGACCTTGGAGTGGTAGGTCAGGCCCCAGTCCAGTCGGTCGGTAATGCCGAACAACACGCCCAGGTTGTAACCGTAGGCAATGTCGTCCCCTTCAATTTCTACATCAGCGTCAGACATGGCGGCCAGAGCCGGGTTGAAGGCGGCGGCCGGCACGTTGCTGGTCAGCTCACCAGAGATGTGATTGATGGTCGGGCCAAAGCCCACAGAAACGCGATCGTTGAAGGCGTAGCTGACGGTGGGCTGAATGGTGACAACCTGCACCATGCTGGTGACGCCTTCATAGCGACCTTGCCAGCCATTCTCGTAGTCGCTTTCCACGCCGAACGGTGCATACACACCGATACCGGCGTGCAGTTTGTCGCTGATCGGGGTGACGTAGTAGCCGAAGGGAATGGTGGAAAAGGGCACCATATCGCCATCGTTAGTGCCGGACACGGGCAGGCCGGGGGCCAGTTGCCCTTCGGCATCGCTGATATCGGTGCTGGCATCAATAAAGGCCAGGCCGCCGGACACCTCGGCACGTTCCAGGCGGCTCATGCCCGCCGGGTTGCCGAACAGGGTGCTGGCATTGGCAGCAGTAGAGGCGCGACCTGCGTAAGCCGAGCCTGCACTGGAGGCGCTTTGCTCATTCAGCGCCAGGCCATTGGCCATCGCCTGGGTAGAGGCAGCAGCAATCGCTGCGGCCAACACGGCTTTGTTTGAATACTTCATGATAACTTTCCCGAGTTATGTGTTGTGGCGCGCGAACGTTATCACTGTGAAACATTTAATTACAGATGGCGAAGATCAAAAAATGCACCATTTGTCGTCAGATGGCCGGTAAAATCTGTAAACATGGTGTTTAAATCCTCGAAGATGGTTCACGTTTACATTGTATAATGTAGAGATTGTGCAGCAATTAGGCGGCGACGGTTATCTTGCGGGTTGCCAGGTCCAAATGGTGGACCTGAGAGCGGATTACTCCGGAAGCGTTCCGGGGCGGATTATGGATTGCGCCGTCAAACGTGGTATCAGTCAGCGCCTTCAGGTAGGGCTGTCGCGGCCACCGGCTCACGCGAAAAAATGCCGATAATCGGGGTGCCCTGGGCCTGCAGAATGGGTTCGATATCCCGGTGCAGGGCGTGGTACTGGTAAAACGGCACGCGCGGAAAAAGATGGTGAATCGAATGCAGGTTCTGACCCAGCCAGAACCACTCCAGCGGTTTCATCCAGCGCGGCATGATCAGGCTGTTGGTATTGCGGTAACGCTCGCTCACCTTGTACGGGTGGTGCGGGCGGTAGGCAAACCAGTAGGCAGTGAACAACCCGCCCGTGTAGTAACCCAGCAGCAATACTACGGCAGTGCCCGGCTGATCCACCATCACCAGAAAGGCAATCCGCCACCCCAGCGACACGGCCAGCTCGCTGCAGTAAATCAGTTTCTCTTTCAGCGAGGCGCTGCCCCAGCTGTGCTGTACAAAGAACGTATTCTGAATCCACTGAAAACGCAGCCCGGCGATGATCATCGCCAGCGGACTTTTCTGCATCCCGCTGACCACAAAATCCGGGTCCTTGTCCGGCTGGTTGGTATAGCGGTGGTGCGTGAAGTGCTCGATGCGGTGCGAGGCATAAGGAATCGCAATGATCGGCGCCACCAGATAACCGCACAGGTCGTTGATCCACTTGCGGCGATCGTCCTGGCCATGAATATTGCCGTGGGCGGCTTCGTGCAAGGGCGTGTAGGACATATACGTCAGCGCCGCCACCAGCAGGAAGGCAGGTAAGGCAGGCAGGGAGCCATTGGCAAACAGTAACAGCGTGGCAACAAAGGCCACCACCACGGCCAACGTGAGCGCAATTGTCGGCCACGCGGTTTTGCCCATATAGTGTTTCGCGCAGGCAATGGCCTGTTTGTTCAAGGTTGCCGGGTCCATGGTGCTGCCTCTGGTGGTTATTATCGTTTCAGACTAGGCCGGCACCCCCACAATCAGAATAGCCGCCGTGGCCAATCACCCTGCAGAAGTGGCCAGCGCTAGCGGCGGAACAGCGGAACGGGCAATGCAACACAGCGACGACACCCTCCACCCGGTGGCCATCAGCCAAGTGATGCTCAACTTTGCCCAACGCCATGGCATCGACAGGCAGACCTGCCTGCTCGGCACCGGCATAGCCGATGATGCCCTTTCCAGCGGAGAAGGATTGGTCACCCGCACCCAGGAAATGCGCCTGATCGAAAACCTGATGCTGGCCCTGCCGGACGACGGCGCCTGGGGCTTCGAACTGGGCCTGCAATATCACCTGGCCACCTTCGGGGTGTGGGGCTTCGCCCTGCGCACCTGCAAGACCCTGCGTGAAGCGGCCATCCTGGGGGTGCGCTATCTTCCTCTCAGCACCGCCTACTGCCGCATCGAACTGGTGGAAGACGACGACACCTTCGGCATCACCTTCGACCCGGATCCCATCCCGGCGCACCTGCGCCAGTTTCTGCTCGAGCGAGACATGGCCACGGCCCTGAACCTGGTGCGGGAAATTACCCTGCAAGGCGTGGATTTTCGCGCCATCGACCTGACCGGTCAGCCCGATGTCAGTGCCCGGGTCATCCAGGAAGAATGTGGCGTGCTGCCCACCTTCGCCGCCCGCAGCAACCGCATCCTGGTGAACCGCGCCGGCGCCAGCCAGCCCTTCCCTGGTTACGATCCGGTGCTCACCCGCATGCTCGAACAGCAATGCCAGCAGCGCATGGACACCGTAGAAAACAGTGGTATCGCCGGCAAAGTGCGCCAGCAACTACTGGGCGAACTGGGCCTCGGCGCCACCCTCAACGACATGGCCAGCGCCCTGGCTCTGTCCTCACGCAGCCTGCGCCGCAAACTGGAACAGGAAGGCACCAGCTACCGCGACCTGGTAGAAGAAGAGCGCCGCCAACTAGCCCTGCAACTCCTCACCAGCACCACCATGAAAATCGAAGAAGTCGCCGCCCACCTGGCCTACACCGACGCCGGCGGCTTCGTCCGCGCCTTCCGCCGCTGGCAAGGCTGCTCCCCCAGCGAATATCGGGATAAGCACTAACACAAACCTGAATGGCTCCCCCAGCCACTGTAGGAACGGCGCTTGAGCCGCGAACCTGAGCGTCAGCAAGGGAATCGAAAAGCCGCCCAAAGCCCCGGACTATCGAGCCCTTGTGGGAGCGGTGGTTCCACCGCGAAAGGGTTGGATGGCAGCGGGGCAGAGATCGCGGTCGAACGACCGCTCCTGCAGAGGGGCTTCTGCAGAAGTGTGATTAGCAGCGCGATCACCCCACCCACAACCACTGCTTCACCGCTTCATAATTCCCCAACACCACCTGCTGGGCCTCTGCCCCACGATGATCCTGATCATCCAGCCGCAACAACTGCACAATGTAGTTTGCCATGGCCGCCCGGCAGGGAATCGTTAGCACGCTCCGCCTCATCCCGTAATCTCGGGCAATCACTTTTTGCTGTGCATCGGACAGTCGAGGATCTGGCACCACCTTCAGGGTTAGTGATTTCTGCCAGGCCTTGTCCTGGTCAGCGCCCTGCTCGCCGGGCAGGGTGATCTCCGGCTTGTCCATGATGCGACTCAGCACAAAGTCCCGGTAATCACTGTTTTTTTCACACCAGGCACGCACATGCCAGCGCATGCCGTTATGCACCACCGTATGGGGCTGAATCACCCGGTACTCAGGATCAGGGTTGTTGAGCGAGGTATATTCAATCTCTACCCGCAATCCTTCCCGGCAGGCCTGCAAGATGGGACGTAACACCGCCGGGCGCAAATCCCGTGAGGGTGGCAGCAATACCTCAGTATTCAGCTCGCGTACATCCAGTGCCTCGAAGGCGCAGCTCAGATCTTCCCGGGCATGCATCATCTGCAGGTATTCATCAGCCAGGCCCCGAGTGAACACCGGCTTGAAACCGGTGGCTGGTTTATAGCCTTTGAGTGACAGGTCATACTCCAGATTGCCCGGCGCATACTCATTCAGATAAAGATTGATATCTTTGCTGGCCTGCTGGCGCCCAATGCCAAAGGCGCGCACCAGGTGATTGGTGGTCAGCCTGCCTTCCCACAGCGCAATCACTTCGATCAACCGGTACCGCAATAATAAATCCCAGCGCAGTGGCCAGTCCGCCGCATTCTTCCCTGCTGTACGTGCCATGTTGTGCTCCAAAAAGCGACACATGCCGAAAGGCGACATGTTCATGTAGTCAGTATTGGCATGACGATAGTAAATGCATAATGTGGGGCTGTCATCAAGGGTTTGATGAGGCCGTAGCAGGGATGCTGCACAGTCAGGCAATACAGGAAGTCAAAAGTTATGGCGAGTTGTTCACGGTGCGGTAAGGCAGGGGAAAAAGAGCCCGCCCAAGGCAAAGCGCGCAGTCTGGTCACGATTCCCTATGAACAAGGACTGGGGGCGGGTCGTATTCTGGTCTACTGCCGAGAGTGCTGGACCGAAATGGCGGAGCATATTGCCGAAGTCATTCCGCTGGAAATGGTCAGCCCCAGTGTGTTGCTGGATCTCTATCGCACCGGCAAAACCACTTCTGATCCGTTCACTGCCTGCCAGCTGGTGTTTGGCCATGCGGAGCCGGAGTTGGTGCGAGAGGCGCAGGCGTTAATCCATTCTCACTGCGGCTAGCTGGAGGCGACAATGAAAGATCTGAACTCTTATCTTCCCCTGGTCGTCCTGTGGGCCAAAAAGCACCACGACATGATCCAGGAGCAGGGCGCCGAGCTCAACGAAGAAGGTATGGAAATGGCCAGAAGCGTGGGCGTGGCAGAGCCCGAACGCATTCGCATCATGCTGGTGGACGAGATTCCCTTCCAGGAAGATCCGGTGGTCTACAGCCTGGCAAAGAGCGTCGGCATGCTCAGCGGCCAGGTCACGGGCATCACTTTCGGCCACTCCATCTACATCGTCAAAGGCTGCCAGTCCGCCCGACTCTACAGCCACGAATTCCGCCACGTGCACCAATACGAAGTGCTCGGCTCCATCGGCGCCTTTATGGATGTGTACCTCGAGCAGGTCATGACATTCGGTTACCACCAGGCGCCCCTGGAAAAGGACGCTCGCCAGTTCGAGACAGGGGCCTGACAGGTAGGTGCACCGCTCGAGGTGCGAAGCAGGGGGTGCGGGAGAAAAGGATTGACAAAAATGTAGTGTGTACTAAACACTACACAAATGAGCTTTGGCGACTACATACGACAGGCGCGACTTGCCCGCCAGCAAACAGATAAAGGCTACTCGCTGCGCCAGGTGGCAGGCAGGGTGGGCGTCGAGCCCGCGTACCTGTCAAAAATTGAACGCGATGTCTTTCCGCCGCCCTCGGAACAAATGATCGTGAACCTGGCGGCAGATCTCGGTGAAGACCCGGATGTGCTGCTGGCGCTGGCCGGCAAGCTCTCCAGTGAGTTGAGAGAGATTATCGTGCGGCGCCCACAATTGTTTGCCGAGCTCATACGGCAACTCAAGGACGCGCCTGACCATGCCATCCTGCGCATGGTCCGGGAAGTGACGGATGGGGACTGGTAAAAAGGATGAACCGACATGATTGAACTGAACGCTAACCAGCTGGTATTCCGGTTTCCGGAAGTGCACCCCCAGGCGGTATGCCGGGTGAACTTTCAGCGCACCCTGCGTATCCCGGATGACAATCGCGAATACGCTTTGCCGCCCGGCCTGGGGCGGTTTCCGTTGGAGCATGTGGAAGACCATGCCAAATCGTTGCCCGGGGATTACCAGAAGCGCGGCGGCGTGATGCTGCCTATGTACCAGGCAGAAGCGTTGTGGATCAGTTTTACTGGTGCAGGTGACTATCCTTTCCTCCTGAAAATTGCGGCGGGCAAGATCAACGCTGTCACCGGTGAACCTTGGCAAGATGCCGTATCCGATACTCCGCAAGACTACATCGTCACCCCGGATCAGCCCTGGCTGGATGGCTTCTGTATTCAGAAAGGCCTGATCCGTCAGTTCGTGGCCATGCCCCTTGGCAGTGGTTACACCGCCGAAGAGCAGTTAACCGGCGCGGCCGAGTTTGGTGGCCTGCAGATCATTGCTTACCCCATGAAGCGGGAGCGTTACGAGGCCATCAAGGCGCGTGAAGTCAACGCTTGCCGTTCAAGGAGCATGGACTCTTTCATGTGTGCTGATATGGCCATGGCACCTGGCATGGGGATGGCGCCCGGTGGGCTAATGAAGCAGACGATCCACAAGGACAAGCACGGCCTCGACGCCTGGGATCTGTCGCAGTCCAGCCGCTGCTTTGTGCACCTGCTCAACAGCCAGCAATGGCGGCAGGTCACCGGCAGCCAGCCACCATGCAAGCCGCCCACCGCCAGGGATTACACCGCCGCAGGCCTGCCCTGGTTCGAGCATTACGCAGAAGGCAAGCAGGCACTGGACGGTTCTGAAGTTCTGGCCGGCCTGGACAGCGTCGCCGTCAAAGGCATCAAGCAGGGCGAAACCCCGCTGCCAGACAACGACCCGCTACAGATCGGCAAGGTCATCAACCTGGGATCAGCCAAACCGTCAGTCAGCGAAGGCGACTGGTAACCAGCAGGCGAAGCACCCGTAGGAGCACTGCTCGAGGTGCGAACCGCCCGCCCGCAGGAGCCTGCCTGCAGGCGATCTTCCAACCTGACGGACCCGCTCATGAAAAAGTACCGCCGGACACTAGACCTTAAACCCGAATGTGATACTGTCCACAAAAATAATGAACAAGCTTCACTGTTGGCCAGGAAGGCGAAAATGACATCATTTTGATGTCATTCAGGGGAAAGGAAGAATCATGGCGATCGACTACAACACACTCAAAAACCGCCAACGGCAGGAACGCGACAGCTACCCGGACAACCTGGGCCTGCGTGTCCACCGCGCCCTCAGCTGGCTCCACCGCGCGGAGCAGGAAGCCGACCCCGACAGCCGCTTCATCTTCCTGTGGATCGCCTTCAACGCCGCCTACGCCAGCGACATCGATGATCGCGAAGGCCTCAGCGAACAGGGCACCTTCAACAGCTTCCTGGACAAGCTCCACGAACTGGATGCCAGCAAGCGCCTCAACGACCTGATCTGGCGCGCCTACCCCAACGCCATCCGCGTGCTGCTGGATAACCCCTACGTCTTCCCCGGCTTCTGGGACTACCAGCGCGACCTGAAAACCGAAGACCAATGGCAAGACAGCTTTGCCGCCGCCAAACGGGCCGCCAACAACGCCCTGGCCAAACAGGACACCACCCGCGTCCTCGCCATCGTCCTCAACCGCATCTACACCCTGCGCAACCAGCTCCTCCACGGCGGCGCCACCTGGAACAGCAGCATCAACCGCGACCAGATCCGCGACTGCGTCAACCTCATGGGCGAGCTGGTACCGGCGGTCATCGAAATCATGATGGATAGCCCGACTACCCTGTGGGGGGAAGCGAGTTATCCGGTAATTGAATAAGCATCAAATCCAATAAGGGTTATAAATGAAAGCGCTGGATATTTTGTCTTTGCTGACCGACATGAACGAGTTGTCCTTGCTGTTTGTGGGCTTCATGTTGTTCATTTTTCTTATTACCTGCATCTCCCTTGTTCATCACTGGATGAATTACCGGGCCAGAAGCTCGGGGGTGAGCGCTCTGGTTCGTGACCAGTCAAGGGAAAACCTGGCGAGGAACCGGCGTCAGACCCTTGAGGATGCGCTGGAAAAGAAGAAAGACGTCGGCAGCTTGTGGCGTGAATTCGACGAGAGTCTGGTTTTCTCCAAGGACAAGGAGAAGCTGTTCAATACCCTTGATGCTGAGCATTTTTTCAACACTAGAACTCTGGCGTCAGGCCTCACAGAAAGTCGTCTACTCGCTGCTGCTCCCAGTTTTATGGTGGCCATTGGGGTGCTGGGCACCTTTGTGGGTTTGAGTCTGGGGCTGGCAGATCTCCATCTGGGGAATGATCTCGACCAGCTGCGAGGGGACATGGAGCGAATGATTTCGGGGGCGGCGACAGCCTTTAATACCTCGATCTTTGGTGTGCTCCTCTCGCTAATTCTGAACCTCGGTGAGAAGTTGCTGGAAAGGCGAGTGCGCAAGCAGATCCGCTTTCTGCAGCAGCAAATCGACTTCCTCTATCCCAGAATCCCCGCAGAGCAAACCCTGGTACACATCGAAGATGCCACCACCAGCTCTTCAAAATCGTTGATGGAGTTGCATGAGCGTATTGGTGACCGGCTTCAGGAAACCGTTTCTGCCATGAGCGAAAGCATGCAGGAAGCGATTTCTGATGCCTTGCAGAATGTCATGGCGCCTGCATTGGAACGTATTGCCGAGAGCGCATCGGATCAATCCACCACTGTTCTCGAGCAACTAGTCGGGAGCTTTCTCGACAAGTTTGGTGAGGCCGGTCGCCAGCAGGGGCAGGCGCTTGAGCGCGTGGCGGGTGATGTAGGCGGCGCCGTGGAGGGGATTCGCAGTGAAATCGGCCGTGTATCGTCCATGCTGTCTGAAGCGGGAGAAAAGACAGAAGGTCTGCTGGAACAGCAGCGCCAACAAACCGTTGAACAGATCGCCCGAATCAAGGAGGAAGCAGAGGCCCGTGAGCAATCACAGCGGCAACAGTTCGAGACACTTTTGGAAGGTCTGACCCGAAAGCTGTCCGAGCAGGCTGAAGCCGCATCCCGGGCGGACCAACAAAGACAGGAGCGGTTGGATGGTTCCATTGCCCAAATGCAGGAAGGGCAGGCCCAATCACTTAGCACCTTCAAGGAGTCGTCTGAACGTAGCATCCAGGCTTCAGAGCGATTACTGGAAACGATGGAGCCGATTGCGAGACATCTGGGCGAAGCTGCCGGATCGCTGGATCGCTCTGCGGAAAACCTGAGGGCGACTGAGAAAGGTTTCTCGGTGCTGGGCGCAGAGCTGCATAACAGTGCGGATCGTCTGGGCAATACGGTCACCTCCATGGTGGAGCGAATGTCAGCGGTATCAGACACGTCAGCGAAAGTCGCAGATGGTATCTCGGGGCAACTCGGGCTGCTGGAGCAGCTGCAAGGCTCTCTGGTGGAAACGTCGAAGCGTATGGAGGGCACAGCAACACGCGTACTGGATGGCTTCGGCTCTATGGAGGCAAGTCAGAATCGTTACCTTGAGAGCGTAAAAAAACAGTTCGAAGCATTGGGTGAAACCCTCAAGCAGCAGGTGATGGCGGTGGAGAAACAAGCCGAACAATGGCTCGCCACCTACCACAAGGAAGTCACCGGCCAGATCCAGGACCGAATGGGTAAATGGGATGAAGTCTCCAGGCAATATGCCGATGGCATGTTGAACACCGTCAATGCTATCCAGGGGGTAGTGGATGAACTGGAGAGCAAGGCCCGATGAGATTTATCAGGCAGTCCTCCGCCCCTGTAGATGAAGAAAACCCCTACTGGGTGTCCTTTTCAGATGTCATGGCCGCGTTGGTGGTGATCTTCATTCTGGCGTCACTGGTGCTTCTGACGCAGTTGATCAAAGTCAGAACGGAAGTTGACAAGGAAATGGAGCACCTGAAGAAAGCCGAAGAGGTCCGAAGAACCATCGTGGAAGATGTTGTCGAGGAACTGGAAAAACGCTCCATCGAGGTGATGGTGGCAGAAAACCATTCGGTGATCAGGATTCCGAATGATGTCCTCGGTTTTCGTTCCGGCAAGTTCAGTATCGATAAGCAGTATCTGGAAACGGCCAGAAAGATTGGAGAGGTGCTAGCGGTCGTCATTCAGAAAGAGAACCGTGTGGACTATCTGGACACCATTTTCATCGAAGGTCACACCGATAATCGAGCTTTCTGGGGTCCGCCAGGTAAAGGGAACTGGGGTCTCTCTACCTTCAGGGCTATCAGCCTGTGGGAATACTGGGGGCAGGAAATCAGTTCCGACCTCGCCTTGAACAATCTTCGTAACCGGGACGGTAAACCACTGTTCTCTGTCAGCGGTTATGCGGAAACCCGTCCGGTTGTGGAAGATCAGAAAACGGAAGCTGATTACGAGATCAACCGACGGATCGATATCAGAATCACCATACGAAGACCCGAGCGGGAAGACTATGACGTCCTGAAGGGCTTGTTGGGAGCGGATGATGCGACTCCCCAGAATTGACAAGGCTACGCCGGTCGAGTGGCCGGAAAGCACGCTGATGGCCTGGCAGGCTCTGGAAGAAAGAGTCTCCAGGGACGCCTTGTCTATTGGCAAAGGGGGTGCCTTTCAGCGCCTGGTCAAGCTTATTGAGGCCTGCAGCCGCCGTGGGCAGGATCTGCCAGACGAGGTGTATCAGTCGCGTCCGGGTGTTCGTGCCCTGACATGGCTATGGCTGCAAAGTGAAACCATCAGGGATGGCTATCTTCATCAGGAATCCCTGGAGGCAATGCTGTCATCGCAAGATGAACAGTTATCGAGAATGGCGGTGATCCAGTTGGCGCAGCTTTATTTCCGTGAACATGACCGGCTCTCGAAGGACGAAAAGGGATTGATGGAATCCCTTGGTGTCATCCTTGTTCAGCAGGTCGATGCGATACAGTCGCGCGCGCGTATTCAAGGTCGAGATGTCATCGCAGTGATTCACCGTGAAGGCTGGCTGATGGAAAACAATGGCCCGGCATCTCTTGTCGAAAAGTGCCTCGAAACAGGATTGCCGCTGGATGACTTCGTTGCCCGCCTGGGCCTCGAAGGCTATATGGATGGGCGATTCGGTGAGGTCTGCAGGGCCATCTATTACATCAGGGAGCTTGAGAAGGTTCCTGTCGGCGAACATCACGACGTACTCAATGAAATCGTCAAGGAGAGTGTGTCAAAGGCGCCCTATCAGGGCTCAATGCGAGTCGGGCATGCTGCACTGAAAATCCTGATCGATAGAACGGAAGGGGAGCCTTCTGATCTGTGGCAGGACGTGATTCTGACGATTGCAGGCGACCCCCGTGTCTCGGGAACCAACCGCCAGTTTGCCGAGTGGTGGGCGCCGCTGGGCGATGATCGGGTCAACAAGGTAAGAGGCTGGCTTGCCAAAGAGGATTTGAAGCTCTTCCTCGAAGCGGTAGAACAGTATGGACTGGATTCGCGTGATGAAGGCCTGAATAACATGTTCCCGGCCAGGAAGAAGTTTCTTGAAGGGCTGTTCAGCCAGGGCGTGGTCAGGAACTCCAGACTGATGCTGGGTAGCAAAGCGGAGTTCTTCGTCAAACGCATCCTGGACAAGGAAATGCTTTCTTCCTACGCCAAGATGGATGGCCAGATGTCAGACAAAGCGGTCATCTATCTGGATTGTGGGCAATTCCATATTGTGGAGGGATCACATTCCTTCAAGATCTGGCTGTACCAGGAAAGACCCGACCCATCACTGGTCAACTACGATAAAAACTATTACTCCCACTCTGACTTAACCATCAAATTGCCACGGCAGTACCGTAGAGACCATAAAGGCAAGCGTTATACGGGAATCACGCACTACCCAACTACCTGGCGAAGAAAAGTCATCGAGTTCCTGGTAGATCATGATGTCGAGCTTGATTGGCCTGCCCTGTTTACCAGACAAGAGTGGCTGGACCAGAAGTACCAACACGGCATTCCGGTCAAGAATGGAAGCCGTTTGAAGACATATGAAGGTGGCTAATGGGATTCCGTGAATCAATCGCAAAAATGCTGGGGAAAAACGCCGGGGGCGAAGAGGCGGGGCTCTCTCTACTGATCGAAGAGGAAGGTATCAGCTTCTACGCTTCACCGGGTGACCTGGCCACCATCAAGTCCGACAATGCCGGCGGCGTTGCGTCTACCCAGCATGTCGCGCTCACCATGCTCTGTGAATCCGGTCAGGCGCAGCCTATCTCCAATGGTTTTTTTCTACCCTCGGAATCCGTTGCCTGTCTGGACGACGATATTCTGTCTATCCTGCAGCTTCCGCCCAGGGCTCCGCTCCAGTTCCAGATCAAGGTCGAAGGCAAAAGCACCCACCCGGCCTTCAAGGTATCAGCCTTTGTCTTGATCGATGGTGAGTCGTACCCAATCAATCGCAAGGGGCCGATTCTCAGCAATACAAGCAGAGACAAATACACCCTGACAGCGCCGCAGCTATTGGCACTGGATGCCATCGACATTCATGCAGTCATGTCGCCCGATGATCGTGGCGAAGGCAGCAACCTGCGTTTGATTGCCACCCTTCAGCAAGCCAAACGGGACGGGCTGGATATCAATCTGTCGCACTTCGACAATATCAATGTGGCAGAGGCGGAGCGGATCGGCCTCACCGTGTCAAAATTGCCCGACGGCAGCATCGAACTGTCACCCACTCTTGGTGACGGCACACCCTATTCTGATCTCCTTACCCGCTGGGCTCAGCTCGATCCCGAGGCGGACGAGGGCGCCATGCGCATCGGCAACCGGATCGTCCTGCTGGACAAACAGAAGATGGAAGGCATCCGGGAAGTCTTCGCCTCCCGACGTATCCCGGCGGACCAGGTGGCCCGCTTCATGGAAACCCCCACCGCCTTTATTGATGCAGCACTGGTGGACCTCGATACCGGCTTTTCCGTCCGGGTAGATGGTGTGGGCACCATGCGTCACATCGCCATCGGCGAGCTGGACGCAAAAGGCGCAGACTGGTTCACCCAGGAAGGCCAACCTTCGCCGCCACAGGTACTCAGCGGTCTGATCCAGAGTGAGGAAGATGCCGACCGCATCGAACAGGAGATCGCGGCGGCACACCGTGATGGTGCTTCCACCGTGGTCATTGATGGCCAGGAAATCGACATCAGCGACGAAAATGCCGTCACCGCCGTTATTGAAAAAGCGCGCAAGGGGTTAACCGAGCCCGACTCTGCCCCAGAGGAAGACGCTCAGCCGGACGAGAACGAAAAGCGCCAGAAGGTCTCGGTACTCATCAAGGATGCCGACGAGCAGCGCGAAGAGTTGCTGGCCCTGGCGGCCGATGCCTGTCCGAGCCAGGAGCCTGACTGGAGCCTCTATCAGCGCACCCCCTTCCCGCATCAGAAAGCCGGTATTGATTGGCTGGTAGGGCTGGGCGAGCAGGCCCAGCATGCGGACGCGGAACAGCTCTACCGCATGCAGGGCTGCCTGCTGGCGGATGACATGGGCCTCGGCAAAACCTTCATGGCGCTGGTCTCCCTGTCAGAACTCATGCGACGCCAGCGAAGCGCGGGCAAAGCCGTCAAGCCGGTGCTGGTGGTCGCCCCCCTGAGCCTGCTGGAAAACTGGGAAGAAGAAGTCGAGAAGACCTTCAAGCGTTCCCCCTTCCGCGATATCGTCGTGCTGCAAGGTGGCAGGGACCTGAAGCGCTTCCGCATTCCCAACACCGAAAGAGAAACCGTACAGATCGCCAACATGGCCGATGGCGAAATCGACATGGCCTCCCTGCGCTATGCCCTCCACGTGGGCCCGGAAGCCGGGCCAGACCGGCTCGACATGGATGCCCGGCTGGTGCTCACCACCTACCAGACCCTGCGCGATTACCAGTTCTCCCTCTGCCGTATCGACTGGGGCACGGTGATCTTCGATGAAGCGCAGAACATCAAGAACCCCAACACCGGTGTCACCTGTGCCGCCAAGGCCCTGAAGAGCAGTTTCAAGGTGCTGGCCACCGGCACCCCGGTGGAAAACAGCCTGCTGGATTTCTGGTGTGTCATGGATACCGCCCAGCCAGGCCTGCTCGGCGACTGGCCCGCCTTCCGAGAGGAATATGTCAAACCCATCCTCAAGGCAGAGGACGAAGACCGCAATCAGGTGCGTCAGGACGTCGGCAAAAAGCTCAGGCAGGCCGTTGGCCGCTTCATGCTCCGTCGCACCAAGGAAGAAGAGCTGACCGGCTTGCCGAAGAAATCCATCTTCGGCGGCGCAATCCACGAGCCCGCAGGCGGTGTGGAGCCCATGCCCGCACTGGCCAGAACCATGCGTGGTGCCCAGCTGCAGGCCTACAATCAGGTATTGGACAACTATCAAAGCCGCCGCCATGAAGAAGTCCAGGGCCTGGCCATCTCCAGCCTGCACCAGCTGAGAAGCATCTCTTTGCATCCGCGCCTGCAGGAAGGGGATATTACCGCGCTCACCACCGCCAGGGATGTCCGCAGTGTCATGGCCGAGTCCGCCAAGCTGGAAGCCCTGCTCCAGACCCTCGATGACATTCGCGCCCGCAAGGAAAAGGTGATCATCTTCCTGATCACCAAAAAGCTGCAAATGCTGCTCAAGCTGTGGCTGGATCGCCTCTATGGCCTGGACGTGGGTATCATCAACGGTGACACCAAGGCGGTATCCACCAAGGCCGATGATGCCACCCGCAAGGGCATGATCCGGGAGTTTGAAGCCCGCGCCGGATTCAATATCCTCATCATGTCACCGGTGGCCGCCGGGGTAGGGCTCACTGTAGTGGGCGCCAACAATGTCATTCATCTGGAGCGACACTGGAACCCGGCAAAGGAGGCCCAGGCCTCGGACCGCGTCTACCGCATCGGCCAGGAAAAGGCAGTCAACATCTACCTGCCTGCCGCGCACCACCCGGAACGGGATGCCTTCGACGTACATCTGCACCGCCTGCTGGATGGCAAACTGCTGCTGAAGGATGCGGTCGTTACCACCGAAGCCGTCTCCGAAGCGGAAATGCTCAAGGGAATGGGGCTGGGGTAACGTCGTGCAGGCGAGCACGACCCCCTGTACCCTGCCAGACCAATGAACGCACAGAATTAACGACAGAGACAAAAACCCAATGGATCACAGCGTACACAACAAACTGGTTTCCTTTATCTGGAACATCGCCGACGACTGCCTGCGCGATGTCTATGTGCGGGGCAAATACCGTGACGTCATCCTGCCCATGGTGGTGCTGCGTCGCCTGGATACCCTGCTCATGCCCAGCAAGGAAGCGGTGCTGGAAGAGGTGCGCTTCCAGAAAGAGGAAATGGACGCCACCGAGCTGGACCCGGCCCCGCTCAAGGCCGCCTCCGGCTATGTGTTCTACAACGTCTCCAAGTGGACGCTCACCAGCCTGTACAACACCGCCACCAACAATCGGCAGATCCTGCTGGCCAACTTCGAGGAATACCTCAACGGCTTCAGCCCCAACGTCCATGAAATCATCGAGCGCTTCGAGCTGAAGAGCAAAATCCAGCACATGGCCCACAAGGACGTGCTGCTGGACGTGGTGGAGAAATTTGTCTCGCCGAAGATCAACCTCACCCCCAATGAAGCCGTAGACCCGGATGGCTACAAGCTGCCGGCCCTGTCCAATCTGGGCATGGGTTATGTGTTTGAAGAGCTGATCCGCAAGTTCAACGAAGAGAACAACGAAGAGGCGGGGGAGCACTTTACCCCGCGGGAAGTGATCGAACTGATGACTCACCTGGTGTTCGATCCCATCAAGGATGACCTGCCGCTCACCCTCACCGTGTACGACCCGGCCTGCGGCAGCGGTGGCATGCTCACCGAATCCCAGAACTTTATCGAAGAGAAATATCCCGTCGATCCTGAATCAAAAAGCCAGCGGGATATCTACCTCTACGGAAAGGAAATCAACGACGAAACCTACGCCATCTGTAAATCCGACATGATGATCAAGGGCAACAACCCGGAAAACATCAAAGTCGGCTCCACCCTGTCCACCGATGAATTCGCTTCCAGCCGTTTCGACTTCATGCTCTCCAACCCGCCCTACGGCAAAAGCTGGGCCTCGGAGCAGAAGCACATCAAGGACGGCGGCGATGTCATCGACCCGCGCTTCAAAATCAAGCTCCGGGACTACTGGGGCAATGAAGAGGACTGCGACGCCACCCCGCGCTCCAGCGATGGCCAGCTGCTGTTCCTCATGGAAATGGTCAGCAAGATGAAAGACCCGGCCAGTGGCTCCAAGGGCTCACGCATCGCCTCGGTCCACAACGGCTCCAGCCTGTTCACCGGTGATGCCGGCGGTGGCGAAAGCAACATCCGCCGCTACCTGATCGAAAACGACTGGCTGGAAGCCATCGTCCAGTTGCCAAACAACCTGTTCTACAACACCGGCATCACCACCTATATCTGGGTGCTGAACAACAACAAGCCGGAACCGCGCCGTGGCAAGGTGCAGTTGATCGATGCCAGCCTGCTGTATGAAAAGCGGCGTAAAAATTTGGGCAACAAGAACTGCGACTTGGCAGACGAGCATATCGAAGCCATCACCCGCACCTACCTGGATTGCGCCGCCATCGAGCGCGAACTGGATGACAACAACGATCCCGTCGGCATCGCCAGCCAGGTGTTCCGCAACGAAGACTTCGGCTACCACAAGGTCTCCATCGAGCGCCCGGACCGTCGTAAAGCCCAGTTCTCTGAAGAGCGCATCGCCGGCCTGCGTTTCGACAAGCAGATCAGCGACGTCATGGAGCACCTCTATGCCGAGCACGGCGACAAGGTCTACGACAAGACTGGCCACGGCAAGGACAACAAGCAGAGCTTCCTGAAAAGCATCGAAAAGCCGGTTATGGCCTGGTGCGAAGATAACGACATCAGCCTCAACACCAAGGCCAAAACCAAACTGCTGGACGTAAAACGCTGGGAAAGCCTCAAGGCCCTGGTGGACACCGCCCGCGAACTCATGGCTGCCATCGGTGAAAAAGAGTTCAATGACTTCAACCAGTTCAAGCAGCAGCTAGACGACGAACTCAAGGCCAGAAAGATCAAGCTCTCCGCCACCGAGAAGAACGCCATTCTCAATGCGGTGAGCTGGTACGACGAAGCCGCCGAAAAGGTGGTCAAGAAAGTGGTCAAGCTCAATGGCGACAAGTTGGACGAACTGCTGCACCGCTACGGCTGCACCGAGGAGCAGCTACCAGACTACGGCCTGTATCCCACCGGCAAGGCCAACGAATACGTTACCTATGAATCCAGCGCAGACCTGCGCGACAGCGAATCCATCCCCCTGCTCAAGGACGGCGACAAGCAAGGCATTCACGGCTACTTCCTGGAAGAAGTAAAACCCCATGTGGAGGAAGCCTGGATCAACCAGGATTCCACCAAGATCGGCTACGAAATCAGCTTCAACAAATACTTCTACCGCCACAAGCCGCTGCGTTCGCTGGAAGAGGTCGCCCAGGACATTATCAGCCTGGAGCAGAAGGCTGAGGGGCTGATTGCGCAGATCTTGGGAGTGGATGTTGAGCAGGTGCAGGGGTGAATGGCGATGTTGAGTGGTTTTGAATTGCCAAGATATGACGATTACAAAGAATCTGGTGTGGAATGGTTAGGACGTATTCCGGCCGAGTGGGAGGTTACTCGATTAAAGTTTTCATCGAGGATTAACCCTCCGCCAAGAATTGGAGTTGAAGATCTTTTAAATGATGCCTGTTTTTTGCCAATGGAAGTCGTACATTCGAGCGGAAAAGTTGAGTATGGCATTCAGAAGCCGATAAAGGAAATTAAGCAAGGGTTTACTTCTTTCCAGCGTAACGACGTGATCATGGCAAAGATTACGCCCTGCTTCGAGAACGGAAAAGGAGCTTACCTTGATTCGATGCCAACTAAATATGGTTTTGGATCTACTGAGTTTCATGTATTAAGAGTAAGATCTGGATTCAACCAAAAATATATTTATTACCTTACGAAAACTGATCTCTTCATGAATCTCGGTGAGAGTTTGATGACTGGTTCTGCCGGGCAGAAGCGAGTTCAGACTGAGTTTGTGGCAAATTTCAGGTTTGCTTTCCCCGTCCTTGCTGTCCAAGACG
The DNA here is from genome assembly GCF_003597125.1 of Alcanivorax profundi. Classification (GTDB taxonomy): domain Bacteria; phylum Pseudomonadota; class Gammaproteobacteria; order Pseudomonadales; family Alcanivoracaceae; genus Alcanivorax; species Alcanivorax profundi. The sequence continues at coordinate 422,275 of NZ_QYYA01000002.1, read as the reverse complement.
GCATTGTTAGATTCCTCGACAAAAAAACCACCCAAATCGACGAAGCCATTGCCATCAAAGAGCAACAGATCGCCCTGCTGAAAGAGCGCAAGCAAATCATTATCCAAAAAGCCGTCACCCAGGGGCTTGATCCCACTGTGCCCATGAAAGATTCCGGCGTGGACTGGATCGGGGAGATTCCGGCGCATTGGGAGGTGAAGCGCCTAAAGTACGTAACAAAGATCGTCAAGCGCATAGCTGGATATGAAGGGCCTGATGTGCTGTCAATTACCCAGAAAGGCATAAAGATAAAAGACATTGATAGTGGCGAAGGCCAGTTGGCAATGGATTACTCGAAATACCAGGTCGTTGAAGTTGGTGATTTTGCCATGAATCATATGGACTTATTGACGGGGTATGTTGATATATCAAAGTACAACGGTGTGGTTAGCCCCGACTACAGAGTTTTTATTAGAACCTATGATGGTTTGGACGATGAATTTTTGTTGGCTATCTTCCAGCTTGGATATCAACAGAAAATTTTCTATCGATATGGGCAAGGCGTTTCATTGTTGGGACGTTGGCGTTTCCCGGCGGAAAACTTCAATAATTTCTTTGTCCCAATTCCTCCTAAGGAAGAACAGAAACTGATTTTTCGGCGCGTAAAAGAAGAGTGGGATAAAGTTGATAAAGGTATCGCACTACTTCTTTCTCAAATAGGGAAGTTAAAGGAATATAAAACCACACTAATCAATAGCGCCGTCACCGGAAAAATCCGAATCACGCCCGACATGGTGGAGGCCTGATCCAGCATGACTGTACAGGTTGCCACCTGCAGCGCTGCCCAGCTTTTCTCTGAATGTTTGCATACAGAGCCATCGTCCAGCGCCAATGCCATTGTCACCAGCGATAACGAAACGGTGGCAGGAGCGCTGACCATCCCGGAATACCAGCGCCCCTATTGCTGGCAGGACAAGCAACTGGATGGCCTGCTGCAGGATATCGAGTCGCACACCCAGCGAAACGCCGAACTGCCTTACTATCTGGGCAGCCTGATCCTGCATAAAGAAGATGGCAAGCTGAATATCATCGATGGCCAGCAGCGCATCACCACCCTGGCGCTGATGGGCTGCCTGCTAGATCAGGAACCATCGAGCATCGGCGGCCTGGTCTACGAACACCCCACCAGCCAGCAGCAGATCAAGCATAACCTCCAGTGGCTCCACGACCATCTGGATTGGGTGCGTGACGGGATCGACTTCCACAAGCTGCAATTCACCCTGGTGATTACCCAGTCCGAAGACGATGCCTACCGCTTCTTTGAAACCCAGAACACCGGCGGGGTGCGGCTGGGTGGGCCGGATATCATCAAGGCGCATCACCTGCGGGCCATTGAAAACAGAACGCTCCAGCCACAGTTTGCCCGGCAGTGGGAGGCCATGGGCAAACTGGACAGCACCGTCAGCGCTTTGTTGAAAGGCCGCTTTTGGCAAGGCGTGAAACATCGGCCATTACCTTCCCATAACCAGAAGAAGTTGATCCGTGACTGTATTGTGGACGAGCTGGCGCAGGCTACCGGCGAGGGCGATGACATCGCCTATGGCCGCATCCGCCGCCAGATCGGCCTGGCGGGCGAGATCAGCCAGCAGACGGACCAGCAGGGCTACGAGGTGCGCCAGCCACTGAATGCCGGCATCAACAGCATCCGCTACCTGGCCTATTTTCAGGGGTTGCACCAGCGCTACTGGCAGCAGCCAGACCTGCCGCATCTGCCTGGCTATCAGCAGTTTGTGGAATGGCTGCAAGACCTGGATGGCTGCGGCTACCTGGAAAAACTCTACGAGGCGTGCCTGCTGCTCTATATCAGCCAGTACGGTGAAAACCAGCTGGAGCAGGCCGCGAAAAAGCTGTTCCGGGTGGTGTATTCCCGCCGGGTCAGCAACCAGAAATCCGTGCGGGAAAACTCCATTCCCTCCTTCATAGGCAAGCACCCCGTACTGGACTGGATCGCCGCCAGCTATACCCCGGCACAGTGCTTTGCCTTTCTCGATGCCTTCGAATTGAAGGTAGACCCCAGCAATCTCGACAAGAACAGCGTGAAACAGCGGTTTGTGAATGCGGTCTGCCAGCAATTCGCGCTTGGGCTGGAAGTCAGTGAGTATGAAAATGGGTTTGCCCCGGCATTGAACCGGAAGATAGCGGGAGGTCAGGGATGACGGCAGAGGCAGAATGTAATAGAGAGAAACATGGAGGGGATAATGGAGAGAATCACGGAGAGCACCAGGTAAGGACAGAGGTGCTGACGCTGGAGACGGTGGGCGCCCGCAACATGGGTTTCGTGATCCCCAGCTATCAGCGCCCCTATGTGTGGCGCGATGAGGATGTGATCAAACTGTTTGATGATATCCGCGAAGCCTATCTGGCGAACGAAAAGCAATACTTTATCGGCAGTGTGCTGTCTGCCATTCATGAAAAGGGTGAGTCCCGCCTCTATGAACTGATCGACGGCCAGCAACGCACCACCACCTTGATGCTGCTTTCCCTGGCGTTCCGTGCGGCGGGTGTGAAAACGCCGCTGGCAGAGGTATCGACCCTGGGCGAAGCCCCCAGGCTGACCTTTGAGATCCGCGATACGGTAGGCAATCTGCTGGGCAGCTATGCCGGCCTGGAGCGCATGACCCGCCCCGGCCCGGATGCCATCGCGAAGGATCCGTATCTCACCCATCTGGACGCCAACCTGCGCGTGCTCAAGCAGCAGGTAGAGAAGCTGCCCGAAAGTGAGGAGTTCAGCCGTGAAGGGTTTGCCGATTACATCTTCAGGAAGGTGAGCTGGGTCAACAATGTCGTCCCGGAGAGCATGGACCTGAATCGCCTGTTCGCCAGCATGAACACGGCAGGTATTCAGCTGGAGCCGGTGGACCTGTTGAAAGCCAAGCTGTTCCGCAAGATCACTACCGAGACGCCCCTGTACAGCACCATCTGGCAGGCCTGCGAGCACATGGATAACTACTTCGAGCGCAACCTCCGCCATCTGTTCCCCAATGCAGACTGGAATGCGATTGAGTACAAAGACTTGAGTGCCTATAAGCGCAGGTTCTTTGAGTCCAGTGGCGGAGAAAGCGGAGAAGGCGAGAGCAAGGCGTCTGGAATGACGCTGTTGCACCTGCTTAATGAGGTCAAGGCGGGCAATACCGCTGACAACGTCAAGCCGAAAAAAGAAAAGGACCCCCTGGCGGAGCTTGAAGACAAAACTGTCTCCGGTCGCTCAATCGTGGGTTTCGAGCTGCTGTTGATCCATGCGCTGCGCGTGTTCTGCGCCCGGGAAGGCTGGCCGGATATTGAAGCCCGTATCAAGGCCGCCAACCTGATGGCGTGTTTTGAATGTCTCCTCGACAAAGATGAGGCGGACATCAAGGCGTTTATCCAGACGCTGTGGCAGGTGCGCTATCAATTCGATACCTGGGTGGTGAAGTGGGTAGAGCACGATGACAGTGAAGACCCGCAGTTGCGACTGACCAGCTTCAGCCGCTCCCAATCCAGCGGCAAGTATTACATCAACCGTAGTGCCCGGGAGCTGGGGGCGCTGGCCCAGTTGCAGGCAGTGCGTAATTTCACCGGCGACCGTTCCGCCCATTACTGGCTAACGGCACTGCTCGCTAAGCTGGTTAAAAAGCCTGACATGAGCTTTGACGACGTATTGTCCATCATGGAGAAACTGGATAACCAGCTCTCGCTGACCACCGAAACGCAGAAGGAAGCCAGCTTCAAAATTGCCACAGGTGAGGCCCCCGCCACTGAAAGCTGGGCTTCTCGCGAAGACTATCTCAACATAGCTCAGGGAACCGGCTTTGAACATTACTGGTTCCAGAAGCTCGAATACCTGCTCTGGAAGCAGGGCGACAAGAGCGATGAGAAGCTCAAGCGATACCGCATTACCTCCAAGAACTCCGTGGAGCATGTGCATCCGCAGAATGAAAGAAATAACAATGTGCTTAAGCAAGAGGCGCTAGACGCCTTTGGTAACTTGGCATTGTTGAGCCCCGGCGAAAATTCTTCGTATAGCAACAAGCCCGTTGGTGTGAAATGGCAGGAGTTCAAGAATAAGCCCCGTTATGACTCTCTGAAGCTCAAGGCCATTTTTGACGTTTATGTCGCGGCTGACGAGAAATGGGGCGAAACGCAGATCGCCGAACACCATGAAGGAATGCTGACAGCATTGCGGGATCATTACGTAGTTTGATCGGCTCAGCAGGATTGCCTGTTAGATCATAGGACGTGCTTTGGAAGCTGTGATTAGACGAGAAGCAGAAGCATCACAAGGTAAATAACCTTTTTTAGGACCTTAAAAATCAATAGCTTATGGTTGTTGGGGCAAGATTTGGAAAATGTCTAAACCGCAGGTTTAGATATCATTTAGACATTTTGAGGGGTTAAGGAAACTTGGGCGTCAGGTTGGGGTGTTTGCTTGACCCAGAGACTGAGCTGGCAAGCAGGCCCAAGTTAACCCTCTGATATTATTCATAATAATGTTTGATGGTTGCTTGATCGGCCTGTCAGGCTGGATACGAATTGAAAGACGGTGGGACGCAATATGGTGAGCAATACCAAGGAACAGGCGCTGGAAGCCGCCATAGAGCAGGCATTGACGGGCTTGACGACCGAGGCGGTCAAGAAGGCCGGGGGTATTGGGGAAACCCCGGCGGAGGAAATGGTGGCCAATAACGGTTTCCAGCTTGGCCTGCCTTCGGATTTCAACGCCCAGTATGCCCTTGATGAAAAGTTCTTCTGGCGCTTCCTGGAGCAGACCCAGGAACAAGAGCTGGTCAAACTGCAGAAGCACAACCCCTCTGACTGGCAGCGCAAGCTGCTGGAGCGGTACGACCGCCTGATCAAGAAACATGGCATTCTGCATCTGCTCAAGAAGGGCCTGGCGGTGGATGATGCCCACTTTCATCTGATGTATCCCGCGCCGCTGGCCAGTAGTAGCGAGAAGGTGAAGCAGAATTACGCCGCCAACATCTTTAGCTGTACCCGGCAGGTGCGCTATTCGTTGGCCAACCCGCTCCATGAAATCGACATGGTGCTGTTCCTGAATGGCATCCCGCTGGTGACCATGGAGCTGAAGAATGCCTGGACGGGACAGACTGCCCGTTACCACGGCCAGAAGCAGTACCGGGAAGACCGGGATTATCATCAGCCGCTGCTGAATTTCGCCCGCTGTCTGGTACACATGGCGGTGGACACGGATGAGGTCTACATGACCACCAAGCTGGACGGCAAGAGCACTTTCTTCCTGCCGTTCAACAAGGGGCATAACCACGGTAAAGGCAACCCGCCCAACCCGGATGGCCACAAGAGCGCCTACCTGTGGCAGGAAGTGTTCAGCAAAGACAGCCTGGTCAATATCATCCAGCACTTTGTGCGCCTGGATGGCAGCAGCAAGGACCCGCTGAGAAAACGCACCCTGTTCTTCCCCCGTTACCACCAGATGGATGTGGTCAGAAAGCTGGTGGCCCAGGCAGAGCAGCAGGGGGTGGGGCATACCTACCTGATCCAGCATTCGGCGGGGTCGGGCAAATCCAACTCGATTACCTGGGCGGCCTATCAACTGATCGAAACCTACCCGGCATCCGAACAGGCGGCCCGTGGCAAGGCACTGGATGAGCCGCTGTTCGATTCCGTGATCGTGGTGACGGACCGGCGGCTGCTGGACAAGCAGATCCGCGAGAACATCAAGGAGTTCTCCGAGGTCAAGAATATCGTCGCGCCCGCGTTCAAGTCTTCCGAGCTGAAGAGCGCCCTGGAGAGCGGCAAGAAGATCATCATCACCACCATCCAGAAGTTCCCCTTCATTGTGGAGGGCATCGAGGATCTCAGCGACAAGCGCTTTGCGGTCATCATCGATGAGGCGCATAGCTCCCAGTCCGGCTCGGCCCATGACAACATGAACCGGGCCATGGGTGAGGGGGCCGGTCATGAAGATGAAGAAGATGATCAGGACAAGATCCTCAAGGCCATGCGCTCCCGCAAGATGCGGGGCAATGCATCCTACCTGGCATTTACCGCCACGCCCAAGAACACCACCCTGGAGAAATTCGGTGAGAAGCAGGAAGACGGCTCCTTCAAGCCGTTCCATCTGTATTCCATGAAGCAGGCCATCGAGGAAGGTTTCATTCTCGATGTGCTGGCTAATTACACCACCTACAAGGGTTACTACGAGATCGAGAAATCCATCGCCGAGAACCCGCTATTCGACACCAAGAAGGCCCAGAAGAAACTGCGGGCCTATGTGGAGCGAAGCCAGCAGACCATCGACACCAAAGCGGAGATCATGCTGGAGCACTTCATCCCCCAGGTGGTGAATACCAAGAAGCTAAGGGGAAAAGCCAAGGGCATGGTGATTACCCAGAACATCGAAACCGCCATTCGCTACCACAAGGCCATATCCCGCCTGCTGGAGCAAAAGGGTAATCCGTTTAAGGCGCTGGTGGCCTTCTCCGGCACCAAGGAAGTGGATGGCATCGAGTACACCGAAGCCGAGGTGAACGGATTTTCGGAGAACGACACCAAGGACAAGTTTGATACCGATGAGTATCGGCTGTTGGTGGTGGCCAACAAGTACCTGACCGGCTTTGATCAGCCCAAGCTGTGCGCCATGTATGTTGACAAGAAGCTGGCCTCTGTCCTCTGTGTGCAGGCGCTCTCTAGGCTCAACCGCTCCGCGCCCAAGCTGGGCAAGAAGACCGAGGATCTGTTTATCCTCGATTTCTTCAATTCCAGCGACGACATCAAGACGGCTTTTGACCCGTTCTACACAGCAACCTCCCTCTCCGGCGCCACGGATGTGAATGTACTCCATGAGCTGAAAGACATGATGGATGAGGTGGGGGTCTATGAGTGGCACGAAGTCGAGGATTTCACAAATCGCTATTTCAATAATGAAGATGCCCAGACCCTGAGTCCGATTATTGATGTGGCGGCTTCCCGGTTCGAACACGAACTGGGGCTGGAAGACGAAGACAAAATCGATTTCAAGATCAAGGCCAAGCAATACGTGAAGATCTACGGCCAGATGGCTTCGATCATGCCCTATGAAATCCTTGCCTGGGAAAAGCTGTTCTGGTTCCTCAAGTTCCTGATTCCCAAGCTCAAGGTAAAAGACCCGGATGCGGACGCTATTGATGAGCTGCTTGAGTCAGTGGATCTGAGCTCTTATGGCCTGCAGCGGGTCAAGCTGAATCAGGCTATTGAACTGGATCAGGGCGAAACCGAAGTCGATCCCCAGAACCCGAATCCCCGCGGTGGCCATGGCGGGGAGCAGCAAATGGACCCGCTGGACGACATCGTGCGTTCTTTCAATGAACGCTGGTTCCAGGGCTGGAGCGCCACGCCGGAAGAACAGAGGGTCAAGTTCGTCAATATTGCGGAAAGTATTCGCCAACACCCTGATTTCAAGAAGAAGTATCAGGACAACCCAGACCCCCATAACCGCAAGCTTGCGTTCGAGAAGATGCTGAAGGAAGTGATGCTGCAGCGCCGCAAGGATGAGCTGGAGCTGTATAAACTGTTTGCGGCTGATCCTTCCTTCAAAGCTGCCTGGATGCAAAGCATGGAGCGGGTGGTGGAGAGTAATCTGTAAAAAGATGACATGCTGCTTACAGATTGAAAAGGAATAAACCAGCGGAATGCCTATGATTACTTCTTTGGGCGACACTGTTGGGGTGATTATGAGTGCACACTTTGTGCTGGATGGCGAGTTTGTGGAGAAGACAAGGTCAACCTTTCCGTTGAAGGGCAAGGAACTGATTGATTGTGGCTCTACCACGGAAATTTACGATGCTGGAGACACGATTTACCGACTGGCCTCTGATGGCGCCTCCCATACCTTCGTGATTCGAGCTGGCTCTGAGGGGCTGGCTGTTCCGAAGTGTTTCAATGACTGGGGGCGCCTGGAGGGCGATGGGGATATGGCTGGTTATGATGACCTGTGGCTTGCCGAGTTTGAAAAACTGGTGCCGCTGAGCGTGTCTCCAGAGCTTGAGAGTGAAGTGAAGGCATGGATCAAGGCTGTTCTTGCTCTGGCCGAAGTAGATGACGCGCTGGTCATTGTAAGAGACGAGCTAGAGCGTGTTCGGCTTGCCATTCCAAAATGTGAAACGCCTGTGTCGCTCGCCTTGGTTGCGGAAACCATGGTGTTCATGTGTGAGCAATGCCTAAAGGAAAGTGCGGATCTGGATTTCAATGAAACCAATTTAATGATGAGGCCTTCCACGGGTGAAGTCCTCGTCACAGATCCTGCCCATGGGTATTACTGATGTTGCCGAAGCATGGAAAGATCGACTGTGTAGCCTGTTACTCACCAGGTGAGAAGGAAGCCTTCCCGCACGCGCTGTGGAAAATGCGGAATGATCCTGGAGCATGGGGTGGCACCAACCCGGAATGGCTGGTGCTGGGGTTCTCCAAGGGGAGCACGCAGGCGGATTATTACGACAACGGCAGTTTTGATGAGGTGGCGTTTGCTGGAATGCGGCCAAGGCTGGAGCGGATACTGAAGCATCTGGGGGCTCTGGAGGCAGGCGAATCACTGGATGCAGCCATTGCCAATCCTGCCGGCAATGTGGCCTTCGGCTCACTGATACGATGCAGCGTTGCCCGGCAGGATGAGTCGGGCAAGTATCAATGCTCTGGACCATTAATCAAGAAGTCCTTCAAGGAAATTCCGCAAGTGATTTCTACTTGCACCAATCGGTTTCTCAAGGAAATGCCGGGCAGTGTTAATACGGTGGTGATGCTGGGAAATGATTCCGGATATATCAAGCACTGCCAAGCCTTGATTCGAGACCTTTTTCCGGAAGCGTTTGAGAAGATCAATGACGTAGCAGCAAAGGCGGATGGCCGTCTGTGGGTGCATGTGGCACATCCTTCCGGCGCTAACGGACACTTTGAAGGCTGGATGGAAAGCCAATCAGAGGCCAGCAGAAAGCGCAAGTTGGTTGAAGAGGCGCTAGGCCTGTTTCTGGCTGATTCTGCCAATGAAGAAAGCGAGCCGCATCAAGAGCCTGAAACGTTTATGCCAAAGATGGCTGCTCCACCTGTGTCCATTGATGATGTGCCTACCTTAAATTCGCCTGGCGTGACGGTCATGCCAGAAAAAAGTGATGAGAAGAGGCAGTTATATTCGCGTGTCAAAAGAGGGAAAAAGGCAGGCGCATTATTGGTGCCGCATCGTTACAAGGATGGCTGCTATATTGTCAGCATGACCCGGTTTGAGGAAGATCAAATCAGGGTTGGCACCATTGAAGAGGTCATAGCTTATATCCGGAAAGGGTATAAGTTGAGGATGAGTGATCCTGAGCACCCGGCAGGACCATCGTTGATTAGTCCGGGCTCGATCGAGTTCGGCGAGTGACCGATCTTTTCTCATGAAGTGCTTTCTCACAGGTTCTTCCTGATAGCACAGTAGCTCAGGAATGATCATGATATTAACACGATAGGAAAGGCATGTTTCAGAACGAAATTTGGTTGCCCGTATTTAACGAAATGCAAGGAGGTTCATTAATTTCAAGGTTACAGTATCTGACCGGTCTTAGTCGCCCGACTGCCAGAAAATATCTTGCTGGGAAGATAAGCCTGAAAAAGCGCCAGCAGGCAGATAAGAATGCTGAAGATAATTTTTTTAAAACGCTGATTGATGAGGTAATATCCGACCAGGAGGCAAGGGAGTGGTTTTCAGGCAACCCTGTTAGCCAGGGAAAAGGTGCAGGTTTCCAGGGTGTCGTTTATAACTATCTTGGTTCCGACGCGTATCCACGGCTAGACGTTATGGCGGAGAAGGCCGACAAGGCAATGAGCTCCTTGTATTTGGCCTGTCGTAGGGGAGGTGTCGAGGGTATTCCGGGAGCTATGAAAGAGCTGGAAGGCTTTTCTGATGATTACATGGTAAGTCACGACCCAGAAAGGGATGTGAGTTTAGAGAAGTTAGGTGAGAGGCAGAAGCTGGAGATATTTCTGCGAAATGTATGTGTCTCCTTCTTTGCCTTGCTGGATATAGAGTGTGTGTCGCGTGATTACCCTGAATATGAGATGGAACCAATATTCATTAACTTGACCCCCAGGGTTTCTGCGGACTTCAAGCTGGGTGAGAAATGCCCGCGTGGTGGCCTCGTCCTGCCTTATTTCAGTCTTGTGGAATTTATGGGGCTGTTGGTTGACAGAGCGAAAGTTGGGTCTTGGAGAAGTGTGCCTTCTGTTGATGATATAGCGAGCATGGCTAATGTGAGCGCAGCTGAACTGGCCAAAATTCGTAGTGGTAATAAGCGTCTTTCTTTCAAGCAGTTTTCCTCGATGTGGAGGGAGATGGTTAGGCCTGTAAAGTCAGGTCATCTCGATATGAATCGTCCGCCTGTTGAGCTTTATCTCGTAGCAGCGTTTTTTCAGGTGACATTTTGTGGGAAGTCACCGAGCAGATGGATTGATATTGTTGGTCATGAGTATCGTTACTGGTGGAATCATCATAGAGATGTTGTGGAAGCGGATCCGGGTTATGAAAAGGGGGCGAAGCCGCTTCCAGAGTGGTTTTTGCAAAGTGACTTTTTAACAAGGTAGTCGCTTTATGGCCTATTGCTAGATCGTTCGATACCTAGAATCAAACTTTCTTGAGCTAAACCTGATTTGTGAAAATGCCTGTTTGGCGCCCGCTTCATGAATCGGCTGGCTGTATCGGTAATTATCTGGAAGATTGGCTTCACCGTTTTGGAAGAAACGGCCTTTGGGATCAATCATGATATAAGATTCTCTCATTTCTTCATTGTTCTCGGGATACATGATTTGCTTGAAGAATGAGTGTCTGAGAACAATTTCCTCATAATCATGGTCATGGATTTGAAGGTTCCGGTTGATTATGGGAAGCACCTTGAAGATCTTCCACTTGTCGGGAGACAGGGCCTCAATGAGAGGGTGGAAATCTTCCTTATGGTTTTCTGAGTTAACTACGGTGTTGATCTTGATTCGAAGATCGGGATTGATCGATCGTGCAAGGTTAAGCAGCTCAGGCATTCTTTTCAGGTCAAGCTGCGTTCCTCTTACGTTACTGCGTCCAATGATCCGATTGGATGTAGGCAACGAAGAATCAATGCTGATGCCGAGCCATGAAAGGTATGGTGCTATCCTTGATACTGATTTGGTGTTCAGATAGCTGCCATTGGTTATAATGGATACCTTCATTCCAAGCTCAGCAGCTTGCTCAATGACACGATAGAAATGGCTGTCATGGAGCATGGGCTCTCCACCGGCAATGTTCAGACGGATATTTCCCCATTGCAAAGATGAGTGGAGCGGGTTGTCCGGGTTGTCAGGCGAGAAAAATGCAGATAACTCCCCGAGTAGCGCTCTGGACGATGCCGCGTCTCTGCATACCTCCTCACGCGGTGCATGTTCTTCCCATTTTGCGAAGCAATACTGGCAGTCATAATTGCATACCTCGGTGATATGCCAGTTGATTACCAATTCCTTGTTGTTGTCCTTCATTATGCATCCCCTCTTGCTTATTGGTGCCGTCAACGAGGGAAAGTCTAGAGTGGCTGGCTGGCCAAGTTATTCCAAAAGGTGAAAAACTGGGGTTTGAGGTGGTGATGCCCATCGCGATGGGGTTGGCCTCGCTGGCGCTCGGATCGCGGTGGAACCACCGCTCCTACAAAACATTGCCGTAGCCCGTGGTTCGCCCTTCGAGAGGGGCTCCTACAGTTGGCGGAGATTGGCTCACGCCAATTTCCGCCCTACGGGATGTGGATGGCTTCCTGGTCTAGGGCGCTATTGGTTTGTCTTAGGGCGGGGAGCAGGGTGCTGTCGGTGTAGGGGCAGCCGGTGGTGCCGGGGTCGGTTTGGGCGGTTTTTCTGGTTTGTTGTGGGGTGTGGCCGCCGCCGGTGTTGAGGATTTCCAGCATGGGTTGGTAGCCCGGTTGCCAGGCTTGCAGGTTGGGCAGGCTGTTTCTTAATGCTTTCAGGATGCCCATGCCGGCGAAGTCCAGGTCGCCCCAGAAGTGGCATTCCGTTTGTTCATCTAGCCAGCGTTGTTTGAAGCGCTCCGGGTCGCTGCCGGGGAGGAAGGCGAAGCGGGCGTGTTCGCTGCTCAGGCGGGTGGCGCTGGCGCGGAAGCCGCCGCTGTAGAGCAGGGCGTAGTCTTCCGGTGAGTTTTCTACCAGGCGCAGGAAGCTGTCCTGGTTTTCGACGATGAGTAGTTTGCTGAAGCCGGGTGGCGCCCAGGCGGTAAGGAGCAGTGGCCGGGGTTGGATGCCGTTGGCGTTGTCACCGTAGAGTTTGAGCAGTAGCTCGAAGCGGTTATCCAACGCCTTGGAGTCGCCGTTGAAACAGCGGGCAGCGATTTCTCTGAGTGTCAGGTTTTGGTTCAGGTAGGGTTCGATGTTGGCGAAGGCACTGACGATCTCTGCCGGGGTGAGCCCGGGAATCTGTGGTTTTTGATTTAGCAGGGCTTCGCCGTTGTCGATGAAGCTGGCAGCGTGTTCGTTGATGGCCTGTTGCCATGCCTGTACAACCGGGTCTTGTTTGGGGCGATTTAGCCACTCTCTTAATAGCGCTTCGCAGTCCGAGTTCAGGCGGCACTGGGCGTTTTCGTAGGGTTCCTGGAAGGCGCTGCGTTTGTTGTCCGGGCGGATTTCGAAGATGCCGTGGTCGCGGGCGATCTGTTGCAGCAATTGCCAGCGGCCTTGGGTGTCTTCGTTGAAGTCGTAGAGGGCCGGCAGGGTGCTTTTCTTGATGCGGCGGGTGATGGCGCGTTGCGATGGCTCGCCGTCACGGTTATCCAGCTTGTCCAGAAACCAGCCTAACCATTTGGCCAGCCAGGGCTCGTCCTTGAGCCAGATAGGCGTGGTCATGGGCTGATCTCATCCATGAAGTCCAGCGCCCCTTGCTGGCGAATCACTCTTCTGTGCTGTTCCCACAGTTCGCTGATGCGTTCCTGGTTGAGTTGTTGTCTGTCTACCAGTACCCGGGTGTTGAGTTCGCCCACGGCGATGGGGCTGGGCACCTTGCTGAATACGAACTGGTTGCTGATCAGGTCCAGGAAGGGGCCGGCTTTGCTGGTGGGCATGATGAAGATGAGTTGTAGGCCCAGGGTGTGGGTGAGGTAGTTGATGACGCTCTTGGAACGGCTTTCGTCCATGTGCATGAAGGCTTCGTCGACGATGACCATGCGCAGGTGGCTGTCGCCTTCGTTGAAGCGGAAGGCGCTGGTGATGGCGGCGGCACGGATGATGTAGGCCGGGGTTTCCAGTTGCCCGCCGGAGCCGGTGCCGTACTGGCTGAGGCTGATGGGCTGTTTGCCCTGCGGGTGTTTGAGGATGTCGTACTGGCGGTAGCGGCGGTAGTCGCTGATGCGTTCCAGTTCGCGCAGGGCCTGTTGTTCGTCGCCGTCCAGCAGCAGGTTGAGCAGGCGGTCGCGTACCGCTTCGGCCTTGGCGGACAGGGGCGTGTCGAACAGGCTGGTGCCGTCGCCCAGGTTGGGAATGTCGATGACTTCCTTGAAGAAGTTCCAGTATTCCTTGTATTCCGGTATCCACTGCCACTCAAACGAAAAGCGCTCGCGGTCGGCACCGAACTGGTGGTGTTCCAGTTCGCTGTTGAGGCTCTTGAGGATGCGCTCGCCATCCTGGATGGCCTGGTGGATCTGGCTGCACAGGTCGCTGACGAAGGTGGTGTTGAAGGTGTCGCGCAGGCTGGTGAGTTTTTCCTGCTTTTCCAGCAGCACGTTGTTGCGCAGGCGGTTGTGTAGATTATCCAATTGCTGGTGCAGGCTTTGCACATGGCCGAAGAACGGGGCGCTGTGCAGGGCGTCCGCACTGTCCGCCAGGATCTGGTCGGCGGGTTGGGCCTGTTGGTTGTACTGGTTGAGGGTTTTCTCCAGCGCTACGGCGGTTTTGGTGAGCTGCTCGGTGAGCGCGGTTTCTTCGGCGATAAAGTCGATGTCGCCGTGGGCGTTTTGCAGGCGTTCATCCATGGCGGCGATGCGCGGTTCCACATCCAGCCCCGGCCAGTATTTGGTGCAGCCGTGCAGGTTGGCTTCGGCTTCGTCCTGCTTTTCCTGAAACTGTTCGCTCTGGTCGGCCAGGGTGGTGATGGTTTTGCTGCAGGCGCTGAGTTTTTCGCTGAGCTTGCCGTTCTCTTCGGTGAGCTGCTTCTGTTTGGCTTCCAGTTCCTGATGCAGGGTCTTGGCTTGCTGCTGCTTTGCTTCCAGCTCTTCGTGATCGCTCAGGTCCAGAGTTTCCAGGGCCTTTTCGGTTTCCTGTAGCTGGCGCTGGGCATCCAGCAACTGGGTGGCGGCGTTGACCCAGTGCAGGGGCTGGAAGGTTTTAACCTGGGTGTGCAGTTGGCGCACGGCCTGATAATCGTCGGCGGCGCGCTGGTAGTTTTCCTGCAGTTCCATGAGCGCGTTGCGCTGGGCGTGCAGGTTGCGTTCGCGGGCGGCTTCGCCGAATACCAGATCGCTGTCCGGCAGGTCGCAGCGGAACATGGCGTAGCCGCCGGAGCCGAGGCCATCGGCGGTGATGCCGCGCCGGGTGCGGCGTAGCGATTCGGCGTCTTCCACGCAGACCACGCTGCCGTAGGAGGCTTTCAGGTAATGCTCGGCGGTGCGGTGGCTGAAGCGCAGGGCGTGGAACAGGGAGTCGTCGGGCAGTTGCACCCGTTCTGCATCGCGGCGGGCCTGTTCGCCCTGAATGACGCGGGCGCGGTTGCGTTGCTTGCCGCTGAGGCGGCGGACGATGCGGATGGCTTCGGCTTCATGGTCGGGTTCCACCAGAATGCCGAAGCGGGCGCCGCCGATGTAGCCTTCGATGGCCATCTGCCAGTCAGGGTCCTGAACTTCCACGTGGTCGCACAGCACCCGTGGTTCTGCCTGGGGGCATTCCTGGCGGATGGCGTGGATGGCGATCTCCACATCCTGCGGGTAGTTCACCCGTTTGGATTCCAGGTTGCGGATCTGTTGTTCGATTTTCTTTTGCTGCTGGTCCAGGGTTTCCAGGGCCTGGCCGCGTTTGCTGACGATGCGGTCCAGCCGCTGCGCGACGGAGAGCGCTTCCTGGCCGGGTTTGTCTTCCCGTTCGCTGTGCAGTTGTTCGGCCAGCTGGTTGTGCAGCTGCTGTTCGCTGCGCACGCGGGTGAGGCCGTCTTCCAGTGGGGACAGGTCGATCCAGTCCCGGGCCAGCATCTGGTTCAGGTCCGGCAGGGCGTTGCTCTGTTCGGCGAGCAGCGCTTTGCTGGTGCTGCGCCAGTGTTTGCTGGCGAAGCTGGGCAGTTCCAGTTCGATGCTGTGACGGGCCAGCAGGCCCTGGATGTTGCGCAGGGCTTCCAGGTTTTTGTTGCGTTGCTGGTCTTGTTCAAGGAGCGGGCGGGCGCCTTGCTGGAGTTGTTGGGTCAGGTCGGCCAGCTGCTTTTCCAGCTGCTGTTTGTCACGCAGGGCAGGGATGCCGAGGATGCGCGCTTGTAGTTCCACCAGCTCTGCGTGGGCCTGGTCGAGGCGCTGTTGGACTTGTTCTGCTTCTTCGCGGTTGCCTTCCTGTTGTTGTCTAAGGCTGTTCTGTTCTTCCTTCTTTTCCAGATAATTTTTCTGGTTGCGCTGGAATTGTTGCGCGGCGGCGCCGTAGGCCTGGGTGGTGCGTTCCAGCCAGGTGTCCAGGTAGGTGTCGGTATGGCTTTGCGCCTGGGCGAGCAGGTTCACGTTCTGCTGCAGTTGTTCGGCTTCTTCGGCCATGCCGTGGACGGTGCGCATGAGGTCGCGGATGCGGCGCAGGGTGTCGCCCATGTCGTGGGGTTCGAGCACTTCGCTGGCGACAAACTGGTTGATGGACTCCACCGGTTTGTAGGCCATGAAACGGGCGAAGGTGCGGGCGGCGTTCTTGGCTTCCTGTTGGGAGACGGCATCGCGTTTGCCGCGCAGGGCACCGTACAGGCGCGCCAGGTACTGGCCTTTCTTGTCGTAGGTTTCCACGTTTTTTTTGCCGAACTGCTGGCGCAGCTGGTTGGCGATCTCGGTGATCGGCACCGTGGCTTTTTCGCCGCCGTATTCGCGTACGAAGTGGGACAGGTTGAGCATTTCGCCGGGGACGATCATCAGCAGCAGTTCCTGCTGCCGGGCCTGGCTGGTGCTGCCGGCCTTGTCCAGGTGGGCGCGCACGCCGATGACGGCGGTGAAGGGTTCGGCGGTTTCGCCCTTGGTGGGGTGGAAGACCCCGGCGATGTAGCCGTCGCTGTCATACGGGCGGGCGTAGGCGCCGTCGTCACAGCCGAGCACATAGGAGGCCAGGGTGCGTACCTGTTTGCCGCCGCGGCCGCGCTGGGTGGTTTCGTCCTGCCCCGGGTTGTAGTTGAACAGGTTGTCGTGGGCGGCGGTCATCAGGGTTTGCAGGGCGTCGGCGGCGGTGGTCTTGCCGGAGCCGTTGCCGCCGGAGAACAGGTTCACCGGGCCGTATTCCAGTTCGCCGGGGGGCAGGTTGCCCCAGTTGACGGTGATGGAGCGTTTTAAATACATGGGTGGACCTGTTTGCGGTTTTTGGTAGGAGCGTCGCTGGCGGCGCGATTGTGGGCGTTGGGGATCGCGCCGCGAGCGACGCTCCTACGGATGGTGTTGGGGTAAAGATCGCCTGCAGGCAGGCTCCTACGGAGGGAGGTGGTTTGGATCATTGCTGGTCCTCCTCCTTGTCGTCTTCGGCGTCGTCGTTGCTGGCGGGTTTGTTGTCGTCGCCTAGCAGTTGCGAGAGCACGGTGTCGGTGACCAGGCTGGTGATGTCCGGGCGGATGGTGAGCCAGGTTTCGTTGTCTTCCAGGCTGTTGTCGCCGTCGCTGCGGATCAGTCGTAGTTGGCGCATGCGGCGGAACAGGGCGTCGCGTTCGGTGCGGCCTTCCGGGAGCGGGCGGCCGAGCAGGTTTTTGCTGGCCAGGTTGATGGCTTCCAGGGGCAGGGTGGCCTGGCCGTGTTCGTCGATCTGGCCGTCGCGCAGGGATTTGTCGTATTCGGCGCGCAGCACCAGGATCAGGGCCACTTCCTGCTGGCTAAGGCGATTGCGCAGGCCGCTGTTGAAACCGTCTTCGCTGTCGGCTTCGCCGGGGATTTCGGCACCGGGGGGGAACAGGCGCAGAGAGGTGAAGCGGCGCTCATGATGCAGGCGGATGTGCAGCACGCTCAGGTAGTCTTCCACCAGTTCGGGAATCTGCAGGTAGCGGTCGTAGAGTTCCGCTTCCTTCTTGCTTTCGCTGCGGCACAGCACGCCGTGATCCAGCAGGCGGATCATCAGTTCCGAGAACTGGGCAGGGGTGACGCCGCGGGCGTCCAGGGCCTCACTCAGGGCGTGTTGTAATGGTGCTTGGCTCATCGTGTTCCAGTTCCAGCAGGAAACCATCACGACGGACGAAGTAGTGTTCGTCGGTGATGGGGTCGGTGGGGGTAATACGCAGGCGGAAGCCGTTGGCGGCGTGGTCGGCGCTGCCCAGTTCGATCACGTGGCTCAGGGCCAGCAGGTCGCGGGCGGTGTTAATGGGCAGGTCGCGGTTGTCGATGCGGCGGCTGGCGCCGAGGGCATCGCGCAGGTAATCGCGCAGGGCGCCACCATTGATATTGAAGGCCTTTTCCAGCAGCTGCTGGGTGGCCAGCTCGCGCAGGGTGTCGGCGTCCGGGTCGTCCAGTTCCACCATGCGGCTGTGCACCACTCGCTGGCTGCGCTGTTCGCGCAGGCGTACCTGGGCGGGATCCACAAAGCCCAGGTGCAGGCTGGCGAGACTGTCGCCGGCGTGCTGCAGACGCGCGTTATAGGTTTCTTCATCCAGCTCGGACAGTTCCTTGCACAGGCCGACGATGTCGTTGTGCTTCTGGCTGTGCAGGTAGCTGAGCTGGCGAATGATGATGTCGGCCCGGCGGGTGAAACCCTGCAGGGTGCGGCGCAGTGCCGGCAGCATGATTTCCGAGGCGTTGCGCATGCGCGTCTCGATGCTGTCCAGCAGCTGGAACAGCACGGAGGCGTCCTGGCTGACGATCAGGTCCGGGGCCAGGCGGCGCAGTTCCTTTTCGGCGTTGGCCTTCCAGGTTTTTGGTTTGCGCTTGATCTGTTCGATGGTGCTTTGAATACGGTCGCGGTGCTTTTCTACGCTGTCGGCGGACATGCGAATCGCCACGTCGGGCTGGAAGCGCTTTTCCATGAAGTCGAAGAACTGGTCGCTGGCCTGCTGCACCAATTGCTGCGCTTCCACTTCTTTCACCAGCTCCCGTTTGCGTTCTTCCAGCTCGGCGATGATGTCGGTGAAGTCGGCGATGATGCGCTCGGAATGTTCGTGGGCATCGAGCAGATCGTAGACCTCACCGCGATCCACAAAGGCGGCCAGGGCATTGAGGGTGTTGCGGGTGTTGCGGTGGCGGGTGCGCACGCTGCGCCCGTCCACTTCCGCCAGAGTCTGGGTGAACAGGCGGCCGGTGCGGCTGAACGGGTAGGTGGACTGGAAGGAGGCTTCGTCCTTGTCCCGCTTCAGCCAGCCATGCTCCACCAGCAGGTTGAGGATCCAGCCTGCCTGCTCGCGATTGTTGCGGAAGCGGCTGCCGTCTTCGTCGCCGTCCAGCAGCGGGGCCCGTTCCAGGGCTTCGCTGAACACATCCAGCACCTGATCACGCTTGAGTGATTCGCCGTAGTCCGCCTTGGCGCTGTACAGCCGCTCGTGCAGCAGGCGCAGGCATTCGACTACCTGTTCGCGGTACTTGCCGGTGAGGGGCTTGAAGAATTGGGCGCGCTCGTCGCTGAAAAACATGGCTCGCTTATTGTGGCGTGATGGGGCACAGAAGGATGTGCAATGGGTCATTTAATCAGGTTGGCGAGGGGGCTCCAAGAGGAGGCGGTCTTTCAATAACGGCGGCCGACCTTGATGTCCCACAAAAAAGGGGCCTTCTGATCAGAAGGCCCCTTTTTTGTGGGAAAGATGGCACGCCCGAGAGGATTCGAACCTCTGACCTTTGCCTCCGGAGGGCAACGCTCTATCCAGCTGAGCTACGGGCGCAAAACACATTGTGCAATCAGGGTTGCACGGGCAGGGGTAGCATCCTGTTACCCGGGCCGTGCAGCTGGAACTTGGGGGATCCAACGGGCGCGAATGATAGCCGGTTGTGGCGGTGGCGTCCATGGATGGGTGCATTGCCGCGTGGGTTGGCTATAATTCGCGCTGCACCCATCTGGTGCAATGTCTTCTCAGGCCGCCTCTTTCGGGTTTCCGGCGGTTCTGGTGCCTGTACGAGCCCGCCTGGAGAAGCCGATGAACCTGTATTGGGTCGTACTGCTGCTGGCCGTGATTGTGGAGATTGCCTGGGCGCTGAGTCTCAAGTGGATCCAAATGAACCCGGGTGTGGCGTCGATTGGCACCTCGCTGGTGCTCACCGGGTTGAACATGTTGATGTTGTCCTATGCCATGCGGGGTATTCCGGTGGGCACGGCGTATGCAGTGTGGACAGGGCTGGGTGCCGTGGGTATCACCGTGATTGGCATTGTCTGGCTCAAGGATCCTGCCCAGCTATCGCGCCTGTTGTTCATGGGACTGATTATCGTGGGTGTGGTGGGGCTGAAGTTGACAGCGCGCTCGGCGTAGCCCGCTTGCGGGGTTGAGATCGGGCCAGGACGCAGCGGAATGCGGGTGGGAACCCGGGGTTGAAGTATCGCTTTATCGGTGGCGGCATTTTACAATCTTTTCCCGCTAACTCTTTGATAACCCTGTAGCCTTTACCGGCGTTAGCGCTCAGAAAGGAAGCGCGAAGCGACAGGTGAATGGGCAAATGGAGACAACCGTGCGCATTGCATATCTGGAAGATGACATGGCCCAGGCCGAGCTGGTGACCCACTGGCTGCAAGAGGCCGGGCACAACTGTATTCATCTGGCCAACGGTCGGGATTTTATGTCCCTGCTGCGCCGCGATACCTTCGATATTCTGGTGCTGGATTGGGAAGTGCCGGACATGAATGGCTATGCCGTTCTGGAAGAAGTGCGCGCCAGCGGAAACCGCACGCCGGTGCTGTTTGCCACCCAGCGTGATGATGAGTCGTCCATTGTCGGGGCGTTGTCCCAGGGAGCAGATGACTACATGGTGAAGCCGACCAAGCAAGCGGAATTGCTGGCCCGGATTACTGCCCTAGGGCGCCGGGCAGGGGTAGCGGAAATGGATGAAGAAAAGGCGCTGACAGTCGGGCCCTGGGTGGTTGATCGTGCCCGCCGGCAGATTTTGCTGGATGAGGATCCGGTTAAACTGACCGACAAGGACTATGAACTGGCCAGCTACCTGTTCCAGAATGTGGGCAAGCTGATGAGCCGGGCCCACCTGTTGGAGAAAGTCTGGGGTATCATGACCCCCATTGAGTCACGGACGGTGGATGTGCACATCAGCCGCATCCGTCGCAGCCTTCAGATTCGTCCGGAGCGTGGCTACCGAATCAAGACGGTTTATCAGCACGGTTATCGTCTGGAGCCTGTCGAAGAATAAGTCACTACAAGGAAGCACATTATGAGGGTCTGGTTGGGGATAGCCGCCCTGCTGTGGCTGGGGCTTTTCCCGGCAGCGCAGGCCAGTGAAGACTGGCACTACACACTCCGCCCCGGCGATTCCCTCTGGAAGGTGTGCTTGCGGTTTGCCCAGCAGCCCGAGGCCTGCTGGCGTCAGCTGGCCGATCATAATCACCTTACCGATCCCCACGCCCTGCGCCCGGGCGACAGCCTTCGGGTGTCCATCGACTGGCTCAAGGAAAAACCCATTCCTGCCCGGCTGGAAGCGGTTACCGGTGAAGTTATGCTGTACCCCGCCGCAGGCGGAGAACCCCGCCCTGTGAGTACCGGGGACACGGTGCAATTTGGTGATGCACTGGAAACCGGGGCCGATGGCAGTGCCCGTATTCATTTTGCCGACCAGTCGGATGTCTCGATCAAGCCTTCCAGTCTGTTGGTGGTAACCCGTTACCGCCGTTTTCTGGATCAGCCCGGTGAGCGCACCGAGCTGCGCCTGGAGCGCGGCAATATCCGTAACCGTGTGACGCCGCTGACCAGTGATGAAGCCTCGTTCGAGGTCTATACCCCGGGGGCGGTGGCGGCGGTGCGCGGCACCGAATACTACCTGGGTGTAGACGGCGCCGAGACCACCCGTAACGAAGTGATCAGCGGTCAGGTGGATGTGGGCGCCCGCGGCACCACCCGTGAAGTGGAAGGGGGCTTTGCCACCCTGGCCCAGGTGGATGAGTCGCCCATGGCGCCGGTGCCATTGCTGCCTGCGCCTACCGTTGAACTGACCGTCAGCCACACCGGGGCGGTGGCGGTTTGGCCAACCCAGGCCGAGGCGGACCATTACTGGGTCGAGTGGTATCAGCAACCGGACAACCGTTTGCTGGGGCAACAGCGTTTGGAGGCCGGCCACTGGCAGCAAGACTTACCGGTAGGCGAGTACCGCCTGCTGGTGCGTGCGGTGGATGGCCACGGTCTGCGTGGCCATGAAAACTGGCGTGACATCGTGGTGACGCCGGCCCCACCGCCTCCGCCCCCTGAACCGCCTGCACCGCCGGAAGAAAAGCCTCGTTGGGATCTATGGGTATTTGTCGGGGCGGCTGCCATGCTGCTGGCCCTGTAATTCATGCCCGCGCGTCTGAGTCCGGACCATCGTCGTTACCTTGCTGAGCACCTGTCGGTGTTGTTCCTGGTGGCGGCACTGAGCGTACTGCTGAGCATCAGTGGTGCACTGTCATTTGTTGATCGCTATATCTACGACAACCTGCTGCATACGCTGCCGGATGAACCCGCCAGTGACCTGGTGATCGTCGGTATCGATGAATACAGCCTGCGGGAAGTAGGCCGTTGGCCCTGGGACAGACAAGTTCACGCCGACATTATCAACCGGCTGACCGAGATGGGCGCCCGGGCGGTGCTGATGGATCTGATCCTGTCGGAACCGGACCGCAACAATCCCCGTTCGGACCTGGCTTTGGTGCAGGCCATGGCCGCCAATGGTCATGTGTACCTGCCGGTGCATGTGGAGCAATTGCGTGCCGGCGGGCAGTTGATCGAAGTGCTGCCGCATTCTCCGTTTGCTCGAGCGGCGGCCGGATTGGGGCATGTGGATCTGGAGCTGGATGCCGATGGGGTTGCCCGTTCCGTGTTCATGCGTTCCGGTATCGGGCAGGCCTGGTGGCCGCACATCACCCAGACTTTACTGGTACAGGAAGGCATGCTCTCCGAGCAGTTGTTCCCCGCTGACAAGGGCGAAGAGTTTTCCGGGCTGGCGAATGTGCGCCGCTACCATCGCCTGATTCCTTTCGTGAACGGCCCTAACAGCTACCCGCAGGTCTCTGCGGTGGAGTTGCTGGAAAACCTGATTCCCGAGCAATTGATTCGCGACAAGATCGTCCTGATCGGCGCCACTGCGGCAGGGCTGGGCGATATGTTGCCGACCCCCATGGGGAACAGTGGCGAGTTGATGGCCGGGGTGGAGATTAATGCTAATTTGCTGGATGCGTTGCGCGAGGATCGCCTGATCCGCGATCTGGGCAAGCCCAGCGCCTTGGTGCTGGGGGCGCTGCTGGCGCTGCTGGCGCCGTTGCTGTTGCCGTTTGTGTTGCCGCGCTGGTCGATCCCGCTGGTGGCGGGAATCATGGGGGCCTGTCTGCTGGCGAGCATGGTCCTGCTGATTACCCTGCGATTGTGGTTCCCGCCGGCGCCGGCCATGGCGGCGGCATTGATGGCTTATCCGCTATGGACCTGGCGACGTCTGGAATACTCTCTTTCCTATATGCGCAACGCCCTGGAGCGGTTGTCCGGATACAGCGACCTGAACCAGCGTCTTACCCGTGCCTCTTCCCTGCAGCAGATGGCAAACATGCTGGACACCGTCATGCCGGTGAAGGCCTGGCGGCTTCAGGGGGGGGATATGCCCCTGCGCGGGGGGGACCGTCTGCCGGCATCGGGCTGGAAAAGTGGCCTGGCGCGCCAGTACCGCTTCCGGCATGAGGGGAAGCGCTATGAGCTGGATGTGGTGTGGGAACAGGCGCTGGATGCCGATACCTACGATTATTGGGTGCGGGCCATGCTAGTGCGGGTGCGTTCCCATGAACCGTTGTCGGGGCCGCGCTACGAGGTACTGGAAAACCATATCGAGCGTTTGCAGCGGGAAGAAGAACGCCAGGAAGCACTGACCCGCTTTTTCCAGGTCACGCTGGCGCAGATTCGCGAAGGGGTCGTGATTGCGGATGCCTGCGGGGTGATTGTTTATGCCAACCCCCAGGCGGCGTTGTTGCTGGGCATCGACATGGGAATGCTGGACAGTGGCCAGTCCCTGGTGACCGATCTGGGCCGTGAGCTGGAGTTGCGTGAGCGTAGCTGGGATGTGCTGTTGCGCCAGACTCTGGCCGAGGGGCGCAGCCAGCTGGAATGCCGCAATCGTCAGGGGGCCGATCTGTATCTGGATATGCTGCTGGTGCACGCCGGGGACAACCCCGGACGCATGATGATCCTGTCGTTCAAGGATATCTCCGAGGTCAAGCAGGCCCTGCGTGCGCGTTCAGAAATGCTCGATTTCCTGTCCCATGACCTGCGCTCGCCCATGGTCTCGGTATTGGCGCTGACAGAAAAAATGCGTGAGGACAGCAACCCGGACCTGCCGGCGTTTCTGGATAACGTGCAGCACTACGCCCAGCGTAACCTGAGCATCGCCGAGCAATTCCTGCAGCTGGCCCGGGTCGAAGCGGTAGAAACCGTGGAGCTGAGCGAGCAAGACATGCTGGATGTGGTGGAAAGCGCCATCGATCTGGTGCAAATCCAGGCGCAGCAGCGGGGAATTGCGCTGCGCTTTGATTACGATCCGGAGCAGGATGTCTGGGTGCTGGGCAATAACGAATTGCTGGAACGGTTGGTGGTCAACCTGCTGACCAACGCCATCAAGTACAGCCACGAGGGCAGTTCGGTAGATGTGCGTTTGTTCTCCGAGAGCAATGAGGTCTGCTGTGAGGTACGTGACCGCGGGGTAGGGATCCCTGAAGAGTTTCAGTCACGGCTGTTTCAGCGCTTCAGTCGTGCCAGTACCAGCGGGGGGGCCCGGACCCGTGGTGCCGGTATGGGGCTGCGTTTCGTGAAGGTCGTGACCGAGCGTCACGGCGGCGATATTCAGGTGCAAAGCCAGGTGAATCAGGGGAGTCGCTTCCTGCTGCGCCTGCCCCGTGTCGAGCTGTAATCCGCCGAGCTGACCGGGATTGCCGCGGGGGACGAGATCCGGTTTTGTCCCTACGGCTTGAGCGGGTATAATCGCCAACCGCAGCCGTAGCGCTTCCTGCGGCGACTC
The DNA here is from genome assembly GCF_003597125.1 of Alcanivorax profundi. Taxonomy (GTDB): domain Bacteria; phylum Pseudomonadota; class Gammaproteobacteria; order Pseudomonadales; family Alcanivoracaceae; genus Alcanivorax; species Alcanivorax profundi. Next base: position 397,950 of record NZ_QYYA01000002.1, on the reverse strand, counting down.
ACAGAACAATAGAGGTGTAATCGTGAAAAAGATGCTGACCGCCAGCCTGGTACTGGTTGCCGCCCTGTTCGCTGCCGGCAATGTGGCTGCCAAGAGCACCAAGGAAATCTCCCCTTACCCGCTGGGTGAGCGCTCTGTATTCAGCGATCGTGCCACTGCCGAGCGTATCAAGCCGGTAGGTTCTGTGTGTGTGGAAGGCGAAGAATGCGGCACCGCAGCCGCAGCCGGTGAAGAAGTGGCCAGTGGTCCGCGTTCCGGTGAAGAAGTCTACAACGCCTCCTGTGGCGCTTGTCACGCTTCTGGCGCAGCCGGGGCCCCGAAAACCGGGGATGCGGGTGCTTGGGCACCGCGTATTGCCCAGGGCGAAGCTACCCTGGTCAAGCACGCCATCGAAGGCTTGAATGCCATGCCGCCCAAGGGGATGTGCATGACCTGCTCTGACGACGAGATCAAGGCGGCCGTGGAATACATGGTCGAGAAGAGCAAGTAGCCTTGAAACGTCTTCTCGTACTGCTGCCAGTATTGTTACTGGCAGCCTGCTCCGACAGTGACGCCCCGACCGCCGCTGCTGCCACCCAGGCAGAACCGCGCAGCGGGGCGTTGTTGTATCGGCAATTTTGTGTGACCTGCCACGGCAGCGGTGTTGCCGGTGCGCCCAAGGTCGGCAAGGAAAACCGCCTGTACTGGTCCCACGAAGTGGAAGAAGAAGGGTTTGATACTCTGGTGCAGGAAGCTATCAATGGCGTTAACGCCATGCCCCCCCGCGGCAACTGCTTTGATTGCAGCGACGAAGAAGTCCGCAACGCCGTGATTCACATGCTGCAGCTCAGCGGCGCCAAATAACGTTTTCCTGGTTAAGGAGCCTCTGAATAACTCCTTGCGTGCTCAGTCTTTCAGGCTGGTTCGCCCCCTCTATGGGCCAAAAGATAAAGAGGGGCGCGATTTTGAAGGTGTATGTCCATCCATCGGCTCTTCACCTTCGAAGGAAGCGCAACAACGAGTGCGGGCCAGCCTGGAAGACCCGAAGGGCGCGGCCTGGAGCGCACATCTGCTGCGCCTTGCCTCTAGGAAAGGGAGCCACCCTTACCGTCGAGTCAAGACACAACAGCTGCACGCTCCAGGTCACGCTGAGCATGCAAGGAGTTATTCAGAGGCTCCTTAAGTTTCCGCTCCCGCCCAGACAGTGCGGCGTTACTGCCGTGTATCTATGTGGCGGGAGTGGTGGCTCGGACCTTGGTGGTCGTGCGCAGATCAGCCGATCTGCGCTTCAGGACACGCTGAGCATGCAAGGCGTTATTCAGAGGTTCCTTAGGGCCTCGATTTCATGGGCATCGCTGTTGCGCTCGGCAAATGCCTGCCACTGACTGGCGGCGTGGCCCTGAATCGCCTGTGCCATGCGAGCTATATCACTGTCCGGCAGATGCCCGAAGAAACCCAGCAAATGGCTGTCATGGGCGTGTTCCAGGGCGTTGGCCAGCGCCGCTGGCTGATGCTCGACCAGTACATCCAGCGCCGGGGTCAGATGGGCCTGGTCCAGCAACGGGATCAGGGTAAGAAACTCGTCCCAGCTGCCTTCACTGGCAACGGTGCTTACCAGGCTTTCCATGACCGCTGCTTCTTTCAGTTTGGCCAGATTGACCACCGCTTGTTGATGCTGGTTGTCCATGGCATGGACTGCCTGCAACAGGTTGGTCCACAGCGATTGCTCGCGGGCCACATCGAGAATGTGATTGAGCACGGTTTCGCCCTGTTCCGCGACCATGTTACCCATGCGGCCACGCAACTCGGTGTTCAGATGCTCATTCAGCGACAGGACAGCGGGCCATAACGCCTGATCGGTGGCGGCCTGCAGAGTAGCCCGTTGCTGCGCTTCACTGAGCAGCCCGAGCAGGGTATCCAGTTTGCTCTTGTCTTCCAGATACAGGGCAATCATTACCATGGCTTCGCCGTCGTTGACGGTGGCGGTAATGGCTTGCAGGGCGGACGGTTGAATCACTGCCACGAAGCGCGCGAGCGTGATGTGTTCGCCCATGGTCAGCAGGGTTTGCGCGACCCGCGCCACAATTTTGTCAGGCATGGCTGCAAGCAGACTGCGGGACTGTGACGGTTCCAGGTGGATGCAGAGCTTGGCCAGGAAGTCATCGGGCAGCTTGTCCGCCAGTTTGATTGCGCGGTCGGCGGGCAGCTCGGAGGCGATGCCTGCGGCCAGGACAGACCCCAGCACGGTGGTAGCAAGCTTGGCGCTGGCACCGGTGGGCACCAGTTTGCTGATGCCGGCCAGGCGCTGATAGCTATCCTGGTGTTGGGCATATAAAAAGCTGGAAACGGTGTTTCGGAAGCGAGCCAGCTGGTCAAGATCCTGACCGTCGAGGAAATCGAGGGAGCCTTCGTCACTTTCCAGAAGGCGGCTGAGTTTGAGCAGTTCTGCCCGGGTTTCAATATGCATGAGACGTTTCTCCAGGGCTTAACCGAACAGCATTTTTTTCACTGGGCGTCGGAACGGCCCGGGCACCACGTTCAGGGCATTGTTCATGGCCTTTTCCACGCGGGCATCTTTGGTTTGCAGGGCAGCCAGAACGCTGGCGGCCAGTTGCTCCGCCTGGTCGGCGGGCAGGGACTCGATAAAGGCCAGTGCCTCGGCGGGCAGGCCCTTGGCTTTCAAGGTACTGATGGAATCAGACATGCTTCCTCCTTGGGGCTGCCCGCGCCGGTGGGCGGGGGCAGAAAATCGGGGCCGTTACTATGCCAGCATCCCCGGAGGTTGCCATTGCCGAAAAGCCGGGCCGCGCTGGCGCTCAAGAAAGCGGGCGCGGCCTCCAGGGAGGGTCAGCTGACGTCGGGCTGGGTGCTGATAAAGCCGACATTGACAGCACCTGGGCCCAGGTTGACCCCACCGGTGAGGCTCATGCCGGTGGTGAGCAATTGCACGCCGTGTTCTGTGGCGCAGGCAGCCAGTTCGCTAAAGCCGGGCAAGTGGGGAATGTGATTCTGGTCACCCGCGTAGCTGACGCAAATCACCGGCTCTTCCAGGCCCTGGCGAATACAGTGCTGCACGTGGTTAAACATCTTCAGAATGGCTGCGTCGTAGCCGCGCACCTTGGCCACGGGAAAGGAATCACCATTGCGGGCACAGAGGATGGGCTTGATATCCAGGGCACTGCCAAGCTTGGCGCCGATCCAACTGACGCTTTTGTCGCCTTTCTTGCGGGCCCGTTTCTGAACGTAGAAAAGATCATCAACGACGGCATAACCGGTTGCAAGCGGGACCAGTTCGCTGATGCGGTTCTGGATCTCGCTGATGCGCATGCCGGTGCGGATCAGGTTCATGGTGGCGGCAGCCAGAACGCCCTGGCCACAGAACAGGGTGCCGCTGTCGGTGACGCGCAGGGCAAAGGGGCCTTCCGCGCCAGCCTGACTGCGCACGGCCTTGTAGTCCTGCAAAATGGCATGGGATGCGCGGGTGGCATTCTGGAACATGGGGCTGCGGCTGTCTGGCAGGGTTTGCACCAGTGCGTAGTCGTAGTGGGTGACGATCCGTTCAAGAAAAAATTCCCGAAAAGCGTCCACATCCAGTGGCACTGACTCCGCATCATGGCCCTTGTCCAGGCGGTTATCGGCATAGAAGGCCTGGCGGGTGTCCGGGTTGCGGTCGTCGACCACATGCTCATCACCAATGCGTAAGGTAATGGGCAAAACCTGGATGTGATGCTCTTTAATATAAGGGGCGGGCAGATCGCAGGTCGCGTCTACCACCAATCCGATTTTCATTGTGCTCTCCCGTTGTAGCGAAACGATGCGCGACCGGTGCCGTTGTTATTGTTTTGGTCGGCTGTTGTCGGCTGCGCGAGCACATCGTACCAAGAACGGGATCACAGAATAGCGGGGCCGCCTGACCGGCGGCGTATTCGGGGGGATGGAACTGCGATGACTACTGCAACGGTTCCTGCTCGCTGATAAAACCAACGCTGATGGCGCCGGGGCCGATGTTGACTCCACCGGTAAGCCCCATATGACTTACCAACAGCTCGACGGCATGTTGTTCAGTGGCGGCTTTGAGGGCATCAAACCCTGGCATCTGGTACACGGCTTCGGGGTCGCCGGCATAACTCACACAGACAATGGGAGTGAGCAGTCCGTTTTCAACACAGGCACGGGCATGCTGGAACATCTTGTTCACCGCTGCATCAAAGCCACGTACTTTTGCGACCGGAAAGGTCTGGTCCTGACGGGCACACAGGATGGGTTTGATATCCAGAGCGGAGCCCATCAGGGCACCAACGAAGCCGACACTCTTGTCGCCTTTCTTGCGCGCTCGCTTGTGCACGTAGTAGAGGTCTGGCACTACCGCATAGCCGGTCGTGCACGGGGTTAGATTACTGATGCGCTGGCGGATATCGCCCACTTTCATGCCGCTGTTGATCAGCCGCATGGTTTCGGCCGCCAGCACGCCCTGACCGGCGAACAGGGTCTGGCTGTCACTGACACGAATCCGAAAAGGCCCTTCCCGGCCCGCTGCTTCGCGGTACTGGCGGTAATCGCCGAGGATGGCATGAGCCGCTTCGGTGGCGTTGTCGAAAATGGGGCTACGGCTTTTGGGTACGGTTTGCACCAGCGCATAATCGAAGTTGCCAACAGCCTCTTTTAACAACAGGGTGCGGATCTGCTCGACGCTGGGTGGTGCGGTTTCGGCATCGTGATTTTTATCGACCTCGTGGCGGGTATAAAAGTCGCGGGCTCGCTGCGGGTCGCGGTCATCTACATAAATTTCCTTGCCGATCCGAATGGGTACCGGCAAGACCAGAATGTTATTGGCATCAAGGTAGTCTTTGGGCAAATCGCAGCCCGAATCCACAACCAGACCGATTTTCATTGTTATACGCCCTGCTTTGCACAGTGGGAGGGAAGCCGCGGGTGGCTCTCCCGAGTGCAGCTCCGTGTCCTGTCAGATTCACCTTGAGTCTAGAACGGGCGTGCTGTTACTGGCGTCTTGTTGCGTATGGGAATGGTGTAGGAATGTTAAGGAGTGATTCGGAGGGTCTATAAAAATCAGGGGCGTCGTGCGACGCCCTGTGATTGCCTGCAAGGCAAGAAGTCAAAACTGGCGGTTACTGGATGTTGCCGCCCACCTCCACAATTTTGAGGGTGTTGGTGCCGCCATGGGCGTCGGCGTAATTGCCTTTGGTGATCAGCACCCGGTCACCGGTTTTTACCACGCCAAGGTTTTCCAGTATGGCGACGGCCTGCCGGTTGACGGTGTCACTGGGCATGGAGGTACTGTCGAACGGGACTGCGCGCACCCCGCGCAGGATTGCGACCCGGCGCTGGGTCGCGGGGTAAGGCGTAAAGGCAAAGATGGGAATGCCGGAGCGCAGTCGGGACATCAGCCGCGGTGTGTTGCCGGTTTCGGTCATGGCGATGATGGCGGTCACGTTGCTGAGTCGGTTGGCCGCTTGCATGGCGGCCATGGCAATCACCTCGTCGATATTGTCGGCGCTGTTGTGCGCGGGGTGATCATTGCGTCGTTCCTGCCAGGTCCGTTCCGCCCCGCGGATAATGCGATCCATGGCCTGCACGGTTTCTTTGGGATAATCCCCCACGGCCGTTTCGGCAGACAGCATCACCGCATCGGTGCCGTCGAGCACGGCATTGGCCACATCGGACACTTCCGCACGGGTGGGTTGTGGGCTGTGGATCATGGATTCCATCATCTGGGTGGCAGTGATCACGAAGCGATTGAGCGCACGGGCACGGCGGATAATGTGTTTCTGTACGCCGACCAGTTCGGCGTCGCCAATCTCCACGGCCAGATCACCGCGGGCCACCATGACCCCGTCGGAGGCCTCGATGATGGCATCCAGGGTGTCGTCGTCGGCTACCGCTTCGGCTCGCTCGATTTTGGCAACAATGCCGCCCTGACCACCGGCGTTGCGGTAGTGCTTGCGGGCTTCTTCCACATCGCGGGCATCCCGGGGAAAGGAGAGCGCCAGATAATCCACTTCCATCTCGGCCGCGGTAATGATGTCGGCCAGGTCTTTCTCGGTCAGGGCGCGGGCGCTGAGGCCACCCCCTTTGCGGTTAACGCCCTTGTGGTCGGACAGTTCGCCGCCGACCAGTACCTTGCAGCTGACCCGGGTACCCTCGATCCCGGTCACTTCCAGTTCCAGCAGGCCATCGTTCAGCAGTAATACATCGCCGGGCTGACAATCGTGGGGAAGGGGAGGGTAACTGACACCGACCTGGTGCGCGTCGCCGGCACTGTCATCCAGCCCGGTGTCCAGAGCAAACGCCTGCCCGGTTTTGAGCTGAATGGGGCCGTCGCGGAATTTGCCGATGCGGATCTTGGGCCCCTGCAGGTCCGCAAGGATGGCGACATGCTCCTGTCTCTTTTCCGCGCAGCGGCGAATGGTGCTGGCGGTTTCGCGGTGGGTGTCGGCGCTGCCGTGGGAAAAATTCAGGCGGAAAACATTCACGCCGGTGGCAATCAGGTTATCGAGCATGGCCTCGGAGGAGGAGGCGGGGCCAACAGTGGCCACGATTTTGGTGCGACGGGTCATTCAGCTATCCATTAGCGGTTTTTCTGCAGCATAACATGGCTATGCGATGGATCGGTGACAGCGGGGGCCTTGCGGGCAAGGCTCCTGCAGTGGCTTCGCACATTCCTGCTGTGGAACGCGGGAGAAGCCATAAAAGAAAGCCCGCCCGGGGAGGGCGGGGAAAGGGGAAAGGGGCTGCTGGAATCAGTGCAGCATGGCAAAGGAGCAGGTGCGGGCTTCGCTCAGGCGCAGGAAGTCGCCCATGCCCATCTTGATCACTTCGGTGTGGGTGCCGGCGTTAAAGGCAATCCAGTCTTCACTCATCAGGGTGTCATCCACATAGACCGGCATGCCATAGAGATTGCCGAAGGGCGGTTCGCCGCCGGTTTCGCAGAGCGGGAAGCGGTCCTTGAATTCGGCTTCGTTGGCCAGTCTTACGCTGTCGGCGTTCAGGGCCTGACGCAGTTTTTCCGGGTCCAGGTATTGATTGGCAGGCAGCACTGTCATGATCAGATCGCCATCCACATCCATGATCACCGTTTTGGCCATATGGCGCCCGGGAATATGGGCAGACTGGGCCACTTCCGAGGCCGTCACGGCCGGGGGGTGGTTATAGCAGTGGTAATAGACGCCGTTGTTGTCGAGATACTCTTCCAGATTGCGCGCAGGCATGTGCACCTCCTCCCGAAAGGGTATTCGGGACCGGGGAGCCGCCGGGCACGCGGTTGGCGAGCCTTGCCGGCTCCAGAAAGGGGGGTTGTCTTTTCAGCTTAGGCAGCAAGTTGCAACAGGGGAAATACAGTTCTGCGCTAACGAAAATAGCGCAAGGGAATAAAGCAAAGTGGGAGCACGACTGCACCCCCGGGGGGCATCAGGGCTTTTCCAGCTCGGCGACCTGTTTCTCCAGCGCTTCCAGTTTTTCGCGGGTGCGCAGCAGCACTTGTTGCTGAATGTCGAACTCTTCCCGGGTAATCAGGTCCAGACGGCTGACGGTCTCGGCCAGCACGCTGCGAATGTTGCGCTCCACTTCACTGCGCAGCCCCCCCAGATCGGTAGGCAGGCGGCGGCTGATATCGGCCATCAGGCGGTCAATGAAAGGCTGGTCAGGCATGGGGAACTCCGGCATTGTCCTGTCAGGGCAGGCACGGCTTGTAATGTGTCGGCGATGGTAGCACGGTGTGTGCGATTGGGGCACCGACAGTGCCGCCCGGAACCGTGCTGCACCAAACCGGAGCCTGCCCCAATGTGGTGCGCTATAATGGCGCGTTTTCCCCGGCGGCAACGCCAGGGACACAGGTTAACCCCCTGAATTTGCATGATTTTCAAAAACTGGCATGGGTCGTGCACTAATTGGGTCAGAGCGTTCGAGCATACTGTGGATCGGGAACCATAACGGGGCTCAAAGTGAAACGGACGTCACCGGACGCGGTGAAAGCTGAGGAGAATGAAATGAAACTGGTTACTGCCGTAATTAAGCCGTTCAAACTGGATGACGTGCGTGAAGCACTCTCCGAGATCGGCGTGCAGGGCATCACCGTTACCGAGGTGAAAGGCTTTGGACGTCAGAAGGGTCACACCGAGTTGTATCGGGGTGCCGAATATGTGGTGGATTTTCTGCCCAAGGTAAAAATCGAAGTGGCGATTGCCGAGTCCAGCCTGGACCAGGTGATCGAGGCCATTTCCAAAGCCGCTAATACCGGCAAGATTGGTGACGGCAAGATCTTCGTTACCTCCCTTGAGCAGGCCATTCGTATCCGTACCGGTGAAACCGGTGAGGACGCGATTTAAGTTTTACCGTGTTTTGAACCGACCCATGCCAGGGCTTGAAAAACACGCTTCCATTTCCGGAGGGTTGCATTGTGGAAAATCAAATCTTTGAACTTCAGTACGCCATGGACACCTTTTATTTTCTGGTGTGTGGCGCATTGGTAATGTGGATGGCTGCCGGCTTTGCCATGCTGGAAGCCGGTCTGGTGCGTGCCAAGAACACCACCGAAATTCTCACCAAGAACGTGGCGCTGTTTGCCATTAGCTGCATCATGTACCTGGTGTGCGGTTACGCCATCATGTACGGCGGTGACATCTTCCTGAGCGGCATCGCCGACTTCGATCTGGCTGGGGTGCTGAGCGCTTCTGCTGAGAACGGCTTCGACGGTGACTCCGTTTACTCTGGTGCTTCTGACTTCTTCTTCCAGGTCGTGTTCGTGGCGACTGCCATGTCCATCGTGTCTGGTGCGGTAGCAGAGCGCATGAAGCTGTGGGCTTTCCTGATCTTCGCTGTTGTCATGACTGGCGTGATCTACCCGCTGGAAGGTTCCTGGACCTGGGGTGGTGCTGAAGTCTTCGGCATGTACAACCTGGGCGACCTGGGCTTCTCTGACTTCGCGGGTTCCGGCATCGTTCACATGGCGGGTGCTGCTGCTGCCCTGGCCGGTGTTCTGCTGCTGGGCGCTCGTAAAGGCAAGTACGGCCCGAACGGTGAAGTTCACGCGATTCCGGGTTCCAACCTGCCGCTGGCCGCTCTGGGTACCTTCATCCTGTGGATGGGCTGGTTCGGCTTCAACGGTGGTTCTGTACTGAAGCTGGGTGATGCTGCCAACGCACACTCTGTGGCCATGGTATTCCTGAACACCAACACCGCTGCTGCCGGTGGTGCTATCGCCGCCCTGATCGTTGCCCGCATCCTGTTCGGCAAGGCTGACCTGACCATGCTGCTGAACGGTGCTCTGGCCGGTCTGGTTGCGATCACTGCCGAGCCGTCTACCCCGAGCGCGCTGCAAGCGACTCTGTTCGGTGCCCTGGGTGGTGTGCTGGTAGTCTTCAGCATCCTGACTCTGGACAAGCTGAAGATCGACGATCCGGTAGGTGCAATCTCCGTACACGGTGTGGTGGGTTTCCTGGGCCTGATGCTGGTACCGGTAACCAACGGTGATGTGAGCTTCTCTGGTCAGCTGATCGGTGCCGCTACCATCTTCATCTGGGTATTCGTTGCCAGCCTGGTCGTGTGGGGCATCCTGAAAGCGGTCATGGGCATCCGTGTCAGCGAAGAGGAAGAGTACGAAGGCATGGATATCGCAGACTGCGGTATGGAAGCCTACCCGGAATTCGTGAAGGGTTAAGTACCGGACGCAACAAGCAACACGCGTCACGCAACATGAAAGCCCCGGCCAATTGGCCGGGGCTTTTTTGTTTATCGCGGAGTAGCGGGAAAGTTGGCAGGCCCGGAATTGGGCGGAGGGGACTGTCAGTCCTGGTGTGGGAGTTTGCTTGCAAATGAAGCCTCTCTCGGCGCTGACAAGGCATGCCGCGTGCAAGCGCTCTCACACGGGGGTACCCATAACGGTGGCAGCGGTCGTTCGACCGCGATTCCCGTCATCCGGGCTGTTGCGCGGTGGAGCCGCCGCTCCCGCCACCAGACATCATCGCCCCTGTGCTATCATGCGTCCTTCCCGCCAGCCGTTTGTTGACACCATGACTGAAGCCACCCCTGTTATCCGCCTGCGTAAAAACGAAGAACGCCGTCTCAAGGCCGGCCACTTGTGGATCTATGCCAACGAGATCGACACCCGCCAGACACCCTTGAAAGAGTTGCCCGCCGGCGCAGCCTGCGTGGTGGAAGACAGTCGCGGCAAGCCGCTGGGGCGTGCGCTGCTCAGCCCTCATTCGTTGATTGCCGCCCGGGTCTACAGTCGTGATGTGAAGCAGGAACTTTCCCGCAGCTTTTTCAAGAAGCGCATCGAGCAGGCGCTGGCGCTGCGCGAGACGTTGTTCAGCGACCCCTGCTACCGGTTGATCTATGGTGAGGCTGATGGGTTGCCCGGGCTGGTGGTGGATCGTTTCAACGATGTGCTGGTGGTGCAAACAGGGTCTGGCGCCATGGAGGCGCACCTGGACGTTATCGTCAGTGCACTGGATGCGGTATTGAGTCCCTCTCATATCATTGCCAAGAACGAAGCGGCTGCCCGAGAAATTGAAGGGATGGACCGCTACACCAGGGCGCTGAAAGGAGAGTTGCTGGATAACGTGTCCCTGACGGAAAACGGGGCGCACTTTACTGCGCCACTGGCGGAAGGACAAAAGACAGGCTGGTTTTATGACCACCGCGCGGCACGTCAGAAAGTGGCGCCGTTGGCCAAAGGTGCCCGTGTACTGGACGTGTTCTCCTACTGTGGTGGTTGGGGGGTACAGGCCGCGCTTGCCGGTGCAGAGTCGGTTACTTGTGTGGATGCCTCAGAGGCCGCCATTGAGTATGTTCACCGCAATGCGGAGTTAAATGGGGTTGGCGACAAGGTGGGTTCCATTCAGGGCGATGCCTTTGCTGCCATGAAACAATTGATTGCCGACGGTGAAAAATACGATCTGGTCATTCTTGACCCGCCGGCGTTTGTGAAGCGCAAAAAGGATTTCAAGAACGGGTTGGCCGGTTACCACGCGATTAACGAGTTGGCCATGCGGTTGGTAAAACCGGGAGGCTATCTGGTGTCGGCATCGTGCTCCATGCATATGCCTGCCAGCCGCCTGCTGGATGTGATCCATTCAAGTGCTCGCCATATTGATCGCAGCATTCAGATTATTGGCTATGAAGGCCAGGGGCCAGACCACCCGGTGCACCCGGCGATTGCGGAAACAGCGTATCTCAAGAGCTGGATATGTCGGGTGAATTTTTCGTACTGATAGCAACTGGGAAGGGCGGATAAATGGAATTTACCCTGATTTTTCTTGAGCTTTTTTTTAGCGCCATGGGCTTGGGTTATCCTCTTTTATTATCTTTTTTTCTGATTATCACGTTGCTGGGACAATGGGTTGGACGCATGGAAGGCTGGAGCCGTTTCGATGCGTTTTACTGGTCCTTTATTACTGCGTTGACGGTGGGATATGGCGACTTACGCCCTTCCTGCCGCAAGAGCAAGTTGCTGGCACTGCTGGTGGCAACGCTCGGGATTATGTTCACCGGCGTATTTGTGGCGGTCACGGTGGCGGCAGCCACCGAGGCTTTTCATCATTATATGCCGGGCGCCAGACCGCTTTAAAACGGGTCAGTGGTTGAGCGGTGCGGTTGCCTGACGTTGTTGGTTCAGGTGCATGAAATAATCCGCCATGACGGCATTGGCCCAGCTGCGAGGGCGCCAGCCAGAAAAATAAGCACAATGACTGCCGCGCCGTGTTATCGCCAGAATGGCATGGGGAAGCTGCCTGATCAGTGGAATGTGTTCGTCGGCATTCTCGATGACGCAGACGGGATCATCTTCGGCGTTCAGAATCAGCATCGGAGTGACGATGCTCTTCATTACACCCACCGGGTTGCAGGCCTCCAGGTACGCGCTCTGGCTGGGGTAGCCTGCCAGAGCATGAATATGCTCGTGAAAACTCTGCAAGTCGTTTGCTTGTGCGCACTGCTGATAACCGGGCTTGGTGGAAAACTGGTCGGCGTAGGGCGTAACAAAGGTGCGAGCGAGCTTGCGGGCCATCATGCGGTTGTAGGGGGGGCGCGAGCGAAGAAACGCCACTTCTACGTTGTAGCCCGGGCAGTAGGCCATGGCTCCCTGAATGGGAGTGTTGTGGCCTTCCTCTCCCAGATAGCGCACCAACAAACCGGAGCCGGCAGAAATGCCCACCGCGTACAATGGCGAATGCGGGTAGCGCTGCGTGATAACGGCAAGTTGCTCGCGTAGATCTGCGGTGTCGCCGAGGGTGTTGATGCGGGGGGCCGTCAGCGGCAGTTCTGCATGGCCACGTCGGGTGCATACCACCACGCGCCAGCCGGTGCGCAACTGAAGGTCACGAACCAGTCCCCGCATGCTGTGAGGAGAGCCTGTAATAGTATGCAGAACCAGCAGAGTGGGCGTCTGTTCGGGCAAACTCTCGCCGAGCCAGTAGAGAGCGGTAGTGCCGCCATCGGCCATGGTCAGGATATCGTGGCTGTCGTACTGAAGGCGGCGCCCAAAGGCTTTTTTCAGCCCAAGAAAAATCAGTTGCAGGTGCGTGTTTGCCAGCCAGGGGGTGGGCGAATAACGTTGTGTCAGAGCGGGTATTGAGGCCACCGATTGGCGGTTGGCCTCGTTATCCTGGTAGATCAATCGGGGAGGCAGGGCAACCCGGGTCAGGTAATAGCCGACGGTCACAGCGACCAGCAGCATGGTGATAAACAGCCCCATGTGCCCCTCACCTCCGACGATGTTATTTCAGTGCTTCCAGCATCGCGGCCATACGCGTGCGTACCGTTTCGATGGCCTTGTAGGGACGAATCATCACTTTGAAATCGATGATTTTTCCCTCGTCGTTCCAGGTAATCATGTCGACACCGTTCACGGCGATACCCTCCAGCTCAAGGGCGAATTCCAGAATGGAATGCGGCCCCTCACTCACTTCCCGCACGTAGTGGAAACTGTCGTTAGCCAGTACATGCATGGCTGCCGTCAGGTAGGCAACCGTGAGAGATTTGCCTGCCTGGGGGGTATGCACCAGCGGAGAATGGAACACGGCGTCGTCGGCGACCAGCTGTTGAAGCTGGTCACTGCTTTTGCTTTTGACCACCTCATGCCAGGCGTTTAGTCCGTTCATATTGCCTCCGGTTAGCCCAGCAGAGCCTGCTTGGCCTGGGCGTATTCTTCGGCAAGGCGGGCAACGGCGTCGCCGGCACTGCCGATGGTTTCCACCGCGCCGATACCCTGGCCGCAGCCCCAGATATCTTTCCATGCCTTTTTGTCGCTGTTGCCACCGGATCCGAAGTCCATGGCAGACGGGTCACTTTCCGGCAGGTTGGTTGGGTCCATGCCAGCATTGATGATGGACGGGGCCAGGTAGTTGCCGTGCACTCCGGTGAACAGGTTGCTGTAGACGATATCTTCGGCGCTGCTGTCCACGATCATCTGCTTGTAGGCCTGGTCTGCGTTGGCTTCTTCGGTGGCAATGAACATGGAGCCGATGTAGGCCAGATCCGCGCCCATGGCCTGGGCGGCAAGAACGGCGCGGCCGTTGGCGATGGAACCGGACAGGGCCAGCGGGCCGTCGAACCACTCGCGCAGTTCCTGGATCAGCGCGAAGGGTGACTGGGTGCCTGCGTGACCACCGGCACCTGCAGCCACGGCGATCAGGCCATCGGCGCCTTTCTCAATGGCCTTGCGGCCAAAGCGGTTGTTAATCACATCGTGCATGACGATGCCGCCCCAGCCGTGGACCGCCTGGTTGACTTCTTCGCGGGCGCCCAGGGAAGTGATCACCATGGGCACCTTGTACTTGGCGCACAACTCCAGGTCTTTTTCGAGACGGTCGTTGGAGCGATGCACAATCTGGTTGACGGCGAACGGGGCGGACGGTTGATCCGGGTGGTCGCGATCCCAGGCTGCCAGCTCTTCGGTAATGCGGTGCAGCCACTCATCCAGCTGGGACAGCGGGCGGGCGTTCAGCGACGGGAAAGAGCCGATGATTCCGGCTTTGCACTGGGCCAGCACCAGATCCGGGTTGGAAATGATGAACAGGGGGGAGCCCATCACCGGCACGCGGAGACGAGAGCGAATGGATTCTGGCAATGACATGCGGAGGTCCTCTCAAAAAAAGGCCCCGGGTATACAGGCGGGGCATAATGGAATACCAGTAAAATTTACACCGTATATTTTTGTGCGGTCAAGTCCCGTTTGTCTGCGCGGCGTGAAACTAGTCGTCGAGACGGGGAGGGTGCACTTTCATGCCTGCGTAAAGGGTGCGCATGATTTTCTCGCGCAGGGTGTGGCCATCCATGCCGCGCAGGCCGCTGCCCAGGTCCAGCACCACGATGCCGTGCAGTGAGGCCCAGAACATGTAGCCGATCAGCTGGGCATCGCCTTCCAGCAAGCCGGCGGCGATCATGCGGCGGACATAATCCACCATATTCTCCTGGGCGCGGGCGTTGGCGGCCCGCAGTTCCGGGTAGCGCTCTTCATTGGGCTGGTTCAGCGTGAAGATCAGTTGGTAGGCGGCGGGATAGCGAGTGGCAAAGTCCACGTAGGCATCCCCTACCGCACGGCCCATGCTGCGAGCATCCGGGGCATTGGCCACGGCGGCCTCCAGGCCTTCCGAGAAACGGTTGAAGGCCGCCGCCCTCACGGCGGCCAGGATTTCGTCCTTGTCCTTAAAATAGCGATAGGGGGTCATCGGGCTGACGCCCAGCTCACTGGCAATCTGCCGCATGGTCACGTTTTGGGGCCCGCGCTCAATAAACAGGCGGGTTGCCGCGTCACAAACCGATTCGCGAAAGGCGGCGATTTCGGCGTCGGTCTTTGCTTTCTTGGCCACGCTGGGTGCTCCGGACAAACAGGCGTACAGTGTAAACCAAGCTTGGCTCGGCTGCCGATGCCCCGTTGCGCGGTCGCATTCGGCGGATGGGCATGAAACTTGAATGTCCTCACTACGACAAAAGCACCAGGCTTTCCCCAAATACAGGAATCAACGTGCCTTTACCCCCGGATTTCATGCAGGCCCGCGTCGACGCGGTCAAGAATCGGCTGAATGTGCAGGTGTGCAGCCTCTATCAGGCCGATATTGTTAACGAGACGCTGGAGATCGTGGCGACCAGCGGCTTGAACCAGAAGGCGCTGGGCGCGGTGCTTTCCTGGCGGCAGGGTTTGACCGGCAAGGTGGCGCGCTCCCGCAGCCCGGTGGTGGCTCGCGAGATTCGCAACCATGCGGATTACTATCACATCCCCGGTTCTGATGAAGAGCACTTCCAGAGCTATCTGGGCATCCCGCTCGAATATGACAGCATTCTCTATGGCGTGCTGGTGGTGCAGACCGAAGCGAAGAAAACTTTTTTCCTCAAGGACATCCGTGAGCTGCACAGTGCCGGGCGGGATTTGCTGGACGCCCTCAAGCTCGGAGCCCGGCAAGCCGGTTAGTGTTGCAGGCGTACCCCGGTAGAGTAGGATGCATGGGTCCGGTTTGTCTCCTTTCTGGCAGACCGCTTCTGCTTGAAGACACTGCTTGAAAGGGACAACCATGATAATAATAAAACGTCTGGCCTTGCTGCTGGCGATAGCCATGATGCTGTGCGCGGTAACGTCGCGCGCATCCGCCAATACCCTGTGTGTTTTCAGTCTGATTGGCGCCCAGGGTGAGCTATGGGAGCAGATGCAGGATTACCGCATCGCCGCTGCCAGCTGGGGCACGCCAATCACTCTCCGGGTTTTCACCGATGAGCGCGTTGCGGCCGAGGATTTCAAGGCCGGCTTTTGCGATGGGTTGATGATGACGGGCATCCGTGCTCGCCAGTTTGTGCCCTTCTCCGGCAGTGTCGATGCCATCGGTGGGCTGGATTCCTACGTGGCGCTACAGGCGCTGATCGAATTGCTGGCACACCCAAAGCTGGCGGCAAGCCTGCGCCATGGCGCCTATGAAACCGCGGGCATCCTTCCGCTGGGTGCGGCCTATCTCTTCATCAACGATCGCACCATCAACAGTGTGGAGAAGATGGCCGGCCACACCATGGCAGTGTTTGATAATGACCGGGCTCAATCCCTGATGGCCGAGCGCATCGGCGTGAGGCCGGAGCTGTCGGATATCAGCAACTTTTCCTCGAAATTCAATAACGGGGTGGTGGATGTGATCGCTGCCCCTGCGGTGGCCTATCGCCCGTTGGAGCTGTATCGCGGGGTGGGGGTGAAAGGCATGGTCGTGAAGATGGCCACAGTACAGCTCACTCTACAGTTGGTGCTGCGCCATGAGCGTTTTTCTGACGAATTCATGGCGCGTTCGCGTCGCTACTTTGCAGACCAGTTTGAGCAGGCCATGGAGGTCGTGCGTGCAGCAGAGGATGAGCTGCTGTTCTTCTACCCGCCACCGGACAAGGACCAGGAACGCTATGTCGAGATGATGAATGACGCGCGGCTGTTCCTGATAGACGCGGGCGTCTATGACACGGCAATGATGACATGGATGAAAAAGGTGCGCTGCAAGGTGGACCCCGTCCGTGCGGAATGCGGCAACGGGAGTCCCTGGTGATGAAAAGAAAAATACGAGGGTGGATTCTGGTTTTATGCAGCCTCTCTGGCAGTGTGTATGCCGATGGGCCTGGGTCTCTGATCGTGCAATATGAAAATGCATTGCGGCAGCAGAGCAGCGCCAAACTGGAGGCGGTGCTGTCTGAAAAGCTGAGTGTTGAGGTAACCCTGCTGATGGCGGATGAAGATCCCGTTACGGTGTCTCTGAGTCGGGATGAATTCTTGCAGCAGCAGCGGGCGTTATGGTTGTTTTCGACAGAGCATGCGTTTGAATTTTCCCGGCCGGTCGTGAAACAGGTGAGCCAGGAAAGTGGCCGGCAGCGATGGGAAGTCACGCTTGAGCAACAGGAACGCTATGCGCTGTTCCGGAGTACCCTGAAGCGAGACAACCAGATCACCCTGGTCGTGGAGCAGCATGATGATGTACAGCGCATTTTCGCAATGAACGTGGTGACGCGGGAGTGATAGCGCCACAGGGGGAGGGCGTTTTTCAAAGGCTCCCTGCTATCATGCCGATGTGACCGACCAGGATGTGCGCCCGTGACCCGAATATTGATTGTTGATGATGAACCCCGTATCGCCGAACCCTTGATCTATGCGTTGGAGCGTGAGCATTTCTCGGTGGCGCATGTGGCCTTGGGCGAGGCGGCGCTGGCATGTCTGGCCCGTGACAATGTGGACCTGGTGATCCTGGATGTGGGCTTGCCGGATATCAATGGTTTTGAGGTGCTCAAGCGGCTGCGCCAGAGTAATGAGGTTCCGGTGCTGTTCCTGACGGCTCGCCAGGATGAGGTAGACCGTATTCTCGGGTTGGAGCTGGGCGGCGATGATTACGTCACCAAGCCATTCAGTCCCCGTGAAGTGGTGGCACGGGTGCGTGCCATTCTCAAGCGTCAGGGGGGCAACGGGTCCCGCTCAGCCGTACCACTCTGGCAACTGGATGAAGCCGGTGCCCGTGTTCTCTGCAAGGGCGAGCCGTTATCGCTAACCCGTTCCGAATTTTTGATTTTGGCGGCCCTGCTACGTCACCCTGGCCAGGTCTTCAGCCGCGCACAGTTGCTGGATATCTGTGATAGCGACGAGGACAGTTTTGAACGCAGTGTCGATACCCATATCAAGACACTGCGTGCCAAGCTTCGGCCCTTGCAGGCGGATAGCCTGCTGGCCACCCGGCGGGGCCTGGGGTACTACCTGGAGTCAGCGTGAAACTCGGCCAGCGGATTCTGCTGTTTTATTTTTTGATCCTGGGGTTGTTGGGTTGGTTTGTGCTGGACCTGGTATTCGACCGGGTCAAGCCGCTGGTGCGGCAGTCTGCGGAAGAAACCCTGGTCGACGCGGCCAACTTGTTGGCAGAAATGGTCGCGGTGGAAGCCAAAGACGGTGTGGTGGTGGTCACCCCGCAATTACGTGAGGCCCTGAACCGATACGCAGGGCGTACCCCGGATGCCGATATCTGGGGCATGAAGAAAGTGGCGATTCATACCCATGTCTATATCACCAGCCCGGAGGGCATCGTGTTGTTCGATTCCCGTGGCCGGGATGAAGGGCAGGATTTTTCCCTCTGGAATGATGTGTATCTGACCTTGCAGGGGCGCTACGGTGCGCGCACTACTCGCACTGACCCTGCCGATCCTTCGACCTCGGTCATGTATGTGGCGGCGCCGATTCGTCATGAAGGGCAGCTGATCGGTGTGATCAGCCTTGGCAAGCCTGGCCTTTCGCTGTCGCCGTTTGTGGATCGCGCGGAGCGCGCTTTGTTGTTGTATGGCGGTGGCGTACTGCTGCTGTGTTTGCTGCTCGGCGGCGTGCTGGCTTTCTGGCTGAGTCGCCGGGTTAACCTTTTGCGCGATTATGCCGAGGCAGTGGCCAGCGGCGAACGGGTCGCGCCCCCGCAGTTAAAGGGCAAGGATGAAATTCAGGCGCTGGCAGAATCGGTGACCGCCATGCGTCGGCGGTTGGAGGATCGTGCCCGGTTGGAAGACAACGTCACTCTGCTGACCCATGAAATGAAAAGTCCGCTGGCGGCCATCCGCGGTGCCGGTGAAATCCTCGCCGATGAAGTGCGCGACCCGGCCCTGCAGCGGTTCACCGAAAATGTGGTGCATGAAAGCGTGCGGCTCAGTGATCTGCTGGACCGCTTGCTGGCCATGGCACGTTTGGAAAAACTGGAAAGCCTGCCGGCTCAACGGGCGCCGGTGGCGGTAGCCAGGCTGGTAGTCGACTGGCAGGCCAGCCGATATGCGCTGCTAGCCGAAAAATCGGTGTCGGTGGCGGTGGAGGATCAGGTGATAAACGTGGAACCCGAAACCTTTCAGCTGGCCCTGTTCAATCTGCTCGACAATGCCCTGCGCTTTGCCGAGCCGAATAGCGTGATACGGGTACATGGCGATGGCCATCAGCTCCGCGTTGAAAACCGCGGGCCGGTGATTCCGGATTACGCGCTTTCCCGCGTCACTGAACGTTTCTATTCGCTACCCGCGCCGGGTCAGGAAAAGAGTTCCGGGCTTGGCCTGGCCATGGTGCAGGAAATTGTCCAACTGCATGGCGGCGAACTCGTCGTGGAGAACACGGGCGCCGGCGTGGCAGTCACCCTGAAACTTGCCCCGTCGGAGCGAAGCGAATAACCGACGCCCCTGCGTCGGGGGGTTGTGTATCCTTTAGTTCTAAGCCGCCTTCCCCACACAATCCCCACATAACCCTCAACTCTGCCGTTCAGACTCTCCTCTGATGATGACTGCGAGGGAAAAGGCAATGCGACCCAATTTGTTAATAAAGATGCTGACCATCGGCGGGCTGATGCTGGTGCTGGTGGTGCCGTTACTGATGATTCAGGGAAAGATCTCTGAGCGGGAAAGCGAAGCGTGGCAGGTCGGGGACCAGATCGCCAGACAGATCAGTGGAGAACAACAGCTGGGTGGCCCCATGATTGTGGTGCCCCGGACAGTAAGAAGCTGGAGCGAGAAGCCGGATTGCGAGGGTAGTGGCTGCATGACTGTGCGCCATCATATCGAGTTGGACAGCCTAATCCCCGACAGCCTGTCGCTGGATGGGGACATGCAGACGGAGATGCGATATCGCGGAATTTATGGTGTGCCGGTCTATCGTACCCTGCTCCATCTGGAGGCGGTTTTTCCTGCCAACTGGCGTGAGCCGTCGTCTGATGCCCGGGTGGTGTCCTCGTCATCGCCTTTGCTGTTATTTCAAATCAGGGATCTTCGGGGTCTGGTAGAGCGCCCCCAGGTTCTGGTTAATGATGTCCCGCTGGCGTTGATGGAAGCAGAGCAACTACCAAAGGGAGTAGGAACCCATGCCATTGCCGTGGCGTTACCCGACACCTTGCAGGGAGCATTCACCGTCAAGATTCGACTCAACCTTAACGGTACCCAATCGTTCGGCATGCTGCCGTTGGCCAAGGAGACCCGTATGGCATTGCGGTCAGACTGGCCCCATCCGAGTTTCGAAGGCCTGGTGCTGCCAGTGGAGCGCGAGATCAGCGATGCAGGCTTCACCAGTCAATGGCGTACCAACAGTCTGGCGGCGGCCAGTGCCATTCACTGTGCCCGGGGGGATGCGGCCTGCGGTGATGCGGATCAGGCGTTGCGGGTACGGCTGGTGCAGCCGGTTACCGGTTTGCTCTCCAGTGAGCGGGCACTGAAATACAGTTTTCTGATCGTCGGCCTGACGTTTGCCGCATTCTTTCTTTTTGAGGTTCTTCGCCGCTACCCCCTGCACGCCATGCAGTACTTGTTGGTGGGGTTGTCGTTGGCCATGTTCTACATGTTGCTGGTGGCGTTGAGTGAGCACATCGACTTTGCGTTGGCCTATGCCTGCGCCGCGCTGGCCTGTTGTGCCCTTATTGGGGTGTATCTAATGGCGGTGATGCGTTCGTTAAAAAGTGGCTGGCTGTTTGCAGGGAGTTTGCTGCTGGTGATGGTGTTGATCTACGGCATTCTGATGGCAGAAGACTACGCCTTGCTGATGGGGGCCCTGCTGTTGTTTGCCGCACTGGCCAGCGTCATGTTGGTGACGCGAAAACTGGATTGGTACAGCTTTGCTTCGGTGCGTAAAACCGGCCAGGAAAGTCTGTTGAAAGAGCGAAACATGCCATGAAAAAAAAGGAAAGGGCGCGGGTCATGGTGTTGTTGAAGGAAGCCGATGCAACGCCGCTATTCCACCGCTATTGCTGCATGCAGGCGTTGAGAGTGGTGCAACAATCGATGGCAACAAATGGCGATGATCCGGTTGCCATTGGGTTGCTGGCCGCAATCTGGCTGAGGCTTGGGGCCTCCCGGCGGGCACGTGGCCTGTTGCAAAGCCGTATTGTGCAGCGCAGCAAGATACCTCATCCCCAATACTGAAACCGGTGAGGGGCATTTATGTTGTTTATTTTAGTTCGCTATTGCGAAATTGTGACAATTGCATTAATTCTGAATCCGGGTCAGGGAAGGATGTAATCAGACCTGAGGCAGTACTGGCCTGTCTTTTCAATTCAGGGAGAAAATGATGAACAAGAAAACGATGCGTGTTGCGATGGCCACGGTGATTGCTGCTGCCGGCCAGCATGTAATGGCGGAAGCGCCTTCCTACAATTACGTGCAATTCGACTATGTGGTGTCTGGTGATACCCAACTAAAATCCTCCGGGCTCAGCAGTGAGAGCCTGGATGTAGAGCAGGGTTTTGCCCTGCAAGGCGCGTTCGAGATTGGCGATTATATGCTGGTCATGGGACGTCACCACGCGCTGGATTACGATGACAGTGATGGCACCTTTCTGGGCGTAGACAATGCCGTGATTAACGACATGACGTTTATCGGGGTGGGCGCGCATCTTCCCATTGCTGACATGCTGGATGTGTATGGAGCCGTGGGTTTCAGTCGCCCCACTTACACCAATGTGGCCGGTGAAGGCTATGGTCTGGAAGTGGGTGCCCGGGTGAACGTCGAGATGATCGAAGCGGCCCTGTGGTACAACATGGGCAGTACCGATACCAAGGCAGGCAGTCAGACTGTCGACATAGATCCGGAGCTGTTGGGGCTGGATGTGGCCATTTCGTTTGCGCCGGAAGCTCCGCAACTGGTGCTGGGATATGTCGATGCGACACACGAACTGAAGGCCGGTGCTACAGATGCGGATATTGAGTACGATTACTTTTCTATTGGGGTAAGGAAATCGTTCTAACCCTAACCGAAGAGTCAAAAAAGGCCTGCTTTGCAGGCCTTTTTTTTAGTCGTGCCAGCCGTTCACTTTGCCGGAGCAAACCCAGTCCATGGAGCCTTTGGTAACGCCAATCCACTTATAAGAGTAGCGACCATTGGCGCGGTAGGTCGACCAGTTCTTGGTTTTGCCGGGAGAGATCCCGGATGCACCGCAGTCTTCCGTGCCGTCTTTGCGCTCGTTGCAGAATCGGGCATAGATACGGTGGTCACAGACGTTGCGGTAGGTAACGATAAACTGACCTTCGGAATACTGACTCCAGCGATCATTATCGACCACCATGCAGGGGCTGTTTCTGCTGGTTTTTCCGTCCCAGCAGGTATCGTCGTCCACGGATGAGTAGTAATCCGCCAGGGTAAGTGCCGGTAGCAGCAGGGCGGCAAGGCCAAACGTCCATTTCATGATTTCGCTCCCTTAAAGAATGTTGGGCCGACACAAACAACAGAGCCGACCGTTACATTCTAGGGAGTGCGTGCACGCAAAGCGTACCCCATATGGGGTAGGTTTCCGGGCATTGTGTAGCGAAGTGTTAAGCGCTGGAACCTGGGGGGACACCGTAAGCGCGCAGGAACATGTCGACGACCTGTTCGGCGTGGGGTTGGGCTTCGCAGGCGGTCATGGGCTCGGAGTAACCGATCATGACGCGCATGTGCTCACAGCCCTGCAGCAAACTGAAAAAGTTATTGGCGGCCTGACGCGGATCGGGCACGTCCAGCAGGCCGGCATCGCTGGCATGACGGACCAGGTTTTCCATGGCGGTCAGCGTACGCTGCGGGCCGGCTTCGAAAAACAGCTGTGACATGGCCGTGTCCTGGGTGGCCAGGCTGCCCATCAGGCGCTGAAGCTCAATCACTTCCGGGGTGTGGATCAGGTCCAGAAACGCCAGCCCGATCCGGGTCAGGGTGGTGCGGATCGGTTGCCCGGGTTCCAGCTCGAAAATCGGCATGGGCAACATGTTCTGGCATTTCGCTTCGATAGCGGCGGAGAACAGGGTCTCCTTGTCGCTGAAGTGACTGTAGACGGTGAGTTTGGAGACGCCGGCTTCTTTGGCGACAGCATCCATGCTGGTGCCGCTGAATCCCCCGGCAAGAAACAGGGTTTTCGCCGCTTCCAGGATGGCTGCGCGCTTGGCGGGGTCTTTGGGGCGGCCGCGATTGGCCGCAGGGACGGTCTGGGTCATATTTTCAATACTGGACGGTTCAGTTTAACAAACTTACTATACTCGCCAGTATAGCATACCGGCAATGACCGGTGACCGAGGGTACTGACATGTTGCGTAACACCGTATTCCCTGGCCTGCTGGCCGGTTTGCTGGCTCTGCAGGGGTGTTCCGATGGGGACACCAACCACAACGAGATTCCCCGTCCGGCGCTGGTGACCCAGCCGTTATCGGCCAATGTGGGGCAGGATGTGTTCCCGGGCGAAATCCGGGCGCGCTATGAACCGCAGCTGGGATTCCGCATTGGAGGCAAGATCAGCCAGCGGCAAGTGGATGTGGGGGACCGGGTCAGTAAGGGCACCAGTCTGGCCAAGCTGGATACCGACGATGTGCGCTTGCAGCTGGATGCGGCACGGGCCCAGTTTGCCTCTGCCCAGGCAGATCACAAGCTGGCTAGAAGCGAGCTGGAGCGCTATCGCGAACTGCTGGAGCGCAGGGTGATCAGCCGGTCCCAGTTTGATTCCTTCGAAAGCCGCTTCGATGCCAGTGCTGCCCAGCTGCGTCAGGCCCGTGCCAATCTGGATGTGGCCCGCAATCAGGCAGATTACGCCTCCCTGAAGGCCCCCCGTGACGGCGTGATTGCCCAGCGTCTGGCGGAAGCCGGGCAGGTGGTGGCCGCCGGCCAGACGGTGTTTGTGTTGGCTGCCGATGGTGATCGCGAAGTGCGCATTGATCTGCCCGAGCAGGATGTAGGCCGGTTTACCATCGGCATGCCGGTGGCCATTGAACTATGGTCCCGTCCGGGGCAGGTCTTCCCTGGCAAACTGCGTGAGCTGTCGCCAGCGGCGGACCCCCGTTCGCGGACCTATGAAGCGCGAGTCGCTTTTGACAACGACCAGGTCGGAGCGGAGCTTGGCCAGTCTGCCCGGGTATTTGTCAGTGGGGCAGACAATGATGTGCTCAGCATTCCCCTCTCCGCCCTGACCGCGGAAGAAGACGCGACCTATGTGTGGGTAGTGAATCCGGACGACAGCGCCCTGGTAAAAACCCTGGTGGAAGTGGGCCCCTACCAGGAGCAGGTGGTGCCGGTGCTGTCCGGCTTGCAGGCCGATGACTGGATTGTGGCCGCAGGCACCCATCTGGTGCGCGATGGCCAGGTGGTGATTCCCGTGGATCGCCAGAACCGCCAGGTGGAGCTCGCCGCCACGGCAGAGGTGTCGCAGCAGGAATCTGCCCCGGCCGAGCCGGCAGACGAACCTGTCGATCAGGGCGAATAAGGGGAGCTGGCCATGTCGTTCAACCTGTCGGAATGGGCACTGAAAAACCGCGCGCTGGTGCTCTATGCCATGTTGCTGCTCGGTGCCATCGGGGCGATTTCCTACGCCAATCTTGGCCAGAGTGAAGATCCGCCGTTCACCTTCAAAGTCATGACTATCAATACCCTGTGGCCCGGTGCCAGTGCCGAAGAAGTCTCCCGGCAGATTACCGAGCGCATTGAAAAGAAATTGATGGAAACCGGTGACTTCGAACGCATCCAGTCTTACTCAAGGCCGGGTCAGTCGCTGGTCATGTTTATGGCGCGGGACGAAATGCGCTCAACCGATATCGATGATCTGTGGTACCAGGTGCGCAAGAAAGTGGGCGATATCCGCCACACCCTGCCACAGGATGTGCGCGGCCCATTTTTCAATGACGAGTTCGGTACCACCTTTGGCAATATCTATGCGCTCACCGGCAAGGGCTTCGATTACGCCATCATGAAAGACTACGCCGACCGTTTGCAACTAACGCTGCAACGGGTGGACGACGTCGGTAAGGTGGAGTTGATTGGCCTGCAGGATGAAAAAATCTGGGTCGAGATTTCCAACACCAAACTGGCTTCGCTGGGGATCCCCCTGGTAACGGTGCAGCAGGCACTACAGTCGCAGAATACGGTTGCCGATGCCGGTTTTTTTGAAACCCCGACCGATCGTGTACGTTTGCGCGTATCGGGTGAATTCACCAGCGTAGATGACATTCGCAACTTCCCGATTCAGGTCGACAACCGCACCCTGCGTCTCGATGACATCGCCAATGTGTACCGTGGCTTCAGTGACCCGTTCCAGCCTCGCATGCGTTTCATGGGAGAAGATGCCATTGGTATTGCTGTTTCCATGAAAGAAGGCGGGGACATTCTTCAGTTGGGTGAGAACCTGGACAAGGCGTTTGCCGAACTTCAGAAAAGCCTTCCCATCGGTATGGAGCTGCGCAAGGTTTCCGATCAGCCAGCGGCGGTGGAAGCCGGGGTGGGCGAATTCGTTCAGGTGTTGATGGAAGCGTTGGTGATTGTGCTGCTGGTGAGTTTTTTCTCGCTGGGTTGGCGCACCGGCATGGTGGTGGCACTGTCGATTCCGCTGGTGCTGGCGATCACCTTTGCGTCCATGAAGTATTTTGATATCGGCCTGCACAAGATTTCTCTCGGGGCGCTGGTGCTGGCGCTGGGGCTGATGGTGGACGATGCCATCATTGCCGTGGAGATGATGGCCATCAAGATGGAGCAGGGCTTCAGTCGCCTCAAGGCAGCGGGCTTTGCCTGGACCAGTACCGCGTTCCCCATGCTCACCGGGACCCTGATCACCGCGGCCGGCTTCCTGCCCATTGCCACCGCAGAATCCAGCACCGGGGAATACACCCGCTCCATCTTCCAGGTGGTGACGATTTCGTTGCTGGCGTCCTGGGTGGCGGCGGTGGTGTTCGTGCCGTATCTGGGGGACAAGTTGCTGCCGAGCCTGGTGCGTCATAACCGTGATGGCGAAGTGCACGACCCTTACCAGAAACCGTTTTATCGCAAGTTCCGCCAATGGGTGGAGTGGTGTGTGCGTTACCGCAAAACGGTGATTGCCATTACGGTCGGCATCTTCTTTTTCTCGGTCTTCCTGTTCCGTTTTGTGCCGCAGCAGTTCTTCCCGGCTTCAGGACGTCTGGAGCTGATGGTGGACCTGAAACTGGAAGAAGGGGCCTCGCTCAATGCCACCCAGGAATTGGCGTTGCGTCTGGAAAACCAGCTTGGCGAAAACCCGCTGATTGAAAATTACGTGGGCTACATGGGAAGCGGATCGCCCCGTTTCTATCTGTCTCTGGATCAGAAGTTGCCGGCCGCATCACAGGCACAGTTTGTGATCCTGACTCGCAATGTGGAAGAGCGCGAAGAAGTGCGAAGCTGGTTGATTCAGTTGCTCAACGATCAGTTCCCGACGGTGCGCAGTCGTGTATCGCGTCTGGAGAACGGGCCACCGGTGGGTTACCCGCTGCAATTCCGTGTTTCCGGTGAACACATTCCGCAGGTGCGCGAGTTGGCTCGCCGGGTAGCAGAAAAAGTGCGTGCCAATCCGCACACCATCAACGCGCATCTGGACTGGGAAGAGCCCAGCAAGGTAGTGCGTCTGAATGTGGACCAGGACCGTGCCCGGACCCTGGGTATCAGCACCCAGGATTTGTCGGTGGCGCTGCAGGCGTCCCTGT
Source organism: Alcanivorax profundi (assembly GCF_003597125.1). GTDB lineage: Bacteria > Pseudomonadota > Gammaproteobacteria > Pseudomonadales > Alcanivoracaceae > Alcanivorax > Alcanivorax profundi. The sequence continues at coordinate 371,572 of NZ_QYYA01000002.1, read as the reverse complement.
CCGGGGTGGTGGTGAGCCAGTTCCGGGAAGACAACGAGCTGATCAATGTGGAAGTGCGTGGCGACAGCCGCGAGCGACACGCCCTTGGGCTGCTTGGCAACCTGGCCGTACAAACGGAAAACGGGCGGGTGCCGTTGAACCAGATCGCGACACTGGAGTATGGCTTTGAGGAAGGCATCATTTGGCACCGGGACCGGTTGCCCACGGTGACCATTCGTGCGGACATTGCCGATGATGCGCTACCGGCCACGCTGGTGAACGAAATCATGCCGACCCTTGCCGCGGTGCAGGCAGACCTGCCGCCGGGTTACCTGTTGGAAGTGGGCGGTACGGTGGAAGAGTCGGCCCGTGGCCAGCAATCCGTGAATGCAGGCATGCCCCTGTTCGTGCTGGTGGTGATTACCTTGTTGATGTTGCAGCTACGCAGCATGCCGTTGTCACTGATGGTCTTTGTGACCGCGCCGCTGGGGCTTATCGGCGTCACCCTGTTCCTGTTGTTGTTCCAGAAACCGTTCGGCTTTGTGGCCATGCTCGGCACCATCGCTTTGGCGGGCATGATCATGCGTAACGCGGTGATTCTGGTGGACCAGATTGGTCAAGACATGGCGCAGGGGCTGACCGCCTGGGATGCGATTATCGAATCCACCGTGCGCCGCTTCCGGCCCATCGCCCTTACCGCCCTGACCGCGGTGCTGGCCATGATTCCGCTGTCGCGCAGCGTGTTCTTTGGCCCCATGGCCGTGGCAATCATGGGGGGCTTGATTGTCGCCACCGCCCTGACTCTGCTGTTCCTGCCGGCACTCTATGCGGCCTGGTTCCGGGTCAAGGAAGAGCACGCGCCACAGCCGTAACGAACGCTGAATCTGTTGCCGGACAGTTTCCGGTATTCCCCTTGCCCCGGCCCCTGCCGGGGCTTTTTTATGGTTCATCACGGATTTCCGCGAAAGCCTGGTTTAATTAATGCCCTTTTTCCGTAGGAGCGTCGGTTATTCGCTCCTGCTACACGCTTCAGAGCGTCACGAATTGCTGGAATGGCCCGGTGATTTCGTAGGTAATGCCGAAGCCGTTGCCGCCACCAAAAATGTCACTGCCCCGTTGCGAACTGAAGTACAGACGGGTGCCATCCGGGCTGAAGGCCGGGCCGGTAATCTCGGAATCATCCTGGCCGGTGACCTGCAACAGCGGGGCCACCTTGCCATCCGTATCAATCACCACAATTTGCATGTCGCCACCGTCTTCGGCCACCAGCAGGTCGCCACCGCTGGAGACAGTCAGGTTGTCCACACCGGTGAGAATCGGGTTGGTTGAGGTGGCGGCATCGTAGACCACCGTGAGCCGATTCAGATTGGTGTCCAGCTGCCACACCTTGTTGTCACCCTTGGTGGTGAAATACACAAAACCGTGGCTGTACCAGCAGCCCTCGCCACCATCGAAGGCGCTGCTTTGGGGCAGTTGTTCACGGGTGGGTGTCTGCAGGGCATTGGGGGTGGGGTTGGGCAGGTCCAGCCACTCCACATACCCCTGGCTATCCATGGCCGCCACTTGCAGGATCCCCTCATCCAGATTCAGGGAGCCATCGTGATGGTGGCCAGCGGGGATAAAGCGGTAGAAACGACCGTCGCCTTCGTCTTCGGTGAGATAGACCATGTTGAACACCGGGTCTACTGCCGCGGCTTCGTGTTTGAAGTAACCCAGACCACGACGCACCCGGGCCGGGCTGGCGCCAAACGGGTCGCACTCGTACACGCGGCCGAAATCCACTTCTTCACAGGACAGCCAGGTCTGCCAGGGGGTCGGGCCACCAGCACAGTTGATGTTGGTGCCGCCCAGAATCCGGTAAGCGTCGTTGATGCTGCCATCGGCATGGAAACGGATGGCGCCGGCGCCGCCGCCCAACAGGCTGATGGTTTCGCTGTTGGACACATACACCCAGCCGCCATCCGGGGTGGCGAAGGTGGCGCCACCGTCGGGGTAGCTGTGCCAGCGGTAGTGGGTACGGTTCCAGAAACTGCGTCGCACCCGTTGTCCGGCGGCGGCAATCACTCGGGAGGAAAAGCCCGCAGGCAGGCGAATGCCGTTGGCATCGGGGCCCTGCAATTCGCCAATGTTGGCGAGGGTGCGGGCGGCCAGCGGCTGACTGATCGCCAGCAAACTGGGGCCAATGGCCAGGGCGGCAAGGCCGGTTGAGCCTTTCTTCAACAGGTCGCGACGGGACAGGGCTGCCTTGTTGTGCACGGTGGCTTCCTCCATGAAAGTGAATGGACAGGCGGCAAGCCTAGCGAGGAAATAAGTCAATTAGGGTGACAGCGTGCAGACCTTGCCAGTGCACCCCATGAAGCCGGTCACGTTTCTTGCCAGCGTAACCAAAAGTTCACTCTGTGGTGCGGCCGGGACCTGGCCGGTTCAGGGTGTTGCGGGAAGCACCTGGATGGGCAGCGGTGGGGAATGTCCCTGATGCTCGGCGCGTACACAGCGCAGCTCGAACTCGCCCACCTGATCAAAGCGCCAGGGCAGGGTCACGGTGCTGCCGGGTTCGCTGAGTCGGGTATTGGGGTAGTCCTTGCGCAAGTCCGGCATCAGCCGGTGGATCAGGTTCTGGTCGCGTAACGCGGTGCCGTCCCCCAGGGCGAACAGGTGCCAGTCGGTGCTGTGATTGGTGACGGATAACGCCACGGCGGCGGTGTGCTGCACACGCAATGTGGCCGGTTGCCAGTGGTGGCCGAAACTCACGGGCAGTGCCGGCAGCGGGCCGGGTTCGCGCAGGGCGGTGCCGCCGGCCATGGGGATCTCGTCTGGCAAGATGCCGTGGGCCCCGCTACCCTGCGCGGCAAGCATATGAAAAATGATAACGATGGCCGCGAGCGTCTGCTTCATGGGGTGCCGGGTCGGAGGGATAACATTGACTGCCAGAATACCGCTTTTCCTGTTCGCCTGTCTGTGGGTGTTGCTTTCGTCTGTCGTATCGGCGGCACCACTCACGGTGGCCGTGAAAGCGTCACCGCCGTTCAGCTATCCGGAAGGGGATCGCTGGGACGGTGTGAGTGTGGAACTGTGGGAAAGCGTGGCCGACAAGGCCGGGCTGGAATATCGCCTGCGTCCCTACAAGACCCTGGCAGACATGCTGGAAGCGGTAGAGTTGGGCCAGGCTGATGTGGCCATCGGTGCCATCAGTGTTACCGCCGAGCGCGAGCGGCGATTGGACTTTACCCAGCCCATGTACCGGGCCGGGTTGGGTATCGCCACCCGCAGTGAGCCCGGCGGCTGGAGCACCACGTTGCGCAGCCTGTTCAGCTGGAAGTTCTTTTCGGCCGTGCTGGCACTGGTGCTGGTGTTGCTGCTGGTCGGGTTGTTGATCTGGTTGCTGGAGCGACGCAAGAACCCGCAGCAATTCGGTGGCAGTGTCAGCGAAGGGATTGGCAATGGTTTCTGGTGGTCTGCGGTAACCATGACCACAGTGGGGTATGGCGACAAGGCGCCGGTGAGTCTGGGTGGCCGGGTGCTGGGGCTGGTGTGGATGTTCGTCAGCATTATCACCATTTCCGGTTTTACGGCGGCCATTGCTTCCAGTGTGACCGTGAACCAGCTGCAAACCCGTATTGATGGCGCCGGTGATCTGCCGCGTGTCACTGTGGCGGCCGTTGCCAATACCAGTGGCGCCCAGTGGCTGTCGGCCAATGGCATCAAACACCAGCGTTTTGATAACACCGAAAAAGCGCTGCGAGCGGTAGCCCTGGGTCAGGCGGATGCTGCGGTAGGGGATGCGCCGGTGATGCGCTATATCCTGAGTGAGCGTGAAGACGACAATCTATTGGTGCTGCCCAAGCTGGTCCGCGAAGAAAGTTATGCCTTTGCCGTGGCCAACGGTAGCCCGCTGCGCGAAACCCTGGACCAGGCCATGCTGGATATCCTGCCCACGGAAAGCTGGCGCATGGTGCTTAACCGCTATCTGGGGCAGTGAAGGCAGTTGTCAGCTATCCGCTTTGAGGAAACGCCAAGAAAAACCATTGCCCATTTCGAAGGGGTGGGTTTTGCTCTTCCTTGTAGCTCACAGCTGATCGCTTAAACCGACAGGATAGACTTGGTTACCGAACCGGTAGCGATCAGTCGCTCTTCGCCGTCGGCATTTACCGCATAGGCTTCCGCGCGCATGGCTGCCAGGGTCCGGCCGATGCGGTCGGCGCGGCCGCGCAGCACTACGGTTTCGCCTTTCTGGGCGGCTCGTAACACGCTGTTGTGGGTCTCGATGGTCACTGGTGCCTGGTTGTCCTTGAGCAGCGGCACCGCGGCAAAGAAACAGGTCACATCCATCAACGCATAGAGAATGCCGCCATGCAGGGCGCCCAACGGGTTGGCGGTAAAATCATTCACCTGAAAGCGGAGCTCGCTGGTGCCTTCCCCTGCATGCAGCAGTTCCAGCTCGCAGGCACGGTGCAGCGGGTGGGCAAGGACATCATCGCGGGCAACATCAAGGCGGCTCATGGGGTTCTCTCTGTGGGGGTGGGGAGCAAACGCGGGCGCTACTTTGCCTGCGCTTTGGTCACTTGTGAATGACCGTGGGGAACCGCCCGGTTTGACCGTGGTCCCAATATTTCGCAAGATATCCGTTCCGCTCTATGGATTAATTCGACGGCGACCCTCATGAAAGCTCTGGTCTGGACATTGCTGCTTGTCATCGGCACTCACGTGCTGGTGCTGGATGCCATGCACCACGAGCACGATGAAGGCGTTGCCTACGAGCAGGTCCAACAGGATGAGGCCCATCAGGATGTGCTGGACCGTGGCGGTGAGCATTGCTGCCAGTGCCATGGCTTCATGACCGGCATCGATTGTGCCCCGGCCCGCCAGCCTGCGCCGGCCCGCCAACTGACAGCCCTGCCCCCGGCCCTGCCGGATGCCCCCGCGGATACCCCTTTCCGCCCACCGATAACCGCCTGATTTTTTCGCACTGAGTGCTGCGCCGACGGGCTTGTTCTGCCCCGGCATGGCGACGTTTTGTGTCTAAAAAATCAGGAGCTTCCCCATGGGAATTCCCACCGCAGTGCGCACCGGCGCGCTGTTTATCCTGCTGTGTGTACAGCAGCCGGCGCTGGCCAGCAGTGCCGCCGATTGGGCGGCCTGGGTCCGCCAACAGGTCAACCAATTGCCCGCCAGTCGTGCCATTGCCGCCCGGCAGGAACAGTGGCTGGCAGACAACCGCAACGCGGCCCAGCCGCTCTATAACCCGGCGCTCAACATCGGGTACGAAGACAGTGTTGATGTGACCAAGACCCTTGGCGTCAGCCAGACCCTGGACTGGTCCGGCAAGGGCCGAGCCCTTGGCGAGGCCCGCCAGCAGCGCGATGCCGTGGCGGTGTTGCGGGCCGACAAGGCCCGCGCCGATCTGCTGGCTCAAAGCCTGCGCGCCCTGGTGGCGTATGACGCAGCCCACGCCCGCTTGCTCGCCGCCCGTGAGCAGGAGCGTCAGTTGATGGCACTGGCGGACCTGATGCGGCGCCGTGAACAGGCCGGCGATGTAGGCCAGGTGGATGCCCGCCTGACGATGCTGTCCGTGGGCCAGGCCCAGCAGGCGTTGGCAGAAGCCGAAGCGATGACCACCGCAGCCGTGACCCGCCTGCGCGAAGTCATGGCGCTGTCGTCGCCGGCCTATCCGCTACCGGAAGATGCCACCGTGCAAGGGCTGGCGATACGGGGTGGGGTGGACACGCGGCTGGCCGCCAACTACGACCTGCAACTGGCCGAACAGCAACTGGCGTTGGCCGAGCAGGGCGTGACCGTCGCCGACCGGCAACGCAACAGCGACCCCACCTTGGAAGTGCGTTTCGGCAAGGAAGACGATGCCAACCTGTGGGGCGTGGACTTCAGTCTGCCGCTGAACATTTTCAACAGTGGTAAACCTGCCTACCAGCAAGCGCTGGCAGACAGTGATGCCCAGCGCGCCCTGTTGGAGAAAACCCGCAACGATATCCGGGCCCGTTTGGAAGGGGCTCGCGACAATTTTCGTCAGCAACAGCGGCGTTGGGACACCTGGCAACAACTGGCAGAGAGTCGCCTGGACGACAACGACACCTTGCTGAAACGGGTCTGGGAGCAGGGTGAACTCACCACCCAGAACTATCTATTGGCGCTGAACCAGAGCCTCGACACCCGCCTGTCCGGCATCGCCCTGCGCGAAGCCATGCAACAGGCCTGGATCGAATGGCTCCAGCAAAGCGCTCAGCTGGATGCGTGGTTAACCGCACTGGCGAATCCCTGACACGCCGTAGGCGCGGCGCTTGCGACGCTCCTGCAAAGGCCAAAAAATTGGAAATTTTTATGAAAACGCAAAATAAGTTCATGAAAACGCCATTGGCGATCGCGCTGCTGGCCACCCTTTCCTTCCCTGCCTGGGCGGGTGATGACCACGGTCATGATCACGATACGGCACAGGAAAAAAGCGAATCTCATACCGGGGAATCCCACGACGATCACAATGCCCAGGATGCGCATGGCGACGACAACGCCAGTCATGATCATCAGACCGAACACGGTGAGCAGAATGAGCATGAAGAAACCGGCGTGACCCTGACGTCGGAACAACAAGCCATGCTCAACCTGCAAATCCTCACCCTGCAGCCGCAGCAGAATGCCACCCAAACCCTGACCGTCCCGGCGGAAATCACCAGCAACCAGTACCGCACCTGGGTGGTGCCGGTGCGTATCGACTCCCAGGTGCAGTCACGCAGCGCGACCCTCGGGCAGCACATGACACAAGGCGAGCCCATTGCCACCCTGTTCAGTCCGGCCATGGCCGAGTTGCAAAGCGACCTGCAAGTGGCGGCGGATGCCTGGCGGCGAGTGAACAATCTTGGCCGCCGGACCGTGGGCAACCAGCGCTATCTGGATGCGCAAAGCCAGTACCAGTCTCTGCGTGCCCGGGCCAAAGGCTACGGGCTGGATGACACGGCCATCGCCGCTATCGAAGCGGGAAAAAGCGAAAAAGGGGTCTACACGCTAACCGCCCCGGACGATGGCCTGGTGCTGGACGATGCCTTCCAGCAAGGCCAATGGCTCACTGCCGGTAGCGCCCTGGTCACCCTGGTGGATGAATCGGAACTGTGGGCCGAAGCGGCCTTGCCGCCCAGCCCCGGTTTGCACATCGCTACCGGCACCCCGGCGAAGGTCATCATCGGTGAGACCAAGGTGGCCGGCGAAGTGATTCAGTCTGGTCATCGCCTGAACCCGATTACCCGCACCTTGTCCGTGCGGGTGGCAGTGCCGAATGCCGGGCATCTATTGCACCCGGGCATGTTCGCCGATGTGGCGTTGCTGCTGGCGGCACCGGAGAACGCCCTAACCGTACCGGAAGAAGCGCTCACCCGTGGGCCCGATGGCGATTGGCAATTGTTTGTGGAAGAAGAGTCCGGCCATTACCAGCCGGTAGAAATCGAACTCACCGGTCAGCTCGGTGAACAACGCATCGTGACTGGCATTGAGCCGGGCACGCGGGTGGTCACTCGCGGCGCGTTTTTTCTCGCCAGTGAAATGGCCAAGTCCGGTTTCGACATCCACAACCACTGAGGATCACCGTCATGTTTAATCGACTTGTCGATTGGGCGGTGAACAACCGCCTCATTGTGTTGCTGTTACTGGTCATCACCGTCGGTGTGATCGGCTGGCAATTGCCCAACCTGAAACTGGATGCCTTCCCGGATGTCACCAATGTGCAGGTGCAGGTGAACACCGAAGCGGAAGGGCTGGCTGCCGAAGAAGTGGAGCAGTTGATCACCTATCCCATCGAGGCGGTGATGTATGCGCTGCCCCAGGTGGCCGAGGTGCGTTCCATTTCCAAGACCGGTCTGTCCATCGTCACCGTGGTGTTCGAAGACGGCACCGACATCTATTTCGCCCGGCAATTGGTGTTCGAACGCCTGCAAGCGGCGCGGGAAGATATTCCCGACGGCGTCGGCACCCCGGAGATGGGCCCGAACACCTCCGGGCTGGGTCAGGTCTATCAATACCTGCTCACCGCCAAGCCGGGCGCCAATATCGACGCCATGCAATTGCGCAGCCTTAACGACTGGGTCGTGAAGCTGCTGCTTATGCCCGTGGGTGGGGTTACCGATGTACTCAGCTACGGCGGTGAAGTGCGCCAGTATCAGGTCAACGTGAATCCCACCCGGTTGCTTGCCTACGACCTGACCCTGCAACACGTCATGGAGGCCATCGCCGCCAACAACCGCAACGCCGGTGGCTGGTATCTGGATCGTGGCGCCGAGCAGTTGGTGATTCGTGGCATGGGCTGGGTGGGCAGCGGTGAACAGGGCTTGCAAGACATCGCTGCCATTCCGCTGCGCGAAGTGGACGGCAGCCAGGTGCGTGTAAGCGATGTGGCCAAGGTGGAATTCGGCGGCGAGATCCGTCAGGGCGCGCTCACCATGACCCGCCGCGACGCCAACGGCGAACCGGAAGCCTTGGGCGAAGTGGTGGCGGGCATCGTGCTCAAGCGCATGGGCGCCAACACCAAGGCCACCATCGATGGCATCAAGGCCCGTGAAGCGCGCATTCAGCAGGCCCTGCCCGACGGTGTGGAATTCCAGGTGTTCTACGACCAGGCCGACCTGGTGGAAAAAGCCGTCAGCACCGTGGTCACCGCTTTGCTGCTGGCCTTTGTGTTTATCGTCATCGTATTGGCCTTGTTCCTGATGAACCTTCGCGCCACGGCGCTGGTGTTGTTGTCCATTCCCCTGTCCATTGGGCTGGCCTTGCTGGTCATGGCCAGCCTGGGCATGTCCGCCAACCTGATGTCGCTGGGCGGCCTGGCCGTGGCCATCGGCATGCTGGTGGATGGCTCCGTGGTGATGGTGGAGAACATCGTCAAACATCTCAGCCAGGGGGCGGGCAACGATGATGCTCGTGGTGGTATGGCCTTGCGCGTCAAAGCTGCCGCCCAGGAAGTGGCGCGCCCGGTGTTCTTCGCTGCCAGCATTATTCTGGTGGTGTTCTTGCCCCTGTTCGCGTTCGAAGGGGTGGAAGCCAAAATGTTCGTGCCCATGGCCATCAGCATCATGCTGGCCATGGCCGCTGCCGTGCTGGTGGCGCTGATCGTGGTGCCGGCACTGGCCGGGTTTCTGTTTCGTCACGGCGTGGAAGAAAAGCCAAACAAACTGATGCAGTGGCTGGAAACCCGCTATCGAACCCTGCTGGCGAAAGCGATGCAGGCACGCAAGGTCGTCGTCGGCGGTGCGGTTGGCTTGTTCGCGTTGGCGCTGGCCACCACTCCCTTTATCGGCACGGAGTTCGTGCCGGTACTGGAAGAGGGCACCTTGGCCTTGCGTGTCACCCTGGCGCCGTCCTCCAGTCTCGACACCGCCTTGAACGTGGGGCAAAAACTGGAGAAGGAAATCCTGACCTTCCCGGAAGTCACCTACGCACTCAGCCGGGTAGGGCGTGCGGAAATCGGCGGTGACCCGGAGCCGGTAAGCAACGTGGAAATCTATATCGGCCTCAAGCCAGTCAGCGAATGGGAAAGCGCCAGTTCTCGGCAAGCACTGCAGGAAAAAATTCAGCAACGGCTGGAGGTGCACCCCGGCCTGCTGTTCAACTTTTCCCAGCCCATCGCCATGCGGGTGGACGAACTGCTCTCCGGCGTCAAAGCGCAACTGGCCATCAAATTGTTCGGCCCGGATCTCACTGTGTTGCAGGAAAGAGGCGAAGCCATCACTCAGGCAGTGAAAGAAGTCGATGGTGCCACCGACGTGCAACTGGAACAGATCGCGGGGGAAGCACAGCTGGTAGTCACCCCGGACCGCAACGCCCTTAGCCGTTACGGCCTCAGCGTCAATCAGGTCATGGATCTGGTCAGCAACGGCCTGGGTGGCGGCAGCGCCGGACAGGTGATTAACGGCAACGAACGCTACGACATCTATGTGCGCCTGGAACAGAATGCCCGCCACAATGCGGAAGCCATTCGCAACCTGCGCTTGAAAGCCGCAGACGGTGCCTGGGTGCGGCTTATGGACGTGGCAGACGTGGATCTGGTCTCCGGCCCACCGCAGATCAGCCGCGACGACGTGCAACGCCGCGTGGTCATCCAGGCCAACGTGGCCGGGCGCGACATGGGCTCCGTAGTGGCGGACATCCAGCAAGCCGTCGACAGCGAAGTGGACCTGCCCCCTGGCTACAGCTTGGACATCGGCGGCCAATACGAAAACCAGCAACGTGCCCAGCAACGCCTGGCCATGGTGGTGCCCGTGGCTGTGGGGCTGATCGCCCTATTGCTCTACTTCGCCTTCGGGTCCGTAGCCCAGGCCGCCCTGATTTTGGTCAACGTCCCATTGGCCCTGATCGGCGGCATCCTCGCATTAGCACTTAGCGGCCAGTACCTGTCCGTGCCCAGCTCCGTGGGATTCATCACCCTGTTCGGTGTGGCGGTACTCAATGGGGTGGTGATGGTGGAAGCCATTAATCATCGGCTGCGCGATGGTGAGAAATTGGAGGCGGCTATCTTTGAAGGAGCCGTGTCGCGACTACGCCCGGTATTGATGACTGCGCTCACTTCCATGCTGGGGTTGATTCCCATGCTATTGGCCTCCGGGGTCGGCAGTGAGGTGCAGCGACCCCTGGCGGTGGTGATTGTGGGTGGCCTGGTGTCGGCGACGGCGTTGACGTTGTTGGTGTTACCGAGTCTTTATGGAGTGTTTTCAAGGGAGAAGGCTGCGACATTGCAGCGATAAGCCACTATCCCCGGCTTCACTCGCCGGGGATGACTTTCCGGTTTGACCCGCTCGCAAGTTGAATTTGCAGGTTAATGCAAAAACTATAAGGGACGCTCATGAGCAATAAGGGGCGGCATGAATTGACAAAATAGCCTGCGGATATTTGTTATGAATAGTGCGAAAGAAGATATGATGGCCAGGTTTTGAATGCGGAAGGTAAGAGGAGAGGGCGGAAAGCGATTAGTTGGCAGAAAATGCATAAAAGTTAAAGCTCATGAAGAAGATCAGAATATGGAAACGCCAGCGCCAGATATTACGCTGCCCTGGTGATTGCAAATCCTGTTTTCTTTCCTCCAGGATTCTAGGGGGATGGCATTATTCAGATGTATAAAATTTCAACCTAAATCAGGATAGGTGTATCCTGACCGGCTTATTCTTCCGGCTATATGATCTATATCCAAGGCGTTCTATGAAAAAAACCCTGAAATCGCTTTATCAAAGTGTGAAGCCCAAGTGGCCAAAGCCAAAGCATGATGAAAGTGATCAACCATATTTTCTGTTTCTTTTGACGCCTCCTAATTCTGGATCAACCGCGATTGCTAAAGTACTTGATTCCAGCCCTAGAACGATGACTTTGACGCCAAATGGAGAAGGTCAATGGCTTGTTCCGGGTTTATGTTCTGCGGATCGATGGGATCCAGATAAAGAAGTGGACTACTCGTCAGTCAAGGCAGTTTGGCTGAATCGTTATCAAAAGGTCAAAAGCCAGCATTCTGAAGTGGACGTGGTGATTGAAAAGAGCCCTCCCAACATGATGAGAATCGCGGATCTATCGAGTCAATTTGACAGAGTCTCATTTTTGGCAAACAACAGAGATCCGTATGCGAATTGTTCAAGTCGGCTTTTTCGTTATCACGATGTGGAAAATGTCACCTTGTCGTCGCGACAAGAGATATTGATAGACTTGGCCAGGGTCTGGGTGGAAAGAAGTCGTCGAATTCGTGAATTCGTTGAAGGGGGGGGTGTTCCTGTTTTGACGTACGAGCGTTTTTGCGAGAGCCCCTCTTTGTTGCTTGATATGCTCTCGTTGCCAGAGGGGGTTGCAGAAACCATCAGCCTGAATGCGCACGTAAAAGTAAAAGATTACGAGCTGCAACCGATTATTAATCAGAATCAGCGGCAGATTTCGAACTTGACTGCCGATGATGTCGATTGCCTGAATAGTGTTCTCTGTCCTGAGCGTGATTTGCTCGATTATTTCGATTATAAGTTGCTTTAAATTATTATCGGTGGCACTGGGCATGGAATGTTGTCGTGACGATAGCGTTCATGTGGCTTGGAATCAGGTATCCCAAACTCCGGATATCGCGCTAAATGGAATTTGTGATGAGTGATTTCGATAGCGAAGAATTGCAAGAGAAAGAACGTGGTTGCCTGGGTGTTTTTTTGGTCTGCATCATTATGCTGGTGTTCGCAGGACTGATTGGTGTTTATGCATTAATAAGGTTTTTAGATAATAATCCGGGGTTTCACATATAGAGGCTCAACCTGATGCATTCACTTCATTCATCATGGGAAATTAAAAACCTTCGTGAAACAGCCATGTTGAACTGTAGGTTGGATTTGTTGGTGGTTGAATGAACCGGATACCGGATAGCTTTGATTTGAGTGAAATTGTGGGGGATGTGCTGTCTCAAATCTGCATCGATCAGCATCAAATACAGCTTAAATTTGAAAGGGTGTCTATACAGGGTGGTGGCGATCTACTGCTTGAGAGCAGTGGAATTTCGAAGCAGCTCTTCTCTGACTCCTGGGTAAGCACCGGTGGGTTAGAGGATTTGATTGGATGCAAGGTCATAGGGTGGGAGAAAAGGGATGACTTCCATTTCTGCCTATCGTTTGCCTGCGATGCGAATCTGGTGTTTGTTACCCAGGAGCGGCCCTTTGAGGATTTTACTATTCATATTTGGGAAACTGAATTCTATGTTCTCTAAGTATGAAAGCCCTTCCAAGTGGCGACAGGCGGGCCGATTTTTTGCTCGTTCCTTGCTGTAATTTTTCCGCTTTGCCGAGCGTTAAATCCAGGGGTGTGCAATATGGAGTCAGTGGTTACCGGTCTTCTGGTGCTTGTCGGCATCATTCATCTGCTGCCCGTTTCGGGGGTGCTGGGCGTAAAGCGCCTTGCTGCTTTGTATGGTGTTTCCCTGGGGGAGCCCAACCTTGAAATCCTGATGCGTCACCGGGCCATCCTGTTTGGGCTTCTCGGCTTATTCTTGCTCTATGCTGCGTTTCAACCCGCTCTGCAATCAATCGCCATTGTCGCGGGCGTTATCAGTGTTGTGTCTTTCATCGCTATTGCATGGTCGGTGGGCGGCTACAATGACGCTATTCGCAAGGTGGTCATCGCAGACATTATCGCTACCGTCGGGCTTGTTGCTGCCGCGACAATCCATGCTGCCATCCGCATTTCACCATAACAGCGCTTTTCGGCAGGTTGTTGTCGTTGTGAGCCGATCCCAACAACGGGGCCAGGCACTCTTTGAGTGTTTGAGCGGTTAAAGGCGAGCCTCAATGCGTAGGTTACCGTTGAGGGTCTTGAACGTTTACCGCTGATTCCGCGGTGGCCATTCCCGTCCTGGGTTTAGTGCTCGTGTGAATAGTGCAGGGTCGTATCCGCCAGGATTTCACAGGCTTGCAGGATTCTTGCTTCAACTGTCACGCTGTCACCGGCGGTCAGGTCGAGTTTAATTGGGCCGGTCGTCTTGCTATCGCCCAGAATGTGCAACTCGCCGCTTTCACTGTCGATGCGTGTAGTGCCATTCTTTTGGGTCTTGCTGCGTAGCAAGTAGGTGAGCGTGTTGTAGTTGCCCGCACAGGTCACTTCCAGGTTAAAGCTGTGTGTGGACCCAATGGCACTGTGAAGAATGTTGAGCTGGCAGTCTGACTCTGCCAATGAGGCAGAAGGCAGGAGGCCGAGCAGAATCAGCACGAAAAAGTAAATACGCATGGAATGTGACGCACCTGAAAAATACCAAGGCTAGAAAACCCGGGGCAACGATTCAATGGGGTTTTAGTAATCAAGCAGCATGGCGTGTATGGGTATCTGCAACTGACACCGGCATCCCCCTTCCGGTTGGTTTTCCCATTCCATCGTAGCGCCGATTTCCGTGGCCCGAAAACGGATATTGGTCAGTCCCATTCCTGGTGAGTGGCTGGTTTCCGGCAGGCCAGGGCCATTATCCTGCAGAGTCAGAGCCAGGGTGTGGTGGCTTGCCTCGCAGTGCAAACGGACTGGCCCCTGGTTGGCATGCTTGATGATGTTGGAGGTTAGTTCGCGAAGGATGCGGCTCAGGTGGTAGGCCTTCTTGGGGTCGGCGGGCAGGTCGGGGGTGTTGCCGCTAACGGTGGCCTCAAACGGAATGCGTGCGTGAGCCAGGCGGTTTTCTGTTTCGCTGAGCGTGTTGCTCACCAGCTCGTTCAGAGGGATCACGTCGCGGGTACTTTGGTTGACGGTTTCCCGCAGGGAAGACAGCGCTTCCCGGGCCAGCAGGGATTTTTCGTCTTCCGCGCGCGAGTGCAGGATGGAGAGCAGTTTTGCGCCCACGTCATCGTGCAGGTCCCGGTAGACTTTCTGGCGTTCTTGCTGGGCATGATTGTGCAGTGCGAGGGCGTGATTTTCTGCGTAGCTTTGCTCCAGCGAGGCGGACACTTCGGCCACCCGTTTTTCCAGTTGGCTGTTGAGGGTTTCGCTGCTGTTGAGTGCGCGCACGAAGGTGCGCACCAAGTGGATAAACATGAGTATCAGCAATACGGCGAATCCGTATTGCATGTAGGTGCCTTCCGGCAGCCCGCCCGGTTGCCGGGCAGCGACCTGGAAGGCGTAGATGTCGTGCAGGACCAGAGCCGCAATAATCAGAAATCCGGGGATCAACACCAGCAGTTCGCGGCTGCGTTTGCGAATGGCGATGCGTGTGCCAATGACGAGCAGGTAGACCACCAGCGCCAGATGCATGCCATGGACCAGAGTGATCACCAGTGAGTGCAGGTGCATTGGCATGCTGAACAGCAGCACCGCTGAGAGTAGTACTGCAATGATGGCGGTGAATTTGAGTCGTGGCCGCTCCAGCTTCATCAACTCGTAGAGAAACATGAACAGGAAGAAGCCGGATAAATCGACACAGTAAAAGGCGAAGCGAAGCCAGCTGCCGTGGTCGAAGGGGGCAAACGGTATGGCCAGATAGAACATGACCACCGACCAGCTGAAGCAGAGCAGTGAGAAATACAAATAGAGCCGGTCCTTACGGCGTAGCAACCAGATGAAAAGGGTAAGACCACCCATGATCAGACAGGTAATCATGCTCCATTCGGCGATGTGGATTTTCTGCCTGACGGCTTGCTGGTAGTGGGTTTGCAGAGCGGTTTGCGCGCCCA
Organism: Alcanivorax profundi; assembly: GCF_003597125.1. Taxonomy (GTDB): domain Bacteria; phylum Pseudomonadota; class Gammaproteobacteria; order Pseudomonadales; family Alcanivoracaceae; genus Alcanivorax; species Alcanivorax profundi. Next base: position 356,447 of record NZ_QYYA01000002.1, on the reverse strand, counting down.
GGAAGACTGGCGATAGCACCGCGTTGGGTTCGCCGCTGCGTATGCGCACCAGCAGCTGGTTGCCGGTCTCTTGCCAGAAGAGCGCGGGAATGGCCGTATAAAACGGATGGTTCCAGCCCGTGGATTCCAGACCATCGAGCCGTTCGGTGCTGCCGACCCGGTGACCGTTAAGGTATACGGTGATATCAAATACATGATGGGCGACATAAAGGCTGTCGCGCTGGTCGGCGGGGAGGGCCTCCACGGGGAAGCGAAACCAGAAAGTGCCCGTTGTCTGCCGGGCGGAGCCGGAAAATGGCAAGCCGGTTTCCTGCCAGCCGCTCAGGGGAGGCTGGTCTGTAGGGTGTTCTGTATAGGCGACTTGCCCCTGGGTAATGGCGTGATAAGGACTGTCGGCATAGGCCAGGCTGGTCAGCAGTAGAATCGAGAGGCCCAGTAAAACGTGAAAAGCGCGCATTCTTGTTGTTCTGCGGTGATCGGTTTGCGGCAAATGTAGCATGAATCCCGGTGCTGCAGTGGCGTGATGATGGCCCATTGAGGCCTTGCTTCCGTCACAACGTTGTCTTCGCGCTATGGTACAGTAGCGCATCCTTCCCAACCGGATGTTTGTCCATGCTCCTTTATCTTCTTGTGGCCTGCGATGGCCTGGATGAAAAACAGGAAAAGGCCCTCAAGCGTTGCCGGTCTGATGTGCAGGCAGCACTGCACGCGTATGCGGAAGAAAACCCTGACAGCCAGGTCACCGTGATCGACGAGTGTGAAAGCGAGGAGTGCGAGGACTGGCGTCTGGGGATCCAGCAGCCGGTGAAGAAGGCGGCCCAGATCAAGCCGGCGGTGCAGCTGTTCAATGACCTGGCCAAACAATACCGCGTTGATTGCGAGGTGGGCTCGGTGGAGGGCGGCGAGTTCGAGCCGGTGAGCTATTTCGGCCAGCGTGAAGGGCAGGGGGATGCGTTTCTGATTGGGGCGTATCTGGGCTTGTAGCCCTCCCACCTGCCGCTCCTCCCCTCTGCGCTCGTTCTTTTCTGTTTTCCCTGATCAGCGACGAATGTCGCCGAATTCTGCAGAATCTGGCAAGAAATCGACAGTATCCGGTGGCCGGTCGGGGGCATCGCTCCCTTACCATGGTGCTCTCTCTGGCGCGGTGTTCACTGCGCCGTCGTTAGTGTTTCCAGTGAAATCCATTCCCGGGAGAGTCTATGAAAACCGTCGGTTACGCGGCTTTTTCCTCCGATGCCCACATGCAGCCCTATCATTTTGAGCGGCGAGCCTTGCGCGGCAATGATGTGGCCATCGAAATTCTGTTCAGCGGCATTTGCCATTCCGATTTGCATACGGTGAACGGCGACTGGGGCGACCAGCATTACCCGCTGGTGCCCGGCCACGAAATCATTGGCCGGGTGATCGAGGTCGGCCCACAGGTCACCCGTTATCAGGTGGGCGACAACGTGGGTGTGGGCTGCATGGTGGACAGCTGCCAGGCCTGTGATCAGTGTGACCATGGTGAAGAGCAGTATTGCCGCCATGGTATGACCCCGACCTATGGCTCGCCGGACCGCATTGATGGCGAGATTACCCAGGGCGGTTATGCCAAGCATATCGTGGTGCGGGAAGAGTTTGTGTTACGGGTGCCGGATGCCCTGGATTTGTCCCGTGCGGCGCCGATTCTATGCGCGGGGATTACCACCTTTTCCCCGCTGCGTACCTGGAACGTGGGTAAGGGGAGCCGCGTCGGGGTGATTGGCCTGGGCGGCCTTGGTCATATGGCGGTGAAGCTGGCGGTGGCCATGGGCGCTGAGGTGACTGTACTGAGCCGCTCCGCCCGCAAGGCAGAAGAAGCGCAAAGTCTTGGCGCCACCGGGGTGCTGGTGTCCACCGATAAGGTCGCCATGGAGGCCGCCGAGTCGTCACTGGATCTGATCATCGACACCGTGCCGGTACGGCATGACCTGAACCCCTACGTTCCCTTGCTGGATGTGGATGGCACCCTTGTGATTGTTGGGCAGGTGGGTGACATGGATCAGTTTGAATCGGCGCCGATGATCTTTGGCCGCCGCCGGGTAGCCGGGTCGCTGATTGGTGGCATTCAGGAAACCCAGGAGGTGCTGGATTTTTGTGCCGAGCATGGCATTCATCCGGTCTGTGAAATCATTCGTCCGGATCAGGTGAATGATGCCTACGACGTGATGGTGAAGGGGGATATCGCCCATCGCTATGTGATGGACATGTCCAGCCTGAGTGTGGCGGACTGAGTCAGTCAGGTAACAAAAACGGGGCCTTCATGGCCCCGTTTTTTTAAGAGGATAGAACGCAGACAAGCCGGCGTATCAGGAGCCATGAATGTCGGCATCGTTTCTCCGCTGGTGAGCCTGAGGGCTTGCGGGCTTCTCGCGATCTTTTCTGCCGTGGTATTTTCATGGAAGGATAATTTTTTCAGGGAGAAATGAATGAAAAAGCCATGGTTTGCCGGCGTTGCGTTTTGTGCACTCACGTTATCGTCAGCCGTGTTTGCCTCGCACAATGTTTACGGGACGTTCAAGGGAGGCTGGTCAGATCTGGATGCTCGGGATATTCCTTCTGGTGTAGATACCACGGATGCCAGTTTCTCATTGCTGGTGGGTGTCAGCTTCCCGCTGGATCGCCATGACACCTTTTCGTTGGGTGTCGAAGGTGGCGGGGTGTGGTTGGGAAGTTTTGGCAATGACAGTGAGCTCGAACTTTCCGGTATCGAAGCCGCGGTAATGGGTAAAGCCCATGTGGCCAACGGCACTGATGTTTTTTTGCGCGTCGGCGCCTTGCGCTGGGACGCAGATCTTGATCACGGCAGTGATGATGACGGCACTGACGGTTTCTGGGGGATAGGTTTCACCTACGGGCTGGATAAACTGAAGTTTCGCGGCAGTGTGGACCGCTATTCGCTGGATGAGGTGGATGTGGAAACCTACACACTGGGCCTGGAGTACCCTTTCAACTAAGTGTGGGAAAGAGTGTGGGAGCGGGCCATGTCAAAGGAATGATGGAGACCATTCTTCGGCATTGTAATGCCTTAGGTGTGCGCTGAACCGTTTCAGGATGAGGGCTGCAGGGTGGCAAGGCACAGTGAGGCATAGCTTTGAATGAAGTGATGCCACTCCGCTTTTGGCCGAGATGCTACCAGTTTCGCAAATGGTTCCATCTGATTCATCAGGATCAGCAGGCGCCGATGCAGCTCGTCCTTTTCGATGGTGGGAAAGAACGGGTGGAGGGCTTGCGTGGCCTGTCGAGCATTGTGTTCGCTGTCCGCCAGATCCAACTCTACCAGATCTGGATCGGCGCTCATGGCGGCTCGCAAGTGACGCCGATAAGGTTCGCCGGTGTGCACGGAGCAGTAGGCGGTGAGTGTTTTGACCAGTACCTCTTTTTCTTTGCCGGAACGGGTGGCCGCCAAGTGACGAGCGACCAGATGGCGGTTTTCTTCGAAAACGGACTGTGTCAGCTCCACCAGAATCGCTTTTTTGTTGGGGAAATAACGGTATAGCGCGGGTTTGGAAAGGCCAGCGTGCTGCGCCAGTTCGGTCATGGAAAACCCTTCGGTGCCGCGCTCGCCAATCAATACTTTGGCCGCCGAGAGAATATCGTCCAGGGTTTTGCGAGCCCGCAATTGTTCGGGGCGTCTTCGCATGGATGAAGTCCTTGTGTGTATCAGTCGCTTGACAATAGCGCTTATGTGACCAATAGTCACCTTTAGTAACGTGACCAGTGGTCGCGTTATGCCAAGGCAATCACTGCAAGAAAGGAAGGGGTAATGAACGCATTGTCGTGGGTCTTCAGCGTCAAAATCGTCGCAACCGTGCTGATCTGGTGTTTCCCGATGCTGCTATTCCCGTCTGGCTGGCTGCTGACCCTTGGGCTGACGCCTCAGCCTAATGACTTCATGTTTGTGCGACTCTTGGGCTGGGCTTATTTGGCGTTGTGCGTCGGCTATGGTTTTGGTTTGCGGCATGCGCTGAATGGGCGGCGGGCGTTGGGGCCAATCTGGGTGGGCATTGTTAGTAATGGAGGCGCTTGCGTGTTGCTGGCTTACTTCGGTTCTTGCGGTGCCTGGAGTGGCTTTTCTGCGGCGATTCTGTTTATTTTGTGGAGCTCGGTGGTTGCTACTGCGGGCATTACTGCCGGGTTGTGGACGTGGGGTGTTCGCGGCTCATCGCCGTCTGTCTGAGTAGGGCTACAGGCGACAATGACGTTACGGATCCGCCCGGCGACTCAGCATGACAGGGAAGCAGTGCCTCACGTTACCTGTTCAGCACTTCCTGCGCGGCGCGAATGCCGGATTGCAGAGCGCCATCCAGGTAGCCGCACCACCGGGTTGCGGTTTCGGTGCCGGCCCAGTGAATTCGTCCGCAGGGCTCGCGCAGGGTATCACCGAAGGACGTGATGACCCCGGGGGCGGTGTGGGCCACGTAGCAGCCGCGGCTCCAGGGTTCTGCAGTCCAGTCCTGTTCTACATAGGCGATGGGGTGAGCGGCATCTGGCCCAAAGTAGTGAACCAGATCGCTTATCACCTGCTGGCGCCGGGTGGCTTCATCGGTGGCGCTCATCGCGATCGCATGGTCGGCGTCGATAAAGCCCACCAGAACGCCCATGCCGTCATCATCCAGAGACTGATCGAACACAACATTGAACACCCGGTTGTTACTGACCACACCACCATTGAGGCCACGCAGGCGCCAGAAAGCGCGCTCGTAGGCGACATGGATCTTGATCACCGAGCCCATGGGCATGCGTTCCAGTAGCGCGTTGCGCTTGGCGGGGAGTGGCTGGTTATAGCGAATCTTGGCGGCGAGCACCGGTGGGATGGCCATGATCAGGTGCCGGGCGCGGTAGGTGTGGCCGTTGCTGATGACGCTGACACCGTCGTGGTGTTGTTCCACCGCGTGCACCGGTGAATCAAGCTGCACACTGTCGCCCAGTTGCGCGGCCATGCGTTGGGGGATTTGCCAGGCGCCGCCAGCAAATTTGTCCTGCTGTGCACCTCCTTCTATACCAATCAGGCTTTCAAGGCTTTCCCCTTGGCGCAGATATTCGAGAAAGCACAGGTACGAGACCTGGCGAGGTTCGGCGCAGAGCACCGCGCGGGTGATGGTGCGGGCGAATTCGCGAGCGCCGCGGGTGTGGACATGTTTGAGTATCCAGCTTTCCAGGGTTTGCGAGTCCCATTGCCGTGCTTTGGCGGCGAGCCAGGGCTCTGCTGTGACTGGCAGGCTGCGCATTTCCTTGTTCCAGCGCCGTTGCAGCAGGGCCAGCTCCATCAGCGACAGGAACGGAAGTTTGGGGATGTCCGAGGTGAAGGTGCTGACGTTGTCATCCAGGGAAAGGATGCTGGCCCCGGCGGTGTATTGGGACAGGGTTTTGACGCCGAGGGCGCTGGCCTGCTCCAGCAGCAGGGTTTGTTGCGGGCCCACCCACTGGCCGCCCAGATCGATGGTCTGGCCAGCGATTTCACCGGGCATTGAGCGCCCGCCGACCCGGTCGCGTGCTTCCAGAACCCTTACGCGTTTGCCTGCCTGCTGTAGCTCAAGGGCAGCCTTGAGCCCGGCAAGGCCTGCGCCAACGATGATGACATCCTGCTCCAGATCGGTATGGTTCATGGTGTTCTCGCACATTGTCCGTGTTGGATTTATAATTTAATAAACGCGTTTATTAAAATCAAGCCATGACCTCGACCAAGACCAAAAAGGCCCGCCGTGGCCGTCCGCCCCGCACCAGCCAGCAGGCTCAGGACAGCCGCCAAAGGATCATTGCCGCCGCCCGTGCCTTGTTTGCCGAGGAGGGTTATCACGGTGTGTCCATGCGCAAGATTGCTGCGCGGGCAGAGTGTTCCCCCGCGGCGTTGTATCAATTGTTCCCCGGTAAGCGTCAGCTGCTGTTGCATATCTGGAATGAAATCTTTGTGGCGCTGATCGACGCGTTGCATCAGTGCTACGCCACGGCGCCGGTGGAAGACCGCTTGGAAACCATGTGTCTGCTGTACATTGATTTCTGGCTGTCGCGGCCGGATGACTACCGGGCCATTTTCCTGATTGAGGATCACCCTCAAGCGGATGGCGACAGTTACTTTGTGGACAGCTCGGGAGTGCAGGAAGGGCTGCAGATTTTTCGCCAGGCCATTGAAGACGCTCAGGCGCACGGCGCGTTGCGCGCGGGCGATGCGGATGAGATGCAGAGTGTGCTGTTGTGCGGTATGCAGGGGGTGGCCATGAACCTGATTACCATCCCCGAATTCCCCTGGGGGAAGCCGGAGGTAATCCGGTTGGCCACCGTTCGTGCGTTACTGGCGGGGCTTCGGTAGCGGCGCCGGCTAGCCGGCGCGCACTTGCCCGCGAATCATATCGACGGCCTTTTCGGCAATCATCATCACCGGCGCATTGGTGTTGCCCCCGATCAGGGTGGGCATGATCGAGGCGTCGATGACGCGCAGGCCATCGATGCCATGCACGCGCAGTTGCGGGTCCACCACGGCGGCTTCATCGGTCCCCATCTTGCACGAGCCCACCGGGTGGTAGACGGTGTCGGTGCGTTGTCGGATGACGGCGCGAATCTCGTCGTCACTGTTCACGTTTTCGGTGAACATGTCTTTTTTGATCCAGCGTTTGAGTGACGGGGCGTGCATGAGGTCGCGGGTGATCTTGTAGCCGGCGACCATGTCTTCCAGATCTTGTGGATTCTCCAGAAACGCCGGGTCGATCAGTGGCAGGTCATCGGGGTTGGCGCTGGCCAGCTGGACGCTGCCGCGGCTGCGCGGGCGCAGCAGGCACACATGGCAGGAATACCCCTGGGTGAAGTGCAGTTTGCGGCCGTGGTCGTCCACCAGGGCGGTGACCATGTGCAGCTGGATATCTGGTGCCGAGAGTTCGGGGCGGGTTTTCAGGAAGGCACCGGCTTCGGCAAAGTTGGAGGTCCACAATCCGCGCCGGGTCTTGCGGTAGGTGGCCATGGCCTTGAGGGCCCGCCAGATGCCGCCAAGGGAAAAACCAAAGGTGTCCGGGCTGTCGGTGGTGTAGCCGAAGATAAAGTCCGGGTGGTCTTGCAGGTTCTTGCCCACGCCGGGCAGGTGATGCACCACGGGGATGCCGTGTTGTTTCAGCTCGGCTTCGTCACCGATGCCGGACAGCATCAGCAGTTGTGGTGACTGGAATGCCCCGGCGGAGAGCAGGACTTCCTTGCGGGCGCGGAAGGTACGTGTCTGGTTACCTTGCTTGAATTCCACGCCGACGGCGCGTTTGTCTTCCACTATGATGCGTTGCACCTGGGCGAGGGTTTCCACTTGCAGGTTGGGGCGATTCAGGTGCGGGAACAGGTAGGCGCGGGCGCTGCTCCAGCGCTCGCCATTTTTCTGCGTCACCTGAAATACCCCGGCGCCTTCCTGTTCTTCCCCGTTGAAGTCATCGGTGATGGGGATGTCGCATTCGCGCGCGGCATTCAGAAAGTAATCGTGAAATGGGCTGTCCGTGCGGATATCGCTGACGCTGAGCGGGCCATCGTTGCCGTGGTAATCATTGCGCAGGCGTTCGTTGCCTTCGCTGAGCCGGAAGTAGGGCAGTACATCCTGGTAGGACCACCCCTCGTTGCCCAGTGCCGCCCACTGGTCGTAGTCCTCGCGGTGACCGCGAATATAGACCATGGCATTGATGGCAGAGGAGCCGCCCAGGCATTTGCCGCGCGGCTGGAAACCCTGGCGACCGTTCAGGCCTTTTTGCGGCACGGTTTCCATCAGCCAGTTGTTCACCGGCTTGGCCAGCATGGCCACGGCCCCGGCGGGGACGTTGACCAGCAGGCCGTCCCCTTTGCCACCCGCTTCCAGCAGGCACACGCGGGTGTCGGGGTCTTCGCTCAGTCGCCCGGCCAGGGCGCACCCGGCTGAGCCGCCACCGATGATGAGGTAATCGAATTCGTTGTCCATGCGGGCTTCCCTGTTCTTTGTTATTGGGGGGCGCGTTTATTGAGGCGGTTGTCCTCTTGGGCCCTGGCGGTCGCGCCCAGACTGTTATCAGCCTAGGTGGGTCGCGCCGGGGAGTCGACCGGTAATCTGTTAAGTCAGGTTAGCACCCGCAGGATGAGACGATAATTGTAATTTGTATCACTCTGGACGGATCTCTGAACGGGATGGTCAACGGCAGACCGGCTCAGTGGGTGAGAGCATGGGCGACCCAGCCACCCAGGTATAACCCTGCACCGAAGACAGTGTGGGTAAGCAGGCTTTGCAGGCGGGCGGCGCGGGGGTTGGGCGTGCGGCGTGCGGCGAGGCCGGCGCCCATGCCAGGCTGCATGAGCAGGAAGGGTGCAGCGACGGAAAGCAGACCAAACAACAGGGCGGGCCACAGGGTAGGGTGCGACAACCAGCCGGGGCCCGCCAGTAACAACAGGGCGCCGGCAAACCCCAGCCCCACCAGATAGTGGACGGCCCAGCCTGTGATGGCTTCATGGGGCATGGCGGTGGCCTGGGCAATCGCAGGGTGACGGAACTGACCGTTGCCCATATGCCGTACCCACCGGCCGACCAGGGCGTAATTGGGCGGTGCGACGCCAAGCAGCGGCTGGCGAAGCCAGCTCCAGGCATCCATTACCAGGGTGGCGCACAGGCCGACGATGGCAGTGTTGAGCAGAAAATCCAGCAAGTGGGTCATGGTGGCTCGTCCTCGGGTTGCGGTGGGTGTTAACGTACAACTTCAAGTCAGCTTGAGGTCAAGGGCATGGATATTTCCGAGGTGGTGCGCCAGTCCGGTGTGCCGGCATCGACCCTGCGTTACTACGAAGAAAAGGGCTTGATCGCATCGGTAGGGCGAAGCGGATTGAAACGGCTTTTTGCGCCACGGGTGGTGGATCAGCTGGCGCTGATTGCACTGGGGCGTGCGGCGGGGTTTTCGCTGGATGAGATTGGTGAGATGTTTGACGCTGACGGCGAGCCCACCATTGATCGACAGGCGCTTGCGGCCAAGGCCGATGAGCTGGAGCTGACCATCCGGCGTTTGTCTGCCATGCGGGATGGACTTCGACATGCGGCCAATTGCCCGGCGCCACGGCATCTGGAGTGCGACCGGTTTCGTCGTCTGATGACGGTGGCGTCTGCGCATGCCAAAACCGCTAAGGCGAAACGTGGGAAACCGTGAGCCCGTTATGTAGGCGGGTGATTACCGGTAACAAGACGAGTTACGGAGTGAGTGAATGGAAACCTTTGGCATTATCGGGATGGTGTTCGGTGTGCTGGGATTCGTGTTCGGGGTGAATGCCCTGGCGAAGGTCTCCCGGCTGGAAAAGCAGCTTCAACAACGCGGGGACGACAACGCCTAACCCAATGTCAGGAACGGCACCAAGGTCACCAGGATCAGCACACTGACGGCAATCACTACGCCCAGCACACGGACGGGGTGCTCGCGCAGTCGCTGGCCCAGCGTCGGCGCAGTGCCATTGCGTTGCGCCTCTTCGTAGCGCTGGCGTTCGCGCAGGGCGCGTTCCTGCTGATAGGTTTCCATCAATGCCTTGGCTCGCTGGCGCTCTTCGGGATCGGTGAGCCAGATACCCCCGGAGGAAATGCCCCACAGGCTGGGAGTGGTTTCATAGAACGCGATGCGATGCTCGTTGAGCAGGGCGCGCACTTCCTCGGCTTCGTCGTCCGGTACCTGTCGCAGGTTGAGTAGCAAGGTGGTCATGAAATCGCTCTGATTGGGGGGGCGTTAACCGGGCCTAGTGTAGCGAAGCGGGGCGGGCTGTGTCGCCCGGGGTGATGGGCGTTGCGGTTTGGCCTGTTGGGCACTTTCATGGTTACATCGATCAATGTCATGGTTGGGCCGATCGGTGACACGCCAGCAGGAATCCCCTGCGCCTCGCGCTGCCGCCCATTACCCACCACCAATCACTCAGGGGAAGCCAATGAAAGCCGTTGTTTGTCATCACGGTCAGTTGAATGTGCAGGAAGTGGCCGAGCCGGAGCCCGGCAAGGGGCAGATGCTGCTCAATGTGCTGCGCTGCGGTATTTGCGGGTCGGACCTGCATGCCCGTGATCACGCGGATGAACTGGCCGACGCCACCCAGCGGGTGGGTTATGACAAGATCATGCTCAGTCAGGACCAGGTGGTGCTGGGCCACGAATTTGTAGGGGAAATTGCCGACTACGGGCCGAAGACACACCGTCGCTGGAAGGCTGGCGAGCGGGTCGTTGCGATGCCGCTGATGCGTGCCGGTGGCGAGGCGCACCCTACCGGGTTGTCCACCTGTGCGCCGGGGGCCTATGCCGAACGGATGGTGGTGGAGCAGTCGCTGACTTTCCGCGTGCCCAACGGGATTTCCGATGACCATGCCGCCCTGACCGAGCCCATGGCCGTGTCGTTGCACGCAGTGAACCGCTCAGGTGTGGGCCGCCGCGATACCGCCATCGTGATCGGTTGCGGCCCCATTGGTCTGGGGGTGATTGCCATGCTCAAGGCCAAGGGGGTACGGCATATTGTGGCCAGCGATTATTCGCCGACCCGCCGTAAACTGGCCCGAGCCATGGGCGCCCATGTGGTGGTGGACCCCTCAGAGGGCAGCCCCTACGAAGGCTTGGCCAAACGTGGCTTTGTGGTCAATGCGCCGCAGCTGTTTGATATGGCCCTGGATGGCATGTCCATGTTGCGTCTGACGCCGTTCCCCTGGGAGCCGTTGTGGCGGGCAGTGGAGGTGGCGGGGGTGACAGAACCCAAACGGCCCGTGATTTTTGAATGTGTCGGGGTGCCCGGCGTGATCAACAGCATTATCGATGAAGCGCCGTTGCGTTCCTGTGTGGTGGTGGTCGGGGTCTGCATGAAGACCGACAACTTTGTGCCGGTGAATGCCATCAACAAGGAAATCGATCTGCGTTTCGTGCTCGGCTACATGCCGATCGAATTCCGCGATGCCTTGCACATGATTGCTGAGGGCAAGGTCAATGTGGAGCCGTTGATCACCGGCACGGTGGGGCTGTCCGGGGTGGATGACGCCTTTACGGCCCTGCGTGACCCGGAACAGCACGCCAAGATCCTGATTGACCCGCGCAAGGCGTGACGGACCCCGTCACGCCCGTTCCTGGTTTTTTCCTTCCGGCCCGTTGGCAGCCTTGCCTGCCCGGGCCTTGCTGGAGACATAGTTCTCCGGCGGTTCTTCATAGATGCTCTGGTAGCTTACGTTAACGATGGACTCGGAGGTTTTCGGCAGCAGGTAGTACATGGCTAGCGCGCCCTTGCCGAACACACCTAACTTGCGTTTGTTCTGGGTAACGATCACATCCAGCATCCATTTCACGGCCGTTTCCGGCGACATCACCGGCATGTATTGGTAGATCTTGGTTGGCGCAATCATGGGCGTGCGCACCAGCGGGTAGTTCAGTGAAGAAAACCGCACCCCGGTGTGGGCGAACTCGTTGGCGGCCACCCAGGTCCAGCCTTCCAGGGCCCACTTGGAACCCAGATAAGCAGAGAACCGGGCGGGGTTTGCCTGCACGCCGACAGTGGACACATTGATGATGTGGCCTTCGTTGCGAGCTTCCATGCCGGGCAACAGGTTCATGGCCATGCGGATTGACGCCAGGTAATTCAGTTGCAGTGTGCGTTCGTAATCGTGAAAGCGGTCGTAAGTGAATTTGATGGAGCGGCGGATGGAGCGTCCGGCGTTGTTGATGAGGATGTCCACGCGGCCGTGATCCTGCTGTGCCTGCTCGCAAATTCGGTCGCATTCTTCCAGATTGGTGAGGTCGGCAGGGTACACCCCGGCCTTGCCGCCACTGGCCTGGATACGCTCGGCAATGACATTCAACTTGTCCCGGTTCCGGGCCACCAGCAACACCGTGGCGCCTGCCTCGGCCAGTTTTTCGGCGACCCCTTCACCAATGCCGGAGCTGGCGCCGGTCAACATGACGACTTTGCCACTCACCCGTCTGCGTAGAGCGGTGCCGGGCTGAATCACGCTGCGGGTATTCCAGGACCAGTGGTCCCGCAAGCGCGAAAAATAGGGGCGGATGGTCGGGAGTCGGAACTTCAATTCGCTGGACATGATCGGGGTGCTCTGGCTTGTCGTTGCAGATAGGCTTACATCTTAACCTGAGCATATACTCGGAAAAACTCGGGTTTTCGCTGCAGCAAGAACGGGGGAAGAATGGCCGCTGATCATCGTCAACATACTGTTTTTAAAATGAAAAAAGAGCCCCGCCAGGCACGGTCGCGAGCCTCGGTAGAGGCCATGCTGCAAGCCTGTGCTCGGATTCTGGAGCGCCGTGGGTACGCGGGGTTAAGTACCAATGCGGTGGCAGAGGTGGCCGGGGTGAGCATCGGTTCGGTGTATGAGTACTTTCCTGGCAAGGAAGCCATTGTGGCGCGGCTGGCAGAATCGTTGCTGGCGGAAACCACCGACTTGTTGCAAGGCCGTTTGGCCATGACCGACCAGCGCAGCGAGTTGAACGTGGCCATGCGCCATTTTCTTGGTGCACTGCATGCGCTGATGCACCAGCATCGCAGACTGCTGCGGGTATTGGTGTTTCAGGTGCCGTACCTGCATCAATTGCCCGCCACTCGCAAGCTGCAGCAGGAACTGCAAACCGTATTGCAGGAGGGGTTAAAGCGAACCCACGAGCAGTATCGGGTTTCCGTGTCGCCCACCACTCTGTATTTGATGTCCACATCGGCAGCGGGAACCCTGATGCACATGGTGCTGATGGCGCCGCCGTCTATGGGGGCCGAGCCAGTACTTGATGCTTTGTCGCAAAGGTTGACGCAGTGGTTGGTCTCGATGCCGGCAAGCTGAGGTCGACATTCCCGTGTATTGCCAAGGGGGGGTTACAGATAGAAACGAAAATTAACCCAAGTGAGTTGACCCATATGGGTTAATGGAAATATGTTGCTGCCTGAGATGTCCCGCGGCGGCTGCCGGGGACGCAAAGAACAACAACTCAGGAAACGCGCATGGCAATGATCAAACGACGGGTATTGGCTGTGGGGCTGGTGGCTTGCGCCTCACTAACCGGTTGCGGAGGATCAGACTCCTCGGGTGAAGCTACAAGCTTAGCTCAGTCTGATCAGGTACAAAGCGAGGGTTCCGCAGCTGTTCCTTCGGTTCCAGTTCCGTTGACGGGGTTTTGTGCGGAAATGATGATGGACTTTTCCCCGTCACCGTCTGTTGTCGTCACTGAGACCCCGGGTGCACTGAAGCATCTGGTGAAACAGCAGACGAGCACCCCCTTGTCGCTTTTCAGCCAGGTCAATCTGGCTTCACGCTCCCCCGCGATACAGGCAAGCGAAGTGATTCCGCGTGGGCAGGGATTTGGCACGATTCACGGGAATGTGATCAATAATGATCAGGTGGACCTGATTATTCCGGGGAATCTGGAGCTTCAATGGACGGTAGAAAGCCAGCTCTATCAGCCCGAGGGAGTCACATCGGGTGATCAGGGATACTACGGCACCCATGTGTTCCCCGTAGGCGGCACGGACATTGATTTTTCCATGATTGCGCTGGACAAGGTATCAGGAGCGCGCCGTTGGGTCGTGAGGCCTGGCCAGATTGGTCAGGGTGGCACGCCAATGGTGCTCAATGACATGCAAAACGCAGGTAAGGTGATTTACTCCGGAGGGCTGCGCGGGGTGTTTGCCGTTACTGAAAAGGGTGAGGTGCGTTGGTGCACCAACACCGGGTTTGGCATTGATACACCAGCAACCTCGGACTTTGATACACATATCAAGAAACGGCTATGGGGGATCAACTATCACCAGCCAACCGATAGCGTGATCGCTGTATACGGTGATGGTACGGTCCTGGCTTTCGCTCGCGAGACTGGAGAATTACGCGCGCAATACCGTGTCGAGGGGGATCCCTCTGTTGATAACACGGGGCTTAATCTACCTGAACCGATCCTTGAGGGTGCAGAGAAGGCCATCCGGAAACAGTTTGTTCCGGAAGGCGCGAACTTGCCGGAAGATGCCCGCATCTTTGACACAATTATCGCGGTGGCGCTTGGCGGCGACATGGTGGTTAGCAACTACTATGCGACCGACCCGGATTCTGATCGTATCTGGGTTGCGGCTACTTTGCCGGACGCAGCGGATGGTATTGAAGACGGGGTCGCACGTTTTGGTGCTTTGCACGCACTGACCCTTACTCGTGAGGGCGATCAATTCAGTTTTGAAACAGAGTGTGCTGTCCCGTTTGAGGGAGGGTCGGCTTCGACTCCCGCTGTGCTGCCCGGAGGGGACCGCATTTACACTTCTGACAAAGACGGCAATGCACTGGCATTTGATCAGCGATGTGAGTTGGTGTGGTCAGTCAATGTGGGCGATCAGATTCTGGGTTCGCTGGCTGTTTCGCCATACGACAACTACGTTTATGCGTCTACGGGATCCGGGGTATTCCAGATAGTTGATCATGGCAACAGTGCTGAGTTGGGCTGGTCAGCCAATCTGGATGGTGTTTTCTACGGGGGCGCGGCACTGCTGCCCGTCGCGCAACTGGTTAGCTCCGCTCTTGCGGAAGCCGGATTGTCGGTTCCCGTTCAGCTTCAGGCATCGAATATTGAGATTTCCACTGTTGCTGAAAATGCATTGGTGTTGATTGCCGGGTTGGGTTTTCAAATGGACCCGCAGCGCAGTGAAGTCTTTGCGCCTTTGGTTATGTCAGTGACCATGATCGACCGCATGACCGGGGAGGTAATTAATTCCACCCCGGCACGAGAAGAATCCATTGCTGTTATCGGTATTGATAACGATGGCAGCGTCGTGATTGGTAACTCGCCACTGCGTCGTGGTGCAGTGGTTGGAGTAACAGAAATTCTTGGAAACGGCCTTCTTGGCGAGGCGCTGGCAGATCTGCTGCCCCCTTTGACTGGAGGTGTCACCAAGTATGCTCCGTCATCGCGTTTCGATCTCGCAGCCCGTGATGCGGTGTGCTACGCGGTCCGGAAAGTGCTGGCATGGGAGGTTGGCCGTGACAGCGCTGGATACACATGGCTCGACTCTCCTGAGGCATCGTCTTATCAAGCACTGACCGGGCAGGCGGTGGAGATGTTAGGTCTTGCCAGGGCAGTAGGTGAAATCAGCAGCGACACTTATGCGGGGGTCAGTTATTTAATCAGTGATGCACGAGAGTCGGCGTTAACAGGGGATTTTCGTGCTGCCCACTCAGTTTTAAGAGAGGCGTGTCAACAGCTTGACTGATTCTGGATTCTTTTTGCCCTGCGTAAGCAGGGCTTTTTTTGCCTGTGAGTGCATGGTTGCCTGATCTATACTGACCGGGTGTTTGCAGTCTGGCTGAATCAATAATGAAGCGTTCCTCCCAGGAGAGACCGGGTGATGAAGTAGCAACCCGTCTGGTAAAAACTGCCATCGCGTTGTTTGGTGAAAAAGGGACCAGTGTGTCCCTGAGAGAAGTTCAGCGAAAAGCTGGCGTGCTCAATGAGGCGGCGATTCGCTATTATTTTGGCAAGCGGGAGGCGTTTGTTGAGGCATGTATAGAAGATGTCGCTGCCCGGTTTTTGGTTGTCACTGAGCAGCAATGGCAAACCTTTTCCGAGAAACAGTCCCGCCGAGCCGTGACGGTGCGGGATGTGTCCATGGTATTGGTGAAATCCCTTTACCTGTTCTTGCTGCAGGATCGCGCCAGTGTCTGGTTTATGGCCCGGATGATTCGCGAGGAGGGCGACTTTGGGCAAGATCTTCTGATCCGTTACTTCGGCGAGTTTATCTGGCGATTGGAAGCGGAAATTCGAGAAGTGGTTCCGGATAAGCCCAGGAAACTGGTTCGAATGCACTTGTTTCTTGCCATTAATAGCTCTCTTAACGGCATGGTCGATCAAGGGTTGCTTTGGCGCTTGCCTGATCTGGATGGCAATGAGGGCGGTTTCAGGTTGGACTTCGATGAATTCGCCAAGGGATTTATTGCATACGTTTCTGCAGGGATAGAAGCCAAGTAAGGGCTAATAAGAGTGATTCGGTCTTGATGCGCAGAAAAATGATAACTTTCCCGAAATTCATATAAAACGATTCTGGAGGCCGGTGGAACAGGCCGGTAGTGTGGCGGTGTTCAGGTTCAGGGAGGCAGACTCCGGGGGGAAGGTGCCTCCCTGCCTGGGCAGCTTCTGTGTCTTTCCTGTCTTGTTTCCTCACAGCCTCGTCCCCAAATAGCAATACACTACGCTGCACTGTTCAGGTGCTGCGGTTGTTGCTGTCGAGGTTGGCGATGACGAATACGTTGTTAATCAAACCTGCGGCCACGCGCCTGCAATTCTCTTCGAACCGCGGCGGGGCTCGTCACCGGGTCCGGTATGTGGAAAGTTCGGCGCCGCCGCCGGGACAATGTGGACTGTGTGTCGGGTCGCTTGCAGATCAGCCGGGCCGGCCAGGTGTGTCGTTCCGTGGGGTACGATTTTGTGGTCCGCTCATGGTGGGTAGTTTTTTGCCTTTGCCGGGCCTAACGGTGAAGCGCGTGCGCGATGAACGGGAGTGAGTATGAAAGAGCTGGAACAGGCCGAGGACGATTTCGCCCACAAGGCACTGGTGGAGGCGATTGAAAATCAGATTGCAGAGGGGCACCCCCGTGAGGCGGGCCTGGTGATGATGGCGTTGACCTCCAAAGGGATGGACCACGAGGAGGCACTAACGGCCATGGCTGATGTGCTGGCATCACATATCGCCCGGAGTGATGAAACTGGCACCGGCTTTGACGTGAATGCCTACGCCGCGGATTTGCTTGCCTTGTCGTAGTCCGAAAACCCGGCTTGTTGGCTACCAGGGAATATCGCTGCCGTCCCAGGCGACGAAACGGCCATGATCGTTTTCTCCTGCACCATCGATGATGGCAGCGAGTTGGTGTGCTGATCGTTCGGCCGAGAACAGCTTTCCTTCGGGGACATTGCGTTGATAGGGCTGCGACAGAGGAGTGTCGGTGGTGCCGGGATGCAGTGCCAGCACGGTCAGATTTGGCAGTCGGCGCCGGGTCTCGATTGCCAGGGTACGTAACAGCTGATTCTGTGCGGCCTTACTGGCGCGGTAGCTGTACCAGCCGCCAAGATGGTTATCCTGAATGCTCCCGACCCTGGCCGAGAGACTGGCAAACACGGTGCGTCGCTTGCTGTCGAGCAAGGGGAGCAGGGTGCGCGCCAGCAGAATGGGACCAAAGGCGTTGACCGCGAAACTGCGTTGCAGTGCCTTGAGCGAAATATCTTCCAGCCTTTTTTCCGGGGTCAACGACTGCGCTGGATCATGGAGCATACCCGCGCACTGGATGATGTGATCAGGAATCTGATTGTTGGTTCGCAAGCAGGTTGCCAGATCCTCAAGCTGTTGTTCGTCGGTGATATCCGCATCATGAATGTGCAGGACAGGCCCACCTGTGAGATGTTCGGACTGAAGTTGCAATAGCACCTGACAATGGCTGGCACGACGCGCCACAGCGATCACCGGACTGCCCTGTGACAGCCAATACCTCACAAGAGCAAGGCCGATGCCAGAGCTTGCTCCGGTAATCAGTCGGCTGATGGGGGAAGGCGTAATGGCAGACATTCCGACAGTATGCGGCTGGCGCGACAATGCCCCGTGAAGGGGGTCAGGACATCACGAAGTGCTCGATACCGCGGTTGAGAAACTGTACCAGCATGCGATAACTGTCCAGGTCAAAACAGGGAGAATAGGGCAGGCTCAGGTCGTTGGGAGAAGGGGGCTGCTGCAGGGTGGTGAGATGGCACCACTGACGAATCAGATGATAGTCCTCTGCGTCGTCACTGCGCTCGCGGATCACCAGTGTGCCACGGTAAGGCCAGGCTTGAATCTGGTGGGCCAGCAAGGTGCCCAGCAGGCGCTGGTTATGCTGGTCCGCGGTTTCCTCGCCACAGCACGCGCCACGACAACGGCCCAATTGCCACGAAAAACACGCGCCCTGATGCCGCTCCAGGCCACAGATGGCAGGGCATAACTGGGCATCCTTCACCCATTTTTCCAATGCCTGATGTGCCTGGCGGGGGCTGCGATACAAACCAAAGCAGTCCTGTTGCCATAAGGGGTTGTTATCGGCGGGGCGAAACAGGCCGGGTACCAGAAACCCGTTTGGTGCGGGGTTCAGAACCCAGGTGTGCAATTGCCGGTAGCGTCGTTGGCGCCGATTGAAGATAGGCTGACGCTCCTTGATTTCACGGTTTTCCAGTAACAGGGCGCCCAGTTCGCCTGCGGTTACGGTGAAGTCCACCTGGTCTGTGAGGCCACACATTCTTCTGGCTCGCGGGCTGGGGTTGCTGGCCTGAAAGTGACTCCGCACCCGTTGACGAATATTGATACTCTTGCCGACGTAGAGAAGCTCGCCCTGGTTACCGAAAAACCGGTATACCCCCGGGGAGTCCGGTAGGTCCGTGAATGCTGGGAGAGAGTGCGGAGCGTGGCTGTCATGCATGACATCATTATGAAAAGTACTGGTTGAGGAAAGGGTGAAGGGGTGGCGCGGATGAATGCTCGGCAAGAGGAATGCTCTGGGGTTCTGGATCGGGGAGAGCCTGAGGATCTACTGAGCATGCGTGATGGCGAGCGATTCGCGATTCCCGGAGTGCGGGGCCGCATGGAAAAGCTGGCATTCGGCACTGGCCTGTTTCTGCATCTTGCTGAGCTGGAGGTTGAGCAGGACGCGTTTTTTGCGGTGGAAAACTATATGGCGCCGGGCTGGATCGGGGGCAGCTGGAATATTCTTGGCGAGTTGCAGGTGCAGCCCCCGGGAATGGCCCCGTTATCGTGCGGCGAATCGGATGCCTTGATCATGCGGGTGGATACCACCGGGACGCGGTATCTGTTACCCGCAGGGCAGTTGATTCGTCACATTGGTGTGACGTGCACGCTGGAGTCGTTGCATCAGCGTTTCAATGGAAACCTGCCGGCGGCGTTGGCGCCGTTTGTGCGCAATGATGACGACGTGGTGGATATGCGCGTCACAGAAGTGACCCCGCGAATGCGGAGCGTGGGGGCGGCCATGTTTGCCCGGCAATTGCACGGGGCGGGCCGTCGCTTCCAGTTGGAAGGGCTGGCGATCCTCTTCCTTTACGAGATTATCGACAGTTTTTGTGAGGGACTGGATGATGACAGCGAGGACTTGCCGGATTGGGAGCAGGTAGCGCTGGAGCGCATCATGGTGCGCATCCAGCAGGATCCGGGAGCCCCTTTGGTTGCCCGTCAATTGGCTGACGAAATGGGCATGGCGGAAACGCGATTGAATAGTCTTTTCAAGGCACGCACTGGCAAACGCTGTGCGGAGTTTATTCGTGCCGAGAGGATGGCTTTGGCGAGACGCTTGATCGAAGAAGGGGAGCTTGCCCTGAAACAGGTCGCGCTGCGGGCGGGCTTCAACCACGTCAGTAATTTCTCCCGAGCCTACAAGAGCTGGTATGGCGAAAATCCCGGGCGTGCGCAACGCCGGAGCTAGTTACTCCCCGAACTCTGAAAGTGCCACGCCCACCGTCACGGCGCCGATGGCGTTGCCGGCATCATTGCTGATGGTATAGCTGACCTGGATTTGCCATACCCCGGTTGAGTCATCATGCCGCACAGGGCTGGCGTAATAAGCTCCCGGGCCGGCCAGAAAGGTTTTCACCCACTTGGGCTCGTCCCCCTGCCACAGGTCTGTGGTGATGGCGCTCTGCCCGGCGTTGAGCCCTTGGTTATCCATCACGATGATTTCGGTGATCACTCCTTTCTCTCGAAGGTGCAAGGTACGCAGGAAATCGGAGAGGGGGGTTTCCATCATCAGGGTTATCAAGTCGGCGTTGGATTTGCCGTATTGTGCCCGCCATCGTTCGTCTAATGCCTGTATCTCGGCAGGGTCGAGTTGATGATTGAGGCGATTCTGTTCTTCCACCGCTGCAATCACGGTGGGGGCGGCGGCAATTTCCTTCGCTTTGGCCAGGCCGAAACGAAGGCTGTCCGGCCATGCATCCTGTGCCAGGCAGGCGCTTGCCAGCAGGAGCAGTATGAGGGTAGCCGTGGCTTGAAATCGCGTGATCACATGCCGGTGTTCGGTTGTCACTTTCCTGTACCTGTGTGCCTGGAGATGTGGGGCAGGTGATTATACCCCGGTGCCGGTTTCGGTTATTACAACATGGTCAGGGTCGGGGAAGTCTGTGCAGATTTGTTAACGTCAGGCGGATAGTGGCGTTATCGGGACGAGCCGTGATGGTGGCGGTGATGCGCGGATGTTGCTCTCTGATCTGTCGCCGGCGGCCCTGGAATAGGCCGCCGGTCGTCAGGGTGTCGCTGACTCAGGCCCAGTCACCCAGCCATTTCTTCTTGGCTTTTTCTACCAGGTCTCTGGCGTCGTGGTCCCAAGGGTGGAAGTTGGGGCTGTAGAATTTGAAGTAAGACGGTAGCAACTTCCTGAATACGCCAGGCTTGCCCCACATATAGTTCAGGGTGCTGGTCCATGCCTTCACATTGGTCAGTTGCCCTTCTTCGCGCATCAGCTGGGTCAGATGCATGGTGGTAAAGAACGGAAAGAGAACACTCACCAGCATCATTTCCGTGACCCGGGTGAATTCGCTGCCGCCGATGGCTTTGTAGACATCGAACGCTACCGCCTTGTGTTCGGATTCTTCCACTGCATGCCAGGCCCATACCGGTGCCATGCGCGGGTCCATTTCCTCCAGGGCGTCGTACTTGAGCAGGAACTCTTCGGCCATCAGGGCGGTGAAGTGTTCCACTGCGACGGTGTGGGCCAGCTGGCGTTCCGGGCTCAGTTTTTTGCGCATCAGGTTCATGAAATCGAGAATTTCCTTCTCTAACCGAGCCAGATTCACGCCCTTGTCCTGGAGGAAACCGTTCAGCATTTCATGCTCGCGGGAGTGGTGAGCTTCCTGGCCGATGAAACCCTTGATGGCTTTTTTCAGTTCCGGGTCGGTGATCTCTTTTTCGAAGTAACGCACGGAATCGATAAAGAACCGCTCGCCCGGCGGAAAACCGGCAGACATGGCGGCCAGCAGCAGGGTTTTAACCGGGTTGTTGTCCCACCAGTAGCGGGGCATGTCATCGCTGTTGCTGAACTCAAATTCCGGGCGACGCACCTGCGGGATCATGCCCTTGGGTGTCTTGCTGGCCACGGCACGGATAGCCCCGGCGATCCCCTTGCGTTTGCGGTTCGGTCCAATGGGAACAATGGCATTCATGGCTGTGCTCCTTTCTGCCCGTCAGGGCGTTTTGTCTCAATATGGCCTCTACGGTACTGGTTCCGCCGGGGGCAGCGTGAGATTCTGCATGGACATAATAATTATCATTGGTGGCCAATGTGGCGAGCGACTCCAAGACCGACTCCCTGATTGCCGAGACCCGTGAGCGTCTCGATGCGATGCCTGGCTGGATCAGCCAGCAGACCCAGTCGTCAACGTATCCGCGGGCTTTTCTGGCGGCGGCAGAGGCCCGTGGGGCCGACCGTGCCCAGATGCTGGCGGACGCGGGGCTGGACGCGCAGCGGGTAGAGGACCCGGAGGGGCGTTTGTCGCTGCGTGAAGTCTGGATGCTGGCGGCGGTGACGCGGGTGCGCAGCGGGGATCCCACGTTGGGGTTTGCCTGTGGTGACAGCATGCCCCTGACCGCCCATGGCAATCTGGGTTACGCCTTGTTGTGTGCCGGGACGCCGCGGGAAGCCGTGGGGTTGCTGCAGCGTTTCTGGCACTTGCGTGGGCGGGGCGTGCAGCTGCTGGTCAATGAATCCGACAATGACATGTTCATGGAGCTGGTGCCGGAGTGTGCGTTGCCGCCACGACTGGTGGACCTGATGTTCAGTTCCATTGCCACCAGCATGTTCCGCGGCATGGAATTTCTGATTCGGGATCTGCCGGGGACAGCGGAAATCTGGTTGCAAGGCCCCGCGCCAGATGGGGTGGAGACCTGGCAGGCGCGCTTGCCGACCTTGCGTTTCAGTATGCCCCGGGCGGGTATTCACCTTGTGGGCGACCTGAGTGTGATGGACCAGCCACTGGCCACCGCCAACCCGGAAGGCTTGCGCGCTGCGGTGGCCCAGTGTGAACGGGAGAGTGCTCTCAGCGATCCGGGCGGGGATGTGTTGCGGCGGGTGCGGGCCATGCTGCTGGCCGGGCCCAACGGGTACCCCAGCCCGGTGATGCTGGCCGAGCGGTTGCACATGACCCCGCGCACCTTTCGTCGCCGGCTGCAGGAGCAGGGGTTCAGTTACCAGCAGTTGCTGGAAGAGGCGCGGCGCCGTGACAGTTGCCAGTTGTTGCGGGATCCGGAGCGCGAAATCCGCCGTATCAGTGACCAGCTGGGTTACCTGAACCCGGCCAATTTTACCCGTGCGTTCAAAAGCTGGACGGGCATGACGCCACGGGAGTGGCGTCAGCAGTCCAGTCACTGATCATGCGGTGGTATCCAGCCTGGCAAGAAACGCCAGTTGCTGGCGGATCACATCGCTGAAGGCCGGTTCGAAGTAGGGCTCGAAATGGTTGGCCTGAACGCTGGCGAGGGTCAGGTGAGGGTTGTTCGCCTTGCGGATGGCGTTTTCGACAAACGGTGCCACCGAGTCACCGCTGGCCCCCAGTAGCAGGGTGGGGATGCGGATGTTCTTGAGGTGCTTGATGGGACGATAGGGCCCCATGGTCAGTAGCGACCGCGCCGCCACCCGGTTGTCGTAGGGCCGGCCGATGCTGGTTTCTGCCAGTTGCAGGGCTTTGCCGGCGTCGTCCCGGTCCATGGAGGAGAAGGCGCCGGGCTCGCTGACCACCGGCACGTAAATCGGGTGCCCGGGTTTGAGCAAGTCGGCCAGGGCATACAGGCCGAACCGCAACAACCGGCCAACGGGTACGGCGCGCACGGCGGCCATGCCATCCAGCATGGGCACCTGGGCAATGGCGCCCGCCAGTTCCGGATGCCCGGCGGCCAGCTCGACGGCGTGGCCGCCGCCAAAGGACGACCCCCACAACACGATACGGCGGGGGTCGATGCTTGGCTGGCTTTTCAGGAAGGCCAGGGCCGCATCGCCATCGGCAACCCGCTCTCTTGCTGAAATCACCTGTCGTGGTAGCCCGGCGCTGTCTCCCCAGCTGCGATAGTCAAAGGTCATGACTGCATACCCTGCGCGGGTGAACTCCTCGTAGTACGGCACCGTCAGGGCGTCCTGGATGCCGCCCCAGCCGTGCAGCATGAGGATGGCCGGGAGGGTCTTGCTTGCAGGGTTTGCCGGCCGGTGCAGGGTGGCAGCGCACCAGGTTCCCGCTGAGTAAAAGCCGGTTCGCTGGCTGTCGCAGGTCAGGGTGTTGGGGTTGTGTCGCAGGGCATCCATGGTGGGGCTCCGTTATCTTGTATGGCATTCAAGAGCGCAGGCTAGCATTCTTGAATACCATACAAGATGACCGGGCAGACTGTAGGAGCATGCGCCGTGGCCAAGAACAAGCGCGAGATCGATTTGAAAGTGAAACAGGAAGAGCTGGAGAGCACCGCTGCCCGGCTATTCCTGACGCTGGGGTATGACGGCACCTCCATGAGTCGCATTGCCCGTGAGCTGGGGGTCGCACCGAATACCCTGTACTGGTACTACCCCAGCAAGGATGAGCTGCTGGTCGCTGTGCTGAACCGGCAGATGTCAGCAACCCTGGCGCGCTTGCCGGGCATTGCAGGCCTGCCACTGAAGGACAAGATGGCCTGGGCCCTGCAGGCCTTCGAGCAGAGTCGCGAGTTGGTGACCACGGTGCATGCGCGACTGGAGCAGTCTGCCGTGATTCGGGAATGGCACGAGCAGTTCCATCACTTTGTGGAGGCGGCAGTGATTCATACCCTGGAGGCGGAAGGAGTGGCCCCGGCGCGTGCGGCCATGCTGGCGACGGTAGGCACCTTTCTGGTGGAGGGCCTGCTGGCGCACCCTCACAGTGAGGCGCAGCGGGAGGCGATTCTGCAATGGTTCGCGGTGAGTGCCCTGCCTGACTGACCGCTACGGCTGATAGAAATACCGGCTCATCAGGGTGGCGACTTCGTCCACCATTTCCTCGTCGGTGTAATACGGCACCGGTTCCAGAAGGTGTTGGGAGAGGATGGCGGTGCAGGCATGAAAGGCGGTGTAGATGGCGCGGTCCAGGTTATCCACCTGCAGCCGCTGGCGCTGCTTGATCAGGAAGCGGTGCATGGCTTCCATTAATCGTCGTTCGAATTCCTTGCCTTCCGGCAAGGCGGTCAGCGTGTGCTGGCTGCGCAGTAGTTCGGTTAACACGCCTCCGCTTTGCCGGAATGACTGGATCCCCAGGGTCGCCCACAGCCGCGTGGACTCTTCGATGGAGATGTCCCCCAGTCCGTCCAGAAGGTCATTCAATACCCGTGTCAGGTCGTTCAGGTAGCTCTGCATCAACGCGCTGAGCAGGGCCTGCTTGTGGGGGAAATACTGATACAGGGTGGCGATATTCACGTTGGCCTGGTCGGCCACCTTGTTGGTGGTCAGGGCCTCCAGCCCCTGCTCCTTCACCAGTTCGCCGGTGGCCGCGATGATGCGTTCCACGGTGCGAATGGCCCGCGGCTGGGTGGGCTGTTTTTTCAGGGCGGAGAGGTGGGGGAAAGGCTGTGTCATAAAACCAAGTTTTAACCAAGTATTTGCTTGGATTATCGTCAGGGTGGCGAAAATGGCAAGTACGAGGACACCATGAGCGAATCAGTCATCATCCCGCCCGCCTGGCAACACAAGTACCGCGATGAGGTGATGGATCGCATGCGTTACACCTGTGACCCTCTGGCGGATGCGGTAGCAGAGCGGATTGAGCGGGCCCGACCGTCACAGATGCTGGACGAGGTGTATGCCCGGGCAAAATCCGAGGGCGGCCCCTTTGCTGATTACGTCGATCAGTGCCACAGCACTCCGTCCTGGGTGGACTGGCAGAAAGTAGAGCACGCGGCCCGGGTAAATCTGGGGTTTGCCAACGTCCGCGCGATTGCCTTGCTGGTGAGCAGCCTGGTGGAAGGCTACTCCCTGAGCAAAGCCACCCATGTGCTGATTGCCACGGGGCGCCTGCACCAGGACGTGATGCGGCGGGTGTATGAAACCTCCCAAATGACCCACAACATGAATGTACCCGGCGGGTTGCGGCCGGGGGCCGAAGGCCACCGCACAGTGATGGAAGTGCGCCTGCTGCACGCCATGGTGCGTAAGTACCTGCGTGGGCGAGGCTGGGAAACCGATCAATACGACGAGCCCATCAACCAGGAAGACATGGCTTTCACCATCATCGAGTTTGATTACCTGGCCCTGCGCGGCATGGATCGCATGGGGGCGTCACTGAGCGACGATGACAAGGTGGCCTGCCATCACATGTGGCGTTACATGGCCCATCTCAACGGTGTCTGCGATGACATGCTGACCGACTCGCTCGACGAGGAAATCTATCAATATCAGCGTATCCGCGAACGCCAGTACAACCCCAATGAAGAAGGGCGGCTGTTGGCCCAGGCGGTGATCACGGCGCTGGCAGGGCAGCCGCCGTTCCGGCTGCAGGAATCCCTGCTGTATGAATTGAGCCGTATCTGTCTTGGCGACGAACTGGCGGATGTCTACGAACTGCCGCGCAGCGCATTCTGGTTGCGGGCGGTGCTGGCCTACAAGGCGGCCAACAAGGTGGCGACTCTGGCTCACTACCGGGTGCCGGGGGTGGATCGCATCAGTGAACGGCTGAATGTGCGGATGTTGCGAGCCGCCCTGCACAAGAATTTGCCAGAAGACCCGCAAAAGCGCGCCTTTCGCCATATTTCCTGACCGGGTCGGCGAAACGCCGTCTTTTTTGCCAAAATCTGCGCCTTTTGGTCACGAACAGGCGCGAATCCTTTATTTACCCTTCGGGACAGCAAGGTATACACGGTGTAGCGTTGAAGAAAAACCAATACGCCGCACCGATAGCGGCAACGCGGGAGCGCAACATGACACAGGAACAGACCGTCCTTGGTCCGGATTCATTGATGTGGAAGTACTTCGGTGACAGCCGGGTGTTGATGTTGCTGCCCAGCACGACCACCTTGCAGGTCGCGCATCCGGGTATTGGTGCCGGCGTCGAGCAGCACTCGGCCTACAAGGAAGACCCCTGGGGCCGTGCCGAACGTTCGCTGGCGTTGCTGTGGCCGGTGCTCTACAACACTGCTGAAGGGGTGCGGGATTTCGGTACCCGGTTGCGGGAAATGCATCGCAGCATCAAGGGCACCGATTTCAACGGCAAACCCTATCATGCGCTGAACCCGGAGCTGTACACCTGGGTCCACATCACGACCTACTACGGCATGCTCTACCTGGCCCGTTTCAACGGCGACAAGCTCAGTGAGGCAGACAAGGAACAGCTGTTCCAGGAATGGCTGCAGTTTGGTCGCCAAATGGGGATCCGTGACAAGGACATGCCTGCCACCCGGGCCGCCTACTGGGCGTATCTGGATGACACTATCCGTCACCGGTTACAGGAAAACCCCGCCACCGAGTACGTGGGACATCGCGGTTACTACACCAACCAGCCCAAGCCGCCGGGGATGAAAGTCTCTGACGGGCGCTGGAAGATGTACCAGTATGTCGTGGGCTCGATGACCTGGCATCTCAAGAAAGGCTTTTTCCCCAAGGCCTACCGCGAGCGATTCGGGATTCGCTGGAACTGGTGGGACAAGACCCTGTTCCAGCTGATCAGCCTGACCTTCCGTGCCGTGTGGCCACTGTTGCCCGAAAAATCCCGTTGGGTGCCCCAGGCCTGGAGTGCCATTCAGGACGCCCGTCAGTTTCCGCAAAACTATGGTGGTGAGGCCTCGCTGAAGGTGGCGCGCGCCAGCTGATCCGGGTGTGCGGTGTTTCGGGTTTCCCATTCAGGAGTCTGTTAGGATTCTTGGTCTCTTGGACAGAACACCAACAACACACCACCCGGGGGAATGTATGACACGCGGCCTGCTGTTTTTCTGTCTGGCATTTTTCAGCCTGTCGGCCCATGCCGACTGGACCATGGCGACCTATCATGGCCACCCCTACGCCGGAGCCCATGGTGGGCAGGATGGTGCAGCCAAATTCGCGGTGGGCATGTTGTGCAAACAGGACACCGGGCAGCCGGTGTATGTGTTGGCCCACCGTCGTTTTGTGACCGCCAGCGGTCCCGCCACCACGCTGCCGGCACAGTTCGAGCAGGGCGAGTTGTTACGTGAGTTCCGGGTGGACGGGGTGCACTTTGGTGATCTTGGCGCACGTCATGGCAGCTACGATGCCGACAACAATCTGCTGATCTTTGCCAGTGCGGTGCCGCTTTCGTCTCCGGTGGTTCGCGCGCTCAAGCAGGGCAGGGAGCTGGATGTGGTTTACCTGAACAAGGCGGGCGAGGTGCTGTACGTGTCGGACTTTTCCCTGAAAGGTTCGGCGGCCACGCTTAACCGGCTGCGTTGCCCTTAAACGGAGCCGTTTCCCGGCGGAAAACGACGTATCAGGCGCGCTTTCCGACCTGCGACGGAAGTCCACTGGGGTGGTGAAAAACGCTGTCGTATAGTGAGGCTCCCAGTCATTCCCGGAGCTATCATGTCCTTCCAGGTTTACCAGCCGTTAGCCCACGGTATTACCCGCATTGATACGGCCATGGTCCGTGATGAACTGGCCGCCTGCTACCTGATGGAAGATGACGGCGAGTGCGCCATCATCGAAACCGGCACCCATCACACCGTCCCCATCATCCTTGATCTGCTGGAACAGAAAGGGATCGATCGCCGTCAGGTGAAATATGTGATCCCCACCCATGTGCATCTGGATCATGCCGGCGGGGTGGGTGGCCTGATGCAGGCGTTGCCCGCGGCCACTCTGCTGATTCACCCCCGCGGGGCGCGCCATATGATCGACCCATCCAGACTCAAGGCGGGCGCCACGGCGGTGTATGGTGAAGCGGCGTTTGCCGAGATGTATGGCGACATTATTCCGGTGCCGGAATCGCGAGTGAGGGTGATGCACGATGGCGATCAGGTGACGCTTGGCCAGCGCCGCCTGACGTTTCACGATACCCCTGGCCATGCCCGCCATCACTTCTGTGTCCAGGACAGTGCGTCCAATGGCATTTTCACCGGCGATACCTTTGGTCTGGCCTACCCTTCCCTGGTGACAGAACGCGGCCCCTTCATCTTGCCCACCACTACGCCGGTGCAATTTGACCCGCCCGCGTTGAAAGCGTCGATTCGCAAATTGCTGGCGCTGCAACCGGAGCGCATGTTTCTTACCCATTACGGACTGCTGGAAGCGCCTGCGCGACCGGGGGAGCGCTTGCTGGCCATGGTGGATGACTATGTGTTGCTGGCGGAGCAGGCGGAAGAAGGTGGTGACGATGATCTGATGGGGCGACTGGAACCTGCCCTGCGAGACTATCTGTTCGCTCAAGCCCGTGAGCACGGGGTGAACCTGTCCGATGCGGCCCTGGATGACGCACTGGGGTTTGATATTCACCTGAACAGTCAGGGGTTGGTGGTCTGGCTGCAACAGCGAACGGTGTGAGAACCGGCGTGTCCAACGGTGTTTACGGGAGAATGCCAGTGAGAATACATGTTTCTGTGATGGTGTCCGGCGGGCTGTTGGCATGTGCCGTTGCGCAGGCCGAACCATTACCTCAACTGCAGGCGTATACGGTGCCCGAGCCCTGGCTGGCTCCCATGTCGCCTCTGCCGCTTGCCGACAACGTGTGGCACATCGGGACCGAAGAACTCACGGCGCTGTTGGTGAAAACCGCTGACGGCGCGATTCTGATCGATGGCGGTATGCCGCAAGGCGCAGATATGTTGCTGGACAACATGCGTACGCTGGGGGTTGCACCAGAGGACCTCAAGTGGATTCTGGTGAGCCATGGCCATGGTGACCATGCGGGGTCGCTGGCGGCGATTCAGCGTGCCACCGGCGCCCGACTCGCGGCCAATGCGGAAACCGCCATGTTGATGGCGGCAGGCGGTGCCCACGATATCCATTTTGACGATGAGATTCTTTACCCGCCCGTGTCGGTGGACCGACAGTTGCAGGATGGCGAACAGGTCACCCTGGGCGAGGTGACGCTGACCGGCCATTTTATTCCCGGTCACACTCCCGGCAGCATGGCCTGGACCTGGCAGGCGCGCCGGCAGGGAAAGACAGTCGATATGGCGTATGTGGACAGCCTTACCGCGCCCGGATACCAGCTGTTGGACAACCCGCGTTACCCGCGGATCGTGGACGATTTCAACGCCACTTTTGCCACCGTGAGAGCGCTCCCCTGTGATGTGCTACTGACCCCGCATCCTGGCGCCAGCGGCTGGCACTATGGCGACCCGGCGAGGTCCTCGCCGCTGGATTGCCAGCGTTACGCCGACATGGCAGAACAGGCCCTGCGCCAACAAATCGCGGACCAGCGCCCTGATTGATCCACTGAGCTGAAGGAACAGATCGGATTATTTCCCTTGTTCCACTACGGGCGCCTGCCCATAGTGAAGCCATTAACGTTTATGCGGAGCCAACATGTCTGACGATACCTATACCCCGCCACGGGTCTGGAAATGGGACAAGGAAAACGGTGGCGCCTTCGCCAGTATCAATCGCCCCATTGCCGGTTCCACCCACGACAAGGACCTGCCGGTGGGCAAGCATCCCCTGCAACTGTATTCGCTGGCGACCCCCAACGGGGTGAAAGTGACGGTGATGCTGGAGGAGCTGCTGGAGAAAGGCCATCGCGAGGCGGAATACGATGCCTGGTTGATCAATATCCAGAATGGTGATCAGTTCGGCAGCGGTTTTGTGGACGTGAACCCCAACTCCAAGATCCCGGCGCTGATGGATCACAGCGTGACCCCGCCACGCCGGGTGTTCGAGTCCGGCAGTATTCTGTTGTACTTGGCGGAGCGCTTTGGCGAGTTTCTGCCATCGGATCCTGCGGTCCGTACCGAAACCCTCAACTGGCTGTTCTGGCAGATGGGAAGTGCCCCGATGCTGGGCGGCGGCTTTGGCCATTTCTATGCCTATGCGCCGGAGAAGTACCAGTACCCCATTGACCGTTACACCATGGAAATCAAACGTCAGCTGGATGTGCTGGACCGGCGCCTGGCCGACAACGCCTACCTGGCCGGGAGTGAATACACCATTGCCGATATGGCGGTGTGGCCCTGGTATGGTGCGCTGGTCACCAACAAGGTGTACGAGGCGGCGGAATTTATCGAAGCCCACACCTACACCAACGTACTGCGCTGGACCCACCAGATCGCAGAACGCCCGGCGGTGAAACGCGGGCGCATGGTCAATCGTGCCTGGGGCGAGCCATCAAGCCAGTTGCTGGAACGGCACGATGCCAGCGATTTCGAGTTGAAGACCGTGGACAAGTTGCAAGGCTAGTGCCCCGGCGTTTTCATAGCTCACCGGGGGTGGTGCCAAACGCCCGCTTGTAGGCAGTGATGAAATTGGAGGGGTGGCGATAACCTGCCAGGTAGGCCGCCTCGCCAATGGAGAGCTGCTGTTGGCGCAACAGGTCCCGGGCTCTCTCCAGACGGCGCTGGCGAATGTAGGCCGCAGGCGTCAGTTGATAGTGCTGGCGGAACTGGCGCTGCAGTGAACTCACACTCATGCCGACATGACTGGCGACCTGCTCCAGGCTGTCCAGTGTCTGTAATTCGGCCTCGATAAAATCCCGTGCCCGTTCGACTTTGCGAGGGCCTGAAGGGGCCTGTGTGTCCTTCAGTAATTGCGCCAGGGCGGCATCCAGAATTTCCAGTGCACGGCTTTCCACATGCAGATTCTGCATGAATGAGGTGTAGGGTGAGGGGCGGAAGATTTGTTCCGCCAGCGCGGTCAGGTCAGAAGAGACAGGCCATTCACTGAAGCAGGATGCCTGATGGGTGGCAAACAGCTGGTCGATGCAGCGGCACGCGTGTTCGTCATCGCCGCAGTACTGGTAGAGCCAGGCCTTGGGCACCGACACATTGACCTTGCGCAGGCGGCGCCCCTGGCGAAGTTCGCGCTGCAATTCCCGGGGCTGGTCGCAGACCAGGGCAAAGCCGCTCAACGAGCTGGCCTCAAGGTGGTAGTGGGTCTGATCGACCCGGAACGCCAGCTCACCCTCCAGCAACAGCGTTGCCGAGAGTCCCGCCGGCAGTTCAAAGCTGACCTGGGTATCTTGTCGCTCCACGGCATCGGACGCATGCACCAGAATGCCGGAATGGTGACGTTTGAGGACGAAATCCCCCTCCAGTACCTGCCCATCGCCTTGCGCGGTGTCGCCAACGTGTCGTTGCTCTACGCCGGCCTGGCGTGAGAGCGAGGCGAGCTGTTCCTGACTGATTCCGCTCATGGCTGGATCCCTGATGATTTCGCATAACGGTTTGCGGTTTCCGCAAAGCAGTTAGCGGCGCCGCATTATGCTGTAGTGGCTATCATAAATAATAACAACTCTCATTTGCAGCGATTGCTGTGGCTTGCTGCTGTCCAAATTGTCATAAGTATCGGGGTTTTTATGCGTAAGGTGATGTGGGGGCTGCTGGGCAGCTCCGTGATGGTGGCTGCGCCCGCCATGGCCGAGGAGGCCGCAAACGAGGCCAATGAGCTGGAGAAGGTCTCGGTGTGGGCTACCGAAGTGACGGCCAGCTCGGTGCACATGGATGAACAGGCCATGACGACCCGTCAGGCAGACCACATCAGTGACCTGCTACGCACCGTGCCCGGGGTGGATGTGGGCGGCGCGCATTCGCTCAACCAGCGCATCACCATCCGCAGTATGGATGACAAGGACCTGCGCATCAGTATCGATGGCGCCAACCAGAATACCTACATGTACCACCACATGGGTAACCTGCAGATCAACGCCGACATTCTCGAATCGGTGGATATCCAGGTGGGTAATAATTCCGTGATCAACGGTGGGCTGGGGGGCGTGGTGAAGTTTCGCACCAAGTCAGCTCGTGACCTGCTAATGCCGGGGGACAGTTTTGGTGTGCTGGGCAAGGGCACCTATTCCACCAATGCCTACGAAAGCGCCTCTCTGACCGGCTTTGGAACGTTGGGTGACAGCGCGGATTATCTGGCGTACTACAACTATCTGGACCGGGATAATTTCGAGGTCGGTGGCGGCGTTATCGAAGATGCCAACGGCAATGAAATGCCGGGTACCGATGGCGAAGTGAAAGGCCTGGAAGGCGAGCTCAACAATGCGCTGGTGAAGCTGGGCTGGGATCTTACGTCCCGTCAGCGGTTGACCCTGGGCTTTGAAAGCTACAAGGACGAAGGGGATTACAGCTACCGGCCAGACATGGGGTTGGCGACAGATATCGCCATTGCCAATGGCATCAATGCTCCGCTGACGTATCCCACCGAATTTACCCGCGATACCTGGACGCTGAACTATGACGCGACGCTGGGTAATACCACCCTCGAGTCCACGCTGTTCTACAACGACAGCGAACTGGAGCGGGATGAAACCGGGCTTACCCAATCCACTCTGCCGTTTATTGCGGCCACCGCCGGGGAAGTGTATGGCCAGGCCGAGAACACCGGCCTGAACCTGCTGGCGCGGACCTGGCTGGATGCCGGGATCAAACAGGAGCTGGTGTACGGTGCGGAGGTGATTCGCTATGACACCCGCTACCAGGCGCAGTATGTGAATGGCACCGTTGATGAGTCATCTGAAGATGCCCAGTCCAATGCCGTCTTTGTTGAAGACCGTGTGCATCTGGGCGAGCGCGTGGTGGTGACCCCGGGGGTGCGCTACAACCAATACAAGATCGACTCCGTGGTGGTGGATGACACCTACGATGATGTGACCGGGGCGTTTGCGGTGGACTATCAGGTGATGGATTCCCTCAAGCTGCGGGCCAGCACCACCCAATTGTTCAAGGGGCCGGAAATTGGCGAGGTGTTTGTCGGTGCGGGCCTGTTCGATACTCCCAACCCGGATATCAAGGCCGAGAGCGGCAACAACCACGAGCTGGCGGCGGATTTTGCCAGCGGAGACTTGGGGGTTGATCGCTTCAGCGCCGGGGTCACCGTGTTCCGTACCAACATCGATAACTACATCTATGACAACACCGCCGCTGGCAAGGATAACGTGGGCGACATGCACATCGAGGGTTATGAGAGTTACGTCGGGTTTGAGCAAGGCAACCTGAATGTGCTGCTGACCTATGCCAATGCCAACAGCGATCTGGATGCGTTTGATCAGTACGCTGCGCTGGATGGTGCCCGTATCGATCGCGAGCAGGGCGACAGCATCAGTGTGGAAGTGGATTACTTTATTGCCCCGCTGGATCTAAATCTGCATTGGGACATGGTGAACGTGAACGACCTGCATAATGCCGTGGATCTTGATGGCGCGGGTGTGGATCGCTCCAAGGAAGGCTACACCGTGCATAACGTGTCGGTGATGTGGCTGCCCCGTCAGGTGGAAGGGCTGACCATCACGGCAGGGGTGGACAACCTGTTTGACGAATTCTACGCCTCGCAATCCTCCCGTACCGGGGAAACGTTCCACCCGGTATTTGGCAGCCTCTATCTGCAGGATTTCGAACCGGGTCGCAACATCAAGGCGACGGTGGCCTACCAGTTCTGACGGACCCGCAAAGTTAGACTGTAACGCCTCCCCGGACTTTTCGTGGAGGCGTTTTTTTTGGTGCATTGCAGATTTGAGGTAAAGCCCGATTGGCTCCTCCCGGCTTGCCGCAGGAGCGTCGGTCTCACCCTTCGGGCCGCCCTGCGGGCGTTCCTGGGCTGCGCTCGGTGGCGGCGCGATTGCGGGCCTGGATCAAAAGCGTTTTCACCACAGGGAGCACTGAACTCACAGAGCTAAGCTGTCTTCACTCCCACGGCCTTGTGTGTTCGATGAACTTGCAGTGAACAACGATGATTGCGCCGCGGTGTTCAGGTGCCGCAGAACGTCTGGCACACGCGCTCTTGTGGTTCCGGTGGGCGGCGGTACTGCTCGGGTGCGTCGTCACCATAGGGCTGGCCCAGCACCGCCAGCAGTGCCTTGGCGGGGGCCAAATCGTGCTGTTCTGTCGCGGCAGTCAGGGCTTGCTCGACAAGATGATTGCGCGGAATGACCGCAGGATTGCTGTTGCGCATCAGACACCAGGACGACTCGCGCGGTTTGCTGTTGCGCGCCAGTCTCGCCTGCCAGCGCGTGTGCCAATCAAGAAATGCGGGTTGCTGGCACAGGTCGCTGTCGGGCACCTCGCCGCCGATCAGAGCATGGAAGGTATTGGTAAAGTCGGCTCGGTTGGCCTGCATCCAGTCGAGCAGATCCTGAATCAAGGTGGCATCCATGACGTCCTCGCCGAACAGGCCCAGTTTACGGCGCATCATGGCCAGCCATTTCTGATCGTACAGGGTGCTATAGCCCTTGATGCGATCCGTGGCGATCTCGATGGCCTTGTCCACGTTGTCGTTGATACGGGTCAGCAGGGTTTCGGCAAAACGGCCCAGGTTCCATTGGGTAATGGTGGGTTGGTTGCCGTAGGCATAGCGACCTTGATGGTCAATGGAACTGAACACGGTGTCTGGATCGTAGGCATCCATAAAGGCGCAGGGGCCGTAATCAATGGTCTCACCGCTCAGCGTCACGTTGTCGGTGTTCATCACACCGTGGATAAAGCCCACCCGCATCCACTGGACGATCAGTGAGGCCTGACGCTCAATCACTGCATCCAGCAGCGCCAGGGCGGGGTTGTCGCTGTTCTGTTGATCCGGGTAGTGCCGGGCGAGAGTGTATTGAATCAGGGTATCCATCAATGCTGCGTCTTGCTGGGCGGCTGCGTACTGGAAGGTGCCGACGCGCAGATGGGAGGCAGCGATGCGAGTCAGGATGGCGCCGGGCAAGGCCTCTTCCCGGTACACCGGATCGCCACTGCCTACCACTGCCAGACTGCGGGAGGTGGGCACGCCGAGGGCATGCATGGATTCGCTGATCAGGTATTCGCGCAGCATCGGCCCCAGCGCTGCCCTGCCATCCCCGCCACGGGAAAAGGGGGTGCGCCCAGCGCCCTTGAGTTGAACATCCATCCGGTTGCCGGTGGCATCCAGGTGTTCTCCCAACAGGATCGCGCGACCATCCCCCAGCATGGTCAGGTTGCCGAACTGATGACCGGCATAGGCCTGGGCCAATGGCTCACTACCGGCAATCAGGGTGTTGCCGCTGAACAGGTCAGGACGGGTGCGCAGGGCGTCTGTCTCCAATCCCATTTGCTCCGCCAGAGCGGCATTGAACAACACCATTTCCGGCTGACTGACCGGCTGCGGAGGGCACAGCGAAAACAGCGGCTTGGGCAGTTGTGCGTAGCGGTTATCGAAACGAAATCCAAACGTGGCTGACATGGGCATCCGGGGGGTAATGAATCCGATGCCTACAGGGTAACAGAGTGGCGGTGGGGGAAGAGAGGGGGAGTTCCTCTCCGCCTGGCGGCGGAGAAGACATCGCGGTCGAACGACCGCTCCCACAGAGGCGATATGCTGGCGCTGTCCGTTGACGGGCTCGCGCCAGCAATGGGCTTGTTATTCCACCGGGTTTACACACTCGGCGCGGGAGGGTTCCTGCTTGCAGCGGACTTTCAGCAACAGGGACATCATGTCCTTGTTGTAGACGCCTTGCCGGGTCAGCTCAATGCGTGCTTCACGCATCATTTCGTCGTAACGCAGCTTGTCGGCATTGGGAATGCGGATCCACCATTTGTCGTCGATTTCGCCGCTGGCGTTATCGATCAGTTTCATGGCGCGGTCGAACTGGCTGAACATGAAGGCGCGGGACTGTTCGCCGAAACCCGCGGGGAACTTGTCTTTCTTCAGGATCACCTGGGCACTTAGCTGGCCGAGCACATAATCAAGGATGCCACCATCCGGCGCCATGCCCTTGTACAGTTCCAGGGCGGAATACCCCATCACCGGGGCGAAGCAGATATCGACAGAGCCGTTGTTAAACCGGGTAGAAAAGTTGGTGATGTCGGACATGACCGGAGACATGCCCACGCGGGAGGCCATGCTGGCCTGGGCGCTGTCGTACTCGAGAACGGCGATGGACTTGCCAGCCAGTTCTTCGACGGTATCAATGGTTTTGTCTTTCAGGAACAGGAAGGCGGCACCCAACGGGACCACGCCACCCACTTCGTAGGGGCCGGATACCAGGTGCTGATTGACGCTGGCGTTGCCGCTGGCGATGACGGCAATCACGGTTTTCATGGCGTCGTAGCTGGGAATGGCACCGATGGAATCCATGCTGCCGGTGTAGCTGTTGAATTGACGACCCCGGATGCCGGTGAGAACCGCGGCGTCGCACTGGCCGGCTTTTAAATCTTCCGAGGCGATCTTTTCATCGGTGTAGGGTTTCAGTTCTACATCCACACCCCATTGCACCGCGGCGGTCTTGTAGTCGCGCATGATGTTGTAGGTGTCGCCATTGGCGCCAATGATGTCGAACACGCAGAAGGTGCGCTTGGTTAACGCCATGGCATTACTGCTGAGGCTTAACAGGGCGACAGCGGCCAGGGCTGCCAATCCGGTTGTTGTTTTCATGGTGTGCTCTCCGAGAAGGGTATGGCGGGCACCCAAGACAGGCACCCCTTTCCAGTCAGTGCATTTTGTTGGCTACACGGGCCTGTTGCTGTGCAATCCTTGTTGTGAGCAGAGCAATGAATTGTTGCGGGTGTATACAAAGTGTTAACGACCGTTTGGTCTTGTCGCCCTGTTCACGGCGGCACAGATTGCCGCGGGCAATTTGTCTCATTTACCGTTCATGTCGGTGTGCTACGGTGGGACAGCGCTGTCGTTATCGCTGGCATTCTTGAGGGAGGTGCTCCGGTGGAATTCGATCCGTTTCTGCTCGCCCGGCTGCAGTTTGCAGCCAATATCAGCTTCCACATCCTGTTTCCCACCATCACGATAGGTTTGTGCTGGGTGCTTTTCTATTTCCGGTTGCGATATACCTTTTCCGGAGACAAGGCATGGGAGTACGCCTACTTTTTCTGGGTAAAAATCTTTGCGCTCAGCTTTGCGCTGGGGGTGGTTTCCGGGATAACCATGAGCTTTCAGTTTGGCACTAACTGGCCTGGTTTCATGGAAAGGGCGGGCAATATTGCCGGGCCATTACTCGGCTATGAAGTGCTGACTGCCTTTTTCCTGGAAGCCTCATTTCTGGGAATCATGCTGTTCGGCAAGGATCGCGTTTCCAATCGTATGCACTTGATGGCGACTGCTCTGGTGGCGGTGGGTACCTCTTTCTCGGCATTCTGGATTCTCAGCCTGAATTCCTGGATGCAAACCCCGGCAGGTTACCGACTGGAAGATGGCATTTTCCATGTGGAGAGCTGGTGGGCGGTAATTTTCAATCCGTCATTTCCGTATCGGTTTGCGCATATGTTCAATGCCTCGCTGTTGACTGCTGCGTTCCTGATCATGGGGATCAGCGCCTGGCGTGCCAGGCGCGGTGTGGATGGTCCTGCCACCTGGAAAGTCATGCGTACCGGGGCGGTGATGGCGGCGTTGTTGGCGCCCTTACAGGTCTGGATAGGTGACCTTCACGGGCTCAATACCCTTGAGCATCAGCCCGCCAAAATTGCGGCGATGGAAGGGGTGTGGGAAACCGAACGGCATGCACCGCTGACCCTGTTCGGATTTCCGGACGAGGAGGCTCGCACCACCCATATGGCAATCAAGGTGCCGGGTCTTGCCAGCCTGATCCTGACGCATGAGTGGGATGGCGAGATTCGCGGGCTCAACGAATTCGAAGGCGAGCATCCGCCGGTCGCTCCGGTGTTCTGGGCTTTCCGGGTGATGGTGGGTGTCGGGGTGTTGATGGTGTTGGTCGGGCTATGGTCTGCCTGGCAATTGTGGGTTCGGGGTAAAGAGAGCCGTGAGGGGCAAGGTGTATTGCTGCGCATACTGTCAGTCATGACGTTCTCCGGTTGGGTCGCAGTACTGGCCGGGTGGTACGTGACCGAAATCGGCCGCCAACCCTGGGTTGTGGACGGGTTGTTACGCACGGCAGATGTGGTGGCGGATCACAGTAGTGCGACGGTGGCGGGTACTCTGTTTGGTTATGTCTTGCTGTACCTGTTTTTACTCGTGTCCTACATTGCGGCGCTGCGTTATATGGCGACCAAACCGGCACGCTCCCTGTCGTTGATGCCACAGCAGCGCGCCATGAATGCCGAACGTGCACAAGGAGAGGCATGATGGATCTGGGATACTGGTTACCGCTTTTCTTCGCTGGCGCCATGGGGCTGGCACTACTGATTTACGTCATACTTGACGGTTATGACCTGGGAATAGGCATGCTGCTGCCTTTTGCCGATGACCGGGAAAAAGATGTCATGGTGGCGGCGATCGGCCCGTTCTGGGATGCCAATGAGACCTGGATCGTGTTGGGGGTGGGGATTCTTCTGATTGCCTTTCCCCAGGCGCACGGTGTAGTGCTGACGGCCCTCTACCTGCCGGTGACCATCATGTTGATGGGACTGATTTTGCGGGGGGTGTCATTCGACTTCCGGGTCAAGGCAGGAGACAGGCACAAGGCCAAGTGGAATGCCCTGTTTGCCTTGGGTTCGCTGGTTGCTTCGGTTTGCCAGGGCTGGATGCTGGGGGCCTTTGTTACGGGGCTGACCGGCGATTCCACCAGCACCCTGTTTGCCGCCCTGATTGCGGTGGCATTACCTGCACTCTACATCATGCTGGGGGCGGCATGGTTGTTGATCAAGACGGAGGGAGAACTGTTTCGCAAGGCGGCTCACTGGGGGCGGTTGGCAGTCTGGCCCATGGGAGGATTTCTGGTGCTGATTTCCATCGCGACCCCATTGGTCAGTCAGACCATCGCGGACAAGTGGTTCACCCTGCCCAATGCGATTGGCTTGATGCCCATCCCCATTGCCACGGGCCTTGCCTGGGCTGGACTGATCTGGATCTTTAACAGTCGCCAGATTCTGCATCATGGCTATGGCTGGCTGGCGTTTCTTTCACTGGTGGTGATCTGCGTGTTGGCAGGCATCGGCCTGGCGTACAGCCTGTTTCCCGATATCGTGCTGGGTCAGCTCTCCATCTGGGAGTCCGCGTCGTCCACGGAATCGCTGCTGTTCACCTTCTGGGGGGCGATCATTACGCTGCCCATGATTCTGGGCTATACCGTGTTCATCTACCGGGTGTTCAGGGGCAAGGCCAGCGATCTGAGCTATGAATAATGATCCGCGTTGTGGTTGTTTTCCGACCACTGGCCGGCTTGGCAGGACCAACGCAGAGGTGGAGGGCCGCCGGCAAGTCTTGGCACTGACATAATGACGGCAAGAGTGTGAAACAGGTCACGTCCAAGAATGAAAATAATGACCGATCCGCCTGCCCCCCGTTCCAGATTGCTGAAGCTGCTTGACTGGTCCGACCGGGATAAGTGCCTGCTGCTGTCAGTGCTGCTGTGGGGGTACATGTTTTTTATTTGTGTCTGGCACCAGGTTACGGTTCATCTCACTGAATTCGGTCGCAACTATGTATCGTCGCAGGGGACGGCGATGCTCAACAGCGTGGTACTGATTAATTTGCTGGGCTGGGCGCTGCTGCTGGCATGGGGCGGTTGGTTGCGGCACGGGAACCGGCACTCACGAATCTACCCCAATGTGTTCCTGTCTTTCTTCAGTGTGGGCTTTGTGCTGCTGGGATGGGTGTTCGGCCTCTACAGCCCGATGACAGGAATGGTGCTGATGGGCTCGCCACTGGTCGGTTTTATCCTGTTTGGGTTCACCCGCGTCGCATGGAACTTCGCCTTTACGGTGTGTGTGGTGTTGCTGCTGGCCTGGCTGTCAGTAAGTGGTTACGTAGAACACGCCATTTATTTTGCCCGGGACCCGGTGTCCAAACAGCATTTATCTTACTACTGGATTGCCAGCACTGTGGCATTCATGGTGCCTTTTATCACGTCGGTGATCACCCTTGTGGCATTGTTGCTGGGTCGGTGGGTGCATCGGGAAAAGCAGATTCGTGACCAGGCGCTTCACGATCCCCTTACCGGCCTTTCCAATCGGCGTGAGCTGTTCGCTCAGCTGGCTCACGAGCTGGCGAGAGGCCGCAGAAGTGGACAGTCTCTGACCCTCTGTGTCATGGATCTGGATCACTTCAAGCGTATCAATGACAGCCATGGTCATGGGGTTGGAGACCAGGTGCTGGTTCAGGTGTCGGAGATTCTGCGAGCCTGCCTGCGTGAAACAGATTTGATTGGCCGCATTGGCGGTGAAGAGTTTGTTCTGGCATTGCCGGAGACCGGGGCGGCCGGAGCCGCCACCGTGCTGGAGCGTTGCCGTGAGACCATTGCGTCATCCCCTGTGCCCCTGGAAAGTGGGGACTTCCTGACTGTGACGGCCAGTTTTGGAGCCGTTCTTTGGTTGCCTGGTCATCCCGCAAATCACGCCCTGACGGATACCCAGTTGCTTTCGCGCGCCGATGAAGCCCTGTATCTGGCGAAGGGGGCAGGGCGGAACCGGGTGATGTTCTGGTCTCAGGAGGAGGAAGGTGCTGCGGCGTTCCCCTGATCGCAGCACCGCCGTTTCAGTCCTGGGAGGGCTGAGTGGCAATCAGTTGATTGACGGCCTGGGCAAACGCTACGGGTGAGTCTTCTTGCAGGAAGTGCCCGCCAGTGAGTGTCTGGTGAGGCTGCCCCTTGGCGCCGGGTACCTGCTCCTGCATGTATTTGTCTCCACCACGGGTAATCGGATCGCCATTACTGAAAGTGGTCAGGAAAGGTTTGCGCCATTGTTTCAGTGATTCCCAGGCGGCGCGGTTGGCCTGGGTGGCCGGGTCGTTGGGGGTAACCGGGACCAGCTTGGGAAACGCACGGGCGCCGGCCTTGTATTTACGATTCGGGAAGGGGGCCTCGTAGGCGCGCTTCTCATCCGGACCGAGTTTGCGGAAGCTGGCGGCATCGATAATGCGCGAGACCGGGAACACCGGCGAGTAGATAGCGAAATTCTTCCACAGTTGAAACGCGGCTGGCACGGTCTGGTCACCGGTGGGTAGCATGCCGTTGCCGACCACGATTGCGCGAAAGCGATCAGGGTTTTCTGCGGCCAAGCGTAACCCGAGCAAGGAGCCCCAGTCCTGACAGACCAGAGTGATTCGGGTGAGCGCTAACTGATCCAGAAGCGATAGCATCCAGTCCATGTGGGACTGATAGCTGTAGTCATCGATGCGGGTGGGTTTGTCAGACTTGCCGAAGCCGATCAGGTCTGGTGCGATCACCCGATGACCGGCGGCTGCACAGACTGGGATCATGTGGCGATACAGGTAAGACCAGGTGGGCTCGCCGTGCAGCATCAGTACCGGCGGGGCATCCGCTGGGCCTTCATCAACGTAGTGCATTCGAAGCCCTCCCACATCCACATAGTGTGGGACAAAGGGATAATCCAGCAGGCGTTCAAAGCGGTCGTCCGGGGTGCGCAGGTACTCCATGGGGTGTCCTCGTGGGTACAAAATTCCTGTATTGAATAGCAATGGATGCGATGTTCCGCCATGTCGTTACAGGTCAAATGACGAAGGCGCAGCGGGAGGTTGAGCCCTGGCCGCCATTTCGCTACTGTGGCCAGCCCTCCCTGTGACCCAGGGGCGCCTTTTCCTCGCCCCGGCTTTTGGATATGGAACTATGTGGATCAAGAACCTGATTGTGTATCTGGGCGATGACGCCTTTTCTTTCTCCGTTGGCGAGCTGGACCAGATTCTTGCGGATAACCGCTGCCAGCCCTGCGGCTCGCAGACGCTCAGTACCGAGGGCTTTGTACCGCCGCTGAAAGGTCAGGACCCGATGGTCTATGCGGTGGAGGGGTTTATCTACTGCACCTACCAGCAGACCACGCGCCTGCTGCCCGGGCCGGTGATCAAGGAGTTGCTGGATGAAAAGGTCGAGCACATCCAGGACGAAGAAGGGCGCAAGGTTGGGCGAAAGGAAAAGGCCGAACTGAAAGAGCAGATTACCTTTGAGTTGATGCCGCGTGCTTTTACCCGTTCCCGCCGTACCAATTTGTTGATCGATACCCAGCGCAAGCGGGTGCTGGTGGATGCCTCTTCTGCAACTCGTGCGGAAGAAGTGGTGGCGTGCCTGCGCAAGGCCATCGGTACCCTGCCTGTCGCTTACCCGGCGCCTAATTCTGCCCCTTACACCAGCTACAGCAACTGGCTGCGCGATACCAAGCTGCTGCCCGAGGGCTTTACCCTGGGCGACCGTTGTGAATTGAAAGGCACCAAGGATGAAGGGGCGGCAGTGAAGTTCACTGCGGTGGATCTGGGACAGGAAGAGATTCTCGCCCATCTGGAAACCGGCATGGTGGTCACCCGCATCAATCTGGCCTGGCAGGACAGTCTGGAACTGGATGTGAATGACAAACTGGAGATCAAGCGCATCAAGGCGTTGGATGTCCTGCAGGAAAACATCGACACCCTGGATGCGGATGATGCTGTGGCAGAACTGGAAGCCCGCATTAGCCTGCAGGGAAGTGTGTTACGCGAAGCACTGGACGGTTTGTTCGGTTATTTCGAGGTGAACCCGGCGTAACGGACAACCGGGGCTGTGGCAGGGGCCAGGCTGGGCTGGCCCCAGAATCCTCGTGGCAGGTTAGTCGTTGATGTCCTTGTCGTCTTCCTGATCCTTGTCCAGTTTGACTGGCGAATTCTCGTCACAATCAGGGCTGTGGAGGAAAGTTTCTGTGACATCCAGATAGCCCAGATGTGACAGGGTGCGGCGGCCAAGCAGCACCGGGTAGATCATGTCGGAGCGATCATTCAGGGTGAACTGTTCTTCATAGAGGGTGTCGCCCACACACAGCTTCATCAGTACTACGGGGCGTCGCTCTTCCCCGCCAGCTCCCCGGATTAATACCTTGCGGTAGCGGGGCTTCTCGAAGGTCTTGCTGACAATCTTGCCGGTGGCTTCGTCTTTCACTTTTACCTTGAATCGCACCCAGTTGTCGCCGTCCTTGTCGAAGACCTCCACGTCGGTGGCATGCAGTGAAGAGGTCAGGGCGCCGCTGTCCAGCTTGGTCTTCAGCTCAACCCCCCACGGTTCCAGCGTGGTTTTCTCGACCCAACCGTAAACGTTCTTGGCGCCTTGAGGCTGTTTTGCCATGGCCAGGCCCGATGTACTTAGTAGGGACAGGGCGAGTGCGGTGACGAGACCTTTCTTCATGGAAGCTCCTTGTGATTCCGTGATTCCCTCTTTACGACCGGGGACGGGCCGCTGTGTTCCCCGGCAGGCCGGCTGAGCCAATCGTACCGGACAGGGTTTAACAGTGTTTTTCACAGGGTACCATCTGGACATGAACCGAAAAATGGAACTGCCATGACTGACAAGTTGGCGCCGCCCTCCCTGCGGCTGTTACTGGGAGAAAGCCGGGCGATGATGGCCTATGGGCGTTACCTGTTGCGCGGGATGGGCTATCGCCAGTTACCCCGGGGTAATGGCGAGCCGGTGTTGGTACTGCCAGGGTTCGGTGCCAGTGACGTAAGTACGCGCCCACTTCGAAAAGGGTTGGCGCAGCTGGGCTATACCAGTTATGGCTGGGCGCAGGGCACCAATCTGGGTATGAACCGCAAGCGCAAGTCGTTGCTGGTAAGCCAGTTGCAAGCGATCCACACTCGGCACGGCACGCCGGTGGCGTTGGTGGGCTGGAGTCTGGGTGGGGTGTTCGCCCGTGAGTTGGCTCGAGCGTTTCCGGAACAGGTCAGTCAGGTCTTCACCTTGGGCAGCCCGATCAACCGGGACCCGGAAGCCAACAACGTGACCGCCCTGTTCAAGCTGTTTAACCCAAACCGGCAAAACCCGGATCACGATGCCTTTCAGGCACGGATTACGCCGCCGCCCGTCCCCTGCACGGCGATTTATACCCGTGATGATGGCATTGTCAGCTGGCCGTGCTGTCTGGAGAATGACGGCCCGAATACCGATAACGTGGAAGTGGCAGGGACTCATGTGGGGCTGCCCTGGAACCCCGCGGTGCTGGCGGCCATCGCGGAACGGTTGGCCCGTTACGATAGCGAGAGAGACAAATGACGGAACTGAAGCCCGGCCGTTACCGGCACTTCAAGGGCAATGAATACCAGGTAATTGGTCTGGCCACGCATTCAGAGACCGAAGAGACGGTGGTGGTCTACCGGCCTCTCTACGGGGATGGGGCTCTGTGGGTGCGTCCCCTGGCCATGTTCACCGAAACCGTCGAGCGAGACGGTCAGGTTCAA
Source organism: Alcanivorax profundi (assembly GCF_003597125.1). GTDB lineage: Bacteria > Pseudomonadota > Gammaproteobacteria > Pseudomonadales > Alcanivoracaceae > Alcanivorax > Alcanivorax profundi. Next base: position 312,290 of record NZ_QYYA01000002.1, on the reverse strand, counting down.
CCCCGCTTTGCCTGGATCGGTGAGTGAAAGGTTGAAACGCGGTCCGGGGCGGACGGCATTCCTGCACTTTTGCTCCCTGAACTTTGAACTTTCAACTCTGGCAGCTGCTACAATGCCCCTTCAACTCCGGAGCTGATTCCCATGTCCACCTTTGCTGATCTGAACCTGCACGAGCGCCTGGTGCGCGCGCTTGACGAACAGGATATTACCGAGCCTACCCCGGTGCAGGCGGCGGCCATTCCCGACGCGTTGGCGGGCCATGATCTGCGGGTGATTGCCCGTACCGGCAGCGGCAAGACTGCCGCCTTCCTGCTGCCCCTGCTACACGGCCTGCTGCAGCATTCCCGCCCCCGTACCGATACCCGGGCGCTGATCCTGCTGCCCACCCGCGAATTGGCTCAGCAGACCCTCAAACAAGTGGAGGCGTTGGCCCGTTACACCTTTATCAAGGCGGCGCTGGTGACCGGTGGGGAAGACTTCAAGGTTCAGGCCGCCAGCATGCGCAAGAACCCGGAAATCCTGATCGGCACCCCCGGGCGTCTGATTGAGCATCTGGAAGCCGGCAACCTGTTGCTGGGTGATCTGGAAGTGCTGGTACTGGACGAGTCCGACCGCATGCTGGACATGGGCTTCAGTGAAGATGTGCTGCGTTTGGCGGCGGAATGCCGCAGTGAACGGCAGACGCTGCTGTTTTCGGCCACCCGTGGTGGCAATGCCATGGACCGGGTCGTGGAAAGTGTGCTCAAGGAGCCGAAGTTCCTGTTGCTGGACACGGTCCGCGACCTGAATGAATCCATTCAGCAACAGATCATCACCGCCGATGATGTGGCGCACAAAGAACGCCTGGTGCAGTGGCTGCTGGCCCATGAGACCTATGACAAGGCGGTGATTTTCACCAATACCCGTGAGCAGGCCGACCGCCTGGGCGGCGTGCTGCGCGCCACCAGTCACAAGGTGTTTGTGCTGCACGGTGAGAAGGACCAGAAAGAGCGCAAGCTGGCCATGGACCGGCTCAAGGATGGCGGCGTGCGTATCCTGGTGGCCACCGATGTGGCGGCGCGCGGTATTCATGTGGAAGGGCTGGATCTGGTCATTAACTTTGACATGCCACGCAGTGGTGACGAATACGTACACCGCATTGGCCGCACTGGCCGGGTTGGCGGTGAAGGCACGGCCATTTCCCTCATTGCGGCCCATGAGTGGAACCTGATGGCAAGCATTCAGCGTTACCTGCGCCAGCAGTTTGAATTCCGCATTGTGGATGCCCTGAAGGGCAAGTTCATGGGGCCGAAAAAACTCAAGTCCAACGGCAAGGCCGCTGGCAGCAAGAAGAAAAAGATCAAAAAGAAAACCGACGCGAAAAAAACCGGAAAGAAACCGCTGAAGAAAAAGGCCGCCGCCAAGCGACCCGCCAAACGCAGCAGCAAACCTGCCGCACCGGATACCCAGGGCGGCTATGCCACGGTGAAGAAAAAGAAAAACCCGGGGCCGCTGGATTAAGGTCATCCTTCCTTCGGGGGCCGCTTTGTTTTGAGCTTGGCGTCAGACGTCAGAGGCTCCCCGCCCCGCTTTATAAAACTCGGTAAAACCCCGGTGTCTTTTCACAGACGGGGTAATCAGGCAATGTCATCCTAGTACTTCTCTCAGGGAAAGGAGCGGCCTTTGCCAGCGGACAGGGATGTGTCCCCCGAACCGGGCACCTTGCAATGCCCGGATTGCCATACCGATCTTGCCTTGCCCTCCGGCAAGGGGCGCGGCACGTGGCGTTGTCCCCGTTGCGACTGTCAGCTAAGTGGTGCCTGGCGCCTGAAACCGGATTCCCTTCTGGCCCTGTCTCTGGCCACTGCCTTCCTGTGGGTCCCGGCCCTGACGTTGCCGCTATTGCGCCTTGAAAACCTTGGCCTTGATAACCACGCCAGCCTGCTCGGTTGCATCTTTGCCCTGATGCATGGCCTGTACTTGCCCGCCGGACTGCTGTTGCTGTTTACCTTGTTGATCATGCCGCTGGCGAATCTGGTTGCTGTGAGTCGGCTGCTATGGGCGGCTCGCCAGCACCAGCCGGTGCCGTCGCCACGCTGGATGTGGGTGTATCGGCAGAGTCGGGAATGGGCCATGACGGATATCTTTTTGCTGGGGATTCTGATCTCCATGACCAAACTGGGCGACCTGGCCACGGTGACCCCGGGCGCCGGCATTGTCTGTCTGGGGCTGGCAGTGCTGTTACGGCTGATCGTGGAAACCCTGGCGCAGCCGGAGCAGTTGCAACGCCTGATTGACCAGCGCGCCGGTGAGGTGAGCGATGCCTGATAAGCCGCACGCCAAAGCGTGGTCGTTACTGGTTGCCGCTACTGTGTGGCTGGTGCCCGCCAATCTGTTGCCGATCATGACCGTCACCCAGGGGGGGCGCAGCAAGACCAGTACCATTGCAGAGGGTATCTGGCAGCTCTTTGACGCGGGCATGCCGGGCATCGCCATTATTGTCATGGTGGCCAGCTTGCTGGTGCCGTTGTTCAAGGTGCTGGTGCTGGCGGTGGTTTACTGGCGCGCGCCGACGGAATCGCAGCCCCTGACCAGTACCCGGGCTTACCGGCTGGTGTACTGGGTCGGGCGCTGGTCCATGCTGGATGTGTTTGTGGTCGCGTTGCTGGTGGCGCTGGTGCAATTTGGCAATCTGGCCAATGTGCAACCGGAGCCCGGCATTCTCGCGTTTGGTATTGCGGTGGTGCTGACCATGTTGTCGGCTCATGCCTTTTCGCCCAATCAACTATGGAACAAGGATCATGGAAACAGCTGAAGTGAAACGCTCGCACTGGCCATCGCCTATCTGGCTGGTGCCCCTGTTGAGCCTGATCGTGGCGGCCTGGTTGTTGTACGACCAGTTGTTGCAGCGCGATGTGCAGATTGAGATCAGCTTTGAAAACGGCGCGGGCATCAAGTCGGGGGTCGAGCTGCGTTATCGGGGTGTGCCAGTGGGCAGCGTGGATGAAATCGTACTCAGTGATGACCTGAAAACGGTGAACGTGCATGCCAGCCTGAATCGTGATGCGGAAAAACTGGCACGGGAAAAAAGCAAGTTCTGGATCGTGGAACCGGAGCTGGGCATTGCCGGTGCCCGTAACCTGGATACCCTGGTGTCGGGGAAATACATTGCCGTAGAACCGGGCGAAGGCGAACCGGAAAAGACTTTCAAGGGATTGGAAACCCCGCCTGACCAACAGCCCGATCTGGGACTCAAGATCACCCTGGTTGCCAACCAGCTAGGCTCCCTGAAAAAGGGCCGCCACATTTACTACCGGGATCTGGAAGTGGGTACCATCGGCGAAAGTGAATTGAGCCAGGATGGTCGCTTTGTTGAAATCCAGGCCATCATCAAACCGGAATACAGCAAGCTGGTGCGCACCAACAGCAAGTTCTGGAACAGCTCTGGCCTGACGGTGGATGTGGGCCTGTTCAAGGGAGCGGAAGTGCAGGCGAGCTCTCTGGAAAACCTGCTACGTGGAGGCATCAGCTTCGCCACCCCACCCGAAGCCGGCAACCTGGCCGGGCCCGGCACCCGCTTCGAGCTGCACCGCGAAGCAGAAGACGACTGGCGTGAGTGGGCGCCGATCTTGAAGTGGCAGGGGTGAGGTAGTGAACAGTTAACAGTGAATAGTGAACAGCGCGCGCAGTAGCGCCGTGCAGAACAAATGTATGAGGCCGCGCCCAAATGTTGGACGCGGCCTCATACGTTTAAAATCCTCAAATCGTTCGGCGCGAACTGTTCACTATTCACTGTTAACTGTTCACTGCCCCTCTACTACATCATCTTCGTCACGACCTTCAGCGGGAAGTGGCGCATGGCGATGCCCATGGGGCCCCAGGGCCAGGCGGGGACGGCGGCGTTGAGGGGTTCTTTTTCGATGGCTTTGACCATGGCCTTGCAGCCGGTTTCCGTGTCGACCATGAAAGGCGTGTTTTTGAGTTTTTCGTTGATCTCTGACTTGATGAACCCGGGGAAAATGGTGGTCACTTCAATGGGCGAATCGATCAGCTCTGCCTGCAGGCCTTCCGCCAGCATGGCCACGCCGGCTTTGGTGGCTGCGTAGGTAGTGAGATTTTTCTTCATGCCACGCATGGCGCTCATGGAAGAAATCATCACCAGGTGGCCGCTGTTCTGGGCCCGGAAAATTTCCATGGCGGCTTCGGCCTGGGCCAGGGCCGCCACAAAGTTGGTTTCGGCGGTCTGGCGGTTGGCATAAAAGTAACCGGTGCCCAGCGGCTGGCCCTTGCCCATGCCGGCATTGATGATCACCCGGTCGATGCCGCTCAGTTCCGTGCGGAAGGCGTCAAACACGGCAAACACCTGATCGTAATCATTCACGTCCAGCGGTTTGATCAGCACGCGAATATTCGGGTGTTTGTTTTCCAGTTCCGCTTTCAGGGTTTCCAGCCGATCCATGCGTCGTGCACACAGGGCCAGGTTGCGCCCCATGGCCGCAAAAATTCGCGCCATGCCTTCGCCAAGGCCGGAACTGGCGCCAGTGATCAGAATCGTCTTGCGTGTCGGCATGGTTATCCCCGCGTTTAATGGTTTGCTGCAGGAGCGCCGCAAGCGACGCTCCTACGGAAAGATGTTCTATCGGTACGTGACCTGATCGCTCGGTAGATGCAGGTGCTCGTTCACCGAGACTAGCCGTAGCTTGCCCGCATTCACAAGAATGCGCGTCACACTGGTGTTGATCAAGGTGCGGTTCCAGGTGATCAGGGCCTCGTCGTCCATGTCCAGCAGGTGCTGGATGATGACGCTGATGGCGCCGCCGCTGGTGAAGACCAGCGCGCTTTCGCCACTGCTGAGGCTGTTGCCCAGGCTATAGGTGCTGGCCAGTACACGCTCGCGAAAGGCGGGCCAGGTTTCACTGTAGGCGCTACGGTCGCTGTCGTCGTTACGCTGCCAGCGTCGCAGGGCTTGTTCAAAATGGGCCTGGAAAACCTTCCGCGGATTAGCCTGTTTGCCCAGCCACTCGGTCAGGGCGGCGCGGTCGTTGGCCATGGGCCAGTCCAGCGCCAATAGCTCGGTATGGTTGTACTCATTGAAGCCGGTGTCGGTGTGCCACTCGGCGGGGAGCCCGAGTTCGCCGAGGGCGGCCTCTGCGGTTTCCCGGTGGCGGCGCATGGTGCCGCAGATCGGGCGGGCAACGCCGAGATCCTGGTTTTGCAGGGCGCGGCCGAGAATACGGCTTTGCTCCCAACCCGGTTCGGAGAGCTGATCGTAGTCTTCCTTGCCGAAGCTGGCCTGACCATGACGAATCAGGTAGATCACTGGCATCAGGCGTTCTCCGCCTTTTCCAGTTTGCGGCGCAACCCTTCGGCACCTTTGAGCATCATGCGGTTGAAGATGGCAGGGACAAAACGCTTAAAGAAGTAGGCGCGCCGCCCGCTTTTGTGTGGCAGCAGGAAGAACTGTTGGTTTGCCACGGCCTGCTTGATCATATTGGCGATCTGGTCGGCGGTCAGCTCATTGCTGGCCAGCAGTTTGTCCACGGTTTCGATCATGCCTGGCTCGGGGCTGCGCATGGATTCGTGCAGGTTGGTGCGGAAGAAGCCGGGGCACACCACCGTGGTGTGGATACCAAAAGGGGCCAGTTCGAAGCGCAGGGTTTCCGACAGGGAAATAACGCCAGCCTTGGTCACGTTATAACTGCCCATCACCGGTGCGTTGAGGAGTCCCGCCAGCGACGCAATATTGACGATATGGCCATGGCCCTGGCGTTTCATCATCGGCACGAACACCTTGCAACCCCGGACTACGCCCTTCACGTTGATATCAAAGATCCAGTCCCAGTCCGCCATGTCGCCACGGTCGATACGGGCCGCGCCTGCCACCCCGGCATTGTTTACCAGCACATCCAGGCCTCCCCATTGCTGCTCGAGCCACTCGCGGGCGTTATTGAGGCTGGCGGTGTCACGCACGTCCACATACTGGAAGGCCAGTTCACCGGGCAGGTCTTTCAATGCGGCCAGGGTTTCGGCAGCGCGCTCTTCGTTCACGTCACCGATCAGTACCCGGGCACCCTCGCGCAACCAGGCTTCGGCCATGGCGCGACCCAGTCCGGAGGCGCCACCGGTGATGAAAATGCGTTGGGAAGTCTGGCTCATGGGGTGTCCTGCTGTGGTGGTTTCGGTCATCGTGCGTGCGTAAGACGACAGCATGGTGGCGTCGTGCAGCTATTCATTGACCGATGCTAGAGAGCGGGCTTCAATAAATCCAATGAATCCTCAAAATGAAACCTGATAAATCCTATGCATGTTTCGCGCTTTGATCTGAATCTGTTTGTGGTGTTCGACGCCATCTATACCGAGGGCTCCCTGACCCGTGCGGCCAAGGTGCTCAACCTGACCCAGCCTGCGGTCAGCCACGCGCTGGGACGGCTGCGCGAGCGCCTGGGAGACCCGTTGTTTGTGCGCCAGGGGAGCCGCATGGTGCCCACCGCCCGGGCCCGGGCGATGGTGAGCCCGGTACGGCACGCGCTGGGCGGGTTTCAGCGTTGCCTCAGTGATGAAGGCGGGTTCGATGCCTCCGACGCCGAGCGGACTTTTGTGCTTGGCCTGCGGGATGGCCTGGAGGGCTGCCTGCTACCGCCGCTGATGGCGCAGTTGATGGAAGAGGCTCCGGGGATTCGCTTGCAGTCGTTGACTATCCGGCGGCGGCAGATGCCCACGGAGCTGGCCAGCGGACGACTGGATCTGGCCTGTGATGTGATGCTGGCCTTGCCGGAGACCATTGAGCATGTGCCGGTCCTGTCCGGCCCCATGGTGGTGATGATGCGGGAGGGGCATCCTCTGGCGGCAGGCATGGACCTGCCGGCCTACCTGGCCGCTCAGCATGTGCTGGTCTCGTCCCGGCGGGAAGGGCCGGGGCTGGAAGATTTCGGTCTTGCCCGGCAGGGCTACCGCCGCCATATCCGGTTACGTTGCCAGCACTATCAGGCCGCGATTTCCACGGTGCAGAATACGGACTTGCTGCTGACCCTGCCCGCGACGCTGGCAGGGCGTTTGTCCCGTGAGAGGATGGTACTGCAGCCGTTCCCTGCGGACCTTGCGGACCTGGAAATGCATCTGTACTGGCATCGTGACCAGGCAGGCGATCCCGCGCATCGCTGGTTACGGCAGAAGGTGCTGGCATTGCTGGAAGAGCAACAGGGCCAGTTGATGCTCAATAATGAAAGAACCTGACCGCGAGTTTCCTGGTTATGCCGCGCAGGAAAGCGAGTCAGCAATCTTGATGCAGCAGCGGCTGGTGAAGTCAGCCTTGATTGTTCATCAGAATCTTGCCTTTCCAGTGGGCGTTTTCCTCCACACGGATATCCTGCGCGGCTACCGTTTCGCCGCAATGGCGACAGTGCAGCTGGGCCTGAAGCGTGTGCTCACATTGTTTATGAATGCGGGTAAGGGGGGCGCCGTGGTCGTCCGCCAGATACTGGTCTCCCCACTGTGCCAGATGCACGATCACCGGGTAGAGATCTCTTCCCATTGAGGTAAGACGGTATTCGTGGCGAACCGGACGTTGCTGGTAGGCAACCTTGTCGAGGATGCCGCCTTCAGTGAGTTTGCGCAGACGGTCGCTGAGCACATGGCGGGTCACCCCCAGCCGTTGCTGAAAATCATCAAAACGGCGCACGCCAAGAAAACAGTCGCGCAGCACCAGCAGTGTCCAGTTGTCGCCGATGATGGCCAGGCTGCGGGCCACGGAGCAGGGCTGTTGGTCGATGTCTTGCCAGCGCATGTGGGCTCTCCGAAAAGGTGTCCCCACATCATACCTGTTTGACAGGTTCCAAAAAAGAACTCACCATGGGTTCTAAATTGGAACTAACTGAGGACTGCCCGGGAGGAGCCATGAGTCAGAAAGAGACAGCGCCGGCCATGCTGGTGATTGGTGCCGGTGATGCCACCGGCGGCGCCATCGCCAAACGTTTCGCCCGGGAAGGGTATCGGGTCTGTGTCGCTCGCCGCACCAAGGAGGCCCTGGCTGAGTTGGTGGCAGAGATCGAGGGTGATGGCGGCTGGGTACGCGCTTTTGGCTGTGATGCCCGCGATGAAGAGCAGATGGTAGCCTTGTTCGATACCATTGAATCGGAAGTGGGGCCACTGGAGGCGGTGGTTTTCAATATCGGTGCCAATGTTTTCTTCCCGATCCGGGAAACGACGGCTCGGGTGTATCGCAAAGTCTGGGAGATGGCGGCATTTGCCGGTTTCCTGACTGGTCGGGAGGCGGCCCGAGTGATGGTGCCGCGCCAGCGGGGGACCATTATTCTCACGGGAGCCACGGCCTCTTTGCGCGGAGGCAAGGGGTTTTCTGCCTTCGCCGGGGCCAAGTTTGCGTTGCGAGCGTTGGCCCAGAGCATGGCAAGGGAGTTGGGGCCGGAAGGCATCCATGTCATTCACCCGGTGATCGATGGTGCCATCGATACCGCGTTTATCCGCGACAACTTCCCGGCCATGTACGCGAAAAAAGCGCAGGACGGTATTCTCAATCCGGAACACATTGCCGAAACCTACTGGATGCTGCATCAACAGCCGCGTGACGCCTGGACCCACGAGATCGATCTGCGTCCGTGGATGGAGACGTTTTGAGTAACACGCAACACCAAAATCCTGCCGTAGGAGCGTCGCTCGCGGCGCGATTCCTGACGTTGGGTTATCGCGCCGCGAGCGGCGCTCCTGCGGACATTCCTGAAAGGACAATATCATGACTCAAAAAATTGAATTTCTGTTTGATGTGGGTAGCCCTACGGCGTACCTGGCCTGGAGCCAGCTTCCGGCCATTGCCGAGCGAACCGGGGCGCAACTGGAACTCAAGCCGATCCTGCTGGGAGGCGTGTTCAAGGCCACCGGCAATGCGCCTCCCGGCGCCGTCCCCGCCAAGGGCATGTACATGATGCGCGATCTGGCTCGCTACGCGAGCCGTTACCAGGTGCCATTGACCATGAACACGCACTTCCCGGTGAACACCATTACTCCCATGCGCGTCATCACTGCTGCTCTGGGTACAGAGCAGGAGCAGCACATGGTGGATGTCATGTTTAACGCCATGTGGAAAGCGCCGTGTAAATTGTCGGAAGTGGACGAGATGACGCGCGTGCTGACGGAGGCGGGGCTGGACGCAGAAGATTGGTTGGCCCGTGCCAGCGATGAGACTGTCAAAGAGCAGCTCAAAGCCAATACCGAAGCTGCGGTAAAGCGCGGTGTGTTTGGCGCGCCGACGATGTTTGTGGGCAATGAAATGTTCTTTGGGCAGGATAGATTGGATTTTGTCGAAGACGCCCTCAAAGGCAGTGAATAACGACAATCAAAAAACGAAGTAGATCAAAGTGAAAAAGGCCATATCCGGCGACGGGTGTGGCCTTTTTTGTTTATATCAATTTTTCTTCCAGTCACGAAAAAAGTTGTTTTGTCGAGATTGTCCATCACAATCAGGAACAGGGTTCTGTAATCAGTGATGGGGATTGGATATGAAAATAGCGGGATTGCTGGCTGCGATGCTCGTTAGTTGGCCGCTTGTCGCTGCGGCGCAGCCTGTTGGTGCGCCCACTATCGAGCATGTGCCTGAGGATCTGGCGGATGAAGTGAAAAGCCGTGGCATCCTTGGCCAAGATGATCGCAGAAGCACCCGTGAGGTGCCTTATTACCTGAAAAAATATACCCGCCGGGTGGGGGAGCTCATTACCTATAACCATCTGGAGTCGGGTGAAACTGCAAAAACGACCTGTACCGGCTCGCTGATCCAGAAGAACTATATTGTGACAGCGGCGCATTGCGCATTCGACAGTCAAGGCAAGCTTCACGAGAACCAGTTCTTCTATCCTGGTATTCAGGAAGGCAGGGTTAACTACGACAAGTACCGGGTTGCTCGGGTCTTTCTGCCCGCCAGCTATACCCATGATGCGAACGAGGATACGGGCAGGGATATAGCAATCATGGAATTGGAGCCGGCAGATAACGGGCGGCATGCCGGGCAGGTTGCAGGTTGGTTCGGCTTTTGGGGGCGTGCCGATTTCCCGGATGGAGAGGTGTCTACCATCGGCTACCCTGGTGACAAGCAGGATGGGCATCAATACTTTCAGGAAGGTTGTCAGGCGGTAAATCGTAACCCTTACAATCACAACGATCTGTGGATTGACTGCGATGTATTTCAAGGGCAAAGCGGGAGCCCCGTACTGATTTACTCCGGGGAGTATGACACGTTCCATGTGCAGGCTGTGATTCAGAGTGAATCTGCCAAAATGAATTTTGGGTCCCGAATCTCACCGGAAAGGGCAAAAATCTTTCGCTATATCACGAAAGGCGAATTCGCGTCGGCGGCCTATCAATCTGAAGGAATTGTCGAGCCCTGGATTCAGATGGATTATGTCAATCAAAATAAGATCTATGTCTACGCTCGAAACGAGTGCAGCGATGAAGATCTTTACATCGCCTACAATTATAAAACCCATGCAGGAGATTGGCGTGCAGGAGGTTTCATGTTATTGAAACCCAAGCATGAAATGCCGGTATTTGATACCGGAAACGGGGTTTATTACCTTTCTGCCCGTAATCCAGAAGGCAAGGTGTTTACGCGAAAAGATATGAACAAGTACTTGTCAAAATATGACATGAACGTGGGGATGCAGAAGTACAGCGTAGACAAGTTCGGAACCTTTACTTACGGATTTGGCTGTCGATAGTTTACGAGCAGGCAGAAAAGCCGCCATCAGTGAATGGGGAAAGATCTTCCCTTGTGCATGCCAGGTTCCCGGTGCTTGGTATGCCTGAACGAAAATGCCCTTGCTTCCAGCGAAGACAAGGGCATTCTTTTTTGTAGCTTGTAGCTTGTAGCTTGTAGCTTGTAGCTTGTAGCTTGTAGCTTGTAGCTTGTAGCAGTTAGCGGTTAATCGCGGCCTGCATGAACGGCGGCAGCACCAGCGCGCCCTTGTGAATGGCGGCAGAGTAGTACCGGGTGTCGAAGCCTTTGTCTGAGGCATCCGTTTCGCGGAATTCGCCCACTTGCGTGTTCTTGCCCGCCATCGTGCAGCTCCACCAGCCACTGGGGTAAACCGGCTGCGGGAAGGGTAGCGTCTGGGTGCTGGTGAAACCCGCTTCGCGCATGTTGGCGTGAAGATCCTTGATGATGGTGTCGCTGTGCAGCAGCGGGGATTCCGATTGCTGCACAATGATGCCGCCCTCGGCCAGCACACGGTGACAATCGCGGAAGAAATCGGCCTTGAACAACCCTTCCGCCGGGCCTACCGGGTCGGTGGAATCAACGATGATCACGTCCACGCTGCCATCTGCGCAGTTGCGCATGTATTGCACGCCATCTTCAAACAGCAGTTCCGCCCGTGGGTCGTCGTTGGACTCGCACAGTTCCGGGAAATACTTCTCCGAGTAGCGGGTGACCATCTCGTCAATATCGATCTGGGTGGCTTTTTCTACGCCGGGATGACGCAGCACTTCGCGCAGGGTGCCGCAGTCGCCACCACCGATGATGACGACCCGTTTGGGATTGGCGTGGCTGAACAGCACCGGGTGCGACATCATCTCGTGGTAAAGGAAGTTGTCACGGGTGGTGAGCATGGTGGCGCCATCGATGGTCATCAGGTAACCGAAGCTGTCGGTTTCCCACATTTCGATGTGCTGATACTCGGTCTGCACTTCTTCCAGCTTCTGCTTCAAGCGCAGGCCGAAAGCGGTGCCAGCGGTGTCAAAGTGCTCGTAAAACCAGTTGTTTTGGGTGCTGCTCATGGGCCTTTCCAGTGGGTGGGAGCCAGTGGGCTCCCGAGGTGGACAATAGTCGCGATTGTAAGACCTGTGGCCCCCCTGTCAAAGCCTGATTCCTTGCCCCAAAAAGGGATGCGACAAGCGGTGGCAGGCAGGCATAATGGCGACAGTTTTCCCCTTTGCGGTGGCCGGTGACGGCCTCGCCCGTTTCAGGACAGGTAATGACCGATTCAAGCTCCATTCCCGCCAGTGAGATCTACAACGTGGATCGCTGGGGCGACAGTTACTTCCGTATCGATGAGCATGGCGAGCTGTGTGTTCGTCCCAATGGTGAGCAGGGTGGCCAGGCGACGCTGGAAGCCGTGTTGCAGGCCTGTCGTGAGGCGGGGCTGCGGGCGCCGGTGCTGGCGCGCTTTTCCGGCATTCTGCGCCAACGGGTCAAACTGTTGGCAGGGGCCTTCCGTGAGGCTATCGATGGCCATCGCTACGACGGGCAATACACCCCGGTCTATCCGATCAAGGTGAACCAGCAGCGCCGGGTAGTGCACGAAATCATTCGGGCTCGCGAAGAGGGCGAGCGTATCGGGCTCGAGGCAGGCTCCAAGCCAGAACTGCTGGCGGTACTGGCGTTGTCCAATCCGGGCGACACGATCGTCTGTAATGGTTACAAGGATGCCGAATACCTGCGTCTGGCGTTGATGGGCGAAAAGCTGGGCTTCCACGTGAATATCGTGGTGGAAAAGATGTCCGAGCTGCCTGCGCTGCTTCGTATTGCCGATGAGCTGGGTGTGGCCCCGCGGATTGGTCTGCGGGTGCGGTTGATGAGCATCAGCAAGGGCAACTGGCAGAACACCGGGGGCGAGAAGTCCAAGTTTGGCTTGAGTGCCCCGCAGCTGATGAGTGCGCTGGCGCACTGCCGTGAGGCGGGTCGACTCGACTGTGTGAAACTGCTGCATTTCCATCTGGGTTCCCAGGTGGCGAATATCCAGGATATCAAGGCAGGTATGCGTGAGGCGGCCCGGTATTACACCGAAATGCGTGCGCTGGGCGCGCAGGTGGAGACCGTGGATGTGGGCGGCGGTCTGGGTGTGGACTATGAAGGCACCCACTCACGTTCCTACTGTTCAATGAACTATGGTGTGGCGGATTATGCCCGTCATATCGTCCAGACCCTGCAGCAGCAATGTCAGCAACATGGCGTTCCTGAGCCGCACATCATTTCCGAGTCCGGGCGCGCACTGACGGCGCACCATGCGGTATTGCTGGTGAACATTACCGACCAGGAAGCCCAGAAGCCGGTCGCGGTCACCTTGCAGCCAGGCGACGAATCTATCCCGGAGCTGCAACAGCTGTGGGATCTTCAGGTTGCCCTGCAGGGCGAGGCCGGGAATTTGCTGGAGCGGTTTTCCGAAGTGGTGGGAGCCTGGCAGGATATCCACCAGCGCTACATCGCCGGCGATTTGGGGCTGGATGCCCGCGCCCGGGGGGAGCAGCTGTATGTGAACGGCTTGCTGGCCCTGCGCAGCCGCCTGAATCCGTTGCGCAAACAGCAACGGGAGCTGCTGGATAACCTTAACGAAACACTGGCGGACAAGCTGTTTGTGAACTTTTCAGTGTTCCAGTCGGTGCCTGATGTGTGGGGCATCAATCAGGTGTTCCCGGTACTGCCATTGTCCGGGTTGAATCAGCCGGTGACGCGTCGTGCCGTGTTGCAGGACATTACCTGTGATTCCGACGGGCGTATTGACCAGTTCGTGGACGGCGAAGGGGTGGAGTCATCCTTGCCGTTGCCCGCTGAGATTAACGGTCACCTCGGCATTTTCATGGTAGGGGCGTATCAGGAAATCCTTGGCGACATGCACAACCTGTTTGGAGATACCGATTCGGTGGATGTGGATGTCACCGATGCCGGCGAGATTGTTCTCGATCATGCCATACAGGGCGATACCGTCAGTTCGGTGCTGCGCTACGTGAACTATGACCCGGACCGTTTGCTTGAGTCGCTGGAGCAACACTGCCGCCAGGCCCATCTCAGCGATGATGAGCAAGAGGGATTCATCGAACTGGTACGGGATGGTCTGGCAGGGTATACCTATCTTGAGTAACGAAAAGCGAGGCGTATCGACAAAGGTCATATAAACCGTCCATACGTCAGATTTTTGATTTTCCAGCCAGCAAGGAGAGCGCCATGCGTTATGAACTCTGTGCCAGCCAGGAGATCCCCGAAGGCCAGAGCAAGGCAATGAAAGCCGGGGAAACCAAACTGGTGGTATACCACTTGAGTGATGGCTTTTATGCCACCCAGGCCCGTTGCCCCCATGTCTTTGCTTCGTTAGGCAAAGGCAAGATTCTCAAGGATAAATGTGTGCAATGCCCGCTGCACCGGGCGGAGTTTGATATCCGTACGGGAGAGGTGGTGAAGTGGGCAAACTTTCCGCCGGGGGTGCAGATGCTGAATGTGGTGCGTGGCGAAAAACCCCTGGATACTTGGCCCGTGTCAGAAGAAAACGGCCAGCTTTACGTGGAGATTTGATGGCCCTCAGCAAGGAAGAGCAACAGCGAGCAGCACTGGAGCGGCTGGAGAAATTCAGCCGCTTCACCGACAGCAGTATTGGCATTCCGTTTACCCGGTTCCGTTTCGGAGCCGAAGCCCTGATTGGCCTGATCCCGGGCATTGGTGATGCGGCGGGTCTGGCGCTGGCCAGTTATGTGCTGCTGGAAGCGCAACGCGCCGGCGCCAGCAAGGCCGTGAAGCTGCGTATGTTGAGAAACATGCTGATCGATTTTCTCGGGGGCCTGCTGCCAGTAGTCGGGGATGCCTTCGATGCGATCTATAAGGCCAACACCCGAAACACCGAGTTGCTGCGAAACTATCTGGAAAAACAACTGGAAGTCGAACCGCCCCCCAAACCCTTCCCCTGGTGGACTCTCATCTGGTTATCCGTACTGTTTGCGATTCTGACCGGCGGGTTGACGTTGATTCTTTAATGCGGTTTTCGCTGTTAACTGTTCACTAGATCTTCTAGTGCATCGCCTGACTCAGCCGGGAAAGGTAATGCTGAAAGTGTGTTTTCAGTGGCTCATTAAGGGCGTCGCTTTGTGTTAGCCGTTCCTGTAACCAGCTGCCCTGATGGTCGTTGTGGTGCCACTGCTGGTAGCAGAATACCTGTAGCACGAACTGTTGCAGGAAGGCGGGTTTTTCCAGGTCGGTTTCGTTGGCCAGGGCAATGCGGGGATACAGTTCGTGCAGCTTTCGGGCGAAGGCGCCGGAGCCGATACCATTATCGTTGCCGTATTCGTCATGCAATGGTGTGGTGAGATGGCCGCAACTGGGTGAGCGGGCTTTGAGAATAAAACCGCACAGCGGCTCGCCCAGGGTGCTGGCAACGTCCTCCAGCGCGTCGGTAAAATCCCGTGAGGGATCGTCAACGGCCTTGACCCGTTGGCCCTGTTCGGTCTGAACCACCTGGATGGGGGCACGCGGAATGCCCAGCCCGATACTCACTTCCGGGCAGGTTTCCCGAAAACGCAACAGCGGTGCGAGCTGGTGCATGACGATGCCGTTGCGTTTGTGGTCGCCGTCGTAGCGGACGTTCTGCCCGGTGAGACAGGCGCTGACACCAATCACCGGTTTCTGCCATTCCTGCTGTGGCAAGACGATCCCCACTTGTTGCAGCAGATCCGTTAGCATGGGCCTTCTCCTTTTTCTCCGCTGAAGGACTTTGATCATGCAAGGCGTCTTTCTCGATACGGAAACCGTTAACCCCGAGCAACTGGACTTCTCTGCGCTAGAGGCATTGATGTCCTGGACCTTCCATCCTTTCACTGCGCCTGCGGAGCGCATTGCGCGTTTGCAGGGGGCCGAGGTCGTCATCACCAACAAGGTGGTGCTCGATGCTGACACCCTGGCGGCCTGTCCGTCCCTCAAGCTTATCTGCATTTGTGCCACGGGTACCAATAATGTGGATCTACCGGCGGCGAAAGCCCAGGGCATTACCGTGTGCAACGTGAGCGGCTATGCGCGGGCGTCTGTGGCGCAGCATAGCCTGATGTTGATGTTGACCCTTGCCACCCACTGCGTGCAGTACGATGCGGCGGTGAAACGGGGTGAATGGAGTGCCGCACGGCAGTTTTGCCTGCTGGATTACCCGATCATGGAGCTGGCAGGTAAAACTCTGGGGATCATTGGTTTCGGAGATCTGGGCCGGGAAACGGCTCGGCTGGCGGAGGCCTTCGGTATGGAGATTGCCGTGGCGCAATCATTCAGCGGAGCGAGCCATGAGGGGCGCCTGCCGCTCAACGAGCTGCTGCCCCGGGCCGATGTGCTGAGCCTGCACTGTCCGCTGACGGCACAGACCGAGAAGCTGGTGAATGCGGCGTTTCTGGCGCAGATGAAAGCAGGGGCGCTGCTGATCAATACCGCCCGCGGTGGCCTGATTGATGAATCGGCCCTGGCGGACGCCCTGCGCTCGGGGCATCTGGGCGGTGCCGGGCTGGATGTGCTGAGCAGCGAACCCCCTTCCCGTGATCATGTGCTGCTGGCTGACGATATCCCCAACCTGATCCTTACCCCGCACAACGCGTGGGGCACCCGGGAGTGTCGCCAGCGATTGCTGGATGGTGTTGTCAGCAATATCAGTAGCTGGCAGGCGGGCGCGCCTGCCAACGTGGTGAATTGAGGGGGGCGGCTTACCCCTTCTTCTTTAGCCGGCTGGCCAGCAGTTTGTCCATGCCCCTGAACAGCGGTTGCGGCAGGTTGGTGATCGGCCCGGGCGCGGCGGCGAGCAGTACGCTGCCGAGCTTGCCCATGGGGCGGGCGATACGGGACGGTCGTTTCTCGCAGGCTTCCACGATCCAGCCTGCGGCCTTCTGCACGTGCATCATGGGCATGTATTTATAGATGGCCGTCCGCGATGACATGGGGGTGCGAACCATGGGGAAATACACCACCGTCGTGGTGATCCCCTGATGGCCCATCTCCGCCTGCAGGGAGCGGGTGAAGGACTCCAGCGCGCTCTTGCTGGCCAGGTAGGCCGAGAACAGCGGGATGGGAATCTGGGTGGAGAGGCTGGAAATGTTCACCACATGCCCGTGCCCCTGCTCCAGAAAACGGGGCAGCAGTTTCAGCGTCATGGCCACGGCGCCGATATAGTTCAGCTGTACGGTGCGTTGAAAGTCGTGCAGGCGATCCAGTGACTGTTCAATGGGGCGGCGGATTGAGTGAGCGGCATTGTTCACCAGCGCATGAATGTCCTGCTGCTCACGCAGAATCTGGTCGGCACAGGCTTCAATCGCTTCGCTGCTGCTGAGATCACAGGGGTAGATGGCACAGTAGGCGCCTTCTTCCTCTACGCGCTGCTGGACTTCGCGCAGCTGTTCTTCCCGGCGAGCAACAAGACACAGTCTGGCGCCGCGACGGGCCATCAAAACGGCTGCCTCGGCGCCAATGCCGCTGGAGGAACCGGTTAGAACAATGGTCTGGCCTTTGAGTTTCATGGGTTACTCTGATGTGTTGGCGATGATGGATTGGCCCCGTTGCCCGTGTTTTTAACGGGAAATAAGCTCTAGTGTTGTCAGTCCAGACAGCATGCAGTCAGGTTGACAGGGCAATCATGAATATTCTTATCCTCGGCGCCGGCGCCGTTGGTCTAGTGTACGGGCAATGTTTTGCGCGGGCAGGTCATCGTGTGACGTTTTTCATCAAGCCTCATCATCGTAAGGCGCTTGAAGAGGGAGTCATAATGATCCGCAAGCGTCGTCTTGGTGGTGACAAGACGACAAGGTTTGCTGAGTTTTCGCTGATGTCTGAATGGGAAGAGGTGGCAGAATCGACCTGGGATCAGGTGTGGTTGGCCATCCCCTCCGATGCCCTTCGCGACTTGCCGTTGGCACACATTCGCGATGCCATCGGTGGGGCTTCCCTGGTGATGCTGCAGCCCAGTGAAACTGACTACCTCACACTGCGGAAGTATTGGGCTGCTGAACAGATCGTCAAAGGGATGATCAACATGATCAGCTATTATCCGCCCTTGCCGGGGGAGAGCGAGCCAGAACTGCGCGGAGGGATCGATGTCGCCTATTATTTGCCCCCCTCTGCCACCCCTTTATCGGGTGATCGTGCGCGTGTGGCGGTGTCGGTTTCGTTGTTGAAGGGCGGAGGGCTGGCAGCAAAGCACGTGGGGGATGCTGTCGCAACATCACGCCTGCCGAATGCCTTGCTCATGACATTCTTGTGTGCCCTGGAGTTGAGTGATTGGGAATTCTCCCGTCTGAGGCGCGACAAGCCTTTAT
This sequence comes from Alcanivorax profundi, assembly GCF_003597125.1. GTDB lineage: Bacteria > Pseudomonadota > Gammaproteobacteria > Pseudomonadales > Alcanivoracaceae > Alcanivorax > Alcanivorax profundi. The sequence goes on along the minus strand of NZ_QYYA01000002.1, from coordinate 294,266 downwards.
TGACAGAGCTGGTTCAGGCCCAGAAAAGCCTGCTTGTGCATCTTGCTGACCCGTCACAGGCTCAAGATGTCACTACCGGGCGGGCGATGCGAAGCAGTGCTCGCTTGTTATCCGTTTGGGGGTATCGCGTCTTGCTCGGGGTGGCGCCTTACGCACTTCCGTTTTCGCTGGAAGCGTATTTGAAGACCCATTTCATGAAAGTGCGGGTCCAAACCGGTCTGTACATGAAAGATTACTGTCAGCAGTGCGATGCACCTGCACTGAAAAACCTATATCAACGTTGTTTTGGCCAGAGGGCGGGCTGAGCGTCCGCAAAGGCGGGAAAACGGTATGTGGATTCAACGAACGCTGACCCTGTCGGCTCGGCCCCGGGGATGCCATCTGGTTACCCGAGAGGTACTGGAGCGATTGCCAGAGTTGGTCAATCTGGAGGTCGGGGTGCTCCATCTTTTCATCCAGCACACCTCGGCGTCATTGGCCATTAATGAAAATGCGGACCCGGATGTCCGCGATGATCTGGAGCGCCACCTGAACGTGATGGTGCCCGAAAATGCGCCTTACTATGCTCACACCCTGGAAGGGCCGGACGACATGCCAGCACATATCAAGAGCGTGCTGATCGGGCCGTCTCTCAGTGTGCCGATCAGCCGTGGTCGACTGGCGTTGGGAACATGGCAGGGCATTTATCTGTGTGAACACCGTGACCAGGGTGGAGGCCGCAGGCTAGTGGCGACGGTTCAGGGGGAATAAAGGGAAGCGCAGTTTCGCGCTGTGAGTTTTGAGTTGCGAAAATCAAAGGGAAAACCACCGCGCCTGTGAAGGGGGGTGGTTTTGCTCTTCGAAACCCGAAACTCCTTTCGCGTTGTGTTACTGCGATATCCATTGCAGGAACTCGCGGCGTTCTTCCGGGGTTGCCTGATTCCATTGGGCCTTCAGGGTATCCAGGTAGGTTGCCTGAGCTGCCTGAGCCGCAGGGGCTGCGGCTGCTGCACCAGTGGCCAGGGGGGCGACGCTGTTGGTGGTGGGCGTCGTGACTTCTTCACCCGTGATAGGCGCCATGAAGCCTCGCTTCAGCACCAGCTTGCTTTTTTCGGCCGCTACTTTCTGTCCGCTGGCGGGGTTTTCTGCCCAGCCGTGAAAGTTGTCTTCCATGGCGCGGGCCGCTTCTACATCCTGTGGTTTGTCGAATCCGAGAACCCATATCTCACCGGGTTTTCCATCGACCACAAAGTTTGCCGGGTTGGTTTTGACGATTTCGTGATTGTCTGCGTCCAGCTGCCAGAGCTCCTTGTAGTAGGCAAGAATCTCGTAGCGACCTGGAGCTACCTTCAGGTCTTTGTACTCAGTAGAAAAGAAGGTGTTGACGCCTTCTACCTCTTCACCGTTGATCGTAAAGACTTCCAGTTCGCTGGGAACACGAACCGTGACAATGCTGCTGTCGGAGCGGGCAGGGCCATCATAGAGTTGGACGACCGGACTGCGGGCGCAGGCAGACAGGAACAGACTGACAAGGGTGAAAGTGGCAATGCGCAACAACATGGTTTCTCCTGGGTAGCAGGGCCCGCCAGTCTGGCGGGCAAAGATGGCAAAGGGGTGACAGAGATGAATCAGAAACCCCAGCTTTCAATTCGGGCCGGCGCCCTGTCCTGGTTCAGGGCGGTGAGTCCTCTGGCGCAACGGATAATCCACCAGAGAGTGGCAAAGGCCATGACCAGCCAGCCCACAAAGGCCAGGGTGGTGATGCCGGCGATAACAACATAGAGCAGTCCGATCCAGAACGTTCGGTACTGGAAACGAAAATGTTCGCGCAAAGGCGGCGGAGTGTCACCGGCATTCAGGTGTGCCAGTATCGCGCCGGCAACGGCTGTGAGGCCGCCGGTGATCAGGCCTGCCAGGTGAAGAACATAGATGATGCGGACCAGGCTGGTTTTGCTGTCAGGTGTCATCAGTGGGTCTCTTTGATGGACGCTTTCGCTGGATCATGGCCGTTACAGGTGTTGACGCAGGCGTCCATGGTGTCGAACGGCACGCTGCCCTGGCAACCGCCCCAGATAAAGGTCTGGCAGGCGCCGGTATTGGCATCATAGTAGTAACGGGGGATCGAGGCCCTGCAGATGCCTGATTCCGGCGGTTGAAAGCAGCTGTCCGGTAGCGTGCCAGACCCCGGTTTGTTCCCGGACTCGCACCCTGTCATCCCGGCAAGCGCGAGAATGAGGGGAATCATCAGGTATCGCATGGCTGTCGTTCCTTGATGAATAGGGCGCTCTCGAGGATACGGCGAGAACGCATTCGCCTGACCGCTACTTTACCGGAGTCTTGGTCTGGCGGTAACCGGTTCATGTTATCCGCCGTCATTGTCCTCTATGCTGGAGTTTGCAGTCTTTCTGATCGTGACGGGGGTTTGGGGTGAAAGGAATAGCGGCAAGTGTGGGTTTGGCTGGGATATTGATGGCAGGACATGGCTTGGCCGGGGAAACCCAGTACATGTTTCTGCAAGCGGGCAAGCTGCAGCTGAGCGACGCTGACAGCACCGTAATTGCCAATGGCGCTACCCTGGAAGGGGACTACGATGACCTGCCTTTCTTTACCGGAGGAGTGCAGAAAATTCTGGGGGGCTCGGACCGTTTTCGTTATGGCTATGAAGGCGGGGCGTTGATCAGCTGGCAAAATGATTCGGTGAGCTATTCCGGGGTGGTGGATGGTGGGGCTACGGTGAATATCAAGGTTGAAAATGAGATGTTCCTGTTTGGCACCATGCTGGGTGGGTATGGCGATATCAATATCCGTGACCGTGCCCGTTTGTTCCTGTCGGGCGGCCCCATGCTGCTGCTCGCGTCTCTTAAGCAGGATCAGGAAGAGCCCTATCCCCAGCCGCTTTCCTCAACCGTGGTGGTGAGGGGAGACGACCGGGATTTCAGCTTCGGCTATGGTGCCTACGCGTCACTGGGGCTGATTTTTTCGGTGGGTAGTACGTCCGAGTTTGGCGTGGTGGTGCGCGAGCAGGCCGTGGAAATGGATTTTAATGATGCGATCGCGGAGTTCCCCTATGACGGTACCCAGTACATGATCAGCTTTGGGTATCGGATGTAGGGTGAGAGATGAACTTTGACGGGCAAGTTACTAGCTACAACGCGGGAAGGTTATTCAGAGGCTCCTTTGTCCTGCAACGTTAGAGGCCGCGCTCAAGTCCTGGGCAGGGCCTCATTGCTTTCAGAACCTGTCAAACTCTGTCGCGTTGCAGTTGGTCGCTTGAAGTTTGCGCTTTCCTTAATCCGGCCGCATGTGCTTCTGGTCGCGGGGCAGGGTGTCGTTTTTCAGACGGATCACCGTTTTCTGCAGGAGCAGATTGTTGGGCAGGGTGTAGCGGTGACCAAGCTCGTCCTGCACGGTGATAAAGATCAGACCCATGTGTCGAATCTGCCCTGTCACGGTATTGTCCCCGTCCAGCAGGCGGATGCGATCACCTACCCGGTAAGGGGCACTGAAGAACAGGATGATGGCCGCGGTGGCGTTGCTGAGCATGGACCAGCTGGCGAACAAGGCGACACCCAGCAGGGCCATCAATGAGGTTGCGAAAACCATCAGGCCATCGCCTTTCAGCCCCCACAGCACACCGATAGCGATCAGGCTGATGACCAGGCTGGCACTGTTGATAACCACGGCGGTCTGAAAAATGCGGGCCCGGGTGTAGTTACGACGCCGGCCCAATCGTTTGGTGATTCCGCGCAGCAGGATGGACAGCGCCCACCCCAGCAGGGCAATCACCACGGTGAGCCCCCACTTCATGATGATGGATTCCATAGCTAACCGTGTTTACCTGAGACAAAGGGGTTGTTGGCACGCTCGTGGCCAATGGTCGACATGGGGCCATGGCCGGGAATAAATGAGACGTCGTCGTCCAGCGTGAGCAGCTTGTCCTTGATGGCGTTGATCAGGGTATCAAAGTCGCCCTTGGGAAAATCAGTACGACCGATAGAGCCGTTAAACAGCACATCCCCGACCACCACCAGCTTGCTGTCGGGCTGGTAAAACACCACATGTCCTGGCGTATGGCCGGGGCAATGGCGCACTTCAAAGTGTGTTTCACCCACGGTGACGGTATCGCCATCTTCCAGCCAGCGGTTGGGAGTGAAGGGGCGGGAGGCCGGGAAACCCATCATCTGCGCCTGCTGGGGCAGCATGTCGATCCAGAACTGGTCGTCCCGGTGGGGACCTTCAATCGGAAGCCCGAGGGTCTCGGCGAGTTCGGCCACCGCGCCCACATGATCCAGATGGGCATGAGTCACCAGAATCTTCTCGGGGGTGCCGCCGACCTGTTTTAGTGCATCCAGAATGCTGTTGAGGTCGCCGCCGGGGTCGACGATGGCAACCTTGTCGGTGGATTCGCACTTGAGGAAAGAGCAGTTCTGTTGAAACGGGGTCACCGGCAGGATGGCGTACTTCATGGCTGTCTGTTCGGCTGTCTGGGGGTGAATGTGACCGGCAGTATAGCCGGTTCCCCGTGGTGCCTGCATGTCCGGACCAGTAAAAATATTTGCAAATTCAGACCTGGGTGGGGTTTGCGGTTTGCAGGCGAGTGCTATTTTAAGCTTTCCAACAATATACCCCGAGGAAGGGAATCATGGACATGGAACAAATCCAGCCATATGTGGACAAGGCGATTGAGCTGGGCATGGCGTACCTGCCCAAGGTAGTGCTGGCGGTAATTACGCTGGTGGTGGGGTTCTGGATCATCAAGCGGATTGTCGGTGGCATGAACCGGGTGCTGGGACACAAGGCGATTGATGATTCCCTGCAGAAGTTTCTTTCCAGCTTTCTGGACGTATTGCTGAAGATTCTGTTGTTGGTGGCCGTGGCGGGCATGGTCGGGGTGGAGACCACCTCCTTTATTGCCATGCTGGGTGCAATTGGCCTGGCAGTGGGGCTGGCCTTGCAGGGAAGTCTGGGTAATCTGGCGGGAGGGGTGCTGATCCTGTTTTTCAAACCCTATCGGCTGGGCGACATTATCGAGGCGCAGGGATATACCGGCCGGGTTCACGATATCCAGATTTTTACCACGATTCTGATCACTTACGATAACCAGCGTATCGTGATTCCCAACGGGTTGATGTCCAACGGCTGCATCAAGAATATTTTCTGTGAGCCCCAGCGCCGTGTGGATATCGAGTTCGGTATCAGTTATGGCGACAGCATCGAAGAGGCGCGCAAGGCTATTCAGTCTGTCATCGAAAGTGATGACCGCATTCTTTCCGGTGGCAGTTTTGATCCGAATATCTTTGTGTCAGCCCATGCCGATAGCAGCATCAACATGCTGACCCGAGTGTGGGTGAATTCCGAGGATTACTGGCCGGTGTATTTCGGGCTGTTTGAGCAGGTGAAGTATGCGTTCGACCAGGCCGGGATTACCATTCCGTTCCCGCAGCGGGATGTGCATTTGTACCAGCAATCCTGAGTTCAAAGTCTAAAGTTGAAACGCGGATTAGCCTGGAGTCACTGAAAGGCAACAGGCCGCGACCATTTCTGGTCGTGGCCTCTTGCCTCAGGGATTATGAGTGACCCTCACGCGGTTTAACGTTCAACGTTAAACTCGTTTCTCGATCGTCACCGGCAATCCATCCTTGGGCATGATGAGGGGCACTTGCTGGGTGGGCAGTTCATAGTCCTCTTTTGCGCGTACCCGGTAGCGCTGCAGGAAGTGGTAGAGGAAGGTTTTGGTCTGCAGCTCGGCAAAATTCAGCCCCAGACATTTGTGATGGCCGCCGCCGAAGGGGACCCACTGATAAAAGTGTTTCTTGTGTTCTGCCCGTTCGTCACTGAAACGTTCCGGATCAAAGCGGAGCGGTTGGCTCCAGTATTCTTCCATGTAATGGGTGTACAGGGTGGAGATGTTCACCAGCGTATTTTTCGGCAGTAGGTAGCCCTGGTATTCCACCTCTTTCACCGTACGGCGAGGGAAAGTGGTGAGCGGGGGGCGCATACGCAGTGTCTCGCGGAATACCCAGCCGGTTTTTTCCAGCTTGCCCAGATCATCATAATCCAGCGCGGTTTTACCCAGTCCCTTCATTTCTTCTACCAGGATTTCCTGCCACTCGGGGTGTTTGGCGAGCATGTAGATGATTGAGCACAGGGTGCTGGTGGTGGTGTCGTGGGCGGCGAACAACAGGAAGATCATGTGGTTCATCACGTCCCGATCGGTCAGGCCGCCTTCTTCATCTGCCGCCTTGCACAGTTCGCTGAAGAAATCCGGGGTGTCGCTGTTGCGTTTTTGCGGGATCAAACCAGTGACAAAGTCTTCCAGATAGCGACGCCCTTTCATGCCCCGGTGCCACAGCAGGCCCGGGATTTCCAGTCGGACCACGGCCAGTGAGGCTTCGGTGGTATCGATGAAGGACTGGTTGACTCTGTCGGATTCCGGTCCCATTTCCAGGCCGAAGAAAATTTGCGCGCCTACATCCAGCAACAGTGTCTTGATGTGCTCCAGGAATTTCATTTCCGTGCCGGCGGGCCAGTCCTGAATTTCCGTGCCGATGTGGTGATTCATGCGATCCAGGTAACTGGCCAGTGCCGGTTTCTTGAAGGCCTGTTGCATGATGCGGCGATGAAACTTGTGATCGGCAAAGTCCCGCAGCATCAACCCATCGGTAAACAGCTTCTCCAGGATGGGGTTCCATGCCGCCCGGCTGGAAAATGCGTGCTCGGGATCCTTAAGGACAAACTCGTTGGCGTCCGGGCCCAGCAGGGTGACGCCACGCTGGAATAGCACCGAGCCCTTGAAGACAAGACCGTACTGCCGGGCACGATCGGTCACCAGCTTGTGGTAGTCCTTCAAAAAAGGCACGGTTTCGCCGAGCAGCGGCCAGCCGTAGTCCCCGGGGATATTATCCAGCTTGCGCTGGGGCATACGTGGTAATTGTGCGGCCTCTTGCTGGGCGGCTTCCATACGGTTCATGACGGCACTCCCGATAAACACTTTGTATAGGTTGAATCTACCCCCGGTGTGCCAGGGTGAACAGAGGCCTGTCGGCAACGGTCAATCGGTGCTGTCCTGTCCAGCCCCGGGGTTGAGGCGTGGTAGTATCTGCGCATCTGCAAGGAGAGAATCTATGTCCAAGCCTGCGGCACAATTCGAGCCCCTGGCCGTGGCGGTGTTGACCGTCAGTGATACCCGCACCCCGGAAACCGATACTTCTGGCGATCTGTTGGTGCAGCGTCTCCAGGAGGCGGGCCATACCTTGGTTGCCCGACAGATCGTCAAGGACGATGTCTACCAGTTGCGCAAAGTGGTGTCGGACTGGATTGCCGATGAGCAGATCCAGATCGTTTTGACCACCGGCGGCACCGGGTTTTCCGGCCGTGATTCCACCCCGGAAGCGCTGTCGGTGTTGTTCGACAAGCACATTGAAGGGTTTGGGGAATTGTTTCGGCAGGTCAGCCTGGAAGAGATCGGTTCTTCCACCATTCAGTCCCGCTGTCTGGCCGGGTTGGCCAACCGTACGGTGATCTTTTGCCTGCCGGGTTCCAACAATGCCTGTGCCACCGGCTGGGATCGCATCATCAGTGAGCAACTGGATGCCCGCCACCGTCCCTGTAATTTTGTCGCTCAGGTGCGTCGATGAGCCAGATTCCTGCGGTGCTGATGCCGGTAGAGGACGCCTTGTCCCGGCTGCTGGACAGCATGCGCCCGTTTTCTGCCGTGCAGGATCTGGTGTTGGGTGAGACCCGGGGGCAGTACCTGGCCTCGGATGTGGCGGCACGGGTGGATGTGCCGGCGTTTGATAATGCCGCGGTCGATGGTGTGGCGTTGCGCTACCAGGATCTGGCCGAGCCTGGCCTGACATTGCCGATGCCCTTGCGGGTGGCGGCGGGTGATCCGCCCTGCACCCTGATGCCCGGGCAGGTGGCCCGTATCTTTACGGGCGCGCCGGTGCCCACTGGCGCAGACACGGTGTTGATGCAGGAAGACTGCGAGATCGCCGATGGCCGGGTGCGGTTGCCAGGCAGGGATGACGTCACCCAAGGTCAGAACATTCGTCCTGCGGGTCAGGATGCCCGTCGTGACGCCATTGTGATTGAGCGCGGCCAACGCCTGACGCCCCAGGCTGTCGGCTTGATCGCATCGGTGGGGGTGCCCCAGGTAACGGTGAGTGCACCGCGGGTTCTGATCCTGACCAGTGGCGATGAATTGCAACGCGCCGATGAGTCACCGCTACCAGGCAAGATTTACGACAGTAACGGCCCGCAGCTGGAACAGCTGGTGGTGCAAAGTGGTTTCCCTGCGGTGCGGCGGGAGCACTTGCCTGATGATCCGGCGATTATCAGCGACACCCTGACCCGCTATCTTACTGATGCCAGTCAGCGCCCGGACGTGATCATTTCAACCGGCGGAGTATCGGTGGGGGAGGAGGATCACCTGCGTGCGGTGCTGGAGGCCAAAGGCTCGCTGGACTTCTGGCGGTTGGCAATCAAACCGGGCAAGCCGTTTACCTTTGGCCAGGTCGATGGGATTCCTTTTTTTGGGTTACCCGGTAACCCCTCTGCCGTGCTGGTCTGCTACCTGACGCTGGTCTTGCCGGCACTGCGTCGTGCCTGTGGGGCGCAAACGGTGCTGCCTGCGCCGCAGACATTACCGGTGAATTTTTCAGTTAATAAACCGGGCAAGCGTCAGGAATATTTGCGTGTGCGGTGCCTGCAGGAAGACGGTGAGTTGCGATTGCAGCAACACCCCAATCAAAGCTCGGGCATGCTCAGTTCTGCCGTGTGGGCGGATGGCCTGGCAGTGGTGCCGGTGGGGCGTACCGTGTCCCCCGGAGATCGGTTGGCGTATTTTTCGTTTGCTGACTTGTTGGGTGGCTAAACCCTGTTTATGCCAGCGCGTGACGCCGGTACGTTTTGGAGAAGATGTTCATGTCCCTGGAATCCACCTTGTTGGCCCGTGCCGATTCAACGTGCGAGCTTTGTGCTGCCGGTAGCGCGCTTTCGGTGTATGCCGTGCCCCCGGCGTCTGATGGCAGTGAAGCGCAAAGCGTCCTGCTGTGTGAAACCTGCCAGTACCAGATCGATAACCCGGGTAACGAAGACGCCAATCACTGGCGTTGCCTGAATGACAGCATGTGGAGCCAGGTGCCGGCCGTGCAGGTACTGGCCTGGCGAATGCTCACCCGGTTGCGGGCGGAGGGCTGGCCGCAGGATCTGCTGGATATGCTGTATCTCGAAGACGATGTGCAGGCCTGGGCGCAGGCCACGGGGGAGGGGCAAGACGCCGTGGCAATGGTGGAGCATCGCGACAGCAATGGCGCGGCGCTGCACGCCGGCGATACGGTTACCCTGATCAAGGACCTGAATGTCAAAGGCGCCAATTTCACCGCCAAGCGGGGCACGGCGGTGAGAAATATTTCATTGGTGCAGGATAACCCCGAGCAGATCGAAGGCCGGGTAGAAGGCCAGCGGATCGTCATACTGACCCAGTTCGTGAAGAAGACAGGATGAGGCGGTCACTGATCCTCGGCGGGATTCGCTCCGGTAAAAGTTCGCTGGCAGAACGTCTGGTTACTGAGCAGGCCGACCCGGTGGTGTATGTGGCGACCGCCACGGCCGGTGATGGCGAAATGAGTGACCGGATCCGCCGCCACCAGTTGCGTCGTCCGCCGCAATGGGGGCTGGTAGAAGAGCCGCTTGCCCTGGGGGCGTTGCTGAACCGTCAGGCCACGCTGACACCGCCCCCGTGTGTGCTGATTGATTGCATGAGCCTGTGGGTGAGCAACCTGCTGCACGCCGGGGACACGGTGTTCGTGCGCGAGCGGGACAGTTTTCTGGCCGCCCTTTCCCGTTACCCCGGCCGTGTCGTGGTGGTCAGCAATGAAGTGGGCTTGGGAATTATCGGCATGGATCCCCTGACCCGCCGTTTCGCGGATGAGTTGGGTTGGCTGAACCAGTCCCTGGCGCGCAAGTGTGACCGGGTCTTGCTGTCTGTGGCAGGCATCGCCCAGACGTTAAAGGGATAAGTCCGGCTGTAGGCGCGCGGGTCATTCGCGCCGCCAGCCAGCGGTGTTATTCCGGCGTTATTTTTAATCCCCGAGCCTGACCAAACAGCTCAGGGTGCCGTGCGGGGTGTCATCAATGCGCACCTGTGAGCGGCAGGCAAACGGAACCTGGAAGCCCGCCATGGCGTTGCTGGGGGTGAGACCAAGCACATGCGCCAGCACCATTCGAATGACGCCGCCGTGGCAGACCAGTAACACGTGCTTTCCTGCCAGTGCGTCACTCCAGTGTTGCCAGGCTGCACCGATGCGGTGATGAAAATCCTGAATGATTTCCGCATTCGGAGGCGGAAAATTTTCTGCATCGCGCCAGAAGTTGGCCTGATGGTCACCGTATTCCCGGGCCACCTGCTCTCGCGTTTTGCCTTCCCAATCGCCAAAACTGATTTCCTTGAAACCCTCTGCGACAGTAACGGGAATGTTCCGTTGTTCTGACAGCTCGCAGGCGAACTCGCGACAGCGCAGCAAAGGCGACGTGAGGATGTGGTCCCACTGTTCGTGTTGGCCAATAGCGTCTCGCATTTGCTGCCAGCCCAATTCACTGAGTGGGTCATCCCTGTGACCGCGATACTTGTGGCCACCGGCGGGCTCGCCGTGGCGGATCAAATCGAACAAGGTGGTTGTCATGGGGTTATCCGTCTGCGTTGCTGACGCCGGCATCGGCAAAGGTGGCCATCTGGTTGTGCAGGGCGCAGGCGCTGCGAATCAGGGGGACCGCGACGGCAGCACCGCTGCCTTCCCCAAGGCGCATACCCAGATCCAGCAGCGGCGTTGCCTCAAGGGCGTCCAGGATGCGTTGGTGTCCTGGCTCCCGGGAGCGGTGGGCAAACAGCAGCCAGCAAGACAGCGCCGGGCGTAGCTGCACGGCACACAGCGCTGCGACGGAGACGATAAACCCGTCTACCAGCACCGGAATGCCGCGAGCGGCGCAGCCGATCAGGGCGCCGGTGATGGCCGCAATTTCAAAGCCCCCAAGGGACTGCAGGCAGGTCAGGGGCGTCGCGTCATCGTCGTGCTGCTGATAATGTCGCGCCAGCGCCTGCTGGATGATCGCCGCCTTGTGCTGGACGCCCTGGCGATCAAGGCCGGTGCCGGGGCCGGTCAGATGGGTTGGGTGTTCTGCCAGCAGCGCGCAGGCCAGTGCGCTGGCGCTGGTGGTATTGCCGATGCCCATCTCGCCGGCGATAAACAGCTGACAACCGCGCTCAAGAGCCCGGGCGGCACTGCGGTCCCCGGCCGCCAGCGCAGCGGCAAGTTGTTGGGCATCCATGGCGGATTCCCTGGCCAGGTTGGCGGTGCCGGCAGCGACTTGTTCGTCTATCACTCCGGCGCTCAAGGGGGGGGCGCAGACGGTACCGGTATTGATCACTTCCAGAGCCGCGCCCAGCTGCCGGGCCATCACGCTGATGGCGGCGCCGCCGGTGACGAAGTTGGCAATCATCTGTGCGGTGACCGCCTGGGGAAACAGGGAAATGCCCTCGTCACAGACACCATGGTCACCGGCAAAAACCGCAATCTGTACCTGCTCTGCGTTGGGGGTGTCGGTGCCTTGCAGGGCGGCCAGCCGAACGGCCACGTTTTCCAGTTCGCCCAGCGAACCGGCAGGTTTGGTCAGTTGCGATTGGCGTGCCAGTGCCCGCTGGCGGTGGGTGTCGCTGGGGGTGGCAAGCTCGGCGAGCCAGGGGGATGAGGTGGTCAATGGGTGCTCCCGGCAGGGTGACAGCAGAGGGGAAGCGGCAAATCCTCTGCCCCCATCGGGGGGAGTGTCAAGTACACTGCCGGGCTTCACGGATGGTATCGCAAGGAAGAATCGTGTCCCTGACCCTGTATCTGTTCTGTCTGTTGGGCCTGCTGCTGGATGCCGTTGTGGGCGAGCCCCGTCGGTGGCACCCGCTGGTGGGCTTTGGCAAGCTCGCCGACGCTCTGGCACGGCGGGTGAACCGGAACCCGTCGGGTCGCTGGGCGGTGGCGGCGGGTGGGCTGGCGGTCGTCCTGCTGACCGTGCCGGTGCTGGCGATGCTGGTGGTGGTGTTTGCACTGTTGCCCGCGTGGGGCGACGGGATGGTCTCTGTTATCGGGCTGTGGCTGGTGGTCGGGCGTCGCAGCCTGGTGGAGCATGCATTGGCGGTGCAGGTGCCATTGCAAGCCGGTGAATCCGCGTTGGCGCGTGAGCAGGTGGGCAGGATTGTCAGCCGGGATTGCTCTGCGCTGGATGAGGCGGGCATCGCCAGAGCGGCCACCGAGTCGGTGCTGGAGAACGGTGCCGATGCCCTGTTCGCGTCGCTGTTCTGGTTCGTGGTGGCAGGGTTGCCGGGGGCGCTTTTGCACCGCCTGGTCAACACCCTCGATGCCATGTGGGGCTACCGTAATGCGCGCTTCGAACGGTTTGGCAAGGTGGCGGCGCGGCTCGATGATGTCATGGGCTGGCTGCCCGCCAGGCTGACGGCATGGGGGTATGCCCTGTGTGGCCATTTGCCCCGGGCGCGGCGTTGTTGGCGTCGCCAGGCGCCGGCCTGTGACAGCCCCAATGCCGGTCCCGTGATGGCCGCGGGTGCCGGGGCGTTGGGCGTCCTGCTGGGTGGGCCTGCGCACTATCATGGGCAATACAAGGACAAGCCGGTGCTGGGTGAAGGGCGGCCGGCCACGGCCGAGAGTATTGGCGCGGCGATACGCTTGCTGCATCGCACCTTGCTGCTGTGGCTGGGAGCGATGGCATGCCTGGTGTGGCTGACATGAGCGGCGAGCATGGTGGGCAGTTGCATCGCGCGGCAGCCCGTTACGGCATTCCGGTCACCGACTGGCTGGATTTGTCTACTGGTATCAGCCCCTGGTCCTGGCCTGTGCCGTCGTTGCCCGAGACAGTCTGGCAGCGGTTACCCGATGAAGAGGACGGCCTGGTGGCCAGCTGTCGTGAGGTATTGTCGTTGTCTCCGGAGGCCGGTTGTTTGCCGGTGGCAGGTAGTCAGGCGGCGTTGCAGACACTGCCGTCGCTGCGGCGCCCGTGCCGGGTGGGGGTGCCCGTGCCGGGCTACCGTGAGCACGCACTGGCCTGGCAGCGCCAGGGCCACACGGTCGTGCCGCTGGCGCCGGACACCATAGAGGACGCCCTTCAGGGGCTGGATGTGCTGGTGTGGCTGCAGCCCAACAACCCTACCGGGCTGTGGTTACCTCTTGAGCGCTTGCTGGCCTGGCAGGAGCAATTAGCGGCACGGGGGGGCTGGCTGGTGGTGGACGAGGCGTTTGTAGAAGCCTCAGCGGCGCCGTCCCTGGTCGGTGAGGTGGGGCGTCCCGGGCTGATCGTGTTTCGCTCACTGGGCAAGTTTTACGGTCTGGCCGGCGCGCGTGCAGGGTTGATGCTGGCGGAGCCGGCCCTGTGTGATGCTGTGCAAAGGAGCCTGGGCCCCTGGGCATTGAGCCACCCCGCCCGCCATATCATGGCCAGAGCCCTGCTGGACCGGCACTGGCAGGCGCAGCAACAAGCGCGGTTGCGTCTGGCGCGGGTTGCACTGGACCGAGTCTTGAGCGACGCGGGGTTTGTGCCTGCGGGCGGGTGTGATTTGTTTGCCTGGTGCCCGGAGGCTAAAGCGGGTGTCTGGGCTGAGCGGCTGGCGCGCCAGGGCATTCTGGTGCGCGCCTTTGATACGCCATCGGCGCTCCGGTTCGGGTTGCCGGGGGATGAGGCTGCGCGGGCTCGCCTGTGCCAGGCGTTGGCCCGCTAGCCGCGACGGCTATTGCGCCAGCAGTCGTTGTCGGGCGCTCTGGTATTCCTGCTTCAATTGATCAATGCGCTGATGGGCGGGTAGGACCGCCTTGACGGCACCAATGCCCTGACCGCTACCCCAGATATCTTTCCAGGGTTTGGCGCCGCGGGTTTTGCTGTTATCGGTTTTCTCGGCAAAGTTCATGGACGAGGGGTCGCTGCTTGGCAGGTTGTCCGGGTCCATGCCTGCGGCGGCAATGGAGCTGCGCAGATAGTTGCCATGGACGCCGGTGAACAGGTTGGAATAGACGATGCCGCTGGCGCCGCTATCCACCACTGCCTGCTTGTAATTGTCCGCGGCATTGGCTTCTTCGGTGGCAATGAAAATGGAGCCGATATAGGCCAGATCTGCCCCCATGGCCTGGGCGGCAAGAATGGCGGCGCCATTGCCGATCGCGCCGGACAGCAGCAGGGGGCCGTCGAACCATTCACGAATTTCCTGCACCAGGGCAAACGGGGACTGCACTCCTGCATGACCACCGGCACCGGTGGCAACGGCAATCAAACCATCGGCACCTTTATCGATAGCTTTGCGGGCAAAGGCGTTGTTGATGATGTCGTGAAACACCAGGCCGCCGTAGCCGTGGATGGCCTCGTTGACATCCTCCCGGGCGCCCAGCGAGGTAATGATCAGCGGTACCTGGTGCTTCACACACAGGGCGAGATCCTGCTCCAGCCGTGCATTGGACTTGTGCACGATGAGGTTGACGGCAAAGGGGGCCGAGGGTTGTGAGGGGTTGTCCTGATCCCAGGCCTCGAGTGCTTCCCGGATCTGGATCAACCAGTCCTCAAGTTGCCCGTCTTCGCGGGCGTTCAAGGCGGGGAAAGAGCCGACAATGCCCGCCTTGCACTGGGCAATCACCAGTGCAGGGCTGGAGACAATGAACATGGGAGAGGCAACGACGGGCAGTTGCAGTCGCGCCTTCAGCAGGGTGGGCAGTGTCATGGTGAATCCTCAATTACATGCTGCCTTACATACTGCGATAAAAGCGCGAAAACTGTCATTGCTGCGGTAGGCCGCAGGTGACAGAAAAACGGTCAATCCCTGTCATTTCCTTCGCGCCCGCGCAGCGCTTTCAGCAGGCGGGCGGGAAAGCCTGCCGAACGTAATATCGGGCTCACATGCATTAGCCCTTCATGAATGTCGCGCACCTGCTCGGTCAGTTCATCCACGTGGCCGGTAATGCCATCCACCCTGACAGAGAGATCCGAGACCTGGTCCGGCAAGGCGTCCATGCGCTCGATAATGCGCATGATGCGATGGGCCATGATCAGGTATTCTAGGGCCGCGCGAATCACCGCGACAATCACCAGCAAGGCCAGCGGGGCAATGGCGGCGGCGATGATGCCGGCGGGCATGGACCACCAGAAGCAGACCCCCACGACCGTGACCACAACCACCAGCGCGCCAAGTATCAACAGCAGATAAAACAGCGGCATCAGCTGCATGGTCAGATAACGGTTAAAGCGCCAGTCCGCCAGGTTGGGGATGCGGGAGGTAGAGGGATTGGGATGGTCCGGGTTGGGCGTGCGCATGCGGCGTCCTGTGATTCTTGTTGTGTATTCAGTCTAGGGGAGTAGGGGGCAAAAGTGTGCCTCTGTGGCGCAGAATTCTGCTGGGTTTGAGTAACCCCAGGCTCTGATTCGGGTCGGTTTTATCTGTTCTATATCCGAACGCAGGGACGGCTTTTGTGGATAAGATGGAGAGAGTGGTTCGGAGGGGGAGACGGAAGGAATCGCCTGGGCTTTGTTTAACTCTATAAAAATCAGTAGCTTGCTGTTTTTTGGTGATAATTTTGAGGTGCCTTGGAGGGTTGCGGTATCCGGGGCCAAAGGGGCCATTTAGCCGAGTTGAAGCCGAACAAGCATTCGATCTAATGTTGCCACCAGAAAATGTAACAGTTAGCGGGGTGGCTACCAGATGGCGCTGCCCCCTGCCATCGACAGGTGACCCAGATGCAGACCGCAACCATTCATCAGTACGTGCCGAAAACCGCCAAGCCCCGTGCCGAAGTGCCGATCCGTCATATGGATTTCCAGTTTTCAGCCGACGGGGTGGATACCCAGTTTTTCCGCAACACCGAGCTGGCCACAGCAATCTTCGAGGCGCTGTCCATCTTCCTGACTTTTGGCGAAGACCTGGTCATCGACACCGCCCGCTATCATCGCCAGTTCGTGAAGGACCCGGAGCTGAAACGGCAGGTAACATCCCTGATTGGACAGGAAGCGATCCACTCGAAAATGCATAACGAGTTCAATGATGCGCTGGCCAAGCATCGTTTCCCGGTGGGCTTCTACCGCTTTCTGGCAGACAACGTCTTTGAATACGGCTTCAAGCGGTTGCCCAATCGCATGCAGCTGTCCCTGATGGCGGGCATCGAGCATTTCACCGCGGTGCTGTCGGAATACATGATGAAGCACGAAGATATTTTCTTTGAAACGGAAGATGAAAAGCAGCGTGCCCTGTGGATGTGGCACATGCTGGAAGAATCCGAGCACAAGGACATTGCCTACGACGTGTTCCAGGAATTGTCCGGTAACTATGCGTTGCGGATATCCGGTTTTGCGTTGGCCACCTTCACCATCATGTTCCTGGTGCCGCTGGGCGGTGTCTTTATCCCGATTTTTCGCAACCCGCTAAACATGGTCCGCCCGCGCTACTGGAAGGATGTGCGGCACAGCCTTGCCTTGTTGGCGGGGCCGAAGGATGGCGTTTTTGGCAGCACCATGAATCACATCATGGATTACCTGCGTCCAGACTTTCACCCGAATGATCACGACACCTCAGCGTATCTGGAGTACTACAAGGAAAAGCTGCTGAACCCGGAAACCGGTTTGCTGACCCCTTACCTGACCAAGGAATTCGTCCCGCCGGTGCGGGCCTGATTTCCCCTGAACACGCCTTCTTGAGTGGAACATTATGTTGAAGCTGATCAAACAACGCTTTTCCCGGCCCAGCACTAACGCCCGGGCGGTAGTCACCGGCGCAGGCAGTGGCATTGGTCGCAGCTTTGCCCTGGAGCTGGCGCGCCGCGGTGGTGCGGTGGTGTGTGCGGATCTGAATCTGGCCAATGCCGAAGAAACGGTTGCCATGATTCGGGAATTGGGTGCGCAGGGGTGGGCGGTTGCCTGTGATGTGGGCAAGGCAAAGCAGGTGGAGGCGCTGGCGAAGGAAGCCGAGGCCTTGCTGGGCGGCCCGGCGACGCTGGTGATCAACAATGCCGGCGTCGGCATTGGTGGCAAGTTTGATGAGTTGTCCCTGCAGGACTGGAAATGGGTAATGGATGTGAATCTGTGGGGTGTGGTCCACGGTTGCCATTATTTCGTACCCGGCCTGAAAAAGCAGGGTGGCGGGGCCATCATCAATGTGGCGTCGGCGGCATCCTTTACGGCCGCGCCGGAAATGAGCGCCTATAACGTCACCAAGGCCGGGGTGCGCGCCCTGTCCGAAACCCTGTATGCGGAACTGAAAAAGGACAACATTCGCGTCAATGTGCTGTGCCCGACCCTGGTGCCCACCAACATCATCAAGGATGGCCGTATCCCGGAGCGGTATTCCAGACTGGCAGACCATGCGTTGATGAACTACGCGATGACTACCAGTGACAGTGTGGCAAAACTGACCCTGAACCGGCTCGACAAAGGGGAGCTTTACACCACGCCGCAGGTAGACGCGAAGCTGTTCTGGTTGATGAAGCGTGCTTCGCCGGATCTGTATGCCCGATTCCTGGGCTTCTCTTACCGGTTTCTTGGCTGATGCGGCCGGACTTGAACCGCGAACCACCCGAACACGAAAAGAAAAGAGGCAGAGACCCTATGGCTGAGAACAAGGCTCAGAACAAGGCAGCGTCCCCGGTGTCGCCTGTTTATGATTCCCTGATTGTCGGCGCCGGCATTTCCGGCCTGGCGGCAGCGATCAAGCTGCGTAAAGAAGGCTATACCGACTTCAAGATTATCGAGAAGGCCAGCCAGGTCGGCGGTACCTGGCGTGAGAATACCTATCCCGGTTGCGGTTGTGATGTGCCGTCGTCACTGTATTCCTATTCGTTTGCGTTGAGCAGCAAATGGAGTCGCCTGTTTGCCAAGCAGCCAGAAATCCTCGCCTACCTGAAAGAGGTGAGCGACGATTTTGGCATCACCCCGCTGATTGAATTCAACACGGACCTGGAACAGGCGCGCTGGGATGACAGCCGTGACCTGTGGGTGCTCAATACCAGCAAGGGGGAATACCTGGCCCGCACCGTGGTGTTTGCCACCGGGCCGATCACCGAATCGCAGATTCCCTCGCTGCCGGGGCTGGAGACCTTCAAGGGCGAAATGTTCCATTCTGCCAAGTGGAACCATGATTATGACCTGACCGGAAAACGGGTCGCGGTGATTGGCACCGGTGCGTCTGCGATCCAGTTTGTGCCGGAAATTCAGCCCAGGGTAAAAGAGCTGTTCGTGTTTCAACGCACGGCCCCCTGGGTGCTGCCCAAGCCGGACCTGCCGTTGAGTGAGACCAGCAAAAGCGTGATTGAGCGGTTACCCGCGATCCAGCACGGCTGGCGCAAAGCGGTAGCGGGCTCCCTGAATGTGATCAACTTCGGGCTGCGCAATCCGAACGTGCTCAAGCCGGTGAGCAGTGCCGCCAGGCAGCTGCTCAGGCTGCAGGTGGATGACCCGGTGTTGCGCAAGGCCGTGACACCGGATTTCACTTTGGGCTGCAAGCGGATTCTGTTTGCCAACAACTATTATCCTGCCTTGCAGGCGGAGAATACGAGCCTGATTCCCCATGGTCTGGTGGAGGTCGACGGCAACACGGTGATTGCCGCCAACGGTGAACGCCATGAGGTCGATGTGATTATCTGGGGCACCGGTTTTGATGTGTCTCATCCGCCGATAGGCCGCAAGGTCTTCAACGCCAAGGGTGAGCGCCTGTCCGACCTGTGGAAAGACAGCTCGCCGGAAGCTTATCTGGGCGCAGCTCTGGCCGATGTGCCCAATGCCTTCCTGGTGCTGGGGCCTAACGTGTTGGTGTATGACTCTTTCATTGTGCTGGCCGAGGCTCAGCTGGATTACATCATCGATGGGCTGAAAAAAATCCGTGATCGCGGGATCAGTCGCCTTACCATTCGCCCTTCGGTGATCGAACAGCACAACCAGAAAGTGCAGAAACACCTGAAGGGGACGGTGTTCAACAGTGGTGGCTGCAAGAGCTACTACCTGGACCAGAATGGCCGAAATTTTGCGGCCTGGCCCTGGTCACTGAAAGCCCTGAAAAAGCGCCTGTCCCGTTTCCGGCTCAAGGATTACGAGGTGGTGTATCAGCAACAGAAAGCCAACCGCAAGGCGGCGTAACACTGTTGCAGGAAGGGGCTGATTTAGCCCCTTTTTTCTTTCCCCTGTTACTGCGTGTTCTTTATTCCTTCTGGCTGAGTGTGTACTCGGCGTAGCCACTGAGCGTGTCCCCCAGCACCGCCACCAGTTCCTCAAAGGTCTGGGTGGGGTTTCGGGCGGACAGGTGACGAATCACCGTGTAGATGCCGCCGTTGATATAGAAATAGGCGAGGCCGGGGATATTGGGCAGTTTCAGCAGTTCCGGGTGGTGCATCAGATACTGGGTAAAGAAGTCCATCAACGTGCGGGAGATGGGGGCCTGATAGATCACCATGTCCATGCTGAACGCGTGGCGGGCAAAACGCAGGTAGAGCTCGTTGTTCTCTTCCAGAAAGTCGCGGAAGTTGAAGAGCAGGGTATGGATGGCACCGCGAATATCCATGCGCACCATCTTTGGCACCAGTGGATGAATCATGGCCACGGTGTCTTCCACAAAACGCTCCGATGCGGCCTGCACGATGGCGTTCTTGTCGTCGAAATATTCGTACAGTGAACCCACGCCGATCCCTGCCCGCTCAGCAATGTGACGGGCCGTAATGCCGGCTGGTCCCTGGTCGGCAATGGTCAGCAGAGTGGCCTCAATGATGGCGTCTACGGTGGCTTTGGAGCGTTGTTGTTTGGGTTTTCTGGCCATGGGGGTAATCCGAATTGTATCCGAACGAGCATTCGCTTTATTGTTACATCAGTGAATGTAACAGTAAACGTTTGGCTGTGCCATCGGCCCCGTACCGGCGGCAGCCTTCAACGAGGATCGGACACCATGTTCGGTAAACAAGACAAACTGATTAACCACGCCATGGCCGTAGTCACCGGCGCGGGCAGCGGCATTGGCCGGGCGTTTGCAGAAGCGCTGGCGGCGCGCGGCGGCGCGGTGGTGTGTGCCGATATCAACCTGGAGACCGCCCAGCAAACGGTGGACCGGATTACCGCGGCCGGCGGACGGGCATGGGCGCTGCGTTGCGATGTCAGTGTGCGTGCAGAGGTAGAGGCGCTGGCGGAGCAGGCCCAGGCGCTGTTGCCTGAACCGGTCAGTCTGGTCATCAATAACGCCGGCGTGGGTGTGGGTGGCAAGAACATCGGCGAGATTTCCCTGGAAGATTGGGAATGGACCATGGGCATCAACCTGTGGGGCGTGATCTACGGCTGTCACGTTTTCGCCCCGTTGCTGAAGCAGCAAGGGCGGGGCGGGATTATCAACGTGGCGTCCTCGGCCAGCTTTGCCGCCGCCCCACTGATGGGGCCCTACAACGTGACCAAGGCGGGGGTGCTGGCCCTGTCCGAGACACTGGCAGCTGAAACCGCTGGCACCGGCGTCAATGTGACGGTGCTGTGTCCCACGGTGGTCAACACCAACATATTTAGCGCGGGTCGCATTCATGGCGGCGTGCCGCCGGTGCTCAATCGCATTATCGAACTCACGGGCGTGTCTGCCGAGGGGGTAGCGGATACCACCCTCAAGGCACTGGCCCGTGGCCAGCTGCATGTGCTGCCCCAGTTCGATGCGCGCATGATCTGGCGCGCCAAGCGTTTGCTGCCCGCAACCTATACCCGTGGCGCCGGACTGCTCAGCCGTCTGGCCGCTGCCAAACTTTAATTTTTCACCCTGTACCCGGGAGGAATGCATCATGGCTTCCATCGACCTCGACAAAATGCTTGCCAAAATCAAGAGCACCCAGTGGGCCCTGTCAGACATTGACTGGGATGCCCCGGGGGCGGAACTGATTACCGAAGAGCAATGGCCAAAACTGAAAGAGTTCATGGCCGATCTTATGTGGATTGAACATGTGGGGGCTCGGGCTTTTGCGGCGTTGGCCAAGAAAGCCCCAACCGATACCTTGCGAGAAATCTACAGTTACTTTCATGCAGAAGAGCAGCGACACGCCAATGCCGAGATGGCCTTGATGCGTCGCTGGGGCATGCTGGAAGGGGATGAGATTCCGGAGCCCAACGTCAACCTGCGCATCATCATCGAGTGGCTGGATCGTTTTGCTGATGAGATGCCTGTATACGTACTCGGCACTGTGGTGCCCATGCTTGAAATCGCGCTGGACGGTGCCCTGTGTACTTTCCTGCTCGAGACCGTGAAAGACCCGGTTTGCCACCAGGCATTCGAGAAGATCAACGATGATGAGTCCCGCCATCTGGGCGTGGGTTTCACCGTGATGGAAATGCAGGGTCGCAGTGCGTCATACATCAAGATGGTGCAAATGATGGCGCGAGTGATGGATCCCCGTCTGATTCTGGGTATCGCCTCTTATATGCCACTGCTCAACAAGATGCGCGATAACGTGATTGCGATGGGCCTGCCAGAAGAAAAACTCTACAAGGCCATGCAGAAGTTTGAACGTATTGGTGGGCGAACCGAAGAAGGGCGTCGTAACCCCTGGTTCCAGTTGATCAAGCAGCACGGCCGCTGGGTGACCAATCGTAGCAACAAGGTGTACCACGTGCCGGTGGATGCGCTGGTGAAAATTACTGGCATGGTGCCCCGGAAAGCCTTGCCTGCGGTGCCTTCATGGGTGAAGGAGCTTACCTACGAACCCACCGCAACACGTTAATCCTGTTGTCAGCATAGCCGCCCGGCGGGTGCCGGGCGACACGACCCTGTAGCACGAGTTTGAACGTTATGAGCACGACCGAAGATTCCAAAAAAACGGCTAAACCCAAGGCGCCACGCAAGAAAGCGGCTGCCGCACGCAAGACGACGGCCCGAAGAAAGTCGACAGCAAGAAAAAAAGCGCCAGAAAAACCCCTGTCGGTTCTTATCGTCGGCGCCGGGTTTGCCGGCTTGGGCATGGCCATTCGCTTGAAGCAAGCGGGTATCGAAGACTTCATTATTCTGGAGCGTGGTAACGCGGTAGGGGGTACCTGGCGTGACAACCAATATCCGGGTGCGGCCTGTGATATTCCCTCGAATCTGTATTCCTATTCCTTCGCGCCGAATCCCAACTGGTCGCGCAGTTTCTCCGGCAGCGAAGAAATCCTCGACTACGTGCATCACCTGGTCGCGGAGTTCGGCTTGGAAAAGCACATCCGTTTCGAGCAGAACGTGGCCGAACTACGCTTCGACGAGACGAAAGGCATCTGGACGGCGACCACGGATAAGGATGTTGTCTTCACCGGCCGTGCGGCGGTGATGGCTCAAGGGCCGCTGGCCAATTGCAGCTTTCCGGCGATTACAGGCATTGAGGATTTCAAAGGGAAAAAAATCCACAGCGCCCGCTGGGATCATGATTACGACTTTTCCGGCAAGAATGTGGCCGTGGTGGGCACCGGTGCCAGCGGGATCCAGATCATTCCCGAGTTGGTCAAGGTTGCCAAACACGTGAAGGTGTTCCAGCGGACGCCGGGTTGGGTGATGCCACGGCCTGACTTTTCCACGCCGGAATGGAACAAGCTGTTGTTCCGCAAGGTGCCTGCCAGTCAGCAGGCCATGCGTGAACTGCTGTATTGGAGTCATGAAAGCATGGCCCTGGCGGTGATCTGGAATTCGCCGCTGACGCGAATCGCGGAGCGCATTGGCAAGTGGCATCTTCGCCGTCAGGTAAAAGACCGCTGGTTGCGTCGTCAGTTGACCCCGGATTTCACCATCGGTTGCAAACGGGTACTGGTTTCCAACGATTACTACCCGGCTTTGCAGAAAGATAATGCGAAACTGATTACCTGGCCTATTGCCCGAATCAGCGAAGAGGGTATTCGGACAGTAGAAGGCATTGAACATCAGGTGGATTGCATCGTGTTTGCCACAGGCTTTGATGTGAGCCACTCCGGCACGCCGTTCCCGGTGCTGGGACGGGGTGGCCGCGTCATGGGCGATGACTGGAAAGGTGGCGCCCAGGCCTATAAGAGCATCAATGTGTCCGGCTATCCGAATCTGTTCCTGACCTTCGGTCCCAATTCGGGTCCGGGCCATAACTCTGCACTGGTGTATATGGAGTCGCAGCTGGAATATGCCCTGAAAGGCATCCGCAAGATTGTCGGAGAAGACCTGAAGATGCTGGATGTGAGAGAAGACGCCCAGCAGCGTTTCAATAAGAGCATCCAGAAGCGGTTGGCGAAAACCAACTGGAATTCCGGCTGCAAGAGCTGGTATCTCACCGAAGATGGTTTCAATGCCACCATGTATCCGGGCTTTGCGACCCAGTACGCGACCCAGATGTCGGAATTCAAAGAAGAAGACTATCAAACCGCCTGATGGGAATCGGGTAGGGAGTGGTGTACTCCCGTGGTTGTTCCGGTGAACGCGGGCCTTTGGCCCGCGTTTTTTTATGGTGGATTGTGGGTTGGGCAACCGGAATTTTTCTTCTCCTTCGCGATGCCCTTGCATATTGCCCGACGTGGCGTACCGAGCTGAGCCAAAAAACTGTCACACGGATGTCGTTCAACCTTAACCCCTGATCGGTAAAACGCAGTGTTCACCATTGCGTACCAATACAACCGAAGGGGATACCGATGAAATCCTGGCATTATTTGGGGGCTGTCACGCTGGCAGCGATGCTGGCTGCCTGTGGCGGCGATGACAACAACGAAACTGATAGTGCTAACGAAACCGGTGATTCGGTGGCAGAGGTAACGCCAGCTTCCATCAAGCTGGCGTTGTCGGGGCGTTATCAGGCGGGCAGTTTTGATGCTTCGGCAGCTGAAATTCCCGCTTACGATGCCGCGAGCCAGCGGTTGTTTGTGGTTAACGCTGAAGCGGGCGAACTGGACGTGCTGGACATGAGTGTCCCTTCCGCGCCGGAAAAAGTGGGCAGTATCAATGTGTCTGCCATCGCTGCCGGTGCTGAGGTGAACAGCGTGGCGGTAAAAAATGGGCTGGTGGCGGTTGCGATCGAAGCAGACCCCAAAACCGATAACGGTTTCGTAGCCATTTACCAGGCTGATGATTTGACCTTGCTGGACAGCATTGAAGTCGGCCCCCAGCCGGACATGATTACCTTTACGCCGGATGGCATGACAGTGCTAACCGCCAACGAAGGTGAGCCCAACGATGATTACAGCGTGGACCCGGAAGGCTCCATCAGCATTATCAACGCGACAGATACGGGCTCTTTGACGGTGAGCCACGCTGACTTTTCCGACTTCACTGCCGCCGATCTGCGTGACGCCGGGGTGCGTATTTATGGACCGGGTGCGTCTGCTGCCCAGGATCTGGAGCCGGAGTACATTGCCGTTTCTGCCGATGGGGCAACCGCATGGGTCACGCTGCAGGAAAACAATGCGCTGGCCAAACTCGACATCGTCACGGCCACCGTCACTGACATTCTTCCTCTGGGAGAGATCGACCGCAGCCAGGCCGGCAAGGGTATTGATGCCAGCGATGATGATGAAGTGATTGATATCAAGACCTGGGGCGGTGTTGTGGGGCTTTACCAGCCGGATGCGATCCATGCTTACAGCGCCAATGGCAGCACCTACCTGGTGACCGCCAACGAAGGGGATGCCCGTGCCTGGGGTGAGGATAACGATGCCTACTGGGGGGAAGAGGCCGATGATTCGGAAGATCCGCCGGTGCTGTGTGAGCCGGATGCCAGCCAGGGCTTTGTGGAAGAGTTTCGCGTAAAGCACCTTGTCCATACTGATGGCTTTGATCGTCGCTGTGGTGATGACATGCCTCCCCAGTTGCGTGAACTGGCAGCGGGTGCGCTGCTGGATCCGACGGTGTTTGGTTACTGTGGTGCTGTCGCGGGTGACCCGCAAGACTGCCGTGATGATGATGTGCTCGGCCGATTGAATATTACCTGGACAGCCGGCTACAAAACCGATGCGGCGGGCGACCCGGTGATGTACACCGCCGCTGGGGTTCAGGATGATGCGGGTGATCGCATCATGTACGACACGCTGTACAGCTACGGCGGCCGTTCTTTCTCCATCTGGGATGAAGACGGTGTGCAGGTGTTCGACAGTGGTGATGCCATTGAGCAGTTCCTCGCCGGCGACGATTGCAAGCTGGGGAGTGACCGGTCCATCAACTGCAAGACCTGGTTCAACAGTGGCCATGACGAAAGTGGCGCCATGGATAGCCGTAGTGATGCCAAGGGGCCGGAACCGGAAGGCCTGACCATCGGTGTGATGGGGGAAAAAACCTTCCTGTTCCTGGGGCTGGAACGCATGGGGGGCGTGATGGTGTATGACATCACGGATCCGACCGCACCGATTTTCCAGGACTACCTGAACAGCCGTGAACTGTGGGACGGAGAAGACCCGGATAATGGTAACCTGGCCGGTTTCGGTGATCTGGGTCCGGAAGGGCTGGTCTTCATTCCCGCCAGCGATGCGCCGGAAGGCAAGCCGCTACTGGTCGTAGGTAATGAGGTCAGCGGAACCACCGCGGTGTATGAGGTGGAAATCACTGAGTGATTTACCTGCCTGCGGCCCGTGTTATGCGGGTCGCTGGATGTGATGCCCGGTTTTCATTTGAGGTCGCATCGACACAAAGGGCGTAGGGGGTAACCTTTGCGCCCTTTGTGCTTTCCCGTGTTAACAGGATGCTTGGATTTTGCGCTTCTGTTTGGCTTCAAACGCTGCCAGTTGTTCCGGTGTGGCGGGTGCTTGAAACTTGTCCTTCCATTCGCTGTAGGGCATGCCGTAGACCCATTCCCTGGCCTGCTCATAATCCAGTTCTGCTTGCTGTTCGCTGGCGGCCGCAGAGAGCCACTTGGACAAACAGTTTCGACAAAAGTCCGCCAGGATCATCAGGTCGATATTCTGTACGTCCTTGTGCTCATCCAGATGCTGCAGCAAACGCCGGAAGGCGGCGGCTTCCAGTTCGGTTCTGGTGGTCTGGTCGATATCGGTCATGGGGGCTCCTGCTCTGTGTTCAGACATCTATGCTACGCAGGTAGTCATCGTAGCTGCCACTGAAGTCACGAATGCCTTGCGGGGTAATTTCCAGAATGCGCGTGGCAAGGGAACTGACGAACTCCCGGTCGTGACTCACGAAAATCAGTGTGCCCGGGTAGTTCTCCAGTGCCAGGTTCAGGGACTCGATGGATTCCATGTCCAGGTGGTTGGTGGGCTCATCGAGCAACAGCACGTTGGGCTTGGTCAGTGTCAGTTTGCCGAACAGCATGCGGCCCTGTTCGCCACCGGAAATCACCTTGACGGATTTTTTTACTTCGTCGTTGGAAAACAGCATACGCCCCAGAGCCGCACGCACGGCCTGTTCGCCGTCGGCGGTCCATTGTGCCATCCAGTCGAACAGGATCATGTCGTCGGCAAAGTCATGGCTGTGATCCTGGGCAAAGTAACCCAGCTCGGCGGCTTCTGCCCATTTGACTGTGCCGCTGTCGGCGTTCAGATCGCCGGCCAGACAGCGTAGCAGGGTGGTCTTGCCGATGCCGTTGGGGCCGATGATCGCGACCCGTTCACCGGCTTCGATCTGCAGGTTGAGATCCTGGAACAGGGTCAGATCCTCAAAGCCCTTGCCCAGCCCTTCCACAGTCACTGCCTGGCGGTGCAGTTTTTTGGTTTGCTCAAAGCGGATGTAAGGGCTGACCCGGCTGGAGGGTTTGACCTCTTCGAGCTGGATCTTGTCGATCTGGCGGGCCCGGCTGGTGGCCTGCTTTGCCTTGGAGGCATTGGCAGAGAAGCGGCTCACGAAGCTTTGCAGCTCGGCGATTTCCTTCTTCTTCTTGGCGTTGTCCGCATGCAGGCGTTCGCGTGCAGCGGTGGCAGCAGTCATGTACTCATCGTAGTTACCCGGGAACAGGCGAAGCTCGCCATAGTCCAGATCTGCCATGTGGGTACAGACGCTGTTCAGGAAGTGGCGGTCGTGAGAGATGATGATCATGGTGCTGGATCGCGCCACCAGAATATTTTCCAGCCAGCGAATGGTGTGGATGTCGAGGTGGTTGGTCGGTTCGTCCAGCAACAGCACGTCCGGGTCAGAGAACAGTGCCTGGGCAAGCAATACCCGCAGTTTCCAGCCGGGGGCTACGGCGGTCATGGGGCCGGCGTGCTGTTCTTCCGGAATCCCGAGCCCAAGTAGCAGATCCCCTGCCCGAGCCTCTGCGGTATAGCCGTCCATTTCGGCAAATTTCATTTCCAGATCGGCCACCCGCATGCCGTCTTCTTCGCTCATTTCCGGCTGGCTGTAGATACGATCGCGCTCGGCTTTGACCTCGGCCAGTTCCGTGTGCCCCATGATCACGGTATCCAGCACGGTGTGTTCTTCAAACGCGAACTGGTCCTGGCGCAGCTTGCCGAGGCGGTCATTGGTATCAATCATGACCTGGCCACTGCTGGGTTGCAGTTCGCCTCCCAGAATTTTCATGAAGGTGGATTTGCCGCAACCGTTGGCGCCAATCAGGCCGTAGCGGTTACCGTTGCCGAATTTTACGGAGACGTTTTCGAACAGCGGCTTGGCACCAAATTGCATGGTGATGTTGGCAGTAGAAATCAAAAGACAATCCTGTAGAAACGCAGCGGCAGGCGGGCCTGCACCGGGGTGAAAGAGGCGGCATTGTACCGGCTCGGGCAGCAAAACACAGGCCCGCCGGGCAGATCGCGGGCAGGTGTTCGATTTGCACCTACTCACGGGTATGATTGATGCCTTTGCGCTGAACCACTGAGGATCCCATGTTTGAACTGACTGTGACGCCCCGTTTCTACGAAACCGACGCCTTTGGCCACGTGAATAACACGGTGGTGACGGGCTGGTTTGAAACCGCCCGCTCTCCGCTGTTTGAGCTGTTCAACACCGAAGGCAACAAGCCTGCAGAGTTGCCCCTGATCCTGGCCCGTATCGAAGTGGATTTTGTCGGGCAGATCTACTACGGCAGCGACGTGCTGCTGCGCACCGGCATTGAGCGGCTGGGGAACAGTTCCTTCGTGGTGCTGCATCAGGCATGGCAGAACGGCAAGCTGGTGGCGCGGGGCAAGGCCGTTCAAGTGCATTTCGAGCACGACAAGCAGGCGTCCTCGCCGATCCCGGTGGCATTCCGTCAGGTGCTGGAGCAGCATCTCGGAGCGTTGCCGGAGGAAAAGTCGCTGTGAGCGTTGAGTTATGCGCTGCGAGTAAGGTCAACAACCAGGGCATTGATGATAGAGAGGGCTCTGTGGTGGTCGTTCGGCCACGATGGTGCGTAGAGCCTTCCCCGCTCGCGGTGCAACCACTGCTCCCGCAGAGAGGGGATGCGATGCTCTGGGAGGTTCAGGTTTTGAATGTGGCGTCAGTCGAGCCCCTATCTCCCTCATAGGCACGGACATCATGGCGTCTTGACGCCATATCGCTACACTATTGCTCATCGCAAGAGCCACTTTCAGTGAGAGAGAGCCGAATGGCCTACCAGGGACAGAGCAACTTTGACCACCGTCAGCCGCGAAAAATAGGCGTGCTGATTACCAACCTGGGTACCCCTGATGCCCCGAAAACGGGTGCATTACGTCGTTACCTGCGTGAATTCCTGTCCGACCCGAGGGTAGTAGAAGTCCCTCGATTCATCTGGTTTTTCATTTTGAACCTGGTGATTCTGGTGATCCGCCCGCCGCGCTCTGCCCATGCCTACAGAACGGTATGGACCGACCAGGGGTCTCCGCTGCTGGTGCACAGTGAGAACCAGCTAAAGGGGATTCGTGAGCGCTTGCAGCAACAGTATGGTGACGATGTGGTGGTGAGGCTTGGCATGCGTTACGGCAATCCCTCTATTCCCAGCCAGCTGCAGGCAATGGAAGAGGAGGGCGTTCGGCAACTGCTGGTGCTGCCGTTGTACCCACAATATTCAGGGTCGACCAACGGCTCTACCTTTGATGCTCTGGCCAGGGACTTCATGCAGCGGCGCTGGTTGCCCGATCTGCGTTTTATCAGTCACTACCCTGACTACCCGCCTTATATCCAGGCTATGGCAGCTCATATTCGTGCTTTCCGGGAACGGCAGGGTTGTGCCGAGAAACTGATTTTCAGTTATCACGGCGTCCCCAGACGGTATCTGGATAATGGCGATCCTTACTTTTGTGAGTGCCATAAAACCTCCCGTTTATTGGCGGAAGCCCTTGGGCTCGGCCGCGACCAGTGGATGACGACATTCCAGTCCCGCTTCGGCCGTGAAGAGTGGCTTCAGCCCTACATGGATGCCACCATGAAATCATTGCCGGGAGAAGGCGTGAAGTCGGTACAGGTTTTTTGCCCTGGTTTTTCTGCGGATTGCCTGGAGACCATCGAAGAGATTGATGTGGAGAACCGCGGTTATTTTGAGGATGCAGGCGGGGAATCCTTTGCCTATATTCCTGCGCTCAATGCGGAGCCTGTGCATCTGGATGCACTCACCCGTTTGATTGAGGATAACCTGCAAGGTTGGCGCCAGGAGGATAATTCTGTGGCCGCGAGAGAGGGACGTGCTGCACGAGCGAACGCCATCGGTTAAGGCCTTTTACGGCGCAACAAAACACACCAAAACACCCGCCCGATTGGCGGGTGTTTTGCTATCAAGCCGGTGGTTGTTTACCGGACCCTTGGCGTTTTTTCAGGCTTTCAGCTGCCGGATCAGCTCGTCGGTGAACTCGGTGGTGCTGGCTCTGCCGCCCAGGTCCGGGGTGACTACATCGCCAGCTCCCACCACCTGCCGTACCGTACGGCGTAGCTGTTTTGCCTTGTCGTGCAATTCGATGTAGTCGAGCATCATGGCGCCAGCAAGAATAATGGCGGTAGGATTGGCGATACCCTTGCCTGCAATATCCGGCGCACTGCCATGCACAGCCTCGAACAGGCCACCGTGTTCGCCAATGTTGGCGCCGGGGGCTACACCCAGGCCGCCGATCAGGCCGGCGCACAGGTCAGAGAGAATATCGCCGAACAGGTTGGTGGTAACGATTACGTCGAAGCGGTGCGGGTTCATTGCAAGTTGCATGGCGGTGGCGTCTACGATCATTTCTTCGTGTTCCAGCGCCGGGTAGTCCTCACGAACTTTGCGAGCCACGTCAAGGAAGAGTCCTGAGGTGGATTTCATGATATTGGCCTTGTGCACCACGGTGACTTTCTTGCGGCCTTGCTTCATGGCCGTGTCGTAGGCGAAACGCAGCAGACGTTCGGATTCAGTGCGAGTGATTCTGCTGCGCAGTTCAGCGGTCTCTCCATCTTCACTGACGGTCTGCCCCAAGCCAGAATAAATCCCCTCAATGTTTTCCCGGATAGTCATGATATCCACGTTGTCGTAGCGCGATTTCACTCCCGGAATGGAGAGCGCGGGCCGCACATTGGCAAACAGGTCAAAGGTTTTGCGCAGGGTCACGTTCACGGAGGTGAAACCTCCCCCCACTGGCGTGGTGATGGGGCCTTTCAGCGCCAGACGGTTGCGCTTGAGGGTGGCCAGCGTCTCCTCCGGAACCAGATCCAGCCCCTTGTCCAGTGCGGTTTGCCCTGCGATGGCGTACTCAAAATCGAGTCCACAGTTCAGTGCATCCAGAACACGGACGGTGGCATCAACGATGTCGGGTCCGATGCCATCGCCGGGGATAACGGTTACGGTGTTGTCATTCATACGGGCTCCTGACTGCGGGGAAGGTGACGGGTGTGACCATTTTGCCCGCTCAAGGTTGCAAAATGAATGCCGACAAAGGTCGCAGGGCGCTCGGAGAAAGAGGGGGCCAGTGTTGTGAGAGGCTATATATGTGGACCGGGACCCTTTTCGGATAGCTCGTCACAGGGGTTGCGCAGTCGGCAGGCCTTGATGGAAAGACAGCCACAACCGATGCACTGATCCAGCTGGTGACGCAGGACGGTCAGATCATTGATGCGCTCATCCAGCTGCACGCGCCAGCGGGCGGACAGCCGTTTCCAGTCCCGGGCGGTGGGCGTTCTGCCATCGGGGAGTTCGCTCAGGGCCCCGGCGATTTCTGCCAGTGGAATGCCAATGCGTTGTGCCACCTTGATCACCGCCACCCGGCGCAAGACGTCCCGATGGTAGCGTCGCTGGTTGCCGGCACTGCGCTGGCTTTGAATCAGGCCTTTGGTTTCGTAGAAGTGCAGGGCAGACACCGCCACCCCACTGCGTTCCGCCACTTCACCTACGGTAAGTGCCTTGCCGTGATCTTCCGGATTGATACGCATAGTCTGGTCTCCGGGCCATGCTGTTCGCGTAAAACCTCAATGAATATTGAGGTTTTACGCGGGTGACCGGGAGGATGCAAGGCTCCCGGTCGTTGCGCAAACCGCGATGGCGGCGCATCCCGTTGTGGGAGATTGGTGTAGGGTACGGGCGGGCAAACACGAGGCCGGGGTAACGCAATGAAATGGATGATGGCTGTGTGGTTGGTGATGGCCCTGCCGATGGGGGTATCAGGCAAGCCGGCGGCACCGGTCGACTGGCAGCATTACCACAGCAAGGATGGCTGGTGGGTGGACCACCATTTTCTGCTGGTAGAGTCCCAGCAGTGGTTGACGCCATCGCAAGTGGATCAGCCAGCGTGGCAGCATGAGGTCTCGATTTCCGTGCCGTGGTCTGCCGCTTGTCCCGGCCGCGAGCGGGACGACCACACAGCGCTGGTGATCATCAGTGGTGGTGACCGGCCCGGAGCGGTGCTGCGGGAATCGCCCGGCAGCTTGTCCACGGCATTGGCGCTGATCTTCTGCCGGCCGGTAGTCGAGATACGTCAGGTGCCGAATCAGCCGTTGGTCTTCAGTGCCGATGCCACGGCGACCCCCCGCCGCGAAGACAGCCTGCTGGCCTGGACCATGGATCGCGCCGCGCGAGTGGGCGATATGGCGCCTGTCCAGCACGCCATGGTCACAGCGGTACGACGCTCTCTGGATGCGGTGCAGGCCTTCAGTGCGCAGCAGCCGGGGCTCGAGCCGGTAGTGGATTTTGCCCTGCTGGGGTCATCCAAGCGCGGCTGGACCGCCTGGCTGGTGGCCGCCGAGGACCCGCGTATTCGCGCGCTGGTGCCGGTCTCCATCGATATGCTCAACCTGGCGAAGCAGTTCGATCATCAGCATCGCGCTTACGGTGAATACACCCCGGCATTACGCGCCTTCAGTGAGCAGGGCATTGATTGCCTGATCCGGGCAGGGCCCGGCAAGGCCATGTTGGCAACGGTGGATCCTTATGCGTTACGGGATCGATTGTCCTTGCCAAAGCTGGTGATCAACGCGTCCGGGGACGCCTACTTTGTCAGCGACAGCAGCCAGTTTTATTTTGCCGACATGGGGCCGAATCGCTGGCTGCGCTATACCCCCAATAGCGGCCATCGCCAGGGTGATAGCCTCGACCGGGTGGTGCGACTCAGTCAGGTGGCCAACTGGCTGGACGTTATTCTGGAGGGGCGAACGCCCCCCAATGTGAGCGCACAGCTGGAGAACCCGCAGTGGGTCATCACCCCGTCAGAACCGCCGCGATCCATGCTGCTGTGGCAGGCGGTGAACCCCTCCGCACGGGATTTTCGCCAGCAGAGTATCGGTAATGGCTGGCACGCCACCGAGCTGGATGCGGATGATGACGGGCGTTACCGGGTTGATCTGACTGACCCGGACAAGGGCTATCAGGCCTGGTTTGTCGAGGCGCGTTTTGGTGGTCGGCTGGCAATCAACCAGCAGGTGGTGACCACCGATATTCAGGTCAGGCCACAGGCCTTGCCTTATCCTCCACGCGAGTGTGATTCGCACCGCGCTGACACGGATCCATGACATAATGTGCGCCCGAGGAGAAAAGCCATGACAGCTGTTATTTCCGTTCAAGGCCTCAACAAGGTTTATGGTTCCGGGTTTCAGGCCCTGAAGAATGTGGATCTGGATATCCAGGCCGGTGAAATCTTTGCTCTGCTGGGCCCCAACGGGGCAGGCAAGACTACCCTGATCAGTATTATCTGCGGCATTGTGAATCCGTCTGAAGGCACGGTGCTTGCCGATGGCCACGATATCGTCAAGGACTACCGGGCGGCGCGCAGTGCCATTGGCCTGGTGCCACAGGAGTTGTCCACCGATGCGTTTGAAACGGTGTGGGCCACGGTGAGTTTCAGCCGCGGTTTGTTCGGCAAACCGCGCAACGATGCGCACATCGAGAAAGTTCTTAAATCCTTGTCGTTGTGGGACAAGAAGGACAACAAGATCATCACCCTGTCCGGCGGCATGAAGCGTCGTGTGATGATTGCCAAGGCGTTGTCCCACGAGCCGAAAATCCTGTTTCTGGACGAGCCTACCGCCGGTGTGGATGTGGAGTTGCGCCGTGAAATGTGGGAGATGGTACGCCAGCTCCGCGAGCAGGGGGTGACGATTATCCTGACGACCCACTACATCGAGGAAGCCGAAGAAATGGCGGACCGGGTCGGGATTATCAACCGTGGGCAAATCATTCTGGTGGATGACAAGGCGCGCCTGATGGAAAAACTGGGCCGCAAACAATTGACGGTGCAGTTGGCCGAACCTTTGTCCGCTTTGCCGGGCTCGCTGAATTACGAATCCCTTGAGCTCAGCGATGACGGCTATGCCATGGTGTACACCTACGATGCCAATCAGGAGAGCACCGGGATTGCCGAGCTGCTGCGCAAGCTCAGTGATGAAGATATCGAGTTCAAGGACCTGCATTCCCGGCAGAGCTCACTGGAAGATATCTTTGTGGATCTGGTGAACAGCACCGCGTCAGCACAATCGGGGAGCGCCCAATGAAAGTGAATTTTTACTCCATCAAGGCGATTTATACGTTTGAAATGGCGCGTACCTGGCGAACCTTGATGCAGAGTATTGCCTCGCCAGTGATTTCCACGTCGCTCTACTTCGTGGTGTTCGGCTCTGCCATTGGTTCGCGCATGGTGGAGATTGATGGTGTCAGCTACGGTGCGTTCATCATTCCCGGGTTGATCATGCTGTCCCTGATGACACAGAGCATTTCCAATGCGTCATTCGGCATTTATATGCCTACCTTCTCGGGTACCATTTATGAAGTGCTTTCGGCACCGGTTTCCTACGTGGAAATTGTTATTGGCTATGTGGGCGCCGCGGCGACCAAGTCCACTATCCTGGGTATCCTGATTCTGATCACTGCCCGGTTGTTTGTGGATTATGAAGTGCAGTATCCGGTGCTGATGATCAGCTTTCTGTTGTTGACTGCGATCACCTTCAGCCTGTTCGGTTTTATCATTGGGGTATGGGCTGATACGTTTGAAAAACTGCAAATCATCCCGTTGATGATCATTACCCCGCTTACCTTCCTCGGTGGGAGTTTTTATTCCATCGATATGCTGCCGCCATTCTGGCAAACGGTGACGCTTTTCAATCCCGTGGTGTACCTGATCAGCGGTTTCCGCTACAGCTTTTTTGGGACTGCTGATGTCCATATCGCCGTCAGTCTGGGGATGACCGGGTTGTTCCTGGCCATTTGTCTTGGCCTGGTGTGGTGGATCTTCAAAACCGGTTATCGGCTCAAGAGCTGAGTATTGCGGTTCGGGCACAAACCGAGCCAGATTCGGACCGATAAAAAAGAGGCCGCGTCCAGGGATGGAGGCGGCCTCTTGCGTTTGCCATGGGCCAGATCAGGCGCTGATCTGTTCGCCACGTAATTTCGAAACGTCCGCTTTGGGCGGGGCGCCGAACATGCGGCTGTACTCACGGCTGAAATGGGAGGGGCTTTCATAGCCGACCCGGTAGCTGGCGGTGGCCGCCTCCAGCCCTTCCGTCAGCATCAGGCGACGGGCTTCATGCAGGCGCAGTTTCTTCTGGAACTGCAGCGGTGACATGCGGGTAACCTGTTTGAAACTGTGAAACAGGCTGGACTCGCTCATGTTGGCAGAGTCGGCCAGTTCCTTGACCCGCAGGGGTTCAGCGTAGCGATCCTTGAGGGTCGAAATAACCCGGGAAATGCGATTGGCCTGGGAATCGGCAGCAACAAACTTGCGCATCCGTGGTCCCAGTTCGCCGATCAGGGAACGGTAAATGATTTCCCGCCGAGCCAGTGGTGCCAGTACCGGAACGTCTTCAGGTGAATCCAGTAATCCGAGCAGGCGGTACAGGGCGCCCTGCATGGCCGGGTCCATCTGTGTCATGCACAGGCTGCAGCCCATTTCGGAGCAGCTGGCATCGGGATCCATCTGTGCCACCCGGTCACCGAGCTCCAGCACCAGATCGGTGACTTCCTGGGGATCAATGCTGATTTTGGCGGCCAGATAGGGACGGGCTTCACAGGCATCCACAATCTGGCCCAGCACCGGCAGATGCACCGAGTTGGCTAAATAGCTCATGGGGCCGTAGACAATTTCCCGGTCGCCCAGCGTAACGGTCTTGGTGCCCTGGAGAATAAAAATCAGCGAGGGATCGTACACCGTGGAATTGCAGCTGGTGAGGCCATCTGAACGGTACAGGGAGACACCTTCAATCGGGGTCTCGTGCATGCCGGGCTCACGGGCCCATCGTTCGACTACCTGGGTCAGTTGCTGCTGAGGCGTGGCGCTGAGATTTCTGGGTAATTCAGGGGTGCGTGATGTCATGGTGGCCTCCTGTGGCAGCCAGTATAGGGCTGGCTGGGTCGGGCTGTGTCCCCATTCAGACATTTTCTGCAGAAATAGGCAATGACTGCGCAGAAACTGGCAAGCGGACTTTATCTGACCGCAGGAATGGGCAGTCGATTGTGCCTGGCGCCTGTGTCTCGAATTCGCACGTGGATTTCCTTTCTTGTGTCCGTATGCCCCATTTTTAGCGGGATTTTCCGGTTTTTTAACGGTTTTCCCTCTAAGAAAGACGGCGCCGGCCGTGGTCACTTACCTGAAACTCTAGCGTCACCGTGGCGTAACTCGGGACGAAATTGGTCCCCTGATGAGGCGCTGATTCTTTGCCAAAACAGAAATGGGCAATCATAGAACAGGAACCCGCTACCCGGATTCCTGCTCCCGGGCCTACGCTTTCGCTCCAGGGTTGCATGACGGGCGGTTGGAAATTCTTGCCGCAGCCTGCGCAGCCATTCTTCGCCTCTTCGACATGCGTTCCATGTTTTTGCCCGTCACAGCAACAGGCAAAAACAATGTTGACCTCAAGCTAGCTTGAGGAAATAGAGTGCGCAGTCATAGCAGATTGGTCTGCTTTGTACGTGGGCGATCGGGATTGTCGAAATGGGCAGGCCGGTTGGACTCACAAAGAGTGATAGCGGGAGTCACGGAAATGGAAACGATAAGTGGAGAAACGGCCACTGGGGCCGGGTTGTACTGGGGTGTTTTCGCGGCACTGATGGCGGTGATTTTTCTGGCGGGTTGTGATGCCCGAAGTGAAGCCGGGCAACAGCCAATGCCGGCACCGGAGGTTGATGTGGCAAACGTGATAGCAGAACCGGTGACCCTGTGGGAGTCCTTTACCGGGCGGGTGGTGTCACCGGAAACGGTGGAGTTACGGCCCCGAGTCAGTGGGTATATTGACAAGGTTGCCTTCGAGGAAGGGGCGCTGGTCGAGGAGGGCGATCTGCTTTTCCAGATTGATCCCCGCCCTTACCAGGCACGGGTGCAAGCCGCTCGTGCGCAGCTGGAGCAGGCACGCAGCCGTTTGACCCAGGCGCGTAGTGAGGCCGTGCGAGCCAGCACCTTGCTGGAAAGCCGGGCCATTTCCCAGGAAGAGTATGACCAACGCAGCACTGCGTTGCTGAGTGCCAAGGCGTTGGTCAATGCGGCGCAGGCGGCGCTGGATACCGCCGAGCTGGATCTTCAGTACACCCGTGTGACGGCACCGGTGAGTGGCCGGGCAGGCCGCGCCATGGTCACTCGCGGCAACCTGGCCAACGCGGACCAGACACTGCTGACCACGGTGGTATCGGTGGACCCCTTGCACGTGTATTTCGAGGCCGACGAACAATCTGCCCTGGAAAGTCAGCCGGTGCTGGCGTTGGCTCCGTCGCCGACGGTACGCATCGGGCTGGCAGGGGAGAGTGGCTATCCCCATCGGGGCACGCTGGATTTTATCGACAACCGTCTGGATCGCAGCACCGGGACCTTGCAGTTCCGCGCGGAGCTGGCCAATCCGGATGGCATTTTTAAGCCCGGCCAGTTCGCCCGTGTTGAAATGCCTGTGGCAAAGCTGGATCAGGCCGTGATGGTGAACCGCAAGGCGGTGTTGACTGACCAGAACCGTCGTTTCGTCTACGTGGTGGCCAGCGACAATACCGTGGCGAGGCGGCAGGTCGAAACCGGACGGCAGGTCGATGATCTGCAGGTGATTCGTCGTGGTTTGCAGCAGGGTGACCAGGTGATCGTCAACGGTCTCCAGAAAGTGTTTGGTGATGGCATGCCGGTACAGCCCAGACAGGTAGCGATGCGTGAATCTGCCGCCCCGGCTGGCCAGGCCAGTGCCATCGCCGCAGCACAACCCTGAGACACGCGACCCCCTAATTTCTCATCCACATTGGCGATCAGGCTGGCCTTTGCCGGCCTGACGCAATAACTCCGGGAACGACACAATCCGGCAGGCTCGCGCCTGGCCGGCAGGAGGCGTATTGCCATGAATTTTTCACGATTCTTTGTCGACAGGCCGATTTTTGCCGCGGTGTTGTCGATCATCATTTTTGCGGTAGGGGCCATCTCGATCCCCAGTCTGCCCATCAGTGAGTACCCGGAAGTGGTGCCACCTTCTGTGGTGGTGCGTACGGTCTATCCGGGCGCCAACCCCAAGGTCATTGCGGAAACCGTGGCAACGCCCCTGGAAGAAGCGATCACCGGGGTGGAAGGCATGATGTACCTGAAGTCGGTAGCGGGCTCCGACGGGGTGCTACAGATGACGGTGACATTCCGTCCGGATATTGATGCCGATGATGCCACCGTGCGGGTGCAGAACCGGGTCAGCCAGGCCCTGGCGCGGCTGCCGGAAGATGTTCGCCGGCAAGGCGTTACCACGCAGAAACAGTCGCCCACCTTCCTGATGGTGGTGCATCTGACCTCGCCGGATGGCCGTTACGATACGCTTTACCTTCGCAACTATGCGCGCTTGCATGTGCGTGATGTGCTGGCCCGGATTCGCGGCGTGGGCGAAGCGCAGATTTTCGGGGGTGGCGATTACGCCATGCGTGCCTGGCTGGACCCCGACAAGGTTGCCGCACGGGGGCTGACCGCCAGCGATGTGGTCGGCGCCATGCGCGAACAGAATGTGCAGGTGTCCGCCGGTCAGCTGGGCGCGGAACCCATGCCCGGCAGTGACTTCCTGACCCTGATCAACGCGCAGGGGCGGTTAAGCACGCCGGAAGAATTTTCCGATATCGTGATCAAGAGCGGTGCCTCGGGCGAAATCGTGCGGCTGTCGGATGTGGCCCGGCTGGAACTGGGGGCAGGGGACTACACGCTGCGCTCGCAACTGGACAGCAAGGATGCCGTGGCCATTGGTATTTTCCAGTCCCCCGGGGCCAATGCGCTGGAGATCCGTGAGCAGGTGATTGCCGCCATGGACGAAATCGCCACCCGCTTTCCTGAGGGGGTGAAGTACGAAACGGTGTATGACACCACGATTTTCGTCAGTGATTCCATCAAGTCGGTTATCCAGACCCTGCTGGAAGCCGTGTTGTTGGTAGTGCTGGTGGTCACCCTGTTTTTACAGACCTGGCGAGCCTCGATCATTCCATTGCTGGCGGTACCTGTGTCGGTGGTCGGGACTTTCGCTGCGCTTTATTTGCTGGGGTACTCGATCAATACCCTGACCCTGTTCGGACTGGTGCTTGCCATTGGTATCGTGGTGGATGACGCCATCGTGGTCGTGGAGAACGTGGAGCGCAATATCGAAGAGGGGCTGGCGCCCCTGGCCGCTGCGCACCAGGCCATGAAAGAAGTGTCCGGGCCCATTGTGGCCATTGGTTTGGTGCTGTGTGCGGTCTTTGTGCCGATGGCGTTTCTGGATGGGGTGACCGGGCAATTCTACCGGCAGTTTGCGGTGACCATTGCCATCTCCACGGTGATTTCCACCATTAATTCCCTGACCCTGTCACCGGCGCTGGCGGCCATGTTGCTCAAGCCTCATGACGCGCCCAAGGACCGACTGACGCGCATTATCGATAGCTTGTTTGGCTGGATCTTCCGGCCCTTCAACCGGTTCTTCAATGCCAGTTCACAGCGCTACGAGAGCGGTGTTTCGCGCTCGTTGCATCATCGTGGCGTGGTGTTTGTGATTTATGCCTTGTTGCTGGCCAGCACCGGTTTGATGTTCAAGGCTGTTCCGCCTGGCTTTATTCCCATTCAGGACAAACTGTATCTGATTGCCGGGGTGAAATTACCGGAAGGGGCATCTCTGGAACGAACTGATCAACTGCTGCAACAGGTGGTGGATATCGGCCTGGACACCGAGGGTGTCGCCCATGCGGTGGCGTTTCCCGGGCTGAATGCCCTGCAGTTTACCAACACCTCCAATACCGGTTTGGTGTTCTTTCCGCTGGCGCCTTTTTCAGAACGCAGCCGCACTGCCGAACAGATCAATGCCGAGATCAACCAGAAAGTGGGCGCGTTGAAAGAAGGGTTTGCGTTTTCCTTCATGCCGCCACCGATTCTGGGCCTGGGTAACGGATCCGGCTACCAGATGTTTATCGAGGACCGCGGCAACCTGGGCTATGGCGCGCTACAGGATGCGGTTAATGCCTTCCAGGGGGCGGTATCCCAGACCCCGGGCATGGGGTTCCCGATTACCAGTTACCAGGCCAATGTGCCGCAGCTGAATGCCGAGGTGGATCGTCTCAAAGCCAAGGCCCAGGGAGTGCCGTTGACGGAGTTGTTCGATACCTTGCAGACCTATCTCGGGTCCAGCTACGTGAACGACTTCAACCGCTTTGGCCGCACCTGGCAGGTCGTGGCCCAGGCCGATGCGCCGTTCCGTGACAGCGTCGAGGATATCGCCAACCTCAAGACCCGCAATGTGAACGGCGAGATGGTGCCGATCGGTTCCATGGTCACTATCAGCGAAGATTTCGGACCGGATCCGGTGTTGCGCTACAACGGTTACCCGGCCGCTGACCTGGCCGGCGAAGCAGACCCGCGGTTGCTGTCATCGGCTCAGGCCATGGCGGTTCTCAATGGCATTGCCGAGCAGGTTCTGCCTGCGGGGATGAGTTTTGAGTGGACCGACCTGAGTTACCAGCAGGCCACCCAGGGCAATGCCGCCTTGCTGGTCTTCCCACTCTCGATCCTGTTGGTGTTTCTGGTGCTGGCGGCCCTGTACGAAAGCTGGACGTTGCCACTGGCGGTGATCCTGATCGTACCGATGTGCATGCTGTCTGCGTTGATGGGGGTGTGGTTCTTCGGTGGCGACAACAACATTTTCGTCCAGGTGGGTCTGGTGGTGTTGATCGCATTGGCTTGCAAGAACGCCATCCTGATTGTGGAGTTCGCCCGCGAACTGGAGATGGAAGGCAAAAGTGTGGTGGATGCCGCGCTGGAAGCCTGCCGCCTGCGTTTACGGCCGATCATCATGACTTCCATCACGTTCACTGCCGCGGTGCTGCCGCTGGTGCTGGGCAGTGGTGCCGGGTCTGAAGTGCGTCAGGCCCTGGGTATCGCGCTGTTCTTCGGCATGCTGGGGGTGACCCTGTTCGGTCTGTTCCTGACACCGGTTTTCTATGTGGTGTTGCGCAAGCTCGCTGGCAGCAAGCCGCCGGTAGCCCATGACCCTGACACCACGCCAGCCCTGTCTGACGGCAATCACTGAGACATGATGAAGGAAAGCAACATGACTAGATCATCAATGCTTGCGGCGTTCCTGCTGTTGTCAGGTTGCGCGGTGGGTCCGGACTACCAGGTGCCGGAGACGCCGGCGCCGGCCCATTTTCAGGCGCCTCACGATGGCGGGGCCTTTGCGGACGTCGAGCAGCAATTCTGGCAGGGGTTTGATGACCCGCTACTGTCAGAGCTGCTCAACCTGACCCTGGCCGACAACCTGGATTTGCAGGTGGCACTGGCACGATACGAGCGCTCTGCGGCGTTGCTGTACGGTGCCCGCCGTGAGCAGTGGCCGTCACTGACGGCGTCGGCAGCGGGGGCAGAGCAGCACCTGTCAGCGGTGGAGCAGCTGGGTGGCCCAGAGCGGGTGGAGCGCTACCAGGCAGGGCTGAATGCCAGCTGGGAGCTGGACCTGTTTGGGCGCTTGCGTCGGGCCAGTGAATCGCAGGCGGCAGAACTGCAGGCCACCGGTGCGGATCTGGCGGCGCTACAGGTGGTTCTGGCAGGACAGGTGGCCAACACCTATTTCAACATGCGTGGCTTGCAGCAGCGTTTACAGGTGGCCAACCAGAACGTGACGTTGCAGGAAGAGACGCTGGCCATTGTCACGGCCCGGGCCGATGCCGGTCGGGCGACGGAATTCGACAAGGTTCGGGCGCGGGCCCAGCTGGCGCGCACACGAGCCGCCCTCCCGGAGCTGGAGGCGGCGCTGCGCGCGGACATGCATCGTCTTGCCGTTCTGACCGGGCAGCCCCCGGCGGCCTTGCTGGAGCGTTTGGTGCCGCTCAAGCCGTTGCCCGGCAGTGTCCCGGTGATTCCGGTGGACAGCCCCGGTGATGTGCTGCGCCGGCGGCCGGACATCATCGCTGCCGAACGTCGCCTGGCGGCGGCAACGGCACGCATTGGTATCGCCACCGCTGACCTGTATCCGCGCTTCACGCTGAGCGGGTTGTTGGGCTCGGTGGCTGCCGAGCCGGGTGACCTGTTTCAGGGAGCATCGGAGTCGCGCCAAGTCGCACTGGGGGTGGACTGGACCTTTCTGGATTACGGCAAGGTGCGGGCGCGTATTGATGCTCGGGATGCCGAAGGCCAGGCCGCGCTGGCGTCCTATCAGCAAGCCGTGCTGGCGGCACTGGAAGAAACAGAAAACCGGTTGGTCCGTTATCAGCAACTGCAGACACGGGTTTCGCGTCTTGCCTCGGCGTCAGAGGATGCCCGGCAGGCCGCCGCACTGGCCCGCACCCGCTACGAGCGGGGCTTTATTGGCTACTTTGAAGTGCTCGATGCGGAGCAGGAGCTGACCGAAATCCGTGACGCAGAGGTGCGCAGCCGCACCGATCAGGTCAAGGCCATGGTGGATGTCTATCGTGCCCTGGCGGGGGCGCCGGCCCCGGCCGTGCCCAAGACATAGATCACGGCGCTGGCAGCGCTGACCGCAAAAGGCGAGCCGCGAGCGAATCCCGTATCATGGGTTCGCTGCTCGCCTTTTTTATTGCTGACGGACCCGCCCCATGATTGTTCGTGATCGCCCCAATGCTATTGCCCTGCTGTTTACCCTGCGAGGATCAGTGGTGCCGGAAATCCTGCCGCACATTGTCTGTGTGGCGTTGTTCTCGGTGGTATGGACTGCGCTCAGTCGCTGGCATGTGGTGGAGCTGGGCAGTCTGACGATCATGCCGGTGACATTGCTCGGGATTGTGCTGTCCATCTTGCTGGGTTTTCGCAACAACGCTTCCTACGACCGTTGGTGGGAAGCGCGCAAACAGTGGGGGCAGATGGTCTACGAGATTCGCAGTCTGGCCCGGGCCAGTCGGGCGTTGCTGGCAGAGGCGCCACGGCGGCGTTTATTGCACCAGATGCTTGCCCATGCCCATGCGCTGAAAGGCCAGCTGCGGGAAGAAGATGGCATGGCAGAGGCGGCGCGCTGGTTGTCGGAGCAGGACAGCGAGGCACTGGCCGGCAAGCGGAACCGGGCCGATGCAATTCTGGCACTGGCCGGTGAGGGGCTGGCAGTGCAACACCAGAGCGGCGCGCTCGACAGTGTGGCGTTCAAGGTGCTGGATGAGAGACTGACTGCGATCAGTGGCATCCAGGCGGCCTGCGAGCGCATTGCCTCTACCCCTCTGCCGTTTGCCTACACCCTGCTGGTGCACCGCACTGCCTACGTCTATTGCTACTTGCTGCCGTTTGTTCTGGTCGGGGCGTTGGGGTGGGCGACGCCGGTGATGGTGGCAGTGGTCGCGTATACCTTCTTCGGCATTGACCGATTGTCAGAACATCTTGAAACCCCGTTTGGCCGGGACCCGAATGATTTACCGCTGGATGCGCTGTGCCGGATCCACGAAATCTCGGTGGCCGAAGCGTTGGGAGACACGGCACCGGAGCCGTTGCCAGTAAAGGATTTCCAACTGCAGTAATCCGTTAACCACGGATGTCTGTCAGAAAGGCTCCGGTACAGCCGCTTGCCTGACTGCCGAGGGCGATGTCCAGGCAAGCGGTGCAAGGCAGTGATCAGATGACCTCAAAGGTCATGCCGGCGTGGGCTTGCAACCGTGACAGCAGTTTTTCGCCCAGCAGCGAAGAGGTGGTCCAGAAGCCGCCGGGGGCATCGTCCGGGATGTCCTTGGCCAGACAGGCGCCGGCTTGTCCCAACAACTTGGCAGTGGAGCCGTAACCCGGATCCGCATCGCCAGTGACCTTGACGGTAAGGGTGTCGCCCTGATCCGTGTGTCCGGCCAGACGAATATCATAAAAACCGGCTTTCTGGGCTTCCGGGCTGGGACCTTCTCCGGGCTGAGGCACCACAAACTTGTTCAGCGCCCAGCGGGTGGGTGCCAGCGCGGCCGCACCGAAGAACAGACCGGTTCCGACGCCGATACCCAGGGCTTTTAGCCGCCCGCCGATACCATCGCCGGTAAGCATACCCTCGTTATAGGTCATGGCGGGGCTGTAGCCGTTGAGGGCATTGGAGCGATGCACGATACGACTGTTGATGGCATCCATGACAAACGGAGCCACCCAGGCGCGAAAGTCGTCGTCGTATTCGGGCATGGCAATACTGTGCTGGCGGGCCGTCAGGCCATGGTCCGCCGGGCATAGCAGGTAAGGG
Organism: Alcanivorax profundi; assembly: GCF_003597125.1. Classification (GTDB taxonomy): domain Bacteria; phylum Pseudomonadota; class Gammaproteobacteria; order Pseudomonadales; family Alcanivoracaceae; genus Alcanivorax; species Alcanivorax profundi. The sequence goes on along the minus strand of NZ_QYYA01000002.1, from coordinate 250,393 downwards.
TTAGCCAGCTTGCGGCGCAGCTCCGGGTCGCCAGCGGCTTCTTCGGCAATGTTCATCATGCTGGCCACGGTGCCACCCGATACGCCGCCTTTGGCTACCTTGACGCGCATGCCAACGCGCGTCGCCGGTGCGTTGAATTGCTTTTTCGCCTGTTGCTGAAGGAAAAAGACGCCCATGTCAGAAGGAATGGAGTCGAAACCACAGCAATGCACAATGCGGGCTCCGCTGGCTTTGGCGGCGGCTTCGTATTTTTCCAGCATGTCGGCGATCCATTGCGCTTCGCCGGTGAGATCGCAGTAATCCGTGCCCGTGCTCGTGCAGGCACGAATCATGGGTTCGCCGTACAGTGCGTAGGGTCCTACCGTGGAAATCACCACGGCGGTGTTCGCACACAATGCTTCCAGGCTGGCATCGTCATTGGCGTCGGCGGTGATCAGTGCAAGTTTGTCCGCCTTGCTGCCGAGAGCTTCTTTGACCTGCTGCAATTTGGTTTCAGAGCGTCCTGCCGCAGCCCATTTGAGTTCGCCATCCACACCATAGGTATCAGTCAGGTACTGGCACAGAATCTGGCCCACAAAGCTGGTGGCACCGAAGACAATCACGTCATAGGTTGAATCACTCATGAGAACTCCCTTGGCGAATGAATACAAAGAAAGTCAGCCTACCCATTGTTGCTGTGAATGTATGTGGCAATTGTGCCAAAAAGGCCGATTTTGCCTGGAGAGTGTCGCGATTGGCGTGTTGGTCTGGAGGCCGTTGTCTGGGATCCTTCTGGTCGGGGCGCGGTTACAAAAAACAGTTGTCGCGCTCAGGTGGTTGCGTTGCTATAGGCAGTACATTCCAGAAAACGGTCGGGAGAGCGGTATGGCGAACCACAAGAAGCCGGAGGTGGATGTTCTTATCATTGGTGCGGGCCTGTCCGGAGTCGGTGCGGCTTGCCACCTGCAGCGCGAATGCCCGCAAAAAACCTTCATGCTGATCGAGCGGCGCAAGGCCATCGGTGGCACCTGGGACCTGTTCCGCTATCCGGGTATCCGGTCTGATTCCGATATGTTCAGTTTTGGCTACGGATTTCGACCCTGGAATGAATTCAAGGTGCTGGCCGATGGTGCTTCGATTCGGGATTATATTCGCAATACCTCTGATACTTTTGAGATCACCCCGCACATTCGTTTTGGCCGCAAAACCCTCAACGCCGACTGGTCCGCGGAGCAGCAATGCTGGACGGTGTCGATGGTGAATGAAGATAACGGCGAAGACGAGACGGTGACGGCCCGTTTTCTGATTGGTTGTACTGGCTATTACAACTATGACAAAGGCTATTTGCCGGATTTCCCGGGACAGGAACGTTTTGCCGGGCAATGCATTCACCCCCAGCAGTGGCCTGAGGGGCTGGACTATGCCGGCAAGAAAGTGGTGGTGATTGGCAGTGGTGCCACCGCGGTGACGTTGGTGCCTGCCATGGCTGGCGAGGCGGCTCATGTGACCATGTTGCAGCGCTCTCCATCGTATATTTTTTCACTGCCTTCGCAGGACAAGCTGTCTGAGTGGCTGGAAAAGTTTCTGCCTCCCGATTGGGTCTTTGGGCTGGCTCGCTGGCGCAATATCAAACTGCAACGATTGCTGTACCGGGCAGCAAAACGCTATCCCAACCCGGTGCGACGTGTGTTGCTGGGAAATGTGAAACGGCAACTCAAGGGGCAGGTCGACATGGCCCATTTTTCCCCCCGCTATATGCCCTGGGATGAGCGGCTGTGCGCGGTGCCGGATGGTGACCTGTTCAACGCCTTGAGAGAAGGCAAGGCGTCGGTGGTCACGGACCAGATTGAGACCTTTACCGAAACGGGCATCCAGTTGCAGTCCGGGCGGCAGCTGGAGGCCGATATCATCGTCACGGCTACCGGTCTGAATTTACAGGTGCTGGGAGGGATGACGTTGAGTCTTGACGGAGCCCCGGCTGACGTCAGTGAGCGGCTGACCTACAAAGGCGTGTTGCTGGAAGGCATGCCGAACATGGCCTGGATATTCGGGTATACCAATGCCTCCTGGACCCTGAAGGCAGATATCGCCTCGGCCTATGTTTGCCGCTTGTTGAATCATATGGAGCTGGAGGGGCACGGGGTGGCGGTGCCAAACGCCGATGACACCCTGAAACGGGATGACACCTCTATCATGGATGCGCTTGCGTCGGGGTATGTGAAGCGTTCCAGCCACAAGCTGCCGCGTCAGGGGCGACACCATCCCTGGAAAGTCATGAACCACTATGCCCGTGACCGGCACATGCTGCTGGAAGAACCGGTGGAGGACGGTGCGCTCCATTTTTATTGAAATGGAGGCGGGCTCGTGCGGGAGCTAGCCACAGCATTTCTTGAATTTTTTCCCGCTGCCACAGGGGCAGGGGTCATTGCGGCCTGGCTTCAGGGGGGTGACAGAAGGCTTGCCCGCCAGATAAAACCAGTGCCCGCCTTCGCGAACAAAGCGTGAAATTTCTTCCAGTACACTGAATGTTTGCCCGATCCGGCAGATGGCGCGAAAGTGGACGCTGCCATTGTCGCCGTCTTCATCGCTGTCCAGGATATCAAGATTGACCCAGTGCTCGTCGCTATCCAGCGACAGGTTGGTGGGGCGAGTCTCGGTATGCCAGCTGCGGCTCAGGTAATCGGTGTCTCCCCGGGCAAAGGCGCAGAATCGTGAACGCATAAGCGCTTCCGGATGGCTGGCGGGGTGCCCCTGGTGGAGTGGCTGGCAGCAGTCGGCATAGTCACGACCGGAGCGGCATTCACACCGAGTCATTGGTTTGTCTCCCGCAGGTATTTCTCGATGGCAAAGACATGCTCATCGCTGGCCTCCAGTTGCCGCAGCGCGTCTGCCAGCTGCAGCAGGTAATCACGGTTGCTGCCACTGGGGCCGTGGCTGCGGGCAATATGCTCGGCAATGGCCTTCTCATCGGACTCCCCAAGGAAGGCAGCGTTATCTGCCGTAGCGATATACACCAGCCCCTCGGCCTGCTGGTTGTCTGCAAAGGTCATGGTCGTCTGGAAGCGCAGATAGCCGTTTTTCTCCCGATGATCCAGATGCCCGAATGTGTCCGGGGTGATGCGGTAGGCCATGCCCACGCAGGCGGTGCCGGGGCTCTCGATCAGGGTAACGACCCGGCCGGGAAGCTCCGGAGTGCCTCGGTGGTCATGTGAGCCCTGCCAGAACCGGCGTGTCCAGCCCTGGATGGTGGCGGGGCGGCGCTCGAGAAAAGGAAAGTCCGCCTTGTAGATCAGTGATCCGTAGCCAAACAACCACACTGGTTGGTGAGGGTCGAGAGTGTGCCGACGGCGATTTTCTTCTGAGGTGTCCAGCATGAAATTGATCCCGGTTCGTTCCCTTCACGATGGGGGCGCTATACTGGCCGCACATTCTGACGGGCAATGGGAACAGACATGAAAGATGTGCGCGAAGAGTATCATGCCGACGGGCTGACGGAAGCCTCTCTCCATGATGATCCGCTGGAACAGGCCCGGCGCTGGGTCGATGAGGCGATAGAGGCTGCCCTGCCTTTACCTAACGCCATGACACTGGCGACGGTCAGTGCCGATGGTCAGCCGTCGTCGCGGGTTGTGCTGCTCAAGGGTATTGAGGCTGGGGGGTTTACTTTCTTTACCCACTACGACAGTCGCAAGGGAGAAGAGATCGCTGTCAATCCGAAGGTGTCTTTTACCATGTTCTGGCAGCCGTTTGATCGCCAGATGATTGTGATCGGCGAGGCGCACAAGGTCGACCAGCAAGAATCGGACAGTTATTTCGCTTCCCGTCCCTATGCCAGTCAGATCAGTGCGGCAATTTCCCCCCAGAGCCGGCCGGCCAGTCGTGCATGGCTGGAAGACGAAGTGGCACGCCTTGAGCAGGCGTTCCCCTCTGCGCCGGTCCCACGCCCTGCCCAGTGGGGCGGATACCGAATTGTTGCTCACGAAATACAGTTTTGGCATGGCCGTCCGAGCCGCCTGCATGACCGCTTCCGTTATCAGAGGCAGGAGGACGGAAGTTGGTTGCGGGAACGCCTTGCTCCCTGAGCAGGCAGGTTGCTGTCGTGGCTTTTCTGTGTGGCTCTAGTAAGCTTTGCAGCGGTACCGGGACAAGGTAGTAACGTTGAAAATACTGATAGTAGATGATCACAGGCTATTCGCTGACGCCTTGAGTATCACCCTGAAAAATGCGTATCCGGAAGCGGACATTACTACCTGTGAGCAACCGCGATGGTTGCTGGAAAACCGACAGCAGCTGCCGCAATTCAATCTGGTTATCCTGGACCAGGCCATGCCTGACCTCGATGGGCTCAGCCTGCTGGGTGTCGTGGGCCGGTTGATGACAGATGCCAAGGTGCTTGTCTGCTCCGGATCCGCAACAGAAGTGACGGTGCGTCGTGCCCTGCAGTTGAAGGTGAATGGGTTCGTGGACAAGAGCGAACCTGTGGAGAAAATCCTGCTTGCCATCAGGGAGGTGATGGCGGGTCGTAGTTATTACTCCGAGTCATTTCGGTTGATGGCAGGAAACGCGGCAGAGGAAACCCTGACACTGACCCGGCAGCAGTTGGCGATCCTGGCCATGTTGCAGGAAGGGCATGGTAACAAGGAAATTGCACGTCAGTTGTTCGTCAGCGTGAATACAATCAAGACACACCTGCGACTCCTGTATGAAAAGCTGGAGGTATCCAACCGTACGGCATGCATCGACAAGGCGAGAAACCTCGGGCTTATCTGATCCTTGCCAGCCGTTACTTCTCTCTCAGCATGTCTTCCAGTTTCTGGATCAACGTGTCTGCGGCCACCGGCTTGAACAGGACATGCCTCTCATTCGGTAAAGCCTGAATGAAACCGGGGTCGGTATTGCCGGTAATAATCAAGGTGGGTACCGATTGGCGAAACCTGGCGCTGATCGCTTCAATGACGGAACCTGCGTTGGTGTCAGGCCCGATCTGATCATCGGTGATGACCAGCGAAGGTGGGGCGTCACTGCTTTCAAGGCGCTGCAGGGCGGATTCCAGGGTGTGGTGTGCAGACACGGTAGCGCCAAGACTTGAGAGCAGCCCTCCAAGAGCTTCGGTGACACGCTCATCATCATCAATTAATAGTATCGTGAGACTTTCGAACCAGGAGTGATCGCTAATAACACTTCCGGTATCGTCGATCGCATGGGTTGCAGCAGCCGGTAACGTGAGGGTGAAGGTTGTTCCCCTGCCTGGTTCAGAGATCATGGCGACGGGAATGTCGCACAATGCACTGAGCCGGCTGACAATCGCCAGTCCCAGTCCCAGTCCGTTCTGAATGGAGCGGTGATCGTTGTCTATCTGCATGAATTCTTCGAATACCTCGGCCTGGTATGCCTCATCAATCCCGATCCCCGTATCCGTTATTTCCAGCAGCAATTCCTGCCCTGTAACCCGTGCGCTGAGGCTGATCTCGCCCTCCGGGGTGTACTTGAGTGCATTGCTGAGAAGATTGCGGACAATTCTCGCGAGCATGACCCCATCGCTGAAAACGTGTTGCCCGGAAAGATCATGGAGGCGAAGAGACAGCCCTTTGGCAAGGATCTGTGGGGAAATTTCGTCGATGATCGGCTGTAACGTATCCAGCAAGTTGATGATGCGTTTCTTCGGTGTCAGACGGTGTGACTGCAGCCGTGACAGCATCAGCAGATGGTTCAGTAGCTCATTACAGGAGGCAATGGCGGTGTCCAGTTTTGCCACAATATCAGGCTGGGGGGTGTCGCTATTTTTCAGCATGGCGGCATAGAGGGTGGCCGCTTGCAAAGGCTGGCGAAGATCATGGCTTGCTGCCGCAAGAAAGCGGGTTTTACTGCTGCTGGCCTTCGTGGCTTGTTCGCTGGCTTGTTCGGCTTCGATGCGCAGGGCGATGTTGCTTATCTGGGAACGATGCATGTACAGGCTGAAGCCGCTCATGGAGACAAGACTGACCACCGGGATAAGCTTGATGATGAGCGGAGCATCGGGGACGTAAATCAGAATAAAAAAAAGCCAGGATAGAAAAACCGGTGTAATAAAACTGATAAAGATATCCGGATATACGCCCATGGAAACGGACGGAATAGACGTGGCAACAGAAAGGATGACCAGACAGGTCAGAACCGTGACCGGGGTTACTCCCGGCAAGAACAGATACGGAAAAGAAGACCAGAGAGCGGCCCAGATAATCGCCATATAGAGGTTGAGGTGGTGCCACTTCCGGGTTTTTCCTGATTCGATGGCGCGATGTCGATTATAGAAACGAATAAGGAAAATGGACTGTAAACCGACCAAAAATAACAGTGCATACCAGGCGAGGAATGGGGGTTTCTGGATCATGTCAAGGAAGAAGAGAGGCAGGGATCCGGCAATAATGGAGGAAAGCGCCATGCGTGAGCCTACTTCTTCCATAAACAGATTGTGTCGCTCTTGAAGAATCCGCTGGCGGTTGTTCGGTGCCGAACAGGGCAAGGTATCAGGCATGGTCGTATTTTTTTTAAAAGGTGTGATTGCAGTCTAGCTCGATTAGTGCGGCTTGTAAGTGCTGCCATGGCGAATTCACCCGTCAGGGTGAAGAGCGGCGAGATTCCAGGGTGCTCTAATGGTCGCCTCTCTGGGATGCGTCATTAATCGGGGTAAGCGTAATGATCAACAAGCAACTGACTCAACTGGCTGCGGCTATCGGCGTGGCTTCTATGATGACTGCCTGTGGCGGCGGTTCCTCCAGTTCCGGCGGCACGACAGTTGCTGCCGGCGGCAAGGGATTTGTGGTTTTTCCCGCAGCCGAAAGTGCGGGTGCTGTCTTGGTGCGAAGCGCCACTCCGCGGGCGGCCCTGTTTGCCGAATATCTGTACAGAACTGACGGTACCCCTGCCGGGACCACAAAGATCGTTGATGGCAGCAATAACGGTTTTGAAGTTGGCCGCTTTGGCGGTGGTTACATGGCGGATCTGGACGGCAAGATCTACTATGCGGGCAAGGACAGCTCTGGCGATGTGGAGCTGTGGGTCACTGATGGCACTGGCGCCGGCACGGAACGTGTTGCTGATCTTTATACCGGTGGCAGTGGTCAGCCACACAATATGGTTCCTGTGGCTGACAAATTGTTTATGAATGCGGTAGTGGATGATGCCAGCGGTGTGGGGCGAGAGCTGGTGGTTTTCGATCCCGCTTCCGGGGCATTCGAGGCGTTGACCTCGACTATTGATGGTAACCCGACCAGTAGTAATGCGCCTGAGTCGCTGACACCGGTGGAAGACGGTCTGTTTTTTTATGACCAGGATGCTGGCGATGTGTACTTTACCGATGGCTCGGTGGCAGGGACACTGAAAATCGCGACCAGTAACGACAACATTACCAACCTGAATAGTCCGCTGTCGAAATATCCTGAACTCATTGGGGATGATGATTGGATTGGCTACAAGGGCAAGCTGCTGTTTACCGGGCGTTTCAACGCAACCGATGCGCAAACGCGTCTCTACGAAATGGATCAAGATGGCAATATCAAAGAGATTGCCTTTGAAAATAACGGCTACACGGTACAGCTCGATATCACCCAGAATGTAGTTACCAGCAACGGCAAGGTGTATTTCGTTGCGGATGCAGGAGCCAATAACCCGGATCTGCATATCTTCGAATATGATGGCAGTTCCGTCGTTAGACTGACCGGTAGCGAAGGCAGCCGTCCTTATAATGACAGTCTGGTAGGCACGTCACTGGGTGTGTTCATGTATGTGGAGATGGCCGGGCTGCCTCCGTACCTTCTGCGTGTGGATAACACTAATGGTCCAGCAGGTGTTACGGCCGCGCTGCGTGGAAGCGGAGATTATTCCTTCGCTGATGTGGGTTACATGGTGGAGGCAAACGGTACGGTATTCTTTAGTGCTTACACCGAAGATGCTGGTGGCAGTGATTTCGGTACCGAACTGTGGAAAACCGACGGCACCCAGCAGGGGACAGAACTGGTTAAGGATATCAATGACACCATGGCGGGCGCAGACTCGCAGCCTTTCCCGCTGACATTCATGTATCAGGTTCCGCCGACGGTGAATCAAGGCCTGGGAAGCAAATACCTGTTCGTGGCGAATAACGGCAGTGAAGGTTTTGAGCCCTGGGGGTCTGATGGATCCGAGGCGGGCACCCTGCTGCTGAAGGATATCAGTGCGGGCAGTGGGAGTAGTGTCATCGACTAATTCAGTTAACAGTGAACAGTTAACAGCGGCGCGATAGCGCGTCGTTGTTACTTCCAGGAAGGAGGCCGCGACCATGTTTTGGCGCGGCCTTTTTGCGTTTAAAAGACAAGGAAAAAGCAAAACAAATACTTGACAGGTTATGCCGGTCGCGCAGCCTTCACTGTTGTTCACTGTTCACTGTTCACTGTTCACTGTTCACTGTTCACTGTTCACTGTTCACTGTTCACTGTTCACTGTTCACTGTTCACTGTTCACTGTTCACTGTTCACTGTTCACTGTTCACTGTTCACTGTTCACTTGCTTGCGCCATAACGCTGCCAGCAATGAGCCTGACAGGTTGTGCCAGACACTGAACAACGCGCCGGGTAAGGCGGCCAGTGGCGTGAAGTGTTTGACGGCCAATGCCACGCCGAGACCGGAGTTCTGCATACCCACTTCGATGGCCAGGGTACGGGCAGTGACCTTGTCCTGACGAAGCAGGCGGGCGATGCCATAGCCCCCCGCCAGCCCCAGGGCATTGTGCAAGGCGACGGCAACAAAGACGGCGATGCCGGCCTCGGCCATCCGCGACTGGTTCAATGCCACGATGATGCCGATGACCACCACGATGGCGATGACGGAGAGCAGCGGAAAGAGCTCTCTTGCGGTAGCCAGTTGGCGTGGAAAAAACGTATTGAGGGCGCTGCCTGCGACCACCGGGATGACCACGATCTGGAGCAGTGACACCAGCATTCCTTCCACTGGCACCGGAATGCGCTCACCCAAATAGCACCAGGTGAGCAAGGGGGTGGCAATCACGGCAATCAGGGTGGATACCAGGGTGATGGAAACGGATAACGCCACATTCGCCCGCGCCAGATAAGCGATCACATTGGAGGCGGTGCCGCCAGGACAGGCTCCGACCACCACCAGTCCGATCAGCAATTCCTGGGGGAGCTGCAAGGCTCGCCCTATTGTCCAGGCCAGCAAGGGCATCAGGCTGTATTGCAGTGCGACTCCAAGGGCAATTACGCCGGGGCGTTTAAAGACCTGCCGAAAATCATCCCAGCGTAACGTCAGTCCCATGCCGAACATGATCAGCATTAGCAGGGGGACAATGGCCGGCTTGCCTGCGACCAGCCACTGCGGTTGCCACCAGGCCAGCAGGGAAAACACTAATGCCCAAAGGGGGAAGAGTTGGGTGAGTCGCGGGATCATGGTGGTGCAGGCCCTCGTTATTTGCTTTGGATCCAGGTGTTGAGTGTTTCAAGTTACAAGCTTCAAGTTGCAAGACGGTCGGATTCAGGGCGTTTTGCAATGCCCTGCCTGGGTTTTAATGTGGGGCGCGGGCACGGCGCGTCAAAACCACACCATGTCTGGCCGCGCCTTGTCGCGTGAAGCTTGCTCTACAACGCCAACGTCAGCAAAAACGGTAACATCAAAAATGCCATCAATGTGGAGAATACCACCATGGCGGCCACTTCTTCGGCACCCCGTTGGTAGGCCTTGGCCAGCAGGTAGTTGAACACAGCCACAGGCATGGTGGACTCGATCAGCACCACCCCGCGAAGAGCCCCTTCCAGAGCCAGCGCTTCCGCCACCGCGAACCCGACAGCAAACCCGATCAACAAGCGCAGTGCGGCAAATGCGGCGCCTTTGCCTGCATGGTGTACTTTTAGTTGCGATAACGAGACCCCCAGTGTGATCAGCATTAACGGGATGGTCAGGTCACCGATCAGTGAGACGGTGTTGTACAGCCACTGCGGTAATGTCAGCTCGAAGCCCACCATGGCCACGGCAAGGAACACCGAGACAAGAATCGGGTGGCGGAACAGTTTTACGGATAGGCCCTGGCCGCTGACGATGGCAAGTCCGAGGGAAAAGTGCGCTACCGAATAGAGCATCATCCAGGCCAGCGACAAGGCCAGCCCCGCCTCACCAAATGCCAGCATGCAAAGGGGAATGCCCATGTTGCCCGTATTGGCAAACGTCAGAGAGGGAAGGAAGACCCGGAAGGATTGCCCGCTCAGGCGAATGGCCAGAGCGGACAGCGCCAGTGTCAGCGCCAGCACCAGTAACGCCAGCCCGCCGACTTTGGTGAGCGCCGCCATGTCCAGGTCCGTTTTTCCCAGTGTGGCGACAATCAGGCAGGGTGTGGTGACGGTGGTCACCAGTGAGGTGACCATCTGGGTATCAAAGGGTTTGCCTGCTCGAGACCAGAAATAGCCAAGGCCAGCGCAGAACAGCACTGGGGCGATAATATTCCACAGGGTTAACAGCATGGTCTTGATTCACAGGCAGGCAGTTCGTTGGAGGCAGTGTGTAAGGTCAGGTCCGGGCTGTCCAGGGGTACCCTCATCCAGACCAAGCGGAGTAAGCGCGGAGTGATTCATAGACTCCCTGGCTACCGGCTGTGTTTGCGGTACTGTCCAGGGGTGAAGCCGGACCATTGCCTGAAGGCATGGCTGAAGTTGGTCTGGTCACTGTAACCGAGCTGTTCGGCTATCTCATCCAGAGGAAGTGTGGTGCCCAGCAACAGACGCACTGCTTTTTCTTTGCGAATATCGGTGAGCACGGTCTGGAAGCTGGTGTTCTCGGCAGCCAGTTGCCGTTTCAAGGTGCTGCGCGACATATTCAGCGCCCTGGCTGCACTTTCCTGATCCATGGTGGGCTCGGATGCGCTGATCAGTTGACGAAGGCGTGTCACCAGCGGCTGCATGTTTTGTCTGCGTTGCATCCTGTCCTCACAGTCTTTGACAAGCCGCCGGTGGGTAATGGCATCGGCAAAGTGTGAAGATAATTCCAGTGCAGACAGGGGGAAGGCGATACTCGAAACCAGCGCGTTCGCCTGCCAGTTTTGACAGGTTGCCGACTCGATCATGGTCAGCGAACCACGGTATACCGATGCAAGGTTTACCCGTGCCGAAAATGTGTGCCCCGTCAGTAGTCGTGACAGCTTGCAGAGTGCGGCGCAGCCATACAGAACCAGAAGTTCATCAAGCAGTGCTGAACCACTGTGGGGGATAATCTGAACATAACCATGATCTGCCGTTTCATAGAATTGGAGCGTAACCGCGTCCGATAACAGGGGCAGAAAGGTGTGAAGCGTCAGTGCATCACGCAGCTGTGGCGCGGTCATGATCAGCAGGCTCAGATTTCCCTGACTCGTCAGGGTTACCTGATCACCAAACGCCACTGCCAGAGATTGCGGCTGTATTTCTGGCCAGGCGAGCAGCAGCGCTTCCAGTGACTGGGGGGTGAGTCGGGCGCTGTCCAGCTGCAGGGGATCCAGCCCGGTTTTCTTTAAATGCTCTTCCAGATACTGCGTGATCGATTCCGGCAACAGGCCCGAACCCATGAGCTGTAAAAGATAGTGGCCTGGAATGTAGGGACTGGAAGCCGACATAGGCACCTTTGGAGGGTGGGCTAAATTCACAATAAATGAGGCCGCAGGCACATGGGGCACTGGGGCATCTCTGTCCATGATTATATTGACATCATCCAATGGCAAGGTGAGGGAAATAAAAGTCTCTCGTTTGTTTATTGGTCAACACAATAATATGCCGGGAGAGATGCGATGAATGCGGTTAACCGGATTGGTACAAAGGTTCGTCGTCTTGCAGGGGCGACGGTCGGGATTCCGCCGCGGCAGGTCGACTTTCAGTTTGATGAGGATGGTCCGCGTTATATGTATGCAGACAATGCCACTGCCTCATTGTTTTTTGCGGTGCTCTCCGGCTTTTTCCCACCGGGAGAAATGTTCTTTGTAGAGTCAGTTCGTCATTATCGTGACCGAATTGCTGACGAAACGTTGAAAGCCCAGGTGTCCGGCTTCATCGGTCAGGAGGCGATCCACAGTCGGGAACACGAACGGTTGAATGCCTTCCTGACCGCAAGAGGATTGGATACCGCGCCGGCGGAACGGGCGGTGAAAGCAGGGTTGTGGCTGCTATCGAGACTGTCACATCGGCAACAACTTGCCTGTACCACCTTCATGGAACATTTTACCGCGGCATTGGCGGAGCAACTCCTCACCGACGAAGCCTTTCGCAGCCAGGCAGATCCCGAATTGCTGAAACTGTGGGAATGGCATGCGCTTGAAGAGCTGGAGCACAAGGCAGTGACGTACGACGTTTACAACCTGGTCGGAAACGCCTGGTATCAGCGAGTGCTGTCGCTACCCTTGGTAGCGGCAAGCCTGACGCCTCCACTGCTGGCCAGCTGGATCTGGATGATGGTGCGTGAGGGGAGTATCAAGGACTGGCGTGACTTGTCCCGGGGAGCATCCCTGCTGCTGGGAAGAAAAGGCTTTGTAACGCGAACCCTTCCTCATATGCCGGCATTTTTTACACGCCGGTTTCACCCTGATCAACACGATACTTCATCACTGGAGCAAGAGTGGAGAGAGAAGTTGTTTGGAAAAGAAGGGGAGATGCTGTCGTTATGGCGCAACCCGATCTGAAACCGTTTATAGCGGGAGAGGGTGCCGAGTCCGGAAAGCATGCCTGGAAGGCTGAGACGGTTCCGGTCGGGTGATGCTGGCAGCAGGATGAAGACCACAGCGCAGGATTCCGTCCGCATGAATCAGTGCTGTGGTCTTCGCCATGCTGGCATGGGCGCGGGGTGGTCGATCTGGTTTTAGCTGTTAACTATTCACTGTTAACTGTTCACTAATCCCCCCCTCAAACAGTCAAAAATTCCTTGATCAACCTATCATCCAGCTCCCCCATGGCTCCTTCTGCAACTTTGCTGCCGCGGTCAAGAATGGCAAAGCGATCGGCGGTGGCGCGGGCAAAGTGCAGTTTCTGCTCGACCAGCAGCACGGTAAGACCTTCTTCCTTGTTGAGCGTCTTGATGACCCGACCAATCATGTCGACGATGTTGGGCTGGATCCCCTCGGTAGGCTCATCCAGGATCAGCAGTTTCGGATCCAGGGCCAGCGCTCTGCCGATAGCCAGCTGTTGTTGCTGGCCGCCAGACAGGTCTCCGCCACGACGGTTACGCATTTCATGCAGCACCGGGAACAGTTCATAAATCCGGTCAGGGATTTTCTTGCTGCGATCCGTGCGTGCCTGCAGTCCGGTTTCCAGGTTCTCTTCCACCGTCAGCAATGGAAAAATTTCCCGCCCCTGAGGAACATAACCGATCCCGGCTCGGGCGCGCTCTTCGGCTGCCAGACGGGCGAAATCTTCACCGTCAAATTCAATTCTGCCGCTTTTCACCGGCAACAAGCCCATGATGGTTTTCAGTAGCGTGGTCTTGCCCACCCCGTTACGGCCCATCACACACAGGCACTCGCCCTGGGTGAGGCCAAGGTCCAGATCCCAGAGGGTATGGGATTCGCCGTAGTATTGGTTGACGTTGTTCAATTTCAACACGGTTTTTACTCCGTAAAAAGCGACGAGCTATGAGCTTTTAGCCAACAGGAAAACCAAGATGAATGAATGGTTGTCTCGCAGCTGGAAGCTCATGGCTTGAAGCTGAATTTATTCACCCAGATAAACTTCAATCACCTTCGGATCGTTCTGTACCTGATCCATGGTGCCCTCTGCCAGTACGCTGCCCTGATGCAACACGGTAACGGTGCTGGCGATGGAGCGGATGAATTCCATGTCGTGTTCGACCACCACCACGGAATGTTTGCCTGCCAGGCTTTGCAGCAGTTGCCCGGTGCGCTCCACTTCCTGGCGGGTCATGCCGGCAATGGGCTCATCGACCAGTAGCAATTGGGGTTTTTGCATCAGCACCATGCCGATTTCCAGCCACTGCTTCTGGCCATGGGACAGCAGGCCGGCCACCTTGTGGCGGTCGTCCAGCAGGCCGACCTGAGCCAGGGTTTCCTCGATCCAGCTTTTCTGCTCGCCGCTCATGCGGGTGAATAGGGAGTGCCAGGTGCCCTTGGCATCGTTCATGGCCAGTTCCAGATTTTCAAACGCGGTGTGCTCCGGGAACACGGTGGGTTTCTGGAACTTGCGACCGATGCCGGCGGTGGCGATTTCGGTTTCGCTGAGCCGGGTCAGGTCCAGGGTCTGGCCAAAGAAGCAGGTGCCGCTGTCGGGCCGGGTCTTGCCGGTAATCACATCCATCATGGTGGACTTGCCGGCGCCGTTCGGGCCGATAATACAACGCAGTTCGCCGGTCTTGATGTACATCGTCAGGTCATTGAGCGCCTTGAAGCCATCAAAGCTGACAGTGATATCTTCCAGATACAGAATGTTTTTGCCGGCCCCGGAATCCAGCTGGCCCGGTGCCACTGCGCGGGTACCCTGGCGCATGAAGTCGAACACCTGATCGCGGCGAAAGGTTTCCCGCAGATTGTCCAGTGCACTCATGAGTGTTCTCCTTGTGCCGCTGGCGTGTCATCAGTGTCGCCGGTTTTAACAAAACGTTTTCGCAGACGCTCCCAGTGCTGGCTCACCAGGCCGACAATGCCCTGGGGCAGGAACACGGTCACCGCCACGAACAAGCCACCGAGGGCGAACAGCCAGGCTTCAGGCATGACGCCGGTGAAGACGGTCTTGCCGTAGTTCACCAGAATGGCACCGATCACTGCGCCATACAGCGTGGCGCGACCACCCACGGCAACCCATACCACCAGCTCAATGGAATTGAGCGGTGAGAATTCGCCGGGGTTGATGATGCCGACCTGGGGGACATACAGCGCACCGGCAAGGCCGGCCAGAATGGCGCTGACCGTGAACACCCAGAGTTTGTAGTGTTCGGTACGGTAGCCGACAAAACGTGCGCGGGATTCGGCATCACGCACGGCCAGAACAACGCGACCAAGCTTGCTGCCGGTAATCCAGCGGCACAGCACAAAGGCGCTGGCCAGGGCTACAGCGGTGGCTATCAACAGGCCAACGCGGGTGGCGTCTGACTGTAGTGAAAAGCCGAGCAGATCCTTGAAGTCGGTGAGACCGTTGTTGCCACCAAACCCGAGCTCGTTACGGAAGAACGCGAGCATCAGGGCGTAGGTCAGTGCCTGGGTGATGATCGACAGGTAGACACCGGTGACCCGCGAGCGGAAGGCCAGCCAGCCGAACACGAAAGCCAGCAGCCCGGGGACCAGCAGAATCATCAGGGCTGCAAACCAGAACTGGTCGAACCCGTGCCAGTACCAGGGTAACTCCTGCCAGTTGAGGAATACCATGAAGTCTGGCAACTCCGGGTTGCCATACACGCCACGGTCGCCAATCTGGCGCATCAGGTACATGCCCATGGCGTAGCCTCCCAGCGCAAAGAAGGCGCCATGCCCCAGGCTGAGAATGCCGCAGTAACCCCACACCAGATCCAGCGCCAGGGCCAGCAGGGCATAGCACAGGTACTTGCCAAGCAGCGTGACCGTGTAAGCACTCACATGCAGTGCCGAATCCGGTGGGAAGATCTGGTTGAGCAGGGTCACCAGCAGGGTGGCGCCAAACAGCACACCCATGAAGGTGCGGGCGGTGCGATCACTGAGTGCACCTTTGAACGTTGAGTCTCTCATGTTATTCCTCCGCTGCCCGGCCACGTTGCGGGAAGAGTCCGCGGGGTTTGCGCTGGATAAACAGGATGATGAAGATCAGCACAATGATTTTTGCCAGTACGGCACCGGCCATGGGTTCCAGCAGCTTGTTGGCGATACCGAGTCCAAAGGCGGCGGTGAGGGTGCCCCACAGATTGCCGACACCACCAAACACCACCACCATGAACGAATCGATGATGTAGCTCTGACCCAGGTTGGGCCCCACATTGGTGAGCTGGGCCAGGGCGACCCCGGCCACCCCGGCGATGCCGGAACCCAGACCAAAGGTGAGGGCGTTGACCCGCTCGCTGCGGATACCCAGTGCCCGCGCCGTGGTGCGGTTCTGGCTGACGGCACGCACCTGCAGGCCCAGACGGGTGCGCTTGAGCAGCGTCAGCAGCGCCAGGAAGACGGCCAGGGCAAAGAAGATGATGTAAAGACGGTTGTAAGTCAGCGAGAACACCGGGTTGATTTCCAGTGCGCCACTCATCCATTCCGGGGTAATCACGGTGCGGTTGAGAGGCGAGAAAATCACCCGCACGGCCTGTTGCAGGATCAGGCTGACACCAAAGGTCGCCAGCAGGGTTTCCAGCGGGCGGCCGTAAAGGAAACGGATGACAAAGCGTTCGATCAGAATCCCTGTCAACGCAGAGACCAGAAATGCTGCCGGGATGGCAATCAACAGTGACCATTCGTGGCTGTTGGGCAGCAGTTGCTGCACCACGTAGGTGGTGTAGGCGCCGAGCATGATCAGTTCGCCGTGGGCCATGTTAATCACGCCCATCACCCCGAAGGTGATGGCCAGGCCGATGGCCGCCAGCAGGAGTACCGAGCCGAGGCTCAGGCCGAAGAACACTGTGTCAGCGGTCTGGAACGTGCTGATGCGGGCATCGATCTTTTTCAGGGCCTGTTCCAGTGCGCGGGTTTCTGACGCGTTGTCGGTAACGCTCAGGCGGCTGTTGAGACTGTTCTTCACTTCTGGATGCAGGTTCCCGGACAGGGCATCGATGGCATTCAGGCGTGCGGTCAGGTCGTCGCTTTGCAGGGCGGCAATGTTGAGAGCGGTCTCAATTTGATCGAGTACCCGCTGGCTGGATTCCTGCTCCCGGCGCTCACCAAGGGCAGTGAGCATTTCCGGGTCATCATTGCCGATCAGCTGGCCAGCGGCCTGATAGCGAACATCACTGTCCGGGTCGTTCAGACCGGACAGGGCCAGCTGGTTGTTGATCACGGTACGCAGGCGATTGTTGATTACCACCGGGCGCGCCGCCCGGCTGTCCACGTGCCCCACTACCTCTTCGGTCGTCGGGTCGCGCAGTTCCCACTGGCCGTCCTGTTTTTCCCCCAGGGCGATGGTGTCGTCCTTGCGGTTGTGGACCAGCTCCCGGTTCATCAGTGCATTCAGCAGTGGAATGACTCGCGGATTGTTCTGGTTGGCCAGCTGACGGATGGCCGCTTCTTTATCGTCGAAGCTGCGGCTGGTCAACTGATCGAGAATCTCGTTGATGGTGGGTGGTGCGACGACGCGGTTCGACTCGTCGGCGTCCATCATGTCGGTGCCTGAGTTCAGGCCTTGCTCGGTCTGGGGTGGCACTGTTGTGTCTTGCAGCGCCTGTTCTGCCCAGCTCACACAGGTCAACAACATGACAAGCATGGCGACCAGCGTTTGGCTGAAACGGTAACCCATGACGGCCTCCTTACAGAGCGTCAGATTTGCGTTAAATAAAAAGCGTACTTTTTTATAAGGTGGCACCGGGAGTGACCCCGGTGCCGTTTTCTTTTGTGGTGTTACTCGGCAGCAGCGCCGCCACAGCTCTTGGTTTTGGTGTTGTAGTTGCCGCACTTGACTGGTGCGGTCCAGTCGGAGATCAGGTCCTTGGAGCCCGGCAGGTAGTCAGACCAGGCATCACCTTTCACCAGACCGTCGGTTTCCCAGACCACAGCGAACTGGCCGTCATCCTGGATTTCACCGATCAGTACCGGCTTGGACAAATGGTGGTTGGCGTTCATCACGGCCATGCCGCCGGTCAGGTTCGGGGTCTCGATGCCGATCATGGCGTCAGCCACTTTGTCGGTATCGGTGGACTTGGCTTTCTCTACCGCTTTCACCCACATGTTGAAACCAATGTAGGTCGCTTCCATGGGGTCGTTGGTGACGCGCTTGTCGTCGCCAGTGAAGGCATGCCACTGCTCGATGAACTTCTCGTTGCTGTCGTTGTAAACGCTCTGGAAGTAGTTCCAGGCGGCCAGGTGACCTACCAGCGGGCCAGTGTCGATGCCGGACAGCTCTTCTTCACCCACGGAGAAGGCGACTACCGGGATGTCTTCTGCGCTAACGCCCTGGTTGCCCAGCTCTTTGTAGAACGGCACGTTGGCATCACCGTTGATGGTGGAAACCACAGCGGTCTTCTTGCCCTGGCTGCCGAAGCTCTTGATGTCGCTGACGATGGACTGCCAGTCGGAATGACCGAACGGGGTGTAGTTGATCATGATGTCGTCGGCGGCTACCCCTTTGGCCTTCAGGTAGGCTTCGAGGATCTTGTTGGTGGTACGCGGGTAAACGTAGTCAGTACCGGCCAGCACGAAGCGTTTCACGCCCAGATCATTGATCAGGTAGTCCACTGCCGGGATGGCCTGCTGGTTCGGCGCTGCACCGGTGTAGAACACATTCTTGGAGGATTCTTCGCCTTCATACTGAACCGGGTAGAACAGCAGCCCGTTCAGTTCTTCGACCACCGGCAGGACCGATTTACGGGACACCGAGGTCCAGCAGCCGAAGATCACATCCACGCCTTCCTTGGTGATCAGCTCGCGGGTCTTTTCTGCGAACAGCGGCCAGTTGGAAGCCGGGTCAACCACTACGGGCTCCAGCTTCTTGCCCATCACACCACCTTTCTTGTTCTGCTCTTCGATCATCATCAGAACGGTGTCTTTCAATGTGGATTCACTGATCGCCATGGTGCCGGACAGGGAGTGAAGTACCCCGACCTTGATGGTGTCGGCAGCCATCACCGCGCCACTGTAGACAATGGCCGAGGAGGCGATAACGCCGGCGGCCAGTTTTTTCATGGATTGTGAAAAACTCATGGTGTTTCCCCTTGCGTTTGAAGTTGGTTTATCCATTTCCTGTAGTCCCCGGACCGAGTCGATCCAAGCAAAGCAACCTTCACTCGTCATGAGCGATGGTGGTATCCCCCCGAGGTACGCTGTTGTTGTCGACCGCCTGCAACTGACTGCGTGCATTGGCCTCGTGCAGCATGTGCACGGTGATTTTTCGTACTTCGTTTCGGGATTCTTCGATGTGGGCACGCAGTAGCATCTGCGCTTGCTCCACCCGGCGGTGCAGGATCGCATCCAGCACTGCCGCATGTTCTTCATAGGTGGCTTCCACGCGTGGTGGCTTGGTGAAATCCAGCCGCCGGATAATGCGTAGCCGCTCGGTCAGATCCTGGTGAATGCGCGCCATTTCCTGGTTACCTGCGGCTTCCACCAGTTGTTCATGAAAACGCTCGTCCATGCCGCTGACGGTGGGGCCGTGATCGAGCCGGTCGGCCGGGTCCACGCACCACAGGTTGACCAGTTCATCGAGGGTGTTCTGTTCCTGTTGCTCGCAGAGTTTGCGCACCGCTGCGCATTCAAGAATGGTGCGCACGTCATAGAGCTCTTCGAAGTATTTGAAGTCGAAGGGTTTGACCTGCCAGCCGCTGCGGTACAACACATCCACGTAGGATTCCCGTTGCAGCCGGAACAGGGCTTCACGCACCGGGGTGCGGGAGGCGCCCATCCGCTCAGCAACTTCGTTTTCACTGAACCGGTCGCCGGGCATCAGGCGAAAATCAAAAATGTCCTGCTTGAGTTGCAGGTAGATGCGCTCAGCCAGGTTTTCGCTTTTACGGGCGGTGCGTGCGTTCATCATGGCCTCCTCAGGCAACCGCCTCGGTATCGATCACCAGTACTGGATCGCCGGCATTGATGATGGCGCCGGGCTGGCAATGCAGGCCGGTAACCTTGCCGCTGGCATTGGCGAGGATTTCGAATTCCATCTTCATCGCTTCCACCACCACCACCGGTTGCCCTTCGGTGACCTGGGCTCCTTCGTCCACCAGCAGCTTCCAGACATTGCCGCTGATTTCCGCGCTGATCAGGTGCCCGTTGACTTCGCCAATGTCCGTTTTGCTACCGAGCATGGCGGAGGCGATGGCGGCGTCTTCGTTCTGCCAGCGCGCCACTTCCTCACGGTAGGCGGCATCCCGTTGCTCGGTGAAGCGGGCAATGCTGTCGGCATTGTCGGCGAGGAACTGGCGATGTTCGGCAAGACTGAAGGGTTCTTCGGTGATGTCGATCTGCAGATGCCCATGGCGGAAAGCGTCTCGCATTTCGTCGAGTTGCGCTTCGCTGACCGGGTAATAACGGACCTGATCAAAGAACTTGAGCAGCCAGGGTTCGTCGTTGGCGAATTGCGGATTTTTCAGGTGTTTGTTCCAGATCGGCAGGGTGCGGCCCACCAGCTGGTAACCACCCGGGGAGTCCATGCCGTAGATGCACATGTACACCCCGCCGATGCCCACGGTGCCTTCGGCGGTGTAGGTGCGTGCCGGGTTGTACTTGGAGGTCATCAGACGATGGCGTGGATCAATGGGCACGGCACAGGGGGCGCCCAGATACACGTCGCCCAGCCCCATCACCAGATAGCTGGCGTTGAACAGGGTGTCGCGAACCTGATCGATGGAATCGAGACCGTTGATACGACGAATGAATTCCACATTGTTGGGCAGCCAGGGCGCTTCGCTGCGAATGGTTTCCTGATAGCGGGTCACCGCATCCAGGGTGGCGCTGTCTTCGAATGCCATGGGCAGGTGCAACACCCGCGAGGTGACCACCATGTCATCCATGCTGCCGAGGCGGTTTTCCCGCTCCAGCAAGGTGTTGACCAGGTCTCTCTGGGTGATCAGGCGGGAGTCGTAATGCACCTGCAGGCTGCGCACCCCCGGGGACAATTCCAGGATGCCTGACACCGGTGTCGCCTTGAGGTTTTCCATCAGGGCGTGGACACGCATGCGCAGGGCCAGATCGAGCACGTTGTCGCCGTATTCGATCAGGATGTACTTGTCGCCGGCTTGCCGATAGACAATGCGAGGCGCATCCCCGTCGGCGTCTTGTTCCGCCAGCATGGTGTGCGAGGTAAAGGCATGGTCTTCGGAGCTCACCTGGGGATGAATCACCGGGATGCAGCCAAGGTTGTCGATGGAGGCATCCTGGGCTTCCTCCATGGCTCTGGCTTCGGCAAAGCTGATGGGCGAAAAGCGAATGCTGTCGCCGGGTTTCAGCTGGCCCACTTTCCACAGTTCGGCCTTGGCAATGGTGACCGGACAGACAAACCCGCCGAGGCTGGGGCCATCCTTGGTAAGAATGACGGGGAAATCCCCGGTGAAGTTAATGGAGCCGATGGCGTATTCGTTGTCGTGGACATTGGAGGGATGCAGCCCGGCCTCACCACCGTCAGTCCGGGTCCAGCTGGGCTTGGGGCCGACCAGGCGAATGCCGAGGCGATTGGAGTTGTAGTGCACCTGCCAGTCTGCAGCAAAGAACTCGTCGATGGCGTCTTGGGTAAAAAAGTCGGGGGCACCGTGGGGGCCGTAGAGTACCTTGATGTCCCACTGCTGCGGGTAGTCCGGAATCAGTGAGACTTCCGCACCGTGAGGCTCGGCCACTGGCGCCGGGGTGGGGCAACCTGCGAGCCGAGGTTGGCAGATGGAGAGGACGTCTCCCTTGCGCAGGGTGCGTCCTCCGTGGCCGCCAAACTGACCCAGGACAAAGGTGGATTTGCTGCCGAGATAATCGGGTACATCAATGCCGTTGCGAATGGCGATGTAGCTGCGGCAGCCAGAGGTGACCTTGCCGGTGGTCAGGGTTTGCCCGGCGTTGACCGTGATTGGCTGCCACAGGGCAACGGGCTGGCCGTCCAGTTGGGCCTCGCAGTCTGCGCCGGTCAGGGCAATCACGGTGTCACAATGAAAGGTCAGTGAGGGGCCGCACAGGGTCGCTTCCAGTCCTGCTGCGGAGGGATGGTTGCCGACGATGCGGTTGGCCAGCCGAAAAGCAAAATCGTCCATGGGGCCGGAAGGCGGAACGCCGATATCCCAGTAGCCGTCACGGCCGGGGTAATCCTGCACCGTGGTGTAGGTGCCGGGGTCCTCAATTTCGAACGCGGTCGGGGCGTAGTGGAAGGTTTCCAGGTAACGGGTGGAGACCTTGCCGGCGATCACGTTTTCGTCGCGCAGGATCTGGCGCAGGTAATCCAGGTTGGTGGCGATACCGGACAGTCGGGTGTGTGCCAGTGCATCCTGCATTTTAGCCAGTGCATCAGTGCGGTCGGCACCGTGCACGATTACCTTGGCAATCATCGGGTCGTAGTGCGGGCTGACCACGGTGCCGGTGTCGACCCAGCCGTCCAGTCGAATGTTGTCCGGGAAAAAGACTTCGGTCAGTTCACCGGGGCTGGGCTGGAAATCTTTCAGGGCGTCTTCTGCGTAGATACGCACTTCCATGGAGGCGCCCTGGCTGATGTAGCTTTCGTTTAGCGGGGGGCGTTGGCCGCCCGCCAGTTCCACCATCCACTGCACCAGGTCCACGTTGAAGACGGATTCGGTGACGCCATGCTCCACCTGCAAGCGGGTGTTCACTTCCAGGAAATAGAATTCGTCGCGCTCGTCGTCATAGATGTATTCCACGGTGCCCGCGGAGCGATACTTAACGGACTGACCGAGTCGTACGGCGCTGGCATGAAGTTTTTCGCGGGTGGCCTGGGGAAGATTGGGGGCGGGGGTTTCTTCTACCACTTTCTGGTTGCGCCGTTGCAGGGAGCACTCGCGTTCCCCCAGCGCCAACACGGTGCCTTCGCCGTCGCCAAAAATCTGTACTTCCACATGGCGCGCCCGGGCCACAAAGCGCTCGATGAATACCCCGCTATCGGAGAAAAAACTTTCGCCAAGGCGTTTCACGGATTCATAGGCGCAGACCAGTTCGGCCTCGTTGTTGCACCGTGACAGACCGATACCGCCGCCGCCGGCGGTGCTCTTCAGCATGACCGGGTAGCCGATATCGCTGGCCGCCTGTCTGGCCTCATCCAGGCTTTGCAGCAGGTCGGTGCCGGGGGCCAGAGGCACTCCGGCTTTTTCTGCCAGGGCACGGGCTTCATGCTTGAGCCCGAAGTTGCGAAGCTGGGCCGGGGTCGGGCCGGCGAACGCGATGCCGTTGGCTTCACAGGCTTCGGCGAACTCGGCATTTTCTGACAGGAAGCCGTAGCCGGGGATGATCGCATCGGCACCAGTATCGAGGGCCGCTTTCAGAATCAGGTCGGTTTTCAGGTAGCTCTCTGCGGCGGTTTGACCGCCCAGCGCCACCGCTTCATCGGCGGCGCTGACGTGCTGACTGTTGCGGTCCGCGTCGGAATAGACGGCTACGGAGGCAATGCCCATCTGCTTCAGGGTACGGCAAATTCGTACGGCGATTTCACCCCGATTGGCGATCAGCACTTTCTTCAACATCAAAGAGCTCCCTCTTGTTTCAGTTTGGCAATGTAGTTTCTCCAGCCTCCCAGCGCGGTAATGTCGGTGGCGTCATCGATGGCCCACGGTTCACAGATAAAGCCTTTTACCCAGCGGCCATCGACGGTTTCCAGGCTGCCAATGCCGAGCGGTGCCGGTATCAGCCCGACAAAACTGCCGAAGTGTTCGACGGGCATTTGCCACAGTTCGATGGGAATGCTGTCGCCGCCGTCTTTCGGGTTACGGATCAGCCCGGGTTTGGGGGGCACGGTGTTGGCCAGGGCATACAGCCGGTAGCGGGGTGCGGTATGGGTGGCTTCCAGCAGCACGGCGTTGCGTTCGGTGAGCTGGCTGTTAAGGGGCATGCCGGTGAGATGGGCACCGACCACTGCCACAGTAATGAAATCACTGCCGTCATTGTTGGCGGCGCGGTGGGCGGGGGCGGGTAATGCCTGACCGGTAGCGCCGGCTTGCCAGGGCTGATGTTGCTGCCAGCGGCGGCCGAATTCTGCCAGGGCATGGTCCTGCCAGGCGTCGCCAACGAGAGTCACGCCGGCGGGCAGACCGTCAGCCCGGAATCCACCGGGCAGGGCCAGCGCGCACAGGTCCAGTAGATTCACAAAATTGGTCCAGGTGCCAAGCTGGCTGTTCAGGGTAATGGGGTCATCACTGACTGCTGCCCGGGTATAGATGCCCGGTGTGGTCGGCAGCAGCAGGGCATCTACCTGGGACAGCAAGGCGTCGGCTTCGCGTTTCAGTTCGGCCAGCTGGTATTGGGCCCGGAAGCTGTCGGCAGCCTTCAGGTCGGCGGCGGGCTCAAGGATGTTGCGGATCACAGGCAGGACGGCGTCTGGCTGAGTCTGCAGCAGTGACTCTGTGACGGTGAAGCGTTCAGCCACCCACGGCCCCTGGTAAAGCAGCGCTGCCGCATCTTCCAGCACCATGGTATCCAGCGGCACCAGATCGGCTATGGCCTGAATACTTTCCAGCTGTTGTTCCCACAGGGCTTTGGCCTGCGCGTCACCGAACCAGGGCAAGACGTTGGGAATGCCCAGTTTCGGCCGCGCCGGCAATCCGCTGGCTTGCCGTGCCGGAGCTGGACGGCTGTAGGCATCGTGTTCATCGAATTGCCCGGCAATCTCGTAGATGGTCTGCGCGTCATCGACATTCAGGGCAAAGACGCTTACGCAATCGAGTGTCCGGCAGGCGGGAACAACCCCTTTGGTGCTGATGGCGCCACGGGTGGGTTTTAGCCCCACCGTATTGGTGAACGATGCCGGGACGCGGCCAGAACCGGCGGTGTCGGTACCCAGGGCGAAAGGTACCAGTCCCAGGCTTACGGCTGTGCCGGAGCCGGAACTGGAGCCGCCACTGACATAGTCCGGGTTGAACGGATTGGGGACTTCACCATAGGGCGAGCGGACGCCCACCAGGCCGGTGGCGAACTGGTCCAGATTGGTCTTGCCTACCACGATGGCGCCGGCCTCGCGTAGCAGGCGCACAACGGTGGCGTCTTCTTCGGGGGTGTAGGCAAACGCGGGGCAGGCTGCGGTAGTCGGAATGCCCGCCACATCAATATTGTCTTTCACCGCAAAGGGAATGCCATACAGGGGCAGGGAGGGATCGGTGAGGGCGCCGGCCTGGGCAACCAGGGAAGACTCGTCCAGCAGATGAATCCACAGGGCGCGCTCGCTGTCATGCAGATGCATCGCCAGTTGTTTCATGGCCTGCACCGGGGTGAGGTCCCCGCTGCGGTAGGCCGCCTGCCATTGTTGGAGAGTCCAGCCGATCATTTCGTTAGCACACCTGTTTGTATACAAGTTGGTATGCGTTCTTGTGCAAGGCGAGTGCCAGATGCGGCGGTCGTTGGTAATTGTCTGTTTTTACAATAGTTAATGGGGGTGGGATTGAGTACGGCGGTGGCCTCTGCCAATACTGGGTGCGCCAACATGAAGCGGTTGCGCTGAATCGGTGCAGCCCGGGTGGGCCGGCGTCTGGCATCAGCAATGCCGATGGCAGGGACAGCAAGGATCTATTTCCGCAACGTTGGCGGCTTTGCCATTGTGGTTACGGGGTATTCACTGATTTCCCCAGTGGAGGAAAGCGATGTCACAACGAGCGTTGGTGGTAGAAGGTGGTGCCATGCGCGGCATTTTTGCGGCGGGGGTGCTGGATGCGTTTCTGGAAAAGGATTATCGGGATTTCGATTTTGCAGTGGGGGTGTCGGCCGGCTCCACCAATCTGATCGGGTACCTTGCCGGTGATCTGGGACGCAGCCGAAGAATCATTACCGACCATGCTTGCCGTCCCGATTTCATTAACTGGCAGCGGTTCATGAGCGGGGGGCATCTATGTGATGTGCACTGGTTATGGCATCAGTCTCGCCTCGAGGTGCCCTTGCATCTGGAGCAGCACTGGCAGGGCCGAGTGCCTCTGTGGGTGGTGGCTACGTCGGTGGAAGATGGCACCCCCCGTTATTTCCAGGCCAGCCCCGACAACCTGGACGACATCATGACTGCGTCCTGTTCCATCCCCTTTGCCTATCGGGCGTTTCCGGAAGTGGCCGGGCAGCCCATGACCGATGGCGGTCTGGCGGATTCCATTCCGGTGCAATGGGCCTACGAGCAAGGGGCGCGGGATATTACGGTGGTGCTGTCCCGGCATCAGGGATATCGCAAGAAACCCAGCGCTCTGACGCCGCTGATCAAACCGTGGGTAAAAGATATGCCTGCCCTGTACGACGCCATGGTCAAACGCACTGACGTTTACAATGCCTCGCTGGCGTTTATTGCCAACCCACCGGCGGACTGCCGGATCACTGTGATTGCACCGGATGAACATTTCCCGGTGAACCGTCTGACGACCAATGCCCGGAAACTGGAACAGGGCTATCAGCAGGGGCACTGGGCCGGGTTGCAGGCCCTGGGGGTGGAGATACCGTCTGCATCCAGCGGTTAATGCGGCGCCCACAAGGGGGGATGGCCTGACAAGGCAAGAAAGCGTGTCCTGTCAGGCCTGGAGAGATGTTGATGGCGACTACGAGGCGTCTTTCTCTTCGCAGTGCCACACCCATGCATCGAGCTCGATGTGTTCGATACCGCGGAACTGGCTTTCCATCATGAATTCACGGCGGTCTTTTACCACGCCACGGTTGCCGTCGGCTTTTTTAATCGCCTTGCGCAGTTTTTTCTTCACGTTGTTGTCGATGGTTTCGTCGCTGAACAGCATGCCCTGCATCTTGCTGCCGGACGATACCGACACCTCGCCCCTTTCTTCGCAACCCTGAGGCGCGTCACGAAGAATCAGGATGTCATCGGCTCTGGCAAGCAGGCTGGTGGCCGTCAGCAGAAAGATCAAGGTAAGGCGCATTTCAGGCTATTCCGTTGTTGTTATGGCTGGCAGGCCTGGCGCGCTTTGGCCACATTTTCCTGCAAGTGCCTTGGGTTGATGGTGCCGGCAATGATACTGCTGACACCAGCGGTGCCAAGGATCTGGTTCAGGCTTTCCTGCACCGGGTCCGCAATATTGTCATCCAGATGGCCACTGGCAAAGGCTTTCTTGATCAGGATGCCTTTCAGGTCGGCGGCGGCCTGCTCAATGACCGGTACTTCGTCGTGATGGCTCAGGTTGTAAGTGACCATGGCGATGTCGGCATGCTGCAGGGTGGCGAGGCCCCCTTCCACGGTTTTGGTGGACATGCCAGTGGCGCGAATCAGACCCGCCTTTTTGAGATCGTTGAGGGCATCCAGGGTCCCTTGCTCGATGATGGCCAGGTCATTGCCATCTGAATGTACCAGCACACAATCGAGATAATCGGTTTTCAATCGTGTCAGGCTGCGTTCCACCGAGCGGCGAACATGCTCGGGGGAAAAATCAAAATGGCTGGCACCGCTGTCGTTATCAAATTCCTCGCCCACTTTGGTGACGATGATCCATTCTTGTCGCTGGCTCATGAGCTGGCCGAGTCGTTGTTCGCTGTGGCCATAGGCGGGGGCGGTGTCGATCAGGTTGATCCCCAGATCGCGTGCCTGGGCCAGCAGTTCGACGACGGCGCGATCATCGGGGATGGTGAAGCCGTTGGGGTATTTCACGCCCTTGTCGCGGCCAATTTTTACCGTACCCAGTCCCAGGGCGCTGACGGTCAAACCGGTGTTGCCCAGCGGGCGCATGAAAGACATGAAAGCTCCTTAGCGGCAAGCTACAAGCTTCAAGCTGCAAGGCGCGGTTTAGGTCATCTGATCTGGCTGGCCGTGCCCGCGACCGCTATAAGCAACAAGCGCGGAGCAATAACCTGTCAGATCCAGAGAGCACTGCCTCGTGTTGTAGCTTGAAGCTTGTAGCTTGCTACTGAATATTTAAAAACACCTATGCCAGTACGGCACGCCCATGGGCGCCTGTTTCAGTTCCGCTGGCAGCATCATTGGTTCGCCCGGTTGCAGGCCATGCTCTTCCACCAGCGCCATGACTCTGTCACCCAGGTCCGGGGCCAGGGTCAGTTTGGTGGGCCAGCTGATGATCAGGTTCTGGTCGCGACGGGCATAGGCGCTGTCCGGCTTTACCAGTGTCTGTTGCTTCGGTTCGGCGCGCACTACATCCAGCGTGGCCAGTTGCGCCTGACTGAAATCCAGCCAGGGGAAGCGCTTTTTCAATTCTGCCTGGCCTGCGGCCAATTGTTCGGCATCCGTGCGCTGCACGCCCTGCTCAGCCAGATCGCCCCCCAGGTACCACACCACCTTGCCATCCGGGCAATCGTGGGTGGTCACGGT
Organism: Alcanivorax profundi; assembly: GCF_003597125.1. Lineage (GTDB taxonomy): Bacteria > Pseudomonadota > Gammaproteobacteria > Pseudomonadales > Alcanivoracaceae > Alcanivorax > Alcanivorax profundi. The sequence goes on along the minus strand of NZ_QYYA01000002.1, from coordinate 222,395 downwards.
CAGTACCGGTTTGTTGCTGGTGCCCACACAGTGGGCATACAAGCGGTGGCCCAGGTCATGCTTGACGAGCACCATTTTTAGCGGCCGCAATTGGCTGTCTTCCTGCTCGAGCAAATGGGCCTTGTGAGCTTGCTCCAACAGGGCCGGGTTGCCATTGCCTGCAGCCAGAACGGTCATGGCCGGCTCGATTCGCAGGCCGTTGACGGTGGCGCAGGCCAAGCCGGCATCGTTCCAGGTCAGGGTGTCGTGCTGCGGATCAAACGCCAGCAGTCGATGGCGGACCGGGGCGGCCAGCGTCGCAATCAGGGATTCGGTATTGATGACCAGATCGTCCAGCGAATAGACGTTGCCCTTGAAGGCCTTGTCGGCAAGTGCAGAGGGATAATTTGCCCGCGACAGTTTTTCAATACGGCCCCGCAGCATCTTGCTGGCGAAGAAATTGGTCATCCGCGATGCCACCGAACCACTGGACCACATGTGCTGGGTGTCGCTGAGCACGCTAAGGTCGCGCAGGTCCACTGGGTCGTTGCCTGCCATGGCGGCACGCCAGCGATCAGGCATCTCGGCGATGGATTCCGATTCGCTGGAAAGGCTACCGCCCAGGGCGTATTTCAGCCCGCCGTGAATAATGCCCTGGCTGGCCAGTGTCTGATCGCCCCCCAGGGTATGGCTTTCCAGCAGCAGGCATTGATAGCCGGCCGCATTGAGCCGGTTGATCAGCCACAGCCCGGCGATGCCACCACCGAGGATGAGAATGTCGGGTTTCAGTGTGGATTTGCTCATGGCACACCATCTGACAAAGGTGGGGCTATGCTAGCATAGACGGGTCGGGCGTCAGACGTCCGGCGTCCGATGTCAGACACAAGAAGCCCTATGCGAACCTTTTATTCTCTTCTCTGGTATTTGCTTCTGCCTTTCCTGTTCCTGCGACTCTGGCTGCGTGGGCGCAAGGCGCCAGCGTATCGACAGCGCTGGAAAGAGCGAATGGCCTGGGGCTATCGGCCGGGTACCCTGCGGCGCTCTTTGTGGGTTCATGCGGTGTCGGTGGGGGAGACCCTGGCGGCAGCGCCGTTGATTGAGCGGTTGCTGGCCGATCATCCGCAGACACCGCTACTGGTTACCACCACGACGCCAACCGGGTCGGAGCGGGTGAAAGCCCTGTTCGGCGACCGGGTAACCCATGTCTATTGTCCCTGGGAGGTGCCTTCCGCCCTGAAGCGCTTTTTCCGGGCGTTTGATCCCCAGCTGGTGGTGGTACTGGAAACCGAGCTCTGGCCGAATCTTTGTGCCGAGACAAAGCGTCATGGGGCAAGGCTGATGCTGATGAACGGGCGTTTGTCTGAAAACAGTTTTCGCGGCTACCGCAAGCTGCCACGGCTGGTGCGGCCGATGATGGCACAGTTCGATGTGCTCGCAGTGCAGACGCCGGTGGAGGCCGAGCGTTACGTGGCGTTAGGTGCCTGGCCGGAGCGTGTCCATGCCATTGGCAGTGTGAAGTTCGACATGACCCTCGATGAGCCGGTGCGTCAAAAAGCAGCCGCACTGCGGGCCGACATTGGCGCGCGGCCGGTGTGGATCGCCGCCAGTACGCATCCCGGTGAAGATGAGCAGGTGCTGGCGGCCCACCGCGATGTCATGGCCCGCCATGATGATGCGTTGCTGGTGCTGGTACCGCGTCACCCTGAGCGCTTTGATGATGTGGCATCGCTGGTGCGCCAGCAGCAGATGACGGTGGCCCGGCGTAGCGCCGCTGAGCCGCCTGCGCAGGCACAGGTGTATCTGGCGGATACCATGGGGGAATTGCTGATGTTGTTTGGCGCCGCCGATCTGGCCTTTGTGGGGGGCTCTCTGGTGCCGGTGGGCGGGCACAACCTGCTGGAGCCGGCGGCCTGGCAAAAACCGGTACTCACCGGCCCGCACCTGCATAACTTTACCGCCATCTCGCAGCTGCTGGACGAGGCCGGCGGGCTTTCGATGGTGAACGATGCCGGCGCACTGGCAACGACCCTGCTGGCACTGTTTGACGATGCGGCGCGGTGCCGGGCGCAAGGTGAGGCGGCGGCGGGAGTGGTTGAGGCTAATCGTGGTGCGTTGGAGAAGGGGCTGACGTTGATCAGTGAACAGTTAACAGTGAACAGTTAACAGCGCACGGTTGGGGGTGGTTGGGGTCTGCAGGGTGTTTGGCCGCGTTCAGGGTTTGGGTGAGGATTGTGGTTGATCGCTTGCAGGCAAGCTCCCACAGCAAGTAGATGCCTGTGACAGGTTCTCCTCAAAGCAAGAGGCCGCGCCCTGTGTCTGGGCGCGGCCTCTTTGCGTTCAGTTAATGCTGGCGCGTTACGCGCTTAACTATTCATTGTTCGCTGCATTTTCTTCCATCATTTCCTCACTCTTTCCTTCCAGATCTGGTTGGTAAAGGTTGAGGGTCTCGCTGGGGGACAGCCACTGGTTCACGGCGGCCAGGTCGCCTTGTTGCAGATCACCGGTGGTGGATTTGAGCGTCAGGGAGTCGATGATGTAATCGTAACGGGCGTTGGCGTAGTCGCGCTCGGCGGCAAACAGGGCGCGCTGGGCGTTGAGCACGTCGACCACGTTACGGGTACCTACCTCATAGCCGGACTGGGTGGCATCCAATGCAGAGCGGGTGGAGCGGATGGCTTGCTCACGGGCCTTGATGCGCAGGGCATCGGCTTCTACCGTGCGGTAGGCGCTGCGGGTCTGCTGAATGATGTCGCGCACTGCCTGGTCGTACTGGAAGTCGGCTGCATCGGCACGCAGATAGGCTTCCTTGCGACGGCTGTTCAGGCCGCCGCCCTGGAACAGGGGCATGCTGACTTCAATGCCGATCTGGCGGTTCTGTGTGTCATACAGCCAGCCGCCGCTGCCCGCACCACCGCCAGTGGTGGCGGTATTGTCGTCCGGATCCAGGTGGGAGTGTTGATACTGTGCCACCAGCTGCACCTGCGGCATCATGGTGCCGAGTTGACGCTTGGCGGTGTTCTCGGTGAGCTGGGTGTTGTACAGCGCAGCGCGGACGCCGGGGTTTTCTGACTGGGCCTTGTCAATCCATTCATTCATGGCGGAGGGTTGCGGGCCATCCATGGGCAGGTCGTCTTGCAGCTCTGACAGGGTTTCCCACTGTTGCCCGGTGAGAGTCTCCAGCTGGTCACGGGCAATTTCGTATTGCTGGCGGGCCACAATCAGGTTGACCTGGGTCAGGTCGTAGGTGGCTTGTGCTTCTTCTACATCGGTGGCGGGCACCAGGCCCACATCGAAACGCTCCTGGGTCTGCTCCAGCTGGCGGCCGATGGCTTTTTCTTCGGCTTTGGCGGATACCCAGTTATCCCAGGCTCGCAGCACGCCGAAGTAACCCTGGGCGACGCGCAGGACAAAATCCTGACGGGCTTGTTCAAAGTTGGCCTGGGCGATGTCGGTGCTGGATTTGGCTTCTTTGTAGCCGTACCAGGCATCCACCCGGAACAGCGGCTGGGTCAGGGTAAAGGTGCTGACTTCGCTGCCGTAATTCTGTTCCAGTCGCAGGTCTTCGATTTCCTGTTCGTTGTCATATCGGCCATAGCTGGCAGACACATTCGGGAAGAGTGCGGCACGTCCTTGCACCAGCAACTGCTGATCGGCGTTCCAGGTCATGCGGGCGGCGCGCCAGGTGCCGTCGTAGGACCAGGCTGCGTTGGCGACTTCCACCAGATTGGCGGCATGAACAGAGCCGCCCAGGGCGGTCAGCAGGAGGGCGAGGGACTGGGTGTAGCTGCGCTTCATTCTGGTGCACTCTTCCTGTGGGTTGATAACAAATAATAGTACTGGCTGGTACAGAAAATTGGTACTGCTTCTGCGGCCCGGGGTCTGCGGTTGTTTGGCCAATGGGCGCTGGCGTATAGTGTCCGCCATTCCTCATTGTGACCCCACTTTCTGGAGGCCGACGTGCCAGACGATCAGCGCCCCATTGCCGCTAATGCTATTGAAGAATCCTGCCTGCCTATTGCCGGTTCGCAAAAAATCTATGTTACCGGCTCCCGCCCGGACATCCGGGTGCCCATGCGAGAGATCCGACAGGATCCAACGCCACTGGCGGAAGGAAGGTTCGAGGATAACCCACCCATCTGCGTTTATGATACCTCCGGTCCGTACACGGACCCCGATATGCAGATTGATGTGCGTAAAGGCCTGGCCCCGATTCGCCTGAATTGGATTCAGGAAAGGGATGATACCGAGGAACTGGGCGGCTTGACCAGCGAGTACGGTCGCAAGCGCGCGGCTGACCTGAAAACGGCGGGTCTTCGCTTTGAGCATGTCCGCACCCCGCTGCGTGCCCGTGCCGGCAAGAATGTCAGTCAGATGCACTATGCCCGGCAGGGCATTGTTACCCCGGAAATGGAATACATTGCCATTCGCGAGAATCAGCGACTGGACGAGCACCTGGCCTCGGGCCTGCCCTGCCAGCAGCATCCGGGCCAGAGCTTTGGGGCGGCGATTCCTGACCGCATCACCCCGGAGTTCGTTCGTGATGAAGTGGCCCGCGGGCGCGCGGTAATTCCCGCGAATATCAACCACCCCGAGCTGGAGCCGATGATCATCGGCCGTAACTTCCTCACCAAGATCAACGCCAATATTGGTAATTCGGCGGTGACCTCCTCCATCGAGGAAGAAGTGTCCAAGATGACCTGGGCTACCCGCTGGGGCGGTGATACCGTGATGGACTTGTCTACCGGGGACAACATTCACGAAACCCGTGAGTGGATCCTGCGCAACTCCCCTGTGCCCATCGGCACCGTGCCGATCTACCAGGCGCTGGAAAAGGTCAATGGTATCGCCGAGGACCTGACCTGGGAGATTTTCCGCGACACCCTGATTGAGCAGGCCGAGCAAGGGGTCAGCTATTTCACCATTCATGCCGGTGTATTGCTGCGCTATGTGCCGATGACGGCCAACCGGGTCACCGGCATCGTGTCTCGCGGTGGCTCCATCATGGCCAAGTGGTGTCTTGCGCATCACAAGGAAAATTTCCTTTACACCCACTTCGAAGACATCTGCGAGATCATGAAGGCCTACGATGTGACCTTCAGCCTGGGCGATGGCCTGCGGCCGGGGTCGCTGGCCGATGCCAATGACGAAGCCCAGTTCAGTGAGCTGCGGACCCTGGGTGAGCTCACCAAGATCGCCTGGAAGCACGATGTACAGGTGATGATCGAAGGCCCGGGCCACGTGCCCATGCATATGATCAAGGCCAATATGGATGAGCAACTGGCCCATTGTGGCGAGGCCCCGTTCTATACCCTGGGCCCGCTGACGCTGGATATTTCCCCCGGCTACGATCACATCTCCAGTGCCATCGGCGCGGCGATGATCGGCTGGTATGGCACCGCCATGCTTTGCTATGTCACGCCCAAGGAGCATCTGGGGCTGCCCAACCGGGAAGACGTGAAAGAAGGCATCATGGCCTACAAGATCGCCGCCCATGCGGCGGATCTGGCGAAAGGGCACCCCGGTGCGCAGATCCGTGACAATGCGCTCTCCAAGGCGCGTTTCGAGTTTCGCTGGGAAGACCAGTTCAATCTGGGGCTGGACCCGGATCGGGCGCGGGCTTTCCATGATGAAACCCTGCCCAAGCAGGCACACAAGGTGGCGCATTTCTGCTCCATGTGTGGCCCCAAGTTCTGCTCCATGAAAATCAGCCAGGAAGTTCGTGAGACCTACGGTGATGGCCGTGCCCAGGTGGCCCAGGCCGATCAGGCGGAATCCGGCATGGAAGAAAAGTCCCGGGAATTTCGTGAGCAGGGCAGTGCCTTGTACCATAAAGCCCATGACTGAACTGTCGCCTCCATTCACTCAGGATGACGTGGAAATCCTGGAAACGGAAACGCCTTTCCAGGGGTTCTTCCGCGTTGATGCCCTGACCCTGCGCCACCGTCACTACCAGGGGGGCTGGGGCAAGCCGGTTCGCCGCGAGCTGTTCATTCGGCCTCCGGCCGCAGCCGTGCTGCCCTACGACCCGGTGCGCGGCGAAATCCTGTTGGTGGAGCAGTTTCGCGTGGGGGCGCTGGAGTGGCGCGATACTCCCTGGTGTCTGGAACTGATTGCCGGTATTGCAGACAAGGACGGCGAAAGTGCCGAAGACCTGATTCGTCGCGAAGCCATTGAAGAAGCGGGATTGACCCTGGCCGAAATGGAGACCGTGGCCCAGTACATGCCGAGCCCGGGGGGTACCAATGAGCGGCTGCATGTGTTCGTGGGCAAGGCTGACCTGGCGGGCGCAGGAGGCATCTTTGGCTGCCCCGATGAAGGAGAGGACATCCGTGCCCTGACCTTGTCGGCGGATACCATCCCGGCCTTGCTGACTTCGGGGCGGGTGGATAATGCCGCCAGCCTGATCGCCTTGCAGTGGCTGCTGCTTAATCGCCAGGATCTGGATGCCCGCTGGGGGGCGAAGTGACGCGGCGAGACCGTTATCGTCTCGATTTTCGTGCCCTGATGAGTCAGTGCGAGGAGAACTATGCTCGCATGCTGCCACTGATGAATGCCCTCGGGGACCGTGATCAGATGAGTGTGGATCTGGGGCATGCCCATCACCCTCACACCCTGCGTATGCAGGTGCTTGAGCGTTCTCCTTACACCACCACGGTGCGCCTGGAAGATCAGGAGCTGCTGGACGTATTGCCTGCCTCCCGGCTGACGGTGCGCCTGTACCATGATGCCCGGTTGGCGGAAGTGACCGAGGCCCGGCCGTTCCGACGGATCAACGCTCGTTATGCCTACCCCAACCGCAATATGCATCAGCGTGATGAGAAAGCGCAGTGGAACCGTTTTCTGGCGGAGTGGCTTCGTCATGTCCATGATCATGGCCGTGACGGCGGTCAGCAGTGGCGCCAACAGGTCACTGGCGAACGCTGAGCACAGACTGGCCGGTTTGGCAATATGCAGCCCCTGCCCGAAAGGGTGGATTGTGGAGAAATGGTAACCAATTCCGGGTCTTGGACCGGATTCCTAGAAAAGTGCCATCATCTTGGTTATAAGGAATCGCAGGAGGGCGTGGGGACGCCCGAGAGAGCATGTGCTCTCAACCATGGGAACCAGAAGAATCATCACGGTCACGGGAGCGGGGATTTGACGCAGCAGTTGCAGCCCCTTCGAGTTGTGCAGTTATCGGACTGCCATTTGTTTGCCGACACGGATGGCAAGCTGTTGGGCCTCAATACCCAGTTCAGTCTGGACAAGGTGCTCGAGCTGATTCGCCTTGAGCAGCCAAACCCGGACTTGATTCTGGCCACGGGTGATCTCTCCCAGGATGCGTCTTTCGAATCCTATCAGCGGTTGGATCAGGCGCTGGCTGATTTCAATACCCCTGTGTACTGGCTGGAAGGTAACCACGACAAACCTGCCCCCATGCTCGAGGCTCTGGATACCCAGCGTGAACGGATGAGTCCCTGTGTGCTTGAGGTAGGGAACTGGACCATCGTGATGCTCGATTCCACCATTCCTGGTGAGGTGCCGGGCGAACTGTTCGATGAAGACCTGAAATTTCTGGATCAATCCCTGGCCCATGCCAAAGGGGACCATCTGATGGTCTGTTTGCACCATCATCCGGTGCCGATGGAATGTGCCTGGCTGGACACCCAGGTGGTCGGCAGTGCCAGCCAGTTCTTTGATGTGATCGACCGCCATGACCGCGTGCGCGCCATCATTTGGGGGCATGTTCACCAGGAATACGACAACGAACGCAATGGTGTGCGGATGCTGGCGGTGCCCAGCACCTGTGTACAGTTCAAGCCCAAAAGCGAAGATTTCGCGGTGGACGATACCAATCCCGGCTACCGCTGGCTGGATTTGCATCCCGATGGTCGCATTGATACCGGCGTCAGCCGGGTTGAGGGGATCACCTTCGAAGTGGACTTCACGGTCAAGGGCTACTGAAAGACCGTTAATAGTGAATGGTTAACAGTTAATAGTTGCGCGTGTGGCGCAGGTGCATACAGCCAGGCTGGAGGCCGCGCTCAGATTCTGGGTGTGGCCTTGTGCGTTTAAGGACAAGGAAAAGAAGAAAAACTTGACAGGGTATGTCGGTCGGGCAGCCTTGTTCACTGTTCACTGTTCACTGTTCACTGTTCACTGTTCACTGTTCACTGTTCACTGTTCACTGTTCACTGTTCACTGTTCACTGTTTTGGTTGCGATGCCATGGCCCCAGAAACCTCTCTTCTCTACATTCACGGCTTCAACAGCTCTCCGGCTTCGCACAAGGCAGGGATTCTGCGTGAGGTGTTCGAGCGTGCAGGCTGTGCGGAACGCCTGATTGTGCCGGCCTTGCCGCCGTCCCCGCGGCAGGCCATGGCAGAGCTGGATGCGGCCATCGCCTCGGCTGGGCCGGTGGCGCTGCTGGGCTCGTCGCTGGGCGGCTTCTATGCCACCTGGCTGGCCGAGCACCATGATCTCAAGGCGGCACACATCAATCCGGCAGTTCGTCCATGGCGACTACTGGACAAATACACAGGTATCCAGCATAACTATCACACCGGAGAGGCCTACCAGTTCAATCCGGCCTGGCTGGAAGAGTTGCGTCACTACGAAGTGGCAGACATTTCCAAGCCGGACAACCAGCTGTTGCTGACCCAGACCGGGGATGAAACCCTCAACTGGGAAGATGGTTGGGACTATTATGGCGACTGTCACCGCTATTGTGGCTTGGGTGGCAGCCACGCCTTTGATAACTTTGACGCCTTCATACCGCTGATTCTGCGGTTTTGTGGTGTGAGTCTGACGTCGGCAGTCTGACGTCTGACGCGACAACCCGTTTGTCAGTCGTCCGGCGTCCAACGTCAGACGTCCGACCCTGAATTCAAGATACTTTATGACCAACAACTATACGTCCGAGAATATTGAAGTACTGTCGGGCCTGGAGCCGGTGCGCAAGCGTCCCGGCATGTACACCGACACCACCCGCCCCAACCACCTGGCCCAGGAAGTGATCGACAACTCGGTCGATGAAGCACTGGCGGGCCATGCCAAGTCCATCAAGGTCACCCTGTTCAAGGACGGTGGCGTGGAAGTGGAAGATGATGGCCGCGGGATGCCGGTGGACCTGCACCCGGTGCAGAAGAAACCCGGGGTGGAGGTGATCCTTTCCACCCTGCATGCGGGCGGCAAGTTTTCCAACAACAACTACCAGTTCAGCGGTGGTTTGCACGGTGTGGGTGTGTCGGTGGTGAATGCCCTGTCCACCAAGCTGGAAGTGCTGGTCAAACGTGACGGGCAGCTGCACCGCATCGAGTTTGGCGATGGCGAAAAGCGCAGCGAACTGGAAGTGGTGGACACGGTGGGCAAGCGCAACACCGGTACCATTCTACGCTTCTGGCCAGACCCGTCGTATTTCGACTCCCCGAAGATTTCCGTTTCGCGGCTCAAGCACCTGCTGCGGGCCAAGGCCGTATTGTGCCCGGGCCTGAAGGTCATTCTGGAAAACCAGCTCAGCGGAGAAACCGAGACTTGGCAGTTTGAAGACGGCTTGATTGAATATCTGCTGGAATCGGCTACCGGCTGGGAGCGGGTGCCGGAAGAGCCCTTCAACGGCGCCATGAGTGCCGAGACCGAGGCAGTGGACTGGGCTGTCATGTGGTTGCCGGAAGGTGGCGAGCTGGTGCAGGAGTCCTACGTTAACCTGATTCCCACCGCCCAGGGCGGCACGCACGTGAACGGGTTGCGTTCCGGTTTGCTGGAGGCCATGCGTGAGTTCTGTGAGTTCCGCAACCTGTTGCCCCGTGGGGTGAAGCTGACCCCGGAAGACATCTGGGACCGGGCGGCCTACGTCCTGAGCGTCAAGATGCAGGATCCGCAGTTCGCCGGCCAGACCAAAGAGCGGCTGAGCTCACGGCAGACGGCGGCGTTCGTGTCTGGCGTGGTGAAGGATGCCTTTTCCCTGTGGTTGAACCAGCACACCGACGAAGCCGAGAAGCTGGCGGACCTGTGTATCAACAATGCCCAGAAACGGTTGCGTGCGGCCAAAAAGGTCACGCGCAAAAAAGTCACCAGCGGCCCGGCGTTGCCCGGCAAGCTGGCCGACTGTACCAGCGATGATCCGTCCCAGAGTGAAATCTTTCTGGTGGAAGGGGATTCTGCCGGGGGCAGTGCCAAGCAGGCCCGTGACCGGGTCTATCAGGCGATCATGCCCCTGCGGGGCAAGATCATGAACACCTGGGAAGTGGACTCTGGTGAGGTGCTGGGCAGTCAGGAAATCCATGATATTGCGGTGGCACTGGGGATCGAGCCGGGCAGTGATGATCTCAGTGGCTTGCGCTATGGCAAGGTCTGCATTCTTGCCGATGCGGACTCTGACGGTCTGCACATCGCGACCCTGATCTGCGCCTTGTTCCTGCGGCATTTCCCCGCGCTGGTGAAAAATGGTCATGTGTTTGTGGCCATGCCACCGCTGTACCGCATCGATGTGGGCAAGGACGTCTACTACGCCCTGGACAAGGACGAACGCGAAGGGGTGCTCGATCGCATCAAGGCCGAGAAGAAGCGGGGCAAGGTTAACGTCACCCGATTCAAGGGGCTGGGCGAAATGAACCCGCTGCAATTGCGTGAAACCACCATGGCCCGCGACACCCGCCGTCTGGTGCGCCTGTCCATCAGTGGCGACGATGACACCCACCAGTTGATGGACATGTTGCTGAGCAAGAAGCGCGCCTCGGATCGCAAGATCTGGCTGGAAGAAAAGGGGAATCTGGCTGAAGTGTAGCGCTGCGCTGCGGCGGGTCGGACGTCTGGGTTCGGACGTCTGACGCAAGGGAATAATCGGTTTTGTCGTCCGACTTCAGACGTCCGACGTCAGACTAAAGTGAGTATAGCGAGCAAAAATGGCTGACGAATTTGAAAGTTTTCCCCTGAGGGAATACACCGAAAAAGCGTACCTGGATTATTCCATGTACGTGATTCTCGATCGGGCCCTGCCGAATATCGGTGACGGCCTGAAACCGGTGCAGCGTCGAATCGTGTACGCGATGAGTGAGCTGGGCCTGAAGAATACCGCCAAGTACAAGAAGTCCGCCCGTACCGTGGGTGATGTACTGGGTAAGTATCACCCCCATGGAGACTCGGCCTGTTACGAGGCCATGGTATTGATGGCGCAGCCGTTCAGTTACCGCTATCCGTTGGTGGATGGTCAGGGTAACTGGGGCAGCGCGGATGATCCGAAGTCCTTCGCGGCCATGCGTTATACCGAATCCAAGTTGGCGCCCTATGCCGAGGTGCTACTGGCGGAGCTGGGGCAGGGCACGGTGGAATGGGTGCCGAACTTCGATGGCACCATGGATGAGCCGAAGCTGCTGCCGGCACGACTGCCCAATGTGCTGCTCAATGGCACCACCGGTATTGCGGTGGGCATGAGCACAGACATTCCGCCCCATAACCTGCGTGAAGTCGCCAACGCCTGTATCCATCTGCTGAAAGATCCCGGCGCCTCGCTGGATGATTTGATGGAGCATATTACCGGGCCGGATTTCCCCACCGAGGCGGAAATCATTACCCCGATCAACGACATCATCCGCATGTACGCCGAGGGCAAGGGGTCGCTGAAACAGCGTGCCGTTTACGAGCGTGAGGATGGCGATATCGTGGTCACGGCGCTGCCGTATCAGGTCTCCGGCGCCAAGGTGCTGGAGCAGATCGCCGACCAGATGAACAAGAAAAAGCTGCCCATGGTCAGCGACCTGCGTGATGAATCCGATCACGAGAATCCGACCCGGCTGGTGATTACACCCAAATCCAACCGGGTGGATATTGAGCAGCTCATGGGGCACCTGTTTGCTACCACGGATCTGGAAAAGAACTACCGGGTTAACCTGAACATGATCGGCATTGATGGCCGGCCACAGGTGAAGAGCCTGGACACCATTCTCAACGAGTGGTTGCAGTTCCGCATGGTCACGGTGCGCCGTCGCTTGCAGCACCGCCTCGACAAGGTGCTCGAACGCCTGCATATCCTGGAAGGCTTGTTGGTCGCATTCCTCAATATTGATGAAGTGATCCACATCATTCGTACCGAAGATGCGCCCAAGCCGGTGCTGATGGAGCGCTTCGGGATTTCCGACCGCCAGGCCGAAGCCATCCTCGAACTGAAATTGCGCCACCTGGCCAAACTCGAGGAAATGAAGATTCGTGGCGAGCAGGATGAGCTCAACGAAGAACGTGAAACCCTGGAAGCCACGCTCGGCTCCACGGCCCGCATGAAGAAACTGGTGGCGAAAGAGCTGAAGGAAGACGCTGAGAAATACGGGGATGACCGTCGCTCGCCGCTGGTGGAACGCAGTGCCGCTTCCGCGCTGGATGAAACCGATCTGGTCAGTGCCGATCCGGTGACGGTGGTGCTGTCTGAAAAAGGCTGGGTGCGTGCTGCCAAGGGGCATGATGTGGATGTGGAAGGCCTCAGCTACAAGGCCGGCGACAAATACCGCGCCAGTGCCCGGGGCAAGTCGAATCAGCCGGTGTGCTTTATCGACAGTACCGGGCGCAGTTATTCCCTCCCTGCACATACCCTGCCCAGCGCCCGAGGCCAGGGCGAGCCGTTGTCCGGGCGGGTCAGTCCGCCCTCGGGGGCCATTTTCATGGCCGCCGTCATGGGCAAGGAAAAGGATGCCTTCCTGATGAGCACCGATGCCGGCTACGGCTTTGTGGTGCGCTATACCGATCTGCTCGCTAACAAGAAGGCGGGCAAGGCCGCGCTGAGCGTGCCCAAGGGGGCCAAGGTGCTGGTACCGCAGGCGGTGGGCAGTGTCAGCGATGACCTTATCGCACTGGTGTCCAACGAAGGGCGTTTGTTGGTCTTCCCGGTCAAGGAGCTGCCGGAAATGGCGCGCGGTAAAGGCAACAAGATGATGTCGATACCGTCTGCACGGGTGGCGGCACGGGAAGAGTTTGTGCAAGACGTGCAGGTGTTGGGGCCGCAGGATTCGTTAACCATCTTTGCTGGTAAACGCCACCTGACGCTGAAGGCATCTGACCTGGAGCATTACTACGGTGAACGGGGCCGCCGGGGTGCCAAGCTGCCACGTGGTTTCCAGAACGTGGACAGCATGGCTGTTGAGAGAAAGGGCGCTTAAACAGCAGGGACTGAGGGAACAGTAATGGTACGGGGCGTCATTACAGTGTTGTTGTTGCTGATCAATACCCTGGTATTGATCGGCCCCATGATGGTGGTGGCGCTGCTGAAGTTGCTGTTGCCGGTAGCGGCCCTGCGGCGAGCCTGCTCGGTAATGGTGATGACCATTGCCGAAACCTGGGCGGAAATCTGCAAGGCGATCTTTGCCTTGATGACCCCGACACAATGGGATATCCGCGGGGTGGCAGCGTTACGCCAGGACACCTCCTACCTGGTGGTCAGTAATCACCAGTCATGGGTCGATATTCCGGCGTTGGTGCAGGCGTTCAATCGCAAGACCCCGTATTTCAAGTTCTTCCTAAAGAAGGAGTTGATCTGGGTGCCGTTTCTGGGCTTGGCGTTCTGGGCACTGGATTATCCGTTCATGAAGCGCTACAGCAAGGCGGTGCTGGCGAAACATCCGGAACTCAAGGGCAAGGATCTGGAGATTACCCGCCGGGCCTGTGAAAAGTTTCAGGGCATCCCGGTTACGGTGGTGAACTTTCTGGAAGGGACCCGTTTTACACCGGCCAAGCACAAGCAACAGGGGGCGCCCTACACCCACCTTCTCAACCCAAAGGCTGGGGGTGTGGCCTTCGTGCTGGCAGCACTGGGGGATAATCTTGACGCGCTCCTGGACGTGACGATCGCCTATCCGCAGGGCACGCCACCCGGTTTCTGGGCACTGCTAAGTGGCAAGGTGAATCGCGTGGTGGTGGACGTGCAGACGCGTCCGCTGGATCCCGCCCTGTGGCGCAGTGATTACCAGGAAGATGCCGAGTTTCGTGCCGAGTTACAGCAGTGGGTTAGCGAATTGTGGGCAGCCAAGGACCTGCACTTGCAAGAACTGAAGCGAGAAATCAGCTGATTCCTCGCTAGAAAGCGGGCCCCTGAAAGTTCAGTGTTAGCGCCACGTACGGGCCCCCAAATTTCAGGTTTACGGCCTGATTCCGGGAATCCTCGTCGAGTTTTATGAACATCTGATGGAAGCCGACTTCCAGCCCCAGTAAAAAATCCGATTGCCACCCTGCCCGTAAAATAAAGTCGCCCAACTGATCTTCATCCAGATAGATGCCATTGGCTTCGGCTCCCAGGTACGCGTTATCGGATAACAATGGGAACGGTAAATACCCCGCCAGATGGAATACCGGAAGCGTCTCGTCAATGCGGCGTATTGCCTGTGCCGAAGTGGAAAGAATTTCCAGTTCGCCGTTCAGATCCCGGGCTGCCAGCCCAACATTCACTTTGCCTCCGTTGTTGCGGGGGAGAGAGTAGTACAGGGTGGCATCAGAAACGCGGAGATCCAGATCGTTACGAATCTGGTCTCCGGCAATAAAACTTTCGCCTGCGAACTGCAGATCCCGGGGGGACGAAGTGCTGGCGGCATCGCGCACCCCCAGGTAGCGAAGCCGGGCATTGGGCAGCCAGTGATTGTCGTGTTCCAGTGTGAGGTAGGCGCCGCTCTGTCTGGCATGGTTGAACTGCAGATCGTTATCCAGATCCAGTTCATCTCCGTCGCTGATGGTGCCCTCCAGTTCACTGTTCCAGCTGTACCCTCCCCCGGATAAACGGACGCCCTCGGCCAAGGCAGAATGGCTGATAGCGAGGCTGGCACAGGCGAGGACAATCCCTGTCTTCATTGTTCGGGTCTCCTGCAAGGTCAGAAACCAATCGAGAGCGCCAGGTAAGGGCCGCCCATTTCCAGGTCGGTGTCCAGAGAGCTGACATCTTCCAGATCCAGTTGCAGGTAGCTATAGCCGACTTCAATGCCAATCAGGTAATCGGAGCGCCAACCGACCTGCACATCGAAATCATTGATGCCAGAGCCATCGTATTCAATGGCATTGATTTCCCCTCCCACATAGACACCGGGTACAGGGAGGTTGGCTCTGGCGCCAAGATGCAACATGGGGACAATTTCATCGACGTCGATTCGGGCATCGGAATTCAGACTATTGAGATGCAGGTAGCCTTCCATCTTGCGGACGGTCAGGCCCACATCCAGTTTCAGGGCAGTATCTACTGGCGTGTAGTAGAAGGTGCCATCGAGCATCTCCATATCAAAGTCGGTATCGACTCGGGTTTGCGCCACATAGATCTGGCCATTGAACTCGAAGGTGCGCTGGATACGGTTGCTGGCCGTATCAGAAAGATCCATATAGCGGACCCGGAAGTTGGGGAGGATCGGAACGGCGTGTTCAATGCCCAGATAAAGGACACCCTGATCGGCTTCGTTGAAGCCCAGATCATCCTGCACATCAATGTTGGCCCCGCCGGAGGAGAAGGTGCCTTCCAGTTCACTGTCCCAGCTGTACCCACCGCCATAGACAGTGAGGCCTGGCGCCGCGTACAGGGCAGAGGAGGTAAACAGGGCGGCGGTTGCAAGCAGCGTTCGTTTCATGAGTGATCCAGTCGGCAGGGAATGTCCCTGAAGTATAGCGCAGGGAGGATGCCGGGCGCCAAGGCAGTGCGGATTCTGCTAGAATCGCTCTACGCAAATGTGTTTAACGGGCTGCAGGCCCTGGAGTTCACACAGTCATGTTTCTTGACGAGATGCCCGGTCAGTTCCGTTACCCCGCCCCGGAAGATGCAGAAGATGAGGTGCTACTGGCAGATATCCAGCGCAAGGGATGGCACCATTTTGCCGTGCCTGGAGGTGATGGTCAGCCTGGCTATACTTTTAGCGTGGGGCATTTCCTGAACTTGAACCACCCCGAGCTGATCGTGGTGGGGTTGAAGGACGCGCTGGCCAGCCGCTTGCTCGACAGCGCTGCAGTGCGTATTCGTGGCCTGAACAAGCCGTATCAGCCCTACCGGCTATACAATGATATTGCCGATGGTCTCGAGGTCATGTTCCTTCCGGTGGGGTTTGCGCACTACAAGGAATACCTGGGCTTTGCCAACTGGTTCTACCAGA
Organism: Alcanivorax profundi; assembly: GCF_003597125.1. Classification (GTDB taxonomy): domain Bacteria; phylum Pseudomonadota; class Gammaproteobacteria; order Pseudomonadales; family Alcanivoracaceae; genus Alcanivorax; species Alcanivorax profundi. The sequence continues at coordinate 206,338 of NZ_QYYA01000002.1, read as the reverse complement.
GCCTGCCAGCGCCATATCCGGCGTTGCAGATGGTCTGGCCTGACCCGAAAGGGGTGTTCCCGTGGCAGCCGGGCTATGATGCCCGCTTCCGACGCGCTCAGCCGCTGCTGGGGACGGCTCCGGCAACGCCCCTGGCCCGTTAAGCCGCCAGACGGAAGGGCAACCAGTTTGCCCTGCGACGATTCTGGTCACTGATAGATGAGAGATTTGCCATGAGCTCCCTGCAGGAACAATTGATGAAGGCCGGCCTGTCGGACCAAAAAAAGGCGCGCCGGGCCAAGCAGCAGAAACGTGAAGTGGCCAACAAGGTCAAGCGTGGCGAGATCGAACAGGACGATGCCGCCGAGCGGGTGCGTCGTCAGCAGGCGGAAAAAGCCGAAGCCGATCGCCAGCGCGAAGCGGAACGCAAGGCCGAGCGTGAGCGCAAGGAAATTGCTGCCCAGATCAAGCAAATGATTGAGCAAAGTCGCCTCGACCGAAACGGTGCCGAGGTGGCCTATCAGTTCGTGCAGGACAAGAAAATCAAGAAAACCTGGGTTACGGCAAAACAGCAGCAACAGCTGGAGCGAGGTCAGGTTGCCATTGTCGCACTGGGTGAGGGCGTTGAGCTGGTCCCCACGGTGGTGGCTGAAAAGATCCGCCAGCGTGATGACGCCCCCATTCTGGTGCTCAATGAGCGCGGTGCGCAGGATGTGGATGAGGATGATCCCTACAAGGATTTCCCCATTCCCGATGATCTGATGTGGTGATGAAAAGCGGCAAGCTTCAAGCTACAGCACAGGTGGGCACGGTGTGGTCTCGAAGGCACTGCCCGCGATGTCGGCCCTGATGAAATCCTGGCCTTTACTCTCCGACAACCGGACTCTCTTATGACGGCTTCTTCTTCCCTGACGCTGGGGCGTCGGTATTCGCTGGAAGTGATTCGGGCGGTGCGTAATGGCCTGTTACTGGACGGCGGCCCATTGGGCGATGTGTTGCTTCCGACCCGGGAAGCCGGTGACCTGCAACCCGGTGACAGCGTGCTGGTCACGCTTTACAACGATGGCCAGGGCAGCACCATGGCGTCGGTAAAAGCGCCCAAGGTACAACGGGGCGAAGTTGCCAGTCTGGGCGTGGTCTCCACCAGCAAGTTAGGCGCTTTTCTGGATTGGGGTATGCCCAAGGATCTGTTGTTGCCTTTGGCTGAACAGACCGCCCCCTTGCGGCCCGGAGGTCGGGCGCTGGTCATGGTGACCACCGATCGGGAAGGGCGGTTGTTGGCCAGTGCCAAGCTGGATCGTTTCCTGAAAGATACCTGCAATGAATTCCAGCAAGGTGATGAGGTGGCCCTGATTGCCGGGCGGGAGACCGATCTGGGCTGGAAGATGGTCGTCAATCATCGTTATTGGGGCATGATTGCCCGCAAGGAACTGCGTGCGCCGCTTAAACCTGGCCAGCGGGTCACCGGCTATGTGCAGCGTCTGCGCGAAGACGGCAAACTCAGCTTGTCCCTGAATGCGCCGGGTGCAGCCAAGAGTGATGCCCTGAGCGAGCAGATTCTGGCAGCACTGGAAAACGCCGGTGGCGAATTGCCGTTGGGTGACAAGAGTGCGCCGGACGCGATCTTCGATGCCTTCCGCTGCAGCAAGAATGCCTTCAAGCAAGCCATTGGCGGGCTCTACAAGGCGCGCAAGATCGTCATCGAGAAAGACCGTATCCGCAAAGCCTGATAAATCTTCCTGCTCGAGGAATCTCCATGCTGCTGACCCTGTACCTGATCGGTATCACTGCTGAAGCTATGACCGGGGCGTTGGCGGCGGGGCGATTGCGCATGGATTTGTTCGGGGTGGTGATGATTGCCACCGTCACCGCGTTTGGGGGCGGCTCTATCCGTGACCTCTTGTTGGGGCATTACCCGCTGACCTGGGTTGCCCACCCGGAATATCTGTTGCTGACGACCTCGGCGGCGTTGCTGACCATCTGGATTGCACCGCTCATGTCCCGCCTGCGCATGCTGTTTCTGATGCTGGATGCCCTCGGACTGGTGGCGTTCACGATTATTGGTGTGAAAGTGGCACAAAGCATGGGGCTGGGCATGCCGGTGGCGGTACTGGCAGGGCTGATTACCGGCATCTTTGGCGGGGTGATTCGTGACCTGCTGTGCAACCGTGTTCCGCTGGTGTTTCAGAAGGAACTGTATGCGGTGGTGTCGCTGGGGTCGGCTTGCCTGTTTCTGGTGTTGCAACAGATGGCCTGGCCGGCCTGGCTGATCACGCTGTTGACGCTGGCCGCTGGATTTACGGTCCGCATGCTGGCGATCCGTTATCAGTGGCACCTGCCGCGTTTTGAGTACAACGTCCCCGAGAAATAACCGTTACTGCCAGACCAGTGTCAGCGTTTCCTTGCTGGCAAAGCGCAGCAAGTGGCTGTCGATCACGGATTGCAGTTTCTCCACATTGTCTTCTCCCGCCTGACAGTGCAGATGCAGGGCCTCTGGTTGGGCGTCCAGCTCACAGGTGCCGAAAGGGAAGCGGATAATGCCACGGCTATCATCGAATTCCGTGTCGACTTTGTGGCTGAAGTGCCGACAGAGTTTTTTCAGGTACAGGCTGGCATGGGCGGTGGGGGCGTAGCCATGTCGATGTGTCATGGTGGTTCCTTTAATGGTTGATTGTGTCAACTATATTTGCGATTAAAGTTGATAAAGTCAACCAGTTTTGGGTGCATAGACAAGAGAAGGGGGTGCCATGCAGGAATCCATCAGTCAGGCGTTGGGGGAAGTCTTTACGGATATCCTCAATCGTCTTCGTGGTGAGATGCGTGAGGGGCTGGCGGACCTGCCCCTGAGCCTGGGGCCGCCGGACATTGGCTTGCTGGGCTTTCTTGCACGCTACCCGGGCAGCACCGCCCGCGAACTATGTGATTACCTGGGCCGCGACAAGGCGCAGATGGCTCGCAAGCTTAAGCAGCTGGAAGGTGCCGGCCTGCTGGGCAAGGAAGCGGATGCCCATGATCGCCGGCGGACCCATCTGTTCCTGACCCCGGAAGGGGAAGGAGTGGCGAAACGGGGGCAGCAGGTTCGCCAGCAGGCTTTCGCCAGTTTGCTGGTGGGGCTGGATGCGCGGGAGCAGGAGCAGCTCCTGGCGTTGCTGATGAAAGCCGCAGGCAAAACGGACATAAAGTGATGGCCGTCCTGTAGGCGGCTGGGTAAGGTGTCGGAATGCCGGGGTTGCCCCGGCAAGTTGATGATCAATGGAAATGAGTGACCGGGAGTGGTTATGAACAAGATGCGTGTTGGGTTGCTGGCGGTGTCGCTGGGTATGGTGATGAGTGCGCCGGTGCAGGCGTTCGACTTCAAGAAAATGACAGACTCTGCCAATGAGGCGGTGAACAGCGCTTCGCAAAAAGCGAATTCTTCCATCAGTGAGGCCAGCGATGCGGCCAACAGTGGCATGGCCATTACTGGTGAAGCCCAGGCTCTGGTGGACTCGCTGACCAAGGATCTGGGCGTGACTCAGCAGCAAGCCGCGGGGGGTGCCGGTGCGCTCTTGGCCATGGCCCAGAACAACCTGTCAGCCGACCAGTTCGGCGGTATTCTGGACAAGGTGCCGGGGCTCGATTCCCTGCTGGGTGGTGGCAGCGGTGTGGCGTCCTCCATGCTGGGCAACATTTCCTCGTTGCAGGGTGTCGCGAAGGTGTTTTCGTCGCTGGGTCTGAGCCCGGAAATGATCTCCCAGTTTGCGCCGAAAATTCTCGGCTTCCTGGGCAATGAAGGAGTGGGTAGCACGGCGCTGAACGCTCTGAAAGGCCTGTGGGGCGCCGGCGCGTCCTGATGCTTTGCCCGCTCGCTCTGCACTCCGGCAGAGTGAGCGGTCTGGGCGGGTTGTTGTTGTGCCCGCCTTCTTCCTCTCTCTCCTGTCCCGCGCCTCTTGGCTGACCTGCGTTTATGCAGGTGCCTTATCGTTGCGCAAATCGCAGCAGCTGCCGATGACACATGGCCGGGGTTTGCCCGCTCCAACGCTTGAAGGAGCGACGGAAGTTGGTGCTGTCGGTGAAATTCAGTCGTGCGCACACCTGATCCGGGCCCAGGCCATGAAAGGCAAGCCAGTGTACGGCCTGGTGCAGTCGGGCTTCATCCAGCAGTTGCTGGTAGTGACTGGAAAAACCTTTCAGGCGTCGTTTCAGGGTCGCGGGGCTGCACTCCAGCCATTCGGCGCTTTCCTGCAGTGACGGCGGCTGGTGAATGTGTTCCAGCAAGTGCAGGTAGAGCCCGTGACGCAGACTGAGAGTGCCTGGTAGCGAGGCGATTTCCTGTTGGCACTGCTGCAGGGCTGCCTGCCTGGCGGTGGCCGAGTGGTTGGGCCAGGGGCGCTCCAGATACTCCAGGGGCAGCAGCATGGCGTCTATCTGTGAGGCAAAGTGCAGTGGGCCGCTCAGATGAACCTGGTACTGCTCGGGGTAATCGGGGCAGTCATGCCGGAACAGAAATTGCCAGGGCAGACGTTCGCCGCTAAGCCAGCGGGTGACCGAGGCGACGCCGGTCATGGCGGCTTCGACGATGAATCGCCAATGCGGGCCGCTGCCAGCACAGTCGAGCCACTGCAGGCAGAGATGTTGCTCGCTGAGTGACAATCGAGCCCCTGCCAGCGGCTGAATCAGCACGCCGAAATCACAGAACACCTGCAGCGCCTGGGCCAGGTTACCGGCATTGGCGAGCAGGGTGCTGGCGGCACCATAATGGCCGGGGAACAGGCGCTGGCCATAGCGAAAGCTGAGTTCCGGATCGGCCAGGCTGCGGCGACTGTTGTGAATGAGCTGAAGAAAATCATGGCTGCTGAGCTGCGCCTCCCCCTGCACGATTTGTTCACGGAACAGGCCGGTATGACGTAGCAGTACATTGCTGTCGATGGCCTGATCCGCTGCCAGATCCAGCAGTACGGCAGCCTGCCCGTGGGCAGGAATAAAGCGCTGGTCATGCAGGAAAAAAACCATCTCAGGCGACTCGGGACGGACTGTGCAGGTTGCGATTGGCGCGCTCGATCAGGCTGTCGGCATCCTCGTCATGGGCCACAGCAAGACCGGCCATGATGGCCACGGGGTGGGTGATGCCGCGCTGGGTCTTGAACGCAAAATGGCGAACCGCCTGTTCCAGTTCCCGGGTCAAGGACTCGGCTTCCTGGCGCCCCGTACGCGGTAGCACAACGGCGAAACGGTCACCGGCGTAACGGCACAGCAGATCCTGCTGGCGCAGGTTGAGCAGCAGCACTTCGGCCACTTCCCTTAACAGCCGGTCACTGTCGTGGGGGCCGAGGAGTCGGCGGCTATGGTCGAAGCAGTGCAGATCCAGCATGACCAGTGACAGGGGTTGGTCCTGTTTGAGCAGTTCCATGGCCAATTGCTCGCGCAGGTAGCGTGGTCCGGAAAGTGGTGTCAGGCCATCGAGGCTGCGATGCTCCCGAAACACCCGCTCCCGTTTCTGCAGCTGGGCGGATATTGCCTGCTGTTCCCGGTGCCAGTGGTAGATCCCCAGTGTCAGCAGCAGCATGCCCAGAGGCATGGCGCCGGATTCCAGCCAGTGGTCCCACATCACGGCAGACGGTAACTGGATGAATTCATCCATCAGGTCCTGCCAGTAGGCCAGGAAAAGGGTACTCAGGCCTGTCACCAGCAAGCGGGTGACTCGACCGGTCGGGCGGCTGTTGAGAATCAGCCCAATCCACAGCAGGGCAAGCAGCGCGGCTCCCCCTTCCCCCGCGATGTCCAGCCACACCAGTTCCGATACCGTTTTCAGATCGCCACTGGCCAGGTTGGCCAGCACCACCAGGTTCGCCATGACCAGCAGGGCAATCAGGGAACCTCGATGCAGGCTGAGTCGCTGTTTCACATGCATTCTCCTTTCTGACTGCCGCAGCAATACGGGAGGGAGGTTGCAGTTTGATGAAAACCCTGTGGTGAGCGCGAGGGGTCGAATTGGCTCAGGGCAATGATGAATGCCCCTGGCTTTTCCGTGTTGTGACCGGCTCGGGTGAGTACAGGCCTGCCCTGGAGGGGGTCACAACAGCTCAAATTGACCGAGAAACACCGCGAAAACTGGCTCTTGTGGTGAGGCTGTAACCGAACTGAAATAGGGGCTGCCTAACGTGCCGGGCATTGCCAATTTCACAGGGCATTGCCCGGGGGACACCCATGTCATCTAACATGTTGTTTAACAGGCTGTTGAGAAGCCCGTTGCGTGCTCAGTCTTTCAGGCTGGTTCGCAATCTAGGCGCGCTTTTGAAGGTGTATGTCCATCCATCGAAAAAGCGCAACAACGAGTGCGGGCCAGCCTGGAAGACCCGAAGGGCGCGGCCTGAAGGGCCCATCTGCTGCGCTTTGTCGCTAGGAAAGGGAGCCACCCTGCCCGTCGCGACAAAACACAACAGCTGCACCCTTCAGGCCACGCTGAGCATGCAAGGGGCTTCTCAACAGCCTGTCGGGCCGCCTGTGGCGCGGACTCTATTGGCCACGGCGATTGCCGTGGTGTGTGGCCAGCTTCACGCACAAAGCGGGGAGCCCAACGAGATCGAAACGGTGCGCGTTATCGGTCAGGCGGCCAGTACCGACCGGGCGCTCAGTGAGCAGCGTGCGGCCGATAATATTGAAAGCAAGGTGCGGGCAGATGATATCGGGGACTTCCCGGACAACAACGTGTCCGAGTCCCTGCAGCGGATGCCGGGTGTCTCTATTGAACGGGATCAGGGTGAGGGGCGTTTTGTTCGGGTGCGTGGTGTGGCCCCGGATCTTAATGCGGTTAACGTCAATGGCATTCAGGTGCCGGCGCCCGAGGCCGGACGCCGCGCCGTGGCGCTGGATGTGATCCCTGCAGATTTGCTGGAGTCCCTGACCGTGGTCAAGACCCTGACCCCGGACATGGACGGCAACTCGCTGGGGGGCACGGTGGAGGTTGAGACCCTGTCAGCGTTTGACCGCGATGGCCTGTTTTATTCCGTCAGTGGCGCCGGCAGCTACGACGAGCACACCGATCAGACCAGTCCAGAATTCGCCGTGGCAGCCAGCAACCAGTTTTCACTGGGCGGCGGGGAAAAGAATCTTGGTGTGGCCGGTGCCGTGAGCTGGGGCAAACGCGATTTCGGGTCTGACAACGTGGAAACGGGCGGCGCCTGGGATTTTGATGATAACAATGCCCTGGAAGAATTCGAGCAGCGCGATTACATGATTACCCGCGAGCGGCTGGGTATGGCGCTGAACGTCGATTACCTGCTCAGTGATGACACCAGCCTGTATCTGCGCACTTTGCACAGTGAATTCCGGGATGAAGAAATTCGTCAGGCTAATGTTTTCGCCTTTGACTCTGCCCAGCAACCGGGGCAGACCGGCGTTACCGAAGTGGAAAAAGAACTGAAGGACCGTGAAGAAACCCAGGATATTTCGTCTTTCGTTCTCGGTGGACAGCACGTATCCGGGGAATGGACCACGGATTTTCGTGCAGGTTACAGCACGGCGCAGGAAGACGAGCCCCGCCATGCGGACAGCACCGTGTTCGTGGCGGACTTCACCGATGGGGGCTATCAGGGCCACCGCAAGCCTTCAGCGCTGTATCCCACGGGTTTCTATGACGACAGCAACTTCGATCTGGATGAGATTGAAGTGACGGAAGGCAAAACAACGGATGAGCAGGTCGATGTGGCGCTGGACTTTACCCGTGACCTGTACTGGAACGATAACCCGGCATCGATCAAGTTCGGCACCAAAGCCAGCCAGCGCACCAAAGACAGCGATGTGAATGTCTGGACCTATGGTCCCAGTGCCAGTCTGGCGGATCATGCCACCGATGTGGATTACGAGCTCGGCAACTTTGGTTCGGGCATTGATCCGGATTCCATTGACGGTTTGATTGCCGGCCCCGGTCAGTACGAAGATATCGCGTCGGCTATTGAAGACTACGAGATGTCGGAAGATCGTCAGGCGGCGTATCTGATGGGCACCGTGGATATTCAGCAACTGCGTATTCTTGCCGGTGTACGTTATGAGCGACTGGACTTCGAGGCGGACGGTTTCGGCGATGACAACGGCACCATCACAGCCAGTCATTACGACAACGATGAAGATCACTGGCTGCCGGCGCTGCACCTGCGCTATCAGCTGACCAACGATACGCTGGTGCGTTCTGCCTTTACCCGCAGTGTTGTACGGCCCACCTTTGAGCAGCTTTCTCCCGGGTTTGAAATTGATGGCAGTGAGGCCAGCTTTGGCAACCCGGCATTGAAATCACTGGAATCCAATAACCTGGATCTGGGCATCGAGCATTACATGGGCCGTGCTGGTGTGGTGTCGGCGTTTGCGTTCTACAAGGACATCAAGAACTTTGCCTACCTGACAGACAAGGGGGGCACGCCGGGTTACACCGCTTTTGATGATGCGGAGACCTTCGAGAATGGCAATGATGCGAGTCTCTACGGCATTGAGCTGGCCTACTCCAAACAGTTCAGCGAGTTACCTGCGCCCTTCAACGGCCTGCTGATGGGGGCGAATGCCACCTTGGTGGATTCCTCCGCCGAAATTGAAAGTTACGATGAAGGTAGCGGTACCACCTTCCGTCGTGACATCGCCTTGCCCAGTCAGTCCGATGTCACCGGTAACCTGATGGTCGGGTATGAAACCCAAAAGCTGAGCTTGCGTCTGGCGGCCAATTACACCGGCAAGTTCCTGCAGGAGGTCAGTGATTCGATGGACAAGCGCTATGACATCTACACGGATGATCACATCCAGCTGGACTTCAACGGGTATTACTTCCTGACCGATAACCTGCAGCTGACATTTGAAGCGATCAACATCAATGATGAACCTTTCTATGCCTACACCGGGAAGGAAAAGTTCAACGCACAATACGAAGAGTATGGCCCCACGTTCAAGCTGGGTCTTGCACTGAAAAGCCTTTAATCAGGCGGGCCGGGGGCGTGTTTCCCGGTCCTTTTTTTGTCTGAAGGATGCATATGATGAATATCAAACCATGGGCTTTCGCATTGCTGGTGGTGATGGCGGGCTGCCAGGTGGAGAGCCCGGCGGCTCCCTCTTTGGCAGAGAAAGACTGGCAAAAAGAAACCTCACTGGGGCAGCCAAAAGGACTCTGGGTACAGGATGACCATGTGGTGACCGTGGATGCCAACGGCAATCTGGTCAGCGGTCAGCTCACCCTGGCCGAGGGGCAGTTTGAAGGCGTTGAAGGCCGTGTGGATGACAAGGGCGTTGTGCAACTGGTGACGGTGGATACCGCCAGCAATGAGGCAGTGCTGTTCACCCGGCATCAGGGGCAGTGGCAACTGGCCCAGAGAGTGCCGGCCCCCGAGTATGAAATCACCGGGTTCTGTCTGTATCAGGATAGCCAGTCGTTACTGTCGGTGTACCTGCTGGATGAGCGCGGCGGCGCTGACCAGTGGTTGCTGGGGGCGGCGGACAAGGCGTTGCCCGTGCGTCATCTGGTGTTGCCCCCGGGGGTGGAAAGTTGTGCCGTGGATGATGACAGCGCCAGCCTGTATGTAGCGGAAGAGTCTGTCGGTCTGTGGCGCTATCACGCGGACCCGGAGCGGGATGCCGAGCGTCAGTTGCTGGATCGCCTGGCTCCCCACGGCAACATTGCCGAAAACGCCAGTGCGGTGGCCGTGCTGCCCGGTGGGGTGGCACTGGTAGACAAGGAGGCTGGGGCGGTCAATCTGTACCTGGCCGATGGCCGTCTGCAACAACGTTTCGCTGTCCCTGTGCTGGACGAACCGGAGACCCTGGTAGTGACGCAGCAAGGGGAGCGTCTTGCCCTGTATGCCGTGGATGATGGTGACAAGGGCGTGCAAAGCGTGATGCTGTCCTGGCCCCATGCCGCACAACCCGGCATCACCCTGCCGGTAGTGTTGCCCACAGCACAAACCGATAGTGTCGAGCGCTATGGTGATGCCGCCGATGACCCGGCCATCTGGGTGCACCCGACGTCGCCGGCTGACAGTCTGATTCTTGGCACAGACAAGAAGGCGGGTTTGTATGTGTACGATTTGCAGGGCCGCACCCGTCAGTTTCTGGAAGTCGGCAGACTGAACAATGTGGATCTGCGTTACGGTATCGATGTGGCCGGGCGGCGCTGGGACATTGCCGTTGCCACTAATCGTGATCACAACAGCCTGCATCTTTTCCTGATCGATCCGGCCAGTGGCAAGGTGCAGGAAGCGGGTCAGATCGCCACCGGCATGAAGGACATTTATGGCATCTGCCTGTATCAGGACGATCAGCGGTTGTATGCCTTTGCAAATGACAAGAGTGGTGTGATCGAGCAGTGGCAGTTGCTGGGAGGGGACAGCATCACCGGTAAACGCGTGCGCGAACTGAAGGTGGCAAGCCAGCCGGAAGGGTGTGTGGCCGATGAGCAACAACAGCGCCTGTTTGTGGGTGAAGAAGATCGCGCGGTGTGGGTCTTCGCTGCCGGCGCAGATCAGCCGGTGACCGCCACCGAGGTCAAGGCTGCCGGAGAGGTACTGGTTGACGATATTGAAGGCCTGGCCTTGTATCAGGCCGATGACAGGAACTGGCTGGTGGTCTCCAGTCAGGGAGATAACAGCTATGTCATTCTGGAAGCAGACAGCCCGTATGCGGTGGTCGGTAAATTCCGTATCGGCATGAACCCTGAGGCCGGCGTGGACGGTGCCTCCGAAACCGATGGCCTGGAAGTCACCTCGGCAAATCTGGGAGGGGTTTATCAAAAAGGGATGTTGGTGGTCCAGGATGGTCGCAATCGTCTTCCCGATGCGCCACAGAACTACAAGATCGTGGCGTGGAAAGACATTGAGGCGATGTTGGAAAAGCCTTGAGCTACGAGCTGCAACGCGGGGCGGAATCTGGTGGTGATGTTGAACGCCTCGACCGCGCCGAAACCTTTGGCGCGGGCAGGGCCTGGCAAAACCTGCAGGCCCCGTCCGCGACTCATAGCTCACAGCTCATAGCTGCTCTTACTCTTATTCCCAGCCCGCCAGTACCAGTTTGCCGATGGTGCTGCCGGACTCCAGCCGGCGGTGGGCTTCTTTCAGATTGTTGGCGTTGATGGGGCCAAGGCCTTCGCTCACGGTAGTCTGAATGACGCCCTTGTCGACCAGTGTCGCCAGCTCGGCGAGACGGTCACCCTGCTGCTGCATCCTCCGGCCAAACAGCGGCCGGGTGAACATGAACTCCCAGCTAAAGCGGGCACTCTTCGGTTTCAGGGGATTCAGGTCCAGGGGGCCGCGGGCATCGACGATGGCACAGATGCCGCCAAGGGGGGCCACCGCCTGACAGGCCGCCTGCCAGTAATCATCCAGATTCTGGGTCACGAAGATGCCATCCATCTGGCCATCGCTGACGGCATCCAGTTGCGGTTGTAGCGGTTGACGGTAATCCACCAGATGATGGGCGCCCATGGCGTCGCACCAATTGGCGGACTGCTCCCTGCCGGCAGTGGCAATGACCGTCAGGCCAAAATAGCGGGCTGCCAGTTGAATGGCGATGGAGCCGACGCCCCCGGCCCCGCCAATGATCAGCAAGGTCTTGCCCTGACACTCGCCAGGGCGGAAGCCCAGCTGGTCTTCCAGAGCCTCCCAGGCGGTCAGCGCCGTCAGTGGCAAGGCTGCGGCTTCCTGCATGCCAAGGCTGTCCGGTTTGCGGCTGACCAATCGCTCGTCCACACACTGGTATTGGGCATTGCTGCCTTGCCGTTGCGCGCTGCCGGCATACCAGACCCGGTCGCCTGCCTTGAAGTTTTCCACCTCGCTACCCACTGCCTCGACGATGCCGGCTGCATCAAAACCCAATACCCGGTAACCGGGCTGTTCCAGCGGCCGTTGCCGTAATTTGGTATCAATAGGATTAACGGAAATGGCCTGAACCGAGACCAGCAGGTCTCTGGGGCCCGGGGAAGGCAGGTCCAGCTGGATGTCTTCCAGAGCGTGAATGTCGTCGATGGCGCGGGGCTGATTGAATCCAATGGCTTTCATTGACTGCCTCTGAGGGGTAACCGAAACACACAAGAATTTGGCACAAGATGCCGTGCAGACTATGCCACAGTATAACGGTGTCTGCCGTTGGACCTTTGGCAGTGTTGGGAGAGCAGGAGTTCAGATGAATTTTGAAGAATACAGGGCGTTTGATGCCATGGGGCTGGCCGAGTTGATCCAGAAAGGCGAGGTCACGCCCGCAGAGTTGCTGGAAGTGGCCATTGCGCGCGCGGAAGCCGTGAACCCGCAATTGAATGGCTTGATTATTCCCCTCTATGACATGGCCCGGGAGCGGGCGGGGACGACATTAAGCGGCCCGCTGGCAGGGGTGCCCATGTTGGTGAAAGACCTGTTTCAGGAAATCGGCGGCGCTCCCTGCTATCAGGGTAACAAGGCCCGCAAGGCCAGAGACATTAAGGCCGACGTGGATTCCACCCTGGTGGCGCGCTGGAAACAGGCCGGGCTGGTGCCTTTTGGTCGAACCAACACGCCAGAGTTTGGCGCCAAGGGAATCACCGAGCCGGACTCCTTCGGCCCGGCACGCAATCCCTGGAACCCGGACCATACCCCGGGGGGCTCTTCCGGCGGGTCCGCGGCCATGGTGGCGGCTGGCGTGGTGCCGGTGGCTGGAGCCAACGATGGCGGAGGCAGTATCCGTATTCCGGCGGCCTGTTGCGGGCTGTTCGGCTTGAAGCCCGGGCGTGGACGGACCCCGTGGGGGCCGCATTTCACTGAGGCCATGCACGGTATTGCGGTCAATCATGTGTTGACTCGCTCGGTGCGCGACAGTGCCTTGCTGCTGGATATCGCGCAGGGTGATGAGCGTGGCAGTCTGTTCCGGATCGCTCCTCCTGAGCAGGCCTATGCGCTGTCTGCGGCCAGCCGCCCGGGCAAGCTGCGCATCGGGTTTTCCACCCGTTCCCCACTGGGAACGGAGGTCAGCCCGGAAGCGGTGCGGGCAGTGGAAAACACCGTGGCGTTGCTGCGTGATCTGGGCCATGAGGTGGAAGAGGCCGAGCCGCAGATGGATGCCCGCCAGATGTGCATGGACTGGCTCAGCGTCTGGTTTGGGCAGTGCGCGGCGGAAGTGGACGAGGTGAAAGAACTCACCGGTTGTGGCGATGAGGGGTTCGAGCTGGACACGCTGGCCATCGCCGCCTTTGGTCGTGCCACTCCGGCCCACGAATACGTGAAATGCCAGACCCGCTGGCAGGGCTACATGATTGCGCTGGATGCGTTTCTGGCGCGCTATGACTTCTGGCTGACGCCAACGCTGGCATTGCCGCCCGCCGAGATTGGTGCCATGGCCACGCCTCCGTGGCAACAGGCCGCGCTGAAGATGGTGCTGAAAGTGGGGGCGGAAAAGCTGCTCATGAAGAGCGGCATGATTGAGCAGATGGCGCTGGAAAACTTCAAGTACATGCCTTTCACCCAGTTCGCCAACGTGACTGGCGTGCCGGCCATGTCGGTGCCGCTGCACTGGACCGAGGCAGGCCTGCCGTTAGGCTCGCAATTTGTTGGCGGCCACGGCGATGAAGGCAAGTTGCTGGCGTTAGCGGCTCAGCTGGAAGAGGCGGAACCCTGGTTTAACAAGGTGCCGATGTAGCCTGAGCCATGGCCCTTGCCGCGTTATCCTTCTGCCGCCGCCATGGCGGCAGGAGAACGGGCCAGATAAGCCAGCGCCTGCTCCGTATCCCCTTCGTGGATCGGATGGAAGCGCGGGGATACCCAGCGGGCGGTGGCGCGTACCAGAAAGGAGAAGGTGGGAACATTTTCTGTCTGCTTGCCCACCCGCTGCAGTTGCAGTAACAGCTGAGGGATCAGTTTGCGGCCGATCTTGCGGGTTTCCGGGTCCGGGTCCTGTTTTGCCAGGCTGCGAGCCCCTTCGGAAATAAAGTAGACAAACAGCGGGAACACAATGGCCATCAACGCCTGACGACTGACGTAAAAGCCCAGCTGGGTACGGCAAAGGTGCTCGAACAGGTCGTAGGCGACAGTGCGATGTTCCACCTCTTCCGCCAGATGCCACTTGAACAGGTCGACCATGGTGGCATCGCCGTTGCGCTCCCAGCTTTCGTTATCCATGGCCCATTGGCCAAGCACGCCGGTGAAGTGTTCGATCGCCGCGATCACCCCGACCCGGAACACCAGCCACTGTTTTTTCCACATATCCCGTTGCAGCATCTTCATGCCGAACGGGGCCTCGCCCAGGAAGGTGCCGAACAGCCACTCGATACGAGCCACATACGCTTCCACGCTCAGGCCGTGGGCTTCCAGATAGCTTTGTGCCTTGCTGTGGGCGCGGGAATGGATGGCTTCCTGGCGGATGAAGCCCTGTACGTCTTCACGCAAGGCATCGTCCGTGACCATGGGCAATGCCTGGTTATACACCCGGCAAAACCACAGCTCGCCAGCTGGCAGCAGCATATGAATGCCGTTGATCACATGGGTCGAAAACGGATCATCCCGGAGCCAGTGCAGGGGGGTATTGGCAAAATCGAACTGCACTTTGCGGGGCAGGATTTGATGACGCTGTGTGCGGGTCATGGCGTAGCTCTCAGTTTGCTTTCCCGGTTCCTGATCATGCCGGGCGTTTGGGGTGCCCCGACCAGATGGTGATGCAAGAAAGCTACAATGCAACTGTATCATTAGTCAATGTAATGGTTTGGCCTCATATTCCCTTGCCGGGAGCGTTGTGGTCATAGGACTGGAAAGTGAAAGAAATTCAGTAATGCTCAGGGGCCTTACAAAATTTACGAATTGAATCTTCTTCACATTTGTAAATGGTTCTCATCATCAATAATACTGCGCGGCGATTTTAATCAGACGACGCAGGTAGTTGAGATGAAAAAGGGGTATGGGGCGCCGTTGCTGGCAGGCCTGGTAGCAGGGGGCTGGGGAATGCCGGCCATGGCAGAAGAGAATCAGGCCCATGAGCTGGGCTCGGTAAAGGTGGTGTCGGCTGCGGGTTACGAGCAGAAAATAACCGATGCGCCTGCCAGTATTTCCGTTATCAGTCAGGAGGAGCTACACAGCCGGCCCTTTACCTCCGCGATTGATGCGGTACGTGAGCTGGAAGGGGTTGATGTGGGTGAGACCCGCGACAAGACCGGCCAGTCCACCATCTCCATGCGCGGCATGGGCGCTGATTACACCCTGATCCTGATCGACGGTCGTCGTCAGAATAACCACGGCGATATTTACCCCAACAATTTCGGGGGTAACCAGTTCAACCATATCCCGCCACTGGAAGCGATCGAACGCATCGAAGTGATCCGTGGCCCGGCCTCCACCTTGTACGGTGCCGACGCCATGGGCGGGGTGATCAACATCATCACCAAGAAAAATTACACCCGTTGGGGTGGCGGCATCAATGTGACTCGCACCCTGCAAGAGCATGACGAGTACGGTGATTCCAGCACGACGGACTTTTCTGTCTCCGGCCCACTGGGTGACCAGTTTGGTCTGGCCGTACGCGGCAGCCTTTACGATCAGGATGCATCCAACCCGGAATATGCACCGGTAACGGACCCCAATGGGGTGGTGCAAGAGCGTGAGCTGGGCTTCGGCGCGGGTGGTCGTACTGTTGACAATGAGGACACGGCGCTCGGTTTCACCCTGCGTTGGACCCCCACGGATAATCAACGCATTTCGCTGGACTACGATAACTCTGTCCAGACCTATGACAACTCGGAAAGCCAGCTGGGTACCCACGACAGCCCAGAAAGGTTGCCTCGCGCCGGTTATGCAGAAGACCAGGAGTTTACCCGTGAGCAAATCGCTCTGACCCATGAAGGTGAATGGGGCTTCGGTTTCAGCAATGTGTCCCTGACGTATCTGGCTACAAATAACGAAGGTCGCACCATGCCGCTGTCTGCAGCTGAGCGTGCCGAGTATGACGACATCATCGCCAACAATGCCGACTGTGTAGCGGATGCGGGCAGTGATGCCTGTTTGGCGGTGCTTGGGTCCACTTTCCTGCCGCGCCCGCAGCGCAAGCTGGAAAGCAATGAGCTGCGCCTGGACGGCAAGCTGGATATGCCGGTCAATGATCAGCATCTGGTTGTGGTGGGTACACAGATCTTGCGTGGCGAACTGGAAGACGGCGTGTTCGGGTTGGAGGGAGGAGACCCCGGCGAAGTGTCGGAAAATAATTTCTGGGCACTCTACGCCGAAGATAACTGGACGATCGTTGAACCATTTACCCTTACGACAGGGGTACGCTACGACAACCACGAAACCTTTGGTGACCAAATCAGCCCTCGCCTGTATGGGGTTTACCAGGTGCGGCCTGGCTGGACGGTGAAAGGCGGCGTGAGCACGGGTTACAAAACTCCGAAGACCACTGACCTGTATGACGGGATTACCGGTTTTGGCGGACAAGGCACTCGCCCTTGGGTGGGTAACCCGGACCTTGAGCCGGAAACCAGTGTGAACTCGGAAATTGCCTTGTACTGGGAAAGTCCGAATCGTCACAACGCCAACATCACTCTCTTCCAGAACGACTTCAAGGACAAGATTTCCCGTCAGGATAGTCAGCTGTGTTCTGCCACCGGTGGCCAGAAACCTTGTGTGGATCTGGGTAGTTATGAGTCGGTTGGCGGCATCGTGACGCAGCCGGTGAATGTGGACAAGGCTGTCATCAAGGGTGTTGAGGTAGCAGGTCGCTACCAGATCTCACCCCGCTGGTCCCTGCGTGCCAACTACACCTATATCGACAGTGAGCAGAAGAGTGGTGACGCCAAAGGTTACCCGCTGACGGGCAGTGCGCGGCACATGCTCAACGGTACACTGGATTGGCAGACCACCCAGAAGTTCGGCATGTTCCTGACAGTGGAAGGCCGCCACGATCGCTTCCGTGGCTTCGGTCGCAGTGGTCTGAACACCGATGCCAGCGGTGGCGAGTACTGGAAAGATTATGAAATTTACCACTTGGGGGCACGCCTGATGCTCAACGAGTCGGTGACGCTGCACGCCCGTGTGAACAACCTGCTGGACGAAGACTTTACGACCTACGATGTGGGCTTCGTGGATGACGGTTCCGGTGGCTACGACGTGGAATACTACGACGACTACAACAACAAGGATGCCCGTCGTAATTTCTGGATCGGCCTGCAAGCAACTTTCTGATCCGCACACCGCCCCTTGGGGGCGGTGTTACTCGCAAGGCGCGACAGGGAAGCCTGCCGTGCCTTGCTTGTGAATTGCGGCCTCACGCCGCTGGGTCAA
This sequence comes from Alcanivorax profundi, assembly GCF_003597125.1. Lineage (GTDB taxonomy): Bacteria > Pseudomonadota > Gammaproteobacteria > Pseudomonadales > Alcanivoracaceae > Alcanivorax > Alcanivorax profundi. The sequence goes on along the minus strand of NZ_QYYA01000002.1, from coordinate 189,125 downwards.
AATGCAGCCTTGTGGCTTCAGTTGCTGATGGTAGAGGCACTGCTGGTGTTAACGGCACCTTTCAGCGAATGGATCTTGTCCACTTCTACCACGCTGCGGCCATCATCATGCTCCACTTCACCGGTGAAGTTCACCCGGGTGCCGGCTTTAAGTGGCCGGTCGGCGGTAAGCTTGTCATCCAGCTCAATTTCAATCTGGCCCTTGCGGTCACGCAGCAAATAACGCTCGTCACCGAGTGACTGGACTATCTCGCCTTCCATGCGGACCTGGGTACCTTCCTTGATGCCCTGATTAATGGCAGCGCTGTCGCTCTCGATAATGTCTCCAGCGGTTACGGTCGCCGCGGCGCCCATCAGTACAGAAGCAATAATCAGTTTTTTCATGAGTCATCCTCCTTGGTTGATGTCTCATGGAATTAGTGGGCGTAACGGGCAGAGATGTTCCTGATATTTGTAAAAGCAGGGTTAAAGTCCCAGGGGTAGCCACAGGGTTACAACGGATGGGCATTGAAGGTGTGCCAGAACAAGGTAGGACCAGGTTGTTGTTGGCTTATCGCAGAAAAGGCCGCAAAGGCCTTGCCGCTGTAGGTGTCTTCGACCAGGAGTCCCTGACGGGCGGCCTGCGTTTTGGCCTGTCGGGTCAGCTCAGAGGCCTGCCCATACCCTTTGCCCAGATAGTTGTCGTGCCAGTGCAGCAGGTGTGGGTTCAGCTCGCCGGGCTCGCCAAGTTGCTGCCAGGCAGTGTGGGCCATGCCCAGCGTCAGGCGTGCATTACAAACCGAAAACGGGCCGAGTCGTGTTGGGGCTACTTGCACGGCATGAATACGGGTGTTGAGGCCGCTGATCTGACTGCCCACCAGCAAGCCTGCGGCCGTGGCGCAGGACCCCGCAGCCACAACCAGTGCCGCAGGTGCCGGGCAGAGCCCCTCGTCGATCTGCTGTTTGAGTTCCAGCATGGCGTTGACATAGCCCAGGGTCGCCACCGGGTTGGAACAGCCTGCGTAGAGAAAGTAGTAACCGCGCTTAAGACGGCCGGGGTGCAGATACCAACCGAGGGCGGCACCAAGGAGACTGCCCCGGTCGTGCAGTCTGGCGCCGGCCTGTTGCATGGCCAGGCGGTTTTGCCTGACCACTGGTGAGTCCGGTTGCGGGAAGGTGAAGATGTCGCATCGCAGTCCTTCTTTCTGGCAGAGCAGGCTGGTGGCCAGGCCCGCATTGGTGCCGGTGGCGCCCAGGGTGACGACGGTGTGGGCATCTTCACGACGAATGTCCGGCAGTATCCATTCCAGCTTGCGCAGCTTGTTGCCACCGTAGGGGCGGGCACTGATGTCATCGCGTTTGACCCAGCAATTTGCGCCGAGACCCGGCAGGGGTTCCACTGGCGTGGGGAGCGTGCAGAGTGCGCTGGGGTTGAGCATGGCCAGCTCCGGGTAACGTTCCAGCAGTGGCCACGGCATCACGCACCCTCGCCCTGGGGCAGTGGTGGCCACCACTGGCGAATGGCCTGATCTTCCCAGACCGCCAGATCACCAAATTGCAGCATGACAAACTCGCTTTGAGTGGGGCGGAAGAAAATCTGGTCGTCCGGGGTCAGGGCTGTCTCGGGGCTGCCGTTGTACATCATCTGATTGGTGCTGACGCCATAGACACCGTTGGCCTGGATGCCAGCGGGAGACACTGGCTGTGCTTTCCAGTAGCCCCCGTAGATAAAGTAGGTGCGCTGACGATTGGGATCCCAGCGCTGCCAGGCGTCACCCAGGGGAATGGGGCCGGGGAGGTTCAGCCCGTCCATGGCCTTGATCACGGGAGCGGCAATGAACACCGCTGGGGCAAAGGCATCCAGGGAGGGCAGATCGAAATCGCTGGCCTTCACCAGACAAGAGCCGGCGCTGAGTTCGTTGACCACGGTGCTGTCGTCGTACAAGGCCAGGGTGGGGCTGCCAGCACCGTTAAAGCACAGTGATTGGGTCTGGTATTGCGGTGCCTGCTGGTATAGCCGATCAATGAACGACTGATAACGACGCTCGGTATGGCGATGGCCTTCTTCGGCACTTTCGATAAAGCCGGGCAACTTGCCCACGTGGGCGTCATAGCCCATGAAGCCGCTGAACTGCAGGTGCCTGGGGTTGGCATGGATCAGCGCAAGCAGGGCGTCCAGTTGTGACGGGTCGCCAAGGCCGCCACGGTGCAGCCCCACATCGATTTCCACATTGATGCGCATGGGCTGGTCGAGCTCCCGTGCCAGGGCCAGGTATTGTTCCAGACGCGGCAGGCTGTCGATCAACCACTGCAGTTGCAGGCTCGGGTCAAAGCGATGGGCTTCGCCCAGCTCCTGATAAAACCGACGGGCAGCCTGTATCGGCATGGGTTTGCCCAGCAGCATGTCGCAGCCCGGCTCGGCGTCGGCCAGGGCATTCATGAATGGTTGGTGGAACAGCATTACCCGCTGGCTGCCAGTATGGGTCATGACCTCCTGAATCAGGGGCACACTGGGCAGGGATTTGGCCACAATCCGGAAGTTGCACCCACTGGGTATCATGCTCATCAGGGTGCGGCAGTTGTCGGCGAGTCGTTGTCGGTCGATCAGCATCAGTGGACGGCCGGGCCCTGCGCTTTTCAGGGTGTCATTCAATTGCTGGAAGTAACGGTCATGGGCAGCACCACGGTTGTCTGGTCGCAGCAGCCAGCCCCCCGCCGCCAGGGCGCCCAGCCCGATCAACACTCCACGACGTTTCATGTGTTCTCCCCGGTTTGCCCAGGCTTGTGCCTGGTTCATCCTTGCCATGACCACAGGAACAAGCGGCCAATGGGCGTGGCGTACAGTGTTATGCAAACAACCGCTTCAGGTGTGCATTCAGCATTCGGCCTTGCGGGTCCAGTTCCTTGCGCACCTGTTGGAAGCGATCAAACGCCGGGTACAGCTCGGCCAGTTCGTCGCGCCCCAGACTGTGCAGTTTGCCCCAGTGTGGCCGGCCCTGATAGCGGCGCAGAATGGGTTCCACCGGCTGAAAAACCTTCTGGTAGTCCTGGGCGAAATACTGGTGGATGGAGAGGCTGGCGCCGGGGCGCTGGTGGTACATGGACAGTAACCGATCGTCTTCGGCCACGTAACGGAACTCGATAGGGAAGAACACATTGATGTCTTCTTTGCGCAGGGTGTCGCAGACCTCTTCGAGGCAAGCGATGCCGTCCTCGGCGGGGACGGTGTACTCCATCTCGTTGAAGCGCACGGTGCGCCGGTTGGCGAACACGGTGTGGGAGGGGCCAGTGAAGGTGCTGTCTTCCACAAACAGGGTGACCAGCTTTTGCAGGCTGGGGGTCAGCCAGCCGGCATGCATGGCCAGTTTGGAGACCAGCTCCAGCAGCTCGTTGTCATCTTCCCGGGCAGGGCTGTCCTCGGGATCGTCGGTGATCTCCATGGTCTTGATGATGGCCTGTTCACCGAGCGGAAAGGCAAAAAACTCGATGTGACGAAAGCGATCTTTTTCCTTTTCCACAAAGTCCATAGCCTCACGCAGAGGCAAGGTCCAGGTGTGCTCCTTGAGCCGGTAAGCGGGGGCATGGCGAAAGGTAATGTCGGTGACAATCCCAAGGGCGCCGACACTGCAGCAGGCGGCGAGGAAGCGGTCGCCATCACTTTGGTCCAGCGTCAGGCTGTCGCCATTGGGCAGCATCAGGCGAAGGCTCTCCACCTGCCCGGACAGGCTGGTGAGTCCGGTGCCGGTACCGTGGGTACTGGTGGCAATGGCGCCGGCCAGCGACTGCAGGTTGATGTCGGGCTCATTGAGAAAACTGTGCCCCAGGCTGTGCGCCTGGGCGCTGGCCATGGCCAGCCGGGTGCCGCCGCCCCAGGTAAAGCGTTCGCCGTCTTGCTGGCGCAGTCCGGCCATGGCTTCCAGCGAAATCAGGGTATCGTCGGTGGGTACCACGGCGCTGAACGAATGGCTGCCACCAAATGCACGCAGGCCTGCGTCACTGGCGGTGACCGCGTTGCGTAATGCCGCTTCATCACGGGGAAACAGCAATTGAGCGGGGTTGGCGGTCTGGTTCCCGGACCAGTTCTGCCACTGGGCAGCCGGCTCGGACTCTTGTGCCATCAGCCGCTGGGGCGCCAGCGCACCCACTGCACCCGCGCTACCCAGCGCCTTCAGAAAACCCCGTCGATCAATGGAATCAAACAATGCCATGCGCCATCCTTGTTCTTATTTGGCACGACGGTACAACAAAGGCGGTTAACAGTGAATAGTTAACAGTGAACAGCGGCGCGATAGCGCGTTGTTGTCATTGCGATGTAAAGTGCCCGCGACGTGAATTTGGGGCTGCCTCACGCGTTATAAAAACCAGGAAAACCGCGAAAAACTTGACACGATATGCTGCTCGCGCAGCCTTCACTGTTCACTGTTCACTGTTCACTGTTCACTGTTCACTGTTCACTGTTCACTGTTCACTGTTCACTGTTCACTGTTCACTGTTCACTGTTCACTGTTCACTGTCGATGCCAAGGCTTTCCCACATCGCATCCACCCTCTCCTTGACCGCCTTGTCCATGCTGATGGCGCGGCCCCATTCGCGGGTGGTTTCGCCGGGGAGTTTGCTGGTGGCGTCCAGGCCCATCTTGGAGCCCAGGCCAGCTACCGGGGAGGCGAAATCGAGGTAGTCGATGGGGGTGTTTTCCACCATCACGGTATCGCGGGCCGGGTCCATGCGAGTGGTGATGGCCCACATCACATCTTTCCAGTCGCGGGCATTCACGTCGTCGTCGCAGACGATCACAAACTTGGTGTACATGAACTGGCGCAGGAACGACCACACGCCCATCATCACGCGCTTGGCATGGCCGGGGTACTGCTTCTTCATGGTCACGACGGCCATGCGGTAGGAGCAGCCTTCCGGTGGTAGATAGAAGTCCACGATTTCCGGGAACTGCTTTCGCAAAATGGGCACGAAAATTTCATTCATGGCCACGCCCAGCACCGCGGGCTCGTCCGGTGGACGGCCGGTGTAGGTGCTGTGGTAAATCGGGTCGCGACGGTGCGTGACACGCTCTACGGTGAATACCGGGAACCGCTCAACTTCATTGTAGTAACCGGTGTGGTCGCCGAACGGGCCTTCATCGGCCATTTCATCCGGATAGATATGTCCCTCGAGGACGAATTCCGCGCTGGCAGGGACTTGCAGATCGTTGCCGATGCAGCGCACCAGCTCGGTTTTGGAGCCGCGTAACAGGCCGGCAAAGGCGTACTCGCTGAGTGTGTCCGGGACCGGCGTGACGGCGCCAAGAATGGTGGCGGGATCGGCGCCCAGTGCAACGGAGATCGGAAATGGTTCGCCGGGATGTGCTTGCTGCCATTCCTGAAAATCCAGGGCGCCGCCACGGTGGCTGAGCCAGCGCATGATCAGTTTATTGCGGCCGATCAGTTGCTGGCGGTAGATGCCCAGGTTCTGGCGTTCCTTATGGGGCCCACGGGTAATCACCAGCGGCCAGGTGACCAGCGGACCGGCATCGCCGGGCCAGCAAGTCTGGATCGGTAACTGGTACAGATCCACCTCGTCACCTTCCAGGATTTTCTCCTGGCAGGGCCCGCTGCTGGACACCTTGGGTGACATGCTCAAGACCTTGCGGAACACCGGCAGCTTATCCCAGGCGTCACGAAAGCCCTTTGGTGGCTCCGGTTCTTTCAAAAACGCCAGCAGTTCGCCAAGCTCTCGCAGCTCTTCCAGTGACTCCCGGCCCATGCCCAGCGCCACCCGGCGTTCGGTACCAAACAGATTGCCCAGCACCGGGGTCCCGAACCCCTTCGGGTTTTCGAACAACAATGCCGGGCCGCCAGCACGTAGGGTGCGGTCGCAGATTTCGGTCATTTCCAGATTGGGGTCCACTGGCACGGTGATGCGCTTGAGTTCCCCGCGCTGTTCCAGCTGGGTAATGAAGTCACGCAGATCGCGGTATTTCATGGCGTTCCTTGTTGGTAGGGGGCACCAGGGAAAGTAATTAAGCGAGTATAGCAGGCTGGATGTGAGCGGCGAGTCGAGAGCGGTGAACCTCGCTTTCGAGGAGGGCAAAACCCAAAATAGTTCCAGCGTGTTTTAGAAGATCGCAGACGCCCTCCAGATCGTTGAGTTCGGCGCCCATAAAACAAAACCCCGCCGGGGCGGGGTTTTGCGTATGGTGTTCCAGTGTTGCTTATTTGCGCTTCATGGACTCGAAGAATTCCAGGTTGGTCTTGGTCTGCTTCATGCGGTCAATAAGGAATTCCATGGCACCGATTTCATCCATTGGGTGAAGAACCTTGCGCAGAATCCACATTTTTTGCAGTTCATCTTCACCTACCAGGCGCTCTTCGCGACGGGTGCCGGACTTCTTGATATTCATGGCCGGGAAGACGCGCTTCTCTGCCACCTTGCGATCCAGATGCAGCTCCATGTTGCCGGTGCCCTTGAATTCTTCGTAGATCACTTCGTCCATCTTGGAGCCAGTGTCCACCAGGGCGGTGGCGAGGATGGTCAGGCTGCCGCCTTCCTCGATGTTTCGCGCGGCGCCGAAGAAGCGCTTGGGTTTTTCCAGGGCGTGGGCGTCAACACCACCGGTGAGGACCTTGCCTGAGCTGGGCTGTACGGTGTTGTAGGCACGGGCCAGACGGGTAATGGAATCCAGCAGGATCACCACGTCTTGCTTGTGCTCAACCAGTCGCTTGGCTTTCTCAATTACCATCTCGGCCACCTGAACATGACGGGCCGGAGGCTCGTCAAAGGTGGACGCCACCACTTCACCGCGCACGGTTCGTGACATTTCAGTCACTTCTTCCGGGCGCTCGTCAATGAGCAGCACGATCATGTGGGTTTCGGGATTGTTGCGGGCGATGGACTGGGCGATGTTCTGCAGGAGCATGGTCTTACCGGCTTTGGGCGGGGCCACGATCAGGCCGCGCTGCCCTTTGCCGATTGGGGCCACCAGATCGATCACCCGGGTGGTGATGTCTTCGGTGGAGCCGTTGCCTATTTCCATTGCCAGACGCTCGGTGGGGAACAGGGGCGTCAGGTTTTCAAACAGGATCTTGTTTTTTGCGTTTTCCGGCTTGTCGAAATTGATCTCGTTAACCTTGAGCATGGCGAAATAGCGTTCGCCATCTTTCGGGGGGCGGATCTTCCCGGAAATGGTGTCGCCGGTGCGCAGGTTGAAGCGCCGGATCTGGCTCGGAGAGACATAAATGTCGTCAGGGCCTGCCAGGTAGGAACCTTCAGCAGAACGAAGGAAGCCGAAGCCGTCCTGCAGGATTTCCAGTACGCCGTCACCATAAATGTCGGAGCCATTTTTGGCAGCGCGTTTAAGGATGGAAAAGATGACGTCCTGCTTGCGGGTTCTTGCCAGATTCTCGAGTCCGAGTTCTTTGGCAATGTCCAGAAGTTCTCCAATCGGCTTCTGCTTCAGTTCAGAAAGATTCATTGGCGGTCTGTTTTGGTCTTGGATGAATGAGAGGATGCACCACCTGCGGTGCCGCAGTTGTTATGAAAATCCGGTTATTTCGGAATCTGGCCCGGCAAGCCTAGAGGGCCATCAGGAATAAAAGGTAACCAGAGGTTCCGAAGGACTTACTAAAAGGGGGTGCTTGACTTAAAGCTGGTTCTGGAATCTACCACTCTGACAGGGGGCTGTCTAGAGTCTGGTGGGATGTAATGCCCCCGTCAGTAGACAGGGGCGTTACAAGGTGTTTCCGATCTTACAGTGTGCTGTCCAGGAAAGCGGTCAGCTGGCTCTTGGACAGGGCGCCCACTTTGGTGGCTTCCACGTTACCGTTTTTGAAGACACTCAGGGTGGGGATGCCGCGAACCCCATATTTCTTGGGGGTCTCAGGGTTGTCGTCAATGTTGATCTTGGCAATGGTCAGCTTGCCTTCGTACTCGCCGGCCAGCTGTTCCAGGATCGGCGCGACCATTTTGCAGGGGCCACACCACGGTGCCCAGTAATCGACCAACACGGGGCCGTCTGCATTGATGACCTGGGCTTCGAAGTCCGCATCGGTCACATTGATAATCTCGCCGCTCATTGAATTCTCCTGCTATAAAGGGATTGGCTGGCCCGGGCGAGGGCCGTTGCGCTGGGGAATAATATCAGGGTGTGGCCGGGCATTTTCAAGCAACCGCAGTCAATAATCCCGAGAGTTAGCGGCTATGACATCGTAACGCCATGATTTTTGGTTAGAATCGACCCAACGAAAGAAGGAGCTTGCATGGAGCACGGCGAACATCTGGCCGCCATTGATCTGGGGTCGAACAGTTTTCATATGGTGGTGGCCCGTCAGGTACACGGGGAAATCCAGATTCTGGATGGGCTATCCGAGAAAGTGCAGCTGGGCGCAGGCCTGGACAAGGATAATCGACTGGATGCCGATACCCAGGAACGGGGACTCGAGTGTCTGGGGCGGTTCGCTCAGCGGATTACCGGGATTCCCCGAGGCAGTGTGAGGGTGGTAGGCACCAACACCCTGAGACAGGCGCGCAACGCCCGGGAATTCATTGCCCGTGCCGAGGATGTATTGGGGCACGATATCGAAATTGTGGCTGGCCGCGAGGAGGCCCGGCTGATTTATCTGGGGGTGGCGCACACCCTGGCGGATGATGCCGGGCAACGTCTGGTGGTCGACATCGGCGGCGGATCAACCGAACTGATTATCGGTGAGCGTTTTGAACCTTCTGAAACCGAATCCCTGCACATGGGCTGCGTCAGTTTTGCCAAACGCTTCTTCCCGGAAGGGGCGCTTACCGAGAAAGCGTTTGATCGTGCCGTCACGGCGGCCCGACAGGAAGTGTTGTCGATTCACGCCAACTACCGCCGGATCGGTTGGGTACAAAGCGTAGGGGCGTCCGGGACGATCAAGGCGATTAGCCAGGTCTGTGTCGAGAATGGCTGGTGTGAGAGCGGTATCACGCTGGATGCGCTCAAGAAAGCTCGCAAGAAGGTACTGAAAGCGGAAAGCCTTGAGCGGTTGTCCCTCAAGGGGTTGCGCGAGGATCGGGTGCCGATTTTTCCGTCCGGGCTGGCGATTCTGTACGGTATTTTCGAACAGTTGGGGCTGGAGCAGATGGAGGTCTCGTCAGGGGCATTGCGCGAAGGGCTGCTCTACGATCTGTTGGGGCGGTTTGGTCATGAAGATGTGCGTGACCGTAGCATTCAGGCCTTGATGAACCGTCATCATGTGGAGCGCAGCCAGGCTGAGCGGGTGTGCGATACGGCCATGGCATTACTTAAGCAGGTTGCCAGCGAGTGGGGACTGGCGGGTGAGGACATGGCCGATTCTCTGCGCTGGGCGGCATTGCTGCACGAGCTGGGGTTGGCGGTGTCGCATAGCCAGTTTCACAAGCATGGCGCCTACTTGATCACCAATTCTGACTTGCCGGGGTTCTCACGCCAGGAGCAGCAGGCGGTAGCGGTGTTGGTACGAGGCCATCGCCGCAAGGTGCCGCTATCGGCGCTGGAGGATGTGCCTGAAGATGAGCGCGAGCCGCTGTTGCGCCTGTGCCTGGTGTTGCGCATCGCTGCGCGGCTGCACCATGCCCGCTGCGACGAAGCGATTCCCGATATTGGCCTCACCGCGGTTGAGCGCAAGCTGACCCTCTCGTTCCCGGCAGGCTGGCTGGAAGAACACCCTCTCACCCTCGCCGATCTGGAGCAGGAGCAAGAGTACTTTCAGCAAGCGGGCTGTGAGCTAAACTTGAGCTGAGTGTTCGCCCTATCGTTTGCTGGCAGGCCCGACAGGGGCGGTGCGGTCAGGGGTGGGAGCGGTTTCCACTGCGAATAAACGGCGTGGAGACTGCCCCTACCCCAAAGTATCCAGCAACGTCTGCTGCGCCATAAACCGTTCTTCCCCCTCTGCCGGCTGGGCGCGTTGGTAGCTGCCATCGGGCTGCAGTAACCAGGCACGGCTGTTGTCGCGCAAATAATACTGCAAGCCTTCTTCCAGCATCTGGCTCTTCAGCGCCGGGTGATTGATCGGGAAGCAGGTTTCTACCCGGTTGAACAGGTTGCGGTCCATCCAGTCGGCGCTGGAGCAATACAGCAGGTCTTCGCCGGCATGGTGGAAGTGGTAGATGCGGGTGTGTTCCAGAAAGCGCCCAACGATGGAGCGCACCCGAATGTTATCGGACAGCCCGGCGATACCCGGTTTCAGGCAGCAGATGCCGCGAACGATCAGGTCAATCTGCACGCCCGCCTGACTGGCGCGATAGAGCGCCTGGATGATTTTTTCTTCGGTCAGCGAGTTGAATTTGGCGATGATGCGCGCAGGCCGACCAGCCTGGGCTTCCACTGTCTCAAATTCGATCCATTCAACCAGTGACGGATGCAGGGTGAAGGGCGAATGTTTGAGCTGTTTCAGGCGGGCGGCCTTGCCCATGCCGGTCAGTTCCTGGAAGATTTTGTGTACGTCCTGTCCTATAGATTTGTCGCTGGTCATCAGGCCGTAGTCGGTGTAAAGCTTGGTGGTCTTGGTGTGGTAATTCCCGGTGCCAAGGTGGACATAACGCTTGATGCCATCCCCGTCGCGGCGGACGACCAGCAACATCTTTGCGTGAGTCTTGTAGCCCACCACACCGTACACCACGATGGCGCCGGCTTCCTGCAATCGGCGCGCCCCTTCGATGTTGGATTCCTCATCAAAGCGAGCGCGCAGCTCCACGATGGCGGTCACTTCTTTGCCGTTGCGCGCTGCGGTTTCCAGATGATCCAGAATTTCCGACTTGGTCCCAGTGCGATACAGAGTCTGCTTGATTGCCAGTACCTTGGGATCACGGGCAGCTTCTGCCAGCAGGGAAATGACCGGCTGAAATGACTGGAAAGGGTGATGCAGCAGCAGGTCTTCCTGGTCAATGGCATCAAAGATGGATTCTGATTTTTTCACCGTGGGGTGAACTTTCGGGGTGAAGGGCGGGTAGTGCAGGCGTGGCCGGTCCACGCTGGTAAACATCCGCGCCAGATTCACCGGGCCATTCACCTCGTAGAGGTCATCCTCGCCCAGCTCAAATTGCTCCAGCAGGTAGTGCATCAGATGCCGTGGACAATTGTCAGCCACTTCCAGGCGTACTTCGTCTCCGTAGCGACGGGAAAGTAGCTGGCCTTTCAGGGCGCTGGCCAGATCTTCTGCTTCTTCGTCCACTTCAAGATCCGCATTGCGAGTCACTCGAAATTGGTAGCAGCCAGTGGCTTTCATGCCCGGGAAAAGATCCGAGACATGGGCATGGATCATGGAGGAAAGGAAAATAAAATTATCGTCGCCGTCGCCACTGATTTCGTCCGGGATGCGGATCAGGCGCGGCAGCGAGCGCGGAGCAGGCACAATGGCCAGTCCTGTGGAGCGACCAAATGCATCCTTCCCATCCAGCGGCACGATGAAGTTTAAGCTCTTGTTGACCAGGCGCGGGAAGGGATGGGATGGGTCCAGTGCGATGGGGGTCAGAACCGGGTAGACCTGCTCACGAAAATACTTTTTGACCCATTCAGCCTGGGCTTCGGTCCAATCTTCGCGGCGCAGGAAGTCGACGCCTTCCTCGCGCAGTGCCGGTAACAGGATGTTGTTCAGGATGTGATATTGCCGGTCCACTGCTTCATGGGTGATGCGGCCGATTTCCCTGAGCAGCTCGGCCGGCAGCATGCCATCCGGGCCCGGTTGACCTGTGCCGGTTTCCAGCTTGTTGCGCAGACCCGCTACACGAATCTCGAAGAACTCGTCCATGTTGCTGGAAAAAATCAGCAGAAAATTCAGCCTTTCCATCAAGGGGTGGTTGTCGTCCATGGCCTGCTCCAGCACCCGCAGGTTGAACTGCAGCAGGCTCAATTCCCGGTTGAAGTAGTAGTCGGGGTTATTGAGGTCGATGGCGCTGTGCTCGCTGGCAATGTCATTCATGGTCTCGTCCTGAGCGGAACCGCAAGGGCCCTCTATTCCATGACATATATATGACACGGTAATGACAGGGAACGGGATTCACCCCTGTCCAGCTTAATCCTGCATGAACAAAGGGGAAAGAATGAGGCAGGTTCAATCATGGGAAGCAGACTGACAAAGCTTACTTTTCAGTGTCGCGGCAAAGGTGTAGAATGCGAATCGTTATCGTTTTTAGTCTTTTTATATTTTGGAGCTTGCCAATGACTTGCCGATATCGCGCGATTTGGGGCGCGCCGCTGGTAGGGATGTCCCTGCTTTCTTTGTTTCCTGTGACGGTACTCGCTGAAGAGCCCTCTACCAATGTGATTCCTGCTGTAGAGGTAAGCGCCGAGGGCGCTGAAGAAGCGGGATATATCACTGAAAGGGAAACCGCCAAAACGGGCAAACTGGATGTGGCAGTGGAAGAGACACCATTTGCCATTAGTGTTGTAAATCAAGAGTTTATTCGTGATACCGGGGCCAAGAATATTCAGGATGCCCTACTTTACAGTTCGGGCGTCTATGCCGGTGCATTCGGGTTTGATACCCGTGGTGATTGGGCAAAGATACGCGGAATGGATGCGTCCTTTTATCTGGATGGGCTGCGCTCGATTTATGGCAGCTATAACAGTGTGCGCACCAATGTCTATGCTCTGGAACAGCTGGAGGTCCTGAAGGGGCCGTCTTCTGTGCTGTATGGCCAGTCTGAATTGGGCGGCATCATTAATTCCGTCTCGAAGCTCCCCAAGCCAGAGCAGCAGGGAGAAATCTGGGCGCAGGTGGGTTCCTATGACCGCAAACAGTTGGCGGCAGACGTTACCGGGCCTCTCTCAGAGGACGGGAAGTTACTCTATCGTCTGGTGGCGCTGAAGCGCGAAAGCGGTACCCAGGTGGACCATGTGGATGATGACGGTTTCCTTTTTGCGCCGTCTATTACCTGGCTGCCTACGGATAACACCAGTATTAGCCTGCTGTTTAATGCCCAGGAAAACTCAGGCGGCGTTTCGGCCCAGTTTCTTCCGGCCCAAGGGACTATCGAGCCTGGGGTGAGAGGTGATCTTCCTACGGAGACTTTTGTTGGGGAGCCTAGCTGGGATCGTTATGACCGCGAAAAAAATGAAGTCACCTTGTTTGTGGATCATCGTCTGAACGAGCAATGGAACATCGCTGCCACCGGCCGTTACACCTCCTCTGAAGCGGAAACCCGTGAGCACTGGGCATCGATTGGTTTTGGTGTTGCGCCCAATGGTGACACTGCGCGTACCATCTATATGGCGGATACCGGCACAGAGGTAACGAATTTTGATATTCGCCTTCAGGGTGATCTGAATCTCGGCATGACCCGCCACCGTCTGGCGGTTGGTGTTGATCGGCAGGACGCGCTCTGGGAGCAAAGCAACTATTACTACGGTTATGCCCAGGGTGGCACCATTAACCTTTATAACCCGGTATACGGCAATGTGAACTATGCGGCCCTGAACCCCGCTGACCGTCCGGATAACGAAATCAAGCAGACCGGGGTCTACTTCATTGACCACATGGATATTGGCAACTTCGCCATTTCCGGGGCGCTGCGTCACGATGATTCAACCAATACCACTCTGGCGGTTACAGGGCCGGATACCAAAAGTGATGATGAAGAAACCACAGGCCGCCTGGGTTTGATGTATCACTTTGATTTTGGGTTGTCCCCCTACCTGAGCTATGCGCAGTCATTTACTCCGAATCTGGGAACGGATGGATTTGGGGAAAGCCTCGATGCGTCGACAGGTGAGCAGGAAGAGGCCGGTGTCAAATACGTGAGTGAGAGTGGAGATCTCTCCGTGACTGCCGCTTACTTCTACATCGAAGAAACCAATCGCGTGATCCAGGGGTCGCAGCCGCAGTCAGTTGACCAAGTTGGCGCCAAGTCTGAAGGTTGGGAGCTGGAAGTGAAGAAAATGCTGGGAAATCTGGAACTTCAGGCCAGTATGACCGACCTCCGGGCCATCGATGACGATAGCGGTGTTCGGTTGCCTTACGTGGCGGACCGGCTTGTTTCTGGCTGGGGTAAGTATGAGCTGGAAAATGGTCTGCGCTTTGGTGCCGGGGTACGTTATATCGGTGACAATGTGGGCTTCGGCGGCGCGCCGAAGGTACCGTCCCAGACATTGTATGATGCGATGCTGGGCTATGGGATCCAGAACTGGGATTTCAGCATGAACGTCCAGAATTTGACGGATGAAGAGTACGTTTCCTGGTGCCGAAGTGCCGGTACGGATTGTGGTTTCGGTGAGCGCCGTACCATTACGGCAAATGCCCGTTACCGTTTCTAGGGATCGGGCCACAAAAAAACCGGCGCATGCGCCGGTTTTTTTGTGGATGACCAGGGTCGGTTACCCCTGAAAAATCCATGAAGGCTGCACGATCTCTAGCTGTTGCATCTCTTCTTCCGTCGGCGCGCGGGCGTCAGCGGTCGCGATGGCGGAAATGGCAAGTCCCAGTACCAGTATCAGGGTACGCATAACATGACTCCTCGGGTCAGTGACCCAATCTCAGAAAAGTATCAGCGCGATTAAAAGCGGCGAAATCATAACCGCTTTGTGCCGATAGCCATTGGCTGCAGCACGGTCGGGCGGGGCGTTGCGGTGTATTCCACTCGACGAATGACTTGATTTATATCGTATGGTGTAAATACACTAAAATAAAGTGCCATGCTTGCCGCCTTCCCTGCAGGGTGGCAGCGCTTTCGCATTTTTAGTGTATATACATCAAGGAGAAGACGATGAAGGCGTTCCTGATTTTGATGGCGTTGTTGAGCCGGATTACCCCGGCCAGAGCCAGCCGCATGGCGTTAAGCATGATGACCACGCCGCGGGTGGCGGCGGTCCGTCGTGACAGCAATCCGGCCCTGCGGGATGCCGGTGAGTTCATGCCGGTAGGGACCCGCGCTCGATGCTGGGTGCGCCCGGGCGGGCCACGGCGGGCGCTGTTTGTGCATGGCTGGTCAGGGGATGTGTCGCAGTTTCACGCGCTTTTGGAGACCGTCGATCCGTCGGATTGGACCTGTTTCGTGCTGGAAATGCCTGGTCACGGAGTGGTGGCGGACGGACCATCGAATGTGGGGGAGTTCATCACGACGGTTAGAGCCGCGCTGGAACAGATGGGAGAGCCGGTGGATCTGGTGGTAGGGCATTCCATGGGGGCGTCGGCGTTGGCCTTTGTGCTGGCGGAGCGCCCGGAAATTCCGCAGGCCGTGTTGATCTCGGCGCCAACGGACTTTCGCGCGGTGGTCGGTCGCATGGCGAGTTTTCTTCGCTTCGGCGCCCGTGCCCGGCAGGGGTTGCTGGACGCCATGGCGGACCGGGTCGGGATCGGTTATGAGGTGCTGGATATTGCGCGCCGGGGGCGTGGCATCGAGAGTGAGGTGCTGGTGATCCACGACACGCTGGATCGGGAAGTCCCGTTTAGTGATGCCCTGCGTCTGCATCAGGCGCTACCCCATGCCAGCCTGTTTCAGACCCAGGGGCTCGGGCATCGGCGGTTGCTGGAGGCGTCCCAGGTCCATGCCGCCATTGAGGCGTTTGTGCAGCCGGCGGCGGCCGTCAGAGTGTCTGCTTGACCTGGCGGCTGAAACCGCGCAATTCACGGGCGATGTCAGCCCAGTTGGCGGCACCGACCAGCGACTCGAATTGCTGCTGGGCGTGCTGCCAGCCCTGCAGGGCTTGCTGGTAGCGTGCTTCACCGTCTGCGGTCAGGCTCAGGCCCAGGGCGCGTTTGTTGCCGGTGGGGGCTGCCTGCACCAGACCGTTGTCGATCAGTTTGTCCACGGTCCGTTGCAGGGAGGTACGCTCCATGCCCAGCAGTTCCGCCAGCTGGAAAATGGATTCCGGCGGTCGCGCCTTGATCGCATTGAGCACGGAAAACTGGGTGATGCGCAGGCCGCTGTCCGCCAGGCTGCTATTGAACAGCCGGGTCACCAGCCGGGAAAACACCCGGGAGTGCAGGGCGGCGCATTGCAGGCCGACCTGCTCGGGATCGGGGGTAGGGCGTTGGCGGCTCATGCGAAAACTCCGGATAAAGTGTGCATGCATTATATGGCCGCACCGGCCCGGGTTGGCAAATCAGCCGTTCAGTTTGATGGCGGCGGCCTTGGCAAAGTAGGTAAGAATACCGTCGGCCCCGGCGCGCTTGAACGCCAGCAGGGATTCCATCATGACCTTGTCCTGGTCCAGCCAGCCGTTCTGGAAGGCCGCCATGTGCATGGCGTATTCGCCACTGACCTGATAGGCATACACCGGTACCTTGAACTCGTCCTTCACCCGCCGCACCACGTCCAGATAGGGCATGCCGGGTTTGACCATCACCATGTCGGCCCCTTCGGCCAGATCCAGGGCAATTTCATGGAGGGCTTCATCGGAATTGGCCGGGTCCATCTGGTAGGTGGTCTTGTCCGCCTTGCCCAGGTTGCCGGCGGAGCCCACCGCGTCCCGGAAGGGGCCGTAGTAGGCGCTGGCGTACTTGGCGGAGTAGGCCATGATGCGGGTATGGATGTGGCCGTGGGCTTCCAGGGCGTTGCGGATCTCGCCGATGCGGCCGTCCATCATGTCAGACGGGGCGATCACATCCGCGCCGGCCTCGGCCTGGGACAGGGCCTGTTTGACCAGGGCGTCCACGGTCTCGTCATTGAGCACATAGCCGTTGTCATCAATGATGCCGTCCTGGCCGTGGGTAGTGAACGGGTCCAGCGCACCGTCAGTGATGATGCCCATCTCTGGCACGGCTGCCTTGATCGCTCGCACGGCGCGCTGGGCCAGCCCTTCCGGATTCCAGGCCTCGCGGCCGTCCAGGGTTTTGACGTCCGACGGGGTCACCGGGAACAGGGCCATGGCGGGAATGCCCAGCCTGGCCAGCTCCTCCGCTTCCTTGACCAGCAGGTCGATGCTCATGCGTTCGACCCCCGGCATGGACGGCACCGCTTCGGTCTGGTTGCTGCCTTCCAGCACAAAGACCGGGTAGATCAGATCGTCCACGGTCAGGGTGTGCTCGCGCATCAGACGACGGGAAAAATCATCGCGGCGCATACGACGCAGACGGGTGGCGGGCCAGGGGGCACGGGTGACAGACATGGGGTGGAATCCTCTAGTAACATGGGGCGCCTGATGCGAACCCTGCCGGTGGCAGCCATGTGTGCATGGCAATCCGGGCTTCGGGACGATCCCCACAGGCGCGGTGCCTGAGGCCGGGTCGTAGAGATGACATCAGACGCAATCACGAGAGTTTAGCAAGAGCCGTAGACGATGGAAAAACAGCCGGCCTTTCATCTGGCCTTTCTGGTAAATGATCTGGAAGACGCGGCAGATTTTTATGTCCGGGTGCTGGGTGGTCGCCGTGGTCGCGATGCCCCGAACTGGATCGATATCGATCTGCACGGCCACCAGTTATCGTTGCACAAGGGTGAGGGTCTCACCCCGATCCAGGGCTACAGCGAGGTGGATGGTCATCCTGTTCCCATGCCTCACTTTGGGGTGGTGCTGGATTTTGCGAGCTGGGAAACCCTGGCGGCGCGGATCCATGAACACCAGTGGCCGTTTCTGCTCAAGCCTCGCGAGCGGTTTATGGGGCAGCCTGCCGAGCAAGGCACATTCTTCGTGCAGGATCCCTCCGGGAACACCCTGGAATTCAAGGGGCTGCGCGAGCTGGAACGGATTTTTGAGGTGTAGCCATGGGCCGCTGGCGACCGAAGGGCAAGCCCGCCTCCAAGTACATTACCGCGGAAGGCTACCGCAAACTGAACGATGAGCTGCAGTATCTGTGGAAGGTCAAGCGTCCCGAGGTGACCCAGGCCGTGCAGGAGGCTGCCGCTCAGGGGGATCGTTCGGAAAATGCGGAATATATTTACGGCAAGAAGCAGCTGCGGGAAATCGATCGGCGAGTGCGCTTTCTCAGCAAACGACTGGATGACATGACGGTGGTAGAGCGGCTTCCGGAAGACCAGAGTCGGGTGTTTTTTGGTGCCTGGGTTGAGCTGGAAAACGAGCACGGTGATCTTGAGACCTATCGTCTGGTGGGACCGGACGAGACTGATGCCGAGCGTAGCTATATCAGTATTGATGCGCCGTTGGCACGGGCCTTGCTGAAAAAACAGGTAGATGACGAGGTAGAAGTGCGAACCCCGGCGGGGGAGCGTTGTCTGTTCATCAATCGTATCTGGTACGTGAAAGCGTAACCACCGAAGGGCGGAAATAGGCGTGAGCCCATCCCCGCCATTGTCAGCGGAGATTGCCGAGACAATTTCCACCCTGCGAACAGAGGAATTATTCGCCCATGAGAGCCAACCGACGCGTCTGGTTTTTTATCCGGAAATCCCTGCTGGGCGGGCTGACCATTCTGTTGCCCATCTCCATCATCGTGTTCTTTTTCCGCTGGATCTACCAGACGGTGACGGACATGATTTCCCCGTTTACCTCGGTGTTCATCAATGCCTTTGGACTGCCCAAATTTGTAGCCGACTGGCTGGCGGTGCTGGCGGTCATGGTGTTGTGTTTTCTGGTTGGTACCCTGGTGGCAACCCGGTTGGGCAGCTGGCTGTGGCAGCAGTGGGAAGAGAATGTCATGACCCGGTTGCCCGGCTATACCACAGTGCGGGAAGTGATTGCGCAGCTGATGGGCAACAGCAGCGACAGCCCGTTCAGCCGCGGTGAGGTGGCGCGGGTCTGGCTGTATGGCCGCAACGTGGATGTGTCGGTCACTGCCCTGGTCACATCCCGCCATGCCGATGGCCACGTTACGGTGTTCGTGCCTACCGGCCCCAATCCCACCAGTGGCTTTATCTATCATGTGGATGAAACGCTGGTGGAACTGCACCCGGAAATCGGTGTGGAAAACATGATGAAAACCGTGGTCGCCTGCGGCGCCGGCACCGCATCGTTGTTCAAGACAGACTCCCCGAAAAAACCGTAACCTGCTCCGCGCTGAAGCCGCTGCAGGAGTCCGGAAAACCGGGCGGCAGCGCGGAGTTAAAAGGGCCTCACAATCGAGTCACGAAAAGCGAGTTTCGAAAGGCAACAAGTTTGTGGCGTTTGAAGGCCCAGGTCTTGATCTTCGAAACTCAAAACTCGCCCGACATTCTCTCCGCACTCAACTCCACCGATTTCTCTGCCAGCGCATCGTGCATGAAATCCCGCATGGCTTTCAGATAACGCCCCTGATCCAGATGCAGCATGTGGTTGCCCGGGAACCAGTGGATATCGCAGTCCTGCCAGTGTTGTTTCAACAGGAAACTGTGCTTGGGAGGCGCAAAACGATCGCCGGCACCGCCGATGATCATGCGGCCCTTGTGGGGTACCTGGCAGGGCCAGGTGAGCGGCGAGTGTAGCGCCGTGAGTTGGCGCAAGCCGGCCAGATCCGTGTCGTATACTTTGTGGAACAGCGGGAACTGCAGGTTCACCGGGAACCAGCTTTTCATCAGGTCCATGATGCTGACCAGTGGTACATTGGGAATGGCGAAGGACAGGTCTTTTTCCAGTGAGGACAGCAAGCCGGTGGTGTAGCCCCCCAGCGAAATGCCGGTGGCGCCGATGGCCGGGCTGCCCTCGTCGCGCAACATGTCGAGAAAAATGCGCAGGTCATGAATCGCCTGGGCAAAGGTCTCGTTCAGCATGGCCATGCCCTGGCTGAAGAACTGCGCGCCACTGAACGGTGCCAGCGCGCCCTTGCGACGGCCATGGAAGGGCAGGGTGTAGAGCAACACATCAAACCCTTGTTTGTAGAACCAGGGCAGGGCCAGCCAGCGGGTGTTCAGCCAGTACGGATCGGCCACAAAGCCATGAATCATGACCAGGGTCGGGCGCGGTTCGCCGTGGTGCTTCCAGTGTTGGGCGCAGGCAATGCGGTTGCGACGGTGTGCCTGGTAACGTTCGCTCAGGGCCGGGTTCACGGTGTCGAACGGGGAACGAAACTGCAGGGTGTGGGCCTGGCCGTCTTCCGGCTGGAAGTGGTAGCGGGCCACCGGGCCTCGCTGGATTCTGGGGCGCACGGTGGGCGGGCGGAAAAAGTGTTGCGGGTCACCGCTGTCCAGATACTGGCGATAAAACGCCACCAGGTCGCGCTCTTCTTTTTGCTGGCGCACATTCAGGCTGGCGGGCAACGCGGCGGCGCCGGCCATGCACGCCAGCCCGGTGCGGGCCAGGGTGTCGACGCCGGCGGTGTAATCGATGCGCCAGCGCGTGTCGTTGTCGGCCAGGAAGTGGTCTGGCATGGCGTGAAACCCGCGTGGCAGGGTTTGCCACCAGGGTTGGGTCAGCCGGGGAAGATCATCATCACAATAGTCCTCCGGCCGGATGCGCGGCAGTTCGGTCATGGCCTGCTCCCGTCGTTATTCTGCGATGTCTCAGTAGACGCTGCAGGAAAGAGTGCTGCAATGACCGAATCTGTCGCAGGGTAGGCGGTCAGAGGCTTTTGATGAAACCGACAATGCGTTTCAGATCCTGGCGGGCTTCCGGCAGTAGCGGCACCATGATCGGCCAGACATGGAACAGGCCGGGGCGCTCGATCCATTCCACCTTCACTCCCGCCTGTTCGGCCGCCCGGCGTACCAGCTTGCTGTCTGAATAGAGCACTTCGTCCGGGGTGACCGTGATCAGTAGTGGGCAGATGCCTTCATAGTTGCCCTTGCAGGGCGATGCATAGGGATGGTCGCGGTCATTTTCATTGGGGATATAGAGGTTGATGGCCGAGCGCACAATGTCGGCTGACAGCATGGCGTCACTGGCATCCAGTGCATCCAGCACGCGGTCGTCCGGAGTGGCGTTGCTGCCCGGCGACAGCAGGACCGCACAGCGCGGCTGTGGCAGACCCTTGTCACGGATATGCAGCAGGGTGGCAAGGGTAAGCCCGCCGCCAGCGGAGTCGCCAGTGATCACAATGTCCTGTGGCTGTTTGCCAAGGCCCAGCAGGTATTCATAGGCCTCCATGACCCGATTGACCGCCTCCGGGTAGGGGTGCTCGGGGGCAAACGGGTAGGTGGCCAGATACACCTCGCCTTTCAGTTTTTTGGCCAGACGACCGGCAAGGTTGTGGTAGGTGCGGGTGACGCCGCCAACATAGGCGCCACCATGCAGGTACAGCACGGTGACGGCGGGGTTCGCCACACTCAGGCGTTCGCCACGAAACTGGGGCTGATCCACCTGGCTGAGTTTTACCCCGAAAGGCATCAGGGTCAGGCTGGGGGTGCTGTTGAACACCTTGCGAAGGTGGCGAACCACCTGCTCATCACTCAGTCCTGAACGTTTGATGGTGCGACGGGTAACGGCTTTAACGAGGGTCGCCTGAAGACTCATGGGGAATCCGCTGTGTTGTTATTCAGGGCATCTACCTTAATGGCCGTTCCGTCTGAATGGCAGGGGTGAAGAGGCCAGTAAACAGTCGCCTGGGGTCAGGTTTGCGGCATAACAGGCCAATCGGGTTGATCGAGCTTGTGGTATGCGGGCGGCTTGCCTATGTTGCAGTGTGGTTTTTACGACATTGAGGCAGGTCATGCAGTCAGGAACAGTCGCCAGCAATGGTATTGAGCTTTTCTACGAAAGCCGTGGCCCCGAGAATGGGGAAGCGATCGTGTTCGTTATGGGGCTGTCTGCCCAGATGGTGTTCTGGCCGGAATCGTTGCTCGACAGTCTGGTTGAGCGGGGCTACCGGGTGATCCGCTTTGATAATCGGGACGTGGGCAAGTCATCGCGTATTCGTCGGCGTCTCAAGCATGGTCCGCTCACGGCCATCATGCGGGGTTATATCGGTCTGTCTGTCGATGCCCCCTACACGCTTCATGACATGGTGGACGATACCGTGGGCCTGCTGGATGCGCTTGCCATCGACAAGGCCCACCTGGTTGGGGCATCCATGGGCGGCATGATCAGCCAGCTGATGGCGGGTAAATACCCCGAGCGGGTGTTGTCACTTAGCTCCATCATGTCGAGCAACAACAGCCGTCTGGTGCCGCCGCCGAAGCCGGAGGCCCTGAAGGCGCTGGTGGCGCCGCGGGTGAAGATTGAAACAGAAGACCAGTTTGTGGCGTTCGGTCTTGAGATGATGGGCAAGCTGGCGGGCACTCTGCCCCAGGGGCGGGACGAACTGGCAGACATTTATCGCCAGTGTTGGGCGCGCGGCATCAACCCGCTGGGGATTCGTAACCAGTTCCTGGGGATTGTCGCTACCGGTGCCCTGACGCCCTGGCTGAAGAAAATCACCTGCCCGACCACCGTTATTCACGGTGGCGCGGACCCGCTGATTCGCCCTGCAGGCGGCAAAGCTTCTGCCCGTCATATTCGCGGCGCCAAGTTGGCGATCCTGCCGGGCATGGGGCACGACTTCCCGCCGTCCTTGCTGCAGCGTATGGGTGAGCTGATTGCCGAAACCGCGGGGCGTGCCAATTCGGTGGGACAGCCAGCGGTGGCATGAGAGAGTGAACAGTGAACAGCGCGCGGTGGCGGGCTGTTTTTGCTGGAAGGGATGAGGCCGCCCCTGTCAGAGGGGGCGGCCTTTTGTTTGGCTTATCGCGGATTTCCGGGAAAGCCTGATTTAATCCTCCTTTGCCGTAGGAGCGTCGCTGGCGGCGCGATTCCCAACGCCCAAAATCGCGCCGCCAGCGACGCTCCTACAAAGAAACCGATCCGCGCTCTGTACCCTGGTGATGCCACCTGTGGGAGCTTGCCTGCAAGCGATTCTCTCCCACATCGCCTGCAGGCAGGCTCCCACACACAAATAGAAAACACCCTGCAAGGAGAGTCGGTTCTTCGCTCGCTCACCTTGCGGGCGTTCCTTCGCTACGCTCGCTGGCGGCGCGATCCCGGACCAAGATCAAAAGCATTTTCACCAAAGAGGGCACAAAGGGTACTGAGGAAAGACGGCTGTTCTCTGTGGGCGATTCCCGTTAATCCGCGATGTGCCTTTTGTTTTTTTGGGGGGCGTTACTGGGGTGGAGCTTAGGCTCGATCCATGGGGAAGCTGATGACCTGATCGATGCGGCCGGCCTTTTGTTGTGCCATGAGCAATCTTTCTACCCCCATGGCCACGCCGCTGCAGTCTGGGAGGCCGTGATTCATGGCTGCGAGCAGGTGAGTGTCCGGAGCCATGGGGGGGAATCCCTGCTGTTTTCGCACGGCGTTGTCCTGCTGAAAGCGGCGCGATTGCTCCTGCGGGTCGGTGAGCTCCTGGTAGCCGTTGGCCAGCTCCAGCCCGCGGTAATAGATCTCGAAGCGTCTTGCGACCAGTGCGCCGTCACTGTCCTCATGGGTTTGTGCCAGCGCGGCGGCCCAGCCGGGGAAGTCACTGACCACCGAGAGCTGGTCGACAGGCAGGGTGGTTTCGACCTGTGTCGCCATCAAGTAATCCACTGCCGCGGTTTTTTCCAGACCTGCCGGGGCGCCATGATGCTCGGCGCATTTTCTCAAGGCTTCGTCTGTGGCGGTCAGGGGGTCCAGGCCGGTGGCCTGCAGGAAGAGGGAGCGGAAGCGATAGTGCTGACGGCAGGCATCCGGAAACAGCTCGGCCAGCAGCGCCAGGCACTCGTCGATCAGCTCCTTGAGCGCAAAGCCGGGGCGGTACCACTCCAGCATGGTGAATTCCGGGTTGTGTCTCCCTCCGGCTTCGCCATCTCTGAATGCCTTGCAGGTCTGGTAGATCGGTCCACTGCCGGCGGCCAGCAGGCGCTTCATGTGATACTCGGGGGAGCTCTGCAAATAGCCGTAGCCGGGTACCGGTATGCACTGGATGTGGGGGTCGCTGACGCCGAAGTGCGCCAGTTGTGGGGTGTCCACTTCCAGCACTTTGCGGGCATCAAAAAAGGCGCGCACCGTGCCTAGCAGCTCGGCGCGCGCCTTGATGGCCTCGAGGGAGGCGGTGGGGAGCCAGTCGCTCACGCCTAGCTCTTGATGCGGCCCACGTAGTCACCGGTACGGGTGTCGACCTTGACGATTTCTCCGGTCTGAACAAACAGCGGAACACGGACCACTGCACCGGTGGTCAGGGTGGCAGGCTTGCCGCCAGTGCCCGCGGTGTCGCCCTTCAGGCCCGGGTCGGTTTCCACGATTTCCAGTTCCACGAAATTGGGGGGGGAAACGGACAGCGGCTCGCCGTTGTAGAGGGTGATCTCGCACACGTCCTCTTCTTTGAGCCACAGCTTGGCATCGCCCACGGCGGCCTCATCGGCGGCTTTCTGTTCGAAGGTGGTCTGGTCCATGAAGTGCCAGAACTCGCCATCGGCATACAGATACTGCATGGACACGTCCATGACATCGGCACCTTCCAGAGAGTCGCCAGACTTGAAGGTGCGCTCCCAGACCTTGCCGGATTTCAGGTTGCGTAGCTTGACGCGATTGAAGGCCTGGCCCTTGCCGGGCTTCACAAATTCGTTCTCGATGATGGCGCAGGGGTCGCCGTCGAGCATGACTTTCAAGCCAGACTTGAATTCACTGGTAGAATAGTTGGCCATAAATAATGTTCCAAAGGTTGATGTATGGCATTGGAAAGGCTGGCAATGATAACGCAGGACGCGCCCGGTTGGGAGTTACCCGACTGGCGGCGTCAGCAGGCCGATCTGATCACGGATCCGGCGGAGCTGCTGTCAATGCTGGGATTGGCAGCGGATGCATTGCCCGAACAGCTGGCGGCGGCCCGGGATTTCCCGCTGCGGGTGCCCCGTGCCTATGCGGCGTTGATGACGCCCGGTGACCCGGATGATCCCCTGTTGCGGCAGGTCATGAGCGTGCCGGAAGAGCTGCTGGAGCAGCCGGGGTACACCGCCGACCCGTTGGACGAGTCCGATCACACCCCGGTGCCTGGCCTGCTGCACAAGTATCACGGTCGCGCCCTGCTGGTGGTGACGGGCGCCTGTGCGGTGCACTGCCGCTACTGCTTCCGCCGGCATTTCCCTTACCAGACCCATCTGAGCGGCAAGCGCTGGGAGCAGGCTCTGGCATGGTTGTCAGAGCGGCCGGATATCAACGAGGTGATTCTCAGTGGCGGTGACCCTCTGACGCTCAACAACCGTCGCCTCGGGCAGTTGCTGGAGGGGCTCGCCGCACTCCCGCATCTGGTGCGGTTGCGGGTTCACAGCCGGACCCCGGTGGTGATTCCGGAGCGCCTGGACGACGGATTGCTGGCGCTGATGGCCGACCCGCGCTGGCGATCGGTACTGGTGTTGCACGCCAATCATCCCCGGGAGCTGTCGCCGTCGCTGCTGGAGCGTACCCGGCAGTGGCAGCGGGCCGGCATCACGCTGCTGAATCAGAGCGTGTTACTGGCGGGGGTCAACGATGACCTTGAGACGCTGGTGAGACTGTCTGAGCGTCTCCATGAGGGGGGGATTATGCCGTATTACCTGCACCTTCTGGACAAGGTTCAGGGGGCGGCCCATTTTGCCGTGTCGGATGATCAGGCAAGGGGCCTGCATCACCAGTTGCGCGGTCGTTTGCCGGGCTTTCTGGTTCCGCGGTTGTCCAGGGAAGAGCCGGGTGAGGCGGCCAAAACGGTGCTCGCTGGCTGAAAGCCTGAAATAGCAAGAACTTGCGACATTTACAGTCATGTAACTGTGTCGTAAAGTCATGTGACACAGGACTCATAATAAGGAACCCGGTTTGGCGCCTCGCATGCGCTGGCTTCTGGCCCGCAGGGGGAATAGGTGCTACGCAAAGGGTTTCTCAACAAGAACCCGCAGGTAGCCTGGATGCCGCCGAGATAAGGACTATCTTCATGGAGCAACCAGCCCAGACGGTACGGTTGAAACTGCCCGAGCAGGACTTGCCGCACCTGACGCTAGGCGCTGACCAGCCAAAAAAATTGCAGCAGTGGGTAGACGCTCTGCCGGTAATGAACATGGGGGAAACGGCCAAGCAGCTGTACCAGTTCATTCAGGAGCTAAATCGCTTGCCGCTGGATTCCAAGGTGCGCTTCCAGTTACTGGAAATTGTCCGCCCTTCTATTCTGCACGTCTGCCAGTCCCTCCAGAAACATTACCTGAACCAGGCTCTGGTGCTACCGGAGAAGGCTCGCCGGGTGGCGAGCCTGGCTCAGGCGTTGCAAGGGCATCTCGCCAACGGCTATAAGCTGGTTTCTGTCCGGGCGGTGCGTCGTTTTGGCGACAAGGCCGCCCGTAAATCCATCACTATTTCGATTCACCGAGCGATTTCTGCGCTTGGCGACACTTTGCTGCGCTGTTATCAGTTGTATTTCCCCAGCCCTCGTAACCTCTGGCTGGAGTTGCATCAGCTGTTCTTGTTGGCAGAGCTTCACGGTATTGCCGATAGTCCGGTTGAAGATGTGGGGGGCGAGTCTACGATTCAAGCGGCGTATGCGCGCTGTTTGCTGCTGGCAACAAGCAAACCCAATCAATTGCGCCAGCAGGAGCTGGCGTTAGTGTATCAAGGGGCATACAGCTGGGCGTCACTGGTCTCCATCCGTGAGGCCAGCAGCGACGACGACTTGTTTGTGTTTGACCTGCAAGCCGACCGTCCACCGGTTTACCGGACCCATGCATCGCAGGCTTCTGAAAGCTGGCGTTACATCGATTCTGCGAAACTGACCGAAGCTATGTTGGCCTGGCGCAGTGATCCGGATGAGGAGACCCTGGCGGTACCGAAGGGGCTGGAAGAAGGATTGATGGATCACCTGCAACAGGTCTGGGGCGCACTTACCGAACGCGCATTCAAGCGGATGCCGGAGAATGGTGAAGTCGAGCTTTGCTTCGGGCTGGTGGGGGTGCACTACTTTCTTTCTGGCAAGGTGCCCTTTGAGGCTATCGTCGAACGAGGCAATCTTTCGGTGCTGGGCGAAGAGGAAGAAAATAACCCTTTCCTGCTGAACATCAAGATGACCTCCAAGGAAAAGCAGCATAAGTCAGACCCTTGGGCGTCGGCGTATCAGTCTGACTTCGTCGGTGAAACCATTGAGATGGATAGCTCTACCGGCAGTAAAGCGGCAGAAGTGCGATTGCCTGAGAGCTATCACTGTCAAAAGGTCAATGCCAGTCCGGGAGGCTACTGCCTCTCCTGGCAGGGGAATACCCCCAGTCTGCTTCGCACCGGAGAATTACTGGCGCTTCGCGACAGTACGCATAGCCAGTGGATGCTGGCGGTGGTTCGCTGGGTGACGCAGTTGCCAAACCACGGTGCCCGTTTTGGTGTGGAGCTGCTGGCGCCAGGCGGGCGGCCTGTGGCGGCCCGGGCGCTGCGCAAACAGGGACAGGAAAGTGATTACATGCGCGCCATCCTGTTGCCAGAATTGTCGGCGGTAGGGCAACCTGCCACCTTGTTGCTCCCTACCGTAGGTTTTAATGAGGGGGTGAAGGTGGAATTGGTTGAGCAAGGTGAGCCCAGTCGCGTACAGTTGCTGCGACGCGTGCAGGGGGCATCAGGGTTCAGTCAGTATCCGTTTCGGGATTTGGCGGCGCCTGCGACTCCCCCACCGAAGCCGCCTTCCGAGGACGGTGAGGACGATGAACTGGATTCTATCTGGTCCAGCCTATAATAATAAAAGAGGGTGGCGGATACCGGCACCTGAATACTGAATTTGCCGTGAGGATGCGGCAACTGAAGTTGTTCTGCCATGGGTCAGGTGCTTCCCTTGTGCTGGGTGTATGGGTTTCCATGCTTCGGCTGTTCGGAAGTTGCCATAACAGGATTGTTCGACGGTATGGCAGACAGAAGTGGTGACTGACCCATGAGCTATGCCCTGGACAACCTGCGTTTGCTGATCGCCCATGATTCACAGGACGAGGCGGAGCAGTTGATCAATATGCTCCGGAATGCGGGCAGGGCCACCCGGGCGCAGTTGGCTCTGGGAGAAGATGACCTGCTGCGGGCACTTAAAGCCGGCGCATGGGAGTTAATGCTGTGCCGCCCTACCTTTGGTGATGGCACCTTCGAGAGTGCCATGGGGCACCTCAATCGGTTGGGGAAGGCGATCCCCGTTATCCTGCTTGAAGATGATTTTTCCGCCAAGACCCTCAAGGCGGGCCTGGAAATGGGCGCCCGTAGTGTTGCGCCAGCAGGTGACCGTGAGTTGCTGGCTCTTATGGTCGATCGTGTTATCGAATATGTGCGTGTCCGCAAAGAGCTGCAGCATTCCGAGATCGCCCTGCACGATGCCGAGAAGCGCCTTTCCCTGCTGATGGATCAAAGCCGCGATGCCATTGCCTATGTGCTGGACGGCATGCATATCCACGCCAACGATAACTATGTCGGCATGTTTGGCTACGAGAATCCTGACGATTTGGCCGGTGTCCCGATCATGGACATGGTGTCGGCCGCAGATCATGACAAGTTGAAGAAGTTTCTCCGCAGCCGCGCTCAGGATGAAAACCAGACCCAGGAGTTGGAGTGCAAGGGGGTGAACACCAATGGTGAAGAGTTTGATGCCACTTTCACCTTTTCCCCCAGTACCTATGACGGAGAGACTTGCACCCAGATTGTGATTCGTACTTCTGGTGTGGATCAAAATGATCTGGAAGAGCGTCTTCAGGAGATGAGTCAGAAAGACCAGGTCACGGGGCTGTTCAGCCGATCCTGGTTTGTCGACCAGCTTGATGATGCCGTTGCTGCAGCGGCCCGTGATAGCCAACTGGCGGCGGTGCTCTACCTGCGTCTTGATGATTTTGAACACCATCAATCATCGCTTGGGATCGATGGTGCGGACGATATTTTACGTGCGGTGGCGCAGTGGTTGCCCTCGGAAATCGCGGAGGCCTGTCTGGCGAGAGTCGACGGCGAGGATTTTGCCGTGTTGTTGCCGGTGGAAGATACCGACCAAGCGGCTGAGCTTGCGGAAAGACTGCGAACCGGGGTTGAAACCTTGATGCCGGAAGTGTCCGCCCGCACCGTGCAGATCACTGCCAGTGTGGGGGTGTCATTCGTGCGCGAAGATGCGCGCAGCAGTCAGGATACCCTGACTACTGCTCTCAAGTGTTGTAATCAGGCGCAGAGAGATAACGAGGGCAAAGGCAACAGCGTCAAGGTGCATGACCCCATGGATGAAGTGGCGGCAGGTTCTTCGGAGGCCATTGCCATGCAGCTTCGTCAGGCGCTTGAGCAGGGTGGGTTCAAGCTGCACTACCAGCCCCTGATGAGCCTTGAAGATGATGGCGAGCATATGTTCGAGGTGTTCGTAAGCCTGCCCCAGAAACAGGGCGATGTGCTGCAAGCGAAGGACTTCATGCCTGTCGCGTCGGAACAGGGGCTTGCGGGGACGGTGGATCGTTGGGTTGTTCTGAATGCCATGCGGGCCGCGGCGGCAATGACGGTTCCAGTCAAACTGGTCTTCAATATCAATGGCAGTTCCCTGGCAGATGCCTCTCTGGTTGATTGGCTGCTCAAGGCCATGAAAGCAGCAAAGATGGATGGCGGCTCACTGGTTTTCCAGCTGACGGAAGGGGATGCAACAACCTACCTCAAACAGGCAGGCGTCTTCGCGCAAAAGGTAAAGAGTGCAGGCTGTGGGGTGTCAATCAGCCGTTTCGGTGGGGGGCTGGATCCGTTCAAGCTGTTCCAGCACATTCCGGCTACCATGGTGAAATTCGAGGGTTCCTTTACCCAGGAGCTGTCCAAGGCAGAAGGCCGTCAACGTCTCGCCGAGATCGTCAAACAGGTCAAAGAAGGGCATCGCAAAACCGTCATCGGGTTTGTGGAATCCGCGGCCCAGATGCAGGCCCTGTGGACTCTGGGCGGGGTGGATTACCTGCAAGGGTTCTATCTGCAAGCGCCGATGGATAGCTTGCAGATCCCGGAAACAGCGTAAAAGGCAGTTAACAGTTAACAGTTAACAGCGACGCGGGCGAGGTTGTCTGTTGGTAGAAGCAAAGAGGCCGCGCCCAAACCATGGGCGCGGCCTCTTTCGTTTCAGGTTAATGCCACGTTTCGTCGCGCAGCTGTCAACTGCTCTTGAGTAGCTCAGCCTGGTCCTTGTCCCGCACGCCGATCAAATACAGGATACCGTCCAGTCCCAGGGTGGAGATGGCTTGTTCGGCGTTTTGTTTGACCAGGGGTTTGGCGCGGAAGGCGATGCCCAGGCCGGCTTCGCCGAGCATGGGCAGGTCGTTGGCGCCGTCGCCGACGGCGATCGCCTGTTCCAGGCTGATACCTTCCTGGGCGGCGATTTCCCGCAGCAGCTCGGCTTTGCGTTGGCCGTTGACGATCTGGCCGACCACCCGGCCGGTAACCTTGCCGTCTTCGATTTCCAGTTCGTTGGCGTGGACATAATCAATGCCCAGCAAATCCTGTAACCAGTGCCCGAACCAGGTAAAGCCGCCAGAGAGGATGGCAGTACGATAACCCAGCGCGCGCAGTGTGCTCACCAGGCGTTGGGCGCCTTCGGTGAGCTGGATGCGCTCGCGCACCCGTTCCAGGGCGCCTTCATCCAGACCTTTAAGCAGGGCGACACGGGCAGAGAAGCTCTCATTGAAGTCCAGTTCTCCGCGCATGGCGCGCTCAGTAATTTCTGCCACCTGATCGCCTACTCCTGCTTCCACGGCAAGTTCATCAATCACTTCAGAGCGAATCAGGGTGGAGTCCATATCGAAGACTACCAGTCGGCGATTGCGGCGGTAGGCATTGTCGCGCTGGAACGCGATATCCATGTTCTGTTCGTTGGCGATCCCCAGGAAGGCGGCACGCATGGCGGAGGCGTCCCTGGGCTCGCCACGCACCGAAATCTCAATGCAGGCCCGGTTGTCTTCGTTCAGGGATTCGCCTTCCAGATGCACGCGCCCGGATAACCGGGTAATGCTGTCGATATTCAGGTCGTTGTCAGCCACGGTCGCGGTCACCGCGGCCAGCTGCTCGGCGGTAATCTTGCGGGCCAGCAGCGTGATGATATGGCGATCTTTACCTTGTCCAGCCACCCACTCTTCGTAGCGGTCCTCGTCGATGGGGCGGAAGCGCACATTGATGTTCAGTTTGTGGGCCTCGAAGAGCACATCTTTGAGTACCGCAGAGGAATCTGCGTCCTTGGGGGTTTCCACCAGCATGCCCAGTGACAGGGTGTCGTGGATCACTGCCTGGCCAATATCAAGAATGTTGAGCCGGTAACGGGCCAGAATCCGGGTGAAGGCGGCAGTCAGGCCGGGGCGGTCACTGCCGGATACCTGAATCAGAATGATCTCGCGCACGCAGGGGGCTCCAGTGGCTGAACTCAAACGAAGGGAAGCAGACCGCTCCCGGTAAAAACCGCGTAAGAGTAGCAGATATCTGCCGCCTGACATACGCCAACACCCAGCAGACCCGCGTAGGTGTTATGTCAGCTTGCAGTGCCCGGTTCCGTCAGGAGCGGTGTTGTCATCCCGGTCAACGCAAAGTCGTCCGGTCAGGGTATACTCCGGGCCAGACAAAACCGGATGGAAACCCCTATGTCCCTTTGGGAGCAATGGCGATCATGGATCGGTCGTCAACACACGCTGCTGCGCGAATTGATCCTGATGCTGCTGGCGATGCTGGTGGTGGGGATTTACTTTCTCGAACACTTTTCCGCGCGCCTGGAAGAGGAGCGCGAAGTGCAACTGTTGGCGCTGGCAGAGCAGACCGCCAAACGGGCCGCCGAAGCGCTGGCCAGTGAAGATTCCATCAGCATTAACCTGATCGGGCGTGAGACCGTGGCGCTGGAGCCTGTGGCCGGAATCCGCTTCCAGAATCCGGCAGAAGTTCAGGTCGGACTGGCGGGGTTGAGTGAGTCGACCCTCAGGGTATCGGTGCCGGTGGCCTTGCCTGATGGAGAGTTGGCGGGAAGTCTGACTTTGCTCGGCGATGATACGCTTATCCCGCGTCAACAGATTGAGGCGGGTTTTGTGCTTGCCGTGCTGTGTGTGTTGCTGTTGCGCCTGGCATTCACTGTGGCGCGTGAGCGCCTTGTGCCTCCGGTGCCACTCGCTGTGCCAGAGTCGCAGGCTATACCTTGCAACGAGTCGAATGCGGACCCTGCGCTTTACCGACAGGAAGGGGGAGTGGCAGGCCTGGCGTTGCCCAACTCTGAGGATGTCTCGGCACAGTTGCGGATCAGCATTGTGAATTTCGAATCTATTCGCCAGCGTTTCACGCAGGATGCGCTTGACGATGTGCTGGCGGATTATCAGCAGATTCTGGTTCGGGCGGCTGGAATATACGGTGGTCAGGTCAGTGTTCCTGTAGGTAAGCAGGCGGCGGTTGTGTTCACTCAGCAGCCGCCTTCCCAGGCTGGCTTTGCCGCATTATGTTCCGGTCTGCTGTTTCTGCGTGTCGTGCGGCTGCTGGCGGCACAGCGAAAGGAGGCCGGCCAGATGACCCTGGAATTCAAGGCGCTGATGACCACGGACAACGATCAAGATGAGGCCTGGTCTTTGTGTGTCGCGGGTGTGCCTGGTCGTTTGCATGTACCAGAAACACAATTGTCCAGCACAGAGCTGGATGTGAAAGCACTGTATCAGCCAGAGAAAGCGCAAGTGGTTATCGCCGGGGATCATCGCGTGCGCCTGCAGCCTGTGGAGCAGTTGGCGCACCGGTACCAGATGTTGTTACGGACTCAGGCGGAGACGCTGGTATCCGAGGCCGGGGAGGCCACCGGGCCCAGCAAATAGCGCTGCATGGCCTCGGAGACACGCGTTGACAGGTCTGGAATGCCGGTATTGCCGAACAGCCGGTTGAATTCCAGGATATAGGGGTGGCCATCCACCATGGCTACATCAAAACCCGCGTGGTTGATGTCCAGATACCGTGCCAGTCCCGACACCAGTGATAATGCCGCTTCTGGCACAGGGAGGTCGGTGCGAACGCGGCCGCCCTGGCTGACGTTATTGAGAAAGCCGGACCCTTCCCGCCAGTAGCTGGCCACGATCTCTTCACCGACAACCACAATCCTCAGATCGCGGACGATCGGCAGCAGTGTCTGCACGTAAAGTACGGATTCGCGTTCGGCATACTCATACAGTTGCTGACGGTTTTCGATCATCCACACGCCCATTCCCTGACTGGAGCGGACCGATTTGGCGACAAACGGAAATGACCATTGATCCAGAATCTGGCTCAGGCCGTAGCTGTCCGCGCTGGTGATCAGCGTTGCCGGTATGTGATCGGGGCAAGCGGTTTGCAGGGCACGGGTCATTTCCACCTTGTCATGGCCAAGGTGGTAGCTGCTCATACTGGGAAAAATGCGCCGTTTCAGAACGTAGTGAAGGCTATGTATCTGCCAATACCCGGGAAATAGCAACCAGTCAGCCGCTGCCAGCTCTTCACGGTGCTGCTGCATGTGTTCAGGCTTGATATAACGGACGCCGGGCAGGCCCAGGGTGCGAAAAGGGTCAAAGGTAACCAGCTTCACGGATGGCATCTCAGGTAAGGTGCGCTTTTTTAATCAGCTTTGACTGGCGGGTCAATCATTATCTGTCGTGATTCGCCCTTGGCAGGGGAGGGCGCTGCGGCTAGCCTTGCTCGACAAAATACTTTGGGAGAGTCGTCGTGACCATGCCGACATTGGAAAGTGATCTGATTCTGGTGAAAAACACCGAATCTGTAATGGAAATTACCCTGAACCGCCCGGACAAGCTCAATGCCCTGAGCAGTGTCATGTACTGGGATCTGGTCAAGCTGCTCAAGGCAGCGGAAGAGAGCGATGATATC
Organism: Alcanivorax profundi; assembly: GCF_003597125.1. Lineage (GTDB taxonomy): Bacteria > Pseudomonadota > Gammaproteobacteria > Pseudomonadales > Alcanivoracaceae > Alcanivorax > Alcanivorax profundi. The sequence continues at coordinate 155,603 of NZ_QYYA01000002.1, read as the reverse complement.
CGTGTGGTGTTGTTCAGTGGTGAGGGCAAGTCCTTCAGTGCCGGTAACGACCTGGTGGATTTCCTCAATGCTGCGCCCGGCGAAGCCCCGGCTGCTGCCGCATTTATCGAAGCTATCCATGATTTCCCCAAGGTGGTAGTGGCCGCTGTGCAGGGGAATGCAGTCGGCGTGGGGACCACCATGCTGCTGCACATGGATCTGGTGGTGGCCTCCGAAGACGCCAAGTTCATCACTCCTTTTGCGGATTTGGGCGCGGTGCCAGAAGCCGGCTCTGCCAAGCTGATTCCTGCCTGGCTGGGTTATCAGCGGGCCGCTCGCCTGCTGCTGTTGTGTGAGCCGATGCTGGCACAGGAAGCCTACGAAACCGGGCTGGTGGCCAAGGTGGTGAAACGTGAAGAGCTGGAGGCCACCGCACGCAACTGGGCCGTGGCACTGGCGAAGAAACCGCCCCGCGCTCTGCGCGAGAGCAAGCGCCTGATGCGCGAGTCCATCAACAAGCCCCTTTACGAAGTGGTGAAGGAAGATCTTGCCTTGTTCGGTGACCTGCTGCAGGGCGACGAAGCCAAGGCCGTTATCGCGGCCATGCTGAGCAAGAGTAAAGGCTAAGAGCCGTTGAAAGTTTAAACGCGGTATGGCTCGGCGGGGTTTGCCTCGCCGTGCCCGCGATTCAGGGGCTTGGTCGCGGGAGCGACACCTGACCTGCTGCCGATTTACCAGGCGCTTTTCAACTTTGAACGTTCAACTCAAATAATCCCCGCATCCAGCCCCGCTGCCAGATACATCCCCAGCTCCTCCACCTTGGCTTCAAACGCATCTTGCCAGTCGCCGCGTAGCACCAGTGGATCCTGCACCCAGTTCCAGCGTAATCCTGTGACGATGGTCTCCACTGCACGCCGGGTGCCGGTGCCGTCGTGGCCGGCGCGGATGTAGATCGCACAGGGCAACCCCTGTTTTTCTTCCAGCACTGGATAGTAGCTGCGGTCAAAGAAATCCTTGAGAGTTCCGCTCATGTAGCCCAGGTTTTCGGTGGTGCCGAGCAGAATGGCATCACAGGTCCGAACATCCTCCGGTCCCGCCTCCAGTGGTGCCTTCACCGTCACGCAGACGTTCTCGATATCCTCATGCCCGGCCCCGCGGGCCGCAGCCTCGCGCAGCTTGAGCGTATTGGGTGAGGGGGCGTGGGCGACAATCAGTAGATGTTTCATGATCCGAATATTCAACGCGGTCGATGGAGGCAGCATATCAGCTGCTCCTCACGCCTCAACATAGTTCAACGGCAGCGCCGCCGTATCCACCACCCGCCGCATGACAAAGCTGGAATGCACCCCGCTGACGCCTTCAATGCGGGTGATCTGGTTGAGCAGAAAATGTTGGTAGGCGTCGATATCCGGTACCACCACTTTCAGCAGGTAATCCGCATCCTGTCCGGTAACCAGATAGCACTGCTGGACCTCCGGAAAGCTGGCCACCTTGTCCTCGAAGTTGGCGAAGCGCTCCGGGGTATGGCGATCCATGCTGATCTGGATCACCACGGTCAGATCCAGCCCCAGCTTGCGGGCATCCAGCACGGTTTCCCGTTTGATGATGATGCCGGCCGCTTCCAGCTTCTGTACCCGCCGTGAGCAGGGCGAGGGCGACAGGCCCACGGCTTCCGCCAGCTGCTGGTTGCTCAGGCCGCCATTGCCCTGCAGCGCTTCAAGAATGCGCAGGTCGGTGCGATCCAGTTTTGCCAGTTCTGACGTCTTCATGTGTGGTTTCTCTCGTGATCTGCGATTTTTGGCAATAATATTGCCAATAAAGCCGAAATCGGGCTGATAAAGCAAGCACATTGCGCGCGTTGCGCCGTAAAGTATCTCTCGTAGGGTGATGACGCAGACGGCCACAAGCCAGGCGCCTCTCTTTGCCGCTACCGGTGCCTACCGGCGCCCTGATCGACAACTAAGGAGTTATTCAGAGGCTCCTTAAGATCACGACATGATTGTTGGCCGCATCAAGCAGTATCCCTGGGAGAGCCGGTTAGACATTCTGGGGGGCAGAGTCTGCCCCTTTTTACTTTGAGGATTCGACATGAGCTTTGATCACACCAAATACCAGCCATTTCCTGTTATCGACAAGCCCGACCGACGTTGGCCGAGCCAGCGGATCGAGAAAGCCCCCCTGTGGGCGGCGGTGGACCTGCGTGACGGTAACCAGGCGCTGATCAAGCCCATGTCCGTGGCCCAGAAACGCACCTTCTTCCAGATGCTGGTGGAGCTCGGTTTCAAGGAAATCGAGGTGGGTTTCCCGTCTGCCAGCCAGATCGATTTCGACTTTTGCCGTGCCTTGATCGAAGAGGATCTGGTGCCCGATGACGTGCACATTCAGGTACTGACCCAGGCCCGGGAAGACCTGATCGCGCGGACCTTTGAATCGTTGAAGGGTGCAAAAAACGCCATCGTGCATATCTACAATGCCACCTCGCCCACCTTCCGTGAGCAGGTGTTCAATGTGGACAAGGCAGGCTGCAAGACCATTGCCGTGCGGGCGGCCGAATGGGTGCGTGACTTCGCCGCGCAGCAGCCCGATACCCACTGGAGCTTCCAGTATTCCCCGGAAACTTTCAGTGCCACCGAGACCGATTTCGCCATCGAAGTGATCGATGCGGTGAACGCGGTATGGCGCCCGGACCAGGGCCAGCGGGTGATCATCAACTTGCCGGCCACTGTCGAGGTGAGCACCCCCAATGTGTTTGCTGATCAGGTGGAGCTGGTCCACGAAAAGATTCAGTACCGCGATGATGTGATCATCAGCGTGCATACCCACGATGACCGGGGCTGCGGTGTGGCTGCGGCTGAAATGGCGGTGATGGCTGGCGCTGACCGGGTGGAAGGCACCTTGCTGGGTAACGGTGAACGCACCGGCAACATGGATCTGGTGACCGCCGGTATGAACCTGTACAGCCAGGGGATCGACCCGCAGATCGACTTCTCGCGAATGAAGGAAATCGTCGCGTTGGTGGAAGAGATTACCGACATCCAGACACACCCGCGCCATCCCTACGCAGGGGATCTGGTGTTCAGCGCCTTCTCCGGCAGCCATCAGGATGCCATTCGCAAATGCCTGGCCCGGTATCAGGAAGGCGATATCTGGAACGTGGCCTATCTGCCTATCGATCCTGCGGATGTGGGGCGCCGCTACGAAGAAGTGGTGCGCATTAATTCCCAGTCCGGCAAGGGGGGCGTGGCCCACGTGCTGGAGCGGGATTTCGGCATCGACTTGCCGCGCTGGTTGCAGCAGGAGCTGGCCAAGGTGGTACAGCAGGACGCCGAGGAAGACGGTGGCGAAATTACCAGCGAGCGCGTGCACCGTCGTTTCAACAGCGACTACCTGAGTGTGCCAATGGGGTGGGTGTTGCGTTCCTACGATCTGAATCGCAGCAACGATCAGGTGCAGGCACAGATCAGTATTGGCGATAACAGCCAGCCGGTGACCTTGTTGTCCGGCCGCGGAGACGGTGCCATGTCAGCGTTGGTGGATGCCCTGAACCGTCGCATTGGTGGTGACGTCAAAGTGGTGTCGTTCGACGAGTATTCGTTGGGCGACAACACCGAAGCCAACGCCATGGCCTGTGTGCGGGTGCAGGTGGGGGAGACCGTGCAGAGCGCGGTGGCCACCGCGGCCGACACGACCGCTGCGGCCTTGCAGGCGATCCTGTCTGCTGTGGGGCGCGTGCAGGCTGCCGCCGAGGTTCGCGACGTCGTCGACGCCTGAGGGAACACAACACCGCCTTGATGGGGCGGTGTTTGTAGTGGGAACTCGTCTGCGAGAGTGTGCTGATCGTGGGCGGATCGCTTGCAGGCACGCTCCTGCAGGTTGTTTCCCTGCCAGCCTTTCCTGCTCTCTTCTCGCGGTGGTTCCTCCGCGAATAAAGACCGGGGCGAGAGCCGTCGCGGTCGGGCGACCGCTCCCACTTGACTGCCCTGCCGATTGAGAGGGTCAGCCGAGAAACGTGGTCAGCACCCGGCCCAGTAACAGGCGAGCCTGATCGAAGCGCGGTGTCTTGCCCAGCAGCGTGTCGCGCGGTTCTACCCACTGGCCAGGTGAGAGATCGTCTGGGCACGCCTCGCAAAGCGCCTCGGCATTCTCTTGTGCCAGCTCCAGATGGAACTGCAGCGCCAGCACATTATCCCCGTAACGAAACGCCTGGTTCGCGCAGCCGTCGCTTTCCAGTAGCGGTACAGCACCCTGCGGAATAGCAAAGGTGTCACCATGCCAATGCAGTACCTGGGGTTGGCTGGCAAACAGTTTGCCGATGCTGTCCGTAACGCCCTGACGGGTGGGGCGCACGGCAAACCAGCCCACCTCTTTGTCCGGGTTGGCGGTGACAGCGGCGCCCAGCACCCGGGCAATCAGTTGTGCCCCGAGGCAGACCCCCAGTACCTTTTTTCCGGCCGCGATGCTTTCCCGAATCAGGGCCTTTTCGGCCGCCATCCAGGGGTGATCGCTTTCGTCATCGGCGCCCATGGGGCCCCCCATGACAATCAGTACATCGAAGTCATCCACCCCGGGAAGCGGGTCGCCCTGGTAGAGCAGGGAGTGGCTGATGCTGGCATCCCGCTCCCGGAACCAGTCGGCCATGGTGCCAAGTTGTTCAAAGGGAACATGGGACAGGTAATGAATGCGCATGGCCGCTCCTGGTCGGTTCAGAAATAGATGGCCTGAAAGCTGGCCACCGCCTGGTCTTCGGCGTCGAACAACGTCAGTAACTCACCTTCAACACGATAACGCCGGGTATGTTTCAGGGCATCCATCATCCCGGATTCGGTGTTCATGTCCGGGCAAGCCTTGCGGGTCAGCCCCAGCTGCGACAGCGCCAGGTTGTCACCCTGTTGTTCGTACTGGCCTTGCAAGGTGTTACAGCCTGCCAGGCCGCGGACGCTGCTGTCGTTGCCGAACACCAGGTGTGGTGGGCGCTCTTGATCGGCAGTGCTCACGGCGTTGTCGCCCAGGTGGGTCAGCTGCCAATGGGTATTGGCAAACTCGGCAGTGGGTTGTTCGCAGGCGCTTTTCAGGGCCTCAAACGCATAGCTTTCCACGCTGAGGGCAGCTTCAGTGCTGCCTGCTTGCTGCCCCGGCACCTTGCGCACCAGGCCGCTGATGGTGGCCTGACGGGGTTGGTGCGGGTACTCCGCGCTATCCTGAAAATCTTCCAGAATCGCTTCCTGCTGCGGGCCAGTCAGCAGCAGACGCCGGTCGGTGTTGCAGGGGATGAAAACCGTTCGACCGGCTTGCCATACGAGGGTGCCGGCCAGTGTCTCGCTGTCCGTCATGACGGCGCTGAGTGCCAGCACAGCGGGATCGAAACCATTGGTCTTATAGGTCACGGTCAGTGGCTCGGAGCGGTAGTAGATGCCGCCGCTGGCCAGCACCTGGGCAAACAATTGGTACTCGCTATCTGCGTCCAGGGCCCCGGAGGGGAAGTACAACCGGAACGGCGGGACGGGCTCGCCGGCGTCGAGCGGGATGACCCGTTTCACGACGATGTCGCTATCGGTCAACAGGGATACGGTCAGGAATGCCTGATCCGGCAGTTCGCTGTCTGGTGGCAGCTGGATCTCACCACTCAAGTGACCGACCGCCGCATTGCTGCGCGTGTAGGTGCCGCTGAACTGTGGTTCGCTAGCCGGTGTGTTGCTGTCTGTGTCTTGCGTTGCCGATGCTGGGCTCGGGTTCAGTGTAAGCGTGTCGCCCTGTTGCAGGCCCTCTCGTGAGACCCGCTCCACGGTCATGGCTTCAGAATCCAGGAATTGCAGCGAGAACTGACCGTCATTGTTGTCCCAGTGCAGCCCCTGGCGATTGGCATCATTGGGCAGATAAAGGTCGCCATTGTTTTCCAATACCAGAATCTGTTCTTCCTGTTGCCAGACCCCTGCCACCGGGTTGCCGGTGTCTACCGTCGCCGGCTGGCTGGCGGGTGAGGAGGGTGTATTGTCATCACAGCCTGTCAGCGCCAGGGCGCCTAAAAAAAACAGGGCATACTGCTTCATTGAGAGGTTCCTTCAAGGGTGCCTTCGGTGCTCGTGTCTTGAGCCGGGTCGTTGGTGGTGTCGATGGATTGTACCGGGAGCGTATTGCGGCCAGGGTTGGCCGGTTGCTCAACAGGAGCGGCCTCTGGTGTCGAGCCCGGTTGTGCTGGGGTGTCGGTAGACACCGAGGGAGCCGGCACCGGTGCTTGCGTGTCCGTGTCGCTTTTTTCAGCAGGCTCAGGAGCTGGGCTGGCAGGCCACACATTGAGCGCCGGGTCCGGGATACGCACCAGCTGCATTTGCTCCAGAATCCAGTTGGCGCGCTGATTGAGATGGTCGGTTGGGCCTTTGAAATCGTAGTAGTTTGGGCGCGGTAGCATGGCGGCGAGCTGGGCGGCCTGAAACGGACTCAACTGTGCTGCGCTCACCTGGAAATGGTGGCGGGCCGCAGCCTCGGCACCATAAATCTGGTGGCCCCACTGGGCCATATTCAGATACAGCTCCAGAATCCGGCGTTTGCTCAGGCAGATCTCCAGCAGTACGGCAATCATGGCTTCCTGGGCTTTGCGCAGATAGGAGCGCTTGCCGGAGAGATACAGGTTCTTGGCGAGCTGCTGGGTAATGGTGGACCCCCCGGCAACGGGCTTGCCGGCTTCCATGTTGCGTTTGATGGCATAGCGAATGCCGTCCCAGTCGAAGCCGGTGTGCTCGGTAAAGCGGGCATCCTCGGAAATCAACACGGCGCGCTTCAGGTAGTCGCTGATCTGATCATAGTCGCGCCAGGACTGCTGCACCTTCCCTTGGGCCTCGGCGCGCTCCATATAGGCGCTCTGGGTTGGGTTATGGTGCTGTAAGCGCATGACCAGCCCGGTATACCAGAGCACGTAAAGCCCCAGGCCCATGGCCAGTAGTGCAAGCAGTTGTCCGAATCGTCTTCTCAGCCTCATGGTCAGCCCGGTGGGGCAGCAGTCTCCCTTGATCTGGGGGCAGGCTTGGCACGAACGCCATGGCCTGATGCTTCAGGAGCTTCTGAATCAGGTCTTGCGGGTTCAGCATGACCCGGAGACAAGGCGCAGCAGATGGGCGCTCGGGGCCTCGGGGCAGTCTGAAAGACGGCGTGATTCAGAGGCTTTCGTTGTTACAGGCCCCCAATTGTCGGTGAAAGTTCCATTTTTGTCAGGTCATGGTGGTAAGCTGTCCCAAGGCAGTTCAAATAGTAATCAAAAGAATAATTCTGCTGGATGCAAATAATGTCGCTACTGCTGATCGGGGCAGCAATGATCTCCGGGGTTCTACTGGGGCTGATGGGGTTTTCGTGGCTGTTGAAGAAACGTCATGGGCAGCGAATGGCCGCCCTGGAACATCGGTCCCGATTGCTGGTGGAGCAGGCGGCCACCGGAATGGCGTTTTTAGACTCTTCGGGTAAGTGGGTACATGCTAACCCCTCGTTTCTCTCCTTTCTTGGAATTGATCGTTCTCGGCTGAAGGGCAGGAGCCTTGTTTCTCTGGTTTATCCGGATGACATGCCGTGCTTGCCGGATTTATCCCGCTTCAATATTGGTGGCCAACCCTTTGTCGAGGAGCTGCGTTTTGCAGGGCCTGAGGGCAGCATCAGGTGGGCCCGGCTCACCCTGTCGCTGATTGAGCCGCAGCTGTACCTCATTCAGATTGACCCGATCCAGGCGACCAAGGATGCCGAGAAGGCCTTGCAGGAGAACCGTCGCCGGCTGGAGCTGGCGGTAACCGCTGGCGGTGTTGGAATCTGGCAATATCATCTGGGACGCGATGAGCTGCTGTGGGACGACAAGATGTACGAGTTGTACGGTGTCACACCCGGCGGGGAAACCGAGGGAACCCTGGCCATGTGGAGCGACCGGGTACATCCAGACGATCTTCCGGCGGCAAACGAGGCGCTGGCAAAAGCCATTGATGAGCAGGGCGAGCTGGATATTGGCTTTCGGGTTTTTCGGCCAGATGGAGAGCGTTGTTTTATCCGTGCCAAGGCGGTTTATCTTCCTGGCGACGGAGATGGCATGGTGCTCGGAACCAACTGGGATATCACTGCCGAGCAGGCCATGCAGGCTTCGCTTGCCCGAGAGAAGGAACAGCTCAGAGTCACGCTGAGTTCCATTGCCGATGCGGTCATCGCTACCGACCACAACGGCATAATTACCTTCATGAACCCGATTGCTGAATCCCTGACCGGCTGGCGAGAAAAAGAGGCTTGTGGTCAGCATGTGGACAGTGTCCTGGTGTTGTCCACGGAAGAGCGACGGGGGCCCAAAATCAGCCCTGTCAGTGTGGCCCTGAATGGGGGCGATGTTTGTTTTCTGAGAGAAGGGTCATTCCTTCTGAGTCGTGACGGTAGCCGTTACGAAATCCAGGATTCTGCCGCGCCCCTTAAAGACAATGCCGGTGTGGTGACTGGCGCCGTCATGGTATTCAGGGATGTGACCACCCGGCGTGCCATGCAGAAAAAACTCCGCTATCACGCAACCCATGATTCTCTCACCGGGCTTACCAACCGGCGGGAATTCGAGAATATCCTCCAGCTCACACTCGATGAGCGAGAGAAAGAGCAGGGCATGCTCTGCTTTATTGACCTGGACCGTTTCAAAGTGGTCAATGATACGGCGGGGCATGTGGCCGGGGATGCGTTGCTGCGTGAGTGCGCCCGGGTTATCGCGCGTCAGATCCGGGACGGCGATGTACTGGCCAGGCTCGGTGGGGATGAGTTCGGGCTGCTGTTACGCGGTTGTCCTGCCGATCAGGCGGTGCAGATTGCCGAACGGTTGATACAGGCGCTTGATGAGATGCGCTTTGCCTGGAAGGACTCGCTCTACGATATTGGCGGCAGTGTTGGTCTGGTGCAACTGGATGAAAATGTTGCCACCGTGGAAGAGGCGATGAGCCGGGCAGACGTTGCCTGTTATGCGGCCAAGCACCGTGGCCGAGGGCAGGTGTCGGTGTACACACCGGATGACAGTGAAGCCTCTCGCCGGCATGTTGAGTTACAGATGGCCGCTGGCTTGCGGGAATCGTTGGAAGCGAACCGGTTCCTGTTGTTTGCCCAGGAGATACGGCCGATTGCCAATCCCGATTGCCCCGGGCATTACGAAATCCTGCTGCGACTGCGTGACAGGAATGGTGACATTCTGAATCCCGGTGCCTTTATCCCGGCGGCAGAGCGCTACCAGATGATGCCGCACATCGACCGCTGGGTACTCACTCAATTGCTGGTCAAACTCGGTGAGCAGCTGCTGGCGTATCCAAAGTTGAATCTCGCAATCAACTTGTCGGCGACCTCCCTGGATGATCCCTCGTTTATTCCCTTCCTGGATGAGTTGCTGGCGGCAACACCGGTGCCGCCCCAGCGGCTCACCTTTGAAATTACCGAGACGACGGTGGTGAACCAGCTCTCTACCGCCAGTGAGGTTCTGAGCCGATTGCGCGAGCAGGGCTGTAAGGTCGCACTGGATGATTTTGGCAGTGGTTTCAGTTCTTTCAATTACCTCAAGCATTTTCCGGTAGATTTCATCAAGATTGATGGCAGCTTTGTCCGCAACCTGATGTTCTCCAGTGTCGATCACACCATTGTGGAATCGATTAATGAGGTGGCGCACCGTTTGGGAGTGAAGACCGTTGCCGAATATGTGGAGGACGACGCCCTGATACCGGTGTTACAGAAAGCCGGTGTGGACTACGTTCAGGGCTACGCGATCGGGCGCCCACAGCCCCTGGATTACTTGCTGGAGCAACTTTCCAAACCGGCGCAGCCGGATCAGCCGAAAAACAGGGCAATGGCGTCACCCCGATCCTCATAATACGGGCTGGTGCTGTGCCATCTTTGAGCAGTTGCCGGCACCTTCTTCCGTGTTTACCCGCCGCCCGTTGGGCAGGGGAGGGTGTCTGCATACGTCAGCGCGAATGACGGTGACGTCGCGCTTCCCCCTCCACCCTGCCGTCCTGAAACGGTGCTCGATCTGACCCTCTCCCTGAGCCGCATTCGAGGATCTGCCCGCCGGGCCCCTGCCTGTGGTTCGGCAAAGCCCGTTACAGCGGGGCGTACCCGGCATGCTTGAAAAGTACCCGCGCCGGCGGCATCTGATAACACGAGGCATGAGCGCGGGACATGCTCTGTTAGGTAATTCCTATGGATGCCATAAATGCTTTTGAATTTACCAATTGCCAAGAATTACGCATCCTGTCTCTGGCCTAAACGACTTAATGACCAACACCTAGGGAGTCTTAGACACATGGCACTTATCAACAGTGAGATCAAACCGTTCAACGCCACCGCATTCAAGCAGGGCGAATTCGTTGAGATCTCTGAAGCAGACGTAAAAGGCAAGTGGGCGATCTTCTTCTTCTACCCGGCCGACTTCACTTTCGTTTGCCCCACCGAGCTGGGCGACGTGGCTGACAAGTACGAAGAGCTGCAGAAGATGGGCGTGGAAGTGTTCTCTGTCTCCACCGACACCCACTTCACCCACAAAGCGTGGCACGACACGTCTGACACCATCGGCAAGATCAACTACTACATGGTTGGCGACCAGACCGGCACCATCACCAACAACTTTGAAGTGATGCGTGAAGGCCAGGGCCTGGCAGATCGTGCGACCTTCCTGGTCGATCCGGATGGCATCATCCAGGCCATGGAAATTACTGCCGAAGGTATCGGCCGTGACGCGGACGACCTGCTGCGCAAAGTGAAAGCGGCCCAGTACGTCCGTAACCATCCCGGCGAAGTGTGCCCGGCCAAATGGAAAGAAGGCGAAGCTACTCTGGCCCCGTCTCTCGACCTGGTCGGCAAGATCTAAACCGGCCTCACCCACTCCCTGATTTTCCTCCATGTATGGAGGCTCCTCTCCCCTGTCATGGGGGAGGGGCAGGGGGAGGGTTTGCCTTCATGTCACTGAATACTGAATCACGTTAAGGGAATACACATGCTCACGAATGAAATTTTGCAGGCTCTCAAGGGCTACGCCGCCAACATGCAGAAGAAAGTCACTTTCGTGCTGCAAAGCGGATCCCATGACAAGCGCGACGAACTGGCCAGCTTCCTTTCTGATATTGCCGGTGTCAGTGACAACCTGGCGTTTGAAGAACGCGATCTGGGTGACACACTGCGCAGCCCGATCAGTTTCCTGCTGGAAGCCGACGGTGAAGACACCGGTATCCGTTTCTCCGGTATTCCCGCAGGCCACGAATTCAATTCCCTGGTGCTGGCTTTTTTGCAGGCATCCGGGACCGATATCAAACTGGATGACAGCCTCCAGCGTATGGTGGCAGGCGCCAAAGGCGAGCTGAACTTTGAAGTGTTCATCAGTCTCAGCTGTCACAACTGCCCGGATGTGGTCCAGGCGTTGAACCAGTTTGCACTGCTTAATCCGAATATCACGGCAGAGATGATCGACGGCGGCCTGTATCAGGACGTGGTAAGCGAGCGTGATATTCAAGGTGTGCCCAGTGTCTACCTGAATGGCGAACTGTTCGCCAATGGCAAGGTGACCGCTGCCGAGCTGATCGACAAGCTCATGGCGCACGACCCGACCCTCGCCCAGGCGGGCGCGGGCGAAAAACTGCCGCTGCAGGACGTGACCGTCATTGGGGGTGGCCCGGCGGGTGTCGCCTCTGCGATTTACAGTGCCCGTAAAGGCCTGAAAGTGACCCTGATTGCCGACCGTATTGGCGGCCAGGTGAAAGACACCATGGACATCGAGAACCTGATCTCGGTGAAGAAGACTACCGGTCCGGAATTGTCTGGCGCCCTGCAAGCGCACATGAACGAATACGATGTCACCGTGAAAGAGCACCTGAAGGTGGCACGCGTTGAAAAAGGGGAAATCAAAAAGGTCGTGCTGTCTTCCGGTGAAGAGATCGACACCAAGACCCTTATCGTCGCCACCGGCGCCAAATGGCGCGAGCTGGGTGTGCCCGGCGAGAAAGAGAACGTGGGCAACGGCGTGGCCTACTGCCCGCACTGTGATGGGCCCTTCTTCAAAGGCAAGGATGTGGCGGTGATCGGTGGCGGTAACTCTGGTATCGAAGCGGCCCTGGATCTGGCCGGCATCGTGAAGTCGGTGACCGTGTTCGAATTCATGCCGGAGCTGAAGGCCGACAAGGTGCTGGTCGACAAGGCAGAAGAAAAAGCCAACGTCACCATTCACAAGAATGTGGCCACCCGTGAAATCAAGGCGACCAATGGCAAGGTCAGCGCTATCGAGTTTGTGGATCGCGCGACCGAAGAAGTGAAAGAGCTGCCATTGGAAGGTGTGTTCGTGCAGATCGGTCTGGTGCCCAACAGCGAGTTCCTGGGCGATGTGGTGGCCCGCACCCGCTTTGGTGAGATCGAGATCAACGAAAAATGCCAGACCTCCGAGGAAGGCATTTACGCAGCTGGCGACGTCACCACCGTGCCGTACAAGCAGATCGTGATCAGCATGGGTGAAGGCGCCAAGGCTTCGCTGGCCGCCTTTGAATACCTGATGACCCAGGGCGATCGACTCGAAGCCCTGTACGAGAAGAGCAAGGACGAGCAGAAGGAATCTGCCGTCGCCTGACCCGCAGGCGCTCACCCGCGGAACCCCCAAAAGCCACCGCATTGCGGTGGCTTTTGGGTTTATGTGCAGAGTCGTCAGTGCAGGCGTAGAGGTCTTCACCTTTCCTGTACAGGCTGTCTTCCATCATGCCCCGTAAAGGTGAATATCCGCAGGGGGCATGGGTGAAAATCGGTATCATTCTCGGCGATCAGCTCAGCCTGAGCTTGCCAACCCTTGCGCACCTGGATAAACAGCGGGACAGGCTGGTCATGGCCGAACTGGCCGATGAAGCCACTTATGTAAAGCATCACAAGCAGAAGATCGCCCTGATCTTCAGTGCCATGCGCCACTTCGCCACCGACCTGCAGCAGCAGGGCTGGCAGGTGGATTACTACCCGTACGGCGAGCACCGTCACCGCGATTTCGAGTCCTTGCTGGCCGACCATTATCGAGAGGCGCAAGGCATCGTGGTCACCCATTGTGGTGAGTACCGCTTGCAGCAACGCATCGATCAACAGTGGTCTGCGTCCTGCGGGGTAGAGGTGACTTGCCTCGATGACACACGTTTTCTGTGTGCCCCCGGTTTTTTCCCGCGCTGGGCGGCGGGCAAGAAACAGCTGCGCATGGAATTCTTTTATCGCGAAATGCGTCGCCATACTTCCCTGCTGATGGAAGGAAGCGAGCCGGTCGGCGGCAAGTGGAATTTCGACAGCAGCAACCGCCAACCCTACAAGGGCAAGACGCCACTGCCACCTGTCCTGACCTTTACACGCGATGCGATAGACGAGCAGGTGCTGGCGCTGGTGGCGGAGCATTTCGCCGATCACCCCGGTTCACTGCAGCATTTCCAGTGGGGCACCACTAGCCGGCAGGCGCAGCAGGCGCTGGCGTATTTTATCGAACACCGGTTGCCGTGCTTTGGCGACTACCAGGATGCCATGGTCACCGGCGAGGACACCCTGTTTCATAGCTTGCTGTCCCCTTACCTTAATCTTGGTCTGCTTGATCCCATGGCCGTCTGCCAGGCCGCAGAGCAGGCCTATTATGATGGCGATGCGCCACTCAATGCGGTGGAAGGGTTCATTCGCCAAATCCTTGGCTGGCGGGAATATGTGCGCGGAATCTACTGGCTGTTGATGCCGGATTACGCAAAGGAAAACCGGCTGGGTAATCACCGGCCTCTGCCGTCGTACTATTGGACCGGCGAGACCAAAATGCACTGCATGGCGGAGTGCTTTCGCAATACGCTTGAGCATGCCTACGCTCATCATATTCAGCGACTTATGGTCACCGGTAACTTCGCGTTGTTGTTGGGTGTGCTGCCCGATGCGATCTGCCAGTGGTATCTGGAGGTCTATGCCGATGCGTTTGACTGGGTGGAATTGCCCAACACCCTTGGCATGGTGATGCATGCCGATGGCGGCTACCTGGGGAGCAAGCCCTACGCCGCCTCGGGCAGTTACATCAATCGCATGTCGGATTATTGCAAGCACTGCCAGTACGATGTCAAAACCGCTAGCGAGTCAGACAGTTGTCCTTTTAATAGCCTGTACTGGCATTTTATTCACCGGCATCGTGGACAATTTTCCACTAACCACCGGATGAAAATGATTTACCGCAATCTTGATCGCATGGACAGCGACAAGGTGAATGCCATGCTCACGCGAGCGGAATCCTTGCTGGCCAACCCGGACCTGTTATGACCGCCAGGACCGCAAGTGCGAAATGGAAAGGTAACAAGGCCGCCTTGCCCAGCAAGATCTGCACGGTCTGTCATCGCCCGTTCCAGTGGCGAAAAAAATGGGAAAAGCACTGGCACGAGGTGGTTTATTGCAGCCAACGGTGTCGTCGCGGGCGCGGCGCTCGCGTACGCCGGCAGATTGAAACACCATGATCACGGTAGTGTGGTTTCGCCAGGACCTGCGCGTCCACGATCAGCCCTTGCTGCATCGGGCGGCGGCACTGGGGGCGCCGGTGGTCCCCTTGTATGTGTTGCCTGCTCACTGGACAGTCCCCGGGCCGGAAGGTGAAGACCGGCTTGGGGCGCCCAAGTCGGCATTTCTGGAGGAGTGCCTTGCGGATTTGTCCCTGTCGCTGGAGGCCCTCGGGTTAGCGCTGGTTACCGTGGTTGCGTCGCCTGTGACGCTGCTTGACGATTGGCATCAGCGCGAACCCCTACAGGTGGTCACGGCTGAAGCGGATGCCCCGGAGGAAGCGCAGGCCATTGCGTCGTTGCGGGCCCGGGGGCTAACGGTTCACGAGGTCGGTTCGCGGACATTGCTGGCCGCCACAGCGTTGCCCTGGCAAGGCACGTTTCCTGCCACCTTCAGCCGTTTTCGTCGTCAGGTTGAGCGTCATTCGGGCCCCTTCGTCGACAGGCCGGAGGGGAAGCCTCCCGCGCTGGGCTCTGCCCTCGCGCCCCCCGTGCCAGCAGGGACAAAGGGGGTGGCTCCCGTGCTGGCACAACGGCGTGCCGGCTGGCAGCGTTGCGATAAAGACTATTTCTCCCTGCCCGGGGGAGAGCAGAGCGCCCGGCAGTGGCTGCAACGCTATCTCTTTGACGCGCGGCACATTGCCCATTACAAGCAGACACGCAATCAGCTGATCGGCGAGGGCTACTCCAGTCGGCTCAGTGCCGCGCTGGCCTGGGGCTGCCTGTCGGTACGGCAGATCTGGCACGCGATCCTCGAGTATGAACAGCACTATGGAGCGAACAGCCACAGCTATTGGCTGCGATTTGAACTGCTATGGCGTGAATTCTTCCACTGGTCCCTGCGTGAGCACGGCGTGCAGAGTTTTTGCTTTACCGGCCTGTCAGACCGCCAGGCTGAGCCCCCCTGCCTGGACTCGCTTGCGCAGCGACGCTGGCTGGCCTGGCAGTCCGCCACCACAGGGTTGCCCTTCATCGATGCCAGTCTGAGGGAGTTGCTGGCGACGGGATATGTATCCAATCGGGGACGTCAGGTATTGGCCAGTTTTCTGGTACAGGATTTGGGGTTGGACTGGCGCCTGGGGGCCCGCTGGTTTGAGCGCCACCTGGTGGATCATGATGTGGCGTCAAACTGGGGGAACTGGGCTTATATCGCGGGGTATGGGCATGATGCCCGTGGCGGTCGGCGTTTCAGTCCGACCCGCGAGTGGTGGCGTCATGACCCGGATGCGAGCTACCTGTATTACTGGTTGCCAGAACTGGCAGGGCTAAGCCGGGCAGCCTGTCTGGAATGCCATTTTCGTTCCGTGGATCAGTATCATGAGCTGGCGTATCCCGCGCCGGTCATTTCCCTGCCGGATTCTGACCGGGTTGTGTCATGACCGTGCAAGTGGTCTGGTTCAAACGCGATCTGCGCATCCGTGATCACTGGCCTTTGGCTAATGCCTGTCGGGCTGGGCCGGTATTGCCGCTGTACATTATTGAGCCCGCGTACTGGCAGCAACCCGATAGCAGTGCCCGGCAATGGGCGTTTATTGCTGAAAGTCTGCGCGAGCTGCGCAATCAGCTGGCCACCCTGGGTTTGCCTCTGTGGGTGGTGGAGGGGGATGCGCAAGCCGTGTTGAGCGGGCTGCACAAACGGTTTGCGGGCATCGCCCTGCACAGTCATCAGGAATATGGCGTGGCATGGACCTATCGCCGCGACCGACAGATCAAACAATGGTGTCAGCAGCAGAGAGTGGAATGGGAGGAAACGCCGCCCTTTGGTGTAATGCGCCCATGCCTCGATCGCGACCTGTGGGGAAGTCACTGGCAAGCGTTCATGACCTCGCCTCAGGCCCCTTTGCCAACCGCAATCCAGGCCGCCGCGCCATCGCCGTCGTGGCCATCCTTGAATGCCCCGCGAGGCGTGGGCCGTGACCCTTGCCCCGGGCGTCAATGTGGCGGCGCAGAGACGGCTGAGTCGGTCTGGGCCAGTTTCCTGGAGCACCGGGCCAAAGGCTATCGTGGAGGTATCAGCGCCCCTCAACGGGCCGAGCACAGTGGCTCACGTATCAGTCCTTATCTGGCGTGGGGGTGTCTGAGTTTGCGTCAGGTTGTGCAACAGTTGTGGGAGGCGCAGGACGCTGCTCCGTCTGGTTCACTGTCTGCTGGCCTTGCGGCATTCGAGTCTCGCTTGTGGTGGCATTGCCACTTTATCCAGAAGCTCGAAGATCAGGTGGAGATGGAGCACCAAAGCCTGCATCCGGCGCTGCGTAACCTGCGCGAGGCGCCCGGCAATCCGGGCTGGTTACTGGCCTGGCAGCAGGGGCAAACCGGTTGGCCGCTGGTGGATGCCGCCATGCGCTACCTGCACCACCACGGCTGGATCAACTTCCGCATGCGCGCCATGTTGGTGTCCATGGCGTGCTATCCCCTGTGGCTGGACTGGCGGCAACCCGCCCTGCATCTGGCCCGGCTGTTTGTCGATTACGAACCCGGTATTCACTATCCCCAAGTGCAGATGCAAGCAGGGGTGACGGGCATCAATGCCTTGCGAATGTACAACCCCACGCTTCAGGCTCAAAAACTCGACCCCCAAGGACGATTTATCCGCCGTTGGGTGCCTGAACTCAGAGAGGTGTCGACCAGCTGGATTCACCAGCCATGGCGGATGGGCGCACGCCAGCAACAACACAGCGGGGTTCGCATTGGTGAGCACTATCCGGCCCCGTTGGTGGATTTTGACGTTGCGGTGCGTCACGCCAGAGCTCGCTTGGCTGAAGCCCGCCAGCAGGCCGGCTTTCGCGAGCAGAGCCGTGCGGTGAACCACCGCCACGGCAGTAGACGCCGGCGCACAAGGCCATCACGCCGCGCTGACGACGATCAGTTGCCGTTGTTCTGAAGGTCAGACCCGCGTGCATGTCGCGTGACCCAAAGTCACAAGCGCTTTTCTGGTGACACAAAAAAGCCGGCGCACCAGGAGGATAACGCCGGCAATGCTTAGGCAGAAACGGTCAAGGAACGATGGCGCTCCTCAAGGATTGGTCAGCAGGGTGTATGTGCCGGAACCACTTTGCGCGCTAACCTGCCAGCGATACACGCCGCTGCCCACATTGGTGTGGATTTCGGCCATGCCCCCTTGCGGGCTGGCGGAGGCCACATTGTTCCAGCTGCAGAAGAACAGGAAGCAGCTCTGGCTTTGCAGTGTCACGGTAAAGGTGGCGCCGGCAGGGCTTTGCAGCCAGCCGTCAATGGGACCGCCGGCGTAGCTGAAGCCATTGGACGGCAGCACTACGCTGCTCCCGCCATTCAGTTGGCCTTCGTAGCGAGTGCAGTCCGGACAGGGAGAGGTCTCGCTACCCACCGTCACGGTTTGCTCCGTGGAGCCGGTCTGGTTGGCGGTATCTGTCACGGTCAGGGTAATGGTGAATTCCCCCTCCGCCCCGTAGTCATGGCTGATTTGCTCGCCACTGGCCACGTTGCCATCACCCAGGGTCCAGTCCCAGGCGGCTACCGCCACGTCATCGGTGGAGCCACTGGCATCCAGTGAACACACCGTGCCCTGACAATCCGCGCTAAACGCCGCGGTCGGTAGCCGGTCAATGCCAGAGCCATCCTGTTGAGTGATTTGCAGCAGACGGTTAGGGGACTGGCTGCCCACGTTGCCAATCACCCCGGTGACGGCATCGTTGACCAGGGCCAGGTTGACCGCCGATGGTGACGCACTGGGGTTGGCCGCCAGGTAGAGTGCCGCGGCCCCGGCCGCATGAGGGGCGGCCATGGAGGTGCCGTTCAGACTTGCGGTCTGGGTATCAGATTGATACCAGGCCGAGGTGATATCGCTGCCCGGAGCAAACAGGTCCACACAGGCACCGTAATTGGAGAACGACGAGCGCCGGTCTTCACGAGTTGTCGCGCCGACGGTCAACGCTTCCGCTACACGGTTAGGTGAGCCGTTGCAGGCATTCACGTTGTCGTTGCCCGCCGCCACCACCATGGTGACCCCCGCATTGACGGCATTGCGGACAGCCGTATCCAGCGCGGTTGAGTTAGTGCCCCCAAGCGACATATTGGCTACGGCGGGTTTGCGGTGATTGCCGGCTACCCAGTCAACCCCGGCAATGACACCGGAATTGCTGCCACTGCCGTTACATCCCAGCACGCGAACCGGGGCAATGTTGGCCTGCTTGGCGACACCCCACGTGGTGCCCACCGCCGTGCCGGCCACATGGGTGCCGTGGCCATTACAATCTTCGGTATCCGCAGGGTCGACCGAGCCCCCGCCGAACAGGAAACCGCCCGAGCTGACAAAGTTGCGGCCTGGCGAGACGCGGCCGGTAAAATCGCTGTGGGTGGAGCGCAAGCCCGTGTCGACCACATAGACGGTGACATCCTGACCGCCACTGTTGGGGTACTGATAACGGTTATCCAGGGGAAGCAGAGGCTGGTCTACGCGATCCAATCCCCAGGTCGCGTTGTTTTGTGTGGCAATGGCGGCCACAGTGCGATCTGGTTCAATGGCCAGCACCCCGGGCAGTATGCCGAGCAGTGAGGCCTGCAAGTCTGTCAGCTGGACGGTCATCCCTGTGAGGGCGTGCTGGTAGGTAAAAAGCACATCGCCGCCACCAATGCCCGCGAGCAGGGTGCGGATCGCGGTGGTCAGGTCATTGACGCCCAGCAAGTCAGTAATGTTGGGGGCCAAAGTGACAATATATTGGTTCTCAATGATATCGCCTGCTACGGGCGCAGAGTCTGTGGCGCTGTCTGCCCATGCGGGTGACAGCACGCTTCCCCCAAGAATAGCCGCCAGCATAGCGGCGTTGAATGTCGATCGCGGCATTGCGTTCCCTCCAGTACGTGAGTATCAGAACGCTATGGAAACGCCGTGTATCTCTCCATGGGTTGGGTGTAGTGTTTTTGTTGTCAAAAAAAGCGCTTAGGCGCGGAAAGCCCTTGTATCAAGAGGGTTTGGCAGAAATGTGAACTGGTCGTGAACAATGCGTGAGCTCGTGGTCCCCGTGCACGATTGGCGGCCAGCAAGCAACCCCCGCTATAACCGCTTTTCCAGTTGCGCCCGGGTTTTCCACACCAGCATCTGCATTCGTTGTGAATTGATCGCAGGCCTCGCCAGGCAGGCAAACACCATATCCTTAACTGGCCAGATGCTGATGCACCCCTGCCGACAGCGGATAAATATCTCTTCGCTGTGCCCCAGCTTCAGATTGCGAAGCACCCGGTCGCAGGCCTTCCTCATCTCGAAAAACAGTGCACTTTGATCATCAAAATCCAGCCCCTCACCAAAATGCACCACAGGCAGCCCGTCATGGCTGATCAGAGAGACCAGAAGAATGTCGTCGCAGGAGGCATGCAGAGCTTCCAGAGGCGGGGTGAGAGTGGTGAGCTTCATTGTTGTTATCCATCCGTGGCGCTTTTGTTCAGCTTAGGGGTGGGCTTGCGGAGGGTCAAAGAGAAGCAGATGAACGTTACTTATCGCGGGCCGGTGCAGCACTTAGGGGGGAGCTTCCCAGGCATTTTGCCTGATTGTTGGGCTTAGAGGCTGAGGGTAAAAAAGGGGGCAGTAAGGAGTGCGCATGAAGTTTGAAGTGAATTACTTGTATCGAGATGCCAGCAACTACAAGCAATATGAATCTGTCGTTGTGGAGTTAGAGGGAGTCGAAAGCCCTGAGGAAGTTGAAAGCATGCTGCGTGATCGGTTTTCCGATCTGCAGATCTGGCCCGATGTTTTGCATTTTCGACCAGAAGATCTGGGTTGGCCTACGGCCTACTTTGAGGGCCATGGTTTAGATGGTGATGATCTGGCTCTTCATGAGATCGAATCAATCTCTAAGTCGACTTAGCTTGTTACAACGAAGTTGGCAGACGTCCTGTCATGATAATTTCTGCTTTGGCGACTCGCTCCCGTGCTGTTAGGCTCTGAAAGCTATGGGGATTCAATAAGTTAAGGGTGGTCATGGCGAATACGCTAGATTATTACAACAGCAACGCCAAGGCGTTTGTGGACGCGACGCTTTCTGTGGATATGCGGAAAATTTACGATGATTTTTTGCCTCTCGTCCCCGAGGCAGGCCATATCTTAGATGCAGGTTGTGGGTCCGCTCGTGACGCACTGTATTTTCAAGGCTTAGGTTATCGAGTTTCTGCATTTGATGGATCTGAAGCGATTGCCAAACTGGCTTCTCAAGAAACGGGAGTAGCGGTTGAGCAGCGTCTATTCTCTGATGTGAAGGAGCGGGCTGCCTATGATGGAATTTGGGCTTGCGCCAGTCTTCTTCATCTTCCAAAGCATGATTTAGTGATTGCTATTCAGGCTTTATGGATCGCATTAAAGCCCGGCGGCGCTTTTTATATGAGCTTTAAAGCCGGCAGCGGTGAGCGAGAAGAGTTAGGACGGCACTTCACTGATGCCAGTGAGGAGGTTGCTAAAGATTGGGTTAGCCAGTTAGATCAGGTTGATAGTCAGCGTTTCTGGCATACAGAAGATACCCGTCCAGAACGGGATCATGGTTGGTTAAATATCGTTGTGGTCAAGAAAAAGGAAAAGCCTCAAAAGTTGATCGCGGGTGGGAAATACCAGCATTTTCTGCCGAGATTGTGCCAATCAATTAGCCAGGCAAGCCAGATTGATTTGGCTGTGGCATTTGTGAAAAAAACAGGGTTAAACCTAATTTATCCTGATCTACAGAATGCGATTAGCGACGATGAGTTAAAAAGCCCGGCACAGATTCGAATTCTTACTAGTGACTATCTCGACATTACTGACCCGGCTGCCCTCAGAGCGTTGCTGTTACTCAAACAACAGGGGGCTGATGTCCGGGTTTATGAAAGTAAGGGATCTAGCTTTCATCTAAAGGCGTATCTATTTTCTGGCCATGATCATGGTTCGAGAAGGTGGGGGCGCGCTTTTATCGGGTCTAGCAATATTAGTGCTCAGGCATTGCAGGCGGGTATTGAGTGGAACTATCAAGTGGATTTCCCGCCTGACGAAGGTTTCTTAGAAGCTGCGCAGCGTTTTGACGAGCTTTTTGAATCTCCTAATGTGGTGGGGCTTTCGGATCAGTGGGTCGATGATTATGAGGCGCGGCGAGTTCCTCCACCTATAGCCATTGCTCCAGGTAGTGACGAAGCTGAGGCCCCTCCTGTGCCAACCCCGGTACAGAGTGCGGCATTGAGTGCTCTCGACAAGACCAGAGAGGAGGGGTTTGGACGGGGGTTGGTAGTTTTGGCAACGGGGCTAGGGAAAACCTGGCTTTCTGCATTTGATGCCAATCAAATGGGGGCGAGGAGAGTGCTCTTTGTCGCTCATCGAGAGGAAATTCTAAAGCAAGCCGCGAAGACCTATATCCGAATTAGACCTAAAAGCCGTGTGGGGTACTATATGGGCAGTGTCCGCAATAAGACCGCGGATATACTCTGTGCCTCGGTGCAGACGTTGGGGAAAGAGGAGCATTTGCGCGAGTTTGACCCTCGTCATTTCGACTATATCGTTGTTGATGAATTTCATCATGCATCGGCGCCGACCTATCATCGCTTGCTTGATTACTTTGCTCCACATTTCTTACTTGGCTTGACAGCGACGCCTGATAGAACGGACAGATCTGACATTCTTTCGCTGTGCGACGACAACCTTGTTTATGAGTTTCCATTGCTTGATGGGGTGAAGGAGAAGCACCTTGTTCCCTTCCATTACTATGGAATCTTTGATGAATCAGTGGATTACAAAGAGATTCCTTGGCGAAATGGGACGTTTGACCCCGGGCTGCTGGGAAATAAATTGGCCACCATGGCACGGGCAAGGCATGCCTTGAGAATATGGCGACAGCACTGTCAAACCAGGACGTTGGCGTTTTGCGTTTCAAGAAAACATGCTGATTTCATGGCTGAACAGTTTGCTAAGGCTGGAGTCTCCTCGGCTTCGGTTCACGGGGATTCTGCAATGTCCCGTGGAGAGGCTCTGGAGCTATTGAGTAATGGCGAATTACAGGTTGTTTTCTCCGTTGATTTGTTCAACGAGGGGGTGGATCTCCCGTCTATCGATACTGTTCTTCTGCTTAGGCCTACCGAATCTAAGGTTCTATTTCTTCAGCAAATTGGTAGAGGGCTGAGAAAAAGCCCGGGTAAAGAAAAGCTAGTCATCATGGATTTTGTGGGTAACCACCATTCCTTTCTACATAAGCCCCAGGCTTTGATGGGGGAGTCGATGACCCATCGGCAGCTGGTAGATTTTGCTCGTAGAGCAGAATCCGATGAGCTATCTCTGCCTGATGGCTGTTTTGTTAATTATGATCTGAAGATTATTGAGTTCCTTAAAGGGTTGGCTTCCACAGGAATCGAAGATGAGTACCTATCCTTAAAAGAAACGCTGGGGAGAAGGCCAACGCTAACCGAGTATTACCGATATGGTGCTAGCGTATCTCGGATGAGAAAACAGCATGCAAGCTGGTTTGATCTGGTGGGGGGGATGGAGGATCTGCAGCCTACTCAGATTGAGATATTCAAAAGCCATAAGGCATTGCTTTTAGAGATCGAGACAACAGCAATGTCGAAGTCCTTCAAGATGATACTGCTTGAGGCCTTTATGCAAATGGATGGTTGGAGTAAGCCGCCATCGCTAGAAGCGCTATCGTCCGTATCCTGGAGAGTTCTTCAACGAAGACCGCGACTGTTCACGGAAATATCGGATGCGGTTAGAGATGTCCCCGGTGAATCAGAGCAATGGTTTCGATACTGGAAGAAGAACCCGATCGATCATTGGGTAAATAAGACGCCTCCTTTATTCAAGGTTAGCGAAGGTCGTTTTGAAAGCTGTATTCCTCTTCCCGATGAGGGGAGTGAAGCGTTGTCGGAGATGGCTCGTGAGATTGTGGAGTACCGATTAGCTTCCTATGAGGCCCGCTCATCAGTGCAACAGATGCTGGATCACTCAAGTTATGCTCGCCCCAATGCAAAGTTTGGCGTCGAGCTCCCTTATTTCTCGTCCCTGAAAATAGCCTGCGGTCATTTCAGAAATAGTCAGGCGGAATCTGAAGAGTATCGTTCTCTGGGAGCGGGTTATGGTCGCCTAGACCCCTCTAGGCATTTCATTGCAAGAGCCTCTGGTAACTCAATGAACGGTGGTAAATCCCCTATTCATGATGGTGACTACCTGCTTCTTGAACATGTGACCCCAAACAATGCGGGGTCAATTACGGAAAAAACATTCGCGATTGAGCGTTTAGATGAAGCTGGGGATACTCAGTATCTTTTGAGAACGGTGAAGAAACGTGGGCAAGGTGAGTATTTCCTAAGAGCGGCCAATCCCGACTATGAAGATATTGAGGTATCCCCCGAGCTAAGTGATCAAATCCGAACTTTTGCTCGTCTCAAGTCAGTAGTGAGTCCTTTGGACATGGCCGTCGGCCAGAGGCTCATGAGAGATGAAATACCTCCACTTTTTGGTGAGGTTTATAACCCGGGAAACTGGCAGAGCGGACATGTTTGCCTAAACGATGCTTCTGCTCATGTGCTACTGGTTACGCTGAATAAGCAGGGAAAGGCTGAAGATCACCGGTATGTGGACCATTGGATTGATGAAAGCACTTTCCATTGGCAAAGCCAGCGTTCTGTTACGCCAGAGCATAAGAAAGGTCGAGAGATCATCGGCCACAAGGATCTAGGGATCTCTATCCATCTGTTTGTTCGTGAAAACAAGCTGGAGAAGGGAAAGGCTGCCCCCTTTACCTACTATGGACCGGTTGATTACCGGACGCATGAAGGAAGTGAGCCAATGAGTGTGGTGTTTAAGTTGTCCGCTGTGGTGGAGTGATGGGCGAGTTAAAATGATTCTCCTCGTTGGGCTCGGCGGTAATAGATCGCGGCGATCGGCTTGACGCCGATTTCCGCGCTAGGGTGATCATTGGCATCAGGTGTTGGCATAACGCCACAAAAAAGGGCCACCCCGATGGGGTGGCCCTTTTTATTGGTGCTGTTTGGTGGAGCCGGCGGGAATCGAACCCGCGTCCGTCAGCAATCCATCTGCAGGTCTACATGCTTAGCCAGATCTATTGATTTAAGCCTTCACAACCCGATTGGCAGGACGTGAAAGCCGAGCCCCTAAGAGTTTTAACAGCGCGATCCGGGGCGGACGTTGCTGCGAGCCTGTGTTGCGATGCTCGCCGCTCTTCCCCACAGGCAGGGTCGATTGGCGATAAGCAGGGTTTAAGCTGCTAGTGCGTAAGAATCGTCGTTTGCGATTACTTTAATGTGCCACAAATGATTTACGAGACTCGTGACCTTCTCGACATGCACCACAGAGTTCAATACCGGCGTCGAATCCAGGTCGGCCCCTGTGATCGGCTATTGTAGGAGATGGGGTGGGGGAAGTCGATCGACAAGTGTGTCGGACGATTAAAACGGGTTTCGCATATTTTTTGATCGATTTTGAGCTGAAGGCAGTTCATAAAGTAACCGGGCTGTGAAAAGTGTTACCTGAATACACATCTGTTGTCCGACAATCTGACCTTTTGCCCTTGTTGTGTCATCTTTCCGGCGCAATATAGCGGTGTGCCACGGAATAATGTCATCGATAAATGATGAGGTCTTCGGTGGCAAGGTCGAATCCATGTGCGGGGTAGCCAAAAGCCACCATGACGCATGGGGTTCGAGATTGTGTATCCACACAATGGCTTTACAGCGAGCCTTGAGATTGATGTTCATGAAGGCCGCTGATCAAAGCATTGTCGTTCATTAAGGAGAAGGAAGATGAACACGATCTTTCGGTCAGCAGGGCAAGTTTCCGAGAAGGCGCTGTCGCCTTTGAAGGCTCAGCCGCTGCTCTACAGAGCGCTGCAACTGGTATTCGCCCTGGCGGCTTACGCTGCAGGTGTCTACCTGGTGGACCTGGCAACGCCGGACGCCCGTATTCCGGTGATCCTGTTTGCGGTCTACTTTCTGCCGGCGGTACTGCGTGCCTGGCTCCAGTTTTACTGGCAGCTGCGCGGCGACAGTCGGGCGGACAGCGTAGAGCGCCCTACGGCGTAATTTGCCGGCTCTAGACAGTGTCTTGAGGTTTGTCGGGGTGGAGTTTGCCAACCCCGGCGGGCCGGGGCGGGGCTGGTGATCAGCCCTGCCGCATGAGGCGCTGCTTCTGCCGGTTCCAGTCGCGCTCTTTCTCGGTGGCGCGCTTGTCGAATTTCTGTTTGCCCTTGGCCAGTGCAATGTCGCACTTGGCGAACCCTTTCTTCCAGTACAGGCTCACCGGTACGCAGGTGAAGCCGTCTTTCTGTACCCCACCAAATACCTGCCCCAGCTCGCGACGGTGTAGCAGCAGCTTGCGTGTGCGTACCGGGTCCGGGGTGATGTGGGTGCTGGCCGTGTTCAGCGGCTCGATGCGGGCACCAAACAGGAAGGCCTCGCCATCCTTGAGCAGGATGTAGGCTTCGCTGAGGTTGGCTTTGCCGGCACGCATGGACTTCACTTCCCAGCCTTCCAGAACCAGGCCGGCTTCAAAGTGCTCTTCCAGATGGTATTCGTGACGCGCCTTGCGATTTTGCGCAATGGTGGCGGACGGTGCTTTGGCTTTTTTGTTGGCTTTTCCCATAGGCGGGCGATTATAGAGCATGGCCGGGGCGTCGAATAGCGCTTTGTCTATGGCAAGCGCCTGTATGTGAGTGGTTACTTCGGGTTGAGCCCGCATGGCAAAAAATAAGAGAATAGCGCCACGTTAACCAGGGTGCAGATGTTATGAAGCAAGAGAGCAAGCCGGTTCACGGCATGTGGGCCAGCCGTTGGGTTTTTATTCTGGCGGCGACCGGTTCTGCGGTCGGGTTGGGGAACATCTGGCGTTTCCCTTACATCACCGGCGAAAACGGGGGCGGGGCATTTGTCTTGTTGTACCTGCTGTGTATCGCGGTGGTGGGTGTGCCGATCATGGCGGCGGAAGTGATGCTGGGCCGCAAGGGCGGGATGAGCCCGATTAACACCATGCGCAAGCTGGCGGCGGAGAGCAAGGTTACCCAGCGTTGGTCCTGGATCGGGTATATGGGGGTGCTGTCGGCGTTCCTGATCTTGTCTTTCTATTCCGTGGTGGCCAGCTGGGCACTCTACTACACGTGGGAAGCGGTGCAGGGTGCCTTCCAGGGGATTACGGCGGCCCAGTCCGGTGCCCGTTTTGATGACATGCTGGCCAGTCCCTGGCTGATGATGGGGTATCACACCCTGTTCATGCTGCTGACCATGGTGGTGGTTGGCCGTGGCGTAAAAGGGGGGCTGGAAAAAGCCGTGCAGATCCTGATGCCGCTGCTGTTTGTGCTGTTGCTGGTGCTGGTGGGCTACGCCGCCACGACGCCGGGTTTCATGCAGGGTATCGAGTTCCTGTTTGCCTTCGACTTTTCCAAGCTCAATGGTCAGGCAGTGATTACCGCTGTCGGCCAGGCCTTTTTTACCCTGAGTCTGGGTATGGGCGCGATCATGGCCTATGGGGCCTATATGCCGCGGCAAGTGCCCGGTAAGGCTGGCAAGAAGAAGCCGGTGTCCATCATGTCCACGGTGATCATTATTGCCTTGCTGGACACGCTGGTCGCACTGGGTAGCGGTGTGGCCATGTTCCCGTTGCTGTTCTCCGGTGGGCTGGAGGCGGGGCAGGGACCGGGCATGATGTTTGTGACCTTGCCGCTGGCGTTTGGTCAGATGCCGGGCGGTCTGCTGTTCGGTTCGCTGTTTTTCGTACTGGTGGTGTGTGCCGCCTGGAGCTCCTCTATCAGTCTGGCGGAGCCGGTGGTGGCCTGGCTGGTCGAAAAGGGTGTTAACCGTGCCATGTCGTCGGTGATTGTGGGTCTGGGCGCCTGGGTGCTGGGGCTGGGGTCGGTGCTGTCGTTCAATATCTGGAAGGACAAGACCTTCCTGGTCGGTACCTTCTTCGACAACATGGAATTCCTGTCTACGACGATCATGTTGCCGTTGGGCGGATTGTTGATCGCGGTCTTTGCCGGGTGGGTGATGAAAGAGACCCATGCCCGCAAGGAGCTTGCCATGAAGAGCTTCCCGCTATACCTGGTTTGGCGGGCGCTGGTGCGCATCTTCTCGCCGGTGGCGGTGATTGTGTTGGTGGTGTACTCCGTGTGGAGCACCTTTGCGCCGGAAAAGGCGGATGAGCCGGTTGCTGAGGCGCCTGTGGCTGAGCAGCCTGCACCTGTCGAGCCGGCAGATCAGCCCCCCGTGACCGAGCTGCCCGGGGTGCAAGGGGAGTCGTTGCCCGAGACGCCTGCCGCGGCGGATGTGCCTGCGGCGAAGGAGGCCCGGTAATGGCTGATACCCTGATTCATGTGGAGGTAGCGTTTGCCTTGCCGGAAAAGCAGCGTCTCGTCGGGCTGGACGTGCCGGAAGGCACGACCATGCTGGAGGCGGTGCGGCTCTCGGGGATCAGTGAGCAGTTCGAAGGCTGGGACCTGGAAAAGGCCTCCATGGGGGTGTTTGGCAAGGTGGTAGCCAACCCCGCTGCGCACGCGTTGAAGCCGGGGGAGCGGGTGGAAATCTACCGTGGGCTCAAAGCGGACCCGAAGCTCAATCGCAAGAAGCGGGCACAGGAAAAGGCGGAGAAAGGCTGAGCGTCTGCCCCGGTGTGCCGGGGCGGATACGCGGGCGAGCGCTGGAGGCTTTTACTCGGCGTCTTCCTTGCGCTCTTCGGCGCGTTGGTTAAGTTGGCGGTCGCTGCGGCCGCTGGTCTTCGCCTTGAAGTCGTCGATCACCTTGCCTTCGTAGCGGCTGTATTGGCCGCCATCAAAATAAATGGTGATCTTCTGGCGGACGTTATCGCCTTTCCCGGGGCGGTATGTCATGGGGTAGAACCAGACGTCGGGAGTGAAGGGGTCGACCAGGGTGGGCGCCCCCAGAACAAAACGAACCTGATCCGGGGTCATGCCGGGCTTCAGCTCGGCGAGCATGTCTTCCGTCACGAAATTACCCTGCGGGATATCGATACGGTAGACCCCGGGGAAACGCAGGCTGCTACAGCCAGACAGGGCGAGCAGGGCAGTGATAAGCAATGTGACGGTAATACGTGGCATGGTTTTTCGACTTCATTGAGTGTTCGGGCGATAATACAGACTTGGAATCGCGGTACAAGTTTCCGGACATCGACATAATAGCCACCCAATGGCAGATGGAGCATACGCAGTGGATAATCAGGATCTGAGAAAAGCGGGCCTTAAAGTGACTTTGCCGCGGGTGAAAATCCTGCAGCAACTGGAAAAGTCCGAAGAGCGTCACCTGAGCGCGGAAGACATCTACAAGTCGCTGATGGAAGCGGGCGAAGACGTGGGGCTGGCAACCGTGTACCGGGTGCTGACCCAGTTCGAGCAGGCCGGCATGGTGTTGCGCCACAATTTTGAAGGTGGCTCGGCGGTTTTTGAGCTGGCCGACGAAGACCATCATGACCACATGGTGTGCATGGAAACCGGGCAGGTTATCGAGTTTATGGACGAGGTGATCGAGAAACGCCAGCACGCCATTGCAGAAGAGCACGGTTACGAGATTGTGGACCACTCGCTGGTCCTGTACGTGAAGCCCAAGAAATAAGGCGCTTCGCGCAGCGGCACGCAACACGCGGGGAGTCCCGGGTGTTGCGTGGGCTGTTCCCCCTCCCCTCCCGGCCAGTTCCCCCCAGAACACTCTTTTCCCTGCAGGCGTTCATGCTTGCATGATGATGCGTTGGCCTTTTACCGCCATGCGAGCATGGGCTCCTGCGGCGATGGCACTGGATTGGATGTTGGCGTGTGGAGATATCGAGCTGTGGGAGTGGTCGTTCGGCCACGATCCCGGCGTTGCCGGGAAACTCGCGGTGGAACCACCGCTCCCACAGGAAGGTCGGGGTTATGGGGTGCTCTGTGTAATGTTGGGTATGCCTGCGGGAGGTGTTTTCCCGAATCCTGCCTTTCTCTTGCAAGCAGGCGGCCACAGGAGGCTGATGACAGTGGTTTGAGCGCGGGCACGGCATGTCAGTCCGCCCAACCTTTCCCGCGCAGCTATTAACTATTCACTGTTAACTGCCTTTCAGGCCGCCTGTGCCTTGTTCAGCATTTCTTTCGCATGGGTGCGGGTGGATTCGGTGATTTCCACGCCCCCCAGCATTCTGGCCAGTTCTTCGACTCTGGCCGCGTTATCGAGCCCGTGGATGCGGGTGTGTGTGGTGTCGTCGCCCTGAATCTTGCTGACTTGCCAGTGCTGATGGCCCTGGCTGGCGACCTGGGCCTGGTGGGTAATACACAGTACTTGCGCGTGGCTGCCCAGCTCGCGCAGCAGGCGCCCGACAATTTCGGCGACACCGCCGCCGACGCCCACGTCGACTTCATCGAAGACCAGGCTGGGCACGGTGAGGTTGCGGGCGCAGATCACCTGGATGGCCAGGCTGACCCTCGACAATTCACCGCCGGAGGCCACCTTGCCCAGCGGTTTCAGGGGTTGGCCGGGATTGGCGGAGAACAGGAATTCGACGTCCTCGAGCCCGTCGGCGCCGGGGTTGCATTCGCTCAGGCGCGCTTCCAGTACGGCCGCTTTCATGCCCAGTGCGGTGAGTTGTTTCTGGACTTGCTGGGTGAGTGATTGGCCAGCCTTGCGGCGGGCCTTGCCCAGTGTCAGGGCGCTGTCCATGTACTGCTTTTCTGCTGCGCTTTCCGCTTCTGCCAGGGCATGGAGGTGGGCGTCCACATTGCCGAGTGCTTCGGATTCCGACAGCAGTCCCTGGTGGTGTTCTACCAGCTCCTCGGGGCGAATGCGGTATTTTCGGGCCAGGGTGTAGCACTGGCTCAGGCGCTCTTCTACCTGGCTAAGGCGCTCCGGATCCAGATCAAGTTTTTCCAGGTAGTGGCGCAGGTCATCGGCCGCGGCTTCGACTTGCAGGCGGGCGGATTCCACTGTGTCGGCAATGCTGGCCAGGCCTTCATCTTGCCGGCGCGCATCATCGAGCCAGTGGCTTACCTGGCTGAGGTGATCGTTGCAGGTGCCGTCGTCGCCTTCGTACAAGGCGCCAAGGGATTGCTGGCAGATACGAATCAGCCCTTCGGCGTTGGCCAGACGCTGCTGTTCCTGTTCCAGCTCCTGCAATTCGCCTTCCTGCAGGGCGAGCGCGTCCAGTTCTTCCAGCTGGAAGCGCAGCAGTTCTTCACGCTCGTTTTGCTCGCGGGCCTGGTTGAGGGCGTCGTCGTGGGCGCGGCGGGCCTTCTGCCAGCTGCGCCACTGCTCACGCACGGTGCCGGCCAGATCGCGGGCATCGGCGAAATTGTCCAGTAGTTGCCGGTGGGCCTCTTTCTTGAGCAGGGCCTGGTGTTCATGCTGGCTGTGGATGCTGATCAGGCGTTCGCCCAGATCGCGGACTTCTGCCAGCGGGGTCGGCGTGCCATTCACGTAGGCCCGGGAGCGGCCATCGGCGCGCACGGTGCGGCGCAACAGGCACTGGTTGTCGTCGTCCAGTTCCCGTTCCGACAGCCATTGCCGGGCGGCCGGATTGTCGCTGACATCAAAGGTGGCGAGCACCTCAGCCCGGTCATGCCCGTGCCGTACCACGCTGGAGTCGGCCCGATCGCCCAGGGTCAGCCCCAGCGCATCGATAATGACAGACTTGCCCGCGCCGGTTTCGCCGCTGATGACGGTAAGCCCGTTCTCTGGCTCCAGCTCTAGCTGATCGACGGTGGCGAAGTGGCGAACACTCAGGTGGGTCAGCATCGGGCTCTCCTGCATTTGCCTGCACTGATGAAGGTGCTGTCCTTATGGTCAGTAAGGCCAATACTAGGGCAAACAGCGGGGAAGTGTAAGTCCCTGTGGGGCTGTATAATGACCGGGACTTTCTGGTACATATATTCTCATGACCAAACTGGACCTCAACGAACGCAAACAACGCCTGCTGATGACGCTGGTGGAGCGCCATATTCGCGATGGCCAGCCGGTGGGTTCCAAGACGCTGGCTTCCGGCAGTGGTCTCAAAGTCAGCCCGGCCACCATCCGCAATATCATGGCGGAGCTGGAGGATCTGGGCATTCTGGCCAGCCCGCATACGTCTGCCGGGCGGATTCCGACCGAATTGGGTTACCGCATGTATGTGGATTCCCTACTGGCGACCAGTGTGATGGAGCGGCCGGATCACAGGGATCTGAAGCGCGAGTTGAACCAGCTGCTGGCGCCGGAGCAATCGCCGCAAGAGTTGATCGCCCAGGCGTCAAAGACGCTGGCGGAGCTGACGCGTATGGCGGGGCTGGTGGCGGTGCCACGTCGTGAGGTGAGCACCCTGCGGCAGGTGGAGTTTCTACCGTTGTCGGGTAAGCGGGTGCTGGTGGTGCTGGTGGTGAACCGCTCTGAGGTGCAGAACCGTATCATTCATACCGACCGGGATTACGATGAGGTGGAGCTGCGGCAGGCCGCCAACTACATCAATCACACCTATGCCGGTTGCGACTTGAACAGTATCTGCGATGGCCTGCTCAATACCATGAATGCGGACCGTCAGCAGATGGATGCCCTGATGCAAACGGCGGTGGCGGTGGCCGACAAGGCCCTGCGTACGGAGCAATCTGATTCTGATTATGTGGTTTCCGGAGAGTCCAACCTGATTCAGTCTGCCGAGGCGGACAATCTGGGCCAGCTGCGGGATCTGTTTGATGCCTTCAACCACAAGCGCGACATCCTGCACTTGCTGGAGCGTTCCATGAAGGCCGACGGGGTGCAGATTTTCATTGGTCGGGAGTCCGGTTTTCGTCCCTTCGAGGATTACTCGCTGATTTCTGCCCCTTACCGTGCCGAGAACGGCCCGGTGGGCGTCCTCGCCGTGGTGGGCCCCACCCGCATGGACTACGAAAAAGTGATCCCCACCGTGGATATCACCGCCAAGATCCTCTCGGCGGCCCTCACCCAGCTGTAATTCAGTTGACAGTTGAGAGTGGACAGTTGACAGCTAACTGCCTGTAGTCGAAGGCTCTGTGGGAGTGGTCGTTTGACCACGGTCCCTCGGCAGGGTGCTGAAAATCGCGGTGGAACCACCGCTCCCACAGCATGATCTGACGCGGGCAGGGGGCGGAGGGCCATCGCTTGCAGGCAAGCTCCCACAGGATGCGCTGACAGCCGCCTGAACGCGCCCTGCGCCGTCCCGGCACCCACCAACCCCTCTCGCGGCGCTGTTAACTGTTCACTATTAACTATTCACTGCCTTTCCCTTGAATCCCCACCAACAGTTCCCATATCTTTGCCGGCTTTCCTGGAAAAGCCCGGTTTAGGGATGTGGAGTGACAAATGAGTGAGCAGGAAAAAGACCAGAAGGCCGCCGAGCCGCAGGTAGAAACCGTGGAAGAGCAGCAGGCTGCTCAGGCCGAGGCAGAGGCCGCCGAGCCCACCGCCGAAGAGGCGCTGGCAGAGGTGGAAGCCGAACTGGCGAAGGTAAAGAAGGCACTGGGTGAGGCGGATATCCGTGCCCAGGCCGAAGTGCAGAACGTGCGCAAGCGTGCCGAGCGAGATGTGCAGCACGCCCACAAGTTCGCGCTGGAAAAATTCGCGGGTGATCTGCTGAGTGTGGCAGACAACCTGGAGCGTGGGCTGGCGGCGCTGGATGCGCAAGACGAGGCCCTGAAGCCGGCCCGTGAAGGCATCGAGCTGACCCTCAAGTCCCTGCTGGATGTGTTCGGCAAGTACAACCTGGAGCAGATCAGCCCCAGCGATGAGCCGTTCAATCCGGAATTGCATGAAGCCATGACCATGGTGCCGGTACCCAATGTGGACCCGAACACGGTGATTGAGGTGCTGGAGAAAGGCTATCAGCTCAATGGCCGTCTGATTCGCCCGGCGCGGGTGGTGGTCAGCAAGGCGCCCTGACACAGGGGTGGCGATAAATGCGTGAAGGCCCCTTGAAACGGTATGAAATACCGCCATATAGGAGCCAGACGAGTTAACAAGTTCAACTGACCGAATCGCCGAAAGGGATTCGGGTGGTGTGAAGGAGAAAGAGACACATGGGCAAGATTATCGGTATTGACCTGGGTACGACCAACAGCTGTGTGGCGGTACTGGAAGGCGACAAGGCCAAGGTTATCGAGAACAGCGAAGGCGCCCGTACGACGCCTTCCATCATCGCGTACACCGACGACAAGGAAACCCTGGTCGGTCAGGCAGCCAAGCGTCAGGCCGTGACCAACCCGGAAAACACCCTGTACGCGGTGAAGCGTCTGATCGGTCGTCGTTTTGAAGACGATGTGGTTCAGAAAGACATCAAGATGGTCCCTTACAAGATTGCCAAGGCCGACAACGGTGACGCCTGGGTAGAAGTGAAGGGCGAAAAGATGGCGCCGCCGCAGATCTCTGCGCAGGTGCTGAAAAAGATGAAGAAGACCGCGGAAGATTACCTGGGTGAGACCGTCACCGAGGCCGTTATCACCGTGCCGGCTTACTTCAACGATTCCCAGCGTCAGGCCACCAAGGATGCAGGTCGCATCGCCGGTCTGGATGTGAAGCGTATCATCAACGAACCCACTGCTGCGGCCCTGGCCTACGGCATGGACAAGAAGGGCGGCGACCGCACCATCGCGGTATACGACCTGGGTGGTGGTACCTTCGATATTTCCATCATCGAGATTGCCGAAGTGGATGGCGAGCACCAGTTTGAAGTGCTGGCCACCAATGGTGACACCTTCCTGGGTGGTGAGGACTTTGACCTGGCCGTGATCAACTATCTGGCGGCCCAGTTCAAGGAAGATTCCGGTATCGATCTGGGTGGCGATCCGCTGGCCATGCAGCGCCTGAAAGAAGCCGCCGAGAAAGCCAAGATCGAGCTGTCTTCCAGTGAGCAGACGGAAGTGAACCTGCCGTATATCACTGCCGATGCCACCGGTCCCAAGCACCTGGTGGTGAAGTTGACCCGCGCCAAGCTCGAGTCACTGGTGGGCGATCTGGTGACCCGTTCCCTGGAGCCGTGCAAGACCGCGTTGAAAGACGCCGGTGTGAGCGGTGCCGAGATCACCGATGTGATCCTGGTGGGTGGTCAGACCCGTATGCCGATGGTGCAGAAGAAAGTGGCCGAGTTCTTCGGCAAAGAGCCGCGCAAGGACGTGAACCCGGATGAAGCGGTTGCCATGGGTGCGGCCATTCAGGGTGCGGTACTGAGCGGCGATGTAACTGACGTACTGCTGCTGGACGTGACGCCGCTGACCCTGGGTATCGAAACCATGGGTGGCGTGATGACTCCGCTGATCGAGAAGAACACCACCATCCCGACCAATGCGTCGCAGGTGTTCTCCACCGCGGACGACAACCAGACGGCGGTAACCGTGCATGTGCTGCAGGGTGAGCGTAAGCAGGCCGGGCAGAACAAGTCTCTGGGTCAGTTCAACCTGGAAGACATTCCGCCGGCGCCTCGTGGCATGCCGCAGATCGAAGTGACCTTCGATATCGATGCCAACGGTATCCTGCACGTAAGCGCGAAAGACAAGGCCACTGGCAAAGAGCAGTCCATTCAGATCAAGGCCTCTTCCGGTCTGTCCGATGAAGAGATCGATCAAATGGTCGCGGATGCCGAAGCGCACGCGGACGAAGACAAGAAGTTCGAAGAGCTGGTGCAGACTCGCAACCAGGCCGACCATCTGGTGCACGCGACTCGCAAGACCCTCGACGAAGCAGGCGACAAGGCCACGGACGAAGAGAAAGAGTCCATTACCAAGGCCTGTGACGAACTGGAAGAAGCCGCCAAGGGCAGCGACAAGGACGACATCGAAGCCAAGATCAAGGCGCTGTCTGAAGTGTCTGCGCCGCTGGCCCAGAAGCTGTATGCCGAGCAGGCTCAGCAAGCCGAAGGCGCCGCTGATGCCGACGCGGGTCAGCAAAAAGCGGGTGATGACGTTGTCGACGCGGAGTTCGAAGAAGTCGACGACGACAAGAAGAAGTAAGCGAAAGGCGTCGGACGTTGACGTCAGACGAACGACGCCGGGCCCTGCCCGGCGTCGTGGTTTGAGCCCAGAATACGGACCTGTATATGTCCAAACGCGATTATTACGAAGTGCTGGGGGTGTCCAAGGATGTCAGCCAGCAGGATCTGAAAAAAGCTTATCGCCGACTGGCGATGAAATACCATCCGGACCGTAATCCGGATGATGAAGAGGCATTGGCCAAATTCAAGGAAGCCAAGGAAGCCTACGAAGTCCTCGCCGATGAGCAGAAACGTGCGGCTTACGACCAATTCGGCCATGCCGGTGTGAATGGTCAGGGCGGCGCTGGCGGTTTCGGTGGCGGCGGTGCTGGCGGCTTTGGCGATATTTTTGGCGATATCTTCGGTGATATTTTTGGTGGTGGCGGCGGCGGTGGCCGTCGTGGCCCGGCCCGTGGTGCCGATCTGCGTTATACCCTGGAGTTGACGCTGGAACAGGCGGTGCGAGGCTGCGAAGAAAAGATTCGTGTGCCCACCTGGGATAGCTGCGGCGTCTGTCATGGCTCCGGGGCAAAGGAAGGCTCGCAGCCGGTGACCTGTACCACCTGTGGTGGTGCCGGTCAGGTGCGCATGCAGCAGGGCTTTTTCACCGTGCAGCAAGCTTGCCCGACCTGTAAGGGCGAAGGTCAGATCATCAAGGACCCTTGCGGCAGTTGTGGTGGCCAGGGCCGGGTGCAAAACACCAAGACCCTGTCTGTGAAGATTCCGGCCGGTGTCGATACCGGTGATCGCATTCGTCTGGCTGGCGAGGGCGAGGCGGGGATGCACGGTGCGCCGTCCGGTGACCTTTACGTTCAGGTAGCGGTACGCGAACACGACATCTTCCAGCGCGATGGCACCAATATCTATTGCGAGGTACCCGTCAGCTTTGTGGATGCCACTCTCGGTGGTGAGCTGGATGTGCCGACCCTGAACGGCAAGGTAAAGCTGAAAGTGCCGGCCGAAACCCAGAGCGGAAAAATGTTCCGTCTGCGCGGCAAGGGTGTGACCTCTGTGCGGGGGGGCGCCCCCGGGGATCTGCTTTGCAAGGTGGTGATCGAAACGCCGGTGAAGCTGTCCAGTGAGCAGAAAGACCTGCTGCGTCAGTTCCAGGATTCGCTGGAAAACGGTGGCGATCGTCATAATCCGCGAAAGAGCAGCTGGTTTGAAGGCGTGAAACGGTTCTTCGACACCAAGTAAGTGTGGTGCTCAGTGAATCGGGTAAAGCGGAGCCGGGCAGCCGGCTCCGCTTTTTTGTGCCGACGAATCGGGGAGGCGGCCCGTTTGGTGGTCTGACGATCACTCCCGCAGGGACGATCCACTGTCTGGAGGCGTTCCGGTACGGGCTCAGCCGATAGTATGAAAATTGACCGGGTTCATTGTCCCGCTTCTGTTCGCTGCTATATTCTGCATAAAAAACAACAACAAATATCGAGGCAGTTATGGGTGCGTGGCGACTGGCATGGATGCTGGGGGCGATCCTGATGTTTCCGGTTTCTCTTTCGGCGGCGCCTGTGGATCAGGCTTACCAGCGGGTGGAGGAAACCTTTTCCCAGCGAGCCCCCTTGCCGCTGGAGGATGCTGTCATTAATGGGATCTGGGTGTCAGTACCCTTCGACCAGGCGCCTTACACCTATACCTACGACGAGATTCGCGAACACTGGGCGACCTTCATGCGTGGGTTGCAGTTGCCCTATCCGTCTGCAGAGTACCTTCAGTCCCGCTATCAGCGTTTCCCGGCCCTGTATCGTGATCTGCGCTATCAGGATGCTGACTGGCAGCAGCACAGTCGCAATGTGCTGGAGGTCTGGCAGGCCTTTTTTCGCGGTGATCTGCGTCACGCCCGGGATCTTGGGCGGCGCTATGGGGGCTATGCCCGGGTGCCTGCGGTGGTGGCGCAAATCGTCTACGCCACCTATCTGGCGCCGACCCACACCCAGAAGCAGCAATTGCTTCAGGAAGTGATTAACGAGATGGAGTGGTTCGGCCGCAATGCGCCCGTGCTGCCGGGGGATAAGGGCATGCAGTCGGATTACTGCATGATGCGCCTCGGCTTTGGCTACGCGGTCGCGCGGTTGGCCGAGGATGAATCGGTGCCGGCCACCCTGCAGCGCAACTATGCAGCCATGGTTATCAATGCGGCCACAGAGATGCTGGCAGTAGAACCGCAGCACCCGTTGGCGCTGTCGCTGAGCGCTGCCTTCGAAGCCAATGTGCTGCGACGGGTGGGCAAGGCGGCAGGGCGGCTGACCCTGGCGGCCGACAGTCAGGATGCGATCCGCCCGTTCGAAGTATCGGTGGAGCAGGTGCCGGATCTGGCCATTGTGCGCTATGAGTATGCCAATAGTCTGCTTTACACCTACCAGGGCGATCAGGCGCAGCAGGCACTGGCGCAATTGATGCTGGCGGCGCAGTTGCCTGCCCGTTTTTCCATGGAATGGCTGGATCGGGCCTATGCTCGCAAGCGCCTGAAGGAAATCCAGGCCTGGCAGGCCAGCGGCATGAGTTTCAAGCGCTTTGACCGCAAGCGCCGCAAGTTCATGGAGAAGGAGGATCGCAACCTCTACGCAGTGAATCAGCCCCCCTTTCTGGTAGACTAGCCGCCTTTCACAATATTGGCGGGGCTGTGTGGTTGAGCAGTTGCTGCCCGGTGCGATGTTCAAGGAATTCAGCATGAAAG
Organism: Alcanivorax profundi; assembly: GCF_003597125.1. GTDB lineage: Bacteria > Pseudomonadota > Gammaproteobacteria > Pseudomonadales > Alcanivoracaceae > Alcanivorax > Alcanivorax profundi. The sequence goes on along the minus strand of NZ_QYYA01000002.1, from coordinate 117,538 downwards.
TAGGCATTATCGGCGCTGCCGGCCGCATGGGCCGTATTCTTATCGAGGCAACTCTTGCCAACCCGGATACCACTCTGGCGGCAGCGGTGGATGTGCCCGGGTCCAGCCTGATTGGCGCCGATGCCGGAGAGCTGGTGGGGCAGGGTAATGCGGGTGTGGCGTTGGCGGATGACCTGGCGGCAGTGGTTAACGATGCGGATGTGTTCATCGATTTCACCGTGCCGGAAGCCACCGTAAAGAATATTGAGGTGTGTCGTGCGGCGGGTACCAAGCTGGTTATCGGTACCACGGGCCTGGATGACGAGCAGATCGCGGGCCTGCGTGCGGCCAGCGAAGAGATCGCCATTTGCTACGCTCCCAACTACTCCATTGGTGTGAACCTGTGCTTCAAGCTGCTGGAAACGGCGGCTGCGGTGTTGCAGGACGAGGTGGATATCGAAGTGATCGAGGCTCACCACCGTCACAAGATCGATGCCCCTTCCGGTACCGCCCTGCGCATGGGCGAAGTGGTGGCCCAGACCCTGGGGCGTAACCTCAAGGAGGTGGCGGTCTACGGCCGCGAAGGTCGCACCGGCGAGCGTGACCGCCAGACCATCGGTTTCGAGACCATTCGTGCCGGCGATATCGTTGGGGATCATACGGTACTGTTCGCTGCCGATGGCGAACGGGTAGAGATTACCCACAAAGCTTCCAGCCGCATGGCCTTTGGCCGTGGTGCGGTGCGGGCCGCGGCCTGGTTGGGCGGTCAGGACAAGGGGCTGTTCGATATGCAGGACGTATTGGGTCTTGCCGGTGATTCGGTGGGCTGGGGCAAGGGCTAAGAGGGTCGAGCCAAAATCGATCGTGGGAGCTTGCCTGCAGGCAATTATCGCTTGCAGGCAAGCTCCCACGGAGGCCTTTCCTGCAGCTCGTCGTGTGCTGGCGGCTTTGAGGGTGACATTTGTTCTCCAAAGCCCTAAAATAGCGCGCAGCCCGTGATGGGCGTGCGGGGCACACGAATGAAGAATTTCACGAAAAAGCGAGGTGGAGCAATCCATCTCGCTTTTTTGCGACCGGAAAGCTGTATCCGGTCACGGTGCCCTGCCGCATATCTCCCTTTATTTCTGCCAGCCTGGAGGTTGCGTTGACGGTTCCCGCCATTCTCGCTCTCGAAGACGGAAGCATCTTTCGGGGTGTTGCTATCGGTGCCACGGGTGAAACCGTGGGTGAAGTGGTGTTTAACACCGCGATGACCGGCTACCAGGAGATCCTGACGGATCCCTCCTACGCCAAACAGATTGTGACCCTGACCTATCCCCACATCGGCAACACCGGTGTGACCGCCGAGGACGAAGAGTCCAGCCAAATCTGGGCCGCCGGCCTGGTGATTCGCGATCTGGCCATGACGGTCAGCAACTGGCGTAGCGAAAAGTCCCTGCCGGACTACCTGCGTGAAAACAACATTGTTGCTATCGCCGATATCGATACCCGCCGCCTGACCCGCATTCTGCGCGACAAGGGCGCCCAGAACGGCTGCATTATCGCCGGCGATAACCTGGATGAGGCCAAAGCCCTCGACGCGGCCAAGGGTTTCCCCGGCCTGAAAGGCATGGATCTGGCCAAGGAAGTGACCGTCAAGGAATCCTACAGCTGGACAGAGTCCACCTGGGATCTGGAAAACGGACACACCGAGCAGAAAGACGCTCGCTTCCACGTGGTGGCCTACGATTACGGCGTCAAACGCAACATTCTGCGGATGCTGGCGGAGCGTGGCTGCAAACTCACCGTGGTGCCGGCGCAGACCCCGGCTGCCGACGTGCTGGCCATGAATCCCGATGGCATCTTCCTGTCCAACGGCCCGGGTGATCCGGAGCCCTGTGACTACGCCATCGCGGCGATCAAGGACATCGTTGCCACTGGCAAACCGGTGTTTGGTATCTGCCTGGGCCACCAGCTGCTGGCGCTGGCCAGCGGGGCAAAGACAATCAAGATGGGCACCGGCCACCATGGCGCCAACCATCCGGTTAAAACCCTGGATGACGATACCGTAATGATCACCAGCCAGAACCACGGTTTTGCGGTGGACATGGACAACCTGCCGGACAACCTGAAGGTGACCCATGTATCGCTGTTCGATGGCACTCTGCAGGGGATTCATCGCACTGACGTGCCGGCGTTCAGCTTCCAGGGGCATCCGGAAGCGAGCCCGGGGCCGCATGACTGTGCGCCGCTGTTTGATCACTTCATCGAGTTGATGGAAGCCAAGTAAAAGCGTCTGACGTCCGACGTCTGACGTCCGACGCTAAGACAACCGCAACATACGTCTGACGGTTAGTGAACTATGCCGAAAAGAACCGACATCAAAAGTATTCTCATCATTGGCGCTGGCCCGATCGTGATCGGCCAGGCCTGTGAGTTTGACTACTCCGGCGCGCAGGCTTGTAAAGCCCTGCGTGAAGAGGGGTTCCGGGTGATCCTGGTGAACTCCAACCCGGCCACCATCATGACCGACCCGGCCATGGCCGATGCCACCTACATCGAGCCGATCACCTGGGAAACGGTCGCCAAGATCATCGAGAAAGAGCGTCCGGACGCGCTGCTGCCCACCATGGGCGGTCAGACGGCACTGAACTGTGCGCTGGATCTGGACCACAACGGTGTGCTGGAAAAGTTCGGTGTCGAGATGATTGGCGCCACCGAAGATGCCATCGACAAGGCGGAAGACCGCTCCCGTTTTGACAAGGCCATGAAAGCCATCGGCCTGGAGTGTCCGCGTTCTGCCATTGCTCATAACATGGAAGAGGCCAATGCGGCGCTGGAAGAGCTGGGTTTCCCCTGCATCATCCGCCCCAGCTTCACCATGGGTGGCTCCGGCGGTGGGGTGGCTTACAACCGCGAAGAGTTTGAAGAAATCTGTCAGCGTGGTCTGGATCTTTCTCCGACCAATGAGCTGCTGATCGACGAATCCCTGCTCGGCTGGAAAGAGTACGAGATGGAAGTGGTCCGCGACAAAAAGGACAACTGCATCATCGTTTGTTCCATCGAGAACTTCGATCCCATGGGTGTGCACACCGGTGACTCCATCACTGTGGCGCCGGCCCAGACGCTCACCGACAAGGAATACCAGATCATGCGGGACGCCTCGTTGGCGGTACTGCGTGAGATCGGTGTGGAAACCGGCGGCTCCAACGTGCAGTTCGGGGTAAACCCGGACAACGGCCGCATGGTGGTGATCGAAATGAACCCACGGGTGAGCCGTTCTTCCGCGCTGGCCTCCAAGGCGACCGGTTTCCCGATTGCCAAGGTGGCGGCCAAGCTGGCGGTGGGCTACACCCTGGACGAGCTGCAGAACGAGATCACCGGTGGCAAGACCCCGGCCTCTTTCGAGCCGTCCATCGATTACGTTGTTACCAAGATCCCTCGCTTCAACTTTGAAAAATTTGCCGAAGCGGATGCGGTGCTGACTACCCAGATGAAGTCTGTGGGCGAAGTGATGGCGATTGGCCGTAACTTCCAGGAATCCTGCCAGAAAGCCCTGCGTGGCCTGGAAACGGATTCGGTCGGCTTTGATCCCAAGGTAGATCCGGCGGCGCCGGATGCCCGTGAACAGGTGGCACAGATGCTGGCCACGCCGGGTCCGGAACGGATCTGGGTCGTGGGCGATGCCTTCCGGGTTGGTATGACCGTGGAAGACGTGTTCAACATCACCAAGATCGATCGCTGGTTCCTGGTGCAGATCGACGATCTGATCAAGGCAGAACAGCAAGCGGTGGCGCTGACGTTCTCGGGACTGAATCGCGATAACCTCTACGGCTTCAAGCGCAAGGGCTTCTCGGATGCGCGTCTGGCCCAGCTGCTGGGCGTCAAGGAATCGGACGTGCGCGGCAAGCGGGAAGAGCTGGATGTGCTGCCGATCTACAAGCGTGTTGATACCTGTGCGGCCGAGTTTGCGACGGATACCGCTTACATGTACTCCAGCTACGACGAGGAGTGCGAAGCGAATCCGTCTGACCGTGACAAGATCATGGTTATCGGCGGTGGCCCGAACCGTATCGGCCAGGGTATCGAATTCGATTACTGCTGTGTGCACGCGGCGTTCGCCATGCGCGAAGACGGTTACGAGACCATCATGGTCAACTGTAACCCGGAGACCGTGTCCACTGACTACGATACCTCCGATCGTCTGTTCTTCGAGCCGATTACTCTCGAAGACGTGCTGGCCATCGTGGCGAAAGAAAAACCCAAGGGCGTGATTGTGCAGTATGGCGGTCAAACTCCGCTGAAACTGGCCCGTGCCCTGCAGGCTGCTGGCGTGCCGATCATCGGTACCCCGCCGGATGCCATCGATGAAGCGGAAGACCGCGAGCGCTTCCAGCAGATGGTCAACAAGCTTGGCCTGAAGCAGCCGCCGAACCGTACCGCCCGTTCTCTGGAAGATGGCGTGCGCCTGGCAGAAGAAATTGGTTACCCGCTGGTGGTGCGTCCCTCCTATGTACTGGGTGGTCGCGCCATGGAGATCGTGTACAACGAAGCCGAGCTGCGTAACTACATGCTAAATGCCGTGTCGGTGTCCAACGATTCGCCGGTACTGCTGGACCGCTTCCTGGATGACGCGATCGAAGTGGATGTGGATGCCATCTGCGACGGCACCGATGTGGTGATCGGCGGCATCATGCAGCATATCGAGCAGGCTGGTGTTCACTCCGGTGACTCCGCCTGTTCCCTGCCGCCGTACTCCCTGGATGAAGACGTGCAGAACGTGATGCGTCAGCAGTCCCGCGACATGGCGCTGGAGTTGGGTGTGGTCGGTCTGATGAACGTGCAGTTCGCCGTCAAAGGTGGCGAGGTGTATGTTCTGGAAGTGAACCCCCGTGCGTCGCGAACAGTGCCGTACGTGTCCAAGTGTATTGGTGCTTCCCTGGCCAAGGTGGCCGCCCGCTGTATGGCAGGTGTCAGCCTCAAGGAACAAGGGTTTACCGAAGAGGTCAAACCGCAACACTACTTTGTGAAAGAAGCCGTGTTCCCGTTTGCCAAGTTCCCGAAAGTGGATCCGATCCTTGGCCCGGAAATGAAGTCTACCGGTGAGGTAATGGGCGTAGGAGCAACCTTTGCCGAAGCCTTTGGCAAGGCCTCTCTGGGTGCGGGTGAGAAAATGCCGGAAAAAGGCACTGCCTTTATTTCTGTGCGTGAGGTGGACAAGCCCGCCGCGGTGGATGTGGCGCGCATGCTGATCGAGCGCGGCTTCGATCTGGTGGCAACCCGTGGCACCGCCAAAGTCATTGCTGATGCCGGGCTGGCAGTAAAAGAAGTGAACAAGGTACTGGAAGGGCGTCCGCACATTGTGGATATGATCAAGAACGACCAGATCGCCCTGATTGTAAACACCACTGAAGGCAAGCAGGCGATTCGCGATTCCTTTGCGATTCGTCGCTCCGCTTTGCAGCACAAGGTGTTCTACACCACCACCATCACTGCGGCCCACGCCGTGTGTCAGGCGCTGGGTATCAGCGGCGAGCCCACCGTGCGTCGTCTGCAGGATTTGCACGCAGAAATGCAGTAATCGTCCCATGGAGCGCTCGGAGCTGAGTGCTCCGGGCGATTCGATGGAATTGACGAGGAAAACTATGCAACGCGTACCGATGACCGCCAATGGGGCGAAGGCCCTGCGTGCGGAACTGGAAAAACTGAAAAAAGAAGATCGCCCGCGTATTTCTGCTGCCATTGCGGAAGCGCGCGAACACGGCGATCTGAAGGAAAACGCCGAGTACCATGCTGCCCGCGAGCAGCAGGGGTTCTGTGAGGGACGGATCAACGAGATCGAATCCAAGCTGTCGGCGGCCCAGATTATCGATATCACCGAGCTGGAAAACACCGGCAAGGTGATCTTCGGCACCACCGTGACCATCATCGATGTGGACACCGATGAAGAGAAGGTCTACCAGATCGTGGGTGACGATGAAGCGAACATCAAGCAAGGCAAGCTGAGTGTGAACTCTCCCATTGCCCGTGGCCTGATCGGCCGGGAAGAGGGTGATGTGGTGCAGATTGATACCCCCGGCGGCACCCACGAATATGAGGTCGACAAGGTCGAGCATATTTGAACCCGGGTGATCCGCAGGCAACAAAAAAGGCGACGTGATACGTCGCCTTTTTTGTTGTTGGCCCCGCGGGTGGCGTGGGCCTCAGGTCGGGTGTGTTGCGATCAGGTATTCTGGTAGCGCAACAGATTGGAGAGCTTGGGGTTGGGCTTTTCGGCGGCCCGGTACAGCAGGGCGATGTTGCCAATGCGCTGGATCAGCTCGGCGCCGCTCTGTTCACACATGGTCTGCACGATGGCGGCCCGGTCGTCGCGGTTTTCGGCGTTGACCTTCACTTTCATCAACTCGTGATCTTCCAGGCGGCTGTTGAGCTCTTCCTGGACGCTTTCAGTGAGACCCTTGTCGCCAATGATCAGGATGGCCTTCAGGTGATGGCCAATGCGGCGAAGGCGTTTGATGTCCTGGGAAGATAGCGGCACGGTGGTAGGCTCCGAATGAGTGTGGAGCGCTATTCTACAGCAACCGGGCTGAGGGTATAGGGGCGAGGACGCTGCGAGGCACGGGTTTCGGATTGGATAGGCAAAATCGGAGCCCTGGCAGTCCCGCTGGGGGAGGATGGGTTTTCGCAACCCGCCCCCGCCCTTCGAGACGGTGTGCCCCGCAGGGCGGAAATCGGCGAATGCCGATCTCCGCTATGATGATTGATCGAGATACCGGTTGAGATCGGCATTCGCCGGTTTCCACCCTAAGAAAGGCAGGAGATTCTTTGCATGGCCAAATCCAGCCGCTCCAAGTCCAGCAAGGGCTGGCTCAAGGAGCATTTTAGTGACCAGTGGGTGGCCAAGGCCCAGGAGCAGGGTTACCGGTCCCGTGCCAGCTTCAAGCTGTTGGAAATGCATGAAAAGGACAAGCTGTTCCGGCCCGGCATGACGGTGCTGGACCTGGGGGCGGCGCCTGGCGGCTGGAGCCAGGTGGCCGGGCAGCTCATCGGTGGCAAGGGGACGGTGATTGCCAGCGACATCCTGGCGATGGATGCGCTGCCGGATGTGACCTTCATTCAAGGTGATTTCCGGGAAGATGACGTCTACGAGCAGATCCTGGCGGCGGTGGGGGATCGCAAGGTAGACCTTGTAATGTCGGATATGGCCCCCAATATGAGTGGTAACAGTGGTGTGGATCAGCCGCGAGCCATGTATCTGGCGGAATTGGCGCTGGAGATGGCGGAGCGGGTGCTGGAACCCAATGGCCTGTTTCTGGTCAAGGTATTCCAGGGAGAGGGGTTTGAGGAGTACCGCCGCGCCCTGCAATCACGCTTTCGCAAGGTGATTACCCGCAAGCCGGCCGCAAGCCGTGCCCGATCCACCGAGGTCTACCAGTTGGCGGTGGGCCTGAAGTAGAGCGTAAAAGCTGTAAAACCGGCTTTTTGCTGTCCGAACCGGCATTACGCTGCCATTGATAAATGGTGTAAGGTACAGGTTCGCAAGTGTGCGCAGATGCGCCAGGAATTGATCGAGGTCTCCCTTGAACGACATGACCAAGAATATTGTGCTGTGGCTGGTAATTGCCGGCGTGCTTTATGTAGTGGCATCCAGCATCAGCAATCAGCCTGCCAATAGCGACATCCCTTATTCCACCTTTATTTCCCGGGTGGAAAGCGGCGGTGTGCAGGCGGTGACCATCGGTGAGAGTGATATTTCCGGCACCTACAGTGATGGTAGCCGGTTCTCCACGATCAAGCCGCCGACCCTGGACACCAACCTGATGCCGACCCTGATCCAGAACGGTGTCGAGGTGAAAGGGACCGAACCCAAGCGCGACAGCTTCCTGATGCGTCTGTTCCTGTCTGTGCTGCCGATCCTCCTGATCCTGGCCATCTTTATCTTCTTCATGCGTCAGATGCAGGGTGGCGGCAAGGGCGGCGGCGGCCCCATGACCTTTGGTAAATCCAAGGCCAAGCTGCTGGGTGAAGACCAGATCAAGACCACCTTTGCCGATGTGGCAGGCGTGGAAGAAGCCAAGGAAGAAGTGCAGGAGCTGGTGGAGTTTCTGCGTGACCCGGCCAAGTTCCAGCGCCTGGGCGGCAAGATCCCCCGTGGTGTGCTGATGGTGGGCTCTCCGGGTACCGGTAAGACCTTGTTGGCCAAGGCTATTGCGGGTGAAGCCAAGGTGCCGTTCTTCAGCATCTCAGGCTCTGACTTTGTGGAAATGTTCGTGGGTGTCGGTGCCAGCCGGGTTCGTGACATGTTCGAACAGGCCAAGAAGCATTCACCCTGCATTATCTTTATCGATGAAATTGACGCTGTGGGTCGCTCCCGTGGTGCGGGTTTGGGCGGTGGTCACGATGAGCGTGAGCAGACCCTCAACCAGCTGCTGGTGGAAATGGACGGCTTCGACGGCAATGAAGGCATCATCGTGATTGCGGCCACCAACCGTCCTGACGTGCTGGATCCGGCGCTGCTGCGTCCTGGTCGTTTCGACCGTCAGGTGACCGTACCGCTGCCGGATATCCGCGGCCGAGAGCAGGTGCTGAAAGTGCACATGCGTCAGGTGCCGATTGCCGACGACGTGGAGCCTGCGGTGATTGCCCGTGGCACCCCTGGCTTCTCCGGTGCGGATCTGGCCAACCTGGTCAACGAAGCTGCCCTGTTCGCTGCCCGTGCCAACAAGCGCATGGTGTCCATGGAAGAGTTCGAGAAGGCCAAGGACAAGATCCTGATGGGTGCCGAGCGTCGTTCCATGGTCATGAACGAGAAAGAAAAACTGAATACGGCTTACCATGAGGCCGGGCATGCCATCGTAGGGCGCCTGGTGCCTGAGCATGATCCGGTTTACAAGGTGAGCATTATTCCTCGTGGTCGTGCCCTGGGGGTGACCATGTACCTGCCGGAAGAGGACAAATACTCCCAGTCCAAGCGGGCATTGGAGTCCTCCATTTGCTCCTTGTACGGCGGCCGTCTGGCGGAAGAGATGACACTGGGTTTTGATGGTGTCACGACCGGTGCATCCAACGATATTGAACGTGCCACCAAGCTGGCCCGTGCGATGGTGACCAAGTGGGGCTTGAGCGAAAAACTGGGCCCACTGGCTTACGAGGAAGAAGAAGGTGAAGTGTTCCTCGGCAAGCAGATGTCCCAGCGCAAGGCCATGTCCGAGCAGACCGCAGAAGAAATCGACCGGGAAGTGCGCGCCATCATTGATAGCTGCTATGGCCGCGCCAAGCAGATCCTGGAAGATAACCGGGACAAGCTGGACTTGATGGCGGATGCTTTGATGCAGTACGAGACCATTGATGCCGACCAGATCGAAGACATCATGTCCGGTCACAAGCCGCGCCCGCCGAAAGACTGGCGTGATCAGGGGCCGGGCAACGGTGCTGCAGCGACCGGTGATCCCAAGCCGGGTGATGACGCTATTGGCGGCCCTGCCAACAATCATTGATAGTCAGACACGCCGTGCGTCACGGGTTGACGCACGGCGTTGTTGTTTCTGATCTTTTACGGTCCCCAAAGCCCTCAATCAAGGCGCGTCTTATTGCGTATGGCGTGTTGCATTGGTCTGGATTCAGGCGACAGGTCCCGTAGTATCCTATTGATGAATTTTCTGGTGGCTTTGCGATGACCCGACTTCCCTGTGGTGCCCGCACGCTGGATCTGTCAGCCCCCGTGGTGATGGGGATCCTGAACGTGACTCCCGACTCCTTTTCTGACGGTGGCCGCTTTAACGAGCGTGATGCGGCGTTGCGCCAGGCTGAACGCATGCTGGCTGATGGGGCCGCCATCATTGATGTGGGGGGCGAATCCACTCGTCCCGGGGCGGCGCCGGTGACCGAGCAGGAAGAGCTGGATCGCGTGGTGCCCATTGTCGAGGCGTTGGCGCGGGAGTTGGGGGCGTTGGTGTCCGTGGATACCAGTACAGCGGCGGTGATCCGTGACAGTGCTGCGGTGGGGGCCGGGTTGATCAATGATGTGCGCTCTCTTCAGCGCCCCGGAGCGCTGGCGGCCGCGGCGGCCACGGATCTGCCTGTGTGTCTCATGCATATGCAGGGTGAGCCGGGCACTATGCAGGATGATCCTCGTTATGAGGATGTCACCGCCGAGGTGGTGGCATTTCTCGAGGCCCGGGTGAAGGAATGTGAGCGGGCGGGGATTCTGCGCGAACGTTTGTTGGTGGACCCTGGTTTCGGTTTCGCCAAGACCGTAGCGCATAATCTCACGTTGATGCAGCAAATGAATGCGTTGCAATCGTTGGCATTGCCCGTCCTGATCGGTGTGTCCCGCAAGTCGTTGTTTGGCAGGGTGTTGGGGCGTGAGGTCGATGAGCGGCTGCCAGGGAGCCTGGCGGCGGCGGTAATGTGTGTGGAGCGTGGCGCCAGAATCGTACGCGCCCATGATGTTAAGGAAACCGTGGACGCTGTGCGTTTTGCGCATGCAGTCCGCGAAGCGGGAAAGGAGTCACAGTAATGGCGCGTAAATATTTCGGCACAGATGGGGTGCGCGGCACGGTGGGGCAGTTTCCGATTACTCCGGATTTTGTGCTCAAGCTTGGCTGGGCGGCCGGTAAGGTCTTGGCGGCACGCGGTGGTAGCAAGATTTTGATCGGCAAGGATACCCGTATCTCCGGGTATATGTTTGAGTCTGCTCTGGAGGCGGGGATTTCTGCTGCAGGGATTGATGTGCGCTTGCTGGGGCCGCTGCCGACTCCGGGGATTGCCTATCTGACGCGCACCTTGTCTGCCCAGGCGGGCATCGTGATCTCGGCTTCACACAATGCCTATACCGATAACGGGATCAAGTTTTTTGGCCCGGACGGCCGCAAGCTCAACGATGCGATTGAGCAGGAGATCGAGAGGCTTCTCGATGAGGAAATGTCGGTGGTGGCCACCGACCAGATCGGCAAGGTACGTCGTATTGATGATGCCCGTGGCCGCTACATCGAGTTCTGTAAAAGCACCACGCCTGGACTGGATTTGAAAGGCATGAAGGTGGTGGTGGATACCGCTAACGGCGCGGCGTACCACATCGCGCCAGCGGTGTTGGAGGAGCTCGGGGCGGAAGTGATCGCCATCGCTCATCAGCCGGATGGATTCAATATCAACCGTGAGTGCGGTTCTACTCATCCCGAGCAGCTGCAGGAAAGGGTGGTCGCGGAAAAGGCGGACTTGGGGATTGCCCTGGATGGCGATGCGGATCGCCTGATCATGGTGGATCACACAGGCAAGTTGGTAGATGGTGATCAGCTCCTGTATGTGATCGCCCGTGATCGCAAGGAGAGTGGCGCTGCGGTCGAGGGTGTGGTTGGCACACTGATGACCAATTTTGGATTGGAGCTGGCGCTCAAGACGCTTGGTGTGGAATTTGTGCGCGCCAAGGTCGGTGACCGCTATGTGATGGAGCAGCTGGATCAACGTGGTTGGTTGATTGGTGGCGAGTCCTCGGGGCACCTGGTCTGTCTCGATCGAACCTCTACCGGTGACGGCACTGTCTCTGCCTTGCAGGTGCTGGCGGCCCTGGCCCGCCGGGGCGATAGCCTTGCCGAGGCGGTGGCCGATGTGGCAATGCTGCCGCAGGTAATGATCAACGTGCGTGGGCCTAATCGCGATGGATTTGAGGCGCTGCCGGCGGTCAAGGCCGCGGTGGCCGATGCCGAGGCAAAACTTGCGGGGAATGGTCGTATTTTGCTGCGTCCGTCCGGCACGGAACCGCTGGTGCGGGTCATGATTGAAGGCAAGGATTCCGAACAGGTAGAAACGCTCTGCCGCGAGCTGGCGGATGTCGTAGAGGGTGCCATCGCCTAAGGGTGACTGGCGTCCAGGTGGATGGCTCACGTAATGATCAGGCTGGCACTTTGTGTGCCGGGGGAAGAGCGGCGGCATGGGTGTCGCCGGGTAATCAAGGAATGCACATGAACAAAAGAACGCCGCTTGTTGCTGGCAACTGGAAGATGAATGGCGATCCTTCCCTGGTTGAGGGTATGGCAGCGGCCCTGGCGGGATATGACGGTGCGGCGCAGATGGTGATCTGTCCGCCGTTTCCTTTTCTGGCCCAGGCCAGGGAGTTGTTTGCTGGTCATGTCGCCATTGGGGCGCAGAATCTCAGTGATCAGGAGGAGGGGGCCTATACCGGTGAGGTGTCTGCCTCGATGCTGGCCGGTGCGGGTTGTGGTTATGTGATTATCGGGCATTCCGAGCGGCGCGCCCTGTATGGCGAAACCGATGCATTGATCGCGGCGAAGTTTGCTCGTGCACAGACAGAAGGGCTGGTGCCGATTCTCTGTGTCGGCGAGACCCTTGAAGAGCGGGAGGCGGGCAAGACCGAGGCGGTAGTATGTGGGCAGTTGCAGGCGGTGATCGATGCGGCAGGGATTGAGGCGTTTGCCCGAGCCGTCGTCGCCTATGAGCCGGTCTGGGCCATTGGTACCGGCATGACGGCGAGCCCGGAGCAGGCACAGGAAGTGCACGCCACGCTGCGCCAAACAGTGGCGTCTTACAGTGCGGATATTGCCGCTTCCCTGCCGTTGCTTTACGGCGGCAGTGTAAAGGCGGATAATGCCGCCCTTCTGTTTGCCCAGTCAGACATCGATGGGGGTCTGATTGGTGGGGCATCGTTAACTGCCGACAGTTTTCTTGCTATCTGCCGGGCGGCGGAATAGCGGAACCAATGAAAATATAGAGTAACTATGGATATCGTCGTTCACGTAGTACATGTGCTGGCGGCCCTGGGCCTGATTGGTCTGGTCCTGATTCAGCATGGCAAGGGTGCCGATGCTGGCGCCTCATTCGGTGGTGGTGGCTCCCAGACTGTGTTTGGCAGCGCGGGCTCTGCCAATTTTCTGACTCGTGCGACTGCCGTGCTGGCGGTAGTGTTCTTCGTGACCAGCCTGGTGCTGGCCTGGATGGCACGCCAGGAGGCGGAAGGGGCGCGTACCTATCTGCCTGAACTGGAAACCATCGAAGAGCAGGCGGATGTTCCTGCGCCTGCCGATCAGGTGGAGTTGCCGGCAGCGGCGAGCGAGGTTCCTGCGGTAATCGGTGAGAATTCTGAAAAAGAAGTTTCAGATCAGCCGCAAGCTGATGTAGAATCCGCGTCCCCGGCTGAGGTGCCTCAGCCGGCGCAGTAAGTTAAGCGTTCTTTGCCGAAGTGGTGGAATTGGTAGACACGCTATCTTGAGGGGGTAGTGAGCTTCGCTCGTGCCGGTTCAAGTCCGGCCTTCGGCACCAATTTGGGAAAGATGGATGGCGCTGAATTTCAATGTCTCCATCTGGTCAAGAAAGCATCAGGTTAAGCGGCTTTTCCTGATGCTAAGGCTTCGAAAAATAAATACTTTTTTCACGAAGTCTCCTTGACAGCGCAAAGCACTCTAAGTAGTATTTGCGCTCGGTTTTGAGGTGATTTGCAGCGCTCACAGGCGCAGCAAGTCACGGTTCAGAATGCTGAACCAGAGCCCTGGTGCATCGGGCTTTAAAGGGCACAAGGTTTATTGCGGGGTGGAGCAGTCTGGTAGCTCGTCGGGCTCATAACCCGAAGGTCGTAGGTTCAAATCCTGCCCCCGCTACCACTTAGAAGGATCAGCTTCGGTTGATCCAAAGCGGACAAAAAGCCCCTCTAGCAGGGGCTTTTTGTTATCCGCGACAGTGGAATGGGCGGTGGATGTGCGGTCGGTTGCGTGTTGTCCTGCAGTCGTCGGTGATGTCCCCAGGCCCATTTTTTGTTTGTACCTGAAGCAACCATTTCTTCGGGAGTAATGTCGGAAAAGGCATGTCGAAACGCGTAGAACAGTTAACGGCGCTATTTGCACCGGTAGTGGAAGATCTCGGCTTCGTGCTTTGGGGTGTGGAATACATCCAGGGGCGCGGAGCTGTTGTGCGTGTGTTTATCGACCATGAAGACGGCATTACGGTAGATAACTGTGCGGCGGTGAGTCACGAGATCAGCGGCGTGCTGGATGTGGAAGATCCAATTTCCGGGGAGTACAACCTGGAAGTGTCCTCTCCGGGCATGGATCGTCCCATGTTTGAACTTGCGCAATATGCCGACTACATCGGTGAAGATGTCCAGCTCAAGCTGCTGGCACCGATTGCAGGCAAGCGCAAATTGACCGCAGCCATTGTGGCTGTGGATGGTGAAACGCTGGTGGTGGAGCTGGATGGCGAAACCCTGCGTATTCCTTACGGTCAGGTTGATCGTGCCCGGCTTCAGCCGCGCTTCGATTAAGCCTGAGAGAACCTTGTCTTTGTAAAGGCCTGGCCATGAACAAAGAGATCCTGCTGGTAGCGGAAACCGTTTCAAACGAGAAGGGCGTTAGCCGCGATGTAATTTTCGAGGCTATTGAACTGGCTCTCGCGGCGGCAACCAAGAAGCGTTTTAAGGAAGAAGACGTGGAAATCCGTGTGGACATCGACCGTGTTTCCGGCGATTCCCGCACTTTCCGTGTCTGGCATGTGGTGCCCGACGAAGATCTGTATGAATTCGGCAAGCAGCTGACGCTGGATGAAGCCCACGAGCAGGATACCTCCCTGCAGATCGGCGACACCTGGGAAGAAGAGATCGAGTCCGAAGCATTCGGTCGTATTGCGGCCCAGACTGCCAAGCAGGTGATTGTTCAGAAGGTTCGTGAAGCCGAGCGTCGCCAGATCATTGAAGAATATCGTGACCGTATTGGTGACCTGGTCAGCGGTACCGTGAAGAAGGCCAACCGTGATTCCATCGTGTTGGACCTGGGCGGTAACGCAGAAGCGCTGATTACGCGTGAGCACATGATTCCCCGTGAAGCGGTGCGTCAGAACGATCGCATTCGCGCCTACTTGCTGGGTGTGAACGAAGAAAACCGTGGCCCGCAGCTGTTTGCCAGCCGTGCCTGCCCGGAAATGCTGATCGAGCTGTTCAAAATCGAAGTGCCGGAAATCGGTGAAGAGCTGATTGAGATCAAGGGCGCTGCCCGCGATCCGGGTTCTCGCGCCAAGATTGCGGTGAAGACCAACGATCAGCGGATCGACCCGGTGGGCGCCTGTGTGGGTATGCGCGGTGCGCGTGTCCAGGCGGTCTCCAACGAGCTGGCCGGTGAGCGTATCGATATTGTCCTGTGGGACGACAACCCGGCACAGCTGGTCATCAATGCCATGCAGCCGGCGGAAGTGGCGTCCATCGTGATGGACGAAGAAAGCCACGCCATGGATATCGCGGTGGAAGATGAGTCCGCCCTGGCACAGGCCATCGGCCGTAGTGGCCAGAACATCCGTCTTGCTTCCGAGCTGACTGGCTGGGAACTGAACGTGATGACGCTGGACGACGCCGAGAACAAGCAGCAGGAAGAAGCTGCTCAGGCGCTGGAAACCTTTATGAACGAGCTGGACGTGGACGAAGATATCGCCGGCGTGCTCGTGGAAGAAGGCTTTTCCACGCTGGAAGAGGTGGCCTATGTGCCGGAAGAAGAGATGCTCGCTATTGACGGGTTTGACGAGGATATCGTCGAAGCCCTTCGCCAGCGTGCCAAAGATGCCCTGCTGACCAAGGCACTGGTATCTGAAGAGAAATTTGAACAAGCCGAGCCTGCGGACGACCTTCTGAGCATGGAAGGTATGGATCGTGAGTTGGCTGTGGAACTGGCTTCCCGTGGCATCGTCACGATGGAAGATCTCGCCGAACAGGCGGTGGATGACCTGCTCGAAATTGAAGGCTTGGATGAGGAGCGCGCTGCGCAACTGATCATGACCGCCCGGGCTCCCTGGTTCGAAAACGAAGACGGGGAATAACAGCCGTATTTTTCCGGCTGAGGCAGTGCAGGCACCATAGAGCGGACAGGAGAGTGTTGCTGACATGGCAGAAACGACCGTAAAGAAACTGGCCGAAACCGTAGGTATGCCCGTTGAGAAACTGCTTTCTCAAATGAAGGAAGCGGGCTTGCCACATGGGGACGCCAGCGAAGAGGTCTCCGGTGAACAGAAGCAGCAGCTGCTGGCGCATCTGCGCAAGTCTCATGGTGCCGCGGAACCTGAGGGCAAGAAAATCACCCTCAAGCGCAAGTCCACCAGTACCATCAAGACCACCGGTGCGGCGGGTAAAGCCAAGACCGTAAACGTGGAAGTGCGCAAGAAACGCACCTACGTGAAGCGTGAAGTGCTGGAAGCGGAAGCCCGCGAGGAAGCCGAGCGCAAAGCGGCTGAAGAGGCGGCACTGAAGGCCGAACAGGAAAAACGCGAGGCAGAAGAAGCAGCCAAGCGTCAGGCGGAAGAAGAAGTCGCCCGCAAGAAAGAGGAAGAGGCCAAGGCCGCTGCAGAAGTTGACCGCAAGGCAGCTGAAGAAAAAGCAGCGGAAGAGAAGGCCAAACGCGTTGCTGTGCCGAAGACTGCAGCAGCCAAGAAGCCGGCCAAAGAAGAAACGCCGGAAGAAAAGGCCAAGCGCGAAGAGGAAGAGAAAAAGCAGCGTGAGGCAGAAGAAGCCAAGCGCAAGCAAGAATCCGAAGCCCGTAAAAAGGCCGAGGAAGAGGCTGCCCGTCGCACCGCTGAAGAAGCGGCCCGTATCGCTGCCGAACTGGAGCAGCGTGGTGACCAGCCCGAGAAGAAAGAAGAGGAAGTGGACGATGGTTCTTCCATCGTGGTGGCGGCCCAGGAGGCCAGCTATCAGCGTGAAGAGCGTCAGTCCCGTCGTCGTCGTCGCAAGCCGAAGGCTGCCGGTGTTGCTCATGGTCAGATGAAGAGCTCCATGAACAAGGCGCACGGATTCAAAGCCCCGACGGAGAAAAAGATTCTGGAAGTTGAAGTCCCGGAAACCATTACCGTAGGCGATCTCGCCCAACGCTTGAACATCAAGTCCAAGGAACTGATCAAGTCCTTGATGAAGATGGGCGAAATGGCCACCGTGAATCAACATATCGACCAGGAAACCGCCATCCTGCTGGTAGAAGAAATGGGCCACAAGGCCGTTGCCGGCAAGGGTGAAGAAGAGGTACTGGAAGATCACCTGGCAACCATGGTTAACCGTGACGGTGCCGAGCTGTCTCAGCGCGCGCCGGTCGTGACCATTATGGGCCACGTTGACCACGGCAAGACCTCGCTGCTGGATTACATTCGTAAGGCCAAGGTAGCGGCCGGTGAGGCGGGTGGTATTACCCAGCATATCGGTGCGTACCACGTGGACCACGAGAAGGGCATGATTACCTTCCTGGATACCCCGGGTCACGCCGCCTTTACGGCCATGCGTGCCCGTGGTGCCAAGGCTACGGATATCGTCATCATCGTGGTGGCAGCGGATGACGGTGTCATGCCGCAGACCGAAGAAGCAGTTAACCACGCGAAAGCGTCTGGTGCACCGATCATCATTGCGGTCAACAAGATCGACAAGGAACAGGCTGATCCGGATCGTGTGAAGAACGAGCTGGCGGCCAAGGACGTGATCCCCGAAGAGTGGGGCGGTGACTACCAGTTCATTAACGTCTCTGCCCATACCGGTGAGGGTGTTGATGAGCTTCTGGATGCCATCCAGCTGCAATCCGAACTGCTTGAGCTGGAGGCCTCTGCCACTGGCCCGGCGACCGGTGTGGTGATCGAATCCCGTATTGAGAAAGGTCGCGGTACCGTGGCCTCTATCCTGGTGCAGGCCGGTCAACTGAATATCGGCGACATGCTGCTGGCGGGGGCCCACTTCGGCCGCGTCCGTGCCATGGCTGATGAGAATGGCCAACCCATCAAGAGTGCCGGTCCTTCCATTCCGGTGGAAGTGCTGGGTCTGGACGGTGCACCGGAAGCGGGTGAACAGGTTCAGGTGGTGTCTGACGAGCGCAAGGCCCGTGAAGTAGCCGAGTTCCGTCAGGAGCGCGACCGCGATGTGAAGCTCAAGCGTCAGCAGGCTTCCAAACTGGAAAACCTGTTTGCCAACATGGGTGGCGCCGAAGCCAGCACCGTGAACATCGTTCTCAAGACGGATGTTCGTGGTTCTCTGGAAGCGCTGCAGGGTGCTCTCCATGATCTGGGCACCGACGAAGTGAAGGTGAACCTGGTTGCTGCCGGCGTGGGTGCGATCAACGAATCCGATGTAAACCTGGCCATGACCAGTGAAGCGGTACTGCTGGGCTTCAATGTCCGTGCCGATTCCAAGGCCAAGAAGCTGTGTGAGCAGGAAGGTATCGACCTGCGTTACTACAGCGTGATCTATGAGCTGATCGACGATGTGAAGCAGGCCATGAGCGGCTTGCTGGCACCGGAGAAACGCGAAGAGATTCTGGGTACTGCCCAGGTCCGCGACGTGTTCCGTTCTTCCAAGTTCGGTGCCGTGGCCGGTTGTATGGTGATCGAAGGTACCCTGTACCGAAACCGCCCGATCCGCGTTCTGCGCGACGATGTGGTGATCTTCGAAGGCGAGCTGGAATCCCTGCGTCGTTTCAAGGACGACGTGCCGGAAGTTCGCAACGGCATGGAATGTGGTATTGCCGTGAAGAGCTACAACGACGTGAAGGAAGGCGACAAGATCGAGGTCTTCGAAGTGAAGGAGGTGGCGCGCTCCCTGTAAGGGGCGTGCCCGGCCGCAACTGCCATGAGTCGTCATCGTCGCCCGCAGGGGTTTAACCGCACCGACCGTATCGCGGACCAGATCCAGCGTGAGCTGTCCCGGTTGCTGCAGTTTGAAGTCAAAGACCCGCGGGTGAACCTGGCGACCGTGCAGGATGTGACGGTCTCCCGGGACCTGTCTTTTGCCGATGTCTACTTCACGTTGCTGGGCAAAGGTGAAGAAGAAGGGGCAGAAGCCGAGAAGGTGCTGGAAAAGGCCAGTGGCTTTCTGCGCAGTAGCCTGGCTCAGAGCCTGAATACCCGCACCACCCCCAAGTTGCGTTTCCACTATGACATGACCCCGGAAAACGCCGCGAAGATGTCTCGTCTGATTGACGATGTCCGCGCGGAAGACCGGGAGTTGCGTCCGGACAACGACCAACCCGAGCAGGATTAACGGAGCACTCCGGTGGCAAAACGTCGTCCCCGTGGCCGCAATATCAGCGGCATTTTGTTGTTGGATAAAGTGACCGGCGTGAGCAGTAACGGTGCTCTGCAGATGGCGAAGAAGATGTTCGCTGCCGCCAAGGCGGGCCACACTGGCAGCCTGGATCCCCTGGCCACCGGTATGCTGCCAATCTGTTTTGGTGAAGCGACCAAATTCAGCCAGTTCCTGCTGGAATCCGACAAGAGCTACCGGGTCACGGCCAAACTGGGTGTCACCACGGAAACCGGTGATGCCGATGGTGAGGTGGTGAAGACCACTGAGGTCACGGCCTCCGCAGCGGATATCGAAGATGCGCTGATGTCTTTCATGGGGGATATCGAGCAGATTCCCAGCATGTATTCGGCGATCAAGCATGAGGGGGTTCCCCTCTACAAGCTGGCGCGGGAAGGCAAGACCGTAGAGCGCAAGCCTCGCGCGGTGACCATTTATGACATCCGGATTCTGCGCATCGAAGGCGATGAGCTGGAATTCGAGGTGGACTGTTCCAAGGGCACTTACGTGCGTTCGCTGGTGGAAGACACCGGAGACAAGCTGGGCTGTGGCGGCCATGTCACCGTTCTGCACCGCTTGTCGGCGGGGCCCTATCCGGCGGAAAAGATGCTGACCCTGGAGCAACTGGGCAATATCAAGGCCGAGGGCGGGTTCGAGGCAATCGACGAACTGCTCTTGCCTTTATCAACCAGCGTGGCAGACTGGCCGCGCGTTGAACTGGGTGACAATGCTGCCTATTACATTCAGCAGGGTCAGCCAGTGATGGCCTCAGACCGTCCGGCGGATGGCTGGGTCAGTGTTTACAAGGCATCCAGCGGCGAGTTTTTGGGCGTCGGTGAGGTGCTGGAAGACGGGCGAATTGCGCCGCGTCGACTGGTTTCAAACTGAGTTGCCCTTGCGGTAACCGGCTTGGAAAACCCGACGGCAGCTATAAATATGCATGGCTGACCGTGACATTCATTGTGCATATTGGAGCAAAACCATGGCTTTGACCGTAGAACAGAAAGCGGAAATCCTGAAAGAGCACGGCCAGAAAGAAGGCGATACCGGTTCTCCGGAAGTGCAGGTTGCACTGCTGACCGCCAACATCAATGGCCTGCAAGGTCACTTCAAGGACCACAAGAAGGATCACCACAGCCGTCGCGGCCTGATCCGCATGGTAAACCAGCGTCGTAAGCTGCTGGACTACCTGGCCAAGAAAGACCGCACTCGTTACCTCCAGCTGATCGAAAAGCTGGGTCTGCGTCGCTAACAGGCTGTGCAGATCGGGTAACCGCAACAGAAGCTCGGCTCCGCCGGGCTTTTGTTGTTTCTGGAGGGGCACAATTCCCTCCCCCTGCGGTCGCTTGCTGGCAAGCGATGTTTTTGGCGAGGATCGGCTCACGCCGATTTCCGCCCTGCGGGCTAGCGGGTTATGATGCGCGAGCGAAAGAAGATGTTGTCAGAGGCATGGGCCTCGAAGATTGTCGTGAAGAGAGAAGAGACGAGATATGTTCAATAAAATCACCAAAGAGATTCAGTTCGGCCGTGACACGGTCATCCTGGAAACCGGGCAAATCGCCCGCCAGGCCACCGCCGCTGTCATGGTGCGCATCGGTGCCACCGAAGTGCTGGTCACCGTGGTGGGCAAGAAAGAAGCCGACCCCAGCAAGAACTTCTTCCCGCTGACCGTGAATTACCAGGAAAAGACCTACGCAGCCGGCCGTATCCCCGGTGGATTCCTGAAGCGTGAAGGTCGCCCGAGTGAGAAAGAAACCCTGACCTGCCGCCTGATCGACCGTCCGATCCGTCCGCTGTTCCCCAATGGCTTCATGAATGAAGTGCAGGTCGTGGCGACCGTGATGTCCGTGGACAAGGAAAACGATCCAGACATCGCTGCCATGATTGGTACCTCTGCGGCTCTGGCAATTTCCGGTATCCCGTTCAGTGGCCCCATCGGTGCGGCCCGCGTCGGCTTCAAGGATGGCATGTACATCCTCAACCCGAGCTACGCAGAGCTGGCCGAATCCGCTCTGGATCTGGTGGTTGCCGGTACCGAGCCCGCCGTACTGATGGTGGAATCCGAAGCCAAAGAGCTGTCTGAAGACCAGATGCTGGGTGCAGTACTGTTCGGCCACATGGAAATGCAGCCGGTCATCCAGGGCATTCGCGAGTTCGCTGCCGAAGTGGGCACCCCTGCCTGGGAGTGGACTGCTCCGGCCGTAAACACTGAGCTGAAAGATGCCATCAAGGCCAAGTTCGAAGCTGGTCTGGCCGAGGCCTACACAATTACCGAGAAAATGGCCCGCTACGCCAAAGTCGGCGAGCTGCGTGACGCTTGTGTGGCCGAATTCGCTACCGGTGAAGAAGGCGCGCCAGAAGCGGGCGAAGTGAAAGAGCTGTTCGGCAAGATCGAGAAAAACGTGGTGCGTGAAGCGGTTGTATCCGGCAAGCCGCGTATCGACGGCCGTGCCCTGGATGCGGTGCGCGCCATCGACTGTCAGGTCGGCAATCTGGCCAAGACCCACGGTTCTGCCCTGTTCACCCGTGGCGAGACGCAGGCCATCGTGGCGGCGACCCTGGGCGGTATGCGTGATGCCCAGTTCATCGACGCGCTGGAAGGATCCCGTCAGGATCACTTCATGCTGCATTACAACTTCCCTCCTTACTGCGTGGGCGAGACCGGCATGATCGGTTCTCCGAAGCGTCGTGAGATCGGTCACGGTCGCCTGGCCCGTCGTGGCGTGCAGGCAGTACTGCCCACCGTGCAGGATTTCCCCTACACCATTCGTGTGGTCTCCGAGATCACCGAATCCAACGGTTCCTCTTCCATGGCGTCCGTGTGTGGCACTTCCATGGCCCTGATGGATGCCGGTGTTCCCCTGACTGCACCGGTGGCGGGTATCGCCATGGGTCTGGTGAAGGAAGAAGACGGCCGTTTCGCGGTACTGTCTGACATCCTCGGTGACGAAGATCACCTGGGCGACATGGACTTCAAGGTGGCCGGTACCGCACGCGGTGTGACTGCCCTGCAGATGGATATCAAGATCGAAGGGATCACCGAAGAGATCATGGAGAAGGCGCTGGAACAGGCTAACGCCGGTCGTCTCCATATCCTTGGTGAAATGTCCAAGGCCATCGGCGCGTCCCGTACCCAGGTATCCGAGAATGCACCGACCCTGCTGACCCTGAAGATCAATCCGGACAAGATCCGTGACGTGATCGGTAAAGGTGGTGCGACCATCCGTGCGCTGACCGAGGAAACCGGCTGTACCATCGATATCGAGGACGATGGCAGCGTGAAGATCTACGGTGAAACCCGTGAAAAAGCGGATGAAGCGGTACGTCGTGTTGAAGAGATCACCGCTGAAGCAGAAGTGGGCGTGATCTACGAAGGCAAGGTCACCCGTGTGGTTGATTTTGGTGCTTTCGTTGCCATCATGCCGGGCACGGAAGGTCTGCTGCACATCTCCCAGATTGCTGAAGAGCGTGTGGAGAAGGTGACCGACTACGTGAACGAGGGTGACATCATCAAGGTGAAAGTCCTCGACGTGGATCAGCGTGGCCGTATCAAGCTGTCCATGAAGGAAGCCAAGGAAGACTGATTAGACCCGCTTCCAGAAGTATAGAAGGGGCCGGCATTTGCCGGCCCTTTTTTTGGTTCATCGCGGATTAGCGGGGAATAGGTTACAGAAAAGCCCCCTTGCTGTAGGAGCGTCGCTCGCGGCGCGATAACCCACGTGGTTAAAGACTGATTTACCGCAGAGGGTGAAAGGGCCAACAGAGGAAAACCGCCTTCCTCAGTGAACGCTGTGCCCTCTGTTGTGAAAGTGCTTTTGTTTCCTGGTCTGGGATCGCGCCGCCAGCGACGCTCCTACGGCAAGGGCGGGGATTAAATTGGACTTTCCCGGAAACCCGCAATGAACCTTTTTTGGGGGTTCTTCGCAGATTTGAGGGAAAAGCCTGATTAACTCTTCCCTGCTTGCCGTAGGAGCGCCGGTTATTCGCTCCGCTCACCCTTCGGGCCGCCCTGCGTACGTTCCTTCGCTACGCTCGGTGGCGGCGCATTCCGGGTCAGGCAAAGGCATTGTTAGGACTGGGCAGGACGTTTTTCTACCAGTCTTGCCGCAAGCAGGCCCATCTCGAACAGGAACCACATGGGAATGGCCAGCAAGGTCTGGCTGATCACATCGGGTGGGGTCAGCAGCATGCCCAGTACAAAGCAGCCCACCACCACATAGGCGCGGGCCTTGGCCAGTTTTTCCACCGTGGTGGCGCCGGTGGCGACCAGCAGCACAATGGCAATGGGCAGTTCGAAGGCCAGGCCGAATGCCAGGAACAGGGCCAGTACGAAGTCCAGATAACTGCTGATGTCGGTGGTTACGGCCACGCCTTCCGGCGCGATGGCGGTAAAGAACTGGAACATCAGCGGGAAGACCACGAAATACGCAAAGGCGGCGCCGGCGTAGAACAGCAGGATGCTGCTGCCCAGAAGCGGAATCGCCAGTTTCTTTTCGTGCTTGTATAGCCCGGGAGCTATAAACGCCCACCCCTGATGCAGAATGAACGGCATGGCAGCGAACACACTGAGGTAGAGTGTCAGTTTGAACGGCGCCAGAAACGGCGCGGCGACACCGGTAGCAATCATGCTGGTGCCGTCCGGCATGGCATCCATGAGGGGCTTTGCCACCAGGGTGTAGAGCTCGCGGGAAAAGTAGAACAGACAGAGGAAAATCACGAACACGACTGCCATGGCTTTGAGCAGACGGTTACGTAATTCCAGCAGATGCGCGATCAGGGGTTGGCCGGGATCGTTACTGGCGTCAGTCATTGCGGGGTGGTTCCTGGCCTTGGTCTTCATCCTGGGGAGGATCGGGGTGGATGCGGTTTTCCTTGCTGGCAGGTTGGCGCGCCTTGTGGATCTGTTCCGGGCTTAGCAGGCTTTCTTTGGCTTCACGAATGCTGTCTTCGTCCAGCCCCATCTGCCGCATCTGTTTTTCCATGCGCTCGCGCATGTCCAGGGTCACGGCTTCGCGTTCCAGTTCATTCTTCAGATTATTGAAGGTGGAACGGGCACGCCCCATCCAGTGGCCCAGGGTGCGGGCCACGGTGGGCAGGCGTTCCGGGCCGAGCACTACCAATCCGATCACGAAGATCAGGGCGAGTTCGGTAAAACCGATATCGAACATGGACGCCTCGCTTCAGGTCAGGCCTGATCCTTGTCCTTTTCGGTTTTTTGATCTGCCTGGGTCTTTTCGTTTTCAGCCAGGCGTTTCTGGTCCTGCTCTTCTTCGCCGTCTTTCATGGCGTTCTTGAAGCCCTTCACGGCGCCACCCAGATCGCCACCCATGTTGCGCAGTTTCTTGGTGCCGAACAACAGGACGACGATGGCGAGGAGGATCAGTAACTGCCAGATGCTGATGCCGGAAAACATGATGCTTTACTCCAGAAATGTTGTCCCTGTAACGCTAGCACGCTACGGGACACGCTTTTAGTGATTCTTTTAATGGTTTGGTTGTGCTCAGTGCTTGTTGCCGCGGGCGGCTTTTTCGTCGTGGCCGGACAGGCCGAAACGGCGCTCCAGCTCGGCCAGTACCTTGTCAGGGTGTTCGCCCAGCTTGGCCAGCATGACCAGACTGTGAAACCACAGGTCGGCGGTTTCGCTGATCAGGGCCTGGTTGTCGCCACTGACTTCGGCGTCGCGGGCGGCGAGGAGGGTCTCTACCGCTTCTTCGCCCACTTTCTCGAGAATCTTGTTGAGGCCCTTGGCATACAGGCTGGCCACATAGGAGCTGTCCGGGTCGGCGCCCTTGCGGGATTCCAGAACGTCGTGCAGCTGGCTGAGAATATCTGACATAGTCTGTGCTTCGTTATGGCCTGACGTGTGTCTTTATCGGGACCTTGTCAGGCGCAGTGATCATTGCTGACGACAGTCTAGCGTCGCCAGCCCCAGCTCACCAGTACCAGAGCAGCGGCCGACAATGGCCAGCTGTAGGGATTGGCCAGCCACAGGGCGGCCCCGGCACAGCCAAGACCGGCGAGGCCGGCCAGCAGCTTGTGGCGGTGGCGCACCAGCTGCTGTTCGAGGCGCGCCTCGAGGCGATCCTGCTGGTAAGGCAGGTCACGCAGGGTCTCCAGCCCGTCACGCAGCAGATCAGGCATGTCCGGTAACTGGGCGGTCCATTCCGGCAGGCGATTCTGCAGTTTCTTGAGGGTGGCGCTGGGGCCGTATTCGGCCAGCATCCAGGCTTCCAGTAGCGGGCGGCCTGTGTTCCAGATGTCCAGTTGCGGGTAGATACTGCGGCCGAGCCCTTCGATATGCACCAGGGTCTTCATCAACAGGATGTACTGCACCGGCATTTCGATGTGGTAGCGACGAGCCAGATCGAACAGTTTCATCACCAGCGGGGCGAACTCCAGCTGGTCCAGCTGGGCCGAGCGCACCGGTTCTACCAGATCGATGACGGCCCGTTCGAAGCGGGGCCGGTCAATGGGCGTCTGGTTCCAGCCGGCACGAATGACCGCGTCCACCAGGGCGCTGTAGTCCTCACGCATGACGGCCAGCACCATGCGCCCCAGCACATTCAGGTCTTCTTTCGACAGGCGCCCGGCAATGGCGGCATCGATGGCCATGTATTGTGGGGATTCCGGGTGTTCCGGGTTAACGAAGATGTTGCCCGGGTGCATATCGGCATGGAACAGGTTGAAGCGGAAAACCTGGGCGAAAAAGATTTCCACGCCGCGTTCAGCCAGCACTTTCGGATCAATGCCGGCGGCTTTGATGCGTTCGATATCATTGACCGGGATGCCGTTGATGCGGTCCATGATGATCACCGTGGGGCTGGACAGCTCCAGGTGAATGGCGGGCATGTAGAGCAGCGGGCTGAACAGGAAGTGACGGCGCATGGCTTCGCTGTTGCGGGCCTCGGCACTGAGGTCCAGTTCACCAAGAATGATGTCGCGGTAGTCTTCCACCACACGCACCGGGCGGAAGTAACGGGCATCGCGCCACAGTCGCTCCAGCCAGCGGGCGCCAAAGGCCATGACCTTCAGGTCGCGCTGGACCACCGGGCGAATGGTGGGCCGCAAGACCTTGGCGACTACTTGCTGGCCGTTCTTCAATGTAGCGGCGTGCACCTGGGCCACCGACGCGGCGGCCATGGGGGTGGTGTCGAACTGTGCGAACACCTCATCAAAGGGCAGTGGCAGGCTCGCTTCGACCAGATCTCGGGCCTGTTCCCCATCGAAGGGGGCCACCTGATCCTGAAGCCGCGCCAGTGCTGCGGTCCATTCAGGCGGCAACATGTCCTGGCGAGTGGCGAGCAGCTGGCCAAACTTGATGAAAATGGGGCCAAGGCGTTCCAGTGCCTTTTGCAGGCGCTCCCCTTCACTGAGCTTGCCGGTACCCGCCCAGCTGGAGGGAACCAGAAACGACAATGTCAGCAGCAGGGTCCGTAGCGGATGGGCCGGTAACAGGGCAATCAGTCGGTAGCGGCACACCACATGGGTGACCATGAGGATGCGGGTAATGGGGGGCATCAGTGGTTGGCGTCCCTGTTCTGGTCGGCGTTGAGTCGCTGGATGCGGGCCTCAAGGCGGTCCACGTCCAGGCGCAGGTCGTCCACATCCTGGCCAAATTCATACACCTCGCGGCGGGACGGGGTGAGGCCGGATTCGTTGCCCACGTAATCGCCCAGTTGTTCTGCCAGTCGTCCGGCGGCCTGTCTGGCCCAGCCGAACAGGCGCCGGGCGCCGTAATCCAGCTGCTGGGCCAGCTCAGAGCCGGTAATCGGTTCCAGTACGGCGCCCCAGTCGATGTGCAGCTCACGGGCCAGCTGTTGCAGTTCCAGCAGCAGTTCGCGGTTGCCTGAGATGTCCACCGGCCCGGCGATGGCGCCGGGCCGGGTTTTCCATTCCAGCAACAGAGCGGCCAGATCCATGGGGCTGCCTTTCACCGCCACGTCCGGGGTGGCATCGCTGCGGTGGTATAGCTCCACGCCGTCTTCCACGATCAGGGCGTAGATCGCCAGAGGTGGCAGGGTGACGTCTACCGCCACCAGGCGCCCGGCATGCACGGCCAGTTTGTCTGCTGTCACCGGGTCGGAACGCAGCGCCGTGTTGATGGCGCGCTCAACGGTGGCCAGGGCAGTGGTGGAAATCAGGCCCGGGGAGCGTGACTGGTCTTTCAGACTCATCAGAACTTGAATCCTCTGTGCAGTGCCACGATGCCGCCCAGCATGTTGAAATACTCGGTACGGGCAAAGCCGGCGTTATCCATCATGCCTTGCAGGGTGTCCTGATCCGGATGCATGCGGATGGATTCGGCCAGATACTGGTAGCTGTCGGCGTCGTTGACGATCAGTTTGCCGAGCCGCGGCCAGACTGCAAAGGAATAGGCGTCGTAGGCCTTGGCCAGGGTCTTGTTGGTGGGGGTGGAAAACTCCAGCACCAGCAAGCGGCCGCCGGGTTTGAGCACCCGCAGCATGGAGCGCAGGGCGGCGTCCTTGTCAGTGATATTGCGCAGGCCGAAGGCGATGGTGATGCAATGGAAGGTGTTGTCCTCAAAGGGGAGGCACTCGCCATTCACCTGGGCGACCTGGGTGTTGTGGCTGCAGCCTGCGTCGAACAGTCGATCACGGCCAACCTCGAGCATGGCGTCGTTGATGTCGGCCAGCACAACCTGACCGGTTTCGCCGACCAGGCGGGAAAACTTGATGGCCAGATCACCAGTGCCACCGGCCAGGTCCAGCACCTTGTGGCCAGGGCGAATGCCGGCCAATTCGATGGTCATGCGCTTGAGAATGCGATGACTGCCCATGGAAATCAGGTCGTTCATCACATCGTATTTGCCCGCTACCGAGCGGAATACGCCGGCCACCTTTTGCTGTTTTTCCTGCCACGGTACCTGCTGGTAGCCGAAGTGTGTGACCTTGTTGTCGTCGGACATATCAATTCTCGAAAGGCGTGGGGTGGCCGGCATAGACCTTTTGCATAATGGCTTCTTCGCGGGCGGCAAGCTGCTCCAGCAGCCGGCCCACACTGGGTACCGGTTTCATCACCCGGAAACTGCGATCCATGAAATCATACAGGTTCGAAAAGCCCGCCGCATGGACTGGCTTACGCACCATACGAAAGGTGGCATGGAGCATGCGTGAGCGAATGTAGCGATCCAGCCTGTGGCCCAGTTCGGCCACCAGCTGCACTTGCCGCAGGCGGTCATTGTGATGGTGGTCCTGGCGGAAGCCCTTGAGGTAGGTCATTTCCGTGAGCGGTTGATCCAGTGCCTCGCCCAGCGTTTGGGTGACGGCTTCGTCCAGTTCCTGGGTCAGAATGGCGGCCTCCAGTGCGGCGGCAGAGGTGGCCATGACCTTTTCAGGCAGCAACTTCATGGCCTTGGGCAAGGCGCGGCGAATCTCCCGGGCAACCGGCAGCAGTTCTCGACCTCCGTAGACATCGTCCAGTAAAAACTGAATGCCCTCGGCGGTAACGGGATCGTCGAGCAGGTGCGCATGGGTATGCTTGAGTCGCTCGCCTTGCCACTCTTGAAGGCGGCGCAGACGGGCCAAAAAAAGGGCGTCGTCGCCGTGCTGGCGCAAGGCAAAGAAGCGATCGAGATAGTGTTGAAGCTGTTCGCCGGCGGTCATGGTTTTTCCTCCGGCGGGGATAATAGCAGGAAAGCGGCCCGGCGTCGGAAGCCAGACGTCTGACGCAGGGTGATAGCGTCAGACGTCCGTCGTCAGACTTCAGCCGTTTACAGGATATACCGGCTCAGGTCTTCGTCGTCTGCCAGCTCTCCGAGGTAACGGTCTACCGCTTCGGCATCCAGCACCAGAGGCTTGTCATGGTATTGGGTGGACAGCGAATCAGCGTCGAAGCTGATTTCTTCCAGCAGTTTCTCGAGTACCGTGTGCAGGCGGCGGGCGCCAATGTTTTCGGTGCGTTCGTTAACCTGCCAGGCCACTTCTGCAATGCGGCGGATACAGTCCTCGGTGATCTCCAGCTTCAGGCCTTCGGTGTCCAGCAGCGCCTTGTACTGTTCAGTGAGCGAACACTTGGGCTCGGTGAGGATGCGCTGGAAATCTTCCGGGCTCAGGGCGCTGAGTTCGACGCGGATCGGCAGCCGGCCTTGCAGCTCCGGGATCAGGTCGCTGGGTTTGGCCAGATGGAACGCACCTGAGGCGATAAACAGTACGTGATCGGTCTTCACCATGCCGTATTTGGTGGACACAGTGCAGCCTTCGATCAGGGGCAGCAAATCGCGTTGCACGCCTTCACGGGACACATCGGTGCCGCCGCCTTCTCCGCGTTTGGCCACTTTATCGATTTCATCGATGAACACGATGCCGCTGTTTTCCACCACATCGATGGCTTTCACTTTCAGTTCGTCTTCATTGACGAAACGGGCGGCCTCTTCGTCACGGATCAGGCGGTAGGCTTCGCGCACACGGAGTTTTTGTGTCTTGCGCCGGCCGCTGCCGCCCATTTTGGAAAACATCTGTTGCAGCTGGCTGGTCATTTCTTCCATGCCGGGCGGGGCCATGATTTCCACCCCTGCCGGATTGGCCGCCACGTCGATCTCGATTTCCTTGTCATCCAGTTCGCCTTCACGCAGCTTTTTGCGGAAGATCTGGCGGGTGCTGTTGTCGGTTTTGTTGTCTTCCTCTGCGCCTCTGGCAGTGGGCAACAGCGCATCGAGGATGCGGTCTTCGGCGGCATCGTCAGCCTGACTACCGACACGGGCAATTTCCTGCTCGCGCAGCATCTTGATGGCCATTTCAACCAGGTCACGGATGATGGATTCCACATCGCGACCCACGTAGCCCACTTCCGTGAACTTGGTGGCTTCCACCTTCAGGAAGGGGGCGTTGGCCAGCTTGGCCAGGCGGCGGGCAATTTCGGTCTTGCCGACGCCGGTGGGGCCGATCATCAGAATGTTCTTGGGGGCGACTTCGGCGCGCATTTCGGCGGGCAGCTGCATGCGCCGCCAGCGATTACGCAGGGCCAGGGCAACGGATTTCTTGGCCGGTTCCTGGCCGACAATGTGTTTGTTCAGTTCCTGAACAATTTCGCGGGGAGTCAGGTTAGGCATCGGGTTACCAGTTCAGTTCTTCAATGGTTTGCTGTTGGTTGGTGAACACGCAGATATCGCCGGCAATGGTCAGGCTTTTTTCCACAATTTCGCGTGCACCCAGCTCGGTATTCTGTAGCAGCCCGGTGGCTGCGGCCTGGGCAAAGGGGCCGCCCGAGCCGATGGCAATCAGGTCATTTTCCGGTTCGATCACATCGCCGTTACCGGTAATGATCAAAGAGGCTTCCTTGTCGGCGACGGCCAGCAGGGCTTCCAGTCGTCGCAGGGCGCGGTCGGTGCGCCAGTCCTTGGCCAGCTCCACGGCGGCCCGGACCAGGTGGCCCTGGTGTTTTTCCAGTTGCGCTTCAAAGCGTTCGAACAGGGTAAAGGCGTCGGCGGTACCCCCGGCAAAACCGGCAATGACCTTGCCGTGAAAAAGGTGGCGTACCTTGCGGGCATTCCCTTTCATGACGGTGTTACCCAGTGACACCTGGCCGTCACCGCCGATGACAACGCTGTTGCCGCGGCGTACGGATACGATAGTGGTCACGTTAAGCTCCTTTCATAGTGATTCTGTTGATGTGGGGCTGGCGGGCGGGGATTCAAGCTTCAAAGGGAGTGAATAGTTAACAGTTAACAGTGAATGGTGGCGCGGGTTGGTCCGGGTGTGGGCTGATAGGTTGGAGGTCGCGCCCCTGGCGTTGGCCGGGGTGTTGTTGTGGGAGCTTGCCTGCAAGCAAGGGGCATTGATTGGGGGCTATCGCTTGCAGGCAAGCTCCGACAGAGGGCACGTTTCCCGCTGCAGGCCAAGCTGTGGGAGCGGTGGTTCCATCGCGAATGAAGCGCCGGGCTTGGGCTGTCACAGCCGGACAACCGCTCCTGCGCTATCGCCTTCCGCCTGCGGGTGCCGGCGTCTATTTTTTCATCTTGATCGGCAGGGTTTCGATGCCGTTGCTGGCCAGTTGGTCCTGGGCGCGGTGCATGGCGTTGAGGTTGTTGTAGGGGCCGATCATGACCCGGTGCCAGCTGTCGCCGCTATCCAGGTTTACGGACTGGATGGAGGCCTCGAAACCTTTGAGGATCAGCTCGGCGCGGCGGCGGTCGGCGTCCTCGTTGCGGCGGAAGCTACCCGCCTGCAACAGGTACTTTTCATCGCTGTTGCGGGTGCCCGCATCGGGCTTTGGCTGACTGTTGTTTTGTTTGGGTTTGTTGTCGGTGCTCGACTGACGGGTACTGGTGTCCGTTTCGTTTTGCGGAACGATCACTTCCATCTTGGGCAGGACGGCATAGAAGTCGAATTGCGGGGAGTCGTCGCCTTTCGGTTCTTCCTTCTTTACGGCAGGCTTGTCGGTTTTGACCGTGGTGGGCGTGTTGTCGCCCTGGGCCATCTGGGTTTTGCCCAGGTGAAACAGGAAGGCGCCAAACAGACCCACCATCAGACCCGTGAACAGCCATACCCAGCCAGGCACCTGGCGCTGGGTTTTTTTCTTGCGAGCGGGGCTACGGCTGGCCCCGCGTTTTGTGTTCTTTGCCATGATCCTTCCTGGTTCTTGCCAGCCTGGCGGTCAGGGTTACATGCGTTCGAGTGGCGACAGGCCCAGCAGTTCCATGCCCTGTTTCAGGGTGCGGGCTGTCAGGGCGGCCAGCTTGAGCCGGCTCTGTTTCAGGGCCGCGTCCTCGCTGTTGAGGATCGGGCAGTGCTCGTAGAAGCTGGAGAACAGCCCGGCGAGCTCGTACAGGTACAGGCACAGCAGATTGGGCAAGCCCTTGTCGGCCACACTTTGCAGGACTTCACCAAACTGCACCAGCCGCGCGGCCAGCGCTTGTTCGGCGTCTTCCTGAAGCAGGAAGGCTCCGTTGACATCGGCCATGTCCAGGCCAGCCTTGCGGAAGATGCTGGCGACCCGGGTGTAGGCGTACAGCAAGTAAGGGGCGGTGTTGCCCTCGAAGCTGAGCATCTGGTCAAAATTGAAGATGTAGTCGCTGCTGCGGTTCTTGGACAGGTCCGCATACTTAACCGCGCCGATGCCGACCGCACGGGCGATGGTGCGCAGCTCGCTGTCTGCCAGCTCCGGGTTCTTTTCCTTCACCAGCGCGTAGGCACGCTCTTCGGCCTCGTTGAGCAGGTCTATCAGCTTTACGGTGCCGCCGTCGCGGGTCTTGAAGGGGCGTCCATCCGGGCCATTCATGGTGCCAAAGCCCATGTGCGACAGGTCTGTGCTTTCCGGCACAAAGCCCGCCAGCTTGGAGAGGCTGAACATTTGCTGGAAGTGCAGGGCCTGACGCTGGTCGACAAAGTAGAGTATGCGGTCAGCGTCAAGTGTGCTGGCGCGGTAGCGCAATGCGGCCAGGTCGGTGGTGGCGTACAAGTAGCCGCCGTCGGCTTTTTGCACGATGACGGGCAGCGGGTCGCCTTCCTTGTTCTTGTATTCGTCCATGAAGACGCATTGGGCGCCCTGGTCTTCACTGAGCAGGCCCTTGCTGGCCAGGTCTGAGACCACGTGTGGCAAGTCGTCGTTGTAGGCACTTTCGCCGCGTACATCGTCTGCGGTCAGGCTGACGCCGAGGCGGTCATAAACGGCCTGACAGTGACTCAGGGAAATGGCGTTGAACTCGCCCCACAGTTTCAGACATTCCGGGTCATGGGCCTGCAGCTTGACCACCAGGCCACGGGCCCGGGTGGCGAACGCCTCCGATTCGTCGAAGCGCTGTTTGGCGGCACGGTAGAAGCCTTCCAGGTCGCTCAATTCGCTGGACAGTTCGGCGGCGCTCTCTTCGTCCTTCTGCTCTTCCAGATAGGCGAGCAGCATGCCGAACTGGGTCCCCCAGTCGCCCACGTGGTTCTGGCGAACCACGTTGTGACCCAGGAATTCCAGCGTTCGTACGACCGCATCGCCGATGATGGACGAACGCAGGTGCCCCACGTGCATTTCCTTGGCCAGGTTCGGGGAGGAGTAGTCCACCACTACGGTCTGGATCTGTTGTGGGCGGGGCACGGACAGATGCGCATCTGCCAACGCCTGATCCAGCAGGCTGTTGAGCCAGTCGCTGGCCTGAAAGAAGTTGATAAAGCCGGGCCCGGCAATCTCGGTCTTGGCAATGGCGCTGTCCTGCGGCAGGGCGGCAATCAGCTTGTCGGCCAGGTCGCGTGGCTTCATGCCGGCGGGTTTGGCCAGCATCAGCGCGATGTTGGTGGCGAAATCGCCGTGGCTCTTGTCCTTGGTGCGGTCGATTTGCACCGGGCGCTTGGCGTCGGCAGGCAGCGTGCCCTCGGCGATCAGGGTGTCGAGAGCGGTTTCAATCAGGGAAATCAGGCGTTCTTTCATGGGGTCCGTCGGGGCCGTTTGACTGGCCGGCGATTGTACGGGAAAAGGGCGGTTGACGCATGGGTCAGGCCGTTTTTTTACCACATAGAATAAAGGAAGCGCCGAGTCGAAAAGCTGCCAGTCCCCGGGCGCTTTTGCCGTTTCTCTCCGCCAAGAGGGGGCGTCATGCCGGCCAATCCGAGGTCGGGCGCCAGTTCAAATCTCATGCCCGCGCATCCGCGACACGCCCTGATAAAGCCACTTTTACAGCATGTCGATGGGGTCGACATCCACATGCCAGCGGCACTGGCGTGACTGTGGTGATTGGCGGGCGGCGTCCAGCAGGCGCTCCAGGGTCTGATGCAGGGGCGCCCGCTGGCTGGCCTGCAGCAGCAATTGGGCTCGGTAGCGGCCGGCCCGTTTTTCCATGGGGGCGGGGACCGGGCCGAGCACATTCACGCCGTCGGCGACCGGTTGTTGGGCGAGCTCCTGAAGGAATGCCATGGCCTTGCCCAGCGTCATGGCTTCGCAGCGGAACAGAGCCAGATGGCCGAAAGGAGGCAGGGCGGCCATGCGCCGCTCTTCGAGCAGGGCGCTGGCCAGGGCCGGGTAGTCACCGCTGGCGGCCAGCTGCAGTAAGTGATGGTCCGGGTGGCGGGTCTGGAGCAATACCCGGCCCTGACCTTCGCGGCCACTGCGCCCTGCAACCTGTAACAACAGTTGGGCGGCTTGCTCGGGGCCGCGAAAATCGGCGCTCAGGAAACCGGCGTCCATATCCAGAATCACTACCAGTGCCAGCTTCGGGAAATGGTGCCCCTTGGCGAGCATTTGGGTGCCGACCAGCACGGCCGGGTCGCCCTGGCGGATGGTCTTGAGTTTGCTGTCCAGTTCCCCTTTGCGGCGGGTGGCATCGCGGTCGATGCGGATCACCGGCACCGGCAGGGACTGTTCCAGCAGCTCGGTGAGCTTTTCGGTGCCGCTACCGGCTTCATGGATGGCGCTGGAACCACAGCTGGGGCAGCGTGATGGTACGCGCTGCTGGCTGTCACAGTGGTGGCAGCGCAGGTTGTTTTCGGCCCGGTGCCAGGTAAGAAAACTGTCGCAGCGTTTGCACTCTGCCTGCCAGCCGCAATCCTGGCACAGGATCATGGGGGCATAGCCTCGGCGGTTGATAAACACCAGAGCCTGGTTGCCGTTGTCCACACACTGCTTGATGGCTTGCAGTGACAGGGGTAGCAGAGGCTGATTGGGAGGCGCGAGGGTGGCGTCCAGAATTTCGATGCCTGGGCGCTGTTGCTCGGTGGCCCGGCGCGACAGTTTCAGCCAGTGGAAGCGCTGGTCGCGTGCCAGCTGCAGGGTTTCCAGTGCCGGGGTGGCGCTGCCGAGCACTACCGGGATGTTCAGGGTCTGGGCTCGCCAGGTGGCCAGGTCGCGGGCGTGGTAGCGGAAACCGTCCTGCTGCTTCAGGGAACTGTCATGGGCCTCGTCGACAATGATCAGGCCGGGATTCGCCAGCGGCGTGAAGATGGCCGAACGGGTGCCGATGATGATGCGTGCCTTGCCGTCCCGGGCCGCCAGCCAGTTATCCAGTCGCTCCCGGTCGGTGAGGCCGGAGTGCAACGTGGTGACAGGCACGGCAAAGCGTTGCCGGAAGCGCTGCACGGTTTGCGGGGTCAGGCCGATTTCGGGGACCAGCACCAGTACCTGCTTGCCGGCGGCCAATTGGGGCGCCATGGCCTGCAGGTAGACTTCGGTTTTGCCGCTGCCGGTGACTCCATCGAGCAGGAAGGGGGTAAAGCCCTCTGCATCCTGAATGGCATGAATGGCTTGCTGTTGCTCTCCGTTGGCGGCCAGTGGAGGCTCGGCCAGTACCTCCTTGCTGATGCCGGGGCCGTTTTCGACCACGAAGTGTTCGGCCCAGCCCTTGTCGCGCAGGGCGTTAAGGGCCGGGGAGGCCACGTCGAGGGCGTTGAGCATGGCACTGCTCAGGCCTTTGGGGTGTTCGCGCAATACTTGCAGGGCCTGGTGCTGGCGGGGGGCTCGGCTGACCTGTTCGTCGCTGACATGGGTGCCGCGTTCGGTGAGCCGCCAGCGTTTTTCCTGGCTGGGCTGGGCATCGCCACCCTGGCGTAGCAGGGCGGGCAGGGCGTAATTGAGCACCTCGCCCAGCGGGTGATGGTAATAACGGGCGGCCCGTTCACAAAGGGCATAAAGTTCTGCGGTGAAGACCGGGGCGTCGTCGAGAACCGCGCTGACGGCCTTGAGTTTGGGATAATCGCTTTGGGTCTGGCCATGCACTACACCGACCAGGGTGCGGCGCCCAAACGGGACCTGGACGCGGGTGCCCTGTGCCGGCGCCGGTGAGCCGGAATACAGATAGTCGTAGCAGCC
This sequence comes from Alcanivorax profundi, assembly GCF_003597125.1. GTDB lineage: Bacteria > Pseudomonadota > Gammaproteobacteria > Pseudomonadales > Alcanivoracaceae > Alcanivorax > Alcanivorax profundi. The sequence continues at coordinate 81,801 of NZ_QYYA01000002.1, read as the reverse complement.
AGGCAGGGGGACTGGCAGGGCAATTTGCAGCACGGGTTTGGTCGACACGGAGTTTCCTGAGCCTGCAGCCCCCATAGCGGGGCATAATGGCGCTTGCGGATTGGAATCAAGCTGTTATGATTCGCCTTCTTTTTCCCAGACGCAAGCCGTGTGGTGCCTGTCGTAGAGGCAGGTAGCGACACAGATTGGAGCTCAGCAATGAAACCAGAGATTCATCCCGAATACCAGGCAGCCACCTACTCCTGTAGCTGTGGCAATGTGATCGAGAGCCGTTCCACCCGTGGTGGTGACATGTCCCTCGACGTTTGCTCCGCCTGCCATCCTTTCTATACTGGCAAGCAGAAGCAGGCTGACAGCGGCGGCCAGATCGACAAGTTCAAGCAGCGCTTCGGCATGATGCGCAGCAAGAAGGGTTGATCGCGAGAGCGAACACCCCTTTTGAGACTTGCCAAAAGCACCCTGCCGGGTGCTTTTTGCTTTATTGACCTTGCGTACACAGTGTATATCCCTCAAAGGGACCAGCGGAGACCACCATGTCCGAGGATTTGAAAACGGCGGCTTTGGAATATCATGCTAAACCGCGACCCGGGAAAATCAGTGTTGAAGTGACCAAGCCAGCGGCGACCAGCCGTGATTTGAGCCTGGCCTACAGCCCCGGGGTGGCCGAGCCAGTGCGAGAGATCGCACGGGAGCCGGAGCTGGCCTACCGTTTTACCTCCAAAGGCAATCTGGTTGCAGTGATCAGCGATGGTACGGCCATCCTTGGTCTCGGCAATCTGGGGGCGCTGGCTTCCAAGCCAGTGATGGAAGGCAAGGGGATCCTGTTCAAGCTTTTTGCCGGTATCGATGTGTTTGACATCGAGGTAGAGGCAGAAGATTCCCAGGCGTTCATCGACACGGTGGTGCGTATTCATCGCACGTTCGGTGGGATCAACCTGGAAGATATTCGTGCCCCGGAATGCTTCGAGATCGAGCGCATTCTTAAAGAGCAGTGCGATGTTCCCGTCTTTCATGATGATCAGCACGGTACCGCCATTGTGGTGGGGGCGGGCTTGATCAACGCTCTGGAAATCCAGAAAAAGCGTATCGAAGACATCAAGGTGGTTTGTGTGGGCGCAGGTGCTGCGGGTGTGGCTTCTGTGCGTCTTCTGATCGAGATGGGGGCCCGCAAGGAAAATATTCTTGTACTGGACCGCAAAGGTGTCATTCATAGCCGACGTGATGATCTGAACCAGTACAAGGCGGCTTTGGCCAACGATACCGACAAGCGCACCTTGAATGATGCTGTTGAAGATGCTGACGTCTTTATTGGTGTGTCAGGCCCGGACATGCTGACCCCGGACATGGTGAAGAAGATGGCCGAGAAACCGATCATCTTCGCCCTGGCGAACCCGGATCCGGAGATTCGCCCGGAGGTGGCCAAGGCGGCACGCCCCGATGCCATTGTGGCCACCGGCCGTTCTGACTTCCCGAACCAAGTGAATAACGTACTGTGTTTTCCGTACATGTTCCGTGGTGCGCTGGATGTCCGCTCGACTTCCATCACGGAAGAGATGAAGATTGCGGCAGTGCATGCCATTGCCGAGCTGGTTCGCACGGCGCCCCCGCAAGAGGTGCTGGACGCCTACGGCGGCGAGCCGCTGACCTTCGGTGCTGATTACATCATTCCGAAGCCGAATGATCCGCGTTTGCTGGGCAAGGTGTCAGCAGCTGTTGCTCGTGCGGCAGTGGACTGCGGTGTGGCGCGTAAAGGTTATCCCTCGCATTACCCGCTAAACTCTCTGGACGAAATTTTTCCTGAGCTTTGATTGTTTCCGGGTAACTCAGAGCGACATAAAAAAAACCGCCGTAGGGCGGTTTTTTTATGTCTGTACGCGGAGGGAGGGGGCCCGCCAGCGAATCAGAATATCTGCTCAGGTGCGCGATGACCTCCAGCGGGGCCCAGAGGTGGCTCCAGGTCGGGAACCTGGCTTTCAATGAAGTATTCCTTGATGGCATCCGGGTTTTCGGGGCGGGCGAGCAAGCCGCTTTCCGGATTGATTCTTACCGTCGCGATACCGGAAGGTTGCTCCAGTTGATGGTCGGCAACGCCGTCCAGGGCGGGCCCCATATAGTCCATCCATATCGGTAGAGCGGCCTTGCCGCCATACTCGCCCCAGCCAAGGTTGGCCGGGTTGTCGAAGCCTACCCAGACGGTGGCCACGACATCCGGGGAATAGCCAGAGAACCAGGCATCCATCTGATCATTGGTTGTGCCGGTTTTGCCCGCCAGATCCCGACGGCCCAGTCGGTTGGCCATGTGCCCGGTACCGCGACGAACCACATCCTGCAGCATGGAGTTCATGAGCCAGGCCACGCGGGCGTCCAGCGCGCGCGGTGCCATCAATGGTGCTGGCTGTATGTCCGGGTTTCTGTCTGTGTTCGACGGCGCCGAGCACGGGCTCTCGCAGCGAATAACCTGCGGAGCCTCCCAAAGCACCTCGCCATCTTCGCGCTCAATCCGTTGGATGCCCCAAGCAGGAACCCGGTAGCCGCCATTCGCGAAGATGCTGTATGCAGTGGCAATTTCCAGTGGGGTAACGCTGGCGCTTCCCAGTGCCAAAGAGAGATCGCGCTGGAAGGTGTCTGTCGGTAGCCCAAAGCGTTTCAGGGTGCCCATGGCCTGGCTGATGCCAACCTGGCGGAGAATGCGAATGGATACCAGGTTCAGGGAGCGATACAGCGCTTCGCGCATCCGGGTCGGGCCGTAGAACTTGCCGCTGGCACCGGTTGGGCGCCAGGCGGTTTCCAGTTTGTCATCGTCGAAAACAACGGGTGCGTCGTTAATGATGGAGGCTGGGGTGAACCCGTTTTCCAGGGCGGAAGTGTAAATGAAGGGCTTGAATACCGAGCCTGCCTGGCGCTTGCTCTGTACCGCACGGTTAAAGTTTGATGCTTTGAAGCTGTAGCCGCCTTGCAGGGCAAGGATCGCTCCGGTTTGTGGGTCGAGAGAGATCAGTGCGGATTGAGCGCGTGGGAGCTGGGCCAGTCGCCAGCGGCGGTTGTCATCACTGCCGACAGGGCGAACGTGGATGATATCGCCGATGGAAAGGGGCTCGCTGGCCTTGCTGATTTCGTTGCCAACGTACTTGTCGCTGATGAAACGCCGTGCCCAGCGGATGTCCTCCCAGGCCAGCTCTGCCCGCTTGCCGTCGTTAAAGAGGATTTCGGCCTGCTGGTCGCGGACTTCGGTCACCAGGGCGGGCCGCAGTGGGCCGACCCGCTGATGCTCTTTCAGTGCTTTCACCCACGCTGCTACTTTGGGATTGAGGCCGGTGATGGTTTTTTCCAGTTCGACCTTACTGTCTTCGGAGGTCTGGGGTGCTGCGGCTTCCCCGGGAGGGGCTTGCTGGTCGTTATGCTGCATGGGGGGCAGTGAAGGGAGCGACGAGGTGTCAATCTGGGCAACGGGCCCCCGGTAGCCATGTCGCTCATCGTAACTGTGTAGCCCTGTGCGAAGGGCCTGTACTGCGGCAGTCTGCTTGTGGCTATCCAGAGTGGTGATGATGCGGATGCCGTCGGTGTAGATGTCGGCCTCAACCCGGTCCATGGCCTGGAGGCGGATCATTTCGGCGAAATAGGCGCCTTCAACCTCGGGTTGGGCAGCGTGGAAACGGGCGGATACCGGTTGCTCCTGGGCCGCCAGTCGTTCCTCATGGCTGATGGCTCCGGTTTCCTCCATGCGGAACAGGATCCAGTTTCGCCGCACCAGGGCTCGCTCCGGATTGGTGATGGGGTTGTAGGCGGAGGGCGCTTTGGGGAGCCCGGCAATCATCGCCATCTGGGCCACATTCAGTTCGCCAATGTCTTTCCCGTAATAGACCTGGGAGGCCGCCTGAGCGCCGTAGGCGCGGTGGCCCAGGTAGATCTTGTTGAGGTAAAGCTCAAGGATTTCCTGCTTGCTGAGTACCCGCTCGATCTGTATGGCCAGTACGATCTCGTTGAATTTACGGAGAAAACGTTGTTCTCGCCCCAGAAAAAAGTTTCTGGCGACCTGCATGGTGATGGTGGAGCCTCCGGAACGGATTTCCCGGTAGCGGGCGAGTTCCACGGCCGCTCTAAGCAGACCTTTGAGGTCGACCCCGTTGTGGGTGAAGAAGCGCTCATCCTCGGCGGCCAGCACGGCCTGTATCAGCGGTTGCGGCAGCTCCTCGAAGGTGACCGGTTGACGCCGTTTCTCTCCGTACTCTGCAACCAGCTTCATATCGCTGCTATAAATGCGCAGGGGGATCTGGTACTCCACCTCGCGGATCTGGCTGGCTGGCGGTAGCTGAGGGGCCAGATAGAGGTAACTGGCTGCCAGAATCAACAGGCCGCCACCGGCGCCGGCGATGAGGAGAAGGAGCGGGTATCGGATCCAGAGGGGTAAACGCATGTTTTCGACAACTACAGGCTGGGATCAGAAGAAGGGCCTAGCCGGCCCGTGAAGTGGGTCATTATATGGCGGAAAGGTTGTTGTGATCTAATATCTGTTCTGCTATTACTAACTCCTAAAGTAATTCGACATAAAAAACCTGTAAGTGTATCTTTAGCAAGAAAAAACACTTCAATAATAACCAGACGGGACGACGACAGTGCTGCCTTTCCTCAGAAAAAAGGCCCAGACACTACTGGGGATCGACATCAGTTCTACCGCAGTCAAACTGCTGGAACTGTCCAAATCCGGGGGCCGCTACAAGGTCGAAAGCTATGGGGTTGAGCCCCTGCCGGCCAACGCGGTTGTCGAAAAGAACATCACCGATGCGGAAGGGGTGGGCGATGCGATTGCCCGTCTGGTGAGCCGCGCGCGCCCTGGGGTAAAAACGGCCGCTGTGGCGGTGTCGGGCTCTGCGGTGATCACCAAGCTGATCGAGCAAGACGCCAATCTCAATGAGGATGAGCTTGAGGCCCAGCTGAAATCCGAAGCAGATCAGTACATTCCCTACCCCATGGATGAGGTCCGTATGGACTTCCAGGTCGTGGGGCCGGTAGAGGGCAATGAAGAGCGCGTAGAGGTTCTGGTGGCGGCGTCCCGCACCGAGAATGTGGAAATGCGCACCGATGCCCTGGAAATCGGCGGGCTGCAAGCCAAGGTGGTGGATGTGGAAGCCTACGCCATGGAGCGTGCCTACCAGCTGGTGCTGCCGACCCTGCCGAATGCCGATGAGCTGGAAACCGTCGCTGTGTTTGATATCGGCGCGACCATGACTACGCTCAATGTGTTTCATCAGGGGCGCAGCGTGTATACCCGCGAGCAATTGTTCGGTGGCAAGCAGCTCACCGAGGAAATTCAGCGGCGCTATGGCATTTCCATGGAAGAGGCAGGCCTGGCCAAGAAGACCGGTGAGCTTCCTGATGATTATGAAAGTGAAGTGCTGCAGCCGTTCAAGGATGCAGTGGTGCAGCAAGTAAACCGTTCACTGCAGTTTTTCTATGGTTCCACCCAGTTCAATGAGGTGGACTATATCCTGCTGGCTGGGGGGTCGGCTTCGATTCCGGATCTGGATAACTTGATTCAGGAAAAGGTGGGGGCCAGTTGTTCTGTGGCCAATCCTTTCAGTGACATGGCGCTCGCGAACAAGGTAAGCGCCTCTGCCATTGCCAATGATGCGCCGGCGCTGATGATTGCCTGTGGTTTGGCCCTGAGGAGCTTTGACCAATGACAACAACAATCAACCTCCTGCCGTGGCGTGAAGAGCGGCGCAAGCAGCAACAGAACGAATTTGTCGTGATGCTGGTGATTGCCGCGGTTATCGGTGGTCTGCTTTTTTATGCATGGAACAGTGTGGTCGAGCAGAACATTGCTGATCAACGGGCTCGAAATAGCCATATCCAGAGCAAGACATCAGAGCTTGATGCGCGTATCGAAGAGATTAAAGAGCTCCAGCAAAGACGTGATGAACTGGTGGCTCGCATGGAAGTTATTCAAAGCCTCCAGGGCAACCGGCCGACCATTGTCTATGTGTTTGATGAGTTGGCCAGAACGCTGCCGGACGGCGTTTACTATGCCGAAATCAAGCGGGCCGGCGCGACGTATACCATCAACGGGATTGCCGAAAGTAACAACCGTATTTCACGGCTGATGCGTAATCTGGATGGCTCCGACTGGTTTCAGGATGCCTCCTTGCTGAATGTGACGGCGCTGGATGACAAGACTGATGCAAGCCAGTTTGTGTTGACCGTAAAGCAGGCAACGCCGGGCAGCAAAAAAGAGGGAGAAGAAAAATGAAAGCCTCTGAGCTGAAGAATATGGACTTGCGAGAGCTAATGGATGAGCTCAACAGTCTGGACTTCGAAAATGTTGGTAGCTGGCCAATCGCCGTCAAGGTGACCAGTGCTGTCCTGGTGCTGGTGGCGGTTCTGGCACTGGGTTACTTCTTCTTTATCAAGGATGCCAACACCCTGCTTGATCAGCAGCGCAGGGAGGAAGCCTCCTTGCTGAAGAGTTACGAGAAGAAAGCATTCAAGGCGCATAATCTGGAGCAGTTTCGAGCCCAGTTGGCAGAAATGGAGCAGACTTTCGGCGCGTTGCTCAAGCAGCTGCCCAAGGACACTGAGGTGCCCGGGCTGCTGGAAGATATTACCCATACCGGTCTGGGAAGTGGTCTCGAGTTCGAGAGTATCGAACTGAAGGAGGAGGCCAAGAAAGAATTTTATGTCGAATTGCCCATTGATATCAGTGTGATCGGTGATTACCACTCTTTCGGTGCCTTCGTCTCCGGTGTGGCTGCGTTACCGCGAATCGTTACCTTGCATGACTTCTATGTTCGCCCACCCAAGGAGAAAGCGCTGGCGGGTCTGGGACTGCTGTCCATGGATGTCACGGCAAAAACCTATCGATACGCCAGTTCGGATGACAGTCCGAAGCCGGCAAAGAAGAAAAAGAAGAAGTGAGGTAAGAACATGAAGATTCTACGGATCATTGCCTCATTGCTCTTCTTGTCCTCAGCAATGATGCTGACGGGGTGCGGGAGTGGTGCGAACCTCGGGGAGCTGGACGCCCGGCTGGAAGAAATCAAGGCTCGCCCCCGCGGGCGTATTGAGCCTCCGCCGGAATTCAAGCCTATCGCAACCTATGCTTATTCCGCACAAAAGCTGCGCTCTCCTTTTAATCCTCCTGTGGAGCAAGAGCTTTTGGAGGTTACAGATGGTCGACCAGTGGAGCCGGATCTTGCCCGGCCACGTGAATATCTCGAGCGTTTCCCGCTGGATGCGTTGAGAATGGTAGGAACAATCAACAAGCCGGGAGCGGAAGTCCAGGCGCTGATTGCTGATCCGACCGGGGCTGTCACACGGGTAAAACCGGGCAGCTATATGGGGAAGAACTTTGGCCGGGTCAGAAGTGTGAACGAAGCCAAGGTTGGTCTGATCGAAATTGTGCCGGACGGCAGGGACGGCTGGGTTGAGCGAGCCAGCTCAGTCTCCATTTCCGAATAACAGTCGCTGGGGATCCAGTTATGAAACGTGTAACAGTTAAAACAAAAAAATACGCTTCCCGGCGTCTGGCAGGGCTTCTGCTTGGCGGGGTTCTGGGGGCAATGGGGTCACTGTCGTTCGCTGCTACCCTGCAGTCGATCGAGGCGAATGCGCTTTCCGGTGATGAGATGGAGGTGCGACTGCGCTTTGATAGTGCGGCGCCGGAGGTCAAGGGATACAGTATTGAGCAGCCGGCGCGCATTGCCCTGGATTTGCTCGGTGCGGATAGCGAGATTACCGGGAAACGCCAGAATCTTGGCTCGGGTAACGCGAGAAGCGTGACCATTGTCGAGGCCAAGGATAGAACCCGTCTGATTTTCAACCTTGAGTCGCTGACCGGGTATACCACCAGTACAGAGGGCAATGATCTGGTGGTGCTGCTGGGTGTCGAGGGCTCGCCGTCATCTTCTGCAGCTCAATCAGCAGCTGGCGCCAGCTCAGAGGCGAAAGTGAATAATGTTGATTTTCGCCGTGGTTCTGAGGGTGAGGGCCGTGTCATCGTGCAGCTGTCCAAGCCTTCAATTCCCGTCGATGTGCGTGAGGAAGGGGGCAAGATTGTGGCCCGCTTTGTCGGCGCAGGTGTGGAAAACGATCTGTTGCGCAAGCTTGACGTCACCGATTTTGCGACCCCGGTCTCGATGGTCGAGACGAAGGCCTCTGATGGCAGTACTCTGATTGAGATCCTTCCAACGGGTACGTGGGAGTATCTGGCTTATCAGGCCGACTCGGAATTCAGCATCAATGTGAAACCGGTATCCAAGGTGGATGCGGATCGCAAGCGAAAAGATGCCTTTGAATATACTGGTGAGAAGCTTTCGTTGAACTTCCAGGATATTGAAGTGCGTTCTGTGCTGCAGCTGATTGCGGACTTTACTGGCTTGAATCTGGTTGCATCGGATACGGTGAATGGGCGAATTACTCTTCGTCTTCAGAATGTTCCGTGGGACCAGGCACTTGAGTTAATCCTGAAAACTAAGGGGCTGGATAAGCGTCAGGTGGGCAATGTCCTGCTGGTGGCCCCGGCGGATGAAATTGCTGCCCGTGAGCAGCTTGAACTCGAAAGCCAGAAAAAAGTTGAGGCCCTTGCGCCGCTGCGTACAGAGTACATCAGCATCAACTATGCCAATGCCAGCGAACTGAAGGCGCTGATCAGCAGTGCGGGTGGCAAGGCGGCTTCCTTGCTGAGCGAGCGAGGCTCTGTCGTGGTTGATCAGCGTACCAACACCCTGATTATCCAGGATACAGCAGCGAAGCTGGAGGACATTCGTGGCCTCATTCAGGAGTTGGATGTGCCGATCCAGCAGGTGCTGATTGAGGCGCGTGTTGTGGTTGCCACCAACGATATTTCGGATGAGTTTGGTGTCCGTTGGGGTGGCCTTGGCTTTGATGGTGAAAGCCTGATTGAAGATCAGCGGAGCTTCGGGGTGGCAGGCCGTCTGCAGCCCTTGCGCGACCTTCACGCTACCAATGTGGACGGTGCGCTGTACGGGGCCGGTGACTTCAGCGGTATTACTCCTGGTACCGACCCGGGAGATGTGGATTTCGGCCCGGATTCCTACTCGTTCACCGAGCCAGAAAACGGTGACGACCTGATCGTGGATCTTGGCGTCGATTCTGCCAACGCTTCCCGGTTTGCTGTGGGCTTCACTTCGTTGACATCCGGGCTCATTGAACTGGAGCTGTCTGCCCTTGAGGCTGAGGGGCATGGTGAGCTGGTGGCAACACCGAAGGTGCTCACTGCCGATCAGCAGCCGGCAGTGATTGCCTCTGGTCAGCAGGTGCCGTTTGAAGTGGCAACGTCGTCAGGCGCTACCTCCATTGACTTTGTTGAAGCAGAGCTGAGACTGGAAGTGACTCCGCACATCACCCCGGACGGTAATATCATTATGAACCTGAAGGTCAATAATGACTCCCTGAATGCGGTTGCGGCGGATGGCTCTTTTACTATCAATACCAGCCGTGTAGAGACCTCGGTTCTGGTTGATGATGGCGAAACGGTCGTGCTTGGTGGTATCTTCCAGCAGGAAAAAATCAATTCAGTGACCAAGACGCCTTTCCTGGGTGACTTGCCGTGGATTGGTAACCTGTTCAAGAAGACCGTGAATCGTGATAACAAGCAGGAACTGCTTATCTTCATTACGCCGCGGTTGATGAAAGATGCGCTGGCGAGTCGGTGATAGATAATACAACTCCTTCCTTGATATTGGTCGGCCCGATGGGTGCAGGTAAAAGCACCCTGGGCCGACATCTCTCCCAGATACTGGAACGCCCTTTCTACGATTCTGACCGGGTAATCGAAGAGAAAACCGGTGCAGATATCCCCTGGATTTTCGATGTGGAAGGCGAGTCCGGCTTCCGTCGTCGTGAGCACGAAGCCATTGATGAGCTGACCTCCATGCCGGGCATCGTGCTGGCGACAGGGGGTGGTGTGGTGACGACGCCGGAAAATCTGGCGCTAATGCATGACCGGGGTTGCGTGGTCTATCTGTGGACGCCGGTTGAGGTGCAGCTTGCTCGCACCCGTAATGACCGAAACCGTCCCCTGTTGCAGACAGCGGACCCCCAGGCAAAGCTGGAAGCATTGTTTGCCGAGCGCGATCCCCTCTATCGCAAGGTGGCTCATCATGTGGTGTCAACGGCATCGGGTAACCTCAAGAAAGTCGCGGATGACGTGCTTGCTTGTTTGGTCTCTCGCGGCCAAGGATAATGTGCCCCAGTCCACGTAACTGATTGGGCGCTTGCTGGCTCAGCATGCGCCGCTCTGCAGGTTGCGGCGATTCTCACCACGGAGACATGATGCGCACACTTCAGGTGGCCCTGGCCGAACGTAGTTATCCCATTCATATCGGGCAAGGCTTGCTCGACACTTTTCCGCTTGCTGAGCAAGTTCGCGGCAACCAGGTGATGATCATCACCAACGAAACCATTGCGCCGCTCTATCTGGACAAGCTTCAGTCACAGTTCAGTCAAATCCAGTGCGATACCCTGGTGCTGCCCGATGGGGAGAAGTACAAGACCCTGGCGACGCTGGAGAGCATCTTTGACGCGTTGCTCGAGAAGCGCCATTCGCGCACAACGACGCTGATTGCCCTGGGTGGTGGCGTGGTCGGCGACATGGTCGGGTTTGCGGCGGCGTGCTACCAGCGAGGTGTCGATTTCATTCAGGTGCCCACGACATTGCTGGCCCAGGTGGATTCGTCCGTGGGTGGCAAGACGGCGGTGAATCACCCGCGTGGCAAGAACATGATTGGAGCCTTTCATCAGCCGCGGTTGGTATTGATTGATACCGATGTGCTTGAGACGCTACCGACCCGTGAGGTGGCGGCCGGTTATGCCGAAGTGGTGAAGTATGGCCTGATTCGGGATCCGGAATTTTATGACTGGCTGGAAACCAACAACCCTCGGTTGTTGTCCAGAGACTCAGAGCTGATGGCAGAGGCGATCTATCGCAGTTGCGAAAACAAGGCTCAAGTAGTGGCCGATGATGAGACCGAACAGGGTAACCGCGCGTTGTTGAACCTTGGCCATACTTTCGGTCACGCCATGGAAACGGCCACCGGCTACAGCGAGTGGCTGCATGGTGAGGCCGTAGCTGCCGGGATGGTCATGGCAGTGAGCATGTCGGCAAGGCTTGGCTGGCTGGATGAAGGCCTGGAGTCGCGCTTGATGGCATTGCTGGAAAGTTGGGGGCTGCCTGTTGCGGTGCCGAAGGGTATGACCGCAGCACAATTTATGGATTTGATGGCGCTGGACAAGAAAGTGCATAACGGCCAGTTGCGCCTGGTGTTGATGAAGGCGCTGGGCGATGCTGTGGTCACTGCCGATTATCCGGCGGCCGCACTGCAAGAAACCCTGGAGGCATTCTGTGGAGTTTGATGAGGACCGTTTTTTCAGTGGCGCATCCCGTGGAGATTTTCTGGATGCACTGACGGCCCATGCGGGACTGGGTTCCGTGGCTGTGCTGGAGGGGGATGAAGGCAGCGGCGTGTCCACCCTGTTGGGTCAGGCGGTCATGGCCTTGCTGGATGATATGGAAGTCGTGCGTCTGGACGGCGCAGATGAACATGATGCCAATGCGGTGATTGATGCGTTGCTGCGGCACTTCAATATCGAGCGTGCAGCGTTACCTGAAGTGCTGAAAGCGGCGTTGGCTGAGGGGCGCCTTGTTGTTGTTATCGACAACACGGAGCAGCTGGAGAGTGCTGCGGTTGCCACCATGCTGGCCCTCAAGCAAAAGCTGGGTGCGCGTCTGGGTTACCTGTTCGGCGGCTTGCCCGGTATTGCCGAAAGCCTTAAGGGCGCAGATTTCGTTGTTGATGACGTACTGGATCTTCCGGCGCTGACGGCGGAAGACGTGCAGGATTTTGCCTGGTTTGTGCTCGGTATGGAGCTGGATGATGCTGCGTCGGGCGCGCATGCTGAAGCGGTATCAGGGAATCTGGGTGCGCTGAAGGCGCGACTTCACGAGAGTGGCGAGTCGCCGTTGGTTGCCACGTCCGGTGCGGCCGGAATTGGGGCAGGCAGTGTTGAGGAGGTGCCGGAAGAGGCTTCCATGCGTTTTGCTGCCCGTCAGGAAGAGGACGACGATTTCGATGACGCCGAGGCCCGGCAGGATGCCGAAGAGTATGACGAACCGTTAGAGGAAGAGGCGGGCGCGACCCGTGCGGCTCCTCCCTGGCGGCATTTGGCGGCAGTGGGCGGTCTTCTGGTTGCCGTGGTGCTGTTGTGGGCAGTTTTCTCCGGTAGCGATGAGGTCGATCCGGTGCCTGAGCGGCGGGATCTGGCCTTGCCCATGCCGGAAGCGGTTGGTGAAACGGAAAGGGCGCCCGCTGCAGCTGAGCCGCAGGTGCAGCCGCTGCAGCCGACCATGAAGCCGGTGGCCCGGCTGGAGGATCTGGATAATCCTGCCTCTGACGACGGAGCAGGTGAGTCTCCCCTGAATGATGCTGGCGAAGAAGGCGCTCGCTCGGCCCCGGAAAGTGGTGTGGTGCTGACGCCGGTTTCCGATCCGGTGATGCAGTCGTCGCCGGCGGCCAGAGAGAGGGAGATGCAGGTCACTCAGGCGCCAGCCGCGGATAATGAGGGCGAGGCGACGAAGCCCGAGTCGCAAAGCAAGCCCGCCTCCGAGGCCATGTCGGCCAGCAAGCCGGCGCCGAAGGCATCCGAGGGGGAGTCGGGTTATCGGCAGGCCGATTGGCTGGCGACCCTGGATAACAGTCGTTGGTTTCTGCAGATTACGGTGACAAGCCAAGAGGCCAATGCTCGCGGTGTGCTGGACCAGCTGGCGCGAAAAGGGGCTTATTATGCGGCCCGCCGCAATGGAAAGTCCGTTTGGCTGGTGCTGGCGGGGGATTATTCCAGTCGACAGGCGGCGCTTGACGCAAAGGCGGAGTTGCCTGCAAAGTTGCGTCAGGCTGGCCCTTTTCCCCGCAAGATGGCCGACATTCGCAACGAGTTGTAGGTCCTGTTTCAAGAAAAAAAGCGGGTTGGGCGACTGTTCAATTTGTCGCCCAACCCCGCAATGTGTAGAATGCATATCCCTTTTTTGCCGTCACCACTATCCTGACGCCATTTGCCTTCTGTAAGTCTCTGAATTTCAAGAGGAAAGGTTTTGATGCAGCAGAACTCAACGCTGGTGCGGGGGCTCACTGAGCCCGGAGAATTCCGGGACAACTGTGGTTTTGGTCTGATTGCCCATATGGAAGGCAACGCCAGCCACGAGCTTTTGCAAACCGCCATCGAAGCACTGACATGTATGACCCACCGGGGCGGTATTAACGCCGATGGAAAAACCGGTGACGGCTGCGGTCTGTTGCTCAAGAAACCCGATTCTTTCTTCCGCAAGGTTGCGCAGGATGCGTCTATTGCCTTGCCGGACAACTACGGTGTGGGGATGGTGTTTACCCATCCTGACAGCGCCGAGGCCGACAAGCAGAAGGCCGCCATCGATGCTGCTCTTGAAGCGCAGGATGTGAAGGTGCTGGGCTGGCGTGAAGTGCCCACGGATGACGCCTGCCTGGGTGAGCTGGCGCGCGCCTCTCTGCCGGGTTTCTGGCAGGTGCTGGTCGCTGCAGACGGTAACTCCGAGCAGGAGCTGAACCGTCGCCTGTTCTTTGCCCGTCGCCATGCCGAAAAAGCGATCGAGAGCGATGGCTATTTCTATGTCTGCTCCCTGTCGGCGTCGGTGATTTCCTATAAAGGTCTGATGATGCCGGTGGATCTGCCGGCCTTCTTCCCGGATCTGGGCGATGAGGCCATGGAAACCGCCATCGTGGTCTTCCATCAGCGCTTCTCCACCAACACCCTGCCGCAGTGGCCGCTGGCGCAGCCATTCCGCTACCTGGCTCACAACGGTGAGATCAACACCGTTCAGGGTAACCGTAACTGGGCGTTGGCGCGGGAAAGCAAGTTTGCCAACGAACTGTTGCCCGGGCTGGAAGAGCTGAGCCCGCTGGTCAACCGTACCGGTTCTGACTCTTCCAGCATGGATAACATGCTGGAAATCCTGCTGTCCGGTGGTATGGATCTGTTCCGCGCCGTGCGCATGATGATCCCGCCGGCCTGGCAGAATGTGGAAACCATGGACGCGGACCTGCGTGCCTTCTACGAATATAACTCCATGCACATGGAGCCGTGGGATGGCCCGGCGGGTCTGGTAATGACCGATGGCCGTTACGCGGTCTGTATGCTCGACCGTAACGGTCTGCGTCCGGCGCGTTGGGTTGTGACCAAGAACGGCTTCATCACTCTGGCCTCTGAAATCGGTGTCTACGGCTACAAGCCGGAAGATGTCGTCGCCAAGGGCCGTGTCGGTCCGGGCCAGATTCTGGCCGTGGACACGGAAACCGGTGAAGTCCTGCATACCCGGGATATCGATAACCGGTTGAAAGTACGTCACCCCTACCGTGACTGGCTGAAGGGTAACGCCCTGCGTATTGAGGCGGACTACGATCACGAGGTGGGTCGCACCGACGAAGTGGATCCACAGGATCTGCTCAGCTATCAGAAATTCTTCCAGATCAGCTTTGAAGAGCGTGATCAGGTGCTGCGTCCGCTTGCCGAAACCGGGCAGGAAGCCACAGGTTCCATGGGGGACGATACGCCCATGGCGGTGCTGTCCAAGCGTGAGCGTCCGCTGTACGACTATTTCCGTCAGCAGTTTGCCCAGGTGACCAACCCGCCCATCGATCCGCTGCGTGAAGCGATCGTCATGAGCCTGGAAACCTGTGTGGGTGCTGAGCGGAACGTGTTCGAGGAAACGGCGGACCATGCGGACCGGGCAATTCTGTCCACGCCGGTGTTGTCGCACTCCAAGTTCACCAATCTGCTGAATATCCAGCGTCCGGGCTATGAGCACGCCAAACTGAGCCTGCATTATGATCCCAAGGCCGGCCTGAAACAGGCGGTACTGGATCTGTGCGACGCCGCGGAAAAAGCGGTACGTGATGGCAAGGTCATTCTGGTGCTCACCGATCACGGTATTGGCCAGGATACCCTGACCATCCCGGCGCTGATGGCCACCGGTGCCGTTCACCATTCTCTGACCGAGAAAGGTTTGCGCTCTGACGCCAACATTATTGTGGAAACCGCGACGGCTCGCGATTCCCATCACTTTGCCGTGTTGTTCGGCTTTGGTGCTACCGCGGTCTATCCGTACCTGGCTTATGACGTTATCGCCGACATGGTGCGCTCCGGCGAGCTGCTGGGCGATGCGGTAGAGCTGCAGAAGAACTTCCGCAAGGGCATCAACAAGGGCCTGATGAAGATCCTCTCCAAAATGGGGATCTCCACCATCACCTCTTACCGGGGTGCCCAGCTGTTTGAAGCGGTGGGTATTGACCGTGAGGTGGTGGACCTGTGCTTCCGGGGTGTGGCGAGCCGCATCCAGGGGGCCGGCTTTGTCGACTTCGAGGCGGACCAGAAGAATCTGGTCAAAGATGCCTGGAAGCAGCGTAAGCCGATTGATGCCGGCGGTGTTCTCAAGTTTATCCACGGCAAGGAATATCACGCCTTCAACCCGGACGTGATCCATGCCCTGCATCATGCCACCCAGGATAACGACTGGAACGCTTACCGCGAATACGCGGAGTTGGTGAACAAGCGTCCGGTAGCGACCCTGCGTGATCTGTTCGCCTTGCGTGATGATGTGGATGCCATCAGCGTGGATGAGGTCGAGCCGCTGGAAAATATCCTGCTGCGCTTTGACTCTGCGGGCATGTCGCTGGGGGCACTGAGCCCGGAGGCTCATGAAGCCATTGCGACTGCCATGAACCGTCTTGGTGGGCGCTCCAATTCCGGTGAGGGCGGTGAAGACCCGGCCCGTTACGGTACCGAGCGGGTCTCCAAGATCAAGCAGATTGCCTCGGGTCGCTTCGGTGTCACCCCGCACTACCTGGTGAATGCAGAAGTGCTGCAGATCAAGGTCGCCCAGGGTGCCAAGCCCGGTGAAGGCGGCCAGTTGCCCGGCGGCAAGGTGAACACCCTGATTGCGCGGCTGCGTCATTCCGTGCCCGGTGTCACCCTGATTTCACCGCCGCCGCACCATGATATCTATTCCATTGAGGATCTGGCCCAGCTGATCTTTGATCTCAAGCAGGTTAATCCGGATGCCCAGGTCTCTGTGAAGCTGGTGTCCGAGCCCGGCGTAGGCACGGTGGCCTCCGGTGTGGCCAAGGCCTATGCTGACCTGATCACCATCTCCGGCTATGACGGCGGTACTGCTGCCAGTCCGTTGACCTCTATCCGCTATGCGGGCTCTCCGTGGGAGCTGGGGCTGGCAGAAGCGCATCAGGCGCTGCGTGGCAATGATTTGCGCGACAAGATCCGCCTGCAGACCGATGGCGGTCTGAAGACCGGTCTGGACGTGATCAAGGCGGCTATTCTGGGGGCGGAATCCTTCGGGTTCGGTACCGTGCCGATGGTCGTTCTCGGCTGTAAGTACCTGCGGATCTGTCACCTGAACAACTGCGCCACCGGCGTGGCGACCCAGCGTGAAGACCTGCGTAAGGAGCACTACATCGGTGCGCCTGAGCTGTTGATCAACTACTTCACCTTCGTGGCGCGCGAAGTTCGTGAGCTGCTGGCCATGCTGGGTGTGAAGAGCATTCCGGACCTGATCGGCCGTACCGACCTGCTGAAAGTACTGGAAGGGGAAACCGAGCGTCAGGGCAAGCTGGATCTCACTCCGATTCTGCGCAACGACCTGGTGCCGGCAGACAAGCCCACCCACTGTCAGGTGGATCGCAACGAGCCGTTCGACAAGGGGTTGCTCAGCGATACCATGATCAATGACATGCAAGTGGCGATCGACAACAAGTCCGGTGGTTCTTTCCACTACGCGATCACCAACTGTGATCGTAGCGTGGGTGCCCGGGTCTCTGGAGCCATCGCCAAGCAGTATGGCAACCTGGACATGGAAAGCGCGCCGATCAAGGTTCGTTTCACCGGTACAGCAGGGCAGAGCTTCGGTGTGTTCAACGCCGGCGGCCTGCACATGTACATTGAAGGGGATGCCAACGACTACGTGGGCAAAGGCATGGCCGGCGGCAAGCTGGTGATTCGTCCGCCCCAGGGTAGCCCGTTCAAGAGCCAGGAAACGGCCATCATTGGTAACACCTGTCTGTACGGTGCCACCGGAGGCAAGCTGTTTGCCGCTGGTACCGCCGGCGAACGTTTCGGGGTGCGTAACTCCGGAGCCCATGCGGTGGTAGAAGGCGCTGGCGATCACTGCTGCGAATACATGACCGGCGGGTGCATCACGGTACTTGGCCGGACCGGCCACAACTTTGGTGCCGGCATGACCGGAGGCTTTGCCTTCGTGCTGGACGAGGACAATGATTTCTTCGACCGCATCAACCCGGAACTGATCGAACTGCATCGCATCAGTTCCGAAGCCACCGAGTCTCACCGCAGCCATCTGCGCGGCGTAATCAGCGAATATGTTGAAGAGACCGGCAGCGAATGGGGCCAGTACATTCTGGATAATTTTGATGCCATGAGCCGCAAGTTCTGGCTGGTGAAACCCAAGGCCGCGAGCCTGGACAGCCTGCTGAACACCACGCGCGCCAATCCGGCATAACGGAGGTTGGGGAGAACATGGCTGAACGTTTGAGCAACAATTTCCAGTTTCTGGATGTGCCACGGCACGATCCCAAGAAAAAGGACATTGACGACCGCAAGCACAAGTACGAGGAGATCTACTACCCGTTTGAAACCCGGGAAGTGGAGCATCAGGCGCACCGTTGCCTGCATTGCGGTAACCCGTACTGTGAGTGGAAGTGTCCGGTACACAACTACATTCCCAACTGGCTGAAACTGATCAGCGAAGGGAATTTGATGGAAGCGGTGGAGTTGAGTCACCAGACCAACTCCCTGCCGGAAGTCTGTGGTCGTGTGTGTCCCCAGGACCGTCTGTGTGAAGGGGCCTGTACCCTCAATGACGGCTTTGGTGCGGTGACCATCGGTGCTACCGAGAAGTACATCACCGATACCGCGTTGGCCATGGGCTGGCGTCCGGACATGTCCAAGGTCGTCTGGACTGACAAGAAAGTGGCGGTTATCGGGGCGGGCCCGGCCGGGATCGGCTGTGCTGACGTGCTGGTCCGCAACGGGGTGAAACCGGTTGTCTTCGATCGTTATGAAGAAATTGGTGGCCTGCTGACGTTCGGTATCCCCGAGTTCAAGCTGGAAAAGCCGGTCATGGCCAAGCGCCGTGAAGTCTTTGAAGGCATGGGTGTGGAATTCCGTCTGGGCGTGGATGTGGGCAAGGACATCAGCATCGATGAGCTGTTGGCCGAGTACGATGCCGTGTTCATGGGCATGGGCACCTACACCTACATGAAAGGCGGTTTCCCGGGTGAAGATCTGGATGGCGTGCACGAAGCGCTGCCGTTCCTGATTTCCAACGTGAACCGTAACCTGGGCCTGGAAAAGGCTGCCGCTGACTTCATCGACATGAAGGGCAAG
Organism: Alcanivorax profundi; assembly: GCF_003597125.1. GTDB lineage: Bacteria > Pseudomonadota > Gammaproteobacteria > Pseudomonadales > Alcanivoracaceae > Alcanivorax > Alcanivorax profundi. The sequence goes on along the minus strand of NZ_QYYA01000002.1, from coordinate 63,342 downwards.
CGGGTGGTGGTGCTCGGTGGTGGTGATACCGCCATGGACTGTAACCGGACCTCCATTCGTCAGGGTGCCGACACCGTGACCTGTGCCTACCGTCGTGACGAAGAAAACATGCCGGGTTCCCGCAAGGAAGTGGTTAACGCCAAGGAAGAGGGCGTGCAGTTCCTGTTTAACCGCCAGCCCATCGAAGTGGTGGGTGAAGACGGTAAGGTGGTTGGCATCAAGGTGGTGGAAACCAAGCTGGGTGAACCTGATAACAATGGCCGTCGCCGCCCCGAGTCGATCCCGGGCAGCGAGGAAATCCTGCCTGCGGATGCCGTGATCATTGCCTTCGGTTTCCGGCCCAGCCCGGCGGACTGGTTCGCTGACAAAGGTATCAACACCGATGATTCCGGTCGCGTGACTGCGCCGGAAGAGCAGGAATTTCCCTTCCAGACCAGCAACGAGAAGATCTTTGCCGGTGGGGATATGGTGCGTGGCTCTGACCTTGTGGTGACCGCCATCTGGGAAGGCCGTGAAGCCGCCAAGGGGATTCTGGACTACCTGGATGTGTAATCCCGGTTTGTGCCCATCCTGACAGAAAGGCCCGCGAATGCGGGCCTTTCTGTATGTGCAGGGAGGGGGCGTATTGGTTGCCAATCAGGTAAAGTTCGCTATTCATACTCGTTCGGCACACCGTGTGCCAGTCAGATTCAGGATATTGCATGACCAGCTTTGCGCCACTTCAGAATGATCTCTTCCTGCGTGCACTCAACCGAGAGAATGTTGAACGTACCCCTATCTGGATGATGCGGCAGGCCGGACGTTATTTACCGGAGTACCGTGCCAGCCGTGAGCATGCGGGGTCGTTCATGGATCTGTGCATGAACGCGGATCTTGCCTGTGAAGTTACCTTGCAGCCGCTGGAGCGTTATCCGCTGGACGCGGCGATCCTGTTCTCCGACATTCTTACCATCCCGGATGCCATGGGGCTGGGGCTCTATTTCGAAACGGGTGAAGGGCCGAAGTTCAAGAAGGTAGTGCGCACCGAGGCGGATGTGGCAGCCTTGCCGATTCCCGATCCGGAGACCGATCTCGGCTATGTGATGAAGGCGGTCAGCACCATTCGAGGGGCGCTCAATGGCCGTGTGCCGTTGATCGGCTTTTCCGGTAGCCCGTGGACCCTGGCCACCTACATGGTGGAAGGCGGCTCCAGCAAGGATTTCCGCCACCTCAAGGCCATGGTTTACAGTCAGCCGGAGCTGGCACATGCCATGCTCGACAAACTGGCGCAGTCCGTCACCAGTTACCTCAATGCGCAGATTCGTGCCGGAGCCCAGGCAGTACAGATCTTTGATACCTGGGGTGGGGCATTGTCCGCCGAGGCGTATCAGCAGTTTTCGCTCAAGTACATGAAGCAGATTGTCGACGGGCTGATCCGTGATCATGATGGCCGCAAGGTTCCTGTGATCCTGTTTACCAAAAACGGCGGGCTGTGGCTGGAGTCCATGGCCGAGACCGGTTGTGATGGTCTGGGGTTGGACTGGACCATCAATATTGGGGAAGCCCGTCGCCGTGTCGGTCACAAGGTAGCCCTGCAGGGCAATATGGATCCGGCAGTATTGTATGCAGCACCCGAGGCCATTCGTGCTGAAGTAAAGCGTATCCTCACGGACTTCGGCGATCACCCGGGGCATATTTTTAACCTGGGGCATGGCATTACTCCGCAAGTGGATCCGGAGCATGCACGGGTGTTTATCGAGGCGGTGCACGAGTTCAGCCAGCGCTGAGGCTGGCGCTCACGGATGGGATAGAGTGGGGGGAGCGATGCGTATCATCTGGGGTTTGCTGCTGCTGATGGTCGGGGCACAGGCTATGGCCATGTCGCTTGCATTGGCAAAGGTTGAGCGAGCCGGTGAAGGAGAAACCGAACAGCAGGTTTGTGCGCGTGCCCTTGAGAAAATGACGGATGAACTCCACACCAGCCTGCTGAGTGTGATCGCGGCAACGGATGCCTATCGGAAACGCAAGCTGGCTTATCGTGAGCGGGCGCTGGATGAAGCCTTGCTTGAGGATGCCTACCGCAGTCAGCTAATGAGTGAAAAGCCTGCGGTAGACGGGCAGCGCTGGAGTGGAACACGCTGCTCATTGCGAGCGCGGTATCGCGCGGATATCGATGCCTTGGCGCGTCGGGTGCCCATGCCGCAGACCAAACTGGCGGCCGTGCCGGAAAAAGAGCCTGTTCCTCCGGGAATTGATCCCCATACCTGGGACTTGTTCAGCGCTAGCCGCGACCGTGCAGAGTTGTCGCAAACCTTTTCGACGGTAGCCGCCTTGCGCATGTATATGATGGAGTATTACATGCACTCCGGAGAGTGGCCGGAAAGCCTCTCTGATCTAGGTGTGGCCCAGGAGCAGATGATCAGTGAGCGGGTGAAGCGGGTCTATCTGCTTCAGGATGGCATGCTGAAGCTGGAATTGGCCGGTCGCCTGGAAGGGCATGAACTGACCACATGGCCTGTGGACAGTCGCGGTCCAAGGGGAGTGGAGTGGAAGTGCACAACAACGGTGGATATGGGGCCGTCCGGTTTTTGTGATCCGGTGGAGTGAGCCGCGGGGTAGATGTCATTCCAGTCGCAAGGTGCTTGAAAGAGCACGGGTGACCCGGCTGATACGACAAGAGGCCGCCTCCTCGGGGAGGCGGCCTCTTGCATGTCGGGGCGATGGATTACGGTCAGTCGTTGAAATTCAACGTATGACTTGCCGCTCTGATTACGCCCCGATCTTGCGCATCTGATAGACGTTGTGAGAAATGGCAACCACTTCCCCGTTGGCGTCCTTTAGCTCTACATCCCATTCGAAATCACACTTGCCCACCTCTTCAGTGGTGCTTTCGATACGGGCAATTTCCTCTTCGCTCAGGGTGACTTCCACAGTGACATCGGTGGTCGCGGGGCGACGGAAGCGAATCGACATGTCCTTGACGATGGGATAGAACTTCTTGGTGTCGAAGGATGTCAGGTAAATGGTGCCGCCAGGCAGCTCGGCAATGGTGTACAGGGCGCCAGCATACATGATGCCCACGTGATTAATGTTGGGCTTGAACGGCATCAGCATCTTGCAATAGCCACGGTCGACTTCCAGCGTCTGTACTTCGCAACGCTCCACGAACGGGAAGGTCTTGTCGCTGGCAGCTTTGATCAGGGTTTTCTGTTCTTCAGTCAGGGCCATGTCAGTTTCTCCTCAGTTACCGGGGATGCTAACAAAGCCTGTGGACGCGTCGGAAAACCGTTTAGTTCAGCGGGATGGCGCAAACGGTCAGTCGTTGAGCAGAGCGTCTGTCTTGGCGGCACAGATAAAGTCGTTGCGGTGCAGGCCACGGATCTTGTGGGTCCACCAGGTCACTGTCACCTTGCCGTACTCCGTGAGAATGGCTGGGTGGTGGCCTTCCTGCTCGGCCAGTTCGCCGACCCGGTTGCTGAAGGCCAGTGCCTGGACGAAATTCCTGAACGGAAAATGCCGCTGCAGTTTCTCGATGCCGTCTTCTTCTACCTGAATCCACTCCGGGATCTGCGGGAACAGCAATTCACGTTCCTGTTCGGTCACCTGGGGAGCATCGGCGCGGCAGGCGTCGCATTGCTGATGGTTGAGTGAGGATGTGCTCATGGGGATGTGATTACCTTGCGTGGATGCATGCGCTTTTCATTGTGCATGCATCCACTGCGGCTAATCAATCAGGCTGGGGCAGCCGGTTCGCACAGCCGCACCGGGTCACCATCGGTGCCACCAGGGGCCATTTTCTTGAGGATTCGGCGCAGTTTCTCAAGATCGGTGTCATCGCGAACCCGGCCCGGAATCTCCATGCCTGCCGCCAGATTGAGCAGTACTGCCTTCATTTTTTCGGGCATCAGTACAGGCTGACGGTGCTGAAGGACGTAAATCAGATCGCCACGTTTGAACAGCAGGAAACCGTAGTAGTAGGTGCCGCTTTCCACGTCAGTGTCCTTGACCTGGGCGGCGTCCACGTTAATCCCGATGATGGCAAACAAGGCCTTGGGGTCAGCGTCTTCGATAAACTCGCGATAGGAGGCTTCGGCGCTGGTGATCATTGGGGCCTTGGCCACCACATCACGCAGATAACTGTTCAGTGTCAGGTTGAGCAAGGTGAGATCCGAGGCGAAGCGCGGGGCCTGGATCATGGGGTGTGTCTGAACGTTCAGGTAATCCACCCGGAACAGACGCCCGTTGCCATCCCAGAAAGTCGCGGAGCCACCATTACGGTCGCAGCGTTCATCCAGCACCACTTCCCCGCGGAAAGTATTGATGCTCAGGTCAAGAATATAGGCGCCGGCCGGTGAGAAGTAGTAATCCCCTTCACGGTCGCCCTGCATACCCTGGCAGCCGGCCAGTAGCGTTACGCTCAGGAGAGACAGCAGGAACGCGGCAGTTTTGATTATTTTCATTATTCGCCCCGAAGATAAAAAGCCTGAAGATCATAGCATAACAGGGGAGGCCTGCCGCCAGTGCAGTGTGGCGCCTTACAATGCGGGCAGATCGGCCAATGGGACAATGGTCTTGCCCGGGGATTCCCTGAGGCTGCGGCCATAGTGCCAGGTGGCTTTCTGGGGATTGTCATACACCCGTACGGGGATCTCGGTCAGGGGGGTGTCACAGGCGTCAATGTTACCGGCTGCCCCGTTGAAGGCCGTTAGCAGAGCGTCGTGCACGTCTTGCTGACGCTGGGCCACTGCCTCGGCACAGCGCAGGTTGCCACTGTTCAGATAGTTAACGGATGGCGAAACCAGCACGTACTGCTCAATCTTGCGCTGGCTGGCGTCGATCACGTTGAGGCATTGATGAACCCAGTAATAGTAGCAGTCGTCAGCTTCAGCCGGGTTGGTGCCGCCCAGCAGAAAGCCGGCCAGCAACAGTGAGCAAAAACGGTATTTCATGAGGGTAGCCCGTCGCGTTGCTGGCGCGCAGGCTCCCACTGCAGCAGCACGTTTTCGGTGATCAGGTGCTCGGGAATTCGGTGACGAATCTGCTCGTGCAGTTCGGGGAGTTGGCTCCAGTGGAGGCCAGGCAGCATATGGTGCGCGGTATGGTAGCCCAGATTCCATGACGGCAAATTGTAGCGTTTGAGCTCCACATTGCGCGACGCATGAAAATGGTCTTCAAAGCCGGTGCCCGCATGCTGACCGTAGGTATTGTCCAGCAGCATGAACAGCATGGAAACCATCGGCAGGACGAATACCAGCAGGGCATTGCGCGGGTCGTACAGCAGGGCGGCGATCAGAGGGAGGTTAGCGAGTACCAACAATCGGAGAAAGCGGCGGTAAAGCACAGGGTGTCGTTTTCCGATCTGGTGAATTTCCGGGTAGATACGCAGTGTATTGATCAGCACATAGCGCCAACGAGGCATTAAACTGCCATCAGCCATTTGCCACGGAGAGGGGTCGTTTTCCGGGTCCAGATAGAGTTTGTGGTGGCCAATATTGTGGTGCAGGGTCCAGCTCAGGGGGCTGGTTCCTGTTTGCAGGTAGAGAATGCATTCAAACAGGCGATTCAGGGGCTTCCTGACAAACGTATTCACGTGGTGATGGTTATGGCAGATGGCGCCACAGGAGACCTGAACCGGCATCAATGCAAGTACGGCCAGCCAGGTTGTCAGCCCTGAGCTGAAGAAAAACAGCATGCATTGAATGAAAAAGACCGCCAACACCAGGGCAACAGCGGCACGATCAGCCCTATAGCGTACTAACATCTCACTCACCTGGGCCAGAAGTCTGGCGCCCACTACGAAGAAGGCGTGAGTTTAGAGGCATCACAAAGTGTGATGAAGACCACATTAACCAGAGGTTTGGGCGCCTTGGTCAATATGGGTACGCTTGTACCTGCCGGGATATGCGCGATTCTGCATTTCAGAAGGCGCCCCACCCACCACAGGTGGGGCGCCAGCAGCTCAGGCTCGGCTTAACAGGTCTCGGGCGATAGCGATCACCTGCATTTCGTCGGTCCCGGCATAAATCTGCAGGATCTTGGCGTCGCGCATCAGTTGTTCGACACGGGATTCTCGCATGTAGCCGTAGCCACCATGAATCTGTACCGCCTCGGTGGCGACTTCCATGGCCGTCTGTGCGGCATAGAGTTTCATGGCAGAGGCTTCGGCCAGGGTCATCTGCTTGCCTTCGGCGGTCATCTCGATATAGCGGAATACCATGTTCTGCAGGTTGGTACGGGCCACTTCCATCTTGGCCAGCTTGAGCTGGATCAGCTGGTTCTGGCCGATCGGACGGCCGAACTGGCTACGGTCGTTGGCGTACTGGACAGACAGCTCCATGGCGCGCTCCACCATGCCCAGTGCCATGGCAGCAACGCCGGCGCGTTCCTGCATGAACGTGCCCTTGGCGCCGCTGCGGCCGTAGCTGTCTTCGCTGCCGCCAAGCAGACGATCTGCTCCGACTTTCACGTCGGACAGGAACAGCTCGCCGGTGGGGGAAGAGCCAATGCCCATCTTCTTGAATGGCTTGGACTGTTCCAGACCCTCCATGCCGCTGTCGAGGATGAATGAAACGATTTTGCGTTGCTCGGCCGGCACGCCTTCCTCGTCGAGCTTGCAGATCAGGATAATGGTGTCGGCAAAGGGACCGTTGGTGATCCAGGTCTTGCTGCCATTGATGATGTAACCGCCATTGCCGTCGCGGCGGGCCACGGTTTTCATCTGGCCGAAGGCGTCGGAGCCGGCATTGGGTTCAGAGATTGCCCAGGCACCCACTTTTTCCAGGGTCAGCAGCGGTAGCGCCCAGCGTTCTTTCTGTTCAATGGTGCCTTTGCTCATTATGGCGCCACCGGCGAGGCCCATGGAGACACCCATGGCGGTCACCAATCCCTGCGCATGGCGGCAGATCTCGATAATGGGGATCATGCGCATGGCGGCTTCTTCTCCGGCCATGGCGGAAGGGCCTTCTTTCTTCTTTTTCTCTACGGCCTCGCCGGCGGCGATGGCCTTTTCTCTGGCCAGCTGTTTTTCAAAACTCTGCTGGGCCATCACATCCATGCCAAATGTCTTGATCAGCTTGCGCAGGATGTCGTAAGGCGGTACGCCGTTGTATTCGATGTCATCCAGTTTTGGCACGACTTCCTTCTCCACGAAGTCGCGTACCATTTTCTGGATCATCTGTTGTTGTTCTGACCACTGAATCATGGGGATGTCCTGTCCGTATTAGGTTGTCCCCACATTAACAAGATCTTTCCTGGGGTCGCATTGATCATAACGGACGGAAATCTTGACGTTCGGGATCAATGCCCGAGCGTCAAAGGGTGCAGATGTTCGGGCAGACCCCTGGTCAGGGGAGCGTTATTGGGCGGTGATGCAGGGGAAGGGATCGAAGCGGACGCGCATGACCAAGGCGTCAGGGCCCTCGGTGCTGGCGGCGGCTTCAATGTCGGCGGCCCGCAGGCGTGGGTGGGTGCCGTTGAAAAACTTCTGGGCGGCGTGGGCGTTCAGGGTGCGATCCCTGGCCTGTTCGTAGGTGATGCCCTCTCCACCCAGCAAATGGCGAATGTATTCGGCGCAGGCCACATCCTCATCGCCGGTGGGGTGGGAAGCCACCAGCACCACCGTGGGCGGGTTCTGTTGGCGCAGGTAGTTGGCGGTAGCTTCGGCATTGACCAGGCCGGCCACCAGCACTTCCCGGCTGTCGCGGGCACGTAATGTGGCAGCGACCCCGTTGGTGGTCCTCATGATCATTTCCCGACCGGCCAGCTCGGCCTGATCAATCTCCCAGGGGGAATTGCCGAAGTCGAAGCCCTTGATGGGCAGGGCATCCACTTCACCGGCCAGCAGGGCATTGGGCAGATGCTCATCGCGCAGGGCAAAAGCCTGTTCCGCACTGGCCACCGGCCAGATACAACGCAGGCCCTTGCGGAAAGCATGGTGGCTGGTGGTGAACGCACGAATCACATCGATTACAACCGTGATGCCGTGAATGTTATGGGGCGGGTTATGCCCTTGAGCAATATGTATTTCCATGTCGGCTCGCGGGGGTGGGCTAGAACAACAGACCAATGCCCCAGGTGGCGTTGTCGAAAATTTCTTCCTCGTCTTCCAGGTACTGCTCAATGGCAATGGTGAAGGTCAGTCGGTCACCCAGGGTGAGTCGGTCTTTTGGGGTGCGTTTGCCAGTGAAGAAATCGACGATAGAGCGATAGTTGAAGTCGGACCGAAAGCGAATGAGTCCGTCATGATTACCGTGGCCGTACTGGATTTGGGCGATGCGGCCGAATCCAGTGCCGAGATAGACATTATTTACGCGCTCACCATCGGCTTCAGAAAACTCATCCACTTTTTCTGACCGCAGCGGTGAGTCGCCAAATTTCTTGGTGGCCACGCCGCCATTGATCGCCACACTGCTGTAGTTGGCGTCGACGAAAAAACCGGTGTCGATTTTTTCGGTAGGGTCGACACGACCCACTGAAAACACGGTGCCCCTGATAAGGGTGACGCCGCTATAGCGGTCTTCGGCAATGGCCGTCAGTGGCAGAACCAGCAGTGCAACCAGCAAGCTTGTTATTGTTTTCATTTCATTCCCTCCATCAACAAGCCGTTATTATGCCTAGGCTGCGATGGGGTTTCACCCATTGTGAACGGACGTATCGGAAAAGGGGCGCTTAGCGCCGCGAGGGTGGCAGTGTGCGGGCTAATGTCCAGACATTGACCTCACGAGCGCCTGCGTCCAGGAGGGTGCGGCTTGCGGCTCTGGCACTGCTGCCGGTGGTCATAACGTCGTCAATCAGAGTGATGGATAAGCCTGCCATCGGCAGAACGCAGCGAAAGGCCTGGCGTAAATTCCGTTCCCGTTGAGTGCGCTTCAGCCCTTGTTGGCTGGCAGTCGCACGTTGGCGTAACAATGCGGGCAACAGCGGCCGCTGCCAGAGGCGGGAAAGTTGGCTGGCAAGTCGCTGGCTTTGATCAAAGCCCCGCCACCAGCATCGTTGCCAGTGAGCAGGCAGGGCACACAGGGCGTCAGTGTCCGGCCAGGGTAAGGGCATGTCTGCCAACAATTGTTCCAGAGCGTTTTCGCAGACCAGGTCTCCGTGGTGCTTGTAGCGTTGAATCAGGCGATCCAGCGGATGGCTATAGATCAGCGGGGCATGGCTGGCGGCAAAAGGGGGCGGCCGGCGAACACAGCGACCGCACAGCGGCGGAGGCTGGCTGTTGTTTGCGCCAGGCATGGGCAGGCTGCAGCGGCAGAGTGGGCCCTGCAAGGAGGGCAGCAGCACCGTGCACTGGGCACAGAGCAGGCTACGGCTCATTTTTCCGCATAGCAGGCAAGGGCAGAAATGATCAAAAAATGACCTGCAGTAAACTTTTGTTGCGGCTTTCCAGTTGACAGGTGGCATGTCGCTCCCTAGCCTGTTGATTCCCGTTCAGGAGAGACACCATGCCCGCCACCGCCAGCATTACCCAGACGCCAGAGTCGCAAACGGCTGTACGCCATGACTGGAAGCGTAGTGAGATCGAAGCCCTGTTTGCTCTGCCGTTCAATGACTTGTTGTTCCAGGCAGCGGCTATCCATCGGGCCAATTTCGATCCGAATGCGGTGCAGGTCAGCACCCTGCTGTCGATCAAGACCGGGGCTTGCCCGGAAGACTGCAAGTATTGCTCCCAGTCCGGCCACTACAACACCGAGCTGGAAAAGGAAAAGCTGCTGGAAGTCGCCCGCGTGGTGGAAGAAGCCAAAGCTGCCCGCGACAAAGGGGCGTCCCGTTTCTGCATGGGGGCGGCTTGGCGCAGCCCCCGCGACCGAGACATGCCGTTTGTGCTCGACATGATCCGCCAGGTGAAAGGGCTGGGCATGGAAACCTGCATGACTCTGGGTATGCTGGATCAGGGCCAGGCCGAGGCGCTGGCGGACGCCGGACTGGACTACTACAACCACAACCTGGACACCTCGCCGGAGTATTACGGCAAGGTGATTACCACGCGGACCTACAATGATCGTCTGAGCACCCTGGCCAATGTCCGTGATGCCGGCATGAAGGTGTGTTGTGGGGGCATTGTTGGCATGGGCGAGCAGCGTGATGACCGCGTCGGTTTGCTGCAGCAGCTGGCCAACTTGCCGCACCATCCGGAGTCGGTGCCGATCAACATGCTGGTGAAGATTGAAGGTACACCGCTGGCGGATGTGGCAGATCTGGATCCCTTCGAGTTCGTGCGTACCGTGGCGGTGGCGCGCATCCTGATGCCTGAATCCTACGTGCGGTTGTCTGCCGGTCGTCAGGAAATGAACGATGAGGCCCAGGCGCTGTGTTTCATGGCCGGTGCCAATTCCATCTTCTACGGTGAGCGTTTGCTGACCACCGACAACCCGGAAGCCAATCACGACCAGCAGCTCTTCAAGCGTTTGGGCATTCATCCGCTGGATCCGCGTCATGAAGCGTCTGACGAAGCCCATGAAGAAGCCATCAAGGCGCAGGTGGCCGAGCAGGAGGCGGAAGATGCTGGACTGTTCTATAACGCCATGGGCAAACGTTCCGCGAAGCACGTGCTCGACAAGGACACAGGCCGCCCTGCTGCTGCCGAGCATTGATTCTCCGCAGGGTGGCAACCGGCGTGAGCCGATCTCCACCGGTTGCTGATGGCCATGCCGGGTATCCATTTTCTCCAGCCATTGATTGGCGCTTACGTCGCGGCGGAGATTGGCTGACGCCAATTTCCGCCCTACGGGTTTCGCAATGACCTTTGATCTCGCCGCCGATCTTGAAAAGCGCCGCCAGCAACATCGCTTTCGCGAGCCGCTGGTTATGGACGGCCCCTGTGGTCGCGTTGCGCGCTTGGCAGGGCGTGATTACCTGAATTTCTGTAGTAACGACTATCTGGGACTGGCCAATGACCCGGAGGTAGTTGCTGCCTTTCAGCAGGCAGCCGGTAGCTGGGGTGTGGGCAGCGGCGCTTCTCATCTGGTGTGCGGTCATCAGCGTCCCCACCAGGATCTGGAGGAGGCGCTGGCAGCGCACACCGGCCGTGAACGCGCCTTGCTGTTTTCCACGGGCTATATGGCCAATCTGGGTGTGATGTCTGCGCTGCTGGGCAAGTCTGACGCGGTCTTCGAAGACCGGCTTAATCATGCGTCCCTGCTCGACGGAGGCTTGCTCAGCGGCGCCCGTTTTCGTCGCTTCGCCCACAACGACCCTACTGCACTGGAGCGCCTGCTGCAGCGCAGCGACGCGCGCCGCAAACTGGCGGTGGTCGATGGCGTGTTCAGCATGGATGGCGACGAAGCACCCCTGGCGGCGCTGGCGAATGTGTGCGAGGCCAATGACGCCTGGCTGATGGTGGATGATGCCCATGGCATTGGCGTGCTGGATGAGCAGGGGCGAGGGTCACTGTTCTCCCAGGGCGTCAATGATCGCGTGCAGGTTCTGATGGGCACCCTGGGCAAGGGGCAGGGTACCGGTGGTGCCTTTGTGGCTGGCAGTCATGAATTGATCGAGACCCTGATACAATTCGCCCGCACTTTCATTTACACCACCGCCATGCCGGCGGCGGTGGCGGCGGCCACGCTCACCAGCCTGAAGAAATCACAGCAGGAACACTGGCGCCGGGAAAAACTGGCGGAGCTGGTCACGCGCTTTCGTGCCGGTGCCAGCGAGCTGGGCTACACCCTGATGGACTCGCAGACACCGATCCAGCCGATCCTGATTGGCAGCGATGCCGATGCCATGGCGCTGAGTGCGGCCCTCCGGGAAAAAGGTTTTCTGATTACCGCGATCCGCCCGCCCACTGTGCCGGAAGGTGAAGCGCGCTTGCGCGTGACCCTGTCTGCGGCCCATGAACGGGCGGATGTGGATGCGCTGCTGGCTGCGCTTGATGAGGTTGGATGTCGGACGTCGGACGCCTGACGCTCAAAACGGCCAGCCTGTTTTACTTCTGCCGTCAGACTTCCGACGTCAGACCCGTGACCAAAGGATCTTCAATGCCCAAGCTGATTCCCTACCACAACACCTACAAGGCCACTGGCGTAGAGGATGCCGAGGCGCAGGATGTCGTCCTGATTCACGGCTGGGGGCTGCACGCCATTGTCTTTGATGACATCGTGCCGGCGTTGCTGGAACGGTTCAGGGTGACGGTGGTGGATCTGCCCGGCATGGGCCAGAGCCCGCTGCCGGCGGCCGATTACACCCTCGATTTTCTGGCGGATCAGATGCTGGAGATTATGCCGGAGAAAGCCCACGTGCTGGGCTGGTCGCTGGGTGGGCTGGTGGCGCTGGCCATGGCGGACAAGGCGCCGCAGCGGGTGCAGTCGGTGGTTACCGTGGCGGCGTCTCCACGCTTCACCTCAACAGAAGGCTGGGACACCGCCATGAAGCCGGACATTCTCGGCAAGTTTGCGGAAATGTTTGCTGAGGATCAGGAGGGCACTCTGGTGCGTTTTCTGGCCCTCAACTGCAAGGGCAGTGCCGCCATGCGCGCCGATACGGCGCGGCTCAAGGAGATTCTTTATTTCTGCGGACTGCCTGCGCCGAAAGCCTTGCGAGGCGGGCTGGATATTCTTCGTGATGCGGATATGCGCGCGGTGTTGCCGACGCTGCCCATGCCGGTGCTGATGGTGTTTGGCGAAAACGATCATATTGTTCCTGCGGCCGCCATGGCGGCCAGTGAGGCCTTGATCAATACCGGTCGCACGGCCTTGATCGAGCAGGTGGCCCATGTGCCGTTCCTGTCAGCACCGGACACCTTTACCCAGGCCATCTATGACTTCTGGCGGGAATATGCTCTGACGTCGGATGTCTGACGCCGGACACAAAATTATTCTGATTTGATGGTTTGATTATTGTCGTCAGACGTCCGACCACAGACGTCTGACTTGTTTCAAGGAGCGCGAGCATTCAAGCGACAGCAGACAAGCAGTTGGTCGGCCAGCACTTCAGCCGCGCCGCGCGCAGCTACGATGAGCATGCGATCCTGCAGCTGGCCGTGGGGCGCTCGCTGGTGCAGCGCTTGCCGGCGCAGTTGCCGGTGAATCATGCGCTTGACCTGGGTTGCGCCACCGCGCCCTTTGCCCGGGCCCAGCAGCAGGCACTGCCGGATGTGCACTGGCAGGCGGTGGATCTGTCTCCAGCCATGCTGGCAGAAGCGGCCGTGCGTGGCCGCCTGAATGAACGCTATCAGCCTCTGTGTGCCGATGCGGAACAGCTGCCGCTGGCCGAGGCCAGTCAGGGGCTGGTGTTCAGCTGCTTCGCCCTGCAGTGGTGTGATCCGCAGGCCGTGTTGCAAGACATTTCCCGGGTGCTGGCGCCAGCTGGGCGTGTGCTGCTGGCGGTGCCGTTGGGTGGTTCGTTGCAGGAACTGCAGCAAAGCTGGCAGGCGGTGAACCAACGCCCCCATGTGAATGCATTACCGACATTCAACGACTGGCAAAACGCGGCGTTCAAGGCAGGTTTTGCCGATCCGGATTTGCAGCAGCAGGTGATGGTGGAATACTACGACTCGGTCAAATCCATCGCCCGCCGCCTGAAGGCAACCGGTGCCGACCACGTCAGTGGCGCCACCGGCCTGACGGGAAAAAATGCCTGGCAGGCAATGGTGGCCGAATACGAAACGAAAAGAACCTCGCAAGGCTTGCCGCTCACCTGGAATGTGCTGTTTCTGGAAGCGGAAAAGTCGTGAGTTGAAAGTTCAACGGATCAGCCGTTAGCTACCCACTCTTGAGTCAGAACGCCATGGAAAATCAGAAACCACCCCTTCCTGCCCTGAAAGGCATTTTCTTTGTCACTGGCACCGATACCGAAGTTGGCAAGACCTGGGTCAGTTGTCGCCTGCTGGAGCGTGCCCGTGAAGCGGGGCTGAGTTGCTACGGTCTCAAGCCGATTGCGGCTGGCTGCGAAGCGACAGCTGATGGCTGGCAGAACGAGGACGCGCTGCAGTTAATGGCGGCCAGCTCGGTGAAGCTTCCCTATGAGACGGTGAATCCCGTCGCCCTCAAAGCAGCCATCGCGCCGCATATTGCCGCGCAGCAGGAAGGCAAGGTGGTGACGCTGGCCAGACTGGCAGGTTATGTGCGCGGGGCCCTGAATGCGCACAAAGCCGATCTGATTCTCATCGAGGGTGCCGGGGGCTGGCGGGTCCCACTGAATGATCGGGAAATGTTGTCAGGGTTGGCCAAGGAGTTGGCGTTGCCGGTGATTCAGGTGGTGGGCATGAAGCTGGGTTGCATCAGTCATGCGTTGCTGACGGCTGAAGCGATTGAAAAGGACGGCTTGCAGTACGCCGGCACCATGGCCAATTGTTTTGGGGATATGGACGTGCGCGAAGAAAATCTGTTGACCCTTCGCCAGCATTTGCCGGGCGCGTTTGCCATCGTTTAAACATGCGTATGTCACGCCCTCGTCACGTTTAACTGGGCGGTTACAGGTCGCTACATAGCACTACAGTGCTACTACCCAAGGCTCACTGTTGCCGTGCAATTTCCTGCCTACTCTTGGAAAGCTGTTGTTGATGACAGCTTTTCAGGGGGTAAGGCATGGATCGAATCCGTCGTAATCTTGTGCAGGCTATCGGGGCCGGCACCACACTGGCATTGGCAGGCTGTGGCGGGGGAAGCAGCTCCTCCACCCCGGTGGTCAATAATCCCGCGCCAAATGTTCCTGCTGATCCTGAGCCGCCCGGCGGTCCGGATGCGTTGCCATCTGTGGCGTTTCTGCATGGTGTGGCCTCTGGAGACCCGCTGGCGGACAGAGTGATCCTGTGGACTCGTGTGACCCCGGACCAATCCGGCGTGGTGGTGCCGGTGGAGGTGAAGGTCGCCAGCGATCCGGCCATGCAGCAGATGGTCTCCTCGTATACGACCACCACCAATGCGGATGCGGATTACTGCGTCAAGATTGATGCCGACGGGCTGGCTGCCGGGCGTTGGTATTACTACCAGTTTCAGGTGGGGGAGACGCAGTCTCCAGTGGGGCGGACGCGCACCTTTCCCGCCGCCGCAGATTTCATCGATCGCGCCCGTTTTGCCGTCGTTTCCTGTTCGAATTTTCCCTATGGTTTTTTCTCGGTGTACCGGGCGGTGGCCAACCAGGGTGACTTGGATTTTGTGCTGCACCTGGGTGATTACGTGTATGAGTATGGGGCCGGCGAATACGGCGACTTCCCCGAGCGGGAACCGCAGCCTTCTCATGAGATGGTCAGCCTGTCGGATTACCGCCTGCGTCATGCCCAGTACAAAACCGATGAAGATCTGCAGGCGGTACATCAGCAGTTCCCGATGATTGCGGTCTGGGATGATCACGAGTCCACCGATAACAGTTACCGCGATGGTGCCAGTAACCACCAGCCGCTGACGGAAGGCGACTGGGAAACCCGAAAGGGGGTTGCCCGTCAGGCGTATTTCGAATGGCTGCCGATTCGTCCCCGCGAGCCGGGTAATCACGATGTGATCTACCGACAGTTCCGTTTTGGTGATCTGATTGATCTGACCATGCTTGATACCCGTCTTGAGGGGCGTGATGCCCAGTTGACGGTGCCGCTGGATCCCGCACGCAATGATGAAGACCGTCATCTGATCAGTAGCGAGCAAATGGATTTTCTGCTGGAGGCGCTCAGCCAGTCTGATGCCCACTGGCGCTTTATCGGTCAGCAGGTAATGTTCGCCCAGCTCAATATTTTGGAAATTCCCAGTCTGGATGAGCGGAGTGCGCAGCTTCGCGGCAATCTGTCCGCCATCAACATGGATCAGTGGGACGGGTATGCAGCCGATCGGTTGACCATTCTCAATCACATCGACGATCACGACATCGACAATGTGGTGATCCTGACTGGTGATATTCATACCTCCTGGGCCAATGAAATTTACCGTAATCCGGGTTCCCTTCTTGGCGACCTTTTCGACAAGCCGCTGGCGGCAGAGTTTGTGACGCCGGCCGTGACCAGTCCGGGCTTTCCGGAGGGGGCGGCCGAGGTGGCCGGCGTGCTGATTCCGGTAGTCAATCCGCATATCCGTTACGTGGAAGCAAAATCCCGCGGGTTCATTCTGGTGGATGTGACGCGCGACCGGGCCCAAGGGGAGTTCTATTACGCGCAAAGCATCGACTCCTATGATCTGCGTGGCCAGATTGATACCCGTAAAACCAAAGTTGTTGCGGTGAAAAGTGGCGATAGTCGTATCGTGGAAGATGGCCCTGTGTCACGCCCGCGCACCCTGCGCACCGCCCTGTTTCATCCTCCTGTTTCCTCCCCCGTCGGTGGGGTCAAATCACGTAAAGAGGTGTTGTCATGATGTCCCCGTGGAAAGTATTGCCGCTGGTTGCGGCCATTGCATTGGTCGCCTGTGGTGGTGATAGCGGGGGCTCCTCCGGAGGCAGCTCCAGTAACTCTGCGACCCCGAATCAACCCTCAGACCCTGGTGGTGAGGCGGGAGATGATGGCGAGGGAGGGGGCGATGGAAGCGCATCGGGGAATCCCCCCGCCGCCCTGCGTTTTATTGTGATTGGCGATTCCGGTAGCGGCTCAGAAGGTCAGTATGCGGTGGGTGAAGCCATTGCCGAGGTGTGTGACCGCAAGGATGAATTCGTTAGCGATATGGCCTTTCCTGGCTGCGATCTGGTGGTAGGGTTGGGCGACAATATCTACGAATCCGGGGTGACCAGTGTGGATGATCCCCAGTTCGAAGATAAATTTGAAAAGCCTTTTGAGCCGGTACAACTGCCTTTCTATATGGTGCTGGGGAATCATGACAACACCGGCTATGTGGGCGGTGATGGCGCGGGGAACGCCCGTGGCATGTTCCAGGTGGACTACACCTATTTTGACGGCAAATTGTCTAACCGTTGGAACATGCCGGATCGTTACTACCAACACAGTGCCGGGACGACGACCCTGGGCGGGCGCCCGCTGGTGGATTTCTTCGCGCTGGATTCCAACCCCATTGCGGGAGGGTTTGCCGACCCGGATATTGCTTACGCGTATCACACCTATGGTATTGATCAACGCAACTGGGCGGTGAATGCAATCGGCAGCTCTAATGCGGTGTTCAAGATTGCCATGGCACACCACCCCTATCTCTCCAACGGCACGCATGGCAACGCCGGTAACTATGATGGTGTGCCCAGTGAAATTCTTCCGGTGTTGGCTGGTGAGCGCTGGAAAGCCTTTATGGAAGAAGCGGTGTGTGATCAAACCGATTTCTTCCTGGCCGGGCATGACCATGATCTTCAGGTGCTTGAAGCTGTTCCGGCCTGCGGGCGCACAGAGTTTGTGGTGAGTGGTGCAGCCGGGAAGACCCGTTCCATTGATGACCCGGAACGCAATGCGGCCCGCTTTCAGCAGGGCGATGAATATGGCTTCTTCTGGGTCAAAGCAACCGAAGCCGACCCGGACACCATGGCACCGGCCACCCTGTGTCTTGAGGCCTACACCGTGAAGCCCGGCACAGAAGGACTCGGTGTGGTTGCGAGCGGTAGTGATACGCTCACCCCCAGTTATACCCATTGCTTCGAAAAACAACCCATGGCAATGATCGCCCCAAGCAATGATTTTTCGGGGCAGGCGCTGGGGGGCTATGCCTTGCCGCTGCCGTTGCCGGAGGGCTTCGATGCAGACTTTACCGGCCCGCTCAAGGAGCTGCGTGAAACCCTGCTCGCCGGATTTACCCAGGCAGGCAGCCATTTGCCTGAAGAGCAGCGACAGGTGTTTGATCAGATGTTGGCCGGTACCGACATCCTGTTTAACGCACTGGATGCGGCTACCGCGGCTATTTTGAGCGGTGACAGCGGCGAGATTGAGCAGGCTCTGCAGGCGGTGCTGGCGGCTTCCGAGCAGCTTGAAGCCATAGATACTGAAGCATTGCCTGCTCCCTTCGACCAGCTGGGCGGAGCCTTTGCGTCTTTGGCAGACGGTTTTGGTAATGCGGGTGTCGCGCCGGGTGAAGGCAGTACCGTCGACGATATTGCGTTTATTGCAGGCCCGCTTGTGGCGCTGGCGCGTAACCTGAATAACATCCTCGATGGTATTGAAGAGCAGGTGCCTGGTGAGGTGCCGGTGCTGGCAGGGCTGACGTCCGTGTTGTCCACGGTATCGCTTGGTCTGGCCAATACCCTCGAGCAGTTGGTAATGCTGGATACCTCGGCCACCGGGGAGCAGCTGGTGGGTACGGTTCATGCCACACTGGAATCGCTGGTGACCGATGTGCTTTGGCTCAACCAGATTCCAGGAGCGGGGGATTATGCGACCTTGCCAGGGGATGCACTGTCTTCCACGTTGCTGACGGTGGTGCGTGAAGTGACGGAACAACTGGATGAACGGGTGCTTGGCCCATTGGGGCCGCTGCTGGATCTGTTGTCGCCGATCACCAATTTGCTGGCAGGATTGTTTGACCGGTTTTAGGATCGTTGGGGTTCGCCCTGATTGAACGAAACCGCGGAGCTTGCTCCGCGGTTTTTTTTTGGCGAAAGAAAAAGAGCGCGTGGTGGGAGGCGAGTTCCCGGAAGTGCGTGGTATTGAGGTTTAACGCATCACCGTCGGGCGGTGATGTCCACAGACACTCTGGTCGCCATTCAGTGCTCCCAGGGTTTCCAGAGTAGCAATGACTCTGTCGACGGTGATGCCTTGCAGGCAGGGGTAGCTGTCCATGACGCAGCTGTTGCGCTGGCATTGCGAATGGCACTGGCGTTGGCGTAACACCGTTGCCCGACGGGATAGCGGCGACCAGAGTGTGTCGTTGGTGGGGCCAAACAATCCAACCGTGGCAAGCCCGCAAGCTGCAGCCAGATGCATCGGACCGCTGTCGTTACCCACATACCCCCGGCTCTGCTGCATCAGGGCCACCAGTGCCTCGAGGCTGAGCTGGTCGCACAGGTTCATGGCGGGTTCGCAAAGAAAGGTCTGAATACGCTCAATCTGCGCGCGATCCTTTGCGCCGGCACCGATCAGAATCGGGGTCGCGCCCAGCCGGCGCAGTCGTTGGCAGAGACTGGCAAATTGTTCCGGATGCCACATCTTGTAAGTCTTGGTGGCACCGGGGTGAATCAGTATTGGCGTCGGTTGCAGGGTGGGCTGCAACGGATGTTGGGCAATGTCCTGCAGGCCTGCCTTTGTAGCGTTGAGGTCAAGATAGCAAGCGGGTGAGGTGGCAGCAGGCAAGCTCAGGCTCGCGTAGTCTTGCCAGCGATGGCCGGATAAATCACGTCCGTGGCTGTGACTGTAAAACCAGCGGCTGTGTCGACGAGTAGGGCCGTGGCGGGTGGTGGCGCCACTGAGCAAACTGAGTGTCGCTGATTTTTGTTCCCCCTCGATATCCACGCTGTGTTCAGCGCGAAAGCGACGCAGGGCAAGCAGAAAACGCAGATAATACCGGGAGCGATGCAGAAAGGACTTGTGAGAGGCCAGTTCAGCATCCGGGTACCACAGCACCCTGGTTTCGCCGGGTAGCGCCATGGCAATAATGGGTTGATAGCGCTGATCAATGACCAGCAAGCTCTCTTCCTGAGCAGCCAGCATGGCCTTCAGATGTGGCAAGGCAATCAGCAGATTACCCATGTGACTGCAGGGAAAAAGAATCAGCTGGCGAGGCATGGCAGCAGCGGGAGTGTCATCCTTAACATGGAGAACCAGCCTACCCACAGCCTGTGACACGCAGATGACAACAGGAAAGGCGCTATCGGCTGTGGCCTACGCCTGGTTGGACTGGAAAACCCAAAGTGGTTCCCGACTTTTTAGCAGAGGGTATCCCTTCGAGATCGTTGAGTTTGGCGCCAATAAGTCATCCGGTCGAAGGTGAGCAAGCCTACGGTATGCAACAAAAAAAGCCGCACTCATGCTTGAGCGCGGCTTCTGTTTTTGGGGCTGAAGCAGGGGCAAATCTGTGTTGCAGCGTCAGACTTGCCGCTTGCAGCTAGTCCCTCTCTATGAGCCACTCAGCAATCCTGCCCCAGCTTTGCGTCTGTGCTGCGCTGCTGCCCAGAATGCCCATGTGGCCGCCATCGATGGTCAGGTAGGTCTTGTCCTTGCTGCGCACCAGCGTGTCCATGGCCAGGCTGCAGTCACGGGTCACAATGGGGTCGGCACCGCCAGTAATGTTGAGAATGTTAGCGGTGACGCGGCTCAGGTTGCCTTCGCTGCTGGCCATGGGCAGTTGGCCATGGGCGACCACGTTGTCGGTCCACAGATAGCGAACGATGTCCTGAATGACGCCGCCGGGGTAGGCCACCATGTCATCGAGAAAGGCGCCATTGGTGGCATGGGCCGCCACGAATTCGCGGTCGTGGAGGTTCTTCACCAGATTCATGTAACCCTGCAGGCTGCCCACCGGGTTGGTGAGTTTAAAGGCCAGACTGTTCATCCAGCCGGGGGAGCGAAGCAGGCGCGCCGGCACGTCATGAATGCGTAGGCCGGTGTTGCTGCGAATCCACTTTGCCTGGCGGCTCAGTCGCCGGTACTGGGCGCCCAGTGCACCATTGCGATGGTAGTCGCAGGGGGTGCCGACCAGCACCAGATTACGGATATCCGGATCATTGCCCAGAGCGGTGTAGCAAAGGCTGAACAGCCCGCCGAAACTCCAGCCATGCAGGCTGAGTTGCTGTTGCCCACTGTGTTGGCGCACCTGTACCAACATCTTGGGCAGGTAGTCGGCAAAGTAGCTGCTCAGGCTCAGGTGGTTGTGATATTTACCCGGGCGCCCCCAGTCCACCATGTACAACTCAAAACCGCGGGCGCGCAGGTAGCGCACCAGGCTGCGTTGCGGGAACAGATCATAGATCAGCATGTTCACCGCCAGCGGCGCGACCAACACCAGCGGGGTGCGCTGGGTGTGTTCGCTGACGGGCATCACCGTTCCGTCACTGAGAGGAATGGCTTTTTCCTGCAGTGGCGGGTAGTAGCGCAGCTTGACCAGACCATCGTCGAACAAGGTGTCGTAAGGGGTCTGTTCTGCCTGGCTCAGGCGCTCTGCGTCGAACAGGCGAGCACGGCCATTGTCCAGGCGGTGAAGCCATGGGCGGGCTTTCTGCTGCAGGGTGTCAGTGAGCATGCAATGCACCGGCGTTGTGATTCGGGCCGGCCATTGTAGGGAAGAACGCGGCGGGTGCACTTGCCGTGCGGCCCGCCGCTGACGTCCTTGCGGTTACCCCATTCATCACGGTCATTGACGGGTAACCTGAGGGAATCAGGGAGTGTAGTGGCCCAGCGCGCCTTTCACCCGGACCACGCTGCCGGCTTTTAGCTCGGGTTCAAAACCGGCCTTGCCTTCCGGGAACAGCAGTACCACGGTGGAGCCCAGCAGGAAGCGGCCCAGCTCGTCGCCCTTTTGCAGGGTAACCGGGGCGGTGCGCAGGTAGTCGGTGGTCACCACCTGTTTGGGGAGCGGGGTGACCTGGCCGGAGAATACGGTCTCGATACCTGCGACGATCATGGCGCCCACCAGAATCACCGCCATCGGGCCATTGTCGGTATCGAAGATACACACCAGACGCTCGTTGCGGGCAAACAGGTTGGGCACCCCGTTGGCGGTAGCTTCGTTCACGGAGAACAAATCGCCGGGCACATAACGTGTTTCGCGCAGGGTGCCAGTGAAAGGCATGTGTACGCGATGGTAGTCCCGCGGTGACAGGTAAATGGTGGCGAACTGGCCGTTGGTGAATTCGCTGGCCAGGGCGCTGTCGCCACCGACCAGGTCATACAGGGAGTAGTCATGCCCCTTGGCCTGAAACACCTGATTGGCACGGATGGCGCCCAGCTGGCTGACGGCGCCGTCAGCCGGGCAGGCAATGGCGTTGGCGGCGTCCGCTTCCAGGGGCCGGGCGTCCGGTTTCAGGGCGCGGGTGAAAAAGGCATTAAAGCTGGGGAACTGGTCCGCATCCTGAATCTCGGCCTCAGACAGGTCGATGCCGAATTTCTTCATGAATACGTTGATGAAGGTGGTCTTGATCCACGGCACTTCGCTACGGGCAAGAAAGCCCACCAGCCGGGAGAGGCCGTGTTGGGGCACCAGATACTGGAGAATCACAAAAAGCTTGTCGCGTAGGCTCAAGGGAACATCCTTAGAGTAATCAAACAGGTTAGTCGGGTTTGGCCACCGGGGTGCCCGGGTGGTTACCCCATTCCGCCCAGGAACCGGCGTAACCCCGCAGGCGCGGGTAACCGAGAATCTTGCCCACCAGCCAGGAGAAACTGGAGCGGTGGTGGGTCTGGCAGTGACAGATCACTTCCTTGTCGGGGGTGATGCCGCGGGCTTCCAGTTCCGCACGGATGTCATCCAGCGGTCGCAGGCGCAGGTTGTTGCTGCGGTCCATGGCGTCGGTCCATTCATAGTGAATGGCGCCGGGAATGTGGCCGGCTTTCTGGGCAAAGGCGCGTACCCCTGCGTATTCCTCTTCCGAGCGTGAGTCCCACAGGGCCAGTGAGGGCGAGGTGTGATGCTCGAGCAGGTAGTCCAGGTGCACTTCCGTGAGCGGGTCGTGTTCACCCACTTCATATTCGCTGGCCACCGGCTCGGGCGAGTCGCTGCTGGTGGGGTGTCCCTCCGCCAGCCACGCATGGATACCCCCGTTGAGGTAGCTGTAGTGCTTGTGGCCAATGGCGTCCAGCGTCCACAACAGGCGGCCGGCCCAGCCGCCGCCTTCGTCGTCGTAGGCCACCACATGGGTATCCGGTGTCAGCCCCAGACTGGAAAACAGGTCACTGAGGGTATCGTCATCCGGGATCATTCCCGGCGCCGGCTGCGCGCCGCTCTGCAGGCGTTTGAAATCCAGATGGATTGCCCCCGGCACATGGGCCTGTACATAAATCGCAGGCTTGCTCAGGTCGATGATCAGCAGCTTGTCATCATCAAGATGCTGGGCGAGTTCGGCGGGTTCTAGCAGCAGAGGCAACATGGGATCAGTGAACAGTTAACAGTGAATAGTGAACAGCGAAAACAGGATATCGCTATCGGCGTTGCGGTGCATTGTCCCTTATTCGCTGTTCACTGTTAACTGTTCACTGGTATCGGTCGCGCCCCTCTTCGTCCAGGGTGTCGGCGATCTGGAAGAAGTTGGCCAGTCGTTCCTCGCTGATGGCGCCGCTGTCGGCGGCATCGAGGAAGGCGCAACCGGGTTCGTTGCGGTGTGAGCAGTTGCGGAACTTGCAGTAACCGGCCAGTTCGGACAGTTCGCGGTAACCGTGCAGCAGCTCTTCTTCGCTGATGTGCCACAGGCCAAATTCGCGGATGCCGGGGGAATCGATCAGTTCACCGCCGGTGGGCAGGTGAAACAGGCGGGCGGTGACGGTGGTGTGCTGGCCCAACCCGGAGTTGGCTGACAGATCGCCCACATCCAGTTCAGCATCGGGCAGCACGGCATTCACCAGGGATGACTTGCCGACCCCGGATTGGCCCACGAACACACAGGTTTTGCCCTTCAGTGCCTCGTGCAGCGGAGTCAGGCCTGCCGGGTCATGGGCGCTCAGTTCCAGCACCGGGTAGCCGAGCCGTTCATACATGGCTTTCATGTCATCGATGAACGGGCGCAGCTCTTCGTCGATCAGGTCGGCCTTGTTGAGCACCAGCGTGGCAGGAATGCCAGACAGTTCCGCGGCGACCAGGTAGCGGTCCAGCAGGGTGCTGGAGGGGGTGGGCAGGGGGGCGAAGACCACCAGCATCTGATCCACATTGGCGGCGACCGGTTTCAGGTTGCCGTAGGGGTCCGGGCGCTTGAGGACGTTGTCGCGAGGGTCGATCGCCACCACGACGCCAAGCCCTTCGCTCTGGGGGGATTGCCAGATCACCCGGTCACCCACGACCAGCTGTTCCAGCGTGGCGCGAAAATGGCAGCGACGGAGCTGTTTGCCTTTGCCGTTCGGGCCATCAGGGCTTTCAACCAGCACCTGCTGACCAAAATGGGCGGTAATGATGCCGGTCTGTTCATCCCCCAGGTCGTCGGCCACCAGGTCTTCCAGCTGCTCACTGCGACGCTGGGCGCGTTCGCGCTTTTCTGCCTGGATCTTTTCGATGCGCCAGCGCTGGCGGCGATTGAGTTTGCGTTTGGCCACGGTGGTGTCGGGTTCTTCCTGCTTTGCGATGGGGGCATGCTACCATGCCCCCTGAATACCGCGTAGCGAGAGATAGCCACCCATGACCGACAAGCGCAATAACCTGATCTGGATTGATCTGGAAATGACCGGACTGAGCCCGGAAAACGACCGCATCATCGAGATCGCCACTATCGTTACCGATGCCCAGCTCAACGTGCTGGCAGAAGGGCCGGTGCTGGCGGTGCACCAGAGCGATGCGTTGCTCGACGGCATGGATGAGTGGAATACCACACACCACAACAACTCCGGGCTGGTGGCCCGGGTGAAGGAAAGTCGCATCAGTGAAATGCAGGCCCAGGCGCAGACGATCGATTTCCTGAAAGAGTACGTGGAAGCGGGCATGTCGCCCATGTGCGGTAACAGCATCTGTCAGGATCGCCGTTTTCTGGCCAACTACATGCCGGAGCTGGAGGCCTTCTTCCATTACCGCAATCTGGACGTGTCCACCCTCAAAGAGCTGGCGCGACGCTGGAAGCCCGAGATCCTGGAAGGGCTGAAGAAAGAAAACAAACATCTGGCGCTGGATGACATCCGCGAATCCATCACCGAGCTGCAGTATTACCGCGAGCATTTTATTGACGCCTGACGGCAACGCATCAGGCGGCACGCAACACACAAACCCCTCGCCGCAGGAGCGTCGCTTCTAAGGCTAAGGCGTTCGGTGCTGTTCCAGCGCCCACTGCACATGTTCCTGTACCGTCTCGTCCGGGTAATCCAGGCGTTCTTTCAACGCCAGGATAATGTCCGGCGAGGTGGGGGCATTGCCCAGCGCTACCGCAATATTCCTTAGCCACTTTGCATAGCCTGCCCGGCGGATGGCCGAGCCGGCGGTGCGTTCGAGAAAGTCGGCTTCGTTCCAGCGGAATAATGTCACCAGGTCACTGTCGCCCAGTCCGTGGCGGGGGTGAAAGTCGGTTTCGCCGGTGTGCCGGGCAAAACGGTTCCACGGGCACATCAACTGACAGTCGTCGCAGCCGAAGATGCGGTTGCCGATACCCCGTCGCAGGTCCTCGGGGATGCTGCCATCGTGCTCAATCGTCAGGTAGGAAATGCAGCGGCGGGCATCCAGCTGGTAGGGCGCGACGATGGCGTCGGTGGGGCACACGGTGATGCAGGCCTTGCACTTGCCGCAATGGTCTTCACCGGGTTGGTCTACGGGCAGGGGGATGTCGGTGTAGATTTCACCGAGAAAAAACCAGCTGCCGGCCTCACGGTTGAGCACCAGGGTGTGTTTGCCCTGCCAGCCCAGCCCGGCTTTGGCCGCCAACGGCTTTTCCATCACCGGGGCGCTGTCCACAAAGGCGCGGGCCAGTTCGCTGTCGCCCACTTCCGCCCGGATTCGGGCGGCCAATGTGGCAAGTCGCTTGCGGATCAGTTTGTGGTAATCCCGGCCCAGTGCATAGCGAGAGACGTAGGCCTTGTCTTTTTCGCCCAGCATTTTCACCGGTTGGGTATCGGGTGGCAGGTAATCCATGCGCGCAGAGATGACTCGCAGGGTGCCGGGCTCCAGCGCTTCAGGGCGAAAACGTTTGTCGCCGTGGGCGCTCATCCACTGCATTTGCCCTTGATAGCCCTTGGCCAACCAGGCTTTCAGGTCCGCTTCAGCGGCGGACAGATCCGTGTCGGCAATGCCGATCTGCTGGAAGCCCAGTTCGCGGCCCCATTGCTGGATGTTTTCCTTTAGCTGCTGAAGATCCATGGGTTTCTGAACGGCCGGTTCCCGTGGGTATAATGAGGGATATTGCGGTACGCAACGGCGCACAACAAAGGACCAAGGGTACCATGACCACACTGCCCACAGTGCTATTTACTGCTGAACAGACCCGCGAACTGGATCGCCTTGCCATTGCGACTGGCACACCCGGTGCCAACCTGATGCAGCGGGCCGGGCAAGCGGCCTTCGATGCCCTGTGTGAGCGTTGGCCCGAAGCGCGTCGTATTGCCGTATTGTGTGGCGGCGGCAACAACGGCGGCGATGGCTATGTGGTCGCGGCGTTGGCTCACCGGGCCGGATTGCAACCCGAGATTTTTTATACCCGCGCGCCGGATACGCTCAGCGGGGATGCGCTGACCATGGCGCAGCGTTGCCAGGGGTTGGCGATCCCGCAGCAACCACTCCATGAGGACGCCTTGCCTGTGGAGGCGGATGTGGTGGTGGACGGTCTGCTGGGCACCGGATTGTCGGGCGCCCTGCGTGATGACATGAGCGCATTGCTGGCAGGGCTGGATGCCCTGCCGGTGCCCCGTTTGGCACTGGATATTCCCTCCGGGCTCAATGCCGACACCGGCATGCCGTTGGGCGCGGTACTGCGGGCGGATCTGACCTGTACCTTTATCGGCATGAAGCGCGGACTGTTAACCGGTCAGGGGCCGGTGTTCGCTGGCGAGTTGCTGTTTTTTGATCTGCAGGTCCCGCGCTCGGTGTATCAGCAGGTCTCGCCGGATTGTCGTGTCCCGGTGCCGGAGGAGCTGCCCGCCGCTTTGCCCAGGCGAGCCGCGGATGGCCACAAGGGGTGCTATGGCCATGTGCTGGTGGTTGGGGGCGATCATGGCTTTCCCGGTGCAGCGATCATGACGGCCCAGGCGGCGGCCCGCTGCGGGGCGGGCAAGGTCAGTTTGCTGACGCGGCCGGAGCATGTGGCCATGGCGATTACCCGGCAACCGGAAATCATGGTGCGTGGCGCTGACGAGAGCGGCGCAGCGGATGAACTGATCGAGTCGGCCACGGTCATCGCCGTTGGCCCCGGGTTGGGAACGGGGCCTTGGGGGCAGCAGTTGCTGGAGCGGGTGCTGGCCAGTGGCAAGCCGCTGGTGGTGGATGCCGATGCGCTTAACCTGTTGGCTGCACATGCCGACATCGGCGCCCACGACTGGGTGCTCACACCGCACCCCGGTGAGGCGGCACGGTTGCTGCAAGTGGGCAACGCGGAGATACAGTCTGACCGCTTTGCCACACTGGAAACCCTGAGTGCGCGTTATGGCGGCACGGTGCTGCTGAAAGGGCTGGGCACCTTGATTCAGGGGGATTCCGCCGGCCAGCGTTGTCGTGCCCTGATCGTGGACGGCAATCCGGGCATGGCGAGCGGGGGTATGGGCGATGTGCTGACCGGGGTGATCGCGGCGCTGCGGGCCCAGGGATTGAACGGGTATGATGCTGCCCGTCTCGGCGCCATGGCGCATGCCCGGGCGGCAGACCGGTGCGCCCGGCAGGCCGGTGAGCGCGGCTTGCTCGCCACCGATCTGTTGGGTGCGCTGCGGGAACAACTGAACGAAGGAAGCCTGTATGCCCATTGAACACCAGACCCTCGCTGACGAAGCCGCCACCCTGGCGTTGGGGGCCAGCCTTGCAGCCCGACTGACCGGCGGTGGCTGTGTCTATCTGGAAGGCGATCTGGGGGCCGGGAAAACCACGCTGGTTCGCGGTATCCTGCGTGCCATGGGGCATGAGGGGGCGGTAAAGAGCCCAACCTATACAATTGTGGAACCCTACGAGCTGGGTGACGTCCATATCTATCACTTTGACCTGTATCGACTGGCAGATCCGGAAGAGCTGGAACTGATCGGGGTGCGGGATTATTTTGGCTCTGGTGACCTGTGTCTGCTGGAGTGGCCGGAGCGCGGGGCCGGAGTGGCGCCGCCGCCGGATTTGATCATTACACTGGCTGTGGATGGCCACGGAAGAAAGGCGACCCTGGACTGGGTCGGTGACTGAACGCCTATGATAATGCGCAGTAACAATAACAAATGGCTTGTGACCGCCTTCACCCTGCTGGCTGCCATGCTATGGGCGCCCGTTGCCCTGGCCCAGGCCAGCATCGAATCTGTACGCCTGCACCGGGCACCGGACCACACCCGCATTGTGTTTGATCTGCCATCGCCGGTGGATCACAAGCTCGACAAGCTCGCCAATCCTGACCGTATCGTGCTGGACCTGCAGGAAGCCAAATTGGACTTCGACATCCAGACGCTGGATTACGCCACCAGTCCCATCGCCAATATCCGGGTCGGCAAGCACAGCGACAAGACCCGTGTGGTATTCGATATGAAAGAGGGGGTGCGCACTCGCACCAACCTGCTCAAACCCATCGAGCCGCATGGCTGGCGTCTGGTGGTCGATCTGTTCGACAAGGAATTGAATGGCACCTCGTCAGGGGCCGCTACCACGGCTGCAGGGTCCACTCCTGCCCAGAAAAAGCCTGCCGCGCAATCGGCGCCTGCGGAGCAACGGTTGATGGTGGTGGCGATTGACCCCGGTCACGGGGGCGAGGACCCGGGTGCCCGTGGCCCCAGTGGGACCTGGGAAAAAACCGTGGTGCTGCAGATCGCCAAGAAGCTGGAGAAGATGGTGAACGATCAGGCCGGCATGCGGGCGGCGATGGTTCGCGATGGTGACTACTATGTCCCCTTGGCAGAGCGCCGAAAAATTGCCCGGGAAACACACGGTGCGGACGTGTTCATTTCCATTCATGCGGATGCGTTTACCGATGCCCGCGCCCATGGGGCGTCGGTGTTTGCGCTTTCCAATCGTGGCGCGACCAGTGCCAAGGCCCGCTATCTGGCAAAGATTGCCAATGAATCCGACCGGGTCGCCGGGGTGTATGAAGAAGAGGAAGACGACAGTTCGCTGCTCAGCGTGCTGGCAGACCTGCAGATGAACGGATCCATGGCGGGCAGCCTTTATCTGGGCCGGCAGGTGCTGCAGGAAATGGGTAAGGTCACCAAGCTGCATGGCGGGCGTGACAAGGTGGAGCAGGCAGGGTTTGCGGTACTGAAAGAACCTGAGATGGTGTCCATTCTGGTGGAGACCGGGTTTATCTCCAACCCCACCGAGGAGCGTAACCTGCGCTCGTCTGCGCACCAGACCAAGCTGGCGCGTTCCATCCTGCGCGGTATTGATGATTACTTTACCTCGCACCCGCCGCCGAACAGCTGGTACGCCGCCCAGCGCCGTGGCAAAGGTGATGAGTACAAGATTCAGCCCGGTGATACACTGTCGGAAATCGCGCGCCAGTACAGCGTTAGTGAGCAGGCTATCCGTGCGGCCAACAATATCAGTGGTGACCGCATCATGGTCGGCCAGGTGCTGAAAATTCCCCGAACCTGAGGTCCGTTTTGTCCAAGATCCAATTGCTCGATTCCCGCCTGGCCAACCAGATTGCTGCCGGTGAGGTGGTCGAGCGACCCGCCTCTGTCCTCAAGGAACTGTTGGAAAACGCCCTCGATGCGGGGGCGGAGTCCGTGAATGTGGATGTGGAGCAGGGCGGTGTGAAGCTGCTCAAGGTGCGTGACAATGGTCATGGCATTGAACGCGATGACCTGCCGCTGGCGCTGTCTCGTCACGCCACCAGCAAGATTCGCGGGCTGGACGATCTGGAAGCCATTGGCACGCTGGGCTTTCGCGGTGAAGCGTTGGCGGCGATCAGCTCTGTCTCGCGACTGACCCTGGCCAGTAACGTGGAAGGAGAAGCCGAAGGCTGGCAGGTCCAGGTCGAAGGTCGAGACATGGCGCCGTCGGTCACGCCGGCGGGGCATCCCCGTGGCACCACCGTCACCATGCGCGACCTGTTTTTCAATACCCCGGCACGGCGCCGCTTTCTGCGTACCGAGAAGACGGAATTCAATCACCTGGAAGAGGTGTTCCGGCGCATTGCCCTGAGTGAATTCAATACCGCGTTCCGGCTGACCCACAACCAGAAAGTGATCCACCAGCTACCGGCAGGTCTGGATGACACCCTGCGGGCGGGCCGCGTGGCCAAGCTGTGCGGCAAGGGCTTTATGGAACAGGCCATCCCGGTGGAGGTGGAGCGTGATGGAATCCGTCTGCATGGCTGGATGGGGCTGCCCACCTTCTCCCGCTCCCAGGCCGACCTGCAATATTTCTATGTGAATGGCCGCGTGATTCGCGACAAGGTGGTCAATCATGCGGTGCGCCAGGCCTATGCGGATGTGTTGTATCACGGCCGTCACCCGGCCTATGTCCTGTTTCTTGAACTGGACCCGGCCATGGTGGATGTGAATGTTCACCCCACCAAGCACGAAGTGCGCTTCCGCGAACAGCGTATGGTGCATGGGTTCCTGTACAGCTCCCTGCACCGGACCATTGCCGACGTGCGCCCCGGGCAAGGTGTCGAGCCTGCGGTGGTGTATGACGACGTGCCCATGCCGGTGAGTGAGCCGAGCCAGGGCAGTATGTCGCTTACCGCGCCCTCTGGCCGCCCTTATACGCCGCCACCTGCGTCTGGTGGCTATGGTCAGGGCTTGCGCCAGGCAGATGCCTACGGTGCGTTGGTTCAGCCGCGCATCGAGGATGGCGCCCCGGCGGTCATGCCGCCGGCCAGTGATGATGAAACCGTGCCGCCGCTGGGGTATGCGGTGGCGCAGCTGCACGGCATCTTTATTCTCGCGGAAAACCAGCACGGCATGGTGGTGGTCGATATGCACGCCGCCCACGAGCGCATTACCTATGAGCGGCTCAAGCAAAGCTGGTCCACCGACAAGGTGCGCAGCCAGCCATTGTTGGTGCCGGTATCGTTGGCGGTCTCGTCACGGGAAGCTGACTTTGCCGAAGAGCAGCCCGAGGTGTTTTCCCGGTTGGGGTTTGTGGTGGAGCGCGCCGGCCCGGAAACGCTGGTGGTCCGCGAAGTGCCCGCCATGCTGCGCAATAGCGACAGCGAAAGCATGGTGCGTGATGTGCTCTCCGATCTGCTTGCCCAAGGCAGCAGCGAGCGCATTGAACAAAAGCTCGATGAACTGCTTTCCACCATGGCCTGTCATGGCAGCGTACGGGCCAACCGCCGCCTGACCGTGCCGGAAATGAACGCCTTGCTCCGGGACATGGAAGCCACCGAGCGCTCGGGCCAGTGCAATCATGGCCGGCCGACCTGGACTCAAATGAGTCTCAAGGATCTGGATCGCCTGTTTATGCGGGGGCAGTGATGGCGCCCTCCCGTCCCTCGCCGAAGAATGACGGGGATCCCCGGCCTGTCTTGCCTGTACTGCTTTTAATGGGGCCCACCTGTTCTGGCAAGACCGCGCTGGCCATTGAGGCGGTGCAATCTCTCCCGATCGAAATCATCAATGTGGACTCCGCCCTGGTGTACCGGGACCTTGATATTGGTGCCGCGCGGCCATCAAACGACGAGTTGCAAGCAGCTCCGCACAGGCTGCTGGGGTTCCGTGACCTGGACCAACCGTATTCCGCCGCAGACTTTCGCACGGATGCGCTGAGAGAAATTGAGGCAGTCCATGCTGCTGGGCGTTTGCCGTTGCTGGTGGGAGGCACCATTCTGTATTTCAAGGCGCTGGTCGAAGGTCTGGCGCCGCTGCCGGAAGCGGATGAAACGGTGCGCGCCGAGATTGCTGCGCTGGCGGCAGAGCAAGGCTGGCCAGCGGTGCATGCCGAGCTGGCCCGGGTGGACCCGGCCACTGCCGATCGGCTGAAGCCCATGGATCGTCAGCGTCTGCAAAGGGCGCTGGAAGTGTATCGGCTCACGGGTAAGCCGCTTTCTGTCTTTCATGCCGAGCATCATACGACTGTCACAATGAGAGAGGATGGTCTGAGTGAGTTCAGTGGGCTTCCCTGGCCAGTCTACAGTGCGGCACTGGCGCCCAAAGACCGCGCCTGGTTGCATGTGATGATTGCCCGGCGTTTTGAGGTCATGCTTGAGCAAGGGCTGGAAGAAGAAGTGCGCCATTTGATGGCTCGTCCGGAAGCGCACCGGGACCTGCCCGCGATCAAAGCGGTAGGGTACCGCCAGGTATGGGATTACCTGGAGGGGCAATACGATCGCGAGACGATGATCGAAAAGGGTGTGGTTGCAACTCGCCAACTGGCGAAAAGGCAGTACACCTGGCTAAGAAAATGGCCGAACCTGGAACGGTTCGACAGTAACAACGAGCAGGAGCGCAATGCGCTGTTTGGCCAACTTGCGAAGATCTGTAAATCTGTGTTTAGTTGAGGTCGAGTGCTGCTTATTTGGTCTATAATGCCAAGGAATTGGGGGTGGGGATCTTGAATACTCGTTTCGTCATCCCATATAGGCCCAGTCCGGAACCATTTTGTTGGGTTGTTGACAAAAAAATGTCTGATGGCGCATCAGGCATGCGGTGGCCGTTCGGGACGGCTTCACTGCAGGTAACGCGCTGATATTGCCCGAGTGTTGGGCACCACTTTTTACTGTTATTTCAAGGAGACTTGCCATGTCAAAGGGGCATTCACTACAAGACCCTTTCCTGAACGCTCTGCGTAAGGAACGGATCCCGGTATCCATCTTTCTGGTAAACGGCATAAAATTGCAGGGGCAGATTGAGTCCTTCGACCAGTATGTGGTTCTGCTCAAGAACGCCGTTAGTCAGATGGTCTACAAGCACGCAATTTCCACTGTGGTCCCGGCGCGTAACCCGCGTGCAGGTGGTAACCCGGCCATGTCGACCGGCAATGGCACCACGGGTGCACAGGGCACAGAGAGCTTCGGTAACCAGTAATCGCGATTGCCAGAGCCTTTTTGCTGAAAAGAGCCACCTTCGGGTGGCTCTTTTCGTTTCTTCCTCCTGCCTTTTCGTTTTCGGCGGTTTACAATTGGGCCTACTGTCCCCATATCAGGCACCTATGGACTTATTTGATCGTACAGAGCAATCACGCACTGGCGCCGGAGAGCAGGCGATTCTTGTGCATCTGGACCTGCCGGATTCCATGGGCCGTGAGGATCTGGACGAATTCCATCATCTGGTGACCTCCAGTGGCGTGGAGCCTGTGGCGGAATTGACGGGCAAACGCGACAGGCCCGACCCGGCCCTTTTTATCGGCACAGGCAAAGCGGATGAGCTGGCCGAACTGGTGCAGCAGCACCAGGCGGATGTGGTGCTGTTCAATCACTCGCTCAGCCCGGCCCAGGAACGCAACCTGGAGCGGGCGGTGAAATGCCGGGTGCTTGACCGTACCGGACTGATCCTGGATATCTTTGCCCAGCGAGCTCGCACCCACGAAGGGGTGTTGCAGGTTGAGCTGGCACAGTTGCGCCATCTATCTACCCGCCTGGTGCGCGGGTGGACTCACCTGGAAAGACAAAAAGGCGGTATTGGCCTGCGCGGGCCTGGTGAAACCCAGCTGGAAACCGACCGCCGTTTGTTGCGAGACCGCATACGTGCCATTGAGTCTCGACTGGAGAAGGTACGAAAGCAGCGAGCGCAGGGGCGCCGTGCCCGGCAGCGTGCCGAAACGCCGTTGATTTCACTGGTCGGTTATACCAACGCGGGTAAATCCACCCTGTTTAATGCCATTACTACGGGGGATGTGTACGTGGCGGACCAGCTGTTCGCCACCCTGGACCCCACCTTGCGCAAGGTCAAGGTGCCCGGTGTCGGGCCAGCCATTCTGGCCGATACCGTGGGGTTTATTCGCCACCTGCCTCATCGCTTGGTGCAGGCTTTCCGGGCGACCCTGGAAGAAACCGCTAACGCAACCTTGTTGCTGCATGTGACAGATTGCAGTGCAGAAGAACGGGACAGCAATGTGGACGCGGTGAATGAGGTGCTGGAAGAAATCGGTGGCGACCAGTTACCGGTACTGCACGTCTACAACAAAGTAGACAATCTTGATGAATCGCCACGGATTGACCGTGACGAGCACGGACAGCCCTGGCGAGTATGGATTTCGGCACAGAGCGGTGACGGGTTTGATCTGCTCTTTGAGGCCATTGCGGAGCGGCTGGCCGCAGGCTGGGTCGATTGCTGGGTGCGTTTGCCTGCCCATGCAGGGCGCCTGCGCGCCCGTCTGCATGAAGCAGGTGAGGTGCTGGATGAAGAGGCCGCAATGGATGGCAGCATGCTGCTGCGCATCAACGTCAATCGGGTTCATTTTGAACGCCTGTTGCGTGAGCAGGGTCTGAACGAAGACGAACTGGTGGTGCCGGCCCCGGAATCGGCGGCCTCGGTTGCAGGGGAAGATGGGCCTTCCTACAATTCAGAACGCTCGCCCAAGGTGAGCTGACATTACAAGTCATGGGCCATGCCGGCCCTGACGGACTGGAGACCTACATGGCGTGGAATGAACCCGGCGGTAACAAGCCGAAAGACCCCTGGGGTGGCGGCGGTGATCAAGGGCCGCCGGATCTGGATGAGGCGCTGAAGAACCTCAAGGACAAGATCAACAATGTGTTTGGTGGCAAGGGCGGTCGTCCGGGTGGCGATGGCAACAAGCCATCAGGCTCACCGCTGCCGCTACTGGCTGTGGTCGCCGTGATCGCACTGGTGGTCTATGGTTTGGTCGGGTTCTTTCAGGTGGATCAGCGCGAGCGGGCCGTGGTGCTGCGTTTCGGTAAGTTCGATCGCATTGTCGAGCCGGGTCTGAACTGGCGCGCGCCGATTCTTGAGCAATACCAGAAGGTGGATGTGGGGCAGAACCGCCGCTACGAGATCACCGAGGAAATGCTCACCAAGGACACCAATATCGTCAGCGTGACCCTGCAGGTCCAGTATCAGGTGCTGGATCCGCGTCCCTTCTTGCTCAAGGTCGCCCAGCCAGAGCAGATCCTGGAGCACGCCACCAGCTCGGCGCTGCGTCATGTGGTGGGCTCTGCCTCCATGGATGATGTGCTGAAAGACAACCGGGAAGCCATTCGGGTGCAGGTGCGGCAGCGTCTGGACGAATACCTGAACCGTTACGACACCGGCCTGGTGTTGCGTCAGGTGGTGCTGGACAAGACCGAAGCCCCGGATGCGGTCCGGGATGCCTTTGACGACGTGTCCAAGGCCAAGGAAGACGAAGACCGCTTCAAGAAAGAAGCGGAAGCTTACCGCAATGCGGTGATTCCCCAGGCCCGGGGTGAGGCGCAACGCCTGACCGAAGAATCGGAAGCGTACAAGCAGCGGGTGATCGACGGTGCCATGGGTGATGCGGATCGCTTTACCGATTTGCTCTCAGAATACCGCAAGGCTCCCGATGTGACTCGCGAACGCCTGTATCTGGAAACCATGACCCAGGTCTTTGGTGCAACCAGCAAAGTGCTGGTGGATGTGGATAACGGCAACAGCCTGATTTACCTGCCTCTGGAGCAGCTGGTGAAAGGGCGGGATGTGCGAGCGTCCACTCCCCAGCAAAACCCCGGCGCGGGTAGTAGCGATGCCGCCAAGGCCGGTGCCGATGACGGAGGCAGCGGGCGTAGTGCTTCGCGTAGCCTGTACAGCACATCACGACCCCAGGAGTTGCGCTAATGAATAATCGTGGATGGTTGGCGCTGCTGGCGCTGGGTGTCCTCGCCCTGCTGGCGTTGGACTCCTTCTATATTGTTAACCAGACCGAGAAAGCGGTACTGAAACAGTTCAGCCGAATCGAAAAGGCGGATATTTCCCCGGGGATTTACCCCAAGTGGCCCCTGTTTGAGGAGGTCGTCAAGGTGGATGGCCGGGCGCTGGTATACGACGTGCCCACTCAGTCCTTTCTCACGGCAGAAAAGAAACTGTTGAACGTGGATGCCTTTGTGGTCTGGCGGATCAACAATGTGCAGCGTTATATCGTGAGTGTGGGGGGCGGCTCTGCCAACCCGCAGATCATGGAGCGTCGGGCCCGTGAGTTGCTGGATCCGCGTGTAAATGAGGCGCTGCGTAACGAGTTTGCCTCGCGCACAGTGTTCCAGGTGGTTGCCGGTGAGAGCGACGTGGAAAAAGTGGAAGGGGATACCGCGATTATTCGTGACCCGACCACGGGGGAAACCACCGAAGTGCCTACCGATCAACTGGATGAATCCATTCTGCGTGAAGCCGGACAGCAAGACAGTGAAGAGACTGTGGCCGACGCCGGCGAGCCGGCGGGTAACGACCAGCGTGAAGCGCTGATGGATCAGGTCCGTCAGGAAGTGAACATGTCCACCATGGAAGATCTGGGTATCGAAGTTGTCGATATCCGGGTGAAGCAGGTGGATTGGCCGGATCAGGTTCGTGGCCGGGTGTTTGACCGGATGCGCGCGGAGCGTCAGCGTGATGCGGCGGCTCACCGCTCCCAGGGCCGGGAAGAAGCCGAGAAAATTCGCGCCGGGGCGGATCGTCAGCGCACCGAAATTCTCGCGGATGCCTACCGCAAGTCGCAGGCCATTCGCGGTGAGGGGGATGCCCAGGCAGCGGCCACTTATGCGAAAGCCTACAATCAGGACAAGGAGTTCTTCCGTTTCTACCGTAGCCTCCAGGCCTACAAGGAAAGCTTCAAGGATCCGGAAGACGTGCTGATTCTGGAGCCAGACAGTGACTTCTTCCGCTACCTAAATGGTGCGAGCGGCAGTCGCTAGGTCGACTTGCCTGATTGTGCTGTTTGCCGTTCATACCGGAAAAACCCGCCTTTGGCGGGTTTTTTTCTGTGTAGGAAATGGCTTACACGGGGGTAAGTGATTGATTACAGAGGGTCGGACGGTCAAAAAATGTACTGCCGTCCCAGTGCTTTCACTGTTTTTTTACAATGCGTTCACGCATTGAGCCCGGTTTTTGTGCAAAATAGGCAGGGTGTCACAGAAATCGATCATAACATTACAAAAAAGTGTGATATGGGTCACAGAAAAGCTTTTCATAATGATTTGGTCGAGAAGTAAGCAACCTTCTTCGGCATATTGCCGGGTACTGGGAGTTCAAGCGATGAAGCTGTCTTTCTCTGTTCTGTTGTTGTCCCTGTCTTCCCTGCTTTGGGCAGACGGGCCACTGACCAGTCAGATGGAAACCTTTCTGGTAACCGAAAAAGACGGAAAGGAAACCGTTGTTGCCACGGAGCAGGCGTCTCCTGGTGATGTGGTGGAATACCGTCTTACCTACCAAAACACCGGTGAACAGCCGCTTTCCGGCCTTGTGATCACCGGCCCAGTTCCGGCCAATACCGCCTACGTAGGGGGTAGTGCCGATACCAAGGTGGACGCCGCGTTCACCGTCAGCATTGATAATGGAACCAGTTTTCTGGCTGAGCCTGTTACCCGTGAGGTGAAAGACAAGGACGGCCGGACCAAGAACGTCACGGTTCCCCCCAGCGATTACACCCAGGTGCGTTGGCAGCCGAAAGGCAGCCTTCAGCCTGACCAGGAGCAGCAGTATCGCTACCGGGTAAAGGTGCAGTAGCTCCCGGGGGGCTGACGTAGGAGCGAAAGCTCCACAGAGGAAGTCTTGCGCGAGCGGCTTGATCGTCATGGTCAGCCGCAAGGGGAGGGGCGGACCACTCGTTTCGACGAGGGGCCGCTCTCGCAAGGCTTTCTGAAACTAGAGGGTAAGTCTAAATATCAAACTTTGAGGATGAAGCCATGAAACATGCCTTCAATAAAGGTGTGTTGTCTTCGAAAATGGCCGCGTCTCTGGTTTCTGGTGGGTTGCTGTTTGCCGCAGGGCAAGCTTGGGCACTCACGGAAGCCGGCACGGACATCAAGAACAAGGCAACCGTCACCTATGAAGACGCCAATGGTAACAGTTACTCCGCCCAGTCCAACGAGGCGGTGGTCACTGTTGCCGAAGTGTATGCAGGTACCCTGCGTAACGACGGCAACAAAGCCGGTGCTCCCGGCGAAACCGTGTACTTCAGCCATAGCCTGAAGAACACCGGTAACGCCCGTGACACCTTTGTGTTGAGCGGCCGTACTGGCGGCGCGACAGGGGCGATCAGCTATGACGTCTATCTGGACGCCAACGGCAATGGTCAGCCTGATGCCGGTGAAAACATTGTTACCCAGGTGGATCTGGACCCCGATCAGCAGGTTGAGTTGATCCTGGCCGTGCCGGTGCCGTCGGGTACCGCTGCGGGCACCATCATTGATGCTACCCTGCTGGCGCAGTCCACGCAGGGCGATGGTGTGTATGCTGCCGCGGACGGTGGTCTGGTGCAGGATATCGGTACCAACGGCGATGCTGGCACCTACGATGCGGATGGTGACGGTACTGCGGATGGTAACGACACCAACAACGATCAGGTGACGGTAACCACCGATGCGGTACTGGTAACGACCAAGTCTGCGTCTGTTAACACCTCCACCAACACCATCACCTATACCCTGACCGTGAAGAACAACGGTGGCCGTGCGGCAACCGATGTCAATATCTTCGATGCGGTGCCGGCCAATGCCACCTTCGTGGACATCACTTCGGTGAATGGTTTGTTGGCGGCGAACGGCGATACCTACGAGGACAACACCGGTACCGACCAGAGTATCCCGGCAGATGCCACCACCATGTATGCACCTGGTTCCCTGGCGACCATTGATGAGCCGGCGGGTGTGGATCTGGACGGTGACGGCACCACTGGTGAAACCGGTATTCCCGGTGTGCTGCTGACCGATGCCAGCCTGGGTGTGAATACCACGGTCTCTATCGTGTATCAGGTGAGCTTTGATCCGACCGCGCCTGCGGGCACCGAGATCAAGAACACCTTCGCTGCCCAGGGCAACCTGGACAACGATGCGGGGACCACTGAGGATGCCGTCAGCTCCAATACGGTAACCACGGTGATTGGTCAGATCTACGCTGTGGATGCCAACGACACCGAAGATGCCACCGATGGCACC
This sequence comes from Alcanivorax profundi, assembly GCF_003597125.1. Lineage (GTDB taxonomy): Bacteria > Pseudomonadota > Gammaproteobacteria > Pseudomonadales > Alcanivoracaceae > Alcanivorax > Alcanivorax profundi. Next base: position 24,786 of record NZ_QYYA01000002.1, on the reverse strand, counting down.
GATGACGACATCTACACTGTGCCCAGTGCGGCCAGCGGTGCCGTGGTCGACTTCAAACACACCATTACCAACAACGGTAACGGCGTGGATGTGTTCGAGCTGAGCGCAGCCAACGATGCGACCACTCCGTTCCCGGCAGGTACCACGTTTACCTTCTGGAACGCAGCGGGCACGGTTCAGATCACTGATACCAACGGTGACGGTAACCCGGATACCGGTGAGCTGGATCCTGCGGAAGCGCTGAATATCACCGTGAAAGCCGACTTGCCGGCCAGCGCCAGCGGTGTCGGTCCGTACCAGTTCAACCTGACGGCGACCTCCGCGGGCGACAATGGCCAGTCTGATACCACTGCTGGCGTATTGAGCACCATCAATGCGGCGGCCGTGGATATTGCCAACACTGCCAACGCAACCGGTATGGGTGATAGCGCAGTTGATGCTGACGCCAACACCGGCACGCCGACCACCACCAATACGGCAGCAGCAGGAGCCGTGACTTCTTTCAATCTGTATGTCGCCAACGAATCCGGCAACGCCCAGTCCTACACCCTGGGTGGCACGGTACCCGCGGGCTGGTCTGTGCAGTTTGTGGATGTGGGTGTCGATACCGATGGGAATGGCACGGTGGATAACACCAGCAATGCAGGCGATGTGGTCACAGCCACCCCGAACCTGCCGGCCGGTGCGGTTTATCACTACACCGCCAATGTAACTGTGTCTTCCAACGTGGCCCAGGCCCGTGCGGATTACACCGGCGGTGACGCAGTGAACACCAATGATAGCGATGGCGATTATCCCGTCACGTTTACGGTGACCTCTCCGTCTGACAGCAACATCAACGACAGCAAGCTGGATGCGGTTGATGTGGTTGCTGACCGTGATCTGAGCATCACTCCTGACGGCGCCAACCAGGTGCAGCCCGGCGGTAACGTGGATTACCCGCACGTGCTGTCCAACGACGGTAACTCTACCGAAACGGTTGAGCTGTCTGCCACCAACAGCGAAGCGGGTTTCACCAACACCACCCAGCTGTTCGTGGATACCAACAACGATGGTACCCCGGATGCTTACCGTGAACTGAGCCAGCTTGCCGGTCTTGCCACTGCTGGACAGCTGTGGGTGCGTGATCAGGCCGGTAACCCGGTCCAGATCGGCGTTGCCGATGCCGATAACGACAACCTGCCCGAGCTGACTCTGGAAGCTGGCGAAAAGGTTGAAGTGCTGGTGACCGTATTTGCTCCGGCGAATGCATCGCAAGGTACCCAGGACACCTTGAGCCTGAGCGCGACCAACGAAGATGCCACCGCAGGCGCAGCGGCGTCGGCTACTGCCAACGACGTGACAGAAGTCATTCTGGGTCAGGTGCGTCTGAACAAGCTGGCCGGTGTCGATGCGGATTGTAGCTGTAATGCCGGTACGCCTGACTGGACGCCGGATACCCCGTTCGCTGCTACCCAGACCACTCAGGTGGAGCCGGGTCAGTGTGTGATCTGGGATCTGACTGCGACTAACGAAGGTGCGGCCACGGCCAAGAACGTGACCATCACCGATGAAACCACGCCTTACACCACTTTCCTGGTGGCGAATGATTCTGTTCGCAACTCGGATAGCAACACGGTGGCCAATTCCGGCACCGCGCCAGTGGTTGAGTGGGTCATTGGTGACCTTGCAGCTGGTGACAGCGCGAATGCGCAGTTCTGTGTGCAAGTGAACTAAGCCCCTCCCAAGGGGCCCCTCTCTCCTTCGGGAGAGGGGGGCTTTCCCAAGGGCTGCATGGCAGCGTTTGGGAAAGCCCTCCGGGGAGCAAGAAGAAGCCAACAATTTGTCGCCCGGCATTCGGGCAGCACCAGGGAACGACGGACAACACCGTGAAAAACAGACTCGTGTGGACAATGGTAGCGATGACGCTGCTGGCGATAGCCAGCGGCGTTGTCGTTGCTGCCACCGAGGCAGGCACGGTTCTGCGCAATCAGGCGGAGGTCAGCTATTTCGATCCGGTCAATGGCGAAGTCATCGTCATGCGTTCCAACCTGTCTCAGGTTGTGGTCGCTCCGTTGCGGGCCGTCGCTCTGGATACCGATAACCTGGCGACGGTGGCGGCCGGTCAGCCGGTCAACTTGCCACACGTCATCAGCAACACCGGTAACGTGGCTGACCGTTATGCCATCAGCGCCAGTAATTTGACCGGCGATGAGGGCGACCTGCTAAACCTCGTCGTTTATCTGGATGTCAACGGTAACGGCCAGGCAGACCCCGGTGAGCCGGAGCTGCTTGAAACTGCCGAGCTGAAGCCGGGTGAAAGCGTGGCTCTGGTGGTAACCGGAAGTGTTCCGGCTGGTCAGAATGCGGATGATCGGTTGCGGCTTGAGGTGAGCGCCGTTTCTCTTGAGGACAATACCATCAGTGATACCCGCCAGGATGTGGTTACGGTCTCCCGCGGGGCATTCCTGAATATTACGAAATCAGCCAGCCAGAGCTGTGAGGCGCCGTTGCAGGCAGGCCAGAATCTGGACTATCGGATTTCCTTTACCAATAACGGCAGTACTGCGCCGCAGGCGCGTACCGTGTTGGTAAATGGCGTGCCCTACCAGGGCGTGCTGGTGGAGGATGAAATCCCCGGGAACGTGACCCTGCGCCCCTCCAGTGTGAGCAATGTGTCTCCGGTTCAGTCTTTCCCGCTCGTCCACCGTGCCGGTGACGCAGAAGATCAGTGGATCAGTTACGCCCAATGGGATACCGATGAGGCGGTAGATCGGTTTGCGATGTTGATGCCGGCAGAGACACTCGAAAGGAACGAGAGTGGCAGTTACACCTTCGGGGTGTCTGTGGCTGCCGGCACCACCGCCGGTACCCGTATCTTCAACCAGGCCCATGTGGACCTGGAGGGCGATGGCCTGGCGGATTTTGAGAGTAATACGGTCTGTAACACGATGGGCGGCTCTGTCAGACCTGCCATCCTTTTTGAGCGCCCGACACCGGCAGTAGTGCGCAACGAGGGCACTCCGGATCTAAGTAATGATGGCGATTTTGAAGCCGCCGATATCTATCGCCTGTTGCCCGAAGCCAGCCATGAAGTGCTGCACGATGGTGTTTATATCCGCCTGACGGCATCGCAACTGAATCAATCGCAAACCCAACGTGATTTTCTGCAGCAGACCCCCAATGGTCAGCAATTGGTCATCGTCACCGTGGAGTCCCGGCTGACGGGGGACTCGGTGAGGGTAGTGATGGTGGAAACCGGCGCCAACACCGGCGAGTTCCGCAGCATTTTCCCCATCGTCCTCAGTGAAGAGGAAAGAGGGAATAACCGGCTGTGCCCTTCTTACGCCAGTCAGCAAGATGTGCGTCAGTATGACAGCGAAACGACGACGCTCGATGCGCTGACCAATGCCTGTGTGTTGAACAGTACTCAGCGTGATACCTTGACCGCCCGCTATACCCTGCCGGTGTACGGTGCTGGCGGTACCATCGAAACCTATGAAGTAATCAGTGACATCGCGGCGGTGGATCCGGCCGGTACCGTGTTCGACTCCACCAATGGGAATCCTGTTGGGGGCGCGCGGGTCATTCTCTATCAGTCCCGGCAAACCTTGTCTGCCAGCGGGGCAGGCTCCTGTGCGGACCTGGCCGAGAGCGATTACGAAGTCGGTACCGATCCCTATACCGGGGAATCGCTGGATGGTGAAAACACCAATACCACCAATGCCGATAACACCACCAAGTTGGGGGATTACCAGTATCCCTTTGCAACCCCTGGGCATTGTTACTACCTGGATGTCATTCCGCCTGCGGGTTACACCTTCCCGTCAGAAGTGGCGCCTGCAGCCGCGGGCGCTTTCTACCCTGACGTCAATGACAGTTCCTACGGAATCGAAGGGTATCAGGCGCCGGTTGGGCGCATGGCTGCACGAGTGGCAGGGAGCAATAACGGCGCCTTCCTGCTGGGTACTGCCAATGTGTTTGTCAATATTCCGCTTGATCCCGGGGCAGGGCTCAATGCGGGCAATCTGGTTATCGACAAACGGGCAGAAAAAGACAGCGCGTCCGTGGGCGACGTGGTGGCCTACAGCATCGATATTACCAATAACCATACCGATGAATTGTATGCGGGTCGGGTATTCGACTCGTTGCCGTACGGGTTTCGCTACATCAATGACAGCGCCTGGCTGGAGGTCAATGGCAATCGGGTGGAAATGCCTGAGCCCGCCGGCCGTCCGGGCCCCCAGCTGACATTCCGGATTGAGCGTTTGCTGGCCAGTGGTAATGTGGATGCGCTGGCGTTGCAGCCGGGCAAAACCATCACGCTGCATTACGGGTTGCGTCTTAGTGCGGGTGCCGTCGACAGCAACGGCATTAACCGGGCAACGGCTCAGGCAAACACGCTTTCCGGTTCAACCTACCGCTCTAATGAAGACCAGGTTGAAGTGAAAATCCGTAACGAAGGCGTGCTTTCTGACAAGGCCATGCTGTTCGGTAAGGTCTATGTGGATGCTGATTGTAATAACCTGCAGAACGACGGTGAGTGGCCCATCGGTGGCGTCAAGCTGTACATGCAGGATGGCACCTGGGTAATTACCGACGAAAACGGTCAGTACAGCATTTATGGCCTGGAGCCTGGGCTGCACACCATCAAGATTGACCCGCTGACACTGCCAGCCGGGGTCAAGCTCAAGCCGATTGATAATCGTCATGCGGCGGACCCGGAAAGCCGTTTTGTGGACCTGCGTTCCGGCGAATACCACCGTGCGGACTTTGCCGCGTCCTGCCCTGTTGGGGATCAGGCTGAGGCGCTGGCAGAACAGCTCAAGCAGCGTAATGCGTCTATGAACGGTGACTGGATGCTGGATGAAGCGGCCCGATTTGATCCGCTGCGCCAGCAGACCACCAACCCGATCATTCGCCAGGCGGATGGTAGCGGTGACCTTGGCAGTGGTGTTTACACCCAGACCGGTGATGATTCCCTCAACGAAGCCTGGGATCAGGTCTCCCGTGTCAGCGGCGCAGAAACCGGGGCGACCCGGCTGGTTGATGAACAGACCCCTGAAGCGGCCATGGTGGAGACCAAGGAAGCCGCCGCCACTATTACCCGTGAACAGGCCGAGCAGGGCGCCTGGCTGTGGCCCCGTGGACAAGTGAGCCGTGATGGTCGTTTCCAGGTGGTGGTGCGTGCCGGGGTCGATCCGATTTTGAATGTGAACGGCAAACCGGTGCCGAAAACCCAGTTGGGCGAGCAGGTTGTGAACAAGCGCGAACGGGCACAGGTGGCGACCTGGTACGGGGTACAGCTCGCCGAAGGCGAAAACACTCTCACGGTGACTACCAAAGACATGTTCGGTAACACCCGGGTGATGGCAGAAGGCACGTTCATCCGTCCGGCTGCGCCGACCTCCATCACGGTTGAGTCCGAAGCCGATACTTTGCCTGCCGATGGCGGGCGCTCCACTCTGGGCATTCGGATTCGACTCAATGATGCTGCGGGGAACCCCGCAGTTGGCAACCACTTCGTAACCGTGGAAACCGATCGCGGCCGGTGGCTGGAAGAGGACCTGCAGAGCGATACCCCCGGGCATCAGGTGAAGCTGGTCGATGGTCGCGCACTGGTGCATTTACGCAGCACCGAATACACCGGGCCGGTGCGTATCCGCGCCAGCCTTGATCGCTTCAGTGACAGCATCCAGATTGAGCAGATTGCGCCGCTGCGTCCCTTGCTGGCCACCGGTTTTCTGCAGGTACAGAGCCGCGCGGGCGGACTGCGTGACAACGGCAATGCACCGGCGGATGTGGCGGATGAATTTGACGACGGTGTTGATGGCCGTGCGGCGGTATTCATGAAGGGGCAGGTACGTGGCGATGCTCACCTGACACTGGCCTACGATACCGACAAGGATCTGGATACCGAAGACGAGGTACGTCGTGACTTGAATCCTGCGGATTACTATCCGATCCCGGGTGATGCCTCTGTGCGGGGTTACGATGCACGCAGCCGCAGCAAGTTGTACGCAAAAATCGAAAAAGACCGAAGCAGCCTGATGTGGGGGGATTACCTCACCGATCCGGGTTATGAATTCTACGACCTGGGTCGTACGCAGCGTACCTTGACCGGCCTGAATGGTATCTATGACAACGGCCGCGCCCGCTTCCAGTTGTTTGCTGCCCGTCCGGAAATGGAGCAGGTTACGGAAGAAATTCCCGGCAACGGTACGGCACTGCTTTTCACGTTGAGCAATAACCCCGCCCGTGACAGTGAAACCGTGGAAATCATCGTTCGCGATCGTAATAACCCCGGGCTGGTGGTTGAGACGACGCCGCTGACCCGGTACGTGGATTATTCGGTGAACTACTTCACCGGCGATATCCGTTTCCATGATGTGATTCCGACGCGCGATGAAAACCTGAATCCGGTGTACGTGCGCGTTAACTACAACGTGGAAGGTGACGCTGAGGAGTACACCGTGTTGGGGGCTCGCCTCAACTACGATCTGACAGACCAGTTGCAGGTGGGTGTGAGCCGAACCCAGGATGATCACGATACCGACGGTTATGATCTCACCAGTGTGTCAGCACAGTACAAGGTAGATGAAAATACGCGGGTGAATGTTTCCACCGGTACCATGGAGCATGAAGATGGTACGCCAGAAGGTCGCGCCTACAGCATTAATGGTGAGCGTCTGTGGGTCGATGGTTCGCGCACCGAATTGCGCTGGGCTCGTGCTGAGAGCGGGTTTGACAACCCTGCGGCAGGCATTAGCGAAGCTCGTGAAGAAATGCGCTTGGGGCATGAGCAGATGATTACCAACGATTTCTCTGTTGAGATCGAAGGTATTCGCTCCAAGCAGCTGGATGCATCAGATGAACAGAATAGCCTGGGCGCTATCGCCGAAAAGCGGATCGGTGCCACCGCATTGCGAGGCGGGGTGCGGGGTATCGAACAGAAAGACGCGCAGGATACCGAGCGTTTCGGGACCTATATCCTCGGTGCGGATCGTGGTTTTACGCTGCTGGGCAAGCCTTTCCAGATAGGTGGTGAATACGAACAGGCCTTCCAGGACTCAGGACGCCGTCGCATCGCAGCGGATGCAGATATGCAGCTGACCGAGAAAACCAGCTTGTATAGCCGTTACGAAATCATCAACAGCCTGAATGGAATCAACACTCTGGATGATGATGTGGAGACTCAGCAGTTCACCACCGGGGTGCGTTCTGCCGTGACACGTAACACGGATGTCTACTCCGAGTACCGTCTGCGTGGTGCGGTCAGTGGCGAGGATGTGGCTGCCGCCAACGGTGTGAAGTCGGATATCGAAATCGAGCCGGGTTTGACGGTGAGTCCCACCTTTGAATGGATTCAGACCCTGGAAGGCAGTACCAGCCAGGATTCCACAGCCTTGTCGATTGGTGCGGAAGACCGCCGTAATCAGAACCGTCGTACGCTCGCCCGGGTGGAAACCCGATTTGGGGACGACCGTGAATACTACGGTCTGAGTGCGGCCAATATCTGGCGACTGAATACGGATTGGTCCGGTGTTGTTCGCGACGATCTTCGCCTTCAGTACTTCGATGCTGACCCCAAAGAAGGCGATAACATTGTGACCCTGGGGCTGGCCCGTCGCCCGCGCCGTGACAACCGTCACCACATGCTGTTCATGTACAAGTGGAAAGAAGAGTGGGGTGGTGCTGCCGGCTCCGATCGCACTGTGCACCTGTTCTCTACGCACCATAACTTCCAGCCTCACGATGACTGGATCTTCTCTGGCCGCGTGGGTGGCAAGTGGCAGGAGACGGAACTGGGTGCGCTGGATGTGCACACAGACGCTTATGTAGCAGATGGTCGCATTATCTGGGACATGACCCGTCGTTTTGATCTTGATTTGCATGCCGGTGCGATCACTACAGAGGGTGTTGATGAGCGCCGCTACAGTTACGGTTTTACCGTCAACGCCCTGATTCGTCGCAACCTGCGAATGGGCGTTGGCTACAACTTCCAGGGCTTCCGTGATGATGACCTGGATCCGGAAGGCTACAACGCCGAAGGCGTGTATGTGGGCCTGGAATACAAGTTTGATGAAGACGATCTGGGCTGGCTGGGCAGCAAGGCCGCCGGTCAGCGCAGTTACATGGGAGATGCGCGATGAATATGCTGAAAGCGCTCATGGCCAGTTTGTTGATAGTGGGGGTAAGTGGTTGTGCCACCACTGAATCCCTGTACGCTCAATACGACGAGCTGTGCCCGGTAGAGGCTCGGGTGACCAATACAGGAATGGTGATGGTGACCGGGATCGCTACCACCGGTAATGGAATCGTGGCGGCGGGAGCAACGGAGAGTCAGGTTTGGGAGCCTGCCGTGTATTTCGGTTTCGACATGGACGATTTGAAAGACAGCGAGAAAGCCCGCCTGGACAGCAACGTTGCGGTTTTGCATCGCTACGAGGCATTGCAAATCAGCGTTCAGGCCTACACCGATCAGAAAGGCAATGATGGGCTGAACCAGGCTTTGTCGATAAAAAGAATGAACAGTGTGGTGGCGTACCTGAAGGAGGCTGGCATCAGCGGCAGCCGAATCAAGGCCACCTATCTTGGTGAAGGTGCGCCTCTGCTGGCAGGCAGTACCACCGATGAACGCATTGTGAATCGTCGTGTGGAACTCATGCCGCTGGATTCCAGGGGGCGTCCGCTGGTGATGCGTACCGACTTCGCCAACAGCGGTGGTGACGAGTTTGTCGCCCCGGCACCGGTGAAGTGACAGGAGGTCCGGGGTGAATATGCTGCAACGTTTTCTGCTTGTTTGTCTGGTGATGGCTGGGGCGTTGGCCCAGGCCGCTGCGCCGGCAGCGGGCACCCTGATCAAGAACCAGGCATCGGCCAGTTACCGTGCCTGTCTTGATGATGGATGTACCGAACAGGCTGAGGCGCAGCGCGTTACCTCTAACCTTGTACAAACCCTGATTCGTAATGTGCCGGGTCTGGAACTGGTCAGTGATCAGGGCAAACCCGCGGTGCCGGGCGGCTATGTCTACTTCTCACACGTACTGACCAATACCGGGAATGGACCGGACCAGTATCAATTCTGCCTCGACACGATCAGCAGCGACTTTGTCTCCTGGACGGTGTATCGGGATGAGGATGGTGACGGTCAACCCGACGTGGGTGGCGCCCTTTTCAATCAATCAGATGCCGACGCCTGTTGGGATTCCTTAACGCGAACACTGATTGCCGATGAAACCTTCTCGCTGGTGATTGAAGCCGAACTGTCCAATGCCGTAGTAGCAGGTCAGCAGCCCTCCCTGCGGCTTCTGGCCAGCAGCAATGAGGATAATGTCATTGTTGCCACTAATACGGATGAAGCGGATGTCGTAAATGGTCCCGTTATTGAGGTGGTTAAATCCCTGAGCGAACGGGAAGGACGCTCCCCTGCTGGACCGGTTACGGTGACGCTGGAATATCGCAATGCGTCTGATCAGACAGCAACAGATATCGTTATTGAGGACATTCTCCCCACCGTGACGGTGGATGGCGTGGCCGGAGGTATGACATACGTAGCGGGTTCGGCCCGCTGGAGTCAGACAGGGAGTACCGTACTGACCGACGATGGTGAAGATGGCAGCCAGGGCAGTGCTCCCGATCTGATCGACTACTGCGCTTACGATGAGGATGCCACGAATCCGGATTGTCATGACCGAGTTCGTGCCGAGGTGCAGCAGTTGCCGCCGGGTGGTATCGGCATTCTGACTTTTGATGTCATGATCGACAGCGGTATTGCCGCAGGCGACCGGGTACGCAATACCGCCCGTTTTCGCTATGCCAACCAGGCCGGCGACACAGTGTTTGGCTCGCCTTCCCCTTTCAGTACCAATTCCGTCAGCTACCGGGTCATCGGCCGCGCGCTTCAGCCAGCGGTTGTGGCGAACAATGACACGTCAGACAGTGTCACCGGTAACGATGATGTTTCCGACACGGGTAACCGGGTTGAAGTCGCGGCAGTAGGTCAGGGCGGGACTGTCGCGTTCGACAATCTCATCTGGAATACCGGTGACGGCGAAGACAGCTTTGATATTCTGGTGGATAGCGTCAATGACCGTCAGGGCAATGCGCTGGCTACTCCCTTCCCGGCGAATTCGGTTTTTCAGCTCTACAAGGCTGATGGTGCTACGCCATTGGTGGACACCGATGGTAACGGCGTCGCGGACACTGGCCCTATTCCATTGCCCGATGCTGTCACAGGTCAGTGCCCGGCGCGGTACGTCACCGATACGGTAAATGGCGCTTGCGGGGTGCGGGTAATCCTGCGTGCGATCCTCCCGCCGGATGTGTTGGGAGGGCCGTTTGCCGTAACCAAGATAGCGCGCTCGGTAAGCGATACCAGTGTCAGCAATGCAGTGAGCGATATCCTGCTTGCCATTACCACCAACAATGTGGATCTGACCAATGACCAGCCGGTCAATGGTAGTGCGCCGGGTGAGGGTGTGGGCCCGGAAGCAACCCCGGTTCGAACCCTGTCCATTGCGCCTGGAGGGCAGGGGGCGTTTGTGGTCTATATCAATAACACCGGTGCTCGCCAGGACACCTATGAGCTTCAGGTGAGCAGCAGCAACTTCTCCCCGGGACAGCTTCCGGCCCAATGGCAGGTAGCCTGGCATCGCGATGGTGGTACTGGCGATTGCAGCAGTCTCGGTCCGGCGCTAACCAATTCCGGATTGGTGCCTGCCGGTGGACAGAGACTGATGTGTGTTCAGGTCAAGGTGCCCGATACCGAGTCTGGCGACCAAACAGTTTCCCTTTATCTGCGTGCGTTGTCTCCGACCAGTGGCGTCAGCGATATCAAGCACGATGCAGTTACCGTCGTGGCTGGCCCGGCGCTATCGTTACAACCCGATCAGGTAGGGCAGGTGGCTCCGGGAGCAAGCACTACCTACAGCCATCAGCTAACCAATACCGGGAACGTGGATCTGTCGAACGTGCTGCTGTCTGCCAGTCCGGCTGCGGCGGCTGACAATGGCTGGTCGGTGACCCTGTATGAGGACAGCAATGACAATGGGCTTTGGGATCCGGATGATGCCTTGATCATTGACGGGACGCCATTGCAGACGGCGGGCAGTGATGGCGTGCTCACCGTTGGGGAAAGTATTTCCGTGTTTGCCCGGGTGTTTGCGCCAGCCAATGCCGCTTTCGGTACCGTCAATATCAAAACCCTTACTGTCACGGCTGAGGGCGCGGCCCAGACCGTTTCTGATCAGGCCACCGATACCACCACGGTTAACAATACGGATGTGGCCATCACCAAAGAACAGGCGCTGGATGGAAACTGTGACGGCGTGCCTGATGGGCCCGGCAGTTGTTCCGCGGATGGCTGCTTTGTCTATACCCCGTTTCAGGCGACCCCCGGGGAGCAATGCGTTATCTACCGGCTGACGGCAACCAATACCGGTTCGCAGAGTATGTATGAGGTAACCATCAATGATCGAACCCAGCCTTATACCAGCATGCTGGGTGCCGCAACTCGCTGCTCTTCGCCCACCGGGGATTGTGCGGGTGATGTGGTGGCGCCGGGGGACGCTGCAACCGGCGATGTATCGGTCAACATTGGTGAGTTGAGAGCGGGTCAGCAAGCGGTGCTGATCTTTGGTCTGAGGGTAGAGTAGCGATGACAACCAAAGGCCCCAACAAGAACAAAGGCAAGCTGGTGATGAGACTGCTGGCTGTGCAGATGTTGATCCTGGTATTGGTGGTTGGGATCTGCCTGGTGAGCGCTCCAGCCTACGCAGTGAGTGTGGCCCTTAACGGGACCCGGACGGTTATCGGCGGCAGTGATTGTGCGCTTGCGACCTATCGCTTTGGGACGAATACCACTTACAGCGGTCAGGCTCTGGATTTGCTGGTGGAAGTGATCCAGGAAGATAACGAGCAGGCAGGTTCCTTTCAGTGTGTGGGTGTGGACAGTGGGGTGCTGTTTGTAAGCCTGCGAGACAAGGATAGCGGCGAGAATATCGCCTACGCAGATTTGCGACTGACTCTGGTGGCCCAAGGGACCACCACGCCGGTCACCGTGGATCGCATGGTGGTCACGGGTTTCGATCTGGACCGCAACAGTGACAACACCCAGACAGACACGGATGACATGTACTTTACCACCGGGCCGACAACCCGGTCCTATGTGTCTACCAATACCCAGACAACGGTCACCACGACGGGCACGGGAAGTTATAACACCCGCATCCGGGGCCGTGATGACAACTGTGATGATGGCGCAACCAATTCCCAGCCGGAGTGTCGGGCCAGTGTGGTGTTCGCGGAGACATCCACCGCCACCGTCAGGGTGCAAAACAACAATGCCTATGGCAATGACCCCAATACGAGTACTGCCCGCCGAGTGTCTTACCTGTCATTCAGGATCAACGACTTTGAAGACGTGGTCGACGGTAACCTGGATTACGGTGACGCGCCCTCCAGTTACGGAGCCGGACGCCAGAATGTGACCACGGCTTTAGGTTTGGGGCGCGGCTTGCTGCCGGATCATGATGCTGCCAATCAGCCAACCACTGCTGCGACGGGGGATGATAATGATGGCAGTGGTGGTTCTCCGACGGAGTACGACGATGAAGATGGGGTCTTTCTCAATGGCTCGACCTTGAGCAATGCGTCGGTGTTTCCGGGTCAACAAAGTGAACTGTCCATTACGACGTTTGGTAGTGGTTACCTCAATGCCTGGATTGACTGGAATCGCGACGGTGACTTCAACGATAGTGGGGAACGGGTGATTACCAATCGCCAGGTAACCAATAATGGTGAAACCGCTTCCGGTAATGGCTCGAGCAGCTTTATCACAACCACACCTGTCAGCGTGACGGTGCCGCAGAACGCGTCTGCGGGGCAGACCTATGCCCGCTTTAAATTCACCCGAAATACCAATCCCGGTATTGGTTCGAATGCCAATGACGGTGAGGTGGAGGACTACCGGTTAACGGTGGCTCAGCAGAGCTGTAATGCCGAAATCAGTGGCAACCTGTCTTTGAGTGGAACCGCCTCAAGGGATGGTGTGACAAATGAAATTACGCTGACCCAGGCGTCGGGAAATCAGGCAGGTTCTGCCTGGTCACAGAATCGCATCAGCTTGTTGGCGCCCTTCACGGTAGAGTTTTCGATCTTTCTGGGAGACAAGGATGCCGCGGGTGCAGACGGTATTGCCTTCGCCTTTCAGCGTGATCCCGATGGAAGTAATGCCACAGGTGTGTTTGGTGGGGCCTTGGGTGTCGGTGGACTGGATCCCGCAGTGGCGGTGGAATTTGATACCTACAATAACGGTACCGGTTACGGTGACATCGTCAATGATCACACCGTAATCTACGACCCGGTCAATTACACTGATAGTTCCGGTGGCGGCAGCCTGCTCAGCTCTGTTGTGGACCTTGGCAATATTGAAGATGGGGAGTGGCATACGGTTTCGCTGGATTGGGATCCGGTTACCAACCAATTGCAATACAGGTTTGATGGTTCGCTGGTGGCGGTGGTCAATCGTGACTTCACCAATCTGGACTTTGCCGGTGACCCGAACGTGTTCTTTGGCTGGGCTGCATCCACAGGGGGATCCAATAATCTACAGAAAGTCTGTGTAATCGATGCCCCTGAGCAGGTGTTGATTGATTATGGCGATGCGCCTGCCAGCTACCAGAATCCTTCTCATATTATTGTGGACGGTATTCGTCTGGGTGCCGATATTTCCGAAGATGTGACCGGTTACGATAGCGCGACTGCCGGGGCAGACAGCTTTGACGATGGGGTGACATTCCCGTCCAACTTGCCGGGAGTCGATCCTGTGCAAGTTGAGGTAACCGGTGCAGGAGGTTACCTGCAGGCCTGGATCGACTGGAACCGCGATGGCGATTTTGATGATGCAGATGAACAGATTGCCGAAAATCTCCAGGATGAAGATGGCGACGGGTTTATCGATTTTGTGGTTCCCCCTTCCGCGCAATCGGAAAACGCCAATGACGTCATTGCCAGGTTCCGTTGGTCGACAACCGAGGACCTTAATGCCTATGACGGTGCAGATGATGGTGAAGTCGAAGATTACCTGATCAATACCCGGGAAGTGGTGTTTTGTCCGCAAGGGTCAGAGGCCACAGGCGGGGGGATCGCCACCGGAGGCACCGGAGGATATCGGGAGTCCGTTTACTGGCTGGATTGGAACTGCGGGACCAAAAACAATTATCTGCCGGGTGAGCTGGTTCGCAAAAGCTGGGTGTTCGGGCCGGTGGAAATCCGCGCAACTGTAGACAACATTACCAGTCAGCTGAATATCTATAACAGCGGTAACTGGTCGGGCGACCGTTTTGATGATCTGTATCAGGGGGTCAACCCGGTTGGCCTTGCCAATACCAATGGGGCAGAGCCTAACTTTGATATTGGTTGGGAAGTTTACCTCAATGGACAGAGGGTGCCGGCAGACATCATTGCTGCTGACGTGGAAGACACAGATGAAAATGAGAGCCTCACATGGGAGACCGATGGTGAGCCCTGGGAGATTTTCTCGATCGCTCCGCTGTCTGACCTTCAGGCGCGTTTTGAAAATGGTGCCCGCCGGCTGGTGCTGACAACGGGGTTGGCCCCAGGCACGGGTACTCTGCTCGCCTTGACTGAAGATGCTACCCAGACCTCACACATTGTGGATGGCTCGGGTGTTCAGGCTGTGGGGTTTGGCGTGTTCCTGCAGGTAGACCATGGTGATATCGCGGGTGGTTACCCGCAAAGCGGCGGCCATGTGTCACGTCGAGATGCCACCGGTGGGAGCAAACCCACCTCTGATACGGATGTTAATACCCTGACGGTGGCGACCTTGCAGCCGGCGACGCCCTATCTGGGGGAGATTGGTCCTGATCCCGAAGATGCAGACCAGAACTCCGCCAACGCGGATGCCGATGGCCCGGAAGAAGACGGGGTCAGTTTCCCGCCGCTGATTCCTGGTGCGGGTGCCACGATCACAGTGACCCTTACCGAAGATGTGGTTGGTGAAAACTATGTTCAAGGCTGGATCGACTGGAACCGGGACAATGACTTTGACGATGCCAGTGAACAGATCGCCCTGAACGTTCGTGATAATGATGCCCAGGACGCCAATAGCAGTCCGGGGGTGATCGAGCTGAACCTGTTTGTTCCGCCGGGCGCGTTTATCGGCAACACCTATTCCCGCTTCCGACTGTCCAGCACCCCGGACGTGCCGGCGGGTGGCCAGGTTGTGTTCGATGGTGAGGTGGAGGATTACCTGGTGACTGTTTCTTCCGGCAATACCGGGGGGATTCTGTCGGGCTGGGTGTACGAGGACAATGGTGACGGCGCCACCGCCCACGATGGTATCAAGGCCGGTAACGAACCCGGCATCGCCAACCAGCGAGTGGTGTTGTATCACGATGCTGACAATAACGGTGTGTGTGAAGACACCGACACGGTTCTGGCTGAAACCCTTACCGACGGGGACGGGGGCTGGCGTTTGGTCCCGGTGCTGGCGGATGTGGGCAAGAATGCCTGTCTGGTCGTGCAAACAGCCAACGGGTTTCGTTCCATCAGCGAGAATCCCGGCGATGGCGGAGCCAGCATCAACACCGGTGCCGCGGATGATGATGTAATGTTGTTGCAGGTGCAGCCCAGCGGGGTGGATTGGGACAATATTCTGTTTGGTGATGCCGGGTTGCCGGTGCTGGAACCGGACCGTCAGGGCGTGGTGGATGCCGGTAACAGTCTGCTCTACAGCCATCGCTTTACGGCACGCACTGCCGGTTCGGTGGATTTCAGCCTCGGTACAGCCCAAACCGTCCCTGCGAGTCCGGCCTGGACCGATACCCTGTTCCGTGATGCGGATTGTGATGGCGAACTGTCTGCTGCAGACGAGGCGCTACCGGTTAGCGGAGTGGCGGTGCAGGCAGGAGACAGCCTGTGTCTGCTGGTCAAGGTGTTTGCCCCTGCCGATGCGCCCCTTGAGGCACTGCACAGTCGTCCGCTGATCGCCTCCCAGACTTTTGCAGGTACAGCACTGCAGTCCACAGTCCAGGTGCTAGATACCACTCGCCTGACGGCAGGCAAGCTGATTCTGGACAAGACTGTGCGAAACATCGGTCCGGATGGTCTGGCCGGCACGGCCGATGATGTGGACAGCCAGGACGGGACCGCCAATCAGGCTTCCCCGGGGGATGTGCTGCGTTACCGGCTGACCTTCTCCAATCAAGGGGTGCGGCCGCTGACCGAGGTGACGATCAATGACAGCACGCCCGCGTTCAGCAGTCTGAGCCAGGCCGCCGTTTGTCCCACCCCCTTACCGGCAGATCTCGGCGGTTGTAATCTGACCACTCCGAATGGCCCCAATACCGCGGGCTATGAGGGGGCGCTGCAATGGTTGTTCAGCGGCCAGCTGCTACCGGGTAATCAGGGGGCGGTGGTCTACGATGTGCGGGTTAGTCCCTGATCCGGGGCACCCGCTTCAACCTACCTGATACCGTAAGACCGTGATAGAATGCGGCAACCGAGCCCGAGGGTTCGGTTTTTTTGTGGCTGTCTGGCAGGAATCATGGATTTCAGCATAGTGATAAAGGCCCTGTGCCTGGTGCTGGTAATCGAGGGCATTCCGCTCTTCCTGGCGCCCGATCGGGCTCGTCAGGCCGCGCTTCAGCTGGCGCGGATGCCCGGGCAGTCCCTCAGAATACTGGGGCTGGTGCTCATGGTATTGGGTGCCGTCCTTCTGGTGGTGATGAAATGAATCAGCAAGCACAGTGGCTACTCCCCGATGGGGTGGAAGAAGTCTTGCCGGGCCGCGCCCGGGCGATTGAGCAACTGCGACGCGGTACCCTGGATCTGTACCAGCGCTGGGGTTACGAACTGGTCTTCCCGCCACTGATCGAATTTCTGGAATCCCTGTTGAATGGGGCTGGCCGGGATCTGGAGCGGGAAACCTTCAAGATCACCGATCAGCTTACCGGGCGTTTGATGGGGGTGCGTGCCGACATTACCCCGCAAGTGGCGCGGATGGATGCTCACAGCCTGCGCCGTAATGCGCCCACTCGGTTGTGTTATTGCTCCAGTGCCCTGCGTACCCGTCCTGCCGTGGCCGGTGGTACCCGCCTGCCATACCAGATTGGTGTTGAACTGTTCGGCCATTCTGGCGTGGACAGCGATCTGGAAGTTATTTCCCTGTTGCTGGAAACCCTGCGGCTGGCAGGGGTCGACAACGAGGTCGTGCTGGATCTGGGCCATGTGGGCCTGTTCAGTGGCCTGCTGGCGGATTGCTCCCTGAGTGACGCGCAGCAGGCCCAGCTGGAAGATATTCTGGTCCGCAAGGCACGGGTCGAGCTGGATACGTTCCTGGCCGACAGCAGCCTGCCGGACGCCGCCAGCAAGGCGCTTGCGGCTTTGCCATGGCTGGCGGGTGATGCGGCGGTGCTGGGCGAGGCACGGGAGATATTTCAGGATTTCCCCGCAGCGCTGGCAGCCCTGGATGAACTGGATACGCTGGTCTCGGTGCTGAGCCAGCGTGGCGTTACCTTGCATCTGGATCTGGGTGAGCTGCGGGGTTATCACTACCACACCGGTTGTGTCTTTGCGGCGTACCTGCCCGGCGAAAGTGAGCCGGTGGCCAAGGGTGGGCGTTATGACCACATTGGTGAAGTATTTGGTCGTGCCCGTCCCGCGACGGGTTTCAGTGCCGACCTGAAAATGCTGTCGGCTCGCACGGTGGCTGCGGGCGATAATGGCATTCTCGCCGAAGGCTCTTTGCAGGATGCGGATTTCGCCGCCGCCGTGGCCGCGTTGCGTGATCAGGGCGAGCGGGTCGTGCTGGCGTTACCGGGCGCAGACAATGATGCCCAGCTGTTGGGCTGTCAGCGCAGGCTGGTACAGGGCGACAACGGCTGGGTCATCCAGGACAAGTAAATTCACGGGTGGTGACCGGTCTGTCCGGTCTTCACTTACGGTAAAGCGTGTCGTGTGCCAAGCGCGCCGCGTGCAAGCGTTAACTCAACAGGCAGCTAGCAATCATGGGTAAGAACGTAGTCATTCTGGGCACCCAGTGGGGTGATGAAGGCAAAGGCAAGATCGTGGATCTGCTCACCGATCAGGCGTCGCTGGTGGCCCGTTTTCAGGGCGGCCACAATGCCGGCCATACCCTGGTGATCGACGGCAAGAAAACCGTCCTGCACCTGATCCCCTCCGGCATCCTGCGTGAAGATGTTCAGTGCCTCATCGGCAATGGCGTGGTGCTGGCGCTGGATGCCCTGCTGAAGGAAATCGGCGGCCTGGAAGAAAACGGCGTCCCGGTACGCGAGCGTCTGCGTCTGTCGGCGTCCTGCCCGTTGATCCTGCCCGTGCACGTGGCACTGGATCAGGCCCGTGAAGCGGCCCGGGGCAACAAGAAGATCGGCACCACTGGCCGCGGTATTGGTCCGGCCTATGAAGACAAGGTCGCCCGTCGCGGTCTGCGTCTGGGTGATATCTATCACCGGGAGCGTTTCGCGGCCAAGCTTGGCGAAGTGATGGATTACCACAACTTCGTGCTGCGCAATTACTACAACGCCGAGCCGGTGGACTTCCAGAAAACCCTGGATGAAACCCTCAAGCTGGGTGAAGACGTGCGCGGCATGGTGACCGATGTGACCTCCGTACTGCATCACGCTCGTGAGCAGGGCGAGAACATCATGTTCGAAGGGGCCCAGGGTACTCTGCTGGATATCGATCACGGTACCTACCCGTACGTGACCAGCTCCAACACCACCGCTGGGGGGACCGCTACCGGCTCCGGCGTGGGCCCGCTGTATCTGGATTACGTACTGGGTATCACCAAGGCCTACACTACCCGTGTGGGCAGCGGCCCGTTCCCCACCGAGCTGTTCGACGAGAATGGCCGCTACCTGGCCGAGAAAGGCCACGAGTTCGGTTCCACCACGGGTCGTGCCCGTCGTTGTGGCTGGTTCGATGCGGTGGCACTGAAGCGCTCTATCCAGATCAACTCCATTTCCGGTCTGTGCCTGACCAAGCTGGACGTGCTGGACGGTTTGGAAGAGGTGAATATCTGTATCGGTTACCAGGATGCGGAAGGCAACTCCCTGGAGTGTGCCTGGGATGCGGACAGCTACGAAGAAGTGAAGCCGGTGTACGAAAGTCTGCCAGGCTGGAGCGAGTCCACCCTTGGCGTCAAGGCAGTGGAAGACCTGCCGGCCAATGCCCAGGCTTACCTCAAGCGTATTGAGGAAGTGACCGGCGCGCCGATCGATATCATCTCCACCGGTCCGGACCGGGTAGAAACCATCATCAAGCGACATCCGTTCGCATGATGCGCAAGGGCAGCTTCGGCTGCCCTTTTTTTGTGGCTCTGTGTGTAAATCAGGATCTATTCCGGATCCGGTTCACAAATCATCCTTTTGCCGTTTCGCTGAGATCAAACTGCAATAACTTCCCGATTAGATAGTGCCCTCTTGGTTCATTCATCAATCGGGGATTTGTCATGCCTAATCGTATCGTGCGGTTTGCCCTTAGTGGGCTGGCTGCTGGCGTTTGTGCTGCTGCCAATGCAGATGTCGCCATTCCGGCTTATCAGTCCGGTAGTGCCTGGTTCACCGACGGTCAATCAAATGTACAAGAAAAAGCGGAGCTGGAACGTACGGCCGCAACCGCGAAGAATGTCATCCTTTTTGTGGGTGACGGGATGGGGATTTCGACCCTCACAGCGGCCCGAATTCTTCAGGGGCAGCTGGCAGGTGATGAGGGTGAAGAGAACTACCTGTCCTTTGAAACCTTTCCCTACAGCGCACTGATCAAAACCTATAACACAAATCAGCAGACCCCGGATTCCGCCGGCACCATGACGGCGATGATGAGTGGTGTGAAAAACAAGGCCGGCATGATCAACATTTCTGATGCGGGTATGCGCGCAGATTGTGCTTCCTCTCAGGGAAATGAGCTCAACACCTTTCTGGATCTGATGGAAGAAGCCGGGCGCTCCACGGGGGTGGTCAGCACAGCCCGTGTTACCCATGCGACACCAGCGGCGACCTATGCCCGTGTTCCCGAGCGTAACTGGGAGTCCGACGACAGTCTGACGGATGAAGCCAAAACCAACGGCTGCAAGGATATCGCAGATCAGCTGGTGTCCTACGATTATGGTGACGGCATTGATGTGGTGCTGGGCGGCGGTCGACGTCATTTTCAGACCACCACCGATGGCGGCAAGCGTACCGACGACCGCGATCTGACCCAGATCTGGCAAGACCGCTACGCCGATACCGAGCAGAGCGCGCTGTACATTGAGACGGGCACGGAGCTGGCCAGCGCGGATCTGGCGGTCACCGACAAGCTGCTCGGGTTGTTCGCTTCCTCTCATTTGAGCTACGACGCTGACCGCCAGGCAACCGGTGCGGATGAGCCCACCGTGGCAGAAATGACGGAAGCGGCGATTGAGGTGCTGAGCAAGAACGAAGACGGTTACTTCCTGATGGTCGAGAGCGGCCGTATCGATCACGGTCACCATGCCGGCAATGCCTATAACGCTTTGCACGATGCGGTCGCCTTTGCCGATGCGGTGCAGGCAGCCAAAGACAAGGTAGACCTTGAGGATACCCTGATTCTCGTTACGGCAGACCACAGCCACGTATTCACCATCGCCGGTTACCCCACCAAGGGCAACCCGATTCTTGGCAAGGTTGTTACCAACGACGGTTCCGGTGCGCCGGAATCTGATGCCTACCTGGCTGCAGATGGCCAGCCCTACACCACACTGGGCTACACCAACGGGTTTGGCTTTGCCGATCTGGGGGCAGAAACGGATGCGGATGCCATCTATGCCATGGCGCCAAACGGCGGTCGCCATGATATCTCGTCAGTGGATACCGAAGCGCCGGGCTATCACCAGGAGGCCCTGATTCCGATGGGGTCTGAAACCCATGCGGGTGAGGATATCTCATTGCATGCCGCCGGCGCCGGCGCGTACATGGTGCAGGGGAATGTGGAGCAAAACACGGTGTTCCATATCATGACCACCGCCACCTCCGTGACCCCTGCTGAGTAAAGGAGCAAGACAATGAAAATCAAATATCTGGCACTGGCCATTTCCGCCTCGGCACTGCTTTACGGCTGTGGGGGCGACAGTAATAACGATGAAAACGGGGACGGTGGCCGCGATGTCGGCGGCGAGGCAGCGCTGTCTTTCCCGGCGTCACAGGTAGCCAGCGACTGGTACGAGCAGGGTGAGGCGGTAGTTGCCGCAGCGGCACAGAAACAGGTTAATAACGAGGTGGGTGCGGCCAAGAACGTGATTCTGTTTGTCGGTGACGGTATGGGCATCTCCACCGTGACGGCGGCACGCATCCTGGCCGGGCAAATGCAGGGCCTCGATGGTGAAGAGTATCAGCTCAGCTTCGAAAAAATGCCGTTTACCGGTTTGATCAAGACCTATAACACCAACCAGCAAACCCCGGACTCGGCCGGCACCATGACGGCCATGATGAGTGGTGTGAAAACCAAGGCTGGGGTGATTGGCGTAGCGGAAGGCGCGGTACGGTCTGATTGTGCCTCCAGTCAGGGCAAGGAGCTGGTAACCGCCCTTGAGCTGGCTGAAGATCAGGGTAAGGCCACCGGTATCATTTCCACTGCCCGTATTACCCATGCCACCCCGGCGGCTACCTATTCCAAGAGCCCCGAGCGTAACTGGGAATCCGACGATAACCTGACTGCAGAAGCCGCCACCAATGGCTGTAAGGACATCGCCGATCAGCTGGTGTCGTTCGACATTGGTGATGGTATTGATGTGGTGATGGGGGGCGGCCGCCGTCACTTCTTGCCTGCCGCAGACGGTGGCAAGCGTACTGACAGCCGCGACCTGACCGACGAGTGGAAAACCGCGCATCCTTCAGGCTCTTACCTGCAAACGGGAACCGAGCTGGCTGCGCTGGATGCCGCCAGCGCTACCCAGGTGCTGGGTCTGTTCAGTAGCAGCCATATGAGCTACGACTCGGACCGTCAGGCCAACAGCAAGGATGAGCCGTCCCTGTCTGAGATGACCAGCAAAAGTATCGATATCCTGTCCAGGGATGAGGACGGCTTTTTCCTGATGGTCGAGTCTGGCCGGATTGACCATGGCCACCATGCGGGTAGTGCCTATAGCGCCCTGACGGATGCTGTGGAGTTTGCCAACGCCATTCAGGCCGCCATGGACAAGACCAGTGAAGAAGACACCCTGATCATCGTCACCGCTGACCATAGCCATGTCTTCACGATTGCGGGCTATCCGACCCGGGGCAACCCGATCCTTGGCAAGGTGGTGACCAACGACGGTAGCGGTGAGCCGGAAAGCACCCCCGCCCTGGCTGCGGATTCCATGCCCTACACCACGCTGGGCTACACCAATGGCCTGGGCTTTGCCGAGCTGGGCGATGAGCACGATGCGGACGCCCGTTACGGCTCTGCCATTGATGCCGGTCGCAAGGATCTGGCCGCCGTCAACACCGAGAGCCCGGGTTACCACCAGGAAACACTGGTGCCGCTCAGCTCTGAAACCCACGCGGGTGAAGATGTGGGAGTGTGGGCTCGCGGTCCGGGGGCGCACCTGCTCACCGGGACCAACGAGCAAAGCCTGATCTTCCATGTGATGGCCCATGCGGGTGGTCTGCTGCCCGAGTAACCCTCCGGCAGTGGCAACAGGAGGCCCGCGAGGCCTCCTTGTTGTATGGAGCTAATATGAAACAGGGTTGTGTGGCCAATGGGAGAGTCACAATGAAAAAAACGATTGGGATCGCTTTGCTGCTGGTGCTTTCGCCGCTGGCTCAGGCTCAATGTCTTCAGCCTGCGGCGGGGAGCGTGATTCATGCCCGATATGATGTGTATAACGGCACCCAGCGTTACAGCGTGGACTTTTATCGTGGTGATGATCGGGTTGCCTGGCAGCGTGGAGACGTGATCAGTGCCTGGTCACAGCAGGATGATCAGGTGTCGCTGTTGCGGGTGTTTCCCCAGTATCAGCGCACCATTTGGTATCCCGCCGGGGACTTGCGGGCGCTGGGCAAGTCCTCAGAGTGGGGTGCGGTAACCGGTTGGCCGGTGCCGCAGGAGAATGGTTATCAGCGAGTCAGTGATCAGGTGGCGGTCGTGCAGGGGTGCGAGGCGGGTGAGTTCGAGAATGCCGAAGGCGCCCGGGTGCTGTGGCTGGAGACGGCAGGACTGCCGGCCCGGATCGCCGAAAACGACACGGTCTGGCAGCTGGTATCACTGGAGCAGGTCGCCGAGAGTGACACCTTTGCCCGTTGGTCGGCCTGGCAGAGCACGGATTTTGCGGATGTCGGGGATAACGAAGCCGATCCCTTCCTGCGCCGCATGATTGCTTTGGGCTTTGTGGAGCATGGTGCGAGCGGGTTCTATCAGGCCGATGGCACACCGATGCAGGCACCGGCGCACTCACACGCGCATTGATCCGTCTGCCGCAGTGGCCATCAGCGATGGCGGCGGCGGGGGACTATTTGCGACGGGTGATGACGATCAGGCCTACCGTGATCACCACCACTGCGGCAGGGAACAGCAGCAGATAACGCTTGCGGCGGGCTTCCTTCTCGCGCTGGGCGTCGGCGGCGGCGATGGCTGGATGGATCTCGCTGCCGCGGGCGCCTTGTTCGGGGCTGTTGGCAGACCAGGCTGAAACCGGTGCCAGGAACAGGCCGGTGGCCAGTACCCAGGCGGCAAGCAGATTACGCATCAGTATCATGGCAATAGCGACCTCATCGAATGTCGGGAGACGGGTGACGGCAGGCCAGAAACGAAAAAGGGCCCCCGTCTGGGAGCCCTTTCGAAATTGGTGCGAGGAGAGGACTCAAATAGGGCTTGTAACTGGCTGATATAAATAAAGATATCTCAGTTCAATTTTGCTTCATACCAACACATGTACCAACAAGCGGATTTGTAAAAATTTCTGACGCATGGTGGTGTCATCATTCACCTAAATCCTCTTCCGCTGACTTCATCCTAATTTGGAGGGCAGCGAAGGGTGTGGATCATACCATTCTTGCCTCCTTGTGCCACTTGCTCAATCAGAGAGGCGAGGGGCTTATTCCACAGAATTAGCGACCCAGGGGCCTGGCTTTTTTAGAGGATGAGACTCCGGCTCTTAGGTGCAGGGGAGCGGGAAGTGTTACTTAGCCGATCAGATAACTACATAATGATCATTGCTAGCAATCATGTGATATTGGTTTTCTATTTAGCCACCCACTTGTCTACTTGTGAATGGAGACGAGTAGGCATTTTACTGTGGTTGACGTCCACGAACGTTCGGCAAAAAATAATTCCCACAAAAACCGCCGATTCTGCGTAATACGTACATGGATCTCAGAAAAGTTTTTTGGATTTGTACTTTGGGCTTGACGCATTGGTTGGCAATGTATTAGCTTTTCTTGGCTTGGCATCGCCACGGATAGCCAAGCTCCCCTTCGCCAAGTTCCTTCGGTGTAGGTAGAACACTACAGACATTTAATGTCACTTCAACAGCGCAGTCTGAATGGCCGTGGTATCCATCAGCAATCAGTCGCCCCCCCCTAGCATCGGATTCACGCCAAGCGTGAAAGCCCGATCAAACACTAAACAATTTTTAATTGGCGACCATATAGGTCGACCTGTGTTATTTGCTGCGCTGAATCGCCACCAGTTTGCTAGACACCTTTCAGCCATCCAAAATGGCAATCAGAGAGGTATCCATGAGCAGCAAGCGCTATCCCGAAGAATTCAAGATTGAGGCGGTTCGTCAGGTGACGGATCGTGGTCACAGTGTGGCCCAAGTGG
>NZ_QYYA01000001.1 GCF_003597125.1 Alcanivorax profundi | reverse complement strand
CACTTCACCCTAGAGGGGCTTCCTGCGCCACAGGCTATATCATTCAGTTGTGCCCGCTCACCGGAGAACCAAAAGCTAATCGAAACGATTGCTCAGGCACTTCGCGCTAAGGTGTATGACAGTGAGACCGGTGATTTCTTAGAGGTTGGCGGTGTATAACAAACGCATGTTGCGGATAAATTTCCGCTGCGCTCCAATTTCCCGCAAATGCGGGCGTTAATTGTCTCTACCTATGAAAGTTGTTACCTGGAATTGTAATGGAGCACTCAGAAGGAAGCTTGCAGAAGCCGATAGCTTGCAAGCTGATGTCTTAGTGATCCAGGAATGTGAAGACCCTGCACTATCGACACCAGCATATAGAGAATGGGCCGGTTCCTACCTGTGGGTGGGTGAATCAAAAAATCGTGGCATCGGCATTTTTCCGCGGAATGGTCATCGAGTTGAAAAGTTAAATTGGAGTGGCAGCTTTTCGGTCCCAGGGCTGTTCAGCAAAAGTGAAACACTGAATTGGTGCACGGAAGATCTCAGGCTTTTCCTACCTTTCATTATTAATAGAGATTTTACCGTGTTGGCTGTTTGGACGAAGGGGCGCAACGAAGAAGTATTTGGCTACATGGGGCAATTCTGGAAGTACCTTCAGATTCACCGTGACGATCTTAGCGGACCAAAAACAGTCATTCTCGGCGATTTTAATAGCAATGTGCGCTGGGATAAGCCGGACCGCTGGTGGAATCACTCAGACGTAGTCGCTGAGCTCGGCGAGATGGGTTTCAAGAGCCAGTATCATCGAGTCTTTGAGGAAGAACAGGGTAAGGAGACCAGCCCAACATTTTTCTTGCAGCGGAACCGCGAGAAGGCTTATCACATTGATTACGTGTTTACCTCGTCAGACTTTGTAGATGAATGTGATTTGCAGGTGGGTCACCACGATGAATGGATTTCAATTAGCGACCACGTACCGGTGACGTTGAGCATCAACAATTAACAATCGGCTGCACGGCGACCGATTTTCCGCCGCTTCGCGGCTCCAAACCGGCGCGTGAGCCGGGCGTTAGCATTCCGAGAGAGATACGAGGTCTTGCTTCGTGTTTGGGATGTGAAAAGACAAGACCTGCTCCCTGGTGTTCCCTTTACCCTCAATCCACGGTAGAACAGGGAAACACAACCCCAGGGATCCCGCTATGTCCACCGTTCCCCAACCTCTCTGGCTTAGAGCCCTGTTTCTTATCGGTGTGAGCCTGCTGTTTACCCACGAGTTGGATGCCATGACCCATAGTGAGTGGCGGGTGTTGCCGTTGACCAGTTGGCTGGCGCCCGATGTGGGACGTGTGGTGTTTGTGGTGTTGCATGTGCCGATATTCGCGCTGGTATTGGGCTGGCTAACCAGCCGCTTGCCTGAGCGAGTGGCGCAGGGGCAGTGTTGGGTGTCGGTGTTTCTGGTGGTGCATGCCGGGTTGCATGTGGCCTTCAGCGGGCAGCCGCAATACACCTTTGAGGGGATTCTCTCCAATACGCTGATCTTTGGCGCTGCGGTGTTTGGGGCTGGGTATTTGCTGGGGAATGGCTTGTTGGGACGAGGGTAGGCTTGCTGTCGCAGGTTGACGTTGATCGCTATGCAAGCATGAGTTTCTACACGTGATGGATGGATTATGACGGAGATTACCTTCAGCCAGGATCAGAAAGATCGCATGGTCAGCAAGATCAAGGCGTATTTTGACTCTGAGCTGAATCAAGAGATTGGGGGCTTTGAGGCGGAGTTTCTGATGGACTTCTTCGCGGCGGAGATTGGACCCCATTTCTACAACCGGGGGCTTCAGGATGCGCAGCAGCTGCTCACCGAGAAAATGGAAGAGGTGGGCTATGTGTTGCAGGAACTGGAGAAACCAGAAGGCTAGGGATTCACTCAATCCCCAAGTAAGAAAAAGGACGTGTTGTGACGTATCTGTTTTGGGCGCTGTCAGCCCTGAGTCTATTGGCTGCTGTTTCATTCTATTTTCGAATGCGAAAGGTGGGGCGTCTTCTTGGAGGGCGTTACCAATCAAGAATGAACGTGTCGCTGTTGCTGTTAATGATTATTCCTTTCTTCCTTTCGCTCATTCCTGACATGGGCAATGAGGCCCTGCTGCTGGTGGCGGCGATGGGCTCTGTGCTGAGTTTTTCAGCTGGAGTGTTATTGTTGCCCGGTGTTCTGCTGGATGCACTGGAGCCGCACGGTTCCGGGGATGGCGAGCCTGCGGTTGAGAAGGCAGGTGCTGAGGAGAGCTTTGAAAACAAAGTGCAGGCAATTCGGGACCGGCAGCGATTGAAAAGAGAGTCTGGTGGGGATACGTGATCTGCCAGTCAGCGATGCGGGTTGCCCGGAGGCAATGGCACAGAGGGAGTCTGCCGGCTGGCGATTCTAGTGGTACGCGGCTCGAGCGCTGCTCCTGCCCATAGCACAACTCGTGGTGATGGCGTTGTGCTATTTGAATGAGTCCGGGAGCCCGGCCCCGTCCCTGGGGCGCGGAGATCAATCAGCAGGCTTTCCTGGGGTCACAGTAATGAAGGCCTGTGGGCTACCCGGACGATCAATATACTGTTCATTTGGACAGTTATCAAGTCAAGCCGATGATGCCACCGAATCAGGCTCACTGGATCAATTCACAGGCCATGTGGGAATACTTCTTTTTCACCTGACTGCGGCAGACATTGGCCCCGAAGGAGGGCACCTGGTCACAAGCCTTGAGAGCGGCATAGCGCTTGGCGCACTGGCCAGCGATATCTGCGGCCCCGGGCTGGGCCACGGCGGCTGACGCTTCGGTCGTTTCGCTATCTACTGCCGCACTGCTCACACCATCAGGGACGGGGCTGCTTGGTGCCGTATTGGCGCTAGCGTCAATCATGGCCGCGATTAGTGCAGAAGACAGGCCTCCTTCTTTGAGCAGGGCAATTTCATCACTACTGAAAACCTTGTAGGGCTGATTTGCGGCACGAATGCGTGAGGCGAGCAGGACATCGTCTTCGGCGCTGGACAGTCGGAGAACGTCGTAGACTTTCATGTTGGCAGGGCCAAGGAACCAGATATCGTATTCATCGGGGAGGTAAACGATATAGGTATTATCGATCGCGATGTTGTCGCGGTGAAAGGCGAGCGCCTGTTTTTCCGGCGCGAGTTCGGATAGCCGCCGCAAGGTTTCCATTCGGAAGAACGAGTCGGGATTGGCCTGAAGATACTGGCGATAGGCTTCTACTGTGCCGTCGGATACCGCGGTTTCGTAACCGGCCTGTTGGGATGTGATGAAAGCCTGAAGAGCATGCTTATGCCGGTTGAGCTGATCATGCGCCATGATTTCGTACTGTTGTTTGCCTGGGCTGCCGACCAGGTAGGCAGTCGGAAGCAGCATGGACAGGGCCGATTTGTACGCAACGTCTTCGCGATTCGCAAATAACACCTCATCCCCGGCCTTCACTTCCATCACTGTTTCCCCCTCGGTGTTCAACCAGGAGGGCAAAATCCCCAGCGTCAGAAAGTAGGGCACCATGCTTAACCAGCCGCTGTCCCGGGTATTCTCATTGCGAATGTGAACGGTCAGGTCGTCACCGTTGCCAGCGAACCAGCGTTGAATTTCGTCGTTGGCCAGCTGTGTCGGATAAGTCCGATCATTGGGTGAGGCATAGCCCCCGGCGACATCCAGTTCCACTTGGGCGTTGCCCTCAAACCCTTTCAGGGCGGCAGGAGGGGATGCGGGTGCGGCGAGTTGTCCCTGAGGGGGAATGTAGCGTGTGCCTGTGCATCCCGTGATAAGCAGGCAAGCCAGTAGCGCAGGCCAGAGTGAAGCCCTGGAAAATGCAGAGTTAAGCATGGTGTCGGTTCCCTTCCCTTGTGATTGTCAGGCCCCCCGGCCCGATCATTTATCATGGCATTTTGCCATGAAATTGCGACAAGCAGGGTGTGCAAAGCGTATGCGGGTAAAGAAAGGGGAAAGGGTAAGGAGCTACGTGGGCGGAGATTGAGGTGAGGCAATCTCCGCCGTTGGTGTTGGTGTCAGCCCGCCCGGAGTTTGGGTTTAAGGGTAATCAGCAGGGCTGGCAACAGGGTCAGGTTGCTCAGCAGCGCCACCAGCATGGCCAGTCCGGTCAGCAGCCCGAAGTAGACCGTTGGGTTGAAGCTGGACAGGGCCAGGATCGAGAAGCCGGCGATGATGGTGAGCGAGGTGTAGTACATCGCTTTACCAATGGAGCCGTGACAGCGCTTCATGGTGGCCACGTAATCGTTGTCGTTGGGCAGCTCTTCATGGAAGCGGTGGATGTAGTGGATGGTGTCATCCACGGCGATGCCGATGGTGATGGCGGTGATGGTGATGGTCATCAAATCCAGTGGCAACCCGATCCAGCCCATCAGGCCGAGCACCAGTGCAGCGGACACCAGGCTGGGAACCATGCTGATCAACGCCACAGGCAGGCTTCGGAACAGAATCAGCAGCATGATCAGGATGGCGGCGAACACGTAGCCCAGGGTCTTGATCTGTGAGTCGAACAGGCTTTGCAGCATGTTGTTGTAGAGCACCATGGCCCCGGTGAGATGCACCTGTTCCGGTTGCAGGCCGAAGTCGTTCTGCAGATCGTGACGGATTTTGGCGAGCAGGGCGTTGCGATTGAGGTTCTTGTCAGAGTCGATCACCCGGACACTGATGCGCACCTGGTTGCCGTCGTCCGAGAGGTAGGGTTTTACCAGCTGTTGATGCAGGTCTGCGGGAATGAACTTGGCCAGCAGCATGAGCTGGACGTACTCCAGTGGGCCACCGTTGAGTTTGGCGGCCACTTCATAGGTGGTGGCCAGCGACAGCACTTTGCCGGTTTCCGGCAGGCTTTCGAGGTACTCCTGGATCTCGACCAGCTGGGCCAGCCGCGCGGGGGTAAACCAGTAGGCATCTTTCAGCGATTGCGCCTGGGCGCTGTCTTGTTGTGCGAACGGATCGCTGACGTCGCCACCGGCGGCAAAGGGGTCGTCGACAGGGGCATTGTCTGCAAAGGCATCAGTGTCTTGTGCAGAATTGCCACTGGCAAACGGATCACTGCCAGCGAACGGATCGCCGCCGTCGGCGAAGGGATCGCTGGCGGAATCCTCCAGCGCTTCGCCGTCCCAACCCTGGTCGGGCTGTTGGCGAGCAAAGGTGCTTTTTTCTACTTTGGGGGCATCAATGATGATGTCCATGGGGGTGGTGCCGCCAAGTTTGCGGTCGATCCGCACCATCCCCTTGTAGATTTCCGTTTCTTCCTGGAAGTAATCGATAAACCGGTTTTCTACCGTTAGCTTGCTGACGCCCCACAAGGAGCCCACCGCGACCAGTACGGCGACCACCAGCAGAACCGGACGATGGCGTTCGGTGAAGTGGGCGAAGGCGAGGGTGAGCTGACGGCTGATGTCCTTGCCCTGGCGGGGTTTGCCCGGTGCCAGGGGAGCCAGCAGCGCGGGGAAAGCCAGGAAGCATACGGCCAGCGCCACGCCCAGCCCCAGGGTCATCATCCAGCCGAAGTCGATGACCGGACGAATGCCGCTGATCACCAGTGAGGAAAAGCCCACCATGGTGGTCAGAATCATGTAGATGCTGGGGCGCAGCATGTGGGCTGCGGTTTCCTTGATCAACCATGCCTGGCTGGCATCCGGGTTTGCCTCATGCAACTCGCGAAAGCGCACGGTGAGGTGGATGGTGATGGACATGGTGATGATGAGTAGCAGCGAGATGTAGTTGCTGCTGATCACCGACACCTTCCAGTCCATCAGCCCCAGCAGGCCGGTCACGAGCAGTACGGTGATTGCACAGCAGGCCAGGGGCACGATGACCCAGCGCGGACGGCGGAAGATAATGAAGAGGGCAATGATCAGGAAGACCAGTACCCCGGCACCGAATACCTTCAGATCGGCACGGATAAAACTGACGATATCGGTGGTGATCATGGGCATACCGCCGAGGAACAGGTCTGCCTGGTCGCGGTAGTTATCCATGATGTCGCGCACCTGGCGAATCTCGCCGGCGGTGCGTTCCTGAATGCGGCTGTTGTACTCGCTGAACGCCTGGGTGGCTTGTTCCAGCTGGGTTTCCCCATTGGCATCCAGTTCGCCATTGCGTTGTTGTTCGCGCAAGTCGTTACGCCGGTTCAACCGTTCGTAGTAGGTTGCATCGCGCTCGAAGGTCACCAGCAGGGCGGTTGTGCCTCCGTCGTCACTGACCAGCAGGTCTTCGTAGAACGGATTGACGTCGGTAAATTCGGCTTCAGCCTGCTGCAGGTCCACATCGCTGTCGGTGAGCGTACGGTAGCCGTTGGCAAGGTCGCTGAATTCGACTTGCGGGCTGAACAGCAGCGGCACGTCCAGCATGCTGTACACCGATTTCACCCGACTGACGGCTTTTAACTCTTCCTGCAGGCCCTGCAAATGGCTGAGAGTGTCGCGCTGGAACAGGGGGGCCTGGTTTGGGGTGTAGGTGATGACCAGGAAATCGCTGCCGCCATACTGTTTGGACACCTTGCGGTAGTACTGCAGGTCCTTGTCGTTTTCCAGGATCAGGGAATCGGTGGAGGCGTCGATCTCGAAGTGCCTGGCCTGCGTGGCGGCATAGCCGCAGGCCAAAGCCAGAAGGACCAGCCAGAAAATAGGGTGCGCCAGCACCGCCTTGCAGTAGGCCTTGAATAGCCGATGGGTCATGGAAGTATCCGGTCAGCCAATCAGAACATAGCCGCGTATTCTGCGGCGAAGCGTGTGTCGAAGCGGTGAATGACCTTGCCGGCAGGCCAGCCTACCAGTGGGGTCAACAGGCCTTCGGTCCATTCTTCCTGATGCACCCGGCAGTTTCCGTTGTCATCATCGAGGAAGGTGAACCGGTGCAGGATGCGGCCCACCGGTGTGTCCAGGCCCCAGGTGATGCGCTCGTTTTCCTTGTATTCGTACACCTTCACGACCACCGGAGCAGGCGGCAGGCCGGGCAGATCTACCACGAACAACAGGAAGGCGCCGCGTCGCCAGTCGCCGTTGAGCAGGCGGGCGTGGCGGACCACAGAGCACCAGTTCTGCCAGTTACTGGCCTCGGCAAACAGTTTGAAGGCTTGTTTGCGTGGTGCGCCGGTGTCGGTGACTTCATCGACAAGATAACGTTTCAGCATGATGCATCCCTGTAGTGGGCCGGGGTTCCAAAGCCCACTAGCTTACCGGGGCTGCCACCGGCATAACAGGCCAATTGTGACAGCAGCGTTGACCTTGTTGGCGGGGTTAGGGAGCCTCTGAATAACGCCCTGCGTGCTCAGTCTTTTTTGAGGGTGTCCCCTAAATGGGATCGAGATATGTCTATCCATCTGCTCTTCACCTTCGAAGGAAGTGCCGCAACGAGTGCGGGACCAGCCTGGAAGACCCGAAGGGCGCGGCCTGGAGCGCACATCTGCTGCGCCTTGCCTCTAGGCAAGGGAACCACCCTTACCGTCGAGACAAGACGCAACAGCTGCACGCTCCAGGTCACGCTGAGCATGCAAGGCGTTATTCAGAGGCTCCCCGGCGTCAGGGGATAACGAGGTATGGCCATGACAACAACATTGCTTCCGGCCTCCATTCTGCCGGGTTTGCTGGAAGTGTCCTTGCGCAGCCAGCTGGACATCCAGGCCCTGTTTGAGCGCATCGGGATTGATGCGGAGATTGTGGGTCGCAGTGATTGCTACATCAGTCTGCAACAGCTGGACGAACTGCTCTTCACCGCCTTTACCGAAAGCGAGGATCCCCTGTTTGGCCTGCATGTGGGCGCAGATAACCACTACGGCAACCTGGATTTGCTGGGTACCCTGATGGCCACAGCGGCCACACTGGAGCAGGGACTGGGCATGCTGTTTCGCTACAAGGACCTGATCGTGCCTTATCTCGAATTCGGTATGGAGCTGGTGGGCAAGTCGGTGCGCCTGTCGGTGGTCAGCCGTGAGCCAACGCTGCGATTCACGGCTACCCGCGAACACAACGATCTGGTTGTGGCGACCATGGTGGCCATTGGCCGTTCCTTGATGGCCGGGCAGTTCCGGCTCGACGAAGTTCACTTTCAGCATGCCACGCCGGTGGTGGCCCAGCGGCAGGGTTACCATGCGTTCTTCCAGTGCCCGTTGCACTTTGCTGCCCCGCGTAACGCGATTCAGTTTTCCGCCATGCTATTGGCCGAGCCTCTGCCGAGAGCCTACCCCAAATACCATGAGCGCTTGCGGCGCTCGGCGGACCAACGGCTGACCGGCCTCAGCCGAGCGGGCGGGATCACCGGCCAGGTGCTGACCCAGTTGCGTACCCAGCTGAACGGGGGAGACCTGCACATCGAGGCCGTGGCGGCGGCATTGGCCATGACCCCGCGTACCCTGCAGCGCCGCTTGCTGGAAGAGGGCGCCCGCTTTGTGCAATTGCGGGATCAGGTTCGGCTCGACTTTGCCCGCCAGGCTCTGGCCGCTCCGGAATGCAACCTGCCGGAGTTGGCCCAGCAGTTGGGGTTTGCGGATACCGCCAACTTCTATCATGCCTTCAAGCGGTGGCAGGGCTGCGCGCCAGGCCAGTATCGACGCCAGCTGAAGGGCTGACTGCGACAATTTGCCACATTGGTTTTGTGGCGCCGGGCGCTACCCTGTGGCCCGTTTGTCACTCAACGGGGAATACGCATGTCGACGACCTTCACTCGCTGCACGCTGGCAGCCGCCATTCTTGCTACTTCTGGTCTGGCCTGGGGCCATTACGACGGTGGCCGTGCGGATAGCCATGCCCCCATTTCCGTCATGGGCGACCATACCCATGCCAAGGGGGAATGGATGTTGTCCTACCGCTACATGGGTATGGGCATGAGCGGAGCCAAGTCTGGCAGTGACTCGCTGAGCACCAATGAGGCGTTCGACGAGATCCCCGGCATGGGCCCAATGAACATGAAAGCCCTGCCTTACGATATGACCATGGAAATGCACATGGTCGGCGCCATGTATGCGCCCACGGACAACCTGACCCTGCTGGCCATGTTGCCTTACAGCACCAACGAAATGACGACCAAAACCCGTATGACCATGATGATGAACACCATGGAAGACGAGTTCGATACGGAAACGTCCGGTATTGGTGATGTCAGCGTGGGCGGGTTGTACAAGTTCTATGATCAAGGTGGCTACCGTTTACACCTGAATCTGGTGCTGGGCCTGCCGACAGGGTCTATCGAGGAAGAGGACTACATCCCCATGGCAGGGCAGGAATTGCAGCTGCCATATCCCATGCAGTTGGGCTCTGGCAGTTACGAGGCTCGTCCGGGAATTACCCTGAACAAGCAATACGCCAGCTGGAGCTGGGGCGCCCAGGCCAGCGCCAGAATTGCACTGGATGAGAACGATCAGGGCTACAAACTGGGGTCTCGAAAGTTCCTTACCGCCTGGGCAGCCAAACCGCTCGCGCCCTGGGCGTCGGTATCCGTGGCGGCCTACAAGAGCTGGTGGTCGGATATCCATGGTGAAGCGGAAGATCTGACCATTTCCCCGATGATGAACCCCGCTGCAGACCCGGAAGCCAAGGGAGGCCAGCGTCTGGATATCGGTGTTGGCCTGAACCTGCTGGGCAAGAATGGCGCACTGAAAGGGCATCGCCTGGCAATGGAATACAAGGCGCCGGTACAGGAATCCCTGCACGGCATTCAGATGGAAACGGATTACACCTTCACTGTCGGTTGGCAGAAAGCCTTCGGCGGCAAATGATTGTGTTGTCTGGGGGAAACGGGTTTTACCCTGGATCGGTATCGCGCCGAGAGTGACGTTCCTACGGACTGCCTTGATGGTTTTGCGGTACAAAAAAAGCCGCGCCCGGGAGGGCGCGGCTTTTTGTGTTCTTAATGGTGCCGGAACGCGGAATCGAACCGCGGACCTACTGATTACGAATCAGTTGCTCTACCGACTGAGCTATCCCGGCATGCCCGGCTTACGGGGCGCGCGCCATTCTAGCAGGACGCCCCGTGCAGGCAAGCAGGAATCACGCTTCCTGTTTGATGCCAGCCAGTTTGCGGGCGTGCCACTTCTTCTTCTCCACCTCCATGCCACGCAAAATCTGAATGCGCTGGGCCTGCGGGCTGCCGGCCCCATGCATGGACTCGGTGAGATAACCCACCGCATTGCGGCCCAGTGTCATGTTCTCGATGAGTCGCAGGATACGCATGCGATCTTCGGTGGGGATGTCGTCACGGCCTTTGAGGAAGCGACGGATGATGTCGCCGGCTTCTTCATTGTCCAGATCCTGTTCGCTGGGCATGGTGACCATGATGCCGCCGGCAAGATCCTGGGCCAGACGGGAGATTTCGTAGGGGAAGCGGGTCACGTTGTGCTTGCACACATTCGCCAGCATGGTGTCGTTCATGTAGATGCCGCTGGGCATCTTTTTCGCTTCGTGGGAGCTGGCAATACCGGAGGAGTAGATGGTCTCGTTGAGGTGAGTCATCTCCACCAGTTTGTCGCGAATGTGGCTGACTTTTTCCAGGCCGTTGTATTCGACGATGGAGGCAGCCGCGCCCACCATGACGTCGCCCAAGCCGGTTTTGCACACGTAGCTGGCGCGGTGGTAGGCGGTAAAGCGGGTGACCAGCTCCTGGGCGAATTCGTATTCGCCATCCATGAATACGTGCTCGTTGGGGATGAAAACGTCATCAAAGTAGACCAGCACTTCCTGGCCGCCGTACTGGGCGTTGCCCTGGTCGATATCGCCGCCTTCCAGGGCGCGGGTGTCGCAGCTCTGACGGCCGTAGATATAGGTGATGCCTTCAGCGTCGCCGGGGATCATCCCGACCACGGCGTAATCCTTGTCGCCTTCAGTCAGGTTCATGGTGGGCAGTACACAGATCCAGTGCTGGTTCCAGCCACCGGTCATGTGGGCTTTTACGCCTTTGACGTAGATGCCCTTGTCGGTGCGTCGGGTCACCCGCATGAACATGTCCGGGTCGGCCTGTTCTGCGGGGCGCTTGCTGCGGTCCCCTTTGGGGTCGGTCATGCCGGCGGCAATCAGGATGTTCTTGCGCTGCGCTTCCTTGAGAAATTCCAGGTAACGCTGGTGGTACTGGGTGCCGTGTTTCTCGTCGATTTCGTAAGTGACCGAGTGCAGCACACTGATGGTGTCCAGGCCTGTGCAACGCTGGAAGCAGGTGCCGGTAATCTGGCCCATGCGACGCTGCATCTTGTTCTTTTTCACCAGGTCCGAGGGCGATTCCACGATGTGCAGAAACCGGTTGACCTGCTGCTCGATCAGCGGTGACCAGGCCGTAGCCAGCTCGGGATCCTCGATGGCCAGGTCATAGCTGGCGCGCAGGGCATTGATGCTCGGCTTGATAATGGGGTGATCGGCGGGTTCGTCGATCAGTTCGCCAAAAAGGAACAGGCGGGTGCCACGGTTACGCAGGCTGGCCAGATAGTCGTCACCGGTCTTGATGACGGGGATACGGTCCCAGCGGTCCTGGGCGGATTCTTCGCGGGTCGGGGCAGGGGTCGCGGCGTTCATGATGCCTCCTGTGATCTTGCCGATATCGGGGCCAGCGGGTGGAGCCGCGGGCCTTTGGAATGACTTGGGGGTCTGAATCCGATGGTATACAGAGTGTAACAGGAGGCAATGACAGATTCGGACGCTGTGCTCTGCGGTCTAGTCAGGGCGGCTGTGGTGCCGGATGGGAGGCCAGATGACAGGGGCCATGGGGGAGGCCCCTGCGGAAAGCGGGGTGGGTTATGCCTTGAACGTCATCGAGGCAGAGTTCAGGCAGTAACGCTGGCCTGTGGGTGGAGGACCATCGGGGAACACATGGCCCAGGTGGCCGTCGCACCGGGCGCAACGGATTTCCACGCGGATCATGCCGTGGCTGGTATCGCGCAGTTCACGAATATGCTCGTTGTCAAAAGGCGCATAAAAACTGGGCCAGCCGGTCCCGGATTCGAATTTGCTGGCCGAACTGAACAGCGGCAGGTCACACAGTTTGCAGTGGTAGACCCCGTCTTCCTTGTTATCGAGCAGGCCCCCACAGAACGGTGGCTCGGTTCCCTGATTGAGCAGGATACGGCGCTCTTCGTCGGTCAGGTTGGCGGCGTTTTGCTGCTTTTCGGCATCGCTCAGCGGGGTCAGGTCATAGCCGCTGGAAGACGTGGCCATCAGGCATCTCCTTTCAGTTTGTCGGGGAAGGACTGGATCAGTTTTTCCACTTTGGGTTGAGCTACCGCACGGATATAACCCTGTTGCGGGTTACGGCGGGCGAAGTTCTGATGGTAGGCCTCGCCCGGGAAAAATGCGTCAAGGGGTTCCAGTGTGGTGACGATGGGGGCGGTGAAAGCCCCGGCGTTGTCCAGCTGCTGGATATAGGCTTCGGCCACCCGTTTTTCTTCGTCATTGGCAGTGAAAATCGAGGAACGGTACTGGGGGCCACGATCGTTGCCCTGGCGGTCTTTCTGGGTGGGATCGTGCGCCACCGAGAAGAACACCTTCAGCAATTCTCCATAGGAGATGACCGTGCTGTCGTAGTCGATTTCCACCACTTCTGCATGGCCGGAGGTGCCGCTGCACACCGCCTCATAGTTGGCTTTGTCGGGGTCACCACCGGCGTAGCCGGACACCACGGTGTGGACACCTTCAAGGTTCAGGTAGACCGCCTCTACACACCAGAAACAGCCACCGCCGAGAACGGCTTTCTGGCGGCCGTTGGCGGGCAGGTCGATGGCAGCATCGGGGAAGCGTTCGGGGTGGATCGCGAGGGTGGTGCCGGGGATAACCGGGTTGCGCATGCCTGTGTCCTCCATGGGCTCCTGAGAGCCGCCCCGGCGGATCGGGGCGGACTGAGGAGAGCCGGTGGAGCGCAGGACGGTCAGTCCTGTTTTACCGCACCACTGGCGATCAGTTTGTCGATGGCGTCGTCGCTGAAGCCGGCGTTGCGCAGCACGGTAGTGCTGTCGGCACCGGCGGTGTTGGCAGGTTTCACCTCGCCACTGGCACTGCGGGAAAAGCGCGGTGTCGGGGCGGGTTGTACGCTGCCGTTCACAGTGACGAACGAGCCTCTGGCTACGTTATGAGGATGCGAAGGCGCTTCTTCAATGCTCAATACCGGCGCAAAGCACACATCGGTGCCTTCCATGAGCTCACACCACTCATCACGGCTTTTCTGTTTGATGACGTCCGCCAGCTTTTGTTTCATTTCCGGCCACTTGGGCGGGTTCATCTGGTGGCCGAAATCGTCTGCCGGCAGCTCGGCGATGCGACACAGTTCAGCGTAGAACTGGGGCTCGATGCTGCCGATAGAGACGTATTTTCCGTCGGCGGTTTCGTACACTTCGTAGAAGTGGGCGCCGGAGTCCAGCATGTGGGTGCCGCGCTGGTCGGTAAACAGTCCCTGGGATTTGAGCCCGTAGAACATGGCCATGAGCGCGGCCGAGCCTTCGACCATGGAGGTATCTACCACCTGGCCTTCGCCGGAGCGTTGGGCCTCCAGAGCGGCACACACCAGGCCGAACGCCAGCATCATGCCGCCGCCACCGAAGTCGCCCACCAGGTTAAGGGGGATCGCCGGTTTTTCACCGGAGCGCCCCATGGCGTGCAGGGCGCCGGAGAGGGAAATGTAGTTCATGTCGTGACCCGCGGCCTGGGCCAGCGGGCCAGTCTGGCCCCAGCCGGTCATGCGTCCGTAGACCAGTTTCGGGTTGCGGGCCATACACTGTTCCGGGCCAATGCCCAGACGCTCGGTGACGCCGGGGCGGAAGCCCTCGAAAATGCCGTCTGCGGTTTCGCAGAGTGTGAGTACCGTTTCGATGCCTTCCGGGCTTTTCAGGTCCAGTGCCAGGTTCTGGCGGTTGCGGAACAGCACGGTATGGCCGATGGCCGAGTGCGGGTTGCCGCCGGGGCGGTCAACGCGGATGACGGTGGCGCCCATGTCGGCCAGCATCATGCCGCAGAAGGGGCCGGGGCCAATGCCCGCCAGTTCGATAAAGGTCAGTCCGTGTAGAGGGCCTGTCATAGGGGGTATCCATTTGTCAGGAATCAGGATCAGGGAATCAGTTGTTGTTCCCTCAGCGTTTTGCGCAGCGCCTGACACTGGCTTTTGGCAATGGCAACGGTGTTGCTGGCCTCGTGGGTGGTGGCGATACCGGTCCAGATCGGCTTGCCTTGCCCGGAGATCAGCTCGGCTCCGTGCTGCCGCAGTGCATCCGGTATCTCTTCTTTTTCCAGCTTGCCACCAATGCCTACCTGCCAGGTGGGCTGGATGTTGTTGTTGTTCACATCCATGGGGTTGAGCTGGTTACCGGGCTGTGGGGGCTGCGCAGCGTCAATCAGCAGGTGGGTCAGTTCCACCATGAGAACTCTGTCCACTCCCTGCTTTTGCGCCCAGTCAAGGATGCGGTCTTTTCCGCCTTCGTACCATAACGGGATTTCCTGATGGCTGAGCAAAATGGTCAACGAATTGCCGGAAAATATTTCCTTGCAGGTGAGTTCCCAGGTTTCACGGATGTTGCCTTCCGGGGTGCGGGCCACCAGCAGGAGGGTATCGGTAGCGGCGTAGGTTTTGTCGCTGGTGTAGCGGGTGGCTACGTCGGTGGTGCTGGCGCAACCACTGAGCAGAACGGCGGGCAGCAGCACAGATAGCAGGGAACGCATGATGTCTCTCCTCGATCAAGGCGTTCAGTGTAGCAGTGCTGTGCCCGGCTCACAGCTATTGCAGTGCTGCAGACAACCGAACTTTGACCGGGTTGGCAGGCAGATGAACCGCCAGCTTGCACAGGCCGGTGTTGCTACCCTGTGCCGGGAACCAGCGAACCTGATAGCGGTGACCTGACGAGTGTGTCTCTCCGGTATCGAGCAGCTGCAGGGTGCCGCTTTCATCGGTGATGATTTGGTCCTCACAATGGGCGGCCAGCAACGGGGAATTCAGTCTCAGTTGCTCTGGAGGTTCCGCCACCAGCTGCGCTTCCCAGTAGGCGCCTGCCAGTCCGTCATCGGAATGATAGCGGGGCTTGCCAACCCAGGTGCGCTCGGGCAGCGGGGCATCAGTTGGTGCAGGAAAGTACTGTCGTGTACGCAGCCGGAAGTGTTGTTCGGCGGGGATGTCATTGATGTCCTGTTGCTGCATGTCCTGGCTCAGACGGGCGCTCTGGGCCATCAGGAAATCCAGTGTATGGGGACCATAGAGAGTGTGGCCGCCTTCGTAATACTGGTGCTGGTACTCCTGCGGGGTGACGGCATACCCGAAATAGCCGTTGGCGAGGCTTGAGACTTCGACCTTCCATGGCCGGTCGGCTGGCAGGGTCTCCATCACGGCTTCGCGTATGCGGTTACCGCTTTCAAGGGTGATCTCCCAGGGCAGTGGTACCAGTACCAGATCGTTGATCTGGATTACCTGGAGCAATGCCTGATGCGGGAATGCTTGCGCGGGTAACAGCAGCTGCAGTTTGGACAGCATCCATTGTTTGACACCCTGGCAGTGATCGGTGAAGAGCCGCCGGGGCCAGCCTTCCTGAAAATACGGCAGCCATGAGATCGGGAAGACTTCGTCCCCGTTGGCGGCGCCGACCACAGCGGCCCCTGTGATTGCCCGCTCGCACAAGCCAAAGCGTGCGCTATCGGTCTGTTCAAGCAGGTCCAGCTGGCGGCTGGCGGTTTTCGTTATCAGCGTGGGAGAGAGTTCGGGCTCCAGTTGGTGAAAGAGCTGTACAGCATGATTGCCCAGTGCTGTGCCGATGCGTTGTGCCT
Organism: Alcanivorax profundi; assembly: GCF_003597125.1. Taxonomy (GTDB): domain Bacteria; phylum Pseudomonadota; class Gammaproteobacteria; order Pseudomonadales; family Alcanivoracaceae; genus Alcanivorax; species Alcanivorax profundi. Next base: position 1,137,762 of record NZ_QYYA01000001.1, on the reverse strand, counting down.
CTTTATCGCCTCGCAAATCTTCCTGCCAGGCCGGGTTGTTGTCTGCATGGGTCGCCTGGGCGGCGCCATGAATAAAGCCCGGCTGACGATCCACCAGTGCCTGCTCCAGTTGCTGGCTGATCCAGTGCCAGACATCGGCATGGTAGGGAGCGGTAAACGGAGGGATTGCGGTGCCATGAATGGAATAGAGCGAAAGGGCGCCCGCCGGGACAAAATGGTCCCCCTCTCGTTGATCAATCCGCAGCATGGTCATGGTCGGGTTGACGGCCTGCATGGCATCACTGTGTGGGGGCGTCACGAAATTGTTCTGCCAGGCCTCAAGTGAGCGATTGCGGGTATAGCCATACAAATCCGCCTGGCCGGTAGCAAAACGGGCGTCCTTTCGATTGGCATGGGCGGCGATGACGGCATCGGCAATCTGTTGGCTAAGGAACTCAAACAGCGCTGGGTCAAACCCGGGACGGTTACTGCCAAACACATTATAGAAATCGCTACCCAGGTATTGGCCGGGCCCGGAATGGGTGTGTGTGACCAGCAGGCTGAGACGGTCGGCAGTGACCCCGGTGGCTTCAATGAGCTCTGCGACGCGGTGATGCAGGGGCAATGAACCGCTGCCCAGATCCAGTTGCACAATGGCCAGTGGCGCCTGATCCGGGCCCTGCAAGTAGAACGCCCGGGCCTTTAAACGGGTGCGGAAACCATCTGCTTCTCTAGCCCAGGCGGAGTAGCCAAATTTTGGCAATCCCGGTGGCGGGGTGATGTCACGCTCGGCAATGCCTGCCTGGGCCTGGGGCTGTTTCTGATAGGGAAGGTGCTCATTGAGGCTGACGTTAAAAGACGTCACTGGGTAAAAAAGGAAAGGCCAGGCAGCATGCAAAATACCGCCAGACAAAGCCATAAACAGTATACCCAAGAGCATGAATAACCGGCTTTTTTGCACAGATTTTAACCCCTTTGGTTCTTGTGATGTGGGTGTTTGAGATATTAGTTGGTACTATCGTGCAACATTTGTGTCCGTGACACAAGCTTGCGTACGGCGGCGTTTCAAGGTGTTTCGATACGCAAAAAAACATCCAGAAACAGAAAGCACCAACAACGGATTGCACACAACATTTCAGCAACGCAACGCCACGGGATCCCTATTTTTTTTCCGCTCCCAGACTATTCCAATGATTGCACAGATCATTCATACCCAAGGGGGGTAGTCATGAACGGAAGCATTCGATTTACCAGTCTGGCTCTTGGTGTGGCCTTGGCGACCCAGTCGCTGGCTGCCGAAGACAGTCAGGAAACCACCCGCCAGTACGTCGCGCCCATGCTGCACTATCTGGTACTTGATGAGGACCGTGACCTTTCCCGCAACGGTTTGGGTGCAGGCCTTATTTATGGTCGCGAAATTTCTGAGCACTGGTGGTGGGAAACGGAAGGCGCTGGCTATGGCCTGGACTCCGGTCTCGACGGTGATTCTGATTTTTATCAGTACACGGTGACCACCGGTATCGCTTACGCCTTTGGCGACCGCAAGAGCTTCACGCCATTTGTGCTGGCTCAAATCGGTGGTATCTACAACGACGTGATTCCTGACGACGATGATGGCATTGATTTGCATGCCAATGTCGGCTTGGGTGCTGTCACCGGCGAGCTGTTTGATAACGGCCTGAAGCTCCGTTTTGATGCTCGTTACATGTATGACGATTTCGATGGGGCATCAGGTTCCGCGTCAGAGGGTGAAGGTGGTTTCAACGACTGGCGTTTCTCCCTTGGCCTTGAAGTGCCTCTGGGTCGCACCAAGACGGTGGAAGTTGAGAAGGTCGTCTACGAAACCCGTGAAGTCGAGAAGGTTGTCGAGGTGGTCGCGGCCGACAGCGATGGCGATGGGATTGCGGATAATCGTGACAAGTGTCCGAACACCATTGCCGGGGGCAAGGTCGATGGCGACGGTTGCTTGCTCACTAATCAGACCATCACGTTCAACAACATCGGTTTTGAGTTGAACTCCGACAAGATCACGGCGACCTCCCGCCCTGTGCTGGACCGACTGGTCAAAGCACTCTCATCCCAGACTAACTTCGATGTTGAAATCGCAGGCCATACTGATTCAAGCGGTAGTGCCGATTACAACGAAGGTTTGTCTGATCGTCGTGCCAAGGCGGTGCGTCAATATCTGATCGATCAAGGTGTAGCAGCCGAGCGCTTGACCGCTCGAGGCTACGGTGAGGTGGTTCCTGTGGCGAGTAACGAGACCGCATCCGGTCGAGCCATGAACCGTCGTGTTGAATTCCGCGTTAGCGAACAGTAAGGGGATAAGGATATGAACTCGCAAATGAAAATACTGTTTGCCATTTTGCTTTCGGCGATGCTGGGCATGGGCCTGGCGGGCTGTGAAGCTGATGGCGATGGAAGCAGCAATGGTGGCGGTAACAACCCTGTTAACCGTACAAACGACCAAGACAATGATGGTGTGCCGGATGACGTGGACAATTGTCCCGCAATCGCAAACGCCATGCAGGAAGACCAGGACAACGATGGCATCGGTGATGTCTGTGATGACGACCGTGATGGTGATGGTGAAGACAATGACACCGATAACTGTCCGCTGGTAGCCAACCCTAACCAGGAAGACACCGATGGTGACGGTATTGGTGATGCCTGTGACCAGAATAACGATCAGGACGGTGACGGCATCGACGATGGTGAAGACAATTGTCCTACCGTGTTTAATCCTGAGCAGGGTGATGTTGACAACGACGGTATCGGAGATGTCTGTGATGACGACGCCGATGGCGATGGCGTTGATAACACCAACGATAACTGCGTGTACACCGCAAACAACGATCAAGCTGACATTGATACCGACGGTGTTGGTGATGTCTGTGATGATGACCGTGACGGCGACACCATCCTCGACGTCAATGATAACTGCATGAATACCCCCAACACCGATCAGGCTGACCTGGATGTAGACGGTATTGGTGATGTTTGTGACGACGATCGTGATGGCGATGGTGTACCGAATGACACTGACAACTGCCCGTTGGCGGCCAATGCCGACCAGGCTGACAGTGATGGCGATGGCATCGGCGACGTCTGTGATGGCGGTACCGGCAACCCGACTGACACTGACGGCGATGGCATCCCTGATGCGACCGATAATTGCCCGGCAATCCCCAACGCTGATCAGGCCGATGGCGATGGTGACGGCAAAGGTGACGTTTGTGATGATGACGGTTTCACTTGCTCTGCCGGTACTACATACCAGCCGCTGACTAGCGCCAATTACACGGCTGACAGCTCTGTGCTGGGTGTTTGTCTGGGTTGCTCTGTCGATGACGAAGGCAACGCCATTGATGAAAATAATGCCACTTTTGCCCAGATCAACATTGGTGCTGCCCTGGTTTATGGTGGCGGTTATGTGAAAGCGGTAGCCAACGACCCGAATACTGATATCAGTGATAGCGTTGTTGGATTTGTGGTAAGCGATCCTTCATCACAACTGCTCAATCTGGAGCTGCTGGGTAATTTCACCACCATTCGTTTCTTCAACGATGGCGTGGAAGTGGACAGTGCCACCGTTGGCGGCGGCCTGCTGGATCTGGATCTGCTGGGCCTTGGAGCCAGCTCGGATCAGCGTTTCATCGCTGCCCCGGCGTCCAGCCAGGCGTTTGACTCCATCCAGTTGGACTACGCAGGCTTTGTCAACGTAAATAAAGCCTTCCGAGTGCATGATATCTGTGTCGGAACGCCCTGATCGGTAAGATCGATTCAGGAATAGAGGGGCCTTCGGGCCCCTTTTTTTGCCTGTCATATTGTCAGGCTCCAAGCGGGGGCCGGAATTTTGGCGGCGGGCTTTTATCGTATGGGTAGGGGATTTCGTCCTTTCCCATTTGCGCTGGCCCTCGGAGGCGCTACCCTGAGCTTGAGGTAGAAGACAATCCGGGGGAGTAATGCATAAGGTTCTACAATGCTGCCTGTGTATATGCGCAGGGTTACTGATGGCATGTGACTCAAGTGAGCCGGAGGTGGGGGAGGCTGTTGCCAGTTTCAAAAACTATCAAGAGACCGGTGATCTGGATGCCTTGCGTGAGCATGGCTATATCCGGCTTCTGGCGCCTCGCTTCGACGATCCAGCCGGACTGCCCCGTGACGGGATTCCTGCCAGCCAATATCAGGTCCAGGCTGAAGCCTTTGTGGAGAGCCTCGGCTTGCAACCGCGTTGGGTCTATGCCGACAATTTTGATGAGCTGGGTGCCCTTTTGAATGCCGGTGATGCAGATATCATTGTCACCAACTATTCGGTCACCAAATCACGCCAAAAAACTCTCGCCTTTTCCACGCCGATCAATGCGGTGCAAGAGAAACTGGTGCTACCAGCCAGTCGCAGTGGCCAAACACTGGCCGAGATGGAATCACTGGTCATTTCTGTCCCGCAAGGCAGCGCCTATCAAGAAACCGCAGAAAAGCTGGCTAAACGCCATTCTCATGTCCAGATCGAGGTCCTCGACGGTAATCTGTCCGATGAAGATCTGGTGCAATCAGTAGAATCTGGTGAGCTGGCTTCGACAATAATCGATAGCAATATGCTGGATATCCTGCTGACAGAAGGGGGAGAGGTGGTTGCAGGGCCGGTGGTTAACCGAAAGCGGAGAATCGCCTGGGCAGTACGCCCCTCCAGTGAACAGTTACTGGCAGAAATCAACCAGTACATAACCAGCGAGCGAGTCACCAGTTCACTGGCGCAGCCGGTTACCCGAGACTGGGAAGCGATACGTAAGAACAGTGTCCTCAGAGTGATCACCTCCAATAATCCCGCCAGCTATTTTATGTGGCGCGGCGAGTTAATGGGTTTTGATTACGATCTGATCAAGAACTTTGCCAAGCAACATAAACTTCGCCTGAGTGTAGTGGTGCGGGATACTCCTTCTGCCATGTTCAGCGCCTTGCAGGCGGGGGAGGGGGATGTCATCGCGGCATCCATGACGGTGACCCCGGAACGGGAAAAGGCCGGCTGGCTCTTCTCAGAGCGCTATCTGGATATTAATGAGCAGCTAATTGGTCCAGCAGGGCAAGGGTCCTTCACCAGTCTTGATCAATTGGCCGGAAAAACCGTCGCGGTAAATCCCGAAACGGCTTACTACGATACCCTCAAAGCCCTGCAGAAGGGGGGGCTGAATTTCACTATAGAAGCCGTCGAGGGAGCAAGTACAGAAATGCTGATAGACGCTGTGGCCAGTGGCGAATATGCGCTCACCATGGCAGACAGTCATCTGGCTGCCATGGAAGCCACCTACCGCGACGACATTGAGGTGTTGTATCAATTCGAGCCTGCCAAGCAAATCGCCTGGGGCCTGCGGCAAGAGCAGAGAGGGCTGCGGAAGGCGTTGAACAGCTATATTCGCAAGCACTATCGGGGTTTGTTTTACAACGTCACGTATAACCGCTATTTCAAGGAAAAGAAAACTATCCGGACGCATCAGGAATACCGGGTTGAAGCCGGGCGGGACATCTCTCCCTATGATGAGTTGGTGAAAACAGAGTCCCTGAAGTATGGACTGGATTGGCGACTGATTACTTCCCAGATGTATCAGGAGAGCCATTTCAATCCCAAGGCCCGCTCGTTCGCTGGTGCACAGGGGTTGTTGCAAGTCATGCCTCGCACCGGTCGCCAGTTTGGCTACAGCAATTTGACCAAGCCTGAGAATGGTGTCGGTGCAGGGCTGGCGTATATGGACTGGCTTGAGCAGCGTTTTCCCGCGCGTCTTGATTTGGCTGAGAAGCTGTATTTTACGCTTGCGGCGTACAATGCAGGCCATGGTCATGTAGAGGATGCGCGTCGATTGGCTCAGCGTATTGGTAAAGACCCTGACAAGTGGTTTGGTCACACCGAAAGCGCCATGCTTCTGCTTGCCAAACCACAATATGCACGGCAAGCGCGCTACGGCTATGTAAGGGGCGCCGAGCCGGTAAAATATGTGCGCCAGATCAAGAATCGCTATCTGGGTTATGTGGCGGTACTTGATCCGGCTCAGGGTGAGCCTGCAGTTTCACAGTGATTTTACATTGCTGCCATGGAAATGCTGCGGATCCCCCCCCATGATCAGGGGTACCCATTCATTGAAAGGAGTTTGTGATGGATCGCAATACTTTCATCGAAAAAGTGAAAGGCAAGCTGGACGAACTGGATAACGAGTTCGACAAATTGCAGATTAAGGCTGACAAGGCCGGCGAAGATGTACGCCATCAGTGGGAAAGCCGCAAACTGGAGCTGAAAGAAAAGCGACAGGAGTTGCAATCCCGCCTGGATGAAGTGCGTAATGACAGCAATGCACGCTGGGAAGAGGTGAAGGACAGCGTGGAGAAGACCTGGGACAGCACAGTTGCAGGCCTCAAGGACATCAAGAACAGCTTGTTCAACTAACGAATCAAGTCTTTCGCCGCAACAAAAAACGGGCCATCAGGCCCGTTTTTTTTGGCTGGCCTATTCTCGCCACTGGACGGGAAGTTTCAGTTTCCCAGCCCTTCCAACCGTTCCAGCCACTCTCCAATCGCTTGATGGACCTCATCGCGGCACTCGTCATTGAGGATTTCATGCCGTCCTGTAGGCCAGAAGTGCGCTTTTACCGGTTGCTCCATGGCGTGCAACACGTTTTCCAGTGCCATCATTCCCTTACCCATATTGCTCATGGGATCGGCTTCTCCTCCGAGGAGCAGCACGGGGAGGGCTTCGGGAATCTCGGAAAGTGACGCAACACTGTGCACCTGACGCAGGCCCTGCACCAGCTGCAGCCAGGTTTCGGTACTGCAGTCAAAGCCGCACAGCGGGTCTTCAATGTAGGCGTTGACCTCGGCGGGCTCTGCACTAAGCCAGTCAAAATCGGTTGCTGGTTCAGGGACCTGGCCAGCCCAGGTGCCGAAGGTCATTTTGCGAATCAACGGGCTGCTGCCGCGGCCGCCGTTGCGGATTCGCGCCAGCCGGATGGGAAGCTGCATCAGACGGTAATAGATTCCGGGGTGATAATCGCTGCCGCACAGGATCAGGCCGGCCAGCGATTGTGCCGTTTCCGTTTCTGCCACGGCCAGCGCGATGAATGAGCCCATGCTATGACCGCCAAGCACGCACGGCAGGCCGGGGTGGCGTTCGCGGGCGAGAGCAACCACATCTGCCGCATCGTTGACGACGTTTTGCCACCCGTGGTGATCGCCAAAGTGGCCTTGGGAGCAGTGGTCAGCGATGCTTTGACCGTGGCCTCGGTGATCCGGGCAATACAGGTGCCAACCCCGATTGTTCAGGTAGTGCGCCAGAGCACCGTAGCGTCCACCATGCTCCGCCATGCCGTGAAGCCAGACAATCACCCCCTTGGGGACGGCCACATCGGAAGGCCAGTGGTGAATGGCTACAGTATGGCTTTCGTTGGTGGTGTGAAGCAGGCGTTCTTGGGTCATAATGTGCTCTCCGGATGCGTCGCCAGCCTGTGCGAACGCCATGGCAAGGTCAAGCAGATCTAATGAGGATGGATATGATAGCAAGAATAACAGCCCTCCTTGTGACACTGGTAAGCGCGGTTTTTCTCAGCGCCTGTGTCACTTCCCACAACACGGATGTCACCAGCTCGTCACGGGTCAAGGGCCATGCGCCCGGTGATCACGTTAACAAGGTACTGGTGATTGCGCTGGTGGATCAGCCGAATATCCGTACAGCAGTGGAGGGACGTCTGGTTGCGGCCCTTCAGGAGCGCAAGGTCGAGGCGACTGCCTCTCTGCCGGTGCTGGGTGCGGACTATGGCAAGGGCAAGGACCGTAAGGAAATGGCCGCAGACATTGCTGCCCGGGGGTATGAATCTGCCTTGGTGGTGACCCTGATCGATGTGAAAGAAGAAATGCACTACACCCAGGGCGGGATGAACTACGCCCCGGATATCGCAGTGCAGGGTGCCATGGGCCAGACTTTCTATGTGCGTCAGAGTGCCGTATACGAGCCCGGCTATTTCAGTAATGACAAGAAGTACTTCCTGGAGTCGAACCTGTACCAGCTCGACCCGGAAAAGCTATTATGGTCGGCCAAGACCACCACGGTGAACCCGGCCGATCTGGAAGCTGGCACGACCGGTGTGGCCAAGGCGGTCGTCGACCGCATGGCCAAGGATGACATGATCTGATCCAGAATCATGCATCACCAACCGGGGGCTATGCCCCCGGTTTTTGTTTGTGAAACCCTCTGCAGGAGTCCCCATGATTGAGTACCGGATTCGCCCCCTACGCCCGCAAGCGCATTTGTTCGAAGTCACGCTGACGGTGGCGAACCCGATGCCTGAGGGGCAGGCATTCAGCATGCCTGCCTGGATTCCTGGCAGTTACATGATCCGTGATTTTGCCCGTCACCTGGTCCATGTTGAAGCCAGCAGCCAGGGCGAAACCCTGCCGGTAGCCAAGGTCGACAAACAGACCTGGCAGCTGCCGCCCTGCGAGGGGCCCGTACAGATTCACTATCACGTGTATGCCTGGGACCTGTCTGTCCGGGGTGCACACCTGGACACGACCCACGGTTATTTCAATGGCACCTGCGTGTTCCTGGCACCCATGGGCCACGAAGATCAGCCCTGCGAAGTGGAGATCGAGGCCCCGGAGGGCCATGCCTATGCCGGATGGCAGGTGGCGACCGGGCTACAGCGATTGTCGGGGTCCGAACTGGACTTTGGCCGTTTTCGTGCCGATAACTATGACGCCCTGATTGATCATCCGGTGGAAATGGGGCCGTTCGATTACGCCAGCTTCGACGCTTGCGGCGTGCAGCACTGGGTGGTGCTTGCCGGGCGTCATCATGCTGATATGGCGCGGCTGTGTCGCGACCTCAAGCCGATTTGCGAACACCATATCCGCATGTTCGGCGAGCCGGCGCCCATGGACCGGTACGTGTTCATGACGCTGGTTACGGGCAATGGTTATGGTGGCCTGGAGCATCGCAATTCCACCAGTTTGATGTGTGCCCGGGACGACCTGCCCAAACGCACGGATGATCCGGCCAAGGTACGCGAGGGCTATCGCAACTACCTGGGTTTGTGCAGCCACGAGTACTTTCATACCTGGAACGTGAAGCGCATCAAGCCGGCTGCATTCACCCCGTTCGATCTCTCACAGGAAGTGCACACCGAACTACTGTGGGCGTTTGAAGGCATCACCAGCTATTACGATGACCTGTCACTCACGCGCACAGGACGGATTTCGCCGCAGAGCTATCTTGAACTGCTGGGGCAGACCATGACCCGTGTCTACCGCGGACAAGGCCGTCACCGGCAGACAGTGACAGAGTCCAGCTTTGACGCCTGGACCCGCTTCTACAAGCAGGACGAGAATGCGCCCAACGCCATCGTCAGCTATTACACCAAAGGTTCCCTGGTGGCACTGGCGCTTGACCTGACCCTGCGAAACCTCACCGGTGAGAAAAAGTCTCTGGATGATCTGATGCGCCTGCTGTGGGAGCGCTATGGAAAAACCGGTGAGGGTGTGCCTGAACAGGGCATTCAGCCGCTGGCAGAAGATATTGCGGGTTGCGATATGTCAGGCTTTTTTGAGCAGGCCTTGTATAGCACCGAAGATTTGCCCCTGTCTGAAATGCTGGCCGAGCGTGGGGTGGAATTGCACTGGCGCAGTGCTGCCGGGCATGGCGATAACGGCGGCAAGCTGGGCAAGGACGGTATCCCCAATCTGGGGGTGCGTTTGTCGGCAGACCCGCTCGGCGCGCGGATCGCGGTGGCATTCGAGCAGGGTGCTGCCATGGCAGCAGGTTTGTCTGCCGGGGATATCATTATTGCGGTAGATGGCCTGCAGGCCACCGCCGCTAACATCGATAATTTGCTGGCCAATTTCCTGCCCGGCGAAACAGTGGAATTGCATGCATTCCGCCGTGATGAATTGATGACATTCCAGGTCAAGGTGAGCCCCAGCGAACCGAGCACCGCCTACCTGACCATTGCCAAGGGCGGGCTGACCGAGAAAGGGAAGGCGTGGCTGCATGTTAGTGAAAAGTGAACAGTTAACAGGGAATAGTCCAAACCTGACGTCGCGGGTGCAGCCGTGCTGTCATCACTGTGCGTGTTCGCGCGCTGTTAACTGTTAACTATTCACTGTTCGCTCATGCCTCTGAACTCGTTGTACACCCAGCTTAAAACCGTCCGCCAGGCCGATCGCTTTCGTTTGAAAAAGCGCATCGATGGTCTGGCGCGTTTGCCGGTGGAAAAGCGCAGTGCCAAGGCGGTGGAGAATGTCGCGCTGGCGATGGCGGCGTCTGTTGCCAACCGTGAACAGCGGTTGGCCGCCGTGCCCGTTCTCGAATGGCCAGACCTGCCGGTGGTGGCGAGCCGGGAAGAGATCAAGGCGGCGATTCGTGATCATCAGGTGGTGGTGATTGCCGGGGAAACCGGTTCCGGGAAAACCACCCAGCTGCCCAAGATTTGTCTGGAATTGGGCCGGGGGGTAGAGGGCACCATCGGGCATACCCAGCCACGACGTCTTGCCGCCCGTGCGGTGGCCAGCCGGGTTGCTGAAGAGTTGAAATCCCCTCTGGGCTCCACGGTGGGGTTCAAGGTCCGTTTTGCCGAGCAAGTCAGTGACACCAGCCTGATCAAGGTGCTTACCGACGGTATGCTGCTCAACGAGATTCAGCAGGACCGTTTCCTCAACCAGTACGACACGTTGATCATTGATGAGGCTCACGAACGCAGCCTCAATATCGATTTCCTTCTCGGTTACTTAAAACAATTGCTGCCACGTAGTCCGGACCTGAAGGTGATCATCACCTCCGCCACCATCGACCATGCCCGTTTTGCCGAGCATTTCGCGGGGGCACCGGTTCTGGAAGTGTCTGGACGGACGTATCCGGTAGAGATGCGTTACCGGCCCCCCGGCGACGGGCAGGAACTGTCCCGGCAGGTGGAAGAGGTGCTGCAGGAGATCCAGCGGGAAGAGCGGCAACAGGGGCTACCCCTGGCCCGTGATGTGCTGGTGTTCCTCGCCGGTGAGCGTGATATTCGCGATGTGCACCATCATCTGAAACATTGCGAGTTCAGGGATACCGAAATACTGCCGTTGTATGCCCGCCTGAGCCAGGCAGAGCAACACCGTATTTTCAGCGCCCATCGGGGGCGCCGGGTGGTGCTGAGCACCAATGTGGCGGAAACCTCCCTGACGGTGCCGGGCATTCGTTATGTGATTGATGCCGGTACAGCACGCATCAGCCGTTACAGCGTACATTCCAAGGTGCAGCGGTTGCCGGTGGAACCGGTAAGTCAGGCCAGCGCCAACCAGCGGGCAGGGCGCAGTGGGCGAATCATGCCGGGTATCTGCTTCCGGCTTTATAGCGAAGAAGACTTCGTTGGCCGTCCTGAATTTACCGATCCTGAAATCCAGCGGACCAATCTGGCTGCGGTGATTTTGCAGATGGCGGATCTGCGGCTGGGCAAGGTAGAAGACTTTCCTTTTATCGAGCCGCCGGATGGCCGCCTTATCCGTGACGGTTACCGCATGCTGGATGAGTTGGGCGCGCTCACCCCGCAGCAGTCCCTGACCCCGCTGGGGCGGCAACTTGCCCGTTTCCCGCTGGACCCAACCCTTGGCCGGATGCTGGTCGCGGCTGCGGATCGCAAGGTGCTCCGCGAAGCGCTGATTGTGGTATCCGCCCTGGGGGCACAGGACCCGCGTGAGCGCCCGCATGACAAGCAGCAGCAGGCTGACCAGGCGCATCAGCCGTTTACCGACAAGCAGTCGGATTTCCTGTTCTACGTGAAATTGTGGCACTGGGCAGAACAGCAGCGTGAGGCGCTGAGCCGCAATCAGTATGAAAAGCTGCTGAAGAAGCATTTTCTGTCGCCCACCCGCATGCGGGAATGGCGCGACACTCACCGCCAGCTGTTGTTGCTTTGCAAGGAGCAGGGCTGGGAGCTGAACAAGGCGACTGACAATGACTCTGGTGTAGACGACGGGATCTATGGGCCACTGCATCAGGCACTGTTGAGCGGGCTGGTGTCCAACGTGATGCAGCGAACGGAAGAGGGCGAGTGGCTCTCTACCCGTAACCGTAAACCTCTGGTATGGCCGGGATCCAGCCTGTCAAAAACCAAGGCCCGCTGGCTGATGGCGGCAGAACAGGTAGAAACCAGTCGGTTATTCGGCCGCACGGTCGCGCGGGTTGAACCGGAATGGGTAGAGGCCGCTGCGGCACATCTCATCAAACGCCAGTATTTCGAACCCCACTGGTCGAAGAAACGCGGCTGTGCCATGGCCAAGGAACAGGTCAATCTGTTCGGTCTGATTCTGGCCAGTGGTCGCCGGGTGAACTACGGGCCGATCCAGCCACAGGAGTCCCGTGAGTTACTGATTCGTGAGGGGTTGGTCATGGGGCAGCTGACCCGGGAGCCGCCGTTCGTGCGTGCCAACCGAGAGTGTTACCAGGCCCTGGAAGCCATGGAGCACAAGCTACGCCGCCGTGACATCCTGGTGGACGAAGAGGCCCGTGTGGCGTTCTACGACGAGCGCTTGCCCGATACGGTCAATACCGTCGCCGGACTGATGAGCTGGTACAACAAAAAGGCCAGCGATCAACAGAAGCAAGCGCTACTGATGGATGAGGACTTCCTGCTGTCACGCAGCCCGGATCTGGCCGACGGTCAGTTCCCCGATGTCCTGGCTCTGGGGGAGATTTCGTTGCCTCTGGAATACAGCTTCGACCCCACCGGGGACCGCGATGGGGTGTCACTGGTGGTGCCTCTGGCGGTGCTCAATCAGGTGCCGGAGGCGCGGCTCGACTGGTTGGTGCCCGGGTTGCTCAAGGAAAAGCTGGAAGCCCTGATTCGTGCCTTGCCCAAGTCTCGCCGTCGTCATTTTGTGCCCGTGCCCGATTATGTGGCAGCCCTGATGGACACCCTGACGCCGGATGAGCCCTTGTTGCCGGCGATGACGCGCGAGCTGCAACGCATGAGCGGGGTGCGCATCGAGCTGGAAGAATGGCAGGTGGACGGGCTGTCTGATCACCTGCGGATGATGGTACGGGTGGTCGACAGGCTGGAGGGCAAGGCCAAGACCCTCGCCCAGGGGCGCAGTCTGTCCGAGGTCAACGCGCGGCTGGATGGGGTCCGTGCGGAGCTGCCCGAGCCAGAAACCGAGGCGCCGCCCTTGTCCGGGCAGGAGTGGCTCTTTGGCCCCTTGCCGGAAACCGACCTGCGGGAGCTTGGTGGGATGACGCTGCGGCGTTATCCCGCCCTGGCGGATGAAAAGGACACCGTAACACTGCGTTATCTGGATGACCCGGCGCTGGCCATCTGGACCCATCGCTGGGGCTGCGCCCGGTTATTGGGCTTCAAGTTGTCTGTTCAGCTTCGCGATCTGCGCAAGCAGGCGTCGCAGATGCCAGGGTTCCAGAAACTCAAGAGCGAAAAAGGCGCGATGGCACGTCATGCGCTGGACCATGCGCTGTCGCGATTGCTGGCTGAGCATTTTCGTCTTGATGAACCGGTGCGTGATGAGGCCGCGTTCAAGGCCCGGCTGGATACCCACCGAGGGGATTTCGTGCCCTGGGCCAGTGAACAGTTGGCTGGCATCGGTCAGGTCTTCGATCAGTACCGCCAACTGATGGGCAAGCTTGAGAAAAACTTCCCGCTGGCCTGGGCCCATGCTCACCGGGACCTCAAGGATCAGTTTGCGGAACTGTTTGGCGACGCATTCCTGTTGGAGGTGCCCTGGGAGAGTCTGCAGGAGTACCCTCGCTATCTGGCAGGCATCGCGCATCGGCTGGACAAGCTGGGAGGGCAGATTGGCAAGGATCGCACTGTGACGGCGGAGCTGGAGGCATACCGCAAACAGTACCGGACCCGTGCTGCCGGGGCGCCATTATGGCAGCAGGCCCCCCCGCTTCAGCACTTTTTCTGGATGCTGCAGGAGTACCGGGTCAGCGTGTTTGCCCAACAGCTTGGGACGCAGGTACCGGTTTCTGCCAAGCGACTCAACAAACAATGGGAAGAATGTTGACTTTATCCGTGGGGTAAATGGCGGAACCGCCCTTTGCGCCCACGGCCCTGAATCCGGATAATCGACCCATTCCCAATTTTCCGGGGGGAGGCGGTGGCCTTCCTCTTCGAGTGCGAGGACTCGCTTGTGAGCTATTCTGTTGTCATTTCCGGGACCGGCCTGTGGACGCCGGAGCAGATCATTACCAATGATGAATTGGTGGCATCTTTCAACCAGTATGTTGAGCGTTTCAATGCCGAAAACGCAGATGCCATTGCAGCAGGTGAAGTCGCCGCGCTGGATCCGTCCAACTCTGCGTTTATCGAGAAAGCTTCCGGAATCAAGCAGCGCCATGTGATCAACAAGAGTGGTGTGCTGGATCCGGATCGCCTGGCGCCCAGTATTCCGGAACGTGCCGATGACGAGCTTTCCCTTCAGGCTGAAATTGCTGTTAATGCAGCGAAACAGGCGCTGGAAAATGCCAACCTGACCGCCAACGACCTGGATGCTGTGCTGGTGGCCTGTTCCAATATGCAGCGCCCGTATCCGGCCATGGCCGTGGAAGTTCAGGATGCGCTCGGTATGCAGCATGGCTGGGGCTATGACATGAATGTGGCCTGTTCCAGTGCTACCTTCGGTATTCAGGCTGCTGTTGATGCCATTCGTAATGGCAGTGCTCGGCGTGTGCTGATGGTAAACCCGGAAATCTGTTCTGCACATCTGGCCTGGGAAGACCGTGATTGCCATTTCATCTTTGGTGACGTGGCCACGGCTGTGATTCTGGAGCGCCAGGAAGACGCTACCTCTGACAACCAATGGGAAGTGCTCGGTACCCGCCTTCAGACCAAGTTCTCCAGCAATATCCGCAACAATTTCGGCTTTCTCAACCGTGCGGACGAGACTGGAGTCGGGGCCCGGGACAAGCTGTTCCGTCAGGAAGGACGCAAGGTCTTCAAGGAAGTCTGTCCCATGGTGGCAGAGCAAATTACTTCTCATCTGGCTGATACCGAGATTGCGGTGGGTACCGTTAATCGTATGTGGCTGCATCAGGCGAATCTGAGCATGAATGAACTGATCGCCAAACGTGTTCTGGGGCGGCCCGCCACCCGTGAAGAGGCCCCGGTCATTCTTGATGATTACGCCAACACCAGTTCTGCAGGCTCTATTATCGCTTTCCACAAATACAACGGAGATCTCCCCGCTGGCAGCCACGGCGTAATCTGCTCGTTTGGCGCTGGGTACTCCATTGGCAGTGTGATTGTGAACCGCATCAAGTAAGTAAGCGCAGCTGCAACTCCGGGCTGTGCTGCGAGTCACGAGTGACGATAAACGAACATCATCCCCTGATGCTGGTCACTCGTGACTCGGAAATCGGTACTCCATGCCCCCCTTGAGCACAGCCCCGGGGCTGCTCCTTCATGTTTTCCTCAAATTAATGGCCTTTCTTCCGTAACGTTTACCTCTTGGTTGCATCTCTATATTGTCTGGTACAGGCGCTACATAAATAAACGCCTGAACCGTTGCCCCAAATGCCTTCCGGCCCGGGGGATGGTGTCGGACATTCAATAATGACGTATGGAGACTCAAGATGGCTAAGCTGACCAAACTGAACCCCCTTGCAGCGACTGTAGGTGCTGCTGTTATCGCCAGTGCCATGGCTGCTCCGGTAGCCACTGCTGCAGAGAATCCCTTTGCCGCTTCTGACCTGAATGCCGGATATCAGTTGGCTGGACACCACGCAGAAGGCAAGTGTGGCGAAGGCAAATGCGGTGAAGACAAAGGTGCAGAAGGGAAATGTGGTGAAGGCAAGTGCGGTGAAGATAAAGCCGCAGAAGGTAAGTGTGGCGAAGGCAAGTGTGGTGGTGACAAAGGTGGTGAAGGGAAATGTGGTGAAGGCAAGTGCGGCGGTGATGCATAGGGCTGCGCTATGATGAACCACAAGACACCAGTCTCCGGCGTGGGCCTGGGTCTTCGGCGGGCCCTGATGGGCCCGCTATCCCAAGCCGTATCTCCGCCGATTGATTTCATGGAAGTGGCACCGGAAAACTGGATTCCCATGGGGGGCCGGTTGGGTAAGGAATTCCGCAAGTTTACCGAGCGTTTTCCCTTTGTAACCCATGGCTTGAGTTTGTCGCTTGGCGGTCCGGAACCTCTCGATTTTGATCTGTTGACCTCCATTAAGACGTTTCTTCGCGAACACGATATTCGCCGTTATACCGAGCACCTGAGCTATTGCAGTGATCATGGTCATCTCTACGACCTGATGCCCATCCCCTTCACAGAAGAGGCCGTGCATTATGTGGCCGATCGCGTGCGTCAGGTGCAGGACTTTCTCGAGCAGCCCATCGGAATTGAGCATGTCAGTTACTACGCGGCACCGGGTGCTCAAATGTCAGAGCTGGAGTTCGTGAATGCTGTGTTGGAAGAGGCGGACTGTGAGCTTTTGCTGGATGTCAACAACGCCTATGTGAACAGTATCAATCATGGTTATGACCCGAAAAACTTTATTAGTGGTTTGCCTGGTGAGCGTATTTGCTATGTGCACATCGCAGGGCACTTTGATGAAGCCGATGATCTGAAAGTGGATACCCATGGTTCAGCTGTTATTGATCCGGTATGGGCATTGCTGGAGCATGCTTACCGGGAGTTTGGTGTACTCCCTACCTTGTTGGAAAGGGATTTCAACTTTCCAGGTGAAGATGAGTTGTTTGGCGAGCTAAAAGAGATCGCTCGCCATCAGAAACGGCATGCTACCAGGGAGCGTAAACTGGGATGAGTGACGCTGATTTCCAGCGCCTTCAGCGCGTCTTCGCCGATCACCTGCGTAACCCGGATACCCGCCCCGCGCCTGAGGGTCTTGAAGAGCGGCGTCTGGATATCTACCGCAATCTGTTTTTCAACAATGTTAACGGGTTTATCCAGCAGGGTTTTCCTGTCTTGTTTTCGTTACTGAGTCCTGGCCGGTGGCAGAGATTGGTGCGGGGTTTCTTTGAATCGCATGCGTGTAAAACCCCCTATTTTGTAGAAATTCCCCAAGAATTTGTCAGTTACCTCGCTACAGGGGCAGGGGATGAAGAGGGAGATCCGCCTTTCCTGCTTGAGCTGGCACATTACGAATGGATGGAGCTGGTTCTGGATGCGTCGACAGAATCGTTTCCCGAAGAAGGAATCCAGCCTGAGGGCGATTTGCTTCGCGCAATTCCGAGACTCAGTCCACTCCATGCCGTACTGTCTTATCACTTTCCCGTCCACAAAATCTGTACCGAGTTCCAGCCCGACCGACCTTTGCCGCAGCCTGTGTGGTTACTGATTTACCGTAATCGTGAAGATCAGGTGCGATTTATGGAGATAAATGCACCTACTGCCAGATTGTTGCAACTCATCGCTGAAAATCCTGCGCTGACAGGAATCGAAGTGGTGGGCCAGCTTGCAGGGGAAATGCAGTTTGACGAAGACAAACTGGCAGAATTTTCTCACGGCATTCTGCAACAAATGCGCGAACGCGACATCCTTATAGGGACAACACTGAAAAGCTGTTAAGGGGCTTTTCCATAGCACCTTGTTTCAGCCTAAACGCCCTTTTCGCTGTGCCATAGTACCGTGTGATTTTCAGGTCTGTTGTGATTTGACTGTTCATGCCTGCATGGCTCGTGAAAACGTATTATTCCTGATGGAGAGCCCCTATGCTTGCCCTGATGAAAAAAATTCATTACGCCCTGAATACTGCACGCATAGCAGATTTTCTTGCGCCTTTGGCGCTGCGCCTTTTTCTGGCACCGGTAATGATCAGTGCCGGGTATAACAAGGCCGTGAGCTTCGACAGCACCGTTGCCTGGTTTGCCAACCCTGACTGGGGATTGGGATTGCCTTTTCCAGCGCTGTTGGCCTTCCTGGCTACCGCTACGGAGTTGGTGGGTGGCTTGCTGCTCCTGATCGGGCTGCTGACCCGTTATGTATCCATCCCGCTCATGTTCACTATGGTGGTAGCGATGGCCACAGTCCATTGGCCGCATGGCTGGTTTGCTATCGCGCCGGGTAACCCTGCTACCAGCACGGCCCTGCCGTTGGCGAAGTTAGGCATCCCTGCCGCACAGGCGAGTCTTGAGAACAGTGAAGAGGTGGGAAAACGACTAAGCCGTGCCAGGCAGATTCTGAGAGAGAATGGTAATTATGAATGGCTGACAGAGAAGGGCGGTCTGGTGATTCTCAACAATGGTATCGAATTCGCCATGACCTACTTCATTATGCTGCTGGTATTGTTCTTCCAGGGCGCAGGCCGATTTTTGAGTGTGGATTACTGGATTGAGCGCCGGCTGGCTCCCGGAGTGAATGTGTAAAACCTGTCAGAGTTGCGTAACCCCGGGCGGGTTTCCCTGTTCCCGGGATAGACAGGGCCGCTATAATGCGGCGTTTGAATTGATTTCCGGATGGCTAAGCCTCCGGTTACCGGGGTGTTTGTGCGCTACCTGCTACTAACAATACTGCTGAGCCTGCCAGTGCTGGTGACAGCGGAAGAAGAGGATGACTGGGGTGAGGCCACTACGGCGTTTGACGCGCCGGCGGGGCAGAACCAGTACGCCGACCCTTGGGAGAACATGAACCGCAAGGTATTCGCGTTCAATGAGTTTCTCGATACCTACGGCTTGAAACCTGTAGCAAAGGGGTACCAGAAAGCCACCCCGCAGTGGATGGACGATACCATCACCCGCTTTTACGAGAATCTGCGGGACTTTCGCAGCGGCCTTAACAGCGTGCTGCAATGGCGCTGGAATCATGTCGGTCAAAACTGGGGCCGTTTCGCGGTCAATAGTACCCTGGGTATTGGTGGGCTGTTCGATGTGGCCAGCAAGGTGAACCTGCGAAAGCATGACACGGATCTGGGGCTGACGTTTGCGCGTTGGGGTATTCCTGAAGGCCCCTATCTGGTACTTCCTTTCTTCGGGCCTTCTACTGGCAGGGATGCGGCAGCCATCTGGCCAGAGGATTACATGCGGCTCAGACACTATATTGATCATGACCTCACCCGGCACAGTTTCACCGCCGTTTATGTGGTTGATCTCAGGGCCGATTTACTGGATCTGGAACGTACTATCGTCGGTGATCGCTACACTTTCATCCGCAACGCTTACCTGCAGCGCCGCCGCTTCGAATCCGGCGACCGACCCTCCCTGCGTTTCCCGGACATTGAGCAACGGGATTTGGAGCTGGAAAGTGAGTATGAGGAGTGGTGAGGCATAGTTGACAGTTGATAGTGGACAGTTAACAGCGCGCGGCATGCGCCCGCGTGTTTTAAAACGATTGAGGCCGCGGCCTTGGGTGGGCGCGGCCTCAATCGTTTAAACAATCAGAAACGCTGTTCGCGCAGCTGTCAACTGTCCACTATCAACTGTCAACTGAAGAAATTGCCTTCATCTTCGCCCGAATATAGTCCCCATGGGACACATAAAGCAGGTCGCTGACGCGGCGGATGAGGTGTTCTTCGTGGACGTCCACGTGGCCGTCGGCGGCGGCCATGGCCCACATGTCTTCTACCAGGGCAACACGGGTTTCCGGGTCCCAGTGTTCTCGCAGGGGCAGGGTGAATTCAAACAGGTCTGTGGCCTGATCTACACGGGTTTCCAGCTCGCCAAGGATGTCGTTCATTTCCGCCGGGTCCAGTTGCCAGCGGCTTTGCACTGCCTCTACCAGGCGTGCACTTTCCTCAGCGTCGACCTTGCCGTCGGTGCGTGCCACTTCCAGTAGTAGCGCAGCGGCTGCCCGGTGCAGGTCATGCTCGGTGGTTTGCGGTGTCTGGGCGTCAGTACCAAACAGTCGATTCAGCCAGTTCAAACCGTTTCCTTATGTCAGCAGTGTTTCCAGGGCTTGCTGATCTTTGGCAAAACGGCGAATACCGTCCGCCAGAAGATCACAGGCCATGGGATCGTCGTTCATTTGCCAGCGGAAGGCGGGCTCGTTGACCGGGGTCCAGTCGCTTTCCGGTGCAACCAGTTCCGCATCCAGTACCTGAGTCAGAGTGCCATCGCGGCTGGCAAGTTCCTCCAGCAGCGCCGGGCTGATGGTGAGCTTGTCGCAACCGGCAAGGGCTTCGATCTGGTCGGCGGTGCGGAAGCTGGCGCCCATGACGATGGTTTCCAGCCCCCGGGCCTTGAAGGTGCGGTAAATTTCTCGCACGGACTGGACGCCCGGGTCGTCGTCTGCGGTGGCGATATCCATACCGCTTTTGCGGTACCAGTCGTAGATACGGCCGACAAACGGGGAAATCAGTGTGGCGCCGGCTTCCGCGGCTGCCAGTGCCTGCGCCTGATTGAAGACCAGGGTGACGTTGCAGCGTGTGCCTTCCTCTTCAAGGATTCGCACGGCCTGTATGCCTTCCCAGGTGGCCGCGATCTTGATCAGGATACGAGAGGGGTCCACATCCAGTTCCCGGTAAATGCTCATCAACCGGCGGGCTTTTTCTACGGTGGCTCGAGTATCGAATGACAGGCGTGCATCCACTTCGGTGGAGACCAGGCCGGGAACGCGCTCCAGGATGGCCTGACCCGCGAGGCAAGCACAGATATCTGTTAGCCAGTCCATTTCGCCTTTATGGCCGAGTTCTTCGCAGAGGGTTGCGGCCTGTTCCAGCAGGCCACGGTATCGTTCGTCTTTAGCGGCAGCCAGCAGCAGGGAAGGGTTGGTGGTGGCATCTTCGGGGGCCAGAGCGGCAATCATGTCGAGGTCGCCAGTATCTGCCACCAGAGAGGTCCATTGGGCAAGCTGTTCGCGTTTGTTCACGGTTTCCGTTCCTTGTGGTGTCATGCCCGGCACAGTACAGGTTCGTCATGACAGAATGCTGATTTGTCGTGCCCCGAAAGGGGCTGAGTTGAAAGTTTAAAGTTCAAAAGCGCGGTATCGATCAATGCAAGACGTGAATCGACGGAGCCGCGATTCACGTTGATTTCAGCGCGGAACTCCAGAGCTTCAGTGGCTGCTCGGCCTTTGCCTCGCGTTTCAACTTTAAACTTTCAACTGATCTCCGCGCCTGGCAATCAATTCGGCGCGACAATCGATGACTACAGGCTAAGGCAGTTGCGCCAAAGCGTCCATTAGCACTTGTGGGGTAGTGCCGGGTTTGTGCATGTTCTCGCTCAGGTGACGCCGGAACTTGCGCGCACCGGGCTCCCCCTGAAACAGGTTGAGGATATGGCGCAGGGCATGTTTGGGCGCATGGCCCAGGGCGTAACGGCGCTCGAGATAGGGCAGGAACTGCTCGGCGACTTCACGACGGCTGGGGACAGGGCGCGCATCGCCAAATACCACCTGGTCGGCATCGGCCAGGAAATACGGGTTCTGGTAGGCCTCGCGCCCAATCATGACACCGTCCACTTCGCCCATGTGATCATGAACTTCCTGCAGGGTTTTCACTCCGCCGTTAAGGATGATCTCCATGTGTGCAAATGCCTGCTTGATTGCGTAGGCACGCTGGTAAATGAGTGGGGGAATCTCGCGGTTTTCCTTGGGCGAAAGTCCGGAGAGTATGGCCTTGCGGGCATGAATGGTGAGGCTGGTGCAGCCGGCCCGCTCAATCTGCTCCACAAATCGGAACAGGAAGTCGTAATCGTCCTGGTCGTCGATGCCGATGCGGGTCTTTACCGTGACCGGTACGGAAACGACAGCCTGCATGGTTTCCACGCATTCACCCACCAGCTCAGGTTCGGCCATGAGGATGGCGCCGATCTTGCCCTGTTGAACCCGATCTGACGGGCAACCCACGTTCAGATTAATCTCGTTGTAGCCATACTGCTCGCTGATGCGGGCGGCTTCAGCCAGTTGCCGCGGGTCACTGCCGCCCAGCTGCAGCGCGACCGGGTGCTCTTCATCATTGAATGACAGGAAACGGTCACGGTCACCATGCAGGATGGCCTGAGCCACCACCATTTCGGTGTAAAGCAGGGTATGCCGGGTGATCAGGCGTGCCAGATAGCGATAATCCCGGGTGGTCCAGTCCATCATGGGGGCCACGCTGAGGCGGCGGTCCAGGGGCTGTGGGGCGGCGTCTGTCATCAACGGCTATCGGTCGGCGAAACGGGGACGCATTGTCGCATGTTGGGGGCGTTTCGCGTAGACCTGCCGATGGCCTGCCTGTTGCGCAGGGGGCCGATCTGCTAGACTCCGCGCCCTTTCCGGGCCCGATTTGGGCCGCTTTCCAGCTTAACAGGGTTTGTCGATGATTCGTTCTATCCAGCAGGAATGGTTCAGCAACCTCCGCGGAGATTTGCTGGCCGGTACCGTGGTGGCGCTGGCGCTGATTCCGGAGGCGATCGCGTTCTCCATCATTGCCGGTGTAGACCCCAAAGTGGGGTTGTATGCCTCTTTCTGTATCGCCGTGGTGACCGCCTTTGCCGGTGGGCGACCCGGGATGATCTCTGCGGCGACTGGCGCCATGGCGCTGGTGATGGTGACGCTGGTGAAAGATCACGGTCTCCAGTACTTGCTGGCGGCTACGGTGTTGACTGGTGGGTTACAGGTTATTGCCGGTTTTCTCAAGCTTGGCAACCTGATGCGATTCGTGTCGCGCTCGGTGGTGACGGGGTTTGTGAACGCCCTGGCTATCCTGATCTTCATGGCTCAGCTGCCCGAACTGGAAGGGGTGACCTGGCACGTGTATGTCATGGTGGCGGCGGGCCTTGGCATCATTTATCTGCTGCCACTGCTGACCACCGCAGTGCCGTCACCGCTGATCTGTATCATCGTGATCACCGGGGTGGCCATGTTCCTGGGGCTGGATGTCCCTACCGTGGGCGACAAGGGTGAGCTGCCGGACAGCCTGCCGATTTTCCTGTTGCCCGACATTCCGCTGAATCTGGAAACGCTGAAAATCATCCTCCCGTACTCCCTGGCCCTGGCGGTGGTTGGTCTGCTGGAGTCCATGATGACGGCCACGATTGTGGATGACCTGACCGATACCGAGAGTGACAAGAATCGCGAATGTAAGGGGCAGGGTATTGCCAATATCGTCTCCGGTTTTCTGGGCGGCATGGCCGGTTGCGCCATGATTGGCCAGTCGGTGATTAATGTGAAATCCGGAGGGCGCAAGCGGCTCTCGACCCTGTTTGCCGGTTGCTTTCTGTTGGTGCTGGTGGTGTTTCTCGGCAAGTGGGTCTCGCAGATTCCCATGGCTGCGTTGGTGGCGGTGATGGTAATGGTCTCCATCGGCACTTTCAGCTGGGAGTCCATCACCAATATTGCCAAGCATCCGCCCAGCAGCACGATCGTGATGCTGGCCACCGTGACCGCCACCGTTGCGACCCATAACCTGGCCATCGGTGTGGGTATCGGTGTTGTGCTCAGCGCGCTGTTCTATGCCAATAAGGTGGGCCGTATTTTCTATGTGAAAGCCACGCAACATGCGGATGATGGCCACCGCATGTATGAGGTGGTGGGGCAGGTGTTTTTCACCTCTGCGGACCAGTTCGTGAAGTCCTTTGATTTCAAGGAAGCCATTGATAAGGTCACCATTGATGTCCACCGCGCCCATTTCTGGGACATTACTGCCATTGGTGCACTGGACAAGGTGGTGATCAAATTCCGCCGCGAAGGGACCGAGGTCGACATTACCGGTTTGAACGAAGCCAGCGCCACGCTGGTGGACAAGTTCGGCGTACACGACAAGCCGGCAGAAGTTGAAAAACTGATGGGCGGCCACTGAGCCAGGGAGAGGACATGACTAACGTAATAGCCTGCATCGATGGCTCAACCGCGTCTGCCACGGTCTGCGACTATGCTGCCTGGGCGGCCCAGCGGCTGGATGCTCCCCTGGACCTGCTGCATGTACTGGATCATTCCCGCTACCCGGTAACCGCCGACTACAGTGGCAATCTTGCACTGGGTGGCCGCGAGCATCTGTTGCAGGAACTGGCGGATCTGGATGCTCAGCGTAACCGCCTGGCGCTTGAGCAGGGCAAGGTAATGCTCGAGGCTGCGCATGCCCGGGTGGTGGCCGCCGGCGCGAGCGAACCGTCAAGCCGTCAGCGCCATGGTGATCTGGTGGATACGCTGGTGGAACTGGAAGACGGCATGCGCCTGCTGGTGATTGGCAAGCAAGGCGAAGAGCATAACGGCGTTGGGGCCCAGGTGGGGGACAATGTGGAGCGGGTGATTCGTGCGGTTCGTCGCCCGATCCTGGTGACCACGGGGGAGTTTTCCCCTCCGCAGACGATCATGCTGGCTTATGACGGCAGCGAGACCACCCGCAAGGGCGTCACCATGCTGGCCAACAGCCCGATGTTCAAAGGGCTGGATTGTCACCTGGTGTCAGTGGGGAAATCCGAAGACTTGCAATGGGCATCAGACAAACTGAGTGACTCAGGGCATCAGGTTACCCGTGCACAACTGGAAGGCGAGGTCGAGCCGGCATTGCATGCCTATCAGCAAAGCCACAACGTAGATCTGGTGGTGATGGGAGCCTATGGCCACTCTCGCATTCGTGAATTCTTTGTTGGCAGCACTACCAACAAGATGATTCGAGAGGCGAAGGTGCCACATTTGTTGCTGCGTTAACGGGAGGCTCCGGGTTTTGGCGTTCCAGACCAAGCCTGGACAGTGAGGATTCAGACGCATTGGCAAGATTGAAAAGGGCCTCAAGTGAGGCCCTTTTCAGGTTGTTCATTCCACCGTAATGGTGATTTCCCGGGACATTACTGCTGGATCATGGGGAATATGGCGCCAGTCACCCAACAGCAGTTGCAGAGTGTGCTCGCCGGGTTCCAGCTCCAGTGTTGTGGACGTCTGGCCTTTGCCGAAATGCACGACGTGCTCGGTGGCGGGCAGAGGCATGTCCATGGCGGGCTTTTCATCCAGATCGATCAGCAGATGATGGTGGCCACTGTTTTCCTGATCGGTGCCGGCGGGCGCAACGTCCATGCCTTCCAGGCCGAATTCAACCGTGACCGGACTGCTGACGGTGGCACCATCCTCGGGGGAGACGAAGAAAACCCTGGCGCCTTCCGGTGCCGTGCTGCGGGTAATGCCGCTAGCCTTGGGCGCCTCTGCCTCGTGTGCTGCATGTTGTTCGGGAGCAGCGGGTGCGGCAGCTTTGTTGTCTTCCCTGGCGGGCTCGGGTTGTTCGGAGCAGGCCTGCAGCAGAGTAGCGCTGGCTACCAAAGCGACCAGAACAGAACGTTGGAAAGGGATACGCATGGTCTTTTCCTTGATGACGTTGAATCCAGTGAATGGCTTGTTGTCGACAGGCAGACGTCGCAACAACGTTAACGGGAATCATTAAACTGTCACAACCATATCAGAAACCCGCCGTGCCTTGTCTATATGGTGCGTGTTTAGACAGGTATAATCCGCGCCAGTTTGCCTTATTGGAGTCCGCATGACTGTTCGCACCCGCGTTGCCCCGTCGCCCACCGGCGATCCTCACGTCGGCACCGCCTACATTGCCCTGTTCAATCGCTGCTTTGCCCAACAGCACGGTGGCCAGTTCATTCTGCGTATCGAAGATACCGATCAGACACGCTCCACCGCGGAGTCCGAGCAGATGATTCTCGATTCGCTCAAGTGGCTGGGGCTGACCTGGGACGAAGGCCCGGATGTGGGCGGCCCCCACGGTCCGTACCGCCAGAGCGAGCGCAAGGGCATGTATCGCGAGTATGCCGAGACGCTGATCGAGAAGGGGCATGCGTTCAAGTGCTATCGCACCAGTGAAGAGCTGGATGTGTTGCGCGCTGAGCTGAAAGAAAAAGGCGAGAACCGGGCGCTGAAACCGCAGGATCTGGAATTGCCTGCCGACGAGCAGGCCAAACGCGAGGCGCAGGGTGCGCCCTACGTGATCCGCATGCGCGTACCGGTGGACGGCCGCTGCGAGATCGAGGATATGTTGCGCGGTACGGTGGAACTGGATTGGGCCCTGGTGGATGCGCAGATCCTGCTCAAGTCCGATGGCATGCCTACCTATCATCTGGCCAATATCGTCGATGATCACCTGATGGAAATCACTCACGTGATCCGTGGTGAAGAGTGGCTCAACTCCGCCCCCAAACACAAACTGTTGTACCAGTACTTTGGTTGGGATATGCCGGTGCTGTGCCATATGCCGCTGCTGCGGAATCCGGATAAGTCCAAGCTCAGCAAACGCAAGAACCCCACCAGCATCCTGTTCTATCAGCGCATGGGCTATCTGCCGGAAGCGCTGGTGAATTACCTCGGCCGCATGGGATGGTCCATGCCGGATGAGAGCGAGAAGTTTTCACTGGCGCAAATGCAGGACGCCTTTGATATTCAGCGGGTGTCTCTGGGTGGTCCGGTATTCGATGTGGAAAAACTGAGCTGGCTCAACGGCCAGTGGCTGCGCGATCAGAGTGATGAGCAGTTTCTGGATTCCCTGCTGAGTTGGGCATACAACCGCGATTACGCCATGAAGATCATTCCCCACCTGCGTCAGCGTGTAGAGACGCTGTCCGAAGTGGCGGACAAGGCGGCATTCTGTTTCAACGGTATGCCGGCCATTAGCGAGGCGAGCTTCGAACACAAACAGTACACCGCGGATGACATGAAAGTGTGGCTGCAATATCTGCTGTGGACCTATGAAGCGCGCAGTGACTGGCAGCGTGATGGCCTGTTTGCGGACGCAAAGGCCATCGCCGATGCACTCGAGGTGAAGATCAAGGACTTCCTGTTCCCGGTATTCATTGCCATAGCGGGCACCAGTGCCAGCTTCTCGGTGGTGGATTCCATGGAGATCATTGGCTCCGATGTGAGTCGCGCGCGCTTGCGTAATGCCATCGAGGTGTTGGGCGGGGTGTCCAAGAAGCAGATGAAGAAGCTGGAGAAGGCGTACCGGGACCTGCCGGTGGGTTGAGGCTTGACGGTAGGAGCGTCGCTGGCGGCGCGATCACCATAGTGGCGAGTTGCGAGAAGCGAGTTTCGAAGAGCAAAAACGTATTTCTCGCGGAAAGGTTTTCGTAACTCGCTGCTGAGGTTGGGCTATCGCGCCGCCAGCGACGCTGCTACGGCTGAGGTGGTGAATTTCGCCCAGTTTTTCAGCAGCTTGCCCAGAATGTAGCCAAACGGACTTCATTCTGAAAAAAACCACTTGATGTCGCTTGACAGGTTGGGGGTGGCCGGTAGAATACGCCGCACCAACCGGGACGCATCGTGTTCCATTGGTGACTCTGGGGCTATAGCTCAGCTGGGAGAGCGCAACACTGGCAGTGTTGAGGTCAGCGGTTCGATCCCGCTTAGCTCCACCAAACACGTCCCCTTCGTCTAGTGGCCCAGGACACCGCCCTTTCACGGCGGTAACAGGGGTTCGACTCCCCTAGGGGACGCCACATAAAGAAGCCTCACTCGAAAGAGTGGGGCTTTTTTATTGGGTTGTTGCCAGCCTCTCTCTTGTCATGCCTGCCTCACCTGGAAATCCCTGGAGCCTGCTTTCTGTCATGTGGGGGCGGGTTCAGGTGCCGATAAAGCGGCGGATGGTGAGCACATGAGAGATGCGTTCGCCATCCCAGATGTACTCGTAATGCTGGCTGGGGATAACAGATTCAATCATCCGGGGGCTGAACAAGGCGTGACAACGGTTGCCCGGGGCTCGCACGGATTCATAGTGAATGCCCGCCTCCTGTTCGCTGATCACCTGCTCCCCCAGGGCTCGGGCTGCCTGGTAATCATTGGGGGCATGCCATTCGGGGTGGCGGCTGGCAGGGGTGATATCCACCAGGGTGGCGGAAAATTGCGTGGTCAGACCGCGCATGACAATGCGGTCGTACTTGAGACCATCCACATTACGGAAGTAGCGTTCCTGGTGATAGCGTGTCTCGGCGATGGCCGTGGCCATCTTGTCGGCGCAATAGAACACCCCATGGGTTCCACTGGAAAACCGTGAGCCTTCCGGGTTGATGTGCACAAAGGGCCCCAGTGCGTAGTTGCAGCCAGGAATTCCCCAGGGCCGCTGTTCGGCGGGGACCCGATTCAGGTCGCCAATCTCATGTTGTAAACGGGGGTTGGTGAGCGCCTGAACCGCATAGAGAGCGTCAAAATCTGCCTGGTCGGCCACATCATCGAAAATGTGGATCGGCGGGTATTTGCCGTTCACCAGACGATAGGCTGTGTGCTTGCGAAACGCCAGGCGGGGCAGGTTGGCTAACCCCATTGGCCGCCCCGCAGGCTGTCCAGTTGTCGATGGACTTCATACAGGGCAGCGACAGTCCCTGCGCTCATGATGTCCATGGGGCTGGCGCCATTGAAAAACGGATTATGGTTAGCCATGCGCACAAAGCCGTAGACGTTTTCCTTGTTGCCAAACAGGGTACGCAGAGCCTGGTGGATATTGAGCAGGTAACTGAGACGTTCCAGCAAATCCTGGCTGACTCGGGCGCTGTCAGGCTGACTCTGGTACTTGTGCAGGGTCGAGCGGCCTACGCCAAGTAACGCCATCTTTTCCTTTTCCGTGCATTGCCAATGCCCCAGCAGCGTGAGTACCGCACGCAGGGCGGCGTGACGGGCGTGATCGTCCAGCGGTTGTGGGCGAGGTTGTGTGGCGGTTTGCATGGTCTCTCCGCTAGCGTCAGGAGGATTAATGATGTCCATATTGGGATAAATGGAATTAAATGTCCACAAATAGACGTTGTGTAAAATGTTGTCTGTCACCGGGATCGGTGTCGAACTCCTGACGGGCTGGGCGGTCTTTTGAAATCAAGTGAATCAGAAAAGGATTGCAGGAATGCCGGAATCGCCCCTGCGCTGGCTTGCTCATGGTGTGATGGTGACGTTGTTGAGCCTGAATGTTGCCTGTGCCAGTCAGGCGGAAAATCGTTACCACTTGTCCTTTGTGGATGCTCATCTGCACTACGTGGATTTCATGCAGGACAGTGAGGGGACAGAGGCACTGATCTCGGCGATGGACCGCGCCAGCGTAGAGCAGGTCTGGTTATTTGGGTTGCCGGTCATGAAGAAGTGGCAGGCGGATGCTCCCCGCAAGCCGCGCTATTACCTGGGGGATGAGTCCCCGCTGTATTACTACAGCGCTACCGATGACATTGTTGCCCAGGCCATTACCGGTCTTGAGCCTGAGCAACGTCAGCGAATCAAACCGTTTATTAGTGGTTTCAATCCCACGGATTTGCATGCTGCAGGGCAGATTGAGGCGTTGATCGAGCGCTATCCAGGGATGTGGTTTGGCATCGGTGAGGTTCTTACCCGCCATGACCAGCTGACTGCGCTGACCGAGGGCGAGACGCCACGTGCCAACCACCCGGCCCTGATGCAGGTGTATGAGGTGGCGGCAGAGTACGGCCTGCCAGTGTTGCTACACAGCAACCTCACCTCCCTGCGGGAGGAGACGCCGATTTATCTGCAGGAGCTGGAAGAGGCGCTGGAAGGGAACCCTGACACCCGTTTCGTGCTGGCTCATGCGGGTACCAGTGGCGGAGTGGAGGACAAGCAGCCGCCATTGAAAACGCTGGTTCCCATTCTTGAGGCGTTACTGGCGCGCTATGACAACCTGTATGTGGACTTGTCCTGGAGTGTGAAGGATCACTATGTGCTCGACGATGGCAAGGCGGATCCTGACTGGGTCGCGCTGATCGAGCAATATCCGGGCAGGTTTACGCTTGGCAGTGACCTTGTCGGGCATTTTGACAGCCTTTCGAGACAAATGAAGAGCTATCTGCCTTTGCTGAATGCGCTGCCCGAAAACGTGGCACGGCGGCTTGCCAGCGAGAATGCCAAGGCCCTTGTGCCCGAAAAGGGGGCAGAAAAACAGGTCAACTAAGGTGCGATCCGGTCATTCGTCTCGTGTCAGGCGGCGGAGCAGGGCGGACGTGTCCCAGCGCCCGCCTCCCATGGCCTGGAGCTCCCGATAGAAATCGTTGACCTGGGATGTCACTGGCAGAGGGGTGCCGTTGCGAGCGGCTTCTTGCAGGCAGATATCCAGGTCCTTGCGCATCCAGTCAACCGCGAAACCGTGGTCGAACTCGTCGTCAATCATTGTTTGGTGACGATGGATCATTTGCCAGGATGAGGCCGCGCCCTGGCTGATGGTCTCGAAGACCTTTTTCGCGTCCAGTCCGGCGTTGTTAGCAAAAGCCACGCCTTCAGACAGTGCCTGAACGAGCCCGGCAACACAGATCTGATTCACCATTTTGGTAAGCTGCCCGCTGCCGGCGGGGCCCAGCAGGTTGCAGGCTTTGGCGTAGTGCTCAAGCACGGGCAGGGCGCGCTGGTAAATGGCAGGGTTGCCGCCGCACATGATGGAGAGTTGTCCGTTTTCGGCGCCCTGTTGGCCTCCGGAAACCGGGGCATCGATGAAATGCGCATCGCGGTCCTGGCAAGCCTGTGACAGCTCCCGTGCCATGGCGGCGCTGGCGGTGGTGTGGTCGATCAGAATGGCGTCAGGCTTGAGGGTCTGCAGCGCGCCTTCAGGCCCCAGGGTCACCTGTCGCAGGTCATCGTCGTTGCCAACGCAGACAAAGACCAGGTCAGCGCCGTCCGCCGCCGCAGCAGGGTTATCTGCCGTCAACCCCGGGTGTTGCTGTTGCCATCGGGTTGCCCGGCTTGCTGTGCGGTTGTACACCGTCATGGCGAGGCCTGCGTTGGCTAGGTGTCCGGCCATGGGAAAACCCATGGTGCCAAGGCCGATAAAGGCGGCGCGTAACGAGTTCATTGGGCGCCTCCCTGGGGGGCTGGCGTCGTTTCAGGCGTCTGCGGCAGGACATAAGCCGCAAAGGCGGATGCGGTCAGGCTGCCCAGATAGAGGGTGTTGCCAACCTGTTCGACGCTGGTAATCGGGGCGAAAGCTTCAGGGGCATTGTGCTGCAGGTTGTGGGTCACCTGGCCTTGTTCGTTGAGGCCCAGTACGAAGGCATGATGGGCTGGCTGTGGTTGCAGGAACTCGGGCAGTCTGAAGGCCACTTTGCGCAGCAGGGGTTTGTCGGACATGCTGTCGAGCATGGCATTGCGCGGGCTGAACAGGGCAACCCAGAAGGTACCATTGCCGTTGGCAGAAATGCCGTCGGGGATGCCCGGCAAGTTATCGAAGAAAATATCATGGGTGCCGGCCTTGTCGCCCTTGAGCCAGTACCGGATCACGCTGTAGTTGCCGGTTTCGGTGACCAGTACGAAGTCTTCGTTTTGAGAGAGGGCTACACCATTGGCGAACTGCAGGCCATCCAGCAGGACGTCGGTGGTGCCAGTAGCGGGATCGTAGCGCAGAAAGCGGCCGTGGCCGCCGTGCTCCAGTACGTCGTCACGGGCTTTCATAGCTGGGCCAAACTTGCTGGAGGCGTCGGTGAAATAGGCGATGCCGTTGCTGTCCACGTCCACATCATCGGTAAAGCCAAAGTCGATACCCTCAGCACGTTGGCTGAGCGCTTTGATGGCTCCGCTGGGGGCGATACTGAGCAGACCCTTGTAACCATCGGCTACGATGAGGTTGCCAGCGGGGTCAAAGTCCAGACCCAGTGGCCGGCCTTTGGTGTCGGCTATCAGGTCGGGGTGTTTGCCATCCGGGTCAAAGCGGACAATGCGTCCGTCGTCATAGCCAACATAAAAATAGCCGTTGTCATCAATGGCTACATCCTCCGGGCCGATACCTTCCCCCTGGCCAAATTGAGACACGTTGGCGAGCTTGTCGTTGACGGCATAGGGCCCTTCCAATGCCGGCGCCTGCGGCGCTTGCCAGGCCACCGGTTCAATGGGAACGGGCCAGAACAGCAAGTAAGCGGCGATGACGGCGATCACGACGAGCGCAGTAATTTTTTTCATAATTAGCCAGCAGATTGTTGAGGGAAGCAAGGATGCTTGCATGCAGACAGCAGGCAGGCAAATGCATAGTGTGAATTTTTGTGGATTCGCTGTGAGAGGGGGCGGAGAAATGACTACAAAAAAACCGCCCGAAGGCGGTTTTTTTGTAGTCGGCAGCAAGCGTTTATTTGCGCTCGTTGACCGGTACGAACGGACGCTCGGCTTCGCCGGTGTACAGCTGGCGCGGACGGCCAATCTTGTACGGGTTGGAGATCATCTCGTTCCAGTGTGCAATCCAGCCCACGGTACGGGACAGGGCGAAGATTACGGTGAACATGGAGGTCGGGATACCGATGGCTTTGAGGATGATGCCAGAGTAGAAATCCACGTTCGGGAACAGCTTCTTCTCCTTGAAGTAGGGGTCGCTCAGGGCGATCTCTTCCAGCTTCATGGCGAGTTCCAGCTGCGGGTCGTTTACGCCCAGCTCGGCCAGTACTTCGTGGCAGGATTCACGCATTACCGTGGCGCGCGGATCATAGTTTTTGTAAACGCGGTGACCGAAGCCCATCAGCTTGAACGGATCGCTCTTGTCCTTGGCCTTGGCAATGTACGTCTCGATGTTATCGATGGAGCCGATCTCATCCAGCATATTCAGTACAGCTTCGTTGGCGCCACCGTGTGCCGGGCCCCACAGGGCAGAGATGCCTGCAGCGATACAGGCGAACGGGTTGGCACCGGAGGAACCGGCCAGACGGACGGTAGAGGTGGACGCGTTCTGCTCGTGATCGGCGTGAAGGATGAAGATGCGGTCCATGGCCTTGGCCAGGGTCGGGCTGATCTTGGACTCTTCGCAGGGGTTGCCGAACATCATGTGCAGGAAGTTTTCTGCGTAACCCAGATCATTGCGCGGGTACATGAAAGGCTGGCCCAGAGCGTACTTGTAGCACATGGCCGCGATGGTGGGCATCTTGGCGATCAGGCGGTACGCGGTGATTTCACGATGCTGCGGGTTATTGATGTCCAGGGAGTCGTGGTAGAAGGCGGACAGGGCGCCAACCACGCCACACATGATGGCCATCGGGTGCGCATCACGGCGGAAGCCGTTGAAGAAGTTGCGGATCTGCTCGTGAACCATGGTGTGGTTCTTCACCGTGCTGACGAACTCTTCTTTCTGTTCAGCGGAAGGCAGCTCACCGTAGAGCAGGGTGTAGCACACTTCCAGGTAATCGGATTTGCCTGCCAGCTCCTCGATGGAGTAGCCCCGATGCAGCAGCTTGCCTACTTCACCGTCGATGAAGGTGATTTTGGATTCGCAGGAAGCGGTGGAGGTAAAGCCAGGGTCAAAAGTGAAAACACCGTTGGCTACCAGGGAGGACACGTCGATAACGTCGCGGCCCAGGGTCGGGGAGTAGATGGGAAGGTCAAGGCCTTTGCCATCAACACTCAGAGTGGCTTTCTTCTCGGTCATGGGAATCTCTCCATTGGCGGACAGGGAACTTTCCTCTGTGAAGTCACAGAAAGACTTCGTCAGGCAGGGAAGGTCCTCCAAAGCGCGGTGGAAGGTAAAGTTTTGACACACCTTTGTCAACGCGAACCCGGGAACCGGCGGGTCAGACTTTTGTAGGGTAAACAGCGTGTTACGCAGATGTGACATTTATGCCTCACCGTGGTGCAGCATGAATGTTCACGCTCTCATGAGGTGCGTCTTTGTATATCAATGTCTTAGGTAAACGCGATTGTACCTGAATGGTGCGCAGCGTTTGTTTTGCGCTGGATGCGGCGATATACTGCCGCCCGGCAAATCACCGGTGGTGTTTTGCTGTGGGCCCACCCCGGCCCAGGCAGCTTGCTGAGATCAGAGTTATTGTTCTGATCTCAGCTACGCTACCAAGTTCCCGACAACCGCCCCGATCTGTGATGGGGCCCGGCTATAAGTAGGCTACCGTGAACGACAAGCGACCCGTTAACCTCGATCTGAGCACGATCAAGTTCCCGGTCACGGCTATAGCGTCCATTACCCACCGTGTTACCGGCGTTGCCATCTTTTTGGCATTGCCGATTCTGCTGTGGATGCTGGATCGCTCCCTGGCGTCTCCCGAGAGCTTTGCGGACCTGAAAGCATTGATGACCTCCCCGCTGGTGAAGCTGGTGGTATGGGCCATTCTGGCTGTATTGCTGTATCACCTGGTGGCAGGTATTCGCCACCTCATCATGGATACCGGCGTTGGTGAAACCCTCGAAGGCGGCCGTCGCGGCGCCAAGCTGGTGTTCATCATTTCTGCGGTATTGATTCTGCTGGTAGGAGGCTGGATATGGTAACCCCTGTAACGAGTCTGGGCCGTAATGGCCTGTACGACTGGCTCATCCAGCGAGTCTCAGCTGTCATTATTGGTGTTTATCTGATTGGCATGCTGGGCTATCTGATGGCTGCTGGTGAGCTGGATTACGGCAGCTGGAAGGAATTCATGGGCTCTGTTTGCATGCAGATTGCCAATACCTTGCTGGTAATTGCTGTTGCAGCACACACCTGGGTAGGTCTGTGGGGTGTCACCACCGACTACCTGACCAGCCTGACCTTTGGTAAAGCGGCTACCGCCGTGCGTTTGATTGCCCAGCTGGCAATTGCACTGGCGCTGATCGTTTACTTGCTGTGGGGTCTGGTTCTGATCTGGGGAGGGGCGTAATCCATGTCCATTCGCACTATTACATTTGACGCTATCGTCGTAGGTGGTGGTGGTGCCGGTATGCGCGCCTCACTGCAAATGGCCCAGTCCGGCTTCAAGACTGCGCTGATTTCCAAAGTATTCCCGACCCGTTCGCACACTGTATCCGCCCAGGGCGGTATCACCTGTGCGATCGCGTCTGCCGATCCCAACGATGATTGGCGCTGGCACATGTACGATACCGTTAAAGGTTCCGATTACATCGGTGACCAGGACGCTATCGAATACATGTGTAATGTCGGCCCGGAAGCGGTGTTCGAGCTGGATCATATGGGTCTGCCGTTCTCCCGTACCGAAGAAGGTCGTATCTACCAGCGCCCGTTTGGTGGTCAGTCCAAGAACTTCGGTGAAGGTGGTCAGGCTGCTCGTACCTGTGCTGCTGCTG
Source organism: Alcanivorax profundi (assembly GCF_003597125.1). Taxonomy (GTDB): domain Bacteria; phylum Pseudomonadota; class Gammaproteobacteria; order Pseudomonadales; family Alcanivoracaceae; genus Alcanivorax; species Alcanivorax profundi. The sequence continues at coordinate 1,102,935 of NZ_QYYA01000001.1, read as the reverse complement.
ACCGTACCGGTCACGCGCTGCTGCACACCCTGTATCAGCAGAACCTGAAGAACGGCACCCAGTTCTACAACGAGTGGTATGCCTCTGAACTGGTCAAGGACGATGAGGGTAATGTCTGTGGTGTGATCGCCATCGACATCGAGTCCGGTGAGACCGTGTTCTTCAAGGCCAAGGCCACCGTCTTTGCCACCGGTGGTTCCGGTCGTATCTACGCCTCTACCACCAATGCCTTGATCAACACCGGTGACGGCGTGGGCATGGCCCTGCGTGCTGGTCTGCCGGTGCAGGACATTGAAATGTGGCAGTTCCACCCGACCGGCATCGCTGGCGCCGGTGTGCTGGTAACCGAGGGTTGCCGGGGTGAGGGTGGCTACCTGATCAACAAGGACGGCGAGCGCTTCATGGAGCGTTACGCGCCGAACGCCAAAGATCTGGCGTCCCGTGACGTTGTTGCCCGTTCCATGATGATGGAAATTCTGGACGGTCGTGGTGCCGGCCCGGATGGTGATCACGTATTCCTGAAGCTGGATCACCTGGGTGAAGAAGTGCTGCACAGCCGCTTGCCGGGCATCTGTGAACTGGCCATTACCTTCGCACAGACCGATCCGGTGAAAGAGCCGATCCCGGTAGTACCAACCTGTCACTACATGATGGGTGGTATCCCCACCAACGTTCATGGTCAGGCCATCAAGCTGTCTGGCGGCCATGAAGGTGAAGACCAGTTTGTTAACGGTCTCTTCGCGGTCGGTGAAGTAGCTTGTGTATCGGTACACGGTGCGAACCGTCTCGGCGGTAACTCTTTGCTGGACCTGGTGGTGTTCGGGCGTGCGGCGGGTCTGTACATTGAAGACCAGCTCCGTCAGGGCATGACCCAGTACGAGCCCACGGATGCCAACATCGACGAAGCGATGGCCCGTTTGAATCGCTGGGAATCTTCTACCGGTGGGGAGTCTGTGCCCGCTCTGCGCAAAGAGCTGCAGAGCGTGATGCAGAACCACTTCGGTGTATTCCGCAAGGGTGATCTGATGGCGGAAGGTGTGGCCAAGCTGGCTGACCTGCGTAAGCGTATCGCAAACGCACACCTTGAAGACAAGAGCAAGCCGTTTAACACTGCGCGCATCGAAGCGTTGGAGTTGGACAACCTGCTGGAAGTGGCGGAAGCGACGGCCATTGCTGCCGAAGGTCGTACCGAGAGCCGTGGTGCCCATTCCCGTTACGACTACCCGGATCGTGACGATGAGAACTGGCTGTGCCACTCCATCTTCGACCCGACAGCCAAAAAGCTGGGCAAGCGTGACGTGAACTTCAAACCGAAGACGGTCGACACTTTCCAGCCCAAGGCTCGGACCTACTAACGGAGAGTACTACGATGAAAGTTAGTATCTATCGCTACAATCCGGAAACGGACCGCGAGCCGAGCATGAAGGAGTATGAGGTTGATACCCAGGGTAAAGACCTCATGGTGCTGGACATCCTGGCTCTGGTAAAAGAACAGGATCAGTCCCTGGCATACCGTCGCTCCTGTCGTGAGGGTGTATGTGGCTCTGACGGCATGAACATGAACGGCAAGAACGGCCTGGCCTGTATCACTCCGTTGTCCCAGGTGGCACCGGGTGTACTGGAAGGCAAGAAACCCCTGATCCTGCGCCCGCTGCCGGGTCTGCCGGTCATTCGTGACCTGGTGGTGGACATGGGCATGTTCTACAACCAGTACGAAAAGGTACAACCGTACCTGCAGAACAACACTCCGGCTCCGGCCATCGAGCGTCTGCAGTCTCCGGAAGAGCGTGCCAAGATCGACGGTCTGTATGAATGTATTCTGTGTGCTTGCTGTTCAACCAGCTGCCCGAGCTTCTGGTGGAATCCGGACAAGTTCCTGGGTCCGGCGGCGCTGTTGCAGAGCTACCGCTTCCTGGCGGACAGCCGCGACAATGCCACTGAAGAGCGTCTGTCCAAACTGGACGACCCCTTCAGCCTGTTCCGCTGTCACGGCATCATGAACTGTGTGAGTGTTTGCCCTAAAGGTCTTAACCCGACTCGGGCCATCGGTCATATCCGTTCCATGTTGCTGGAGCGGGGCATCTGACCCTGCAGAAAAAGGCGGCCGTCATGGCCGCCTTTTTTGTTTGTAAATGACGGCTTGGCGTTGAATTTCTCTGTCTATTCGACGTTTTGCCAATTGTGGTCAAGAAGAGACTGATTCATAAATGAATTTATGAAATCGATGTCTAACAAAACCGCAATAAAAGGGCTACACTAGGCAGCGTTCGAGGCAACCCCTCGAGAGATACGGCATCGACCTGTCATGGCCTTACCCGGCCTAAGCAGGGTTTTGTTGTATCTTGTGGGTGGAGCAGGGCTTAAAAGGCGTTGCTCCTGACAAACAGAAGCGTACGGGAACAGGGTCACTCCCCTGTGGTCGCAGTTACACTTACCACAGCGTGTGACATCCTTCCCGCGGAAGGAACGAGCTAAAATGCAAGACAGTTCCATGCAGCGACAATGGCAGTCCTCGCACATTGGAGGAGCCAATGCTGCCTATGTCGATGAACTGTACGAATCCTATCTGACCGATCCCAATTCTGTGCCAGAAGACTGGCGCGTCTATTTCGAAAAACTCCCCAGTGTTGATGCCGCCGTCGAATCTGACGTCCCCCATGCGGCTGTACGCGAATACTTTCTGCTTCAAGCCAAAAATCGCTCCCGGGTGCAGAAGTTCGGTGCCGGTGCTGTCAGCACTGAGCATGAACGGCGCCAGGTGCGGGTGTTGCACCTGATTGCGGCGTACCGCAACCGGGGGCATCAGGTCGCGAAGCTGGATCCGCTGGGGCTGATGGAGCGTGAAGATGTTCCTGATCTCGAACTGGCGCATCATGGCCTGAGCCCGGCAGACCTGGATACCGTTTTCCAGACCGGCAACCTTTTCATTGGCAAGCCGGAAGCCACCCTGCGAGAAATCGTTGATTGTCTGCAAACGACTTACTGCTCCAGCGTTGGGGCAGAGTACATGCATATCGTCAACACCGCAGAAAAACGCTGGCTGCAGCAGCGCATGGAAGGCGTTCGTTGTCACCCCGAATATGGCAAGGACATCAAGGGACATATTCTTGAGCGTCTCTCCGCCGCCGAAGGCCTGGAAAAGTACCTGGGCAGCAAATACCCCGGTACCAAACGCTTTGGTCTGGAGGGCGGTGAGTCACTGATTCCGTTGATGGATGAAATGATCCAGCGGGTAGGCAGCTATGGCGCCAAGGAAATGGTCATTGGCATGGCCCACCGTGGCCGCTTGAATGTGCTGGTGAATACCCTTGGCAAGAGCCCCAAGGATCTTTTCGAGGAATTCGATGGCAAGAGCTTCATCGAATCCGGCTCCGGTGACGTGAAGTACCACCAGGGCTTCTCCTCCAATGTGTTGACCTCCGGTGGCGAAGTGCATCTGGCCATGGCGTTCAACCCCTCCCATCTGGAGATCGTCTCTCCGGTGGTGGAAGGCTCCGTTCGTGCTCGCCAGGATCGCCGTAATGATGAAGGCGGTGACCAGGTTGTGCCCATCCTCATTCACGGTGATGCGGCGTTTGCCGGTCAGGGCGTGGTGATGGAAACCTTCCAGATGTCCCAGACCCGCGGTTTCTACACGGGTGGAAGCCTGCACATCGTCATCAACAACCAGGTAGGCTTTACTACCAGCCGTCGAGAAGATGCCCGTTCTACCGAATACTGTACTGACGTGGCGAAGATGGTGCAGGCGCCGATCTTCCACGTAAATGCAGATGATCCGGAAGCGGTCTACTTCGTGACTCAGCTGGCGGTGGACTACCGCATGCAATTCAAGAAAGACGTGGTGATCGACATGATCTGCTACCGTCGTCTTGGGCACAACGAAGCGGACGAGCCGTCTGGCACCCAGCCGCTGATGTACAAGAAGATCAAGAGCCATCCGACCACCCGTACTTTGTACGCTGAGCGCCTGATCAATCAAGGCGTAATCAGTGAGCAGGAAGCCCAGAAAGCGGTGGATGATTACCGCGACATGCTGGATGCGGGAAATCACGTGGTGAAGTCCCTGGTGCGCGAGCCCAACAAGGCGCTGTTTGTAGACTGGTCTCCCTACATCGGTCATCAAGTAGAGGATGACTGGGATACCTCGACTGCGCTGAAAAAGCTGCAGGATCTTGCCAACCGTCTGGAAACCTTGCCGGAAGGCTTTGTGCCCCAGCGTCAGGTGAAGAAAATTGTGGAAGACCGCCGCAAAATGACGGCTGGCGCCATGCCCCTGAACTGGGGCTACGCCGAAACGCTGGCGTATGCGTCATTGCTGGATCAGGGCTTTCATGTTCGCCTGACCGGTCAGGACTGTGGCCGTGGCACCTTCTCCCACCGCCATGCGGTGCTGCATAACCAGAAGGATGGTGAGGCATATGTTGGCCTCCAGCATCTTTATGGCGAGCAGCCGCGCTTCGACATCTACGATTCATTGCTCTCGGAAGAGGCCGTGCTGGGCTTCGAATACGGTTATGCCACCACCACGCCGAAATCGCTGGTGATCTGGGAGGCCCAGTTTGGCGACTTCGCCAACGGTGCCCAGGTGGTGATCGACCAGTTCATTTCGTCCGGTGAAGCCAAATGGGCGCGTCTGTGTGGCTTGACCATGCTGTTGCCACATGGTTACGAAGGGCAGGGTCCGGAGCACTCCTCCGCGCGTCTTGAGCGTTTCCTGCAATTGTGCGCCGAGCACAATATGCAGGTCTGTGTGCCGAGCACCCCCTCCCAGATCTTCCATCTGTTACGTCGTCAGGCGGTACGCCCGCTGCGCAAGCCGTTGGTGGTGATGAGCCCGAAAAGCCTGTTGCGGCACAAGAAAGCTGTGTCTTCTCTGGAGGATCTGGCCCAGGGCAAGTTCGAGACCGTGCTGGATGACCCGGCGGATCTGAATCCCGAGAAGGTGAACCGGGTGGTGCTGTGCTCCGGCAAGGTCTACTACGACCTGCTGGAAAAACGTGACAGCGATGGCCGCACCGACACCGCTCTGGTGCGAGTGGAGCAGCTTTATCCGTTCCCTGAGCAGCGACTGAAAGAAGTGCTGGAGACCTACCCGAACCTGAAACACCTGGTGTGGTGCCAGGAAGAGCCGATGAACCAGGGTGCCTGGTACTGCTCTCAACACCACATGTACCGGGTTGCGTATCAGGTGGGTGTCGCCCAGGTGCATTACGCAGGTCGTGAAATGGCCGCGGCGCCAGCCGCCGGGTCCATGTCCCTGCACGTCGAACAACAGCAGCGTCTGGTTCAGGACGCCTTTGAGATCAAGTAAATAAGGATTAGTCATGGCGACTGAAATCAAAGCCCCGCAGTTTCCCGAATCCGTAGCCGATGGCACCGTTGCCACCTGGCACAAGCAGGAAGGCGAAGCGGTTAAGCGTGACGAACTGCTGGTAGATATCGAAACCGACAAAGTGGTTCTGGAAGTAGTGGCCCCCGCGGATGGGGTGATCAGCAAGATTCTGGCTGGTGAAGGTGACACCGTTGAGAGCCAACAGGTTCTGGCCAACTTCGAAGAAGGTGCCAGCGGTTCCGCGCCTTCTTCCGAAGCCAAGGACGCCCCTGCAGAGAAGCAAGAGGCTGCTGCTCCGGCGGCTGAAGCCAGCGACGACAGCAGCGCGTCTGACCAGGCTGGCCCTGCCGCTCGCAAGCTGATGAGCGAGCACGGCATTGCCGCCAGTCAGGTGTCTGGCTCCGGTAAGGGTGGCCGTATCACCAAGCAGGACGTGGAAAAGGCCATCGGCGAGAAAGCCGAGCAGCGTGCCAGCCAGCCGGCACCGCAGCAGCCCGCCACCGCCGAAGTGCCTGCCGCACCGGGTGAGCGCGAAGAGCGTCGGGTTCCGATGACTCGTCTGCGCAAGCGTATTGCCGAGCGTCTGGTGTCAGCCCAGCAGGACGCGGCCATGTTGACCACCTTCAACGAGGTCAACATGAAGCCGATCATGGAAATGCGCAAGAACTACCAGCCGGAGTTCGAGAAGGCACATAACGTGCGTCTGGGCTTCATGGGCTTCTTTACCCGCGCCTGTGTGGAAGCGCTGAAACGTTTCCCGGCGGTGAATGCGTCCATCGATGGTGACGATATTGTTTACCACGGCTACTACGACGTAGGTGTTGCAGTGTCTACCGAACGTGGCCTGGTGGTGCCGGTGATTCGTGATGCAGATCAGCGAGGTCTGGCAGAAGTGGAATCCCAGATCATCGACTTCGGTCAGAAAGCCCAGAAAGGCAAACTGTCCATTGAAGAGATGACCGGGGGCACCTTTACCATTTCCAATGGTGGTGTGTTCGGTTCCCTGATCTCCACGCCGATTCTCAACCCGCCGCAGACCGCTATTCTGGGGATGCACAAGATCCAGGAACGCCCCATGGCTGTGGATGGCAAGGTAGAGATCCTGCCGATGATGTATCTGGCTCTGTCCTATGACCATCGACTCATTGATGGCAAGGAAGCGGTGCAATTCCTGGTAACGGTGAAGAACTTTATCGAAGACCCGGCACGTCTTCTGCTGGATATCTAACGCCTGCACGCAACACGCCCCACCCTGCTGAGGCAGGGTGGGGCAGTTCCCCGAGAGGAAAGAACATGTCTGACAAATTCGACGTCGTCGTTATTGGTGGTGGCCCCGGCGGTTATGTAACTGCCATTCGCTGTGCCCAGCTGGGGTTGAACACCGCCTGTATCGAGAAACGTATTAACAAACAGGATGAGCCGGCATTGGGCGGAACCTGCCTGAACGTGGGCTGCATCCCTTCCAAGGCGCTGCTGGATTCATCCTGGAAATACCACGAGACGGAGTCCTCACTGGCTGAACACGGTATCAAGATCAAGGGCTCTGACCTGGATCTGGCCACCATGCTACAGCGCAAGGACACCATCGTTAAAAACCTGACTGGCGGCATCGCTCAGTTGTTCAAGGCCAACAAGGTGACCTGGCTGCAGGGCTCCGGCCAGCTGAAAGCCGGGAAACAGGTGGAATTTCAGCCGCTGGATGGTGGTGAGGCACAGACGATTGAGGCTGAGCATGTGGTGCTGGCCGCCGGTTCTGTGCCGGTGGATATTCCTGTGGCGCCGGTAGATCAGAACCTGGTCGTTGACTCCACGGGTGCGCTGGAGTTTGACAAGGTGCCCAAGCGCCTTGGCGTGATCGGTGCTGGCGTGATCGGGCTAGAGCTCGGCAGTGTCTGGAATCGCCTTGGTAGCGAAGTGGTTGTCCTGGAGGCTGTGGATGCGTTCCTGCCGATGGTCGACAAGCAGATTGCCAAAGACGCCCATAAACAGCTCGAGAAGCAGGGGTTGGATATTCGTCTTGGTGCCCGTGTGACCGGATCTGAAACCACCAAGACCAAGGTCAAGGTGACCTACAGCGACAAGGATGGCGAGCACACAGAAAGCTTCGACAAGCTGATTGTGGCCGTTGGCCGTCGCCCCTACACCGAAGGGCTACTGAGCCAGGATGCCGGTGTCAGCCTGGATGAGCGTAACTTCATCTACGTAGACAGCCAGTGCCGCACTGATGTGCCCGGCGTTTACGCCATTGGTGATCTTGTGCGTGGACCGGCGCTGGCCCACAAGGCCATCGAGGAAGGTGTCATGGTGGCCGAAGTCATCATGGATGAGCACACCCAGGTGAACTATGACGTGATCCCCGGTGTGATCTATACCCACCCGGAAGTGGCATGGGTAGGCAAGACCGAAGAAGAAGTGAAGGAATCCGGTGATGCCTACAAGACCGGTGTGGTGCCGTTTGCCGCGAATGGACGAGCGATGGCTGCTGGCGAGACCGGCGGCATGGTCAAGTTTGTGGTTGATGAGAAAACGGACCGCGTTCTTGGGATGCATATCGTGGGTCCGCAGGCCTCTGAACTTATCCAGCAAGGCGCAATTGCGATGGAGTTCGGTGCAACGGCAGAAGATTTGCAGTTGATGGTGTTCGGTCATCCGAGCCTGTCAGAAACCGTTCATGAAGCTGCATTGGCTGTGGATTACAAAGCCATTCATGTGGCCCAGCGTCGTCGCAAAAAATAACGGCGCAGAACGGCAGCGAAAAATCGGCGCCCGCAAGGGCGCCAAATCATTCAACAGGATGGAAGTATTGGCATGAATCTCCATGAGTATCAGTCAAAGCAGCTTTTTGCTGACTATGGTTTGCCAGTCTCTACCGGTTTCGCTTGTGACACTCCTGAAGAGGTTGCAGCCAAAACCAAAGAGATCGGCGGTGACAAGTGGGTTGTGAAAGCCCAGGTACACGCTGGCGGCCGTGGTAAGGCGGGTGGTGTAAAGCTGGTGGACAGCGCTGAAGAAGCCGCTGCCTTTGCCGAGCAGTGGCTGGGCAAGAACCTGGTGACGTTCCAGACCGATGAGAAAGGGCAGCCTGTGACCAAGATTTTGGTCGAAACCTGTACCGACATCGCCAAGGAATTGTACCTGAGTGCGGTCCTGGACCGTGCCAGCCGTCGTGTCGTTTTCATGGCCTCCACTGAAGGTGGTATGGACATTGAGACCGTGGCTGAAGAAACCCCGGAAAAGATCCTGCGTGCAGAGATTGATCCGCTGGTGGGTGCGCAGCCCTATCAGGCGCGTGAGATCGCGTTCCAGCTGGGTCTGGAAGGCAAGCAGGTCAACCAGTTTGCCAAGATTTTTGTGGGTCTGGCGCAACTGTTCATCGACAAGGATCTGGCCCTGATCGAGGTTAACCCGCTGGTGATCACCGAAGCCGGTGACCTGCACTGCCTGGATGCCAAGATCAACGTGGACGGCTCAGCCCTGTACCGTCATGCGGATATCAAGGCACTGGAAGATCCTTCCCAGGAAGATGCGCGCGAGCGTCGCGCGGCCGAGTGGGAACTGAACTATGTAGCGCTGGACGGCAACATCGGTTGCATGGTGAATGGCGCAGGCCTGGCCATGGGCACCATGGATCTGGTGCAGCTGAAAGGGGGCGCACCGGCCAACTTCCTGGACGTGGGCGGTGGCGCGACCAAAGAGCGTGTAACCGAAGCCTTCAAGATCATCCTGTCCGACGACAAGGTGAAGGGCGTTCTGGTTAACATCTTCGGTGGCATCGTGCGTTGTGACCTGATTGCTGAAGGCATCATCGGCGCGGTAGAAGAAGTGGGTGTGACCGTACCGGTGGTAGTTCGTCTGGAAGGTAACAACGCTGAGCTGGGCGCGCAGAAACTGGCCGAGAGCGGCATGAACATCATCGCCGCAGAAAGTTTTGAAGACGCTGCCGAGCAGGTAGTGAAAGCTGTTGGAGGTGCCGCATGAGCGTCCTGATCGACAAGAACACCAAGGTTATCTGCCAGGGTTTCACTGGTAGCCAGGGCACCTTCCACTCCGAGCAGGCCATCGAATATGGCACGCAAATGGTCGGTGGTGTAACCCCGGGTAAAGGTGGCCAGACCCATTTGGGCCTGCCGGTTTTCAACACCGTGGCGGAAGCGGTTGCTGAAACCGGTGCCACTGCCAGCGTCATTTACGTACCGGCTGCGTTCTGCAAGGACTCCATTCTGGAAGCCGCTGATGCAGGTATCGAGCTGATCGTCTGCATCACTGAAGGCATTCCTGCACTGGATATGCTGTATGTGAAGGAATACATCACCCGCAAGGGCGGTGTACGCCTGATCGGGCCGAACTGTCCGGGCGTGATCACTCCGGGTCAGTGCAAGATCGGCATCATGCCCGGTCATATCCATCAGCCGGGCAAAGTGGGCATCGTGTCCCGCTCCGGTACCCTGACCTATGAAGCGGTAAACCAGACCACCAAGCTGGGCTTCGGTCAGTCCACTTGTATCGGTATCGGCGGTGACCCGATTCCAGGCATGACCTTCATCGACGCGCTGGAACTGTTCCAGAACGATCCGCAGACGGAAGCCATCATCATGGTGGGTGAGATCGGCGGTACTGCTGAAGATGAGGCGGCGGCCTACATCAAGGAACACGTGACCAAACCGGTAGTGAGCTACATTGCTGGCGTTACTGCGCCTCCTGGCAAGCGTATGGGCCACGCTGGCGCGATCATCGCTGGCGGCAAGGGCACTGCAGACGAGAAGTTTGCGGCCCTGGAAGCGGCAGGCGTGAAGACCACGCGTAACCCGGCCGGCATTGGCCTGGCGCTCAAAGAGCTCACAGGTTGGTAATATTCAGCCAGTGACAAAAAAGGCCGGCATTATGCCGGCCTTTTTTATGGTTGTGCTCGAAATATCAGCACAAACGGAGCACCGTGGTGATCGTATAATCTTGAGCTGCCCACAGGGCAGGGCCGTGGCCTTTCTAAAGCCTGCGGGCGACCCTGGCGTTAATCCGTGATGGCCAGGGCTGCCAGGTCTAGTGAAGTATGTCGTCGTCAAGCTCAAAGGACTCATAATCATTGAGTTCCTTGCGCAGACGGCGCTCCTCCAGACGATCTTCGATGCGATGACGCATATCCATGTTGAAGGCACGGCTGCGCGCGCTGCGCGCTTCCTGCTCCTCCTCATCCATATCGTCATCCAGGATATCGAAATCTTCGTTCATCAGCAGGTCTTCCGAATCGTAGTCTTTCTCTGTACGACGGTTACTCATGGTGGCCTCCTGTTCTGACCTCCTCAAACAACCACATTGTTCGGCCTGTTGGTCCGGTTTTCCGGTTTTCCAAAGTCCACAGCGCCTATATATCGTCTGGTTTTCTTCCATACAAGCATTTTTTTATTACGGTTGACAGGCGGTTTGGGGGCGTAACTGGAAGGACGTTTAAGACTCGCGGGCGGCGTCATGGATACCCGTCCAGCGCATGAAGAGTGTGAAACAGATCAACCCTGACCATGATTGAGAAAAATCAGTTACTTAAGTGCTGGAATGCCGGGCGGCAGCTTTGTAAAGTGAGGTTCAGGCGGGACCGCAGTGTTCCCCGAGGGGCGAACTTCTTCGGGGGCGGCTGACGCTGACGGGTACTTGAGGCGGGCTGTTCAGGAGAGAGAATAAAAAATGGCAGAGCTGCTAATCATTATTGGGGTGAGTGCAATTATTGTGACAACCCTGGGGCTGATGAATGAAGCCAGTCACAGAGGCCACAGCCCCGTTTTTTTTCTGGTTCCGCTTGTCAGTCTGGGACAGGTTCAGGGAAATTGGGAAGGCTATCGTTGGTGGGCGTTGGGCCGGGTCGCCGGGGTGTTACTCACAGCGGTTGGCATCGCCATTCTCTCGGCGGATACGAACGATGCCAGCATTTCCGTCAGCCCCCTGGCGCATCAAACCGGCCAGGTGCAACGTGGCGAAAAAATGGCCACCACGACATCGTTTGTGTCTTCGGAAGAAGCCGCGTTATTGGTCGTCAAGCGCCAGGGAAAGCCCCTTTCTGGTCGACTTCATGGCGATAGTTTCCGCTATGACCGGGTGGCGTTGATTGATGGTGTGTTGACCATCAGTCAGGGGGAAGATTTCTTGCCTGCCCTTGAGGTGCGTATTCTGGTCGGTTGGAAGCCAGAGGATATTACCGAACGCCGTAATGTCCTGGTGAACCCTTCCGATGAAGAGGTTCCTGTTGTCCATCTCTCCTGGAAGGAACCGGGCAAGGATTTCCCCGAGACGCGCATTTTTGAGGGTGGCTACCGGATGGAGCTGGCTCTCGCGCCGCTGGATACCGGGCAGTTATCCGGTTCCCTGTCTTTGGTGATGCCTGACAGTTTCAAGAGCTACCTGAGTGGTGAGTTTACCGCATATACCAACCACCTACGTTACCTGGGGGGGAAGGTAGATCTGCATTTTGATCATGAGGATACCCTAGCATACGTAGCTAGAGAGTACCTCACTACCCAGTTCCCTGAAGGGGCTCTGAAGTCGGTCAAGACTCGTCATGTGATCCTGCGTCGCGGTGAATCTACCGGTGAGGTGACAAGCCGCGTACTGCTGACGAACGGAGCGGTTGAAGAGCGGGTTGTGCGTCTTGAAAAGAGTGATGTGGGGTGGTCGGTAGAGCCCGGGTCCATGCATGCTGAAGTTATCACTCCTGCCAAAGAAGGCGCCATGGCGTTGGTGTCACCGGTCGCTGAGGCACCGAAGGTTTCACAAGAAGAGACGCTTCCACCCATGGTTAAGACGTTTCCGGAACTGGTCGCGTTTGTTGACCAGGCTGTTGTACTCGAAACAGACAGCGGCCGAAAGTTGGACGGGGTGCTTCGTCGTATCTCAGCAAAGCGCCTATGGCTTGAAATTAATGTCGGTAGTGGCGTGGTCGAACGCAGTGTCTCCGATCAAGAGCTGGTTTCATTAACCCTGGTCAATGGCCAAAAAGTGCTCCTTGAACAGGCCTCTGATGGTCCCGATACAGCGGCTTCTCCTGAAATGGCGCAAGCCGCCGTCGTTTCTGAGGACACACAGATGGAAAATCCATCTGCGCAAAGCCTCACGCCGTCGTCACCAGACATGACGGAGAGTGAAGCGGCTCGATATCGCCAGTTAATTGGAAAGAATGTCTCCATTCGTGCAGAAGATGTGCCTGTACGAACGGGTATTTTGCATTCTGTCAATGATGACCACCTCACCTTGAGTGTGCCGATGGGGGCGGGCAATATAGAGTTTTTCTACGATCTCAACACTATTCGTTCTATCGAGGCGACACGTTGAAAATTCTTCTTACCGGTGGGAGCGGCTTCATAGGTCGCCACCTTTGTCGGCGGCTTGTTGCGCACGGCCATCAGCTCATTGTTTTGACACGAAAGCCCCGCCGTAGTGCCCGCGGGTTACCGGAAGGTACTCGCCTGCTTTCATCACTGGATGAGATTGCTGGCGATGAAGTGATTGATGGCATTGTAAACCTTGCCGGGGAGAGTCTGTTTGCCGGTCGTTGGACCCGCCGCCGTAAGGAAACCCTGTTCGCCTCCAGGGTGGGAGTCACGGAGGATATCGTTAGCTTGGTGTCTCGCCTCGAACGCAAGCCGGCCGTGCTTGTTTCCGGGTCGGCCGTTGGTTTTTACGGCGACGCCGGCAATGCAGAACTCACAGAGGACAGTCCAGCCCGAAAGAAGGATTTCGGGTACCGCCTGTGTGATGCCTGGGAGCAGGCGGCGCGCCCTGTGTCCCGCCAAGGGGTGCGCCTTTGCCTAATACGCACAGGGATCGTGTTAGGCCGTGACGGAGGCATGCTCAAACAGTTGTTGCCCCTATACAAGTTGGGCCTGGGTGCCAAGATGGGGGAAGGTAACCAGTGGTTGAGCTGGGTTCACATTGACGACATGGTCGCTATTCTGGTTCGTGCTCTGGAAACACCCGGCATTGAAGGGTTATTCAATGCCTGTGCCCCAGCGCCTGTCACCCAGAGTGAATTTCATCGAAAGCTTGGCGGTAAGCTGCACAGGCCTGTCATGTTGAAGGTTCCGGCAACGGCACTCAGGATTGGTTTAGGCGAATTATCCGGCATGCTTCTGGGGGGGCAAAGAGTGTATCCCCGGCGCCTTGAACAGCAAGGCTTCATTTTCCGTTACCCGGATCTGGATTCTGCTCTCGATCACTTGATTGGGAAGTAATATCCGCCACTAATAGTGACAGTCTACAATACCGACATCCAGCCCTGCTGGCACTTGAAAATCCCGCCTTTGGCCTCATTCTCCTGACAGTTTGATACTGCTTCAGGAGTCTGTTGTGTCTACAGAAAAACAAACCCATGGTTTTCAGGCGGAAGTCTCCCGTCTGTTGCACCTGATGATCCACTCGCTGTACAGCAACCGCGAGATTTTCCTGCGTGAGCTGGTATCCAATGCCTCGGATGCCTGCGACAAGCTGCGTTTCCAGTCTCTGGATAATCCTGCCTTGATCGGGGAGGGCGCGGAGCCGGCAATCACCCTGACCATCGACAAGGAGGCGGGTACGCTGACCGTGGCCGATAACGGCATCGGCATGGATGAAAGCGATGTGGTGGACAATCTCGGCACCATTGCCCGTTCTGGTACAGAGAAGTTTCTTGCCCAGCTCAGTGGTGACCAGAAGAAGGATGCCCAGCTCATCGGCCAGTTTGGCGTGGGTTTTTATTCCGCGTTTATCGTTGCTGACAAGGTCACCGTCGAGACGCGCAAGGCCGGCAGCGATAAGGCCTCAGGGGTCCGCTGGGAGAGTGACGGCCAGGGTGAGTTTACCGTGGAAGGTATTGAGCGTTTGCAGCCAGGCACCGCCGTGATACTGCATCTACGTGACGATGCCCGGGATTTTCTGGATCCGTTCAAGATTCGCCAGGTGATCAATCAGTATTCCGACCACGTTGCCTTTCCGATTAATTTGCTGACGCCCGCTGAGGGTGACGCTGAGGAGAGTAGTGAAACTCTCAACTCGGCTACTGCACTGTGGCAGCGCCCACGGCAGGAAGTTTCCGATGAGGAATACCAGAGCTTCTACAAGCATATCAGCCATGACTTTCAGGATGCCTTGAGCTGGAGTCACAACAAGGTTGAGGGCGCCCTGGAATACACGAGCCTGCTTTACTTGCCGGCCCGTGCCCCGTTTGACTTGTATCATCGCGATGCCAATCGCGGCCTGAAACTGTATGTACAGCGTGTTTTCATCATGGATGATGCCGAGCAGTTTCTGCCTCAGTATCTCCGCTTTGTGAAGGGCGTGATCGACGCGCCCGACCTTCCCTTGAATGTCAGCCGTGAGCTCCTGCAGGACTATGGGCCTGTGCAGAAAATTCGTGCGGCTCTGACCAAGCGTGTTCTGCAGATGCTCAAGAAGCTGAGTAACGATGAAGAGCAGTACAAGGCGTTTTGGAGTCAGTTTGGACAGGTTCTGAAAGAAGGTATTGGCGAGGATGCGGATAACCGTGAAGCTATCGCCGCCCTGTTGCGTTTTGCGTCTACTCATGAGGAAGAGGGCGTTACCCGTCTTGATGCCTACCTTGAGCGTAAACCGGCTGAGCAAGAGAGCATCTATTATCTGCTTGCTGACACTCCCTCTGCGGCGCTGAACAGTCCGCACCTGGAGGTATTCCGTAAAAAGGGCATTGAAGTCCTGTTGCTGAGTGACCCCGTCGACGAATGGATGGTGAGTTATCTGGACAGCTATAAGGACGTGAAACTGGTCAATGCCGCACGCGGAGAGCTGGACCTGGACGAGGCTGCCGGGGAGGCAGAAAGCGATAACCCGCTGGTGGCACGATTGAAAGACAGCCTGGCAGAGCAGGTAGAAAGCGTCCGCGCGACTCGCCGACTGGTGGATTCGCCTTCTTGTCTGGTGTTGGCTGAAGATCAACTGGGCCCACAAATGCGCCGGATGCTGGAAGCGGCCGGTCAACCGGTACCGGAGAACAAGCCGGTGCTGGAAGTGAACCTGGATCATGATCTGCTCAAGGCGCTGGGGACGGTGGACGACGGTGAGCGTTTCAACGACCTTGCCGCGTTGTTGCTCGATCAGGCCATGCTGGCCGAGGGGCAGTTGCCGAAAGATCCGGCGGCCACGGCTCGTCGCATGCATCAGATGCTAGTAAGTGCAGTTAATAATTAACAGTTAATAGTTAATAGCTGCGCGAATCAGGCTTGTATCTGAGTCGCGATTTGAGGCCGCGCCCGGGCTTGGGTGCGGCCTCATTCGTTATTCGAAAGGAAAAATACAGGAACCGGTTAACTGTTCACTATTCACGGTTAACTGCTTTATGATGCCCAAAAGCAGTAAAAAGGCGTTCTTATGACGCAGCAGAAATACAATGCCGCCATCCTGGGTGGAGGCAGTTTTGGCACTGCCATGGCCAGTATCCTGGCGGCGAATGGCCATGGAGTGAGCCTCTGGGTTCGTGATCCGGAAACCGCCGCGGCCATTAATCTCGACCGGGAAAACAGCCGTTACCTGCCGGGGGCGGAGCTACCCGATGGTGTCATGGCCACTGATAGCCTGGAGGAAGCCCTCAGCAAGGCGGACATGGTGTTTGTGGCGATCCCCAGCAAGGCGTTTGCGGAGGTACTCGAGCAAGCCCGGCAGTGGGTGCCCGATGGCACTCTGGTGATCAGTTGTACCAAGGGCATCTATGCCGATGGCTTTTTACTGATGAGCGAGTTGTTGCATCAGTACTGGCCACACACCCGTATCGGTGTGCTCAGTGGCCCCAATCTGGCCAAGGAAATCGTCGAACAGAAATTTACCGGGACAGTGATCGCCAGTCCCGACAGTGAGCTGTGCCAGACTGTCCAGTCGGCGCTGAGCTGCGACTACTTCCGGGTGTATGACAACCCGGATATCTATGGGGTCGAGCTTGGCGGTGCGCTCAAGAATATCTATGCGGTGGCGTCAGGCATGGCGGCGGCTATTGGTGTGGGTGAAAACAGCCGCAGCTTCCTGATCACCCGTGCGTTGGCTGAAATGAGCCGCTTCGCGGTGGAACTGGGCGCCAACCCGATGACGTTCCTGGGCCTGTCCGGGGTTGGGGATCTTATCGCCACCTGTACTTCCAGCCTCTCACGGAACTATCAGGTGGGCTTTCAGCTTGGGCAGGGAAAATCCCTGGATGAAGCGGTGGCCACCTTGGGGCAAACGGCAGAAGGGATTAACACCATCAAGCTGGTGGCCGACAAAGCCTCTGAATTGGATGTCTATATGCCCTTGGCGACGGCACTGCATGAAATCGTCTACAAGCAGCAGCCTCTCCAGTTGATGATCCAGAATCTGATGAGTGGTGAATACAAGCACGATGTGGAATTCCAGCTAGCCGGGGCCAGCCAATGAAGCTGTTTATCAGCCGCCATGGACAGGCGGTGGCCATGGCGCCCAGCGACGATCTGCGGCCACTGACGGACAGTGGTCGCGTTGCGTTACTGGCACATTGGCAGCAGATGCGCGAGAGCGGCATTGTGGTGTCTGCATTGGTGGCCAGCCCTTATGTGCGGGCCCAGCAAACCGCAGACTGCATTGACCAGGTTTACGGAGGCTTGGCGAGGCAGGAATGTGACTCTCTTGTGCCAGAGGCATCGCCCCAGGCCCTGTTTGACTGGCTGTTGGCGAACCCGCCAAGAGAGAATACCGTTCTGGTCAGTCATATGCCGTTTGTAGCCCAGCTGACAGCCCTGTGGACGGGGCATACCAGCCGCATTGGTTTCTCTGTGGGGACGGTAGCGTGTCTGGACATGGATGTGGCGGCAGCCGATGGTGCAAGGTTGATGTGGCTGCGTAGTCCCGGGGAGAGCATGGCGAGCCGTTAGTCGGCCAGAATCGACCCTCGATAGCGGAACTTCGACCGTTCGCCGATTGGCACTGGGCAGCCAAACGCCCGCTGACGTAATCTGACCTTGATGACGCATGAACGCATGGCAGACTCCTGACCGCGTCATCGGAACCACCCCTAAGGGGGGAAGGCGATGACTCCTTGCATCGTGACATTAGGCAGAAATTGAAGCACCAACCCCGGTTGGTGCTTTTTTTATGTCATGATAACAGAGGCTTACAGGCTTTCGGTTTCCCCAGCGGTTTAAGCCTTCGAGGTATCGTCTGGTTGGTCCGCTTGCCACTGCAGTCGTTCAATAGGCTCACCATCGGAGCCCACCAGATTCAAGGTAATCGGCAGGCGAGACAGGAAGGTCATGCCTTCAAGTTGACGTAACCCTTTCAGATACTCTTTCACCCGAGCACTGATCCAGGGATGAATCGTGGCCTTGATTGTCACTGACTTGCAGCGACTGCCGCGCTGTTCATGCCAATCCAGCAATGCCGACTTGAGTACCGGGAAGTGATCCTGAAACTGTTCAAAGTCATCGGCGACCAGATACACATCATAGCGGTAGAGTGTGCCGCGCCAACTCAGGCCTTCCTTGCTTTCCTTAAGGCGAAGCCTGGGCGTCAGGGGGGCGTTTGGGCCATTCTCCTGCGGTCGGTAACGTGCCCGCTCTTTGCCGTAGTGCTCCGGCGCCCCCTCGAGATTATCCAGCAAGGCAATCACTTCACCACCGCTCTCGGGCCTGTCGGCCGGGTCTTTGGCCATCAGTTTCCGTACCAGGGGTTGGTAATGGCGTAGCTTCAGCGGTAGCAGTGGAACAGGGTTGCGCAAGTGGGCCTGAGCCATCGCAGCAGGATCTGCGGCTTGGTAAGGTGGGTCTCCACAGAGCATTTCGTAGAACACACAACCCAATGAATACAGATCCGATTGTAATGTCAGCACTTGCGAACGGTGCTGCTCGGGGCTCATGTATTTAGGTGTTCCGATGGCGGTGTTCTGTTGAGCCAGATCATTGGACTTCAGCGCATTGGTGGCGATGCCAAAATCCATCAGCAAGGCGGAGCCGTCCCCCCGGAACATGATGTTGTCGGGCTTGACGTCACGGTGGATGAAGCCGTGTTGTCCAGCATAGTCCAGTGCACTGGCCAGTTGACGCAGAACGGATTCGGCATCGCTGGGGCCCATACCATTGCGGGTACGCTGCTTGAGGTTGCCGCCGGTCACGTATTCCATGCTCAAATAATAATAGCCTTCATATTCGCCAACGTCGTATACCGGCACGATATGAGGGTGGTTGAGACTGGCAACGGTGCGCGCTTCTCGCATGAATTGCTCGGCAAAGCGCGGTTCCAGCGCAAGGGCTGGCGTGAGGATCTTGATCGCCACCTGACGCTCAAAGGAATGCTGTGTGGCCAGAAATACATGGGCCATCCCGCCCTTGCCCAGCCGTTCGGTAATTCGGTATCCCGGAAGTCTTAAGGCCATGATTTACTGCTTGTGTGTCGTCCTGACAACGTTCCCGATTTTTTACAGGGATCATTGCTCCCCGTACAGGGCTTTCATCTGCGCTTCCGACCGTCTGGCTTGTGCCAGCTTGGCCTCCAGTCGTTTTTTCTGTCGATCCAGCCCCAGGAAAAAGTTTACCTTGCTCTGCAATAGCATAGGTTCAATGGGTTTGAACAGGTAATCCACGGCGCCACAGCGATAACCTTGTTGGACAAAGCGGGTTTCTTTGGAAAGGGCGGTGACGAAAATAATAGGAATCGTCTGGGTACGCTGATGAGATCGCATTAGTTCCGCGACCTCGAAGCCGTCCATGCCCGGCATCTGCACATCCAGTAACACCAGTGCATAGTCATGCTTTAGCAGGCGGGCAAGGGCGGCATCGCCGCTGGTGACACTATCGAGCTCACAATCGAGGTCTTCCAGTACCACTTCCAGGGCGACCAGATTCTGGGGGGTGTCATCGACCATCAATACCCTGGGGCGGGGCAGGTCGTTGTCCGCATCGGTGGTGGTGTTAGTGTTGTTATCCATGCTGATCCCGGTGGTAATGGTCATTTCCCCGTGGTTCGAGAGTATCAGTTTTGGGCAGTGTCGTCCTGTTCTTCCAGCTTCCATTGCTGGACAGCGACTTGCTGTTTGATCTGTTCCAGTATGTCCATCAGGGTGTCGCGCACCAATGAGTCAAGTTGCTCACCTTCTTCACCCATGGCAGCGCCAATGGCGTCGTGCAGCAGCTGTTCCAGTTGCGGGCGATGGGCGGGTGAGGCCAGATCGTCGACCAACTGGTCCACAAATGCCGACCCTGTTTCGCGCACTGCCTCCCCTAGCAGCGCGATGGCTCTGGGACCCGCGACGGGGATCGCGGCCAATCGCCGTCCTGCCTGGGTCCGAACGATGGCCTCATCGGTAAGGTGGGCAAAGTAGCCAGCCAGTTCATCCCGGTATTCCCCATGGGTCTTGCGTGTCGCAGTCGCAATGCGCTCGGCGATGAACTGCACCAGCCGGTCTTGCCGCGGGGCCAGAACCTCAGACTCGATACGATGCAGTAATGGGCTGCCGCCCCCGATTTCCTTCTGGGCGCCGCTCAGCACATTGATGACCACCCGATCAGAAATTTCTTCGACCACCACGGTGTAGTACTTGATCAGGGTCTGGCCGAGCCAGGTCTGGGACAGATCAATAATGCCCATGCGTTGTAGCCGCAGCAGCAGGCTGACGACACGAAGAATCCGCAGCCAGCGGAAACTGCCGACCGGAATACACCCCAGCAAGTCATACCAGTGCGCGAAAGGGTAAAAAAACCAGCGGTGGTAGGTGTTTCGGACAATGGCCGCAATCCAGCGAACGACAAATTCGGTCAGATACACTGCTACAAAGCAGAGATCATAGAACAGGAAGTCGTTGTGAATGGTATCGCGGTAAAAATCATGAAACGCCGGCAACAGTGTCGCGAGGCCGGACTGAACAAACTGCACCTGAAATAACCAGTCGAACAGGATCAAACCCAGGTTGAACAGCACCAGGGCGATCATGAACAGGTCGATCAGGAAGCCGACGGAATCCAGATTGGCCTTGAGTTTTTCAGGGTGCAGTTTGATCTTCATGGCGCCTAGCCCTTGAAGCTTGCCCAGACCGGGCAGTGGTCAGACGGCTTTTCCATGCCGCGCAGCTCGTAGTCCACACCGGTCTGATTGAGTTTGGCCATCAGTGACTCGGTGGCCAGCAAGGTATCGATACGCAGTCCCCGACGGGGTTCGCGTTCGAATCCGCGGGAGCGGTAATCAAACCAGGAAAACACATCATCGGTGTCCGGGTTCTGGTGACGGAAGGTATCCGTCAGCCCCCATCCAGTCAGTCGTGCCCACCATTCGCGCTCTTCCGGCAGGAAGCTGGTCTTGCCTTCGCGCAGCCAGCGTTTGCGGTTGGCTTCGCCAATGCCAATATCAAGATCGGTTGAGGAGATGTTGAAGTCGCCCATGACAACCACCTGCTGTTCCGGACTTTGGTGCTGATCAAGGTAGTTCTGCAGATCCTGATAGAACTTTTCCTTGGCTGGGAATTTGACCGGGTGCTCGCGGTTTTCCCCCTGCGGGAAATAGCCGTTCAGGACGGTGATCAAGGAGCCATCACGATGCTTGAGTGTGCCAATGATCATGCGGCGCTGTGCATCGTCTTCATCGGTAGGGAAGCCGTATTGCACCGATTCCAGTGGCTCGCGGGTAATCAGCGCGACACCGTAGTGACCTTTCTGGCCGAAATAGTAGGGGTGGTAGCCCATGTCCCGTACTGCCTGCTCAGGGAATTCCGGGTCGTGGACCTTGGTTTCCTGCAGGCCGATCAGGGCCGGCTGATACTTGTCGATAACCGCCTGGAGTTGGTGCAGACGGGCACGAATGCCGTTGATATTGAATGAAATCAGGGTCATAGCGCCTCCTTGGTGCGCGCATTGTACACCATTGGCCGGTGTCCGAGGCGGGACTGCCTATGGCGTTATCGGACATGGCCCGGGGTAAACAGAGTTGGCTATGATGGTGGTTTTGTCGCACCTGACATACACCAGGTCCTTGTGGACCTTGAGGGAGATTCCATGTCTGAAGTTTCTGGCCAAAAGCCGGTATTGGCGTTTGCCCATGCCAATGGTATTCCTGGTCACAGTTATGACACTTTTCTGGCCCCTCTCAAGGATGAGTACACCCTCCATGTTATTGACCGGGTTGGCCACAATCCGTCTTATCCCGTCGATGCCGGTTGGCACAGCCTGAGCCTGGAGCTGGAAGCCGAGCTGGCGTCATTGCCGAAACCCCTGGTAGGGGCGGGGCATTCACTGGGATCCGTATTGATGTATCTGGTCGCCCAGCGACGCCCGGAGTGGTTTTCTGCGCTGATCATGCTGGACCCGCCGATGATGAATGGCATCCATGGGATGCTGATTGCGGCTGCCAAATTGGCAAAACAGGTTGATCGTGTGACGCCAGCAGGCAAGAGCAAGGGGCGGTTGGATTTCTGGCCTGACTGGCCGGCGGTGGAGGGCTATTTCGGTTCTCGGGGGTTGTTTCGGGCTTTCGATCCACGTTGTCTGGATGACTATCTAAAGGCTGGGTTGGAGCCGTTTAACGGGGGTTGGCGTCTGCGTTTTCGGCCTGAAGTCGAGGTGGCCATTTTCCGTGAAACCCCCACTTCGGCTACGCGCATGCCACGACTGAGGGTGCCGGGGGCCATTGTCACAGGGCGGCACTCGCCTTCCCCGTTCCTGCATAGCGCCCAGCGCCATGTTCGGCGCCATGGCATGTTACATCGCATCGCAGACGGCTCCCACATGTATCCGCTCGAAAAACCCGAGGCGACGCTCGCTTTGTTTCGGGAAATCCTGGACGCGCTGTTAGCACAGGAGGCCACAGTATGAAGCCGGTAGAACGACATTTTTCGGTGTTTGGCCAGACCCTCACCGCGTTGCAGTGGGAGGGTCAGGGTGAGCCTGTGCTGGCCTTGCATGGCTGGCTTGATAATGCAGCGTCCTATGTGCCACTTGCCACGCATCTGGAGTGTCCGATGGTGGCGATGGACTTTTCCGGGCATGGCCATTCTGGGCACCGTCCCCCGGAGGTGGTAACCCACCTCGTGGACCATGTGCGAGATGTTCAGGCCGTGGCGGATCAACTGGGTTGGGAGCGTTTCACCTTGGTCGGGCATTCCATGGGCGCGGGGATTGCCTGTCTGTTCGCCGCCGCCTGCCCGGAGCGAGTGTCCCGGCTGGTGCTGATTGAAGGGCTGGGCCCACCGGCGACGCCGGGCAAGGAGGTCGCAACGACCTTGCGCAAGGCGCTGGATGACATGCAGGCACTACCGGGGAAGCGCAAGCCGGTTTACACGGAGGTAGCCGATGCCGTTGCGGCCCGAACCAAGGGGTTTGGTGGACTGAGCCATGAGGCGTCAGCGTTACTGGTTGAGCGGGGGTTGATGCCGGTGGACGGCGGCTGGACCTGGCGTGCCGACAGTCGCTTGCGACTTACCTCGTCCCTGCGGCTGACAGAAGAGCAGGTGGAAGGCTTTCTGCGCCACATTACCGCACCGGTATGTCTGGTGTTGGGTGAGCAGGGTATGGGAGGGCAGGGGTCCTTTGATCATCGTCTTGAATGGCTCGCCAATGCCGAAGTGGTGCGGTTGCCCGGGCGTCATCATCTTCACATGGAGCAGCCCGGTGATGTGGCTCGGGTCATTGAGGATTTTCGCCGGCGTCACCCTGTTGTCACGGACTGACCAAAACCATCAGGGCTGCACGCCAGTGCGCGGTATTGGGTCATGGTGCCTTCCTGTGGCTGCTCGTTAAGCTGGTGAAAAACACCGGTATTCGAGGAGTAACACATGAAAGTGGTTGAGGTTGCCGATCTGGCCAGCTACGTAGGGAAGGAACTGGGCGCGTCCGAATGGTTCCAGATTGATCAGGATCGCATCAATGCCTTTGCCGATGCCACCCTGGACCATCAGTTCATTCACGTGGACCCGGAGCAGGCCAGGAACACCCCCTTCGGCACCACCATTGCCCATGGTTATCTGACACTGTCCTTGCTGCCGTATCTGCAAGCCACCATTGATGGATTCCTGATGCCCAAGGGCATGAAGATGGCCATGAATTACGGTTTCGACAAACTGCGTTTTATGGCACCGGTGAAAGTGGATAAGCGTGTTCGTGCGGTCGCGACTCTGATGGAAGCTACTGAAAAGCGTGAAGGTCAGTGGCTGCTGAAGTTCAATTTCGTCGTAGAAATCGAAGGCGAAGACAAGCCTGCCCTGATGGCAGAGTGGCTGTTGATGTACTTCGTCTGATGCTGGATCCTGGTCAGGCCTGCTGTCTGTTGGTGGCGGGCCTGTTTTTTTATCTCGGTTCTGGTTCATGGCTCACTGTCATGTGCACAGAGGATTCCGTGGGCTCCCCCTTTCAGTGCTTCCTGTCGAGTGTCGGTAAGACAGGATGCTTGTGTTACTGGTGCCGCAGGCAGTCTCCTCGTCGTTGGCACGTCTTGAATGTTGCTTGAGATGTGTAGCTCAACTAGTTGATTTAGCAAGATTTGGTTTGTTGTTTTTGTCCCGTTCGCATGCTGGTAATAGCCGTCGATTCGACGTAATGTAAGCCTAATGTATTAGACTGCTGCCGCTCTGGCCTGTCAGTCATCTCTTACTCAGGTGAAAGCATGTGGCACCGTTCCCGACAATGGCTACGCCGGCTGGTGGATAACCGTTCTGCCATTTTTCGTGATGTGCGGCTGGGACTGAGCCACGCGCGGGATATTCCCGCCATGTTTATGCCGGGAGATGATGAGCCTGGCATTCGCTCTGAATTGTCGCGCCGATCCTATGCCAGCTTTGGGGAAGTCGCACTGTCATTGGCGCAGCTTCTTGTCCCCGCCACCCGCGAATCCATCAGCCAGGGTACCCTGGTGTGCTATCCACCGCGTATACGTCATGAGCAGCACTCGACCCGTTGGTTTTTCATCAATGGTATGGGCACTGCGGCACCGGTAGCTCTACTCAATGCCAGTGAAATCGCGCGGGTATTCCGACGCCCCGTCACCCTGATCCATACGCCAACCTGGGGTATCGTCCGTGATCTGGCGGAGTCGATCACCGCTCGTACCCTGCGTAAAGACGGCAAGTTGTCTCGCCCTGCGCTGAATGTGCTGGTGGATGCGCTGGAACGAAACGAACAGGTAGTGCTGGTGTGTCATTCTCAGGGCGCCATTGTTGCCAGTTATATCGTCCGCAAGTTGCTTCGCAGTCCGAGCACGCGTCATTTAGTAAAAAAGCTTGAGCTTTACTGCATTGGAGGAGTGGCTGATAGCCTGGAAGTGGATCCACAGTTGACGCTGGCAGCGGGACATACCGTGCCTTATGTGGAGCATTTCGCCAACGGTCGCGATTACCTTTCACAGATTGGCATCCTGTCGCATCTGGACAGTACCGCTGGAACAGTATACTGCCTGGCCGAAAGACGAGGGCATTTGCTGAATGCTCATTATTTGCCGGCAATTGCCCGGGGGGATTATTGCCAGCGCCGTTCTCGACTTTATCAATATGTCAGGGGACGTGAACCTGGTCCGAAAGGGGCGCTGGCCGTGGTGAACAAGGAAATGGGGCTACATGGATAAGACAGAAAAGCCTCTGTTGCTGTTTGTTGATGATTCCAAAGTCATGCGACTGGCAGCAGACAAGATGCTTGGGGGGGAATTCCGGGTTGAGGTTGCTGAAGACGGTCTGCAGGCCTGGACGATTATTAGCCAGAACCCGGCTATCAGCGTGGTGTTTTCCGATCTGGCTATGCCAGAAATGGACGGTTATGCGCTTCTGGAGAAAATTCGTACCAGCGACGACGACGGCATAGCAGGTCTGCCCGTCATCATCGTCACCGGGGCCGAGAACGACGAAGAAGCCCGCACCAAGGCGTTGCGTCTGGGCGGTACGGATTTCATCAGTAAGCCCTTCAATTCGACCGACTTGCTGGCCCGCGCACGGGCGCATTCCCATTACCAGCAGGAGCGTAAGGAGTTGGCCCGACAGGCCATGATTGATCCACTCACGCGCCTGGGCAACCGCCGGTATTTACAACACCGCCTTAAGCAGGAATTGGCGTTGTCGTCCCGTCAGCAAACGGCGCTATCTGTTGTGCAGATCGAGGTTTACCAATTCAATCAACTTTTCGTACAGCTTGGTAAACGCCGCGCTGATATGGTGCTGATGAAGCTTGCCCAGGTTTTGAGAAGTGTAGTGCGCAAAGAGGACTCACTGGCTCGCAGCAGCGTGGCCCAGTTTACGGTGCTATTACCGTCGGCGCGGGCAGAAGGTGCACTCCGCTTTGTTGATCGGGCCATGAAAGTCAGTGAAAAACTGGCATTTCAGCATCGAGGAAAAGCACAACGGTTGCCGTTGAATATTGCTGTGCATACCCCATCCAGTCTGGGTAACAGCTCGCCGGGACAGGTAGGGAAGGTGCTTGAGGAGTACATGAAGAACGCCCGAAACGGTGGTGCCAATGCCGTCGTCTCCGATGGGGATGAGGCGCGCCAACAACCTGATGCACGCCCTGTTCTCACTGTAGAACAGGCGCTGGCACTGCTTCAATCGGGTAAGGAACATGTGGTTGTGAATGCATTGCCGGATCTTAAGCGCCAGTTGATGCCGCTGCTGCAATTGATGCGACGAGAATCCACGGGTCGGGAGACAGTATGAGAGTGGTAGTCGACCGGGAATATCCGGTCAGCGTTGAAAAACTGTATGAAATCATTACCAGCAAGGCGTTTTTCGAGCAACGCTTTGCTTGGGGGGGCGTTGATGATTACCGGTTTGATGCCTTTGAGGAAACCCCCGAAGGGATGTTGATCCGTATTGCACAGCCGGTTCGGATCAAAACGGACAAGATCCCGGGCTTTGCTCGTCGATTAGTGCCGGAACAGGGCGAGCTGGTTACCGAGTTTCTCTGGCGCCCTGCTGGAGGAGATAACAGTTCCGGATACCAGGCCCGTTACCGGTTCCAGCTTGGCGGTGTGCCGATGAATGTTGAAGGTGGCATGGTCCTTGAGGCCGATGGGGAGAACCACGCCATTCAGCGTACGGAGGTCACACTGAGTTCATCTGTTCCTCTGGTAGGGAAGAAGCTCGTCTCGCTGTTGGCCCCCAAGGTGGATGATGCTCTGGCCGGAGATTATCGGCAGACACTGAGGTACGTGCAAAGTTGCTCCTGAGCCTCGATAAAACAGTGCTCGGTTAACGGTAACGTTTTGCCCGGGCCTTCATTAAGGCCTCCCAGCGTTTGCGAAACCAGCGTTTCTGGCGCCATTGCCGCCGTATCCGAGGGGTGGGTACGCTAAGCACATCCTCACGGGCCAGGGCGCTCATCACGTCTTCGGCAACTTCCCTTTCACTGAAATCGCTGGCCGCCAATTGCCGCCGGAAGCGTGCGGCACTCAGCGGATCACTGGCTGTGAGCCCGGATTGCTGGCCGCTGCTCGGCGGAATCACCATAGTGCCCACATGGATGCCAAGAGAGTGCCACTCACTGTGCAGGCTGTCTGCGAGCGCACGAATGGCCGCGCCCATGGCTCCCTGAGCGCTGGATAGCGGTCCGGGAAGAAGGCCATATTCATGGATGACATTGAGAATGCGACCTTCTTCCTGGTCGCGCATGGCAGGGTTTGCGCTCTGGCACAGGTTAACGGTGGCCATCAATTGAGTCTGGTACAAAGACTCCCAGTGCTGCTGTGTCATGGCCTCAAAGGGGCCAACGGTGAGGGAGGCGGGCAGATTGACGATGGCATCGAGCTGTTGCCAGCGACGCAATACCCGTTCTACGGCCAGCTGAAAATCCCGTGGCTGACCGTCCCGGATTTCCAGTACCAGCGCTTCTCTGCCCTCCGCATGCATTTCACGACACAGGATTTCTCCTCTGTGTGTGTCCCGGCATAACAGGGCAACACGGTAATGTTCACAAGCCAGCCTGGCGATGGCGCTGCCGAGCGGGGTGCAGGCGTTGTGAATCAGCAGGGTAGGGGCTTGTTTCAAGAGAGCTCCAAAACAATGTGAACATGTGTTGACATAGTCATCCCTGATGTTAACATGTGTTCACTAATCATTGTTAAGGAGTTCTCCAATGGCGTTCTTCATGCAGCTTCTCAAAAACCCGCAACTCTACAAGAATATGGTCGCGCTGGTTGTGGCTGTCAGCACAGCCATTGTACTGATGGCGGGTCTGTCGCAGAACAGTGAAACCGTGTTTGCTTCATTGCTGGCCTTTGCCGTGATGGTGCCCGTTATCGGCAGTGCTGCTGTGGCGCTGTACCGTGACGTTGAGCGTGCACTGTCGGCCGACCGCCACTTCGCCTGAACCTTGCCCCCGTGTCAGTTACGCTGACACGGGGCTGTTTCAAGGCCCAGTGCGGGCCTCTGCCTTTTCTGGCCCTGCCGTTTCCATCTCATCTACGGGTAATGACAATACCCGCTCTTCACCCTCACTGCGGGCCAACAGTATGGTTACCACGCTGTCGCCCCAGACGTTTACCGCCGTGCGGCACATGTCCAGCACCCTGTCTGTCACCAGTATAAGTCCGATGGCTTCCGCTGGCAGGCCAATAGCCCCAAGAATGACCGTGATGGCAACCAGAGAGGCTGCGGGAATGCTGGCCACGCCAATTGACGTCAGCAGGGCTGTTATCACGATCATGAACTGGGTTGCCATGGACAGCTCGAGGCCGTATGCCTGGGCAATGAACATGGCTGCGACGCATTCGTAGAGTGCTGTACCGTCCATGTTTACGGTGGCTCCGAGGGGAAGCACAAAGCTGCTGGTTCGGCGTGATACTCCCGAGCGTTTTTGCACGCACTCCATGGTCAGTGGCAGGGTGGCTGCCGAGCTGGCCGAGGAGAATGCGGTCAACAGGGCGGGAGTCATGGCCTGAAGATGGCGCAGCGGGGAGCGCCGTGCCATCAGCAAGATCAGAGCGGGCATAAAGACGAAGGCATGGACCGCCAGCGCGATGACCGCGCACAGGAAAAACCAGGCCAGTGGCTCAATGGCATCCAGGCCTGTGCGGGTTACTGTCGCGGCGATTAGCGCCATGACCCCAAGCGGAGTGAAGCGAATAATCAGCATGGTGATGCGCATGACCACTTGGTAAATGCCATCGATCATGTTGCGAAGGCTTTCTCCGGCAGGGCCTTCTTCCGTTCGCAGATAGAAACCGAACAGCAGGGCGAAGACGATCAGGCCCAGCATCTGGCCATTGGCGGCGGCTTGCACCAGGTTGGGTGGCAGCATCTGTAGCAGGATGGCGGTAAAGTCTCCGGCTCCACGGCCTTCGATCTTTTCCAGGACGGTGCCGGTGTCACGGGCGAGCCCCAGCAGGTCTTTCGCCGGCTCACCGTCGATGATCCCGGGGGTGAACAGGTTAACCAGCAGCAAACCGGTGAGTACAGCGACCAGAGTAGTCATCATGTACAACCCCACGGTCTTCATGCCCATGCGTCCCAGGTTCTTTCCGCCCCCCACGCCGACCATGCCGCTTATGATGGCAGTAACGATGAGCGGAACCACTACCATCTTGAGTGCATTGATAAACAGGGTGCCGACCAGATCATAGCTGGCCAGTACCGGCACACCTAACAGGGTGCTCTGTTCCTGAGTGATCGCGCCCAGTGCTGCGCCAATCAGCATGGCAAGAAAAATCTGGTGATGTAGCTTCATGCTTTCCCCCTGTCATCCGGACATGTACCCAAGAGTAACGGATATCAGGCCCGGTAACAGTGGGATGGCTCATCGTTGTGTTGTTGTGAGATGAGCGGGTTGTTCTCTGGAGGGATTGTGCCTACATAAGCGATGCCAGAGCCTCTCTTGAAGAAACTTTGTTGCCAGCCATCTGGTATGCATCGCGTAACATTCGGTCAGCATCCACGGGACCAAGACGCTCGCAGAGGATCACATAGGCATTGTTAAGTTGCTGCCTGAGGCTGGCCAGTGGCAGGCCGGCCAATGGGCGGTTGGGGTTCTGGAGCCAGTATTCGAGGGTCAGTCTGGTCTCGGCGCTTGTATTTTTGCTCCGCAATTGAGCGGTGAGGTCCAGCCTGAATTGGTTGCCGGTTTGGCCATCCATTTGTGAGATCAGGCTTTCCATGAGTACCTGGAAAGCCAGTGTGCAGGGATGATGATCCGCCCCCTGACCTTGCTCGGCAAACGGATCGTTGGCCAATTCCTTCTCTGAGAGGGTCATGGCCTGCACGAGGCTCATATGAATCTGGTGTCGTCGCTCGCCGAGATCAAACAGGCCACACAAATCACTGACAAAGCCTTGAAGACTAAAACGCGGGCGCTCTGCGTAATGCTGCTGCCAGTGGCTGACGGCTTCCATGAGTAGTGTTTCGTTCATGTAAGGGGTAAGCCCTGTGACGATGGCGCGCCGGCGGCGCTGTAGCTCCTGGCTCATGGACGGTTCTCCACGGTGCGGGTCATGCTGGCGTCATACAGGGAGTTCTGGGGAAATTCGGGGTAGCCGGTTTCGGCGTGCTCGCTCAGGTCAAGACCTCGCTGTTCATGTAGGGCCGGGGCGCGTAACCCGGCGATTACTGAGACAGCGAGATACATGATCAGAGCAGCGAAGAAAGCCCAGCAGAAGGCCACCACAATTCCCAGCAATTGGACGGTGATGCGTTCGGGGTTGAACAAGTCACCTTCATAGAACAGGCCCGCGGCCAGCGTCCCCCAGGCGCCGGCAAAGGCATGAACTGGAACAGCGCCAACCACATCATCGAGACGCATGCTTAGCATCAGTCGTGCGCCTAATGCCGCAAGGGCGCCGGCGACAAGTCCTGTAAGCACCGCAAAGCCGGGTGACATCACGGCACATCCAGCGGTGACGGCGACCAGCCCCGCCAGGCTACCGTTGACGGTTTCGGTGAGTAGTACCGGACGGCGGCTGAGCATGCGGTATAGCGTGCTGCCCACCGCGCCTGCAGCCGCGGCCAGCTGTGTATTCAGGTTGACGCGGGCAATGTCTATGCTGGCCGAGAGCGTGGAGCCGCCATTGAAGCCGAACCAGCCGAACCAGAGAATAAAGCCGCCCAGCGCAACATAGGACAGGTTGTGGCCAGGCAAGTCTCGGGGTTTGCCGTTCTTGTCGAAGCGCCCAAGCCGTGGCCCCAGCACCAGGACACCCGCCAACGCGCACCAGCCGCCAATGCTGTGGACCACCGTGGAGCCCGCAAAATCAATGAACCCGAGTTCCGCCAACCAGCCATTGCTGTTCCAGGCCCAATGTCCATAAAGCGGGTAAATTACTCCGGTAATGACAACGGCCCCGCAAAGATAGCCTGCATAGCGAGTACGCTCAGCCATGGCGCCAGAGGCAATAGTGGCCGCGGTGGCAGCGAACATGATCTGGAACAACAGCATTGCCCAGGTGGACCCATCTGCCTGGCTGAGCATGAAGCCATCCTCGCCAAACCAGCCGGTGCTGCTGCTGCCGAACATCAGGCCATAGCCCAGTGCCCAGAACACCAGCGTACCTACACAGAGATCCATGTAATTCTTCATTACCACGTTGAGGGAGTTCTTGGCCCGGCTCAGGCCGCTCTCCAGTAGTGCAAAGCCTGCCTGCATGAAAAACACCAGGGCGGCGGCGATGGCGATCCATATCGTGTCGGTAGCGGTTAGCGGATCGGCCTGGGCAAGTCCGGGCAGAAGCAGTAGGGCAAGGCCGTGTTTGCATTGCACTCGCATAGATTGAACCCTATTCGTAGTTGTTGGACGAGGAGGGCAACTGCAACGGCTGTGCCAGACACAAAATTACAGGAAATGTGGAAGGAGTTTAGTTCTTCATTACTAATTGGGGCACCAATGTGGTGCCCCGGAAAAATAGGGTGCAGCGTTATGCGCTATGCTGTGACATCCATGGGCTGGCACAGTACCTGTACCAGCTGGTATTGCCTGTCGGTCAGTTTCTGCACAGACAAACGCGGTCTCACTACCAGCTCCATATCTGCAAACTCGGGATTCACCTTGAGCTGTTTCAGGTAGACCGGATTGGCGTAGCGTGTTCTGAAGGTGATATCGACTTGATACCAGCGTGGGCTGCTCTGTGTGCTGCGGGCATCGAAACCCGGATGGTCAGGCAGAAACTGGCTTGGATCCGGATAGGGGGCACGGGTGACCCGCGCTTCACCGACGATGGCAGGCTTGGCGCAACTTGAATGATAGATCAGCACGCTATCACCAATCTTCATCTCGTCGCGGATGCGGTTGCGGGCCTGAAAGTTGCGGACGCCATCCCAGCCGGTGGTGCCCTTCGGTGACTTTTCCAGATCCTCGATGCTGAATGAATCGGGCTCGGTTTTGAGTAACCAGATGGTGTGGCTCACAGGGGCTCCGGTGGGTGTTTTTCCATAAGGAGGTGCTGAGCCTGCTTGACCGAGTCACAAATGTAAACCGGGAATTGAGGCTGATTCATTTTTAGCATCATGTTGGCGTAGGTACGATTCAGGACATTCTGCAGTACCAGCACCTTGGCCTCTGTGATCCCGGCAAAGTCCTTTCCGCAGGCGTATCGGCTGGCATTGAAATCCAGCCCCTGGATACGCCCAACGTAAATAGCCAGCTGTTTGCGCTGTTGGTGACGCTTGTACAGGGCGAGTCGTTGTCGGTAAATGGACAATTCCAGTGCCATGTCTACCTGGGTATCGTTTTTGATATCTACCATGACGAAGGGGCCGTCCTGATAGACTCTGGCTGCGCTTTTCATGGCTATCCTTTTGTAGGTCCGGCAGGCGTTCATGCTTGATTCTGTGCTAATCTTCGGCGCCTGTTAACGGGAGGATTGCGGGTGATTAGTAGCGAACTCATCCATGAAGCTGGTGAAACACTGCGCACAGTGCGCGATTGCCTGCGCTTCGGTGAAACTCGGCTGCGTGCCGGGGAGGTCTTTTTGGGCCATGGGACCGATGACCCATGGGACGAAGCCCTCGCGCTTCTGATGAAGGTACTCCACTTACCCGTGAATGCCGACCCCCGCATCCTGGATTCACGTTTGCTGCCCTCTGAGGTGCGTGACTATCTGGCACTGTTGGTGAAACGGGTTAACCAGAAGGTGCCAGTACCTTATCTTACTGGTGAGGCCTGGTTCTGCGGGCTGCCCTTTATGGTGGATGAGCGGGTGCTGATTCCTCGCTCACCATTGGCGGAGCTGATTGAAGCGTCATTCGTCCCTTGGCTGGACCCGGAGCAGGTGCATTCTGTACTGGATTTGTGCACCGGTAGCGGCTGTATTGCTATCGCCTGTGCTTATGCCTTCGAGCATGCCCGGGTTGATGGCAGTGATATCAGTGAAGAGGCATTGGCGGTGTTTGAAGAGAATATCGCCCGTCACGGCATGGAGGGGCAGGTGCAGCCAATTTGCTCGGATGGCTTGAGTGCAGTACAGGGCCCTTATGACCTGATCGTATCCAACCCGCCTTATGTGGATGCCCTTGATATGGCCAACCTTCCGGGTGAATACCGCCATGAGCCGGCGCTGGCACTGGCTTCCGGGGAAGACGGCCTCGATTTTACCCGACGCTTGCTTCGTGAGGCGCCGGAGCATCTGACAGAACAGGGGGTGCTTGTGGTGGAAGTGGGTAATAGCGATGAAGCCATGATGCTGGAGTGGCCACAAGTGCCGTTCTTCTGGTTTGAGTTCGAGCGTGGCGGGCATGGAGTATTCATGTTAACCCGTCAACAACTGCTAGAATATCGGCACGTATTTAGCGCGCAGGCCTGATCCCTGAAAGATTGGGGCTTGTTGGCCGCCAGCCTTGCATCGGTTGGCAGCAGTTATTGCATAAATTAAGGAAGTCGCATGTCCGGCAACAGTTTTGGTGAGCATTTTCGCATCACGACCTTTGGAGAGAGTCATGGCTTGGCGCTGGGGGCCATCGTGGATGGCTGTCCGCCAGGGCTGGAAATCAGTGAAGAGGATCTGCAAGTAGAGTTGGATCGTCGCAAACCAGGTACCAGCCGCTATACCACCCAGCGCCGTGAACCAGATCAGGTAAAAATTCTGTCCGGCGTTTTTGAAGGCAAGACGACGGGGACTTCTATTGGGTTGTTGATAGAAAATACTGACCAGAAGTCCAAGGACTATTCGAATATCGCCGGGACTTTCCGCCCTGGCCATGCAGATTACACCTACACCCAAAAATACGGGTTCCGCGATTATCGCGGTGGAGGGCGTTCATCTGCCCGTGAAACGGCCATGCGGGTGGCCGCTGGTGCCATTGCCCGTAAATTTCTCGAGCAGCGTCTGGGTATTCGGCTTTATGGTGGCTGTACCCAGATAGGTGATGTGAAAGCCGAGCGCTTTGATTGGTCGCAAGTAAACAGCAATCCCTTCTTTTTCCCGGATGCGGAGAAGGTTCCTGCGCTGGAAGCTCTGATCAACGAGCTGCGCAAGGACGGTTCCTCTATCGGCGCTCGGGTAGAAGTCTTTGCTGACGGCGTCCCGCCGGGTTGGGGGGAGCCAGTGTTCGATCGCATTGATGCAGATCTTGCCAAAGCCATGATGTCGATTAACGCCGTAAAAGGGGTGGAAGTGGGTGATGGCTTTGCGGTCGTCAATCAGCGCGGAGAACAGCATCGTGATGAAATGACCCCGGAGGGCTTCCTCAGCAATCATGCCGGTGGCGTCCTTGGTGGAATCAGTTCTGGTCAGACCATCCGGGTTGCCATGGCGCTCAAGCCAACCTCCAGCATCCTGATTCCAGGCAAGAGCATCGGCCTGGATGGCCAGGCTGCAGAAGTGGTGACCAAAGGGCGCCATGACCCTTGTGTGGGGGTGCGAGCTACCCCTATTGCTGAAGCCATGTTGGCGTTGGTGCTGATGGATCACTATCTGCGTCATCGCGGCCAAAACGCGGATGTTGAGCTGCCGTTGGCGCCCATTCCGGGGCAGGCGTGACACCCGGCCCTCTCACTGAGAGGGCATCGCCGCTACCGTATTACTGGCGATTGTCCGGGTTCTATTTTTTCTATTTTGGTCTATTGGGTACCTTGGTACCGTACTGGTCGCTGTACCTGAAACAGTTGGGGTTCAGTGCGGTAGCTATCGGTGCCCTGATGGCCATTCCTCAACTCACCAAAATTGGTGCTCCGAATCTGTGGGGCTGGCTGGCAGACCATTCTGGCAAGCGCTTGCGAATTATTCGTGCCGGGAACCTGCTTGCTGCGATCGCTTTCTTACCCGTTTTCTGGGTGGATTCGTTCTGGGGGATGGCGGCGCTATTGGTGTCGTTCAGCTTTTTCTGGAATGCGGTACTCGCACAGTTTGAAGTCCTGACCTTGCAGGCCCTCGGCCCACAGGCCCACCGCTACAGTCATGTGCGTTTATGGGGGTCTGTCGGGTTCATTGTAGCAGTGCTGGTGTTGGGAGAAGTGCTTGACCGTTTGGGGGCTGGGCTTCTGCCTTGGGTCTTGTGCGCACTGCTATGGCTGCTGTGGCTTGGAACACTTACCTTGCCTCAAGGTAAAGTCTCTGACCCGAAGGCTCGAGTTCATGGTGAGTCTGTCTGGTTGATTCTGAAGCGCCCCGCTGTCTCCCTGTTTCTTCTTGCGTCGTTTTTGATGCAGATGTCGCATGGCCCTTATTACACCTTCTACAGTATTTATCTCGAAGGGTTGGGGTTCAGCAAGTTTGTTGTCGGAATACTGTGGTCGCTCGGCGTGGTGGCTGAAGTGGCGATTTTCCTGGGGATGCATCGCTTGATGCGACGTTTTACGATTCCCTGGATTTTGACCGGTAGTTTGGTTTTGGCGGCTCTGCGATGGAGCTTGATTGGCATCGCGGCCGATAACCTCTGGCTACTGGGCGCTGCGCAGCTGCTGCATGCTGCGTCATTTGGAAGTTTTCACGCTGCCAGTATTGCCTGGGTGCATCGCCAGTTTGGGGCGGCTCTGGCTGGGCAAGGTCAAGCACTGTATTCCAGTCTCGGTTTTGGAGCTGGTTGGGCGGTGGGGGCGGGCGTATCCGGGCTGCTGTGGCAAGAGTGGGGAAGTCTGCTGTTCTTTGCGAGCTCAACGATTGCGTTGTTGGCAGCGATCCTTCTATGGGTGGGAGTTGCTGCCAGGGAAAAAGCGTAGCCTTGCTGTGAGCCGCGGGACTCCCCTGGTCGTTGATCTTGAGGCTCCGGGGCAGCCCAGCGATGTTGTGGTGGGCCCTCAGGCCTGTCGCAGAGCCTTCAAAAAAGCCTTCGCCGCATTGGATTGACTGCGGGCCGGGTGAGTGACCACACCCAGTTCCCTTTCAGGTAGCGGGGCTTCCACCGGCAGTTGGACGACACTCTGATCTACCATGGTCGCGGGCAGGACGCTCCACCCAAGCCCGATGGAAACCATCATGTGGATGGTCTCCAGATAGTTGGTCGACATGGCGATATCCAGCTTCAGGTTATGCTCGTTAAACAGTTTTTCCACGATCCCGCGGGTGAATGTGACCGGTGAGGGAAGGATTGCACTGTGGCCTGTCAGGGCTTCCAGTGTCAGATGTTCTTGCCTGGCCAGCGGATGCTCTGGCGCGCACATGAACACCAGAGGATCGGTCCAAATCACATCGCTTTGCAGTCGGTTATCCGGTTGTGGTGGCAGGGTGACCACGCCCATCTCCAGTTCGCCGTGCAAAACACCTTCCCAGGCTTCTTCTGAGTCTATGAAATGGATGTCCAGAGTGACTTTGGGGTAATCACGGGAAAACTGTCGCAGCACGGGGGGCAGCCGGTGCAGGCCGATATGGTGGCTGGTGCCTATCCGCAACTTGCCTGACACCTCGCCAGACAGGTCGTGGATAGCACGGGCCATGTCTTCCACATCCATCAGGACCTGGCGGGCTCGTGGCATCAGGGCATTGCCCGCCTCGGTGAGCTTGATTTGGCGTCCGACCCGGTCAAACAGGCGAGCGTCCAGCTGTTGCTCGAGCAAGGCGATGCGCTTGCTGATGGCGGGTTGCGTGATGAAGAGGCGCTCGGCGGCTGCCGAGAAAGAGCCCGTTTCGGCAACTGCCATAAAGGCGGTGAGGGTCGGCGTGTCTATCATTCCCAGGGATCCTGATTGGTCTCTGATGTTGATAATAATTGGTTATCTTAAAAATGAAAAATATGAATTGGATTTATTGGTCAGCGAACCCTACATTATTCACCAGTGATAGACCAGCGTATTTTATGGTCTCAGCCAGTGGTGGCCTTATTCGGGCCAAGGGAGAATGTAATGGCCGGTAAGACTCTCTATGACAAGCTGTGGAACGCCCACCTCGTGACGGAGCGTGAGGATGGTTCTGCACTAATTTATATCGATCGCCAGATCATCCATGAGGTGACCTCGCCGCAGGCGTTTGAGGGGTTGCGTATGGCAGGCCGAAAACCATGGCGAATCAACGCCAGCGTGGCGACTATCGACCATAACGTACCCACCACGCCCTTCAAGTCCGCTGCCGAGATTGAGGACGAAACGTCCCGTATTCAAGTACAGACGTTGCAGGACAATACCAAAGAGTTTGGCATTACTGAATTCGGTATTGGTGATGTGCGTCAGGGTATCGTTCACGTGATGGCGCCGGAGCAGGGTGCAGTGGTGCCAGGCATGACGGTAGTGTGTGGCGACTCCCACACCTCGACCAATGGTGCACTGGCGTGTCTGGCTCATGGTATTGGTACCAGTGAGGTAGAGCATGTACTGGCGACCCAAACGCTGGTGGCCAAGAAAATGAAGAACATGCGCGTCAGTGTCGAAGGTGATCTCGGTCCAGGCGTGACCGCCAAGGATGTGGTGCTGCACATTATCGGTGTTATCGGTACCGCCGGCGGCACAGGCTATGCGCTGGAATTTGCCGGTAGCGCGATTCGTGGCTTGTCCATGGAAGGCCGTATGACTATCTGCAATATGTCCATCGAAGCTGGTGCCCGTGCAGGCATGGTGGCCGTGGACGATGTGACCATCGACTACGTGAAAGGCCGCCCGTTTGCTCCCAAGGAGGCAGACTGGGACAAGGCGGCAGCTTACTGGCGCACTCTGGTGTCTGATGCGGATGCGGTGTTTGATGAAGATATCACCATCAATGCAGCGGATATTCGCCCGCAGGTCTCCTGGGGCACCAGCCCGGAAATGGTGATTTCTGTGGATGCGAACTTGCCCGATCCTGCCACCGAGAGCGATGAAGTCAAGCGTTCAGGGATGTTGCGTGCCTACGAATACATGGGGCTGAAACCTGGCATGCCGGTCACCGATATCAAGGTGGACCGGGTGTTCATCGGCTCCTGTACCAATTCCCGCATTGAAGACCTGCGTGCCGCTGCCGAGGTGGCCAAAGGACGCCACAAGGCGGACTCTGTCAAGCAGGTGCTGGTGGTGCCCGGCTCGGGTCTGGTCAAGCAGCAGGCCGAGAAGGAGGGGCTCGACAAAATCTTTGTTGAAGCCGGCTTCGAGTGGCGTGAGCCCGGTTGTTCCATGTGTCTGGCGATGAATCCGGACCGTCTGGAGGCGGGCGAGCACTGCGCCTCAACGTCTAACCGGAATTTCGAAGGTCGCCAGGGTAACGGGGGTCGTACCCATCTGGTGAGTCCAGCTATGGCGGCAGCGGCAGCCGTGGCCGGTCATTTCGTGGATATCCGCGAGCTGGGTCAGGCCTGAGGCCGAGCGAGGAGAAAATCATGGAAAAGTTTGTACGTCATGACGGTCTGGTTGCTCCGTTGGATCGCGCCAATGTGGATACGGACCAGATCATCCCCAAGCAGTTTCTGAAATCGATCAAACGGACCGGTTTCGGCCCTAACCTGTTTGATGAGTGGCGCTACCTGGATGAGGGGGTTCCCGGCCAGGACAACAGTAAACGCCCTAAAAATGAAGGCTTTGTGCTCAACTTGCCCCGTTATCACGGGGCCAGCATTCTGTTGACCCGCCGCAACTTCGGGTGTGGTTCCAGTCGTGAGCACGCGCCTTGGGCGCTGATGGATTTTGGTTTTCGGGCCATTCTGGCGCCAAGCTTTGCTGACATCTTCTACAACAACTGCTTCAAGAATGGGGTGTTGCCCATTGTGTTGTCGGAAGATAACGTGGAAGCCCTTTTCCAGGCGGTAGAAGGTAAGGAAGGCTTCCGGATTACCATTGATCTGGAAAACCAGCAGGTTATTCCGGAGGCGGGGGAACCGTTAGCGTTCGAGATTGATGAATTCCGCAAACACTGTTTGCTGAACGGTCTTGATGAGATTGGCCTTACCCTTAATGAGGCCGATACCATCCGTGCTTATGAGCAACGCCGCGCTGAACGGGAGCCCTGGGTTTTCGAATAACCGGACCAGGATAATTAAAAGAAAAACATCAAGGAGGCGTTATGTTAAGGATTCTGACAATCGTATCAGTGCTGGTTTTGGCTGGATGCGCATCGACGGGCATGTACGATGCTCCTCATGGAGAGAACCTGGCGACCCTGACTGTGGATAACCAGTTGTCGGCACCCGCCAGCGATGACGATACCGGTGGCTGGCAAATGCCAACCAGTGCGACGGCAAAGGCGTCGATCTTCAAAGTAGACGGTGAGCGAGTTTCACAACAGGCCGGGGCTGATACTGTGAACCTGGAAGCAGGCAAGCATACTATCGAGGTGTTTGCTGACCAGGGTGGCATTCTGCGTTTTGGCAAGTTTCGTCACACTTTCGACGAAGGTGGTACGTACCAGGTACGGATCAAGCCAGCGGCAGGGAAGGGTGATTACACCCTGGAACTGATCAATGCGGCTGCCCCGGATACCGTGTTGAAAACCAAAAACTTTTAATCATGCCTGTAAGGGCAGAGCAGTAGAAACAGGAAGCAGTGAATGAGCAAGGTACTGGTGTTGCCCGGTGACGGAATCGGCCCGGAAATCGTTAATGAAGCGGTAAAGGTGCTGAACGTTGCAACCGAAAAATTCGGCCTCAATATCGAGTTGGATGAGGCTCTGGTGGGCGGCGCGGCAGTGGATGCTGAAGGTGACCCGCTGCCGGAAGGTACTCTGGCCAAGGCGCGTGCCGCGGATGCGATTCTGTTTGGTTCTATTGGTGGCCCCAAGTGGGATGCGATTGAGCGGGACAAGCGTCCGGAGCGCGGCCTGCTGCGTCTGCGTTCTTCGTTGGGGTTATTTGCCAACCTGCGCCCGGCGATTCTGTTTCCGCAGCTGGCGGATGCCTCAAGCCTGAAACCGGAAGTGGTTTCCGGCCTGGATATCCTGATTGTGCGAGAGTTGACCGGCGGTATCTATTTCGGTCAGCCCCGCGGCATCAAGGAAGAGAATGGCGAGCGTGTGGGTTTCAATACCTACGTGTACTCCGAATCCGAGATGCGCCGTATCGCCAAAGTGGCTTTCGAGCTGGCCATGAAGCGCGACAAGCGTGTGCTGTCGGTCGACAAGGCCAACGTGTTGGAAGTGACCGAGCTATGGAAAGAAGTGGTCACGGAAGAAGCCAAGAATTATCCCGAAATCGAGTTGTCGCACATGTATGTGGACAACGCGGCCATGCAGTTGGTGCGTGCGCCGAAACAGTTTGATGTGATTGTCACCGGCAACTTGTTTGGTGACATTCTCTCTGATGAAGCCGCCATGCTCACCGGCTCCATTGGAATGTTGCCCTCTGCGTCCCTGGATGAAAACCGCAAGGGTCTGTATGAACCCTGTCATGGCTCGGCACCGGATATTGCCGGCCAGGGCATTGCCAACCCGCTGGCGACCATTATGTCGCTTGCCATGCTGTTGCGTTACAGCCTGGAGCGCGGTGATGTGGCTGATGCCATCGAAGCGGCAGTGGAATCGGTCCTGGATAAAGGACTGCGTACAGCGGACATCTACACGGATGGCACTCGCAAAGTGAGCACCGAAGAAATGGGTAGCGCCGTGGCCGAGGCTCTGGCCAGCGCGTAACAGCCGTGAGGCTGAAACCTGTTTATTCATTTAAAGAAAGGGCAAACCTTTCAGGAGACAAGTTTCCAATGAAGAAAGTCGGTTTTGTCGGCTGGCGTGGCATGGTGGGTTCCGTATTGATGGAGCGCATGATTGCCGAAAATGATTTTGCAGATATCGAACCGGTCTTTTTCTCGACCTCCCAGGTCGGACAGGCTGGCCCGGATGTGGGTAAGGACATTCCTGCGTTGGGCGATGCCAAGAGCATTGATGAACTCAAAGGTCTCGATGTGATCGTGACCTGTCAGGGTGGTGATTACACCAATGACGTGTATCCAAGGCTGCGCGAAGCAGGTTGGAAGGGCTACTGGATTGATGCTGCCTCCGCTTTGCGGATGGCGGACAACAGCGTAATTGTGCTGGATCCGGTTAACCGCAGCGTGATTGATCAGGCGCTGGATAACGGTGTTAAGGACTATGTGGGTGGTAACTGCACCGTCAGCCTGATGCTGATGGCGCTGGGTGGCCTGTTCAATGAGGGGCTGGTGGAGTGGGCCAGTTCCCAGACGTATCAGGCGGCATCTGGCGCCGGTGCCCAGAACATGCGTGAGCTGATCGCACAGATGGGCAAGATCCACGGAGATGTGTCAGATCGTCTGGCGGATCCTGCCAGCGCGATTCTGGATATTGATCGCCAGGTGGCGGCCACCATGCGCAGCAATGACTTGCCTGCAACCCATTTTGGGCATGCTCTTGCCGGCTCCCTGTTGCCCTGGATCGACAAGGAAATGGAAAACGGGCAGAGCAAGGAAGAGTGGAAGGCCCAGGCAGAGACCAACAAGATTCTTGGTCGTTCTGCTAATCCTATTGCTCTGGATGGCACCTGCGTTCGTATCGGCGCCATGCGTTGTCATGCCCAGGCGTTGACCGTGAAGCTGACTCGGGATGTGCCTCTGGATGAAGTTAACGACATCATTGCACGCTCCAATGATTGGGTGAAAGTTGTGCCCAACAACAAGGAAGAGACTCTGCGTGACCTGACGCCGACAGCGGTAACCGGGACACTGGGGATTCCTGTTGGCCGTCTGCGTAAACTCAACATGGGCAACGATTTTCTCAATGCCTTTACCGTCGGTGACCAGCTGTTGTGGGGGGCTGCCGAGCCTCTGCGTCGCATGCTGCGTATCCTGATGGAGCGTTAAGGAAGTAACACAATGGATAGGTCTGTAAACCTGGCCATCGTCGGTGCCACCGGCCTGGTCGGAGAGGCCATTGTCAAACTGCTCGCCGACCGGAAATTTCCGGTCGGCGAGCTTTTTGTTTTGGCGTCAGAAAATGGTGCGGGGGCGAAGGTCGCCTTCGGGGGCAAGAACCTGACGGTGGGGCTTGCCGAGTCGTTCGATTTCACTCAGGTAGAAGTCGCGATTTTTGCGGCAGGTGCGGCAGTGAGCCAGGCGTTGGCTGAAAAGGCTGCCGACAGTGGCGCGGTGGTGGTGGATCTCTCACCCGCCTATCGTTATGAGCCCGATGTGCCGTTGCTGGTGTCCGGGGTTAACGATGAGCTGCTGGCCGGGGCTCGGGAGCGGAATCTGGTGGCCTGTGCGGATGCGGCGACAGTGCAGCTGACCCGATCGCTGATTCCCTTGCTGGAACTGGGCCCGATCGCCGATGTGACGGTTACCCAGCTTCAGGCTGCATCGGCTACCGGTAAGGCAGGTGTAGATCAGTTGGCCCAGCAGAGTGTTCGGTTGCTTAATGGTTTGGCCCCCAGTGAAGCCGCCCAGGCGCAGATTGCGTTTAACGTACTGCCTGTCAGTGGCCAGCTTCAGGAAAACGGCTATACCAGCGAAGAGCTGAAGTTGATGCTGGAAACGCGCAGGATTCTGGGAGAGCGAGTGGGTGCGGTGACCGCTACGGTGGTGCGTGTCCCCGCTTTTTATGGCCACGCGCAAAGTGTGACGGTGCGTAGCATTCAGGGCGTCTCTGCCGGCCAGGCTCTGGCTCTTTGGGAAAGTCAGGAAGGGCTGGAAGCCGGCGACTCAGAGGATGCCCAGACTCTATCGCCGGTGGCGTCAGCGGAAGGGGAGCCCTGCATGCGTATCTCCCGTGTACGTGAAGATATGGAAGCTTCTGGTTACCTGAGCTATTTTACGGTCGCTGACAATGTTCGCTGGGGGGCAGCCCTGAATGCGGTAGAGGTAGTCGAGAAGTTGATAAAAGACTATCTGTAATGGATACTTACTGACATTATGTGACGCGGTTTCTAGGTTTTGACCTCAAGCTGGGGCAGAATGTGTGAACAGTGTCATAGGACTGCTTGCCGCCTCGGGTACGTCCGGTAGCGCCTGCGGGATCGGGCTGAGCGCGGGAAACATAATAAATAAAGGGTTCGACCATGCTTCGAAAACTTGGGTTAGGCTTCACCGCACTGGCGCTCATGACGCCGGGTATCGCGGCAGCATTAGGGGTTGGGGAATACGAACTGAATTCCTACCTGAATCAGCCACTGGACATGGAAGTGTCTCTCCATGAGGTGGGTGATCTGACGGCTGAGGAAATTCTGGTCAATCTGGCACCCCAGACAGAGTTCGATGCTGCCGGGGTCGACCGAACCTATTTCCTCAACCGGCTCGAATTCGCAGTAGAAGTGACCAGCAAGGATAAGGCTGTTCTGCATATCACTACGGATCAGCCGGTTCGCGAACCCTATTTGAACTTTCTGGTCGAATTCCTCTGGCCTACCGGTCGTTTGATGCGTGAATACACCGTGC
The DNA here is from genome assembly GCF_003597125.1 of Alcanivorax profundi. GTDB lineage: Bacteria > Pseudomonadota > Gammaproteobacteria > Pseudomonadales > Alcanivoracaceae > Alcanivorax > Alcanivorax profundi. Next base: position 1,060,032 of record NZ_QYYA01000001.1, on the reverse strand, counting down.
TGCTGGACCCGCCCAGCTTCGCGGAAACCACGACCACTACTGCGCCGGTGATTACACGTGCTCCGCAGCCTGTAAGTCGTACCCCGGCGCCTAGCCCGGCACCGGCACCGGCACCGGCTAGCCGTGCCCCTGCACCCGCCAGCGCTCCGGTGGCCTTGTCTCCGACTTCCCCGCCGGCCGCCAGCGGCCCGCGTAAGACCTATACGGTCAAGTCTTCTGACACCATGTGGCAGATTGCGCTGAATAATCGTCCTGCCAACAGTGTGTCTGTCCAGCAAATGCTGGTGGCCATTCAGGAAATGAATCCTGATGCCTTCATTAATAACAACGTTAACCTGGTACGTGAGGGGACCGTGCTGCGGATTCCCAGCGAACAGGAAGTACGTAACATTTCCACTCGCTCTGCCTTGGCAGAAGTGGCTGACCAGAACCGCAAATGGCGCGATATGCTTGAAGAGCGTGGTGTGCAGGTTCCCCAACAGCGGGCTCAGCTTGATGGTAGTCGACAGGTTGCTGATGCTGACGACAGTACCGATGGGCCCCAAAAAGGGCAGGTGAAACTGGTCGCCCCGGAATCTGCTGCAGGCGTGGGTGACGGCGACAGCACAGGTTCCTCTGAGCAGGGTAATGCCAATACAGCGGTGTTGGAAAATGAGCTGGCTATCCGCGATGAGACTCTCGATCAGCTGGATCGCGAAAATGCCGAATTGAAGTCCCGATTGAATGACCTTCAGGAACAGAACACCACGAGTGAACAACTTCTGAAGCTGCGTAACGACCAGATTTCCCAGCTTCAGGAAGAGCTTCGCAAGCTGCGAGAAGCCCAGGGTATCGAGAGTGGCGATGATGATCCGCTGCTGACAGAGCCGGCTCAGACAGCTGAGGCTGTTGAAGAACCAGAAGAGGTTGCCTCCGAGCCTGAGGCCGAGAGCGACGAGGCTGCCGCATCTTCCGGCGCCGATGATCTGGGTGAAGAGATGACAGAGGATGCTGGCGACGCTGAAGACGCCGTGTCTTCAACTGAGGCGGTGGCTGAGGCGCAGGAAAAAACCCAGGACAGTGATAAGACGGCAGGGCAGCAGTCCGCCAGTGAGCCTGCTGTCACCAAGGCGCCCGAGGTGGTTAAGCCCAAGCCAGCCGCACCTGCTAAGCCGCCTGTTGCAGCCCAGTCCGGTATTGTCGACCTGCTGATGGACAACCTGATTTATATCGCACTGGGATTGGTTGCAGTGTTGGCGGTCATCTTCTTGTTGCTGAGAGGCAAGAAGAAAGAAGAGGACGAAACCGCGTTCTTCGATGAAGCCGACAGCAACGAAGATCAGGATGAATTCGGTCTGCAGCTGGATGATGAGCCAGGTTCACCTGCTGCTGAGACAGCGGTTGAAGCTGACGACGCGGACGAGGCTCTAGCTGCCGCTGCCGGAAGCCAGGATCCGATGGAAGACGTCGACGTCTATGTTGCTTATGGTCGCTACCCGCAAGCCGTCGACTTCCTGCGTAACGAGATCAACAAGCACCCCCAGCGCGATGACCTGAAAATCCGCCTGCTGGAATTGCTCAAGGAAATGAATGACGAGGCCGGCTTCCAGCAGCAGGCTACCGCCTTTAGTGGTGTGTCTGGTGATGTAGATGCCGCCATTAGCCGTCTGGGAGGTGACGTGTCTGCCGTGGCAGCGGACACGGAGGAAGAGTTGTCTCTGGATGACCTGGAAATGGGGCTGTCCTCAGATCTGGACGAGCCGGAAATTCCCACCATGGAAGCGGACACCGATGAGGTCCCCACCATGGAGCCTGAACAGAACAAGGCTGAGGTTGCCGCAGCAGAGGATGAGCTGGCTGACTTTGACTTCGAGCTGGATGACAGCGCTGCTGGCAGTGATGACCAGACTCTGATTCTGGATGAAGCCACTGAAAATGCTGGTGATGACTTTACCCTGACGTTGGATGAGCCAGAAGCGGAACAGCCCTCGCAGCCTGAACTCAGTGAGGCTGACAAGCAGTCACTGTCAGCCTCTCCGCTGCTGGATCTGGATGATGTGGGCAGTGCCTCTTTTGAGGGTGATGATGACACCCAGTATGGTGACCTGTCTCTCGATGACATGAGCAGCGAGTTCACTGAAGTGAGCGAAGAGCCAGCCAAAGACGAAGAGCTGGACCTGTCTCTGGATGACCTGGAGCTGGATGGCGATGACGCTGGTGACAGCAAGGTTGAGCAAGAAGACACCCTTGCCGATCTGGACCTGGAACTGGACGAAGCCGAGAAAGCGCTGGACGCAGACGCATCAGTGGACCTGGACGATATTACCGCTCTGGATTTTGACGCTGCCGAGCTGGAATCGCCTGCCGCTGAGGTGGCCGGGCTTGCCACAGACGAGGACGAACTGTCCCTCGAAGACCTGGTAGCCGACGACAGTGATGACGTGCTTAACATCGAGTCGGGCGAAAATGCACCCACGGACACGCTGGATGTGGATCTGGATGATGCGTCCTCTCTGGACGAAGTGTCTTTCGAGGCTGAGCCTGAAGTTCCTGTCAATGCGCCGGAACCGGTTGCTGAAGCGCCGGCTGCAGATGTTGCGGGCAGCGACGATGACATGCTCAGTGACGAAGATGACTTCGATTTTCTGGGTGAGACTGACGAGAACGCTACCAAGCTCGATCTGGCCAAGGCCTACATCGACATGGGAGACTCTGAGGGTGCCAAGGACATCCTTAACGAAGTGATTGCCGAGGGAAATGATCAGCAACAGGCGGAAGCCCGTGAGTTGATGTCCCAGGTCGGTTAATCTTCACGACCCGGCTGGGAAAAAAGGGGGCGATGCCTTAAGGTATCGCCCCCTTTGTTTTGGTCCGTGGTGTTGATCACTGATCATACCGAATAGAGAGAGTCATGGCCCGTATCGCGCTGGGTATCGAGTACGACGGAACCGATTTTCGGGGTTGGCAGACCCAGCAAGCCGGTGTGCGCACGGTGCAAGAATGCCTTGAAAAGGCGATCTCAAAAGTGGCCAATCATCCGGTTGCTGTGGTCTGTGCCGGGCGCACTGACGCCGGTGTGCATGGCACAGGGCAAGTCGTGCACTTTGACTCGGATGCCCCGCGAGACATGAAAAGCTGGATCATGGGGGTGAACACGAATCTTCCTTATGATGTCTCGGTGCGCTGGGCGACATCAGTCAGCGACCAGTTTCACGCCCGCTTTTCTGCGGTCAGTCGTCGCTACCGTTACGTGATTTACAACAATGGTCGACCTCCCGCTCTGTATCGCAATCAGGTGACCTGGAATCACCGGCCTTTGGACGTACAGCGCATGCGCGAAGCGGCATGCCTTCTGGAAGGGACTCACGATTTTACGTCCTACCGCAGCGTTCACTGTCAGGCGAAATCGCCAGTCAAGACACTGCACAGCCTGAGGCTGTACGAGCACGGCAAAGTATTGATTCTTGAAGCTCACGCTAACGCGTTCTTGATGCACATGGTGCGTAATATATCCGGTGTGCTGATGACCGTGGGAGCGGGCAAGCAGGCCCCGGCCTGGGCAGCAGAGGTACTCGATGCCCATGATCGGCGGCTCGGGGCTGCCACTGCACCGCCTTATGGGCTATATCTGGTGGATATCGAATACCCGCCGGAATTCGCACTGCCCAAGGAGCCGCTGGGCCCGCTATGGCTGCCTCACCAACTGGGTGAGTCTTGAGGCATAATAGCCCCCCGGATTCTCCGCCATCTGTTAAACTGGAGCACCCATGACCATTCCCCGGGTCAAAATTTGCGGTATTACCCGAATTGAAGACGCCCTTGCTGCTGCGAGAGCAGGGGCGGACGCTATCGGTCTGGTATTTTATGAGCCCAGCCCGCGTTATGTGTCAGTGACGCGCGCTGCGGCTATCTGTGCTGCCTTGCCGCCGTTCGTGACCACGGTGGGCCTGTTTGTGAATGCCCCTGAGCGACAGGTGCAGGATGTGCTGAGCACTGTCCCACTGGATTTACTCCAGTTTCACGGTGATGAGACGCCTGCATATTGTAGCCAGTTCGCGCGGCCGTGGATCAAGGCGGTTCGCATGAAGGATGATGTGGATCTCCATGCCTGTGCCGCCCAATACCATAAGGCCGCTGGTCTGCTGGTGGACAGTTATGTCGCAGGTGTACCGGGAGGAACCGGGGAAACCTTTAACTGGGACAGATTGCCCGGCAATTTGTCCCTGCCTTTGGTGCTGGCTGGTGGCTTGCACCCGGGCAACGTGGCCGACGCCGTGACACAGGTGCGGCCCTGGGCTGTGGATGTAAGCGGCGGCGTTGAACTGTTGACGGTTCAGGGTCGACGCCAGGGCGGCATCAAGGATGCCGCTGCTGTCAGAGCCTTTATCAATAGTGTCAAAACACGAGGAGTAGCTGGTGTCTGAACGCCCTGATTTTTCTGCTTTTCCTGACGCAAGTGGCCATTTCGGTCCCTATGGCGGCTGCTTTGTCTCCGAGACCCTGATGGGGGCTCTGGACGAACTGAAGGCCATGTATGAGCGTCTCAAGGATGATCCGCAATTCCGTGCGGATTTCGACTATGACCTGGCCCATTACGTGGGCCGTCCGTCTCCGTTGTACCTGGCAGAGCGATGGTCAAAGCAAGTGGGTGGCGCAAACATCTGGCTCAAGCGTGAAGACCTGAACCACACTGGCGCTCACAAGGTAAACAACACCATCGGCCAGGCACTGTTGGCCAAACATATGGGGAAACCGCGGGTAATCGCCGAGACCGGGGCAGGGCAGCACGGTGTTGCTACCGCTACGGTTGCCGCACGCCTTGGCCTCAAGTGCCAGGTGTACATGGGGGCAGAGGATGTTCAGCGTCAGAAGCTCAACGTGTACCGCATGAAATTGCTCGGTGCGGAAGTCATTCCTGTAACGTCAGGCTCCAAAACCCTGAAAGACGCCATGAATGAAGCCATGCGTGATTGGGTCACCAATGTGGATGATACCTTTTACATTATCGGTACGGTGGCGGGACCCCATCCTTACCCGCAGTTGGTCCGTGACTTTCAGTGCATCATTGGTCGTGAAGCTCGAGAGCAGAGCCTCAAGCAGGCCGGTAAGTTGCCGGACGCACTAGTGGCGTGTGTTGGGGGTGGTTCCAATGCGATTGGGTTGTTCCACCCGTTTCTCAATGATGATGGCGTGGCTATGTACGGCGTGGAAGCCGCGGGCGATGGTATCGATACGGGGCGTCATGCGGCACCACTGTCAGCAGGTCGCCCCGGCGTACTGCATGGCAACCGCACCTACCTGATGGAAGATGACAACGGCCAGATCATTGAAACCCATTCTGTCTCTGCGGGGCTGGATTACCCTGGTGTCGGACCGGAGCACTCCTGGTTGAAAGATGTCGGTCGGGTACAGTATGTGGCGGCGGATGATCAGGAAGCCTTGTCGGCGTTCCGTGAACTGACCCGGGTAGAGGGCATCATGCCGGCGCTGGAATCGTCCCACGCGCTGGCCTACGCCAAGAAGCTGGCGGCTACCATGAGCCCGGACCAGAACATCGTGGTCAACCTGTCCGGCCGTGGGGACAAGGATATCCTGACCGTCGCTGACATTGACGGTATCGAGTTTTAAGGAGTTATCGTTAATGCGTCGTATTGAACGTTGTTTTGAGCGTCTGGCCAGTGAGAACCGCAAGGCCCTGATTCCCTTCGTCACTGCGGGCGATCCGCAAAAAGAGGTTACCGTGCCGCTGATGCACGATATGGTCAAAGCGGGTGCCGATATCATCGAACTGGGCGTGCCGTTTTCTGATCCAATGGCAGATGGTCCGGTAATTCAATTGGCTTGCGAGCGTGCCCTGGCCCACAACACCTCTACACGCGACATTCTGGATATGGTGAAAGCCTTCCGTCAGACAGACAGCGAAACCCCGGTGGTATTGATGGGCTACCTGAATCCTGTCGAGGTGATGGGCTATGAGGCGTTTGCCCGTGCCGCTGCGGACGCAGGTGTGGATGGTGTCTTGCTGGTTGATTTGCCTCCGGAGGAAGCTCTGGAGGTCAAGCCGGTTATGGATGCCAACGGCCTGGATATCATTTTTCTGGTCGCGCCGACGACATCGGATGCCCGCATCAAACTGATTGGCGAGGCCGGTTCCGGGTATTTGTATTATGTCTCTCTCAAAGGGGTGACGGGCTCTGCTGCCCTGAATGTAGACGAAGTGGCGAGCCGGGTTGAAACAATTCGCAATCTTGCCAAATTGCCCATTGGGGTTGGCTTTGGTATCAAGGACGCAGAATCGGCGCAGGCTGTGAGTCGTGTGGCCGACGGTGTCGTGGTGGGCAGTGCTCTGGTGAACCAGATTGACAAGTTCCAGAAGGAGCCTGCAGCCATCAGCGGCGCCATCGGTGACATTCTGTCAGCCATGCGCACCGCCATGGACACGTAAGGACCTTTGCATGAGCAGCAGTAACTGGCTGGAAAAAATCCTACCCGCAGTACGGCGCCCCCAGGAAAGCCGTCGGACCAATATACCCGAAGGGCTGTGGCGCAAGTGTCCGCGTTGCGATGGAGTCGTTTACCGGCCAGAGCTGGATCGCAACATGGACGTGTGTCCAAAGTGCGAGCATCATCTTCGCATCGGAGCACGCAAGCGCCTCAAGCTGTTTCTTGATGAGGGTACCTTGACCGAAATCGGCGCCAGCCTCGCGCCGGTTGACCGTCTAAAGTTCAAAGACTCCAAGAAATACAAGGACCGGCTTGCTGCTGCCCAGAAGGACACAGACGAGAATGATGCCCTGGTGGCCATGAAAGGCTCCCTGCACGGAGAGCCAGTAGTGGCCTGTGCCTTCGAGTTCAGCTTTATGGGAGGCTCCATGGGCTCGGTGGTTGGTGAGCGTTTTGTGCGTGCCGTTAACGTGTGCCTGGAGCACAAGTTGCCTCTGATCTGCTTTGCGGCCAGCGGCGGCGCGCGGATGCAGGAAGCGTTGTTCTCGCTAATGCAGATGGCGAAAACCTCTGCGGCGCTGGAAAAAATGCGTCAGGCGGGGTTGCCCTTCATTTCCGTGATGACAGATCCTGTTTATGGCGGTGTTTCTGCCTCGCTGGCCATGCTGGGGGATGTGAATGTGGCCGAGCCCAATGCCTTGATTGGGTTTGCCGGTCCTCGGGTCATTGAACAGACTGTACGGCAGAAGCTCCCTGAAGGCTTCCAGCGCAGCGAGTTCCTCCTTGAGCATGGTGCCATCGACATGATCGTGAGTCGTCACGAAATGCGCGATACCCTGCACCGTCTTTTGGCCAACATGCTGGGTTGGCCTCTGGCCGTGAATGACTGACCCTTCTCACCCGGTGGCGCCGGCGTCTCCCGCCGCGGAGGCACTGGCCACCTGGTTGTCCCGTATTGAGGCGATGCACCCGGCTGACATTGAGCTGGGTCTGGGACGATTACTTGAGGTAGCGGCGCGTCTTCAGGTGGCTAGCCTGGCCATGCCGGTTATTACCGTAGCGGGCACCAATGGCAAGGGGTCGACCCTTCGCTTGATGACCGCTCTGGCCGAGCAATTGGGCCTCAAGGTGTGTCTTTATACCTCGCCACATATCCTGCATTTCAATGAACGGGTGCGCTTGCCTGACGGGCTGGCCAGCGATGCCCAGCTTTGTGCGGCCTTTGATCAGGTCGAGCTGGCACGACAAGGGCACGGCGACGAGCCGCCCGTGCCGCTCACCTATTTTGAATTCACGACCTTGGCCGCGCTGTGGTTGTTCCGCGATAGCGGGGCGGATCTGGTCTTGCTGGAGGTGGGCCTTGGCGGGCGGCTGGATGCAGTAAATATCGTCGACCCCGATGTGTCCGTGGTGACCTCGGTAGGCCTCGATCATCAGGATTGGCTGGGTGATACCCGTGAAGCCATTTGCGCCGAAAAATGTGGCATCGCCCGGTGCGGAACGCCTCTGGTATTTGGCGAGCAGGATTGGCCCGCTAATCTGACCGATTGTGTTGCGCAATACGGGGCCGAGGGGGTACTGGCCGGGCGAGATTTCGGCCCGCACGAGGGCCTGTTGCGGCTCTGCGATGGTCAGCGAATACCGCTACCCACGGAGGTAACCCTGGGCAGGGACAACCTGTGCACTGCGGTTCAAGCCATGACGCTGGCCGGTTTTTCCTTGCAGGCTCACCAGATTGCCGCAGTAGCGGGGGTGACGCTCATGGGGCGTTGCGAATACCGTCGTATTCAGGGCGCCGACTGCTGGTTTGATGTGGGGCACAACCTGCCTGCGGTGCAGCGGTTCCATGACCTGCTGGCGGATTGCCCGGGCCGCCGCCATCTGGTTTTCGGCATGATGGCCGATAAGCCCCGTGAAGCCGTTGCCGGTGTCTTTGCGGAGGATGCCCGTGCGATCTGGTATCTGGCCGCCCCTGCGATAGCCCGATCTGCTTCAACGGCGGCACTGCGTGCTGTGCTGCCTGCGGATGCCGTAGCGGCAGAATATGCTTGTGTGGCAGACGCGGTCCACGCAGCCCTGTCGGCTGCCATTCCCGGTGATCAAGTGGTAGTCTTCGGCTCGTTCCATACTGTTGCAGAAGCCTGGCAGGCTGTGGAGGAGTAGACGGTGGAAAAGCGCACGCGCCAGCGTATAACCGGGGTGGTATTGCTGCTGATTCTGGCAGCGGTCCTGTCGCCTCTGGTGTTCCGTTCGCCTGAACAAATTCGTACGGCACTGAATATGGAGATCCCACCCGCGCCGGATTACCAGGCGGTGGTGGTAGAGCCTGTTATTGAGGAAGCGGTAGAGGCGGCGGCTCGCGAGCGATTGGTGAGCGATCGTGAGGATGTCATTGCTGAGGCGGCAGAGCCGGTGGCCGAGCAGCTCGATCCGGAGCCTGAAGCAAGCGAAGAGGCGCAAGATGAGGCGCCAGAACGTGTGGAACCCGCGAAAAAGGATGGGCTTCGCACCCTGACTACCCCGCCGACGCCGGCTCGGCAGCCGGGGGATGATCCCATATTGGCAGGCTTCGTTGTCCAGGTCGGCAGTTATAGCCAGCAGGACAGTGCCACTGGGTTGGTGGAACGCCTTAAAAAAGCGGGCTATCGGGCGTATACCGAAAGCGATACCCAGAATGGCAAACTGCTGCATCGGGTCATGGTTGGTCCGGAAATTCGCAAGGAAGACGCTGAGCAGACCCGCCAGCGACTGGCCGATGATAGTCGATTCAATCTGAAGGGGCTGGTCCGTATCTATGCCCCCTGAACGGGTCAGCCCGGGTTCTGCTCATCGGCCATGCATCGCCGGCCGGGCTCTGGTAAACTTCGCCGTCTGAATTCTCTCCGGCAGCCAGTGCCCGCCAATGGGCCCGCTACCGTTCAATCCAGGCATTTACCGCAGGCGAGAGCACGCGTTTCATGAATTTGGCAGACGGCATCATTCTGGTCGTGATTGCGGTATCAGCACTGCTCAGCGTCCGCCGCGGCTTTACCCGCGAAGCCTTTTCATTGCTCACCTGGGTCGCCGCCTTTATTATCGCGCGCCTGTTCAGCCCTGCGCTGGAAATCGTGCTCCAGGAACAGATCAGCACCCCCAGCCTGCGTACCGCCGTTGCCTTCGGTACCCTGTTTGCCCTGACGCTTATTGTCGGGGCGCTGATCAATCACTTGCTCGGCGAACTGATTCGGGTAACTGGCCTCAGCAGTACCGACCGCCTTCTGGGCATGGTCTTTGGTGCGCTAAGAGGTGTCCTGTTGATGGTGGTACTGGTGGCGCTGGGTCGTCACCTGTTTGCTGCCGATAAATGGTGGCAGGACTCCACGCTGGTTCCCCATCTGGTCATGATGGAAACCTGGACCCGGGAAATGGGTGAGAATGTTCTCGCCTGGGTCATGAATACAAGTAGTTAAGGGGCCTCAGCATCCCCTTTAACGCGCCACGCCTGACGAGAGGAAAAAACCATGTGCGGCATTGTGGGCATTGTCGGCCATAGCTATGTGAATCAGGGCATTTATGATGCGCTGACCGTTCTGCAACATCGCGGGCAGGACGCGGCAGGTATCGTGACCTGTGACGGCGACCGGCTCTATCTGCGCAAGGATAACGGTATGGTGCGAGATGTGTTCCGCACCCGCCACATGCGTCGGTTGGTTGGCAACATGGGTATCGGTCATGTGCGTTACCCTACCGCCGGAAGTTCCAGTTCGGCAGAAGCGCAGCCTTTCTATGTTAACTCCCCCTACGGCATTACCCTGGCCCATAATGGCAACCTGACCAATGCGGAAGACCTGGCGGAGCACATCTTTCGTGCCGATCTGCGCCACATCAACACTACCTCAGATTCTGAGGTGCTGTTAAACGTCTTCGCCCACGAATTGCAGAGCCGTGGCAAGCTGCAGCCGGAGCCCAGCGATATTTTTGATGCAGTCGCGGCCGTTCACAAGCGTGTGGAAGGGGCCTATGCGGTGGTGGCCATGATCACCGGCTACGGCATTCTGGCGTTCCGTGACCCCCACGGTATTCGTCCGCTCTGCTTCGGGCGCAAGGACACTCCCCAGGGCCCGGAATACATGGTGGCATCCGAGTCGGTGGCGCTGTCTTCTCTGGGCTTCCATCTGGTGCGTGATCTGGCGCCTGGCGAGGCGATCTATATCACTGCAGAGGGCGAGATGCATACCCGCCAGTGCGCCGAGTCACCCAGTCTGCACCCGTGTATTTTCGAGCAGGTGTATCTGGCACGTCCGGATTCCATCATCGACGGTATTTCTGTTTACAAGGCTCGCCTGCGCATGGGCGAGAAGCTGGCAGAGAAGGTGGAGCGTGAGTGGCCGGACCACGATATTGATGTGGTGATTCCGATCCCGGACACCAGCCGCACCTCGGCCCTGCAGCTGGCCAACCATCTGGGGGTGAAGTACCGTGAAGGCTTTATCAAGAACCGCTATATCGGCCGCACGTTCATCATGCCGGGCCAGCAGCAGCGCAAGAAATCCGTGCGCCAGAAACTGAACGCCATCGAGCTGGAATTTCAGGGCAAGAATGTGTTGCTGGTGGATGATTCCATTGTCCGTGGCACGACCTGTAATGAAATTATCCAGATGGCCCGCGAAGCGGGTGCGAAGAACGTGTACTTTGCGTCTGCGGCGCCCGCGGTGCAGTACCCCAATGTATACGGCATTGATATGCCCGCAGCCCAGGAACTGATTGCCCACGGGCGCACGACCGAAGAAATTTGCGATCTGATCGGTGCCGACCGGTTGATCTATCAGGACCTGAATGATCTGGTGGAAACCTGCCGCGAGGGTAACCCGGATGTGGCATCGTTTGATTGTTCCGTATTCAATGGTGAGTACTTGGCGGGCAACATTACCGCAGACTATTTGAGTATGCTTGAAGCGCGTCGCAACGATTTGGCCAAGGGCAAGAGTGAAAAAAGTCAGGCTCTTGCGGATAATGAAATTATCGACCTGCACAATACCAACTGAGCCGACTCAAGAGGCTCACTACGCACTGGCGAGGCTGTGAATGAACGATCTGGATCCGAGTGAATTTGATGTCGATACCCTGGCTATCCGCACTGCGCAGCTGCGCACGGATGAGATGGCCCACTCGGATCCGATTTTTCTGACGTCCAGTTTCGTCTATGAAAGTGCGGCCCAGGCGGCGGCGCGCTTTGGTGGCCAGGAACCAGGCAATATTTATTCCCGGTTTACCAACCCCACAGTGCGTGCCTTTGAGCAGCGCCTTGCCGCGCTGGAAGGCGGAGAGGCCTGTGTGGCGTTTGCTTCTGGCATGGCCGCCATTAGCGGTACTTTCTTTTCCTTGTTGGCCCCGGGCGATCATGTGGTCAGTTCCCGGAGTGTGTTTGGCACGACCAATGTGGTCTTCGACCGTTACCTGAAAAAGTTCGGCATCGAAACCACCATGGTCGACCTGACTGACCTTGCCGACTGGGAAGCGGCCATTCGGCCGGAAACCAAACTTCTGTTCCTTGAGACACCGTCCAACCCGCTGTCAGAAGTGGGCGATATTCGGGCACTGGCGAAGCTTGCCCATGACAATGGGGCGCTGCTGGTCGTGGATAACTGTTTCTGTACTCCGGCGTTGCAAAAGCCGTTGGAGATGGGGGCTGACATTATCATTCACAGTGCCACCAAGTATCTGGACGGGCAGGGCCGTTGTCTGGGGGGCGCCGTCGTCGGAGCCAAGCCTCAAATGGATGAGGTGTTGGGTTTTGTCCGCTCAGCCGGGGCGTGCATGAGCCCGTTCAATGCCTGGGTCTTCCTGAAAGGGTTGGAGACATTGAGTCTGCGCATGAGCGCCCAGAGTGCCCGGACCCTGGAATTGGCCCAGTGGCTGGAAACCCAGCCGGGCATTGCCCGGGTGCATTACGCGGGCCTGCCGAACCACCCCCAGCATGCATTGGCTGCAAAACAGCAGTCTGCGTTTGGTGCGGTGATGTCCATCGAAGTGGAAGACGCTGCGGGTAACCGTGATCGTCAGGCAGCCTGGCGTTTTATTGATGCCACTCGGCTGATTTCCATCACCGCCAATCTGGGGGATGTTAAAACGACAGTCACGCACCCGGCCACAACAACCCATGGCCGGGTCAGCGAGGAAGAGAAACAGCGCGCCGGAGTCACGGAGAACCTGATCCGTCTGGCGATTGGTCTGGAGTCCGTCGCGGATCTCAAGGCCGACCTGTCTCGCGGGCTGAAAGCGCTGGCCGTATAACCCGGCCTTGCCGTCAATCCTCGCTAACAACAAGACAATAAGGGGATTCATGCAGGCTCTGACAAAAGCCCTGGCCCAGGTAGGGCAGGTGGTATTGGGCAAGGAAGAACAGCTTAAACTGGCGCTGACCTGCCTGATGGCCAATGGCCACCTGTTGATAGAAGACCTGCCTGGCATGGGCAAGACGACATTGGCTCATGCCCTGGCGCGCGTGTTCCAACTGGATTACCGGCGTGTCCAGTTCACCAGTGACATGTTGCCGGCGGACATTTTGGGGGTTTCCGTTTTCGACCCCAAGTCGCAGGACTTCTCTCTCCGTGAAGGACCAGTTTTCACCCAGCTGCTACTGGCCGACGAGATCAATCGCGCGACGCCCAAAACCCAGGGGGCACTGCTGGAAGCCATGGAAGAGCGGCAGGTGACCCTTGACGGCGTCAGCCGTAAATTGCCTGAGCCTTTTTTTGTGGTAGCGACCCAGAACCCGGTGGATCAGGCTGGCACCTTTGTGCTTCCCGAGTCGCAGCTCGACCGCTTTCTGATGCGTATTTCGCTCGGCTATCCCGCACCAGAGGTTGAGAGAAACCTGCTGGCAGGGGGCGATTTGCGAAGCCTGGTACGCAATCTGAAAGCGGTGATCAGCAGCGAAGGGTTGATCAAGTTGACTCGGATGGTTGACAAAGTGCGTGCCACCGACGAATTGATTGATTATGTGCAACGATTGTTGGATGCGACTCGCAGTGACGACCGCTTTGTCGCGGGTCTGTCGCCCCGTGCCGGTTTGGGGCTGCTCAAGGCCGCCCGGGCCTGGGCGTTGATCGGTGGACGTGATTATGTCGTTCCTGAAGACGTACAGGCGGTGTGGTCGGCCGTTGCCGAGCACCGATTGGCGGCTCGTCAAGGTGGCAGCGTGGCAGCAATGACCCAATCCCTGCTGCAGTCCGTTCCGGTGGTACGGCGATAAGCGAGGCCTTTCATGCGCCTTCCGGCTCCACTGCACGATCTCTACGAACGTTGGTTGTCACGACGACTGCCACGCTCCGGCCGGGTTGTGCTTAATCAAAAGCGCATTTTCATTTTTCCTACCGGCTATGGTTTCTTTTATTTGTTGGTTGCCAGTCTGTTGTTCATTGGCGGTATCAACTATGAAAACAACCTGATTCTTGCCTTGTCTTTTTTGCTGGCGAGCCTGTTCCTTGTCGCTATCTTGCATACCTACCGCAACCTTTCCGGTCTGGGGATTCGTAACGGCGATAGTGAATCCGGATTCAGCGGTGCCAGTGGTGCATTGGAGGTCATCCTCTTCCCGGAGCGCCGTGATCATCTCTGTTTATGGTTGTACTGGCAGGGGCAAGCTGCCCAGCAGGTCAGTGTGACCGGGGGGGAGGAGAGTAGCCTGTGGCTGAATATCCGGTTAAACCAGCGGGGCAGGATTCTGGCCCCGCGACTGAAGGTGGAAAGTCGTTTTCCACTGGGACTGTTACGAACCTGGTCTTATGTTTCGCTGGATCACTATTGTCTGGCCTGGCCGACGCCACAAGAGTGGCCGCAGTGTCCGGCCGATGGTGGCGATGACCATAGCCAGCAGGTACCCACCGGTCGCGCGGGCAACGATGAGTTTCAGGGACTTCGTGAATATTCCCCCGGAGACTCCCTGCGGCGTATCGACTGGAAAGGTTATGCCGCAGGCAAGGGCCTGAATACCAAGTTATTCGAGGAGCCTGCCGGCGGAAGGTTGTGGTTGCGCTGGGACAGACTGGAGGGAATGGGTGATGAACAGCGTCTGTCGATCCTGTGTCACTGGGTTTTGACGCTGGACCAGCAGCAGTTGCCCTATGGGCTTGTGTTGCCCGGGATGACATTGGCACCAGACATGGGCGACGTTCACCGCTGGCGCGCTCTTGATGCCCTGGCCTGCTATCCGGAGTTCGACTGATGCGTGTCTACCAGGTGCCGGTACACACCCGATTATGGCTGGCCACGGCGCTGATTACGTGCTCTTTACCTCAACTGTTGCTCGGGCCCGTCTGGCAGTCGCTGTTGCTGGGTGTGGTGGTAGCGATTCGCTGGCTGGTGGACCACCAACGTATGCGCTTGCCAGGCCGCATCATCCGGGGGGGGCTTTTGGTGGCGGCAGTGGGCATGACCTGGTTCAGCTTTGGGCGCATCTACGGGCCTGAAGCCGGAGTGGCATTACTTGTCAGCCTTTTTTCCCTGAAGTATCTGGAAATGGTGCGTCAGCGCGATGCCTATGTGGTCATCGTGCTTGGCTACTTTGTTTGTGCCACTGCGCTACTGTTTGAGCGTGGACCCGGTATGTTCCTGTTTGTCCTGCTCAGCATGTTACTGCTGACAGCCGCTTTGGTGGGGATTAATCACAGTGAGACCAAGGCCAGGGCATCGAGCCACATCAAAACCGGTAGTGTGTTGTTCCTGCAGGCAGTTCCGGTAACGGTGGTGCTGTTTGTGTTGGTTCCTCGAGTGGCGCCTCTATGGAACATGCAACTTGATAGTGGCAAGGCTCGCACAGGCATGACCGATAGTATTTCGCCTGGCGATATCAGTGAGTTGTCGGAATCCTCTGAGTTGGCTTTTCGTGTGGCTTTCGAGGGGGCGTTGCCCCCCGCGGCAGAACGCTACTGGCGCGGTCTGACACTAAGTCATTTTGATGGTCGCACCTGGCAGCAGGCGATACCGCGGGGTGGGGCTGTCGACAGTTATCTTTACAATGGAAGGGGGGCGCCGCCTGACTGGTACCAACAGCTGCAGGCTCAGGGAAAACCTCAGTCAGGCTATTCCTATCAACTGATCATGGAACCCACCCAGCGTCGCTGGTTATTTGCCATGGCGGTGCCGATGCTGGAAGAAGGAGAGGCCTCGCTGGCCAGAGATATGCGTCTGGTTGCGCGGGCACCGGTTACGCAAAGGACACGCTATTCCATCACCAGCTTTCCCGATTTGCGGCCGGCGATTGTGCTGGACGTGCTTGAGCGAGAACTCATGTTGAGTTTGCCTGGTGACAGTTTTGGCCGGCGGGCCAGGACGTTGGCAGATCAGTGGCGGCGGGACAGTCGTACCGACAATGAAATTGTCTCTCGCGCTTTGCGGCATTTTCGCGAGCAGCCTTTTCATTACACCTTGAAACCCCCTCCGCTTACCACGGACCCTATTGATGAGTTCCTGTTTCGTACCCAGCGGGGGTTCTGCGAGCATTATGCTTCCAGTTTCACGTTCCTCATGCGAGCGGCCGGTGTGCCTGCACGGGTAGTGGTGGGATATCAAGGGGGGGAGCAGAATACACTCGGTTCGCATCTGCTGGTCCGGCAATATGATGCCCATGCCTGGACAGAGGTGTGGTTGCAGGGACAGGGCTGGGTCCGCGTTGATCCCACTGGTGCCGTGGCGCCTGACCGGATAGCGTTGGGCTTGCGAGCGTCCCTGCGGGGTGATGAGGAGGCACAGGATACACTGGAAGGCCTGGATAGCTTCGCCTCGGGTGGGCTGCTTGGGCGGCTACAGCAGTGGACTGACTATGTGGATTTCCGCTGGCAAACCTGGGTTCTGGGTTACGACAATGCCTCCCAGCTTCAGCTGTTACGTCATTGGCTCGGTGAAGCCAGTCCTCTGAGAATCGCCGCCAGTCTGGTCGCCGCTATTAGCGTGCTATTGACGCTCTATATGCTGATTTTGTTGCGACAAGCCGGCACTCGACGACAGACTGTGCTGGAGCGGGAGTTCTGGCGCGTACACCAACGGGTTGAGCAACAGGTTGGCCACCCTCTGGCTCAGGGGCTGAGTCCGCAAGCACTAGCCCGGGTGATTGATCTCAAATGGCCCAAGGCCGGGCCCTTGGCCCACCAATGGGCCGTTTACTATCAGCAATTGCTTTACAATCCTGGCTTTGGTGCAGGGAAAGCCCAAATCCGTCATTTACGTCGTCTGCGAAATCGCTTATACAAATTATTGGACTAGTGTGCCTCTTTCGATGCATGGTGGTGCACGGATAAAAATAAACCGTTGTTATGGAGAACAACTGCATGCGAGCCGCGAACTACAAGAAAGCGCTGGAGCTTACAGCGCACTCGCCTTGGGCCCAGCAATTCTGGGACGATCTGGTACCGCTCAAGGATCGGGTGGTCAGGCACCCGCTGTTTGAGGAGATGGCGGCAGGTTCACTGTCCCTGCCACGTTTCCGCTCGGCATTGTTGAATTTCTATCCGTTGGTGGAAAACTTTCCCAAATACATGGGCCTGAATCTGGCGAAGACCCGGCCGGGGCGCCATGCAGGCCATGAGGAAGCCAAGAACTGGCTGATTGGTAATATCAAGATTGAGCAGCGCCATGCCTACTGGTACCAGGATTGGGCTATGGGCTTCGGGATCACCTTGCGTGACCTGGAATTTGTCGAGCCACCTGCAGCCATGGATGCGGTGAATCACTTTCTGTGGAACATGGGGCATCAAGGCACTCTGGAAGAAGGGATTGCCTCAACCAATCTTGCCATTGAATGGGCGACCGGCGAGTGGAGTCAAAGCGTGGTCAAGGGCATGAAGGCCTATCAGGAAAATGGTGTGGCAACGATCAATCGCCACTCCATGGCCTGGCTGAGGGCTCACGCGTCCTATGATGACGATCACCCCCATGAAGCCATGGAGCTGATCAAGCTGGTTTGTGTGGATGAGGCCCAGAAAGAAAGAGCTTTTGCGGCGGCCAGCAGAGGGCTGGAGTATTACATCCAGGCCCTCGATTATTGCTACGATCAGACGAACTGATTACATATAGACTTTCAGTTTGTCCCGGATGACCTTCTGAATTGCCTTGATCTCCATGGGGGACCGGTCCACCAACTTGGATGGCTGGATGCGGTGAAGGTGCAGGCAGGGAAAATCCTTGCGAAATGCCCGCAGGTCCCCCTTGGTGATCACAGGCAGGAAGGGTACGTCCCGGGTTTCTTTTTTCATCAGCGCCCACAGCCCTACCTTTAACGGGACAGGTTTGATGATGCGTTTTCCGTATTTGAGCAGTCGCAGGGTGAGAAACAGCCCTTCTTTTCCAAATAGGTCACCGGGAACGATATACATGCCGCTAGCGTGGACACTATCGTCCACAATGCCATTAAAGGTGTCGTGATAGGCATACGGGTTTGGCAGGATGATCAGTGAGCGCTCATCGTTGTCCGGGAGCGAAATATCGTAGTTAGTATAAAGTTGTTCCACCGGTGCACTGAATACGCACAGCGTGTCCTGAAACTGTTTGATAAAATTGACCGCCCGCTGGTGGTTGTCAAAATCATTCAGTTTCCAGATTAGATGCTCAGGTATCCCCAAATCGCTCAGCATAAATCGCTATTTCTATTCGTTATAAATTATTACTACTAAGCCAAATATAGCATAGCCTCAGTTGACGGCCAGAGACATGAGGCAGAAAAATGATGACTAGTGACTGCGATCACGCCAAAAAGGCAATGGATGTATTGAATGCCCTCCAATTTTCCCGTCGATGATGTCATTTCGCAATTAATTCAAGCACTTGACGAGTACGGTCGTGCCATTCTGGAGGCCCCGACCGGAGCGGGGAAATCCACCCGTGTGCCGCTGGCGTTGCTCAAGACAGGCTGGAGCAGCCGGGGAAAAATCCTGATGTTGGAGCCGCGCAGGGTCGCCGCACGATCGGTGGCCACGTTCATGGCCTCTCAGCTTGGGGAGCAACCAGGAGGGCGTGTGGGTTACCGGACTCGCTCGGATTCCCGTACTGGGCCCGATACGCTTATCGAAGTGATCACTGAGGGCATTCTTACCCGGATGCTACTGACCGACCCGGAGCTCAAGGGGGTCAGCATGGTTGTGTTTGACGAATTCCATGAGCGATCCCTGCAAGCGGATTTGGGCCTTGCCCTGGTGCGGGAAGTCCGTGAGGTCTTCCGGCCCGATCTGGGGGTGCTGGTGATGTCGGCCACCCTCGACAGCGAATCTTTGCAAACCTGGCTTGATGCGCCGGTTATTCGTAGTGAGGGGAAACGTTTTCAGGTTGATGTCCGTTATGCCGCAGTGCCAGGCAGAACAGACTGGAGAACGCATTGTCTTCGCGAAGTAGTGACTGTGGCTCATTGCACTGGTGTGATGCTGGTGTTCTTGCCCGGTCAGGCAGACATCCAGTGGCTGGCAGGTCAGCTTCGCGAAAGTGGACTGGCAGAGCGGGTTCGTATGCTTCATGGCAGTTTGCCTCTCTCGGAACAACAGGCTGTGCTTGATGAGGCTCGCGCGGGTGTCCAAATGATTATTCTGGCCACCAACGTGGCGGAAACCAGTCTGACCATCGATGGGGTCACTCACGTGGTGGATAGCGGGTTTATCCGTGAGCCCCTGTATGATCCTGCCAGACACCGCTCGAGGCTTGTCACACGACGGGTCAGTGAGTCCAGTGCCCGGCAGCGAGCGGGACGTGCTGGCCGGCGCGGCCCCGGGCACTGCATACGGCTTTGGGCCGAGTCGGAGGTGCTCGCCCGTTATACCGCGCCCGAAATTCATCGTGTTGGCCTCGACGGACTGGTCCTTGATCTTGCACGCTGGGGGTGTAGCCAACCTGATGGAATGGAGTGGCTGGATCCTCCGCCTGGAGGTGCCTGGCGTAGTGCGGTGGACCGGTTGACCTCCGCCGGGGTACTGGACCGACAGGGCGCTTTGACGCCGCTCGGGCAAGCGGTGTCATCGGTGGCAACGGAGCCGGCGCTGGCCATTCTGGTGATTGCCGGCAGAGAGATCGGTCTGGTTGAGACGGCATCACGGCTGGCCGCCTTACTCTCTGATCGCGATCCCTTTCAGGGGCTGGGTGTGGACGTGCGCGACCGCCTGCAGGCCCTGGAACAGCGTCCCCAACAATATGGAAGCCTGCTGGCCGAAGCCCGCAGACTTGCCGGCGGCAAACATCGTGATGAAAGCGATTGGCGGCAAGGGCTAGGCGCATTACTGGCCTGTACCTTCCCGCAACAGGTGGCAAGGCAAAGGCCCGGGCGAGACGGGGTGTATCAGATGGTGGATGGCCCCGGTGTCCGTTTACCGGAACGGGATCGATTGCTTGGCCACGAGTGGTTAGTGGTTCTCGACACCGACGGGCAGCCACGGGATGCCCGGTTGAGGTTGGTCATGCCGTTGGATGAGCGAGCCGTGACTGCGGTGCTGGACAAGCACGCTCGCTGGCGCAAACGTGCCGGTTGGGATAGTGAGCGTGGCCGGGTGACCGGGCGTCGTGAGCAGGTGCTGGGCAATCTGGTGATTGAATCGCATCCCCTTGCCGAGCTGTCTGCAGAGCAATGTATCGAAGGGCTGCTTCAGGGGGTTCGTGAAGCCGGATTAGACAACGCCTTGCCCTGGGATGAAGAGGCGCGCCAGTGGCAGGCCAGGGTTGCGAGAATGGCGTTACTGGAATCGGGTTGGCCGGCAGTGGACGACTCGACCCTAGGGGCAACCCTTGAGCAGTGGCTGGCTCCCTTTATGGCCGGTATGCGACGACTGGACGATCTGCGCAACCTGCCACTGCAGCATGCACTGGATGTGCTGTTGACGTTGGAACAAAGGCAGGCGCTGGAGGCGCAGTTACCGGCCCGGGTGGCAATTCCCAGCGGGCGCAACGCCACGCTTGATTATCGTAGTGAACACGTAGTGCTTGCAGTGAAATTACAGGAATTGTTTGGGCTCGGAGTCTTGCCGACCCTTGCCAAAGGGCGTTTGACGATCACCGCACATTTGCTGACCCCCGCCGGACGGCCTGCTGCGATTACCAATAACCTTGAGCGCTTCTGGCGGGAAAATTACCCGGCCGTGCGCAAGGAGCTGCGTGGGCGATACCCCAAGCATCCCTGGCCTGAGGACCCGCTTGAGGCCACTGCGACGGCACTGACCAAGCGAAGGCTGGGTCAGTAATTTCCATGTCTTTGCCGTATTCAGAAAACGGCGAAATCGATATCCAGGTTGTATTTACGGGTGGTAGGCCGCTGCCGACCGTTGGTCAGGCGTGTTACTTCGCGATAGGTGAAATCGCGGAGTTCGGCGGTGGTGACCTCACCATCTCCGTTGCTGTCTGCACGCTTGTTGGTCAGTGCATCGATGACACTAGCCGTAAAAATCCCGTTCTGGATAGCCTCGGTTTCAAGTGCGAATTCTTGTCCGCCAGATGCACTGATGATGATCGCTCCAGTAGAAGCACGCAGATCCACAAAGGCGTTCTGCAAAAGCGCGTAGGAGATGCCCGGAGATGCTTCTGATTGAGGTTGTGCTCTGACGGACAGACCGCGACTTTGCACTCCCGGTGGCAGTTCCAGACGGGCTACCGGCTCTGTGACTTCCCCTGAGTGGCAAGTATCCAGCATCAGCAGTTTGTTTCTCGAGGGAATTCCGTCGAGCAGTCGGTTGATGTCCTCGTAGGGCAGGCCTTTGCCCGCGGGAGTGGCAATGTCAATATCCGAGGTTCCAAAGAAGTAGTTGTCCTGTTCGTCAAGAAAACCGTGCCCGGCCAGAAATACGACGACGTGATCCTGCGCTGTCCCTTGGTTGAGAAACGCCTTGGCATCACGGACCGAGCGCGCGGTGACCTGGCGGTCCAGCAAGGTAAAGCGGTGAACCTCGCGATATTGATCACTGGCGCCAAGGGCGTTGGCCAGATCGGTGGCATCTTTGGCGGCGTAGCGCAGGTCGAGACGGTCATCCGCATAATCCGAGACACCAATGGTAAGCAGATAGAGCGCTGGCTTGCGGTTGTTATCAGCCTGGTTGTAAGTAAGGAAACGGGTTTCTGATTGCAGGCCACCACCGGTGCTGACGTAAGCCCGGATGTTATTTCTGCCGGGTGTCAGATCAATGGACAGGGTGCCGTGGTTGTTTTTCAGGGGTAGGCCCTGCTGGCCAAACACCGGCACCTGATTCACCTGCACGTGCAGTGTCACGTCCGAATGTTTGGCGTCCTCAACCGCATACGTCAAGTTAATCTGGTCCCTTCGTTGAAGCAGCGCCTGTGGGCCGCTCAGGGTCAATGCTGGTTTATCTATATTCAGAGGCATCCGTGAGGGATGGCCATGATGACGTTGCTGCCGATGGCTGACCAGTTTTTCCCAGAGCATGCGGCTGTTGGGCGTGGCGTATCCGAGACGCTGCAGTACGATATCCGGTCGATTTAGCCAGTAATCGTATTGTGCGTAATCAAATACCTTGCTGTCTTGCACAAAACTGGCGTTGTGCAGTGCGCGAGGGGTTGACCAGTAGTAGCCATCGGGCGAGTTGATAACAAATTCTCCCGACTTGTCGATGCTGATGGTTGCCACCAAGCGTGGATGGCGGTTGCCGATATCCGGTTTCACCAATACCTGATCGAGTTGCGTGCTTACCGTGTTGAGCCGGAAGTTGCCGCTGGGTATGTCTGTCCGCCAGATCTTGATAGTGCCGTTGCTGGAGGCGGTGATGACCGCGCGCTCGTTCAGTTGTTCGAGGGCGGTGATGTGTCCCTGGTGGGCTTCCACAATGGTTTCAAGGACCAGACCGGAGCGAATATCCCGGATATTCAGGTTGCCACTGTCATCGGCATTCCACAGTTGGCCATTGGCGGTCGCCTGCATCAGTTCAGAGCGCCCCCACAGTGGATACATCTCCATGAGCGGTTTGCCAGAGGTATCAAACTGCTGGATCACATCAATGGCCGGGTTGAACGCAGAGGAATAACCGGTCAGTCCGGAAACGAAAAATGTCTCCGTCAGTTTGTCGTATTCCAGCGACTGCTTGCCAAGCTGGGTATAGGGAAGATCCAGTGTCACGCCAGCATGAGGAAGGACGACCTTGCCTTGATCGATTCTCACCGCCAGCGAGCGGCTCTGCTCGTCAAAGAGAACAAATTCATGGACTGTCGAATCAAAACGATACCATTCGGTTGAGGTGTCCTCGGCAACGTCATACTCATAGAGAATGTTGTCTCTCGCGTAGACGATTCCCTTGTCGGTGAAGGCATGGTCGGCGACCTGAAAGTTGAGTGTACGGACCAATGCCGGGTCGTCGGTGCTGGCGATTAGCTCCATGCCGCTGGCAGAGACATGCATCCACTTGTTATTTAGCTGCGCGCTATTAACCGGCAAAGGCAACGCGCTTTTGTGCAAATTCAGGGACGACAGATCCAGCACAAACATGTCACCTTTGCCAATGGCGCCGGTGGTGACGGTCAACGCTTCCTGCTGAACGGAAAGACTGTTGATCGGGTAGAACTGGCGGGAAAGCGTATCAATGACTTGTCCGGTGAGGGAGTCACGAATCAGGATATTGTCATCGGTAAACTGGTCGTCGTATTGAACCGTGCGGTTGAAGAGCAGGGCCCGGCTTTCAGACACTGCGGCATGGTGATTCACGGCTGGACTGTGGGGCAGGGCATACGGAGTAAACTGACCGTCAAGCGTATAAGTGCCGTTATCGGCGATGATGGAGCCCGGGCCGGAAAACACCAGGTTGCTGCTTAGGGGAGCCAGCCAGACGCTTCGGTTTTCGTAATTGATCGTGCCGCATTCGGCGGGGAATTCCGTGCAATACAGCAGTATTGGCTGTTCGGGGTGGAGTGCCAGTGAGGTTATCTGCCGCTGGCCCGGTTTACTGTAATGATCGGGCAGGATCAGATCCGGGAGGCTAATGGGGGATGTGGATTCCTTGAAGGAGATGGCAGGTTGGTCGCAGTAGCTTTCTTGCGGATCCGACTTGTCACGGCAGGGCCGGTTACTGATGGTCAGCTCATGCACAGAGACTCGAAGGTCCTCTCCCAGGGTAACAAGGCGGCCATCGGACGCGGTGGCCATGACCATGGGGGAGGAGTGTTCAAGGCGCTGGCGATACTGAAGTTTGCCCCAGGCGGTGTTCCAGATCTCCAGTTCATTGTGGTTGTTGATTGATACAGGGTAGACCCCGAACAGGGCGCTGGTACGCAGCTCTCGGTCAATCTGGAATGAGGCATCGAAATGGCCACCGAAGGGCTGATAGCCATTGCCCAACATGACCCAGCCGAGAAACCCTCTAGGGCCATAATCCCCCACATAGACCGCTTTGCCGCTGTTGGTCATATGCAGATTCTGTCCGCCTGCCCGTGTGGTAAACAACGCCTTGCGCTGGGCAAGATCCCAAAACGTTAACCATGAAGTCTGGCTGCCGTATTCCCGGGTCAGAAACGCAAGCTGCCCTGTCTGGTCGGAATAAGCCATCCCTTGTACCCGGCCGCTGGGCTGTTGAGCAGGAAGAATCTCGGGTGCGAGTGTGCTGATGGGCAGGTCACTGTAGGCAAAGCCAAAGGAAATCTGACGCCGGTCGTAGAAGGGGATCCCGCTTTCCACCAGATCAATCCCGTATTCCTTGATGAGTAGAACAGGGCGGCCGGTGGCGGCCAGGACCCAGAACCACACCTTTCCGGTCATCACTGTACCGTTGATCTCATTGCGGGTTTCTACCGCAAATTCAGCCACGTCACGTTCCCACATTCGGGTAATCGAGGTGAGCTGAATGCTGCCCTCCTGGGCATGAAAATCACTCCGCTCGGTGGGCGTCAGGGGGTAGCGCTTGCCAATGTCAAAGTTCCTTGAAGAGGCGCTCCTGATGACGGTGTGGTAGCTGGTATTGCCGAGTGCAATGTCGCGAAAGAGCTGTTCGGATGCGTCAGGGGATGCCACCGGTTCACCTTCCGAGAGGGGCAGGAAGACAGGTGAACCGTCGCTCCCCATAAAATAGCGGTACGTCTTGCCCTGGTGAGCCGTGGGCAGGAAGGCCGAGTTGTCCATGAGGTCGTGACTGTCTCTCTCGGCGTCTGCCAGATAGGCAATGGCCCATTCATCATGTGTGCCCAGGCGTTTGGCGGGGTCTATATGGATCAACTGGTAGAGGCTGGAAGACTCGTGTCGCTGGAAAGATTGCTGGTCTTTGTCCTGTCTGGCTCGGCGGCTAATAGCAACATTTCTTGCCACCGTCGCAGATGCGCCTGCGGGAAGCGCAAAGGCGGGAATGTTCAGTGCCTGGGAAGCTGGACTGATCAAGACGAGTAGAGGAAGGATAAGGGAAACAATACGCTTGGGCATTCTGCTAACCGTCAGAAGGATTGCATCGATTTTGACAGCCGGTTGACGCAAAGCAAGCGGGCACGATCCCGGCGGGCCCTGAAAGGGTGTCCGATGGATCCTGAAAGCAAAAAGCCCGGCACTTGGCCGGGCTTTTTGTGGTGAAGCGATTACCGTGTCTTAGACAGACTGGGCAACCGGGATCTTCACGGTGTCTGCCACTTCCTGGTACTCCGGCAGCTTGTCGAAGTTCAGATAGCGGTAGATTTCTGCGGACATGGAGTCGATGGTGTTCGCGTATTCCATGTACTCGGCGGCGCTAGGCAGCTTGCCGAGGATGGACGCCACGGACGCCAGTTCAGCAGACGCCAGGTACACATCCGCACCCTGACCCAGACGGTTCGGGAAGTTACGGGTGGAGGTGGATACCGCAGTGGACTTCGGCGCGATGCGAGCCTGGTTACCCATACACAGGGAACAGCCCGGCATTTCGGTACGTGCACCGGCGCTGCCGAAGATGTTGTAGTAGCCTTCTTCGGTCAGCTGATGCTGATCCATCTTGGTCGGCGGGGCGATCCACAGACGGGTCGGCATGGTGCCGCTTTCCACTTTCTGCAGCAGTTTACCGGCCGCGCGGAAGTGGCCGATGTTGGTCATACAGGAGCCGATGAACACTTCGTCGATCTTGGCGCCAGCCACGTCAGACAGGGTCTTGGCATCGTCCGGATCGTTCGGGCAGCACAGTACCGGCTCTTTGATTTCGTCCATGTTGATTTCGATGACGGTGTGGTACTCGGCATCGGCGTCAGCACGCATCAGGCTCGGGTTGGCCAGCCACTCTTCCATGCCGGTGATACGACGCTCAATGGTACGGGCATCGCCGTAACCGTTGGCAATCATCCACTTCAGCATGGTGATGTTGGACTTCAGGTACTCAGCCACGCTCTCTTCGGAAAGGGTGATGGTACAGCCTGCAGCAGAACGCTCGGCAGAGGCATCAGACAGTTCGAATGCCTGCTCTACGGTCAGCTCTTCCAGACCTTCGATTTCCAGGATGCGGCCGTTGAAGACATTAACCTTGCCCGCTTTAGCGACGGTCAGGTGGCCTTCCTTGATGGCTTGCAGCGGAATGGCATGTACCAGATCACGCAGGGTAATACCCGGCTGACGCTTACCGGTGAAGCGAACCAGTACGGATTCCGGCATGTCCAGCGGCATAACGCCGGTGGCAGCAGCAAAGGCTACCAGACCGGAACCGGCCGGGAAGGAGATGCCCATGGGGAAACGGGTGTGGGAGTCACCCCCGGTGCCCACGGTATCAGGCAGCAGCATACGGTTCAGCCAGGAGTGGATGATGCCGTCGCCCGGACGCAGGGAAACACCGCCACGGTTCATGATGAAGTCAGGCAGGGTGTGCTGGGTTTCAACGTCAACCGGCTTCGGGTAAGCGGCGGTGTGACAGAAGGACTGCATGACCAGGTCAGCCTGGAAGCCCAGACAGGCAAGATCTTTCAGCTCGTCACGGGTCATCGGGCCAGTGGTGTCCTGGGAACCCACGGTGGTCATTTTCGGCTCGCAGTAGGTGCCCGGACGGACGCCTTCCATGCCACAGGCCTTGCCGACCATCTTCTGGGCCAGGGAGTAACCCTTGCCGCTGTCGTTGGGCTGCTCCGGCTTGCGGAACAGGGTGCTGGGCTCAAGACCCAGGCTCTCACGGGCCTTGGTGGTCAGGCCGCGACCAATGATCAGGTTGATACGACCGCCGGCACGGACTTCGTCCAGCAGTACCTGGGAACGCAGATCGAATTCAGCGATGACTTCGCCGTTCTTCTCAACCTTGCCCGCGAACGGGAAGACGTCGATCTGGTCGCCGGTTTCCATTTTGGAAACGTCGCACTCGAAAGGCAGGGCGCCGGAATCTTCCATGGTGTTGAAGAAGATAGGCGCGATTTTACCGCCGATACACACACCGCCAGCACGCTTGTTCGGTACGAAGGGGATGTCGTCACCGAAGTGCCAGAGCACGGAGTTGGTTGCAGACTTACGGGAAGAACCGGTACCGACAACATCACCTACGTAGGCAACAGGCAGGCCTTTGGCCTTCAGTTCTTCCATCTGTTTGAGCGGGCCGATCTCGCCGTCTTTCTCAGGGAAGATGCCTTCACGGGCGTTTTTCAGCATGGCGTTGGCGTGAACCGGGATGTCCGGGCGGCTCCAGGCGTCCTGTGCTGGAGACAGGTCGTCGGTGTTGGTTTCGCCGGTGACCTTGAAGACGGTCAGGGACATTTTTTCAGCCAGGTCTGCACGCTTGGTGAACCATTCGGCTTCGGCCCAGGATTCGATGACTTCCTTGGCTTTGGCGTTGCCGGCTTTCATCTTGTCTTCCACGTCGTGGAAAGCATCAAATACCAGCAGAGTGTGCTTGAGCTGCTCGGCAGCTTCTTCTACCAACTCGGCGTCGTCCAGGGCTTCCACCAGCGGCGCGACATTGTAGCCACCCTGCATGGTGCCCAGCAGCTGTACCGCACGCTTCTTGTCGATCAGCGGGGAGCTGGCTTCGCCTTTCACAATCGCGCTCAGGAAGGCGGCTTTTACGTATGCAGCCTGGTCCACGCCCGGCGGAACGCGGTTAACGAACAGGTCCTGAATGAATTCTTCTTCACCAGCCGGCGGGTTCTTCAGCAGTTCTACCAGGTCGGCAACCTGCTGCTCGTTCAGCGGCTTTGGCGGCACACCTTCGGCGGCGCGCTCTTCAACATGTTTGCGATAGGCTTCTAGCACAGCGTTTCCCTCTTGCTCAAATTGGCTGAATTCTTTTGGAAATCAGTCTTTTAGGGTGTAACTGGGGGTTGGAATTGCGCGCGGAGTATAGCGGAAACGCCATCAACTGTTAAGCGAAACGACGGTTACGGGTATTCACCAGATGAATACTCATAATCACTTGGCGTAAGTTTTGGCCAACTCAATATGGGGCATGCTGACCCTTTGGTGGCCGGCGAAAGCGCTTGTAGCTCCACAGGTATTGTTCAGGGCCTTCATTGATCAGTGCTTCGATGGACTGATTGAGGGCCACAAGGGAGGTGTCCAGATCCGGATCCGCAATGGCGTTGTCCGCGGGCCGGAAGCGCAGCTCAAAGCCCTGGGTGCCGGGAAGGCGCTTGGCCCAGGCCATAAAAGGCCGGGCTCCGGTTTGCTGGATCAGTTTGCAAGCCAGGGTGCCGGTGTAGGCGGGCTGGCCATAAAAGGGCGCATGACGACCGCTGCGACGGTCGGGCACCTGATCAGGGAGGATGGCTGTCATGGCCCCTTTGCGCATGGCGCGCACAAGTCCGGCAACGCCGCGGGCAGTGGTGGGGTACATGGTCGAGCCGAAGTGTTCTCGCCCTTGGCGCACAAGGGCATCGACCTCCGGCAACCCGGATGGGGCAAACATCACGTGCAGGTCGTAGTGATCGGCCAACCAGAAGTTAAGCACTTCCCAGCAGCCTAGATGCGGAGCCAGGATCATTACCGGTTTGCCGCTATCCACGGCCGCCTGCAGTGGCTCGCCGCCGTCGACCCGGACGACCCGCTTCAGACCGGCTTCGGGGTGATGCCAGAACAGGGCAATCTCGAAGGTATTCCGGATGCTCTCGACCAGCGATTGGCGTGCCAGCCGCTTGTGCTGGCGCGCAGACAGCTCGGGGTAGCAAAGCGCCAGATTGATCCTGGAATTGCGCAAGGCTGTGGTGGGCAAGGTGGCGATAAGGGCGCCAATCAGGGTTGCCAGCCAGCGGTTCAGCGTGAATGGCAGGCAGGCCACCAGGCGCAGGGCCAGTACGGCTGTTCGCCCTTTGAATGTCTGCATGCGTGGATTCGATCGTCTTCCCATGGCGGGGGAGTATACGAGTTGCAGCGCCGGGACGCAGCAGCCATGGGTAATAACCGCTTCATGTGTGTACCGCAGCAGTTGTGCCGCTATAATGCCGCTCCACCACGAGGACACCATGCACGATATTTCCCACATACAGCAGTTTTTGCCCTGCGCGACGCCACAGGCGTGGATTGACTGGGCGCTGCAGCACCCGGACATTCTGCTGATTGATCATGCCCATTGTGAAAAGAAGGCGGCCAGCACGGCGTTGAACCTGATGTTTCGCTATGTGGATCGCCCCGAGCTGCTGGATGCCCTCAGCCAACTGGCAAGGGAAGAGCTGCTGCATTTTGAGCAGGTGATCCAGATCATGCGCCAGCGTGGAGTCACCTATGATCACCTGTCTCCGGCCCGTTATGCGCAAGGCCTGCGTCAGCATGTGCGCACTTCCGAGCCCGGGCGATTGGTGGATACCCTTATCGTCGGGGCATTAATCGAAGCCAGAAGCTGCGAACGCTTCGCCGCCCTGGCCCCCCACGTGGACGAAGAGCTGGGCCGTTACTACCGCTACCTGCTGAAAAGCGAGTCCCGTCACTATGAAGACTACCTGCGCCTGGCCGAACAATATGCCGGCGAGCCGATTGAGGAACGGGTGGCATTCTTCAAGGTGGCAGAGCAGGAGTTGATCGAAACACCGGATGAGGCGTTTCGGTTTCATTCGGGAATCCCGAGGCAGTGAATAGTTAATAATTAACAGTGAACAGCGGCGCGACTAACGCCGGGGGGTCATAAACACATGAGGCCGCGTCCAGAGTATGGGCGCGGCCTCATGCGTAAGGATCAAAACAACCTGTTTCGCGACGCTGTTAACTGTTCACTATTCACTGTTAACTAATCGCAAAGCTCTCCAATCGCAACCCAAGCTCACTATCCGCCACAATCTGCCACCCAAGCGCCCCCCAGTCCCCCAGCACCCAGCGTTTGCCGGTCCCGCCAGGCAGGTCAACGTCGTGGACGTTGGGGCGGTGGGTGTGGCCGTGGATGAGATGCTGGACACCAGCATCTGTCATTTCCCGGACTACTTCTTCCGGGGTCACATCCATGATGTTTTCCGCTTTGTTGGCGTTCTTTCCCTGGCTTTGCATGCGCATGCCCTGAGCGATCATGCGACGCTGTTCCAGGGGCTGGGTGAGCATCCCCTGTTGCCATTGAGGGCTGCGCGCCATGGCGCGGAATTGCTGGTACTCGGTGTCCAGGGTGCACAGGCTGTCGCCGTGCATGAGCAGGGTCGGGGTGCCGTACAAATCGACCACGGTACCCTCGTCCAGCAGAGTGCCGCCACAGGCGGCGGCGAAGTCCTGGCCAAGCAGGAAGTCGCGGTTGCCGTGCATGAAGTAAAGCTTGCTGCCGCTGTCAGCAAAACGCCGAAAGGCGGCGATGGCTTGCTGGTTGAACGGAGTGTCATCGTCGTCACCTATCCAGGCTTCAAACAAGTCGCCAAGCACATACAGGGCGTCGGTTTTCCCTGTATGTTTATCCAGGAGCACCTCCAGGGCGGCAAGATGCTCTGGCCGGACAGGATCAAGATGCAGATCGGAGATGAAAAGGCTGTAGGCCATCGTTACAGGGCGCCCTCTTGCGGGGTTGCAGGGGCTTCGACGCGATAGGCCTTGAGAATGAGTATTGCCGCAACGGGAACGTCCCTGGCCATCATGCCGCTAAGGCGCTGGCTGGTGGTGGGTTCCTGAGCAATGTTGTCTACCACATTCATGCCTTCGGTAACCTTGCCGAAAACGGTGTATCCCCAGCCACGAGTGTTTTTGCCTGTGAAGTCCAGGTTGGGATTGTTTACCAAGTTAATGAAGAACTGCGCGGTCGCGGAGTGGGGATCCGAAGTGCGCGCCATTGCCAGCGTACCGCGCTGGTTGCTGAGCCCGTTGTCGGCCTCGTTCTGAATAGGGGGCTGGGTCGTCTTGCGCTGTCCGTTCTTGTCAAAACCGCCACCCTGAATCATGAAGCCTTCAATGACTCGGTGGAACTGAGTGCCTTCATAATATCCACTGTCGACGTATTGAAGAAAGTTCGCCACCGAAATGGGAGCCTTGTCTTCATATAACTCGACGGTAATCGGACCAGCTGTGGTTTCAAACCGAACCAAGGGGTTTGCCCATAGCAGCCCTGGCAGCAGGGCAAACAGTACAGCAGCAAGACGCATGACTTATTCCTCGATCAGCTCGGCGGATTCGATCAGCACAGGTTCAACCGGAACATCCTGATGGAAGCCACTGTTGCCGGTTTGCACGCCACGGATCTTATCTACTACGTCCATGCCGTCAGACACAGCACCGAACACAGCGTAACCCCAGCCGTCCTGGCTGCGTTCCTTGTCCAGGAAATGGTTATCCGCCACGTTGATGAAGAATTGGGCAGAGGCAGAATGCGGATCCGGGGTGCGGGCCATGGCAATGGTGCCAACCTTGTTGGACAGGCCGTTGCCAGCTTCATTTTGAATAGGATCACGGGTGGGTTTTTGCTGCATGTCTTCGGTGAAGCCGCCGCCCTGGATCATGAAATTGCTGATCACACGGTGGAAAATGGTGCCGTCAAAATGGCCATCCTTGACGTATTGCACGAAGTTTTCGGTGGTTACGGGGGCTTTTTCTGCGTCCAGTTGCAGGGTGATTTTGCCGTAGGTTGTATTCAGCACCACTTTCATCGGGTTTTCTCCACAGGGTAGGGCCTGTAAGCCATAGCTGAAATTGCCACGGTGCGGGCCCAGAGTCTTTGACTGAAGGGGGTCGCACTGTACACTAGCGCACCTTTATTTTCACTGTATCCGGCGAAGGCAATGAGCGAAACCAAAGCGCCCAGCAATTTTATCAGACAGATCATCGATCGCGACCTTGCAGAAGGTAAAAATGACGGTCAGGTGGTCACCCGTTTTCCGCCGGAGCCCAATGGCTACCTGCATATCGGGCATGCCAAGTCCATCTGCCTGAATTTTGGTATTGCCGAAAGCTACCAGGGTGCCTGTCATCTGCGTTTTGACGACACTAACCCGGAAAAGGAAGAAGACGAGTACATTCAGTCCATTAAGCAGGATGTGGAATGGCTGGGTTTTGAGTGGGCGGGTGAGGTGCGTTTCGCCAGCAACTACTTCGACCGGCTGTATGAACTGGCCGTGCAGTTGATCCGCAAAGGGTTGGCGTATGTGGATCTTTCCAGTGCTGAGCAGATCCGTGAAATGCGGGGTTGGGCGCAGCAGGCAGGTACCCCCAGTGAGTACCGGGAGCAAAGCCCGGAAGAGGCGCTGGCCCAGTTCGAAAAGATGAAGAACGGCGAGTTCCCGGATGGCGGAGCGGTGCTGCGGGCGAAAATTGATCTGGCCAGCCCCAATATGAACTTGCGCGATCCGGTGCTTTACCGGGTGCGCCGTGCGACGCACCATCAGACCGGTGACAAGTGGGTTATCTACCCCATGTACGATTTCACCCACCCGCTATCAGATGCCATTGAAGGCATTACCCATAGCCTGTGTACTCTGGAATTCGAGGATCACCGTCCCTTCTATGACTGGGTGGTAGCCAATACCGATGTTGGCGCTGAACCACGTCAGTACGAATTTGCACGTTTGAACCTGAATTACACCGTGACCAGCAAGCGCAAGCTCAAACAGCTGGTTGACGAGAAGCACGTGGATGGCTGGGACGACCCGAGGATGCCGACCATTTCCGGGATGCGACGCCGTGGCTATACCCCTGCCTCCCTGCGTTCTTTCTGTGAGTCCGTAGGGGTGAGCCGGGCGGACTCAGTGGTCGATATGGGGATGCTGGAAGCGGCTATCCGTGATGATCTGAATCAGCATGCGCCCCGTGCCATGTGTGTGATTCGTCCGCTCAAACTGGTGATCGACAACTGGGAAGAGGGCAAGGAAGAATCGCTGACTGCGCCGGTGCATCCACAAAATGAAGCCATGGGAACTCGCCAGGTGCCCATGACCCGTGAGGTCTACATCGATCAGGACGATTTCCGGGAAGAAGCCAACAAGAAGTTCAAGCGACTGGTGCTGGGTGACCGGGTGCGGCTGCGCTATGGCTATGTGGTGCGTGCAACGGACGTAGTGAAGGACGATCAGGGTAACGTTATCGAGGTTCGCTGCAGCTATGACCCGGAGACGTTGGGCAAGAACCCTGAGAATGATGAAGGTCAGGGCAAATTGCGCGGTGTGATCCACTGGGTCAGTGCCAGTAAAGGGCTACCTTGTGAGGTTCGCCTATATGACCGGTTGTTTACGGTGGCAAACCCGGCCAAGGTAGAAGAAGGCCAGACGTTCCTGGAGAACATCAATCCTGAGTCTCTCAAGGTGGTGTCCGATTGCTGGGTAGAACCGGGCCTGCGCGGCGCACTGGCCGAAACCCGTTATCAGTTTGAGCGCGAGGGGTACTTCTGCGTAGATCAGGAGAGCACGGACGAGCGGTTGGTATTTAACCAGACCGTGGGGCTGCGGGAGTCGTGGCCCAAGGACAGCTGATAAAGGCAGTGAATAGTTAACAGTAAATAGTGAATATCTGCGCGGTTTCGTGTGGTGGTTGACTGAAGTCAGAGAGGCCGCGCCCAGATGTTGGGGGCGGCCTTTTTGTTGGCCGCGAAGAATGGTTAGACGCCCGACTTGAGACGTCGAGCTCCGATGAACCATAAAAAAACCGCGGCCAGCATGGGCTGGGCGCGGTTTTTGGGCGAGCAACGGGACTTAACCCAGCGCCTTCTCGCCGGACTGCAGGGTCTGGAAAATCAGGGTGTTGATGGTCATGGGGCCAACGCCGCCGGGGACCGGGGTGTAGGCTGAGACGCGGTCCAGAAGGGGGGCGAGCTCAATGTCACCACATTTTTGCGGGTGGTAACCAGCATCAACGACCACGGCGCCATCCTTGATCCACTCTGCCTTGATGAATTCCGGCTTGCCGACCGCGCCGACCACGATATCCGCCTGTTTGATCAGTTCTGGCAGGTTTTGGGTGCGGCTGTGACAGATGGTAACCGTGGCATTGGCTTCCAGCATCATCATGGCCATGGGTTTGCCGAGGATGGCGCTGCGCCCCACGACTACGGCATGCTTGCCTTCCAGCTTGACCTGATAATGCTCCAGCAGGCGCATGATTCCCTTGGGGGTGGCACAACCGTAGGCGGCTTCGCCCATGCTCATGCGGCCAAAGCCCAGACAGGTGACGCCATCCACGTCTTTTTCCAGGCTGATGGCATCAAAGCAGGCCCGTTCGTCAATCTGCGCGGGCACCGGGTGCTGCAGCAGAATGCCGTGCACATCGGGGTTGTTATTCAGCTCGTCAATCTTGGCCAGCAGCTGTTCGGTTGTGGTGGTTTCCGGCAATTCAATGGCTACGGATTCCATCCCCACGCGGTGGCAGGCGTTGCCCTTCATTTTTACGTAGGTGGCGGAGGCCGGGTCGGCACCGACCAGAATGGTGGCCAGAATTGGGGTGCGGCCACCGGCTTTGGCTTTCAGGGCTTCGACACGTTCGCGCATTTCTTCTTCGAACTGCTGAGCCAGGGCCTTGCCGTCGAGAATCTGGGCGGTCATGGAATCTCTCTCTACATAGTTGATGGTGAAGGGAATCAGGGGGCGCGATTTTCGCATGGCCCGACCCGTGGCGCAAAAGGAACTCCCTAACAGGCTGTTGAAACGCCCCTTGCATGCTCAGCGTGGCCTGAAGGGTGCAGCTGTTGTGTTTTGTCGCAACGGGCAGGGTGGTTACATCTCCTGGCGACAAAGCGCAGCAGATGTGCCCTTCAGGCCGCGCCCTACGGGTCTTTCAGGCTGGTCCGCACTCGCTGTTGCGCTTTTTCGATGGATGGACATACACCTTCAAAAGCGCGCCCCTCTTTACCTTTTGACCCATAGAGGGGGCGAACCAGCCTGAAAGATTGAGTGCGCAAGGGGCTTTTCAACAGCCAGCTAATGATCACGGTGCCGTGATCACAAGTTGTTTAAAATCTGAACGTTAGGGATTTTTTCTTTCCCGGTGCGTTGACGCTTACCGGGGCGCCGAGTATTATGCGCGCCTCGCTTTCAAGCACTGTTGGCGTGACTGATAAACGGGGTGTAGCGCAGCCTGGTAGCGCGCCTGCTTTGGGAGCAGGATGTCGGGGGTTCGAATCCCTCCACCCCGACCATCAGATTAGCGGAACCTGCAATGCGCCTGTAGCTCAACCGGATAGAGCAACGGCCTTCTAAGCCGTCGGTTGCAGGTTCGAGTCCTGCCAGGCGTGCCAGGCAGGAAAGCAACAAGTTTATGGTGACTGTAGCTCAGTTGGTAGAGCCCCGGATTGTGACTCCGGTGGTCGGGGGTTCAAATCCCCTCAGTCACCCCATATTAAAAGCCTCCGGGACACCCCGGAGGCTTTTTCGTATGTGCCTCCGGGTACTGCTGTCCGATGACAGGGCGGCTATGTAGGCAGGAAGGGCGGCATTGATTATAATCTGCGCCCTTGAATATTGATCGTCACGCTTCACAGTGGTCGGCGAGCAGCGAAAAAGTCTTTTTAAAGAGGATGTTATGCAGGTTTCTGTTGAAACGACTTCAGGTCTTGAGCGCCGTCTGACGGTGGGTGTACCGGCGGAGAAAGTGGACTCTGCAGTAGAAGATAAACTGCAGGAAGCCAAGAAAAATGTCCGTCTGGACGGTTTCCGCCCGGGCAAAGTGCCCATGCGTGAAGTAAAGCGTCGCTTCGGCAGCGCCGTGCGTAACGATGTGCTGGCTGACGTCATGCGTGAAGCCTTCATTGAGGCGGTAGAGCAGGAAAAACTGCAGCCTGCCGGCATGCCGGGCTTTGAAGCGACCACCAATGAGCCGGGTAAAGACCTTGAGTTCGTGGCGACCTTTGAAGTGTATCCGGAAGTGGAGCTGCAGGCTTTTGACGGCATTGCTGTCGAGAAGCCGCAGGCAGACGTTTCTGATGAAGACGTCGACACCATGATCGAGACCCTGCGTCAGCAGCGCGCTCAGTTCGAGGAAGTGGAGCGTGCCGCAGAACAAGGCGATCGCGTCAACATCAACTACAAGGGTCTGAAAGACGGTGAAGCCTTCGAGGGCGGCACGGCAGACGGCCAGAACCTGGAGCTGGGCTCCGGTCAGATGATCCCGGGCTTTGAAGATGGCATCGTTGGCATGAAGGCTGGCGAAGAGAAAGACATCGACGTGACCTTCCCGGAGGAGTACCACTCCGAAGAGCTGAAGGGCCAAGCCGTTGTTTTCCAGATCAAGGTCAACAAGGTAGAAGGCAAGCAGTTGCCGGAAGTGGACGCTGAGTTCATGAAGGCATTCGGCGTTGACGATGGCGACGAGGCCAAGTTCAAGGCGGAAGTTCGCAAGAACATGGAGCGTGAGCTCAAGAACGCCATCACTGGCAAAGTGAAAGAGCAAGTCATGGAAGGCCTGTCCGACCTGCACGCATTTGACCTGCCGGCGGCTCTGGTAAGCCAGGAAGTTCAGCGCATGCGTCAGCAGATGGTTCAGCAGTTCGGCGGCGGCCAGCAATTTGATGCTTCCATCCTGCCGGATGACCTGTTCACCGAGCAGGCCCAGCGTTCTGTGCGTCTTGGCTTGATCATTCGTGCGATCCTTGACCAGAACGAGCTGAAAGCCGATGCCGACAAGGTGAAAGCCCGTGTTGAGGAAATCGCCGAGCAGTACGAGAAGCCTGAAGAGGTGGTGAACTGGGTGTACGGTAACCCCCAGCAGCTGCAACAGATCGAAGGCGCGGTGCTGGAAGAGCAGGTAGTCGACCTGGTGCTGGCAAGCGCCAAGGTAGAAGAGAAAACCATGTCCTACCAGGATGCCGTGAAGCCGCGTGAGCAGGCTGAAGCCTGATCAGCCAGGCGATAACGGATCGGAAAAGGGGCCTTCGGGCCCCTTTTTTGTTCCAGGCAGTTCCGGTAGTGGCATTCCCCAGTGCCGTATTTCCTTGCCTTTGGTGAGGGTATTGCCGCGATTTTTCCTGTTTTGGCTGCCGAATTGACCTATTAATGCACAATCTGGCCAAGAATTGCGCACTTGAACCCCGGCAAAGCCCACTTTTATAGACGCCCCCATGGTGCCGTCATAAGATGCCAGAACAGTGATTTTTTCCGAAGCCCTTGTAATCCGCCTGTTTGGGCCCCATTGCAGCTTCAGGAGATGGCCGTTGCGACGGCCCTAATAATACCGTCCCGTCGTCTAAGGATGACCGACCAGAGGGAAGCGCTACATGATCGACTTGAGCCGTATCCAATCCATGACCCCGGAAATGAGCCAGCTTATCAAGGACCCGACCAATCTGGGTCTGGTACCGGTGGTGATCGAGCAGACTGCTCGGGGTGAGCGTTCCTTTGATATTTATTCCCGTTTGCTGAAAGAGCGGGTCATTTTCATGGTGGGCCAGGTGGAAGATCACATGGCCAACCTGATCGTGGCGCAGCTTCTGTTTCTTGAATCCGAAAACCCGGACAAGGACATCCATCTGTATATCAACAGCCCGGGTGGCTCAGTGACTGCCGGCATGTCTATCTACGACACCATGCAGTTCATCAAGCCTGATGTGTCCACCATGTGTGTCGGTCAGGCCGCCAGCATGGGGGCGTTCCTGCTGGCTGCAGGTGCAGAAGGCAAGCGTTACGCGCTGCCTAATGCCCGTGTGATGATTCACCAGCCGTTGGGTGGTTTCCAGGGCCAGGCCTCGGATATCGAGATCCATGCCAAGGAAATCCTCAAGATCAAGGGCCAGTTGAACCACCTGCTGGCTCACCACACGGGTCAGCCGCTCGAGCGTCTGGAGAAAGATACCGATCGCGACAACTTCATGGGGGCGGAAGAGGCCCAGGAATACGGCATCATTGACGCCGTCTTGAAGCAGCGTCCCGTGTAATTAGGTAACGTTCGTTTAAAAAGTGTCCTAACGGCACTGCCGGGAGCCCGGCGGGCTTGAAAAACCCCCGGTCTCCCTGCATCTTCAAAGATATAGCGATTTTCAATACACAGGTTTAGAGGCAATTCGATGACCGATACCACTGGCAAGAGCGATGACGGCAAGCTGCTGTACTGCTCCTTTTGCGGCAAGAGCCAGCATGAGGTACGCAAGCTGATTGCGGGCCCCTCGGTCTTTATCTGTGATGAATGTGTGGACCTGTGTAACGACATCATCCGCGAGGAAGTCCAGGAAGACAGCAGTGAGACTGGCGGCGAACGTCTTCCCAAGCCCAATGAAATCAAGGATACCCTTGATGAGTATGTGATTGGCCAGGAGCGCGCTAAAAAGGTGTTGGCGGTAGCGGTTTACAACCACTACAAGCGCCTGCGCACGAGTGGCAAAGGACGTGATGAGGTCGAGCTGGGTAAAAGTAACATCCTGTTGATCGGTCCGACCGGTAGTGGCAAGACCCTGCTCGCAGAAACCTTGGCGCGACTGCTGAACGTACCGTTCACCATTGCGGATGCGACCACCCTTACCGAGGCTGGCTATGTCGGCGAGGACGTGGAAAACATTATCCAGAAACTGCTGCAGAAATGTGACTACGATGTGGAAAAAGCCCAGCGTGGTATCGTCTACATTGATGAGATCGACAAGATTTCCCGCAAGTCCGACAACCCTTCCATTACCCGTGATGTGAGCGGGGAGGGCGTGCAGCAGGCGTTGCTCAAACTGATCGAAGGAACGGTTGCGTCCGTGCCGCCCCAAGGGGGGCGCAAGCATCCCCAGCAGGAGTTCCTGCAGGTTGATACGTCCAACATGCTCTTCATCTGTGGTGGTGCCTTCGCCGGTCTCGACAAGGTTATCCGTGACCGTTCCGAGAAAGGCGGTATCGGTTTCTCTGCCGAAGTGAAGAGCAAAGACGATAGCCGCAATCTTGGAGAGCTGCTGGTCGATGTGGAGCCAGAGGATCTGGTGAAGTATGGCTTGATTCCGGAGTTCATTGGCCGCTTGCCTGTAATTGCAACGCTGGAAGAATTGAGTGAAGAAGCGCTGATACAGATTCTCACTGAACCGCGTAACGCGCTCACTAAACAGTACGCTCGCCTGTTCGAGATGGAGGGGGTCGAGCTGGACTTCCGCGACGACGCGCTCCGTGCGGTGGCGAACAAGGCCATGATTCGCAAAACCGGTGCCCGTGGACTGCGTTCCATTCTCGAAAGTGTGTTGCTGGACACCATGTATCAGGTGCCTTCCATGGATGGTGTGGCCAAGGTGGTCATCGACAGCCCTACCATTAAAGGCGAATCCGACCCGCTGTTGATTTACGAAAACAGCGAGCAGTCTTCCAAGGTGGCGCCCGACTAAGGCGCCTCCCGGTTATTTAGAGGCAATCTGTGCTGAAAGATATTCCCCTTTTGCCACTGCGTGATGTGGTGGTCTACCCCCATATGGTCATTCCTCTGTTCGTTGGCCGCGAAAAATCCATCGCCGCGCTCGAAGCAGCTATGGCTGCGGACAAACAGATCATGCTGGTGGCCCAGAGAAATGCGTCTGACGATGATCCTGGTGTTGATGACATATACCGGGTAGGCACCGTTTCGACCATTCTTCAATTGCTGAAACTCCCTGACGGTACCGTGAAGGTACTGGTAGAAGGGGGACAGCGTGCCCACGTGGTGAAAGCAGAGTTTGGCGAGC
Organism: Alcanivorax profundi; assembly: GCF_003597125.1. GTDB lineage: Bacteria > Pseudomonadota > Gammaproteobacteria > Pseudomonadales > Alcanivoracaceae > Alcanivorax > Alcanivorax profundi. Next base: position 1,020,763 of record NZ_QYYA01000001.1, on the reverse strand, counting down.
AAGGCGCCGTTGCCGACGTACGCGAACTGGAAGAAGGTTTGCCGGACAGCGGCGAACAGGATGCACTGGCCAAGTCTCTGCAGTCCCAATTTGAAGACTATGTGAAGCTGTCCAAGAAAGTGGCGCCGGAGGTCACAGGATCGGTCTCATCCATTGACGAAGTCAGCCGTCTGGCCGACACCATTGCAGCGCATCTGCAACTCAAGCTTGAAGAGAAGCAGGACGTGCTGGAAATGGTGGATGTTCGTGAGCGGGTAGAGCACCTGATCGCGCTGATGGAATCAGATATTGATGTTCTCAAGGTAGAAAAGCGCATCCGTGGCCGCGTCAAGAAGCAGATGGAAAAGAGCCAGCGCGAGTACTACCTGAACGAGCAGATGAAGGCGATCCAGAAAGAGCTTGGTGACCTGGATGAAACCGGCAACGATCTGGACGAGCTGGAAAAGAAACTCGATAGCGTGGGCATGCCGAAGGAAGCCCGTGACAAGGCTCAAAGCGAGTTCAACAAGCTCAAAATGATGTCGCCCATGTCGGCAGAAGCGACCGTGGTGCGCGGTTATCTGGACTGGATGACTTCAGTGCCGTGGAAAAAACGCAGCCGGGTAAAACATGATCTCGCCAATTCCAAACAAGTCCTGGACAGTGATCATTACGGGCTGGAAGAGGTAAAAGACCGAATCCTGGAATTTCTGGCAGTGCAAAGCCGGGTCGGCAAAGTTAAAGGGCCAGTGCTGTGCCTGGTCGGCCCGCCTGGGGTGGGTAAGACATCATTGGGGCAGTCCATCGCCAAGGCGACCAACCGAAAGTTTGTTCGCATGGCGTTGGGTGGTGTACGGGATGAAGCTGAAATTCGCGGTCATCGCCGGACCTATATCGGTTCCATGCCCGGCAAGATTATCCAGAAATTATCCAAGGTCGGAGTGAGAAATCCGCTGTTCCTGCTCGACGAAGTCGACAAGATGGGAATGGATAACCGAGGTGATCCGGCCTCTGCGTTGCTTGAGGTGTTGGACCCGGAGCAGAACGATACCTTCAGCGATCATTACCTTGAAGTGGACTACAACCTGTCAGAGACGTTGTTTATCTGTACGTCCAATTCCATGAATATTCCCGGACCGCTGTTGGACCGCATGGAAGTGATCCGCATCCCCGGCTATACCGAGGATGAGAAGGTCAACATTGCGCTGCAGTACCTGGTGCCCAAACAGATCAAGAACAACGGTCTGAAAAAAGACGAGTTGGTGATCGGCGATGACGTGGTGCGTTATGTGGTGCGTCACTACACCCGTGAAGCCGGTGTCCGGGGACTGGAGCGTGAGATCAGCAAGATTTGTCGCAAGGTCGTTAAAGAGAACCTGTTGGCAGGTGAGGCTGCGGTTTCGATAACTCTTGGCGAAGACCAGGTGGAGCATTATCTGGGGGTGCGCAAGTTCAGCTTTGGCCGAGCAGAAGAGAATGATCAGGTTGGTCAGGTTACCGGCCTTGCCTGGACCTCTGTTGGTGGTGAGTTGCTGACGATTGAAAGTGTTTCCACTCCCGGCAAGGGGCGGGTAATCTCTACCGGCTCGCTCGGCGATGTGATGCAGGAATCCATTCAGGCCGCCTGGACCGTGGTGAAAAGTCGTGCAGGCGCGCTGGGAATTCGCCGCCGGGCCCTGGAGCGTAACGATCTCCATATGCATGTACCTGAAGGTGCCACGCCGAAGGATGGCCCGAGTGCGGGTATTGGCATGTGTACTGCCATGGTGTCGGTCTTGACGGGTATCCCGGTCAGGGCAGATGTGGCCATGACGGGTGAAATTACCCTGCGTGGGCAGGTGTTGCCGATCGGTGGCTTGAAAGAAAAGCTGCTGGCAGCGCACCGGGGCGGCATTAAAACGGTATTGATACCGGAAGAAAATGAACGGGATCTCAAGGAGATTCCGGAGAATATCAAGGCATCCCTGGATATCAGGCCTGTAAAATGGATTGACCAGGTGCTTGATGTGGCGCTGACTCACCAACCCAGTCCGCTTTCACAAGCGGAGCAGGAGGAGGATCTGGCGTTAGCTGAAGAGAAAAACCAGGAAGGTAACAAGCGTCCCAGTACACACTGACAGTCAACTTTAAAAGTAATTTTAAATAGTTGATCTGTATGGTTTTTCATTTTTTTAAACTTGGGAGAGTCTGCACTGTTGGTTCCTTGACGGCCCTTATACCCGTTGGTATAAAAGCGGCTTCGCCAAAGGAGAGTGCGTCTCGCCTCGACCATAAAACCGGGAAAACAGAAAGGGGAACTTTGTGAATAAGTCAGAGTTGATTGATGCGATTGCCGCTAGCGCGGACATTTCCAAAGCTGACGCTGGTCGTGCTTTGGACGCTACTTTGGAAGCGGTAACTGGCGCCCTGAAAAATGGTGACAGCGTTTCTCTGGTAGGTTTTGGTACTTTTGCTGTTAAAGAGCGTGCCGCCCGTGAAGGCCGTAACCCGCAAACTGGCCAGACCATCCAGATCAAGGCAGCGAAAGTACCGGGCTTCAAAGCCGGTAAAGCGCTGAAGGATGCGGTGAACTAAACTGTTTGCAGGAGCGGTAGTTCAGCTGGTTAGAATACCGGCCTGTCACGCCGGGGGTCGCGGGTTCGAGTCCCGTCCGCTCCGCCAGTTTGAGAAAGCGCACCCGTTAGCGGATGCGCTTTTTTCAGTTTAAAGGAACTGTCGCTTGGTGGCGGTTCTGACATAACAAGACAGACATTCAAATCGTAATTCGAGAGTACCTCGACGGAGTAATTTCATGCAGGAGTTCAGACGGTTTGTCCGCGGTCCCGTGGGCAAGGTCCTGCTTGCCGCGATCATTCTTCCTTTCGTGATTTCCGGCTTTTACGGCTATTTTGTTGGTGGCGGTAGCGGTGATGTGGTTGCTGAAGTTGAAGGCACCCCTATTACCCGTAACGCGGTCAATCAGCGGGTAGAGCGTGTACGCGACATGTTGCGGCAGCAAAGCCCGAACATGAATCCCGCGCTGCTGGATTCATTTGTACGTCCGGCAATGGTGCTGGATGGTTTGGTTAACGAACAGTTGATCCTCAGTGCTGCCGAGAAATCCAAGCTGGTTTTCAGCACCAGCCAGGTATCGGCTGACGTTCGCCAGATCGAGTTGTTTCAGGAAGACGGCAAGTTTTCCAACAACCGTTTTGAGCGTGAGTTGCGTAGCCGTGGCATGAGCCCGCAGGGCTACATCCGTGGGCTCCAGCAGGACATGGTGAAAGAACAGTATCGTGCGGGCTTCATGGCCACGAACTTCGCCTTGCCGTCCGAACTGGACGAGCAGCGCCGCCTGGGTGAGCAGGTTCGCGATATCCGCTATACCGAGCTGGATCTCAATGCCCTGCGTAGCAGTTTCTCCGTGAGTGACGATGAAATCGCCACCTTCTACGAGGAGAACCAGGGCGAATTCATGCGTCCGGAAGAGTTCCGTATTGCCTACGTGAGCCTCTCGGCAGATCAGTACGCCGATCAGGTGTCGGTCACTGATGAGGACGTGGCAGAAGAGTATGAGGTCCGCAAGGCGATTCTTGCTGAATCCGGTGCCAATACGGCTCGCAAGGTAGCGCATATCCTGATCGCAGTAGACGGTGATCGTAGTCTGGAAGACGCCAAGGTTCGTGCCGAAGAAGCCGAGAAGGCCATTGCCGGTGGTATGAGTTTCGCCGATGCCGCTGCGGACTATTCGGACGACCCGGGTTCGGCCTCCAGTGGTGGTGACCTGGGCGTGGTGACCAAGGGCGCGTTGCCGGAAGAAATGGAGGCGGCTATTGCAGAACTCGAACCGGGTGTGGTGTCTGCACCGGTAGTAAGCGATGCGGGTGTACACCTGATCAAGGTCACCGAAGTGGCAGAAGAGCGTGACATGCCTACCCTGGCAGAGCTCTCCTCGCAAATTCGCGCGGATCTCAAGCAGGCTCGTGCTGAGGCGATGCTCAATGAAGATGTGGCGACTCTTGAAGAGTCTTTGTACGAGCATAGCTCACTGGACAGCCCTGCAGAGCAGATCGGTGCAGAAGTACAGCGTACCGAATGGGTTGCCCTGTCCGCGTTGCCGTCTCCGTTAAACGCGCCGGCTGTTCAGCAAGCCCTGAACAGCGATGAAGTCCGCCGTGATGGCCATAACAGTGAGTTGCTGGAATCTGCCCCGGGTCAGTATCTTGCCGTGCGGATTGTCGAAGAGAAGGCCGCAGAGCCGCTGCCTCTGGACGAAGTTCGTTTCGCCATTGAGGAGCGTATCAAGGGTGAGCGCGCGGCGGACAAGGTTCAGTCCCTGATCGGCGAGGCCGAGAAAAAGCTGGAAGAGGGCGCTAGCCTGGAAGATATCGCTACCCTGTTTGAGGCGGAAGTCCAGGAGCAGGAAGGTCTGCAACGGGGGGGCGCTGAGCCGTCCATGGAAGTGGTCAATGGCGCTTTTTCGCAGTCACGCCCGGCAGAAGAAGGTGAAGGCAGTGTGGCGATTACCCGCACCGGCAATGGCTCCCTGATTGCCTATCAGGTCACCCGAGTGGAAGACGGTAACGCTGAGCCGCTGACGGATGAGCAACAGCTGGCTGCCCTGCGTGAGCTTGGTAATATCGAAGGGCAGCGCAGTTTCCGCCAGGTTGTTGCCCTGTTGAGAGAAGAAGGGGATGTGGAACTGCATTCATCTCGCCTGAGTCCCAATACGGGTGATGAACAGTAACTCCGACATTCGTACCACTAAAAAGCCCACCTTTTGGTGGGCTTTTTAGTGTCTGGGGCAGCGTTCAGCTACGAGCTACGCTCGATTCGATAGAAAAACCCAAAATTGTTCCGGGCTATAGAAGAACGGAAACGCCTCCGCGATCGATCAGTTCGATGCCAACTAATAACCCGAGTACTCCCCAGGTGAGTCGCGCAGCGGAGTAACGCACGCAGTGCGGCCCCGAAGGGGGGGGCGAAGCGAATAACCCTGCTTGCACGGCTTCCATAGAAGGTTCTTCTGCCAACAAAAAGCCCGCCCGGTTTCCCGGGCGGGCTTTTTGCTGGGTTCGAGAGGATAGCTGCCTTCTCTGCTACTTTGCCGCTGTTTAGTCGGCTTCCAGCTCGAAGGGCATGGACACGGTGCTGGCACCGGCATCGACATAGGTAATCTCGCCAGTGATGCCGGACGCCAGATCCGAGCACAGGAAGGCGGCGGTGTTACCGACTTCCTCAATGGTTACATTGCGACGCAGTGGCGCCTTGGCAGCGTTGTAGTCCAGCATGCTACGGAATTTCTTGATCCCGGAGGCAGCCAGGGTGCGGATCGGACCGGCAGAGATACCGTTAACACGGATACCTTCCGGCCCCATGCTGGAGGCCAAATAACGGACAGACGCTTCCAGGCTGGCTTTGGCCATGCCCATGACGTTGTAGTTAGGCACGGTCTGACGAGCGGCGTGGTAGCTCAGGGTGAGCAGGGCGGCGTTGCGGCCGGCCATCATCTTGCGGCCCGCTTTGGCCAGCGCGACGAAGCTGTAGCTGGAGATGTCGTGGGCAATCTTGAATCCTTCGCGGGTGGCCACGTCGACAAAGTTACCGTCCAGTTCGTTACCGGGGGCAAAGCCGACAGCGTGAATGATACCGTCCAGTCCATCCCACTTGGCCGCCAGACCCTCGAATACCGCGTCAATCTGGGCGTCATCGGTGACATCACAGGGAAAGCACAGTTCAGTGCTGCTGCCGTAACGTTCGGCGGCTTTTTCCACACGGCTTTGCAGCTTGTCATTCTGGTAGGTGAAGGCCAACTCGGCGCCTTCACGATGCATGGCCTCGGCAATACCGGTAGCGATGGAGCGGTCGCTGGCAATACCAACGATCAAATAGCGTTTGCCTGCAAGAAATCCCATGGTGTTCCCTCAACGGTTTCAGGTGTATCCCGGTTTATGTGGGTGCAGTGTGTGCGTTGCGGCCAAGTATAGGCAATTTCTGCCCTGATGACGCGAACTCGGCCCCATTGAAATGCAACGGTGTGTTTCCTTTGGTGTGACATGCAAGGGGCTTTTAACAGGCCACTAATCCCCAGCAAAAGCCGCGTTGATCAGCTTACGGGTGTAGGCTTGCTGGGGAGCATCGAATATCGCTTCCACGTCCCCCTGTTCGACCACCTGGCCATCTTTCATCACCATTACGCGGTGACAGATGGCGCGGATTACCTTGAGATCGTGGCTGATAAACAGATAGCTCAGCTGGTGGCGTTGCTGCAGGGACTTCAGCAGTTCCAGAATCTGGAACTGGACACTGCGGTCCAACGCTGAGGTTGGCTCATCAAGGATCAAAAGGTCTGGTTGCAGGATAAGTGCCCGGGCAATGGCGATACGTTGTCGCTGGCCCCCGGAGAATTCATGGGGATACCGGTGCCTGGCTTGTTGTGGCAGGCCCACTTCGTCCAGCAGGGCACTGACACGAGTGTCGCGCTCCTCTCGACTCAGGGCTGGTTCGTGCACAGCAAGCCCCTCGGCAATGGCCTGGCCCACCGTCATGCGGGGGTTGAGGCTGCCGAAGGGATCCTGAAACACCACCTGCATGCGGCGGCGCCATGGCCGTAATTGCCCCTGGCTAAGTGTATGGATGGCGGTGCCATCCAGGGTGATGCTGCCCTTGCTGGCGATCAGCCGGAGCAGGGCAAGTGCCAGGGTGGATTTACCCGACCCTGACTCGCCAACAACGCCGAGGGTTTCGCCCTTGTGTACCGTCAGGCTGATGCGGTCTACGGCCTGAAATACCGGTGCCGGAGCAAGTAGCCGGGTGCGTTTACCTTTGAAAGCCACGTCGATATCGGTGGCTTCCAGCAGGACGGCGGTGTCCTCAGGCAGGGCTGGCATACGGCCCTGAGGTTCGGAGTCCAGCAGGTGTCGGGTGTACTCCTGCTGCGGTTCCGTCAGCACGGTCCGCGTCGGCCCGGCTTCCACGCGTTTGCCGTTGTGCATGACGATGATGTCATCGGCAAACCGGCCGACGACGCCAAGATCATGGCTGATCAGAAGGATCGACAGGCCAAGCTCGGTCTGCAGTCGTTTGATCAGGGTCAGGATGGTTTCCTGTACGGTGACATCCAGAGCGGTAGTCGGCTCGTCGGCAATCAGGACCTGGGGATTATTGGCCAACGCCATGGCAATCATGACGCGCTGGCGCTGGCCACCACTTAATTGATGGGGATAGCGCTTGAGCATGTCATCACTGGCGGGCAGTTCCACTTGTTCGAGCAGTTCCAGGCAACGTTTGCGGGCCTGGGCATGGCTCATGCCCTGATGGACAAACAGGCTTTCGCTGATTTGCTTCTCGACGGTGTGCAAGGGATTGAGGGCGGTCAGCGGCTCCTGGAAAATCATCCCGATACGGCCGCCGCGCAAGGCCCGCTTCTGCTTGTCGTTGAGCTGCAGCAGGTCCTCACCCTCGAAAGTCACGCTGTCCGCTTTCCAGGTGGCGCTGTCGGGCAGCAAGTCGAGTATCGACAGGGCCGTTAACGACTTCCCCGAGCCGGATTCGCCCACCAGTGCCAGCATGCGACCGGGTTCCAGGTCCAGATCCATGCCATCCACGGCAACCTGATGACCAAACTGTATGTGTAGTCCGCGCAAGGAAAGCAGGCTCATTGCAAAAACTTCCTTGTGTCAAAGGCGTCACGAATCGCTTCGCCGATGAACACCAGCAGCGTCAGCATGATGGTGAGTGTGGTGAAAACGCTGATACCAATCCAGGGCGCATGCAAGTTGGCTTTGCCCTGGCCTACCAGCCGGCCCAGCGAGGGGGCATCGGGCGGCAAGCCGAAGCCGATGAAATCGAGTGATGTCAGTGTGACAACGGCGGCATTGAGGATGAAGGGCAGGAAGGTCAGCGTCGCGACCATGGCATTGGGCAGCATGTGGCGGAACATGATCACCGGTGCCCGCACGCCCATGGCTTTGGCTGAGCGCACGTAATCCATGTTTCGACAGCGCAGAAATTCAGCCCGAACCAGATCCACGAGTGTCATCCAGGAAAACAGCAACATGATGACCAGCAGGCTCCAGAAGCTGGGAACCACAAAACTGGAAATGATTATGATCAGGAACAGGGTGGGCATGCTGGACCAGATTTCGATAAAACGCTGGCCAAACAGGTCCAGCTTGCCGCCGTAGTAGCCTTGCACAGCACCCACGAGGATACCGACGATGCTCGACAGGATAGTCAGCATCAGCCCGAACAGCACGGAAATGCGGAACCCGTACAACAGTCCGGCCAGGATATCTCGGCCCTGGTCATCGGTGCCCAGCCAGTTCTCCGAGGAGGGCGGGGCCGGGGCAGGGACATCCAGGTCGTAGTTGATGGTGTTGTAGCTGAAGGCGATAGGGGGCCAGATCATCCAGCCCTTTTCGTTGATCAGCTCCTTTACCACCGGGTCTCGGTAGTTGGCTTCAGATTCGAAAAAGCCGCCGAAGGTGGTCTCCGGGTAGCTGTTGAATACCGGTACGTACCAATCGCCGTCGAAGCTCACCAGTAACGGCTTTTCGTTGGCGACCAGCTCGGCACCAAGGCTCATCACAAACAGCACCAGAAATACCCATAGCGACCAGTAGCCGCGACGATTGCTGCGAAATGCTTGCCACTGGCGGGCCCAGACGGGGTTGGTGATTTTCAGCAGAGGCATATCAGTGGTCTCTCCGCTCAAAATCGATACGCGGATCGACCCACACGTAGGTCAGGTCACTGACCAGCTTCATGACCAGGCTCAACAGGGTGAAGATGAACAGGGTGCCGAATACCACCGGGTAGTCCCGGCTGATCACCGCTTCGAAGCCCAGCAGGCCGAGGCCATCCAGTGAGAAGATGTATTCGATCAGTAGCACACCGGTGAAAAACATGCTGATAAAGGCAGCGGGGAAGCCTGCGATGATAATCAGCATGGCATTGCGGAACACATGACCATACAGCACCTGTTTTTCCGCCAGACCCTTGGCGCGGGCGGTTTGCACATACTGCTTGCGGATCTCATCCATGAAGGAGTTCTTGGTCAGCATGGACAGGGTGGCGAAGTTGCCGGCCACGATGGCTATGGTGGGCAGGGTGATGTGCCAGATATAGTCCCATACCTTGCCCATTACCGTGAGTTCATCAAAGTTGTCAGAGGTGAGCCCGCGTAACGGGAACCATTCGAAATAGGAGCCGCCGGAAAACAGCACGATCAACAGCAGGCCCAGCAAGAAACTGGGAATGGCGAAGCCGATGACGATAAGGGTGCTGCTCCATACATCAAAACGGGTGCCATCGTGCACAGCCTTGCGAATGCCGAGGGGAATGGAGACCAGATAGGCGATCAGGGTGCTCCACAAGCCAAGAGAGATAGAGACTGGCAGGCGCTCGATGATCAACTCGGTGACCGACCGATCGCGGTAGTAGGATTCGCCAAAATTGCCGCTGAAATAGTTTTTCACCATGAGCCAGAAGCGCTCGGGGGCAGGCTTGTCAAAGCCGTACATCTTCTCGATACGCTCCACCAGTTCCGGGGGCAGCCCTTTGGCATTCTGGTAATTGCCCCCGGTCATGGTGTCGGCACTGCCGCCGGCAAAGCTGCCTCCGGTGCCGCCAGTGCCGATCCCCTGCAGTTCAGCCAGGGTTTTTTCCACGGGCCCACCGGGCGCGGCCTGGATAACAACAAAGTTCAACAACAAAATGCCAAACAGAGTCGGTATCACCAGCAACAGGCGTTTGGCGATATAAAGCTTCATTGCGCAGTGCTATCCCACCAGGTGTCCAGAGAAGTATCGAGTGGCACGTACCGGGCAAAATCCGGATGACGCAGCCTGGACTGGTAGGCAATGCGGTGCTCGTTGGTGTACCAGTTAAGCACCGAGTAGTAATTCCATTGCAGCACCCGGTCCAGCGCCCGGCAGCTGGTCACCAGCGCTTCACGGTTGGGGGCCGCGATGATCTGGTCGACCAGGGCATCCACGACCGGGTTCTGTATGCCGATCAGGTTGCGGCTGTTGGGTTGATCGGCCGCGGCTGAGCTCCAGTATTCCTTCTGCTCATTGCCTGGAGAGCTGGATTGCCCGATGCGCCCCACAATCATGTCGAAATTGAAATTACGGATGCGCTCCACGTATTGGGCTGAATCAATGGTGATAACGCTGGCGTCAATGCCGAGGGCTTTGAGGTTGCGCGAGAATGGCAGCACCACACGTTCGAAGGCCGGGGAGCTGAGGATAATCTCGAATTTGACTGGGGTCCCCTTGGGCGAGAACAGGGTGCCATCACGGAACTGGTAACCCGCCTGTTTGAGCATTTGTTGCGCCTGGCGAAGATTCTCTCGTGGGCGGCCAGAGCCGTCGCTCTGCGGGGGCTGGTAGGCAGTGGTAAAGACTTCATCAGGTAGCTGGTCCCGGAACGGCTCCAGCAATGCCAGCTCGGCCTTGCTGGGCAAGCCGGTTGCTGCCATGTCGGAATTTTCGAAATAGCTGCGGTTACGCTTGTACTGACCGTAGAACAGGTTGCTGTTGGACCACTCGAAATCGAACGCGTAGCCAATGGCCTTGCGCAGGGTCATATCCTGAAAAAGGGGTTTGCGGATGTTGAACAGGAAGCCCTGTGCGCCCCACGGGTTGTGGTGAGCGACGGTTTCGGTCTTGATCTGACCTTTGCTGAAAGCGGGCCCTTTGTAGGCCGTTGCCCACAGTTTTGAGTTGTTTTCGTGGCGCCAGTCGTAGTTGCCACTTTTGAAGGCTTCCAGTGCCACATTTTCTTCGAGGTAATAATCGTAAGTGATGGTGCCGAAGTTGTTACGGCCGCGCATGACCGGCAAGTCTTTTGCCCAGTAATCGTCACGCAGCGCATAGGTAATCTGCTTGCCGGGGTCGGCCTTGACGATACGGTAGGGGCCAGAGCCTACGGGAATAGACATGCCACTTTTTTCGAAGTCCTGTTTTTCCCAGAGGTGTTTGGGCAACACGGGAAGCTGACCGATGATCAGCGGTAGCTCCTTGTTGATGCTGCCAGGCTTGAAATGAAAGGTCACCGTAAGTGGGTCGTTGATTTCGACGTTATCCACTTCTGCATAGTAATAGCTGTAAAAAGGGCGCCCTTTCTCCATCAGGGTGTTAAAGGTCCAGGCCACGTCCTCGGCGCGCACCGGGTGCCCATCGGAAAAACGGGCTTCTTCGTGCAGGTGGTAGCGTACCCAGCTGCGGTCATCTGGCCACTCGATGGTTTTTGCCAGTAGCCCATATTGGGTGAAGGGTTCGTCTTCGCCGCGCACGGTGAGGGAATCGTAGAGATGGGAGTTATCGGTTGCCCCCATGCCGGCAGCGGGGCGCCCCTTGGGCACGAACGGGTTGAGCGAATCGAAGCTACCCACCACATGCAGACGCAGGGAGCCGCCTTTGGGAGCATTCGGATTGGTATAGTCAAAATGACTAAAACTTGCCGGGTACTGGGGCTCGCCGTGCATGGCAATGGCGTGGCCCTTGTGAACTTCCGCGCTGGCTAGCCCGGAACAAAGACACAACCCCAGAAACAGCCCACGCAGCATTCGTTGATGAATGGTGCCGTGAATGGCCATAGGAACTCCTTTTTATTCTTTCATCCACCAGGTATCCAGACCCAGCCCGAAGGGGATTGGTTCCGGGGGACGGGCAAACTTGTCCCACCAGGCAATCCTGTGGTGGCGGATATGGTAATTGAGGACGCCATAATGCTGGTAGCGCAGGCGACGATCCAGTGCCTGCAGTGCCTGCGTGTAGTCATTTTCTGTCGCGGCGGACAGCGCGGTGTTAACCAGGTGATCCACAATCGGATCGCTGATGCCGGCCAGGTTGCGGCTACCCGAAATGTTGGCGCTGTCGGAGAGAAAATAATCCTTCAGCTCCGGGCCGGGGTAGTCGCGCATGGGTAGCACGAACAGCACCACGTCATACTCGAAATGATCGAGTTTCTGCTTGTAGGCCGCAGGGTCGACTTCCCGGTAATCGGCTTCAATACCCAGTCGTTTGAGATTGCGGAACCAGGGAGCAAGTATGCGGTAGATGCCGGGGTTATGGTAATTCAGAACCGTGAAGCGAAGGGGTTTGCCCTCGCTGTTGACCAGCTTGTTGCCTTGCATCTGCCAGCCGCTCTCCTTGAGAAGCGTGAGGGCTTCACGCATTCGGTCACGGATCTGGCCGCTGCCGTCGTTGACCGGCGGGGTTATGTCCGCAGAAAAGTAATCGTCGGGCAATGCGCTGGTCAGCGGAGCAAGCAGGGCCTTCTCGGCGTCTGTTGCGCTTTGGCTGGCGCGGTACGGGCTATTGGGAAACCAGCTAACGGTACGGGTATAGGCGTTGGCAAACAGGTTACGGTTTGACCACTCGAAATCGAACAGCAGGCTTGCCGCCTTTCTCACCCTCTGGTCGTCAAAGGGGGCCCGCCGGGTGTTGAAGAAAAAGGCCTGAACCGGGCGGGGAATCCGGTGGGGGACTTCCGCCCGCAAGACTCGCCCGTCATTCATGGCGGCGAAGTTGAATGCGGTAGCCCAGCGTTTCGAGCTGTAGGTGTAATGCAGGTCATAACCGCCAGACTTGAACGATTCAAATCCCACATCGGCATCCCGGTAAAATTCGAAGATCACCTTGTCGAAATTGTAACGCCCGCGATTCACTGGCAGGTCTTGTGCCCAGTAATCTTCAACCCGCTCAAATACCACCTTTTTACCGCCACTGATGTCGCTGACCCGGTACGGGCCGCTGGAGACCGGCGGTTCCAGTGTGGTTCGGGTAAAATCGTGTTTTTCCCAGTAGTGCTTTGGCAGAATCGGGATGGCGCCAACAATCAGGGGCAAGTCCCGCCGCGCCTCACTGAAGGTAAAGCGAACCGTTTGTGGATCTATCGCTTCGACAGAGGCCACATCGACCAGCCGCAGGCTGTATTCGGGGTGCCCCTGTTCGCGCAGGGTGTTGAATGAGAACACCACATCGTCAGCGCGAATGGGTTCTCCATCATGGAAGCGGGCGCCATCACGCAGGTGAAAAATGCACCAGCTGCGGTCTTCAGGGTATTCAATCCAGTCGGCGATCAGCCCGTAAGCTGCTCCGGCTTCATCCCCCAGCGGGTTATGTGGCTGAGATCCCATTAGCAGGCTGTCACCCAGCTCGGTGACCCCGTACATCTGGATGCCGGGTGTATCAGCGGGGCTGATGCCCTTGAGGATATAGGGATTGAGGCTGTCGAAGGTGCCGTTTCCGAACAAGGTGATACTGCCGCCTTTGGGGGCGTCCGGGTTCACGTAATCCAGATGCTTGAAGTCGGCAGGGTATTTCAGGTCGCCGAAGGGGTGGTAGCCATGGCTACGAGTGACGTGGGGCTGTTCCGCCTGTGCCGAAGGGAGAATCCCCAGGCTCAGGCAGGCAGTGATCAGACATCGTTTAGAAAGATTGGCGAATATCAACGTAAAGAGTCAGCCGTTGCCCGGGTTGAATGTATCGGTTGCTGGCCACTGTCTGGTTCCAGCTCTTGATATCGTTTACCGATACATTAAAGCGGTCGGCAATGGCATACAAGGAATCCCCGTTACGTACGGCATAACGGACTTTGCGCACCATCTTGTCATGTGCCCGCTTGGCTGGAGTAGTGGCCTTGTTGCCCTTGGTCCAGATGGCGAGTGATTGACCGATGCTGAGGCTGTCGCCGGGCGCCATATCATTCCATCGTGCCAGTTCTTTGATCCCGACATCGTGGGAACGAGCGATGTCCCAGAGTGTATCGCCGGAGCGTACCGTGTAGTTCTGCCGGGTACGCCCGCTTCGCTCACGGCCTTGTTTTGCGGCGAGGCGCGCCTCCGCGCTGAGGGTATAGCTGTCGCTGCTGGCCGCCGGGCCAGGAATCAAAAGGGTACGACCGGCAATAATGGTGCTTCCCTGCAGATGATTGATGCTGCGAAGCGCTTGTGGGGTGGTGCGGTAACGGCGTGCAATGGCGCCGAGGTTGTCACCGGGCTGAATTTCATAGCGGGCCCATTGCATGCGCTGGTCAGCGGGAAGGGCAGCGAGGCCCGTGCGGAAGGTGTCTGCCCGCTCAACCGGGATTAGCAGCCGGTGAGGGCCGTCCGGTGAGGTGGCCCAGCGATTGTAAGATGGGTTGAGCAGGTACAGCTCTTCGACAGAAATGTCTGCCAGCCGGGCCGCTTGGGCCAGATCAATTTGCCCACCGGTGTCCACCTGCTCGAAATAGGGTTCGTTGCGGATGGGGTGAAGTGGTACCTCGTACTTGCCCGGCTCCTGCACGATCTGGGCGATGGCGAGCAGCTTGGGCACGTAGGCTGTGGTTTCGCGAGGGAGTTTCAGGCTCCAGAAATCTGTCGGTTTACCCGCTTCTTCGTTGCGGCGAATGGCCCGTGAGACCGTGCCACCACCGGCATTATAGGAGGCCAGCGCCAGAAGCCAGTCGCCGTCAAAGCGATTGGACAGTTTCTGCAGGTAATCCAGGGCCGCATTGGTAGATTTGATGACATCGCGACGCTGATCTTCCCACCAGGTGCGGTGCATGCCGAAGTAGTCACCGGTGGAGGGGATGAACTGCCAGGGGCCTGCGGCGCGACCGTGGGAATAGGCAAAGGGGTCGAAGGCGCTTTCCACTATGGGTAGTAGTGCCAGTTCCAGTGGCATTTCACGGGCTTCTGCCTGTTCGACTATGTAGTGAAGATAGCGCTCGGAGCGAGTGGTCACCCGTTGAAAGTATTGCGGGTGACGGGCATACCATTCCCGTTGCACGCGAATACGGTCGTTTTCAACGGTGAGATCGAGTCCGTATCCGGCACGCAGGCGAACCCACAGATCGTCATCATCAGCCGGGTCGGGATTGCTGGCGTCTTCCACCGGCGCGGGCTCTTCCATGCCATTGGCCAGGTTCACATCATCTACCGACGGCTCGGCCGCTGGCATGGGAGGTAATTCATCGATGGATTGATGGCTGGCGCAACCAGACAACAGGGCCAGTCCTAGCAACATGGCTGCGCTAAAAAATATTTTCATAATAATTCGGACAGCAAAAATTTTTGGTAATTCTAAAAGTCAGGCTTTGCCGGCAGCAAGCGCTGAAGGCTAAAAGTTGTCCTTCCAGCGACGCAAGGTGGCAAAAGTCTGCGTATCACTCTCGCTGGCACCGGGCTCGCGGGCCTCGCAGGCTGCTTTGACAGCAGGGTCCGATGCCCTCAAAAAGGGGTTGGTACGGGTTTCTTCGGCCAGCGTGGAGGGCAGGGTAATCTCACCCAGCTGCCTTGCCTGCTTCACGGCGCTGTGTCGTGCCTGCAGCCGAAGATCGTCCGGCGTTACCGCCAGGGCAAAGTCCAGATTGGCCTGAGTATATTCATGGGCACAGTAGACCAGGGTCTCGCCAGGCAGTTCGGCGAGGGTTTGAAGGGAGTCATGCATTTGTGACGGAGTTCCCTCAAACAGTCGCCCGCAACCTCCGGCAAACAGGGTATCGCCACAAAACAGCCAGTGCTGGTCGGCGCAGTAGAAGGCAATGTGTCCCAGCGTATGACCAGGCACCTCCATCACGCTGAGGGCGATATCGAGCCCAGCGGGGGTAATGCAGTCATTGTGGCGCAAGGGATGCGTCATGCCGGGAATGGATTCTCGGGCTGGGCCATACACGGGGATATCCCTGTTGGCGGTAAGGGTTGCGATTCCGCCCACGTGATCCGGGTGGTGATGGGTGATCACGATGGCAGTGAGAGCAAGAGCGTGCTGGGCCAGAAACTCCTCGACCGGGGTGGCGTCACCGGGATCGACCACGACGCAAGCGTCGCCACGGGAGATGGCCCAGATATAGTTGTCACGGAATGCGGGGATGGCAGTGGGGCTCGATAGCATGACGTGATAGGCTCCTGAAGAAGACGTTTAACAGGTATTGTCCCCATGCAATTGCCGCCACTCAACCGTATTTCGTTCAGCCCCTCTGCCGCAGGCTCGGAAGTGATGGTCCGCGCGTTCGACCAATGGCTCGAAACAGAGCCCGGCCAGGCCGTGCTGGCTGCTGAAGCGGGCATGCTCAACGAGTGGTTGCGCGGCCAGGTCGGCCAGCGTGCTGTGGTGGCGTACAGTAGCCGCGGCCAGGACTTGCTGCGCGAGTGCCCCTTGCGCTGGCATACCTCGGTGGCGCCGCCAGGGTTTGACGGAGTGGCGATCCAGGCGCGGCCGGAGTTGTTGCCCTTTGCCAAGAGTAGCGTCGACCTCATGGTGCTGCATCATGTGCTGGATTTCGCACAGGACCCTCACCAGGTGTTACGGGAAGCCAGCCGGGCGATTGCGCCGGGGGGCAAGATTGCGCTGGTCGGTTTCCATCCCTTGAGCATGATGGGGCTGGCGCGCTGGTTCTTTTGGCGTGAGCGCCCTGGCTGGTCCGGCCGTTTCTACCGGCCAAACCGTGTCACGGACTGGCTGCAGGTGTTGGGATTTGAGGTCGATGGGATGGCCAGTGGCTTCTATACTATGCCGCTTTCTCAACATGGCCGTTCGCGGATTCGGTTGCTGGCGTGGCTGGGGGGCGTATTGTGGCCCCGTCATGGCGGTACCTACTTGCTGGTTGCCCGTAAGCGGGCGGGTATGGTCAAGCCTTTGCCGAGCCGTCAACGTAAAGTGCCTCGCAATACCGTTGTTCCTGTGCCGGTGGCGCGCTGGGGGCAGCAGAACCGGGAGTCCTGATTCATTGAAAGCAGTTTATATTTATACCGACGGCGCTTGCCGGGGTAACCCTGGCCCAGGGGGCTGGGGCGTTGTGTTGCGTTACGGCAGCAATGAGAAAGAAATGTACGGTGGAGAGCCTGAGACCACGAATAATCGCATGGAGCTGATGGCCGCGATTCGTGGGCTGGAAACCCTGACCAAGCCGTGCCAGGTGGTGCTGACCACGGATTCCCGTTATGTCATGGATGGCATTACCTCCTGGATGGCCAACTGGAAGAAGCGCGGCTGGAAAACGGCCTCAAAGCAGCCGGTCAAGAATGTGGATTTGTGGCAGCGTCTGGATGCCGCTGCGCAGCCACACACCATCGATTGGCAATGGGTCAAAGGGCATAGCGGACATCCGGAAAATGAACGGGCAGATGCGCTGGCCAATCGTGGCATCGACGAGTTGTAACCGAATACTGGTGAAGGAAAGCTAATGCGTCAGGTCGTACTCGATACGGAAACTACCGGTCTGGAGCCCAATGATGGACATCGGGTGATCGAAATCGGTTGTGTGGAAGTCATCAATCGCCGGATCACCGGCAATAATCTTCATCTGTACCTCAACCCTGAACGGGACATCGACGAAGGGGCGCTGGCTGTGCACGGCATCAGCACCGAGTTCCTGGCGGATAAGCCTACGTTTGACAAGGTGGTCGATGAGTTTTTGGCCTTCGTGGATGGCGCCGAACTGGTGATTCACAATGCCCCCTTTGATGTGGGCTTCCTGAACCATGAATTGCGCCGGCTGGGCGCCGCCTACGGCAGCATTGAACAGCGCTGCGGGGTACTGGATACCCTGGTTATGGCACGGCAGAAGCATCCCGGCCAGAAGAACAACCTGGATGCGTTGTGTCGCCGTTATGACGTGGAAAACGGGCACCGTGAGCTTCACGGGGCCTTGCTGGATGCGGAGATCCTGGCGGATGTCTATCTCGCCATGACCGGTGGCCAGACCCGGCTGTCGCTGGGGGGGAGTGAAGGCGCTGATCAGGGCGGAAGCGCAGTGGCAGAAGCCATCCGCCGGCTGGATGCCCAGCGCTCACCGTTGAAAGTGGTGCGTGCAAGTGAGTCTGAAGTGGCACGGCACAGTGCCAAGCTGCAAGCCATTGCGGGCAGTAATGGCGAGCCTACCCTGTGGGAACGCTCCGAGAGCGATTCGCTGCACTAGGGAGCCTCTGAACAACGCCTTGCGTGCCAAGCCTTTCAGGCTGGCTCTCTAATCCTGTCTTTCTGTCTGACCGGGGAAGGGGTAAGCCCCCTTCCCCGGTTGCCCCTATCAATGATGCTCTTCAGGGCTTTCGCTGTATTCACTGGCATCGTGGTGCTCAATCCAGCCATTCTCGTACATGTAGGTAGTCGCCGGCTCCAGTGCCATGGCCGTCATCACCAGACCGGTGATGGACATGACGATGGTGTAGGGCAGGGCCATGATCACCATGCGGCCATAGGACAACCTGACCAGAGGCGCCAGCGCAGACGTCAGCAGGAACAGGAAGGCAGCCTGGCCGTTGGGAGTCGCAACGGAGGGAATGTTGGTCCCGGTATTGATGGCGACGGCCAGCAGGTCAAAGGTATCGCGGTCAATTTCCTGCTTGAGTAGCGCCTGGCCGACTTCGTCCACATAGACCGTGGCGACGAAAACGTTATCGGACACGGCTGACAGTACCCCGTTGGCGATGTAGAACGCCGGGCCCTGAACATGCTTCTCTAGGGTCAGTACGTATTCGATGACCGGTGCGAACAGCTGTTGATCGGCGATCACTGCGACCACCGCGAAGAAGACGGTGAGCAACGCGGTGAAGGGGAGGGCTTCTTCGAACGCTGCACCGAGGCGGTGTTCTTCGATGATGCCGGTAAAGGATGTGGCAAGAATAATGACCGTGAGCCCCACCAGGCCAACCGAGGCTGCGTGAGTGGCCAGACCAACGACCAGCCAGACGGCCGTGATTGCCTGGACAACCAGCGCTGCCCGGTTCTGGGGGGTGCGTTTGCGGTCTTGCTCCAGCGCGTACTGTCGCATGATGCCACGTACTTTTTCGGGGATATCCTCGCCGTAGCCAAAGCTGCCGCTGATTTCAAGGAAGACGCAGGTCATCAATCCCACCAACAGAACCGGCAGGGTAATGGGGGCCATGCGCAGGAAGAACTCGCCAAACTCCCAGCCTGCCTTGTTCGCAATCAGCAGATTCTGGGGCTCCCCCACCAGTGTGCAGACACCGCCCAGTGCGGTGCCGACCGCGGCGTGCATTAACAGGCTACGCAAAAAAGAACGGAATCGCCGCAGGTCCTCGCGGTGCAGTTCTTCAACGCTGGTATCGTCACCATGGTCGTGTTTTTGCTGGAATGTCTTGCCAGAGGCGACCTTATGGTAGATGCCATAGAAGCCGGTACAAACGGCAATGACCACCGCAGTAACGGTCAGTGCGTCCAGGAAAGCAGACAGCACCGCTGCCGCCATACAGAAAAGCAGGCTCAATCGCACCTTGGATTTCACCCCCAGCAAGATGCGGGTGAACATGAATAGCAGCAGGTCTTTGAGAAAGAAAATACCCGCTACCATGAAGATCAGCAGCAGCATCACCTCAAGGTTGCTTTCTACCTTGTGCAGCACGGTATCGGCTGAGGTCAGCCCAATCATGACCGCCTCAATGGCCAGCAGACCACCCGGCTGTAGCGGGTAGCACTTTAGGGCCATGGCCAGGGTAAAGATAAATTCTGCAAGCAGCAGCCAGCCCGCGGTAACAGGGCCGAGGGTCAGGGCCACCAGAGGGTTGATCGCCAGGAACGCAATGATGGTGTACTTGTACCAGGCTGGAGCCTGACCGAGAAAGTTGTGCAAAAAGGCGCGGCCGATGGTCGCGGGCATGACAATTACCTGCTGGGCGTTGGCTAGGGGAGTTGGGCGCGGCAATGATAAGGAGTTGCCATGCCCCAGTACAGTGCAAAGGGTGGACAAATTGTCCTAGATCAAGGTCGTATTGTGATCCCCGCTGGGTAGGGGTAGTAGGTAATAAGACTTATACCCCTTTTGCAACTGTGGCGAGGTTAACAAAAAGCCAATAAATCAGTTGCTTACATTTGAAAGTTGACGCAGTGTTTAATCGCATGCCAAAGTTGATGCGCCTTGTTTTACAATCTTGTTGTACTGTTTCGGGCGCATCCGGGGGGCACAATACCCGGGCTTCAGCCCGACAATAATAAAGTTTGGTGCTTGCGGAGAGTCCATGGTCGCCATTACAAACACCACCTCCCTGACTTTTCTCAAGGAAGCGATCGATAGCACCTTGACCGAAGCTGAGACCCGGCTAGAGGCGTTTTCCGATGATCACGCCCTGAAAGAAGAGCTGGAGCACTGCGCTACAGCGTTTCAGCAGTTAAGGGGAATCTGCCAGGTAGTCGAGCTTCCTGCTGCCGCCCTGATGAGCGAAGAGATGGCACTGGCGGCTCGTGAGCTGTTGGAAAAGGTGTCTGAAAGCCGGATTCAGGCGTTGGGCAATGCCATTGTGCTCCTGACCCGTTATTTCGATTACGTTCAGCTGAAGAACCGTACCCTGCCATCCTTGTTGATCGGCGGGATCAATGAGCTGCGACGAGCGGGCGGCAAGCCATTGATTCAGGAGAGCCATTTCTTCAGCGCGGATCTGTCCCGCCAGCGCAATCCGGAAGCCCCTGTCAGTGAGGTCAGCCGTGATGAGCTGACGGGATTATCTCGCCGCTTGCGGCATATGTATCAGGTCGGTCTGGTCGGTATTCTGCGGGAGCAAAATCCGCCGCCGCATCTCAAACTAATGGCTCGTGCCATGGCACGACTCGACAAGGCGGCTGGCCCGTGTGGGCTAAGTCGTTTTTTCTGGGTCGGGCAGGCCGCCCTGATGGCTATGGCGGCGGATGAGATGGCTCTGACACCTGCCCGCAAGGCATTACTCTCCCAGTACGATCGCCAGCTCAAGAAGGTGGTGTACGACGGTGGTCAGGCGCTGGAGGAGGATGCGCCGTTACTGCTGCTCAAGGAAAGCCTCTATCTGGTTTCATTGAGCGCAGTTCAGGAGGGTGTGATTGGCCAGGTGAAACAGGTCTTTGATCTGAAGAATGCGATTTCGGATACGGAGTTGCAACGTGAGCTGTCTTTAATGACGGGTGCGAGTGGCTCAGTGATTCGTTCTGTGGCCAGTGCCATGCGGGATGAAATTGGCGAGCTGAAACAGACCCTGGATCTTGCCTCCCAGGGGGTGGCCGATACCAATTATGAATCGGTGGCGAACAGCCTAAGTCAGCTGGGTAGCACCCTGTCGATGATCGGCAAGGATGATGATGCTGCGGCCATCAAGGATCGTTCTGCCCAGGTTCGCCAGTGGCCAGCAGACCAGAATGTCGAGACCGACGCTTTTCACGCCTTAGTTGATGATTTGCTACGAGTGGAAAATGTGGCGGCCAATCTTGAGCGTAGCCTGGCACCTGAGGATGATGTCCACAAAGCCAGTAACAATACCGCGATTTCTCTTTACCAGCTCGATGATGCCCGCATGACGGTTGTTGGTGAGTGCCGAGCCGGGTTAGCCCTTGCCAAGCGGTCTATCAGTTCGTTTATGGATAACAACTGGGATGCCATGCATCTATCGAATCTGCCTGGTACCTTTGCCACTATTGCCGGGGGGCTGATGTTTCTTGAGTTGCAGCGGGCGAGGGGCGTCACTGAAGCTTGTCACCAATACATTCGCAAGCAATTGATTGAAGGTGAAACAGCCCCGACACGTGAAAACATGGAAACTCTGGCAGATGCCCTGACCGGTGTTGATTATTATCTCGAGAGTATGGAAGAGCAGAAGCCTATTGGCGAAGGGGTGCTCGAAGTGGCAGAAGAGAGTGTCAAAGCGCTGGGCTTCCCGGTAGACAAGGTTGCCTGACATGATTGATCTGTCTCGCCCGGAACCGAGTGATGCGGATACCGCGCGGTGTTACGTGATTCACGAGCAAAACATCCTGGTGGCGGGCGCCCCAGGCCAGGACTGGCTGCCACAATTGCCCGCGTTTCTGCTGCGTCAGCACCCTGATTACCATTTCCTTGGCTGGCTTGGCGATGAGCCGTGCTATGTTTGTGAGTTCAGCCGCCATGAGCTAGACGATGGTAGCCTGCAACCCTTGCCTGCAAGGCGGCTGATGGGAGCCCTGGATGAGCCTGGCTT
Source organism: Alcanivorax profundi (assembly GCF_003597125.1). Lineage (GTDB taxonomy): Bacteria > Pseudomonadota > Gammaproteobacteria > Pseudomonadales > Alcanivoracaceae > Alcanivorax > Alcanivorax profundi. The sequence goes on along the minus strand of NZ_QYYA01000001.1, from coordinate 998,877 downwards.
CTCCATGTTCAGTCGCGCGTTGCAATTTCTCTCCTGGCAGAAAAATCACCGTTTTTGCAGTCGTTGTGGTACCCCGACAGAGCCGCACCCCCGTGATCTTGCCATGGTATGCCCATCCTGCAGCTACAGCCAATATCCTCGTATCACGCCTTGTGTAATTACCTTGGTAACCAAGGGCGAGTATGCCTTGCTGGGTCGCTCCGAACGCTTCCCTGAAGGGTTCTTTTCCTGTCTTGCCGGCTTTATGGAAGCCGGTGAAACCGCGGAACAGGCGCTGGCTCGTGAGGTCCGAGAAGAAAGCGGCATTGAGGTTGGTGAGCTGCATTATCTGGGGAGCCAGTCCTGGCCGTTTCCGCACTCACTGATGCTGGGGTTTCTGGCGGATTATGCCAGTGGTGAAATTTGTATTGATGACGATGAAATCGTTGAGGCCGGGTGGTTCCATTTTGACGATTTACCAATGACTCCGCCGCCCGGCAGTATCGCCCGCAGCTTGATTGATCACTGGGTCACCCGCTTTAGATAACAAGGATTTTTCATGAACTACACGCTCGCCCCTCTGGTTCTGTTTGCCTTCAGCCTGATTTTCGTGCTGCTGGGTGCAACGGTGCTGTTGCGTCAGCGCTGGTTGCTGCAATGGTTGAAGGGCACCGCTGGCATTTTGCTGGTCGTGGCGGCGGTTTATCTGAGCCTCTTTGCCCTGAATATCTACGGTTACAAGGAATATGCCCAGGAAGTGCCGGTGGCGACGGTAAGTTTTCGGCAATCCGGGGATCAATCGTTTATTGCCACGGTGACCCGCACTGATGGTAGCGCGGAGGATTTCCGCCTGAAAGGTGATCAGTGGCAACTGGATGCGCGCATCATCAAGTGGCGGCTGCCTTTCAGTCTGCTCGGTCTCAAGCCCGGTTATCAGCTCGACCGGATATCTGGCCGTTATTATGCTCTGGAAGACGAGCGTTCCCGGGATCGCACGGTATACAGCCTGCATCGAGAGCCGGTTGGGATTGATGTCTGGCAAATGGCCAATGATGGCTGGAGCATACTTGTTGACGCGCGTTATGGTAGTGCTGCCTATCTGCCCATGGCGGATGGCGCGTTGTTTGAAGTCAACGCTGGGGCAACAGGCTTGGTAGCCCGTCCCATGAACGGCGCTGCGCAACAGGCCATTTCTGGCTGGAATTGATTGCCCGGTTCAGGCATGCCTCTCTGGGGCATGCCAAAAGGCCTGTCCTGACTCCCCGTTTGGCATACCCCTCTGTACCCGGCTTCGGTAGAATCACCGGGATCTTTCTGTTTGCCCTGTCGGGCAGCACTCATTGAAAATACCCAAGCAGGTACATTGTGATCGCGTTTCTATCTGAATACGGCATGTTTCTCGCCAAGGTTGTCACTCTGGTAGTGGCGCTTCTCTTCATTATTGGGGGTATTGCCGCCTCTGCCAGCCGGGGCCGCGGTAAGGCGGATCAGGAGGGTGACCTGCGAGTGCGTCACCTGAATGATGACTTCGAGGACCTGAAAGAGTGTCTCGAGCACGAGATCATGCCCGAAGGCCAGCGCAAGAAAATGCGTAAAGAGCGCAAAAAGCAGGACAAGCTGGAAGCCAAGCAAAAGAAAAAGGCAGGAACAGAAGACAAAGCCATGCCCCGCTTGTTTGTCTTGGACTTTGATGGTGATGTGCAGGCCAGCTGCGTGGAAAACCTGCGCAAGGAAATCAATGCGGTGCTGCAGGTGGCCAACCAGGATGACGAGGTGTTGGTGCGTCTGGAAAGCCCGGGTGGGTTGGTGCACAGCTACGGGCTGGCGGCCTCGCAACTTCGTCGTATCCGTAACAGTGGCATCAAGCTGACCGTCGCAGTCGACCGGGTTGCGGCCAGTGGTGGTTACATGATGGCCTGTATTGCTGACCGGATTGTCGCCGCCCCGTTTTCCATCATCGGCTCCATTGGTGTGGTCGCCCAGATCCCTAACTTTCATCGGTTGCTGAAGAAAAATGACATCGATGTGGAGCTGATGACGGCAGGGGAATACAAGCGTACCCTGACCATGCTCGGCGAAAATACCGAAAAGGGCCGTGAAAAGTTTCAGCAAGAACTGGAAGACACGCACCAGCTGTTCAAGGATTTTGTGCGCGATAACCGTCGCGGTCTTGACCTGGACAAGGTCGCCACCGGCGAGCACTGGTTTGGCGCTCAGGCCAAAGAGCTGGGTTTGATTGATGACATCATGACCAGTGATGAGTTGCTGCAATTGCGCAAGGACAACCAGGCCCTGTATCAGGTTAACTGGGAAGTAAAACGCAAGCTTGGAGAGCGGTTGGGCTTTTCCATGGAAAACGTGCTGCACCGGGTGGTGGAAAAATTGTGGCACCGTGGCAGCCAACGGCAGATGCATTAATTTGATTAACACCCTGTCAAAGGAGAGGACCATGACGTTTCAGGCATTACTGACCACCGAAAGCGACAATGGCTACCAGAATGCGGTGGTAGAACGTGAGTTGGCTGATCTGGGTAGTGAGGGTGTGTTGGTGCGTGTGCAGTGGTCGTCTCTCAACTACAAGGACGCCCTGTCTGCTACCGGAAACAAAGGGGTGACCCGAACGTTTCCTCATACCCCCGGGATTGATGCTGTTGGCGTCATCGAAGAAACCGGCAATGGCCCCTTCGCGGTTGGCGATACGGTGATTTGTACAGGTTATGACCTGGGTATGAATACCGACGGGGGGTATGGGCAGTATATTCGTGTGCCTGCTGAGTGGTTGGTGCCGTTGCCTGAAGGATTGGCGCCCCGCGATGCCATGTTGATGGGCACTGCCGGGCTGACTGCCGCGCTGTGTGTCGAATCGCTGCTCGATACCGGGGTAAATCCCGATCAGGGCCCGGTGTTGGTGACCGGTGCTACTGGTGGTGTGGGATCCATTAGCGTGGCAATTCTTGCCAAGCTGGGTTTTCGGGTTGCGGCTGTCACTGGCAAGGCCGATTCTCATGACTGGCTGCGTGAACTTGGTGCTGCTGAGATTGTGGATCGCAAGGCGTTTCTGGAAAGTGCCAGCAAACCCATGCTCAAAGAGCAATGGGCTGGCGCGGTAGATTGCGTAGGTGGTGAAATGCTGGCCGGGGCGCTGAAGAGTCTGAAATACGGCGGTAGTGCAGCGTGTTGTGGCCTGGCGGGTTCGCCGAATCTGGAGATGACGGTATTCCCGTTCATTCTGCGTGGCGTGAACCTGCTTGGGGTAGACAGCGTGGAGTTACCCTGTGAAATCAAGCAACAGATGTGGCAGTTGCTTGCAGATCAGTGGATGCCAGAAAATCCGAAGGCGCTGGAAGCGGCCGAAATTGGTCTTGAAGACGTTAGCGAGTGGGTTGGAAAAATTCTCGAAGGTGGCGTGCGTGGTCGCGTGGTGGTGCGCTTGGCCTGAGATCCAGCGTTGTTGCGGATTCGTAAAAACGCGGCCTTTGGCCGCGTTTTTTATGGATTCTACGGTGCCCTATGATTCATTATTCATCCATGTTTTCGAATATGGACGGCAGCATCGGATATGGATAAAAACCATTGGCTCAAGATCGCCTGTTACCTGGATGGCCGGGGAGGGCGTACGGTTTTTGGCACGGACGAGGCTCTCCAGTCTGATCGTACTCACTGGGTCCATCTCGATTATACCGAACAGGCCAGTGCCGACTGGATGTCCGCCAATGGTATCCCTGACGGCGTGATTGAAGCGCTCACCGCTGCGGAAACCCGGCCGCGGGCGTCGGAAGTTCATGGCGGCCTTCTGGTTTACCTGAGAGGGGTGAACCTTCATCCGGGAGCCAGGCCGGAAGATATGATTGCGCTGCGATTGTGGCTCGGGCCCCATGGTGTGATCACCACCCAGAAGCGTACGTTAGTGACCGTCGAGACGGTCGAGGGCTCTTTGGCGGGTGGAGACGGCCCAGTAAGTGCGTCGGGGCTGGTCGCCAGATTGGTTGATGAGCTGACCTGGCGAATGGAAGATGTGATCGAGAATCTCGAGGCGGAGGTAGAAAGCTGCGCTGAGCAGTTGGAGGCGTCTCCGACCATGTCGTTGACCTCTCAGCTGAGTCTTTTGCGTCGCCGGGCGATTACCTTGCGCCGCTATCTGGCGCCGCAGCGTGAGGCGTTAGCGAAACTTCAGTCTGACCGCCACTTTGGTGAAGACGATATCCTGTTGGTACGTGAAGCATCAGACCGGCTCCAGCGACTTCTTGAAGACCTTGATGCTGCCCGTGAACATGCGACTCTGCTCCAGGAAGAGGTCTTTTCGGTTCAGAACGAAGCCATCAATGACCGCATGTATCTGCTGGCGATGATTTCAGCATTGTTCTTGCCGCTTGGCTTCCTGACCGGGTTGTTTGGTATCAATGTGGGCGGGTTGCCCGGCGTCGAGAATGACAAGGCTTTCCTTTGGTTCTGTGCCGGCATGACAGTGATTGCCATTGGCGTGCTGATCTGGATGCGAAAACGCCGCTGGCTATAAGGCGCAGCGGCGTTTTCGAACCGTTTGGCGAGGTAAAGCGATCAGGCCTGACGGTAGATCGGACGGGGGTCGTTCACATCACCCTGATAGCGGACGGTGAAATCCTTCAGGCTGGCTACGGCTTCTTCGATGCTGCGATCTTCGCGCACTTCGAACGCGTTGAAACCGCAGCGGGCCAGATAGAATAACTGATCACGTAACACATCGCCTGTGGCACGCACTTCACCCTTGAACGCAAAGCGGGTGCGTAACTCGCGAGCGTAAGAATAGCCGCGGCCATCCTTGAATGCAGGGAAGTGAATAGCCACCAGGGAAAGGGCAGAAAGGTCATCTGCCAGGTCCTTGGGTTCTTCGCCCGGTGCGAGCCAAACAGCTACATCGCCACGGGTCATCAGGGTGTCACGGTTCTCTTGCCAATAAGCCAGTGGAACGATGACTTTGCCATCCGGCAGGCCTGCCTCGAGGGCATCTGCTTCCAGGCGTGCCCATTCGTTATCCACGATGGCGCCGTCAATAATGACCTTACCCATAGATATGCTCCTTGAACGGGTCCATGCCGATACGCTCGTAGGTGTCGATGAAGGGCTCGTTCTCGAGGCGCTTCTCGACATACAGGCCAATGATTTTTTCGATCACGTCGGTGATTTCGTCGGATTCGAAAGACGGGCCCATTTTTTCGCCTACCTTTGATTCACGATCACCACGGCCTCCCAGGGTAACCTGGTAGAACTCCTTGCCTTTCTTGTCCACACCAAGGATGCCGATGTGGCCAATGTGGTGATGGCCACAAGCGTTCATGCAACCGGAAATATTCAGGTCGATCTTGCCCAGATCATGGAGATAATCCATGTCGTCAAAGCGGCGCTGAATGGATTCCGCCACGGGGATGGACTTGGCATTAGCCAGGGCGCACAGGTCGCCACCGGGGCAGCACACCATATCGGTGAGCAGGCCCAGATTGGGGGTCGCAAAGCCCAGTGCGTCCAGTTCCTGCCAAAGGGCGAACAGGTCACTGGCCGCCACATCGCTGAACACCATGTTCTGCTGGTGGCTGTTGCGGATTTCACCAAAGCTGTACTTGTCGGCAAGATCGGCAACGGCATCCAGCTGCTCGTCGCTGATGTCGCCAGGGACCCGGCCGGTTTTTTTCAGTGTCAGGGTGACCGCACGGTATCCCGCCTGTTTGTGAGGGCGGGTGTTGGTGTGGTACCAGCGGTTGAAGGCCTTGTTGTCTGCCAGCAGGGCATCCAGTTCACTGGTGTCGACATCGCTGCGGTATTCCACATCGGTGAAGCAGGCCTGAATACGGGCCACTTCGGCTTCTGTCAGCGTCATGGGGCCATCTTTGAGCTCAGCGAATTCTTCTTCCACCAGCTCGCGGTATTTGTCGGCACCCAGCGCCTTCACCAGAATCTTGATACGGGCCTTGTACTTGTTGTCGCGGTTGCCGTACTTGTTGTACACCCGCAGGATCGACTCCAGATAAGACAGCAGGTGTTGCCACGGCACGAACTCGCCAATCACGGCGCCGGTCATGGGGGTACGACCCAGGCCGCCGCCTGCCCATACCTGGAAGCCGGTTTCGCCAGCATCGTTGTGTACCAGCTGCACACCGATATCGTGAACACCGATAATGGCCGGATCTTCATCAGGCACCGCATTGACCGCAATCTTGAACTTGCGGGGCAGGTAGGCGAATTCCGGATTGAAGGTTGACCACTGACGGATAATTTCGCACCAGGGGCGTGGATCCTCGATTTCCTTCGGGTTCACGCCGGCGTATTCGTCGGTGGTGGTGTTACGGATACAGTTGCCGCTAGTCTGGATGGCATGCATCTGGACATCGGCCAGTTCGGCCAGAATGTCAGGCACATCTTCCAGTGCCGGCCAGTTCATTTGCACGTTCTGGCGGGTGCTGACGTGAGCAAAGCCCTTGTCGTAAGTGCGGGAGATATGCGCGAGCCGGCGCAGCTGACGGGAAGACAGCAGGCCATAAGGAACGGCGATGCGCAGCATGGGCGCATAACGCTGGATGTAAAGGCCGTTCTGCAGGCGCAAGGCGAGAAACTCATCCTCGCTGAGCTCCCCGGCCAGGTATCGACGCGTCTGGTCGCGATATTGCGCTACCCGTTCATTCAGCAGTTGCTGATCGTGTTCCTGATAGACGTACATGGGACTGTATCACCGTCCTTTTGCTTGAAATTCAATAGCTAAGCGCCACCCGCACTGGGTGAGTGCGGCACTCTAACAAAGCGCCCTTATAGTGAAAAGAAATATCTTGGCATATCTCTATAACGGCAACCGATATAAAAAAGCCTATTTCGCGGCAGCGTCGAGCACCATGTTGACGGTGATGACCATGCCGATAACAAGCGCAATCACCAGAATGACGTAGACGCCGATATAGTTGCCGGCATCGCCCTTGGTGAAGTCCCGCTCCCGGTTTTTGGCGCTTTGCACACCGAACAGGGCAGCGAGAATGCTGTTGATCGTTTGCAGCAGGCCAGGTTTGGTGTCCTGATCCGGTGCATCCTTGGGGTCTGTCATCACATAGTCCTGCGTTATGGCGACGGCTAAACGCCGGGAATCGGGGCGCATATTGTACGCCGCTGCCGAGGGTGGGAACACCCCGTAATGATGCCGTTCGGCCCACCCTTGAAACGATTGGGCGGTGGCACCATTGAATATGCTGAGTACCTGACTAAAATACTCAGGAAAGAGACCTCAGTCGCCCTTCAGGCCGGCTTGAGGCCACGAACCGGATCAGGAAGCGTAATGGCAGAGCAGTTGATCGACATCACCGAACCGGCCCAGGACTACCTGCGAGACCTGCTGGGCAAGCAGGATCAGGGCGGCATTGGCGTGCGTATCTTTGTTGAGCGTCCCGGCACCCCCCATGCCGAGTGTTGCATGGCGTATTGCCCGGACGGTGAGCAGGAAGAGGACGATGTACGCTTCGATTACGAGGGCTTTCATGCCTGGATCGAAGGTAAAAGCGTGCGTTATCTGGAAGATGCGGTCATCGACTACAAGAAAGACAGCATGGGTGGTCAGCTGACCTTCCGGGCGCCGAAATCCCGTGTGCCGGATATCAGTGAAGACGCCAGTGTGGAAGAGAAGATCAACTACGTGCTTTACGCAGAGATCAATCCCAATCTGGCTTCTCACGGCGGCAGTGTTCAGCTGCTGGAGCTCACCGAGGACATGGTCGCAGTGCTGGAATTCGGCGGTGGCTGTCAGGGCTGTTCCGTCGTCGACGTGACGCTGCGAGACGGGGTAGAAAAAACCCTGAAAGAGCGTATACCGGAACTGACGGGGGTTCGTGACAAGACAGACCATACCGTGACGGACAACGCTTACTACAGTTAGAAGGCAGCTGTGAGCAATGAGCTACCAGCAAAAGCAAAAACGCAGCCCTTGAGGCTGCGTTTTTGTTTTAGGGTTTTAACTCGTAGCTCGTAGCTGAAAGCTCATAGCGGCTTTCATCCACAGCTCGGCTTGCGGCCCGCTGCCTTGGCCTGGTTGTACAGCGGCATCACCTCTGGCAGACGAGCTTGCAGCCCGCCGATGCGGGTGGCATTGGAGGGGTGGGTGGACATGAATTCCGGTGGCCCATCGCCGTTGGCAGCCGCCATGTTCTGCCACAGATTTACACTCTCGCGAGGGTCGAAGCCCGCCTGGGCCATGAGCTGAAGACCAATAATATCGGCTTCGGCTTCATGCTTGCGGCTGAACGGCAGTGCGACACCATACTGGGCGCCGACACCGAGTGCGGCCATGATGCCCTGTTTGGTGGCGCTGTCTTCACCTGCCACTGCGCCCAGTAATTGAAGGCCATTTTGGGTGGCGTACTCCAGTGACATGCGCTCGTTGGAATGCTGCGCTTGCACATGGCCGATTTCATGACCGATGACCGTCGCCAGCTGTGACTGATTGGTGGCGACCTTGAGCAGACCGGTATTGACCCCGATTTTGCCCCCTGGCAGGGCAAACGCATTGGCGCTGTTGTCCTGGAACAGGTTGACCTCCCACTGCTGGCTGCCATCCAGCGTTGAGGTGATGGCGGTGGCCACACAGCGTACATAAGCGGTTTGCTGCTGACTGCTACTGACAGGGGTCTCTTGTTTCATTTGCGCATAGGCGGTGGCGCCCATTTCATCCATTTGATCTGCCGGCATCAGCAGAAACTGGTTTCGTCCCAGTGGGGAGGTGGCACAGGCTGCCAGCGCTACGCCAGCGCAAAGCATGATAAGCGGTTTCTTCATTGTCATTCCGTTACTCCCATTCCCGAAGGAAACGTCGGGATACCCACATTAGCCAGCTGGCCCAGCCGGCGCTTCCGAGGAAGACTATAAGGCCAAACAGGGAGATACCCCAAGGTGATGGCCCAACTTTGCCAGCCAGCATGACACTGCCGCCAATGAACGAAGAGGCGACCAATAGTGCTTGGACCTGCCGATACTGGCCCCGTTCCAGTCGGGTCACCATTCTTTCCAGTTGGCGGGGGTCCAGTCCCTGCTCCTGGGGGCTTTGCTGGCCGGGGACAGGGGGGGGAGCATAGACCTTGTCGACCACATCCAGTGCCCGCAGGCTCAGGCTTTTGGCCAGTCGGGCAGGAGAGTAGCGGGTGCGGATCATGCGCTTGAGCAGGGGCTCGGCTTCGGTCATCAGATCGAAGTCGGGGTTAAGCAGGCGCCCGAATCCCTCCAGGGTAATGATGGCCTTGATGAACAGGGCAATATCACTGGGCAGCACCAGATTATGGTTGCGTACCATGGCGGTGATGTCATTGAGCAACGCGGTGATATCCAGTTCCGAGATGGAGACGCCGTGATACTGGCTGATGACATCTTCCACATCCGACACCAATTGTTCGAAGTTCACCGGTTGACCATCGGACCAGCTGGCCAGAACCGCCGCGCACTGTTCAGCTTCACGGATGACGACTGCGCGGGTCATCTGCAGTATTTGTTCTCGGCGGCTATGACTGAGCTTGCCGACCATGCCGAAATCGAGCATGGCGATACGGTTGCCCGGCAGGATGATGAAATTCCCGGGGTGCGGATCGGCATGAAAAAAACCGTCTTCCAGTGCCATTTTCCAGGCGGCCAGGGCGCCACGGCGAGCAATCTGGGCCCGGTCAAGGCCCGCGGCATCCAGCTTTTCCAGTGCCTTCGCCGGGATGCCTTCAATGTGTTGTTGAACCTGAACGGTGGATGACGACAACTCCCAGTAAACCCGCGGGACGGTGAGCCATTTCAGCGAACGCATGTTTTTGCGGATTCGATCGGCGTTACGGGCTTCAATGGTGAAGTCCAGCTCCCGCAGCAACGAACGGCGGAATTCACGGATCAATTCCACCGGGCGGTAGCGACGGATTTCCACGGAGTTGTCGCAAGCCAGCTTGGCCAGCTGGTCGAGCAGGCGAAGGTCGGAGTCGATCTTGTTACGAATACCCGGCTTCTGGATTTTGAGCACAACCTTCTGGCCGCGCCGGGTAAGGGCGCTGTGCACCTGACCAATGGAGGCCACCCCGATTGGGGTCGGGTCGACACGGGCAAACAGGCTGTCAATCGGCTTGCCCAGGGCCTCTTCAATCAATGGGGCAAGCTCTTCAAACGGAATGGCGCTGGCCTGATCCTGCAGCTTCTCGAACTCGGCAATCCAGTCCAGCGGAAACAGGTCAACCCGAGTGGCCAGGATCTGGCCGAGCTTGACAAAGGTGGGCCCCATTTCTTCCAGTGCACAGCGTAGTCGCTCTGCGGTACCCATGCGCAGGATGTCGCCCTTTACCGGGCTGCGGACCAGTTTGCCCGCCTGCTCAATGGGGGTGGCCAGCCCAAGCCGGCGGATCACGTCGGCAAAACCATACTTGAACAAAATGCCTGCCAGCTCGTTCATGCGAAGCAGGTCTTTACCGGTATGCAGCAGATTCACAACGGATCCTTGTTGAGGTGTCAGTCCCAGAGAATTACAGCTTGTGATGAATTCTGGCAAGATGCCATGGCATCAACGGCAGCAAGAAGTGCAAAAGCATGTCAAAACCCTATGTAAGAGAAGACCTGGTCGAAGTCAGGGAAAGCCCGCTTCATGGTCGGGGTCTGTTTGCCCGCCAGTCGATTCCCAAAGGCACGGAATTGGGACTATGCAAGACTCAACCTGCAAAAGGGCAGGGGCCTTACGTGCTCTGGATTGATGATGACGGTGAAGAGCGATACCGGGTGTTGTGCAATCTGCGGTTTATCAACCATGGCAAGCAACCCAATGTGGCCTATTACGATGACCTGACCGTCGTGACCCTCAAAGCGGTCAAGGCGGGGGCGGAATTGCTGCATGATTATGGGGATGAGTGGGAATAAGAGCAGTTAATAGTTAACAGTGAATAGTGAATAGCTAAAACCCAAATGCAAAAGCTTGGTCATTCCGGGCCCTGGCGAGGTATAGATGCAAGAGCCTCGGGTTGCGAGACTTGGGTCGTAAAAACCTTAAGCGACTACACGGCCTAGAACGGGCAGGGGGAGGTGAATTCGCTCCACAGGCCGGTGACGGGGTGGTTGAAGCCTAGCCATTCGGCGTGCAGCAGCAGGCGGGGGCTTAGGACTTCGACTTCGGGAGGGGCGTACATATCACAGCCAATGATGGGGTGGCCCAGTTCCCGACAGTGGATGCGTAACTGGTGGCTGCGCCCGGTGACGGGGCTCAGAGCAAGGCGGGTACGGTTATGCCGTTCGTCGCGCTCCATTACCTGATAGTGGGTCAGGGCGTGTTTGCCGGTGTCATGACAGACTTTCTGCAACGGACGATTGGGCCAGTCCGCAATCAGGGGGAGCTCAATGCTGCCGGCGTCCTTCTCGACCAAACCCTGTACCACCGCCTGATACCGCTTCTTGACTGTTCGCAGCTGAAATAAACGGCTTAGCTGGCTTTGCCCTCGCTGACTCAATGCAAAGACCATCAGGCCCGAGGTATCCAGATCCAGACGATGCACCAGACGTATGTCCGGGTAAATCAGGCTGAGACGGGTAATGGCGCAGTCCTTGTTCTCGGGGGCGCGCCCGGGAACGCTGAGCAAGTAGGCAGGCTTGTTGATCAGAAGAATGTCCGGATCCTGATACAGGATGCCCACCCGCTCGTGACAGGTGGGCACAATGTAGTAGGGGGCAGTATCAGCCCCAGAGTTGTTGGAAGACATCGCTATACTGGCTGGCAAAGTGCACGGTGAGGCCGTCTTTCAGATAATCCGGCAACTCGTCGAAATCCCGCCGGCAGGCATCGGGAAGAATCACTTCACGAATATTCACCCGCCGGGCGGCAATGATTTTCTCTCGGATCCCGCCAACGGCCAGCACCTGGCCGGTGAGTGTCAGCTCTCCCGTCATGGCGACCTTGCGCGGCAGCCGCTTGTTGCGCAGCAAGGACAGAATGGCGCTGGCCATGGTGACCCCTGCGCTGGGGCCGTCCTTTGGCGTTGCGCCCTCCGGCACATGCAGGTGGATAAAGGCATTGTCGAGACAGTCTTCCGCCAGCCCGTAGTCCTGCAGGTGGCTCGCCACGTAACTGTAGGCAATTTCCGCGGATTCTTTCATTACGTCACCGAGTTGCCCGGTCAGTTTGAAACCACGTTGCTTGCTGTGGACCAGACTGGCTTCTACAGAGAGGGTGGCACCGCCCATACTGGTCCAGGCGAGGCCGGTGACAACGCCAACGCCTCGCTGGGTTTTTTCTGTCTGGAAGTAGGGCTGCCCCAGAAACTCAGACAAATTCTTGCCACTGATGCTGAGCTTCTTCTCGCCAGCCAGCAGTTTGACGGCCGACTTGCGGATAATCTTGTTCAGTTGCTTTTCGAGGTTTCGTACCCCGGCTTCCCGCGCATACCCTTCAATAACCTGCCGCAGGGCACTGTCACTGATCTTGAGCTGGCCGGGTTTTACGCCGGCACGCTCCAGGGCGCGTGGCCACAGGTGCTGCCGGGCGATATCCACTTTCTCTTCGGTGATATACCCGGAGAGCCGAATCACTTCCATGCGGTCGAGCAAGGGGCCAGGAATGCTGTCGAGGGTATTGGCGGTACAGATAAACAGCGAATGGCTGAGATCGAGCCGTTCATCAAGGTAATGATCCAGGAAATCCTGATTTTGCTCGGGGTCCAGCACTTCCAGCAGGGCCGAGGCCGGGTCGCCCTGAAACGATTGCCCAAGCTTGTCGATTTCATCGAGCATGATCACGGGGTTTGCCGTGCCGGTTTCTTTCAGCGCCTGAACCAGTTTGCCGGGCATGGCACCGATATAGGTGCGGCGGTGCCCCTTGATTTCGGCTTCGTCGCGCATGCCGCCAAGGCTGAAGCGGTAGAATTTGCGATCCAGGGCTTCGGCAATGGACTTGCCAATACTGGTCTTGCCGACCCCAGGGGGGCCGACAAGCAGGATAATGGAGCCTTTGACCTCACCACGTAGTGCCCCAACCGCAAGAAATTCAACAATGCGGTCTTTCACGTCCTGCAAGCCGCTATGGTGCCGGGTGAGCACTTCGCGGGCATGGCTGAGATCAAGATTGTCGTGACTGTATTGCCCCCAGGGAACACTGGTAAGCCAGTCCAGATAATTGCGGGTTACACCATACTCAGGGGAGCCGGTTTCCAGTACAGACAGCTTTTGTAGTTCGTCCTCAAACCGTTTGTTTACCGCATCGGTAGGAGACAAGGTCTTCATCCGTTCACGGAACTCATCCGCTTCGGCGGTCTTGTCATCTTTGCTCAGGCCGAGTTCGCGCTGAATGATCTTGAGTTGTTCGCGAAGGAAGAATTCGCGCTGGTGGCGACTGACCTTCTCGTTCACCTCTTCGGAAATCTGGTTTTGTAGCCGGGCGACCTCCAGTTCCTTTTTTACCAGCGTCAGGACCTTTTCCATACGAGGCTTGAGTGGAACGGTTTCGAGTATGCTTTGTAGCTCTTTGCCTGAAGCACTGGTCAGCGCTGCCGCAAAATCGGTTAGCGGAGAGGGCTCGGAGGGTGAAAAGTTTTGCAGGTAGTGACGCAGCCCTTCGTTATACAGCGGGTTGAGCGGCAGCAGTTCCTTGATGGTATTGATGATGGCCATGCCATAGGCACGTACAGTTTCATCCGCGTCTGTGCGTGGCTCTGGGTAACTGACTTCTGCCATATAGGGACGCTTGCGATTCAGCCAACCCTGAATACGAAAGCGGGATGCGCCCTGGGCGACGAGCTGGAACTGATCATTTTCCTGATTCAGAGCGTGAACTTTCACCAAGCAGCCGTACTCCGGGAAATCCTCCAGCGCGACGGTGTCAGGGTCTTTGTCGCCCACGTAGACCAGGCCCAGCGATTGATGGGGGGTCTGGCTAACGCGCTCGAGGGTCTGTTCCCAGATTTGTTTGTCCAGCATCACTGGTTGCACCAACCCGGGCATAAAGGGTCTGTGGCGTACAGGGATAAGATAGATGCGTTGCGGGCGCAACTGGTCGGGCAGGGCAAGGCTGCCCTGCGCGGTATCGGTGTCTTGAATATCGTCAGTCATGGTGTGTCACTTCCATTGAACGTGGAAATAACATGGTGCCGGGTGGTGGAATTTCAATTGTCGATAATCAGCAAATCGGCACAGAGATTCTTCGGGGTCTTGCTCCTGCGCTCTACGACGCGGGAATTGAGGCCCCCTTGTTCGCATTTCTCTGCCAGAGCATAGAAAGGTGAGCGGCCAGGGTCGGCGATGATGATCTGCTTTACTCCGGCTCTCAGGGCGCGACGGATAAGGTTATAGAGCACAGGGGTTAGCTCGTCCCAAAAGCAGATGTCAGCACCGGCCATGACCGTGACGTCTTTAAGCCGGGCGGTGCTGAGCTTTTCAAAGCGAAGCTGTTCGGTGGTGATATCCACCTTGTTGATCTGCGCATGCAGGTCAAGATAGGGGAAAACATCTGCATCGGCATCTACAGCGGTGACCCGGCACCTAAACCGCTTGGCGGTAAAGATCGACAGTGGCCCCCAGCCACAACCAATATCCAGCAGGTGGTCGTCTGCGTCCAGTTTATTGCGGGTGAGGTGATCCATGATAAGGAAGCTGGAGTTCCATACCTTGTTACCATGAATCGATGGGGTATGGTTGGCGCGTTTGAGGCGACGGATTTCCTTGTGACCGGAACGCAGCAGGGTAATGCCCCGGGTGCGAATGGTGTGAGGCTCGCCTGCGCGTATAACAGGTACTGACATAATCCACCGCCATTTAAAAGATTGAAACACTACGGTCAAGGCTCGCGGGATTCAAGCCCTGCAATGTCAGGCATAATGGGGGAATGGGTACTCGGGCGATGAAACATGATTAGGGAAAGTGTTACCGGGCTGGTCGGGCTGGCTTCCGGAAGGACTCGATATGTAAGGGGCTTGGCGGCACTTGCACGCATCGGAGCGGTGTATGCTCGCGGCCGCGGCAGTGCATTGTCCGAACGTCATCACCAGGCGGCAGAGATTGCCACTCAGCTTTGTAGGGCCAATGGTGGCTTCTGGGTCAAAGCGGCGCAGTTTTTCAGCTGCCGCCCCGACGTGCTGCCGCTTGAGTATATTCATGCGTTTCAGCAACTGCAGAGTGACGCCCTGCCCGTAGAGTTCAGCGCGATCGCCAGAGTGCTATCCAAGTCCTGGGGTAAAGACTGGCGCGATACTTTTGTCTGGTTTGAGGAGACGCCAACCGCTGTTGCTTCCATCGCACAGGTGCACCGGGCCAAGCTTAAGAATGGACAGGAGGTAGCAGTCAAAGTCCGATTGCCGGCAGTAAAGCGCTTGTTTGAGCAGGATGCCAAAGTATTTCAGGCACTGGCCGCCATTGCGGCTCCACGGTTTCGTGAGTTTGATCTTCGCCAGGCTATTGAGCAGTTGCTGGCCATGACGGCAACAGAACTGGACTTCCGTAACGAAGCCGCTAATACCCTGCGCTTTTCTCGTCAGCCGCACCCCGAGCGTATCCGGATTCCCGAGTTAGTTAAGCCTCTGTGTTGTGAACGGATACTCGTGACCAGCTGGGAAGGCGGTAACCGTCTCCGCCAGCATCTTGATCAGCACCCTGAAGACGCGGCCGATCTTCTGGGGGTGCTTCTCACCAGCTACCTGCAACAAGTGACGCGGTTTGGGGTCTACCAGGCAGACCCGCACCCGGGCAATTTTCTGGTAAATGATCGAGGGCAGGTTGTGATTCTGGATTTCGGCGCCATTGGCGTGCTGAACCCGGATGAGGTCCGCCGTTATTCAAGGTTGCTGTATGGATTGATGGGGTTCGAGGGACAGGTTGATATTGGTGAACTGTTCTATCAGGCAGGTTTCCGTGGTGGTAGCCCGGAGACCTTGCGGGAGCTGGCGCTTTACGTGTTGACCGATAAACTTAATCAACAGGGCCCTGTGGGGGCAATGGGAGATCTGATGGAGCGATTCCGCGAGGAACGCATTAGCATCCCTGACTCTTACATTGGTATTTCCCGGGTTTTGATTACCTTGGGGGGGTTCCTTATGAGTTACAACGTGCCCTTTGACTGGCGCCCACCGGAATTACGTAGCACCACGGGCTGAGTCACCACATTGAAAGGATGACTCAGCACACTTGGCTAGATGATTAAGGACGGTTTTCATTCCAAAATGTGCGGAAGGCATCGGCACTCTTGGCGGGAGCTTCTGTCATCGGCAGGTGACCAATGCCATCCAGAATGACGGATCGTGCTCGGGGAAGCCGCTCAAGAAAGACGGGTACATTATCCACTCCCAGCAGCCGGTCTTCCTTGCCCCACATAACCAGCGTGGCTTGATCCAGTGTCGCAAGGACCTCACTGTTCTCCAGATTCATGCCAGGGTCGGTGCCCAGCTGACGGAAAATATCTTCAGCGACTACGGCATTTTCCGCTTTGCGTTGCCCCATAACATCCATGAAAAAATCCGGCATGTAGGGTGGCTCTTCCATGGCCCATTCCAGAGTGGTCTGGAATTCATCCCGGCTGTGGGGAATCAATGGATTGCTGTCGCTGCCTTCCAACAGGGCTTTGAACTCAGGGGTTTGGCGTGTCAGACCGGCGGAATCCACCAGCCCCATGGAAAGAACCCGTTGTGGCGCTTGTCGTGCCATTTCCAATGTAATAGCGCCCCCCATGGAATTGCCGGCCACATGGAATTGCTCGATCTGCAGGGTATCCATCAGTGTAAGCAGCCGCTTGGCTTGGGCTTTCATGGTGTAATCCAGGCCCAAATCACGGGTGCTATCACCATGGCCGGGGAGATCCGGCACGACGAAGTAAAACTCTTCTTCCAGGTTGCCGGCAAAACGCACCCAGTTGCTGGCGTCGGCACCAAAACCATGAATCAGCAGAACCGGGGGGGCACTGGTGCTGGATTCACTCACCAGCAGATGCCATTGGATGCCGTCGTCTGTGGTGATGGTTTCTTCCTGAAGGCCGGCCCGCGAGATTTCGAATTCAAGCCCGTTCTGATAAGCCCATTGGGCGGCATTATCGCAGGCAGAGAGTAATGCGACGGATAACAGTGCAATGAAGCCGCGGGTAATGACTGCAGAGTGTAGAGGCATTATTGATCTACTCGGTCTATAAGTAACAATTGTCAATTATAGGATGCTTGTACAGGGGCTTGAACACCGCTACCGGGGCCAAAATCCTGCAGGCAGCCTGATAAATCAGCCCGATCGGGGTGCCTTCAGGTTCCACACCCCGGCGGCAACGATCAGCAGTGTGCCCAACAGCGTCGTAATTACCAGGGTTTCCCCCCAGAACATCCAGCCGAGCAGTGCTGCCCAAATGACGGAAGAATAGTTGTAAACCCCGACCTGGCCGGGGCTGGCGATCTGATAGGCCGTGGTCATGGCAAACTGGCCACCGGTTGCCACCAGGCCAATGCCGATAAGCCACAGATAATCAGTCCCGACGGGCACGGTACTGGTCCAGGCGAGGGGGAGGGCGGAAAACCCGGTCGCAAACAGGGCAAAGTAGAACACCACCCGTTGCGGAGGTTCAGATACGGCCATGCGGCGGATGCTGACCTTGGCGATACTCATAATCGCGGCCCCGGCCAGAGCAACCCACATTACGGGATCAATCTCACCCGAATCTGCCCGCATGATGACGGCAACGCCGACGAAGCCCACCAGAATAGCAACCCAGGTACGCAGGCCGATCTGTTCGCGTAGCCATAGCCATCCCACCACGGGAAGGAAGAAGGGCACGGTCATTTTCACCAGCACCGCTTCTGCCAGGGCAATATGCCCGATGGTGTAAAAGAAGCAGAACATGGCGGTCACGCCCGTGAAGGCACGTATCAGATGCAGATGAATATTGGCGGTACGCAGTTGTCGAAAACCGCCACGCTGCATGATGATGGGCAGAAGGAAGAGCAGGCCGAAGAGATTGCGCGCGAACACAATCACTTCGGTATCCAGGTGATCCGAGAGCAGTTTGATCATTGCCGCCATGATGGCCAGCAAGCCTTCCCCCAGTACCAGCAGCAGGGCGCCCTTCAGGGGTTGGTCATTCACCCGGCGGTGTGTCCGTCGAGCGGGGTGCCCCACAGATCATGTTCATCTGCATGCTCGATGGTGACCTTGAGGCGCTGGCCGGGCTGCACGTCGGTGATGCCATTGAGATAGACCAAGCCATCGATCTCCGGTGCATCGGCGCGGGAGCGGGCAATGGCGCCTTCGTCATCTACCTCATCAATCAACACTTCCTGAACGCTGCCGATCTTTTTCTGCAGCTTGTCGGCGCTGATGCGGGCCTGCACATTCATGAAACGTTCGCGGCGCTCTTCGGCCAGTTCCGGGTCTACCGGGTTGGCCAGTGCGTTCGCCGGGGCGCCTTCCACTGGGGAGTAGGTGAAGCAGCCGACGCGATCCAGCTGTGCTTCCTCAAGCCAGTCGAGCAGCAGCTCAAAATCATCATCGGTTTCGCCGGGGAAACCAGTAATAAAGGTGCTGCGCAGGGTAATGTCGGGGCAGATTTCACGCCAGCGACGAATCCGCTCAAGGGTATTTTCGGCATGAGCAGGGCGTTTCATCGCCTTCAGTACTGTCGGGCTGGCGTGCTGGAACGGAATATCCAGATAGGGAAGGATATGCCCCTCAGCCATCATCGGGATGATGTCGTCCACGTGAGGGTAGGGGTAGACATAATGAAGCCGAACCCAGGCCCCCAGTTGTCCCAGAGCCTGACAGAGCTCCAGCATCCGGGTTTTCACCGGCATGCCCTGCCAGAAGCCGGTTTGGTATTTGCGGTCGACACCATAGGCGCTGGTGTCCTGACTGATCACCAGCAGTTCCTGTACCCCCGCTTTGACCAGCCTTTCAGCTTCATCCAGAACGTCGCCCACCGGGCGTGAGTCCAGTTTGCCGCGCATGCTCGGGATGATGCAGAAGCTGCATTTATGATTACAGCCTTCGGAAATCTTCAGATAAGCATAATGACGCGGGGTCAGTTTGATCCCTTGCGGGGGGACCAGATCCAGAAAGGGATCATGGTTCTGCAGCGGCGGTACCACCTGATGAACCGCGTTGACCACCTGTTCGTACTGCTGGGGCCCAGACACGGATAACACCGAGGGGTGTACCTTGCGAATGGTCTCTTCTTCCACCCCCATGCAGCCGGTCACAATCACCTTGCCGTTCTCGTGAAGGGCTTCACCAATGGTGTCCAGGGATTCCGCCTTGGCATCGTCAATAAACCCACAGGTATTCACCACGACCACGTCGGCATCATCGTAAGTCGGCGTGACTTCGTAGCCTTCGGTGCGGAGCTGGGTCAAAATGCGTTCGGAGTCCACCAGGGCCTTGGGGCAACCCAGGCTGATAAAACCGACTTTGCCGGGGGCTTTACCGGACATAGTTCACCTCGAGATTGGCTGCCGCCTGTCGGGCACAAACGGCTGGCTGAGTGTCAGAGTGGGTGGGCGCGCAATTCTACCGTTGTCGCAGCCCTTAAGCCATGGGCGATTCCGGTATAAGGTGAGCCATCAGAGGGAGATTGTATGCGCTGTTTTCTCGGCATTCCGGTCTCGGGCCCACTGGCCCATGAATGTGTGGCGTTGTCACTGGGACTGCCTCAGGCGTCGCCGCGGCGAAACCTGCATCTGACGTTGGCCTTTTTGGGAGAGTGCTCACCGGGTTCCGTCAAACGTCTGGTCCCTGGCGTGTCTGCACTGGCTGCCCGTCATGCTCCCTTTACGATTGCCTTGACGGCCTGTGAGCCCTTCCCTGAGCCAGAGGGACCCTATCTGGCGCTGACGCAAACCACCCAAACGGCTCTGGCATCGCTCCATGACGACATTCAACAGTTGCTCAGCGCAGTCGACGGCTTTACGGCGGAGACGCGGCGGTTTCGTCCCCATGTGACCCTGGCCAAACCCGGAGAGCCATTGCAGAGGCGCACGGGGCAGTGGATTCTGGATGCGGATCAGTTGTGGCTCTATGAAAGTGACAGCCGTCACGGCAGGCCGCCGAGTTACCATCCGTTGCAGCGTTTTGCGCTTTCCGGTGGTTGAAATCCCCATCAGGACCCGCATGCTTCAACGGACGACCTCACACGACAGTGAACAGGAGTTTCACCATGCAGTTACTCAGCAACAGCCTGACCGATCAGGCCCCCATTGGTGAGAAGTACGCCTTTGCGGTCAAGGATGCAGATACCCACGTGGCCCTTTCCAGCAACATCAATCCCCATCTGGCCTGGAAAGACGCGCCGTCACAGACCCGCTCATTTGCCGTGGTTTGCCATGACCCGGATTGCCCCAGTGCCGGTGACGATGTGAACCAGGAAGACAGGGAAGTCCCGGCAGATTTGCCGCGGGTGGATTTTTATCACTGGACCCTGTTCGACATTCCTGCCGGTCAGAGTGAAATTCTTGAGGGCGAGCATTCGAGCGAAGTGACCGCCCATGGCAAGAACGGACCCACTGCCCCACAGGGGCTGCGCCACGGCAAGAACGACTATAGCGGCTGGTTTGCCGGTGATGCGGATATGGAAGGGGAGTACTTTGGTTACGATGGGCCCTGTCCGCCGTGGAATGACAGCATCGTGCACCGCTATGTCTTCACCGTGTACGCACTGGACGTGGAGCAATTGCCGACAGAAGGGGATCTCAGCGGTGCCGCGCTGGTCGGGCTGATCAAGGCGAATGCGCTGGATTCCGCCAGCATCACCGTGAGTTACACCCTGAATCCGCGACTGGCCAAGTAGACGGCTGTTGGGGAATCAGGAAAGAAAAAAGGCCGCGGAAAGCGGCCTTTTTCGTCAGCCCCCGGGAAGGGCTGGAATTGGTCGGAATAGCAGGATTCGAACCTGCGACCCCTACGTCCCGAACGTAGTGCTCTACCAGGCTGAGCTATATTCCGGATCTGGTGCTGGCGCATTCTAGCAGCGAATTCTGAAATTGCCATACCTAAATCCCCCGGTGGGGGTCGTTTGCACAGATTATGGCCAACCCGGAATCACACAGGCAGAATGCCACGCCAGACTGGCAGGTGAAGAGACGCAATGACGGAATTTGAGCATCCTTGGGGCACGCTAACCTTGCAGCGCTGGCCGCTAAAACGGCAGGACGCATTGCAGGCCTGGGACAACGCTGACCACTATCTGCTGAAGACTCTGGCGGATCGGGGCGAAGGGACAGCGACGCTGTGTCTCAATGACAGCTGGGGAGCGCTGGCGCTGGCTGCAAGCCAGCATGGCGAGGCGCTGTCCTGTGGTGATTCCTGGCTGGCGTGGAAGGGGATGGCCATCAACGCACAGACCAATGGCCTTGCCCCTCCCCAATGGTGCTGGCCACAACAGGCACTTGATGTCACCCCGGATCAAATAGTGCTGAAAGTCCCCAAATCCGTGGCCCTGCTGGAATCCCAGCTGGACTGGATCGCGCAGAACACGCCGGACGATGTACCTGTCTGGCTTGCGGGAATGGACAAGCATTTGCCGCGCCAGCTGGTTCCGCTGCTGGAGAGGTTCCTGGGGAACGGCCGCGCCGAGTACGGTTGGAAAAAAGCGCGCTTGTTCAGTGCCCGAACACCGGGGCAATCCCTGGCACAGGCGGACTATCCTTCTACCATTGATTCTCCATTCGGCCCCTTGGTTGTTCATGCGGGAGTGTTCTCACAGTCCCAGCTGGATATCGGCGCGCGCTGCTTTCTGGACCATCTGCCAATGAATGTGACGCCAGACACGCGTGTGGCAGACCTGGGTTGTGGAAACGGCGTCATGGGGCTCGCCATGCTGGCCGCTTCGCCCGGTTGCCGGGTGACGTTTTGTGATGAGTCCTGGCTGGCCTTGCAGAGCGCCCGGGAGAATGTAGACCGCCACAGCCCGAACGCAAACGCCCGGTTTCATCTGGGCGATGGGTTGAAAGGCGCCGGAGGCCCGTTTGACCTGATCTTGCTGAACCCGCCTTTCCATGAAGGCCATGTGGTCGGGGATCATGTGGCACGCCGGTTGTTTCGGCAGGCCAGCGAGTCGCTGGCACTTGATGGCGAGTTACGGGTGATCGGAAACCGGCATCTGGGGTATCACACCGTGTTGCAGCGGTTGTTTGAATCGGTCGAGGTAGCCGGCAGCAATCGAAAGTTTGTGGTGTGGGCTTGCCGGTTGCCACGAGGGCGGCCTGGCCAGTCCTGACGCGCCATGGACTGGCTTAAAAGCTAGCCAGATCAATCTCATCAAAACGGCTGGCCACTGGGTGTCGGCTGGCGCCCTGACTGCCCTCACGATCCAGCCGGCAAGTATGAAAACCCGCTTCGGCTGCGGCATCCAGTTCGGCTTCCACATCAGACAGGAACAGCAACTGGTTGGCCGGAAGGCCAATGGCGGCCTGAATATTCCGGTAGCTCTGGACATCCTGCTTATGGCCCGAGGTGGTATCGAAATAGCCACTGAAAAGGGGAGTCAGGTCGCCGGCATCGCTGTAGCCGAAAAACAGCTTTTGTGCAGCGATGGAGCCTGACGAGTACACATAAAGATCCAGGTTTTGCTTTTTCCAGAGGTTCAGGTTGGCCGCGGTGTCGGGATAAAGGTGGGCGGTATAATCGCCATTCTCATAGCCCGCCTGCCAGATTTTGCCTTGCAGGGCCTTGAGTGGCGTTACCTTGCGGTCTGCTGCGATCCATTCCTGGAAGAGGGCATTGGCACTGTCAGGTGATGTCAGCGGCTGGCCACTTTCGGCGGCGGCTGCCGCAATCAGTTGTTGAACGTCAGCCTCATCCCAGTGTTCTGCCAGAAACCGGGGGAAGGCGTTGGCGGCATAGGGGAACAGCACTTCCTTGACGAAAGAAATGCTGCTGGTGGTGCCTTCGATATCGGTAACGATGGCCTTGATCATGGCGGTATCCCGTTTTCTGGTGTTATCCCCGGATGCGCAAATCGCGTTCAGTCCAGACGATTGAATCGCTGGGCGATATCGCTGCCGGTAAAATTTGCGACCCATCCCTCAGGGTTGTTGAACAGGCGGATCGCCACAAAACGAGGGTTGGGGCCCATATCGAACCAGTGCGGCGTGTTCGCTGGCACGCTGATCAAATCGCCCTTGGTGCACAGCACTTCATAGACGTTGTCGCCAATGTGCAGCGTAAACAGACCGCGGCCTTCCACGAAGAAGCGCACTTCGTCTTCACTGTGACGATGTTCTTCCAGAAACTTTTGTCGAAAAGCGGCCTTTTCCGGGTGATCCGGTACCATGCTGACGACATCGACGGTCTGGTAGCCTTCCTGTTCAATAAGACGATTGATATCTGCCTGATAGGCCTCAATCACCTCTGCCTGATCGGGATTTTCTGACAGTGCCTTGCTGGCTTCCCACTGTTCATAGCGAATCCCGGCGGCCGCCAGCGCCTGGGCCATAGCTGCTTTGTCGGTCAGATGCTGCTGAACGGTTTGCGGCTGGCTGTCATGAAATATCTTAAGTTCGCTCATGTTTTACACTCCACTCAGGCGACGGCGATCCAGCTCAACGGCGAGCAAGACCTCCAACGCTTCAAGCTGTCGGTAACAGGATGGCAGATCGCTGGCCCAGGTATAAAGCCCATGCCCACGAATCAGGTAGGCATGGCTGATGGCGCCTTCTGCCATGGCCGTATCGACCTCACTGGCCAGCGCGGCGATGTCCTGAGTATTGTCGAAGACCGGGATCTGCAGTCGACTCTCATGGGTGTGGATGCCCTCGAGTGCTTTCAGCAGCTCGTAGCCTTCCAGCGTCAGCATATTGGCAGGCCAATGCATGGTCAGCACGGTACTGGCGTGGCTGTGGGTGTGCAGTACTGCGCCGATCTCAGGAAAACGCTGGTACACCTGGGTGTGCAGAAGGGTTTCGGCAGATGGCTTGCCATCGGTGGCGGGTTGGCCCTGAAGGTCAACCGCCATGATGTCGGTTTCGCGCAGCAAACCTTTATCTTTCCCGGAGCGAGTGATGGCCGCGTGGGTCGCGTTCAGGCGAACGGAATAGTTACTGCTGGTGGCTGGTGACCATCCATTGGCATAAATACGCTGGCCGGTCGCGGCCAGCGCTCTGGCGGCGTCGCGGTAGCTGGCAGTAGAAAAAGGGCGATCAGTCATGGTGTCGGCTCTGGCTGCCTCAGTGGCTGGCTTGAAGGTGGGCAAGTACCTTCGATGTGTCGGGGGCATCAATGACGCCACGTTCAGTGACAATCGCACTGATCAGGGATGCCGGCGTCACATCAAAGGCCGGGTTATAGACGGGGCAGTGTGCCGGTGCCACAGGCTTGCCTTGTATCTGGCGGATTTCACTGCCATCGCGTTCTTCAATCACGATATGGCTGCCGTCCGGCAACTCGCTATCAAGGGTCGACAACGGCGCGGCCACAATGAACGGAATGCCGTGATGTTTGGCGAGCACCGCCAGAGTGTAGGTGCCGATCTTGTTGGCGGTATCACCGTTAGCGGTGATCCGGTCGGCGCCGACAATGACGGCGTCAATCTTGCCCTGGGCCATCAATTGGCCTGCGCTGCTGTCAGCCACAAGGGTAACCGGGATGCCATCGTTGAGTAGCTCCCAGCTGGTCAGGCGACTGCCTTGCAGCCAGGGGCGGGTTTCACCGGCGTAGACCCCGGCAAGCGTGCCCGCTTCCCACGCACTGCGAATAATGCCCAGGGCGGTACCGTGACCGCCGGTGGCCAGCGCTCCGGTGTTGCAATGGGTGTAGAGGGTGGCGCCAGGGCTCAGCAAGGCGGCGCCAAACTCGCCCATGCGGCGGTTCGCTGCCAGGTCTTCCTGGTGGATGGATTCGGCATCCTCAATCAAGGCCTGTACCAGTTCGCTCCCTGTTCGCTCGCCAGCGGTGCGCTGCAGTCGCTCCAGTGCCCAGAACAGATTGACGGCCGTGGGGCGGCTGCTGGCCAGACACTCGATGGCGGTGGCGAGAGCGGGGAGGCTGGCGTTGTCACCCAAACGTTGGGCTTCAAGTGCCAGGCCATAGGCTGCCGCGATGCCGATGGCAGGAGCTCCGCGTACCACCATCTCGCGAATGGCGTTGGCGGCTTGCTGGCTATCGCTGATGGTTAGCCAGACGGTCTGGGTGGGGAGCAGGCGCTGGTCCAGCAGCTCCAGCGAGTTTCCGTGCCAGCGAATGGCTGCGCTGTTAATGGCCATGCAAGGAATCCTTGTGGTTACCCGGCGGTACCTGGGCATCGGGATGAAGGAGCGGTTCACGATGGTAACGGGCGCGAATCCAGTTGGCGGCCCGGAATACCCCGGGGCGCCGCATAATAGCGCGTTCCATACGGTATTTCCCCGGAAATGTGCTGGTCATGATAGCAATCAGAATGGTCAACAATCCCTGGCCGGGTAGGACCAGCATGATGACGCCGGCCAGTAACAAGAGCAGGGCCAGCAGGTTACGCAGACACCATAGCAGCCACGCCAGAGGCCCGCGTTGTGAACGGGGCTGATACGCCTCGGTGAAGTAGTGGGCAGGCATGCGAATCAATAGCCAGGGGATGGCGACCATGGAGGCAAGCGCCATCACCACCCCGGTAAGGGTCAGGGCGGGGAGCCAGGGCTCGAGCTGCTGTGCAACAGGCGATAGCCAATCAGGAAGAGCCAGTTTCACGTTGCCTCCGGGGCGGTTAGTCAGACCATGATGATATTGTGCTGCGTAGGATGGTGTCGTGGCGTGGACTTTTCAAATGTTCTGTACGAGACAGGTCGATGGTGGGCGAAAAGGGGTGGCAAGCTTGCAGGCAGGAGTCCGGGCCAGTCATCATAGTCGCCCATTTGGCCTATCAACGGGAAAGATACATGGCATTTGTCTGGCAGGTTTTATGCGCCGCGCTGGCGGGGTTGGTGATTGGCTCCTTGCTTGGCCTGGTGGGGTGGCGCTGGTGGCTGGCCAGGCGACACAAAACAGAGCAACGAGTGCAGCAATCCGGTGTGCTGGATAGTCTTGAGGTGCTGTGCAAGGCGCTAGAGCAGCAGCAGGTCGAGGTCAGCGAGGCAGCGATCCGTATCAGCGCACTGCTGGATACCTTGCCCGCGAGCATCTCGCCAAAGGTGGATTTGTCCGATATTCATCAGTTTGCCCAGACGTGCCAGCAATTTGACCGGGGCCAGGCGCGCCATAACCTCACCCCGAAGGCACGCCATGAACAAGATAAATACCGCTGGCAACTGGATGAAGAAAACCGTGAGCGAATTCGTGCCGCCGCTCAGCGACTGGTCACGGTGCTGCCTGACTGGCGATCAGGGCTGGGTATTTCCTCCCCTGACAGGTAGCGGAATTCCGTTAGTTCAATGCGCCCGCGGATAAAGGGATTTTCCTGATGATCCATGCGCACCATGAAGTATTCCAGCTCCCTGGCTGCCCAAAAGCGTGAGCGACGCCCCCGTTCCGGGTAATCCCGTTCCACGCTCACGGTTTGCCACTTCCCGGCAGGGGTTTCCAGAGCCTCGGTCTTCAGCAGGCGGTACTGGTAAGTATCCATGCCATCCGGTTCTGCCACCGCATATTCAAAGTTTGGCTCCGCTCTCGCCATGTTGCAGCGGGCCATCATCGCCACACTGAGGGCATCCAGTGCATTGTCTGCGAGAGCGTAGACCGCCTTGCTGCCGTTGGCCTGACGAGCAATCCAGTCAAAATCAATCTCGCCTTCGCGGTTGATGCCAAATCCTGCACTGGCATGACGATAGTGATGGGGGCGCGCTGTACAGTTATTCCAGTCGAACAGAGCAACTTCTTCATGTCTGAAAAAGCGGTTTTCGGCTCGAAATTGAAGCTGATAACCCTTCTGGTGTGGGGTTAGGGTAATCATGGCATCCATACCCACAGGTATACCATTGACCACAACCCGATAGCGCGCTTGGGCAGGGGGTAGGGCGGCGGGGAATGAGTACCCGGCAGCCACCGTAGATGAGTCGCCGTTTATGACTTGTTGTGCCAGAACTGACTCGCCTGCCATTAGCATCAGGCCGAGAAGCAGCCGGCCAGAACGATAAAGTAAAGTAAGATGCGCCACGTTCCCTGTGATCCCTGACAGCACGATTGGAAAGACTGGATGAATGATAGCACGCTCCATGTTGCCTTTGCGGCACCGGAAAATTTGCACGCCACTATCGAGGGTTTTATCGATGGAGTCCTGGCGTCTCCTGATCAGTGCCACCTGGCGGAGCTTGAGGCCTTGGTTTCGCCCTTTGTTAACGTTCTGTTAGCGACCTTTTTTAAAGGTCCCATTGAAGCATCTGGGGCGTCGGGGAGTGCTGCAAGGTTTATTCTGGGGGCCATGAACGTGATCCAGCGTGCCACGGACACGCTGGTCTCGCGGCTGTTGAAAAATACTACGCAAATGGAACAGCGACGTCTCGCGGAACATTTCTCGACACTGAGAAAATATAATGAAAACAAGCTCTTTGTGGCGTTTCCGCTGACGCCTTCTGAGGCTGAAAAGGCCTCGTTGGTCTTCCAGGCGTTTCTCCACGGCGACGGCGATATGGAGTTGCTATTGGAGGTGATGCAGGTGATAAACGATGGGGCCATTGAGCACTTTATGGACCGTTCGGTAGGTTGCCTGTCGCTTGGTCGTCTCAACCGTGCCCTTGTTTCTGCTGCCCGTGTTACAGTATGTAAAGCGTCGACCTCCGCCACCCACAAGGGCCTGGTCGCAATGGATGCCAACGCCAGGAGGGCGGTGGTCTCATACTTCGATAACATGCTGATACGGTTCGATGATGGATAGCAGGGAAACGCGCGGCGCCAATCGCCGCAAGCTGGCACGCATTAACACGCAAATGCGCATCGATATTTTCCGGCACCGCCTGTTTGGCGGCTGGCGATTCCTTACTCGGGCCAAGGCCCTCGATTACAATCGATATGGCATCGGGCTTACCTCACCGGTTCGGCTGTCGCCCAATACCATCGTCAAGCTCGATCTGTACGCCCCTGGTATGATCCTTCGTCAGGTCTCGGCGGAGGTCGTCAGTTGTCAGCGGGCAGGCCAGGCCTACCGCTTGGGGCTGAGAACATATCAAAGTCTGCGTGACCTGGCTGGCGATGTAGACCAGCATCAGATTCGTTACCTCGCCGGCATGGAAGAGGTGCTTCCCCAGCAGGCGTAAGCCGGAAGGGAGATCCGGCAAAGCCGGGCCTATGGGGGAGTGCCGTTCCTTCACTCTGGCAACCCACCTTTCCGTAGGAGCGTCGCTGGCGGCGCGATTGTCACCGTTTTTAATGCTTCAACGCGGGGTTCAGAGAAGTCTGGCAGGTTGGTCGGATTTCAGACGTCCGACCTGGCTGTTTTCCCCGCTACTCCGTGATGAACATAAAAAAGCCCCGGCGTGTGCCGGGGCTTTTGTAAAGGGCTTGCAGGCGTTTAGCTGTCAGTACCGCTGGCAGGGGCCTTCTTGGCGGCCGCCTTTTTCTTGGCGGGTGCCTTTTTAGCCGCTGCTTTCTTCTTGGCAGGGGTTTTCTTCACAGCAGCCTTTTTCTTGGTAGCGGCTTTTTTGGCCGGTGCTTTCTTCGCCGCGGCCTTCTTCTTGGCCGGGGCTTTCTTCGGGCTCACCTTGCGCTCAATTTCCTTGGCGCGTTTTTCCAGATCCTTTTCGTACTGGCCGATAACCCGCGCAAGGCTGTGCGCTTGCTTGGCGGTAGCCTTCAATACCTTCACCTCGGTTTCGAGGATACGCTTGCGAGCCTCGGAGTCATCCACCTGTTTGCGGGCATCGTCGGCGGTCTTGCGGGCGCGGTCCAGCTGACGTTTGACGGTAGCTGTCGCCTTTTCACGGTATTCAGCTTGCAGCGTCTCCAGCTTGTTGAAGTAATCCTTCTGACGCTTCACCTCCTGGTTAAGGCGATCACGGACCTTTTCCAGTTGCTTTTCCAGCTGGGCGATCTGCTTTTCACGTTCCTTGTCAAATCGTTCAGCCAGTTTGCGAATCTGTGCCTGAAGCTCTTCGACGGTATCTTTTACCTTGTTAGCAGCCATGGATGACTCCCTCTTCCCCTTCGGATGGAATGAACAGCATTGGCGCTTTTGGTGAACGCCCGAGTGCTGAGGCAACTTTATGCCACATCCTTAAAGTGAACAACCATTGATCAGGTGACTGTCTGACAGGATCGGGTAGAGATGAAGGAAGTTGCCAACAGAATCGGTCAAACTGATACTGGGAATCTCTGACTAACTCCTTGCATGCTCAGCGTGTCCTGAAGCGTGCAGCTGTTGTGTCTTGTCTCGACGGTAAGGGGGGTTCCCTTTCCTAGAGACAAGGCGCAGCAGATGGGCGCTTCAGGACACGCCCTTCGGGTCTTCCAGGCTGGCCCGCACTCGTTGTTGCGCTTTTTCGATGGATGGGCATACAGCTTCAAAATCGCGCCCCTCTTTACCTTTTGACCTATAGAGGGGGCGAACCAGCCTGAAAGACTGAGCACGCAAGGAGTTATTCAGAGGTTCCCTGGTTAATGAAAGCCCCAAACAGTTGGAATGGACTATGCCGGTTTCGTTTGATGGAAAGTTGGTGGTAGCGATCAGTTCGCGAGCCCTGTTTGATCTTTCAGACAGCCACCAGGTTTATTTGGAGCAAGGGCTGGAAGCGTTTCAGGATTATCAGGTCAATCACGAAGAGGATGTGTTGGCCCCGGGCGATGCCTTCCCGCTGGTACAAAAGCTGCTGGCCATCAATGAGCTGGATGAAGGTAAGGGCAGGGTAGAGGTGATCCTGCTATCGAGAAACAGCTCTGACACTGGCCTGCGCGTGTTCAACTCCATTGAGCATTACGGTTTGCCGATCACCCGTGCTGCCTTTGCCGGGGGGGAAAGTCCCCACCGTTACGTCTCGGCGTTTGGGGCGCACCTGTTTCTTTCCACTGATCCCGGAGATGTTCAGCAAGTCCTGGAAGCCGGCTATGCGGCTGCCACGATTCTCTCGGGCGGCCAGTGCCAACGGCCCGATGGCATCTTGCGGATTGCCTTTGATGGAGATGCGGTGCTGTTCTCGGATGAGTCGGAACAGATCTTCCAGAGCGATGGGCTTGAAGCCTTTACCGAAAACGAAAAGCGCTCCGCCAGGCAGCCTATGGATGGGGGGCCTTTCAAGCCGTTTCTGGCGGCGCTGCACCAGCTCCAGAACAGCTTTCCCGTGGAAAGCTGCCCAATCCGCACGGCACTGGTCACTGCCCGCAGTGCTCCGGCCCATGAGCGGGTGGTACGCACATTGCGGGAATGGGATATTCGCCTGGACGAAAGCCTGTTCCTGGGCGGGCTCGCCAAGGGAGATTTCCTGAGAGCCTTCGGCGCCGATGTCTTCTTTGATGATCAGCAGGGGCATTGTGAATCTGCCTCCCGGCACGTTGCCGCGGGTCATGTACCCCATGGTATTGCCAACCGGCGAAAGCAGGAGGGTTAGTCTCCCTATGCGTGCTATGCGCGGAACGCATAATTCCTTATATTCTTATAACCGGTATAGGATCAGCTTGCGGAGGCAAGGATGAAACTGCAGCAACTACGCTACATCTGGGAAGTCGCGCGCCATGATCTGAATGTGTCTGCCACCGCTGCTGCGCTCTACACCTCGCAGCCGGGTATCAGCAAGCAGATCCGCATGCTGGAAGACGAACTTGGGGTTGAGGTCTTTGCTCGCAGTGGCAAGCACCTTACCCATATCACTCCAGCCGGGCAGGCGATTCTGCGCATTGCCGGCGAAATCCTCCAGCAGACCGAATCCATTCGTCGTGTCGCCCAGGAATTCCGTGATGAGTCTCGCGGTGAGCTGAGTATCGCCACTACCCATACCCAGGCACGCTACGCCTTGCCGCCGGTGATCCATCAGTTCACCCGACTGTTCCCGGACGTCTCCCTGCATATGCATCAGGGTACGCCCATGCAGATTTCCGAGATGGCGGCCAATGGCAGTGTCGATTTCGCGATCGCCACAGAAGCCCTGGATCTTTTTTCAGACCTGATCATGATGCCGTGCTACCGCTGGAACCGTACGGTCGTCGTTCCCGAGGGGCACCCACTCACGAAGATAACACCCCTGACCCTGGAAGCACTGGCGGAATTCCCGATTGTGACCTATGTGTTTGGTTTCACTGGCCGCAGCAAGCTGGACGACGCCTTCACGGACAAAGGGTTGGAGCCCAAGGTGGTATTCACCGCCGCCGATGCCGATGTGATCAA
The DNA here is from genome assembly GCF_003597125.1 of Alcanivorax profundi. Taxonomy (GTDB): domain Bacteria; phylum Pseudomonadota; class Gammaproteobacteria; order Pseudomonadales; family Alcanivoracaceae; genus Alcanivorax; species Alcanivorax profundi. Next base: position 967,733 of record NZ_QYYA01000001.1, on the reverse strand, counting down.
GACCTACGTGCGCCTGGGGATGGGGGTAGGGATCATTGCCCATATGGCAGTGGACCCGGTTGAAGACAAGGGCCTTGTCGCGCTGGATGCCAGCCACCTGTTTGAATCCAGCACCACCCGAATCGGCTTCCGCAAGGGGACCTTCTTGCGGGGGTTCATGTACGACTTCCTCAAGGCATTTGCACCTCACCTCAGCCAGAACCTGGTAGAAGCCGCGATCAAGGCGAGTAACAGGGAAGAGCGTGAAGCCCTGTTTGCCGACATTGAATTGCCCGTCCGCTAGAATCCGCTCGCCAGGGGCCACAGCGTGCACTATGTGAAACCGCTTGATTCGGTGCTTTGTGCCTTATCTGTTGATGTGTTTTGCCCAATGAGTGCTCTGAGCAAGTGGGTCCTGTGCACTTTCTGCGCTCCCGTCCCCCGAGAATTCTGCCCCCCTGAAGCCTGTTGAGGGTTCTCCTGCGTGGACGCTGTGCTCTGAGTGCAGAACCGGCCTTTATCTGGCGCCAATTGATTTCTAAAGGGCTCGCAGCTACATTGTGCGCGCCTGATCAACCCATAGGGGAAAACCGTGGAACTGCTCTGTCTGGACCTGGAAGGGGTGTTGATTCCTGAAATCTGGATCAACTTCGCCGAGAAAACCGGCATTGAGGAACTTCGTGCCACCACCCGGGACATCCCGGACTACGATGAACTGATGCAGATGCGTCTGCGCATTCTGGATGAGAAAGGCTATGGCCTGCCTGATATCCAGGAAGTCATCGATACCCTGGACCCATTAGAGGGCGCCAAGGAATTCGTTGATTGGGCCCGTGAGCACTTCCAGCTGATCATCCTGTCGGACACCTTCTACGAATTCGCCAAGCCGTTGATGAAGAAGCTGGGCTGGCCGACCCTGTTCTGTCACCGCCTGGAAGTCGATGAGAGCGGCAAAATCACTGATTACAAGCTGCGCCAGAAAGACCCCAAGCGCATGTCTATCAAGGCCTTCCATAGCCTCAATTATCACTGTATCTCCGCCGGCGATTCCTACAACGACACGACCATGTTGTCTGAAGCCGAGCAGGGCATCCTGTTCCATGCTCCGGAAAACGTCATTGCCGAATTCCCGCAATTCCCGGCGGTACACAGCTACGAAGACCTGAAAAAAGAAATCGTCAAGGCCAGCCCGCGCGATATCCCGCTGTAACACGAAGGCGGTCACGCCTTGTAGGGGGCCTGCCTCGCCAGCGACTGTCTGTGATGCTCCTGTGGGGGCTGGGTTGCTGGCGTTTGCTGGCCAACGACGATCCATCGCTGGCAGGCAGGCTCCCACAAGGGCTTTAGGCGCAAATGGGCGAATGTGCCTCTCCGCCATTATTGTCAAATCCCCTCTGCCCGGATCCAGCCTTACAAAAAAGCGTCTTCCAGCGCCCCCATCAGTTTCGCGACCTTGAAGTAGCTCTCCTCGTATTCGGCTTCCGGTTCGGAATCAAACACGATCCCCCCGCCACCATGACAATAGATCCTGTCTCCCTCCGTCTGCATGGTGCGGATCAGGATATTGCTATCCAGGTTGCCCTGATCATCCATCCAGAAGAAGCTGCCGCAATAAGCACCCCGCTCGAAAGGTTCGAGCTCATGAATAATTTCCATGGCGCGTTTTTTGGGTGCACCGGTAATCGAACCGCCGGGAAACGCTTGCCAGAGAGCCTCCAGTGGGGAGATGCCATCGCTGAGCTCGCCGTTTACTGTGCTGACAAGATGCTGAACATTGCTGAATTGTCGTAGTTCAAACAGCGGCGAGGCACTGATCGAGCCTGGCTTGCAGCAGGCCCCAAGATCATTCCGTAGAAGATCAACGATCATCAGATTTTCAGCTTTGTCTTTCGGATTGGCCTGCAATTCCTGGGCAAGGATGAGATCGTCTTCCGGGGTTGCGCCCCGGGGCCGTGAACCCTTGATCGGTTCGCTGATCATCTTGCCCTGGCGGATGGACAGAAAACGCTCTGGTGATACACCAAAGATCTGTTGATCGCCAGTATCAAAATAGCAGCTATGGGGGGCGGGGTGGGCAGCATCCAGTGCGAGCCATGCCGTGAGGGCCGAGCCACTGAAAGGAGCGGAAAAGCGCTGCGCCAAATTGACCTGGTAACAATCGCCAGCCTCAAGGTAACGCCGAATTTGTGACAGGGACTGGAGGTATTCGCCTTTCGATTGATCTGGTTTGAAGGCCCCATGCAGGCGGAAGTCCCCGGGATCCTCCCCCGAGTCAGCCAATAACCTGGGTGGTTCTTTATATAGGTATAGCGTAACCGGCAGGGGGGCTACCCGCAGGTTGTGCCGCCAATGGCCACTTTCATAGGGCAGCAAGCCGCAGACAAATCGGTATCGTGTCCCGAGTTCGCGCTTCACCTGGGTCATGCAGGCCCGCATGTCATCCTCGTTCGAGGCGATAAGGGTCAGATTGGGCTGGGGCAGGGCAAGAAGTTGCCCCCCGGAGCGGTATAGGCAGCGTGTAATCATGTCACCGGTTCATTTTTGAGCAACGCTAGTTTACCTGTTACAGAAAAGGGTGCCTATCCTGTTACTGGCAGTAACAGATTATGCGATTGCCGAAAGCTGGCCTGGGAATATTTTGCTGATACATTCGTGCCACTGTTTAATAAATCCTTTTATATCAGCGGGATAGAGGTTGGCGTTGGAGACAAAAAGTTTTGTAACGGACGCATTGGCTTTTGTAACTGTTGTGTTAACGTAAATGCGTGCTCTGCGAGAACCGGGGCGCACTATAAGCATTACAACAACGTTGTGCACACGAGGAGAATAACAATGGGTTTCAAGAAACTTGCTCTTGCAGCAGCCGTAGCCGCCGCGCCCATGAGCGCCCTGGCTCTCGAGCCGATGCAGGACGATGCGCTGTCTGACGTAACGGGTCGTGACGGTATCACCATTGGTCTGGCAACTGATATTTCTGCTGGTCTTAAAATTCACGACACCGATGGCCTCGCTAACGGTGCTGGTGCTCTGGTTATCGATGGCTTTGCTATCACCCGCGCCAATACGACTGATCAGATTTCCCTGATTATCGACGCAGACGACGGTAACGCTACTGGCACTGATGCGCCTTACCTGAACATTCAGGTAAGCCTGCCTGCTGACCTGTCAGTTAACCTGGGTACTTTGGGTGTTGCGTCCTCCGGTCGTGACGACACTACTCCGGCCTGGTCTACGGCCAATACTGTTTCCAGTATTGTGACTCTGGGTACCCTTACTCTGGGTGCGACCACCATGAACATTCAGCTGGGTAACGAGCCTCAGGGCAACATGATTGCTCTGAATACCTCCATTACTGGCGGTGTTTCCCTGAGCGGCTTCTCTGTTTCTGATGCCGGCGGTTCGGTGTCTGGCGGCTCTCTGACTACTGACCTGTCTGTAGTCGATAGCGGTGGCGCCAACCTGACTGTGAACACTGGCATCGATATTTCTGCTAGTGGTCTGGTCATCGGCCTGGATAACATCGGTGATGCCACCAACGGTATCGATGTTCGTATGGCTAACCTTACCCTGGGTGATGGCACTGCTTCCGCTCTGGGTGATGTGGAGCTGATCGGCCTGGATCTGACGGGTAACCTGATTATCTCTGGTCACTAAGCCGTCACCGGCTACAAAAAAGCCCGGCATTGCCGGGCTTTTTTGTTTGTTGAAAACAGTTTGAGCATAATTTTTAATGCCTCCTTAACGATTCTGTTCAGGTAATTCCCTTGAGCACCAAAACAATGACAAGAAAAGCAATTCATGCGTATCAGGCAGGTAATCACATTGAGGCGTTGAAACAAGTTGAGAAGGCTCGGGAAGCAGGGATGCTCAGTGTCGAACTGCTTGAAATCGGGGCACAGTCGGCGCTTGCCACTGGAGATCTTAATCGGGCGCTTCAATTCATTGAGGCAGTAATCCATCAAGCTGGGGCTACGGTCCAGCGGGCCATGTTTTATGGTGACTTGCTGACCCGGCTTGGCCGATTGCAGGCCGCGGCTGATGTTTTTCAGCAGGTTATTCGTCAGCAGGATGCGAATCCTATTGCCTGGAAAGGCCTTGCGAATTGTCTATTCAAGGCCGGTGACTGGGAGAGAGCCAGGGCTGCATACTCGGCAGTCGTAGAAAGGGCTCCCAAAGATCTCGAGGCAAAAGCGTTTTTGGCAAACTGTATTCTCAAGACTGGGGCCTCTGGTGGTGCTGCTGCCATCCTTGCAGACGTTGTCAGGGATGCCCCTGACTATGCCATGGCGGGTGTGTGGTATGCAGAGGCGCTCCGTCGTTCCGGTCGAGTCGAGGAGGCTATCCCTTATCTGGAGCGCTGGGAGTCCCACGCTGAAGTCGGTGGGTTGGCCAAGCGTTTGCTTGTCGCTTGCTGGATGTCAATCGAAGATTATGAGCCAGTTCAGTCAGTACTGGAGCCTTTAATCAGGTCGAACCCTGATGACCCCGAATTGATGATCTTGCATGCGAGGTGGCTTGCGGTAGAAGGGCAGCGAGACGAGTCCCAATCCGTTATGAAGAGAATGCTGAAGCATCATCCTGATCAGTTTGGAGCCTGGTCCCCTTACCTTGATACCTGCAAGCAGCCACTTGATGGAGAAATGGCCGCGATGTTGTTTGATGCCTGTTCGCGTGCTGAGCAGCGTTCGGACTTGAGGGACAAAGGCGCGATGTATTTTGCGGTAGCAAGGCAGCATCAGCTGGCTGGAAACCGAGATGCAGAGATGCAGGCTCTGGTTAGTGCGAACAGGGCAATGGCGAAGCTTTCTCCCAGTGACACCCATAAGAATGCGGGCTATGGCCAGAGGATAATCCGCTGTTATCCCTCTTCGGTTATCTCCGCGAATGACGCCGATGATACAGCGTTCGCTCCTGTTTTTATTCTGGCGCTCCCTCGATCTGGCACAACTCTCCTTGAGCAGGCCCTTGGACGTCACCATGCAACTGTGGGTGCAGGTGAAGCCGGTTTTGCTTCAGAGGCATGGCACGCTGTGACCGGCAACTGGGCAATCATTTCCAATCCCGAATCTCATGAAAAGCTGGATGCCAAGGGGCTGGAAAAATTTAGGGGCGCCTTTCTGTCAGCCGTATCAAAGGCGGGTCTGGATCAGGGTAAGATTATGATTCACAAGGGAATTAATAATCATAAGATTGCTGGGCTGCTTGCCGCCGCCTTTCCCAAAGCCCGATTTGTGGCCTTGTCGAGATCGCCCCTGGACGTAGCTTACGGCTGTTTTCGTCAGAATTTTGAATTCCAGCCGTTTAGTTTCACTGTGGAGGGTATAGCCAGTGAAATCGCCACTTATCAACGAAATGTTCAGTGGTGGCAGCAGCAGCTGGGTGAGACAAGGCTATACTCAACCCGCTATGAGGCTCTTGTTGACGATTTTGAGGGTGAGCTTAGAGCCCTGCTTGCTTGGTTGGACCTGCCTTGGGACAAGAATTGTATGGATTTCGCCAGGGCAAGCCGAGTCGGTACAGCCAGCATGAATCAAGTCAGGGAGGGCGTCTTTACAACAGCGGTAAACAAGGTGAGCGATTATGGCGATCTTTTCTCCCCCTTTGCTGAGGCCCTGAAGCAAGAAGGGGTCATTTTGTAGTATTTCGTGATTGACTATGTAGCCTGAGCGGACAGGGTGGTTACCCGGCGAGGGTGTTTGTCCCTCCGGCAAATCAACATAGTTGCCTGGACCGGGTGACGTGGTTAACATGTCAGCCATTATCAGAAACAAACAATAATAATAACGCTGGATGCCAACAGATGCTGACTTCCATGCTGGGTGTGGCGCTGATCTACTTTGCCGTCAACGAATCTGTAGTGGTCGAATCGCCGCAAAAGGGCGAAATCTACTACGAGCACCCAACCCAACCTGTCTCACTCCGCGAACGCGATATCGTGGTCAAGCCGGTATCCGAATTCCGCTACCACAATGTGGTGCGTCAAGCCTACGACTATTCCTGTGGGTCGGCAGCGCTGACGACGGTTCTTAACCAGTATCTTGGGCGCCAATTTCAGGAGCGTCAGATCATGGAAGGGCTGTTGCGCTTTGGTGAGACGGAAAAAATCGTCGAGCGACGCGGGTTCTCACTTCTGGACATGAAACGCCTGGCTACGGCGCTGGGGCACCCCAGCGGCGGCTTTAGAGCTGAAATGTCTGATATCAAGACGCTGGATCACCCGGCTATCGTTCCTATCGCTTACGGTGGCTTCAAGCATTTTGTCGTGCTCAAGAAGTACCAGGATGGTCACGTGTACGTGGCGGACCCGGCTCTCGGCAATATCAGTTTTACAGAATCCAAGTTTCAGGAAGTCTGGGACCAGAACGTGCTTTTCATCGTTTTCCCCAATGGCTTCGAGCCTCAAGACGGGCTAGAGCTGACGGATTACGATTTGCGTTTGCTGGATGAGCGTACGATCAACCGGTGGGCATTTGAGGTTTTTCCCGTCTTTACGACTCCAATGGAAAACTGGGCTGACAAGGCGGGAACGCTGACACGGGTCCAGATTACCGAAGAAGACGGCAGTAAGCGCATCATCAATGTGCCAACGCGCACCTACTTCCATCAATAAGGCCTGCAGTGGCGAATAACAAACAGAACAAAGGAAGGCTTGCATGAAAATGATGTCTGGGAAGGTAGCAGCCGTTGCTGCACTCTTGTTGGCGCAGCATGTTGCCTGGGCAGCAGATAGTGTTGATGAAGCCCGTGAAGCTCTGCAGACCCACGAAGATGATGTGACTCAGGAGAAAAACCTGGAAGAAGTGTTTCAGGCTGCGGAGAAGCAATATTCCTTGCTTCCCAGTGGGCAGATGTCGCTGAACTTTTCTGCCAACTACAACTATTACCGTGATGACCGCATTGATATCGCAATTGATGAGAATTCCGGTAGCATCAGCCGTTTTCGAATTGAGCAAGATGCTCAACATGCGTTTTCTTCATCGCTATCGTTTGATTACGGTATCTGGAATAACCTGACATTCAATACCCGTTTGCCTGTGTCTTATAAATACGACACACAGAAGGATGTTTCACAGGCTGCCTTGGGTGACGTCTCTTTCAGCCTTCGGTATCAGCCTTTTCCGGTAAAGCCCGGGGCCATGAATACAACACTTTATTCCACCTTGAGCATACCTACGGGTGATAGTCCTTATGAAATCAATGTGAATGAAGATGTTTCCAGTGGGTCTGGTTATTACTCTGTTGGGGCAGGCGTGAGTGTAAGCAAGGTCATCGACCCTGTCGTTCTTTTCGGCTCCCTGGGTTACACCTATGCGTTTGATGCCACCGGCCTGAATCAGCGCCGCGGGAGTGCGACGCTGGTAGAGGTTCAGCCTGGAGATAGCCTTAACTTTTCCATGGGCTTTGCATATTCCCTGTCTTATGAAGTCTCCTTGAGTGCCAGCTACCAGCAATCCTATAACTTCGTAAGTAACTTCGTATTCGAGGAATATAGCGCTGAGTCTGAGGACTCGACCTCCAGTGTGGTGAACACCTCCCTGGGCTTGCGGACCTCAAGCAACCGTATTGTGAACCTGAGCTTTGGCTTCGGACTCACAGAAGATTCCCCTGATGTGCTTCTTGGTATTTCGTTGCCGATTGATTTTGCTGGTCTTAAGCCCGGTGCCTGAAGCCGAATTGTGCAGTTGGAAGGGGTAAGCCATGCAGAAAAAAAATAATAGGCTGAGTTGGCGAATCGCAGGGTGTCTTGCTGCCCTTTGGGCTGGGCAGGCGTCTGCGCAGCTGGCCAACAATATTGCTATAGACGTGCGCGCCATGAGTATGGGGCATGCGGTTACCGCAGATCCGCCAGGAATCATGGCGATTCACTTTAATCCGGCGGGTTTGGCGAAGTTGGACGGCCGCAGGATGGATCTTCAGTTTCTTGGTGCCGATTTCAGTCTGGAGTCCGAGTTCTCAGCGCCGCCGGGTTATAACGTTTTTGGTTTTTCCGATGACCCTGTTGTTTGTAATGACGCACCAAATGATGGCGTCGATTTTTGCCGGGATTTCAAGACAGCAACCAGTACTGTCGAGGGGATTTCGCTTTACCTGCCATTCATCAACGATACCGTTGACTTGCCCCCGGGGCCATTGATTGCAGGGCCGCTGCCAGCGTTTTCTATCCGTCCGGCTGGCTCCAAATTCACTTTTGGTACCGCGACGTACCTTCCTCTGGCAGCGGGTTTCTACCGCGATGAAGATGATGTCGGTAATTTCATGGGGGAGCGGGTAGCGCTGGAGCGTATTACCTATTTGTCTCCGTCCGTTGGGTATCGTGTTAATGATGAGCTCTCTATCGGGGCGTCGATTGGACTGAGCTTCCAGGCGATCTCACTCGAGCAGGATTTTCGTGCTCCGAATGAGTTGCTTGGTTTTGCCAGGGTGCTCGATGAAAGCATCTGTGCTCCGTTCGAGGGAGAGTCCAATGTGGCACTTGACCTTATCTTGTTCGGTATTTGCCGTCCGGAAGAGGGGCTGGGGCCTTTCAAGAACCTGGCCTCTCTCGATGTATCAATGGATCAGCGCTTCAGCCCTTCCTACAATCTGGGGATACTCTGGGAGCCGAATGACCGCTTTGCCTGGGGGGCTGTCTGGCGCTCTCCGGCCAAGACGCATATGAAAGGTGATTACAAGATCACCTATTCCAATGCGGCGCGCGAAACCATCAATGGGATTGGCGGCTCTGCTACAGGTGCGCTTGCATTGGCTGTTTTGGGTATTCCCTCCTATGTAGGTGAAGAGGAAGTAGGGCGTGTGAGTATGGACCTCACCATGCCTGCTACCTTCCAGACCGGTATCAAATTCAAGCCTACAGAGCGCCTGCAGTTCAATGTCGACGCGGTGTGGGCTGATTACAAAGAGTGGGATGCATTCAACATCGTGTTTGACCGCAGCTCAGCAGTGCTTAGCCTGGCTCGACTCTTTTCACCGGGATCGACCCCAACACGCTTGAGTTACCCCCTTAACTTCCAGTCAACCTGGAATCTGGCCTTTGGTGCGGCTTATGATTTGACTGGCCGTATTCAATTGCGCGCCGGTTATGAGCCGAGGGCGTCTGCGATTCCGGAGGAACGACGCAGCCCGATGGTGCCGATTAATGAGGCGCGTTATTACAGTCTTGGTCTTGGCTATAAATGGGATAAAGAGACGGATATCGATTTGGGTATCGGCATGTTGCACAGTAAAGACGAGATTCCCGCGGATACCAGTTGTGCGGCAAACTGTACGGGTATTGATAACGTAGTTTATAACCCCTACGCAGGCCTTGATATCAAGACAGAAGCCAAGATCACGATTGTTGGCCTTGCATTCCGTACCCGATTCTAATGAGAAGTCTTGCGATCCTTCTGTTCGGCGTTATGCTGGGCGCCTGTCAAAGCCACCCGGATTCGGGTGGCTTGTATGTCTACACCGACGCTCAAGGCAACCTCGTTACCGTTCAGCAGCGCCCGGAACAAGGGAAAGCGGACCAAGCCAGCGATGACGGGGTGTCTCCCTCACAAGTGGTGCAGAACTCCCGTGTAGTTGCGGACCCGTCATCGTCAGCGGTGGTACGAGAGGATGTTGACGACTATCGACCAAGTGCTGAGGTAGAGGGCGAACTGGAAGCTCGCGAGAATGATCGTTTCATCACTTATGTAGATGAAATGGGCCAACTTGTCAGTCGCCCGCTGGATATGGGGGCGGAACGGGAAGCGGCTAATACACGGCCAGATGGGTTCGAAGATCTACAGCATGATGGCTACCTGGAAACCTATCGTGCTCTGCGGGTGGATTGCTGTAATCACTTTCTTGCACAGGCAGCTGTCTTGAAATCCGGAAAGGAATTGCTGGTGGAATTTGATTCCGACAGCCCGGTGCTTCGTGGAGATGTCCCATATCGGTCCCGGGTCTTTGCGGTTGATGACTCGGTTCAGTCTGTTTCCTTGATGAGTTTTATAAAGAAGCAGGACTACCTCGGCGTTGAATTGCTTTGGCTGGACGAGCAAGGTGTGCCGGTGATGCTGGTAGATCAACCGTTTAGTCGTCGTTACCCGGAAACCTGGTACCGCTATGGCTATCTACAGGGAACCCTTGAGAGGGAGCCTGGTCAGAAGTATCTGGTCGTTTTTCTACCCTATTTACAGGGCCGCGATGGAACCGATGGTCTGAAATTGGTTACTGATGGCGAGCTTGTTCTTAATGCGCAATAAAATGCCTTAGAGGCTTGCCAGTACATAACAGGTAATAATTTATGCGACGCATTCTTTCACTAGGTGCTTTGGCAATGTTAATGGCTGCCTGCAACGGCGGCGAAGATTTCTCTGATGCCAGTGTCCCGGGGTGTCCTGCAGGGGCGCCGTGTACAGCCATTTCTACGGGCGATGTCCTCGTGGAACTGACCGGACTTCAGGTCGACAATCTGGGGTACGAATGTGTTGGAACGAGTGTCGTTTTCGCAACGTCCAAGGACGAGCGCACCTCTGCTGCCAGCGATGGCAGTGATATTGTTGTGCCTCCTTACAACGCGCTTTGCCCCGCTTCCGCAACCCAGATCCGCTTTTTTGTGGGTAATGGCTTGTTCGAGGGCAACAGCTTCACGCTAGGGGAAATGCGTATTCCCCAGGGAGCTCCATTAGCACGATATTCCATTACCGTATCAGATTTGATGGATTCTCCTCGCCGCGTTCTGGCTGGGGAAGCGCGGCCACGAAATGTCGCAGCCTTCCTTCAGGGACTTGATGCCGAGCCTTCTACGCCGGATGTGATCGAAATTCCTGACGCGGCCCATGAACTTGCGGATGAACTGGAAGGTGTTGCTCCTGCGGCCTTTACCCAGGCCAGTTATGACGAGTTCAGAACTGGCTGGAGCGACTATTTTGATGATGTAAACGATGCTATTGATGGTACTGTGGCAGGTATGAATCCTGATCCCAATGTGCATATTCAGGAAGTTGTGAAAGCCAATTCCCTTACCCGGTCCGGGAATTATCGGTTTGACACCTGCCGTGGCGCTTTTGCTGCCATTACCTGTGTTTCTTCCGTGAACGAGGATGTGTTCACCGTCAGTTTCCCGGCAAGAACTACCAACGACATTAATATCGATGAGTTTCCGCTGATCCTTCCCACCGGCCAAGTGATGGGGATTGGTCGGGCTCTTCGTCAGTCGGGTTCAGATACCTTGACTGAATTGGTGGCCTTCTCAGAGACAGCAACGGTAGATGACAGTCTCGTTTTGCAGAACCTTTCTGTGCAGGGTATCGAGCCTGGCGGTTCAACCACCACGGTAGCGGGAACGGGCGCATTTTTGAACAAATTGGTCTACACCGGAGAAGTGCCTGACGCCGCTCCCAGTGGCTCTAAAAGCGACGTTGAGAACGACTATCCGGGTCTGGAGCTGAATGCAGACGAGAAAGGTACTCTCTCGGGTACCGTGGTGGGGGGCAATGTCGATTTGCCGTTGACCGCTGAACTGTCGGCACAGCCACAAGTCAATCGTGATGAGGATATGATCAGTGATCTTGCGGCGGTAGGGGAATTTACTGTCAGGCTGATGCGGGTGTGCCTGGATGATGATACAGGCTGCCGCGATATCCCTAACGAGGAAATAGAGATCGGTGAGGGTCCAGAGTTCAATTACAATACTCAGATCTATGATGCGTATGATCATACTGTTACACAGGAGTTGCCCCGGGAAGATCGTCAGGATGTGGCCGAATTCTGTGTTGAGGTCGTGAGTAATGCGGGTGAAATTGATCACGGCATTGTGATGGTAGGCAGCGATGGCGATTGCCCATCTGTCGCGTCGGACTCTTGGCCTGTGGGCTTTGTCACTCGTACTTTTCCTGACTCTCTAAGCTATAACCTTTCTCTGTTGTTGGCTCCCGGGGCGGAAAATAGAGACATTACCCCGAATTTTGGGGTCACCATTCAGGGCCGGGTAGATGGTGATGCGGGCGGCTGTTATCCCATGTATCGAACAGGCGATGATAATTTCGAGGCGGGTTTGCGCGCGCTTTGGATTGACGACTTTTATCCTTATGTTCAGCAAAAAGAATGGGTCGACGCCTTGCCAGAGGGTGGAGAACTGACGGATGAGCAGGTTCTCTTCTTTACTGCCATCAGCAGTGGTGCCGTCGAATTCTTTGCGGGTGCACCCGGCGGAGCCTGTGATCCTGCGGTGCCATGAACTGATCGAAAGCATCAATCATTGTCAACAATGGCCCTTGAAACATCCTGTTTAGGGGCGTAGAGTCCAGCCCGGTTGTGAATATTGTCAACAATCGGGCTGTTTTATGTCTGCTGCTGCGCCAGAAAGTGCAAGAACGCTTGCAGATCGGGTTTTCGCCCGGTTGCAGGACGATATTGTGCGTGGCCAGATTCCTCCCGGGTCCAAGGTCAGCGAAACCGAGCTGGCGGCCCGCTACGGTGTAAGTCGTGGCCCTCTCCGTGAAGCCATCCGCCGGCTTGAATCCCGCAAGCTCCTTGAGCGAGAAGTCCATGTGGGCACCCGCGTTGCCTCCCTCAGTTTTGATGACCTGATCGAGATTTACCACGTTCGCGAGGCCCTGGAAGGTATGGCTGCGCGGCTGGCGGCTGAATGCATGTCTGATGACGAGGTAAAAGGCTTGTTCGGGGTCCTGTCACAGCATGAACAACAGCAGGATCTGCGCGAAGACACCGCCTATTTTCAGCGCGAAGGGGATCTGGACTTTCACTACCGCATCATTCAGGGCAGCCATAACGCTACCCTTAGCCAGATGCTGATTGGCGAGCTGTATCACCTGGTGCGTATGTACCGTTACCAGTTCAGTTCCGTGGCCAATCGTCCGCAAAAAGCGCTCAATGAACACCGCAGAATTGTCGAAGCCATTGAAGCCCGCGATGGCGAAATGGCCGAGCTGCTGATGCGCCGTCATATCAGCAGCGCCCGCAAGAATATTGAAACCCAATATGCCGCCCACAAGGCGGAAAACCTGAAAACGGACCAATAGGAGAACGCCATGTCAGCAAACCTGACCCCCGGCGCCCGCTTCCGCAAGGCACTTGCAGAAGAGAAGCCCCTGCAGATCATGGGTACCATCAACGCCTATGCCGCCATGTTGGCAGAGCAGACTGGGTACCGTGCCATTTATCTGTCTGGTGGCGGTGTCGCCAATGCCAGCTATGGCATGCCGGATCTGGGTATGACCAGCATGAATGATGTGCTGGAAGACGTGCGTCGTATCTCCAGTGCGGTGGAAACCCCGCTGCTGGTGGATATCGATACCGGCTGGGGTGGGGCGTTCAATATCTCCCGCACCGTTAAAGAAATGATCAAGGCTGGCGCGGGTGCAGTACACCTGGAAGACCAGGTTGCCCAGAAACGTTGTGGCCACCGGCCGAACAAGGAAATCGTATCCCAGGCGGAAATGGTTGACCGCGTGAAGGCCGCCGTTGATGGCAAGACCGATGACGATTTCTTCATCATCGCTCGTACCGATGCGTTCCAGATGGAAGGCCTGGAGTCTGCGGTTGAGCGTGCCAAGGCCTGTATCGAAGCGGGTGCCGACGGCATCTTCGCTGAAGCCGTACATACCCTGGAAGATTATCGTGCATTCAAGGCCGGCCTGGGTGACGTGCCGCTGCTGGCCAACATTACCGAATTCGGTGCCACGCCGCTGTTCACCCGCGAAGAACTGGCTGAAGCTGGTGCCGACATGATCCTGTACCCGCTGAGTGCTTTCCGCGCCATGAACAAGGCCGCCCTGCAGGTGTACCAGAGCATCCGAGAAAACGGTCACCAGAAAGACGTGGTGGACATCATGCAGACACGTATGGAGCTGTACGATTTCCTTAACTACCACGACTACGAGCAGAAACTGGACGCCCTGTTTGCCCAGAAGAAGGGCTAAGGCAACACGATCATTGTAGGAGCTGTGCTTGAGCCGAGAAGGGTTTCGCGGCTCAAGCGCCGTTCCTACAGTAAAGATTCCGCTTTGGCGGTTGAACAACAGATTAACCAGGAGATGAACAATGGCAGAAGGCAAGAAACTTTCAGGCGCTGGCCTGCGTGGCCAGGTAGCAGGTAAAACCGCTCTTTCTACTGTAGGTGTTTCCGGCTCCGGCCTGACCTACCGCGGTTACGACGTGAAAGACCTGGCTGAAAACTGCGAATTCGAAGAAGTGGCACACCTGATCCTGAAGGGCGCGCTACCCACTCAGGCTGAACTGGATGCCTACAAGACCAAACTGAAAGGTCTGCGCAGCCTGCCGCAAGCACTGAAAGAAGTGCTGGAGCGCATCCCGGCTGACGCCCACCCGATGGACGTGATCCGTACCGGATGCTCCATGTTGGGCAATCTGGAGCAGGAAGACACCACCGTCATGGGCGAATTCCCGACCCAGGAAGAGTGTATCGACCGGATGCTGGCCTGTTTCCCGTCGATCATTTGTTACTGGTACCGTTTCAGCCACGACGGTGTGCGCGTTGACGAAAACACCGATGACGATTCCATCGGCGCTCACTTCCTGCACATGCTGCGTGGCGAGAAGCCCAACGAGCTGCATGAGCGGGTTATGAACGTGTCTCTGATCCTGTACGCAGAGCACGAATTCAACGCATCCACCTTCACCGCTCGCGTGTGTGCTTCCACCCTGTCCGACATCCACAGCTGCATCACCGGTGCCATCGGCACCCTGCGTGGTCCGTTGCACGGTGGCGCCAACGAAGCTGCCATGGACATGATCGAGAAGTTCACTTCTGCCGATCACGCCGAGCAGGAAATGATGGGCATGCTGGAGCGCAAGGAAAAGATCATGGGCTTCGGTCACGCGATCTACAGCACTTCCGATCCGCGTAACGCGATCATCAAGGAATGGTCCGAGAAGTTGGCCGCCGACGTGGGTGACACCGTGTTGTACCCGGTTTCCGTACGTTGTGAAGAAGTCATGTGGCGCGAGAAGAAGCTGTTCTGTAACGCTGACTTCTTCCACGCCTCTGCTTACCACTTCATGGGTATCCCGACCAAGCTGTTCACCCCGATCTTCGTGATGAGCCGCCTGACCGGTTGGGCTGGCCACGTGATGGAGCAGCGTGCAGACAACCGCATCATCCGTCCGAGTGCGGATTACACGGGTGAAGATCTGCGTTCTGTTACTCCGATCGCAGAGCGTGGCTAATCGTTTTTTAGCGTTTCGCTCTTTGTGGGAGCCTGCTTGCAGACGAAGGTATTCGCTTGCAGGCAAGCTCCCACAGTTCCACCTACCCAGGCTCAATTTCCCCAAGCTCCTGTATAGAGTCCCCGACGAGAGTCCCAGGCTATGAACACTGATTATCGCAAGCAGCTTCCCGGCACCCAGCTGGACTACTTCGACACCCGCGCGGCTGTCGACGCCATCCAGCCTGGGGCCTATGACAAACTTCCTTTCACCTCGCGTATTCTTGCCGAGCAGCTGGTTCGCCGTTGTGCGCCAGAGGATCTGACGGATTCTCTCAAGCAGCTGATCGAACGCAAGCGCACCATGGATTTTCCGTGGTACCCCGCGCGCGTGGTGTGTCACGACATTCTGGGTCAGACCGCACTGGTCGATCTGGCCGGTCTGCGTGATGCCATCGCCGAAGCCGGCGGTGACCCCTCCAAAGTGAACCCGGTAGTACCGACCCAGCTGATCGTGGATCACTCGCTGGCTGTTGAGCACCCGGGTTTTGAAAAAGACGCGTTCCAGAAAAACCGTGACGTGGAAGAGCGTCGTAACGCGGACCGTTTCCACTTCATCAACTGGACCAAGACGGCGTTCGATAACGTCGATGTGATCCCGCCGGGTAACGGCATCATGCACCAGATCAACCTGGAGAAAATGTCTCCGGTAGTTCAGGTTCGCGACGGTGTGGCGTTCCCTGATACCTGTGTGGGCACCGATAGCCACACTCCCATGGTCGACGCCCTGGGCGTGATCTCCGTGGGTGTGGGTGGTCTGGAAGCCGAGAACGTGATGCTCGGCAACCCGTCCATGATGCGTCTGCCCGACATTGTCGGTGTGGAAATGACCGGCAAATTGAAGCCGGGCATCACCGGTACCGACCTGGTGCTGGCTCTGACCGAGTTCCTGCGTAAGGAGCGCGTGGTAGGCGCCTACCTGGAATTCTACGGTGAAGGCGCCGACAGCCTGTCCGTGGGTGACCGTGCCACCATCGCCAACATGACCCCGGAATACGGTGCCACTGCGGGCATGTTCTTCATCGATGGCCAGACCATCGATTACCTGAAGCTGACCGGCCGTGAAGATGAGCAGGTAGCACTGGTAGAAAAATTCGCCAAGGAAACCGGCCTGTGGGCAGAGAGCCTGAAAGGTGCCGAGTACGAGCGCGTCCTTCACTTCGATCTTTCCAAGGTGGAGCGTAACCTGGCTGGCCCGTCCAACCCGCACGCGCTGTTGCCGGTATCCGAACTGGGTAGCCGCGGCATTGCGAAGGAGTGGGAAGAGCAAGAGGGCTTGATGCCTGATGGCGCAGTGATCATTGCAGCCATCACCAGCTGTACCAACACGTCCAACCCGCGCAACATCATCGGCGCCGGCCTGCTGGCCCGTAACGCCAACAAGCTGGGCTTGATCCGTAAACCGTGGGTGAAGAGCTCCCTGGCGCCCGGTTCCAAGACCGTGAAGATGTACCTGGAAGAATCCGGCCTGCTGCCTGAACTGCAGCAACTGGGCTTCGACGTGGTGGCCTTTGCCTGTACCACCTGTAACGGTATGTCTGGTGCGCTGGATCCCGAGATCCAGAAAGAAGTGATCGAGCGTGACCTGTACGCCACAGCGGTACTGTCCGGTAACCGTAACTTCGACGGCCGTATTCACCCTTACGCCAAGCAGGCGTTCCTGGCATCGCCGCCGCTGGTGGTGGCTTACGCCATCGCCGGTACCATGCGTTTTGATATCGAGAAAGATGCGCTGGGCAAGGATCAGGACGGTAACCCGATCTACCTGAAGGACATCTGGCCTTCTGATGAAGAGATCGATGCCATCGTGAAATCTGCGGTGAAGCCGGAACAGTTCCGCAAGACCTACATCCCGATGTTCGAGAAGAAGGGTGACGGTGAGCGCGCAGCCAGCCCGCTGTACGACTGGCGTCCTCAGTCCACCTACATCCGTCGTCCTCCGTACTGGGAAGGCAACATGGCCGGTCAGCGTGAGATGAAGGGTATGCGCCCGCTGGCGATCCTGCCGGACAACATCACCACGGACCACCTGTCTCCGTCCAACGCCATCCTGCTGGATAGCGCTGCCGGTGCCTACCTGGACAAGATGGGTCTGCCGCAGGAAGACTTTAACTCCTACGCCACCCACCGAGGTGATCACCTGACCGCCCAGCGTGCCACGCTCGCGAACCCGAAACTGTTCAACGAGATGTGCCTGGACGAAAACGGTGAAGTGATCCAGGGCTCCCTGGCCCGTGTTGAGCCGGAAGGCCAGCAGATGCGGATGTGGGAAGCCATCGAAACCTACATGGAGCGCAAGCAGCCGCTGATCATTGTGGCTGGCGCAGACTACGGTCAGGGTTCTTCCCGTGACTGGGCGGCCAAGGGCGTTGCCCTTGCCGGTGTGGAAGTGATTGCCGCTGAAGGTTTCGAGCGCATT
Organism: Alcanivorax profundi; assembly: GCF_003597125.1. Taxonomy (GTDB): domain Bacteria; phylum Pseudomonadota; class Gammaproteobacteria; order Pseudomonadales; family Alcanivoracaceae; genus Alcanivorax; species Alcanivorax profundi. Next base: position 950,117 of record NZ_QYYA01000001.1, on the reverse strand, counting down.
CACCGTACCAACCTGATCGGTATGGGCGTCATGCCCCTGCAATTCGAGGAAGGCACCACCCGCAAGACCCTGAAGCTGGACGGTACCGAGATCTACGACGTGGAAGGTGAGATCGCTCCTCGTGGCACCATGACACTGGTGATTACTCGCCAGAATGGTGACGTGGAACGGGTCCCGATGCTGTGTCGTCTGGATACCGCAGAAGAAGTGTCCGTGTACACCAATGGCGGCATCCTGCAAAAATTCGCCAAAGAGTTCATGGCGGAAGCGGGCTAAGGCGGTTCTTGTTGTGGGAGCTTGCCTGCAAGCGATTCTTCGCACTCAAGCAGGCTCCCGCACATTGCCTTTCCGTAGGCGTCTGCCCGCAGGCGATCTTTTCGTTTGCAGGCAGCCCTCTGCAGCTCTATTTCTGTAGAAATTCCAGCCCCGCCGGTATCACCGCCGGGGTTTTTTTAAAGGAGCAACACCATGGCTCATGCACCACAGATTAAAATCCCCGCTACCTACATGCGTGGCGGCACCAGCAAGGGCGTATTTTTCAGCCTGGAAGACCTGCCCGAAGTGGCTCAGGTACCAGGAGAGGCCCGTGACAAGATCCTGCTGCGCGTCATCGGTAGCCCCGATCCCTATGGTAAGCAAACCGACGGTATGGGCGGCGCCACCTCGAGCACCAGCAAGACCGTGATCCTGGCCAAAAGTGAAAAGGCCGACCACGACGTGGACTACCTGTTCGGTCAGGTCTCCATCGACAAGCCGTTCGTGGACTGGAGCGGAAACTGTGGCAACCTGACTGCGGCTGTGGGTTCCTTTGCCATCAGCAACGGCCTGGTCGCCGCTGACCGCATCCCGGAAAACGGCATTGCCGTGGTTCGTATCTGGCAGGTCAACATCGAAAAAACCATCGTTGCCCATGTGCCCATCACCAATGGCGAGGTCCAGGAAACCGGCGACTTCGAGCTGGACGGCGTGACCTTCCCGGCGGCCGAAGTGCAGGTGGATTTCATGGACCCGGCAGACGGGGAGGGCGCCATGTTCCCCACTGGCAATGTGGTTGATGAGCTGGAAGTCCCCGGCGTCGGCACCTTCCCGGCGACCATGATCAATGCGGGTATTCCCACGGTTTTCGTGAACGCAGAAGATATCGGTTATACCGGTACCGAGCTGCAGGGCGATATCAACGAAAACAAGGACGCCCTGGCCATGTTCGAGACCATTCGAGCCTACGGCGCCAAGCGCATGGGTCTGATCGAGAACATCGAAGAAGCGGAAGCCCGCCAGCACACCCCGAAAGTGGCCTTCGTCTCCAAGCCGAAAGCCTATGCAGCCTCCAGCGGCAAGCAGATCGGGGAAGGGGATATCGACCTGCTGGTGCGCGCCCTGTCCATGGGCAAGCTGCACCACGCCATGATGGGCACCGCCGCCGTGGCCATCGCCAGCGCCTCAGCCGTCCCGGGCACCCTGGTGAACCTGGCAGCCGGCGGCGGCGAGCGTGACAGCGTCACCTTCGGCCATCCTTCGGGCACCCTGCGCGTTGGCGCTGGCGCCAAGCTAGAAGATGGCCAGTGGACCGCCACCAAAGCCAGCATGAGCCGTAGTGCTCGTGTGTTGATGGAGGGCAACGTCCGTATCCCGGGGGATTGCTTCTAGATCTGCGATGTTGCTAGCGGGAAGCTCGGTGGCGCCAGCCGCCGCACTTCCCGTTGCCCTCTGTCTGTGTCACTCCCTTTCTAACGCCTTGCACAAACCAGAAAGGCGCTTTCCTGTCCGTGTATTCCCTCCTGTGAATCCCTCTACGGCCGCAACAATTAATCCAGTGTGACTTCTGGAATCGATGGCGCACAAGGTGACCGGCCGGTCATAAACACTTTTCCCTCCCGTGTGCACAAACGTAACAAACCATTCATCAGCAATTAGAGTACGAGTGTCCACAAATTAGTATATGCTCTGTTTAATTGCGCTAAGTTACTGAATATAAAGGATAAAAAAACAAAACATTCTGTAGTGTTTATGTTAACAACTGTTGCGACAACGTGTTTTGCTGTGTAATCATGTGGCAAAAGATAACCAGAACTGACCTAAACGATCAGTCGTGGGTTAGTCCAAATAACAAGAAACGAGGTCACAGTGCGTCGCAAGAGAATCCGTTCCAACCTGGTGTTGGCAGCGAGCCTGGTGCTGGGTGCGCCTCCAACTCTCGCTCTTACCGAGCTGAACGATGCTTCACTCTCTGAGGTTCAGGGGGCTGGTTTTGCGTTTGCACTGGATAACTTCAGCATGCGCTTTGCCCCTGAAAGCTTCATTGAGTTAACCGGCGCTTCCGTAAATGGTGTCGGTTGGCAGCGAGGTGATGCGCGATATTACGGTCTGTCCATGACCAATGGTGTTCAGGAAAGTGGCACTGATTGGTATGCCACACTTAACGGCGTTGGTAGTGGCGCGTGTGGCGGGTCAAGCACATTCGGCAATACCTTTCTCGCTTGTCCGTTAGGTAACGGAAACAGTTCCGGTCTTGGTCAAACAGCTAACCAGTACGGTATCGGCGCCTTTGCTTCTGTTTACGACCCTTACCTTTTACGTGTGTATGAGTACCCAGGCCATGACTATCAGGGGGATTACCTTGATGGTGCAACTCGGCCTACGATTCTGGAACTCATTGGCCCTACACAGACCGAGAACTGGCGTTGGAGCTTCTGGGGTGAGCTGGAGGTGGATCGCATTGCCAATGGCCATGCTCTTGGCGATTGCAACAACAGTGCTGCAGGGTGTAGCGGAGGGGCGGATTTTCTCCAAAGCCAAACTATTATTCACGGCAAACCAACAACCGCAGGACGTAATGGAGAAGAGGTTCGGCCAGCAATTCTTCGTTTGATGCAAACGGCTAATGACGCAGATCCAACCTTGGGCATCACCTACCAAAGTGCGCTTTCAGGAGACTTCCGCTTCTCTGTGCGGCAGAAAGACAGCAATCCCGGAACGTATATCACGGACACACTACACAACGTGCCGGACTTTGATGACAACGAAGGCATGTACTTCAAAAATGTCGATGCTTTCCTCCCACTTGGCACCCTCCATTATCAAGCCATTACGCTCAATGCTGTAAGGGAATCCGGCAAGGCAACCGGTGACTTTGTTATTGAGCTGACGCCAATTCCAGATGTTCCTGAAATCTACAATCACTTCTATTGCGGTGCTATCAGTAACCCCAATGCCAATGGCTGTGATACCAACAATGACGGTGTTCTCGACTCTGTGAATCAGGATACGGTTGGCTATGTGCGTTGGGGGAATTTCGATAATGATGACGTGAACCTTGCCACGTTGCCTGGAGCTACCGCGACTGATAACGGTATCTATTTTGTGAGCCCAAGTGTTACGCCTACAGCGGCTGACGTGACGAATATCGGGATCTCAAGAATCGAGGGCATGCGCATTCATAGTCTTAAAATAACAACACTGGGGGCCAACCCGTGATTGATTCTCTGCGTCCCGCTACATTGCCTTGGCTAACCGAAAAGACGGTTTTAACCATATTCACAGTGATTGTGGCTTGTGTTGCTTCCCCTGCGATTGCGCTTGAAGCGATGAATGATAATGAAATGGGGGATGTCACTGGACAGAAGGGCATCCTTCTGAGTTTGCAGTACTACTACAACAGTAATCCCGATCTGAATGGCGCAGCCAATACTGGCACGGGTGGTTGCAGTACTCCGAATGGTGGCACAAGCCTGGCCGAAACAAATTGCCGTTTTGCTATGCAAATTACCAATCGGGAATCTGAATGGCTTGTGTTCAAAAACGGTTATGCATCCATTGATCTTGATCGTATCGCCCTTGACGCTTCTGTCCTTGGTGGGGCAAGAGGGGCGGACGCTGCTTATGCTGGCTGGTTTGACGAATCGAAGTTTCAGGACATAGACGGCTCAACGTGCTTGCTTGAGGGCAGCTGTGACACCGCAACGATCGCCGAGATGGCGGGGTTGCGACTGAGTTACCCGGAAGGCGTGAATGGCGAAAATTTTGGCAATGTGAAGTTCGGGCTTTTCTTCGAAGGTCTGGCCGTTGAGCCTAATGCCGGAGCGCCAGGGGGGATTGGTTGGTCAGGCAATCAGAATGGTTCCTTTATGGGACTCAATATTGCTGACAACAATGGCCAGCAGGCAAATATTGCCTTTGGTGGCGATTTTTACCTCTATGGGTTTTAGTCGTAGCAGGTTGAGGTATCCAGAAATGCATATCGAAATTAAAAAAAGAATAACTGGATCTTTTGTCTCTGCCTCTGCATTGATGATGGCCTGTGGTGCCCAGGCGCTTGAGACTCTATCGGATCAAGAGTTGGGTTCTGTCCGAGGGCAAGATGGTGTCACGATCAGTTTACAAATCGACCCAACAGAGTCGATTACCGCTGAACAAATTCGTTGGGATCTCGATATAGGGCAGACCGATGGCGGAGGGGCATCACTCGCTAACCAGTTAATCATCGGTGGTAGCTCTTCTGATGCCAGCCAGTTCAGCATCAAGCCAATCGGAATGAATGGCGGAGCCGCAACTGAAGCGTTGAATTTTGCTGTAAAAATTGATGCTGGTACCAATGCTATGAATCGGCCAGGTATTGGTATCAACGCCAGCTGGAACAGAATGCGAGTCCAGATGGATGATCTAACTGTTTCCAATACGGCGCGGTCATTTGGCTCTGTTGTACTGGATAGTGAGGGCCGTTTCGCTATTTCAGGTGATGGTGGCTTGTTTAATCAAGACAATGATCAGGCTAGTTTGCTGCTTAACCTTGGGAATGTAGATGCGAGCGATGCCAACCCCAGCAATTGGACAATCGATAACCCCGGGCAGCTATTTTTTCGTTTGACCGACGGTGGTACCGAGGCAATTCTCCACAACTTCGGTTTTCTTTTTGATATGCAGCAAGGTGTGCTGGGCATTAATGATGAAGGTCTGATCGTTCAGAATACTGGACGTACAAATTTCAATCTAACCTTTGATTTGTATGCAAATGCCACCGGTCAAAATTTCCAGTTTGTACCATTCGCAGGCGCAAGTACCTCTATACCGATGCTGTTATTTGGCTGGCGGGGAGGGATGGAAAACCTCGATTTGCGTCTCAGACCACAAGGGACTTGGCTCGATAGCGGAGTTCATACCCAGGGCCTTACAGCGTCACTCAGCTTCGATCTTGCCAGCGATTTTCAGTTTTTGCTGGGTGAGGCAGGTGACGATCGCTCCTATCTGGAGTTTGCAAACCCTGTGAGTCTGACCGCTTCAGATGGCTCAGCGCTGAATCGAAGCGATGTTGAATTTGGTTACCTGACTCTGGACACCGTGAGTGCCGGCCACGATACCGTCCCGAATATTTGCTATGGGGGGGCGAACCCTTATGGCGGTGCAGGAGCATCATGTACGACTTCCACGGGGGGTATCCTTCCTGCCCAGTCCATTGACCTTCCTGCTTCTGATACTGGGCTCGCGCTCGTAGCGAGAGACTGGGGGCTTCATGCCTATGCAAGCAAGGTTCAGTACCGAGATGGTGTTACCTCTGCAAATGATGTCGACGATGGTTGGGCGCTTATCTACACGCTGGGGGATATCAGCAGTAATTGGTACTTGTATCCGCAATCAGGTGGTGGCACGAGCGTTGATACGGACGCGGGCTTCACTATGGACATCGCAACTGCGATACAAACCGTGGGTGGGGCGGATGCTGTAACAGGGCGTCCTCTGCGTTCCCGTTGGGAAAATGGCACTAACCTGATGATTGGGGATACAGATTTTACCTATCCCACCGGGCATCCAGTGGCGAGTTATGCCCAGGGCATGGCAATTGGTTTGATGGGGGCAGATCTCCTGTTTGTCGCGGATGACATGCGCGTGGCTCTGACACAGCTCGAAGGGCTTGGTCTTTCCTCTGATGCCGTACGGCTTCAGCTTCGCGGTCTGTTTGGAGGCGGGGATATCCCCAGGATGAACAGTCCTGTTTATGGAAGCTACATAGATGCGAATCTGGAATTCGACAAATTCCAGTTCAATCTTTTCCCCGCACTGTTTGACGGTTCATACATCAATTTTGGTGGTTTTCTCAGTTTCGCCAATCTCAATAATGGCTTCTCACAGAATTCAGCTGGAGACGCCAATGATGATGGCACCTATATCTCTTTTGCGGAGCCAAATTTTAACAAGTTGGACGTGGACGTGAGGCTAGCAGACATAACGGGTGATATTGCAATCCCGTTGTCTGTTGTTGGTGATGGAGGAAAGATCGATCTCCTTTCCGCTTCTAGTGAAGCGGACGGCAAGCCAAAACTCAGGGTAGAGATGAATATGAATGTTGGGGCTGCAGCCACTAAACCTGGTGGTGGGGCAGGTGACCCGCTGACCATCGGTAGAATCGAGTTTGGCAACAAGGATCTCGGCACAATGGTTATTCCATCAGCCAAAATCTATACATCTTTTACCCTGGAACAGCAGTAACCCTGCAAGGGTGCTGACTTGTTTCAGTGCAGGTATTGATATGAATACAACAAACATAATTAATGATGCCTTGATCAAAGTTCAGTTATCCATCTTGATCTTTGGACTGCTTGCTTTCATCCCGGTTGTTTCGTACGGCATGGTTGAAATGCAGGATGAACAGCTATCACAAGTCACCGGGCAGGCACTTCTACAGATGGGAAAAGAGCTGGGGCAAGGGGTTTCATCCGATCTGACATTTTATAAAGCTGGACTTGAAGCTGAAGTTGAACTGAACCTGAATATTGAAAAACTCCAATTGGGTTGTACGGCTGGTGCAATAAATGGTCAGTTTTGTGATATCGATATTGATAACCTTAGCCTTTCTGGTTCTACCTGGGGGGCTGAGGGCCGTGCTGGATCTTCCGCAATTCTTACACGTCCATTCTTTGAATTTGCCATTAAGAACGATGACCAGAAGACGCTAAGAGAAGTTGTCGGGATTCGTCTGAGTGCAGAACAGGCAATTGGTATGATGACCTTTGGCGACCAAGAATCTGGGGCTGGCGATGCGGGGGACACTTCCGGAATAAACAGTCTCAGCGGCTACATGCAAATTGGTTCAGCAACGGGTGTAGCACAAACGGAAGCTCGTCAAATGTGTTATGCAACATCTCAGTGTACGGATGGCAGTATAGGTCTCAGTGAAGGCGGCGTAGGCGCTGCAGCAAGAATGACTGGCAGAATTCGTGCGAATACCGATATTCTGGGGTGGCAAACTGGCGACTTTTTTTCAGAAACGTATCGTTTAAATCTTGATGAAGCTAACGCGAATGTTGTTACTTCCCCAGCTGTTGTAAATGGAAAACGTCAAACATTTGTGGAGCTCATGGGCTCAGCTACAATCGATGATATCAACTTTATTGGTCAAATGACGGCTAATGCTACATTGTTAGGTATAGGGTTTGAGCTCGATAAAGAGGTTACTGGCACAATTAGAGGATTAACAGCAACGGTGCCAATCACTGAGGGGCTTGAATACATACACAAGATTAATGTTAATAACCCTTTTTCTCTATCAATGCAGGCTCAAGATGTTTTATGGCCTGATGCGGCGGCGCCTGCAATGTCTGGATGGTGGTTAGCATTCGAAGATGAAATTGACATCGGTAACATTAGCCCGGAAGCTAAGGTGCAGATGACAAATGAAGTGTTATTGCAAGCATTAACAGGAGCCTCTGGTCCTCCCTGGAATACAAATAACTCGGGTGTCGCTGGCTCCCCGCAAGAGTGTACGGTACCAAGTATTAACTGTGCGTTGTATCGGCGACTTTCAACTGGTACGAGTGCGGCCAACACCTATGGTGTAACATGTCCATCTTTGGGTGACTGCTTGGGCGGCGATAGTCTGCCTGTCGGCACTATGACAGTGCCTGCTGATGTTGTTTTTCCTCTTAATGATTTAAAGCTCGGAGCCCAAACGGTTACGCCTAATTGCTATGGATCGGCGAGGTTCTGTTAGCGAAGCTTGCCATATCCTTGTACATTAAGAGAGGCTTATGCCTCTCTTTTTTATTGGGGGGAGCTCTTTTCTATTATTGATGGTGTCTCTTTTGTCAGTGTTAAAAATTTATCGATCAGAGCCCGTTTTCGTTTTTGTGTCATTTTCTCTCTTGTATATCTTCCTGGCTTGGGTGGTTTGTGGCGAGGGAAACTGGTGGGTTATTGATTACGTTGATAGCAGCAATGTTTTCTATGGCGATGATGCCTACCGATTTTTCTTGGCTCGCTCTGCATGGATAAACCCCGATCTCTATAGCTATAACTTTGTCCTTCCTGGTTTCCTTCTGCTTGATGGAACGGTAGTCTCAGTTGCAAAAGGGGACCTTTTTTATGCTCGCTGTATACATGGGCTCTTAGCTTCATTTTGTCTTGCATTGCTTTGGCAGTCAGGTCGGACAATTGGCATTAATCGTGGCGTAATGACTTCAGCAGTCGTGCTAATGGGTATGTTGCCACGCTTCGCTTTGACCTCGCTAAGCTTTTATGGAGAGGCATGGTTACTTTTCCTGATCTGCTTCCTGATATTTCTTTATCTACGCGAGCGCTATTTTATTGTTTCTATTCTGGCTTCCCTTATGCCTTTGGTAAGACCGGAAGGGATGTTCTTCTGGTTGCCTCTTTGGTTTTCTCTTCTGCTCAAAAGAAAATGGCTTGAAGCAGCAGTTATGTTGTTGCCAGGTGTCGTTTATTTTGCCTATTTGAATGTTATATTTTCAGACTTGTCTCAATACGGGTATTGGCGTCTCGAATTAAGGAAAATTCTTAACAAGCTGGTCCTCAACGAGTCAGCCATGGAATGGATCAACACCTACTCCCTTTTGCTGGTGTTGCCGTCCACTTTGGGATGGCTTTACAAACCAGTGCGTCACCTTTGGCCCTTTCTGCTTGGAGGGTTTGCTTGGTTTTCATGGCTTGTGCTGCTTTTTTGGTGTGGGCTTAGTGATTATGAAGATCGTTATACTTTCATTTTGATTCCATTAATGGTGTTGCTTTGGGCGTCTTTTTTTACATGGTTGAAAAATGTAGTGTCTGGTTTCTCTCAGCAGGAAAGATGGGTTTCTCGGTCTGTCGTAATCTGTGCAACTGCAGTAGTAGTGATGCATTTTTCAAACATGTACATGCTCAAAGGGAGTGTTAAGTACATTGGTGGATTTGCAACACTTAAAAATGTGTTAGCTGGTCGCTGGGAAAAAATTTTCCTGTCTCACTCCGAGGAAACGGTTGAAGAATGGAAAGCGGCGGCGCTGAAAATTGAATCGATGCTTTCCGCAGATCCGGGCATTGATAGGCTTATCGTCTTCGATCATGTTTTTTATTACCACCTTGACCCATACAATATCCCTGAGCAAGTTACGGTTGCTTACGCAACGAATGGTTATCGGGTTTTCCATATTCTGTTTGATGGGCAGGTGTTTGCCCAGCACCCAGGTGAGGAAATGTACAGCTATTTTGATTTCTCTGAGCCAAAGTATTCATCAAGTGAGAAGCGTGCAATCTATGTGGATCTGATGCCGCTAAACGGATACCCGTATACTTGGAGGTTTGCTGGGTACCAGGTTCATTTATTTGCCTATGCCAGGAGTCTCTCTTCCAGAAAGAAAATCGAAGATGCTCCAACCATAGACTTAGAGTTGATGAAAAAAGCCTATGACAAGTGGTGGTAGTCGCCCAATGGAGTACCGGTTGAATGGAGAACTTGTTAAGTTGGACTTGTCAGGGCCGGTAGAAATTGGAAGCAATCATTGTCTCCTTGATTACGATGATAACCTTGTATCCGGTTGCAGCTGGGATCGTGCTGGGTTTACCGTCGATGAGTTCCTTTCCGAGCAAGAGTTAACTTTGCTTACGGAGGGTGTGAGGCGGCTCGTGATGGATGCCCTGATTGACGCAGGGCTGGCTATTGATGAGGCCGCGTTCCGGTTGGAGCAGTACCATACACTGTGTCGTGAGCAGCGCGATCACCTTTCAGTTATTAACTTTCTCAAGCGCCGGGCCTCACTGAGAAACTTGCCGATTCCTCCATCATGCCTTGACCGAAAGGTTAGCCAGCTTTGTGGGAAAACTGTTTCAAGTGATGTTGTTTCTGTTCCCGCATCCGGTTTCTTCTTTATCCGGATTGTGAGGCCTTCTCCATTCGTTGATAACAACCCACCGCATAAGGATGTATGGCTGGATAGACTCAGGCATGCGGTCAATCTTTACCTTCCTATTGCGGGGAGTAGCGAGAATTCATCGTTGCCTTTGGTCGAGGGGAGTCATTACTGGTCAGAATCACGCATCACAAGGACATCATCGGGAGCTACTGTAAATGGGGTTTCTTTTAGTGTTCCATCTGTAGTTTCTGTAGAGGGGGGGGTGACGATGGTTCGGCCTGATGTTGGCCCTCGACAAGGCATGGTTTTTTCGCCCTATCTGATCCATGGGGGGGCAATAAACCTTGAGCCTGATCTAACCAGGGTGTCATTAGAGGTGCGGTTTTGGCGGAAACCTTAACGTAATGTTATCAGTCGTTTCTGTCCATGCGGCTAATTTTTCTTAACTTTAAGGCATTTCGTATGAGGTGCCATGTTGTGCGGATAATCTCGGTAGTAGTGTAGTGACTTACTTCCCCTTTTACGGCGGAGCTCCTGAGTGTGTACGACGACAGTTGATCGGCAAGTTTGAAATAACAGAGTAGACGTGGGTTTATTTGCCGTTCCTCCTCAGATGAGGGAAGGAGAGTTAGTATCTCTTTCTTGAACAAGCATATCGGACTTCCAATGTCATCGATACGCAAGCCTGTTATTCGGCAAATAAGCCAATTGATAAATTTAGAACCCCACATGCGTACCTGATTGGCGTCTGAGCGATGTTTTCGTACCGCATGAACTGCATGTGTATTGGTATTTAAAAGCGCCAATAACTCAGGTATTTCATGTACACACGGATAAAGATCCGGGTCTATGGTGAGTAGTAAAGAGCCTTTGGCGTAAGATATGCCATTCAGGATAGCTCCAAGTTGGCCAGCGTGTTCTGAAGGGGTGATTAGGTTGATCAACAGGTTTTTATATTCAGCCGACAAAGGTGGTGCAGAATCTTTCCACTGCTGCAAATCGTCTACTATGACTACCTCGTATTGCGCCTTTTCTTTTATTGCTAGCGAGGACAACTCGGATAGCAATGCTGGAAGGTGACCGGTAAGAGGGTCGGTGGTAGTGATGATAGATAGGCTGTTCGTTGAGCTCATCTTGCCAGCCGTAGTGCATAGCGGGTTGAGTTCGTACCAAAGTTCATTTTTTCCAAAACTCTCACCGCTGCATGGTTATTCAGTGAAATGCAGGTTTGCGCTGTAGAGTAATGAGTAAGTGCTGTTTGGATCAATTCATAGATGACTGGGTAATAATAGCCGGTGGCATCTGACCGGGAGACGTAAATGCCTCCGCTCATGAGCTGTAAATCCACTCCGGCAAAACGGAGATCCTGCGCTTCAATGGTGCCACACGCAAGAACTACACCTGCTTTTTCAACGACGAGAGCGGTCCGTTCCTCGTCCGATCGATCCAAGATCTTCTTCATCCATTGACGATAGAGTTGTTGTGACTTTTGATGGCATAAAATGCTGTCTCTGGAGAAGCGGGTAGCAAAAAACGAGTAGTCCAGAATCTCAAGTATGGAGTCACGGTCTGCTTCGGTATAGGGGCGCACATAAGCCCGAAATTTTGGGGGGGGGACGTTCTTCAGGCTCTTTGCGCGATACTCCCGCTTTAAATCCAGAATTTCTGCACCCATTGAGAGAAGAGTGTTCAAGCAAAGGTAGTTGTCGATATCTACTTCACATGAAATGTGAACTTCTCTGCCAAGGTTGGCTGCCATGACTGTCTTTTCAGCTAGTAGCTGGAGCGTTTTCGGAGCGACCGCTGGACAGCTTGAGATACTAATCTTTGCCATTTTTTGGCCAAAATGTTCGCTATCCCATGCTAGTGGTGTGACGGCACAGATTGCCTGAATGATTTCCCCGTGAATGATGGCACTACACCTTCCTCCAGCTGCCAATGCTGCTCCCAGTTCATGTTGTAAAAGGCGGATATGGTCCAAGCGATCTAGCTCAGGGTGTCCTCTGTACCGGGTATATATATCCAGGTTGTCAAAATTCAGCGACGTAACCTGTGCTGGGCTTCGCAGGTGGTAAAAACTGTGATGAGTGAAAGGTTCCGTCACTGTCATGCCTAGATTAGAAATTATTAGAATTCTTACTTTCTATTTTGCCTCATAGACATGGGTTAGGCGAGGCTCCACTGCCATAAAAGCCGTGTTTTTTGCCGTTGTACGAGCATAGCGCAACGATCGAGTTGCGATTCCATCAATGTCTGATGCAAAGGGAATCCTGAAGGATCCATCTTTACAGCAATGTTTCTCCCCTGCATGAACTGGGCTGGGTGGGGTAAAATTGCCCACAAATTATTCGGCGGGCTGGGTTTGATCTTGTTTCTTTCTTTGTTGCCATGCTTTAACTTGATCCCTATTGACTAAGTTTAATAAGGATACATCGACTCCTGCTTTATCAGCATTGTAATTGGCTTATATTGCCATGGATTGATCGCTAGTCCCTATCTTCAGACCTTCTAACGTATGGCCCCTAAAGAATGAACCTGTCGCTGAATATTCCTTTTAACCGGCCCTTGATGATTGGGGGAGAGCCAGAGGCAATCCAGGAGGCAGTTCATTCTGGAATGTTGGCGGGGAACGGGAGTTTCACTTCTTACTGCGAGGGACTACTGTCAAAATTGGTGGGGGCTCTTGATGTTCTGTTGACACCTTCTTGTACCCATGCGTTGGAAATGGCGGCCCTACTGATTGATATTGGTCCGGGAGATGAGGTTATTATGCCATCCTGGACATTCGTCAGCACTGCTAATGCGTTCGTATTAAGGGGCGCCATCCCGGTTTTCGTCGATATCTCCACAGCTGATGGGAATCTTGATGTGACACTCATCGAGGCGGCCATAACTCCCAGAACACGAGCAATTGTGCCCGTTCATTATGGCGGTGTGGCGTGTGATATGGATGCCATCATGCTGATCGCTGAGCGTCATGCCCTTTGGGTCATTGAGGATGCTGCACAGGCAGTGATGTCAAATTATAAGAACAGGCATTTGGGGAGTATTGGTCATCTGGGTGCTTTTAGCTTCCACGCGACCAAGAACTACACAAGCGGAGGGGAAGGGGGGGCATTGGTTGTCAATGACGCCTCTTTTCTGGACCGGGCCAGAATCCTGCGAGAGAAAGGCACTAATCGAGAGGCGTTCGCATCAGGAGCAGTCAATCAATACCAATGGCTGGATATTGGCAGTAGCTTTCTCATGAGCGAGCTTCAGGCGGCTTTCCTTTCCGTTCAGCTTGATGCCGCTCAGGCCGTTAAATTTGAACGGCGGGCGCGGTGGGAAAACTATGCGTCTGAGTTGGCACCATTGTCGGATTTTCACGGAATAAAACAGGCTAGCGTTCCTGATTGGGCGGACCACAATGGCCATATTTTTTTTCTGAAAGCGAGAGATTTGCGTGCAAGGAATGAATTGCTTGCGGGGCTGAATGCGAAGGGCGTCTGCGCTCAGGCACACTATGTACCCTTACATCTTTCTCCGGCTGGAAAGCAGTTCGGCAGGAACGTTGGAGCATGCAGCAAGACAGTTGAACTTTACGAACGGCTTGTACGCCTGCCTGTTTTCCACTCACTCACCGACGGCGAGCAGGCGTATGTCATTGATTCAGTGGAAGCCTGCCTTCGGGGCTGCTAACACCTCTACCATTGACTTGTGGGATGCGCTCTTAGTAGTCCTTGCTGCTATTGCAAGCGCCGCTTCAGCCCCTTCATCGCCAACACCCGCGTACTGATCTCTTCGATAGATAGCTCTGTGGCATCGAGATAGGGGATGTTGTGCTTGTTGTACATGGCTTCCAGGGCGCGTAGTTCCATGTCGCATTGACGCAGTGAGGCGTATTTGCTGTTTGACTTGCGTTCGCTGCGTATTGCGCTAAGACGCTCGGCGTTGATAGTCAGGCCGAATAGCTTCGTTTTGTGTTCCTGGAGCGCCTTGGGAAGTCGCAGGTCATCGAAGTCGTCTTCAGTGAGAGGGTAGTTGGCAGCAAATAATCCAAATTGAAGAGCCAGATAAAGGCTGGTGGGCGTTTTGCCGGAGCGGGAGACGCCGATGAGGATAATGTCAGCCTGGTCGTAGTGCCGCGTCCGGGCGCCATCATCGTTGTCTAGCGCAAAGTGGACGGCATTGATCCGAATACGGTAGGAGTCGGCGTCACGGATGGCGTGACTCTGGTTGATCTTGTGATTGGAACGAACCCCCAGTTCTTCCTCCAGCGGGTTGAGGAAGGCGCCGAACAGGTCCAGCACCATACCTTTGCAGCTGTGCAGAATCTCGCGGTGTTCGTTGTTCACCAGAGTAGAGAAGACCACCGGTTTTACCCCGTCTTCCTGGTGGGCCCTGTTGATGCGTTCTACGGCCTCTCGTGTTTGCTGGTCGGATTGCACAAAGGGGAGGGTGACCTGAACGAATTCAATATCGCCAAATTGGCTAAGCATGCTGTGGCCAAGGGTTTCGGCGGTAATGCCTGTGCCGTCGGAAAGGTAAAAGGCTGTTCGTTTCATGATAAGTGCCATGTCTGATCCCGCATGAGGAGGCTGGCCATAGGGCTTGCTTTGCGACCATGGGCTCGACAGTCCCTGATCGTCCCTCAGGAAAATTGTCTACAGACAACCTTTGGAGCCATCTCTGGCCCTGCAAGGGTGTCTAAGTCATTGTTTTGTCGTAGCAGTCTAGTGACTCCACGCCGGGGTTTCCACTGCTATGACCGTAAAGCAGGCTCAATGACACGAATTGGCCGTTGTCCGGACCCCGCGTTGCCACTACACTGCGCGCCGATAGCCCAGGCCATGAATTATCCTTGCATTTTCAATGGGATAGTGGCTTTGAAAGCCGAGTGGCGGCGAACCGGCCATATAAATGCCGAAAGTCGCGCCCCTTTTTGTCACTTGGGCGGGCAAACCGTGATGGTTTTGAGTAGAATGTCGGCTCGATTCGACCCGGCATTGCCAGTGGATACTACCGGTAACACGTATTTAAGGAGACAACCTTGGCGGAATATGTAGTCTGGTTTCAGGATCTGGGGAAAGACGACGTAGAACACGTTGGTGGCAAAAATGCCTCCCTGGGTGAAATGATCAGCAATCTGTCGGCAGCGGGTGTCTCCGTGCCCGGCGGCTTTGCCACTACCGCTGAAGCCTTCCGTGAGTTCCTCGAGCACAACAACCTGACCCAAAAGATCAACGAAGCGCTGAGCGCTCTTGATGTTGAGGATGTGGTTGCACTGGCCAAGACCGGTGAAGAAATCCGCCAGTGGGTGATTGATGCGCCTTTCCAGCCTGCGTTAGACAAGGCTATCCGTGAAGCTTACGAGCAGATCGGCGAGGGCAATGCGGACCTGCCGGTGGCGGTTCGTTCTTCCGCTACCGCTGAGGATTTGCCGGATGCCTCCTTTGCCGGCCAACAGGAAACCTTCCTGAATATCCGTGGTATCGACAGTGTCATGGTCGCCGTGAAAGAGGTCTTTGCCTCCCTGTTTAATGACCGTGCCATCAGCTACCGGGTCCATCAGGGTTTTGACCACAAGCTGGTTGCCCTGTCTGCGGGTGTGCAGCGCATGGTGCGCTCCGAGACCGGCGCGGCAGGCGTGATGTTTTCCCTGGATACCGAATCCGGGTTCAAGGATGTGGTGTTCATTACCGCGTCTTACGGCCTGGGTGAAATGGTCGTGCAGGGCGCAGTAAACCCTGACGAATTCTACGTTCACAAGCAGACACTGCAGAATAACAAGCCTGCCATCCTGCGCCGTAACCTGGGCAGCAAGATGCAGAAGATGATTTACGGCGCCGAGGCCACTGCTGGCAAGTCAGTCCAGATTGTGGATGTGGATCGTGATGACCGCATGAAGTTCTGTCTGACCGACGAACACATCGAGAACCTGTCTCGTCAGGCGATCGAAATCGAGAAACACTACGGTATGCCCATGGACATCGAGTGGGCGCTGGATGGTGATGACGGCAAACTGTACATCGTTCAGGCCCGTCCCGAGACGGTGAAGAGCCGTTCTGATGCCAACGTCATGGAGCGTTACCTGCTCAAGCAGACCGGTAAGGTTCTGGTAGAAGGCCGCTCCATTGGCCAGCGTATCGGTGCCGGTACGGTCCGCATCGTTACCAGTGTCAAGGAAATGGACAAAGTGCAGCCGGGTGACGTGCTGGTGACCGACATGACGGATCCGGATTGGGAGCCGGTCATGAAGCGTGCGGCGGCCATCGTTACCAACCGTGGTGGCCGGACCTGTCACGCAGCCATTATTGCCCGTGAGCTGGGTGTGCCTGCCATCGTAGGGTGTGGCGATGCCACGGAACTGCTGTCTGATGGCATGGAAGTTACCGCGTCCTGTGCTGAGGGCGACACCGGCAAGATCTATGAAGGCAAGCTGGAATTTGACGTACAGCGTAATTCCATCGAATCCATGCCGAAGCTGCCATTCAAGATCATGATGAACGTCGGCAACCCGGATCGTGCTTTCGATTTCGCGGGGCTGCCGAACCAGGGCGTTGGGCTTGCCCGTCTGGAGTTCATCATCAACCGCATGATCGGTGTCCATCCGAAGGCGTTGTTGAACTACGACAGCATGCCGAACGACATCAAGCAGAACATCGACAAGCGTATTGCCGGCTATGGCGATCCGGTCGATTTCTATGTTGAGAAACTGGTGGAAGGCGTGTCGACCCTGGCTGCGGCGTTCTACCCCGAGAAAGTCATTGTTCGTCTGTCTGATTTCAAGTCCAACGAATACGCCAACCTGATCGGTGGCAAGCACTACGAGCCGGAAGAAGAAAACCCGATGCTGGGCTTCCGCGGTGCGAGCCGCTACATCAGTGAAAACTTCCGAGACTGCTTCGAGCTCGAATGCCGGGCCATGAAGAAAGTCCGCGATGTGATGGGCTTTACCAATGTTGAGCTGATGGTGCCGTTCGTTCGTACCACTGGCGAAGCCGAACAGGTGATCGAGCTTCTCGGCAAGAACGGCCTGAAGCGTGGTGAAAATGATCTGCGTGTCATCATGATGTGCGAGCTGCCCACCAATGCGCTGTTGGCCGATGAGTTCCTGCAGAACTTTGACGGCTTCTCTATCGGTTCCAACGACCTTACCCAGCTGACGTTGGGTCTGGACCGCGACTCCGGTATCGTCAGCCATCTGTTTGATGAGCGCGATCCTGCAGTGAAGAAGCTGCTGAAGATGGCCATTGATGCGTGTAACGCGCAGGGTAAATACATCGGGATCTGTGGTCAGGGCCCCTCGGACCATCCTGACTTGGCGAAATGGCTGATGGAGCAGGGTATCTCCTCTGTATCCCTGAACCCGGATTCAGTGCTGGATACCTGGTTCTTCTTGGCGGGCAAGCACGGCGACTAAATCGCACGGCTTGACCTGTCTGGTGCTTCATCGCACAGTAAAAAGCCCGCGCAAGCGGGCTTTTTTATGGTTCTTCGCAGGTTTGAGGGGAAAGCCCGATTGATCCCCCACCGCAAAGTGGGAGGCGTCCCCCAAAAATCCGCGATGAACCCTTTCAGGCGATCGGGCTTTGCATGTCATGGCTGGGATCTGCAGGTATTGCGAAAAGGAGGGCGGTCCATGTTTCACCGACTGATTCGGTCGCTTGAGCTCTATGATGGCCTGCGCATGCCTGTGAAAGTCGGCCGTGAAGAGCTGCTGTTAATCCATGAGGATGGGCAGACCTGGCTGGTGCAACGCCGTTGCCCCCACGCCGACTTCCCGCTTGATCGCTGTACCGTATCCGGTAACCAGTTGCGCTGCCCCGGTCACGGAATGGAATTCTCCTTGCGCAGCGGGCAATGCCTGACTGCCAACTATCGTCTTGACCAGTATCGGATTGCCTATGATGGGCCGTGGTTGGGGGTGGAGGCTTGAAAGCAGCTGTTAGCTATGAGTCATGAAGATCAAGAAGCAGACTTGTGCGGTTCTGGGCTCGCGATTTTAAAACCCATAGCTGATAGCTCGCTGGACTATCTCGCCGCGAAGACCTCCTCTTCCCCCATGCCCGCCAGGAAGTGCGGGGCATAACGGCTTTTCAGCTGTTTCACCTTACGAACATAAGCCTGGGTTTCCTTGAACGGGGGGATGCCACCATAACGACGCACATTGCCTTCGCCCGCATTGTATGCGGCAAGAATATGGTCAAGGTCGGTAAATTTGCCTTTCAGGTAGGCAAGAAAGCGGGTGCCACCAAGGATATTCTGACGGGCATCGAAGGGGTTGGTGACTTCAAGGTAGTTGGCCGTTTCCGGCATGAGTTGCATCAGGCCCTGGGCGCCCACACGGGACACAGCATTCGGGTTAAACAGGGATTCAGCGTGAATTACAGCCTTGATCAGGCCGGGTTCAACCCCGTACCGGCTGGCTGCGAGGGTAATAACGGTATCGTAGCGGTCACGCTCAGCATCGCTCAGCGCGCGGGTCTGGTAGCTCCATCCCTTTCGTACAGACAACAGGGTATGGTCACTGCCAACCCGCTCCTGGGGCTGATCAGTGAATAATATGGTGCCATCCGCTGCGCGGTACTTGTAAATGTTCCCCGCAGTGGCCGCTCCTGACAATCCGATAAGGCCACTGATACACAGGGCCATCAGGACGTAATTGTTCATTGTTATGGCCAGTACCCTTGGTAGCAGTTTGTGCTGCTCCGGTATTTATTATTTGCGTAGCCAAAGGCTAACGCTTGCCCCCATGTTAGCGTCGTCGTTTATAGTGGCCGAGTACTCACCGATGAAGTGGCGATATCGCGGGTTTAACGTGGACGCTAACAACCATCATACTACCCACTGATCGAAGGCCCAATAGCCTATCTGGTCAAAGTGCCGGGCAGGTCACAAGGAGAAAGTATGTTCCCGGAACGCCTACAACCCTGGTTGAGCAGTATGATTGCCTGGCTGGAGCTGGGCTTTCTTGCCCTTTTAATGCTACTGATTCTGGTCGCATTAGCCCTGTGGGTACAAGACCGGTTCTTCCAGAAAGCCCATGCCATTCGCCGAAATTTCCCCTTGATCGGCCGCTTTCGGTACTTTTTCGAGCATCTCGGAGAGTTCTTCCGCCAGTACTTTTTTGCCATGGATCGGGAAGAGCTGCCATTCAACCGGGCGCAACGCAGTTGGGTATACCGTGCTGCCAAAAATCTGGGTAATACCTCGGCATTCGGTTCGACCAAGCAGATCGGCGCCGGGCGGGTGATCTTCATGAATTGCCCGTACCCGACGTTGGAGAAGAATGCCGCCAAAACCCTCCCGCTCATGATCGGTCCTCACTGTGATCAACCCTACGTTGCTCACAGCATTTTTAATATCTCAGGTATGAGCTATGGCGCGTTGTCCCGGCCGGCAGTTCAGGCCTTGTCGAAAGGGGCCTCCATGGCCAATTGCTGGATGAATACAGGGGAAGGCGGCCTGTCCCCCTATCATCTGGACGGTGGCGGTGATGTGGTATTTCAGATCGGGACTGCCCGATACGGTGTGCGGGACGGTGAGGGCAACCTCGATGACGAGAAACTGGCGAACATTGCAGCACACAGCCAGGTAAAAATGTTCGAAATCAAGCTCAGCCAAGGGGCAAAACCCGGCAAAGGCGGGATTTTGCCTGCGGCAAAGGTCACAGAGGAAATTGGCAGGATAAGAGGCATTCCCGTCGGAGAATCCTCCATCAGCCCAAACGGACAGCCGGACATCCAGGACGCGGACAGTCTGCTTAACATGATTTCCCATGTCCGTAAGGTCACGGGCAAGCCCACCGGTATCAAGTGTGTGATCGGGTCGGCCCGTTGGCTTGAAGACCTGTTTCTGGCGATCCACGAGCGCGGACACGAATCCGCCCCGGATTTTATCACTGTGGACAGTGGTGACGGCGGTACCGGCGCCGCCCCCATGTCATTAATGGATGATGTTGGGCTGTATTTGGCTGAGTCATTGCCCCTGCTGGTGGACTTACGGGATGGCTACGGCCTGACCGACAGGATCAGGATCATCGCCTCTGGCAAATTAATTAATCCCAGCATGGTGGCCTGGGCTATTGCGGTCGGAGCGGATTTCTGTGTGTCCGCCCGTGGCTACATGTTCGCTCTGGGCTGTATTCAGGCGCTGCAGTGCAACCGCAATACCTGCCCGACTGGCGTGACAACTCATAACCCCCGTTTGCAGCGTGGCCTGGTTCCGGAAGAGAAATCACAGAGGGTGGCGTACTTCCACGACAATCTCGTCAAAGAGGTGGAAACCATCGCCCATTCCTGTGGCGTCAGTGAGCCGCGGGAATTGCGCCGTCATCATGCCAGGATGCTCAGCAGTAACGGCGAATCCATTCCACTGGATTATTTGTGGCCCCAAGTGGCTACAGGAGAGTATCTGGCTTCCGGGCGACCCAGTGAGCAACCAACACTGGTAAGGTGGCAGGCCCGGAAATCGTAACAAGTCCCTGTTCGGAGCATCAGAACGCTAAAGCTAAAACGTTGCCTGACATTCCCTATTTGCGAGGAGTAAGCAGTGAAAACCGAGTTTGATCTGGTGGTAATTGGTGCCGGTTCCGGCGGCGTCCGTGCTGCGCGTATGGCCGCGAGCCATGGCGCCAGCGTGGCAATCATCGAAGAGCGTTTTTTTGGTGGGACCTGCGTCAATGTGGGTTGCGTCCCCAAAAAACTGTTTTCCTATGGCGCACATTTCCCCCAGGAATTCTCACTGGCGAGCGATTATGGCTATCAGGTTGATGGCTGGTCGTTCGACTGGGCGACTCTCAGGGACAACAAGAGCCGGGAAATCGAGCGCTTGAACGGCATTTACCAGCGTATTCTCGACCAGGCGGGCGTCACCATTTTTCAGGGCCATGGCACGGTTCTGGGCGAGGGCAGGGTCTCGGTGGGAGATCAGGTTCTCACGGCCAGGCATGTATTGGTCGCTGTTGGCGGTAAGCCGTTTGTACCGGATTTCCCGGGCAAGGAACATGTTCGAATTTCAGACGACTTGTTTTATCTCTCTGAATTACCCGAACGGGTGGCGGTTGTGGGGGGCGGCTATATCGCAACTGAGTTCGCCGGCATTCTGCATGGGCTGGGCTGTGAGGTCACGCAGGTCTATCGCAAGGAGTTGTTCTTGCGGGGGTTTGATGAGGATATTCGGGCTTTTGTGGCAGCGCAGATGACGGCGCAGGGTATCACGCTGAAGTTCAATGCCGATGTGGCCAAAATCACCGAAGCCGAAGGCCGTAAACAACTTCACTTCCAGGATGGAGGTGAAGAGGAGTTCGATGAGGTGTTCTATGCCACTGGCCGTGTTCCCTTATTGGACGGTCTGTTTGCAGAAGGGGCAGCGCCTGCGCTCAATGAGCGTGGGGCTATCAAGGTCGATGAGCATTTTCAGACCAGCAACACCGGGCTGTATGCGTTGGGCGATGTGATTGACCGCGTACAGTTGACCCCGGTCGCCCTGGCTGAAGGCATGTGGCTGGCCGCACACCTGTTCGGCCAGAACAAGCCAGATGAGGCCATGAATTACGAACATATTGCGACGGCAGTGTTCAGTCATCCCAACATTGGTACTGTCGGCCTGACCGAGCAGCAGGCGCTAGAGTCTTGTGGGGCGGTCCGAGTCTATAAAAGCCAGTTTCGCCCCATGCGCTATACCCTTGGCGAGCTGCAGGAACGGAGTTTCATCAAGCTGATTGTCGATGATGAGACAGACAGGGTTCTGGGTTTGCACATGGCCGGCGAGGATGCCGCCGAGATTACCCAGGGGTTCGCAGTGGCGATCAAGATGGGCGCCACCAAGGCAGATTTTGATGCCACCGTGGGGATCCATCCAACGGCTGCCGAAGAACTCGTCACGATGCGCCAGGGCGAGCGCATTACACGTTGATTGTGGCTGGAATCGACTGCTGCCTTATCGCTTGCGGGCAAGCTCCCACAGAGTCAGCTCCGTGCCGCAGCTTTTCCCTCCCTGGCAACGAAGCGGCTCTGGGAGCCAGCCTGCTGGCTTAGAGCCGCTGCAATGTAACCGGCAGGCCGTCCCCAGGTACGGGCAGGCTGGTCGTATCCAGCGGCATTTCATAACTGTCCGGCACGCTCCAGCGATAATTCAGTAATACTTGATGGAGTATCGCTTTGACCTGCATCTCGGCGAAGTGCAGACCAATGCATTTGTGAGCCCCGCCGCCAAACGGCACCCAGGCATAAGGATGGATCTTGTCTTCCCTGCGTGCTTCGCTGAACCGCTCTGGGTCAAAGGTTTCCGGTTCCGGCCAGAACTCTTCCATATAGTGGGTAAAGAATGGGCTGACGCTGATAAAGGTGCCCTTGGGGATAAAGTAGCCGTTGAATTCGGCATCTCTGACGGTTTTGCGTGGCAATGAGGGGACCGGGGCGCATAGTCTCAAGGCCTCTTTCATGGCCAGGCCAATCCCCTCCAGTTTGGCCAGATCATCATAGTCGATGCAGGTCTTGTTCAGGGTCTGACTTTCTTCCCGCAAGCGCTGCTGCCACTGTGGATTCTTGGCCAGATAATAGAAGAGGGTGGACAGCGTGATGGTGGTCGTGTCGTGGGCGGCCATCATCAGGAAGATCATGTGATTGACCACATCGTCGTCGCTGAACTGGTCTCCATCTTCTGTTTTTGCATGGCACAACACACTGAACAAATCGGATTCCTGACTTGCCCGTTTCGCTGGCAATTCCTTGCGGAAAAAGCGTTCCAGCACCTTGCGCCCCCTGAGGCCTTTCGCCCAACGACCACCGGGAACATTCGTGCGAACCAGCGCGGTGCCGGCACGTACCGTATCAATAAATGCCTGGTTGATGGCTTTGCTTTCCGGGCCCAGTTCGTAGCCCATGAAGACGTCGGTGGCGAGATCCAGTGTCAGCTGTTTGATGGCATTGAAGACCAGGAAATCAGGTATCTGGTCCCAGTGTTCAATGCCCTGGGTAATATGCGGGCCCATGCGCTGGAGATAGCCCCGCAGGACATCGCGGTTAAATGCCTGCTGCATGATTTTGCGGTGCCAGCGATGTTCCTCGAAATCCAGCAGCATGATGCCGCGGTGGAAAAACTTGCCAATGAAATAGTCCCAACCCTGATGGTTAGAGAACAGGTCTCCGCGGTTAAGCATCACAAACTGGTTGGCGTCAGGGCCCACCATGTGAACCATGCGCATGCCAAAGACACTGGCCCAGGAAATCGGGCCATAGCGGTCGTAACGCTTGCGCATTAGATTGATTGGGTCTTTCATGAATGACAGGGTCATCCCAATCAGGGGCAGGCCCCGGTCGCCCTGAATCGCTTTCAGATTGCTGTCAGCAGGAACCGTGCAAAACGGCTGGCTCATGATGGCACTCCAGTCTCAACATTGTGTTTACTATGTATCTCCGTGATCGCCTTGGACAAGAGTGCTATATAGATTTTCGTCTCGTGTTTAGCTTGTGCTGATGCAATTTTGATCACGACTGGAATAAAGGGGTAGCTATCGGGCCTGTAGCGCTTTCTCCCGGCGTTTTCCAATGAGTTATCCACAGTATCTGTGGAAGACTGCAGTGACTGGATAACCGCGGCAGTTCAGCACTGTGAGGCTTGCCGGTAGCTGTGTATGATTCGGCTCAAAGCTTGTCAGCCACGGCTGGCCAATATCCGGCAGTTTAAGGAGAACAAGGAATGCGTCGTGTGGTGTTTAACCAGAAGGGCGGAGTGGGGAAATCCAGTATTACCGTCAATCTGGCCGCGATCAGTGCTGCGGAGGGGAACCGCACCCTGGTTGTTGATCTCGATCCCCAGTGTAATGCCAGTCAGTACCTGTTGGGGATGGAGGCCTACAGTGGCGGAGAAGGCCCCAAGCCTAACATCGGCACCTTCTTCGGCCAGACGCTGTCGTTTCGCCTGAAAGAAAAAGACCCACGCGATTATGTTCACGCCACTCCGTTCGAGAACCTGTTCGTCCTGCCCTCCAACGGCGAACTTGGCGAAATCGAGCACATGCTCGAGTCCAAGCACAAGATCTACAAACTCCGGGGGTTGCTGAAAACCTTGTCCCGTGATTTTGACAACATCTTTGTGGATACCCCGCCAGCCTATAACTTCTACACGCTCTCGGCCCTGATTGCCGCGGACAAGGTTCTGATTCCGTTTGACTGTGATGCGTTCTCCCGCAAGGCGCTTTATACGCTGCTGGAAAACATCCAGGAGGCCCGGGAAGACCATAATGATGAGCTTCAGGTTGAGGGTATCGTCGTCAACCAGTTCCAGCCTCGGGCCCGGTTGCCCCAGGAACTGGTTGCGTCGTTGCAGGAAGAGGGCTTGCCGATTCTCGAAAACAAGCTGTCTTCCAGTGTGGTGATGCGCGAGTCCCATGAGCGGGCCACTCCGCTGGTGAATTTGCAGCCCAAGCACAAACTCACCGAGGAGTATCGCGCTCTGTTCCACGAGCTCAATGGCTGACCTTTCCTTCGCACGGCGCCGCGCAGAACGGATTCTGCGGTCGGTATCGGCCACTCGCTGGCTGGCTCGCCTGGCGCTGCAACGGGGCGACACACTCAAGGCGCGTCTTGGCGATGCGGCCGACGATGTGCGGCTTTTCGCTGTCATGCTGTACGACTGGGCCACCGGCCGCTATCGTCAGGTGCCCTGGTCAACGCTGGTGAGTCTGGCTGCGGCCCTGGTGTATTTCCTGATTCCGCTTGATGCCATACCGGATCCCATTATCGCACTGGGACTACTGGATGATGCGGGTGTTCTGGCGCGGGCCGGGACGCAATGTCGTGGAGATATCGAACAATACCGCCAGTGGCGGTCCGGGCAGGAGGAGGGTTAACGATCCGTCATGGATAACCTGTACAAAGGCCCGGAGATCAAACCGGGATATCTTGGCAAAGGCACCATCGTCTATGAGCCGATCTCACCGCTTAGCCTGACGCAACGGTTGGGCCGGCTGCGGTACGCCTGCTACCAGTTTTGCTCCAGTCTGATTGCGATATTGTTGATGGCGCTTTCCTGGGTGGTATCGGCGTCTCCCGCCGTCCCGGCATGGCTTGGATACCTGGTGACAGGAGTCGTTGCTCTGCTGGCGATTGTCTATCTGACAGGCCTGATGGTAAGGCGCCTTCATGACATCGAAAGAAGCGGCTGGTGGACTCTGTTGGTACTGGTTCCAGGGATAAATCTGCCATTTCAGCTCTATCTCTACCTTGCTGATGGCAGCAGCATGATGAACCGCTATGGCACTCCGAACCCGCCCCCCGGGGCGCTGGTAAAGGTTTTTGGCGGTCTCTTTTGGGTGTGGAATGTACTGGTATTGACCTTCCTTACCGCGCTGGTGTTTTTACAGTGGTGGCAACCTGACTGGATCGCTGGGGCGCTTGAGCGGTTGCCGTTGGGATCAATCCCGCGTCTGCCCGTCGGCCAGCAATACCACTAGACTCCTATTTCTCATAATAAGTGTGATACTGTTTACTGAATTGGGGCCAGATGGGGCGGCTCCGTATAACAAAAGAATAGAATAGCGAGATCAGAAAGGGAGAACTTATGGCTAAGCGATTGCTGGGCAGTCTGTTGGCGGTAGCCCTGTTGCCGATTCAGGGGATGGCAGCCATCACTAATACCGACCTAGAAGAATTCGAACTTTCCCTGTGGCAGGTCCGTACCGATTTTCACATGTTGACCGTCATGACCGGCAGCGATTCTTATGCTTCAGACCTCGATCGCTCGATCTCCCGGGCCCAGGCTGCACTGGCGTCTCTGAATGGGGATGCAGAAGGGAGCGAGGAGAGAGACCTTGTCGCCGCCTTGGAGAAAGACTGGAAAATTTACGAGGATGCCGCCAGCGGCAACACCATGGCCGAGCAGGGTTTCACCAATGCTTACACCATCCAGGATGTGAATGAGCTGCCCGCCATTATGGTGGAAAGAATGGATGCCTTCGGTGACGCCAAAAGTGGTCAATATGATGATGTGCTTGCATTGGCGGCATATTTACAGCGGATGACTTCTGAGTATCTCAACCTTGCAGCTGACCCTTCGGGCGGAATGGCCGCGGGCTCTGATGAGGGGCGTCTGGAATTCAAAGATGCCGTCCCGCAGTTCGAAAAAATGCTCGCAGCAGCCCAACGCAAGCATTCGGGTGACGAGGCAATGGCGCGCGCGCTCAATCAGGTAGGTCTGAAATGGCAGTTTATTCGAGAATCGATGGTTAAATTCTACGAAAACGCGGTGCCTTTCCTGATTTATCGTTATACCAGGCAGATGGTTGAGACGATGGACCAGGCAATCAGTCTGGCGTCGACAGAAGTCGAGAAACCAACTTTCGGGCCGGTGGATTAATTATCACCATGGTCTGACACTGACCCCCGCCCGGATGCGGGGGTTTTTCGTGGGGAGTAAAAAGAGTGAGGGACAAGTGAAAACGACGTTACGGATAACAGCAATAGCAGCCCTTTTGGCCGGTGCGAGCCTTGCCGAAGCGGCAGTCACTGCAGGAGAGCTCGCAACGCTGGAAGCAGATGCCTGGCGCGCGAGAATGGGATTCCATCTCCTTTCCATTAGAGGCGATAACCCGGATGACCGGGAAGCCCTGAGAATTTTACTGGCCGAAGGGGATCAACGGCTTAATGAAATGGTCAAGGAAGCGGAGCCGGGCAATGAGGCTGGCATCAACGCACTAAATGAGGCCTGGGCGACGCTTTCTGAGCGAGCACTGGACAATCCTCTGGCATCACTGGGTTATGCCGATTATGGGGCGATGAGTGAGATGAATACGACCACGCTTGACGTGGTGGAGCTGGCCGAGTCGACCCGTGACCAGCAGACGAGCGCCTATCTTGATATCGCAGAGTTGTCCGTCGCGATGCAACGATTGGCGAGCGAGTATCTCGCATTGGCGGCCTTTCCTTCAGCTGGTTTGCCTACAGGTACAGGCCTTAAGCCCATGGATTTTGCCATTGAATCCAAGGGCATTGATGACAGGCTGAAAGCCCTGAACACGCAGTATGCTGCTGACACTCAGGCGTCCGATGTTCTGGATTTTGTGAACCAACGTTGGGCCTTTATCCGTAGCACTATTCCGAAAATGAACGATGAAGCCTCGAACAAGGTTCCCTATCTGTTTTACCGGTATGCGAACCAGGTTGCGGAGCGGATTGAAGAGCTGGTCGAAGCAAGCAAAGGTTAGCCAGGCAAGTTGGGTGTCTGCGCGGGCGATCGCCCGCGCAGGCAATCAATTCGAACGAGTGGCAAGCCAGTCCGCACTGATTCTCCAGGCATGATCCGGCGCTTTCGAGCCAGAAAACACGCCTGCGTGACCGCCAGGCACTTCCTCGAAACGTTTATCCCGGCTTCCTACCAGATTCATGACTTCCCGTGCTGCCCGCAGACTGACGATGTTGTCGGTGGTGCCGGCGAAAGCCAATAAATCCTGCTTGATGGTTGTGAAATCCACGTTGCGCCCTCCGATGCGTATACGGCCACGCGCCAGACTGTTGGCGAGGATCATTTTTTCAATCACTTCGCGAACTACCGCACCGGGGTAGTCAACCATGTCATTGAACCATTGGCCCATGGTCATATATTCAGTCACGTATTCGCGATCACCGAGGTTCCGAATCAAATCCATGTAGGCTTGCACCACCCCTGGAGGATTGGTCATCTTGAAACCGAAGGCCAACAGTCCGGCAGGAATATGAAACAGTTTGTCATCCAGTGGCTTCAGCCGCAGCTTGAACCAGTCGTGGGCTTTCATGGACGGGATAGCGGCTAACGAGATGGCTTTGCCGAAAGGGCCACTTTTATGGAAGTTGACCGGGCTGGCAATGGTGATCAGGTTCTTGACCGGGGAGGTGTCATGGGCACCCAGGTACATAAGGCACAGGAGCCCCCCCATGCAATACCCCATGAGATTGACCGAATCGGCCTCTGCATGCTCACACACCGCGCGGATAGCGGCGGGGAGCCAACGATTGACGTAGGTATCCAGATCGAGACCGTGCTCCGCTTGGGAAGGCTTGCCCCAATCGACCAGGTAAACGTCATATCCCCGCGCCATCAGATACTTCACCATCGAGCGGTTGGGCATCAAATCATAGGTCCAGCAGTGAATGCCCAGGGCAGGGACCAACACCAGAGGCACCCGGTGGCGTTTGGGTTGTATCGCTAGTGTCTGATCATTGAGCTCGATGGATTTGCCGGGTGGAAGGCTGTAATGCCGCACAGCCATGATGCCGTCCCGGTAGATTTCATCCCAGGGGGTTTTATCCACGTGAATGAAGCGGTCCGGGTGACGGCGGCGTTCGACAATATGCCCAACGGCTCGCATGCTGGTTCTGAATCGGGAAGAGGTTGCCAAGAATCAATCTCCGCGCTGATACAGGGTGAGGCTCTTAAAGGGGTTTAGTGACAATGTCACCGGTGCAGTCGCTCTCCAGTGAGCAGCCATGCGAAATCCGGGGCGACTGTCATGCCCGAGTACCCGGATATTCTGGGGCGTGTGTTGCGACCAAACAACTTTCTGATTGAGCTATCCAGGAAAGGCGTGGCTGTGCATTCTGGAGCCGCGTGACAGATGCGAGACTAATGTTGACCGCCAGAGACTGCTATAATCGCCTCCGAAAAGCCCGCCAGCGCCTTTCAAGCTGACGCCATCATCTGCTCTTTGCCAACAGGAGGCATTGGCCGCCGTGACAGACTCGTCTCCCCCGTTTACCCGTCTGGATGTATGCAATCGATTTCTCGAATCCGTTCGGCACTCTGTAGTGCTTGGTATGGAAGTGATCAGCGCAGAGGAAACCGCGGTTCGTGCCCGGCTTCCCTGGCGTGATGATCTGGTTGGAAATCCGGAAACCGGTGTTATGCATGGCGGGGCGATCTTCGCCATGATGGATCACGCAGGCGGCATGTCAGTCACCTGTAGAACCTTTCCTGTCTTTGAGATCACGCCGACGATTGATTTTCGTGTCGACCACCTGCGCGGCCCGGCGAAGGGAGCGGCAGTGGTTTGTGAAGCGTCCTGCTACCGTTTGACCCCTCACGTTGCCTTTGTTCGCATTACCAGCTGGGAGGAGGGCAACGAGGACGCGCCGATCGCTACCGGGCTGGCCACCTACACACGTTTAAAAATTGACAAAGCCGGGCAGGTGGTAGGCCAATGAAAGCGCTCAAGACTCTGATTGATGAATGCCGTAGCGGTGCCACCGATTACCAGGAGCTGGTTGACCGGGTTCCTTACGCCCGTTTTCTGGGGATCCAGGTGGTCGCGCAGGGCGATGAACTGACCTTTGTGCTGCCCAAGAATGACAACGTGATTGGCAACCCGACACTGCCAGCCTTGCATGGCGGTGCGGTGGCCGGCTTTATGGAGCAGGCAGCGATCATCTTCATTCTGCTGCAAATGGGGGAGCCACGGGTCCCCAAAACTATCGATTTCACCATCGATTACCTGCGCGCCGGGCATTTTCGTGATACTTACGCGGAGTGCCGCATCACCCGGCAGGGGCGTCGTATCGCCAATGTCCATATCAGTGCCTGGCAAAAGAACCGCCAGGAGCCGATTACCATTGCCCGCGCCCATTTCCTGTTGTCCGAAGACGCCTGAACCGCGTCTCCCGAGCCGCTGCGGCGGCTCGGGGGTTAAGGAGCCTCTGAATAACTCCTTGCATGCTCAGTCTTTCAGGCTGATTCACCCCCTCGGCCAAGGTAAATAGGGGCGCACTTTTGAAGGCATGCTGGTTGCCTGTCGAGACTCATACCTTCAAATACAGGCAACAACGAGCGTGGATCAGCCTGGAAGACCCGGAGGGCGCGGCCTGAAGCGCCCATCAGCTGTGCCTTGCCTCTTGAAAAGGGAACCACCCTTCCCGTCGAGACAAGGCACAACTGCTGCACGCTTCAGGCCACGCTGAGTACGCAAGGAGTTATTCAGAGGCTCCTTGATTGTGATTTCCCGCCAGCGGCGCCTGTAATTGTCATCCCGCGACATTGTCCACCTTTCAGGATCGGCCTAGCGTTGAAGAACGCTACGCAACCACGGAAGAAGGTGCCCAATGAAAATAACCAGAGTCTCCGCTCCTCCGACACAGGTCAGCATTTACCAGAACTGGGATGGCCCCGGGGCTGACGACATCGAAGACAAACTGTCCGCTGAGCACGTGGATGACATTGTCGAAATCTTCCAGACCCCACTGACGGGTCACTACAACTGGGACTATTCCTCTGCGGATGGCCGGATCCGCAAGCTCTACCGGCTCGGCAAGGAACTGAACTGGAATGCGGATATGGACCTGGACTGGAGCCAGGATTTCCCCCGTTCTGAAATCCCCATGGACCAGTCTTTCAATCCGTTCAACGGCTGGCCGGTGTTTGAAGCACTAAGCGACGAGGAAAAACTGCGTTTTGGCTGGCACAACCTTGCCTGGATGCTCGCCCAGTTCATGCATGGTGAGCAGGGCGCCTTGCTGGTCGCCTCGCAGTTGGCAAGCTGCGCACCCACCTATGATGCCAAGCTCTATGCTGCGAGCCAGACTTTTGATGAGGCACGGCATGTGGAGGCCTTTACCCGTTACCTTCAGGAAAAGATCGGCATCCTCTACCCGGTGAACCCAAACCTGAAGGCGTTACTGGACAAAATTTTGTCCGACCCCCGCTGGGACCTGAAATTCATCGGTATGCAAATCATCATCGAAGGGCTGGCACTGGCCGCGTTTAACACCCTGAAAATGACGGCGAAGGACCCATTGCTCAAGCAGCTTGTGCACTTGGTGATCCGTGATGAAGCGCGCCATGTTACCTTTGGAGTCAACTACTTGGAGGATTTTGTTAAGACACTTTCTCATGAAGAAAAAGAAGAGCGGGCACACTTCGCTTTTGAAGCTTGCGTCGTCATGCGAGAGCGCCTCATCAGCACCGAAGTGTTCGAGCACTTCGGCTGGGATGTGGAGGCGGCCAGAGAGCAGGTGCTGTCATCGACCATCATGGCCCAGTTCCGCAATCTGCTGTTTACCCGCATCATGCCTAACCTGAAACGCATCGGGTTACTCACCGAGTCTGTTCGGCCACGGTTCGAGGAGCTGGGTATCCTTCAGTACGAAAACCTGGTGGATGATGGTGAAGTTGACTGGGCAGAGCTGTCCAAACCCCTGTACGACGAGGCCGGCTAGGGCCTGTTCCCGGTGTCTTATGCCTGTATGGTGACCTGCCGCCCCGACAGCGGGGCGGACAGGGCCTGCTGTGTTGCCGAATAGGCTTGCTCCAGGGCAACACGCCCGTTCTTGAGTCGATTCGGGCCTGCCCGCAACAGTCCGTCAATGGCCAGCGTCATCAGATTGGGTCTGATCGGTGGCAATAACGCTGCACTGTTGGCCCGACGCCAGGGCGAACGGGATTGCAGATGGTGGTAGAGTACCCGCTCTCCGGGCCAGGTCGCGGCTAATCCGTGGCGGTCAGCAATGCCGCCATCCCAGTAGCGTTCACCGTTAATACTGGCAGGCTGAAACAGCAGCGGCACGGCACAGGAGGCGTATACGGCCTCAACGGCATCGCCATCACGCAGCACCCGGGTTCGCTGGCTGCGGCCATGCCAGACAGACAGGGCAACGGGCCGTGGGCTTTCGTCAAGAAGACGAATGGGCAGGATATCGGCCAGCAGTGAACGGAAAGCCTGCCCCCGGAGCAATCCGAGGCCTGGCGAAGGATCCCAGAAATCCCCTTTGTCCAGATGGAGCAGACGCTGCTCCAGCGTTGTCATGCCGCTGCCACTGGCAACACTACATGCGACCAGGGCACCTGCACTGGAGCCACACAATCGTGCCGGCGTTAGCCCATGCTCTTGCAGGGCCTTTACCACCCCGAAATGGGCGAAGAAACCAAAAAAACCTGACGACATGGCCAGCGTGAACGGTTTGGCTGCCAGCCAGTCAGCCAATGTTTGAGAAGGGTATGTCACAGGATTCCGATTCTCCGGCAGTTCCGGTAGAGCAACAGGGCAGAGCGCTGCAGCATAGCATGCTGCTGGCCGCAGTGGCGGTCACGGCGCTGGGGCAGACGCTGGTGTTTACGCTTCTGCCGTCGTTGGGGCGTGCGACTGGGCTGGCCGAAATGCAGGTCGGCCTGATTATCAGCTGTTCTTCACTGGTGTTTGCCCTTGCCAGCCCGGTATGGGGGACGCTGAGTGAATCGCTGGGGCGCAAACGTGTGCTGGTGATCGGGTTGTCCGGGTATTCCCTTGGCACGTTGATGTTTTCGCTTGTCTTCGACGCCGGTCTGCATGGCTGGGTCAGTGGTACTGCTCTGGTTGCCGGGTTGGTGATCAGCAGAATGTTGCAGGCGGCCATCATGGCAGCGACACCCGCCGCGGCGGCGGCCTATACCGCCGATATTACCACTCCGGAACAACGTACCCGGGGCATGGGCAGGATCGGTGCGGCCAACAACCTGGGCACTGTCGTCGGTCCGGTTTCCGGAGGCATTCTGGCGGCAGTGGCGCTGGTCTTCCCCTTGTATGGCGTCGCGATCATCACCGGGCTAATGGCTGTCCTGATGGCGCTGTTCTTGCCGCCATCCCCGCATGTGCCCACTGAACGTGCGCTTTCGTTAGGACAAACCCTTCGTAAAGGTCTGAGTGCCTACGCGGATCCGCGACTCCGGGATTTGTTACTTACCGGGGTGATGCTGTTCATGAGTTTCGCCCTGATCCAGCAGACTCTAGGCTTTTTGTTTCAGGATCATTTCGCCATGTCACCTGAGGGGGCGGCCAGGGCACTCGGGCTGACCATGATGGCGGCTGCCATCACCTCATTGCTTGGGCAGCTGATTGTGGTGCAGTGGCTAAAAGCCGCTCCCACGGTACTGATCATTATGGCTATTCCCGCCATTGGCGCAGGGGCAGTGATTCTCTGGTTGGCAGATGCCCAAACCATCATGAGTCTTGCAGTGCTGTTGATCGGTCTTGGGCTTGGCTTTGGCATGCCGGCGATCATGGCGCTGGCCAGTTTGCGGGTCAGTGCAGAAGAGCAGGGTCGGGTAGCGGGCCTGGCCAGTGCGTGCCCGGCGTTAGGATTCATTCTTGGCCCGCTGGTCGGCACCGGGCTGTATACGCTGGATCATCGCTGGCCGTATCTGCTGGTGATGGGGCTCACTGTGCCGCTGGCGTACCTGGCCTGGCGATTGGTGAAAAACTCCGGTTAGCGCTTCAGTTTCCCTCTGGCGCCGCTTTCTCCCGGGCGAGTAACCAGGCTTTGCGCTCCACGCCCCACCGATACCCCGACAGCCCGCCATCTCGCCGGATGATCCGGTGACAGGGGACCGCCACGGCCAGCACATTGCTCGCACAGGCTCGGGCAACCGCGCGCGCGGCGGTGGGCCTGCCAATCCGCTCTGCCAGTTGTTGATAGTCCAGGGTCATGCCAACAGGAATGGCCTGCAGGGCTTGCCATACCTGACGTTGAAATACGGTGCCCCGGATATCCAGAGGCAGTGTCACAGGTTGTTCCGGATGCTGAACCAGCTGGCAGACCGCCGCAATCTGTTGGTTGAACGCGTCATTCGGTGGCAATAGGGTGGCGTGGCGAAAATGGTCCTGAAACTCATCGAGCAATACCCCGGGATCCTCTCCCAGCGCAATCCAGCACACGCCCTGTGAAGACGCGGCCACCGCCAGCTCGCCGAGCTCGGTGCTGGCAAGTGCGAAGGTCAGCTGTTCCCCCTTGCCGCCCTTGCGGTGTTTGGCGGGAGGCATGCCTGTCAGGCGTGGGGCGTCCTGATAAAAATGGCTGGCAGAACCGTATCCGGCTTCAGTTGCTGCCTGCAGTACGGAGCCTTGCTTCGCCAGCGCCGGGTAAAGCCGGCATTGTCGAATCGCGGCCAGGTACTCTGTCGGAGTCAGTCCTGTCACGCTACGAAAGTGGCGTAACAAGGTGGCTTCCGCCATGCCGGCATCACTTGCCACGTCAGCAATCGCGGCGTCCGCACCACTCACCACATATCCCTCAAGATTGCGGCAGACGCGTGCCAACAGCGCACCCAGATCCCTCCCCACCTTGTCCAGGGGGCGGCAGCGCTTGCACGGGCGAAATCCCGCTTGAAGGGCTCCGCGGATGTCTTCATAGAATCTCACGTTCTCACGGCGCGGGAGGCGGGAAGGGCAGCCAGGGCTGCACACCACCCCAGTAGTTGTCACGCCGTAAACGAAACTTGTACCAGGCAAGCGACTTTCCAGCTGCTGCCAGCGCAGGTTGTCCAGCTCGCTCACGGGAGCGTCAACGCTGGCAGGGTTGGGGGACATCTGAGGCTCTCCGCGGTAACCGCATTGCATTGATAGGGTATCAATATTGCCGCCGGTCACCTCGAAAAACATCCGCAAAGGTACGTCAAAGTCGAATAAGTGGAGGGCGTGCTGAGGAAGGGGGGGATGATGCAAGAGAGAAGCGGGCAAGCCTGGGCCTGCCCGCGAATCGTTAGTTTAGTCGGTGTAGGGCAGCAGGGTCAGCTCTACGCGGCGGTTCTGTTCACGGCCGCTGGCGGTGCTGTTGCTGGCGATCGGCTGGGTTTCGCCAAAGCCGACAATATCCATGCGCACCTGCTCGACACCAAAGCCCGCCAGAGAATTGGCCACGGCCTGGGCTCGCTGCTGGGAGAGCAGCAGGTTGTAGCGGTCGCCACCCGTGCTATCGGTGTGACCCGCGACCTGGATCATGGTGGACTTGTACTCCTTGAGTACCTCGGCCACGGCATCCAGAACAGGGCTGAAGGAGGATTTCACATTGGTGCTGTCGGTGGCGAAGGTCAAGTTGCCCGGCATGTTGAGAATGATGTTCTCGCCGTCTCGAGTCACAGATACCCCAGCCCCTTCGAGTTTCTGGCGAAGCTTGGCTTCTTGCACGTCCATGTAATAACCGACGCCGCCGCCAGTGATGGCGCCAATGCCGGCACCGGCCAGTGCGCGTTCCTTGCGCTCCTTGGCGCTGTCAGAGGTAGCAATCCCGATCAAGGCACCGGCCACTGCACCGATTGCGGCCCCGGACGTGGCCTTGGAGGTCTGCTTCTCTCCGGTGTAGGGGTTAATGGTGCTACAGCCCGTGACAGCAACGGTGCCGGCAAGAATCAGCGAACCCGCAAAACGTTTCATGAAAACTCCCTTGGAATACATAACTTATTGGTTTTTTTTAACGCTTTAGTCCTCAATGAACCATAGCGACCGTGTAAAAGCTGGTAAAGTGCCGCGTCTCAAGTTTGCCAATCGGTACTGACAAAGACAGGACCCTGGATGAAAAGTTCGTCATTTTCCCCGCCACCCGTTGCCTTGATGGAACGCATTCTGCGCATTCAGAAGTGGTACTTTTCCCCGGTCTTGCATGGGGCAGAAAATGTTGATGCCCAGCGACCGGCGCTGTTTGTGGGTAACCACGGGCTGTATGGCCTGATCGATTCCCCTCTTTTTGTGCTCGAGCTCTATCGCCAGACGGGTGTTTTCCCTCGCGCACTGGGTGACCGGCTGCATTTTGATGTGCCGGGTTGGGGCAAGCTGCTGACCCGTTGGGGCGCGGTGGAAGGCACACCGGCAAATTGCACCCAATTGATGGAATCGGGTCAGCATGTGCTGGTGTTCCCCGGTGGTGCTCGTGAGGTGGCCATGCGCAAGGACGAGATCCACAAGTTGGTGTGGAAGCAACGGACCGGATTTGCCCGGATGGCCATCCAGCATGGTTATGACATCATCCCGTTTGCCTCTGCGGGCTGCGACATGACGTACAAGATTCTCTATGACAGCCAGGATTTCAAACGCTCACGGCTGGGCAAATGGCTGCTCAAGCGCAAGCCCGTGGACAATCTTTTGCGTGATGGCGACACCTTCATGCCATTGAGCCGGGGGCTGGGCCCCACCTTGCTGCCCAAGCCTGAACCCCTCTGGTTTCAGATTGGCAAACCGATCCCCACCACTGACTATGCAGGTAGGGAAGGGGACAAGAACGCGTGCTGGGACTTGCGCGACAAAGTGTCTGCGTCTATCGAGTCCATGCTGGCCGATCTTGAGGAGCAAAGGGCCGGAGCCCGCCGTCGGGGTGTACGCAAATGGCTGCTCAAATAAGTGTGTCCGAAATAGTCCATGCCCCTGTCCCGCAGCGCCAGTGAAAGGGGAGCCGAACAGCGATAACATGCGAAAAACCTTGGAGAATTTGCATGCGACGCTGGAATGGCTGGGGCGACAGCGCCAATAATTATCCACTGAAGCCCTCTGGGCTGCGCTTTGTGCAGGCGCG
This sequence comes from Alcanivorax profundi, assembly GCF_003597125.1. Lineage (GTDB taxonomy): Bacteria > Pseudomonadota > Gammaproteobacteria > Pseudomonadales > Alcanivoracaceae > Alcanivorax > Alcanivorax profundi. Next base: position 913,738 of record NZ_QYYA01000001.1, on the reverse strand, counting down.
CCTTGGCAGGGCCGAGCCGCTGCCTGACGCAGAACTGCAGTCCGTGCTGGATCAGGTTCCGGCTAGCCGTCTTGCCGCTCACCCCCTTGTCAGCACCGACCCGGAAATTCGCGTCCGCCATGCCCGCGGTCAAAGCCTCCCCGATTGGCTTGCCATGCGTTCGGGCGAGTTTGGGCATTTTCCCGACGGGGTAGCAGAACCCGAAACCAGTGGGGAAGTCCGCAAGCTACTCAGCTGGGCCGAGCAGCACGATGTCGTGGTGATCCCCTACGGTGGCGGGACCTCCGTGGCAGGACATATCAATCCCCAGCCTTCCAGCAAACCGGTGCTGACCCTGTCACTGGCGCGCATGAACCGGCTTGTTGAGCTGGACCGTGAGAGCCAGATTGCCACCTTTGGGGCTGGCACCCCGGGTCCGCAGGTAGAACAGCAACTGCGAGAGCAGGGCTATGTATTGGGGCATTTCCCGCAGTCTTGGGAGCTGTCGACCATTGGCGGCTGGGTCGCCAGTCGTTCCAGTGGCCAGCAATCCATGCGCTATGGCCGTATTGAGCAAATGTTCGCAGGGGGCAAGGTGGAGACACCCCGTGGCACCCTGGAGATTCCTGCCATCCCGGCCTCGTCAGCCGGTCCCGATATCCGCGAGATCATCCTCGGTTCTGAAGGGCGTATGGGGATCATCACCGAGGTCAAGGTCAGGGTTACCCCACTGCCGGAAACCGAATCCTTTCACGTTGCCTTTGCCCCGAATTGGGACACTGCGGTGGAACTTGTCAGGGGGATGACCCAGGCCAGGCTTCCCCTGTCGATGCTGCGTGTGTCCAACCCGGAAGAGACCCGAAGCCACCTGATGCTTGCCGGTCATGAAAAACTGGTATCTGTATTGCATCGCTATCTGGGCCTGCGCGGTTGTGGCGATGAAAAGTGCATGATCACCTTTGGGGTCACTGGCGAGCGGCGCCAGAGTCGCCAGACCCTGGCTGCAGCCAGGCAACGCATCCGAGGCGCAGGGGGGGTAGTGATCGGAACGCTGCTCGGCAAAAAATGGGAAGAATCACGGTTCCGTTCGCCGTATCTGAGACACGGCCTCTGGGAGCATGGCTACGTGGTCGACACCTTTGAGACAGCGGTAAACTGGAAGCAGGTGACCCCGGCCATGAAGGCCATGGAGCAAGCGGTTCGCGAGCAGGCCGGTGACGGTGAGCAGGTGCACGTCTTCACCCATTTGTCGCATCTCTACCCGCAGGGTTCGAGTATCTATACCACGTATGTCTTCCGCTGTTCCGCCAGCTACCCGGAAACACTGGCTCGCTGGCAAGCCATGAAACAGGCTGCCAGCGAGGCCATCGTTGCCAATGGCGGCACCATCAGCCATCAGCATGGCGTCGGCCGGGATCATGCGCCCTGGCTGATCCATGAAAAAGGGCAGGAAGGCATGGCCGCAATACGCAGCCTTATCGGCCATTTTGATCCGCAGCAGAGACTGAATCCGGGCTGCCTGATTCAGGATTCAGACGTCACAGACAAACAGGGATGATGACAATGTTGGGCAAGCGGCAACCGTTGGAACAACTGGCACAACAGCAATGGGATTTGCTGGTCATCGGTGGCGGAATTACCGGGGCGGGTATTTTGCTGGAGGCTGCCCGGCGTGGCCTCAAGGTCCTGCTACTGGAGCAGACCGATTATGCCTGGGGAACGTCCAGCCGTTCGTCCAAAATGGTTCATGGCGGGCTCCGTTATATCGCCCAGGGTGATGTCCGGCTTACCCGGCATTCGTTGCTCGAGCGCGAGCGTCTGCTCAAGGAACTGCCCGGTCTGGTGGAACGTGCCACCTATCTTTTTCCGCTCAGGAAAGGGGTATTCCCCGGCCGTTGGCCCATGAAAGCGATTCTCTGGTTGTACGATTTCCTCGCCGGTATTCGGGATCACCGCTATCTCAACCGGGCCGAAGTGGAAAAGCGCGCTCCGGGCCTGAACACAGATGGCCTCACCGGGGCCATGAGTTACACCGATGCCCTCACTGATGACTGCCGTCTGGTGATGCGGACCTTGCTGGAAGCGGCACGGCATGGTGGGCTGGCCCAGAACTATACCCGGGTGACAGGCACGCAGCGCGTGGCCGAGAGATTTGAGGTTTCCGTGACGGATCGGGTCAATGGTGGCACTACTACCTTGCAGGCACGCCATGTGATCAATGCGACGGGAGCCTGGGCAGATCGACTGTCTGGTAGTGAGTCCCGTGTGCGACCTCTACGCGGCAGTCATTTGTTTATTGATCCCGCCCGGCTTCCCGTGAGCGATTGCCTGACGGTCATGCACCCCGACGACGGTCGCCCAGTGTTTGTTTTCCCCTGGGAAGGGGTCACCTGCGTGGGCACCACCGATCTGGACCACCCGGAAGACATGGACATCGAAGCCAGTGCCAGCGAGCGGGAACTCCAGTATCTGCTCAAACTCATCAACACCCAGTTCCCGGACGTGACAGTGAGCCGTGATGATGTCTACGCCACCATTGCCGGCGTACGGCCGGTCATTGCCTCGGGCAAAGGGGTCGATCCGTCCAAGGAACGTCGTGATCATGCTGTTTGGGAGTCCGATGGCATTGTCACCGTCAGTGGTGGCAAATTGACCACATTCCGGCTGATCGCCCTGGATGCCTTGCTGGCAACCGGGCTGATCGACGCCCGCGCGCATCGATCGGGCCAGAAAACCCGCGAGCCCATGTATCAACCATTGGACAATGCCCCGCAAGCGGTACAGCATTTCCTGCATGCCAGTCAGGATGATCAGGGTTTCATCGAGTGGCTGCTCGACAATGAGTCTGTCGTGCATCTTGACGATCTGATGCTGAGACGAACGCGCTTGGGGCTCATCAAGCCGAATGCGGGCTTGGTGGTTCTTGATCGCTATCGTGCATTGATCCAGCAAGGCCTCGGCTGGGACGACGACCGCTGGGAGCAGGAAGTTCAGCGTTATCTGGGCCTGCACGAACGCTTTTATGGGGTTCCCGGGCTCCCGGACATGGAACGGATGGCAGGCTGAGCATGACCGAGACCCCCTTGCTGCTGGCGCTGGATCAGGGCACGCAAAGTGCCAGGGCGATGTTATTTGATGCGCAAGGGGAGCTGGTCGCCAAATCCCAGCGTCATATTGAGCCCTACGTATCGGCTCAACCCGGTTGGGCTGAGCAGGATGCCAATTATTTCTGGGAAGAACTTGGCCAGGCCTGCCAAGCATTGTGGAGCGCGCATCCGGACCTCAAGTCGCGGGTTGTTGCGGTCTCTTTGACCACCCAGCGCGCGTCGGTGGTTTGCCTGGATCGGACACGGCGTCCGCTACGCCCCGCGGTGATCTGGCTGGACCAGCGGCGCACGGCCGATTACCCGGATCTTCCCTGGTGGATGGCGGCCCCGGTGAACCTGCTGGGGCAGAAGGAGACGCTCAGGCAATTCCGTTCCAAGGCCGAATGCAACTGGCTGGCGGTGGATGAGCCCGAGATGTGGGCCAAAACCCGGCATTTCCTGTTGTTATCCGGATACCTCAATTACCGCCTTACCGGTGAAGTGAAGGACTGTACCGCCTCGCAGGTGGGCTACCTTCCCTATGATTACAAACGCCACCAGTGGGCAGCCGCCCATGATTTCAAATGGAAGGCCCTGCGGGTAACACGTGAGCAGCTACCCGAGCTGGTCTCACCGGGTGAGATTCTGGGTGAGGTAACCGCTGCAGCCAGTCGCCATACCGGCATACCGAAAGGACTGCCGGTGGTTGCCAGTGGCGCCGACAAGGCCTGTGAAGTCCTGGGGGCCGGCGCGTTCAGCCCCGAGGTGGGCAACCTGAGTTATGGCACCACGGCCACGTTTAACACCTGTAATGCACGCTTTGTCGAGCCGATTCCTTTCGTGCCGGCTTACGGCGCCGCCGTGCCCGGGCGTTACAACTCCGAGATCATTGTTCAGCGGGGCTACTGGATGGTGAACTGGTTCAAGCGCGAATTTGCCCAACCCGAGGTGGCACAGGCCGATGCCCTCGGTGTTGCCCCGGAGACGCTGTTTGACGCTTTTCTTGACGAGTCACCCCCTGGCGCCATGGGGCTCATGCTCCAACCTTTCTGGAACCCCGGAGTGCGTATTCCTGGCCCGGAAGCGAAAGGGGCGATCATCGGATTCGGTGATGTGCATACCCGGGCGCATTTGTATCGAGCCATCATTGAGGGCATCGCTTACGCCCTGCGCGAAGGCAAGGAACGCCTGGAAAAACGCAACAAGGTCCCCGTTACCACCCTCAAGGTGTCCGGAGGGGGCTCCCAGAGTGATGCCATCATGCAGATCACCGCAGACATCTTCGGGTTACCGGCGGAGCGTCCCCATACCACCGAAACATCGGGCCTTGGGGCGGCGATCAACGCCGCCGTGGCGATGAAATTACACCCGGACTACGCCACGGCGGTGGCTGCCATGACCCGTACCGGTGACCGCTTTGAGCCCCGGGCGGAGTATGCGGGTACCTACGATGCGCTCTATGGACAGGTCTACCGGCGTCTCTACGACCGGTTGTCACCGTTGTACCGCTCGATTCGGCAGATAACCGGGTACCCGCGGCGCTTCTGAGTCGGTAGTCTGTGCCAGACCGGTTGTGGGATGGGCTTCGATGATGTTCCTTGGCGTAAAACGTGGGTGCCTGCTATTGCTGGCGGTGTTGCTGGCAAGCTCGACTCAGGCGTCAGGCGCTGGCGATATCACCCTGAAGGCGTTGCGGGCGGAGCTTGCCAACGGTGGGCTGGCTCCCGTGATTGCCCATCATCCCCTGACAACGCTGCCCGGCGTGGACCTCGAACGGTTGTTTGCCGATAGCCATTTTCAACGTTTTGCCATCACCGGTTACAACAGTAACGGGCAACGTTTTGCCGCCCGGGTGCGGCTGCATTTTGCCGACGGCCGGGTAGGCTTCATTCGTATTACCGGTGTTCCCGGCAGAGAGTATCGGCTGGAAGATCTGCACGATTACACGACCGGGTTGTCACTGGCGGGTCTGGTCGCCGAGCGGCGCTGGCTGGGTAGTCATGACGGGAAAGCGTTTCTGGAGACGCTCGGCAAGACACCGGAGTCTGACACCCTCGCTCAATTAGCGGGCGGCAGGGCAGCACCACTGGCACTGTGGCTGGCGCAATGCAGTGGTCAGCCCTGTGAGCAGACCGCCCTGGAATATCAGATTGAGCCGACGCCACCTGCACTGTGGCAGCTGATGGTGGTGCCTGCTTCCTCTCTGCCACAAACCGTTGCCGGGCTTCAGAAGGTGCTGGGCGATGATCCCTGGCTGGCATGGCTGGTTGGCGATGCGGCGCTGGCCCGGCAGATGTGTCCACAGGTCGATACGATGCTGATGACGACCTGGCTACACCATCAGGACAACATGTCGTTAGCCGATGTGGCACTACAGTGTTTTCTGGCGACCGCATCCCGGGACTCGGTCTCCAACGGGCCAGGAAACAAATTTCTCGATTCCCTGTCAGACTCATTGGGTGCAGCCACCTTGTCCGCTGCAATCCATCAGTACTTCCTGCGGCGTGATGAAGCAGTCCCCGAGGCATTGGGTGACTGGAGCGAGGAATAGCCGGGAAGCATGTCGGTCAGGTATGTGGCCGGTGATCACAGAAGGAGTCAGCGATATGCGGGTGTCCGACCTGGCAAGACAGGCCAATACCACCACCGAAACCGTTCGCCACTACACGGATATCGGGCTGTTGCAGCCGCAGCGAGACCCCGGTAATGGCTACCGGCAGTACGACCGTGAAGATCTGCGCTTACTCAGTTTTGCCATCAAGGCCCGCTCTCTGGGTTTTACCTTGACCGATATCCAGTCGCTGGCGCAGGCGTCGCGACAGGGTGAGACACCTTGCGGGAATGTCCGTAGCTTGATCGAAACCCGGTTACAGGAAGTCGAAGAGCGTATTCAGGAGCTGCAAGCGCTGAGCGGGAGGATGCGTGCAGCCATGGCCCAGTGGCAGGGCGCGCCGGATTGTCACCTGGATGATGGCCGGGTCTGCGGACTCATCGATGCTTTTAGCGACGACGAAGCCACACGACCCGAGGGCTCACCGGCTTAGCCAGGTAAACCCTTTTCCTTGCTGTCTCCAGCGTCCTTCGGTTTGTCCTTGTCTGAAGAGGTGCGTTCTGCGGCCGCTTCCGCACGTGCTTCAGCCTTGGCTTCTTCTTTGGCGACGTCTTCTTTCACCAGGCCCAGGATGTGCCAGCCTGCTCGGGGCTCGGGTTTGCCTTCTGCGGTGAAGATGTGGATACGGTCACGGGAATCAATGGCAAACAACGGCCAGACCTGACGGCCACTGGTGCTCAAATACGCGTCGAAGTCGAACTCTTCAGTAATTCGGGTTTTGCGAATTTCGGCCCCCTGACTCAACAGGCTGGCCAGCCGCGCATAGCTCATCTCGGGGCCAAACAGGGTGGCACCACGATGTTCCGGCGCCACTTCGTGTTTCACCTCTTTCTCGGACTTTGGCGTGGGCAAGCTGAAGATGTTCTGCTCGCCGAATTCCAGCCGATAACGCATGGTCGACATGGTGTTCAGCTCACGGCGCGGGCTCAGGCCAAGCAGCTTGCCGCAGCCCACCAGATCCAGGTATTGGTCTGCGTGCTGGGACACCGGGTTACCATAGAACGTACCCAGGCCTTCCATGCGCGCGGCCCGGATCGATTCCCAGCTGGAATCAGTCACCGTTACCGGGAAGTTGTTCTTTTGCAGGGCAGCACCCACCGCACGGGCGACCGGGTTCGCACCGACAATGAGGAAGCCGCGCGGGGCCGGCTCGGCGACTTTCAGCAGCCGTGCCAGCGGTCGGGCGGTGAGGCTTTGCAGGGCAACGGTGCCGATAATGACCATAAAGGTCAGAGGCACCAGCATTTCCGCACCGGCAACCCCGTTTTGCTGCAGTCGCTCTGCGAACAGGGCCGAAATGGCCGCTGCTACAATGCCGCGTGGCGCAATCCATGCCAGTAGCGATTTTTCACGCCAGTTCAGCGATGAGCCCACGGTGGAGATCAATACAGACAGCGGGCGAGCGACCAACTGGATGATGACCAGCACGGCGAGTGCAGTGAGGCCGAGTCTGCTCAGCTCTTCCATCTGCAGTCGGGCAGCCAGCACGATAAACAGCCCGGATATCAACATCACCGACAGGTTCTCCTTGAAGTGGAGAATGTCGTCGGTGCGTACCCCTTTGCGGTTAGCGAGGACGATACCGGTGGCGGTCACGGCAACCAGCCCGGATTCTTCACTCAAGCCGTTGGCCAGTACGAATTCGCCAACCACGAAGGACAGCACCAGAAAACTGCGCAGGTATTCAGGGATCAGATGTCGACGCAGCAGTTCGGCCAGAGCCAGTGCCACGGCGCCACCAATGGCCGCCCCGACAGCGATGGTCTGGAAGAACAGCCACAGGGTATGTAGCAAGGCACCGTCCTGCCCGGTGGCGACCACCAGCTCGTAGGCCAGTACGGCCAGAATCGCACCGATCGGATCGATCACGATGCCTTCCCAGCGCAGCAGTCGTGAGACACTGCTGACCGGGCGCACACTACGCAGTAGCGGCACAATTACGGTAGGGCCGGTAACGACCACCAGCGCGCCAAACAGCAAGGCAAGCCCAAGCGGCAACTTCAACAGCCACCATGCCGATACGGTCACCACAGACCAGGTGACCAGAGCACCCCAGGTAACCAGTCGCCGAACCGTCTTTTCCAGCCCCCGGATCTCGTCAAACCGGAGGGTCATGGCGCCTTCAAACAGAATAATGGAAACCGCCAACGACACACCAGGCAGCAGCAGGTCACCAAACAGGGTTTGAGGGCTGAGGACACCGGTAGCGGGGCCCAGGGCCAGACCGGTCAACAGCAGGGGCAAAATGGCAGGCAATTTGATCCGCCAGGCGAGCCACTGGCAGGCGAAGGCGACCACCGTGATGATGGCCAACTGGAAAGAAACGCTAAGATCCATGCAAGTCCTGTCTCAGGAAGGGGGTAGGGAGATCAGTGGCCGATAACGACCGTCACGATGGGCGGTGTTATGACGATGGCTTGCCAAAGACAAGGGGCGCATCAATGCGTCCAACATAGAGTGATCTCCCTCTAGACGCGCTAATACTCACAGTACCGGGACGTGCTGGCAACCCGTTTTTGAGTCGCTAAAGGTATGAGCCTGTTGACAATCGTCGCCTGAAAATAAATATGAACATGGTTCAATGTTTGCGTGATCCTCTGCCTGACATGCGCTACCATCCTGTTTCCCTGACCCTGTCTCCGAATTCCGGAATCTTCATGTCCGCCATTAGCCCCGGCCGCCTGGCCATCATGTTGGGTACCCTCGTTGCACTGGGTCCGCTTGCCATCGATACGTATTTGCCCGCGCTGTTGACCATGGCGGGCCACTTTGATGTCCCGATTCATGATGTGGAGATCTCCGTCAGTGTCTATGTGCTTGGCGTCGCTCTGGGGCAGTGGCTTGGTGGCCCCTTTTCTGACCAGTATGGCCGTAAGCCTGTTGCCTGTACGGGGCTGGTACTGTTTATCGCCGCCAGCCTGATGATTCCGTGGTCTGTTACGGTGGAACAGTTGTATTTGCTGCGATTTGTGGAAGCTCTGGGCGGTGGCGCCACAGTGGTAATCGCCGCCGCTTCGGTGCGTGACTATTTTACCGGGCGACAGGCCGCGCAGGTTCTGACCACCATCGGCCTGGTGATGTTGCTGGCACCGTTGCTGGCGCCCGCCATCGGCTCCCTGCTGCTCAACACCCTGGGTTGGAAAAGCATCTTCATCATGTTGGCGGGGTATGGCGTTCTGGTATTCATGATGGTGGTCTTTCTGTTGCCCACAGTCCGTCGTCAGGATGCTTCCGCAGACAGTGAAAGTCTGCTTCGTCGCCTGTTTTTTGCCTACGGTCGTGTGATGCGTAACGGCCCTGCCATGGGGTTTATCCTGGCCAATGCCTTGTCGTTTACCGCCATGTTCACCTTCATCACCGATGCCGCTTTTCTTTATATGGAACATTTCGGGCTGAGCTCCAAACAGTTCCCACTGGCGTTTGGCGCCAATGTGGTCGCCATGCTGTCGCTCAATCCGGCTTAATGTGTTGTTGCTGCGGCGGTATGAGACAGCGGCGATCATGAAAACCGGGCTGTTGATTCAGGCCGTTGCGGCCTTGAGCCTGTTACTGCTCACTCTTGGCGGCCTCTTGACCCTGTGGCTGGCGATTCCACTGATCATGATAGTGTGCGGCATGATGGCGCTGGTGATGCCCAATGGCATTGCCAGCTTCCTGTCGCTCTTTGAACGTGACAGCGGGGCGGCGACCGGCCTCAACGGGGCGCTGCAATTCCTGATGGCGGGCCTTGTTGGGGCATTACTGGGCACGCTGCATGACGGTACTCCGATCCCCATGACCGCACTGATGGCAGGCAGCAGCCTTCTGGCAATGGCCCTGTTTCTGCTTCTTGCCAGGCAAGGTGGGGCCAGCGCGGAGGGCTGACCCCGCTGGTTCGGGGCTATTGCCGGGTTACCTGATGGCCTGCGGGTTTCAGTGGCGGTAACCGCCAGGCCAGAGTGGCCAGGATTGCTGGCGCGAGCCAGGGAATCAGCATCCAGGGGGAAAGCGGAAGCGCACCATCGAACAGCCGCTGCCCCAGAGGCCAAAGTGCCGCAAGGTGGATCAGGTTCGCCAGCAGCGCCGCACCGCCACCCAGATAGAGTGCCTGCAGGGCGGTGGTACGGCGCAGCAGGTTGTGACCGGCGCCGAGAATGATCAACAGCTGATTGTCTTTGCCAATTTGTGCGGCACTGGATAACAAGGCAGCCAGCAGCACCAACAGGGCAGCAATCATCAACAGCACCCCCACCAGGAAGGCCGCGGTGCTGGCCTGACGTATGATTTCCTGCAGGGTTGTCAGGATCGCATTCACATCCAGCAGACTGATCTGGGGGTAGCGGCTAACCAGCTCTGCCAGCGCACCGGCTTCCGATTCCGGCAGATAGAAACTGGTAATCCAGGTCCGGCTCTGGGCTTCCAGCGTGCCGGGAGCAAAAATGAAGTAGAAATTCGGTGCAAAGCTTTCCCAGTCCACCTCCCTGAAACCCGTGATGGTGGCGTCGAAAGGCGCAGCCGCGCCGGTAAAGGTCAGGGCGTCGCCCACTTTTAGCCCCAGCGACTCCGCCAGTTTGCTTTCCACGGTGACTTCCCCTGCATGCCGGGCGAAACGCCCTTCGAGCAGGGTGTTGCTGTCGGGCAAGCTATCAGACTCGGTCAGTGACAGGTCCCGGTTGAGTGCCCGGGTGCCACGGTCTTGCTCTTTGGTGACGGCTTCACGCACCGGTTCACCGTTCAAGCCGGTCAATCGTGCCCGCACCACAGGGTAAAGCGGTTGTTCGGCGCTTTCGTGCTGTGCAAGCCAGCCTTTGAAACCATCAATGTCGTTATCAAACAGGTTGATCACGAAATAATTCGGCGCCTGCTCCGGCAAGGTGGCTCGCCACTGGCCCAGCAGCTGGTTACCGGTCTGTAGTGACATGGACAGTACCGACAGCGAAATAATCAGTGCCGCCAGTAATGGCAAGGTGGTGGTCTTGCGTCGGCTGAGACGGCGGAAGGCGAGACGAGCTGCTAACGGCGCTTTGCTGATCACTCGATCCAGACCACTAATCAAGGGCCACAACAGCAGGGGCAAGCCGATGGCCGCAACCAGGGTCACTAACAACAAGGGCCACAGACTTGCCAGCGAGCCGGTGAGCAGAGCGGCGAGGGGCAGCGGGGCGAGCACGGCGATGATCAGGGGCAGGGCCTGGCCGGTACTCCCGGCTTCATCGCGCAGCAGAGACAGCGGTGAGCGCTGCAGTTGTTGCCATAAGGTGGGCGCAGCAAACCCCAGCCACAGAACGGCAGGACCGATCAGGCCCTGTACCAGGGCACCGGCGGGCAGGTGTGAGCCTGCTTCCAGTGTCTGACTGATCCAGAGGCCGATACCCGTGGCAAGCAACGCCCCCGCCAGTGCAGGCAGGCACAGCGCCAATGCATCCGCGCCGAGTAATCGGCTGGCGATTTGACGCTGTGTTGCCCCGGCCGTCTTCATTACCGCACAGAGTGTCTGCTGCTGACGGGCACGATGACTGGCAGTGAGGTAAATGGCGGCCGCGCACAGCAGGATAACCAGCATGACGGCCAGCTGTGACCAGAGAAACATTTGTCGAATAGGGCCGCGCTGGCGAAGCTCGGTATTCCTGGCGGTTTCGATTTCCTGGTCGACCCGAAGAGTCGGCTCAAGACGCTCGGTAAGGCTTTCGTGCTCTGCTGCCGGCGCGGCGATAAGCACATGATGTTTATAGCGGCTGCCCGGGCCGAGTACGCCGCTGGCCTCCAGATCGTCGATAGCAATCAGCGCACGCGGATTCATGCTATAGAAACCCGATTGCTGATCCGGTTCCTGAACAATCACCCGTTCGATATTGAGCGACAGATTGCCCAGCGTCACGCTGTCGCCGACAGACAGGCCAAGCCGGTCAAGGGCCTGGCCCGCCAGCCAGATATGGCCGGTGGCTGGAGCGTGTTGCGCAGCGTAAGGCGAAGAAAAACGGTCATCGCTGATCAGCAACTCCCCATAGAGAGGATAGTTGTGAGTTACCGCCCGGACGCTCGCCAGCAGGAACTGATCGTCCTGAATCAATACGCTGGCGAAATTCACGGTTTCGGCATGGCGCACGGTGTCGAGCAATTCACGCTGGGCAGGTTCCGGGAAGCGGGTGCCTTCCAGTACCAGGTCGCCGCCCAGGGCAACAGCGGTACGCTGACTGAAACGATCGTTTACGGTGTCCCGTAATGACAGCATAGTGGTCATTGCCAGTGCCGCTACCAGCATGGCCAGGGCCTGAATACGAAAGGCGGGCGAGCGCCAGGGTTTGAGGAAGGCGCCGGACGTGCGTTGCTTACTCGCCACTGAGCTGACCCTCCTGAAGCGTGCAGGTGCGCTGACAACGGCTGGCCAGTTCCGGGTCGTGAGTCACCAGTACCAGAGCGGTCTGTTGTTCCTGATTCAACCGGAAGAGCAGGTCTGCAACATGGTCACCGTTGGCAAAATCCAGGCTGCCAGTGGGTTCATCGGCAAACAGGATGGCGGGGGAGACCGCAAAGGCGCGGGCCAGAGCGACCCGCTGTTGTTCACCGCCCGACAGTTGCGCCGGGAAATGGTGGTGACGCTGGCCAAGCCCTACCTGCTCGAGCCAGTGACTGGCGATGTCCCGGGCGTTGTCTCGCCCCAGGATTTCCAGAGGCAGCATGACGTTTTCCATGGCATTCAGGTCAGCCACCAGCTGAAACTGCTGAAACACAAAACCGCAATGCTTGCCGCGCAGGCGGGCTCTGGGGTCTTCGCTAAGGCTGCTGAAGGCTTGGCCCTGTAGCAGGACTTCTCCGGATGTGGGCACATCCAGACCGGCCAACAAGGACAACAGTGTCGACTTGCCGGAGCCGGAAGGGCCCGTAATGGCCAGGCTGTCGCCAGCATTTACCTGTAACGTGATATTCTGCAACAGTGTCAGGTCGCCGTCCGGCCCGGAGACCTGTTTTCCTACATTTTTGGCATTCAGAACCGGAGTTGTATTGCTCATGTTGTCTCTCATGGTCAGGCCACTGTTGCTGATGGCACTTGTTGGATTCGCAACGCTAGCGCGTGCGAACGGGATTCTGATACTGGGCGATAGTATCAGTGCAGCCTATGGCATTGAAAAGTCACAAGGCTGGGTTCACCTGTTTGAACAGTCACTGGATGCGTCCTGCAGCAATCTGCAAGTGATCAATGCGTCAGTCAGTGGCGAAACCACTGCCGGTGGCAAAAGCCGGCTTCCCGGGCTGCTTGAGCAGCATCAACCGCAGATCGTGGTTATCGAACTGGGTGGCAATGATGGATTGCGTGGACTGTCCCCCATTATCATGAGACAGAATATCGCCCAGATGGTTTCCGTTAGCCGTGAAAGTGGCGCAACCCCGGTGATTCTTGGCATGCGAATCCCCCCGAACTATGGCAAACAGTATTCCCGTTTGTTTGAACAACAATTCACGCAAGTGGCAGTTGAACTGGATGTCCCTCTGTTTCCGTTTTTTCTGGAGGGCGTTATTGAGCAAAACGGAATACAGCAAGACGGCATTCATCCTACTGCAGAAGTACAGCCATTATTACTGGAGAATGCGCTGACCGTTCTTGCGCCGTTGTTGCCCGGGCAATGTCTGTCTGCGCGACAGAACAGTCATAACGCAGGATAGGGCAACCCTATGTTTGATTTGGTATCACCTTGGCAGGAAGTACTCGACTACTGGTTTGAGGACGGCATTGAGCGTGGGTGGCCCAGCCAGCCGGCAATGCGTAAGTGGTTCCGTGCCGGTGCGGGCGATGATGCCGAAATTGAGCATCGCTTTGGCTCAATTGTTGAAGCCGCACTACAGCAAGAACTGGTAGATTGGGAGCGCCAGCCATTGTCGCGTCTTGCCCTGATTCTGGTGCTGGACCAGTTCCCACGCCATATCTTCCGACGAACTCCTCGCGCGTTTTCCGGTGACCACCGGGCCGCTACGTTGGCGGTGGAAGGATTGTCGCGGAGGATGACAGCAAACTTGCCACCCTGTGGACAGGTTTTTTTTGTCATGCCGCTGATGCATGCAGAGGATGAGGATCTGCACGATCTGTGTGTGACATCACTCGAAGCGATCCAGCAATCCGCCCCGGCGGCGGTCAAGGGCTCCATCGAGGGCCACCTGGTAGCGGCAAGGGAGCACCGGGATATCATTCGCCGCTTTGGCCGGTTCCCGCATCGTAACAAGGTGCTTGGCCGTGACAGCAGTGATGACGAGCGGCTTTTTCTGGAAACGCACTCAGGATATGGTCAGTGAAGAGCGTAGGAGTGCCGGTTGATCAGGCTTAGACATCACGTCCCGGATGCGCTGATTTTGCGGCGAATATAGAGCGTCTTGTTTACCCGTGCCACGCATTCACCATCGTTATCGACGATCTCAACCTGCCATCTGGGCAGGTATTTATCACCGCCTTTGGTTGCCTCACGTATTTCCCTCAGGTCGTCGTCGGTCAACCTGAAATGGGCATGTACCCGGCCCTTGCCGGGCCGGATAAAGTCAATGTCCGCGTGTTTGTCCCATACCACATAATCCCGTCCGAGCACGTTCATAACCATGAGCATGTAAAAGGGATCGACCATTGAGTACAGGCTGCCACCAAAGTGAGTGCCGACATAATTGCGGTTGTACCAATGAAGGCCCATGGAGACTTTCAGTTCCCGGAAGTCTTCGGCGAGATAATCCACGCGAACGCCGGCTCCTAGATAGGGGCCGTAGATGTTCAAAAACCATCTCAGGCCTTTGGGGCTTCGTGCAAAGCGGGTAAGAATATTGCTCACCCTCGGTTACCCGTTACCAGGCTCAAGGACGGCCAGGGCGGCATGCATGCGGCTTTTGGCATTGGTGCAGACTCCACCTTGATGCTGCTCCAGCAGCTTGGTCATTTCGTCCAGCACCGCGAAGCCCTGACGCTTCATGGCGGCAGGCAATGCCTCCAGTTGCCAGGCGAGGCGGCGCTGACGTTCGGGCTCGGGAGAGGGCACACCGGCCAGCGCTTCAAAGGCAACCGCCAGTACCAGATCCTGTTCCTCACATTGCTCCCCGGTAGGCAGCGCCTGCAAGGTCTCTTGCATGGCTTGCCACTGTTCCCATTCGCTCATGCGGTCAAGACGCTCTCTGGCCCGTCGACGTAACTGCTGCAGCTGACGATTCATGTCCCTGGGCAGGCGCAGATCACTGAAGGTATCGATTTCGCTGAGACTGGCAGATAGCTGCTTCGCGTTGTCACGGGAAAAGGGAGCAGCCAGTGTGGATTCCAGTTGGGATAGCGCTTTTTGGGCCTCATCCAGCCGTGCACTTTGCTGGGCTTTTTGGGCGTCGTGCAGGCGATTGCGCTCGTTAAAGACCCGGTCCATGGCGCGCTTGAAGGACTTCTGCATGCCACGATGCACGGAAGGCGGTACCCAGCCGGTATTACGCCACTGTTTTTGTAGCTGCTGGGCCTGTCTGACGGATTCCTGAATCTGTCCATCTTCGATGGGCAGTGATTGCGCCTGTTGAATAAGACCGTCACGTTGGCTACGGGCCTGTTCGATCCAGTGATTCAGCTTGTCATCCAGATCAGACAGCAGGGCGGAAAAACGTTTCTGCACTTCCCGGTTGTCGGTGAACCGTACTGGTTGAAGCTGCTTCCAATCCCTGGGGGCCTGCTGGCGAATCTGCCAGATGGCTTCCCAGTCCACGTTTTCCCAGCTCTGATTAGCCATGAAGCTTTCGAGTTGCTGGCAAAGCTCCTGTCGCTTTATGAGATTCTGCTGACGCAATGCGTCTTGCTCAGCAAAGTGTGCCTGGCAGGGCAAGTAAGCCTGATCAGTCGCCTGTTTGAATCGGTCCCAAAGTGCCTGGTCTTCGTCCTGATCCGAGCTCATCAGGGCTCGCCATTCGTCATGGAGAGCCTGTATGGCGGTTGCGAGCTCAGGTGGATCCATGCGGGTATCGGCTGTGGCCAGCGTTTCCATTTTCTCGCAAAGCGTCTCTTTCTTTGGCTGGGCTGCAAAACGATGCCAATCCTGTAGTTCTGCTCGGCGTTCGGCCAGCTTGGCCAGCTCTTTGGCAAGAACGCTATCGCTCTCTTCCTCAACGATCGACTCGGCCTTGTGCCAAAGACGGTTGCCATGACGTAGATTGCCTTTGCTGAGCTCGCGTTTGAGTGCCACTAACAACCCCCGGTGAGGCGTCGTGCGGGGTTTGCGGGAATCCGGCCTGGGGGAAGAGGGTGTCGCGGGTTCAGCAATATCCATCAGTGCACTGGGACGAGGGTATTCCGAGGGCCATTGCTGCGACAATTGCTCCAGGGCCTCGGCAGACTCTGTTTCCAGAGCTGCTGTCGCCAGGGAGATCATTTTCTCGAACGCTGCGACCAAATCATTGAAGCTGCGGGTTTCATTTTCATCCGCAGGGCTCTGCTCATGGGCGCTTTGCCATCGACGTTGCTGTGTCGCGAGAGCAGAGCGAAGCTCGCCCAATTGTTGCTCCCAGGTTTGGGAATGGCTCTGGCTGAGCAACTGGTAAAGTGCATGGGCAGAAGCATCTCGCTCTGTCCGGGCAGTATCTCGAAGGGCTTCAAGACGATGCGCTTCCTGTAACGAATTCAGTTGTTCCCGGCATTGCTGGAGGGCCTGGCTGACGCGGGCAGAAAGGTCCGGAGTGGCATTGTCACTGTGTTGTTGCCATTGTTGCTCGAGTTGTTCGAGACGAGGTCCGTACAGGGCATCGGCACGCCGTCGCGCATGTTGCTCAAGGCGGTCAGCGAGGTGCACCACTTTTGCATGCCGCGCTTCCTCTTGCTGTTCTTTTTCCTGAAGGACCCTGGATTGATCCCGGGCCAAACGAACGACACGCTTGTCGCGTCCTTCCCGTGTCAGCCGTTTTAGCGTGGGTAGATGGGAAATCTGCTGGGCCGCAGTTACTCGCAAGGCTTCGCTACGAGCATTGATGGCTAGCTGAAACAGAACGGAAGGGTCGTGTAGACGTTCGATAGCAGCGTGCTGACAGTGTTCGTCAGGACTGTTTTCAGCGATGAACCGTAGTGCGTCATCGTTAGTCGTCAAGCGGATCAGCCGTAGCCGGGTATCCTGATTTGGAGAATCGTCGGTGGTGCCCGCCAATAAGGCCATGATGCGCATCGACGCGGCTTCACGTACTGAGGGGGCTTCATCGCGCTGGTGAATTTCATCAAGAAGTGACAGTTCAATCAGTCTGCCGGCTGCAGCTGCCCGGACCAGGGCGCTGGCGTCTCCTCGTGACAGCTGGGCCAGTATTTGGGCATCGCCACGGGGGCTAAGAAGTTCGATTGCTTTGAGTCGAATGTCAGGGTTGGCGTGTTGCCAGCGGGCTTTACGAAATCGGCCAAACATAGTGTCGCACCCGGTATCCCGGGTTCCTTATTGTGTGAAGCAGTTTCCTTCTCCCGGGGTCACTGCTTCATTCGTGAGGCTATCAGTGCGTCCTTCTCGTCCCAGAGATCTCCAATCCATTGCTGGAAACGGGCGCGGAATTCCGGATCCGATTCGTAGTCACCCTCTGAGGCCCAGGCGGGGATCACCCGCTGTTGCACGATGACGTCCACGACGGGCATAGCGCCACCCAAATAGGCCAGCAAGGAGCGCGGTGCACCCGGAGGGTAGATAATGGTCACATCAAGCAGATTTCGCAAATGTCCTGACATGGCATTGAGCGTAAAAGCGGCGCCGCCGGCCTTGGGCTTGAGCAGGTACTGGTAAGGCGAAGCCTGAGAGGCGTGCTTTTTCGCATCAAAACGGGTGCCTTCGAAGAAATTCATCACCGAGGTAGGGAAGTAGGCGAACTTCTCACATGCCTTTCGAGTGGTTTCCAGGTCCTTACCTTTCAATGAGGGATCACGGGCGATTTCATCCTTGGAATAGCGCTTCATGAACGGAAAATCCAGCGCCCACCAGGCAAGCCCCAGAATCGGGACCTTGATCAGTTCCTGCTTGAGAAAAAACTTGAGAAAGGGGATGCGTCGATTCGAAACTTTCTGAAGGACAAGAATGTCGGCCCAGGTCTGATGGTTACAGGTGACCAGATACCATTGGTTACGGTCCAGGGATTCCATGCCGCTAATGTGCCAACGCGCCTGGCTGGTGAATGCAGCGATCCCGTTATTGATACCAATCCAGGTTTCGGCGATAAACACCAGCACCCGAGACAGGCCCACTTGGGCAGTATTAAAGGGTAGCACCAGCTTGAGCAGCGCAAAGAAGAATAAAACAGGGCAGAGGATCAGAGTATTGATAACGATCCCCAAAAGAGCCAGTGAACCGCGAATCTTGTGCCAGACAGTCATAGTCCCGCCATCATCAGTGTGCCAGTGGCGGATGCTAACCAATGGTGTTGGTCTTGTCCCGTGCCGTTTCGGTCATTCTTTTCTCATGAAGATGTTCCGGAGACTGGCAATCCCGGCTATTCTCGCTTCATGAGCGCCAATCTTTGCCGCCAAATATGCGTGCTTTGCTTGCTTTATGGTTCAAGCTTAAACGCAATAGCAGCCGAAGAGCTGAAAGGCGATAGTTTTTCCGTTGACGATGATCCGGGCTACAACCCTTGCCAACATGAGTTGGCATCTCAGGGCTGGGTTGATCGTACCCATGGCTGGATGTCACGCACGGTGTGCGGCCCGAGCCGATGGGTTGACGGCTTTTTCGCTCGCCCTGATGCGGTCTACGGGGATTCTGCCGGCACTCAGGTACGTATCGTCGGTGCCAACCGATGGCAGGACAATGACAATGACAGTACCGAACTGAATGTGCGGGGAAGGGTGGAACTTCCCAACCTGAAGCACCGACTGAGTCTGGTTTTCGATAATGAAAACGATCGTAATGATGAATTGCGAGATGGCCTCGATACCCGTCCTGAAGAAGTCGGCGAGGAGGATGGCGGCTTTCGTAGTGCGTTGCGCTGGGCAGCCAACATGCCCGACCGGATGAATGTCGACATTGATGTCGGCTTGCGCTCTGAAATAAAGACGTTTGTCAGGGCGCGTTATCGCTGGTTCAGCCCCATCGCATCCAGTCCCTGGGCATTTCGTTTCACGCAGAAAGGTTACTGGGAAGATCCGGACGGCTTTGGTACCAGCACCCTGTTCGAGTTCGACCGGCCACTAACGCTGAACACCAGTGTCCGGCTCAGCAGTGAATATGAGCTGACGGAAGAAAATAACGAGCTCAACCGGGATTGGTATTTCAACCAGAACGCCCGCTTTTACTGGCAGCTGGGCCCGAGAACAGGGGTGAGTTACAGCGTTGGCCTGGATGGCTTTACCGATCCGGTCGCGGCGGTTGAAAACTGGCGAACCAGTGTGCGCTTCCGGCAAAGCATCTGGCGTCCGTGGTTCTTCTGGGAGCTTGAACCCTATGTCTACTGGCCCCGTGGGCAGGGCTACAAGGGCATTAGTGGGGTTGTGTTGCGACTGGAAGTACAGGCAGGCCTGCCTCAATGGGAACCCGATGAGTCATGACCTGCCGTGAAGAGTCGCGGTTAGTTGGCCCAACCGCTTTTCGGGCGTCGACCGCCACGTGACCGCAGCAAAAACCCGAAGATCATGCTGATAACAGCAATACCAAAACCAGTCATCCACATCTGTGAGGTGTTGTTGTTACGCAACATCACGTTTTCCGCCTTCAGCTGATCCAGTTCGGAGCGGTACAGGCTAAGCTCCTCATTCAATTGGCGATTGGCTTGATCCAGCCGGATGGGGTCAGAGGCGACTTCCTGTAGTTGTTCCAGTTCGTCACTACGAGAATTCAGCGACTGCTTGAGCTCGCCAGCTTGTTCAGACAGCGCATCGCGCTCTCCCTTGATCTCCGCCAGCTGGGTGCGCAATTTTGCCGCCTCGGCTTTGGCTTGCTCGCTCTCGTTGCGAGCCCGCTCCAACTGAATCGCTGCTGTCGGCGACTGACTGAGGTACTGCTTGCCGATATAACCATCGATATCGCCATAGCGGATTTTCGCCCAGTCACCTTCGAAGCCCATGAACTCAATCCGGGTGCCGCTTTTGATACCCCGGTGCAGAATGCGTCCGCTGGGGTTGGCAGCTGCGCGAATCGGCACATAAATACTGTCATCGACCCAGGCTGCCGAGGCGTGAGCACCTCCCCAGACCATAACCAGTGCCAATACGGCAATCACTCGTGCGAGCATGAATCACTCCTCAATATACAAGTCGCGCAGTCTAGAACACTGCATCAGCGTGCGGCGCTACCATAATCACAAATCGCGCCGCAGGCCGTGGCATCTTTGTAAAAAATCGATAATTCCGGGGGCTAGGGCAGTACTTTCTTAAAGGGCTTGACCGTCACCCCAGCGTAAACCCCGGCGTCGATGTAGGGATCGGCATCGGCCCATTGCTGCGCCGCTTCAAGGGATTCGAACTCCGCAACGACCAGTGAGCCGGTAAAACCGGAATCGCCTGGCTCTTCGCTGTCGATAGCCGGGTGGGGGCCGGCGAGAAGCAGCCGGCCCTGTTCTTTCAGGGTCTGCAGGCGAGCGAGATGGGCCTCTCTGGCCTGCTTGCGAAGCGGCAGGGAATTGGCGACATCTTCGCTGATAATGGCGTAAAACATGGTGTTTCCTTTGCGGTTAACCGTTCTTCTGGCCCATCATTTCTTCAAATGACAGCCCGGTGAGTTTGCTGAGACGTCTGAGCAGATAAAAGAGCGCCAGGGCAAAGATGATCATCGACGGAATCACGATGACCGGATAGCTCATCGCGGTCATCTTGCCCAGCTCCTCGTTAAACGCTGCCGTGCCGGGCGGGCTTTTCAGAAGCTTAATGGCCAGCACGTAATTGAGAACCGAGGAGACAAAGAAGGAGCCCGCAATCATCCATGAGGCGACCACCAGGGTGCGCTCGAACGCTTGCTCTGTATTTTTGAAGGCCAGACCCGCCGAGATCTTCTCCAGATCGAAAAGGGTGTCGTTGTATACCAGTGTGCGCACCAACGGGTAACGGGTGTACAGCGAGCCTACGGTGGCCAGCCCGAGCAGACCGGGAATGGCGGCTTCCTTGATCGCCATGTACTTGGCATCCAGCTCAAGCAGGCCAATGCCCCCGGTGAGCATGATGCTGACAATGCCCAACCCCGAGTAGAAGTTGATCTTGCGGCTGGTGAGCAGGTCGCGAAGCCCGTATCCAAGTGGGAAGGCCAGGGCGACCACAATGGCCCACTTGGTGCCAAGATAGTCGTCAGTGGACAACTTGCTGAGAATCAGAGTGGGAATAATGATGTTGACCAGCAGGTTGGCCAGCATGCTTTCCTTGCGGGGGCTGGCCGCAGAAGCCTGTTTTTCCTGGGGCGTATTGTCTGTCATCGGGATCCGGGTGTGTATGGCATGTCACGCCGTGCTGCGTATGACGCATTGCAGGCGGTGATCGGTAGCGCCTGATGGTAGCGGCATCAGCGCAGTAATTCACCCTGCAATATGGTAACTTACCGACCTGTTTTTGACCCTGAGGTTCCCGTGGATCCATCCGCCCGTTGTTATGATCTTCACAGTCACAGTCTGGCATCAGACGGTGCGCTGGCACCGGCTGCCCTGGTAGACCGTGCGGCGGACTATGGCGTGACGCATCTGGCGCTGACGGATCACGATACCCTGGCAGGGCTTGAGGAGGCACACGACGCGGCGGTTCGTCGCGGGATCACCCTGATTAACGGTATCGAGCTCTCGGTACGTCACGACGGCCGGGAATTTCATGTGCTTGGGCTTTGGCTGGATACGGACAATGCCCGGCTCAACGACCGGGTGGCAAGCCAGCAGGCAGCGCGGGTGAACCGTGCCCGCGAGATTGGTCGCCGCCTTGACCGGGCCGCCGGGCTGGCGAATAGCTATGAGCGGACCTGTGAGCTGGCGGGGACGGATGCTCCGGGACGCCCCTTGTTTGCCCGTTATCTGGAGCAGGCAGGCCGTGTACGCAACAGTCGCCACGCCTTCAATCGTTTTCTCAAACAGGGGCAATCCGCCTTTGTGGCGACCCCCTGGTGTACCATGGAGGAGGCGATTGCAGACATCCATGCGGCCGGAGGGCTGGCCGTGCTGGCGCATCCCCAGGCTTATGGCTTTACCCGTAAACGGTTGCGTCAGTTCCTGACGGCATTCAAGTCTGCGGGTGGCGATGGGCTGGAAGTGGCCATGCCCGGGTTGACCCGACAACAGACAGAACTGCTCAACGAGTGTTGGCAATACTTCGATTTGCAGGTGTCTGCCGGCTCAGATTTCCATTCGCCAGAGCAGAAATGGCTGGCGTTGGGGCGTTTGCCCGAGGTGCCTGCAGGTGCGGTGCCGGTGTGGGAAGGGCGCCTGAGCAGTTGATATATGGCACAGCAAAGCCAAATATTTTCAATGTGTTACCGATAACACCTAAAGCTGAATATTAATCCTTAACCGCAAGCGCGCCCGACATTATGACTGACGTACTTTACATTCACCCTGAAACTCCCCAGCCACGTCTTATTCGACAGGCCGTAGAGGTGATCCGCGACGGCGGCTTGATCGCTTACCCGACGGATACGATCTACGCGTTAGGCTGCTGCATCGGTGAAAAGGCCGCGCTGGACCGCTTGATCCGGCTTCGTCAGCTGGACAAAAAGCACCAGTTTTCCCTGTTGTGTCAGGATCTTTCAGTGCTGGCTATCTATGCCAAGGTTGAAAACCCGGATTATCGCCTGCTCAAGGCGCATACTCCCGGCCCCTACACCTTCATCCTCAACGGCACCACAGAGGTGCCTCGTCGTTTGATGGATGCCAAGAAACGGACCATCGGTATTCGTGTGCCGGACCATGCCATCTGCCAGGCCCTGTTGGCAGAACATGGCCAGCCGATCATGACCTCTACCTGCCATTTGCCCAACGACGAGTTCCCGTTAACTGACCCTCAGGATGTGCGTGATTTCCTGCAGGGCAAAGTGGATTTGGTCATCGACGGGGGCTTCTGTGGGGTACAGGAAACCACCGTTATTTCGCTGGTGGACGGTGATGGGCCCAAAGTCATCCGCGAGGGCGCAGGCCCGGTGGACAGCATCTACTGATTCCTGCCTGTATTTTGCACAGTGAGGCGTGTTCAGGGCGCTTTTCCCTGTCCCTGAAGACTCGCTTCACCGTATAATCGCGGGCTTTCCCCTTTGACACCCAAGAACGGGCATAAGGAGTCGATTTTGAGTTCCGTGGTTCCCTCCCAGCGAGTTGTTTCCGGCATGCGCGCCACTGGCCGTCTGCATCTGGGGCATTACCATGGCGTGCTGAAAAACTGGGCGCGCCTTCAGCATGAGTTTGAATGTTTTTTCTTCGTTGCTGACTGGCACGGCCTGACCACAGAGTACGAGAACCCTCAAAAAATCGAGCAACACGTCTGGGATCTGGTTATCGACTGGCTTGCGTCGGGCGTCAACCCGGGTTCTGCCACCCTTTTTATCCAGAGCCAGGTGCCGGAACACGCCGAGCTACACCTTCTTCTGTCGATGATGACCCCGTTATCCTGGTTGGAAAGGGTGCCGACCTATAAAGACCAGCAGGAAAAACTGCGTGAAAAAGACCTGAGCACCTATGGGTTCCTCGGCTACCCGCTGCTGCAGTCTGCCGATATTCTGGCTTACCGTGCCGGCCAGGTACCGGTGGGTGCAGATCAGGTCGCCCACGTTGAGCTGACGCGTGAAGTCGCCCGTCGTTTTAACCACCTTTATGGCCGCGAACCAGGCTTCGAAGAGGCGGTTGAGGCTGCCATCAAGAAGATGGGCAAGAAACAATCCAAGATTTACCTGAATCACCGTCGCCAGTACCAGGAAAAAGGCGACGAAGCGGCACTGGAAACCGCCCGTGCTCTGGTCGACAACCAGCAGAACATTACCCTGGGCGACAAAGAACGTCTGATGGGCGACCTGGAAGGGGGGGGCAAGGTTATCCTGCCGGAACCTCAGGCCCTGCTGACGCCCGCCTCGAAGATGCCGGGGCTGGATGGTCAAAAAATGTCCAAGTCCTACGGCAACTTCATCAGCATGCGTGAAGAGCCTGCGGACGTAGAAAACAAGATTCGCCGGATGCCCACCGACCCCGCCCGTGTGCGACGTACCGACGCGGGTGATCCGGACAACTGTCCGGTATGGCAATTCCATATGGTGTACTCTGACGACACCACCCGTCAGTGGGTACGTGAAGGCTGCACCAGTGCAGGCATCGGCTGTCTGGACTGCAAAAAGCCCATTATCGAAGCCGTTCAGGAAGAGTTGGAGCCGATTCGCAAGCGTGCCGAGGAGCACCTTCGAAACCCTGACCTGGTACGCACCATCGTCGCCGAAGGCTGTGAAGAGGCCCGCGAGGCGGCCCGTGCGACACTGGAAGAAGTGCGCGCCGCGATGGGCCTCAACTACCGTTAAGGCAGACAGGGACATGTCAGAAACCGTAGAGCCAACCGTCACCGACCAGGCACCACCTGCAGGGCAGCACGCCCAGCAGGCGGAAATGCCCTTCGGGCTGGTGTACGGCAAGGCCATCACCAAGCTACCGGACGATCTTTACATCCCGCCGGATGCGCTGGAGGTGTTCCTGGAGGCCTTCGAAGGTCCCCTGGATCTGCTGTTGTATCTGATCAAGCGCCAGAACCTGGATATTCTCGATATCCCGGTGGCCACCATCACCGCCCAGTACATGGAGTACGTGGAGTTGATGAAGGCCATGAATTTCGAATTGGCCGCGGAATATCTGGTCATGGCCGCCATGCTGGGCGAGATCAAATCCCGCATGCTGCTGCCACGCTACAAGGACGACGAAGAGGAAGAGGGCGAGGACCCTCGTGCAGAGCTGATTCGCCGTCTGCAGGAATACGAACGTTTCAAGAAAGCCGCAGAAGATATCGACGAGCTGCCCCGCCTGGAGCGTGACGTGTTCCCGGCCCAGGCCAAACGGCCGGAATACTCCCGGGAAAAGGCCCAGCCCGATGTGGATATGCGTGAGCTCCTGCTGGCGTTAAAAGAAGTGATGCACCGGGCAGACATGTTCGAGAGCCACCAGGTGTCCCGGGAGAAACTGTCTACCCGTGAACGCATGGCCAATGTTCTCGACAAGCTCAAGGGGCGCGAATTTGTTCCCTTTATCGAGTTGTTCAACCCCGAAGAGGGGCGCCTTGGGGTGGTGGTGAGCTTTCTTGCCATCCTGGAATTGGTCAAAGGCTCGCTGATCGAGCTGGTGCAAACAGAATCGTTTGCCCCGATTCATGTCAAGGCCAAAACTCTGGTAATGGAAGAATCGGAAGTGCTGGCTCAACTGGAAATCGATGATGAGCCCGGTTTTGATGACGACGCCCATGATGGAACCGAGGGGTAAGCGTGGACGCTGAACAGATAAAAAGAATACTGGAAGCGGCGATACTGGTCGCCGAAGGGCCGCTGGACCGTGATGGCATGCTGAGCCTTTTCGATGAAGAAGACCGGCCCAGCAAGCAAGAGCTGGCCAAGCTTATCGAGTCCATCAGTGAGGATTACGAAGCGCGCGGCATTTACCTGCGCGAAGTGGCGTCCGGGTTTCGTTTTCAGGCGCGTCCGGAGCTGGGCCCCTGGGTCAGTCGTCTGTGGCAGGAAAAACCCCCTCGTTATAGCCGGGCCATTCTTGAGACACTGGCCCTGATTGCCTATCGGCAACCGATTACACGTGGTGAAATCGAGGAAATTCGTGGTGTTTCGGTAAGCTCCCATATCGTCAAGAGCCTGCTGGAGCGAAACTGGGTCAGGGTAGTGGGCCACCGGGATGTGCCGGGACGTCCGGCCATGTTCGCCACCACACGGCAGTTTCTGGATTATTTTGACCTGAAAAGCCTCGAAGACTTGCCGCCGTTGTCCGAGATTCGTGACCTGGACAAGGTCAACGAAGAACTGGAACTCACCGATGTTCCGCCGGTCAATGCATCGCCTGGTGATGACGATGAAGCGCCAGCCGGCGAAGATGGCCGCGGTTTGCTGGATGAAGAACGTGAACACCGCCTGCCCAGTGACCAGGAAAGCTTCCCGGGTCTGGAGCAGGAACCGGATATTGATGAAGAGTCGCTGATGAGCATGGACAATGTCGATGCCGTGCTCAGCAGCTTTGAGCAGGAATTCCGTCGCAAGCCGGCCAACGAGCAAGCTGACGACGATGACGAGCAGGCTGAAAGCCGCGCGGTACTTGCCGAGAGCGAGGCTGACAAAGCAAGTACTGAAGACCGTATAGAGGACAGCCAGAACCGTCATGACTGAAACGGAAAAGCTACAGAAAGTCCTGGCCCGTGCAGGGCTGGGCTCCCGCCGTGAACTGGAAACCTGGATCGAAGCTGGTCGGGTGTCCGTGAACGGCAATGTCGCCACCCTGGGAGACCGGGTGGGACCCGAAGACACCTTACGTGTGGATGGCAGGATTATTAAAGTGAAGGCCGAGGAAGACATCGTTCAACGTGTGATCATGTATCACAAGCCCGCGGGAGAGGTCTGTTCACGCAACGACCCGGAAGGTCGTGCCACGGTGTTTGACAACCTGCCGCGCCTTAATGGCTTGCGCTGGGTGCAAGTTGGGCGTCTGGATCTCAACACCACCGGCTTGCTGCTGTTCACCACCGACGGCGAGCTGGCCCACCGTCTGATGCACCCCTCCAATGGTTTCGTGCGCGAATATGCCGTGCGGGTTCGAGGTGATCTCACCGCGGAAAAACGCCAGGCGATGCTGGATGGTGTGCTGCTGGAAGATGGCGTATCCAAGTTCGAAAGCATTGACGATGCCGGTGGGGCAGAAGAAGGCGCCAACCATTGGTATAAAGTCACTCTGGTCGGCGGTAAATATCGCGAAGTACGCCGCCTGTTCCAGTCACAGGATCTCGAAGTGGCCCGTCTGATGCGGGTACGTTTTGGTGATCTGCGCTTGCCACCCCAACTGCGACAAGGCCGATGGATGGATCTGGACGAGGCCCAGATCAAGAGTCTGATCGACAAGGTCGAACTTAAGGGCAAGAAGTATACGGGTCTGTATGGTCGTGCTCGCCTGCGCCATCAGCGCAATGGCAACCAGCCTCCAAGAAAGGGCCGTCGAGGCCCCTATCGCCGTTAATCGTCAGGGATGTTGCTCTGTTCTGGCAGAGCGCAGCGGGGGCTGATCGTCAGCCCCTTTGTTTTGAAAGGCTACGGAAGTCGTATTACTCGGCCGACCAGGGCTGGCAGGGCGGTTTCCACTCTCAAAATACGTTCACCAAAACTGTGGCAGGCAAACCCCTTGTCGCGCAGCATTTCGACTTCATAGTCTGTCCAGCCGCCTTCGGGTCCAATCGCCAGCGTCACAGCGTCTGTCAGATCGGACGGCATGGCCGGAAAGTCACCCGGGTGGGCGATAAGCCGACGACTGTCACCCGCCCAACCATCCAGCGCGTCTTCAACAAAGGGCTTGAAGCGGGGGGCCAGGGTCAACTCCGGCATGTGCGTATCCCGGGCCTGCTCCAGTCCCAGCAGCATTTTTTCCTGTAACACTTCGGCTTTCAGATTCGGGGTCTGCCAATAGCTCTTGTCCACCTTCCAGCTGTTGATCAACACAATGCGTTTAATGCCGAGGCTGGTGGCATCAATCAGGATGCGTTTGAGCATCTTGGGGCGGGGGAGTGCCAGAAGAAGGTTGAGGGGGAGGGGATCTGCAGCTTCAGAGTCAGGGTTAAAAAAGACCTCTACACCATTGTTTTTAATGGATTCTATTTTTGCCTTCCCGGTGCCTCCATTGAGGATCCCGGTACGCAAGGTGTCGCCCACTGACAACTTCAATACCCCACAGACGTGGCGGGCCTGACGATCGCTCAAGCGCCACAGCCCTTCGGACAGGGCCTGCTCGGGGTGTAATAGCAGCAAATTCATGCCGCGATTATCGCACAGCGTTGACGCAAATCACTGTTTTATTGGCTTTTGCGGCACTATGACGCGGGAAGCCGGGTTGGTAGAGTGTGCGCCTGTCAGAACAACCGTATTTGTGGAGAAAAGCATGCAGTTTCAGGGTACTGATCAATATGTCGCGACAGATGACCTGAAAATGGCGGTAAATGCTGCCATCGCGCTGAAGCGCCCCCTGCTGATCAAGGGCGAGCCCGGCACCGGTAAAACCCTGCTGGCCGAGCAGGTTGCGGCGTCACTGGGGCTGCCGCTGCTGTCCTGGAATGTGAAGTCCACCACCAAGGCTCAGCAAGGGCTCTACGAATACGACGCGGTCTCCCGTCTGCGGGACTCTCAGTTGGGTGCTGAAGGCGTAGAGGACGTTTCCAACTACCTCAAGAAAGGCAAGCTGTGGGAAGCCTTTACCCATGAGGGTCAGGTGGTACTGCTGATTGATGAAATCGACAAGGCCGACATCGAGTTCCCCAACGATCTGTTGCAAGAACTGGATCGCATGGAGTTCTTCGTTTACGAAACCGGCGAGACTATCAGTGCCAAACAGCGCCCGATCGTGATCATCACCTCCAACAATGAGAAAGAGCTGCCCGACGCCTTCCTGCGCCGCTGCTTCTTCCACTACATCAACTTCCCCGATGCCCAAACCATGCAGGCCATCGTGGATGTGCATTTCCCGGAAATCAAAAAGACCCTGGTCAGCGAGGCACTGGAGATCTTCTTCGATCTGCGCAAGGTGCCGGGCCTGAAGAAGAAGCCTTCAACCAGTGAGCTGATCGACTGGCTCAAACTGTTGATGGCCGACGATATCCCGGAAGACATCCTGCGTAACCGCGACACCAAGAGTGCCATTCCGCCGCTGTACGGTGCCTTGCTGAAGAACGAGTCTGATGTGCAGCTGCTGGAACGCCTGGCCTTCATGAACCGCCGCGAAAGCTAAGCCCCATGCTGATCGGATTTTTCGAAAACCTGCGCCGCTACCGGGTACCCGTTACCCTTCGCGAGCTGCTGGATCTGTTTGATGCCCTGCAGGCTCATGTGGCCTTCGGCTCGGTGGATGATTTTTACCTGCTGAGCCGGGCCGTCATGGTCAAGGACGAGAAGTACTACGACCGCTTTGACCAGGCCTTTGCCAATTACTTCGAGGGGCTCGAAACCCTTGAGCCAGACTGGCTCAGCAAGGTGATCCCTGACGAGTGGCTGCGCAAGGAGCTGGAGAAGAACCTGTCCCCTGAAGAGTTTGAAAAGCTCAAGGGACTGGGCAGTCTCGAAAAGATCATGGAAGAGCTGCGCAAGCGGCTGGAAGAGCAACAGAAACGCCACCAGGGCGGCAACAAATGGGTCGGCACTGGCGGCACCAGCCCCTTTGGTGGACACGGTGCCAACCCTGAAGGGGTGCGCATGACAGGCCCGTCGCGCAACAAGCGGGCCGTGAAAGTCTGGGAAAAGCGCGAATTTCGCAATCTGGATGACTCGGTCGAGCTGGGTATCCGTAACATCAAGCTCGCCCTGCGCCGGCTACGCAAGTTTGCCCGCACCGGTCGTGACGAAGAGCTGGATATCGACGACACCATCTCGTCCACGGCCCGCAATGCCGGGCTGCTCGATATCAAGATGCGGCCCGAGCGGGAAAACCGCGTCAAAGTCCTGCTGTTCTTTGATGTGGGTGGCTCCATGGACCCGTACATCAAGACCTGTGAAGAGCTGTTCTCTGCCGCCCGGCTGGAGTTCAAGCACATGGAGTATTTCTACTTCCATAACTTCATCTACGAATACGTCTGGAAGGACAACCGCCGTCGTTGGGACGAAAAGGTGTCCACCTGGGATGTGCTGCACAAGTACGGTAACGACTACAAAATCATCTTTGTCGGTGATGCCGCCATGAGCCCCTACGAGGTCAATTCTGTGGGGGGCAGTGTGGAGCACTGGAACGAAGAGGCCGGTGCCGTTTGGTTCCAGCGGATCAAGGAAACCTACGAGAAGGTGGTGTGGCTCAACCCCGAGCCCGAGCGCGCCTGGCAGATGACCACCTCGACCCAGTGGATCAAGCAATTGTCGGAAGACAAGATGTTCCCGCTGACCATCGAAGGCCTGGAAAAGGCCATGCGGTATTTGAGCAAGTGAGGACGTCTGATACCTGACGAAAAAGGCCGAACAAATGTCCGGCCTTTTTTGTGGGGCTATTGAGCCTTCCCGTAGGAGCGTCGCTCGCGGCGCGATAGCTACCACCTTTAAACGGTATGTTTACCACAGAGATCACTGAGGAAAAGACAGTTTCTTTCTCTGTGTGTTCTGTAAACTCTGTGGTGAAGCTGCTTTTGACCCTGGGCGTTTATCGCGCCGCGAGCGACGCTCCTACGGCGTGATCCTCTTTATCACACAGCATCCAGCGTAATCACGCGCTCTCTTTAAACTCCACCGCCGCACCGTCAGTCACATGCAGGGTATTGATGTAGTCGCCCAGCGCCTTGAGCTGGGTTTCATCCAGGTCCGGCAGGGTCTTCTTCAGCATCAGGCGCATGGCGCCTTTCACTGCGGAAATCGCTGCGCTGGCCATCTTGCGCAGCACAATACCCACCTGCAGCAGGCGCACAGACTCACTGATATACACTTCCGCAGCCTGGGCAGTGAGTTTATCCAGGGTATCCATGGCCATGGAGACGAATTCCTTGGGGGTGTCGGCGCACAGGCCTGCTGCCACATCGTGCAACTCCTTTGAGAGTTCGGCAGATACCGGCACCCCCATCCAAGGCTGCACTTCGCCGTTCACTTCCACATCCAGCATCAGCGAGGCCACGTGATCCGCCATGGGGCGCATCTGGTCGTTGTCCATTTTCTTTAGCGAGGCGTTGGCAATGGAAGAGCCCGCCTTGTTGATGGTGCCGGCGGTGCTACGCACCAGCTTGGCCATGAAATTCTGCATTTCAAGCACATCAATCAGCTTGAGCAGGAAGCCATCGAGCAGGTCTTCAATCAGCAGGTCAATGGTGGCCATGGCGGCCTTGTTCTGCGGCTCGGAAACGCCGGCGCGCAGGTTGATGATCAGCTTCTCGGTTTCGCTGCGCAGCTCGGCAGAGCAGGGGAAGGCCACAAAGGGGGTGACGGCCATAGGGGACTCCAGGGTCGGTTTGATGTGTTCGGCGCGAGGTGTTGCACCGAGTGACGAGGGAGCCTCTGAATAACTCCTTGCATGCTCAGCGTGTCCTGAAGCGTGCAACTGTTGTGTCTTGTCTCGAAGGTAAGGGTGGTTCCCTTTCCTAGAGGCAAGGCGCAGCAGATGTGCGCTTCAGGACGCGCCCTTCGGGTCTTCCAGGCTGGCCCGCACTCGTTGTTGCGCTTCCTTCGAAGGTGAAGAGCCGATGGATGGACATACACCTTCAAAATCGCGCTCCTCTTTATCTTTTGGCACATAGAGGGGGCGAACCAGCCTGAAAGACTGAGCACGCAAGGAGTTATTCAGAGGCGCCCTAGTGAGTCACATCATAAAAACCCTGGGCTGAAAGCAGCAATGACGTCGCCTGCCGGGAAGGGTCACATCCGGGCAGGTCAGGCGTCCTTGGCCGGGGAGGCGGGTCCCACTTTCTTCAATGTCAGTGCCCCGATGCTCAATAACACCAGAACCACGCCGCACCATTGCAGTAACCCGAGCTGCTCATCCGGAAACACCATAATCGCCACGCTGACGGTGACCACCGGCCCGAACATGGAAACCACGCCCGCTTCGGCAGCATTTGAACGGCTCAACCCTTCAAACAAGACAAAAAAGGGCAACACGGTGGAGAACAGGACCAGCAACACGATCCAGCCAAAGGCTGGCAGGCTGACAACAAGGTCATCCGCAGACACGGTGGGAAGCAGCAGTGCCATCATGAGTAACAGCGTGAAGGTATTGGAAAGCTGGTTGAAGCGCACTGAACCCAGCGGTTTCATCAACGACTGGCTGGTACGCCAGAACGCGGCATAGCACAGTGCTGCGCCAAAGCCGTACAACAGGCCAAGGGCACTGATATCTCCACCATGCCAACCGGGTAACAACAGCATGCCGATACCCATCCAGGCCACCAGAAAAATGGCCAACTGCTGTGGGCCAGGCAGGCGTCGTTGTTCCACGGACTGGGCCAGCATCAGCAGAGCAGGAAAGAGGTAGAGCACCATGCGCGATATGCTGGCGCCCAGCGCGTCAATTGCATGGAAATCACACCAGGCGCTGACAAAGAACAGGGCCCCGGTGAACGCACACACCGCCCATTGCCGAACGGAC
Source organism: Alcanivorax profundi (assembly GCF_003597125.1). Classification (GTDB taxonomy): domain Bacteria; phylum Pseudomonadota; class Gammaproteobacteria; order Pseudomonadales; family Alcanivoracaceae; genus Alcanivorax; species Alcanivorax profundi. The sequence goes on along the minus strand of NZ_QYYA01000001.1, from coordinate 881,899 downwards.
AACCGGACGGGTGGCTGGTGCCGATTGATCCACCTCGCAATCAGCCAGAATAGGGGAACGGCCAGACAGAATCGCCAGATCAGCAGCGCATTCACTGGCACCTGATACTGATAAATAATGCGGGCGAAGATGCCCTTGAAGGCCATGGCAAAGGTTGCCACCGCAACCCAAACCAGTCCGGAGTGCCACCATTGCCTGGTCGTCATCCCAACATTCCTGATGTGTAGATGCGCTCAGCATGATCCTGATAAGACGGTGACGCCAATGAACACTGGCAATGTGAATGCCTGCTGCCGGTTATAGGTGCGTCTGAGTTCCTGGACTCATGCCCGTCATTGCCCGGCCAATAACCCCGCTTTGCATACCACTGATCGGGAGAACGCAAAACCGTTGCCGCCGATACAGGCTGTTTAGTAGTCAGGGGGGAACCGAATCCGTATCCTGCGCGGCTTTTAATTGCTTCGTGTAAACGGTTACTCCTCGCACGCCGACCATACCGATAACGCTCAAAAGGCCTCAGGGGGAAAGCGGGGAACCGAATGACCACTGCCGTGATCCGGCAGTCCTCGGGAGAACAGTATGTCCACAGTGAAACCCACTGTCTGGATGGCGGCACTGGCAGGTATCAGCCTGGCCAGCGATGCCTGGGCGGATAACACCCAGGCAGAGATTCGTCGTCTTCAGCAACAGCTCGATGCCCTCAAGGCGCAGATCGATTCACCTGCTTCAACGTCGGGCTTCCCTTCCATGCCGCTTGCCTTCTTTGGCAAGGTTAGTGTCGACGCCATCTACGACGACAAAGACGCCGGCTTTGATGAGTTACTGATACCCAGCACCATACCGGGCGGTGACACCCATCAACAGCAATTCAACCTGAATGCCAAGAACAGCCAGCTGGGCTTCCGTGTGGGCGAGAGCGAAGGGCCGCATATGGTCTTCGCCGCCGATCTGTTTGGCAGCCTGGATAGCTACGAGCTGCGCATTCGTGATTTCTACTTTCAACACGGGGCTCTGCGGGCCGGCTATGGGTTTACCGCCTTGCTGGACGGCAAAGCCTGGCCTTTGACGCTTGATGCACAGGGGCCTAACAGTGCCATCTTCGCGCGGCAAACCGGCGTTCGTTGGCAAACCGATCACTGGACCTTGGCCCTGGAAGATCCGAACAGCGAAATCCAGGACCCGGCCAACCAGAGCAGTGCCGTAGGCCGCCGGCCGGATATCATCGCTACCTGGACCCAGGACTTCACTCTCGGGCATGTCAAAGCCGGTATCGTAAACCGTGAAATCGGGGTGGAGTTTGCCAACGGCAACCAGCAGTTCACCACCGCCACAGGGGGCGTACTCAGTGGCGCGCTGTCGCTGACCGATACCCTGCGTTTGCTGGCCAGCGGCAGCTATGGCGAAGGCATGGCCCACTACTACAACGACCTGTCGGGCTTCGGTGACAGCAGCATGGATGGCTATGTTTTCGCTGATGGCCTGCAACCCCTGGTAAGCCAGGGCGGGTATCTGGCAGGGGAATGGCAAGCGCTGGAAGACTGGACCCTGGCCATGGTCGCCGGGCAGGTGGTGGTGGAATCCGATGCGGCATTACCTGCCGCGGCCATGCGACGCAGCCGTTACGGCACACTCACGGCGGTCTATCAGCACACCCCACGCCTGAGTTATGGCGCTGAAGTGTCCTACGGTCTGCGTGACCGGCAGGACGGCGATCGCAGCGAAGCCCCGCGGGTACAGCTGAATCTCACCTACCGCTTTCATCACGAAAGCCACTGACGCGGATGTCAGATCCCTCTGGAATCAGCGGCCGGTGCTGGCCACTGATTCCGTGGGGTACTGGAAAACCCGAATCTCTGCCGGTGGCACGCCGACAAACTGGCGGTGCTTCCAGCCTCCGCGCACAAACCAGATCCAGGCGATCAGCGCCGTCAGCACGCTCTGTACTGGATAGGAAATCCACACCCCGGTGACCCCAAGGCTGGTGCGTTCCGTCAGCAGCCAGGCGATAGGGAACTGCAACATCCAGAGCGACACCAGTGCAATCGCCATCGCCGCCAGCGTATTGCCCGAGCCACGAAACGCCCCGGTGACCACAATCTGCGCCCCCAGCACGCCGTAGGCGAGGGCGGTGATACGGACAAACTGGCTGCCTTCCTGAATCACCGCCTCCGCATCCGGAATAAATACGCGCACCAGCGGTTCGGCGAAGACAAAAGCCAGTATTCCGACCAGGCTCAACCCAACAAAGGCAATCGCGCCACTCAGCCAGGTGGTGTGTTCCGCGCGTTTCAGTTCCCCCGCGCCCATGTTCTGACCGACAACCGTGGACGTGGCCTGCGAAAGCCCCAAGGCCGGAATGATCACGAAACTGAGCATGCGTGTTCCAATGCCGTAGGCCGCCAGTGCCACGGTGCCAAAGCCCGCCACCAGGGTGGTCATCACCATCAACCCGAGTGCCCGCGTCGCTTGTTCCACTGCTGCAGGCAGGCCCAGCTTCAGCAATTGCCAAAGCAGCGGAAAATCCGGTTTCAGCTGTACCAAACGAAGATGGATGCCGTAACGACCTGAAAACAACATGATCAGCCCGATCAGCGCCGCCAGCCCCTGCGTCGCCACCGTTGCCGCTGCTGCGCCGCTGACACCCAGCGCCGGCACCGGGCCGTAGCCCATGATCAGCAGCGGGTCGAGTACGAAATTGAGCAACACCGTGCCGGCCACAATCCATAGCGGCGTGCGTGCATCCCCCACACCGCGCATCAGCGACTGGAAAATCACATAGGCAAACAGAAAGGGCAGGCCAATAAAGGAATATTCCAGATACTCCGTCGCCTGGGGGTGTACTGTCTCCGACGCCCCGAGAAAATCCACCAGAAACGCCGCCACATAGAAGCCGATGCCGGCCAGCAACACCGACATCACCAGCACGCCCAGCAACGCCTGGGCAGACACATGATTCACCGCATCCAGATCACCACGGCCCTTGTTCTGCGCCACCATGATGGTGCCGGCAATAGCGAGACCCACGCCTAGCGAGATCAGAAAAAACAACACCGGAAAACTCAAGGACACCGCGGCAACCGCATCCGCCCCCAAGCGGCCAACCCAGAACGTATCGGTCAGCTGATAGGCTGTCTGCAGCAGGTTGGCGAAGACAATGGGCAATGCCAGGATAAGCAGGGCGCGTGAAATGGAACCCCGGGTCAGATCGGGCGGGTGACTGGCCAACGCTGCACTCCTGTTTTCATCACAATGAACGGCCAAAGGCCGGCGAAAAATACAGGACTGTCGCCCCGGCAAGACACAGTACCACACCGGCCATGTCCGCCCAGCTGGGGGGCTGCTTTTCCACCAGCATCCCCCAGAGCAGCGAGGCCACAATATAGACCCCGCCATACGCTGCATAAGCGCGCCCGGCAAAGTCGCTTTCTACCTGCGTTAACACCCAGGCAAAACCGGCAAGAGCCACCAGCCCCGGCAGCACCCACCACAGGCTCTGGCCTTGGCGTAGCCACATCCAGAAAGTGAAACAGCCAGCGATTTCGAGGACGGCGGCAATCGGGAACCAGAAAGCGGAAGGCATAGAAGACTCTCACAGGACATTGTGGTCATCTTAAGGAGTCTTCTGATTCTCTGCTAACGCTGGACCGCATTTGATTTAGACGTGACAGTCCTGCGGCTCAGGTAAGGCGCTCGCTCATTCGAGCACCGTTATGTGTTGCGTGGACGTATGGGTCAGCAAATCTCTACTGAGAAGGTACTGGAAAACTATGATGCTATTCAGTCAGAGACGGAGACTAATCCGCTGAACTGAATCTCGGAGCGTTGCAGGAACAGCGTTGCTGCGTGAAGACGTTAGGGCCTTGGTTGGTAGTTACCACGAGTCAGCCGCTGAGAGGCAAGATTATCCAGTGGCATGGAAGAGGTCAGATCTTTAGTTGGTCGGCCAAGAGTCTTGAGGCGTTGATGTAGCGACAAATATCTAATTTTACATGTATGCACACCAAGTGGTGTATTTTATTATGATAATCAATCGGGTAGCACGAATGCCGTGTCAACTGTGCGCGACGCAACCGCTGCATCCCTGTTACATTATTGGTGGCGCCGGGCAGGGGATCACAAAATCTCTTTACCGACCGGACCATCGCTAAGCCACTCGCGGTCTTCCTCGCTCAGTGCGGTATTCTCTGGTGTACAAGCTGCCAACATCTCTTCCAAGGTCGGCATGGGCTTTGGGCGAATGATCAACTGCTCATCAGTCAGTTCCATATCAACGATACTTCCCACATCAAGACCAAGATGCTGCAAGACAGTTTTAGGGACTCGAAGTCCTGCGCCATTACTAATTTTCTGCACTTTCAATTTCATAAGCACCTCACACATTGGGTGTAACCTCAATTTAAATAGATAAATCACCCGTAACAACCATGTGGTAGTGATGGTCAAGAATTTAGCCATGCAATATATAGAGGTTCGGCCACGGACAAATAACTATGGATCTTCTGTTGTTTGGCGATTGCAATGATTTCACTGTGTGTGCACAAATGATCGGACAGAGGCTCAAATAGAGGGTGCCGGCGATCAATCCCTGATAAATAGCGATTAGCCCACTCCTCAAGTCGCTGGAACTCCTTGCTGTTTTCGTCGGGCGAGCCAATTGTGTCTGGAATAATCTGGTTCAATAACGCATATACCTGCCCTTGGTTCGTGGCGTGCAGCTCTGCTTCCTGCCTTGGCAAGCAGCACTTCTTGTATTTAACCCCGCTACCACATGGGCATGGCGCATTTCTTTGCAGGTGAGACATTCTCCACCCAAACGGAAAATGGGTATTATAGTCCGTGGATGCTCAGGCATCAAAAAATGATAGTTCTCACTTTTAGGTGAGACTTCCATGAGCAATGCTCGTCTTCAGGCATTTGGCGCAAAGGTTAGAGCAATGCGAAAGCAGAAAGGCCTATCCCAAGAGGAGCTTGCAAGTTTAGCAGGCTTGGACCGCAGCTATATGGGTCACATTGAGCGTGGCGAAAAGAACATTACTCTGCTCAAAATCTACCAGATTAGCGACGCTCTCTCGCTTCCTGCTGCTATTTTTCTAACCGATGAATGATATTCCTATCATGTAGAACCGGTATCAGGCTTTAATTCACTATTTTCGTTCAAGCGGTTTTGTGTCGTCAGGAAGTTGTAGGGGGGAGGGGAGGTTGAATTCATTCTCCAAGAACTCATCTAGCCGCTGCGCGATACGGAAGGCCTCCGCATTCTCCGATCGCTTGCCTTCAAGGTTTTAGACCTGGCAAATGAACTTGCGATGGACTATCTACAGGATGACCCGCTTGCCGGGTCTGAGCAAAACACGATAAGAAGCCCACGCTTAGCGAACCGCACATTCTTCCCAATGGCGTTCATAGCTGTAACGTCAGCCTTGCCTATCTGGGTTTGTATTGGTGTTTGTTTTTTCGCCCAACAAACTGCCGGAAACGAAAAGCAAGGCACCGGTGACAATAGCAATATCAGCCAGATTAAAGGCCGGCCAGTGCCAGTCCCGCCAATAGAAATCAAAGGAATCCACAACGTAGCCGCGAAATATTCGGTCAATCAGGTTGCCCATGGCGCCACCGAGGATAAGACTGTAAGCGAAGGCTTCTCCTTTATGACGATTTTCAAGAATCAGCTTGATCAGGAAAATCGAGACCACCACCGCGATTCCGATTAAAAAATAGCGCTGCCAGCCTCCGCCATTCGCAAAAAGACTGAATGCGGCACCGGTGTTCCATACGTGCACCCAGTTAAAGAACGGGGTCACTGAAATAGACTCGCCATAGGCCATTGATTGCTGCACCAGCCACTTTGCAGCCTGATCTGACGCTGCCAGCAGGCTCGATATGGAAAACAGGGCATACGACGAGTGCTTGTTGCCAATAATGAGCAATTATTTAACCCTTCAACGCCAGAATACGCCTGGCCCCGTTAAGTACAATGACTCCCGATATGGTGCCGATAATCAGATCCGGATAATTGGACCCGGTCCACGCGACCAGGGCGCCGGCGGTGATGACCCCCAGGTTGATCACCACGTCGTTGGCCGAGAATATCCAGCTTGCCTTCATGTGCGCCCCGCCTTCCCGATGTTTGGATATGAGCAGCAGACAACTGGTATTGGCAATCAATGCGACGAATGCGATAGCCATCATCACCAGCGATTCAGGCTCACTACCGAATACAAAGCGTCTCACCACCTCTACGAGCACGCCCACAGCCAAGATCAGTTGCAGTACACCAGCAAGATGCGCGGCACGTACCTGCATTTTCACGCTATGTCCAACCGCATAAAGGGCAAGCCCGTACACCGCCGCATCGGCAAAATTGTCCAGGGATTCTCCAATCAGGCCGGTGGACTGGGCGATCAGACCGGCAGTCATTTCCACCACGAACAGAAGTGCATTGATGCCGAGCAACCAGCGCAGGATCCCGGATTCTTGCTTAGCAGAAGCTGCCGAAAACTCGGCGGCCTTGATGGTCTCCGGATTTGCAGCGACGGTTTCCTGAAGCGAGGCGCCTAGCCCCAAGGTCTTCAGTTTCGAGGTGACGGGCTCGACCTCGCCGTCATGCACGACCTTCAGCCGGCGGTTCGACAAGTCGAAGGACAGCGCCCGAATCTCCTCAAAGCCGTTCAGGGCTAGGCGAATCATTCGTTCTTCTGATGGACAGTCCATCTTCGGCACGGCATAAACACTGACCCATCTCCCTGGCGCCTCGGAGGAGGCCTGTATATCGGTATCCGCTGCGGACGTTGCATCACCGCCACAGGCGCCACCACAGGATTTGCTCATGATACGACTCCACTTGAACAATGTTGTGGTACCATTTAAAACTATAAAGCTACTATAAGGTCAATAGAGTAAAGAATCCGTTGGGGAGGAGGCTGATGCGCATTGGTCAGTTGGCGCAGTTGGTAGGGGTCGAAACACAGACGATCCGCTTCTATGAACAGCAGGGCTTGTTGCCGCCGCCTGATCGGCAGGACAACGGTTACCGTGTCTATACCGAGAAGCATGGTGAGGGGCTGGCCTTCATCCGTCGCTGCAGAATCCTGGGCCTGTCACTGGCTGAGATTCACGAACTACAGAGCTATCAGGACGACCCTCATCAGCCTTGTACCGCCGTCAACGCCTTGCTCGATGATCACATCTCTCATGTGCGGTCGCAGATAACCGCTCTGCAAGCGCTTGAGAAACAACTCGTTTCACTGAGAGCGAGTTGCAACGATGACCGGGAAGTTGAGGCGTGTGGGGTTCTTGCTGGAATTAGCGAAGGAAACATGCACCAGCAGTAGGTGAAGCATCAACCAGATAATCCGATGAGATGCCGGTCTGTCTCACTCTCATGCAAAGGTAAGATCAACTGAATCGCCACCGGTTTGCTAGACACCTTTCAGCCATACAAAATGGTGGCCGCCGTACTGATAATCTCCTCAGGATTAACGTAGCCCTGTACGTGGTACAGGCCCAGCTCGCTCGAATATCCATAGAAACTCCAAAACGGCATGAAAAAGCCCGCACAAGGCGGGCTCTGGCATGCAGTGAAAGGGGGGGGTATAAAATTCATGATCAAAAGCATCGGTTTGCTGTTTTGGGTTGCAAGTAGAGCAAGTAGTGTTAGTGGGTGTAGATTCAGTATCCTTCAGGGAAAGCTCATTATAGAGCGGTCGAGATTGAACAGGCTGGACGAGACTCCAAATCATCATCCCAACTATTGATGAATTTGACTTGAAGCATAGAGAATGGAGGGTGAAGGTGTCAGTTGTCTGACCGGTCGCCGAATCGATCAGAACCAGGGATTACAACAACTGCAGTAAGGCCTCCTACCTTACTGGACGTGTAATGAACCTGTCCCTGATAACGCTCAACTATTGCGTGGACAATAGCCAGCCCCAATCCATGACCGGGTGTTTGCTCGTCCAGCCTCAATCCTCGCTTGCCCAATTGTGAGTGGGCTGTTTCTGATACGCCCGCTCCGTCGTCGCTGATGATAATTTTTAACTGCTCTTGATCTTCACTCAGCGTGAGCTCCACCCAGCGGGATGACCATTTGCCTGCGTTATCCAGCAAGTTGCCAAGGATTTCGTTCAGATCATGCTCCTCGACAGGCCAGCGATGGTTTTCAGGCAGATCCGTTGACAATTCAAAAGATTTATCGGGGTAGAGGCGGCCAAGCATCCACAGCAGATCCCGGGCCTGTTTGATCGGACATACACTTTGGCCGACCTGTGGACCCGCAAACCGGCTTCGCCGCATTTCGGCCTCAAGCTGAGCATCTATGTCGTCGAGGCGCGCCGCCATTTCCCATCTCAGCTTCTCATCGAGCGGGCGACTGGTGTCTTCCAGGATCTGTCTGACAGCCGCTATGGGGGTTTTCACGCTGTGGGAAAGGTTGGCAAGTGCGTCACGGGAGCGTTCCAGCCGGTCATCCAGTGAATCCAGCAGTCGATTGAGTTGCCGGACGAGGGGCTGGAACTCCTCCGGGCCGTCTGCGTTAATACGGGAGAGCTCGCCTGACTGAAGTTTTTTCAGGTTCATCTGAAGGCCCGCTATTGACCGCAGGGCCAGAGTGATTCCCAGCCATATGCTCCCGATCATCAGAATGACCAGTAAAACCGAGACGACGGCAGTCCAGATATGGAGTTTGGCCTGGCTCCGATGAAGCGCCTCCATATCCTCGGCAACAATGATCACGAAGGGGTTTCCGTCGACCGTGAAGGCACGGCGATACCCAAGCATTTGGGAAGGCGCAGCTGGTACCTCAGCATCCCTGGCTCTCACGGCTCCCTCCTGCCCGGAGGTGAGCAACGGCCTCAGAATCGGAGTCCAGGTCTCCGGTGAGATGGACTGCCCAGACGGAGAAGCGATGGCGATGGCGAAGGCGTGGAGGAGCACTTCCTGAAAATAGTCGCCGGTCTGGAGTGTATCAATCTGGCCACCGGATTGGCGGATCTGGTGTTCCAGAAAAGCTACCTCATCTTTCAAGCGGCGTTCTACTAAGTCCATGGTCATCCTCTCCAGCAAGGCCCCATGGATGATCCAAGCCAGTGCCATCAGACCAATGCCGGCCGGAAGCAGCAGAATCAGGAGCATCCCCCTGACTGAGCGAGGTCTAGCGGCTATCGGCATCGAACAGGTACCCCTGACCACGTCGGGTCTTGATGGTGTCCGGTCCCACCAGCTTCCTGAGCCGCCGCACATACGCTTCGATCACGTTCTCGCTGGGTATGTCGTCGATGCTGTATAGCTGGTCGAAAAGCTGTTCTTTCGAGAAAACCTGCCCGGGACGACTCATCAGACATCGGAGCAAACGGAACTCCGTACCGGTCAGGCTATGTTCGGTCTCGTCACCGGCCCTTAACGTCTGGCGATTTTCGTCCAGCTCGAACCGGCCCGCTGTCAGGGTATCCATTATTCTGCCTTCGCTTCGCCGGACGATGGCGTGAAGTCGGGCAATCAGCTCTTCGGTCTGGAAAGGCTTCGCGAGGTAATCATCGGCGCCGGCCTTCAAGCCATTGACCTTGTCCTGCCAGTCTCCCCTGGCGGTCAGGATCAACACCGGGAAACTGACCTTATGCGTCCGCCACTGTTTCAGTACGTCCAGGCCGTTGCCGTCGGGCAGGCCCAGGTCAAGAATACCGGCGCGGTAACTTTCCTGCTGCCCGAGGTGCCGGGCTTCCCGCGCTGTACGGGCGGTATCCACGCTGAAACCGGCCTTTTCCAGTTGGGCGCTTAGCCCATTTGTCAGCAGGTAGTCATCTTCCACCAGAAGTAATCTCATTCCTGAACTGCCTTTCTAAATTGAGCATCAGAGTCCGTCAGTGTCGCTGCCCAAGCTGAATTGTGCCAGAACAAAAAATAATTCCGATTTTCAGCCTGGATTCAGGTTGCTGAGCGATGGTAGCAACCGCTTCTGGATATTGCTCAAGTTTTGAGTGAGACAACCCGGCCCTCAGGGCCAAAGCTGTTCAAAGGAGAAGATATATGACCGTATCAAAATTCCTCGTTGCTGCCGCAACTATCTTATTGTCGGCGACCACCTTTGCCGCTGGAACCCATGGTGGAGGACATGATCACGGCGCTGCGAGTGGTGAGCCCGGCAAAGCCTCAGAGGCCAGCCGAACCATAACAGTCGAAATGTACGACAATTACTATGAACCGGAATCAATCATCGTAAGCCCCGGGGAAACGGTGCGGTTCGTGGTGGAGAACAAGGGGAACCTCGTTCACGAGTTCAACATCGGCACACCTGAGATGCATGAGGGGCATCAGGAGGAAATGATGATGATGGTAGAGCACGGCGTGATTCAGGGCGGGAAGCTGAATCACGACATGATGAGCATGGACATGGGCAACGGAAAAACCATGAAGCATGACGATCCAAACAGCGTGTTGCTTGAGCCCGGACAGAGCAAGGAAGTTGTCTGGAAGTTTACGGAAAAAGGCGACATTGAGTTCGCATGCAACGTGCCAGGCCACTACCAGGCCGGCATGTACGGTGACGTTAACTTTGAGTAAACCGGCGTACTGACAACCCCGCGAATGCACGGGTTGGGACTGTTTTCCAGCCCTGCTTCAACGAAGTGCAGTTTGGAGTAAGAAAAAGATGAAAACACGCCTACTGACAGGACTTTTAAGCCTGCTGATGCCAGCCATGGTTATGGCTGGTGAGTACGACCTGACGGTCGACCGGGTAAAAATTGATACTGGCGATTTCGTGAAAGAAGGCATTGGATACAATGGCGTATCTCCGGGGCCGGTGATGCGCTTCAAAGAAGGCGAAAACGTCAGGATCAACGTGACCAACAATCTGGATGAGATGACGTCCATTCACTGGCACGGTCTGATCCTTCCTTTCGATCAGGATGGAGTACCAGGTATCAGTTTCCCGGGCATCAAGCCGGGTGAAACCTTTACCTACGAATTTCCCATCCAGCAAGCGGGCACCTACTGGTTCCACAGCCACTCTGGTTTTCAGGAGCCGGATGGCGCCTACGGTTCCATCGTTATCGAACCCGAGGGGCGTGAACCGTTCCGTTACGACCGCGAATACGTCGTCCAATTGACCGACAAACACCCGCATTCCGGTGATCGCATCATGCGCAACTTGAAAATGATGACTGATTATTACAACCGCGATCAGCAGACCGTGGGCGAGTTTTTCTCGGATGTGTCCGAGAACGGTTTTATGAACACAGTTCGGGATCGCATGGCCTGGGGTGGCATGCGCATGATGAAAGCAGACGTCGAAGACGTGCATGGCTTTACGGGCCTGATCAATGGTAAAGGGCCGGACCAGAACTGGACCGGACTCTTTGAGCCGGGCGAGCGCATCCGGCTGCGTTTTATCAACTCTTCGGCGATGACCTACTTCGACATCCGGATTCCCGGTCTGGATATGACGGTTGTCCAGGCTGATGGCAACAACGTTCAGCCGGTCAGTGTGGACGAGTTCCGGATCGGTGTAGCGGAAACCTACGATGTGATCGTGCGCCCGAAAGATGAGCAGGCTTATACCATTTTTGCCGAATCCATGGGACGTTCAGGCTATGCAAGAGCGACGCTGGCCCCCGAAAAGGGTATGGAAGGGTCTGTGCCACCAATGCGTGAACCAGCGCGTCTGACCATGGCTGATATGAGCGGTATGCCCGGTATGGACCATGGCAGCATGTCTGGCATGGATCATGGGAACATGGATATGAGCAGCTCGGGAGATATGTCCGGGATGGACCACTCCAACATGGGCAGCATGGATCATTCCAATATGGAAGGTATGGATCATTCCAACATGAAAGATATGGATCATTCGGGCATGTCCGGCATGTCCGGCATGTCCGGCATGGACCATGGTTCCATGGCGATGGGGACAGAAGAAAAAAGCGATCCTTTTTACGCCAAGGGCAGTGGCCTCATGCCCAAAGCTGCCAATGGCGGAAAGTTCCTCTCTTACGCTGACCTGAAGGCTCAGGATCCGTTGTATGAAGTTCGCGAGCCGACCCGGGAAATTGAGCTTCGTTTGACCGGCAATATGGAGCGGTATACCTGGAGCATTAATGGCGTCAAGTATGAAGACGCCGATCCGATTCGTCTCAAATACGGTGAGCGGGTCCGTTTCAAGTTTGTCAACGAAACCATGATGACTCACCCCATGCACCTGCACGGTATGTGGTCCATCGTTGATGTTGGCGCAGGCCAGTGGAACCCGATCAAACACACGGTCAGTGTGCAGCCCGGCACCACCGTTTACATGGAAACCGAGGTCGACGCGCCCGGTCAGTGGGCGTTCCACTGTCACCTGTCCTATCACGCGGCCGCTGGTATGTTCCGCAAGGTCATTGTTGAAGGTGGGCCAGAGTCGACGCAGGCCAAAACAGACGTGATTGCCAAAGATGGAGGTGAGGTATGAGCTGTATTCGATCAATTGTCGCAGTCAGCTTCCTTGCCTCTATTGGTGTCTCAACGGCGGTGACAGCTCAGGAAATGATCTCCGACACCACCGCTCGTAAACAGCCGCTCACAACCTGGGGTGTTCAATTCGAGGAGTTTGAATACCGCTACAGCGACGATGACGAGGAACTGGGCGTCTGGAATGCGGATGCTTTCTATGGCACCGACGAGTTCAAAGTCCGGTTGCTCACAACCGGGGAGTACGAGATAGAGGAGCAGGCCTACGAAACACTGGAAAACCAGCTGGTCGGCCAGATCCCCATCTCCAAGTTCTTCGACGCCAAAGCGGGCGTACGTTTCGATACGCCCGAGGGGCCGGACCGTACATATGCCGTTCTCGGTGTAGCCGGGCTGGCTCCCCAATGGTTTGAGATCGATGCAAACCTGTATGTCAGTAAGGATGGCGATACGTCAGCCGAACTGGATGCAGAGTACGAGCTGCTTCTCACCAACTACTGGATTCTGGCGGCAACGCTGGATGCCACGGTTGCGTTTAGCGAGGACCGGGAAATTGGCGTTGGTAAAGGACTGGTTTCTACCGAAACCGGACTCAGGTTGAGCTATGATCTGATCGACCGTGCGTTCTCGCCTTATGTGGGCGTGGTGCATGAGCGCAAATACGGCGATAGTGCCGACTTTGCCGAAGCGGACGGCGGCAGTACAGCAGATTGGTTTGCTGTGATTGGAGCGCGCATCGCACTCTGATCAGGTACTTAGGGGCTAAAGATATTTCTTTGGCCCGTTTTTCTCGACATTGATGCAAGTGAGATCTACCCAAGCCAGCATTGGCTATTTATTGAGTATCAAACGCCGTTCAAAACAACAGGAGGTTGTATGAGCAGCACGCACGACAGAACCACGCGCTATCAGAAAGGCAGTCTTACACTTCCGGGAACTGTTATGCTGGGCACCGGTGTCATGATTGGCGCCGGTATCTTCGCCCTTACCGGGCAGATGGCGCAGATGACTGGCGTTCTTTTCCCGTTGGCGTTTCTGGCCGCGGCGGTAATCGTAAGCTTCAGTGCCTATTCCTACATCAAAATTTCCAATGCCTACCCGTCAGCCGGGGGCATAGGCATGTACCTGCACAAAGCCTATGGCAATCGGTTACCGACGGCTTTCAATGCTTTGCTGATGTATTTCTCGATGGTGATTGCCCAGAGCTTTCTTGCGCGAACCTTCGGTTCTTACACCATGCAACTGTTCGATGGCGATGAAAGTGGCCGCATGGTGCCCATTCTTGGCGTCTCACTAATTCTGGCCGCGTTTATGATCAATCTGTTGGGCAACCGAATGATTCAGGGCGTGGCTTCCTTTATAGGTATCCTGAAGATCGGAGGCATTCTGGTTTTCGGGCTGGTGGGTATCTGGATTGCCGACAGTGTTTCTGTTGATTTCTCTAGCCCCGGTGAGGCTGGAACCTTTGGCAATTTCCTGGGGGCAACGGCCCTTGGCATTCTGGCCTTCAAAGGTTTTACCACCATCACCAACAGCGGCTCGGAAGTCATAGACCCCAAGAGAAACGTGGGGCGAGCGATTATTATTTCCATCGCAGCCTGCGTGGTGATCTACACCCTGGTCGGTTTCGCCGTTGCCAGTAACCTGTCCCTGGCGGAAATCATCAAAACGCAGGACTACTCTCTGGCGGCCGCTGCGCGTCCCGCATTGGGCGACTACGGCGTCTGGTTTACCGTCGCCATTGCGATGATGGCCACCGCCGGTGGCATTCTGGCCAGTATTTTCGCCGTCTCACGCATGTTGGCCATGCTGACTGAAATGAAGCTGGTCCCCCACAGTCATTTCGGCATGCCCGGTAGCATCCAGAAGCACACGCTGGTTTATACCGTGGTGCTTGGGCTTATCCTCACGGCCTTCTTCGACCTGTCCCGAATTGCAGCGCTGGGCATCATTTTTTACCTGATCATGGACATTGCTATCCATTGGGGCGTTCTGCGCTATTTACGGGAGGATGTGAAGGCCAATGTGTGGGTGCCCACGGTGGCAATTGTTCTGGATTTGCTCGCTCTTGGTGGCTTCGTTTGGGTCAAACTGAATACTGACCTGTTTGTTATTGGCGTGGCGGTTGTCACCATGATTGTTATCGCAGTGGCCGAGCAACTGTTCCTGAAAAAGGCCACAGAAGCCGAAGAAGCGGGACACAAAGAATCTCATGCTCATCATCACTAATCACCAGAACTCGATAGGGAGGGATCGGCCATGACGGCTGAGCACACGGTCAAAGATCCTGTTTGCGGCATGTCGGTGAATCCACACTCGGCGGAACATCGCAGCGAGCATGGCGGGAAAACCTGGTATTTCTGTTCTTCGGGGTGCAAATCGAAGTTTGACGGCGACCCGGGACACTACCTCAGTGGAGAACAGAAACAGGACGAACCCGTGGCTCCGGGCACCATGTACACCTGCCCGATGCATCCGGAAATTCGCCAGCAGGGCCCCGGAGATTGCCCTATCTGTGGTATGGCCCTGGAGCCCGAGCAGGTAAGTCTGGATGACGGGCCCTCGGCAGAGCTCAAAGACATGACCCGTCGATTTTGGATTGGCCTGGTGCTGGCCCTGCCGGTATTGGTGCTGGAAATGGGCGGACATCTCACCGGCCTTGACCAGATCGTTGCCCCACAAATGTCCAACTGGATTCAACTGGTGTTGGCGACGCCAGTAGTGGCCTGGTGTGGCTGGCCTTTCTTTGTCAGAGGCTGGAAGTCCGTCGTCAGCCGCAATCTGAACATGTTCACGCTCATTGCCATTGGTACTGGCGTGGCGCTGATCTACAGCCTGGTGGCGACACTGGCGCCCCAGATTTTCCCCGACGCCTTTCGGCAGGAAGACGGTTCTGTCGCCGTCTACTTCGAGGCGGCTGCGGTCATCGTGGTGCTGGTTCTGTTAGGCCAGGTGCTTGAACTGCGGGCCCGGGAGAAAACCTCGGGCGCGATCAAGGCGCTGCTGGATCTGGCACCGGCGACGGCCCGAAAGCTGGATGACCAGGGCGACGAGTCCGATGTGTCGCTGGATCAGGTCAAGGTGGGTGATCGCCTGCGAGTGCGCCCGGGGGACAAGGTGCCGCTGGACGGTGAGTTACTTGAAGGCAGCTCCAACGTGGATGAGTCCATGGTGACCGGTGAGCCTCTTGCAGTCAGCAAAAAGTCTGGCGACCAAGTGATTGGCGGCAGTATTAACCAACAGGGCAGCTTTATCATGCGGGCCGACAAGGTTGGCCGGGACACCATGCTTTCCCAAATCGTGCAGATGGTGGCCAGCGCCCAACGCAGCCGCGCACCGATCCAGGGGCTTGCCGATAAGGTGGCGAGCTGGTTTGTGCCCACCGTGATCCTAATTGCCATTGTTGCCTTTATAGCCTGGTCATTCCTTGGGCCGACACCGCCCATGGCGTTCGGGCTGATTGCGGCGGTCAGTGTTCTGATCATTGCCTGCCCTTGCGCACTGGGTCTGGCAACGCCCATGTCGATCATGGTAGGTGTTGGCCGCGGCGCCCAAAGTGGTGTGCTGATCCGCGATGCGGAAGCCCTTGAACGCATGGAAAAGGTAGATACGGTGGTAGTGGATAAGACCGGCACGTTGACAGAGGGGCAGCCACAAATCACCCGAATTGTTACAGCGAATGGGTACGATGACGATGCTTTGATGCGTTTTGCGGGCGGACTCGAGAAAGGCAGTGAGCATCCACTGGCCCACGCCATTCTGGACAAAGCCAAGGGCATGGAGCTGAAGCTGCCGGATGCGGAAGACTTCGATTCTCCCAACGGTAAAGGGGTAACAGGAAAAATCGACGGCAAGCGGGTGCTGCTTGGTAATCGTCTTCTCATGGAGTCGGAGAATGTCGACACCACTAGATTTGACAGCGATGCCGACGAGCATCGCAAAGATGGTGCTACCGTGATTTTTGCCGCCGTTGATGGAAAAATCGCTGGGCTGTTGGCCATCTCCGATCCCATCAAGAGAACGACCCACGCTGCTATTGTCGCGCTGCAAAAAGACGGCATTCGAGTGGTCATGCTGACTGGCGATAACTACACCTCGGCCGAGGCGGTTGCTCGCAAATTGCATATCGATGAAGTGGAAGCGGAGGTGCTGCCGGAAGATAAGGGCAAGATCGTCCAGCGTCTGAAAGATGAAGGGGGTGTTGTCGTGATGGCGGGTGATGGCGTTAACGACGCGCCTGCATTGGCAACGGCGGACGTGGGGGTGGCCATGGGCACCGGCACAGATGTGGCCATCGAAAGCGCGGGCATTACGCTGCTGCGCGGCGACTTGATGGGTATTGTAGAAGCGCGTCGTCTGTCGCTGGCGACCATGCGCAATATCCGACAGAACCTGTTCTTTGCTTTTGTGTACAACTCCGCGGGCGTTCCGATTGCGGCGGGGGTTTTGTACCCGTTCTTCGGGATACTGCTTTCACCGATCTTCGCGGCTGCTGCAATGTCGCTGTCGTCTTTCAGCGTGATTGTGAATGCATTGCGCCTGCGAGTTATCAAGCTTGGCCCCAAGTAATAATCGCTGGTGCCGTACACTATTGATCGAACCATAGAAGATGCTGATTTTGAGGCGGTTGACAAACGAGCGCGTCAGTCTCTCACGGATAACTGCTTCGGGGTGCTGATCGAAATCGACGTCAAAACCACGATGAAGGAGAAGCTGGGCACGGAAATACCTGCCTACCGGATCTTTGGGCATGCAATCCTAGGCCATCGGCGTGGAGCCTCGAGTAGGGGCTATTTTGCCATAGCTGGCGCCTTAAGCGACTTCATCCGTGATCTGTTGACCGTGATCAAGTTCCACGGGGTTTGCTCAGCCCGTTCAACTTTAATCCAACTCATTGTGATTAACTCTCTAGGTGTGTAAAGCCAACAGGTTGCTTATAACAGGAAGTCTGCTGATGCGCGGTCGCAGATAACGGCTTTGCAATCGCTTGAGAAGCAACTCGTTTCCCTGAGAGCGAGGTGCAACGATGGCCGTGAAGTTGATGCTTGCGGGGTTCTTGCTGGCATCAGCGAGGGCATCTTACAACCGCAATAGATCAAAGTGTCGATTTTATAGTTCTTAACCACGCCGCCACCTGTCGACATAAGCCTCGGTACCCAGCATGCCAACAGGCGCCTGGAATGGCATCGAGAGACACTTTCACGCTTCATCAAGTAATGCTATTGAAGGCTGTGGCGTAGAGAAGAGCATGCCAGAGGGAGCAGAGCTGGCGATCAATAGTTACATAGCTCAATATTAAACGTTGACATGGGGGCTACCCCAAGGTTTATGTTGTTAATAGCACATTGCTTCGGACTATGCTGACACCATATGTTTATTGCTCGGTTTTTCATTAGTTGCCTATTTCTGCTTAGCATCTCCTTGCAGGGGATGGCAGCGGTGCAATTGGCGCAGCCTTGCCCCATGGAACAAACCATGATGCAGGCAGACATGGATGACCGTTGCAGCATGATGTCCGCCATGCCACAAAACGATTGTTGTCTGGATGGTCAATCCAACACGCACAGCGGCCCGGTTTGCAAGCCTGGCCAGGAGTGCCATGCTGGGCAGCTCTCGATCATGAATACGGCTCCGGCGGTTTCTTTTCAGGCAGCAAATCCGGCTACCCCTCATTTTTCTAACCCTCTCTATCTCCCCCTTGCCTTATCTACCATCTGGCGACCGCCTCTAGCACTTTCTCACTGATCTTTTCGGGGTCCGGCCTGGTCTGGGCCCACTGAGGGCGCGTTGCGCGCCATGATCCGTGTTGGAGTGACACATGTATTGGATATTTCTGAGCGCCGGCCGGTATCGGCGCGCACTCGGCTGGCTAGCGCCCTCCCTGCTGCTAGCTAGTGTCCAGGCGTTTGGGGCAGAAGGCCTGACTTTTAATCAGGCGCTACAGCTCGCCTTACGTCAATCACCGGAATTGCGGGCGGAATCGGCCCGCGTCGAGGCCGCTCAGCAGGCAGAAGGGCCTGCCGATGCTTTGCCCGATCCCACCCTGATTCTTGGCCTCGACAATGTACCTGTGGATGGCGCCGATCGTTACAGCCTGTCGAGTGATTTCATGACCATGCAGCGTATTGGTGTAACCCAGCGTTTCCCCAATCGCAGCAAACGCACAGCAAGGGCAGAAGGTGCCAGACAGCAAATCGGCTTAACGGAGGCCACGAAAGAGGCCACTCGTCTGGCCGTGCTGCGTCAGACCGCTCAAGCCTGGATTGAGCTCCACACTCTGGATCGTCAACTAGTCCTGCTGGAAGAACTCATTGCTGAAAATCGTT
Organism: Alcanivorax profundi; assembly: GCF_003597125.1. Taxonomy (GTDB): domain Bacteria; phylum Pseudomonadota; class Gammaproteobacteria; order Pseudomonadales; family Alcanivoracaceae; genus Alcanivorax; species Alcanivorax profundi. The sequence continues at coordinate 863,132 of NZ_QYYA01000001.1, read as the reverse complement.
TGTTCGACAAGGCAGTGCGTGCCCGGCTTTCATCGGGTCAAGGAAAGGCTATTGATAGCGTGGCACCCAGGCAGGAAGCCGTGACATTACTGGATCGGCGAGATGCTCTTCTGGCCAGGCAACGCCAGGCTAAGGCTCGTTTAATACGCTGGCTGGGGGAAGCCGGCCGGCAATCACCGGCTGGCCAAGCACCTGATTTCGCCATCAATGCTGAACAGTTACTGAATAGCCTGCATAAGCACCCTGAACTTGAGATAGCGTCGCGTCAGGCTTCTGTCGCCCAGGCTAACGCGGACGAGGCTCGTGCCGCCAAGAAGCCGGACTGGGCTTTAACTCTGGCTTATATGAATCGTGAAGAATTCAGTGACATGGCGATGCTACAGGTCAATGTGGACCTGCCATTGTTCAGCCGGTCGCGCCAGGGGCCTCGCATTGCCTCGGCGGAAGCTGAGTGGCAAGCACTGGAATCTCGTGCAGAGGCGGTACGTCGCGAACATGAAGCGATGCTGCAGAGCGATCTGGCCGAATATGAACGCCTGGAACGCACGCTTGCCCGGCAACGGGAGCGACTGGTGCCTCTGGCAAAAGAGAAAGTGGGATTGGCTAGGGCCGCTTGGCGCGGCGGTGATGGCAGTTTGGCCGATCTTGTACGGGCACGTAGCGAATGGCTGGACGCCAAACTGAAGGAGATTGATCTCAGCGGGCAGTATGACCAGCAGGCAGCCGCCCTCCATTTTACCTACGACCACCACGGCATGGTGGGCGAGGAGCAAGATAATGAACATTAAACGCAATGCCTTGATCGGTTTGGCTGCCTCGCTGTTGTTGCTAGCCGGAATATATTTGGGCCGTTACGTCACCCCTTCGCAGAGCAGTATATCGATGGCGATGGACAGCGGTGAAACCAACAGCAAAGCGGATGAAAAGGAAGTGCTGTACTGGTATGACCCTATGTATCCCCAGCAGCACTTTGACGAGCCCGGGCCCTCACCTTTCATGGATATGGAGTTGGTGCCCCGTTATGCCAATGGTGGTGATGATAGCGATCAGCCAACGGTCCGTATTGATGCAGCCATGGTACAAAATCTGGGAATTCGCAGTGCCTCGGTGGTCGTGGCTCAGTCACAATCTCAGCTTGATGTCACGGGGTTGATTGCTTACAACGACCGCGCCCTGACACGCCTGCAAAGCCCCGCGCCTTCCTTCGTAGACAAGGTCTGGCCTCTGGCTGAGGGCGACACTATCTCCAGTGGTCAGCCGCTGATGCAATTGAGAGTTCCGGCCTGGACTGGAGCTCAGCATGAATGGCTGGCCGTGCTCGGCAGCGGCAACAACGAACTGATCGTCGCCGGGCGGGAGCGCCTGTTGTCATTGGGCATGCCTGCATCCCTGATCCGAAGTATTGAACGCCAACGTAAACCGCTGGAAACCTGGACGGTGACAGCTCCGCATGATGGCGTGATACGCAGTCTCAATGCTCGTGCTGGCATGACGCTGTCGGCCGGTGCTCCCGTGGCGGAGATTCAGTCACTCAACCCCGTGTGGGTGGAGATAGCAGTCCCGGAACGCCAATTGGGGCAAGTCAGTAGTGGTAACGCTGTTGACGTGACCGTTCAAGGAGTGAAGCCAGCACTGCGTGAGGGGCAAGTTGCCGACATTCTGCCTCTGGTGGATCAGTCCAGCCGAACTGTGCCGGTGCGAGTGACCTTGTCCAATGACGAGGGTGATCTGCGTCCGGGCATGAGCGCTCAGGTACGCATTCATGGCGAAGCCACACAGAAAGCATTGGCCGTACCAACCGCAGCCTTATTGCATACAGGAAAGCGCAGCCTGGTGATGCTTGATGAGGGGGAGGGTCGATATCGTCCGCAGGCAGTGTTGCCGGGGGGCGAGCTGGGAGACCAAACGCTGATCCTGGCAGGGCTGAAGGAAGACCAGAAGGTGGTTGTCAGTGGTCAGTTCCTGCTCGATTCCGAAGCCAGCCTGCAAGGCATTGCCGTTCAGGAGCTGGCTATGTCAGATGAGACGGAAATGATGAACGCACTGCACTATGCCGAAGGTGTTGTCGAGCAACTGAATGGCAGCAAAATAATGCTGGACCATGGCCCTTTCAAGAGCTTGTCCATGCCTGCCATGACCATGCGTTTTAACCTGGCGAATGAACAAGTAGGCAAAGGGATATCGGTAGGTGATCGCGTGCGCATTGGCATTCGTGATACAGACAAAGGGTTGATTGTGGAGCGCCTAGAAAAGCAGGTGGCGGAACAAAAAGACACCCAAGTGAATTCGTTGCATTACGCCGAGGGGGTTATCGAGGGGCTATCCGACGGCAAGGTCAAGCTTAAACACGGTCCTTTTAAGACGCTCGGTATGCCTCGCATGACCATGCGCTTTCGTCTTGCCAGCGAACAGGTGGCCAGCGATATAGCAGTGGGCGATCGTGTGCGCGTCGGCGTCAAAGATACCGATAATGGCTTGACTGTGGTGTCTCTCGACAAACAGGAGGTTGCACCATGATCGCTACCCTGATTCGCTGGTCGTTGGCTAACCGATTTTTGGTGCTGCTGGCGACGCTGTTCATGAGTGCGTGGGGGATCTGGTCTATCAACAATACCCCCGTAGATGCTTTACCGGATCTGTCCGATGTACAGGTGATTATCCGCACCAGTTACCCAGGTCAGGCACCGCAGCTGGTGGAAAAACAGGTTACCTATCCACTTGCCACCACCATGCTGGCCGTGCCAGGTGCGCGCACAGTACGTGGTTACTCGTTCTTCGGTGATAGTTATGTTTACGTGTTGTTTGAAGATGGTACCGACTTGTATTGGGCACGCTCACGGGTGTTGGAATACCTTAGTCAGGTCCAGTCTGAATTGCCGCGTACAGCACGACCATCACTTGGGCCAGACGCTACCGGTGTCGGCTGGATTTATCAGTACGCATTGATCGATCGCACCGGCCAGCATGATCTATCGCAACTAACCTCGATACAGGACTGGTTTCTAAAATACGAGCTGCAGACTCTGCCTGACGTTGCAGAAGTGGCAACCATAGGCGGCATGGTACGTGAATATCAGGTAGTCCCTGACCCGGTCAAACTCGCCAGCCATGGGATCAGTCATCAACAAGTACGCAAGGCGATAGAACAAGCTAACCAGGAAACCGGGGGAGCAGTGCTGACGCTGGGCGAAGCGGAGTTCATGGTGCGCTCCAGTGGCTACCTTCAGTCACTCGAGGATTTCCGAAAAATCCCACTAAAACTGGTTGATGGAGTGCCAGTACAGCTTGGAGATGTGGCGCAGATTCGCCTTGGTCCGGAGATGCGGCGTGGTATTGCCGAGCTGGACGGTGAAGGGGAAGTCGTCGGCGGGGTCGTCATTCTGCGTTCAGGCAAGAACGCCCGCGCCGTGCTATCTGCCGTGCATGAGCGACTTGAGACACTGCGGGAAAGCTTGCCGGAAGGGGTTGAGATCGTCACCACCTATGATCGAAGTGAGCTGATTGATCGAGCGGTAACAAACCTCAGTTACAAATTGATTGAAGAGTTCATTGTAGTTGCACTGGTGTGCGTATTGTTTCTTGGCCATTTGCGTTCGTCACTGGTGGCCATCATTTCCCTACCGCTGGGAATCCTTGCTGCCTTTATTGTGATGCGTTACCAGGGTATCAATGCCAATATCATGTCGCTTGGCGGCATTGCTATCGCTATCGGCGCTATGGTGGATGCAGCAGTGGTGTTAATCGAAAACGCTCACAAGAAAATTGAGATTTGGCATCGGGATAACCCAGGGCAATCTCTGACTGGTAATGCGCATTGGCGAGTCATAGAGCAAGCAGCTGTCGAAGTGGGGCCAGCGCTGTTCTTCTCGTTGCTAATTATTACCTTGTCGTTTATTCCTGTCTTTACCTTGGAAGCACAGGAAGGGCGGCTATTTGGCCCACTGGCATTTACCAAAACCTGGGCTATGGCGGCGGCAGCCGGCCTATCGGTGACATTGGTTCCACTGTTAATGGGGTACTGGATTCGGGGAAAGATACCTTCCGAGGAAAGTAATCCAATCAGTCGCTTTTTGATTAGTTGTTATCAACCCGTACTAGAGCGAGTCTTGGCGTGGCCGAAAACCACCTTGCTGGTTGCCGGTTTAGTTTTTGTTACCGCCTTTTGGCCGCTAAGTCAGCTTGGTGGTGAATTTTTGCCACCGCTGGATGAGGGCGATTTGCTGTATATGCCAAGTGCCTTACCAGGCTTGTCAGCACAAAAAGCTACCGAGCTTCTACAGCAGACCGATCGGTTGATCAAAACGGTGCCTGAGGTGGAGCAGGTATTCGGCAAGGCGGGGCGTGCGCGGACAGCGACTGACCCTGCACCATTGACGATGTTTGAAACCACCATCCGTTTCAAACCCAAGGACCAATGGCGTGAAGGCATGACAACGGAGAAGCTTGTCGAAGAGCTGGACCGTATTGTACGCGTGCCTGGACTGGCAAATATCTGGATTCCTCCGATACGCAATCGTATCGACATGCTTGCCACTGGCATCAAGAGCCCAATTGGCATCAAAGTAGCGGGTAATGACCTAGAGATCATTGACCAGGTGAGCCGTCAAATCGAACAGGTAGCCAAACAAGTACCCGGTGTCTCCTCAGCATTGGCTGAACGGTTGACTGGTGGTCGTTATGTGGATATCGATATTCGGCGTGGCATTGCGGCTCAGTATGGCCTCAACATCGCGGATATTCAGTCGGTGGTCAGTGGTTTGATTGGTGGTGAAAACATCGGTGAGACAGTGGAAGGGCTGGAGCGTTACCCGATCAGCCTTCGATATCCTCGCGAGTGGCGCGACACGGTGCATCGCTTACGCGATTTGCCCATAGTCACTCCCGAAGGAAAACAAATTACCCTCGGAACCGTGGCGGATATCAAGATTACCGATGGGCCGCCGATGTTAAAAAGTGAGAATGGCCGACTGTCTGGGTGGGTGTATATCGATGTTCGGGGGCGTGACCTGGCCTCGGTAGTGGATGATCTACGTGCCTCAGTGAATGATGGAGTCAGGTTGCCAGAGGGGGTCAGCTTGTCCTTTGCCGGTCAGTTCGAGTTCCTGGAGCGGGCCAATGCGAGGCTAAAAGTGGTGGTACCGGCGACCTTACTGATTATTTTCGTACTGTTATTCCTGACCTTTCGCCGTGTCGGTGAAGCCTTGCTGATTATGGCGACGCTACCGTTCGCGGTGACCGGTGGTATCTGGTTCTTGTATCTGCTGGACTACAACCTGTCAGTGGCTACTGGTGTCGGCTTCATCGCCCTGGCGGGTGTCGCTGCGGAGTTTGGCGTGATCATGTTGCTGTACCTAAAGCAGGCGTGGCAGGAGAGACAGGAGCAGGGTCAAAAGGGTGAAGCTGCCTTGATGGGTGCTATCCGTGATGGCGCGGTATTACGTGTTCGACCTAAGGCGATGACTGTAGCTGTTATTATTGCCGGCCTTCTTCCGATTTTCTGGGGGGGAGGCACAGGTAGCGAGATCATGAGCCGCATTGCTGCACCCATGGTAGGAGGGATGGTAACAGCACCTTTGTTATCACTTTTCGTGCTGCCCGCAGCCTATCTGCTGATGCAACGACGTGATAGGAATCCGGATTGACCAAGCGTAAAGCTTGGGTGGTAATCTCCTAGTCTTGGCGCTGGATCAGCTGCTGATCCGGCACTGATAATTGGGGGGGGGGGCTGCGATACCCCCCCGAAACGAATAGTCATGTCCAGATGCCCTATGGATGGCTGGTTGTGGTAGAGAGTCACAGGGGCAATAACTTATTTCTCTATAGAACAATAGGTTACGATGTTTTTGGGGGATTTTGCACGTTTGTCTGCCAACCCTCAAGATGGCACCATTTACCTCCGGGCTGAACGGCGGACCAAAACTAAACAGGTATGTCGTAGTATTTGCAGCTAAAAAAACACTGCATGCTTAGCCCTCAAGAACTGTGCTGCATCATGGCTGATTTTACACATCACAAACGGTGAGGATCCATTTAAGATATAAAGATACGCCTTGGTGCACTAAGCCAAGCGGCGGCCTGATTCTTATCGCCATCAAATCCTCTAAAGCCGAAATAAGGGCGAGTAATCGCGGCCGCCAAACTCCAACTCGGCCGGGCTAAATCCATTAACGTGCACCAGACATTATTTACTTGCCCGTATTTGAGCGGGTGAAGCTGAGAACCAACGATTACAGGCCCGAGTAAGTGAAGAGTGCTCTGAAAATCCTAGCAAACTAGCTATTTGCTTCAGTGGGAGATCGGAATCACGCAAAAAACGCAAAGCAGCAGCTTTGTAAACATCCTCTCGAATAATCTCGAAATTTTCACCTTCACCGTGGAGGTGGCGCTGGAGTGTCCGAGGATGCATTTTTAGAATGCTTGCAATCTCTGCTTTAGTGCCTTTGCCTGTTCCCATTGTCAGTAGCAGTGTCTGGCGAACACGTTCACTCAGCCCCGATGCGACTGGTGCGATATTTTTATCGATGTAATCGAGGGCTAGACGGTGAATGACTGAGTTACTGGATTTGAGTTCAGCTTGAAGTTCGCTGTGTTCGGCATGAATGCCAGCAAACGCTTGAGAAAAATAGACAGGGACACCGAAATACCGACGGTAGACTCTTTTCTCGGAAATGGGAGCATGCGGAAAAGAAACTCCGCGAATTCGTATATTTCGGTTGGCAAAAGCCTGAGCCATCCGAAATATACGCCCGATACTTTGTTCTAATCCCTGCGCTTGGGGGATATTCAATGGTAGATGCATGTCAAAGCGAAGCGATGAACTGCCCGGCAGCAATCACATCCTGCCTTACCAGTGGTAGGACCCGACCGATTCACTCTTTGGGTTTTCAGCCAGACTTGAGCTGCCATGCATTAGAACAGAGGGCAGGAGAAGAAGCCCCAGAGCAGTGTGACGACTTTAGGGCTTTACGTGGATGTTACGACGACTTTAGGCCTTCAGTTGTAAGTTTAGCCCTTGTCTTGAAATAGTTTAGATCTTTAGTTGGTCGGCCAAGAGTCTTGAGACGCTGATGTAGCGACAAAGATTTAATTTAACATAATATACATTATGCGCAGTCATTGGGATTCCACCACAAGACAAGGTACACACCTGCATATTCATATTGCACATTCCCTCCGCTTCAACCGACTTACCGGCAAAGCCTGTAAACATTAACGATTCGGGTTTGCATCTATTGCCCATGACCCGTTTAATCGCTGCTACTACGGGGTTTTTACTTTCTGCATGAATTGCTGACGGAGTTCTGATGTTGCTGCGTGCCTTGCGCTCGACCTGGCTGGTGACAGGCTTGTTGCCTTGTTTTGTTTTGGCGGCTGATCCTGTGCCGGTATCCGTGGCTCCAGTCGAAATGCAGCAGCCGGTGCGCGAATTGCTCATCAACGGTACGCTGGCTGCTGATCAGGCGTCTCGACTTTCTCCCTCTGTATCCGGCCTCGTGAGTCGTCTTCATGTGGATATTGGCTCCCGTGTGGAATCCGGCGACGTGCTACTGGAGCTGGATCCGGAACTGAATCGTCTGGCGCTGCAACAGGCACGAGCGACCTTCAAACAGCAGCAGACAACGCTGGCAGATCTGGAACGTCAGCTTGCTGAGGCCAGCAGCCTGATTGCCAAGCGCAGTATTGCTGCCAGTGAGGTGCGTAGTCTGGAAGCCCAGGTTGAGGCCGGCAAGGCGGCTCTGGCGGCCAGCCAGGCGGACGTGGGCCGGCAACAGGCATTATTGGCACGCCACACGCTGAAAGCGCCTTTTTCCGGGGTGATCAGCGGAAAACTCACTGAAGTTGGCGAATGGGTCACCCCCGGCACTCCGGTACTCGATCTGGTCGGCACCGGCCAGTTACACGCGGATTTTGCGGTTCCACAGCGCTATTACAGCCAGATTTCTTCTAAAACCGCCCTCACCGTTCGCCAGGAAAACGCCCTCTCCGGCCTCTCGGATGACGCGGATGGGATTGTGGCCAGCATTGCAGCCATTGTGCCGGTAAGTGACCCGTCTGCGCGTACCTTTACCTTGCGCGCCAGTGTAGACGCCGAGGGGCTGACGCCAGGGATGGCGGTGTTCGGCACTCTGGCGATTCAATCGCAACAGGCAGAACCTGTGGTACCGCGTGATGCCCTGCTTCGTGATGTACAGGGCAATGTGTCCGTATGGTTGGCGGTTGAGGATGAGGAGCACGGTTTGGTCGCGCAGCGCCGGGCCATCAAGGTGAGGCCGGGCCAATCCGATCCGGTGATCGTGACCGACGGCTTGCGCCAGGGGGATCAGGTGGTGATACGCGGCAATGAAAGCTTGCGCGAAGGCGATGCCGTGCTGGTGGCCCAATAATGTTCGAGAAAATTGTACGCAATGGCACCCTGATGACGGTGATTGTATTGATCATCACCCTGCTCGGCGTGCTTGCCGCCCTGCGCATTCCCGTGCAGATGATTCCTGATCTTGAGGTGCGAACGATTTCGGTGCTGACGCGCTGGTCTGGCGCGACACCCCAAGACGTGGAAAAGGAAATTCTGATTGAGCAGGAAGAATACCTTCGCAACCTGCCCAACCTGCGCCGTCTCACCGCTACGGCCTACAGCGGCGAAGCCGAGATCGAGCTGGAATTCCCTTTCGGTGTGGATATTACTGATGCACTGATCCGCGTAAATAATGCGTTAAGTCAGGTGCCGGCCTACCCGGATACCGTCGATCAGCCCCGCATTCTGTCGTCATCATTCTCCAGCAATTCGTTCATGTATTTCAGCGTCTATCCCCGGCCCGGCAATCCCCGTGGTCTGGATATGGATATGATGCGTGACTTTATTGATGACGAAGTGCGCGCTCGCATGGAAAGCGTTCAGGGTGTGTCCATGGTGGAAATGCGTGGTGGCGCGGAGCGGCAGATTCAGGTGCTGCTTGATGCCCAGGCGCTGGCCCAGTTTGGCCTCACGGTGGTCAACGTGCGTGACGCCCTGCGCACCCGCAACCGGGATGTGTCCGGTGGCGAAGTGGACAGTGGCAAGCGCCGCTATCTGCTGCGCACCGTGGGCCGCTTTGATTCACTGGAAGATCTGAACAATCTGATCCTGCAGCGCCAGGGCGATTCCGTGGTTCGACTGGACGATGTGGCGACCGTGGTGATGGACCACTACCCGGTGCGCCAGATATCCCGTTTCAACGGTAACGCCGTGATCATGTTGGCGGTGCGACGGGAAACCGGCTCCAACGTGATTGATATCAAGCAGGACATGCTTGAGGAAGTCGCACTGATTCGCCAGGAAGTGCTGGAGCCCGCAGGCATGGACATGACGCTGATGTCCGATGACGTGCGCTACGTGGAAGCCTCGGTGGCCAATGTGTGGACCAATCTGGGCATCGGCGCGGTCTTTGCGACCCTGGTGATGTTCCTGTTCCTGCGCTCGGTACGCATCACCGCGGTGGGCGTGATCGGTATTCCCATCTGTACTATTGCGGCTTTTCTTGGCCTGCTGTTGGCTGGCCGCACCATTAATGTGATTTCCATGGCGGGTATTGCCTTTGCCATTGGGATGACACTGGACAATTCCATTGTGGTGCTGGAGAGCATCGAGATGGAACGACGCCGGGGGCTGGACCGGTTCAAGGCAGCCGTAAGCGGCATCCAGAAAGTCTGGCCAGCGGTGTTCGCGTCGACCATGACCACGGTGTTGGTGTTCCTGCCGGTGGTCTTTATTCAGGAAGAAGCCGGCCAGCTGTACTCGGATATCGCCATTGCCGTCTCTGCCTCGATTCTGGTCTCGATGCTGGTGGCGATGACCGTCATCCCCACCCTCTCTGCCCGGCTAGATTTTTCTGCCGTGATGAACCATGACGGCCAGCACAGCCGCTGGATGCGAACCATCCAGGGCTGGGCAGCAGCGCTGTCTGCCACCCGCCCGCGGCAACTGGCCACGGTGGGCGTGACGATTCTGGCGGCAACGGCCATCGTGGTGTTGCTGACACCGCCGGCGGAGTATCTGCCGGAGGGGGAAGAGCCCAAGACCTTCGCGGCCATGAGCGCCCCACCCGGCTATAACCTGGACACCATGATTGCCATCGCCGATGAAGTGGAGGCACAAATTCTGCCCATGGTAGGGGCAGATCCGGCGGATTTTGATAACGGTACCCTGCCCATGCCGCCGCTGAAGTACATGAATATGGGGGTCGCCGCCGACGGCCTGCGTATCATCGCCGAGCCCATGGATCCCGCCCACATGGAGCCCATGATGGATGCGATTACCCGGGTGTATCGTCAATACCCGGGTATGCGTGCCTTTGCCGCACGCGGGTCGATCATCTCCAGTAATGATGGCGGTACCCGCAGCGTGACGCTGGATGTGGCCGGTGCGGATCTGGCGGAAATCTATGAGGTGGCACGCACCCTTTATCGCGAGGCGGAAACCGTTTTCGAGAACCCGCGCATCCAGTCACAACCCGCCAGCCTGTCACTGGCCCAGCCGCTTATCGAGGTGCGTCCCAACTGGTCGCGGGCAGCCGAAGTCCGGTTTACCACCCAGGATCTGGGCTATACCGTGGCGGCGCTCACCGATGGGGCCTTTTTGGACGAGTTCTTCCTCGGCGATGACAAGATTGATATTTATGCCTACAGCCAGCGCACCGGTACCACTCCCTCGCTGACCACCCTGCCCGGCCTGCCGGTGCATACCCCGATTGGCGCCACCGTGCCCCTGTCGTCGCTAGCCGACCTGCAGGAAACCGTGGACACCAGCGTGGTGCGGCGTGTGAATGGCCGCCGGACGGTGACACTCAACATCATTCCGCCACGCAGTGTGCCGCTGGAAACCGGCGTGGACGAAGTCCGCGCCATGGTGCAGCGCCTGCGAGACGACGGCATCATTCCGGATACGATCAGCATCAGCCTGTCAGGGGCAAGCGATCAACTGCAGGCCACCCAGGAGTCACTCAGCGGTAACTATGTGGTCGCTCTGCTGCTGGTGTATTTGTTGTTGGTGGCAATCTTCAAGCACTGGGGTTACCCGCTGCTGATCATGACGACCATTCCCCTGGGGATCGCCAGCGGGTTGCTGGGGCTGGCATTGATGAATGCAGCGGGGATCAGCCAGCCCTTCGACATGATCACCATGCTGGGTTTCCTGATTCTCATGGGGACGGTAGTGAACAACCCGATCCTGATCGTCCATGAAGCCACGGTCAATTTGCGCAATGGGCTGTCTGCCGCCCAGTCCGTGAGTGATGCCGTGGCCACCCGACTGCGGCCGATCGCCATGACCACGATCACCACTGTCTGCGGTCTGGCACCGCTGGTACTGATACCGGGAGAAGGCACGGAATTGTACCGGGGGGTCGGGGCCATCGTGCTGTTCGGGCTGTTAGGTAGTGCGATAGTTACCGTCTCTTTCCTGGCAGCGCTGACAGCGCTGATACTGGCCATCAGATCCCCAAAAAAACCACCCGGTTAACTCCCTGGCCACTTCTCTGCCCCTGCCATGCGGGGGCGTCTTCTCGTCCAGCCATCCGCTTTAAGGCTGCGTGCCTGTTGTTCCGTCACAACTTTGCGACTGGGTCGCATTGCCGGGTTGACCTTTGTTTATAAATTGACCACAAAGAGTGTGCGGCCAAGTTCCGTGACGGGCAAAGATCAATGGGTGGCATGGACAATTTGTCCACACGGATGCCGCCGAGTGGGCCTCGCCTTAACGCTTAGAACCAAATAGTATAGTTATATGCCCGGATGACTTGTAAGGGTACTGCTCTGCCCGGATCAAATAGTTCAAAGCCTGAGCAGTCGTCACCGCGGCTTGATCTACATCAAAAAGGGACGCGTTCACGCCTGCTAGATTTGCCAGCGCACAAACCGGAAGGAAACGCACATGGAAAACGCCGTTGCTTCGCCGCCCTACAACTATAAAGTTGTACAGCAATTCACCATCATGTCAGTCGTTTGGGGCATTGTGGGCATGCTGGTGGGGGTCATCATCGCCGCGCAGCTTGCCTGGCCGGCACTCAACTTCAACATCCCCTGGCTGAGTTTTGGCCGTCTTCGCCCATTGCACACCAACGCCGTGATTTTTGCCTTTGGGGGCTCAGCCCTGATTGGCACCTCATACTATGTGGTACAGCGGACCTGTAACGCTGTGTTGGCCTTCCCCAAACTTGCCGCCTTTACCTTCTGGGGCTGGCAGGTAGTGATTGTCGCCGCCGCAATCACCCTGCCGCTGGGTTACACCAGTGCGAAGGAGTATGCCGAACTGGAATGGCCTATCGATATCCTGATTACGCTGGTCTGGGTGTCCTATGCCATTGTCTTCTTCGGCACTATTGCGAAACGCAAGCAGGCTCATATCTACGTAGCCAACTGGTTCTATGGCGCCTTTATCATTGCGATCGCCCTGTTACACGTGGTCAACAACCTTGAGATCCCGGTCTCCGCCTGGAAATCCTATTCGGTCTACGCGGGCACCATCGATGCCATGGTGCAGTGGTGGTATGGCCACAATGCGGTGGGCTTTTTCCTGACTGCAGGCTTCCTGGGCATGATGTACTACTACATTCCAGTGCAGGCACAGCGTCCCGTTTATTCCTATCGCCTCTCCATCGTCCACTTTTGGGCCCTGATTGCGGTGTACATGTGGGCAGGGCCTCATCATCTGCACTACTCTTCACTACCCGATTGGGCGCAGTCTGTGGGCATGGTGTTTTCCATCGTGCTGCTGGCGCCCAGCTGGGGGGGCATGATCAACGGCATGATGACCCTCTCTGGTGCCTGGCACAAACTGCGTACCGACCCGATCATCCGCTTCATGATTGTCGCGCTGTCGTTCTACGGCATGAGCACTTTTGAAGGGCCAATGATGTCCATCAAAACGGTCAATGCACTCAGCCACAACACCGACTGGACCATTGGTCACGTGCATTCCGGCGCACTGGGATGGGTTGCCATGATCACCATTGGAGCAACCTACGTGATGGTGCCCCGGCTCTTTGGTCGTAAGCAGATGTATTCGATTGCCTGGATTAATGCCCATTTCTGGTTAAGCACCATTGGTACTGTGCTTTACATCGCGTCGATGTGGGTCTCCGGGATTATGCAGGGACTGATGTGGCGAGCGGTGAACACCGACGGCACCCTGACGTTCAACTTTGTTCAAGAGCTGGTAGAGCGTCAGCCTTTCTACGTGATTCGCCTTCTTGGCGGTGTCATCTTCCTGGCGGGCATGATCCTGATGGCCGTCAACGTCTACAAAACCCTGCGCGGCGAACGTGACACCCACGGCGCCGACAATGTCTTGCAGACCGCCTGAGGAGAGCCGTCATGTCCAATGCACATGAAGTAGTAGAAAAGAATGTTGGCCTGATGATCGTGCTCACCCTGATTGCCGTGAGTTTCGGTGGGCTGGCAGAAATTGTTCCTCTGTTTTGGCAGAAAGCAACGACTGAGCCGTTGGAAACGCTGGAGCCCTACACCGCACTGGAAATGGAAGGTCGTGATATTTATATCCGTGAAGGTTGCCACGTATGCCATACCCAGATGGTACGGCCGTTGCGGGCTGAAACTGAGCGATTTGGACCCTACTCCGTGGCCGGGGAAGACGTTTGGGAGCACCCCTTCCTGTGGGGTTCCAAGCGCACCGGGCCCGATCTTGCCCGGGTCGGCATCCGGCCGATTACAGAGCAGTGGCATCGTGAGCATTTGCGCGATCCTCGGCAGGTCGTCCCGGAATCCAATATGCCGGCCTACCCCTGGCTGGAAACCACTCCCGTGGACTGGCGCCATACTGAGCGCAAGTTGCGGCTGTTCAAAGATACCTTTGGGGTTCCCTATACCGATGAAGGTATTGCAGAGCAGGTAGAAAAGTTCCAGAACGGCGAATGGTCCGAGGCAAGTGAGGAAGATGCGCTTGTGGCCTATTTGCTCTCCCTTGGTCGCGAGCGCAAGGAGATCAATCCATGAGCTATCACGCCTTGTTTACGCTGGTCTTCTTTGTGGCCTTCATGGCAATGACCTTCTGGGTCTATCGCCCCAGCCGCAAACAGGATTACGAAAAGCTCGCTCATATTGCGCTCGATGCAGAGCGTCAACGGAAGGGGGATGACCAATGAGCAATTTTTGGAGCTGGTTCATTATTGTCATTGTTGCCATCAACCTGCTGGGGTGTGCGGGGTTGTTGCTCTGGAACAACTCGATTTCTGCAGAAGAAGCGGCAAAGGAAACCACCGGGCATTCTTTTGATGGCATTGTAGAGCGGAACTCCCCCCTGCCACGCTGGTGGCTGGGACTGTTCATCGGCACGCTGATCTTTGCGTGTGTGTACCTTGCCCTGTACCCGGGGCTGGGTAAGTTTGAAGGGATGCTGGGTTGGACCAGTGCCAGCCAGTACGATAGCGAAGTGGCATTGGTTGAACGCCAGACTGGCCCCTTGTTCGAACAGTACGCGCAGGTTCCGATTGAAGAACTGATCAACTACCCCGAGGCACTTGCTGTGGGGGGGCGTCTGTTTGCCAACAATTGTGCCATCTGTCATGGGTCGGATGCTCGGGGCGCCAAAGGTTACCCGAACCTGGCAGACGATGTGTGGCTTTATGGTGGCTCAGCAGAGCAGATTGTTACCACAATTACGGCTGGACGTCAGGGCATGATGCCACCGATGGCCGCCGCCATCGGCAATACCGATGACGCAGTTCGAGACATGGCAATCTATGTTCAGAGCCTTAGTCGACCCGATGTCGCAAACAAGGGTAGCAACGCTGCCGCTATTGAACGGGCAAAGCCGAAGTTCGTGATGTGTGCAGCCTGCCACGGCCCGGATGGCTCCGGCAACCAGATGCTGGGTGCGCCCAACCTGACCGATGCCAGCTGGCTTTATGGGCCTCGCCTCGAAGATATTGAGTACACAATCAGGAATGGCCGTAGCGGGCATATGCCAGCTCATGAAAACCTGCTGACCAAAGAGCGCATTCATGTGATCAGTGCCTACGTTTATAGCCTTTCTCATAAGCCGGACACGAAAGGCCTCCCCTCGCCGTGATGTAAGGCCCTTGGGTCTCTACTTGGACAATCTGTCGCAGTGCCAGCGTCGCTGGGCTGCGTCAGAATGGAATTCACACAGCCACATCTCCATGGGTGGAGGTCAGCCATGTCCGATCCGCAACGTATTCCGATTCACGACGCCAATAGTGACGGGGCTGTGAGCCTGTACAGCAAACGCGAGCGTATTCAGGTAAAAGCCACCAAGGGACGTTTCCAGGCTATTCGCAATGCCACTATTCTTGGCACCATGGGCCTGTATCTGTTCCTGCCCTGGGTGCGCTGGGATGGCCAGCAAGCAGTGTTGTTTGATCTGCCGGGGCGCCAGTTCAGGATTTTTGGCTGGACGTTCTGGCCACAGGATTTTCTGTTCCTTTCGTGGACGTTGATTATTGCCGCATTTGCCCTGTTCTTTTTTACCGTCCTGGCGGGCCGGGTGTATTGCGGTTACGTGTGTCCACAAACGACCTGGACCCGGTTTTTCCAATGGATCGAACACTGGTGTGAAGGCGATCGGCATAGCCGGATAAAAATGGACCATGCCCCGTGGACGATCAGCAAGATCGTCCGTCGAACAAGCAAGCATATTCTTTGGCTGATTCTGGCATTCCTGACCGGCTTGACGTTTGTAGGGTACTTTTCGCCGATCACAGACCTTTCCCTGCGCATTCTTTCTCTGGGATGGGGGGGCTGGGAGCTGTTCTGGGTGGCGTTCTTCACGGTAGCGACCTATGGCAATGCTGGCTTCATGCGTGAGCAGGTGTGTCTCTACATGTGTCCCTATGCGCGCTTCCAGAGTGTGATGTTCGACGACGACACATTGATCGTTTCTTACGATGAGGGGAGAGGCGAGCCTCGAGGACGCGGGGCCAAAAAGAAGCAATCGGAGAATCCCGATGCTCCCGGTGATTGCATTGATTGCGGAATGTGTGTGCAGGTCTGCCCCACTGGAATCGACATTCGTGACGGTCTGCAATATGAGTGCATTACATGTGCGGCCTGCATTGATGCCTGCGACGATGTGATGGACCACATTCGCAAGCCTCGTGGTCTCATCCGGTACACCACAGATAATGCCCTTAATGGCAAGCCCTCTCATATTCTGCGCCCTCGCCTGCTGGCATACGGGGCTGCCCTGCTGGTGATGTCGACGTTGTTTATGGTCAGTCTTTACAACCGGGTCCCCTTGCAAGTCGATGTGTTACGCGACCGTAATCAACTTTATCGAACCACCAGCTCAGGGATGATCGAGAATATTTACCGCATGGAAATTCTCAACAAGAGCCAGACCCCCCAGCGTTATGAACTGGAGCTTGAAGGTCCAGCGGGTTTAAGCATGGAGAATCGTACTGAATTTACCCTGCAGGGCGGCCAGACTCTGACCCTCCCGGTGACCGTCAGCTATGATCCCTATGAAGTTGAAATGACCTCTTCCACGATCTGGTTCACCGTCAGATCGCTGGATGACCCGAACGTGGAGAACCGTCATGAGTCACGATTCATTGCCCCACGGCGATGAGAAACCCTGGTACCGCCATCCCTATCTTTGGCTTGCCATGTTGTTGCCGGCCTCTGCGGTGGTGGCGGGTCTGGTAACTCTTTATATCGCCATTGTGAATGCCGACTCCCCGGTAGTGGACGAATGGTACAAGGAAGGTAGAGGTATCAATCGCTCGATGGAGCAGGAACAACTTGCTGCCCGCCTTGGTATTGGCCTGGAGCTATCCCAGGTGGGAGCAGGCATTCAGGCGCGCCTTCTCAGCCGCACCGCGATCCCCTTGCCCGAAACCATTACCGTAACCCTGCGCCATCCGACTCTTGCAGAAAGGGACGTGACCATAGAGCTGTTCCAGCTTGACAGTCACCATTACCGTGCGGATGGAACCTTGCCGGTGGATGGCCGACGCAAAGTGACTGTCACCGCAGCGGGAGGTCACTGGCGGCTTTACCAAACCGTGATGACTGGTGATGGGGATCTACAGCTGGGGCACGTGCCCGCTACATGAGCAACACGACTTGTTGGCACTGCAGCAACCCTGCAGTCGGTACCGTGACGGCGCGAACGCCGGAGGGCCCCCGACCGGTTTGCTGCCCTGGCTGCGCCGCTGCCGTTGAAACCATTTACGGCCTGGGGCTAGAGGATTACTACAACGTCCGGGAAAGTGCTGCTCCGATTCCTGATGACAGTCGTATGGCACTTAACCTCGCGCTGTTTTCTGTCCCCGAGCTGGTGGCCCCCCATCTCAGAAGTACCCCGACTGGACAGCAAATACGGTTGCAATTGTCGGGCCTGACTTGTGCGGCCTGTAGCTGGTTGATTGAAAAAACACTGGGTGATCAAACGGGGGTTCACAATGCCAGCGTTAATCTGGCAGGTATGACCCTGAGTGTGGACTATGAGGGAGAAGCCCGGGTTGAGGACACAGCCAGACGAATAATGAGGTTGGGCTATGGGGTGTCGTTGTTGAACGCCCCCCATGAAAAAGCCGCGCAGCAGCAGGAGCAACGAAAACTTGTCGGACGACTGGCTCTGGCGGGACTGGGAGCCATGCAAGCCATGATGTATTCGACTGCACTTTATATTGGTGTATTCGATGGCAGTGATGCGATCTACGAAATCCTTTTTCGTATCGCCAGCCTGATCGTGGCCACACCCGTGGTTTTTTATGCCGGATGGCCATTCTTCCAAGGGGCGATTTCCGGGCTGCGTGGCGGACGTCTGACAATGGATGTTCCCATTGCCCTCGCCCTTCTGCTTGCGTGGGCAGGCAGTCTTGTCGTCATGGCCATGGGGGGAAGCCATGTCTATTTCGACTCAGCGGCCATGTTTGTTTTCTTCCTGCTTGCCAGTCGCTGGTTGGAGCTGCGACAACGACAGGCTGTTCACCGTGCATGGCACACATTGGAGGAAACCCTGCCCCTTGCTGTCAGGCAATACGATGTGGGGAACGATAACCCCTGGATCAGTACTCGACAGATTGTCGCCGGGATGTCGTTGGTGCTTTATCAGGGCGAGACCGTTCCCTGCGATGGAGTGATAAAACAGGGCCATGGTGCTTTTGATGAAGCCGCCATTACTGGTGAGTCTCTGCCCCGAGACGGAGTTGCAGGTGATACCGTCCGAGCCGCCAGCAGGCTGGTAGAAGGAAATGTGGTTCTGGAAGCGCTCGGGCCTCCCGCTTCCAGCCTGGTAGCCAAAATCGGTGATCAGGTAGAACGGGCACAACTGGAACGTCTCAGTGTGGTCCGGGACTGGCAACGAGTCGCACCGCTTTTCACCTTGTCTGTGCTCTGTCTGTCGCTCTTTACGTTTATCTGGCACTGGTCCTCCGGACCAGCACAGGCATTCGAATATACACTGGCAGTGCTTGTGGTAACTTGCCCATG
The DNA here is from genome assembly GCF_003597125.1 of Alcanivorax profundi. GTDB lineage: Bacteria > Pseudomonadota > Gammaproteobacteria > Pseudomonadales > Alcanivoracaceae > Alcanivorax > Alcanivorax profundi. Next base: position 844,685 of record NZ_QYYA01000001.1, on the reverse strand, counting down.
TGCCCTTGCTCTGGCGGTTCCGTTGACCGTAACGGCCACTTTGGGCAGTGCCTTGCAGCAAGGTGTCCTGATCGCATCGCCACGTCAGTTTCTCTCTCTGCCGGAGATTGGCGGGGTTATTTTCGACAAAACCGGCACCTTAACCGCCGGGCAATTCCAGCTCATTTCCAGCAAATGTGTTACGGATGACTTCAGCGAGCCGCAACTCATGGCGATTGCTTCTGCCCTGGAGTGGCAAAACCCTCACCCCCTGGCTGCGCCGTTTCAACAACGCTATCGAGACCCTGAGGTTATCGAGATTGAGGCGGATCAATGCGGTGTCACTGGCTTCCGGGGAGAGAGTCGGTGGCGAATCACCGGCTTGCCTGAACAGGCAAGGGATGGCGCCACTTGTCTCGGACTTTACCAGGACGATGAGCTGCGCATGGTGCTATCTCTGGCTGATAACCTGCGCAGCGAGGCCGAAGGCGTCCTTCAGGATCTTGTAGCGCAAGGTATGGTGGTGCGAATGGCGACCGGCGATAACGCCGTTGCCGCAGGAAAGGTTGCCGCCCACCTTCCGTTACAGGAATGGCGTGCAGATCAAACCCCGCAGAGCAAACAGGAATGGATAGCCTTGTTGGAGCAAAACCAGCGCCAATTAATGGTGGGTGATGGTATCAATGATGCCGGAGCCATGTTGGCTGCGAGCGTGTCTGTGGCAACCGGAAATGCCACCAGCCTGGCTCAGCGGGCTGCCGGTATTTTTCTGCTGAACGATTCATTGCGAGCACTTCCCCGCCTTGCACCACTTGCATCGGCCTGCCGGCATCGGATTTGGCAAAACCTGGGCTGGGCTTTTCTTTATAACTTGCTTGCGGTTCCCTTTGCTGTAGCAGGCTGGATTCCACCGTGGGCGGCAGCGATTGGTATGTCTGCCAGCTCGCTGCTGGTGACGTTGAATGCAACAAGGATGGCACGATGGAAATTGTGATTTTGCTGATTCCCCTCGCCCTGCTTTTCCTGGCGGGCGCTATTGCGGCCTTGTTCTGGGCGCTTCGCAAGGATCAATTTGAGGATCTGGATAACGCTTCCTGGCGCGTGGTGTTCGACGATCGTGCCCAGCGTAAAACTTCCCGCCACGATCGCGGAAAGGAACCGAACGCCAATGATCAATGAAACCTTACCCGGACTCATCCTCGCGTCAATATTGATTGGTGCAGGAGGTGCTGGCCACTGTGTGGGCATGTGCGGGGGAATCAGTGGCGCGCTGACCTTTGCGGTGCCAGAACAACGCCGTACCGGGCTAAGGCTTTGGGGTTGGCAGTTGCTGTTCGGCCTTGGGCGACTCGCGACCTATGTTTTATTAGGCGTGACCGCAGGAGCACTGGGTGGCGAATTGCTGGACGCGTTACCGGCTCCGGCCATGACGGTGGGATTGGCGCTGGCCGGTGTATTGATGCTGTTTCTTGCCTTGCATCTTGCGGGCAAGGGAGGGTTGCTGATGGGGCTGGAGCAAGCGGGGAAGTCTCTTTGGCGCCGCATTCAGCCTTTGACAAGGATCTTTATGCCCATCGACCGGATTCACAAGGCCTGGCTGTTGGGGATGGTGTGGGGTTTGTTACCTTGCGGGCTTGTTTACGCCGCATTGGCACTGGCCGCCACCTCTGGAACCGCCACCAGCGGGGGGCTGGTGATGGCGGCATTTGGCTCTGTCACTGTTGTTCCCGTGGCGGCAACTGGCATTGTGGCATCCCGGTTGACCCTGTTGAGAGGGCCCCGTGCGCGGAAAGTGTCGATAGCAATGGCGCTATTGCTCTCTGGCTCCTTCTTCCTGATGGCATGGTGGATGAGTTCCAGCGGGCATGATCATGCACATCACCACTTGGATTCTCCCCATCACGGGCATGTCGCCCCCTCCTCGTTACCAGACACTCATCGACATTGACCCAGATCAAGATTGGCTGGCCCCTGTCCCGGGATAATAGGGACAGATTTCAGGGAGTCAGCCGATATGCAAGATTGGAACGAAGCGTTAATAGGTCGCTACGGAGGGCCCGGGCCGCGCTATACGTCGTACCCTACGGCTCCCCTGTTTCATGAGGATCTTCCTGTTGATGCCTTTGTTGAGGCCATGGAGGAAGGCAACAAGGCACGCCGCCCTCTATCGCTCTATGCCCATGTCCCGTTTTGCCACCACGTATGCTACTACTGTGCCTGCAACCGCATAATTACTGCGGATCGCAGCCTCGCCGAGCGTTACCTGCAACACCTCAAGAAGGAAATTGTCAGGGTCGCGCAGCATGTAGATTCCCGCCGTCAGGTAACACAGCTGCATTGGGGCGGAGGCACCCCTACCTATCTGACAGATGCACAGATCACTGAGCTGGTGTATCACCTGGCCCGGCATTTCAACCTGCGTGAAGATGACCGTGGTGACTATGCGATCGAAATCGACCCTCGTACTGTGAATAGAGCCCGTCTGGGGCTGTTGAGAGGTCTTGGATTCAATCGCCTTAGCATTGGGGTCCAAGACCTGAATCCTTTGGTGCAACAGGCGGTCAACCGCATACAGTCCTATGAAATGATTAGCGATACCTTGGGCTGGGCGCGGGACTTTGGTTTCAAATCGATTAACGTTGACCTGATTTCCGGCCTTCCGTGGCAAACCGAAATGACTATGGCCCGTACCCTTGAGCAATTGATCAATCTCAAGCCGGAGCGTATCTCGTTATATGGTTATGCGCATTTGCCCGATCGATTCAAGATTCAGCGTCAGATAGACGACGCGGCTCTCCCCTCTCCTACCGAAAAGATACGCATGAACGTACGCGCAGGTCGAATGCTGCAGCAATCCGGATATCGCTTCATCGGGATGGATCACTTTGCACTGGAATCCGACGAAATGGCAGTGGCTCAGCGCAATGGGCTGCTACACCGCAATTTCCAGGGTTACACCCTGCATGGCGACGCAGACTTGCTCGGAATGGGGGTCAGTGCTATCAGCCAGGTGGGCAATTTGTACGTTCAGAATCACAAAGTGTTGAGTGACTGGCAGGCAGCGATTGGCCAGGATCAGTTGCCTCACCATAAGGGCTACCTGCTGGACAAGGCTGATCTCATCCGGCGGGACATCATTATGAAGCTACTGTGTGATTTGCGCCTTGATATCCCGGCGTTTGAGCAGCAATGGGAGATTTGTTTCCGGACGCACTTTGCTGATGCCATGGTCCAGTGGCGGGATTTTGCCGAGCAGGGGCTGGTGGTATTCAATGACGATACACTGATCATAACCGAGCAGGGCCGTTTGGTTAGCCGGGCCCTGGTGCAGCCGTTCGATGCGTACCTGGGAAACAGGCAAACCAAAGGGTTTAGTCGTATAATCTGAACCAGAGTCAGCCATGTATTGCGCGCTGAAACGCGCATGAATTCGTCTGTCGCAAAACCAAGGATGTGACCGTGTCCCAACACGTTTCCTGTAATGATTGTAGCTTGAGCCCTGTTTGCCTGCCGCTGGCTGTCGCGCCCGCGCAAATGGACCAACTCGACAATATTATTCGCCGTGGCCGTCCGCTCAAACGTGGGGAGCACCTGTACCGTGCATCCGATAATTTCGAATCGGTATTTGCTGTTCGATCCGGGGCGATCAAGACCTACGTGGTTAGCCCGGACGGCGAAGAACAGGTGACCGGTTTCTATATGCCCGGCGAGGTATTGGGAATGGATGGAATCAGTACCGCTCACCATGTTTCCAATGCCAAGGCACTGGAAACTGCAACCGTGTGCGAGATTCCTTTCAGCCAACTTGAGAACCTGTCACAGCAGATCCCCACCCTTCAGCACCATTTTTTCAGCCTGATGAGTGATGAAATACGCGCGGATCGTGAGCTGCATATGCTTCTCAGCAAGAAGAGCGCGGATGACCGGGTCGCCTCACTGCTGCTTTCCATGTCGGCAAGACACCAGCGCCGAGGCCTGAGCAGCCACAGTTTCCGCCTGCCCATGTCTCGTTATGACATCGCCAACTACCTGGGGCTGGCAGTAGAAACTGTGAGCCGCATTTTTACCCGTTTCCAGCAAAAGGGGTGGCTGGAGGTGTCCGGTCGTGACATTGAGATTCTTGATCGCGCCAGTTTGTGCGGCAATGCACCGGATACCGGCACCGTGGAGATACAGCTGTGAGCCAAAACCTACTGATTGTTCTGGACCCTGATCTTAAAGCGCCGCAGCCCGCGCTTTCCAAGGCTCTGTTGCTGGCCAGAGAAGAAGACCTGGAGATTACCGTTTTTGTTAACGCCTATTCCGGCCCCATGGTGCGTGCGGTAGGACTGGATGAAGAGCGTTTCAATGCAGCAAAAAAACAGATAACCCATGCCTGGGAGCAGAGAATTTACTCCCTGGCGGGCGCGCACCCTGTTTCGCTGGCCCTCGTATGGGCGAGGCGCGAAATGGATGCGCTTCGCACCGAGATTCTGCGCCTATTGCCTGATCTGCTGGTAGTACATACCAGCCGGGAACAAGGGCTAAGGCGACATCTTTTCACCCCACGTGACTGGCAATTAATTCGTAAAGCCCCTTGCCCTGTGCTGTGTGTACACAGCGAATCATGGGAGCAACCTCCTCGATGGCTGGTAGCACTGGATCCTGGTGAACAGGATGATGATGCTGCGCCTCTGGCGAACACATTGCTCAGTCATGCCCGCACCCTCACCCAATCATTGAATGGCAAACTGCAAGCGTGCCATGTGATGGATGGTGTGGATGACAGCCTGGTGATGTTAGTAGCTGAGGGGGTGCCTGACTACGCAGCAACCCTTGAGTCCCTTAAGGCACACCATAAGCAACAATTTCTGGAATATGCCCGTTCTCAGGGGCTCGACAGCGAGTCTGTTGATCTGTTGGAGGGCCCTGTGGCCGATGCCCTTGCCCGACACTGTGAAGAGAATCAGATCGATGTATTGGTGGTGGGGACGGTGCGCCGCAATCTGGCCGAGCGAATGCTACTGGGGTCAACGGCAGAAACCGTGATCACCCGAGCCAGAAGCGATGTGCTGGTCATCAAACCTGACCGGTTCGAATCCCCCTGGGTGGAATAACCGGTGCCATGCAGGCATGCCACCGGGGACAGGGACTACTGTTCTGCCCTGCGGAATACCGGTTTGTCTGCGGTTGAGTCTGCCTCGCTGTAGCGATAGCCTGCCACATCGAAATTGACCAGCTTGCCCGGGTCCTTGATGCCCTTCTTGAGGATCCAGGCGGCCATCATGCCGCGCGCTTTTTTCGCGTAAAAGCTGATGACCTTGTATTTTCCGTTCTTCTCATCCTGAAAGACCGGCTCCACGATTCGCCCGTTCAACGCTTTCTTGTTGACCGATTTGAAGTACTCGTTGGATGCAAGGTTGACCAGCACATCAGTTTTCTGGGCTTTCATGTCCCGGTTCAGCTGATCGGTAATAATATCGCCCCAGAATGCGTAGAGATCTTTGCCGCGGGCGTTGTCCAGACGTGTTCCCATCTCCAGACGATAGGGCTGCATCAGATCCAGGGGGCGAAGCACGCCGTAGAGACCAGACAGCATCCGAAACGAATCCTGGGCGCGTTCCAGCTGCTTGTCGGTAAAGGTTTCAATCTCAAGCCCCGTGTAGACATCGCCCTTGAAGGCAAATGCCGCCGGACGGGCATTCTTCTTGTTGAACGGACGTTGCCATTGGGCAAAGCGCTCCACATTGAGATGAGCGATTTTGTCACTGACCTTCATCAGGCTTCCCACATCCGCCGGAGAAAGCGCTCTGGCGCGTTCAATCAGCACTTCACTGTCGTCCAGCAAGCGCGGCTGGGTCGTCTTGAGTGCCGGCAACGGACTTTCGTAATCCAGGGTTTTTGCCGGGGAAACCACAATCAGCATGACCTTCTCCTTTACATGTCGCTGTGGGAATTATATGAATCACAGGAACTCAGGTCTGCATTCTGGAGGATAAATGCGCCTATTACTGCTATTTGCCGTGGTTATCGCTGTGATTGTACTGCTTTGGGGCAGCTGGCAATGGGGCCGGCGAGCCTTCTTGATCACTGTGGTAGCAGTGGTTACCGGTTTGAGTGCCCTGCTTTACGGCATGTTCCAGGAAAGCGCCAACGACCAGGTGCTGCTGGCCCCGGAGGGGCTTGAGTTGGCAGTCAGTGATATTCGTGAGTCCGAATCTGGCGTACGACTGAGTGGTAGCTTGACCAACGCCGGTGAACTGGACCTCGCGGCCGTGGATGTGCAGATACAGGCCCTGGCTTGCCCGACCGCGGGTGAGTGCCGGGTGGTGTATCAGGAACAGCAACGTTTGCAGATGTACGTTCCTGCAGGCCGGCAGTACCCGTTTGCGGTGGTCAGCCGGCATCCACCTGACCAGGAAACCGTTGATCGCTGGCAGTTACGGCCAGTTGCACGGCTGGTTTATCCGTCTTCGCGCTGAGCAATACTGGCAAGATGGTGTGAGAATCGTCACAATTCGCGTTCCTGACACCCTGGAGTCTGTATGGCCTCTCTGATCCCGGGCAATCCCACCCCTATCGGTGAACATACCTGGCGCGTATTGGGCCGTAACCCCGGCATGATGACCGGGCCCGGCACCAACAGCTACCTGTATGGGCGTGATGCGCTCACGGTGATTGATCCCGGCCCCGTGGATCAGGAACACCTGAAGGCCTTGCTGGCAGCGGCCCGTGAATTGGGCAAACCCATCAACCAGGTCATCGTGACCCATACCCACCGGGATCATTCCCCCGGTGCCCTCGCCATCGTCGCCGCCACCGGGGCGCGTTGCCTTGGCCCCTTTGTCCCCGATGACGGGTTGCAAGACGAGACCTGGCAAGCGGATCAGGTTTTACGCGAAGGGGATGTGGTCGATTGCGGCGGTGTGGGTTTATCGGTGATTGAGACCCCGGGACACGTGAACAACCATCTGTGCTATCTCACCGATGAAGGGCTATTGTTCACCGGTGATCACCTGATTCAGGGGTCCACCGTGGTCATCGCCCCGCCCTCCGGCTCCATGCAGGCGTATTTTGCGTCTTTGAAAAAACTCATGGGCCGGGGCATCACCCTGATGGCTCCGGGGCACGGCGATGTTATCGCCAACCCCGACGAGTCTTTGGCGCAGACCCTGGCCCATCGCCAGAAGCGCGAAGACAAAGTGTACGACAAGCTTCCCCCCTCCCCGTCTCCACTGGCAGAACTTGTCAAAGCCGTCTACGACGACGTACCGGTCTTTCTCCACGGCGTCGCCCAATTCTCCCTCCACGCCCACCTGATCAAACTGGCCGAAGACGGCAAGGCTCGTGAAACCGAATCCGGGTGGCAAAGAAGCGAGTAACAAGGAAAGAGTGCCTAAGCCCCCAAAGACACGGGGAGTTCTCGCATTGAGTCATAGTCAGTAACGATTCAATCAGCCAGCAGGTGCCGGCCCATGCTCCACAAGGGAGCCCCCTACCATAAAACACCCCCCTGCCGCAGCTGAAACCTTCCATCCCGACCCGCGACGCAATGTTTCCCGCTATTCACTATTCACTGTTAACTATTCACTGCTCTTCACAGCCACCCCTTCCGCTTGAAATACCAATAAGGCGCCATCCCCGAGAGAATCATCAGCCCGATCGCCATGGGATAACCGAAATCGAGCGCGAGCTCGGGCATCACCTGGAAATTCATGCCGTAGATGCTGGCAATCATCGTCGGCGGCAGAAACACCACTGCGGCAATGGAAAAGATCTTGATGATCTGGTTCTGCTGAATGTTGATAAAGCCCTGGGCGGCATCCATCAGGAAGTTGATCTTGTCGAACAGGAAGGTGGTGTGCGACATCAGGGTATCGAGATCATGCTGGATCTCGGCGCAGGTGCGTCGACTCTGCTTGTCGGCACGGACATAACGTTGGATGAATGAAATCGAACGTTGGGTATCCATCAGGCACAAACGGATTTTCCCGTTGGTATCCTCCAGCCGTGCCAGTCGCTCGATGTCCTGATCCAGCTCGCCGTTTTCTTCCTCCAGCACACTGTAGCCAACCTGTTCCAGATCCCGGTGCACGTCTTCAATGGCATCGGCAAGGTTCTCCACCTTTTGGTCGAGGATGCTCAGCAGGATATCCATCGGCTGTTTGACCTTGACCCAGCCCCGGCGAATGCGCAGCCGCAGCAGCCGAAAATCTGCCAGCTTGGTATCCCGAAACGAAAGCAGACGTTCAGCCTGAACGACGAAGGCGACGGTGGAAGTGCGCACCCTCCCCTCGGACTGGAAAAGAAACAGCGAGTGGACATGCAGACCCTGCTCGTCACTGAAATAGCGTGCCGATGACTCGATTTCTTCCATGTCGTCAGAGTCTGGCATTTCATCCTTGAAGAACTGCTGAACCTGGTCCCGCTCGGCCTCATCAGGCTCTTCAAGGTCAATCCAGCTGGCTTCTTCGGCCAGCACGGGCAGCATGTCGTCGGTGGCTTTCTCGCGCAGCACACCGTTCTCAATGCGATAAATTTGCAGCATGATGTCTCCCTGATCATCATCACTGGCAAGACGCCAGCAGCGATATCTAAGATACCATGCGCACCCCTGTCAACGATGCCGATATCAACGTCGAGCCCTATCATCTGGACGAACACGCCCCCTTGTGGCTGTGGCGTGATGCCCTTCAACCCGGGCTCCTCGACGGATTGCTCGAACGGCTGTGTGAACAACTGCCCTGGCGACAACCCACGGTGACGGTTTACGGCAAACGTCACCTGACGCCCAGACTGACAAGCTGGCAGGGCGCTGCCGGAATCCGGTATCGGTATTCGGGGGTTGAAGAAGAAGCCCGGGGCTGGCCGGATTGCCTGGAACCCGTCCTGCGGCAGGTGGAACACCTGACCCGGCATGACTACAACAGTGTGTTATGTAACTGGTACCGTGACGGACAAGACACCATGGGCTATCACAGTGATGACGAACCCGAGCTGGGGCCTGAGCCCTGGATTGCGTCACTGAGTCTCGGCGAGCCCCGAGACTTTGTGTTTCGGCCAAAACCCGCCGGCCGCCAGTGCCTGTCGCTGACTCTGCCCCACAATTCCCTATTGCTGATGAGCCCGGCGGTGCAACACCGTTATCACCACGCCCTGCCTCGCCGCGCACACGCCAACGGCTCGCGGATTAACCTGACATTCAGGTGGATTACCCCCAGAACGCATAGCTGATAAGGATAGCGGCCAGCAGGCCTGCTGCATCGGCAAACAACCCACACCAGAGTGCGTAACGGAAATCCCGGATTCCCACGCTGCCGAAATACACGGCAAGGACATAAAACGTGGTTTCGGTGGAGCCCTGCATCACCGCCGCCATTCTGCCCGCCAGAGAATCAACGCCGTGGGTTTGCATGACATCAATCATGGCCGCTCTGGCACCGGAGCCACTCAACGGCTTCAACAAGGCCACGGGCAAGGCATCCACAAAGCGGGTATCCAGTCCGAGTGCGCCCACCCCGAAACGGATGCCATTGAACAGCAGTTCAAGCACACCACCGGCACGCAGCATGGCAATAGCGGCCAACATGGCCACCAGGTAGGGAATCAGTCGGACCGCCGTGGTGAAGCCATCTTTCGCCCCTTCCACAAACACATCGTAGCTATCCACACGGGTACGCCAGGCGGCGACAAAAAAGCCCAGCAGCACCAACAGTAATATGCCGTTACCCAGCAGGCTTGATAATGTATTGGCCAGTTCCGGCGGAGACTGCCAGACCACCAGCCCAAGCAAGGCCAACAGGCCGATCCAGACGCCTGCAACCCCGAGTAATACCGGATCTCTCAGCGGAATGCGCTGAAGTCTTGCAGTCAGCCAGACACCGGCAAAGGTGGAAATGGTGGTCGCCATTAGCAAGGGAAGGTACACCGCAGCAGGGTCCGCTGCCCCTTGCTGCGCCCTGAACAGCAGCACCGTCACCGGTACCAGCGTGACCGAAGAGGTGTTCAGTACCAGGAACATGATCATGCTGTCACTGGCCACCGCAGGTTGCAGATTGGTCTTTTGGAGTTGCTCCATGGCCTTCAGGCCAAGAGGTGTCGCGGCGTTATCCAGGCCCAGCATGTTAGCGGCGAGATTCATGGAGACCGGTGCGGACGCGGCAGGGTTATGCTCAATCTCTGGCATGAGACGGCGAAATACCGGACTGATTCGGCTGGAAATGTGATCAGCCATTCGGCTCGCCTCCGCCAGACGAAACAAGCCACTCCACAGGGCCAGCACCCCGATCAAACCGAGTGACACATCCACGGCCAGATCTGCCGCCTGCCACAGGGCATTGACAAGGCGCCCCGGCGCCTCCATATCTCCTGAAATGAGCTGAATCACCGCCCCGGCGATACCCGTTAGGAAAAACAGGCTAAAGAGTCTGTGCAAACCTTCCCCCGTGCGCTAGGGTCTGTGTATAAATGTATGAAAATTAGTGTGTTGGCGACTTTTTATACATCGAAGTCTGGTATCGTCAAGGTCCGGCTCCGCAGTACAGCAACGGTCTGTTGCGGAAAAGTCATCAAACCACGGATTCACCGTTGAGAAAACGCATGGTTCAATTCCGCAAGCTGTTCCCCCTCGCACTGGCCGTTTTGTTACTGGGTGGTGCGCTTCAATCGGTAGGCGCTCTACGCAACGACCCCGCACCGGTCGAGGGTAAGTTGAAGCCCACCGATGAGCAGATTGATGCTGCCGAAGAAATCGCCGACAAACTCAAATACCATTACCGGCGTCTCGACTTCAATGATGCCCTGTCGAGCAAGGTATTTGATCAATATCTAAAGGATCTCGACCCGAATCGGCTGTACTTGATTCAATCGGATATCGACGAATTCGAGAAATACCGAAGTGACCTCGACGATCAGCTTCGTAAAGGCGAACTGGAAGCCGGGTATACCATTTTCAACCGCTTTCAGAGTCGCCTCGAATCCCGCCTTGAAGGGATGTTGGCGATGGTCGACAACGACCTTGATGGTCTGGATTTTGATGGCAAGGACGAAGTGCGGGTAAGCCGTGAAGATGCACCTTGGGCCAAAGATATGGCAGCCCTGGATGATATCTGGCTGCGACAGTTCAAGAATGCCGTGCTTTCCATGCGCCTTAACGAAGCAGAAGACGAGGACATCAAGACTCGCCTGACCCGTCGCTATGAAAGCCAGCTCAAGCGTATTCGTCAGAACACGCCGGAAGATGTCTTCCAGGTCTACATGAATGCACTGACCCAGACCTTTGATCCCCATACTACGTATTTCACCCCGCATAACTCAGAGAACTTCGATATCAGCATGAGCCGCTCCCTCGAGGGCATTGGTGCCGTGCTGCAATACGAAGATGGCTATACCAAGGTGGTCCGTCTGGTGCCGGCCGGCCCTGCCGCCAAGAGTGGCCAGCTCAAGCCTGCCGACCGCATTGTGGGTGTGGGCCAGGAAGACGAAGAGCCCACCCCCGTGATTGGCCTGCGCCTGGATGAAGTGGTCGATCAGATTCGTGGTCCCAAGGGCACCAAGGTCAATCTGGAAATTATCCCGGCGGGCAGTGCCAGCGAGCACGATACCCGCGTCATCAGCATTGTCCGCAACAAGGTGGTGCTGGAAGAGCAAGCAGCCAAGAAGGACATCATCACCATCGAGCGTGATGGCGAAACGCACAAACTCGGTGTGATCGAAATTCCCGCGTTCTACCTGGATTTTGCGGCCTTCCACCGTGGCGACCCGGATTACACCAGTACCACCAGCGACGTCGCCAAACTGCTGGTCGAGCTACGCAAGGAAAACATCGATGGCTTGGTGATCGACCTGCGCAACAACGGTGGTGGCTCGCTGCTGGAAGTCAACAAGCTGGTGAGCCTGTTCATCAACCGCGGACCGACCGTACAGGTGCGTGAATCCAGTGGTCGCGTCAGCGTCGAAGCCGACAAATTCCCGGGGGTATTGTACGCCGGCCCCATGGCGGTCATGGTCAATCGCTACAGTGCCTCAGCCTCGGAAATTTTCGCTGGTGCCATGCAGGATTACGGTCGTGCCCTGATTGTCGGTGATCAGACCTATGGCAAGGGCACGGTACAAACGCTGCTGGACCTGAATCACGGCAAGCTGAAGATGACCAATGCCAAGTTCTACCGGGTGTCCGGTTCCAGCAACCAGAACCTGGGCATCGTGCCGGATGTGGATATGCCGTCGCTGGTCGACAAGAAAGAGGTCGGCGAGAGCTCCCTGCCAAATGCCCTGCCCTGGGATGAAATCAGCTCTGCCAAATACCAGCGTGTCAGTGACATGGTGCCCTACCTGCCGATGTTGCGTGAGCGTCATGTCGAGCGTACCGAACAGGATCCCGAGTTCGTTTATGTGTTGTCCCTGCGGGCATTGCTGGACAAGAACCGCAACCGCGAGACCCTGTCACTGAACATGGAACAGCGGACCAGCCAGCAACACGCCTTTGACGCTGAGCGACTGGCCATCGAAAACCGTCGCAGGGATTCCCGTGGCGAAGATCCGCTGGATAGCATCAAGGCCCTGCGTGACCTCGAAGAACAGCGAGCACTGGACCCGGAGAGCCACGATGAAGCCATCGATGATGACCCCTACGTCCGTGAAACCGGTGAAATTCTTGTCGACTTGATGGACTTGATTCGTGACAAACAGGTCGCTCGCAAGGGGTGACTCAGGCGCTTGCCGACCACCTGTAGCAATAAAAAAAGCGGCTTATAGCCGCTTTTTTTATTGCTGTTTCAACCCATCAACTCAAGCAAGCGCCTTAAAGCCCCAACGAGCGGGATTGCCACCCAGTCCTGCCTGCAGGGTACGACGGCCCAGGGTGTGATTAAAGCCTTCCACTGCCCGTTTTGCCGGGTCTGGCAGCATGCGCATACCAAAACTGGCTGCCCGAATCGCCGTTTTCACCACACGTACCGCTGTGCCTGCGGAAACCGAGCTGTAAATGTTCAGGTCATCGGCGACCTTGTCTCCAATCAGGTAACGACTGAATGCCAGCAACACATCATAGGACAGATTGAACGGTGCCTTGTTGGACATGTCTTTCAGCAAGGCCTTGGCCAGTGATTCACTATCCGGTGTCGGATCGTAAAGGTGAGAGGTCAGCTGCAGCGCCATGATCTCTTGCTCCTCCAGCGTAGTAGTGAGCAAGGACTCATCGACACCAAGCAAATAACCGGCGTAGCGCCAGAAGTAATGCATGGATTCATGCTCGCGACGGCTGATATTGACACCCAGTCGCTTCAGGCCCCGAACCACCATGAAATCGAACTCAAGGATGGTGCCCGCCATGTCTTCCTGGTTGATGGGCATGTCGTACTTTTCCACATCCCAACGGGGGTTATTGCGGAGAAACTGCCGAACCGCCGCGTGCAGAAGACGCACTTCCATCAGGGTCCGGTGCCCCAGTCCACCGGGGCGCAGCCCGTCATCCCCGACAATATTGTGCAGCATCTGGCCCGTCTCATAGATGCGACGCGATACGTCTTTCTGCAGTCGTCCGGTTGCAACCAGGACTTGAGAGGGTTTGTTATGCGCATAGCCTTCTACCAGGCTTGAACACATCAGTACCAGTCCCTGGAGCGCGCCGTTGCGGCGGTACATGCGCCGACCGAGCTCCATCTCCTCGAAATCTACCCAGTGGGGCACCGCATGGCAGTGGTCCAGAAACGCCTGAAAATCGCCGCCTTCGCTGGCAGCACGCCGCTCCACTTCCTCCAGAAGCCCGGAGGGCCGGGTAAACTTGATCTGGGCGGCACAACGATCCGCTAAAGGATCCTGTATCTGACGCCAGCGATCCAGATTCTTGTGGGAATACCGGTCCCACCACACACGTTCCTGGGGATTCTGCGGGCCGCGCTGGAAGCGGGCCAATTCCTGAGGCGTAGCCATGGATACCTCTCGTCTTTATTGTTTTGAGAACTCATGAGTTCTGACTCTACGGTAAAATGGCTAGCCCAGACGGTCAATACACTAATTGCGCGTTTCTGTTACCCCACCCAGAAGCGTATTGATCAACCATTGTGGCGCATCAAGAGGCAAATCGTGACCGGCTTGAGGGTGAGCACGCAGGGGTAACTGCCAGGCCTCCGCCATCCGCCGAGAACAGCTCGGGTGCACCAGCCTGTCACCTTCCCCGCTTATCAGGATGACTGGGACAGTGTCTGGCAAGGCAGCGGGTGCCTGAAAACGCATAGCGGCCAGTAACTGGCGTAAGCTGTTACGCAATGAGACAGGCTGCAGCCTCGCATACTCCGCCCAGCGCTCCGCCAGCTGGTGTAACCATGCCGTGTCTCTAAGGTTTGAGGTGATTTCCAAAATAGCCTTTTCTTTTCGCACCCGGTTTCGGCTGATGATGCCTTCACGGATCAGTCGGGCGTAATTTCCCGGACGCAGACGTCGCCAAAAGGGACTGAAACGGCTGGAAGAGGTATTAATCAAGGCCGCAAAAGCCACTTCGTGGGGTGCCTGACTTAGCCATTGGACGGCGGTCATCGCCCCCAGCGACAGTGCGACCAGGTAGAAAGGGCCGCTTTCACCCTGGTTCGCCAGCTGCTCTCGTGCATGGGCAACCATGGCAGCAATTCTTGTCGGGCTATCTTCACGATAGAACACGCCGTTACCGGGCAAATCCACACAAATCACCCGGTCACTCGGCACTGCTGCCTGAAATTGGGCCGGAAAATCCTCCCAATGCCTTTGCTCCCTGACTAATCCCCTCAGCAAAACCCAGGTTCTCGCCATAATGCTGCTTTCCTTACGCTCAATGTTTTGCACCGGTATCCGCTGTCATGTGCCCTACCCGCGCGGAGGTTACTCAATGGAACCATTTCCTTTTCCGGATCAACGGTTTGGACAATGACCCGTGTCAGATTACCCGCTAGAATGCCACCGGCAAGCAGGATGGCAAATGGAGTTTCCCAGTCGATGACACGTAAAACAGTAAAACGGGTAAAAACAGGCTCTGTAGAGCGGCGCTTTTCCATGGCAAAGGCCGGCTTCATGGCGGGTGCCAAATATGCAACGGCCAGTGCCGGCACCTTTTTTACCAGCAAGGACAAGCGTGAAGAACGTCGCAAGGAGATTCTGTCTGCCCGTGCCCAGGAACTGGTAGAGGAATTGGGCAAGCTCAAGGGGTCAGTGGTCAAGATTGGGCAAATGATGGCCCTGTTCGGCGAGCACTTTCTCCCTGAAGAAGTCACCACCGCCCTGCACACGCTTGAAAACCAGACCACGGCGCTGGAATGGTCGGCCATTGAAAAGCACCTCCAGCGACAGCTCGGGGAGGTCAAGCTGGCAGAACTGGAGGTCGAAACCACCCCGCTTGGTGCCGCCTCCCTAGCCCAGGTACACAAGGCTATCCGAAAGTCTGACGGCAAGGAGCTGGTCCTCAAGATCCAGTATCCCGGTGTTGCCGATGCCATTGATTCCGACATGCGTGCGTTGGTCCGTCTGCTGAAAATGAGCCGACTTGTTCCTATCACGGAACAGTTCAACATGTGGCTCAATGAGGTAAAGGAAATGCTGCGCCGTGAGGTCGACTACGATCTTGAGGCCCACACCACCCGCCATTTCCGCCAGGCCCTTGCCGATGATGCCCGTTTTGTGGTTCCGGAAATTGTCCCGGAATATTCCAGCCACAACATCATGTGCATGACCTTCGAGCACGGTATCGGCGTGAATGATCCTGCAGTACTGGAGTTATCCCAGACACGGCGAAACTTTATCGGCCGGGCCATCATGGAGCTGTGCTGCCGGGAGGTGTTCGAATGGAACAAAATGCAAACGGACCCGAATTTCGGCAACTATTTACTACGGATCGGTGAGGCCCCGGAAAAAGACCAGATTGTACTTCTGGATTTCGGTGCCATCCGGGATTTCGATAATGACGTCCTTGGTCCAGGTCGTGAGATGATCCGTGCCTCCTACTACCACGATACCGAAAGGCTTATCCGTGCGCTGAGTGCGCTGGATTTTCTTGCCAGAGGTACGCCACGCCGCATTCTCGACGATTTCGCGGCCATGTGTTTCGAGGCCATTGAAGTACTTCAGGACCCGGAAAAATTCCCTCCGCCTGCGGATCTACTCAACGAGAATCTCGAGTACCGCTGGGGGGAAAGCAACTTGCCCGGGCGCATCATGAACAAGGCCGGACGTAACGCCCTATCCGTCCATTTTGATGTTCCACCCAAAGAATTCATCTTTCTTTTCAGAAAGTTACTAGGTGCCTACACCTTTTTGCATGTCATCAATGCTGAAGTCCGCGGCAACACCATCCTTGAGCCTTTCATTCATATGCAGGAAGACAGCGACCTGCTCCTGGTTGATCAAAAAACCATCACTCCAGGAGATTGAGAAGCGAATGTTGTTGCCCCGGGGGATGGCCCGCGGTAACTAACCCTTTCAATCACTTATTGGTGCGATAACCATTTGTCATTTGCCAAGCTGGTAGACGCACAATAAGGTTAGCACCCTGCTGAGGGCCTGTGTCCGGCGCGAGCACCCTGTGCTCGAACCCGCCAGCCCTCATTTTACGCGGCTTTCAGGGGATTGGGTTGCCACCTTCTCTATCCTGATTTGCCGATTATTTGCGAACCACAGACGGGGGTAACGCAGGTGATTATCGGTGTTCCCAAAGAAATCTGCCCTGGCGAGCAGCGCGTAGCCATTACGCCTGCCAATGTCAGCGCTTTGCTGAAGAAACAAGGTGTCGAGATCATCATTGAGCGCGGCGCCGGCGAACTCGCCGGCTATCCGGATAGTGCTTTTGAAACTGCCGGAGCCAAACTGGTTGATCGCGACGAGGTATTCAGTGCTTCCCAGGTTGTTCTGCAAGTGCAGACCCCTGGTAGCAACACTCAGAACGGTGCAGAAGACCTCAATAAGTTGAAGGAAGGCCAGACCCTGATCGGGATGACTGATCCGCTGGCTAACCCGCAATTCGCGCAGTCTCTGGCCGAGAAAAAAATCTCAGGCCTGGCGCTGGAGCTGGTACCGCGGATTACCCGCGCCCAGGCCATGGACGTACTCTCCTCCATGGCCATGGTTGCCGGCTACAAGTGTGTACTGCTGGCTGCCACCGAATCCCAGCGTATGTTCCCCATGAACATGACCGCGGCAGGCACGCTTAACGCCTCGCGCGTGTTTGTGATGGGTGCCGGGGTTGCGGGCCTGCAAGCCTGTGCGACGGCAAAGCGTCTTGGCGCCATTGTGGAAGCCTACGACGTTCGCCCCGCTGCCCGTGAGCAGATTCTCTCCGTTGGCGCCAAGCCGGTGGAGCTGGATCTCGATACCGGCGAAGCAGAAGGGACCGGCGGCTACGCCAAAGCCCAGGGTGAAGACTTCCTCAAGCGTCAGCGTGAGCTGATGACTGAAGTCATCAAGGAAATGGACGTGGTGATCACCACTGCCGCGGTACCTGGCGCCAAAAGCCCGATCCTGGTGACCGAGGACATGGTGAAGGCCATGAAGCCGGGCGCGATCATCGTCGATCTGGCTGCCGAGCGTGGTGGTAACTGTGAAGTGACCGAGTCTGGCAAGACCGTGGTTAAACACGGTGTGACCATTGTCGGCCCTGAAAATGTGCCCTCCTCTGTGGCTTTCCATGCCAGCCAGATGTTTGGCAAGAACATGGAAAACCTCCTCAACCTGCTGCTCGACGACAATGGCGACCTGCAGCTGGACTTCGAAGACGAGATCGTTGTCGAAACCGTGATCAGTCACGATGGCGACGTGCCCCAGGCCCGTCTGCGTGACCTGCTCGGCCTGCCTTCGCTGGCCAAGCCGGAAGCCCCGGCTGAAGAAGCCGCCGCAGACAGCAAGGAGGAAAAATAATGGATTTCGTAGCTCAACTGACTCTGTTCGTGCTGGCGATCTTCCTCGGTGTGGAGCTGATCACCAAGGTTCCGCCTACCCTGCACACTCCGCTGATGTCTGGCTCCAACGCCATTTCCGGCATCACTGTGGTGGGTGCATTGATCGCTGCTGGTTCTGATGCCGGCATGCTCATCAATGTACTGGGGTTTGCTGCGGTGGTACTGGCTACCATCAACGTGATTGGCGGCTTTATGGTCACCAATCGAATGCTGGCGATGTTCAAGAGGAAGTAATTCATGCACGTTTCCCAGAACTGGATTGATATCGC
Source organism: Alcanivorax profundi (assembly GCF_003597125.1). Classification (GTDB taxonomy): domain Bacteria; phylum Pseudomonadota; class Gammaproteobacteria; order Pseudomonadales; family Alcanivoracaceae; genus Alcanivorax; species Alcanivorax profundi. The sequence continues at coordinate 826,543 of NZ_QYYA01000001.1, read as the reverse complement.
CTACTTGATCGCCGCCTGCCTGTTTGTGGTGGGTATCAAGGGGCTGACCAAGCCGAAAACTGCCGTGCGTGGCAACCTGCTGGCTGCAGCCGGCATGGGTGTTGCTGCCGTGGTTACCCTGCTCAATGAGCACATTGTTACTTACGAAATCATCATTGCCGGTGTCGTTGTTGGTGGCCTGATTGGTGCCGTTATGGCCAAGAAGGTACAGATGACGTCCATGCCGCAGATGATCGCCCTGCTTAACGGCTTTGGTGGCGGCGCGTCTTTCGCGGTGGCGTCTGCGGAGTTCTTCCGTGGCTCTGCGGATAGCACGGTCTCTATCATCGCCACGGGTGCCGCTGTACTGATCGGTGCCGTGACACTGACCGGTTCTCTGGTGGCATTTGCCAAGCTTCAGGAACTGATCGATGGCAAGCCCATGGGCTTCCCGGGCATGAAACTGGTCAATGGCCTGCTGTTTATCGGCTCTGTTGTGGCCGTAGGCTACCTGGTCGTCAACCCGGGCAACGAGGCTGTTTTCTGGGGTCTTGTGGCTGCCGCTGCGGTGCTTGGTCTGTTCCTGGTGCTGCCGATCGGTGGTGCTGACATGCCCGTGGTTATCGCGCTGCTGAACTCCTACTCCGGTGTTGCTGCCTCTGCGGCCGGTTTCGTAATGGGCAACAGCGCCCTGATCATTACCGGTTCCCTGGTTGGCGCCTCCGGCCTGATTCTGACCAGCATCATGTGTAAAGCCATGAACCGCTCCCTCACCAACGTTCTGTTCGGTGTGATGGCGGAAGCTGGCGAAGCCATGGATGAAGACGAAGTCTATGCTGGCAAGGTGAAGTCCACCTCTTCTGAAGAAGTTGCCATGCTGCTCGAGACAGCCCAGCGCGTCGTTATCGTACCGGGCTTCGGTCTGGCTATGGCTCAGGCGCAGCACGCCGTGCGTGATATGGCCGACACCCTGGAAGCCATGGGTTGCGAAGTGGAATACGCAATCCACCCGGTAGCGGGTCGTATGCCGGGTCACATGAACGTACTGCTGGCCGAAGCGGAAGTGTCCTATGACAAGCTCAAGGACATGGATGCCATTAACCCGACCTTCGAACAGACCGATGTCGCCATCGTGCTGGGTGCCAACGACGTAACCAACCCGCTGGCCCGTGAAGACAAGGGTAGCCCGATCTACGGTATGCCTATCCTGAACGTGGACAAGGCCAAGACCGTGGTTGTGGTGAAACGCTCCCTGAGCGCCGGTTTTGCCGGCCTGCCCAACCCGCTGTTTGCCAAGGACAACACGCTGATGTTGTTCGGCGACGGCAAGGGTGCGGTGCTGGATATCACCACCGCCCTGAAAGAAGGCTGATTGTCAGTCTCACGAAAAAGGGAGCCTGTGGGCTCCCTTTTTTGTGCCTGCCTTAAATGTCCAGGTCGCAGGTCCTGACTCAAGCCCCCTGCTCTTCCACAAATATAACGTCAGATTCTCACCCTCTTTGCCATCTACCGTGCCTGAACACTCCCGGTCACTGCTGCCGTGTAAAGCTGATTGTGGGCTGTCACGGACACTCCAACGCGAGTCCACGCCATGGGCAGATGATCTTTACCCACTAGGCACCGGAAATGGCGATTGCCATCTCTTCTCCAGCGCTTACACATTCAAATGGTATTTTAACGGCGGGTCCGCCGGCGAAATGGGAATCGTGATGACGTGCCATAAAAAAGCCCTGACTCACTGCCGCGAGTCAGGGCTTTTTCACGCCTGAAGGATCACTTCAGGGTGTAAACCACACCAACAGAGAAGGTGTGGTCGGTTTCCTTGGTGCCATCAGGCGCATCGGAATCGTGCTCGAGCAAGTGGCGTAACCGCAGAGAAAACTTGGAGTTAATCGCGGTGGTCAGCGAGGTTTCCGCACGGGTGTCCGCACCATCCTCACCCACTTCGGTGGAGAAATCTTCACGGAAAACGGTATTGTCGCTTACCTTCAGATCATACTTGATACCAATACGGGCAATAGCATCCTCTTCCGAGTCCGCACAGCTGAAATAGGTGTCCTGAGGGTCCAGGCACTTGACCCGGTAACCCGGACCGAATTCAGCATCCAGCGTCTGGCGGTCGCTATCGATCCAGCGGCGACCAAGACCAATCGCGTAGCTTGCTTCGTAGTGGTAGCCCGAAAAATTGTCTTTCTTGTACGTGAGGACGTTGAACAGGTAGTTCCTGGATTCTTCACCCAACTTGCGGTCAAGCTTGTAGGATGCAAAGTAGTTTTCATCCGTGCGGGTGTATTCTTCCGTATCAGGATCTTCTTCCTGTTCGTTGTTGGCGTCGGCCTTGAACGTATGACGCCACTTGGCGCTGTCGCGGGACATATTGGCATTCGCGTTCGTCGAGTCGGAGTTGGTATTCCCCCGCTTGAACAACAAACCAATACCAATATCACCGCTCCACTTGGTTGCACCGTCTTCTGCTGCCTCTTCAGCAGCAAGGCTTGCCACCGGAAGCCCGGTGGCAATCAGCATGGCAGCCAAATACTTACTGCGCATTGAAATCTCCTTTACTCACTCTTGTCCAGGTGGACATCCATTTGCGGGAACGGGATGCCAATACCTGCCTCGTCAAAGCGACGCTTGACGGTTTCTGTCGTATCCCACTTCACACCCCAGAAATCCGCGCTTTTAACCCACGGACGGCAGAGGAAATTCACTGAGCTGTCTGCCAGTTCACCAACGGCAATCACCGGTGCCGGGTCTTTCAGAACCCGATCGTCGGCAGCCAGAATCTCTTCGAGAGTCTTCTTGACCAGTGAAAGGTCTGCATCGTAGGCCACTCCGAACACCATATCCACTCGACGGGTAGGCATTTCTGAGTAATTGGTGATGTTGCCGGACATGATCGAACCATTGGGTACAGTGATAACCTTGTTATCCGGAGACATCATGATGGTGGCAAAGATCTTGATTTCCTTGACGGTACCGGCAGTGCCGCCAGCCTCTACGTAATGGCCAACGCGGAACGGCTTGAACAAAATCAGCATGACGCCGGCAGCAAAATTCCCCAGAGAATCTTTCAACGCCAGGCCTACAGCCAGACCGGCGGCACCAACGATAGCCACCAACGAGGTGGTTTCGACACCCAGCTGATCCAGGGAGGCGATGACCACGAAGACAAACAAGATGATGTGGACGATGTTGCCAATGAACTTGGCGACAGTGGCGTCGACCCGCTTGTCCATCATCCGGTTTACCCAGCCGGCCAAACGGCCAACAATCCACTTACCGACAATGAAAATGACCAGCGCAGCGACGATATTCCACGCATACGGCATCAGGTTTTCATTGGCAAAGGTTTGCAGTTGCGAAAGATATTGCTCCATTGATCATTCTCCTCATCCAGTGAGCGCGGATTATGCCTTATAACCTTGACGAGCAAGCCTCAGGTTCCGCAACACAGCGGCGATTTTACAAAGTTTCACCCGCTCACCATGGCGCGGGTACGTAATTTCACCGGCCTATGATGAAAGGCTGAACCAGATTTCGCCACCCCTCACGGCCTATTCCATCTGTACGGCTAACATAATTGGGTCGAATGCCCTCAATCCGCTATAATAACGGCCCTTTTTTCCCGGTCTCACGGAGCCTTTCATGACCTCAAACCTGCGCGCCCAGCTCACTGCCCAGCTGCAACAACGCATCCTGATCCTGGATGGCGGCATGGGCACCATGATCCAGCGCTGCAAGTTTTCCGAGGAGGATTACCGGGGCACTCAGTACGCTGATTGGCCCAGCGACCTGAAAGGCAACAATGACCTGCTGTGCATCACCCAGCGGGATCGCATCAAGGCGCTGCATAAAGGCTATCTGGACGCTGGCGCCGACATCATCGAGACCAACTCCTTCAACGCCACCTCCATCGCCATGGCCGACTACGACATGCAGGATCTGGCCCGGCAGATCAATGTGGCCGCAGCCAGCGTGGCCCGGGAAGCTGCTGACGAGGCCTCCACGCCCGACAAACCCCGCTACGTGGCCGGTGTTCTTGGCCCAACCAACCGCACAGCCAGCATTAGCCCGGATGTGAACGACCCGGGTTTCCGTAACGTGACCTTCGACGCGCTGGTAGACGCCTATCTGGAAGCCCTGGATGGGCTCGTGGAAGGCGGTATTGATCTGGTGCTGATCGAAACCATCTTTGACACCCTGAACGCCAAGGCGGCGGTTTTTGCGGTGGACCAGTACTGCTACGAGAACAAACTGTCCCTGCCGGTGATGATCTCCGGCACCATCACTGATGCCTCCGGTCGTACTCTCACCGGGCAGACCACCGAAGCCTTCTATAACTCCCTGCGCCATGCCCAGCCGATCAGCTTCGGCCTGAACTGTGCCCTTGGCCCCATGGAACTGCGCCCCTACATCGAAGAATTATCGCGGATTTCCGAAACCTTCGTCTCCGCCCACCCCAATGCAGGGCTGCCCAACGAAATGGGCGAGTACGACCTGGATCCGCCCACCATGGCCCGCGAGATCAAGGGGTGGGCCGAGAAAGGCTTCCTGAACATTATTGGTGGCTGCTGTGGCACCACGCCTGAGCATATCGCCGCCATGGCGGGTGCGGTCGAGGGACTGGCTCCCCGTCCCCTGCCCGACATCGAAGTGGCCTGCCGCCTGTCTGGCCTGGAACCCTGCACCATCACCAAGGATTCACTGTTTGTGAATGTGGGTGAACGCACCAACGTGACGGGTTCCAAGCGTTTCCTGCGACTGATCAAGGAAGGCGACTACGATGCTGCCCTGGATGTGGCGCGGGACCAGGTAGAAAACGGTGCCCAGATCATCGATATCAACATGGATGAGGGCATGCTGGAATCCACCGACTGCATGGTGCGATTCCTCAACCTGGTCGCCTCCGAGCCGGAAATCGCCAAAGTCCCGATCATGATCGATTCGTCGAAGTGGGAAGTGATCGAGGCCGGGCTCAAGTGCATTCAGGGCAAGGGGGTGGTGAACTCCATCTCCATGAAGGAAGGGGAAGAAAGCTTCCTCCATCAGGCTCGCCTGCTGCGCCGCTACGGTGCTGCTGTGATCGTGATGGCCTTCGATGAAGTGGGCCAGGCGGAAACCCGTGAACGCAAGCTGGAAATCTGCACCCGTGCCTACAAGCTGCTGACAGAAGAAGTAGGCTTCCCGCCGGAAGACATCATTTTTGACCCGAATATCTTCGCCATTGCGACGGGTATTGAGGAACATAACAACTACGCCGTGGATTTCATCGAGGCGGTGGGCGACATCAAACGCACCCTGCCCCACGCCATGATCTCCGGTGGTGTCTCCAATGTGAGCTTCTCATTCCGCGGTAATGACACCGTCCGTGAAGCCATTCATGCCGTGTTCCTCTACTACGCCATCAAGAACGGTATGGATATGGGTATCGTCAACCCCACCATGCTGGCGGTGTACTCCGACATTCCCGAAGAGCTGCGCAACGCTGTAGAAGACGTGGTGCTCAACCGGCATGAAGACAGCACCGAGGTGCTGCTGGACCTGGCCGAGAAGTACCGGGGATCCGGCGCTGAAAAGACCAAGAAGGAAGATCTTGCCTGGCGCGAATGGACCGTCGAAAAGCGCCTCGAGCATGCCCTGGTCAAGGGTATTGCCGATTACGTGGAAGAAGACACCGAGCTTGCCCGCCAGAACGCTGCGCGCCCCCTGCACGTGATCGAAGGCCCGCTCATGGACGGCATGAACGTGGTGGGCGACCTGTTCGGCGAGGGCAAGATGTTCCTGCCTCAGGTGGTGAAATCGGCCCGTGTAATGAAGAAAGCCGTGGCCTACCTGATGCCCTTCATGGAAAAAGAAAAAGAAGAGCTCGGTACCCAGGATGAATCCAACGGCAAGATCCTCATGGCCACGGTAAAAGGCGACGTCCACGACATCGGCAAGAACATCGTCGGCGTGGTCCTGCAGTGTAATGGCTACGAGGTCATCGATCTGGGCGTCATGGTGCCCTGTGAACAGATTCTCGACACCGCGAAGAAAGAAAAGGTGGACATCATTGGCCTGTCCGGCCTGATCACCCCGTCTCTGGATGAAATGGTCCATGTGGCCAGCGAAATGCAGCGTCTGGACATGGACCTGCCGCTGATGATCGGTGGCGCCACCACCAGTCGCATCCATACCGCCGTAAAGATTGACCCGGCCTACCAGCATGCGGTGGTGCATGTGGCCGACGCCTCCCGTGCCGTGGGCGTGGCCTCCAAGCTGCTCTCCAAGGAAACCAAGCCAGAGTATGTCAGTGAGCTCAAGGACACCTATGAAGGGCTGCGTGAAAGACGCAAACAGCAACAGGTCGACCGCTCGCTGATTTCCATCGAGCAAGCCCGCGAGCACCGCTTCCAGCCGGACTGGAGCGGCTATACGCCACCCGAGCCTGCCGTCAAAGGTCTCAAGGTCTTCGAGGATTACCCGCTGGAAGACCTGGTGCAACGTATCGACTGGACCCCTTTCTTCCGTTCCTGGGAGCTGGCCGGTAAGTTCCCCAACATTCTGGAAGACGAGGTAGTGGGCAAGGAAGCCACCCGCCTGTACCGAGATGCCCAGGCAATGCTTGAGAAAATCGTTAAAGAAAAGTGGCTAAGTGCCCGTGCTGTAATCGGTTTTTGGCCAGCCAATTCCGACATGGATGACATTGAGCTGTACCACAAGCCCGGTGACAAGGAGGCCTTCATGACCCTCCATCACCTGCGCCAACAGCTGGACAGAAGCAAGAATGACAAGCCGGATTACTGCCTCAGCGACTTTATTGCCCCCAAGGAAACCGGCCTGACCGACTGGCTGGGCGGCTTTGCCGTCACTGCCGGCATCGGTATCGATGAGCACGTGGCCCGTTTTGAAGCCGACCACGACGACTACTCTGCCATCATGCTCAAGGCCCTGGCGGACCGGCTGGCCGAAGCCTTCGCCGAGCGTATGCACGAGAAGGTGCGTAAGGAATACTGGGGCTACGCCAACGATGAAGCACTGAGCAATCAGGACATGATCAGTGAAAAGTACCGCGGCATTCGCCCTGCCCCGGGCTACCCCGCCTGCCCTGACCACACGGAAAAGGCCCTGCTGTGGGAATTGTTGGACCCGGAAAGCAATGCGGGCATGACCCTGACCGAGAGCTACGCCATGTTGCCCGCCGCTGCCGTTTCCGGCTGGTACTTCTCTCACCCTGATGCCAAGTACTTCGGCACCGGCAAGCTGGCTAAAGATCAGATGGACGATTATGCCGCCCGCAAAGGCATGTCCCGCAAGGAGATCGAGCGGATGGTGCCGCATCTGTTGGGCTACATTGAAGAGCAGTGAACAGTTAACAGTGAACAGCGCGCGGGAGCGCACTGTGTTACGCCAACGAAAGAGGCCGCGTCCAGACGATGGGCGCGGCCTCCTTGCTTTCAAATTCCCCATGCGCTGAACGCGCGCTGTTCACTGTAAACCATTCACTATTCACTGCTCTCCGGTGGTAGCTCGAATCGCGCATCCCACTCCGTCGCATCAATCGACTCCCGATACCCGTGCCAGGTGGCGTAGCCCAGCACCGGCAGCAATACCGCCAGCCCGAGATAGGCGGTTAGCAGGCCGACCAGCAGGCACAGCCCGATTAGGCAGGCCCAGATGAATAGCGGGAGTTTGTTACGCAGAACCGCATTGGCACTGGTAATGACACCGGTCACCATGTCCGTTTTGCGATCCATGATCATGGGGAGCGAGAAGGCACTGGCGGTAAAAACGATGGCGCAGAACATGGCGCCGACGCTGGAGCCGACACCAAAGAACAACAGCACGTTTTCCAGGTGCCATTCGTTCACCGGGTAAAAGATATAGATCAGGTTGGCCGCACGGGCCCAAACAAGAAAGACGACGATCATGATCACCGTAAAGGTCAGCATATCGCCTATGCAGGAACGCACCTGCCGAAAGCTTTTACCCAGCGTGGGCGTTTGATTCTGTTGTCGCTGGATACTGATGCCGTACAGATTCAGCGCCAGGATCGGCCCGAGGAACACGAAACCCGAGATCAGCGCCAGGTACAACCCCATATTGCCGAACCACCAGGTCGCGGCAGTAATGGCATAACTCATTGCAACCATCACCAGCCCATACACCAGGCTCGGCACCGGAGCAGCGCGAAAATCCTGCCACCCTTTTTTCAGCCAGCGAAGCGGCGCCAGTGGCTCGATGTGTCGGCACGGCGCCACGAAAGGACGGGTATCCTCCGGCAGGCCATTTGGCCGAATCCTGGGTTCCTGCTCATCCATATTCGCTTCTCCCCAATAACGGGATTACACAGGCCTAGTCGCTCTCGCTCAGCACCTCAGCCACGTCCAGCTGGCCGTCATCCGCATCAAGCATACCTGCCATTTCGTCGCGCACACTATGCATTACATCACTGGCCGCCCAAATGGCAGGAATACCAAAGTGACGAGCAAGGCTTGCAGCGGCATTGCCGGGATCTTTTCCCGCCAGAACAATCCCTCCTGCCTGCAGGAGCCAGGGGGTCCAGGATGGATCCACCTGATCCATGACGAGAATATCGCCGGGCTGAATCCGGTTAAGGCTCCAGGCACTGCACAGCCGCCGAATTGGTCCCTGTACCTGACCCGGCACTAATGGCAACCCCTTGAGTAGCGGGCTGGTCTGAAAGCCACCACCGAAACCATAGCCAATCTGGTCCATTTTCCAGTCAGGCGCCCCCTGGAGGCCGTCATCCAGGTACCGTAACTTTCGCTGAGCGAGGGTCTGATGGCTTGCACTGGCAGGAAGCCCTTCCCCCATCCATAGCTGCCATAACTCGTCAAAGTACAGAAAATGGATGTCGTCAGGGTGCTGTAACAGCTGTTGATTGACTACCAGCGCCCCCATGGCGCTGAGCACTTCCCTAAAGCGATTACCCAACATGAACTTTAACACCCTGACCTGGCTGGATAACTCGAACAGGACAGCCTCACGTGCGGACGGCATCGGCACGGCAGCAGCAGTGCGTGGCACAGCCCTGACACTTTTGGACTGGGCAGGCCCTTCATTCAAGGCCGCATGGACAGGATCAGCCCCCGGTCGCAATGCAGACTCCTCGACGCCTTCTACATCACCTTCAGCCAGCGCTTGAATCAACGCCAATTCCTGACTACTGAGGAGCAGCGATAACGGTAATGGGGTATCGACCTCGGCCAATCTGTCTGGAACATGCAGATAGGCAAGTGCGCCTTCAAGGCCACTGAGTCGCTCACCGTAGGTGTCCAATTGCATGAAAGCCCGCCACAGCGTATCCCGAGTGATCTCGGGCATTCGCCACTGACTAATGCTGCGGTGAAGATTGAAAGCCGCAATTCGCTTTAATAAGAGCGACGGAGATGCTGGTGCTGCAGGGGGCTGCAGAGCCTTCCATGCCGGGGGCACCCTATCACAGGCTCCCGGGTGATCATTCTGAAGAGAACGGAAATAGGCACAATTGGTGTAAATGTGGCTATGCTGGCGGCGATAGGGTTCAACCTTCTTCAGGTGATCCCAGCCCTTTTTCTCCACGAGAGGCTCCCAGAAGCCTGTTTTCAGCCAGCGCCCTGCCAAGGTGTACCATAACGGTGTTTCGGCCTGGTGGAACAGTGCGTGACCAGCGCGTCGGGTCCACGCTTCCCGCGGTTCGGGCAATGAGCCAACCGGCAGCGTTTGCAGCAGCCAGATTTTCTCACCATCAAAGACCCACTCTGCTGCTTGCGGGCGATCGAAGCTGCCCTTCAATGCAATATACAGGGAGTGAAAGTTAGCTTCTCCGACGACCTTGTGAAGTGCAGCATCGTCGTGACTGGCATGGACCAGCCGCCCCTGCTCATCAAAAATTGCTCGCTGTCTGTCCACGTTTCCGTTCGACACTCCCTCCACCACTACGTGATGCAAGTCTTGTCGCAGAGGGTGACGCGTGAAAAGTACTCCCGCAGCTTGCTGTCTGGGTAATGCCTGAATGACCACCTGTTCCGGGGACTGTTCCCGGGCAAAGATGGACACCAGGGCCGCCGCAAGCGCTTCATCCGAGTCGAGATTCAGCAGGCTTTCACGGCGTGAGTCGGGATTCATCGGCCCCTGTTGAAGTACCCAGTAACGCTCTGCACCAAACATGCGGGGCAACGCTTTCAGCGTGTTTACCAGCGTCTCGGAAGCAATACCTGTTATGGCAGCGCGAGGTACCCGCCAGCTAGGCGGTACAGGCAATCCCCGAGAGGCCCATTGTTGAAGGTTTTCCTCACCCTCCGGGTCTGCTGTCAGTACTTCAATGCTCATGACAGGTGTGGTTTCCTGTTTCTTGTGGGCGTCAAACGGCTCGCAAGCCCCCAGCCGGCAAAATAAAAAGCCGGTAACAGCAGCAGAGCCCCTAAAGCAATGGCCAAGGCAATCCCGCCAAACAGTGCCGGGGCCTTCATCAGTGTGCTCATCAGGGAATCCTGCCAGTAAAAAAACCATTGGTGGTCAGCCGGAAACAACCAGACATGAAACTGATAAAAGACCTCGGTTGGGCCTGCGACAGCCAGCCAAGCTAGCACACCAACTACACCGATGACAGTAATCAGCAAGCGCTCACGCCAGCCGGGCAATCCCAGCGACAGACAACACCAGGCTAACGGCAACCAGAGAAGCACCAGTACGACAAATAGCAGCCGACCTGCATCGATCAAATTCGCCACATCTTCAAGGTGAACCACTTCGGCACGGTGCAACAGCAGCACTTTTTGGCCAGAGGGCAGAGAGTACTGAAGGTTCGAAAGCCCCTCCCCATGCTCGTGCACCGCGTTCCTGATTTGCTCAAACGCCTCAATGTGTTGTTCGGGCGGCAATTGCTCGAAACCTTGCTTGAAGCGATTCTGTGGGCCGTAATGGTCAATATGCTGCTGGATATCCAGTTGCTTGTACCAGAAGGCATAGCCATAGTTAACTTGGCTGTACAAGGCCCAGCTGGTCAGAATCGCGAGCAATACGGTCGTGACAGCATAGAAGAACCACACTAAAGTGGCTGCCTTAAGGCTATAGCCTGCCGTATTTCCCATTGGCACCCCCGCAATAAAAACAGAATAATAAACAGAGGATGTAGCAGCATGCGACCGCTATTCCCGTCTTTCGCCTTGCTTCTCGCCATGCTGGCCATGGCTGGCTGCAGCACGACACAGCTCCCCAAAACCCATGCCCAACTGACACAATCCGCCCTCGAAGCGGATTACTTTCAGGTCCGCATCCCAACGCGCGATGGAAAGAAACTGGCTGCCACAGTGTACCAGCCAGAGTTACAGGCGGGTCAGAGCGCACCATTGATTATCGCCACCCACGGTTTTGGTGGCTTCCGGGCCAAACGCCCCCTGTCCATTTACGGCAAGGCTGTCTTGACCGGGGAGGCAGCGATCGCCGCCTGGAAAGCAGGATATTGGGTTGTCTTCTACGATCAACGTGGATGGGGACAATCCGGCGGCCGGGTACACATGATGGATCCAGAATTTGAGGTTGCTGATCTGAGCCAGGTGATCGACTGGTCTTTGGATCACCTCCCGGGAGTAAGCCGCCTTCCCGATAATAGCCCCGCTATTGGTATGATTGGGGAATCCTACGGCGCGGGCTTACAGACACTTGCGACCTTTACCGAACCCCGCTTGAAGGCCCTGGTACCATTAACCGGCTGGCATGACATGAACAGCCTGGCACCTAACGGGGAATTTCGGACTGGTTGGGGGGCCATTTTATTGAGCGCCGGCGCCATTAACAGTGGTTTCGATGTCGGCGAGATGTTTGCCAAACCGTGGAATAGTGCCTTTGACGGTACCGTAAGCCAGGACATGCAAACGCTTCTGTACGAACGGAGCCCGGCGAGTTTTTGTGACAAAGGCATGGCCCCTCATGCAGACGCCCTCTTTATCCAGGGTTTCCATGACACCATTTTCGCTTTCCAGGAAGCGGTAAAAAATGCTGATTGCTGGAAGGATCAGGGAAAGGATGCTCGAGTAATCGGCCTGCAAGGCGGGCATGTGATGCCCTGGCCAATACAGCAATGGCGTGGGTGGCTGCCGATCTATCAAACTGAGGATACTGTCTATTGTGGTGACTACGAAGCGTCGACCACAGACGTGATCCTCAGCTGGTGGGATGAAAAACTCAAGGGACAAGAAAGCGTCGTTCCACAGTATTGTGTCAATGTGACCGAAGAACGAGGACTGGCAATAGAGGAAGACCTGCCGCCAGCGAATCGTTTTAACCTGCCAAAATCCAAGGTCACTATACCTCTGGCTGGCGCCTTCGAGTGGCTGATGATTCCTTTCGATACGGGCTCTGATCTGTTCCGCGCCATGTGGCCAGGTGCCGACCTCCGTGATCTCAAGCCAAATGGAGGCTTCGGCCGACCGAAGTTTATTCCTCTTTATGTCGTAAGAGGCGATGACGAAGTCATGCTCGGAACGCCAAAGATTGACCTTAGAATTGCCGGCACTTCGAGCTCCAACAGCATGCCAATGTTCGTCGGAGTGGGTGTTCAGCATGCCAATCGCCGCCGGGTTCGTGTAGCCAGTGAACAGTTAACCCCCCTGCCCGAGAAAGGCATCTACGAAATGGAATTACCTGCTGTCAGCCAACCTCTGAAAGCAGGTGATCGCGTGGGATTGGTTGTCTACGGTTTCACCACCCAGTTCCCGATTAATTCCGCTTTTCTGGCACGATCAGCGACTATCAAGGGAGACGTTTGGTTGCCAATCACACGTGAAGAAGCGATCTCTCTCGCTCCGGAACGTCCTTTTTAGGTTGTGATCCGGCGATGTCCCGGGTTAACGAGCTCGGGACATCATAGTGGATGACTTTGTCAGGGGGGGAACAACCAGGCATTCCCGATTAAGGGACAGAGACCTTGACGTCTTCGGTGGCTGAGCGTTGCCGGGCATAGTCGGCAGCCTCAAAACCGTGCATACCACTGTCAAAATAAAGGCTGACAGTGAAGCGCAATTCTTCTGGCTCTGGCCAGCCCTTCAGCAGATAGCCAAGGTTGGGTAACTGGCCCGTAAACTGCTCCGGCTCAACCCGCAGGTTCGCATCATCCTGATAAATAAGTGCAAGAGGGGTCTGCATCAATTCTGCAGGCACGGTAAGTTCAGTCAGCAGCGCGAACTGCTTGCCGCTGTCAAAGAGTATCCAGTTTTCTTCCATGGTCAGAGGCTGATTCACGAATTCCGGTTCATTTACCTGGCCGTCGACCACGATCGGTTTATCATGAAAGGCTGCGGTGTATACGTGTGCACCCAGCTGGTTGTTACCGTCAACCGTGACAGAAACCTCTGGATCCTTGAGCGTTGCGCGATAGAGATCGGGTATCTTCGCATAGGTATGAGCTTCGTAATGCGCTGCGTAACGCATAGCCTGTACCTGCAGTGTCATGACAGGGATGCCCGCAAGCACCACCTTTGTCCTTAGATGCATGACAGAGCGAATCGGGCCGGTTGTGCTCCCCACAAGACGTGGACGAAGATTGTAATTATCCAGTGTCATACGGGTAAATCGCGACAGCACTCCCGCACTCATTCGCATCTTCAGGGTATCGATAATCGATCCATCCCCCTGATAACCCTGATAACTCAGGTAGCGCCAATTCAGCTCGTTGTCAGGTTCCGCATCAAGGCGATACAACGCGGTTCGGGTGCGGCCGGCTTCGATGTCATGGGAGACATAAAAGTTTTCACTGCGCTCTGGATTATTCCTGATCAGGTAAAAATGGCAGTCCTGGGCTACCTGCAAGTCTGCCAGAAGCTCGCCCTCAGGCAGGGAAACAGATGGCACAGAAGCAGGCCCGGCATCTGTCAGCATCATCATTAATTCGTCGCTGGCATCAAACAGTCCCGCCTGACCCTGAAGGTCGAAACCCGACTGTTCGAACCAGACCATGCCCTTGGCAGCCATTTCATCAATCTGAAAAGCAACAGGGACAAATCCACCCTGTTCGACCCGCATTACAGAGAGTTCTTCCAGTGGGATACCTGATGCAGCGGGAAGTTGAGAGGCAGAGAGTTTCACCACCCGACCTTGGTCCAGTGGATCAAACAAACATTCACCCTGAACAGGGACGGCACTTGCCATTAGCAAGACCGCAGCGAGAGAGCGCAGCTTCATGTTATTGCTGCAACGTCGCCCTGACCGTGGCGGTACCGGAAGAATTTCCCGGGGTCATTTCAAGATTGCTCAATTGAACACCCTTTTCTTGTAGTGATTGCAGCCAGAGAATGGTCTGGCCAGCGGGTTGTTCTTCAAGCTGAATCCTTACAGCACGGGTTCCATCCGGGGAAAAGCCTTTCAAAGTAAGACCATAATCATTGGCGCTGCGGCTCACTTCGCTCACCCAGTTTGCCGGAAGACGCTGACGACTGCCTCCCGTTGCAGCGGCCCGCACAGCGGAAGCATTTGCGGTAATCCAGTTATGGGTTTGCATGTTAGTGACGTATTGGCTTCGAGCAGCATTACGACCATTCACAGCCGGTGCCCAGACGAGCCAATACAACATCACCAGCACCCATACTACCCCAAGGACCTGCAACACCTTTTGTTCTCTGGGCTCACGACTCTGGTACCAATGGACAATCGGTTTCCAGCGCTGGCGAAGCTGATCCTTCCAATCTGCGCTGCTCATCCCGGTTGCTCCACCATAATTCGTGCATTCACACCTTTAGCACCATTGCGGTAATTGGCGATGGACGCTTTTGCGCCCTGCTCATTGATCGCATTCTGAAGACTTTCCAGTTGGCTGTAGTCCTTGGCACCCACATCCAGTAGCAAGGTGTTCTGACGCTGGTCATACTGAAGACGCTTGGGTTCGACCTTGATCTGTTTGAGCACCCGGGCTACCGGCACCAGCAATGGGAAAAAGTCCTGGCCCCCTTCGGCAGAGCCACCGGCTGCGAGCCGGTTCAGACGACCCTGAAACTGCCGATTGAGAGCCGATGACGCCTTGTCGCCGGGAAACAGTTGCTCATAGCGCTGCTTGGCCTGCACCAACGCCGCATCCGCTGCGCTCTGATAACGCCATTGTTGAACCCGAAGCCCCGCCACCGTCAGGATAAAGATCGCTGCCGCCAGGTAAGCCAAGGGTTTCCAAGGCGTCAGGAACCCCGGTGCCCTAGATGCCTTACGGGGAGCCAGCGCTCCGGTGAGCAATTCCTGTCCACGATGGTCACGTAACTGGTCGAATAACGCCGCATTGCCTGCCAGCACGGTGGCATCCTGTAATTGCTCCCCGAACAGCGATTGCATGGCTTCACGCTGATCGTCAGCTACCTGCAAGGCATTTTCACGGTTCGCGGCCAGCAAGGCTTGGCCATCATCAAACTCAAAAACAGCAGGCAGCAATGCCCCAAGCCGTTCCACATCCACCTGCAGGGATACCAGATCCGCCCCAGCGTCCCGGGCGAGAGATACCAGCTCTTCGACCAGCAACCGATCGGTTACCGTAACAAGGTACTCATCCTGATCACCCTTGCGAGAGGCGAACCACAAGTTGTCCGGGGCATCGAGCAGCTGCTCTTCCAACAGGAATGGCAGCACACGCTGCAAATGGCGTGCCTGCTTACGGCTAATGGAAACGTGAGTGAGGTTGGCAAAAGCGGCACCCAACACCAGATGCAGCACCGCACCATCCGTGCGGGCAAAGGCTTGCTCAAGCCCCAGCCCCTCGACTGGCTCCCCGGGCGCAGACTGGAACAGCACGGTGCGCTCTGGTAGCGGCTCGCTACCGGGAACTCCGTGGAGATAAATCAATGCTGTCTGGCTCACGCAGTCAATCCTTGTCGTTATTGTGCTGTCTGGTACTTGTGTAACGGCGACTCATGCCGCAAAGCCCCACTCATAGGTATTGATCAATCGGGTCTTTGTCATCAATCCGCATTGTAAAAGGGATTGCAGGCCGGTTCGAGTGCTGTGAGCAATGGACTGACCTGCCGACTGAACACATCCGTAGTCTCCCCTTGGCCACTGCGACGTCGCAGACGGGTGACCAGGCGACTTAACTGATCATCAATTTCCACATCCACCATCACCTGAAAATACTCACTGCTGACCCCCAGACGACTACTGATATGCTGCTTCACGTCAGCAGCAATGTCATTAAAGGCGGGCAGCGCCATCAATGTGCCTATGTCACTAACAGGTTCATCCTTACGGGCTTCCAGCACGGCCTCGACTGCCGCTTGTCCCGCCAGGTCACCCAGCACGGCATCCAGCACCTGTGGCGACGCGGTGTTCACGTTAAGGGTGGTCCCCACAGGCAAGGCGGTCAACAGCCCCCAGACCATGGCATCCCTTGGCTGATGGATTACCTCGAAACCCAGCAAGGCGCGCAGTTCTGACTCATGGGCAGCTGGCATGTTCGGGGTGCGACTGAGCCGGTATTCTGCATCTTCGGCCCCTTCGGGATCATCAACAATATTGTTACTGTCAAGCCAATCCGCCATCTCCGAGGCCAGGCGAGAACCATTGGCTTCCTGAGGAAAACTCTGGTTAATCAAGCGGGCAAGCTGTCGAATCCCCTCGGGATTACGCTCAAACCCCTGATTCTGAGCGGTAACCAGCCAGTTAAGATTAAAACGCCCCTGGAGATCCTGGACACTGGCACTGAGCATGGCATCGTCATACGGCGTGGGGGGCAGCTGCACCGCCCATTGCTCTTCTACGCAGTCGTCTACCAGTGCGTTGTTGTTCTGGTCATCCTGAAGATCATCAATCAGCCCTTGTTGGGCCACGACTTCCGCTGCCATGGCGTACTGATAGCGTTTATCCCATTGCATCAGGTTATCGGCACGGGTCAGAAACCGGTCCTGGCGAAACAGCACCTCAAGCATCAGGGTCGAGATAATGGCGAACAGCATCAGCACGATAATGAGTGCCATGCCCCGCTGCCCCCGCTTCAAATCCATGGATTCACCACTGTGCGGTAAAAGCGGTGAATGATGTCACCGTCTTCCAGTTCGATTTCGACTTCAATGCTCTTGGGCAACCGCTGTTGCCAGACAGGCTGACTGAGCATGGCCACATCGGGCCACAGTTCAAGCCACTGCCATTCTCCCTGTGGGGTCAGATCCAGGTAGCGTACGGTAAAAGTTTCCACATTTTCGAGCAGCACATCTTCCTGCAGCTCGGTGGCAACATTGGCGTCGAGTACCGGCCAGTAACGGCGATACAACGTGCCCTCCTCCAATGAATACATTACCCGCTGCATCTCACTGCGCTTACGCAAACCAAAGGGGTTCGACCACCCAAGGCGGGTAAATTCCACGTAATTGTCTCGCCCCATAATGGCCGGTTGCGGATCGCCATAGGGATCGCGTACCGGACGGCTGACCAGCTGTTCAAAATCCAGGGTCAGGAAGGTCATGGCCCGCTGGTTGCGTTCCATGATGTCGGCACTTGCGGTGAGTTGATCACGCCCCTGCAGGGCACTGCCAAGGAACGACGCCGCCCACACATAGATAAAGGCAAAAATGGCGATGGTGATCACCATTTCCAGCAGCGTGAACCCTCGTGCTATACGTGCCTGCAACGGCTTCATGAGGCAGGCTTACCGATCAGACTGGCCAGATGGTAGGCCATACCGGCCTTGTCGCCGCCTTCCATCGGCCCCACCTCGATGTCCACCCGTCGGGTATCGGGGTACGGCCCTTCTGACACCTTGGTCAGAATCCACCAATCTTTACCATTACGGGTGACTTCGCTGTCAGATTCGCCGGTAGACGGCCACTGCTGGTAAACCTGCATTTCCACCAACTTGTCGGAGGCAACCAGATACCCCAGGTGGGTTTCGTTGATGTTGGTATAGGCCCGGGCAGACGCCCCAAGGGTTTGCCCCAGCGTGACCATGACCAGGGCCAATATCGAAACGGCAATCAGCACTTCAATCAGGGTAAAGCCCTGCTGGCGGTGCCCGGACAAGGCGTTGAGGTGAATCATTCTTCGTCCTCCTCCCTGTCACGATAGCGAGGACGGTCTTCTTCATCCCTCGGGGGCGCATCCGGATCCAGCAGTCGACCCAGTGCCGTGACCTGCAGCCGCTGCTCCTGATCAAGGTCCTCAATCACCCGTACTGACAGGGTTACAGGGGTTACCTCGCCACTGGGAAAGAAAAAGACCTGAGGAAAATCGTCTTCGTCGTCACCCTGTTCTACGCTTTGCTCCGCTCCGCGATCCTCTTCCCTCTCTTCATCTTCGTCGGCAAGTGTGGAGGTATCCATCATGCGCTCTTCTTCCACCAGAGAGCGGGCCACCTGTTTCAGGGAAACCTGATCGTCTTCAAGGGTATCGAGCTGCCATTCCATCTCCAGCGACGGCGGCAAACTGCGAGGCGCAAGCGAGGTATCGTCCACAGGCAGGAATCTCGCTTCGAGCCGGTCGTAGACCAGCGGCTCCCACCCTGTTCCTTTGAGTCGTAACGCCATCAGCTGCCCGGAGAACAGGCTGCGTTCATTCAGCAGCGCAATGGTGTCCTGTAGCCGGGCACTTTCCTGGTCGAGATAGCTGTCGTTACTGGTCCAATTGCCCTGCGTCGCAATCACGGCAGTCAACAGGCCAACAAGCATCACCACCACCAGAATCTCCAGCAGGGTAAAACCGGCCTGTCTCACTGCCAAAGGCATCTTACTGAACGTCGCGCCAGTTGATGTCGGCATCCGAGCCTTCACCGCCCTCTGCACCATCCGCACCCAGCGACAACAGATCAAACGGACCTTCTACCCCGGGGCTGATGTACTCATAGGGGTTGTTCCAGGCATCTTCGGGGACCTTGGGCAGGTAACCGCCATCAGGCCATTTCCGGGCTGAGGCCGGGCGTTCCACCAGCGCATTGAGACCCTCTTCGCTGGTCGGGTAGCTGCCATTGTTGAACTTGTAAAGATCGAGCTGCTGGACGATCTTGCCCATATTGGCTTTTGTCAGATCCACTTTGGCAGCCTCACCCTGACCGATCACATTCGGCACAATCACCGCTGCCAGCAAACCGATAATGGCAACGACTACCATGATCTCCAGCAGGGTAAAACCCGCCTGGGGTGCCTTGAATCCACGTAATTTCATTCCTTGTCACCTTATCCGGCTATGAGATTGTTCATTTGCATGATCGGTAGCATCACCGACAGCACGATGAGGACCACGACGGAAGCCATCACCAGCAGCATGATCGGACCGAGCAAGCCCACCATCGTGTTCACCGTACTGGTAAGCTCACGTTCCTGGTAATCCGCGGCACGGGTCAGCATGTGATCCAGCTCACCACTGGCCTCGCCACTGGCAATCATCTGCACCAGCATGGGCGGGAAATAGCCACTGGCATCCAGTGCCCGGCTCAGGTTCCCCCCCTCGCGAACCTTGACCGCTGCATGTTTCACCGCATCCCGAATGGCGAGATTGCCTACCACCTGGGCCGCAATAAACAAGGCGTCAACCAGAGGGACGCCTGAGCGCCCGAGGATGCCGAGGGTGCTGGCCAATCTGGCACTGTCTGCCGCTCGCAGCATGGTGCCAACCATGGGCATACTGGCGAGCTTGCGGTGCACACGCAACCGGAAACCCGGCTCTCGCATGGCTCGGCTAAAGACGAACACACCCACAACGATCAACAACACCAGCATCCAGCCCCAGCTGCGAGCGAAATCACTAAGCGTCATGACAATGATCGTCAGCATGGGGAGCGCTTGATCACGGCCTTCAAAGACCGCGACCAGCTTGGGCACAACGAAGGTCATCATCAGCATGATCACGATGCTGGCAAACACCATGATGAAGGCCGGGTAAATCATCGCCTGGGCTACCGACCGTCCCGTGTCGTGGCGGGTTTCCAGGTAGTCGGCAAGTTGCTCCAGCACTTGCTCCAGGTGCCCGCTCTGCTCCCCCGCGGCCACTGTCGCCCGGTACATTTCGGGGAAAGCACGGGGAAAGGATTCGAAACTGCGGGCCAGACTAAAGCCTTCGCGAACCTTGGCCCGCACAGCCAACATGATGCGTTCGATGCGATCGTTGGCGGCCTGTTTGGCCACCGCAGACAGGGCCTGCTCCACCGGCAGACCGGATTTCAGCAGGGTTGCCAACTGGCGAGTCACCAGCGCCTGCTCTGCGCCACTGAGTTTGCCAGAGGAAGAAAAACGGCCAAGCCCGGCTTTGGGAGCCGAGTCCTGGGCTTCGTCGACTTCAATAGGAACCCAACCCTTGTCACGCAGCTGCTGACGCACCTGGCGGGCACTGTCGGCCTCAAGGGTTCCTTTTCTGATTTTGCCCCTGTGATCCAGGGATCGAAATTCAAATGCAGGCATCTGCCGCCCCGTTAGTCTTCCCGGGTGACCCGGAGTACCTCTTCAACGCTGGTCTGCCCGGCCAGTACTTTCCGCCAGCCATCCTCGCGGATACTGGGGGTGAGACTGCGGGCATGGCGTGTGAGTTCCAGTTCGCCTGCCTGGTCATGGATAAGCTGGCGCATGTTCTCGTCAATCAGCACCAGCTCATAAATACCGGTTCGGCCGCGGTAACCGAGGTGATTACAGTGCTCACAACTGCCGGGATGATACAGGGTAACCGTGTCATTCTCTGGCAGCCCCATCATGGCAAGCTCACTGGCAGAGGCTTCGTAGGGCTGTTTGCACTCATCACAGAGCACCCTTACCAAGCGTTGTGCCAGAGCCCCAAGCAAGGAGCTCGAGAGCAGGAAGGGTTCGATGCCCATATCCTGCAACCGTGTCACGGCACCCACCGCCGTATTGGTATGCAGTGTCGACAATACCAGGTGGCCTGTCAGAGAGGCCTGAACCGCAATCTCGGCCGTTTCCAGATCACGGATCTCCCCTACCATGACCACATCAGGATCTTGACGCAGAATTGCCCGCAACCCTCGGGCAAAGGTCATATCGACCTTGGTGTTGACCTGGGTCTGGCCAATCCCTTCCAGCTGGTATTCGATCGGATCTTCCACCGTGAGGATATTGCGTGAGCTGTCGTTGAGTTCGGTAAGCGAGGCATACAGTGTAGTGGTTTTACCGCTACCAGTAGGGCCGGTGACCAAGATAATCCCGTGAGGCTTGTGGATCAGCTCCCGCATCAGACTATCACAGGCTTCGCCCATCCCCAGATGGGAGACCTGCAGACGTCCGGCCTGCTTGTCCAGCAAGCGCAAAACAACCCGTTCACCGTTACTGGAGGGCATGGTAGAAACCCGCACATCCACGTCACGACCACCGATTCTCAATGAAATTCGGCCATCCTGTGGAATCCGTTTTTCAGCGATATCCAGACGGGCCATAACCTTGATGCGCGATACCAACAAGGGCGCCAGCTCACGTTTGGGCGTCAGGACTTCCCGGAGTACACCGTCAACCCGCAGCCGCACCACCAGACGTCGCTCAAACGTCTCAATATGAATATCAGAAGCATCTTCCCGGATTGCCTCTTGCAGCAAGGCATTGATCAGCCGGATGATCGGGGCATCATCCTCCTGTTCAAGCAAGTCGGAGGTTTCGGGTAGTGCATCAGCAAGGCTGGCCAGGTCCAGCCCCTCAAGATCATCCGCAGCCTCTGCCGCAGCACCTCGCTGCTGTTCGTAGGTCAGCGCCATGGCAGCGTTGAAGTCAGCCTCAGTGAGGCGAACCAAGGTCGGCAAGCTGCCAATCTTACGTTGGATTTCGGACAGCGCAGTCACCGGCATGTCGTCACGGCAACACAGCTCTCTCTTGCCGTCCCGCTCACGCAACA
The DNA here is from genome assembly GCF_003597125.1 of Alcanivorax profundi. GTDB lineage: Bacteria > Pseudomonadota > Gammaproteobacteria > Pseudomonadales > Alcanivoracaceae > Alcanivorax > Alcanivorax profundi. The sequence continues at coordinate 804,796 of NZ_QYYA01000001.1, read as the reverse complement.
GCACCCCGAACCGTTTGGCATATCCATAGGGCAGCAAGTACGGTGCCTGTGGCTCGCTCACCGCGGGTTCATTCTGCAGGGATTCTGCTGCGTCCGACATCAGTATTTGTCCATTAGATTCACGATGACTTCCCGTGTCTGGGGGCTCAGATCAACGAACTGGAAGCCTACCTGATATTCCCCCGGGGCATCCAGATTCTCTGCCCAGACGGGCCGGGCGTCAAAACTCACCGTATTGACGCCCGCAATCTGATCCGGCAATACCATACCCAGCTGAAGGTTCTCACCGGCAGGCAAGTCCCGGCGGGTAAACAGCTTGAAACCGTCCACGCTCAGGTTCATCAGACGGCCCACATTGCCCCCGGTGCTCCGATCAAAGACCACCATCTCGCGGAACAATTTCTTGCGCGGATTACGGCGGTGGTCTTTTCGGGTATCACGCACTTCGTTCTCATCATCCGATTTGCGGATAACCAGAACCAGTCCGGTAAAATTGCCATAATCATCGTTGATAGCATTGCCTCGCAGAGTAAGCGCTACCAGGCCATCACGGTCATGGGCATAGAGGCTGTGCTCATTTTTCCAGCTTTCGCCCTTTTCGCAGGCAAGCCTTACAGGGGAATCCTTCCATTCCCAACGGGGCTTGCCGGTATCGTCATTGAACAGGGTCGCCGCGAGATCTTCACCCACAAGGTCATCCCTCTGACGACTCAACAGCGCACACGCGGCTTCATTGCAGAAGGTAATGCGCCCACGGGCATCCGCACCGACCAACGCCTCACCGAGGGCATGTAACAAACGCTCGTTTTCGTCCTTGAGGCGTTTCATCTGAACCACAGCCTGCTGCAGCTTCTTGCGCTGCCGATCCAGTTCAAGAAATACATTTACCTTGGCTTCCAGGATTTTCTGATCAATAGGCTTGAACAGGTAATCCACAGCACCGCATTCATATCCTTTAAATACGTACTTCTGTTCTTTGGAAATCGCCGTAACAAAGATGATCGGCAGATTGCGCGTTTTCTTGTTCTTGCGCATTAATTCCGCCACTTCGAAGCCGTCCATTTCCGGCATCTGTACATCAAGCAGCACCAGAGCAAAATCATGCTTAAGGGCTAGCGAAAGCGCCTCATTACCTGACTGCGCCATTATGAGATTTCTGCCATCCCCATCCAGAATGGCCTCCAGGGCAATCAGGTTTTCCCTGTGATCATCCACAACCAAAATGTTCTGTTTCATTGGTTTACTACCCTGCAACCTTTTCAGCCAAAAATGGGCCAATTGCTTCGAGATCAAGCACCCTTGAAACCGCACCTGTTTTTACTGCCGATTCGGGCATTGTCGGTGCTTCAGCACTTACTGACGACTGGGCTATGGTATAGCCACCGCGCCGATGTATATATTCAATCCCGGCAGCGCCATCTTCATTAGCCCCGGTCAGGATGACTGCTGCAAGATGCCGACCGTATACCGCCCCCGCGGAAAAAAACAGTTCATCAACAGCAGGCCGTGAAAAGTGTACGGGCCGACCAACAGAAAAGGCCAGCGTTTCGTCCTCATTCACGAGCATATGATACCCCGGGGGAGCGACATAAACGTGGCCCGGGAGAATAACCTCCTTGTCTTCAGGCGCAATTACCGGCAGCGCACAATAGCGGGCCAACAACCAGGGCAGACGGTTCTCCGCACTCGCATGCTGGTGCTGTACCAGTAAAATGGCAGCGGGAAACCGGGACGGCAAGGCGGACAGAATCTGGGTATAGGCATTCAATCCTCCCCATGAAGCGCCCATCACGATTGCCTTTACTGGCCCCATCTGCTCTATCACGATGTGGTGTCATCGCCTCCACTGCGCGGAGTCTTGCCAGCCTCATAGGCTGCCCGGTGTGCCTGCGCCTGCTTCAATTTTTCCTGCAGCTCCTTACGTTGACGGTCCAGACCAAGAAAAAAATCAACCTTGCTCTTGAGGATAAGGGGGTCAAGTGGCTTAAACAGATAGTCCACAGCACCGGCCTGATAGCCCTTGAAAACATATTTCTTTTCCTTGCTGATGGCAGTCACAAAGATAATCGGTATCGTCTGGGTGTCTTTTCGCTGACGCATAAGCTCCGCCACCTCAAATCCATCCATACCCGGCATCTGTACATCCAGCAAAACAAGTGAAATATCTTCCTTGAGCAGAATCTTGAGTGCTTCCTGGCCTGAGTGGGCCTTTATCAGCGTACGGCCTTCCCCTTCCAGAATCGCTTCCAGCGATACCAGATTGGCAGGTTGGTCATCCACTAATAGCAGTTTCTGCTCGATCATTACCTTTCTCTAATCATTGCAAATGTTGGAGTTGACGCTTGCGGAAAATCCGCAAGGATGTGTTTATCACATCGAATGCCTCTTCTTCCCCGGTAAACCGCAAGCTTTCCTTGGTGCCGAGACACAGGTAGCCGCCCAGATCGAGGCTTTCGCTGAACAATCGTATTACCCGGCCCTGCAAGGCACGGTCAAAATAGATCAAGACATTGCGACACAGAATGACGTGCATTTCGCCAAACACTTGGTCCGTAGCGAGATCATGGTCCGCGAAGACGATGTTGCGTTTCAGGCGCTGGTCCATAATCACGCTGTCATAGCGAGCGGTGAAGTAGTCCGATAATGAATGCCGGCCACCAGCGCGCCGGTAATTATCACCGTACTGTTTTACTGCTTCGATTGAATAAATTCCCTTCTTGGCAGCGGCCAGTACATTCTTGTCAATGTCCGTCGCGTATATCATGGCCCTGTCATACAGCCCTTCTTCTTCAAGAAGGATAGCCATGGAATAGATTTCTTCGCCTGTCGAGCAGCCCGCATGCCAGATTTTGATGAACGGAAACGTTTTCAGCACCGGCACAACGTCTTCCCGAAAGGCACGGTAAAACTCCGGATCACGGTACATTTCCGTGACATTAACAGTCAGGTCGTTGAGGAGCGTCACAAAGAATGGCCGGTCCCTTAATACCTTGTCGGTCATTTCCATGATCGATGAGAGTCCGGACATGGTAAGCCGGTGCAGGACGCGTCGACGCAGAGACGCTTTGCTGTATGAGCGGAAGTCATAGCCGTACATCTGGAAGATCGCTTCCAGCAGCAGGCGGATTTCGATGTCTTCAACATCGATATCCTCGTCCGTAATGGGCAGATGCTCCGCCATTGTCTACTCCCGCAAGCTACTTATGCAGCCAGACACGCAGCAAAGAAGTCAATTTCGTCATATCAATGGGTTTGGAGCAGTAATCATTCGCTCCCGCATCAATACATTTAGCACGATCGTCCTTCATTGCCTTGGCCGTAAGGGCCAGAATTGGCAATTTCTTGAATCTCGCCTGATCACGAATATGACCCATGGCCTCATAGCCGTCCATCTCGGGCATCATGATATCCATCAGCACGATATCGATATCAGGATTGGCATCCAGCGCCTCCAGGGATTCTCGCCCATTATTGGCGATGGTGATGTCAAAGCCCAGTTCCTCTAGCTGAGCGGAAAGCGCATAAATATTGCGCATGTCATCATCCACCAGCAGCAGTTGCTTACCTTCGAAAATATCATCCCGGTGATCGATACTCTCAGCGGCCGGTCGCCTGGCAGACGGTAGGGTCGACTCCAGCCAGTGCAAGAATAGAGATGCTTCATTAAGCAGGCGCTCATGGGAGCGCTCCGTCTTAAGAATGATGCGATCAGCATGCTTGCGCAGCCGTGCTTCTTCCTCACGTGTAAGGTCCTTGCCTGTATAGATAACCACAGGGACGCTATCGTATTCGTCGCTGCCATTCACGGTTTCAAGCAGTTCAAAACCACTCATGTCAGGCAAGGTAAGATCGAGGATCATGCAGTCAAAAACTGTCTCGCGCAGCGCTTCCAGCGCCTCCTGACCACTGGTGGCGGCAGTAATTTCCACCCCTTTCTGATCAAACAGTTCGCGGATGCTCTCATGCTGGATTTCACTGTCTTCAACCACCAGTAAACGACGCACATTTTTTTCAATCGCGCCTTCAATTTTGGCGAACGCGGCGAGAATATCATTCTGGTTAACTGGCTTGGTCAGCAAATCGAGCGCACCAAGATCAAGCGCTTTTTTGCGCTCGTCACGACCGGACAGGAAGTGCACCGGAATATCCTGAGTGCGGGGATCCGCCTTCAATGCCTCCATGACCTCCCAGCCATCAATGCCAGGCAGGCCAATATCGAGGATAATGGCACTGGGGCGGTAATGGCTGGCGTAATCCAGACCGGCCTCTCCGTCATGGCACACATGAGCCTCCAACCCGTAGTCAGCAGCAAGGTCCACCAGAACACTGGAGAATTCGATATCGTCTTCGACAATCAGGACCGTTTTCTCACGCACTACGAAGTCATCATCTGCCTCACCCATCGGCACCATAGACGCGGTGTGGGCCTCGGCATTGTCGCCGATGTCCGCGTCATCGCCATTCTCGGTAGTGACCAAGGACTCCGCCGAGCCTTCAGGGATGAAAAGCATGAAGGTTGAACCGGTACCCTCTCCTTCACTGTACAAGCTGATTTCTCCCCCCAGCAGGCGCGCAAGCTCACGGGATATAGTCAGGCCAAGGCCTGTGCCACCGTACTTACGGCTGGTGGTACCATCTGCTTGCTGGAATGCTTCGAAGATAAGCTTCTGCTTGTCCTCAGGGATACCCGCCCCCGTATCTGTTACCGCAAACCTGAGAGTTTCGGCCGGATTCAGGCTTCTTGAAGGCAGGGTGTCGCCCTCAACGGGACGGGTAATACTGAAGGTTACCGAACCATGCTCAGTGAACTTGAGGGCGTTGGAGAGCAGATTCTTGATGATCTGTTCCAACCGTTGTCGGTCAGTATAAAAATGGCTGGGGAGATTTTCCCCAAGTTCCACATGGAAATCCAACCCGCGACTTTCAGCCACGTGGGCGAAATGGCGGCGGAAATGTTCGCCGATTTCGGTGGGTGACAAGTCATCAATCACCACGTCCATCTTGCCTTCTTCGATCTTTGAAATATCGAGGATGTCGTTGATCAGGCTGAGCAGGTCGGCGCCCGCAGAGTGAATTACCTGAGCGTGCTCAATTTGCTTCTCTTCCAGATTCCCTTTCTTGTTCTGGCTCAGTGCATTGGAAAGAATCAGGATCGAGTTGAGCGGCGTACGCAGCTCATGGCTCATGGTAGAAAGGAATTCAGATTTGTACTTGGAGGACAGCTCCAGCTCTCTGATCTTGTCTTCCAGTTCATGGCGCAGCAGCTCCAGCTCATCATTTTTCTGCGCCATTTCTGTCTTTTGCTCTGTCAACAATCTCGCCTGGGCTTCCAGTTCTTCATTGGTGACACGAAGTTCTTCCTGTTGGGCTTGCAAGCTCTCTTCAGAGGCACGAAGTGCCTGGGTTTGGGACTCGAGCTCTTCGTTTATCGCCTTCAGCTCCTCCTGTTGTTGCTGCAAGCGCGATTCTGATGCGGCCAGTTCCATGGCCTGCTCTTCCAGATCGGTATTGACCTGCGCCATTTCCTCTTTCTGTTTCTCGAGGGCCTCAGCTTGTTCACGTGTCTGCTCGAGCATTTCACCGAGTTTCACTCGGCTCAACACGCTGCTTACAGAAATTGCGATCACCTCGGAGCACTGTTCAAGAAAGGCAAGATCATCATTGCTGAAGGTGCGGAAAGCACCGATCTCGAGCACACCTTTCAATTCTTCTTCGTGCACGACAGGCATGACAATCACATTGCTGGCCTGCCCTTTGCCGGTTCCAGAAGCGATACTGATATAATCATCAGGAACGGATTCCAGCAGAATTGTCTTACGCTCTAGCCCCGCCTGGCCAACCAGAGATTCGCCAAGCCGAAACTGGTTAGCCAGATGTTTACGGCGTTGCATTGCATAGGAGCTACTCAGGCTTAACTGCTGAGCATCGGGATCGAAACTGTAAAAGGCGCCGACTTGAGCCTCCAGTACAGGCACTAAAAAGCTGAGCATGTTGTTGCCCAGCTGCTGGTAACTCATCTCACCGCGCATACGGTTGTTGAGCTCCGCCAGATGGTTCTTGATGGTTTCCTGGCGTCGGTCTTCCTGGTTGCGTATAACCAGTGCATCGCGCATTTTTCGGATGGCGTTGAGTAGCAAACCGGTCTCATCACGGCCACCCTCTCTGATCTCGGTATCCCATTTGCCATCGGCAATGTGGTCTGCGGCAATCACAGCCCCCTCTAGCGGGCGGGTAATGGATCGGGTAACGCGCAAGGCAATCAACGCAAGCATGACAAAAGAAATTGCACCGAGAAGAAGACCAATTTTCTGGGTGCCAAGATTGTCCGCCCGACTGGTATTCAGGGTCTCACGAAAAGCGGAATAGCGTTGCCCCTCAAAAGCTTTTTGTTCCGCCTCGTAATCATCCTGTAATTGCCGAACCTGAGTAATGCGCTGGTAGAGATCATCACCGGCGCCATCCCCTTCAATGAGGGCTTTTGCCAATTCCCCTGCCTCATCAATGTATGACTTGAAGCTACGCTGAAGGCGGTCAACGCTACCGGCAAGTTCGGAATCAGTCGCCCGGATGGCATCAAGCCGGCGCAGGAATTCGCTGGCCCGACTCCGTGCTTCCTGTAATAAATCCGGGTCTGCCTGGCTGATGGCAGCGATAAAGGACTCACTGATGGCAATGAAGTCCACGTTATTGGCATTCACCAGCTCGAGGACAGGGAAATCCTGTTTTTCTATGCGTTTGAGGTTATTGATATTCGTTTCAGCGATATAAAAGCTGTAAACGGCATAGACCAGAAATAACGCAATACCCAGTCCGGCTACAGACAAAATCTTCAGCCGCACGGACAGGTTCTGGAACCAGTTCATCAGAGAGCCCTCTTGCCTTTCCGGCTTTTTGTTTTCAGTGCCCTGCAAAAGGGCTAAGACAAAAGAATGAGGCTAACAGAAACCGGACCAATGCGGCAATAAAGCCCATTAACAAGAAGGCCCATCTGCTTGATTTCACAGGATTAACGGTTGGGAGGATAACGGGAGTTGGTGCCCGGGGCGGGACTTGAACCCGCACGACCAAAGGTCAACGGATTTTAAGTCCGTTGCGTCTACCAATTTCGCCACCCGGGCGGTGACCGTGCAGGTCGATGATTGGAGGCGCGGGTCGGAATCGAACCGGCGTACACGGAGTTGCAGTCCGCTGCATAACCACTCTGCCACCGCGCCTTAAACTGTCTACCAAGAAAAAACCTCGGCAACGCCGAGGTTCTCTGGAATCTGGAGCGGGAAACGAGATTCGAACTCGCGACCCCGACCTTGGCAAGGTCGTGCTCTACCAACTGAGCTATTCCCGCATTGTGCGACAAGACTGACGTAACACTGTGCCTCGTTGCGGTGAAGAATTCTACCCATCCGCCTTATAGTGTCAACCCGCGAAATGGCATTTTTTCTGGTTTTTCAGGACTTTGACTGACTTTTGAGCAATTCTGGTGCTGCAGCACGCAGATACGCAAGCATGGACCACAGGGTCAATGCCGTAGCAAGATAAAGCAGGCCGTAGCTCAACCACAACCAGGGGGTCATCACAATATCTCCCGCCAGATCGAAACCCGGTTTCTGTGCCAGCAGCAAGGTAATGGCTGTCATTTGTGTCACCGTCTTGATCTTTCCAAGCTGGCTGACCGCAACCCGGGAACGCTTCCCAAGCTCTGCCATCCACTCACGCAGCGCAGAGACAGTAATTTCGCGTGACACAATCACCATCGCCGGCACGGCCAGCCATGCAGTGGCATGCACCTGTACCAGCATGACCAGCGCAACTGCAACGATGAGCTTGTCAGCTACAGGATCCAGGAAGGCGCCAAACGGGCTGGTCTGGTTCAGTTTGCGCGCGAGATAGCCATCCAGCCAGTCGGTGATGCCCGCGGCCAGAAACAGTAACGCCGCACAAAGGTCACTCCACTTGAACGGAAGGTAGAACACCAGCACCAGGACGGGAATTGCCACCACACGAATCAGGGTAAGGATATTGGGCAAATTCAGGACCGGGTTCTTCTGCTGCATGTGACCTACCGCTTGTGGACTAAGCGAACAGTATAACGAAAAGCAGCACGTCCCTCATGGGAGATTTTTTGTTGCCAAAGATATCCGGGCTCAAACAAGGCGCTATTCATGTAACCAGTCATAAATCTGTTGCGCCAGCTGGGTATTCACCCCCGGCACCCTGGCAAGCTCCGTCGCCGAGGCGTTCCTTAGCTGCTTTAGTCCGCCAAAGTGGGTTAGCAAGGCCTTGCGTCGCTTCGGTCCGATACCAGGAATTTCATCAAGAGAGGATTGCTTGCGGGCCTTGCCGCGGCGGGCCCGGTGCCCGGTGAGTGCGAAGCGGTGAGCCTCATCCCTTACCTGCTGGAGCAAATGCAGCGCAGAATGCGAAGGCCCCGGGGTGAACTCGCGACCATCAGGTAGGTACAAGACCTCAAACCCCGGCCGGCGGCTGGGACCTTTGCCAATTCCCATCACCCGGATTCTCCCTTGCAGACCCAGCTCTCCCATCACGTCCCATGCTCGCTGCATCTGTCCTTTGCCACCATCAATGAGCAGCAGGTCAGGTAGCCTGCCCTCCTCTTTCAGCCTACGTTGGTAGCGCCGGCGCACCGCTTCCTCGATGGCAGCATAATCGTCCCCGGCCTGATCCGGGCTGACATTGAAGTGGCGATAATCCGTTTTCCTGGCCCCTTGCTGATCAAACACGACACAGGAGGCCACCGCTTTTTCACCCTGGGTATGGCTGATGTCAAAACACTCAATACGGCGCACAGGCTCTTGCGCCTCCAGAAGGCTTTCCAGCGCCAGAAAGCGAGACTCCATATGCTCCCGGGCAGCCAGCTCTGTAGCGAGCGACTGCTGGGCGTTGGTGGTAGCCATCTGCAACCATGCCGCCCGCTCACCGCGCACCTTCCAGGCCAGCCGCACCTTGCGCCCCCACTGTTCGGTCAGCGCCTCCTGCAGCACTGGCGCCCCCTCAACAGGCAGCGTCAACAGGATTTCCTGGGGTTTGACCGGGTCTTCGCGATCCCCCAGATAGTACTGGGACAGAAAGGCTTCGAGGATTTCAGGCAGCGCTTCCTCTCCGCGGGTATCTGGCCGGAAATTACGGTGCCCCAGTATCCGCCCGCCCCGAATCATCAACACATCCAGCACCGCCAGTCCGTGCCGACCCTCGATGGCTACCACATCCAGATCACCCTGCCCGGTCTCCGCCACCTGCTTTTGCTGTACCGCCTGAATGGCCGCCAGTTTGTCTCGCAACAGCGCGGCTTTCTCAAAGGCCAGCCCGGCGGCGGCGGCTTCCATTTGCGCACTGAGCGTGTCAACGACTTCGCGACTCCGGCCATCCAGAAAATCCCGCGCCATACGCACCTGTCCGGCATAGTCCTCTGGCGAGACCAGCCCCACACAGGGAGCAGTGCAACGGTTGATCTGGTGCTGAAGGCACGGGCGGGTACGATTGCGGAAATAACTGTCAGAGCAATTGCGGACCTGGAAGACCTTTTCTACCAGTGAAAGTGCCTCGCGCACCGCTCCGCCACTGGGGTAAGGGCCAAAGTAATCGCTTCCCTTGCGGCGCGTTCCTCGATGGAAGGTAATGCGCGGGTACGTATCCGCACTGGTAATGCGGATGTACGGGTAGCTCTTATCGTCCCGTAGCAGAATGTTATAGGGGGGGCGGATCGACTTGATCAGAGACTGTTCCAGCAACAGGGCTTCTGCCTCGCTACGGGTAACTGTGGTCTGCACATCAGCGATACGGGCGACCATGGCGCGTGTTTTGACGCTGCTGACGTTCTTCTGGAAATAACTGCTCAGGCGAGCCTGCAGGTTTCTCGCCTTTCCCACATAGAGCACCTGCTCCTCAGCGTCCAGCATGCGATACACACCCGGCTTGCGGGCGCAATGCTGAAGAAAGTGTTTGGAATCAAAGTCTGGCAATGGAGCTGTCCCTGTGATCAAGACGAGCAATTGTAACAGTGACAGCCCCGAGTCGCTTTAGCTCGCTTGCGTTTCTACCGCATCAAGCATTCCATGGCGGACAGCAAGAAGGGCCATTTCCACATCACTGGAGACACCCAGTTTGTCGAAAATGCGATAACGGTAGGTGTTTACGGTCTTGGGCGAGAGGCATAGCTTGTCTGCCACATCCTGCACCTTATGGCAGTTCACGATCATCATCATGATCTGCAATTCTCTCTCGGACAGCATGTCGAGCAGCGTGGCCTCCTCTCCCACATAGGGTTTGAGTGCCATCGCCTGGGCAATTTCCGGGCTGATATAGCGCTGCCCGCTAATTACGACCTTGATTGCCCTGACCATTTCCTCAAGATCAGCCCCCTTTGTCATGTAGCCAGCAGCGCCCGCTTTCATGAGCCGCGAAGGGAATGGCTCCTCTTCACACATGGTGACAGCAATAACACGAACCCCATCATCAATACGCAATAACTTGCGCGTGGCTTCCAGGCCACCGATCCCCGGCATCTTGATGTCCATCAGTACAACATCCGGACAGGCATCCCGGGTTAACTGTAGGGCTTCTTCACCGGAGCACGCTTCACCCACAACTTTGATACCCTCTACTTCGTCCAGCATTCTTGCGATGCCGGTACGAACGAGATCATGGTCATCCACTACCAATACTTTGATCATTCTATCTTCCCCAGGGCAATTCCTTTGCCCACTCAATCTCGTGACAGGTAACGCCCGAGCATAGCGATGATTGCCAGCAGAGAACAGGAAACCGTTAACACTGCATTATCCGTGTCAATTGCCCATGCTGCTGTATATTAGCCTTTGGTCGCGTTGACCGAAGAGATCAAAAACACAACCATGGATAGGCTGCGACAACCGCCACACCGCTAACAAGGAAAAGGCACTCATGAGCGCTATCGTTCTTCTCCTGCTGGGGCTGGGAGGTATGGCCGCCGGCTACCTATTCTACTCCCGCTTTATTGCCGACCGCATCTACCGGCTAGACCCCAATTACCGCACTCCAGCCCATGAATACGAAGATGGCGTGGATTTTGTGCCGACCAATCGCTATGTCCTTTGGGGCCACCACTTCACCTCGGTTGCCGGTGCTGCCCCCATCGTCGGCCCAGCCATTGCCGTTATATGGGGCTGGCTCCCTGCGTTCATCTGGGTCGTCTTTGGTACCATTTTCTTTGCAGGCGTCCATGACAGTGGCGCCTTGTGGGCCAGTGTCCGAAACCGGGCCAAATCCGTTGGTGCTCTCACTGGCGAAGTGGTCGGTCGCCGGGCCCGTACCGTGTTCATGATCGTGATCTTCCTGGTACTGCTGATGGTCAATGCCGTGTTCGGCGTGGTCATCGCCAAACTGTTGATCAACAACCCCGGAGCGGTCGTTCCCGTCTGGGGAGCCATCGCGGTGGCATTGGTCATTGGTCAGCTCATCTATCGGCGGATCATCGGTCTTGGGGTCGTATCGGTAGTCGGGGTCATCGCCCTTTACAGCCTGATTTATGTGGGCCCGAAAGTCCCCATCGCCCTGCCAGAACAGGTCATGGGGCTGTCTGCCAGCGCCAGCTGGATCCTGCTGCTGTTTGCGTATGCAGCCATTGCTTCGCTGCTGCCTGTGTGGATGCTGCTGCAGCCCCGTGACTACATCAATGGGCTGCAACTGTTTGTCGGCCTGATCCTGCTGTATGGCGCGGTACTGATCGGTAACCCCACTGTTGTCGCCCCCATGATCAATGACAATGTGCCCGCCGGCACGCCGTCACTACTGCCATTACTCTTCGTCACTATTGCCTGCGGCGCGATTTCCGGCTTCCACGGGCTGGTTGCCTCCGGAACCAGCTCCAAGCAGCTGAACAAGGAAACCGATGCCCGTTTCGTGGGGTATTTTGGCGCCGTGGGGGAAGGCTCTCTTGCTCTCGCCGCCATCATTGCTGCCACGGCCGGTTTTGCCACCCTGGCGGACTGGGAAGCCGTTTACACGGCGTTCGGGAAAGGCAGCCTGACCGCCTTTGTTGATGGTGGTGCCACGATCCTTGCGGGTGGCACCGGCATGGATGTGGGCGTTGCTGCCACCTTGCTTACCGTGATGGCGGCCCTGTTTGCTGGCACCACCATGGATACCGGCTTGCGTCTGCAACGCTATATTTTCCAGGAATGGGGTGAAATCTATCACCAGAAATGGCTGACACGCCCGTTACCCGCCACCCTGCTGGCCGTGGCGAGCTGCCTGCTGCTGGCCTTTGGTGCGGGCGGTGCCGACGGTAGTGGCGGCCTGCTCATCTGGCCCCTGTTTGGCACCACCAACCAGTTACTCGCCGGCCTGACGCTGTTGGTGATTACCATCATGCTGGTCCGCCGGGGGCGACCTGCCATTTATACCCTCGCCCCGCTGGTGTTCCTGCTGGTGATGACCCTGTTCGCCCTGCTTATTCAGCTCAAAAGCTTCTACGATAAACAGGATTGGTTCCTGCTGGGGTTGGACGTGGTGGTACTGGTTGCGGCACTGCTGGTTACACTGGAGTGCGCTGCCGCACTTAAAAAAGCCTTTCGTGAACCGGTGGAACAAGCCTGATGGGTAACCGCATTCTGGGCGCACTACGCCGACTCAGTGAGCTCGGCACCCTGTATTACAATGCGCCCTATCGCGCCGCCATTGCCCGCGCCAAACGGGATGAGGAAGACCTGTTCATGCTGCTGGTCTTTTCCGAAATGATGGGTATTCCCAATCCCGCAGCGTGGAGCACCCTTGAGCTGCAGCCACTGCTGATGGACCGCTTTCATCAGTGGCACACCCGCATGGGTATGGAGCGTTCCCCGCTTGACCACTTTCGATGTTGTTGATGCCTGACATGCTGGACATTGATGCCCTGCTCAACCACAAGCGCCTGTTGATGGTTGGTGGCAAAGGCGGGGTCGGCAAAACCACCACGGCTGCGGCACTGGCCTGTCGGGCGGCCAGTGCCGGGCGCAAGGTGCTGTTGGTTTCCACCGATCCGGCCCACAGCCTCGGCGATGCTTTCGATCGGGAGATCGGCAATCAGACCCGTTGTCTTGCCGCCAATCTGTATGCCCTTGAGCTTGACCCCGACGAAGAGGTCGACCGTTACCTGGAGAAGGTCAGCGCCCAAATGCGACGGTTTGCTGGTCCGGACCAGTTCAGGGAACTGGAGCGTCAGCTGCGCTTGAGTCGACAGTCGCCGGGAGCCCAGGAAGCGGCCCTGCTTGAGCGGCTGTCACAAATCATTGATGACGCCCCCAACGAATATGATCTAGTCATCTTTGATACTGCGCCCACAGGCCATACCCTGCGTCTGTTGAGCCTGCCAGAAGTCATGGCTGCCTGGACCAGCGGCCTGCTCAAGCACAATCACAAGGCGCGAGAGTTGGGCAAGGTGCTGGATCATCTCGGCCCCGGCAAAGATCTGGATAGCCCCATGCAGGAACCACTGGAACATGGCCGGCAGGATCTGGATCCGCGCAGCCAGGAAGTCGCCGACACACTGATGGTGCGCCAGCGCCTGTTTCACCGCGCCCGCCGTCGCCTGTCCGATGCACAAACCACAGCCTTCCTGTTCGTACTGACGCCGGAAAAATTACCGATTCTTGAGACCTGCCGGGCAGTCAGAAGCCTGACGGATGCGGGTATCCCGGTTGCCGGGGCGGTGATCAACCGGGTGCTGCCAGAACAGGCAGAGGGCAGTTTCTTTGCTGCGCGACTGACCCGGCAACGCCGTCACCTTGACGACATCGCCCGGCAGCTTGCCACGTTACCCACTATGTCAGTCCCTCTGCAGGAAGACGACGTTCAAGGGGTTGAAGCGCTCACCGCGTTCGCATCACTGATCCGCTGACAACGGACGCAGCAAACTCAAGAAAAACACAGACAAACAAAAAGGGCTCGCAATCAATGCGAGCCCTTTTTGTTATAGCGATATGGCGGAGGGGGTGGGATTTGAACCCACGGACGGTCTCCCGTCGCCGGTTTTCAAGACCGGTGCATTCGGCCACTCTGCCACCCCTCCGAACTGGCCAGCAATAATACATGAGCGCGTTAGCCAGTCAACGACCACGGGCTGCCGCGCAAGGCGTTTGCTGGAATGTTGATCAATTCCCGAGCCTGATACCCGATCAGTACTGTCTGAAGATGCGTTGCTTGGCAGACCGGTACTGGCTCTCATCGATAGCACCAGCCATGTGCAACCGGCGATGCTCCGCCATTTCTGCAGCCAATCGCACCTTACCCTGGGGCAATTGCTGCCAGGCGTGCTCACAACGACGGCTCAGGGCTTTGACCATTTTCAGCAAGGCTTCACGCTCACGGCGATATACGGTGACACGAAACACCGGTACCTCGCCATGGCGGGTTTCGAACTGCCATTCGTCACGCCATTTCTTCACCACAGCCGCAAACAGTCCAGCCGTGACACCGGCTGTTACCAATGCGACCAGCCCCCAGCCGGCCATCGTGGCAACTGCAGTGATGGCCGCGCCCATAACAGCACCCAGCAACCAACCCACCGGACGATGACGGCACTGACGCGGCACGGGGTTGATAAATGCCAGATTAAAGTCATGGCAGGTCTCATGGCGCCCTCTTAGCTGCCGCGCTTCGAGAAAACGCTCATTGAAGAGAGAAAGGCTGTGCCCGCCCCCGGCAACCCCTTTGCGGCTGAAAAGCGGGCGGTACTGGCGCTCGCGAGGCCCGGGCACCGCAATGAGTACGCCATGCTCATCGCTGCGACGCACATCCTTTAGCGCTATTTCCTGTTCTGTGGGCTCAAGGCTGAGTGATTGCACGATAATCCCCCTATGTCACTACCCTTAACGCCCCAGATGGTAGTCAAAACCCGCACCGCTCCTTGCGATGGGAGTCACAAAGCCGTCATGGCCCATTGATTACGCACCAAAAGGGTGAACTACGCATAAAAACAATGAGTTACCGTTCACGGAAACCCTTGATTTTGGCCCCCGTGGCCTTATCATCACAGGGACAATTACCAAGGATGAGATCCCTTATGAACAATCAGCCCAATCCCTATTCCGCTCCCCACCAGCAGGGCATGGCCGTCACCGGCGAGCGTGCGGCCCAGGTTCTGAAAAACACCTACATGCTGCTGGGTTTGTCCCTGGTTGTCGCTACTGGCGCGTCCTGGTTTGCCATGGCCAGCAACATCGGTTTTGTGAATGTGTGGCTTACCATCGGTGTGTATTTCGCACTGCTGTTTGCCACCAACATGTTGCGTAACAGCGCCTGGGGCATCCTGGCCGTATTCGGCCTGACCGGCTGGCTCGGTTTCACCACCGGCCCGATCATCAACATGTACGCCCAGGTTCCCGGCGGCATGGAGATCGTGACCATGGCACTGGGCGGTACCGCCTTTATTTTTGTCGCCATGTCCGCGATTGCGCTGTTCACCCGCAAGGACTTCAGCTTCCTGACCAACTTCATCATGATTGGTATTCTGGTGGCCTTCGCAGCGAGCATTGCCAATATCTTCTTTGCCATTCCGGCCCTGAGCCTGGCGGTGTCAGCCGCGTTCGTGCTGCTATCTTCCCTGCTGATCATGTGGCAGACCAGCGCCATCATTCACGGTGGTGAAACCAACTACATCCTCGCTACCGTGACCCTGTTCGTGTCCATCTACAACCTGTTCATGTCCTTGCTGCAGATCCTCACGGCCCTTAGCGGCGACGATTGATGCAGTTTGCCATCCTGGTCAATGCGGCGGCGGATTCCCCCGCCGCCTTGACCGCCCTGCTCTCCTGCAAAGCGCTTCACGCCCACCCGGATCACCAGCTTTACCGTCTGTTTTTCTATTCCGATGGCATTCATCTTTGCCACCGCCATGCCTGGCGGGGTGATGGCGACAATGCCAATGCGGCACAGCAATGGCAGCAATGGGTCCAGGAAAGCGGTATCCATGCCGAAGTTTGCGTCGGCGCAGCCCAGCGCCGCGGCATTGTGGCCGGTGACACAGGACACACTTTGGCCGACGGCTTCAGTCTGGTCGGGTTGGGGCAATGGGCCGATGCGATGATCAATGCACAGCGGGTACTTCAGTTTGGCTAGCCACCTCTACATTGCCACGGCAAATGCGCCGCTCAGTGACCGCTTTCAGGAAATGCTGGACATGCTGATGACCGGCGCCGCCTTTGGCTTGCCCACAGCGCTGTGGCTCACCAATGACTGCGTGAGCGTGCTTAACGCCCTGCCAGCCAACGACAGTCTGCTCCAGCTGGCCGATTTTGGGGTCCGCTGTGTGGTGTCAGACAGCGCTAGCACCGGGGCACTCCAGGCAGAGGCGCTCAATGGCGATGAACTGCGGGAGCTGCGCACCGGCTGCCAGCAGGTTCTGGTGTTCTGACATGTTGCATCTGATCGGACTCAAACCCGGCGATCGGGCCGGTATTGATAGCTTCCTTGCGCTATATCAGCCTGATGATATTTGCGTCTTCACCGACGCGGGACTACTGCTTGCCTCTGCCCTGCCGCTGGAAGGCCTGGCTTACCTGCTCGCGCACCCGCAGATGAGCGCCCCAGGAAGCCATCTCGAGCACATTGACCACACCACACTGCTGGATCTGGTGGCGACACACGGCCCCTGTACCAGCTGGTACTGATTTGTAGATATCACGCCCCTGGCAAGCCCGCGTACCACCGTGCTGCGAGCGGCGTGTTGCGAGGTTTGAATGACAGAACATGCCTTCGCGGAATATGTCCGCACTCTGGGGCGCGGAAAGCGTGCCCGCCGAAGCCTGACCCGGGAAGAAGCCCGCAATGCCATGCAGATGATTCTGGATGGCGAGGTCGAAGACGTGCAGCTTGGCGCCTTTCTGATGCTGTTACGGGTCAAGGAAGAAACCCCGGATGAACTGGCGGGATTTCTGGATGCCTGCCGGGGCCTGTGTGATGAGACACTGCAGGACTTTCCTGCCGTTCAGCTGGACTGGCCCAGTTACGCGGGCAAGAAGAAGCACCATCCGTGGTATTTGCTCGCCACCGTATTGTTGGCAGATCAGGGTATTCGCACGCTGCTGCACGGTGGCCCGGCGCACACCCCCAATCGAGTCTATACCGACGAGTTGCTGCCGGCCCTGGGGCTTAAGGTGGCGACCACCGTGGGCGAGGCCAGTGATCATCTGGCCCGGCAGGGCCTGGCGTATCTGCCCATCGAACAGTTCTGCGCCCCACTCTCTTATCTGCTTACCCTGCGTTTCTATCTTGGCCTGCGTTCGCCCATCAACACCCTGGCACGCAGTCTCAACCCGGCACGGGCCCCGCTATCCATGCAGAGCGTCTTCCATCCCGCCTACATCGCGCTGCATCAGGGCGCGGCAGAGCTCTGTGGCGATCGTGATCTGCTGCTCTTCAAGGGCGAAGGCGGTGAACTGGAGATCCGCCCGGATGCCCGCACCGCCATCACCGGCATCCGCCACGGCAAGCCGCTGGACGACGCCATACTGGACAATGTCCTCCCCCGCACCACTCCGCCCGGCACCCCCGATGCAGACATGCTCAAGAAAGTCTGGCGTGGCGAAGCACAGGATGAATACGGCGAAAATGCAGTCATCCAAACGGTCGCCGTGGCCCTCTGGGGCCTGGATAAAGCCGAAAACCTGGAAGAAGCACAGCAGCAAGCCCGGGCGTTATGGCAAAACCGGGACACCCGGAGAGCAATGAAGAGTTAATAACTCGCGGTTAGATTTTTCTGTTCTTCAACGCAAGAGGCCGCGCACAAGTCACGGGCGCGGCCTCTTGCGTTTACAGCAATAACGTCGTTGCTCGCGCAACTATTCATTATTGACTGTTAACTATTCACTGCTCTTTTTGAACCACCCAAACTTCGGATGCAAACTCACCACACTGCCAACAATGATTAACGTGGGCGCATGAATCTCCCGGCCCTCGATATCATCAGGCAGGGTCTCCAGGGTACCGGTGATCACTTCCTGCAGATTGGTGGTGCCCCGGGAGACAAGCGCAATCGGGGTGTCGCCTTTGCGGCCATGGGCCATCAATTGATCACAGATCTGCCGTAACCCGACCAGCCCCATATAGAACACCACGGTTTCCGTTTCACTGACCAGGTGCTCCCAATCCAGGGTGACGGTACCGTCTTTGCGGTGGCCGGTAACAAACCTGACAGACTGGGCATGATCACGATGGGTCAGTGGAATACCGCCGTAGGCGGCACAGCCGCTGGCGGCGGTGATACCCGGCACCACTTGAAACTCGATGCCCTCCTGGACAATCAGATCAATTTCTTCCCCGCCACGGCCAAAGATAAATGGGTCACCGCCCTTGAGGCGGCAGACCTTCTTGCCCTGTTTGGCGTAGTGCACCAACAACTCGTTGATGTTGTCCTGCGGCAAGGCGTGTTTGTCGCGGGCCTTACCCACATAGACCATTTCCGCATCCCGGCGGGCAAGGTCCACAATACCCTTGCCTACCAAGCGGTCGTATAGGACCACATCCGCTTTCTGTAGCAAACGTAGCGCCCGGAAGGTCAGCAGGTCCGGATCTCCCGGCCCCGCGCCCACCAGATAGACTTCACCCCGGCTCAGCCTTTCAGGATCGGCCTCGGCAATCGCCTCACTGAGCATGGCCTCCGCTTCGGAGTCTTTGCCGGCCAGGACCTTTTCCACAATCGGGCTGTCCAGTGCCTGCTCCCAGAACAGACGGCGGGCGCCCACGTTATTGAGTTTGTCCTTCAAGGGCTGCCGGAACCGTGCCATCAGGTCGGCCAGTCGGCCCCAGCGGGCCGGCAGACTGGATTCAATCTGGCTGCGCAGCTTGCGCGCCAGTACCGGGGACGCACCGGAAGAGCTGATACTGATCAGCACCGGTGAACGGTCGACAATAGCCGGGAAGATAAAATCGCCCAGGGAGGGATCGTCCACCACGTTAACAGGCAGCCCCTTGTCCCCCGCCAGCCGAGCCACCTCGGCATTGATGGCCTTGTTGTCGGTGGCGCAGATCACCAACGACACAGACTGAAGATCGCTTTCCTCGAAGGCTCGCTCACGCAGCGAGCCCTGGCTTTCTGCCACAATCTGGCGCAGCTCGGCGCACACATCAGGAGCAACGACATCAACAAGAGCACCAGAACGGTGCAAAAGGCGGCCTTTACGCAAGGCCACTTCACCGCCACCGACCAACAGGGCACGCTTGCCCTGCAGTCGCCAGCTAATGGGTAGGAATTCCATGATTGCTCCCTGGGGGTTCAAACAGGCGGGAGCGTATTACTGCAGCCGCTCCAACCCTCTCATATAGGGGCGCAATGCCTCCGGCACCGTGACCGATCCATCCGCATTCTGGTAGTTCTCAAGAATGGCTACCAGTGTACGCCCTACTGCCAGACCCGACCCATTCAAAGTATGTACCAGTTCTGGCTTGCCGGTTTCCGGATTCCGCCAGCGGGCCTGCATGCGACGCGCCTGGTAGTCGCGGAAGTTGGAGCAGGAAGAGATCTCGCGGTATTTCTGCTGGCTGGGCAGCCACACTTCCAGGTCATAGGTTTTGGTGGAGGAAAAGCCCAGATCCCCGCCACACAAGATCACCACGCGGTAAGGCAGCCCCAGTTTCTGGAGAATCGCTTCTGCGTGGCCGGTCAACTGCTCCAGCGCCGCATCGGACTCGTCTGGCCGAACCATTTGTACCAGCTCCACTTTTTCGAACTGGTGCTGGCGAATCAGGCCACGCGTATCCTTGCCGTGACTGCCTGCCTCGGAACGAAAACAGGGGGTATGGCAGGTATACCGGCGCGGCAGGCTGTCGGCTTCAAGAATCTCGTCTGCCACCAGATTGGTGACAGGCACCTCGGCGGTGGGTATCAGATACAACTCTCGCTCGCCTTCCATCTTGAACAGGTCTTCGGCAAATTTCGGTAATTGGCCCGTTCCCCGCAGGGCTTCAGGGCCCACCAGATAAGGTACATAGACCTCTTCATAGCCGTGTTCGCTGCTATGAATGTCCAGCATGAAATCCACCAGCGCACGATGCAGGCGGGCCACCGCACCGCTCATCACCGCAAAACGGGCGCCAGAGAGTTTACTGGCACTATCGAAATCCAGCGCTCCGCTGGTCAGACCCTCACCAATATCCACGTGGTCACGGGCTTCAAAGTCCAGCACTCTGGGTTCGCCCCAGGTGCGCACTTCCACGTTGTCTTCTTCGTCGTTACCTTCCGGCACCGCTTCCTGGGGCACATTGGGTACCCCCATCAGGAATTCACTGATCTCGTCGTGAATCGCCTTGGCATTGGCCACTTCCTGGTCCAGTTCTGCATCCAGGGTCTTGAGGGTTTCTGCCACCTTGGCCTTGGCTTCATCCACATTCATGCCGGACTGGATCAGCTGCCCGATTTGCTTGGAGGCTTTCTTGCGTTCGGCCTGCAGATCCTGGGAACGTACGTCTGCCTGTTTACGGCGCGCATCCAGTTCGGCAAACGCTGCCAGGTCCAGGCTGTAGCCTCGCTTGGCCAGTGCAGCCTTGATCGCTTCACCGTCCTGCCGCAGGGCACGAATATCCAGCATGTGTTTCTACTCCAGTTTCAAATCATTCAAATAGACAACAGTGTGTCGCACAGAGACGACGCGTCTCGGTAAACCGTTATTCCCAGATCATGCGACCAAGCATCAAGCCGGTCACACCCAGCGCCAGGCAAATGCTTACGGAGGCAAACGCATAGCCCGCCGCCAGCCCCCAGGCTTTGATTTCGAGCATTCGCACCAACTCGAAAGAAAAGGTCGAAAAGGTAGTCAGCGCGCCCAGCATGCCGGTCATGATCGCCAAACGCAGCGCTTCACTGGTGGTCAGGCTGGCCAAGGCTACGGTCAGCAGCCCGAACAGGAAACTGCCAACCAGGTTCACACTGAATGTGGCCCATGGCCACGCGGGCATGGCGGGGACACCCATCCACAGGGTTGTCGCAAACCGCAGACACGCACCCGTTGCACCCCCTGCTGCCACGGCCAACCATGGTACTGCGCCCACATCAGTCATCCAGCTCTCCGTAGCGTTGCCAGTCGCTGTCAGCATTGCGCTGGCGCAGTCGCTGCAGCTTGTCTGCCACCTTGATCTCCAGTCCGCGATTGACCGGCTGGTAGAGCCGGGTATGACGCAAGCTGGAGGGGAAATAGTTTTCGCCGTCCACGAACGCATCGGGGAAATCGTGGGCGTAATGATACTCTGCCCCGAAGCCTTCGTCCTTCATCAACTGGGTCGGTGCGTTGCGCAAATGCAGCGGTACCTCATCTGTGGGCTTTTCCCGTACCAGTGCGCGAGCCTGATTGTAGGCGTTATAGACTGCGTTGCTTTTCGGGGCCACGGCCAGATAGGCCACAGCCTGGGCAATCGCCAACTCCCCTTCCGGGCTGCCCAGCCGCTCCTGCACATCCCAGGCTTGCAGGCACAGGGTCAGTGCTCGCGGGTCAGCATTGCCAATGTCTTCACTGGCCATACGCACCACCCGGCGGGCAATGTACAAGGGGTCACAACCGGCGTCCAGCATACGGGCGAACCAGTAAAGTGCTGCGTCGGGATCAGAGCCTCGCACAGATTTATGCAAGGCACTGATCTGATCGTAGAAAAGGTCTCCACCCTTGTCGAAGCGGCGCACGGCATCGCGCAGCACTTCGCTCATCAGGTCAGCATCGATACGCGGGGCGTCACCATCCGCCAGATCCGCCGCCACTTCCAGCATGTTCAACAAGCGTCGGGCATCACCATCGGCGTAATTGAGCAGCAGCTCGGCGGCGTCCGCGTCGACGGTCATGCCATTGAGACGCGGTTCATCAAGCGCGCGTTGCAACAGGCCTCGCAGATCCTCCGCCGCAAGTGACCGCAACCGGTATACCCGTGCCCGGGACAGCAAGGCATTGTTCAGCTCAAACGACGGGTTCTCGGTGGTCGCACCAATAAAGGTAATCGTGCCCTCCTCCACATGGGGAAGGAACGCATCCTGCTGCGCCTTGTTAAACCGGTGCACCTCGTCTACAAACAGGACGGTACGTCGCCCCTGGGCCAGTCGTATCTGGGCTTGCTCGACGGCGGCCCGGATATCTTTGACGCCAGAGAGTACGGCAGAGAGCGTGATAAACGCCGCGTCCACGGCCTGGGAAAGAATCAGCGCCAGAGTGGTTTTGCCCGTGCCAGGCGGGCCCCACAGGATCATGGAGTGAAGCTGGCCGCGCTCCAGTGCCTGGCGCAGGGGTTTGCCGGGGCCGACAAGGTGCTGCTGCCCTACATAGTCATCCAGACTGTTGGGGCGCAAGCGAGCCGCCAAAGGCTGCGCCTGCTGGGCATTGTCGGCGGCAAACAGATCGTTCATTGCTGCTGGATGACGTCAGTACCTTCCGGTGGCGTGAAGTGGAACAGTGAAGCATCAATGCCACTGTTTACCTTCAGATCACGGAAGTCGATGACGGTTTGCTGGCCAAGCGCATCCTGAAGCCGCATGGACATGGGCTGTTCGCCACGGAAGGTCACGTCAAGCTGGTCGAAAAGCGGGTCATCCCCTTTGGGAGTCAGGCGGTATGTCACTTGCGCGCCATTTCGGTCACGCTCGCTGATGCTGAACGCCTCGGCCACCTGGCTTGGCTGTCCGCCAAACAGCAGGGCCGGGGTCTGCCCGAGATCCTGGCTCAGGGGGCGCACCACGACCTGTTCCAGGTCTTCATCGTAGACCCACACGGTCTTGCCATCCGATACCGCCAGCTGGGAAAACGGGCTCGTGGTGGACCAGTAAAACTGATTGCCCCGCGCCACCTGGAAACGCCCTTCTGCCTGCTGCATGTGGGTGCCGCCCTTGTCGAGCACGGTTTGCTCAAAATCGCCCTTTAACGACTGCAGTTTCTGCAAGCGGGACAGTAATTCGTCGGTGGCGCCAGCCCAGGCCAAAGCCGGAAACAGCAGTGCGACCATCAGTAGTGTACGCATCAAGACTCCTTAGTCGGGACAGATCACGGTTAAACCGGCGGCGGCGCGATTACCTCACGCTGGCCGTTATGCCCCGCTTCGCTGACTACCCCGGCCATCTCCATGGCTTCCACCAAACGGGCGGCACGGTTGTAGCCAATTTTCAGTTTTCGCTGCACAGAGGAAATGGATGCCCGGCGTGACTGCGTCACGTAGGCAACCGCTTCGTCGTACAACGGATCATTTTCATCATCACCGTCACCGCCGGCGCCTTCCATGCCGGGCATCGGTGCATTGAGATCCGAGCCACCATCGAGAATTTCTTCCAGGTAGTTAGGCTCGCCGCGCTTGCGCCAATCGTCACAAACCCGGTGGACCTCTTCATCTGAGACAAAGGCACCGTGAACACGTTCCGGAACACTCTTGCCCCCCGGCAAATAAAGCATGTCACCATGACCCAGCAGCTGTTCTGCCCCGCCCTGATCCAGCACGGTTCGGGAATCAATCTTGGACGACACCTGGAAGCCGATACGTGAGGGCACGTTTGCCTTGATCAAACCGGTGATCACATCCACCGAGGGACGCTGGGTTGCGAGAATCAGATGAATACCGGCGGCCCGCGCTTTCTGGGCAATCCGCGCGATCAGCTCTTCCACCTTTTTGCCCACAATCATCATCATGTCGGCAAATTCATCGATGACGATGACGATATAGGGCAGGTGCTCGGCAAGGGGCGCTTCTTCCTCAAGATTCATCGGGTCTTCAGGCTTCCACAGCGGGTCCTTGATCGGTTCACCCTTCTTCTTCGCCTCATCGACCTTGCGGTTATAGCCGGAGATGTTACGCACCCCCATGGCGGCCATCAGCCGGTAGCGACGCTCCATTTCACCGACACCCCAGCGCAAGGCGCCGGCGGCTTCTTTCATATCGGTTACAACCGGGGTCAACAAATGGGGGATGCCGTCATAGACCGCCAGTTCCAGCATCTTGGGGTCGATGAGAATCATGCGAACATCGTCTGGGCCGGATTTGAACAGCATGGACAGCAGCATGGCGTTCACACCCACGGATTTACCGGAACCGGTGGTCCCCGCCACCAGAAGGTGTGGCATCTTGGCCAGATCCCCCATGACCGGGTTGCCCGCAATATCCTTGCCGAGCGCCATGGTCAGCGGCGATGAGGACTGGTCGAACATCTGGGTGCCCACCACTTCGGTGAAACGGATCATTTCCCGTTGTTCGTTGGGAATCTCGATCCCCACCGTGGTCTTGCCCGGGATGACTTCCACGACCCGAACACTGATCACCGCCAATGAGCGCGCCAGATCCTTGGCCAGATTGGTAATTTTGGAAACCTTGATTCCTGCTGCTGGCTGAATTTCAAAACGGGTGATCACAGGGCCCGGCTGAACCGCCACCACCTCGGCCTCAATGTTGAAATCCTTGAGCTTGATCTCCAGCAGGCGGGACATGCCTTCGAGGGCTTCCTCAGAATACCCGCCCTTGGACTCTTCCACCGGATCCAGCAGTTCCAGCGGCGGAATTTCGCCACTGACCTCAGTGGTGAACAGTTTCTGCTGTTTTTCCTTCTGTACCCGCTCACTCTTTTGCACCGGAGCCGCGGGCTTGGCAATTTTGGGGGGCGTACGGGTTTCGGCTTTTTTCTTGGCCTCGCTGATCACTTTAGCCCGTTTTTCATGGGCCACTTTCTTCTGCCGCTGCTCCTCCTGTTTGCGCTTGCGCGCCTGCCACCAGGCAGGGACTTTCTCAACCGCTCCCAGCACCAGCGCTCCCAGCCCTTCTGCCAGGGCGATCCAGGACAGATCGGTAAAGATGGTCACCCCGATCAGGAACAATGCGACCATGATCAGCGTACCGCCAAGGGGATTGAAGCCATCCAGGGCGGCCGCACCCACTTCATGGCCAAGGATGCCGCCAGCACCTTCCGGCAAGCTGTCGCCCATGCTGAAGTGCATGTAAGACAGAGCGGTACCGGCCAGCATGGTCAAAATAAAGCCCACCAGACGGAGGCTGAACAGCGGCCAGCTACCGGGCAGCCCGGCATGACGTTCACGCAGCACCTTGGCAGCCCAGAATCCCACCAATACCGGGAACAGGTAGGCCATGTAGCCAAACAAGCCAAGCAGCAGGTCGGCACTGAACGCACCAGCACGGCCCGCCGCATTACGCACGGCATCCACATGCCCCACATACGACCAGCCCGGATCGCGGCTGTCGAAGCTGATCAACGCCAGCAGCAGGTACATGGACAGAGCGATCAATGCGATCACCATGCCCTCGACCAGCCCGCGCTTGAGATGACGGGAAAACCCGGACTCTCCTTGCCCGGCAGCGGTTTTGCTCACGCCTTACCCCTTTAACAAAATCCATGACATTGAACAGATAAAAATCCGTATTAAAAAATGCCGATAACAAATTGAAATTATTGCGATTGTAGTCAATCCACCGTGGGGCGGCCAGCATTGCTGTGTGCCTGCCGGGCCAGCCTGCGGGATTATTGCACAAAACCGCACCCTAACCCGGTTCATTGATCCTTTCTATCACAGCGACAGGCTTCACGCGTGCCCTGTTTTACGGTAGTTTTCACGCCTTGATTATGCAGGCTGAAGGCCCCATGAAAGGTCTCTCGTCCTGCTTACCCCCTATTACTGGAGTTTTCCATGAGCGACGTGCAGCACCATCGCCTGATTATCCTTGGTTCCGGCCCTGCGGGTTACACCGCCGCCGTTTACGCCGCCCGAGCCAATCTCAAGCCGGTGGTGATTACCGGGATTCAGCCTGGCGGCCAGCTCACTACCACCACCGAAGTGGACAACTGGCCTGGTGACGTTGAAGGTCTTCAGGGGCCTGACCTGATGGTGCGCATGCAGCAGCATGCTGAGCGCTTTGACACCGAGATGGTGTACGACCACATCAACGAAGTGGAGTTGCAGAGCCGTCCCTTCACGCTCAAGGGCGACAGCGGCACCTACACCTGTGATGCCCTGATTATCGCCACCGGTGCCTCCGCCATGTATCTGGGTCTGGCGTCAGAGGAAGCGTTCATGGGCAAGGGCGTCTCCGCCTGCGCCACCTGTGACGGTTTCTTCTACAAGGGCCAGCGTGTCGCCGTTATCGGTGGCGGCAATACCGCTGTGGAAGAAGCACTGTATCTCTCGCATATCGCAGAGCATGTCACCCTGGTCCACCGTCGTGACAGCCTGCGCGCCGAGAAGATCCTGCAAGACAAGCTGCTGGCAAAAGACAATATCTCTGTAGAGTGGGATCACACACTCGAAGAGGTGCTGGGCGATGACAGCGGTGTCACCGGCATGCGCATCAAGTCCACCAAAGGTGAAGGCAGCAAGGACATCGAACTGCAGGGTGTCTTCATTGCCATTGGTCACAAGCCGAACACTGATATCTTCGAAGGCCAGCTGAACATGAAAGACGGCTACCTGAAGATTCAGAGCGGCACCGAAGGCAATGCCACCCAGACCAGCATTGAAGGCGTGTTTGCCGCTGGCGATGTGGCCGACCACATCTACCGTCAGGCCGTCACCTCTGCCGGCTCTGGCTGTATGGCCGCGCTGGATGCGGAACGCTATCTGGACAACCTGAAGGGCTGAAACGCCCTTCAGGTGATCGGTTAGCCTGTCATGGTGCCATGGCTGGAACCGGGAAGTCCTTTCCCGGATACCCGTGACGCCCTCACCGACCCCGACGGCCTGCTGGCCGCCGGGGCGGATCTGAGCTCCTCCACACTTATTCGTGCCTACTCCCGGGGTATCTTCCCCTGGTACGATGCCGATCATCAGCCCATTCTTTGGTGGTCCCCTGCCCCGCGCTGCATTTTCTTTCCTGACGACATCCACATCAGTCGCAGCCTGCAACGTCATCTGCGCAACAGCGAGTTTTCGGTGACTCTCGATCGCGCCTTTGAACGCGTCATGCGGCTGTGTGCCCAACCCAGATCAGATGGTCATGGCACCTGGATCAGTGATGACATGATCGAGGCGTATGTGGGGCTGCACCGTCAGGGCTATGCCCACAGCCTGGAGATCTGGCAGGACGGCGACATTGCCGGCGCCATCTACGGCATCAAGCTGGGACAGGTGTTTTTTGGCGAATCCATGGTCTCTCCTCGCCGTAACGGCTCCAAGATGGCCTTGGCCGCCCTCAAAAAGCTCGCTCCAGCGCTGGATATCACCCTGATCGACGCCCAAGTGGAGAATCCCCACTTGCTGAGCATGGGGGCAAGGCTGCTGGAAAGACCGCAATTTGAAGCCCTCTTGTCAGAGCGAATCACAGCCACACCGGGCCCGGAACAGTGGCCAGCAACAGAATGGGCAGGCTTACCCGCACAGCCTTAAGCCCGACCAGTGGCACTCTGTGGACCCCCAGCTCAGCGACGCTATCTAGCCTGGCCCCCTCGTTTCTCGCTACACTGACCCCATGACAGACCTTTCCACCCTGCGCTTCTTCCGGACGCCGGCACATTCATGCAGCTACCTGGAAGATCGACAGGCCTCGACCCTGTTTGTGGACCCCCAGGCCACTCTGTCACCGGAACTCTACAGCGAACTGAGCCTTCTGGGGTTCCGCCGTAGCGGGGATTACCTGTACCGTCCCCATTGCGATCAGTGCAGTGCCTGCATTCCGGCTCGGGTGCGGGTATCGGATTTTCAGCCCAAACGCCGCCATCGTCGGATTCGCAAGGTCAATGATGACCTGGTCGTCAACCGTGAGCCTGCCCGGTTTACCCGTGAGCTCTATTCTCTCTACGCGGACTACATCAACCAGCGTCATGGCGATGGCGACATGTACCCCCCGTCCGAGGAACAGTTCACCAACTTTCTGACCTGCGACTGGGCCGATACCCAGTTCCACTGTTTCCGCCAGGCCGGCAAACTCCGGGCCGTTGCGGTAACCGACCAGCTGGAAGACGGTCTCTCTGCCGTCTATACCTTCTTCGACCCCCATCTGCCTGAACGTAGCCTTGGCGTCATGGCTCTGCTGTGGCAAATCGAACAATGCCGCCGGCTACAACTCCCATACC
Organism: Alcanivorax profundi; assembly: GCF_003597125.1. GTDB lineage: Bacteria > Pseudomonadota > Gammaproteobacteria > Pseudomonadales > Alcanivoracaceae > Alcanivorax > Alcanivorax profundi. Next base: position 776,799 of record NZ_QYYA01000001.1, on the reverse strand, counting down.
TGTATCTCGGTTACTGGATTCACCAGTGCCAGAAGATGAGTTACAAGAGCCAGTACCAGCCGCTGGAGATACTGCGTAGCGGCGCCTGGAAGGACCTTCCGGACAAAGATTGATCAGCTTTCCCGTCCATTCGCCCTTGCCGTTAATCCGGTTTTGCAGCCGGCCCGCTTTTGCGGCACAATTGCGCCCTCGCTCAATAGCCGGTAACCCAAGGTATTCGTTGGATGGCGAAAGAAGAACAGATTGAACTCGAAGGTGTAATCGTTGAAACCCTGCCCAACACGATGTTTCGTGTGAAGCTGGACAACGGTCATGTGATCACTGCCCATATCTCCGGGAAGATGCGCAAATTCTATATCCGCATCCTCACCGGCGACCGCGTCAAGGTGGAAATGTCCCCCTACGACCTGACCAAGGGTCGTATCACCTTCCGCATGAAATAAAACGGGCAGCTGCACGCAACAAGCCTCACGCTGCACGCAGAAACCCAAAAAATACCCCCGCCTCCTACGAGCCGGGGGTATTTTTGTTTCTGCCTTAGCTGTCAACTATCAACCGTTAACTGTCAACTGAGCTACGCGGGCTCCGCCTCCGCCGCTTTCACCGTGAGAGCAAGCTTGCCGTCCTGTTCAGTGACGTCCACCTGCCCGCCCTGCTCGGCCAGCTCGCCAAACAGCAGTTTCTCGGCCAATGGTTTCTTGAGCTGCTCCTGGATCAGGCGAGCCATGGGGCGAGCCCCCATATCCTTGTCGTAGCCCTTGTCGGCCAGCCAGCTGCGGGCGGCGGCATCCACATTGAGCACCACGCCTTTTTCATCCAGCTGAGCCTGGAGTTCGACCAGGAACTTGTCGACCACCCCCAGAATGACCTCCGTCGTCAGCGACGCAAACTGCACGATGCCATCCAGACGGTTACGGAATTCCGGGGTGAACGCCTTCTTCAGCACCTCCATGCCATCGGTGCTCTGATCCTGCTCGGTGAACCCGATGGAGCGCTTGTTCAACACCTCGGCACCCGCATTGGTGGTCATGATCAGAATCACGTTACGGAAATCCGCCTTGCGGCCGTTGTTATCCGTCAGGGTGGCGTTATCCATCACCTGCAGCAGAATGTTGAAAACCTCGGGGTGCGCCTTTTCGATTTCATCGAGCAACAGCACGCAATGGGGAGTCTTGGTGATCGCCTCGGTGAGCAAACCACCCTGGTCGTAGCCTACATAGCCCGGGGGCGCCCCGATCAAACGGCTGACCGTGTGACGCTCCATGTACTCGGACATATCAAAGCGTACCAGCTCAACCCCCAGGGCCCGTGCCAGCTGACGGCTGACTTCGGTTTTGCCCACCCCGGTGGGCCCGGCAAACATGAAGCTGCCGATGGGTTTATTCTCGCCTTTAAGCCCCGCCCGGGACAGTTTGATGGCCGCAGAAATAGTATTGATGGCTTCATCCTGCCCGAACACCGTCATCTTAAGGTCGCGCTCGAGATTGCGGAGCAACTCCTTGTCTGAAGACGATACCTGTTTGGGCGGAATGCGGGCGATCTTGGCAACCATGTCTTCCACATCGATTTCATCGATGGTGCTCTTGCGCTGATCCTCAGGGCGAAGACGCTGCCAGGCACCGACCTCATCAATCACGTCAATAGCCTTGTCAGGCAGGTAGCGGTCATTGATATAGCGGGCGCTCAGCTCCGCTGCGGCTTTGAGTGAGGCATCGCTGTAGGTCACATCATGGTGCTTCTCAAACCGTGACTTCAGTCCCTTGAGAATACCGATAGTGTCTTCCACCGACGGCTCAACCACATCAATTTTCTGGAAACGGCGAGACAAGGCCCGGTCCTTCTCGAACACACCACGGTATTCCTGGAATGTGGTAGAGCCCATGCACTTCAGCTCACCATTGGCCAGCAATGGCTTGAGCAGGTTCGAGGCGTCCATCACTCCGCCGGACGCCGCACCGGCGCCAATAATCGTGTGAATTTCGTCAATAAAGAGAATGGAATTGGGCTCTTTTTTCAGCTCGGCCAACAGGGATTTCAGGCGCTTCTCGAAATCACCGCGGTACTTGGTTCCCGCCAGCAGAGCACCAAGATCCAGAGAATAGACAGTGGCATCGAGCAACGGCTCCGGTACCTGCTCCTCCACGATCATCCGCGCCAAGCCTTCAGCGATCGCGGTCTTGCCGACCCCGGGCTCACCCACCAGCAGCGGGTTGTTCTTGCGGCGACGGCAGAGAATCTGCGCTGCACGCTCAATCTCGAATGCACGGCCCACCAGCGGGTCAATACGGTCCTCACGAGCCAGTACATTCAGGTTGGTCGCATAGTTCTCCAGCGCGCTGGCCTGTGACGGCTCTTCCGCCGTGTCGTTTTCCTGGGCCGCTTCGATAGAGGGATCAGCGTCCTCGACCTGGGAAATGCCGTGGGCAATGAAGTTAACTACGTCCAGACGGTGAATATCCTGACAGTTGAGGAAGTAAACGGCCTGGCTTTCCTGCTCGTTGAAAATGGCGACCAGTACATTGGCGCCAGTGACTTCCTTCTTGCCGGAAGACTGGACACTGAACACCGCCCGCTGCAGTACACGCTGAAAGCCCAGCGTCGGCTGGGTATCACGATCCGGATCACCTTCCGGCAACAAGGGGGTGGAATCTTCAATAAACTGGCTTAACGCATCACGCAATTCATCCAGGTCCGCGCCACAGGCGCGCAGCACCTCAACGGCGGCCTCGTTATCCAGCAGTGCCAGCAGCAGGTGTTCTACCGTCATGAACTCATGACGATGACTGCGCGCATGGCGAAACGCCTCGTTTAGCGTCATTTCCAGTTCTTTGCTGAGCATAAGGCTACCTCACTACCGGGCTCGCGTTGTCAGGCCTTTTCCACCTGGCACATCAGCGGATGCTGATTTTCGCGGGCGTATTCAACCACCTGGGTGGCTTTGGTTTCGGCGATATCCTGCGGGTACAACCCGCACACCGCCTTCCCTTCCGTATGCACCGTTAACATGACCCGGGTGGCCTGTTCACGGTTCATACTGAAGAAGTCCTCAAGTACTTCGACCACAAAATCCATGGGGGTGTAGTCATCATTAAGCATCAACACCTTGTACATGGACGGCGGCTTGAGTTTCGGTCTGGCCTCTTCAACGGCCAGATCCCCATGGCGATCAGGATCTGCCGGATTGTCTGCGGGGCCTGCGGAGATCCCCACCTGACCCTCTGGATTCTCCCTCTGCCACCACTGCTGCAAAATCATAAGCCTCTTAACCGTTGTAACCCTGCTGGCACCAACAGGCAATATTGAAATGATGGGCGGTCATGCTTTTTTCAATCCCCAGAGCCATCACATGACCACAAAAGTTCATGGGGTTGACACCCTGCGACACATGTTTAAAAGTTGCACAATGCTGCAGCCCTGATGTAACGGGGATCAGCGCCGCCAAGATAGCGACGTGCTAAAGAACGCCGGGGCACCGCACAACATGCAGTGTACCGTGCTGTCAGCGGCTAATAAAAAGAAACGTTAGAGCATACAAAAGCTCTTGGCCATTGGAGAGGTAGAGGGAAGGACCATGGCAACGGGAAGGGTTAAGTGGTTTAACAATGCAAAAGGGTACGGCTTCGTTCGTCCGGATGAAGGCGGAGAAGATCTGTTTGTTCACTATTCCTATATCCAGATGGAGGGCTACAAGAGCCTGAAGGCTGGCCAACCAGTTGAATACGAAGTACAACCCGCAAACAAGGGCTTTCATGCTGTCAATCTTCGCGCCAGTGGTGATGCGATTAATGACGCCTCAAATGAGGGGGAAGACACAGAGTAAGCCAGGGTGCAGCATCCTCATCGGCTACAGCCAGACAATGACAAACAAAAATGCCGGCTTTCGCCGGCATTTTAGTTCCTCGCCAAGCTCTTACAGCTTGTCCAGAATGTCATTGAACGTGGCACTTGGACGCATGGCAGCTGACGCCTTGCCGAAATCAGGGTTGTAGTAACCCCCGATATCCGTCGGGGACCCCTGCACCGCCACCATTTCCTTGACGATAATTTCCTCGTTCTCGGTAAGCAGCGCCGCGATGGTGCTGAACTTGTCTTTCAGCTCAGCATCGTCGTCCTGGGCCGCCAGGGCCTGGGCCCAGTACATGGCGACATAGAAGTGGCTCACCCGATTATCCGGTTCACCAACCTTGCGGGACGGCGCCTTGTTCTGCTCCAGGTACTGCTCGTTGGCCTTGTCGAGGGCTTGGGCAATCACCTTCGCCTTCTTGTTGCCATACTTCTCGCCCAGCTCCTCGATGGAAACGGCCAGCGCCAGAAACTCGCCCAGCGAATCCCACCGCAAGTGGTTCTCTTCAAGGAACTGCTGTACATGCTTGGGTGCAGAGCCACCGGCACCCGTTTCGTAGAGTCCGCCACCGGCCATCAGCGGCACAATGGACAGCATCTTGGCGCTGGTGCCCAGCTCCAGGATCGGGAACAGGTCGGTCAGATAGTCACGCAGCACGTTACCGGTAACTGAGATGGTGTCCTTGCCACGGATCATGCGCTCCATGGTGTAACGGATCGCCTGAACCGGGGACATGATGCGGATATCGAGCCCGTCGGTGTCGTGATCCTTCAGGTATTCAGTGACTTTCAGAATCAGCTGGGCGTCATGGGCGCGCTCTTTGTCCAGCCAGAAGATAGCCGGGGTATTGCTCTGGCGGGCTCGGGTCACCGCCAGCTTGACCCAGTCACGGATGGGCAGATCCTTGGCCTGACACATGCGCCAGATATCGCCCTCTTCCACGTCGTGGGTGAGCAACACCTCACCGTCTTCACGGACAACACGCATGGTGCCGCCTTCTTTCATTTCGAAGGTCTTGTCGTGAGAACCATATTCCTCTGCCTTCTGGGCCATCAAACCCACATTCGGCACAGAACCACAGGTCACCGGATCAAAGGCGCCGTGGGTCTTGCAGAAGTTCACCACTTCCTGGTAGATGGTCGCGTAGGTGCTTTCCGGAATCACCGCCTTGGTGTCCTTGAGCTTGCCATCGGCGCCGTACATCTTGCCGCCCTGGCGAATCATGGCCGGCATGGAGGCATCGACGATGACGTCGGACGGCACATGGAGGTTGGAGATGCCGCGGTCAGAGTCCACCATCGCCAGCTCCGGACGATGAAGGTAACAGGCACGAATAGTGGATTCGATCTCCAGACGCTGGGAAATCGGCAGCTCTTCGATCTTCTGGTAGATATTGCTCAAGCCGTTGTTGGGGTTGGCACCAATTTGTTCCAGTACCTCACCGTGCTTTTCAAACAGCTCTTTGTAGAAGCGACGCACCGCATGACCGAATACAATCGGGTGCGACACCTTCATCATGGTGGCCTTCACATGCAGCGAGAACAGAATGCCAGTGTTCTTGGCATCGTCGATCTGCTCATCGAAGAAGTCGCAGAGCGCCTTCTTGCTCATGAACATGGCATCAATGACTTCCCCGTCCAGCAAGCCAAATTCCGGCTTCATCACAGAGATGTTGCCCTGAGAGTCCACAAACTCGATGCGGACCTTGCAGGCCTTATCAATGGTGGTAGAGGTCTCGTGGGAATAGAAATCTCCCCCCCGCATATGGGCCACGTGGGTACGGGAAGCAGGGCTCCAGTAACCCATGCTGTGCGGGTTCTTGCGGGCATAGTTCTTGACAGCAAGCGGAGCACGACGATCTGAATTTCCTTCACGAAGCACCGGGTTCACCGCAGACCCGAGCACCTTGGCATAACGGGACAGAATTTCTTTTTCATCATCATTACGCGGCTCGTCTGGGTACTCAGGCACGTTATAGCCATGTTCCCGGAGCTCTGCGATTGCTTCACGAAGCTGCGGGATGGACGCGCTGATGTTGGGAAGCTTGATGATGTTGGCTTCCGGATCCTGGGTCAGATCGCCCAGGGCGGTGAGGGTATCGGTGACTTTTTGGTCGTCTGACAGATGTTCGGGGAAGTTGGCGAGGATCCGTGCGGCAAGCGAAATATCGCTACTTTCAACTTCAATCCCGGCGATGGAGGTAAATTTCTCAATAATGGGCAAAAACGAGTAGGTCGCCAGCGCGGGCGCCTCATCTGTCATGGTGTAAATAATTTTTGGGGTGGTCATAGAATTATAAGTCCCAATTGTATTGGCAGTGTTTCCCACCTGATGTGAGTCGGCTTTTGACCGTCAGATCAGCGGGTCTTAACAGGACTACTCTGTCTTTATCAAACCGTAACCGGCGTGTGCTGGCGAGTATAGCACTGACCGTTTAGCCTTGTTAGCGTAGCCGGCCGGTAATACGACGCATTATATCAATCAAACCTATCAGGATTGTCAGGCCCCATGGCGCAATTGATCTTGCTCAACAAACCCTTTCAGGTGTTGTCCCAGTTTCGCGACGATCAGGGTCGCCGAACGTTGAGCGAATTCATCCCCCAACCGGACGTGTATCCGGCAGGACGACTGGACTGGGATTCTGAAGGCCTGCTGTTGCTGACTGATGACGGCAGCCTGCAGGCGCGCATCAGCAGTCCGCGGTTCCACCTTCCCAAAACCTATCTGGTTCTGGTGGAGGGTGAGCCCGGGGGCTCTGATCTGCAAAAATTGCGCCAGGGCATCACTCTGAAAGACGGCCCTACCCGGCCCGCCCAGGTCGAGCGCATTGATGCCCCGCCACTGTGGGATCGGCATCCTCCAGTTCGGTCACGCAAAACGGTAACCGACAGCTGGTTGAAACTCACCATAGACGAAGGTCGAAACCGTCAGGTACGACGCATGACCGCCGCCATCGGATTCCCCACCCTGAGGCTGGTTCGCTGGCAGATTGGGGACTGGTCAGTGGAAGGCCTGGCGCCGGGGGAATGGCGCGCTAGCGAGGTGCACGCCCCGTCGCGTCCTGTAGCCAGGACGCGGCGGCCTGGTCATCGCTCTCGCGGGCCTCGACCCAAATCCAGCACCCGTCGATAAGCTCTTTCTTCCAGAACGGCGCCCGGGTCTTCAGCAGATCCATGATAAAGGCGCAGGCCTCGAAAGCAGCCTGACGGTGGGCCGAGCTGACCGCCACCTGGACAATGTCCTCACCCGCCTGAATGGTGCCAACCCTGTGCGCGACCCAGGCACCATTGAGGTGCCAGCGACTGCAGGCCTGCTCAACAATGGTGCCCAGCACTGATTCCGTCATGCCCGGGTAATGTTCCAGATGCAGGGCCTCTACCTTGCCTTGCTCATCGCGGACCTGGCCACTGAACATCACCACCGCACCACTGCGCCCCTGATCCCGCAGCCACAAATCCGGCTCGCTGGCGCTCAAACCACCCTCACGAACCTCGATATGGGTCTTCATCCGCCGGTCACCGGTGGAAACAGGGCCACCACGTCTCCCGCTTCCACAACACTATCTTCATTGCCCAGCACTTCATTGATGGCCACCATCCGTCGCGGTGTCGCCTCCAAAGCCTGGGCCAGAGCCACATCGGTTTCCGCCAGCCAGTCAACCAGCTGCGCAACTGTGCTCACCCCTTCCGGTAAGTCGATCTGGATAGCATCACGGCCTGCCCGTTCCCGCAGAGCAGCAAAAAAGCGTACCTGGACCATCATTTTTCTTCCTGTTCGTTAACGCGTTGGTAATGGCCGCTACGCCCACCCTGTTTTTCCAGCAGGCAGACGCTTTCAATCACCATGCCACGATCGACCGCCTTGCACATGTCATACAGGGTCAGCGCCGCCACCGAAGCCGCGGTCAGGGCCTCCATCTCGACCCCGGTTGTGCCGCTGAGCTTGCACAGGGTCTCGATCCGCAGGGCGTCATCCCCTTCTGGCTCGATATTCACGGTCACCTTGGTCAGCATCAGGGGGTGGCACAGCGGGATCAGGTCCCAGGTCTTTTTGGCCGCCTGAATGCCTGCAATACGGGCGGTTGCCAACACGTCGCCTTTGGGATGGCGCTGATCCTGAATCATGGCCAGCGTGGCAGGCTGCATGCGTACCCGGGCCTGGGCCACAGCGACCCGTTGAGTCACTGCCTTGTCAGTGACATCAACCATCTGTGCCTGTCCACTGCTGTCCAGATGGGTAAACTGATCGTCTGACATCCTCACTCCTGGCCTGTTGTCTCGGCGGCGGCTGCGCTACCATTCCCGCCTTTCATCGTATCGTATTGTGTCCGGCTCCGCCGGGCGCCCTGTTGGCAGATCTGCTATGAACAGCTTCGAGCCGCACATTACTGTGGCCTGCGTGGTGGAACAAGACGGCAAGTTCCTGTTTGTCCGCGAATTGAGCAAGGGCCGTGAGGTCCTCAACCAGCCAGCCGGCCACGTGGAGTTCGGCGAAACCCTGGAACAAGCGGCCTGGCGTGAAACACTGGAAGAAACGGCTTGGCAGGTGGAAATCACCGACCTGTTGGGCTGGTACATCTTTCAGCCGCAGAAAGGCGGCGGGGTGTACTATCGGACCTGCTTTGTGGCCCGACCGGTGAGCCACGACCCACGTCAGAAACTGGATACCGGCATCCTTGACGCCGAGTGGCTGACACCAGAGGCCTTCCGCGCCCGTCGTGACCAGCACCGCAGCCCCCTTGTGGAACGCTGCCTGGATGACTATCTCTCTGGTAGACGATTGCCCCTGGACACCATTTACCAGCACCCTTGGCCTCTCCAGCGGGGCTGACAGGAATACTGTGACCATGCACAAAGCGCCTCAAGATACCCGCGTTATCGTTGGCATGTCCGGCGGTGTGGATTCCTCCGTCGCGGCCGCCCGACTGATCGACGCTGGCTACCAGGTCGAAGGCCTGTTCATGAAGAACTGGAACGAGGACGACGGCACCGAGTATTGCACCGCCCGCGAAGACCTGCTGGACGCCATGCAGGTGGCCGGTGTTCTTGGCATCGAATTGCACACCGCCAACTTTGCCTCGGAATACTGGGACCGGGTATTTGAACATTTCCTTGCCGAATACCGGGCAGGCCGGACCCCCAACCCGGATATCCTCTGCAACAAGGAAATCAAGTTCCAGGCCTTCCTTGACCATGCACTGACCCTGGGCGCGGACTACATTGCCACCGGCCACTACGCGCAGGTCGATCACACCGGAGCCGCGAAGCTGGTTCGCGCTGTCGATACCAACAAGGACCAGACCTACTTCCTGCACGCGGTAGATCACCACAAGTTCGATCGTACCCTGTTCCCGCTGGGGGATCTGGAAAAGCCCGAAGTGCGCCGGATCGCCGAAGACAAGGGCTTCGCCAACCACAAGAAAAAGGACTCCACCGGCATCTGCTTTATTGGTGAGCGCCGCTTCAAGGATTTTCTCGAGCAGTATCTGCCTGCCCAACCCGGCAAGATTGAAGACGACCACGGCAACGTGATTGGCGACCATGATGGCCTGATGTACTACACCCTCGGCCAGCGTCAGGGGCTGGGTATTGGCGGCCGCGCCGATAGTAACGATGCCCCCTGGTATGTGGCGGGCAAGGATCTGGACCGCAATGTCCTGATTGCCGTGCAAGGCACCGAACATCCACTGCTGTATAGCCGCGAACTGACCAGCGCTCCGGTCATGTGGGTGGCCCTGCAGCCTCCGGCCCTGCCAGCCAGACTCACGGCAAAGACCCGCTATCGCCAACCCGATCAGGCCTGTACGGTTTCCGATGCCGGTGAAGGGCGCGTTCATGTGGTCTTTGATGAGCCACAACGCGCAGTGACCCCCGGTCAGTCCGTGGTCTTCTACGATGGCCCGGTCTGCCTCGGTGGCGCGCCCATTGAAGCAACCCGGTAACGACCCAACGCCAAGGACAGACACCCCATGAGCGAACGTTTCTCTCGCGAACAGCAGCGAACACTGGCGCTGGCTGCTGTGTTCCAGGCGGCCCAGCTGGCAGACGACATTGCCCTGCGTGGTGATTGCGACCCACGGGCCTTTGAAGCGCTCATCGAGGGCGTAATGGCACTGGATGCGGAGACGTTTGATGCCATCTATCCCAGGCCCGGCCTGCTACGCGATGGCATGAGCTTGCTCAACCGCAGTCTCAACAAGGATTCCGCCGGAGGCTCCCTGCGCCCGCTCAACTACGGCCTGGCCCTTCTCCATCTGGCAGGCAAACTCCGCAAGAACGACGACACCACCAGCATTCTGCGCCATCGGCTCATGGCCCTGAGTGGCCAGCAAGCCCATTTCAGCAGCCTCACCGATGATGCGTTCTGTCACCGGCTGGCCGGGATCTACGTGGACACCCTGGGGACCTTCCGCTTTCGCATACAGGTGAAGGGCGAGCCCTCTCATCTTCAGGACGAAAACAAGGCCGCCAGGATTCGCGCTCTGTTCCTTGCCGGCGTCCGCGCCGCCTTCCTGTGGCACCAGTTCGGCGGGCGCCGCTGGCATCTTCTGTTCCAGAGAAAACCTATCCTTTCGCAAATAGAGTCGATAGATATCAATAATTTATAGGTATTTCTTAATCTTTTTTCTCAGCATAGGTCACGGGCTGTGACAGCGGAATCTGAGCCACCAGAACCGCCCATATATGACAGCCCTCTCCCGCCAGTCCCTCTGTAATCCCTGCGCTCTCAATGGGGCAACCCCTTTTCCCGTACGCCACCAGCCACGCTCCAGACACCAGCGCAACAGAAGCACGCAGCCCCGTCTTTTTTGCTGTATCATTGCGCCGCTTTGGAACCTTACTTGGACGACTTCGGGAGCCTGACACATGTCCAGCCTGAATACCCTCACCGCCATTTCACCGGTCGATGGCCGCTATGCCGGCAAAGTCGATGCCCTGCGTAACACTACCAGTGAATACGGTCTGATCCGCTTCCGCGTCCACGTGGAAGTGAGCTGGCTGGAACAGCTCGCCCACGACAAGAATATCCCCGAAGTCCCGCTGATGAGCGGTCAGGCGGCCTGGCACCTGCGCGGCATTACCCGCGACTTCGAAGCCAAACATGCCGAGCGCATCAAGGAAATCGAAGCCACCACCAACCACGACGTGAAAGCGGTGGAATACTTCATCAAGGAACAGATGGCCGAGCACAGCGAACTGGCTGGCATGAGTGAATTTGTCCACTTCGCCTGCACCAGTGAGGACATCAACAACCTCTCCTACTCCCTGATGCTCAAGGAAGCCCGCGAGATCCTGCTGCCCAAGATGGACCAGGTGATCAACGCCATCCGCCGTCAGGCCCATAGCCTGGCCGACCAGCCGATGCTGTCACGGACCCACGGCCAGTCGGCCTCCCCCACCACTGTTGGCAAAGAAATGGCCAATGTGGTGGCCCGCCTGCAGCGCCAGCGCGATCAGTTCGCCGCTGTGGAACTGCTCGGCAAGATCAATGGCGCGGTGGGCAACTACAACGCTCACCTGTCGGCCTACCCGGAAGTGGACTGGGAAACCTTTGCCCGCCGTTTCGTTGAAAGCCTGGGACTGACCTTCAACCCCTTCACCACCCAGATCGAACCCCACGATTGCGTGGCGGAGTACTTCCACGCACTGATGCGTTTCAACACCATCCTGCTGGATTTCGACCGTGACGTGTGGGGCTACATCTCGCTGGGTTATTTCAAGCAGAAAACCGTGGAAGGCGAAGTGGGTTCCTCCACCATGCCCCACAAGGTCAATCCCATCGACTTCGAAAACTCCGAAGGTAACCTGGGTCTGGCCAATGCGATCATGGATCATCTGGCTGCCAAGCTGCCCATTTCCCGCTGGCAGCGTGATCTGACCGATTCCACCGTACTGCGTAATGTCGGTGTCGGTCTGGCCCACAGCCTGATCGCTTTCGAGGCTAGCCTGAAAGGTATCGGCAAGCTGGAAGTGAATGCCGCCCGTCTCAATGCAGACCTGGATGCCGCCTGGGAAGTCCTGGCCGAGCCGATCCAGACAGTCATGCGTCGCTACGGGATCGAAAAACCCTACGAGAAGCTCAAGGCTCTGACCCGCGGCAAGGACGGCATTAATCAGGAGACCCTCACCGCCTTCATCAATGATCTGGCGATCCCGGATGAAGCCAAGGAAATCCTGCTTGCCATGACCCCGGCCAGCTACATCGGCAACGCCCCGCAACAGGCACGTAACCTCTGAAGCGTGAGGCTGTGCCAGCTATCGCTGGCACAGCCTTGCTGCCGGACTTGCCCATGAGCGCCACACTCCCACACTTCACCTTGCCGCTGGCTCCTGAAGCCTTTCTGCGTGATTACTGGCAGAAAAAGCCGCTGTTCATGCCCGCAGCCGCCACGGGTCTTGACAGTCCGGACGCTGACACCCTGGCCGGGCTGGCTCTGGAAGACGGCGTAGAAGCCCGAATTATTCAGGGAGCGGGCAAGGGCCCGTGGCAGCTGCAACAGGGCCCGCTGGACGAGGAGATCTTTTCCACTCTCGGGGAACGGGACTGGACCCTGCTGGTGCAGTCAGTTGATCATTTCCTCACCGAAACCTCTCTGCTGCTGGACGGTTTTGCGTTCCTGCCGGGCTGGCGCGTGGAAGACATCATGATGAGTTACGCGGTGACGGGCGGCAGTGTCGGCCCGCACTTTGACCGTTATGACGTCTTCCTGATTCAGGCGCACGGTTCCCGTCGCTGGCAAATTGGAGAGGTCTGTGACGAACACAGCCCACGCCTGCCCCACCCGGACCTGAAATTGCTCGATGGCATGGCAGTCCGGGAAGAATATATCGCCATGCCCGGCGACGTACTCTACCTGCCGCCCGGGGTCGCACACCACGGTGTGGCCGAGGATGATGACTGCCTGACCTGGTCCGTCGGCTTCCGTGCACCGGATTACCAGATGCTGATGGCCGAAATCGCCGGTGAGTGCCTGGCAGATGCTGACAGCCACCTGTTCACGGACCCCCAGCGTACCGTCCCCGACAACCCAGCCATCCTGACCGATCAGGATCGCCAGGCCCTGGTGCGTGGGGCGCTCGATCTGCTTAAGCCAGAAGGCATTGAACGGGCAGTTTATCGCTGGCTATCGACCCCCCGACAGGATGGCCTTGAATTTGCCATCGACGACCACCATATTCGCGAGCGCGATCCGCACACCGCCCTGGTTCGCCATGGCAGCGTGCGCCTGCTGATGCAGGGCAACCGGGTATGGCTCAACGGTGAGCCGCACACCCTTACAGAACAACAACGCCCGCTGGTTCAGCTATTGGCCAGCAAGCGACGCTACACGGAAAGCGAGCTGGAAGCCGTAATGACTTCCACCGCCAGGGAATTGCTCCATGAATGGATTGAACAGGGCTTCTTCGCCCCACTGTAACGAGACCCCTATGGCTATCAGCATTATCGAAACCCGTTGGGATGAAAGCGAAACCGCCCTGCGCAACCTCCGCCAGCAGGTGTTCATTGATGAACAGCACGTGCCGGAGGAGCTGGAATGGGATGGGGAAGATGACCAGGCCGTCCATTTTATGGCCCTGGACGCAAACCAACAGCCGGTCGGCTGTATCCGCTTGTTGCCCACCGGGCAGATCAGCCGCCTGTGCGTATTGTCAGAGCAACGTAACAACGGCGTAGGGAGCTCCCTGCTGGTGGCAGCCGAAGATGCCGCCCGTGGCCTGGGAATGGAAGAAATCTTCCTGCATGCCCAGACCCACGCCACCAGTTTCTATGAGGCTGCAGGGTTTTCTGTGTCCGGCGGGATCTTCATGGACGCCAACATCCCACACCGACAGATGTTCAAACCGCTGGTCTGATGTCATTTGTCATCGGCGACGACGACACCCTGATCACCCTCACCCGAAGCCAGGCCAGCGAAGGGCTGGCTCGCCTGGCCCACGCCTGCAAGCGCCGCCTGTGGCTTCGCGTGCCCACCCTCGATGCACTTACCGCTGACGATCAGGTGGTCGATGCCATCAAGGCTCTGGCCATCGCCAGTGAACGCTCCGACGTGCGAGTGCTGTTTGATGATCAGCAAGAGGCGGTGCGCAATGGCCATCGGCTGATTCACCTCGCGCGCAGACTGCCCTCACGCATTCAACTTCGCCAGACCCAGCAGGATGACTGCGACCCGCAGGCCTGCCACGCGCTTGGGGATAATACCGGCCTTTTCGAAGCCATCGGCTGGCCACGGCCCAGCCGCATTCACCTGTGCGCACACCGCCTGCCGCGAGCGCCACGCCTTGCCAGGGATTTTCAAACGCTTTGGGAACGGGCCGGCACCAGCCCGGAACTCCGGGAGCTGCGACTGTAACGCTAAGGAACCTCTGAATAACTCCTTGCATGCTCAGTCTTTCAGGCTGGTTCGCCCCCTCTATGGGTCAAAAGGTAAAGAGGGGCGCGGTTTTGAAGGTGTATGTCCATCCATCGAAAAAGCGCAACAACGAGTGCGGGCCAGCCTGGAAGACCCGAAGGGCGCGGCCTGGAGCGCACATCTGCTGCGCCTTGCCTCTAGGAAAGGGAACCACCCTTACCGTCGAGACAAGACACAACAGCTGCACGCTCCAGGTCACGCTGAGCATGCAAGGAGTTATTCAGAGGTTCCCTAACTTAAAGTGTTGCCGTGAGACGCCACAAGGGCTGCCCACTGGCCTGGTACTTTTCCTCAAAATCCGTCAGCGGGGATGTCTGCTCAGGCAGCGCCTGCAGTTCGCTGCTGACGCCGGTCATTGCCAGCGCACTACCGACTTCTTCCAGATACACCCGCCAGTTGCTGCGGTATTCGAGCACTCCTCCCATGGCCAGCAGACAGGGCCACACCGGGTGGCCATGCCAACGGCGTTTGAGATGGGCGCTCTTCGGCCAGGGATTGGGGTAGAGAATTTGATGACGCGCCACCGCGATGCCCTGCTCCGCCAGCAACCGCCACAGTCCGGCACAGTCCGCCCGCAATAACAGCAGATTGGCAGGCAGCGGAGAAAACCGCGTCAGCGCCCGGCCAAGCCGTGCCTCCGATTGATCCACACCGACAACCAATGCTTGCGGCTGAGAAAGCGCCAACGCCACAGAGGAACGCCCCGTCCCGCAGCCGGAGTCCAGCATCAGAGGGTGACCAGGCCCATTCTCATCGCGCCAGGTCTGTAGCTGATGGAAGGCCTGCCGGTCATGAGAGCTCACCGGTGCCTGCCACGGGTGATCAAGATGCTTCCTGACCGTGAGGGCGAGATCCTGGTGCTGCCCGGTTTGATTGCTGGTCACGGTACGGCTGTTGGCGAACATGGCGCTCCTGCGGCTGAGATCGCGATAACGGGCAGTGCATTATGCCTGCCACCAAGCCCGCCGATAACCCGAGCGGCCGCAATCGACGTAATCAGGCAGGCCATGTGACAGCCATTTGCCCGACGGGGGCCTAGTCTTTCCCTTTTTCGGCATCTTTCGCCGGCTTCTTCGAGCCCGCTTTTGCCATCAGACGACACGGAATGCGAATGGAATCCCGCCGCCAGTCAAGCCGACACGCTGTCCACAACCGGGGGCTGCGCCTGCTGATCTGTGTGCTCATCTGCACGCTTCTGGCAAGCTGCCTGCTGTCGGTGGTGTTGCTGAGTCAGTGGAGCAGTCAGGCCAAAGCAGAACAAACCCACACCTTGCCGCGATGGCCCAACGCTGACAATTCCGCTTACTGGCCTGCCCTGCAGAAGATGATCCAGTACCTGCCAGTAGGAAAACAGGGGGCGCTGCTCTATGACACCCGCACCCTGGTCGCACTGGAACATGCGACCCAGGCCATGCACCGGCCGCTCACCCCGGACGAACAGGCCCGCACCTACGCTATCCTGGTGCGCACTTTCTCCGCTGAGACAGCGACGGCCATCGAGCGCCTGTGGCAGCAGTATCAAAACTATCAGGTTGCCATTGCCCAACAACCCGGAATCGCCCTGCCAGCCCTGCAACAACTGCAAACGGACCATTTCGGGGAACACGCATCCTCCCTGTTCAGACAACACAACCTGATGCAGGCAGCCCTGCAGCAGGATATGCCCTGATGGCATTGCGACAAGTCAAACCCACCCCCTTTGGCCTGTCACTGCTGGCCGGGGCACTACTGGGCCTCGGTTTCACCTTTGGTTCCCTGTATTTACTGGTCTGGGTGGCTTTTGTACCACTGCTGATGGCACTGCATTCCCCTTCCCCCAGGCCTGTCAGGCAAGCGTGGCGGTGCGGTCTGGTGGCAGGGATCGTCTTTCAGGTGATTGCCGCAAACTGGGTACTGCATTTTATTGAGGCGCTGTGGGATGCCGGGACTGTCATCACCGCTCTAATCGCTGCGCTGTTCTGGGGTTATGGCGCATTGCAGCTGGCGCTGCTGTCTGTGGTGTACCTCGGGTTGCAACAACGCACTGGCTGGCCTTGCCTGCTGATCTTCCCGGTGATCGTTACACTGGCCTTTGCCGGTTTTCCCACCCTCTTCAATGCCCAGTTAGGAGAAACCCAGAGCCGTTTCATCGTCGCCATTCAAGGCGTCAGTCTTACCGGGGTGCATGGCCTGGATGCGATCATCGCACTGGCTAACGCCCTGCTCTATCAGTACCTGCGTCCCCGCTCGGCGACACCACGGCGCGACAGGATCCACCAGGTGGTGAGCGGCCTGTTGATCGTCCTCTGGCTGGGCTATGGCGCAGTGGTGTTGCTGAGTGCCAGCCCGCCGGGCACCCGCCTCAGGGTCGGGTGGGTGCAAGAAAATGGGCCGGCAGGCGAGACCCGCGCATCGACACCGGGATACACCGATAGCGACCCGCGATCACTGGCCCTGTCCCGGCAACTGGCCGTGGAGGGCGCCGAGGTGATCATCTGGCCGGAGACCGGTTTCAGTGCCTATTTTCAGCAGCCCCGGGTTCGACAGGCCATCCACCGCGCCGCAAAAGCGATGCGCACCCCGCTCTTACTGCAAGGCATTGAGGTAGCGGATGGCAAGCAGTTCAACACCGTGGCCTGGGTGTCGGCCAGTGGCCTCGAGGCCGGCCGATACCGGAAACAGAAACGGGTTGCCTTTGGTGAATACCTGCCCCTTCTGGAGTACCTGCCTGACAGCTCCCGCTGGGCCAGACAATGGTTAAGCGGATTTTTCAGTGATATTGCCGCTGGCCACCAGCCTGCCGGGTTCCCGATCGCCGGTACCGACACTCAACTCATACCGCTGATCTGCTACGAGGTCATGTTCCCCTCACTGGTCGCCGATACCAGCCGGGTGGGAGCCGACCGGCAACTCCTGGTCATCGTGTCGAACAACGCCTGGTTCGGTAGCACGGCTCAACCCTGGCAACACTGGCGTGCCACAGCCCTGCGTGCCGTGGAGACCGGTCGCCCCGCTCTGCATGTGATCAACAACGGGCCTTCCGGTGTCTTTCTCGCTGATGGTCGCCCCTGGGTTCATAGCCCCTACGGCACAGAAGCGGCCTACCTCGCCGAGGTCCCCATCCCTTCCCATGGCCCGACCCTGCACAGTCGCTACCCCAACGTCTTTTTAGCGCTCTGTCTCGCGCTTGCGGGTCTGATACTGGTGGTGGCCTTGAGGGGCGAAATAGTTACTCATCGCCCTCGCGGTCGGCCGGCTCCCCGGTGAGCCATTGCCACTGCTCTGCTTTTTCGGTGTCGTCCAACCGGGTATTCATCTGGGTCCGCATGTTGTGCAAGGTGACGCGAGCCATGCGCTCCTCGTCCGCGAACAAGGCATTGGCCAACGCCTCCCCCAGATAATCGCGCCGCAGACGTGCCAGCTGCTGCTGCCCGCTGGCCAGGGCTTCTACCCCACTGCGTTGCTGGAAACTGCCGGACAGATCCCGGTACATATTGCTGTAGTGAAAGTAACGCTCCATCACGTCAGCAGCCTGACGACCGGCGGTGTCAGGCATGACCGCGATGACCTGCTGTTGCAGCCAGGCAAGCTCAGCCAAGGTGAGTGACGCATCGCCACCAAGGAAAACGGTATCCAGTACAGCACGTAACTCGCGCCCTGGCTGAAGGTTGCCCTGCTCATCCACCGGCAACCCCGCCAGGGTCGCTTCCACCTGTTGCTCGCTCCAACGCCGCTGCGATGGGCTATCCAGTCGCCCGGATGGCTGCTGTGGATGCAAGGCGACGGTCGAACCCGCACGGCGACTGTCGGCAAGTTCAGCGCGGGTTTGTACGACCGGAGCGCCAGGGTCATGAGTCGCCAGCCTGCGGCCATCCCCCTTCCCTTCACTCACCGCGAAGAACAACAACACTGATACCGCTGCCGACAGCGTCACCAGCAGCAGCGCCTGAATAACCCGCCAGGTCATGTCAGGTTGCCCCGACTACCTATCCCCTCTTGATTACGCATCTCACTGACGGTCATTCCCGCCCAGCCTTTCACGGCCCGACGCAGGCTGGAGCCACAGGAAAACCCGGCCAGTGCCGCCACCTCATCCACGTCGAGACTCGAATGACGCAGCTGATGGCTGGCAATTTCCATCCGCACTTCATAGAGGATCTTGCGGAAGGAAGCGGACTCGCAGGCTAGCCGGCGGGTGAGGCTACGGGGCGTCAGCCGCATCTGGCGTGCCACCGCATTCAAATCCAGATCCGGGCGAAAATAGGCCCGCACGTGCCAGAACACCCGCTCGGTAAACGTCACCGCCTCCACCCTGTGGGTCAGCTCCCGTTCGCATTCCCGGATCAGTTTTTCAAAAGCCCGTTTGCGAAACGGACGAAAGCGCTGAAACACATAGTCCATATGCGCAGAAATAGCGTATTCCTGACACCCAAAGGTAAGGCTGTCACAGGGGAGAATTTCATAAGGGCGGCGATCCGCGGGTTCAGGGAAACCAAGACGGACATGCAGAGAAGGATCTGCCACCGACTTGTTGCCACACTGATCCCAGATTCGCAACGTGATGGCGAGGCGCCATTCACGGATAAAGTCACGCATCAACGGGTCATCATCACTGCCCGTCATGTAATCAATGGGTTCGACAATGCGCCCATCCGCGTCCAGATAGGCATTCGGTTGTGCCGCATGTTCGGCGAATAACGGCTGGGCCGTAACCAGATAACGGCGAAACGCCTCGCCGGCGTGTTTCAAACTGGGGCTGCAGTGGACGACATACCCCACCGGCCCCCAGTAACTCCAGTCAAAGTGCATGCCCACCGCGAGTCCAAGACCCGGCCTCTGGCACAGATGAATGCCGTTATACAGAAGTCGCTGGAACTGCCGGTAGCTGATCATCACCTCCTGCATCTCAAACATGGGGGCGGATAAACCGGTCCCTCCCAGGAGACGCTCCAGCGGTGCTCCCAGATGACAGAATGCCTCGATAAAACCCAGAGGATGACGATGAAGGGGAACCAGCCCGCTGTTGGGGTCCAGATCCATCGGAGACTCCCGGAGATTGTTCTTGTTGTGATGCTCATGACTGCCCGGCAGCACACCACAACACGGCGGCCGAGGCCTCCACGAGGCGGCTACGGGATCAAGGCTAGCACCACAATGCGAACAAATCAGCATGGCAATTCCGGGGGCAGTGTCGTCACAGGCAACCACCAAGATTGCCTGTGACCGTTGGGCTTTACAGCCCCTTGCGTTCTACGTCCCAATCAGAGAGCCCACAGGCAGAGCAAGCGCCAGTGAAAAGGCTGGCCGCGTCACTGTCGCCGCTGAGCTGATACAGCCACCAGGCAGTGGTCATGGCTTTGTAGTCCCCGAAGTCTCCCACCGGCTCAAAGTGACTGGCGCCGTTGAGCGTCGCCCAGAACACGGGCACGTCTACACGGCTGAATACCGGCGCCTGATTCAACGTCGGTCCTGCCAGCGTGTCCAGTGAGCCGGACAACAGCAACATAGGCGCATGTTGCTGATACTGGGATGAAGTCTGGTGGCCAAGACCGAGGATGTACGGTTGCACCGGGGCGGTTGCTGTAATACGCGCATCGCGACCTGCCATGATCGTGCCGCCGCCGCCCTGGGAATGCCCGGACGCACCGATCTTGCTGAAATCAATGTTTCCTGCGTAACTGCTGCTCTGCAGGTAATCAATACAATCGAGCATTTCATCGCCGGAGCCGGCATTGCTGGTGTTGGCCGCCGCCACCACAAAGCCCCATGACGCCCAATGCTCAAGACCAGAACCGTAGGTCGTGGGGGTACCACCGGTGCCGTTGCCCCAGACAATCAATGGGTGGTTGCTACCCAGGTTGCGAGGGCGATAAATGGTACAGCCAAGGCCGCCTGAATGACGGGTCGTGGTATAGGGCCCGTCTTCCTCATACGGGGCCAGGGGGTCACTGCCATTGCCGGCCAACACGGCAGCGCTGAGCAACAGCCCCGCCAGGGCTGCACCCGCGCGAAGCAGAGTGGAGATATTCCTCGTTGTAACGCGATCATGGATTTTCATTATTGGTCCCTTTCGATCGATTAATGTGCGGGGCAGCCCTGCCCGATCGCTCTCCCAAGCCATCAGCCGTTATCTTTACACTGCCAATGCGGGCTCAGGCTGCCCCGACCCGCCCCGGAAAACACACAAGGTTCCCGACAGGCAGCACCGATTCTGTCGCGGCAGCAGATAGGCCGATATAACGGCACCGACGCCATTTGCCGTTCAACAGTGGCTCAGGTTCACCCCACAGAGGCAGTCCTCATCCCGGCCGTGAATGGCGTCACAGATGGATTTTCACTTTCACAATGCGTTGGCGTCCTGCACCCTGATATCAGGCCCCCTTTGGAGCAACGCCATGCCCAATCTGCTGACTATTGCGATCCTGATCATGACGCTAAGCCTGACCGCCACACTGCGGGCCGAGCCCATGGAGATGCATGTCATTTCTCGTCCTGATGCTGCCGCCCTGCTGCCTGTCATTGAGCCGTTACTGCCTGCTGGCGGTTCAGTTCAGGCCTATCGCGGCAAGCTGATCATCCGCACCACAGCGGAAAACCTGCGCAGCCTGCAAGGCGTGTTGGGTAATCTGGACGCCGAACCGGCGACCGTTGTTGTCCATCTGCGGCGCAGCGGTTCTTCCACTGGCAATGAGCAGCCCCTTGAGGGCACGGTGAGCCGCAATCGTGAGGGAGATCTCGACGCACAGGTACAGATTGGAGCACAGCAGTCCCGACAGCAGCAGCACGATCACTACCAGATACGCACCCTGTCCGGTTATCCCGCACGCATCAGTCGAGGCACATTACTGGCACTGTCGAACGGCGCCTACGGAACCCAGCTGGCCGCTCTTGATCAGGGCATACAAGTCACCCCGCAAAGCCTCCCGGACGGCCAGGTGGTACTCAGTATTCAGCAGCAACACGACACTGTTTCCGGCAACATCACAGCCAATACCCAGCACAGCGCTACCACCCTGCAGGTCACACCAGGCCAATGGCACCCCATGGGGAGCATCCAGATTGATCAATCCCGGCAGCAGCGAGGCATAGGCGGTAGCAGCCACCAGCGGAGTACATTGGTGCTGCCCATTGAGGTGATGGTTCAGATCAGTGAATAGTTAACAGTGAACAGTGAATAGCTGCGCGAGCAGCGCTGGTCAGGCTCTACAACGCAAGAGGCCGCGCCCAATGTCTGGGCGCGGCCTCTTTGCTTTCAGGCAACCAACAACGCGCGAGCGCGCCGCTGTTAACTGCTTACTTGCCTGCTTTCAGCTCTCTACGACGACGGTGCAGAACCGGCTCGGTGTAACCGCTCGGCTGGGAGCAGCCTTCAAATACCAGTTCTACTGCTGCCTGGAAGGCAACGGAGCCGTCGAAGTCCTTGGCCATGGGGGTGTAGAGCGGATCGTTGGCGTTCTGACGATCAACCACTTCAGCCATGCGCTTCAGGGTTTCCATCACCTGGTCTTTGTTGGTGATGCCGTGGTGCAGCCAGTTGGTCACGTGCTGGCTGGAGATACGCAGGGTAGCGCGGTCTTCCATCAGACCCACATCATTGATGTCCGGCACCTTGGAACAACCGACACCCTGGTCAATCCAGCGTACCATGTAACCGAGGATGCCCTGGGCGTTGTTGTCCAGCTCCTGCTGGATTTCCTCAGCAGACAATTCACGGTCCAGCAGCGGCAGCGTGAGGATGTCGTCCAGGGAGGCACGCTCACGGCTGGCCAGCTTGGCCTGAACCTCGGCCACATTCACTTCATGATAGTGAGTCACGTGCAGGGTGGCCGCCGTCGGGGACGGTACCCAGGCACAGTTTGCGCCCGCGTTGGGGTGACCGGCCTTGTTGGCCATCATCTGTGCCATTTCGTCCGGCATGGCCCACATCCCTTTACCAATCTGGGCGTGACCCGGCAGGCCGCATTCCAGACCGATATCCACGTTCCACGCCTCGTAGGCATTGATCCACGGCATGCCTTTCATGTCGCCCTTGCGAGCAAACGGACCGGCTTCCATGGAGGTGTGCATTTCATCGCCGGTACGGTCGAGGAAACCGGTATTGATGAAGATCACCCGGTCGCTGGCCTGACGGATACACTCTTTCAGGTTCACGGTGGTGCGGCGCTCTTCATCCATGATGCCGATTTTCAGGGTCTTGTCGGCCAGGCCCAGCGCCTTCTCAACACGACCAAACAGCTCAACGGCAAACGCCACTTCTTCCGGGCCGTGCATCTTCGGCTTCACGATGTACACGGAACCGGTACGGCTGTTGCTCAGCTTGTTGATCTTTTTCAGGTCGTGCATGGCAGCCAGAACGGTCACCATACCGTCCATGATACCTTCCGGGGTTTCCTCACCGTTCATGAGGATGGCCGGGTTGGTCATCAGGTGGCCCACGTTACGCACCAGCAGCAGAGAGCGGCCATGCAGGGTCAGGGTGGAGCCGTCCAGCGCGGTGTACTCACGGTCGCCGTTCATGGAACGGGTCAGGGTTTTGCCGCCTTTTTCGAAGCTTTCCTGAAGGTCGCCTTTCATCAGGCCGGCCCAGTTACGGTACACCTCGACCTTGTCTTCGGCGTCAACCGCCGCAACCGAGTCTTCGCAGTCCTGAATAGTGGTGATGGCCGATTCCAGCAGCACGTCTTTCATGTTGGCAGCATCATCTGCGCCAATCGGGTGGCTGGCGTCAAATTGCAGCTCAGCATGCAGGTTGTTGTGCTTGACCAGTACGCCGGTGGGCGCCGCGGCGTCGCCCAGGAAGCCCTTCAGCTGGGATTCGTCTTTCAGGCCGGTCTTTTCGCCGCCAAGGGACACAACCAGCTTGC
The DNA here is from genome assembly GCF_003597125.1 of Alcanivorax profundi. Taxonomy (GTDB): domain Bacteria; phylum Pseudomonadota; class Gammaproteobacteria; order Pseudomonadales; family Alcanivoracaceae; genus Alcanivorax; species Alcanivorax profundi. The sequence goes on along the minus strand of NZ_QYYA01000001.1, from coordinate 753,701 downwards.
CATCGACGATCGCGTAGCCAGTGCTGTCCTTGTGGGAACCGTTGGCCAGCGGGAAGTAGTTATCCAGGAAGTCGCGCGCCCAGGCGATCACCTTGGCACCACGCTTCGGGTTGTAGGCACCGCCTTTCTCGGCGCCGCCTTCATCGGAAATCACGTCGGTGCCGTACAGGGCATCGTACAGGCTGCCCCAGCGAGCGTTAGCCGCATTCAGGGCAAAACGGGCGTTCTTCACCGGTACTACCAGCTGCGGGCCGGCAATAGTGGCGATTTCCTCGTCCACGTTCTCGGTGGTCACCTTGAACGCATCGCCTTCCGGCAGCAGGTAGCCGATCTCGGACAGGAACTGCTTGTATTCAGCCATGTCGATGGCCTGGCCCTTGCGCGCCTTGTACCACTCATCCATCTGTGCCTGGATCGCTTCACGCTTTTCCAACAGCGCCTTGTTCTTCGGCGCCAGGTCTTTGAGGATGGCTTCCAGCTCGCCCCAGAAGTGATCCGGGTCGACGCCGGTACCCGGCGCGATCTCGTTGACTACCAGATCATGGAGTTCAGCAGCGATTTCAAGGCTACCCTTCTGAATACGATCGGTCATGGTGCTCCTACCCTTCTGGTCCAGAGAATCTTCAATAAAACGGCGCTTTCATGGTGCTGACTCAATGTATTGTCAGGCCTGTCCAGTGAGCGGATCAGGCAACCATATCAAGCCCGGGGGGTGCTATTGCGAGAATACAGCCAGACACGGCTGCTCGCGAAAAAATCGGTGGGCATTCTAGCCGAAACGCGGCCACGAATCATGTTTAGTGACATAATTTAGCGTGACTGGCGAGTCTGCGATCAACCGAAAAGGTTGACCACGTCAAGGCGATGTGCCTGCTCGCCACCCCGCTGCTGGCCCTGCTCAAGATGTTCAAAATCAAACAGGCGAGTATCAGCCAGCTGGGACGGGGCAATGTTCTGTACCGCAGCAAAGATATTCTCGATCCGCCCCGGCTGTTCCCGATCCCATTTTTGCAGCATCTCCTTGATCACCTGACGCTGCAGGTTTTCCTGGGAACCACACAGGTTGCAGGGAATGATCGGGAAATCCTTCAGGCCGGAGAATTCCACAATGTCCTTCTCGCGACAGTATGCCAGCGGACGGATAACAATATTGCGGTTGTCATCACTGCGCAGCTTCGGTGGCATGGCCTTCATCTTGCCGCCGTAGAACATATTCAGGAACAGGGTTTCGACGATATCGTCACGGTGATGACCCAGGGCAATCTTGTTGGCGCCAATCTCTTCGGCAAAGCCATACAAGCTGCCGCGACGCAGGCGCGAGCACAGACTGCAGGTGGTCTTGCCCTCCGGCACCTTCTCCTTGACGATGGAATAGGTGTCCTTTTCCAGGATGTGGTACGCCACCCCCTCTTTCTCCAGATACTCTGGCAGGATGTGCTCGGGGAAACCCGGTTGTTTCTGATCCAGGTTCACCGCCACCAGCTCGAAGTTTACCGGCGCGGAATGCTGCAGATTGCGGAGGATTTCCAGCATGGTGTAGGAATCCTTGCCGCCAGACAGGCACACCATCACCTTGTCGCCTTCACTGATCATGTTGAAGTCGGCAATGGCACGGCCCACTTCCCGCCGCAGCTTTTTCTGCAGCTTGTTGAAGCGCGTCTTTTTCTTGGCGTCGAGGCTATCTGACATCAGGTGACCTTCATCTTCCGGATCAGTCGTCGATACAGGGGCGGAGACCAGCGTTTCAGGTACACACCGGCCTTTTCGCGGCCGGCGATGATAACCTGATCACGGCCTTGCTGCACGGCCTTGAGCAACCGTTCAGCGCATTCTTCGGCCGGCATGGCACTCAACTGGGCATCATCCATGCTGCCCTGGGCTGAGCCATCCGCAGTGAGCGCATTGACAGAGACCTGGGTTCGCACGAAACCGGGCATCACCAGGGTGACCCGCAAGCCATTGTCGTATTCTTCTGCTCCCAGGGATTCAAAGAAACCGTGCAGGGCATGTTTACTGGCGCTGTAAGCACTGCGCAGCGGTGTGGGTAACTCGCCGACCAGGGAGGTGATGACCACAAAGCGCCCTTCCCCCTGCTCACGGAACCAGGGCAATACCTCCTTGGTCAGCGCAACCGTGCCAAAGAAGTTCACTTCCATGATGCGACGGTCTACCGCCAGATCGGTGTCTGCCACGCGTGAACGCTGGGAAATGCCGCCATTGTGCACCAGGATATCCAGCCCACCGAAGCGCTCGCGCACGGCCTGCACCGCGGCTGGCATGGCGCCGCTGTCTGCCAGATCCAATGGCAATATCAGATGTTGCTGCGCATTGACCAGGGTTTCACGAACCCGCTCAAGCTCCGCCTCACGACGGGCTGACAACACCAGCCGCGCCCCGCGACGGGCAAAGGACTTGGCCACTGCTTCACCAATGCCCGAAGAGGCACCGGTAATCCAGACAATCTTGCCTGCCAGGCTGTTGGACATACTGCCGTCTCCCAGAATATGAGTACCGCAGAGGGTAATGGGATCGGAGGGAAAACCAAAGGTTCTTCGCGGATTTCAGGGACGCTTATGTGGTTTGCTCTGGTCGGGCGTCAGACGTCGGCAATCTGACGCGCCAACCCGACTCGCAAGGGTACAGCTTCAGGGCCTGCTTGCTCGGGACGACGGGTTTTCTGTCTTTCGCGTCAGACGTCCGACTTCAGACGTCTGACGAACCGGTTTTCTCACCCGGCAAGCGGAGCCCGTTCGAAGCCAGCTATTTCAGCTCCTTGGACGACAACCCCAGAAGATGCCGCGCCACGATAAGTTGCTGGATTTGCTGGGTGCCTTCGAAGATGTCGATGATCTTGGAGTCACGGGCCAGCTTTTCCAGCAGGGTGCGCTCGGAATACCCAAGCTCACCACACAGCGCAACGCATTTGAGGGTCACCTCATTGCCCATGCGCCCCGCCTTGGCCTTGCACATGGAGGCTTCCTTCGAATTGGGCTGACCGTTGTCGGCCATCCAGGCCGCTTTCAGCGTCATCAGTCGTGCCGCCTCAAGATCCGCCTCCAGCCGATACAGTTCCAGTTCACGGGCCGTGGAGTTATAAGGCAGTTTCGAGAAATCAGCGCTAACCTGCTCTTTTTCATAGATTTCACGAGTTATTTCCAATGCGGCACGGGCAACCCCCAATGCCATGGCGGCCACCTGGGGACGGGTGTTATCGAAGGTCTGCATGACCCCACCAAAGGCTTTTTTGCGCGCCTCTTCCGTGTCGGCGATCTCCGCTGAGCCCAGCACATGGTCTACCGGGATCCGGCAATCGTTGAGCGACAATGCCGCCGTATCCGAGACCCGCAGGCCCATCTTGTCTTCCACCCGCACCAAACTCATGCCCGGGTTATCACGGGGCACAATGAATGACTTGATCGCCGCCTTGCCCAACGCTTTGTCCAGGGTTGCCCATACCACCACGGCATCGCAACGCTGCCCGCCCGTGCAATAGATCTTTTCGCCATTCAGGATCCACTCATCGCCGTCACGCACCGCCGTGGTGCTGATGGCCGCGGAATCGGACCCGGCCCCCGGCTCGGTGATCGCCATGGCACAGTAGAGTTTGCCGTACTGCTGCTTCTGTTCCGGAGTGCCTACCGCCGAGATCGCCGCGTTACCCAGACCACTCCCGGGGATAGACAGCATCAAGCCCACGTCGCCCCAGCACATGGCCTCAACGCCCATGATCCCCATCATGTTGGCCCCGTTTTTAATGCCATCGGAGCCTTTGCCACTGCCTTTTTTGCCGCCGCCACTCATGGCGGCCATCATCTGCGCCACCGGCTTGAGCTCTTCCGGGGTATCGCAATGCTCAATGGCGTCGTACTTGCGGGAGATCGGTCGGAAGACACCACTGGCCAGCTGCTGGGCCATTTGCTGCACCTGGGTCAATTTTTGCGGAAGTTCGAGATTGATCATGTCGGTCTCCTTATACGACGAGGCTGCCGTGCAGCACGGCAATGCTGCGCAGGTTGCGGTACCACATTTCCAGCGGGTAATCGCGGACGAAGCCGGCTCCGCCGAACAGCTGAATACCGTTGGTGCCGATCTGCATGGCTTTCTCCATGCATTGCAGATGGGCCAGGTAGGCCTCGCGATAGAACGACAACCCCTGCTCCGCCCGGCTGGCCGCCCGCAACATCAACAAGCGCATGCCTTCCAGTTCGATACCGATGTCCGCCACCATGAACGCCACTGACTGACGCCAGGCGATGGGCTCGCCAAATGCCTTGCGTTCTTTCACATAGGGGATGCTGTAATCCAGCACCGCCTGGCAGCACCCCACCGCCAAGGCACACTGCCCGATCCATGACAACGCCTGCAGGCGCGGCAAATCAAAGCCCGAGAGCCTGTCTGCCTCGCTGACCGCCACATCCTGTAGCTCCAGAGTGGCCAGTGCGGCACTGCGAAGCCCCATGGCCGGCTCGGCCTTGACGCTGACCCCGGGAAGATCGCTGGACACCAGAAAACCGGCCGGGCCCGACTCTGTGGCAGCCACTACCACAAACAATCCGCACGCCTCCCCCATGGGGATCAGGCTCTTGGTGCCATTTAGACGATACTCACTACCTTCGCTCACAGCCTGGGTGGCCAACTCCGTAGGCTCGAAGGTTGCCCGGGGCTCGGTCAGTGCAACGGCGGCCTGGCCCGCTTCACCGCTGGCCAGCCCGGGCAACAGGCGCTCCTGCTGTTCCTCGCTACCCCCTTCGACCAGCACATTCACCACCCCCATGGTCTGCAGGGCAGCAAGGGTATGGGACATGTCGCCCTGCCCAAGGTCCTCACACGCCAACGCATTGGAAAGCGGGGAACGCGGCATACCGACCCCGCCCAGCGCTTCGGGAATGGGCATCAACGCCAGACCGAATTCCTGAATGCCTGCCACCAGGGCAGCGTCAGGACTGGCGGCATCATCGGCAGCCCTGGCCGCGGGTGACAGCGTGTCACGCGCAAAGCGGAGCATGTTCTCGCGGGTAATACGTTGCTCTTCAGTGAGTGTTAGATCGAACGGAGCTGAATCCATACCGAACCTCATAGTGATTATCGTCAGCAATCAAACGTTTGTTTGATATCCACAGTCTGCCAGCGATTGTCTACAGTGAACAATGACAAGGACTGTGACCTCGGACGATAAAAACGGTAAAGTTGTCGAAAAATAAAACAACACTCTTCACAAGGATTTTGTGGCTTCGTGTTTATCCTGATCCCCAGCAATCCGCCGGAGCGGGCCATCCGGCTACGCCGCCAGTTTATGGCGCTCTACTCCTACCTGTTACTTTGGATGGGCACTTTTCTTGGTGTTCAGCTGAGTGCTTTTGAGCCAGGCACCCCGCATGCGTTGATCTTTGGCTGGCTCTACGGGATCAACGCTCTTTTCTACCTCATGATCCGCAGCGGCTGCAGTGAACGGCTGAAGGACCCCAGCCTGACCTTTCTGCAGATGGCCACCGGCATCCTGGCCACCACCGCCATCCTGTATTTCTCGCGTGAACTGCGTGGCGCCATGCTCAGTATCTATTTCATGGTCATGACCTTCGGCGTCTTCGCGCTGGATCGCCGCGGCCTGATGCTGATGGCCCTTTTCACCCTCACCTGCTTCACCGGGCTCCAGGTCTTCGAATTATCCACTTCTCCGCATTCTGTGGTGTTTTCCTACCTGATCGGTCACTGGATAATTCTGGCACTGGGCTTGTGCTGGTTTATCTATGTTGGAGGTTATATTCATAACCTCCAGACCCGGGTTCGGGACCAACGAGAAAGCCTTCGAGAAGCCCACGAGCGGCTTTCGGCAATCGCCATACGTGACGAACTCACCGGTCTGTACAACCGACGACATTTCCTTGAAAGGCTAGACGAAGAGATGTCCCTTGCCGAACGCAATGGCAGCGCCTTGCACCTTGCCATTATCGACCTGGATCACTTCAAGCAGGTTAACGATCAATACGGCCATGCAGCCGGGGACGAAGTGCTGTGCCGCTTCAGCAATTTGGCCAGCCAGGGGCTGCGACGCTCGGACTTGTTGGCCCGCTACGGGGGAGAGGAATTTGTTGTGCTGTTCCCTCATGCGTCCAAGCAAGCCTGCATGGCTGCCATGGAGCGCCTTCGTGACGCCTTTGCCTCCCAGGATTTCGGTTTTTCTGGTGCCATGCAAACCTCCTTTTCTGCAGGACTTGCGGCCTACCAAAAAGGGGAATCCGCCGAGTCATTCACCCATCGTGCCGATACCGCGCTTTATGAAGCCAAAGCCGCTGGTCGTAACCGAATTCATCTGACCGGGGAATAAGCTGCCGATTTGCGGTTTCCTGCTCGCGCCAGTACCGCTATCCTTGCTGACCTTGGAGGGCCCATGTCAGACATAACCAATCCCAGCCTCAAAAACACCGTTCGCAAACATTTCCAGAGTCTTGGCGAAGACGCCCCTACCTGGACAGAACTGCATGGCCTGCTGTGCGCTCTTGCCGTTGGGCCTGCCTTTGACGACATCAATTACAGTGAGCTGCTGGAATTGGACGTCCCAGAGAATGTCAAAGCCGCGCTTAACGATTTGTGCCAGCGACTCGAATCACAGCTTACCAGTGGCGAACCAATCAACCTTCCATGCCTGCTCGATCCTTACCAGGAAGAAGATGGTCAGGACCTGGCTAGCTGGTGCGCTGGCTTCATGACAGGCGTTTTCGCCGACGAAGACACCTGGTATCAGGACGACGAATCCACCATGGCTGAAATGCTGCTGCCCTTTGTGTTGATTTCTGGTCTGGATGAAGATGAAGCGCTCGATGACATCTGGAATAACACACAATTGGTCCGGCAAATGGCTCTGAGCATCCCTGACCTGCTGGAAGAATTGTTCCTGGTCTTCCATGGCCCCGATAGTGACGATTCCGATTAACGGCGCCTTTTTCCTCTCCAAAGCCTTACCTGCGTGACCTGGTTCCACGCCCTGTTATCACCAAGCCTCTACCCTTACACAAACATGAACTGATATGCACTGGTGCCCCCAAGGGCGCCAGTGTCAACCAGGGGAAATGCGGTGGGTTATCTGAGGGCACCTTATCTGACAGCACTGGCCATAGGCCTGTTACCAACACCCGGGATGGCCGAAGCACCAGCCGAGAGCGATATCCTCTGCCCAACCCTGACCGTGGCAGTTTTCACGTCAGCAGTCCAAAACCGCGTGCCCCTCAGCGAACTCACTGAGGCTCCTGTTAACCTCAGCGAACTGTTTTTTTATACCGCTGTAACCAACGGGGAGGGAACTGAGTTGCATCATCGCTGGAGCTATAACAACACGAGGGTGGCTGATGTAAGTCTGGAGGTAGGTTCTGATTTCTGGCGCACCTGGTCTTCCAAAAGTTTTGCCAACCTTGCTCTGGAACCCGGGGGACAATGGCAAGTTGATGTCTCCACGGCATCAGGCTGTACGCTTGGTCAATGGACTCTGACATTGGTTGAGGCAGACATCTCCTCTGGCTTCATCGAAGCCCAGCCGGCAATGCAGCCGGAAGAAACCAATACCCCGGTCCCCTCCACACCAGCCCCCCCGCACAACTCACCGGTAGACCTTCAGGAAAACTATGCCGCCATCAAGGAGTTACTGGAGCTGGGAGATAGCAGTGGCGCCCGTCGAGCGATCAAACTGGCACGCGAGCGCACCCTGAATCCGGACCAGCTAGAGGAACTGGACGCACTGGAAACCGATAGTAATGCCTTTGCCCGGCTGAGCCAGTTGATCCGGCAGCGAGATATCGCTGGCGCCCGACAACTCCTCGCGCAGTTGATGATCAGTGTGCCGCAAAGCAGCCCGGTCTATTCCGCACTACAAAGTCGCCGCGAGTTGCTGGAACAGCTCGGAGCCACATCCGATAGCCACGAAGGGTTTCAATCAGTCGCAAACAATCCTTGAACGAGGGCCATGCGGCATACCCACTCAGCGACAGGGGCTCGCGGACTAGTCGTCTTTCAGGGAAAGATGGCTGATATCCGGATTAACTTCTGTTTTCTGCTCTTTTTTCTGGCCAAGGTCTTCACCAGCAGCCGCCATACTCAAGTGACTCACATCCGGTGCATCCGGAGGCGGCTGATGCTCACTGTTATCCATGTCAGCTCCCACATCTGCCACCGTAAAAGATCCAGAGAACCCTGTCCCGCCAGTGCGGATTGTGCCTACGGTTTCCAGGTCGCCACTCTCTTGGTCGGCATCAGAGGCGGTACCACCGGATACCTTTGCCTCCGCCGGGCCGGTCCCTGCCTGCTTGACCGGTGTCGGTGATGTCGGCGCCGCCGCAGGGGCTGAAGGCTTAAGTTCGCACTCCGCCCCCGCCTGCTTCAACACCGCCCGAAATTTCATGGCGGTGGCCTGATCCGCCTCTTTCTTCAGCACCACGGGCTGGCCAGAAAACAGCTTTTCAACCCGGGCGGCATCCATCTTGAACACCCGGCCAAGATTGGCTTTCACTGTGGCCGGGTCCGCACCACGAACCAGTTGGCCGGAAAACACCACGTTGAAACGGGCATCGCTCATAACCAAATCCTTCTTAATTAGTGCATCTCACTGGCAGCGTATTCCGCCAGTGCCGCAATGGTTCGAGACGGGTTCAACCCCAGGGCCCGCGGTACCATTGCGCCGTCGATCACAAACAGATTGGGATAATTGAACACCTCCCCGCGATGATTCACCACCCCGGTATCAACACTATCGGCCATATTGCAGCCGCCCAGCGGGTGCGGAGTGATCAGATCCTTGAACAGGGTCCAGTTGGGAGGTGTTGACGGATCCCCACCTGTGGCAGCAGTCAGCGCGAGATGACGCTCGGACAAACCATTGACGGCCTTTTCTGCCTTGCGGTAATCCCAGTTGAGTTTCAAATGGTTTCGTTTCCAGGGCCAGTACCAGCGACGGCCAAGATAAAAGCGGCCGCCCGGATCATCCATGGCTTGCCCGAACCAGGGCATCATTTCCGAAAACGGGTCACTGCTTTGCCCGTATTTCAGCATGGCCTTACCAAGCCGGGTTCCACGGAAACGCGGGTCCTTGCCCAGTCGGTCCAGCATGCTGCCCATCACATCAGGGATGCCGCCGTCTTCGACAAAATACCGGGCCCCACCGTCACTGCCATCGAGATAATCAATGGCTGAAGAGATTGTCGGTCCCCGGGTCGGAGAAATCGACCGGCCCTTGTAGGTTGCTGCGGTGGCGAAGTCACCATTGCAAGACCATTGATGCCCCAATGCCCGGCTGAGTTTTGGCAGGGTCTTGTACTGATCCCGGTTGCGCAACAGCAATTCCGTCGATCCCACAGACCCGGCTGCCACGATGACTTTTTCTGCCCGGAACACACGCCAGCACTGCCCATCCAGATCTCGCGCGCGGACTTCATAACCGCCGCCAGTCAACGGGCGAATCGTCCGCACATGATGAAGCGGGCGAATCTCGGCTCCGGCACTCTCAGCCGCTGCCAAATAATTCAGATCCAGGGTGTTCTTGGCCTGCACCGGGCAGCCCAGATCGCAGTTACCGCAATGGGTGCAGGTCCCCTGCTGTTTGCCCTGATCATTGGTCCACTGCTTGCTGTGCCGCGCATCATAGGCATCATCAAGATCACTGGACCAGTCTGGATTAAAGGTGATCGCCTGGGGCACAACCATAAACCGTTCACCGGCCCCGGTTGCCTCAGCGGCCTCTTTCATCAAATGCGTGCGCGGCGTCCACTGGTTTTCAGGCAGGGTCTGTACGTTGAGCATCACCCCGGTAGTGTCGTAGTGCGGCTTCAGGGTCGCGTAGTCAATGGCTTCCGGCCAGCCGTGATCGAATGCTTGCGGCTTTGCCTCGATACTGACGTTGGCATAGATCAGTGAGCCACCTCCCACACCGGCGCCCATGGCTACACTCATGTCACCAAAATAACGGAAGTCGATCCAGCCATTCTGTTTTTCCGGTTCGTCTTCGTCCCAGAACCAATCGCGCTGAGTAACCGACGGATATTCCGACGCCAGCCAGCGACGGCCTCTTTCCAGTACCAGAACCTTGCTTCCCTTCTCTGCCATACGGCAAGCCATTACTGCGCCACCGAAACCACTGCCGATGACCAGCACGTCAACTTTTTCCATGTTCTCCCCAACCCAAATGGTGAAATTGGCGCCGTCCCTGCTTATTCAGTCGCTGAGTGCCAACTCCGTTTTTTTAATCATGATTTTGCACTATAAAATCTGCTGTCAATCCTGTCTATTTCAGGGGCTTTCCAGTACCCTTCGCGCTGTTTTTACCGGTGCCGGCACAGCCCATGGAACAGATTGATTTCGTCAGTATTGAAGAACAGCAACGCCCGCGTAAACGCCGTGCTGCCACTCCCTCTAGCGCTTCCGCCCAAAACCGTAAGCCCTCAGCCCGTTCCCGACAGGGTGCAGTACGCGAAGGTTACCGTCGCCTTACTGCTGATATCCCTGCCGACTTGCACAAGCGCCTCAAGATGCAGGCCCTGATGGAAGATCGCTCAGTGACCGAACTGATCGTGCAGGCTGCAGAAAGCTTTCTTCGCAACCGCGACTAAGGCGTCCCTCGATAGCCCCTTGTCCCTTGTGTCTGGGGTTTCATGCAAACGTCACCTCATTGTCACGGCCCTGCACCGCCAGGCCCTCACGCTGTGCAGAAATCGTGATGGAGACTGACGATGACAGCTGCAGACGGATTCCTGCTCGGTGTTGCCCTGTTTCTTGCCCTGGCTTTTCGTTTCCTGTTTCGGCACTTGCCGGAGGAGCGCTGGCAATTTGTGGCCTCTCTTCCCCTCAAGAAACGCCATGACGGTGCCTGGCAGGGGTTAAACCTGACCTTCTATGGACTCTTCACCGGACTGGCGGGAGGGTGTGGCGTCGCCTGTTTTATCCTGCTCACCTCCGCCGCTGGGGTGTCGCTACTGACCGCGCTGGCCCTGACTGCCGGGGTATTGGTGATCTGTCTGCCCGCGGCCAAGATCATTGCCACCATCGTTGAAAAGAACCGCCACGGCTTCACCGTGGGCGGAGCCAGCTTTGTAGGTATATTGATTGCTCCGTTGTTCCTGTGGCTGGCTGACACCCTTAGCCAACGCTGGTGGGAAACCCCATTACCTGCCCTGCCCATGCTGGCAGCCATGTCCATTGCCTATGTGGTCGGGGAAGGTATCGGCCGTCTTGCCTGTATCAGCTTTGGCTGCTGCTATGGTCAGGCACTCGGCAAAGCTCCCCGTTGGGCACAACGGATGTTTGCCACCCTCAACCATGTGTTTATCGGCAAGACCAAGAAAATTGCCTTCGCAGGTGAGATGGAAGCGGTGCCCGTTATCCCGATTCAGGCGGTCACCTGCGTGGTCTACACCAGCCTCGCCCTGATTTGCATGTCACTGTTCTTCCATGGGCTGTTTGCACTGGCGTTTGCCCTGTCGCTGGTCGGCAGCCAATTGTGGCGGGTGTACTCCGAGACCTTGCGGGCCGATTATCGCGGTGGCAGCAAACTGTTTTCGGCCTACCAATGTATGGCCATGCTGGCCGCACTCTATGGCGTGATCATCAGCATAGTGCTGCCAGCCCATGCGGATCTTGCCCCCAGTCTGGCAGCCGGGTTTGCCGGGCTGTGGACGCCGGGAGTCATACTGAGCCTGCAACTGATCACGGTGATCATGTTCTTCTTTTCCGGCACCAGCACCATTACCACTGGCGAGTTGCGCTTTGGGCTGGCCGAGGACTGGCGGCATCAGGCGGGGTGCCAGCACCCTCATGCTGCTGAGTGATCCACTAGCGTCACCGCTTACGCCAGTGCCACTGCCTTGATTTGGGCATACAGGCGCTGGCCGGGCTGGATCGCCAGCTCCCGTAATGAACGCGATGAAATTCTCGCCAGTACAATGTGTTCATCCAGTTGCAAACGCACCACATGCTGACCCGGCCCGCAGGGGGTCACCGCGACAACGGTGACCGGCAAGATATTCAGAATACTGGAACCCTCCGGCACAGAGCGGGTCAGGCTCACGTCCCGTGCTGCGATGCGCAGGCGAACCGGTTCTCCCGTTTCACGAGACTGGGCGGCAGGCAACCAGAACACATGCTGGCCGGTTTTCACCGCCTGCAAATGATCCTCCTCATCAAATCCACCCATCACCCCATTGAGCAGTGCACAGGCGTCACTGCGTGTGGCCAGAGGGCCATCCAGGCTCGCCAGTGCCTGGTGCACGGGCCCCTGATCTTGCAGCAGACCGTTGTCCATCAGCCAGACCTGGTCCGCCAGATATAACAGCTCATCGAGGCTGTGGGTGACATAGAGAACGGGGATGCGGCGGGCAATCGTCGCGATTCGTTGCAGCAGGGACTCCCGATGGGGCAAATCCACCGCTGACAGGGGTTCGTCCAGCAACAGCAAGGCGGGATCCCCAACCAGCGCACGGGCCAGTGCAACCCGCTGGGCCTCACCGCCAGAAAGCCCCTGAACGCGGCGATGGAGCAAACCCTCAATGCGCACTTCCCGGACAATCGCCGGTACATCGACCCTGCCGCCACGCCGCTTGCGCACATACTCCAGATTGCCTGCCACGGTCAGATGCGAAAACAGCGCGGGCTGCTGTTGCAGCATCCCCAGCGGTCGCTGCCAGACTGGCAAGGCGGCATGACGGCTCTGCCAGGAATGGCCATCAAAACGTACATGCCCCTCGCAGGGCAGCAGTCCAGCCAACATCTGCAACAACGAACTTTTACCCGTACCAGAAGGACCAAACAGGACGGTGACCCCCCTGCCGGGCAACACGCCGCTGGCACGTAACCGAAAGTCGCCAACCCGGCCGTGAATGTCGAATTCCAGTGTCACAGCCAGTCCCCTCTGCCTCGGGCCTGGGCGCCGGCCCGGCGTTGCCAGCGAAACAACGCCCACAGCAACACCACCGAGATCACCATCAATACCGCCGCCAACCGATGGGCGCTGGCATAATCCCCCGCCTCAACGTGCTCATAAAGCGCGACGGACGCCACCCGGGTTTGCCCCGCGAGACTGCCACCAATCATCAGCACCACCCCGAATTCCCCCAGGGTATGCGCAAAGCCCAGCATGGCAGCACTGGCATAACCGGGTCTGGCTTGAGGCAATACCAGACTGACGAAACGATCCAGTGGCCGCGCCCCGGCGACCGCCGCCATGTCCAGCTGCCGCTGATCCAGTGCCACAAAGGCGTTCTTCAGGGGTTGCAACACAAAGGGAAGCGAATACACCACAGAACCGATCACCAGACCGGGGAAACTGAACGCAAGCGAGCGCATGCCGGCCAGCTGTGCCAGCCATCCCCCTGGCCCTTGCGGCCCAAGCGCAATCAGCAAGTAAAAGCCTAATACCGACGGCGGCAACACCAGAGGCAAGGCAAAAATGGCCTCCAGTAATGCCGCACCGGGCACACGCCGGCGAGCCAGCCACCAGGCCAGCGGCGTACACAGCAACAACAGGATCGCGGTGGTTACCAGGGCCAGCTTGATACCGACCCAGAGCGCCAACCAGTCACCATTATTGAGCATGGATCACCCGGTAGCCAGAGGCCTCAATCTGCTGCTGCGCAGCCGCAGAAAACAGAAAGTCATAGAACTGCGACGCGTCAGGCGTATCGTTCAGCAGCCCGCCCTGTTGCAGAATCGGGGGATACAGTGACGTCGGAACCCGCCATTGGCTGCCGCCCTGCCCCAGAACCTGACTGAGTGCCACAAATGCCGCAGCGGCCGCTCCGCTATGGGCGAAGTGATAGCTCTGTCCGACATTCTCAGCGCGTACCAACGTCACCGATTTCGGCACCTGCAAGGCTGACAACACCGCTTGCGCAGCCTGACCGTAGGGCGCCGTTCTGGCATTGGCCAGTGCAACCGGGTGCAGGCTTACCTGACGCAGGGATTGCGGTGTAATCGGTACGCCAGGGCGCGGTGTCCACACTACCAGCACACCCTGGGCATAGGTGCGTACCGTTTCAGGCTTCAACCAGCCTTCGCGGGCAAGCTCCAGGGGGCGACGATTGTCGGCGGAAAGAAAGATATCGTAGGGCGCCCCCTGACGAATCTGGGCAGCAAGTTTACCGGTGGACGCCACCGTCAACTGGATATCTGCCTGGGGATAGCTGCGCTGGTACAGCGCGACCAATGTGCGCAGGGGAGACGCGAAATTGGCCGCGACCGCCACGCGAACGCTATCCGCGTTCGCCATCAGCGGGAGTAAAAACAGGGAGAGCAGCAAAAGGTAACGCATAAAACGGAACCGAAAGTTCACAACGGAAACAGTCTAGCCTGAATATTTCCCCCAGTACCATGTCGCTGACGGGCGATCAGTCGTGTCCCTCGCTGCGGTTCCCGGAGCCACCGGGAGTGTCCGCGTCTCGCGGGTTCATGCCCCGGTGCTGTTGGCCGCGACGGTGGGCAAGTTCGATCTGTTTCTGGCGTTCAGCAAAGCGGCGCTTTTGCTCCGCGGTGGATTCGTCAAAACACTTCGGGCATGACACACCCAACTGAAACTGATCGGACAGCTTGTCCGCATCACTGATGGGCCGGCGGCAGGCGTGACACTGGTCGAAATCTCCCGGGTTCAGATCATGGTCCACCGTTACCCGCTCATCAAACACGAAACAGTCACCCTCCCAGAGAGAGTCTTCCCGGGGCATCTCCTCCAAATACTTCAGGATGCCGCCCTTCAGATGATAGACCTCTTCAAAGCCCTGCTCTTTCAGGTAAGCAGTGGATTTTTCACAGCGAATCCCCCCGGTGCAGAACATGGCCACTTTCTTGTGCTTTTGCGGGTCCAGGGTGTTTTTCACGTAATCCGGAAATTCCCGGAACGTTTTGGTTTCCGGGTTGATTGCCCCTTTGAAGGTGCCGACCTCAACCTCGTAATCATTGCGCGTGTCGATCAGGAGGGTGTCCGGATCGCTGATGACCTCATTCCACTCTTCAGGGCTCAGGTAGGTCCCGACCTCCCGGTTAGGGTCAATCCCTTCCACGCCCATGGTGACAATTTCTTTCTTGAGTTTCACCTTGGTGCGCAGGAAAGGATGCTCGTCATGAAACGATTCCTTATGCTCCAGATCCTCCAGGCGGGGATCCTTGCGCAGCCAGTCCAGCACCGTATTGATTCCGGTACGCGGACCGGCAATGGTGCCGTTGATACCTTCATGGGCCAGCAACAGCGTGCCACGCACATCTTGCTCCAGCATCAATGCCAGCAGTGGCTCACGCAGCTGCGGGTGATCGTCCAGACGAACAAACTTGTAGAGCGCCGCCACGACAATGCTGTCTGCTCTTTCTTCTTTATGCTGACTCACGCCTTGAACTCCGGATCATGCTTGCTGCCACCCAGGCAATCAGGGGACTGGGTCACCTCTCCCCCCCTTGCCGTCCATTCCTCAACCGTGAAGGTGTGCAGGGCCAGAGCGTGGACCGGCCCAGCCAGCTCGTCTGCAAGCACCTTGTACAGCAACTGGTGACGACGCACCGGCATCATGCCGGTAAAAGACTCGCTGACCAGAACCAGTTTGAAGTGGGTTTCCGAGTTAGGCGGCACGCTGTGTTTGTGGCTTTCATTCTCGAGCTCGAAATGTGCCACAGGCACGGCATCGAAGACCTTGCGCTCGATCAATGTTGCTACACTCATGGACATCTCCCGCTCTCAGACCAGTACTCAACGTCGCAAAATAACAGCGCCCCGCCCGGATCACCGGCGCGGGGCGCGTATTCTACGCCTTTTCCTGGAAGCGGAAAAACGTCAGTGGTCAGCCGGTGACGGAATAATATCCGCCCACAAAGCCTCTGCCTCTGCATCCAAGAGACGGGCTCGCGACTCACCGGGGCCAAACTGGATAGCAGTGCGCTCCCCCTGCCAGGCCGACCAACCCGGTGCATCGCCACGAGCAAACCGGCCCCAGGCCGCCTGGACCTGGTCCGACAGGGCGCGGGCTTCGTCACCACCGCCGGTAAAATAAAGACCCGCCGGGGTATCCGTGACCCCGAAGACAAACGGGATATCCATGACATGGCAGGCCCCCATCGGCATGCCAAAGGGCTCGCTGGGCCAGGTGAACTGGAACGCCCAGCATTGGGCATTATGGCTGGACTGGGCGTCCAGAAGCCGAACCGTGGGTACACGGAACAAGCGATCGGACTCCATGGCTGCCAGCCAGTCGAGATTGCTGCGGCGCGGGTCGGGAGTCACCGCATTCTGGTAATACTCGAAGGCTCGCTGCCCATTACCGGGCAAGCCACGCTCGAAACGCCGCAGGATTTCACTGTTATCGATCTCGCGCAGGGCATCCAGGGTGGTTGTCCCCGCTAACAGGCCCGCGTACTGGAAGAACAAATACTCCTCAAGGCACACTCCTGCCATCAGCCGCTTGTCTCGGGCCGCTCCCGCCGCGATAGCGTCGATGGGCAGGCTTGGCAGCAGGTCATCGTCCAGCACCGGCAGAAAATTCATGGCGAACTGCGGGGTTGTCGTGCGTAAGCCCCGATCCACCAGAATCTTGATGGAGGCCTTCTGGGCTTTCAGCCACTGCTCCGGCTGCGCTGCGCTGAGTTTGTCTGCGGCAGAACCGCCCCCGGGCAAGGCAGCCAGAAACGCATCCGTGACCTTGCGGGCTTCGTCGCGAGACAACACGAAATCCGCAGCACCCGACTGAACGATAGCCCCGTGAAACAAGGAAGCCGCTGCTGGGCACGCCAGTAGCGTACAAACACTGAAGCCCCCGGCAGATTCGCCGAACACCGTGACCTGTTCCGGGTCTCCGCCAAAGGCCGCAATATTTTCCTGCACCCATTCCAGTGCAGCGACCTGATCACGCAACCCCAGATTGGAATCGGCCCCCAGCTCCGGCGCTACCGCCGCAAAATCGCCAAAGCCCATGGCGCCGAGCCGGTAGGCCGCATTCACCACCACCACGCCCTGACTTTTGGCCAGCGCCGCACCGTTGTAGAGCGGCTGGGAAATGGAGCCTGACAGATAGCCCCCACCATGGAACCACACCATGACCGGGAACGGCCCCTCGCCGTCAGGCTGCCAGATGTTTACGTACAAGCAATCCTCGCCGGATCCCTTGACACCCATCATGGGATTATCGACTTGCAGGGACGCAGTGGGATAACGGTTGGCCACCACCGTGTTGTCACCTGCGGGTAGCGGCTGAGGAGCCTTGAAACGGCGCTCCCCGACGGGCGCCTGGGCAAAGGGAATCCCACGGTATTCAATCACCCCGGATGAAGCGAGGCCTTCATAGCGGCCCTGTCGGGTAATAGCTGGCATCTCATGGCTCCTTCTCACAGCACGGTTGGGCCGTGGCTCGGCCCAGTTGATCAGGCAAGGGAGCAGACTAGCAAAAAACCTACTCCTGAGTAGGTCATTTCTGCCTGATATCCGATGTTTTATTGTTAGACAACATTAATCCGGCAGACATAAACCTGTCTTACACTTCGCTCGCCCTTGAACAGGGGGCACCTAATCTGGAGTCAAGTACCTTTATCTAAGGAGAGATCCCCCCATGAGCAATACCGTTATTAACCAGATCAACGAGCGTTATGCACAAGTTAGTGCCGAGGCCAAAGATGCCTTCGAGAAAATCAATGTTGCCATGCGCGGTGCCATCAGCCGTGCCGAAGCCAGCAGCTCCGAGCTGTTCGAGTCCCTGGTGAAAACCGGTGAAAAACGTCAGAAAGCCCAGGCTAAAACCGGCACCAAGAAAAGCGCCAAAGCGGAACCGACCCAGCTGGATCAGGTACGTACCCGTGTCGCCCAGGCACTCGGCCTGCCTACCCGTGACGAAGTGGAAGCCCTGAACAAGAAGATGGCGACCCTCACCCGCAAGGTGAACAAGCTGGCAAAGGAAGCGAAGTAAGACGCCAGCACCGTCATCAGGCAGTACGGGAGCGGCTTGCCGCTCCCGCCCTCCATGCTCGCCGACTTGCCCTAAGCGTTCTACTGGCCCACCGGTTGATGCCCTTTCCATAACAAAGTTTTCCCGCGCCACTGCGCCAATATCACCGATTCTGCACAATATCCCGCCGTTTAACCGGCTCTGCAGTTGACTTGCACGGCAACCTCTCGTTATCTACAGGGCTCGAAAACAACCATTCGCGAGCCTATGTCGTCCGCCAGCGCTGCTTCCCTGCTTCAACATCGCACCGTCGCCCCTTTCTGGCTGGAATTTCTGCTGGACGCCGCCCTGCGTGCCGGCACCGACCTCAGTGGCGCGCTGGTTGATCTGGGTATCAGTAACGACGACCTGGAAAATCCCCATTCACGCATCAGCATGACAGTGGAAGATCAGCTGTTGCGGCTGGCCCTTGCAGGCAGCGAAGATCCGCTTTTCGGGCTTCACATGGGGGAAGGCATTCGCCCCCGGTTCATGGGTGAGCTGGGCTATGCCAGTATGTCCAGTGCCACCCTGGGCGACGCCATCGAGCTGATGATTCCCTTCATGCAGGTCACCACGGAATATGCCCAATTGCGTTTTGAATGGCGCGGCAAGGACCTCTGGCTGATTTGGGACAGTGACATGGCCACACTCCCGACTTTTCCCGCCCGTATTGATGCCAACTTCGCAGCAGCCATCACTTTTGGTCGCTGGATCCTCGGGCAGAGCTACAATCCCGAGCAGGTCCATTTTCACCACGCCGCGCAAGGACCAGAAAAAGAGTACGAGCGCATTTTCCAGTGTGAGGTAGCATTTGAGCAGCCGGAAAATGCCATCGTGTTAAGCCCCGAACTGCTCGACCTGCCACTTCGGGACGCCGACCCGGATGTCCACAAGGTCGCGCGCTCACGCATGCAGCGGGCCGTCACCCAATACCACGCCAGGGAAAATCTGCTCGATCAGGTCCGACTGGAAATCCAGAACCGGTTGCAACAAGGGGTACCCCAGCTGGAACCCATCGCGGACCAGTTGGGCGTCAAGCCCTGGACACTGCGTCGCCAGCTTCGGGCAGAGAACACCGACTTTTCCTCCCTGTTGGAAGACGAGCGTCGGCGTCTCGCTTGTGACTGGCTGCTACACAGCGAACGCTCCGTCAACCAGATCGCTCTGGACCTTGGTTACTCGGAGCAGAGTGCTTTCAATCGTGCCTTCAAGCGCTGGTTTGGGGTAACGCCTGTCCATTATCGGGACCAGGGTTAGGAAGGCTCCTTACAGGTCGGCTCCACGCCACCGGCGTTTGCATTGGCCCAGGGTGAGCCCCTTCGAAAAGCCCTCCACCAGAGTCTCACCAATCCAGTGCTGCAAAAGCGGTATGGAGACCGGTGAGAGCCGGTAAAACAACCGTGACAGGCTTTCCACCTTCTTCAACTCATCACGCCAGTCCTCCATCAATTGCGGATACCGGCCCGGCTGCTCTGACAACAGCGCCTCTGCAGCCATTTGACCGCTGAACACAGCCCCGTAGATGCCCTCTCCCATCAGCGGCTCGGTACAGCCCGCCGCATCGCCAGCAAACAATACCCGTCCCTGCATCAGGCGCACCCTGGGTAACCAGGTCCCTAGCGGGTAACCGGAGACCTTGTAAGGCGCGGTTCCCAGCCGTTGCAGGCAATAGTTATCCAGCGCCGCACGATCCGGTGCGGCGATCCCGTGCTGCCAGACATACAGCCCCACATTGACGTGATCACCTTTCGGGAACAGCCAGCCGTATCCCCCACGAATCGCATCGAAATCCAGAGTCATACCCGGGTATTCATCCAGATCGTCACGGCGGACATGCCCTTCAATGGCCATGGCACCGAGAAAGTGTCGCTCACCCAACAGCCGACGCACCACACTGTTGGCACCATCCGCGGCCACCAGCCAGCGGGCCTGATAGCAGTCTCCCTCACGGGTGGACACCGTCAGACCGTCGTGATCCTGCCTGATTGAGGCCAGCCCGCGGGTCTCGATGAAGTTGGCGCCCTGCGCTTTCGCCTGATCCAGACAATAGCGGTCCAACTCTGCACGCTCCGTCATCACGCAAAACCGGCCCGGGGCCTGCAAGGGCTTGTCGGCCGCCGGATAGCGGCTCACGTATAGTGTATCGATGGTTTCACGCACCACCGGGGTAATGGAAAAGCGCAACCGCCGCAGTGTCTTTTCTGTCAGCCCCCCGGCACAGGGCTTTCCGGCGCCAACCTCACGGGACAGCACCAGCACCCGCCAGCCCGCAGCGGCCAGATCCCAGGCTGCGGCACAGCCCGCCTGACCGGCCCCGACCACAATCACATCCCAGTTCGTCATATTCCTCCCGGTGAGGTCGTGCGATTAGTCGCCGCCTCCTTTATAATGCGCGCCGTCCGGGACCCCTGACCCATGTCATGCACACGACATAGCTCAGAGGTTCCTACGGTTTCAGCCACTAAGTTCTCCCGAATTAAAGCTAGGAGATTGTTCATGAAAGCACCTGTTCGCGTAGCCGTCACCGGCGCCGCTGGCCAAATCAGCTACTCTCTGCTGTTCCGCATCGCCTCTGGCGACATGCTCGGCAAAGATCAGCCAGTCATTCTGCAACTGCTCGAAATCACCCCTGCTCTGGAAGCCCTGAAGGGCGTCATCATGGAGCTGGAAGACTGCGCCTTCCCGCTGGTTGCCGGTATCGAAGGCACCGACGACGCCAACGTGGCGTTCAAGGACGCTGACTACGCGCTGCTGGTTGGTGCTCGTCCGCGCGGTCCGGGCATGGAGCGTAAAGACCTGCTGGAAGCTAACGCAGCAATCTTCTCTGCTCAAGGTAAAGCCATCAACGATAACGCCAGCAAGGACATCAAGGTCCTGGTTGTCGGCAACCCGGCTAACACCAACGCCCTGATCGCCCAGCGCAACGCGCCGGACATCAACCCGCGTCAGTTTACTGCCATGACCCGTCTGGACCACAACCGTGGCATGGCGCAACTGGCCACCAAACTGGGCAAAACCGTCAACGACATCAAGAAGATGACCATCTGGGGCAACCACTCCTCTACCCAGTACCCCGACCTGCACCACTGCGAAGTGGACGGCAAGGTAGCGGTAGACCAGGTAGAACAGGACTGGTACGAAGGCACCTACATTCCGGAAGTACAGCAGCGTGGCGCCGCCATCATCAAGGCGCGTGGCGCCTCCTCTGCCGCTTCCGCCGCCAACGCCGCTGTGGACCACATGCGTTCCTGGGCGCTGGGCACCGAAGAAGGTGACTGGGTTTCCATGGGTATCTACAGCGATGGTTCCTACGGTATCCAGGAAGGCCTGATCTACTCTTACCCCTGCACCTGCAAGGACGGCGACTGGACTATCGTTCAGGGCCTGGAAGTCAACGACTTCTCCCGCAGCCGCATGCAGGCGACCGAGCAGGAACTGGCTGAAGAACGCGACGCCGTTTCTCACCTGCTGCCGTAAGGCACAGGCGCTCAACAAAAAAGGGGCTCTTCGGAGCCCCTTTTTTGTTACTGATTACTTATACCTGGCCAGCCAGCGGCTTTTCAGAAGCCTAGTAATCCGGATACTCAAACTGCGCTGACTGGGCTTGCTGCAAGTAGTCATTGTAAGCGGCAAAAGACATTGGCATGACCACCGCAAAATAGCCAATCAACAGTACCAGCAGCACGGCAAACAAGGCCTTCACTGCACCACTGTTATCCACTGGCGCAGCACCATAGTTATTGCCACCATCGCTGCCTTTTTTGAAAAGCAGAATCAACGCCAGCACAAAATTCACCAGCGGAAGCAACATCAGCAGGCTCAACCATCCGGAGGCGTTGATGTCGTTCAGGCGACGCACCATAAAGCCCCAGGCAAATACCATGACCGCGATCATGCCCACAAAGGCAACCAGACCAAGAATCATCGCCCCCGCGCCTGCCGCAGCCTCACCGCCTGACGCAAATCCAGGAATCATGATGGCTGCGGCAATCCCGAGCACACCATAAAACAAAAACGTCAAACCCGTTCCGTAAACAAAATATCGCATCCGGCCAATACGTCCGGACAAAGACAAAAATTTGGGCTGGTACGTCTCGTTACCAGTAACGGCAACATCAGCGCCAGGCGCCGCATAAGGTTGGTTCATCGTGCTCCCCCTTGGGTCAATAAAAAGATCTTCATCACGAAGATCCATGGTCAAAATCAATGTGCGTTGCGGGCAAAATCATCCATGGCGCGCAACAGGTCATGCCGGCTGATCTGGCCAACCAGCTTGCCATCTTCTACCACCGGCAAACGACGACGATGGTCTGCCAGAAAAATTTCAGCGGCATCAAGAATAGAGGTCTTTCCGGTCACGGTTTGCAGGTCGACGGTCATGTAGTCACTGACCAGGCCAATCTCCGTGCCGTGATAGGTCGCCTCCAAGGCCCCCTTAAGGCAATCGGATTCCGAAAACATGCCCACCAGGGCACCTTTGTCGTCAACGACCGGAGCGCCCGAAATACGGTTTTCGAGCAGAATGGCGATGGCTTCGTGAACGGTTTGTTTCGGAGAAACCGTGATCACTCGACGGCTCATGTAATCCGCCACTTGAATCGACTTCAGCATAGGCATTCCTTGTCAATGTCGGGCCGTGACCGACTTTTTCCCTCAGGCTTTTATAGCAGATTGAGGACATAAAAACAGGACACAAATACCTGATC
This sequence comes from Alcanivorax profundi, assembly GCF_003597125.1. Lineage (GTDB taxonomy): Bacteria > Pseudomonadota > Gammaproteobacteria > Pseudomonadales > Alcanivoracaceae > Alcanivorax > Alcanivorax profundi. Next base: position 731,068 of record NZ_QYYA01000001.1, on the reverse strand, counting down.
GTGATCCGGGACAGGCCGAAACCCTCACGGCCAGCTCAGTCGGTGACAGCAGAGCGCCTCCCATCCTTTAATCTTAGAGAAATACGAGAGCGAGTAGCCTTTGGGATAGTTTGGATAGGCGGCGTAGAGACGCATTTTGGTCTGGTGCTAATTTGGATGAAAACCCAAGAATAAGGAGAACGTCATGGACTGTCGAAAAGACGATGCGACCAGTAAAACCTGGTTTCGCAGCGACCGCTTCTTCAATCAGGGACCAAACTGGTACTTCACAACTCGCGAAAACACGGTGGAAGGTCCATTTGACACCCGGGATCACGCCGAGGCAGGCCTAATGCTGTACCTGCGTGACATGCAATCACTGGAGAACTTTGGGCTTCGCCCTGCCAGGATACCGGGGTGAAAACACCGCCGGACGAAGCACACATCTCCCCCCGGCGGGGGCGGATTACAATAGCGCTTTTGGTGCCGTGATAATCCCGTTATTGTCAGCGTAAACGTATTCTCCGGGGCGGAAGGTGACACCGCCAAAGTGGATGTCGATATTCAGCTGACCTTCATCACGGCGAACCGATTTGATTGGCACACAACCGAGGGTTACCACCCCGAGATCCAGCGTTCCCAGCGCATCCACATCACGGCAGGCGCCATAGATAATCACACCTTCCCAGCCATTCTTGACCGCGTTCTCGGCAATCATGTCGCCAATCAGCGCATTGCGAAGGCTGCCACCGCCATCGACGACCAGCACTTTACCTTTGCCATCCGTACCAAGATGCGCTTTGACCTGACTGTTATCCTCAAAACATTTCACGGTGACAATCTCACCGCCAAATGCACTACGCCCGCCAAAACTGAACCAGTTAAAACCGGTTACCACTGACACGATGTCGGCGTTGTCATCACACAGATCACAGGTCACAAAACTCATGCTGACTCCTTAAAACAGATTTGATCGCGCGCCAATTACTGGCTCGCCTCCCGTTGCTGGCGGAACTTTCCGGCATAGACCAGAAAATCCCGATAGCGCAATGTGTAGAGCCCCGTGTCGGGCCCGTCGATAGCCATGCCGACCATCGCGTCGGCGACCTTGCTGCCATCCACCGGCAGCCAGTGGGCATCGGTCCAGCGGGTCAGGGGCTCAACAACCCGGTTTAGCAGGTTACCCCAGTCTTCTGCCGGGCGTTTATCCTTCCGCTCGCCACGCAGCAGCGAGGGCTGGAAGATCGCCAGCAAGGGCAGTCCCAGCTCTTTCAGGCCACGCTCCACCTGCCCTTTTACCCGTGAGTAGAAAAACGGGGACCGCGCATTGGCGTTAATCGCCGACACCACCAGAAAACGCTGTACCCCTGCCCGTAAGGCCAGCTTGCCGGCAAGCAGTACCAAGTCATGGTCCACATGGCGGAAAGCTTGCCGGGAGCCGGCCTTCTTCATGGTTGTGCCCAGACAGCAGAAAACGTCGTCGACCTGGAACTGCTCGGCGCAGGCTTCCATGTCATCGAGATCGACAACGCGGCAGTCAAGCTTGGGATGTTCAAGATCGAGCTCGCGCCGTGATAACACTCTCACCAGATCATATTCATTACTGGCCAACAGGCTTTCCAGGCAGGCATTGCCCACCAGTCCTGTTGCTCCCAGTAGAAGGGCCTTTCTTGTCATTCTTCGTCCCCATCCCGCAGTGGCTCTTCAGGGAGCCAGCGTCGCAATACCGTTTCCAGCGCATCCAGGTGCACGGGTTTGGCCAAAAAGTCATCCATGCCTGCCGCAAGGCAGCGGGCCTGTACCCCTTCTGCCGTGTTGGCAGTGATCGCCACTACCGGCGTGCGATCACGGGCTTCGCGCTCTTCAAGCTCGCGCAACAGCCGCGTCACTTCAAAACCATCCATCTCCGGCATCATGCAATCCATGAGCACCAGATCAAAAGGTTCCTGTTCCATTAACGCCAGTCCGGTTTCCCCGTTGCTGACGGTTTTCACCTGGTAACCGAGTTTGCTCAGCATGCCCCGGGTCACCAACTGATTCACTTCGTTATCTTCTACCAGCAGCAAACGGAAACGCTTGCGACGCTGACGCTCTTCCGGTGTTTCGGTTCGGGCATCCTGCACGGGCTGATGACGCTGCAGCCCCACCAGCCGGGACAGAGCCAGGCGCAGGCTGCTGCGATGCAACGGACGCACCAGCACGACCAGATCATGCTTGTCGACAAGCTTCTGTATGGCCGGCAACCCACGCTCTTCGATGGTGGCAAGCAACACCAGTTTTACCGGCCGCAGGCTGGGGTCTTCCAGCACGTTGCGACACAGATTCAAGGCTAATTCCGGCCGTGAGCAGGTGTCGACAAACAACAAGTCAAAATCACTCTGCTCCCGGTGGCCTGCTCGCAACGCCTGCAGCGCATGATCGTACCCCATGGCAGAAGAGCACTGACAATCCAGGGCCTCAAGCTCTTCCTGCATACACGCAACCGTGCCCGTGGCGGCACCCACAATCACGCCCTGGGCGCCATTGAGCGCCCGAATCAGGCTTTGCGACTCACGCATATCCGGCTGTACCTGCACGGGAACGGTAAACCAGAAGGTGGAGCCTTCCTCAAGCACACTTTCGGCACCAATAGCGCCCCCCATGGCATCAATCAGCCCCTTGCAGACCAGCAGGCCGAATCCGGTATGGCTTGAGCTATACAGGTCCTGACCATCTTCGATGAAGTGGTCCTGAAAAAGGTGGCGAAGCGTGTCCTGGCTCATGCCGGTGCCCTGATCGCTCACTCGCACCCGCAACACACCGGCACTTTCCCCTTCCACAGTGAAATCCACATCCAGGCGAATCTCACCCTTGTCACTGAATTTGATGGCATTACTGAAGAGGTTGTTAAGCACCTGCATCAATCGCTCGCGATCACCACGGATGCGTTTGGGCAACATACGATCAATCACACAGGTCAGCTCCAGTCCGGTGGACTGTGCCATGGGGCCAAACGCTTCGAGGGCCTGCTCGATAGCCGCGCGGAAATCGAAGAATTCCGGGTTGAGGGTGACCCTGCGGGTCAGGATTCGCGAGTAATCCAGGACGTCATCAATCAGCGAAAGCAGCAGCTTGCCACTGCGCCCTGCCACTTGAAGATAGTCTTTTTGTTCATCGTTAAGGCGGGTATCTTCCAGCAACGACATCATCCCCATCAGGGAATTCATCGGCGTGCGCAGCTCGTGGGCAAGTCGATAGACGAGACTGAGCTGAATGTCGGTGTTCGAGCGCTGTGGTAACTGCCCCTCCGCTGAGGGGCGCCCCCCGCGACGCTCACGGGTCATGGCATGCCAGAAGGTCTCATACTGGCCACGGTACAAACGGAAGAGATAGAACGCATAGCTGCCGATCAGCACCGCCAGCACCCAGTCGTGCAGGCTACCCGAGACGAACAGGGTGAGCAGCGTCGGCACGAACATGAGCACGATATAGGCTTGCCGGACACGCAGGCCCGCCATCCACGAGCTGCCCAGTGCCGTGGTTACCCCTACGTTGTACAACAGCACCGCAAAGAAATTGAAGCCGGTACCAATCCGCCACGCCAACCAGGCAGGAATGATCCCCCATAGCAGCGCGTGCAACGCCAGGCCAATGCCAAACAGCTTGCGCCAGCGGGCAGGACCTGCCCCGTAGAGGGCATCAAACCGGGCCAGCAGCCAGAGTCGATAGGCCGTGACCACCAGTACCGCACCGCCCGCGATCAGCGCTTCCAGCTCAAAACTCTGGTATACCTGCCCCCAGGCAAAGACCAGGGCAAAAACCAGAAGGGCCGCCAGCACTCCCATCAGGGAATTTCTGGCGGCCCCGTAATCGACCCGTTTGAGTACTTTTCTGTCTTTCTTGTACGTCACCGTGAGTGTTCCGTAGACGCCGTCATAAGCCGTGTGGCGCTACGTTAGCACTGCTGCTGCGGGCTGGCTAGCCCGCAGCCTTGCGGCGCTTGTCGAAAGCGACCAGCAAAGGTACAAAAAAGAAAAAGTCCACAATCAATGCCATGGCGATCGTGATCGCTGACAGCAGCCCCATGCTGGCATTGGGATAGAAGTGGCTGGTACCGATCACTGCAAAGTTCGCCACCAGCACCACGGAGGTCGCGACCAGTGCCACCCCGACCGTGCGGAAGGCATATTCCACTGCCTTGCCAGTGTCGAGACCCAGTTCGCGCTTGGCTCTGACGTACTTGCTGAGGAAATGGACCGTATCGTCCACCACGATCCCCAGCGTCATGCAGGCCACCACAGACACCGCCAGACCAATCTCACCATTGATCAGGCCCCACAAACCAAACGCCATCCCCGCTGGCAACAGATTGGGAATCAACGACAGAAGACCATAGCGGAATGAACGCAAGGCGATGATCAGCAACACCGAGACACTGATCAGCGCGATAAGGGCACCGGACAACATGCTCTGAATATTCCGCATGGTGACATGCCCGAACAGCACATCCATGCCCGTCCCCTTGGTCTGCATGTAATCCGGCCAGTTCGCCGCCATCCAGTCTTCCACTTTCTGGTTGAATTCCAGTACCGGATGGGAGCCGATGTTTTCCAGCATGACCACAAGGCGGGCCTGGGATTTGCCGATATCCAGCTGATCTTCGAGGCCCAGCCCCTGCGGTAACGACAGCTCGTACAGCAGAGTGTACTGCGAGATCAGCTCACGGGAGTCCGGAATCCGGTAATAGGCGGGGTCTCCTCCGTGCATATCCCGGTTAAGGCGTTTGATCACATTGGTATAGGACGTGGCATAGACCACATGCTCCTGCTCTTCCAGCCAGTTGACCAGCGCGTCCAGCTGCTGAAGAAATTCAGGCTCCATGGCCCCACCGGCGTCGGCCGCCGGAATCGCGTAGTCGATACGGTGCATGCCGGTCAGTTCACGCATGGCAAAGTCGTTGACCCGCCTTACCTCGAACGTTTCATCGAAGTATTCATTGAAGACGTCATTGATCCGGTTCAGACCGATACAGCCCATCAGCACAACCACCACCACAGACATCCCCAATAGCCAGGGCCGGTAGCGACGGCTCAAATGCTGCGCCAGGCTCCCCATCAGCGGCGCAAAATCCCGTTGCTTGCCCGGCTCGATTTTGTGGGGAAGCAACATCACCAGCGCAGGCAGCAAGACCACCGAGAACAGGAAGGCCAGCAACACCCCGATCAGGACCACATTGCCCAGCGCACGGAATGGCTGTGACTCGGAAAAGTTCAGAATGGCAAAGCCGATGGCCGTGGTCAGGCTGGTCAGCCAGACCGGCTGCATATTGATGCGCAGGCTCTCGACAATACTGGGGGCCTTGGCTTTGCCCTCCAGTCGTTCATGACGGTAACTCGCCAGAATGTGCACGGAATCCGCCACCGCCAACGTCAGAATCATGGCCGGTGCCATGCCCACAATGGGGGAAAATTCGATACCCAACCACATGGCCACACCCATGGCCGACAGGATCGAAAAGCTGATGACGAACACCGTCACCACCACAAACATGACACTGCGAAGAATCAACCACAGGCACACCAGCATGATCACAAACGCCAGCGGCAAGGTGGATCCCATGGACTGCTCGGTGGCCTCGGCAGACGCCTGATTGAAAATCACCGTGCCGGTGACCATGAACTCGATATCCGGATACCGCTGGCTGTATTCCTGGGCCATCTCACGAGCGGCCTGGGTAATTTCCGGCGCTTCGGTCTTGCCCTCACCCATGGTCACCGTGGCAGCAATCCCGGCGACATGGCCTTTATCAGAGACCAACCGACCTAGTAAGGACGGTTCATTGAGAGCGATATCACGAATGCGTTCCAGCTCCTCGGCGGAAAGCGTATCGGCATACTCCACCAACGGGGCCACGAAAAGATCATCGCCCTCCACTTCCGTATGCTGAAAGTTGGCCAGGGAATCGACACGGGTGGCATGGGGAAGCAGCCAGGCGTCCTCGGTCAACGCCTCAACGGCTGACAGCGCCTCCGGGGTGAACAGGTTGTCGTCTTTGGGGTGGACCACAAACAGCACCACCTCATTGGCGGTGAAGCTGTCTTCCAGTGACACAAACCGTTTGAAATCCGGGTTGTCTTCGGTGAAGAAGATCCGCGGATCATTATTGTTGGTGAATTCCTTGAGCCCGGTAGCCATCCCCATGGTCAACACCAGACATCCCAGCAACACCCACACCGGGTGTGCAACCACCCAGCGACTCCAAGCGTCTTTCATTACCTTCCCCTTTTTCTGACGGGTGAAGTCTATTCGGCGGTATACACGCTGTCACGGTCAAAGAGGCCAAAAACCAGCTTTACGTTAACGTAAACTTCCCCTACTCTCGCCCCATGGACAAAAAGAAGACCTACAGCATTGGTGAGTTGGCGCGGGAGTTCGACGTCACCACCCGCACCATCCGCTTTTACGAGGACCAGGGGCTGGTCAGCCCGTCTCGTCGGGGACAGACACGAATCTACTCCCCCGCCGACCGGGTCACCCTGAAACTGATCCTGCGGGGCAAGCGACTGGGGTTCTCCCTGGCGGAATCGAAGGAGCTGATCGGCATGTACCAGCCCCAGGGCGACAACCGCCACCAGCTGCTTGCCCTGCAGGAAAAGATTCACCAGCGCCGGGCACAACTGGAACAACAATTACACGATATCCAGGCCATGCAGCAGGAGCTCGACGACGTGGAGCAACGCTGCATTGACGCCATGAATGATTTGGAGAGTTAGGCCATGTTCAACAGCAGCTTCAATTTTGATCTGGACGAAACCCTGGTGGCCCTGCGCGACAGCGTTCGCCAGTTCGCCCAGAAGGAAATCGCGCCCATTGCAGCCGAGGTGGATCAGAGCAACCAGTTCCCGCTGGCCATGTGGAAGAAGCTGGGTGACCTGGGTGTGCTCGGGGTTACCGTCAGCGAGGAATACGGCGGCGCCAACATGGGGTATCTGGCCCACACCCTGGTGATGGAGGAAATCTCCCGGGCATCGGCCTCCATTGGCCTGTCCTACGGCGCGCATTCCAACCTGTGCGTTAACCAGATCTACCTGAACGGCACCGACGCCCAGAAAGCCAGGTACCTCCCCGGCCTGGTCAGTGGCGATCAGATCGGCGCCCTGGCCATGAGCGAGCCCGGTGCGGGCTCTGACGTGGTGAGCATGGGCCTGCGTGCGGACAAGAAAGGCGACCATTACCTCCTCAACGGCAACAAGATGTGGATCACCAATGGCCCCGATGCCCACACCTATGTGATCTACGCCAAGACCGACACCAGCGCAGGCCCCAAAGGCATCACTGCATTCATCGTCGAGCGGGATTACCCCGGATTCTCCCGTGCCCAGAAACTCGACAAGCTGGGCATGCGCGGCTCCAACACCTGCGAACTGGTCTTCGAAGATTGTCAGGTACCCGCCGAAAACATCCTCGGCAAGGAAAATGAAGGCGTGAAAGTGCTGATGAGCGGCCTGGATTACGAGCGCACCGTACTGTCCGGTGGCTGTACCGGCATCATGCAAGCGTGCATGGATGTGGTAGTGCCCTACGTACACGAACGCAAACAGTTCGGTCAGGCCATCGGTGAATTCCAGCTGATGCAAGGCAAGCTTGCCGACATGTACGTGACGCTCAACGCCAGCCGCAGCTACCTCTATAACGTGGCCAAGGCCTGCGACCGGGGCGAAACCAACCGCAAGGATGCCGCCGGCGTCATCCTTTACTGCGCCGAGAACGCCACCCAGATGGCCCTGGAAGCCATCCAGACCCTGGGCGGCAACGGCTACATCAATGAGTACCCCACCGGCCGCCTGCTGCGTGACGCCAAGCTCTACGAGATCGGCGCCGGCACCAGCGAAATCCGCCGCATGCTCATTGGCCGCGAGCTATTTAACGAAACCGCGTAAGGGGTCAGACGTCTGAAGTCCAACGTCTGACGACAAAACACGACCAGCTGGAGGGGACGTCCGACGTCAGACACCGGACGTCCGACCGCAATTGCCATGCCCAAGATTAACAGTCAGATCAACCCGGCCAGTCCGGAATTCCAGGCGAACCGGGAGCACAACCTGGGCTTGCGTCAGCAGCTTCAGGACAAGCTGGCCCACATTGCCCACGGGGGCGGTGAAGCGGCGGAGCAACGCTTGCGTGAACGGGGCAAGTTACCGGTGCGCGAGCGCATCGACCGCTTGCTGGACCCGGGCTCCCCGTTTCTGGAAATTGGCGCTCTGGCCGCCGATGGCGTCTATGGCGAAGACGTCCCTGCGGCGGGCTGTGTGGGCGGCATTGGCCGGATCCAGGGCGTGGAATGCATGATCGTGGCCAACGACCCCACGGTAAAAGGCGGCAGCTACTACCCGCTCACGGTGAAGAAACATCTGCGTGCCCAGAGCATCGCAGCGGAAAACCGTCTGCCCTGTGTCTATCTGGTGGATTCCGGTGGCGCCAACCTGCCCCGCCAGGATGAAGTGTTCCCGGACCGGGAGCACTTTGGCCGCATCTTCTTCAATATGGCCAACATGTCGGCCCGTGGCATTCCGCAAATCAGTGTTGTGCTCGGCTCCTGTACGGCTGGCGGCGCCTACGTACCCGCCATGGCCGACGAAGTGATCATGGTGAAAGAGCAAGCCACGATCTTCCTGGCCGGCCCCCCCTTGGTGAAGGCCGCTACCGGCGAAGTGGTCAGTGCAGAAGCCCTGGGTGGCGCCAACCTGCACTGTGAGCAATCCGGGGTGGCAGACCATCTGGCCGAAGACGAGCCCCATGCCTTGGCGCTGGCGCGTAATTGCATCGCCCACCTCAACTGGCACAAGCCGGACCAGGTCAAGCGTCGCGCCGTATTACCCCCCGCTTATGCCAGCGAAGAGCTGTATGGCGTCATCCCCACCACCACCCGTCAGCCCATGCCGGCACGGGAACTGATCGCCCGCATCGTCGATGGCTCTGAGCTGGATGAATTCAAGGCCCGCTATGGCACCACGCTGGTGTGCGGCTTCGCCCATATCCATGGTTATCCGGTGGGCATTCTCGCCAATGACGGGGTGCTCTATTCCGAATCGGCCCAGAAAGGCGCGCACTTTATTGAACTGTGCAACCAGCGAAAGATTCCCCTGCTGTTCCTGCAGAACATCACCGGTTTCATGGTCGGCAAGAAATACGAGTCGGAAGGGATCGCCAAACACGGGGCCAAAATGGTCAATGCCGTGGCCTGTGCCACCGTGCCCAAATTCACCGTGATCACCGGTGGCAGTTTTGGGGCCGGCAACTACGGCATGTGCGGGCGCGCCTATGACCCTCGCTTTATGTTCATGTGGCCCAACGCCCGTATCTCCGTCATGGGTGGCGAACAGGCCGCCAGCGTGCTCACCCAGGTGAAGCAGGCTTCCATGAAAAAGAAAGGCCAGCAATGGAGCGAGGACGAAGCCCGTCAGTTCCAGTCCGACATGACCGAGCAGTACGAACAGATGGCCCAGCCCTGGTATGCCAGTGCCCGGCTCTGGGATGACGGCGTCATCGACCCGGCAGATACCCGCGACGTCCTGGGCATGGCCATCTCTGCCAGCCTCAATGCCCCCATCGAGGACACGCGTTACGGCGTGTTCAGGATGTGATTTTGCGTCGGACGTCAGACGCTTAACCCCTGGAGCAAAACATGAGCGTTAGCACACAAATCGAAGGCAGGGTTGCTCGCATTACGCTGGACAATCCTGACAAAAGAAACGCGTTCGATGACACCATCATTGCGTCACTGACCCAGGCGTTTGAGAACGTTGGCGGTGACACCGGGATTCGGGTGGTGGTATTGCAGGCAGCGGGCAAGCATTTTTCCGCCGGGGCCGATCTCAACTGGATGCGGGCCATGGGGCAGCTCGATGAGCAGCAGAACCGTGACGATGCCCTGAAACTTGCCAGGCTGATGCAGGCGATAGATCAGTGCCCGAAACCGGTGATCGCCCGGGTTCAGGGCGCCGCCTTTGGCGGTGCCCTGGGATTGATCTGTGCCGCCGACATGGCCGTGGCGGCAGACAACGCCCGTTTCTGCCTGAGCGAAGTCAAACTCGGCATTATCCCTGCGGTGATCAGCCCCTATGTGGTGCGTGCCATCGGTGCGCGTCAGGCCAATCGTTATTTCATGACCGCCGAAGTCATCCCGGCGGACCGGGCACAGGCACTGGGCATTGCCCATGAGGTGGTTGCGGAAGCCGAACTCGACAGCGCCGTTGCGCGCCTGGTCGAAGCGCTGCTCAGCGGCGGTCCGGCGGCCCAGATCGCCTGCCGGGATCTGATCGCGCGGGTCAGTGACGGCGCCATCGATGAAGCCATGCTGGAAGACACCGCCGCCCGTATCGCCCGCCTGCGTACCAGCGCTGAAGGGCAGGAAGGTCTGAGCGCTTTTCTGGAAAAACGCTCACCAAACTGGATGTAACCCACTTTTCCGCAGAAGCGCCGCTGGCGGCGCGATCAACCCACGCCGGGAATCACGCCGCCAGCAACGCGCCTGCAACCGCAAATAGGCATAACCATGGCAACGATAAAAAAACTGCTGATCGCCAACCGCGGGGAAATTGCCCGTCGCATCATCCGCACCTGCCGCCAACAAGGCATTGCCACCGTGGCAGTGTACTCCGATGTGGATGCCACCCTGCCCCATGTCCGTGAGGCGGATCAGGCCGTGTGCCTGGGCCCGGCAGCGGCGCGAGAAAGCTATCTGGTGATCCACAAGATTATCACCGCAGCGAAGGAGACTGGCGCGGACGCCATTCATCCCGGCTACGGCTTTCTGTCTGAGAATACCGAGCTGGCGGCCGCCTGTGAGCAGGCGGGCATCATTTTTGTCGGCCCTAACGCCCGCGCCATTGAAGTAATGGGTGACAAGGCTGCTGCACGTCAGCTCATGGCCGACAGCGGTGTCCCGGTACTGCCCGGTTTCGATGAAGACGGCGCCAGTGACGAGACGCTACTGGCCGCCAGTGACAGTGTCGGCTTTCCGCTGCTGATCAAGGCCGTGGCCGGCGGCGGCGGCAAGGGCATGCGGGTGGTGAACAGCGCCAACGCGTTTGCCGAATCCCTGGCCGCGGCTCGCCGTGAAGCCCGCAGTGCTTTCGGCGATGATCGCGTGCTGCTGGAGCGTTACCTGCCCACCGCCCGCCATGTGGAAGTGCAGGTTTTCGCAGACAATTACGGCAATGCGGTACACCTGTTCGAGCGCGATTGCTCGGTGCAGCGTCGCCACCAGAAGGTCATTGAGGAAGCCCCGGCACCGGGTCTGGATGAACAGACCCGCCAGGCGTTCGGCAACGCTGCCGTTCAGGCCGCCCTGGCCATTGATTACCGTGGCGCCGGCACGGTGGAGTTTTTATACGCTCCTGATGGCCAGTTCTATTTCATGGAAATGAACACCCGCCTGCAGGTGGAACACCCTGTCACTGAAATGATCACCGGAGAAGACCTGGTGGCCTGGCAACTGGCGGTCGCCGCCGGGGAGCCGCTGCCCAAGGCACAACAGCAGATTCAGCGTCATGGCCATGCCATGGAAGTTCGCCTGTACGCAGAAAACCCGGAACAGGGTTTTCTGCCCTCTTCCGGCCTGCTCAGTCACCTGCGTTGGCCCCACGAACTGGCCCGCGTCGATGCCGGGTACGAACAGGGAGACAGGGTCGAAGAATTCTACGACCCGATGATCGCCAAGCTGATCTGCTATGGAGAGGATCGCCAGGCCGCCCGGCAAAAACTGATCAACGCCCTGAATCGGCTCGAACTGCAAGGGATTCATCACAACGCGCCCTTCCTGCGACGGGTGCTGGCGGATGAGGCCTTTGCCCTTGCCGAGCTGGACACCCGCCTGCTGGAGCATCGCCCGCACTTACTTGAAACTGATGCCTGCGAGCCTGCATTGCTGGCCGTGGCCGCCAGCCGACTGGCGGCACTGCCAGCCACTGCCAGTGATCACCCCTGGGAATCACTGCAGGGCTGGCGCCCGCAGGGGCAGCGCGTGCGCGTCACCGCCTGCCAGGTGGACCAGCATCCGGTGATGGTGCGTGAAAATAACGGTGACGCCAGTGCCGAGGTACACACCGGCCAGGTGCAGCTCACCGTGAACGACAGCGCCTTTCGCCTGCGCTGGGGCCAGCAATCGCTGTGCGGCTATTTCCATTTACAGACCTCAACGCGCACCGTACGACTGTTTGTGGGGGGACAGGCTTACACGGTTACCCTCAACCCGTCCCTCGACAACGCCGCACAGGATGCCGCCGGCGGCTTTGTCGCCCCCATGAGCGGTACCATCGTGGCCCTGCATGTTGAGGCTGGCGCTACGGTGGCACCCGGCGATGCCGTGATTACGCTGGAAGCCATGAAAATGGAACACACACTACGAGCCACCGAAGCCGGCACCGTGCAGCATTTCCCGGTGAGCGCAGGCGACAGCGTCAGCGAAGGCACCCTACTGGTCGAATTCGAGGCGGATTCCGCCCGCTGAAACCCAACGGAGACACCCCCATGTCCGCACCGCTCTGGCAACCAGGACGCGCCGAACAACACAGCCAGCTGAGCCATTTCTGGCAGCAGGCCAGAGAGATCAGTGGCGAGCCCCTCCCCGATTACCGGGCCTTGCATGGCTGGTCGGTGCAACACCCGGAAACCTTCTGGCGACAGGTCTGGGATCACTGCGGCATCATCGGCGAACCGGGCAGCACCGTGCTCGAACCCGCAGCGCGTTTTCAGGACTGTCGCTGGTTCCCGCAAGCCACCCTGAACTACGCCGAAAACCTGCTACAGCGTAACGACGCTCACCCGGCCCTGGTCAGCGAGCTCGAAGACGGTACCCGTCAGGTGATCAGTTATGCCCAGCTACGGGTTGCCGCAGGCCAGGTGGCCGCGCAACTGCAGGCGGCGGGCATTCAGCCCGGTGACCGGGTGGCGGGCTTCATGCCAAACCGTATCGAAACCGTGGTGGCAGCCCTCGGTGCCGCCTGGATCGGCGCGGTCTGGTCATCGTGCTCCCCGGATTTCGGCGTATCCGGGGTGCTGGACCGGTTTGGCCAGATCGAACCCCGGGTTCTGATTGCCTGTGACGGTTACCACTACAATGGTAAATGGATTGATCTGGAGCCCCGCATCCACGAACTGCATAGCGCACTCAGCCCGGAACTGCTGGTGGTGGTGCCCGGCAAAGGCAGCAGCAGCCGGGTGCAGAAGGCGCTGATCTGGCAAGCGTGGCTCGACGCGGCGGCACCCGCCCCGGAATTTCAGCGCTTACCGTTCAACCACCCCCTGTTCATTCTCTACTCGTCCGGCACCACCGGACAGCCCAAGTGCATCGTTCACGGTGCCGGCGGCACCTTGCTGCAGCAAACCAAGGAACTGCAACTGCACGGCGATGTGAGCCGTGATGACACCCTGTTCTATTTCACCACCTGTGGCTGGATGATGTGGAACTGGCTGATCTGCGGCCTGCACACCGGCGCAACGCTGGTGCTGTACGATGGCAACCCCGCCTACCCCTCCACCGCACGCCTGTTTGACCTGATCGACAGCGAGCGCATTACCCATTTCGGCACCAGCGCAAAATTCATTCAGGCGGTGGAAAAATCCGGGCTGGTCCCCAAAGAATCCCATCAGCTCAATGAGCTGCGCACCCTGTTCTCCACCGGCTCGCCGCTGCTGCACGAGAGTTATGATTTCCTCTATCAGCAGGTCAAACCGGATCTGTTGGTCAGTTCGATCTCCGGAGGTACTGACATCATTTCCTGCTTCGCGCTCGGCAACCCGTTAGTGCCCGTCTATCGCGGTGAACTGCAATGCCTGGGGCTGGGGATGGACGTGTGCGTGCTTGATGACAGCGGGCAAGCCCTGAGCGACCGCAAAGGTGAACTGGTGTGCCGCCAGCCCTTCCCTTCCTGCCCGGTGCAGTTCTGGAATGACCCGGATGGAACTCGCTTCCACAACGCCTACTTTGCCCGCTTCGACAATCTCTGGGCCCACGGAGACTATGCCCAACGGGTGCCGCACGATGGCAACGACGGTCTGATTATCCATGGCCGTTCAGATGCGGTGCTTAACCCCGGCGGAGTGCGTATCGGCACCGCAGAAATTTACCGGCAGGTGGAAACCCTCGGTGCCATTCGCGAAGCCATCGTAGTGGGCCAGGAATGGCAAGGCGATGTGCGCGTGGTGTTGTTTGTGGTCCTGGCAGAGGGAGAATCGCTTACCGACGCCCTTAAGCAACAGATTCGTCAAGCTATTCGTGAAGGCGCCAGCCCGCGTCATGTCCCTGCGGTGATCCTCACGGTGCCGGAAATTCCGCGCACCGTCAGCGGCAAGATCGTGGAGCTGGCCGTGCGGGAGGTCATCCACGGCCGCCCTGTCACCAACCGCAATGCGCTAGCCAACCCACAGGCACTGGAACACTTCTCCGGCAGGCCAGAGTTGGCCTGACCGCATACACCCCACCGACGCACCGTTCGTTGCCAGGGTCATTGACGGCCATCACGAAACGCGCATGATGGGAGGCATTGTGGTTTTACTGTGACACGGCAATGAATAACAACAATAGATTGTTCACACTTTTCTTGCTGCTTCTGGCCTTTCCCCTTGCCCTGCAGGCTCAGGTGGTGACCCTCACCGGCAAGGACTTTCCCCAGCTGCTTGGCAAGCAGAACGGCCTGTACTCGTTCTTTGCCATGAAAGAAGGACGCCTCGCCCCCGTTCCTCACCAGTGGGTGGAATGGTCAGAACAGGGGTATCCGTTCTTTGAGGAAGACGGCAGCACTGACCGAATTGGTGACCCCAGGCGCATCGACGCCGAAGACCGTCTACTGCTGCGATTTGAAGATGGTGGCCCCTCCCTGTCTGGGCAGACCACCGAAAGCGTCGTCGCCCAACTTGCCGTCACCCATGGCGTGCAGACCCGTCTTTTCTATCTGGTCAAAAATGCCTATCTGCAGAACACCGATCGATACATCCAGTTTGATCCGTCCACCATGACGATCAAGAGCACGGATTTCGCTCTGACCATGGCAGACAACAACCTGTTCAAATGGAACAACTTCTATTTTCGCGGCTTCGAGGGGGAAAACGGCCAGCGGCAAAGTATTCTCGACACGCTGAAACTGCGTTTAAGTGCCGGCGTCTTTGGCGAGAACAACCGCGTCACCCTGAACAACAATAACCTGGACCCCAAGGTCAAACAGATCATCAATGGCCCACTGGCGGCAATGGTGTATGCGTCCACCTCGGTGAAGGTCGCACGGGTACCCGTGCTGAAGATACACAACTATTTTTTGATCATGCCACAGCAAGTGGAAATCCATAGCCGCTTTACTCTGCCCGGCATTGCTGACACGGTACTGGAGCGCCCTGCCCTGGATATTTCCCTGGATGGCAACGGGCTCTACGACAGCAAGCTGGTCACCAGTTGGACCGGTAACCACGTGGGGATCACCGATGGGACACTGTCGGAATCCGAAAAAACCATGCTGACCATGCCACTGGCCGGCGACAACTGGATCTGGTTTGGTACCGGTCGTGGCTTCGATCTGCTGGCACAGCTGGCGTTTGTGAAAGGCTTCAACACTCCTGTCAGGCTGCTTTATCAGGACGACGCAAATCTTGTCAACGAGCCCGAGCGCTTCCCCGGGCAGCTTCCCAACGTAGGCTTTTCACTGACCGATATTCCCTTCGGGCAAGAATTCTATTTCGTCACCCGCTTGTTCTACAGCAAGGACAGCAACGGCCTTCCACCCGGTAAATACGCCCAACAGACCATCACGGCTACCAGCGCCTCCCTGCAAATGCAGTAGAGCCTTCCTTCTCTGCCCTACCAGGCACTGAGTGCCTGGCTGGGCTGAACGTCTGATGACCATTTCGGACAACAGAATTCATGAGGTAACACCAACAGCTGTTCTTCACAGGCCGCAGTGGAAATACCCAGTTTAGAGTTGCGGTTAACTTCCCTGAGTAAGGCGCTGATAGATCAGGTCTTTAAGATGCAGACGATTCTGTTTGAGGCGCTCCATTTCCTGATCGGAAAGCGGGCTTTCACGCATTTCCAGGCCCCGGATCTGCTTGTCGAGTTTGTCATGCTCATGTACCCGCGAAAGAAAGTCCGGGTCGGTTTTCGATAGGGCATCAATACGGTCGTGAAAGTCGGGAAATTCGTGGTGGATGCTATGATTTTCGCCCAACATGAACCTTTCTCCTTTGTGACATTCCGTCATTGCGAATACCGACACTACGCCACTATCCGCATACTTTTCAGGCAGCCCTGCCAAATCACCACAATGACTGATTAGATTCAATCCTGCCTGCCCTTACCATCAAATGTTCGAGGGTACTACGTTGTCACCTAAGGTGGGTGGTAGTCCAGTGACCGCAGAGGGAGGCGTGCATCATGGCTTTACCGTATCTGTTGACTCGTGAACATCTTCAGACCGGCCTTGAGCAGGCGGCAGATACTTGCTCACAACCTGATGCCGGGTTATTCGGTCCAGGCTCAGTTATCTGGCAACTACTGCGCGAGAACCTCACGACCCTGGCACAAGGGCGGACCTTGATACTGGCCCTGGCCCACAGCAGGCTCTCGCAACTCCTGCCCACCCACCATGATGTCATTCAACGTATTCAACACACTCAGGTGTTTTTGCTGAAGGTGGTTTTCGGCAATCTGGATCAGGCGCTGGTGACATTGAACAGCCAGCGGGCTCGAAACAAGACACTGTTTCAAGTGGATGACAGCGATACTCTGGTTTATATGCTGAGCGCCTGGATTGACTCCTGTATGACGGTTCACCAGAGCGTCATTGAACCGATCAACAGTGCCCTGCAGGAGCGACTCTTTGAAGAAGCAATGCTGCTTGCCCAGGTCATGGGGGTACCCGAGCAGGCCCTTCCCGCAGACTGGCATCGCTGGCGCCGCTGGTGGCAGCACAGACTGGCCAGGCCCGTCTCTCTCTCGCCTCGGCGACAACAGGTTATGGATGCACTACTACGGGAGCAGGGCTATCCGGGCAGAACCCCCTATGGCGCGTATTACCCCCACGCGGCGTATCAATTGCCCGGGCACTGGCAGCAGGCCTGCCAACTGCCACAACGCAATCTGGACCGACACCGGCAGCACCAACGCCAGCTTCAGCGGCTGATGGACATTACCCGCAATCTGCCGGAACGGTTGCGCTACCAGCCCGCTTTCCAGGAAGCACAACAACGGCTGCGTGGCCGGGCCCGGGCGGATCTGGCAACGCGTTTGCTGAATCGGTGGTGGACCGGCGAAAGTGAGCTGGTCAGCAGTGGCTGGTCCATCCCGAAAGTGGACCGACTCACCAGCGCCAGCTATTGAGGCTCAAGGGAAAGCATCAGGGGTGAAGATCAATGGGCAGAGCCCTCACGGGCACTCCCGGCGGGATCGCGTTATTTGAAACCCCGGTTTTCCTTGATCATCTCGTAGGCCTTACTGATCTCGGCGGTTTTTTCCGTGGCCATGCGGATCATTTCTTCCGGTACACCTCGGGCGGCCATCTTGTCCGGATGGTGCTGGCTCATCAATTTACGGTAGGCCTTTTTGATCTCGGGATTAGACGCCGATTCATCGACCCCCAGCACCTGATAGGCCTGAGCGAGCGATGGCCGCGACGGCCCCTGGCCATATTGTTGCCCGCCTTGAGCACCCGGCCGGGCACCGGAGAATTGTGCCTGTGCCAACAGCATGTTCAGGATCTGACGGAACTGCTGAGGCGGCACGCCCAACCCCTCTGCCACCCGTAGCAAGACCGCCTCCTCTTCCTCGTGCAAGGTGCCGTCAGCAAGGGCAATTTGCAGCAGCACTTCCAGCAAGACCAAAATCAGTTGCTTGCGAAACCGGACCGCATGGGCAAATTGTGCAACCGTGTCCTGCAAGGGGAAATCGGCTTCCTTGCCACGGTTAAACAACGCAATGGCTTGCTTGCGCTGTTCCTCGTCAAGCTGCATGCGGTCCATCACGGCACGAGCCTGGGTAATTTCATCCTCGCTCACTCTGCCGTCGGCCTTGGCAAGATGCCCCATGATCGAAAACACGGTATCGAACAGGGCTTTTTGCACCGCTTGCTGCTCACCCGGTCCATACGGGCGGAAAGGGTTAAAGGTCCGGACCTGTTCGGCCCCCTTATCGAGCATATGCCCAATCAGCAGACCAATCCCCAGACCGATGGGGCCACCCACCAGCATGCCCAGCAGACCGAGAATAATCTTGCCGCCCCAATTGAATTGCATGGTTAATCCGTTACTTCAGTGAATGAAACCAGCCAAGACTGCTGCTGGTATCCGTTTGTGGCCGGTATTCGGCACTGACCCACCCCTGGTAATCCAGGCTGTCGATATGCGCAAACACCTGTTCGAAATGGATTTCTCCCGTACCGGGTTCATGACGCCCCGGATTATCCGCAAACTGGATATGTCCTATATGGGGACAAAGTCGGGAAAGGGAACGGCAAAGATCACCTTCCATGATCTGCATATGATAGATGTCATACTGCAAACGAATGTTGTCTCGCCCGGCCGCTTCGATCGCCGCCACCGCGGTGGCAGACCGGTCCAGCAAAAATCCGGGCATGTCCACCCGACTATTGATGGCTTCGACCATCAGGGTTCGCCCGTCTGCGGCCAGCAGGTCCGCCGCAAAACGCAGATTATCAACCAGGGTATCGAAGGCGATCTCCAGCGCAAGCGAGTCCGGACGCAGCCCCGCCAGACAATTGATCTGTTGGCAGTCTAATCCGCGGGCATACTCCAGCGCCTGAAAAACCCCTTCACGAAACTCCTCCACCCGATCGGGCAGGCAGGCGATGCCTCGCTCACCTTGCTCCCAGTCCCCCGGTGGCAGGTTAAACAACACCTGGCTCAGACCATGATCGGCCAACCTTGCCTGCAGTTCAGCAATGTCCCAAGGGTACGGAAACAGGTATTCCACACCGCCGAAACCCGCCTCGGCCGCAGCCTGAAAGCGATCCAGAAACGGCAGCTCGGTATACAGCATGCTCAGGTTGGCAGCGAAACGGGGCATCAGGAATCCTTGTCGGCGGCGGGTTCAACCAGTCGGACGCCATTGAGACGCTCCAGTTCCAGCAACAGGCCACTGTGGTCCACTTCACCGTGCCCACTGGCCAACAGCGCGCGGTATTCCTCGAATACACGCTGACTCAGAGGCAAGCTCAATCCTTCGGCACGGGCTTCATCCAGGATCATGCGAAGATCCTTGAGCTGGATACGGGCGGGAGCCCCAGGCTCAAAGTTACGCTGCAGCATCCGCTCGCCGTGTTGCTCGAGAATCTTGCTGCCCGCAAATCCGCCCATCAATGCCTCTCGCACCTTGTCGGGTCTGGCACCGCCTTTTGCAGCCAACAGCAGGGCTTCGGACACCGCCCCAATGGTAATCCCGACAATGGCCTGATTGGCCAGTTTGGCGAGCTGGCCACTGCCCACCGGACCAATGTGGGTCACCTTTCCCATGGGGTGAAAGATGTCAGCGGCCTGTACGAACGCCTCATCCGCGCCCCCCACCATGATGGAAAGGGTACCCGCTTCTGCACCGCGGGTGCCCCCGGACACCGGTGCATCCAGATACTGGCCACCCTGCTCTTCCACCCGTGCCGCATGCCGTCGAGCCGTACCCGGCTCCACCGAACTCATATCGACCACCAGCGCTCCCTGACGCAGGCCGGCAATGGCGCCACTGTGATACAGCACCTGATCGACTACTGAACCATTCTCCAGCATGGTGATAATCACATCAGCGTCAGCCACGGCGTCGGCGGGGCTGTCTGCCACCCGCGCGCGTTCCTGAAACGGTTGCGCTTTATCACGGCTGCGGTTCCAGATCGTCATGGGGAAACCGGCAGCCAGAAGCCGGGAGACCATGGGCGTCCCCATCAGGCCGATTCCGAGAAAACTGATATGCGGTAGTGTCATAGGGTAAAGGCGTCTGAATGTCGCACACGACGTTGTAAGACAGGGTGGGACTCACCCGCAAGAGACAGGATTATTGCTGATCAAGGCCACGGTGAAAACTCGGACATCTGTGCGCACCTCTGTGCGACAGCCATAAAAAGGGCTCCTTATGGAGCCCTTATACGCCGTCAGCCTGTCGCGCGGCTTCTCCACCACAGCACAAGCGCCAGCAGGATGGCGACGGCCTGGGCCGCCACCCCTTGCACCGTCGGATAAATGCCCAACCATTCTATGGTGGGCACACCCAGATAGAAGGCGCTGATCAAGCCCGCTTCCTGAAGGGCTGCAATCCCGTTGCCCAGCAGAATCACCGACAGCACCAGCAGCACAATACTGGTCACCCGGAAGAACAGGCTCAGCGGCAACTTCATGCCGATGCGGAAGAACAGCAGGCAGACCACGGCCAACGCCACGACGGCAGCCGCAATACCGTAGAAAAGGTAGGGCTGCGTGACAGACGTCACCTGGCTCCAAAGCGCCTGGTAAAACAGGATCGTCTCGAAAATTTCCCGGTACACAGAAATAAACGAGACAAACGCCAGTACCCAGACCGTGCCGCTACCCAGCGCCGAGTCCACCTTGTTGCGGATATAGCCCAGCCATTTCTGGCTATGACTGTTGCTGTGCATCCAGAAACCGACATAGAACAGGATAAAGGCGGCCACGACACCCGCCAGCCCTTCCGTCAGTTCACGCGAGGCACCGCTGAAAGTAATCAACGTATTGGCCACGTACCAGGTCACACCCCCGGCCACCAGGGCCAGTATCCAACCCAGATGAATATAACGGGTCGCCCGTACGGCATTGGCCTTACGGGTAAAGGTGAGCAGGGCTGCCACCACCAGCAAGGCTTCCAGCCCTTCCCGGAACAGGATAAAGAAACTGGCCGACAGGGTCGCCGCCGGACTCAACCCATCGCCGGACAAGGCCTCAGCCGCTTGCGCCAGTCCTTGCTGGGCAGCGGACACTTTTTCACTAACCTCACTGGCATCACGCTCGCGGTCAATGGCTTCACGTACGGCCATAAACTGGCCTTCTGCACGTCGCATCAGAGCAGCATCGACCGCCGCCAGCTGCTGCTCAATCATTTCAAAGCCATCCAGATAAGCGGACAGGGCTGCGGCTTTGGCAGCAGCCTGGTCCCCCGCCGTATAAGCCTTGTCTGCCGCGGCAAGCTTGTCATGGCTCAGGGCGATAAAGCGGTTCTTGTTGAACAACGCAGACGGCTCGCTGCGCAAATAACCCAGCGCGGCATAGGCTTTCTCGCCCTGCGCCTTGAGCACATCCTCCGGCGCCTGCGCCACCAGGGTGTCCAGATTCAGCGACGCCTTCATCCCCGGAACGTTGTTGAAGGCCGCACGCCCCTCAGAAGCCACCGACTCAGTCACCGCCTTGCTGCCCACGTAAAACGCCAGCGCCCAACGATCGTCGTCGCCAAGCGCGTCGCCATAGGCCGCCATACCGGTCCCTTCCACCCCCTGGGTGATGGTGGTGTGCAGACCCAGCAACGAGCGCCCGTTATAGCGGGCGACCTCGGTGAAGTCCGTGGGGGCAGGCTCAAGAGCGGCACCCGCAGGGCCATCGCCCTTGCCCTGCGCCCCATGACAGGCCGCGCAGTGCGTCTGGTACAGGGTTGCTGCGCGGGCGAGGTCCGGCGCGGCTTTCGGGGATACGGGGATACCGTAGACCGACACCAGGGTGCCACGGATAGATTGCGCCAGCGCCTTAATCTGCGGCTCAGCAGCCTTGTCCGTCACCGCCTGCTGCAGAGCATCCGCCTGCTGCTGAAGCGCGGCTTTGCCATCAGCCTCCGCAAGCGTCGCCACCCCCTCTGCCAGCAGCTCGGTGAACTCCGCCATTTCGGCATATTCTTCTTCGCTGACCACCTGGCCATCGACAACGGCATTGATGTAATCGGCCCCAACGTACTCGACCAGCTGGACAAGCGCGGTCTGGTTTGAGGCAAAGGCAGGGAGTGACAGTGACACTAAAGCGGCCAGGACGAGGAAAAGGCGCCCCGGGGAGTGTGTATGGGTCATATTGAACCTGATTCACAGTTAGAAAGGCGAGTCATTATCATTAAAGCTCCCGCCCGCATCAAGACGCGCCTGCGGGGCATCAACCCACCGTAAACGCCAGCACCTTGCTGATGTGAGCCTGGGGCCAGCCACTTTCTGCCTGCCAGGTATTGAAGGCCGCCTGAGCCGCCCGCTGATCTCGCTGACTGGCCGGCGCCTTATCGAGAATGTTATGGGCTTTCAGCACCGCCACCACATCGTCGGTGGGGTACCAGGTATCCCGCCCGACCATGCGCAGAAAGGCCGCTCCGGAATTGCCGCCCAGTTGCTTGCCGCGCTTTTTGAGCAACTGCCACATACCAACCGTGTCATCCGTGGGCCAGACCGCCAACCACTCCCCTACGCTGCCGTATTCCTGGGCCAGATCGATGACGAACTGGGCATTGTGGCGGATCGCTTTCATCTTGCCCCAGTGCCGGATCAACCGCGTATCCTGCATGCGCTCGTCCAGCATGGGGTCGGGCATAAGCACCAGTTTTTCGGGGTCAAACCCAAAAAAGGCCTCTTCAAATGCGGGCCATTTATTATCGACCAGAGAATGTTTGAGCCCGGCGCGGAACACCCGTCGGGTCATGGCAGACAAATACCAGGCGTCATCACGGCTACGCAGAGTGGCCTGATCAGCTACCTCAGGGAGCTGGCTTTGCACCGCCTTCAGGCTGCCTTTACGGTTAACGGCCAGGGCCAGCAAATCCTTGAATGGGGTCACGCTCTTCTCCGTATTTCGTTTTGGTGCTTGGCGAAGCGACATTGTAGAATTGATCCCTTGCGCAACAGAACCCTGGGCGCTTCTTATTTCACGGCCGACCAACGCCGACACAGACAAACAGGACCGGCATGACCATCGACAGTTATCACGTCAACAAATCCGACAAGCTCAAAGGCGTATGTTATGACATCCGCGGCCCGGTGCTGCGTGAAGCGCATCGACTTGAAGACGAAGGGCACCGTGTGATCAAACTGAACATCGGCAACCCTGCCCCGTTCGGTTTCGAAGCCCCCGAAGAGCTGCTTCAGGACGTGATCAGCAACCTGCCCGAGTCCACTGGCTACTGCCATTCCAAAGGCCTGTTCCCGGCGCGCAAAGCCGTCATGCAATACACCCAGACCAAGGGCATCGAAGGGGTTACCGTTGATGATGTGATCATCGGCAATGGGGTCTCCGAACTGATCGTCATGGCCATGCAGGCACTCCTGAACAGCGGTGACGAGGTTCTGCTGCCCGCCCCTGACTACCCACTGTGGACGGCCTCTGTCCGCCTGTCCGGTGGCACCCCGGTGCACTACCTGTGCGACGAGCAACAGGACTGGCAACCGTCTCTGGAAGATATTCGTGCCAAGGTAAACAAGAACACCAAGGCTCTGGTCATCATCAACCCCAACAACCCGACCGGGGCCAACTACGAGCCGGCCATGCTGCAGGAACTGCTGCAGATTGCCCGCGAAAACAACCTGATCGTGTTCGCCGACGAGATCTACGACAAGATCCTTTACGACGGTGAAGAACACACCTCCATTGCTTCCATGGCCGATGACCTGCTGTTCATCACCTTCAATGGGTTGTCCAAGAATTACCGTGCTGCGGGCTTTCGTGCCGGCTGGATGGTCATTTCCGGCGCCAAACACCGCGCCGAAAGCTATATCGAAGGCCTGGATATGCTGGCCAGCATGCGGCTGTGTGCCAACGTCCCCAGCCAGCACGCCATCCAGACGGCCCTCGGGGGTTACCAGAGCATCAATGATTTGGTGCTGCCCACCGGCAGACTCGGTCGCCAACGGGATCTGGCCTGGGACATGCTGGAATCTATCCCCGGGGTCAGCTGCGTGAAACCCAAATCCGCCCTGTACCTGTTCCCGAAACTGGACCCGAAAGTCTTCCCGTTCCAGGACGATGAAGCCTTCGCACTGGATCTGCTTCGCGAAGAGAAAGTGCTGATCGTGCAAGGCACCGCCTTCAACTGGCCGGATCCCGATCACTTCCGCGTGGTATTCCTGCCGCGAGTGGATGATCTCGAAGATTCCATCGGGCGCATTGCCCGGTATCTGGATCGGGTACGAAAAAAATAGCGTTTATCGCTGTTAACTATTCACTGTTAACTGTTAGCTGCCTTTATGTCTCATCTGCACATCGACGACTTCAGCCATGATGTGGCCCGCATACTGATGCAGGCCTACATGACCTTCCCTCGCCCCGGCGCGCTGTATGTGGAAGATGTCATCGGCCCGACGGAAGTCGATGATGTGGGCCTGCACAGCGCCCGGCATATGGCCTGCCTTGGGGCGATGCTGTGGCTGGCGGAGGAAGGTTACCTGCGCTATCAAGCCACCATCTTTGAAGAGGGGCTTGAGCAGGCGGTGTTGACCAACAAGGCTTTTGTGCTGCTCACCGCGCTGAGTGAGCTGCGTTTTGACTCTACCGACCCGCAACTGCCTGCCACCGTGCAGCATGAGCGCGCCACCCTGGCCGAACAATTCCTGCGGGCAATACGCAGCCAGGATTCAGTGCGCACCACTGCGGTCGTTCGTTACCTGCTGTCAAGACAACCAAGCCCGGTACAGGCAGAAGAATTCAGTGATCTGATACCCAACTTACCGGCCGACGCACCCTCCCTGCTTTAGCACGAATCGCGAAGATTGCTATAGCCAGCTTGCTTCGAAACTGGGTATTTTACCGTGCTTGACCTTCGCCCAACGCAGATCAGGCTTGATCCAGCTCCACCGGCCGACGATAGCGATAATGCAAGGTTTTCAGTGCCGGCTCTTCGGCTTCGTCGAATCCTGCCGTGCCGGGTAGCCGTGCAATGCGC
Organism: Alcanivorax profundi; assembly: GCF_003597125.1. GTDB lineage: Bacteria > Pseudomonadota > Gammaproteobacteria > Pseudomonadales > Alcanivoracaceae > Alcanivorax > Alcanivorax profundi. The sequence goes on along the minus strand of NZ_QYYA01000001.1, from coordinate 706,212 downwards.
TCAGCGCCAGGCAGATTCTCTGCAACGCAGTTCTCCAACCAGGCATAATCGAGCCAGGGCGCATTCACACACGCCAGAATCTCGGCATCCCGGGCCAGCAATTTGTGCAGCTTACGAAGGACTTTCGGATAGTCCTTCTCCACCATGAAGCTACCCTTCTGGGCGCTGGGCGGGTCGATCACGATAATGTCGTAGCGGCCCAGGCTGTGAAGCTTTTTCCAGCTACGGAAGATGTTGTGTGGCAGGTAATGCACTTTGGCATCCTGAAACCCATTGAGCGCGTGGTTCTGCTTGCCCAGCGTCAGGGCCGCATCTGAGAGGTCGATATTGACCACCGACTCGGCCCCACCCGCCAAGGCCGCCACAGAGAAGCTGCAGGTAAAGCTAAACAGGTTCAGTACTTTCTTGCCTTCTGCCCGCCCCCGAATCCAGCGACGCCCTTCGGCCATGTCGGCAAAAAAACCCAGATTCTGTCCACGCTGAAAATCCAGCTTGTAGCGCAGGCCATCTTCTTCTGCCACTGGCAGCTCGGGCAATTCACCACAGACGAGCTCGTTGTCGGCCTTGCCATCGTAGCGGTGCTGTATCACAACGGATGTGCACGCCAGAGAGACCATCACCGTTCGCAGCATATCTCGCAGTTCGCCAAGAACCGTCTCGTCCTGCTCCCGAAACACGGTAGCCACCAGCACCGGGGCAAAGCAATCCACCGTCAGCCATTCCAGTTCTGGTACGGTTTTCCCACGGCCATGGAAATAACGGATTTTCGGCTGGGACGATGGAACCAGATATGAAACAAGCAGGTCAGAGAGAGAGACAGGCATTGGGGGTCATTTCAGTCACATAAACAGGGGGTGCGAAGTATCGCATACCTTGTATCAGGACGCCCCGCCCCCATTGAGAGTTTTACCCCTACATTGACGGAGAACCACGACGATGATGCGCATTGCGCTTTATCTGCTGACCAACCTGGCGGTGATCGTAGTCGCCAGCATTACCCTGAGCCTGCTCGGGGTGAACACGTATTTCGCGCAGAGCGGCGGTGGGCTGGACCTGGGCAGTTTGCTGATTTTCAGTGCCGTGTTCGGTTTCGCCGGCTCCCTGATTTCGCTGTTTATCTCCAAGCCCATGGCCAAATGGTCTGCACGGGTCAAGATCATCGAGCAGCCCGACAACCAGGCAGAGCGCTGGTTACTGGATACCGTGAAGGAGCTGTCTGACAAGGCCGGAATCAAAATGCCGGAGGTTGGCATCTTCCCTGCCCAGCAATCCAATGCCTTTGCCACCGGCTGGAACCGCAATGACGCCCTGGTGGCGGTATCCCAGGGGCTGATGCACCGTTTCCGCCCCGAAGAAGTCCGTGCCGTACTGGCGCACGAGATTGGGCACGTGGCCAACGGCGACATGGTTACCCTGAGTCTGATCCAGGGGGTGGTCAACACCTTCGTGATCTTTGCCGCCCGTGTGGTCGGGTCGGTCGTGGACAGCTTCCTTCGCCGCGATGATGGCTCCGGCGGGCTGGGCTTCGGTTACTACATCGTAGTGTTCATCGCGGAAATTATCTTTGGTATTGCTGCCAGCGCCATTGTCATGTGGTTCTCCCGTTTCCGAGAGTACCGCGCCGATGAGGCGGGTGCTGAACTGGCGGACCGAAACAGCATGATCGCTGCGCTTCAGCGACTGAAAGCCGAATCCGAGGTGCCAAACCAGATGCCCGACACCCTGGTGGCCTTCGGCATCAATTCCGGATTCAAGCAGGGCCTGAAGGCCATGTTTTCGTCCCACCCACCGCTGGACGACCGGATTCGCGCGCTGCAGAAGCTGTGAACAATGAATAGTTAACAGCGACGCAACCCAGGCGTGCTGTTCACTCAAACAATGAGGCCGCGCCCATAGTCTGGATGCGGCCTCTTTCGTTTAAACACAGTCCAATTCAAGACCGTGCCACTGTTCACTATTCACTGCCCCCATCCGCCGCTACCCGATACAAGATCTGATCTTCATAACCCGTGGTAACAGGCCACAACCCGCACAATGCCCGATCCAGTAACGGATCGCCGGTATCCACCACAAGCGGGCGCCCTTCCAGGGTTTGTAATTTTGTACGTGTGGCCAGAATCTGGATATTGTCCTTGCCAAGACGGCGAATCAGCGCCGGGCTGAACTGCTGGTTTCCTCGCCCAAACAAGTGCCCCTGCCCCCCAATGACGGTAATGACCGCTTTGGCTGGCTGATCACCAATGAGTGCGAGCAACTCACTGGCACTTGCATCCGACCTGACGACTTCATGATTGTAAACGACATCCACACCCAGCAGCGTGTTCTCCAGCCCCAACTGCTCCATAACGACCGCCACTGTGGACCCGGACCCCATCAGATACCAGGTATCAGCCTCGAGTGAATCAGCCACCCACGCGGCAGCCTCAGTGACCACCAGGTCCTCGACCTCACGCCCTCCACATTTGACCTGCTGCAGATAACGCGCTTCCGCCGGCACCTGTAATTCCCCATAGTGACGGGCACGTACGACCCCGTCCCGGAAAGCGACTTCATCAATATCCCGCACTTCTGCGGGCTGCAACGCCACCAGCTCCCCGGCAGCCAGTTTCGCCAACAGCGCGCCGGCGGCTTCAGGATTGATAGCGTAGACCGCCGAATGCATCTTGCACCCTGCTGGCACACCCAGCACCGGTAGTCGCGTACCCAGGGCATCCACAAGATCCCTTGCTGTGCCGTCACCGCCTGCGAACAGGATCAGTTCTGCGCCTGCCTTCTCAAGGGCCGTTGCCGCATGACAGGTATCCTCGGGGGAACTGGGCATGATCGATTGGCCCACCACCTCACAGGCAACACCCGCTATCTGACAACTGCTTTCCCCCATATCCCCGGCCCAGGTCAGGACGCGAAGTTCGCCTACCTCTTTCAAGGCGCTCAACGCCCGCGCCATGCGCGCTGGCGCCTGGGCAATGGCACCGCGACGCAGCGCTTCCTCTCTGGTCGCTATGCCATCACTCCCTTTCAGCGCCACACTGCCACCCAGTCCGGCATAAGGGTTCACCAGTACTCCCAGACAAAGACCATGCTCAGCTTTCATAAAAGGATCATATCCCGATACAAAAATGACGTTGCCGGCAGCAGGCTGCCACGTATACATTTTAAGAGATTACGCACCAGGGGATTCGCCATGAACTTGCAACAGCCACACCCTGAAAGCACCTTTAATGGCGCCGCAATCATTGATGATAACGACTGTGAAGTGCCCATCACCGAGGCCATGATCCAGCAGGCTTGCAAACGCCTGGAGCACCTCGGCCATTACCCTGCCGATGATAACCTCAAGCGGTTACAAACAAGCGGGACAAGATAGGCTGCCATTGCGGATCTACCGCGCCGCGAGGCTGCCAGTGATGCAATTCGTGCCGCAACGGATAGTCTTTGCGTAAACGATCGAAGGCTGCCGCGGGATCCGCCTGTTCAAGGCTATCCCCCAGGCGCCGGTGATCTTCGCGCAGGTCGTAGGCAGCCTGAAGCAGAGATAGTAAGTCGTCCTCGCTGCTCACTGGCAGGTCCATAAAAGGCTTTGACAGCACGTTGGCTCGCGCCGCAGGTGCTACTTGCAACCAGTCACAAAGGGCCCCATGAAGCATCTCAGTGCCCTTGAGCTTACCTTCCACGCTGTAACCCGCGATATGCGGTGATCCGTACTGCACTTGTCGATACAGTGCCTCGGGCACAACAGGCTCACTTTCCCAGACATCCAGAATCGTCATGGGACCTTTGCCCTGCTCAAGCAAAGCAAGCAATGCCTGATTATCAACAACGGCACCACGACATGTGTTGATCAACATCTGGTTGTTGCGCATGGCCCTCAGCCGTTTGCTGTCCAGCAAATGTACCGTCGCGTCTTCACCCGCTTCTGTAAGGGGGACATGCAACGTGACGACATCACACTCCAGCACCTCGTCGATCGTACCAAGCCCAGCCACACCTTTTCTTGCCAACAGAGGGTCGCAAACCCGTATCGTCATACCCAGTGCGCGAAGCCAGTCGACCACTCGCCCGCCAACATTGCCCATTCCCACAATCCCGGCACTCAGACCCACAGGGCTGCACTGGCGTTTCTTGCACAGTAATAGCACCGATTGGAGCACATACTCTGCTACCGCCCTGGCGTTACAGCCCGGAGCATGGGCAAACATAATGCCTTGAGATGCCAGCCACGCCTGATCAATATGGTCTGTGCCTATCGTGGCTGACCCCACAAAACGCACCCGGGTATCAGATAACAGGGCCTGATCAACACGAGTAACAGATCGAACCAGCAAGACATCCGCATCCACCAGTTGCTCTCGCCGCAGCCGCCTCCCCTCGTGTTGTTCGACACGCCCAAGCGCCTCAAAGGGCTCAAGCCCGGGCATATTGGCATCTGCAATGATCTTCATTGTTTCCCCAAAGCGTCCGTCCCTCTCAAAAGTGCATTGGCATGACGGTCGCGAAACAGTTTGAACTTGGCAAGGACACCTGGACAGGCCTTTGCCCCTCTCGCAGTGAACGACGAAACTCACGAAGAGATAATGGCAACCAGGTAACATCGTAGCGCCGCTGCGCCGCAGCATGATAACAGTCCGTGGCAAACAGCGCCGGCTGCGCACTTTTCGCAACCCGGCTCCTGTGATGCCGAGAACCCCTGTTTCAGTGCCAGCTCCAGCCTGATTAACCATTCTCGGCGCAGCCAGAGGCACCAGGACGATACCCAGCAATTCACCCTGGATATCGAATTTTAAGCTCATTTAGAACCAATATCGCCACATTTAGTCAGGTTTTCGCATCCCCGAGCCCCTCCAGCTTGACAATAGAAGCCAGCAAATATTGCTTGAAGGCCAATAATGACCGACGTTCGTCCTTGATTTAAGCCATTCTTCTGATTACAACTATCGGTATAGCTGCCGAAGAAATCCCGGCTAATAACAACAAATGAAGCGATAGCTATCCCATGAAAGCATTCCTGCCTTTTTGCGGCGCCCTGGTTCTGGGTCTGTCTTCCTTTGCCGTGGCCAATAATGACGAGGGTCTTTCCGAGCAAATCCGCCAGCTCAAAAATGAAGCGCTGGACCTCAATCGGGACCTGACACTACTGGAAAGGGAGCTGGTTTACGCGTCTCCGCAAACCAATATTTTTGTTTCGGTGGATGTGGGCACCCCTATCCGACTGGTCGATATCAATCTCACCATTGATGGTGACCATGTGGGTTACCACTTTTACACGGATCAGGAATTTGAGGCCCTGACTAAAGGCGGCATCCAGCGCCTCTACACCGGCAATCTGGCCAGTGGTCGTCATGTACTGGAAGCCACCATCACCGGCTACGACCCACTCGGCAAGGACTACCAGAAAACCACCAGCTATACCTTCACCAAGGGCGCCGGTCGCAAGATGGTCGAAATGCAGGTGGTGGACGACCTCAACAAGCAGCAACACAAATTTGAATTCCGTGAGTGGAATCAGCAATGATCCCTCGATTTTTGCGTCCCTGCTTGCTGGCTGTTTGCGTTGCTGCCGGCGCCTCGTCTTCCCACGCTGCCAAGGTCGAATTCTTTGACGACATCGACATGGGTCCCATTCCGCTTGGCGTAGAAGAGCATCGCTACCTGGCTTTCGGTGAAGTCATGTTTGATTTCTATCGGCATGCCAACTTTGACGCCATCAACAAGTTGTTGGTCAATCAGCACCAGGAACTGTTCAACGAAGACACCGATTACGCAGAATTGCTACTGGGCGATCTGTACGTGACGTACGGCCTGCCGGGCAACGCCGAAATCATTTTCAACCGTTTGCTCAAGAAAGACATTCTCAGCCGGACCCGCGCTCAGACCTGGCTTCACAAGGCGGCACTCCACTACCGCGAAGGCAATCTTGATGAAGCTGCCATGATCCTTGATGGGGACAACATCAAGGGACTGGAAGCTGCTGACGAAGCCCGCCGCCGACTCATGCTCGCCAACATCCTGATGGCTGAACAGGATTTCATTGGCGCCATGGACTACCTGAACACCGTCCCCGTCGATACGGATGAGGGCCGCTACGCCACTTATAACATGGGCGTCGCGATGATTCGTGCCGGTCATGGTGACGACGGATTGAAGCTACTCAAATCACTCCTCAATGCTGGCGGTAATTCGGATCAGGCGCTGGCCTTGCGTGATCGGGCAGCACTGGCAGCGGGATTGACAGAGATCCGCAACGGCAATCTGGAGAGTGCCCGCAGCGATCTGCGCAAGGTTCGCAGTGATGGCCCCTTCTCTGAAGATGCCTTGCTTGCGCTGGGATTGGCGAATTACCGAGCTGGTGACATAAAAAAGGCGCTCCCGCTGTGGCTAGAGGCGGTGCGAAGAAACAGCAACCACCCCTCCGTGCAAGAGGCCCTGATGCTTGCCCCAAGAGCGTATGAAGAACTTGGCGGCATGCCTCAGGCGCTGGCGGGCTATCAGTACGCGGCCAGCCAGTATCGTGAATCCATGAAAGACATCCAGCGAGCCATCAATCGCATTCAGGAAAGTGGCTGGGCCGAAAATTTGTTGCCTGAAGATGTCAACGAAATGGGCTTTCTGCCGGCCAATAGCGACGACATGGCTGCTGGTGGAGAGTTGTCGTATCTATACAAACTGTTCTCCAGCAACGCGTTCTCTCAACGCTTTGAACATTATCGGCAAATCCACCAGATCAAGAACATGGTCGAGCACTGGCAACGGTCGCTTCCCGCCATGCAGGAAAGCTACGCGATTCAGCAGAGCAGCCTCAACAAATACCTGCCTCACGTCCGCCAGTCTGTTTCTGAACAGATTCGCCGGCAGGAACGACTTTCCGTAGCGACAGACCAACTGGCCAGCGACATTCCCAACTATGTCGACATGAGTGAGCCACAGCATGTTGCCACCCCTGAACAGGCGATCATGTGGAGCAAAGTTGATGGGCTGGCCCGTCAATTCGGGACCATTTCCGGCTCCAGCCACCAAAATGCCCTGCGTCTGCGCCGGGTACGAGGCCTTTTATTGTGGGATATTGCCCACCAGTCGGTAGAACAAAGGGAAAAACAGATTCAAGATGCTGCCACACTCCAAGACCAGAATCAGGTACTTGCAGAGCGCGTCGCTGCCGTCAAACAGCAAATACGGGATGCCACCCTGCGTACCCGTGACGATCTGGGCGCACGCCTGGCGTCACAAAACCAACGGATCGAACGGATCCGTGTAGAAACGATAAAAACGCTCGAGGCACTGGAAAAAAGCATGCAGAACGATGCCCTGAAGTTACTGCAATCCAACCAGAAAAAGCTGGCTGACCAATTAGCCGAAGCGCATCTGTCCATTGCTCGCATCCAGGATACATCTGTCTCTGGCGACAAGAATCAGAGGACTTCATCGTGAACCGTTTTCGTCTGCACGGTCTCGCAGCTGCCATCATCACCCTATCCGGCTGTGCCAGCGCGCCTACAAGCGGCACTCTTGAACAGCAGGCACAGTTCGGCGGAACCACTCTGGGTGATTTGGAAAGCACAGATATCATTATCGAAGAGCAGCAACTCGATAATGCTACCACGCAGGATGCGCTGGACAGCTATCGGCAGGCAGCTGAACTTTTTGACGACCCTGAGCGCCGCGCCAAAACCCTGAGGCGAATGGCTGACCTGGCTCTTTCATCAGCCACGGAGCAGGATCTCCATGCTGCAGAAGAAGAAAATGCTCGCCTAGAACAACAGATAGACCAGATGGTGTATGACAACACCATGGCACAGGTAAACACAACCCAGGACACCGAACGAAAACTGGCCTTGCTTGACGTTGCCGGCAGCATGGCCCCATCGGTTCCTGACGAAAATGTCGATTACAGCACAGCCATCTCCCTGTACCAGGAACTCTTGAGCAACACCAATGATCCAGAGCAACGGGCCGAAGCTTACTACCTTCTCTCCAAAGCCTATGCAATGGACGGAGATCTGGACCGGGCACGGGAAAGTCTTGATTCTCTGGTAAGCCAATACCCGAACAGCGAGTGGGCACTGGAATCCCAGTTCCGTCGTGGTGAATTACTCTTCTCTGAAGGTGATTTCGAATACGCTGAGAAGGCGTATGCCGATGTTATCCGTCGCGGCAAGAACAACGAATTCTACAACCAGGCTCTCTATAAAAACGGCTGGAGCCACTACAAACTTGGCGACTACAAAGACGCACAAAACAGCTTTTTCACCCTGCTGGATAACCTGAATGGTCATGTCGCACTGGACGATGACACCAGTATGGAAGGCAAGCTGTTCAAGGACACCCAGCGAGTCGTCAGCCTGGCCTTCAGCAACCAGGACGGAGCCGAATCGGTACGCAAATGGTTTGCTCGCAACGGCAGCCGGGACTACGAGCCTGAAATCTATCGCACACTGGGTCAGGTATACCTGAATCAGGAGCGTTTCCGCGATGCCGCGGAAACCTTCGATATGTACGTGAATGTCTATCCCGATTCTGAGCTGGCCCCTGAATTTTCCAGCTTGCAGATCGATTCGTACCAAAAGGGGGGGTTCCCCACTCTGGTCCTCCCAGCCAAAGAAAAATACGTTCAGCACTATGGCATCACCAGCGACTACTGGAACCGCCATCCGGACATTCGCGAACAGTATGTTGACTTGCTGAAAGGCCACATTCTCGATCTGGCGCAATACCACCATGTACTGGCACAAAAGGCCGGCAAACCTGATGCCTACCTGGAACCGGCGCAGTGGTACAAACAGTACCTGGAGACTCCGCCCGTCAGCACCAACCAGGGTGACGTGAATCACCGCTATGCCGATGTGCTTTATGCAGCCAACCAGTACCCAGCAGCCATCACCGAGTTTGAACGCACGGCGTACAGCTATCCTGACTATGCCGAATCTGGCAACGCTGCGTTCTCCGCCCTGATCGCCTATCAGCAGATACTGTCCAGTGAGCAGCTTCAGGAAGAAGAAAAAGCGCCATGGCGCCAGCAGAAGATCGCCAGTTCTCAAAAGTTTGGCCAAACCTTCCCTCAGCACCCGGAAGTCCCCAACGTCCTGCAGAACATCGCCGAGGACCAGCTGGCTCTGGGCGATGTTGAAGGCGCCGTCAAAACCGCAGGCATTCTGGTTAGCCGCCAGCCGCCACCTTCCAGTGCTCACCTGATGTATGGCTGGGCCACTATAGCCAACGGCGAGTTTGATCTGGCCAACTACAAGGTATCAGAGCTTGCCTATGGCAAGCTGCTGGCACTGGAACTGACTCCGGAAGACCGAGCCCAATATCGAGAAAAACTGGCGATCAGCATTTATCGTCAGGCGGAACAGGCGCAGCAGGCTGGCAACATGGATCTTGCCGCCGCCACTTTCCTTCGTGTCGGTCAGACTGTCCCTGAAGCCGCAGTGCGAAAGAACGCCGATTTCGATGCTGCCACCGTGTTCATCGCCCAAGGCAAAAGTGCAGATGCGATCCCGGTACTGGAATCGTTCCGTCAACGCTACCCTGGTGACGCGCTGACCGACACCATTCCCGACAAGCTGGCAGTCGCTTATGAGCAGCAGGGTAATTACACCGCCGCCGCAGGTGAGCTGGCACTGATTGCATCGAACTACAAAGCAGAGAATGCTGAACTATCACGCCAGGCACTGTGGAAGGCTGCAGAGATGCAAGACCGCGCCAACCAGCCGGACGCATCCATTGCCCTCTATAAACAGTACCTTCAGGAATGGCCGGAACCCTACGACTTCCGCTCAGAAGCCCAGTTCCGACTGGTTGAGCTGAACCGCAAAACCGGCAACAGCGAGCGGGAAAATTACTGGCTGAGACAACTGATCGCGAGCTATCGCGAGGCCGGCAGCAATGCTTCAGATCGGGTCGCATGGCTCGCCGCTTATGCCAGCTTTACGCTTGCGGAACCAAACTTCCAGAAGTTCAACAACATTAAACTTGAGCAGCCGTTGAAAGCATCGCTTGCTGCCAAGACTGGTGTCATGAAAACCGCCCTGGCAGATTATCAGGCTGTAGCGGACATTGGCGTGGCGGAGTATGCCACTGCCGCCAACTACAAGATCGGTGAAATGTATCGGGTACTGGCCAAGGATCTGATCGAATCTGAACGCCCCAACGGCCTGGATGAACTTGAGCTTGAAGAGTACACCATGCTGTTGGAAGACAAGGCACTACCCTACGAGGATCAGGCCATCGATATTTTGATTGCCAATGCGGATCTGGTCACCGACAAGATCTACGACCAATGGGTGAAGAAAAGTTTTGGCGCCCTCGCCGAACTGATCCCTGGCCGTTATGCGAAGTTTGAACAGGTTGAGGACCATGTGGACATTATTTACTGATCACGGCAAATCACTGCTGACAGCATCAGGGCTGACTGCTGCGCTGTTGCTTTCTGGCTGTGCAACTACCGGCGGTGGTCTGGACGGTGAAACTGCCCAGGGAAATACCAGCAGATATGAAGGCCAAAAAGCCGGTGGTGCCGCTTCGGATAGTGATGCAGTGCATATTCCTCCGGTGCCTCACGATCCTGCCGTGGAAAAAGTCGCTCAGCAAGCCATGGGCGAATATGCACGGGCCCTTCAGACTCGAATGGCGGGTAATGACCAACAGGCGCTGGTGATGTTCCAGTCCCTCGCAGAACGCTACCCACAACTTTCGGGTCCCAGACTGAATGTCGCGCTGATTTACATGCAGAAGGAAGATTGGGAAAAAGCTGACCAGGCCTTCCGTGATTGCCTGACGGTGAATGATGCGAACCCCTACTGCCATAACGGCCTGGGGCTTGCCTTGCGTGAACAGGGAAAGTTTGACGACTCACGAATGCATTATCAGCGAGCGCTGTCCCTGGACCCCAAATACGCCAGGGCACACTTCAATCTCGCCGTACTCGGAGAGCTCTACCTTCAGGATCTGAATCTTGCCCTCACACACTTCCAGGCCTATCAGAATCTGCAAAAGCAACCCGACACCAATGTTGCCAACTGGATTGCGGACCTGAAAAATCGGGCTCCGGACGCCCCTTCCGCTCAACCTGTCGCCGGTAATGGTGCAGGTCAGCACAATGGAGACGTGAACTGATGAAATCAATCATTACAGCTTCTGGTATCCCCAAAGTAGCGGGTTTGGCAGCGCTGTTTGCCGTTGCCAGTTTCAGCACTCTGCCCTCCTATGCTGCCGATGCAAGTGAAAACCAGGGAGCCTCTACCAATGTTATCGGCACCCAGGAAGCACCCACAGTGCTGAACGTCGTGCCGTGGAAAGACCGTGAAGTGAAACTGGAAAAGAAAGATCCCACCTCCAGTTTGCTTAATCGTGTACTGGAACCCCTCGACCAGGAAGTACTGATGCGCGAAATCGAATACCACCAACTCCTGACGCAGGAGCCGGATAATGATGGTCTGTTCCTCGACTAGTCGACACTTCAGCCAAAGTTACCAGATGCAGACAAGCATTTTTTCTGATAAATATTAGCCCTTTGGGGAAGGCGTCAGCACCAACTCTCTGGATACACTGCTGTTCGCCATTTACAACAACACATCCAAGGAACACCGCAGGAGAAGTCCATGCCCACCACTGCCACTGCTGCCGCACAGAATTCTGGCATTATCGAAACCTCCATCCAGTTTATTCAGGATGGTGGCTTTTTCATGTATCCCATCCTGATCGTGCTGGCACTGGGTGTTGCCCTGTCTCTGGAGCGTATCATTTACCTTCAGGCCACCAAGGCCAAGAACCAGAAAACCTGGAAAGACGTTTATCCATTGATTGCCAAAGGTCAGTTCCGTCAGGCGCTGGACGTGGTCAGCAGCAGCAATACCGGTATGGCCAAGGTCATCGGCTATGGCCTGGAGCGCGCCAAAACCGCACGCCGTCATGATGATATCGAGCTGGCCATGGAAGAAGGGCTAATGGAGATCATTCCACGCCTGGAGACCCGCACCCCATATATCGCCACTTTCGCCAACATCGCTACTCTTCTTGGCCTGCTGGGTACCATCCTTGGTCTGATCAGCGCCTTTACCGCCGTCGCCAGTGCCGACCCGGCGCAAAAGGCAGACCTGCTCTCCGCGTCCATTTCCGTTGCCATGAACACCACCGCCTTCGGTCTGATCGCTGCGATCCCGATGCTGCTGGCGTTCGCCTTCATTAACTCCATGACCGGCAAGCTGGTCGACAGCATGGAAATGGCCTCGGTGAAATTCGTTAACGTCTTCCGCCAGGTATCTGCCCAGCAAGAGCGCAAGAACGACGGCCAATAAGCCGAGTTCCTGTATTCGCCAACCTGGTGTAAGGATCTGGTATGCGATTTCGCAGACGACGTTCGCACGACACCGAGGTGGAACTGAACATCACTGCCTTTTTGAACCTGATGGTAGTGCTGATTCCTTTTCTGCTGATCAACGCGGTCTTCGCGCAGGTTTCCATCCTGCAGCTCGACCTGCCCGCGGTGAACGAAAGCAGTACCCCCTCGGAAGACGACGACAAAGACAAGCTGGTACTGGAAGTACTGATTTACGGTGACCGCTATGAAGTGGTAGACCGCAAGAGCAGTGCGGTACTGAAAATCGTGCAAAACAAGGGCGAAGAACATGATGCGTCCGGCCTGCATGACTATCTGGTTCAGCTGAAGAAAAAATTCCCGTCCGAGACGGCCATTACCCTGCTCTGTGAGGATGACACGCCCTACGAGGTGATGATTCACACCATGGATGCAGTGCGGCTATACAACGAAAAAATGAACGGGCAAACCATCAAGAAGGAACTGTTCCCTAGCATCAGCATTGGTTCAGCTCCCGCCGACAAGGCTGGCCAGAAAGGAGGTGACGCGTGAAGAAGTCTGCCCGCGCCCGCCGTATGGCTCGCCATCATGGCAAGCACAAGACGGTCGCAACACTGAACCTGACCTCGTTGATGGATATTTTCACCATCCTGTTGATCTTTTTGCTGGTGAACAATAACAACGCGGCCAAGCTTCCGGACAATCAGGACATCCAGCTCCCGGAGTCCATTGCCCAGGAACTGCCTAGTGAGGTATTGACGATTCAGGTAAGTCCCAACGATGTCATCGTAGAGGGGCAGCGAATCGCTGACACCGAAGCAGTAAAAGCTCAGCAAGAACGCACCGTCAAAACACTGGTTGATGAGCTGAACTTTCGCGCCTCTCAGAGCTTGGGAGCTGGCGCCGACGAAGAACGGGAAGTCATGATTCTGGCTGACCGTGAAGTCCCCTACGCCGTCATCAAGAAGTTGATGCGTAGCTGTATGGAAACCCCCTATACCAAGGTGGCCTTCGCTGTCCTCAAAGTGGCAGAGGAGGAAGATGAATGACGCAGAATAACAAGAACATGCTGCGCATCCTCATTGATGGCACCCTGCCTTGGGACAAACAAGAGGGGGAAAACCGGCGGCTGTACGGCATCGTACTGGTCCTGTTGATTCTGGCCCTGTTCCTGATGATTCTGGTGGAATCTGTCACTATCGAGAAGCCGGATCGTCGCGAGCAGCAGAAGATTCCAGAGCGGCTCGCCCAGTTGGTGATGGAGAAGAAAAAAGAACCACCACCTCCTGAACCTGAGCCCGAACCCGAGCCAGAGGAAAAACCGGAAGAACCCGAGCCGGAAGAACCCAAGCCTGAGCCTAAGCCAGAGCCGAAGCCGGAACCCAAACCTGATACCACACCCAAGGAGCGTGATCAGGCCAGGGAAACCGCCCGCGCCAAGCTCGAAGAGGACCTCGGTGACTCCCTCGCCGGCCTGGATGATATTGGCCCTCTGGTTACCACGGGTTCCGACCTCAGAACCGGGGGCGACAGCGAAGCCAAGGCTGAACGCGACTTGATCGGCAAACGTGCCGGCAGTGGCTCTGGGGGCGTTGCCGTGGCCAAAGCCTCGAGCGGTGGTGGCGGTGGCGGCACCTTGTCCTCAGGTACGGTCGGCAGCGGCGCCAAGGTTGACAGCAAGATCGCGCAATCCGGCCAGGTGGCCAGCACTACCCGCAAGGGAAGCGATGGCAAGAGCCGACGTACCCAGGAACAACTGCGCCGGGTATTTGACCGTTATGCGGGCAAATTCAACAGCCAGTACCAGCGCGCCCTACGCAGCAACCCTGCCCTGCAAGGCACCGTGGTACTGCACCTCGTGATTGCGCCGAGTGGTGAAGTTACCGATGTGAAAATAAAATCCAGTCAGCTTAATGACGCGAAATTAGAACGTCGTATTCTGCTGGTCGCCAAAGGCATGGACTTCGGCGCCATGAATGTGGAGGTCTGGAAGGGAGACTACAAGCTCAACTTCTTCCCCAACTGATCCTGCTTTCATGAAAACCAAAACGCCCTGCAATGCAGGGCGTTTTGGTTTGGGTTCAACAACCCGACTGATTCAGCTCAAGGCCGTCAGCGCATCGCGTAACGGTCCAGGAATTGGCACCGGCCTGCCGCTCTCACGGTTTACAAACACGTGAACAACAAAACCGGTGGCCTTTGCCACGCCTTCGTTGCCAAACAGAGCCAATCCATAGCGCACAGAACTGTTGCCCAGTTTGTCCACTTTCAGCCCCACCACCAACGGTTCCGGGTAGGCGGCCGCCTCCAGGTAATCACACCCGGAGCTCACCACGTAAGCGATATGCTCGCCTTGGTGAATATCCAGCCCGCCTTCATCGATCAGATAGCGGTTGATGGTGGAGTCAAAATAGCTGTAATACACCACATTGTTGATGTGTCCATAAATATCGTTATCGCTCCAGCGGGAATCCACCGGACACAGATAGCCATATTCCTCTCGGGCCGGACGTGACTGCTTGTCTGTCATTAATAGACTGCCTTGTAGATAGCGAGGGCATCTGCCTCGGTGACTTCGCGAGGATTATTGACCAGCAAACGTTGCTGCAGCATGGCGTCGGAGGCCAAGGTTTCCAGACTCTCTTCGGTGACCCCGGCATCACGTAGCCGAACCGGCAGCCCGACCGCTGCAATCAACGATTCCAGCGCAGCAATCAGCACCCCTGCCCCGTCTTCATGATCGGCAAATGGCCGATCACTGAGAATTGGCGCCAGCTCTGCATACAGCGGCGCCGCAGTCATGGCGTTGAATTTGAGCACCTCTGGCAACACCAGGGAATTGCTCAAGCCATGGGGAATATGGAAATGCCCACCCAGCGGATAGGCCAGTGCATGCACTGCCGCCACCGGCGCATTGGCAAAGGCCTGCCCGGCCATCATGGCACCCAAAAGGCATGCTTCACGAGCAGGGAGATTGCTGCCATCTTTCACCGCGGTAACCAGATTGGCTCCGAGCAAGCGCAGGGCTTCCCGTGCCAGCATATCGGAATAGGGATTCTTTTTGTGGGCGCTGGTGTAGGCCTCAATGGCATGCACCATGGCATCCACACCGGTGGCAGCGGTCACATGCGGCGGCAGGCCGAGCGTCAGCTCCGCATCCAGTACTGCCAGATCCGGAAGCAGCGAGGGAGCAACCACCCCGGCCTTGGTGGTTTCTCCAGTGGTAACGATGGCCACCGGCGTAACCTCTGAGCCCGTGCCAGCAGTGGTTGGCACCTGAAACAAGGGAAGCCGTGGGCCTGTCGCCAGTCCCACGCCGTAGATGTCTGCCAGCGACTGAGTAGCATCCGGGTGAGCTAACAGGGCCACAAGCTTGGCCACGTCCATGGACGAACCACCGCCAAAGCCGATCACCAGATCGGCGCCATTATCCCGCGCGCAGTCTGTAGCATCCCGCACGATACTATCAGCCGGGTCAGCACTCACCTCATCGTAGATGAACAGCGGCATCCCCGCCCTGGCAAAACTCTCTTCTACCGGGTCTAGCAATGGCGTGCTGCGGATACCGGGATCGGTCACCAGCAGCACGCGGGACGCGCCTTTCTCAGCACACAGTTGTGGCAAACGGCCTGCCGCACCAGCCTCGACAAGAACCCGGTGTGTTGTGGCGAATTCGAAGCCCATCATGACGCATAACTCCCTGAAAGATGGATGCCATATGCTAGCACAGCCCTACGGGGCAAATGTCGCCACCATGGCGGCGGATCACGTCATTTGAGGGAATGGTGACGCTGGTGTCACAGGCATCGCCACCCCCCGTTCGGTTTTGGACATCCGCAAAGAGAATCATCACTGAGATCGCAGAACACACAGCGGTTAAACCGTCTTTTCCTCAATACCCAATGGGGTACGCGCCGCCAGCGACGCTCCTACGGGTTGGTGGAGGGAGAGAAGAGGATCGCGGGTTAGGGGTAGGACGCCGGACAGCCAGCTGCCCCCTAACCCGTGATGAAGCAAAAAAAAGCGAACCCCACGGTTCGCCTTTTCCAGACAAAACACCAAGACCTGTCAGCCAATAAAATAATTGGCGGCGTTGTCGTTGATCTGGTCACTCACGTATTTCGCCAGAGCCTGAACCGTCCACTGGATTGGTGCACTGATTGACTCCGGAATCAGACTGGAATCGGCCACAAATAGCCCCGGGGTATCATGCAGTTCGCCGGTAGGGGACACCACTGACTGATAGGGGTCTGCCCCCATACGGCAAGTGCCATGGGGGCTAAAGCTATTACTGCGGAAGGTATATAACCCCTTGATCCCGTAATCCACCTCATCCATCTTGGCATCCAGCTCAAACACCGAATTCGCCTCCAGGCTTTGAAAGGTCGGTAAGAAAACTTTTTCCGCCCCCCCGGAAAAGAAAATCCGGGCCGCCAATGCGGCTGAAGCCTTCATGTTTTCGAACTCTTCGCGGCTGGGGTTCCAGTGAATGGTTTTGTCCCCGGTGTAAGGGTCACCGTCCCATTGCACGTACCCCTGCCCCAAATCCCGGCTAAAGGCATTCACGCCAGCGTAGTACTTGTAGTCTTTCATGAACTCCATGTGCGCTTTACCCGCCTTCATATCTCCCTGTGCCAACAGGGATTCAGGCTCGGCAAGACCGGAAAAAATGGTATAGCCATCAGTGTGGGTAAATTCATCGACCTGCACCCCTACCAGAGCACCACGGAAACCATAAAGGGGTTCCTTGAACTTGCCCAGCACCTGGGTAAAGGGTTGAATCGCCAGGTTACGGCCCAGCTGGCCACTACGGTCCTTGACCTGACTACGCTGCAAAATCAAAGGGGTATGAATAGCACCGGCTGCGAGCACGACCATGTCGGCATCGACATTCATGGTCGCCACTTCCGCACCACTATCAGGATCCGTAATGCGAGCCTCCACGCCACGGGCGCGACCATCCAGCATCCGTACCCGCACCACTTCGGTATCCGAGAAAATTCTGGCGCCGTAGGCTGCCGCCCAGGGCAGATGAGTCACCAGGGAGCTCATCTTCCGGTCCGAAGGACAGCCAGCGAGGCAATGTCCTGTCAGCGCACATTGTTTGACATTGCGCTGGGCAGGCTTCCAGGAAAACTGCATTTTCTCGCAGCCCTGAATCACCTTGTGGGCGCAGGCATTGATTTCATGAGCTTCGTTGGTATGAATCTGTAACTGATCCGCTACGGTATCAAGATAGGGTCGAAAATTTTTGGCAGACAGGTTTTCAAGCCCGTATTTCTCCGCCCAACCATCCAGAACCTTATCACCCGGTTCTTCCATCACGCAGGCGCCAATCACGGTGGAACCACCGACACAGGCACCCTGTACAAAAATGATATCTGCAGTGGTGTTTACCTGACCGACCTGATCCTGGTAGATCTTGGTCATGGTGTCGCCAAGGTGCTCGGTAAACTGGGAGCTGGGATAGTAACGGCCTGACTCCAGCACCAACACATCCCGACCGGCCTTGGCCATTTCATAAGCCACTGTCGCCCCAGCCGCGCCGGACCCCACAACCACCACATCGGTTTTCAGGGTGAACTGTTTACCAAGGCTGGCATCCAGTGCCACATCTTTTGCCTGGGTAACCGGCACACCATCCCTAGGAACGCGTACAAAAGCCATAAATCCCCCTCTCAGGCTCGCGGCAAGGGCGCATTGCCCAATCGACGAACACCCCACATCTCGGTTACCGGGCCGTGATACTCCAGGCCAGGCCAAGTGCGCTCATCACGCCAGTAGTTCAACGCCACCAGCGCCTTGAGGGTGGTCATCAAGCCACGCTCAAAGAAGGTGCCTTCCTGCATTGCATCGACGTATGCCAGGGCTTTTTCGTCCGACAGAGAAGTGAATTTGCTGAACTTGAAGCTGACCATGGGCCGATTGTTGAACACCCAGATGCCAAGCCCCATCAGGTCCCGGGTCTGCTTGGGTAGACGTTGGGCCATCATGTCGATGTTTTCGACCGTGGGAACCACCGTCGTGCTGGAAGGCAGCCCATAGCTTTCCGCGGGAAGCATGACTTCCGTGAGGCGGGTAATTACCTCGACTTCATCCGGAGTCAGGCTATGGTACTGGAGGGTCTCAGGCGCCTCTCGGCGACCGAACAGGCTGGAACAGCCGCTGGACAAGGCCGCACCGGCAAGCACCGAAGTGCGCAGAAAACCACGACGGCTTAGTGGCTCGAGACCGGCCAGGTAGCCGGGCATACGCGCACGGTTATTGTTCTTCATCAACACCCTCTCCTGGGCAGGCCATCATCCGGGCCCTTGTTGTTATTGGTGGAGCGGTAACAGATTCAGAGTCTATAACAAACCGTAACAAACGCCAAAGCCCGCAATGACGCTACCGCCAACGCGGCAGGTCATTTGGGTCCGGCCTTGAGGAATCAGGCCATATGGCGGGCAATCCGGGTAGCCAGGGCGTATACCGTTATCTGGGGATTGACGATGATCGAGGTCGGCAGCAGGCTGGCATCGGCCACATAGAGCCCTCTCACGTCATGGGTCTCACCGTTGGCCTTGACCACGCTCTGCTCAGGGTCTGCCCCCATCCGACAGGTCCCCTGCGGGTGGTAACTCACCATTCTCAGGTGCTGTGGCAGGTTTTCGAGCCCGCCCACTTCCCTGTCGATATCGCCCTCATTACGAATCACACGTTTGTCGCTGGCCGGCACATAGACTTCCGTGGCGCCGGATGCCAGATGCAGGCGCGCCGCGGCCTTGATAGCACGCTGCATGGACGGAAAGTCCATGTCACTGAGCTGGTAATCAATTTTCTTTTTCTCGCCATCCCATTCGATACGGCCAACATTGTGATCATGAATCAGGGTAACCAAGCCGGCCAGATATTTGGCATTGGCCATGTAATCCATGAATGGCGCCCCACTGCCCGGCTCGGCCAGCATCGACATTTCCACCAGCCCGAAACCACCATCCTCCAGGACAAAGCCCCCCTTGTCAGGGTGCTCAAACTCATCCACATAGACCCCGAGCAAGGCCCCACGCCAGGGGTGGACAGGTTCTGGATAACGGGCAGCGACCAGCAAGGACGGGTGGCAGGCAAAATTTCGTCCCACCATGTCTGAACGGTTGGCCAGCCCGCTCTTGAGCAGCAGGATCGGTGACTGCACAGCCCCCGCCGCCAGTACCACGCGAGGTGCCGTCACCCGCAGGGTGGCAGCCTGACTGCCATCATGACGGGTAATGACCGCCTCCACTCCCGTCGCCTCGCCGCCTTCCGCCAGAATGCGTTCGACCCGGGTATCGGCATAGATCTTCGCACCATGGGCAACCGCCCACGGGAGATAGGTGACCAGCATCGATTGCTTGCGCTCTGTCTTGCAGCCAGACAGGCAATGCCCCGTCAGGCCACACTCGCGAATATTGCGTTTCAACGGTTTGACCGACCAGCCAAGCTTGTTCGCGCCGGCACGGATCAACCAGCCATGGCGGGCTATCTCGTGGGGGCCGTTGTCGTGCACCGACAGATTCTTCTCGACCTCATCGAAATAAGGCGCCAGTTCGTCCCGCGTCAGCTCATCGAGCCCGAAGTCCCGCTGCCAGTCCTCCAGGATGAAATCCGGGGTGCGAAAGCATACGCAACCATTCACCACCGTAGAGCCGCCCACACAGGCACCCTGCAGCACCAACAGGTCACCGCTGCTGTTGGTCTGACCACCATGGTCTTGATAAAGGGTTTCCAGGCTGTTGGTGAATTTTTCAGTAAAGTCCTGTGAGGGCACGTAGGGGCCTGCTTCCAGCACGATGACCTTCTTGCCTTTACGTGCCAGCTCATAGGCGGCCACCGCCCCTCCGGCGCCCGAGCCCACCACCACCACATCGGCCTGTAACTCAAGATGCGATTCCGTCACGTCGCTGGCTTCGTGGACCTTCAGGCCCGAGGCCTGCCACTTCACTTCACTCATGCGTTATCCCCCTCAGACAGCGTTGAGGCCATGTTGGGTGACTCAGGCATAGGCGCATTGCCCAGATAAGGCAGCCCCCAGCGGTCACTGACCGGACCATCGAACTCAACCGGCGCCCAAGTGGCCTCCTCCTGCCAGTAGGCGCTGTAGACCAGCTGTTTGATGACCGTCGCCAGAGTTCGCTGAATGACACTGCCCTCCCCCCAACGGTCGAAAAATTCACAGGCCTGAGCGTCGTCAAGATCCACAAAACGACAGCCATGACTGAACACTGCCGCGTTATCGAAAAGTCCCAGGCCGGTGCCCAGTTCCTTGCGGGTTACAGGATCAAGATAGCTGAGGGTCTGTTGAACGTTCTGCACTACCGGTACCTTGTCGCTGTGAACAAGGGCGGTGCCAGTCACCGGCAGCAAGGCCTGGCGAGCACGTTCGAACAGATGAAATTCGGCAGCAGACAAGCCGGTGGCCCACGGGGGGACTGGCTGGTCGTCCAGGGGAGAACGGCGCAGTAGCGCAAAGCCACCCGCCGCCACAGCAGCCACACCTGCAACCCCGAAAAGACCGAGTTTCAGAAAACGGCGGCGGGCCATTCCCTGCTGCCAGACGGCAGAAATTCGGCGTGACTGAAGGTGACTGTTCATGGCATTTCCCGAGCTGACAGCATTCCGGCCAAGCTAAAGAAAAGCCCACTTGAATACAATATGTTTACCTGACACTGCGAGTTGACCGCACAGCACAACATTCGCACAGAGCGTGTCTACTGCTGTGGATCAGTCCCCTTCCACAGGGACCCGATCCCCTACGGCGACAGGGTCCTGGTGGATAATCACATCAGCATTCGGAAACGCACTGACGATATCGTCCTGTATCTGGCAAACCAGCGTATGGGCCTGCCTCAGGGTCAGGGTTTCATCCAGGTCAACGTGCAGCTGAATAAAACTGGTTCGACCGGACTGCCGGGTACGCAAGTCGTGAAATCCCAATGCCTGCGGATGAGAGGACACAATGGCAGCAATCCGGGTACGGACATCATCGGGCATTTCCCGATCCAGCAATAACTGGCACGCATCCCAGGCGATACGCCATGCGCTGAACAGGATAAAAATCGCGATTACAAGCCCAACCGATCCGTCCAGCCACAACCAGCCAAGCTGGCTCAGGGCCAGCACCGCAATGATCCCCACATTGACCGCCAGGTCTGACAGATAGTGCAGCGAATCTGCCTCAATCGCCGTAGAGCCCGTCTCGCGGACCACATATTTCTGGATCAGCAGAAGCCCGAATGTCAGCACGATGGAGAACACCATCACCGCAATGCCAACGCCGCTCTGTTCTATCGGAGAGGGTTCGAGGAGCTTCAGTACTGATTGATGGATCAGAAACAGCGACGATGCCGCAATAAACAGCGCTTGCCCCAGCCCGGCAAGCGCTTCCGCCTTACCATGACCGAAACGGTGTTCGTTATCCGCAGGCACCAGGGAATAGCGGATCGCAAAGAAATTGATCAAGGACGCCAGCGAGTCCATGACAGAGTCCACCAGTGAGGCCAGCAGACTTACCGAACCTGTCAACAACCAGGCCACCGTTTTCGCAGCAATCAACATCAGTGCGGTCAGCACCGAGGCAGCCGCGGCCATATGCAACAAGCGGTGCTCGCGGGGAGTATCCTTGGCCATTTCCTTGGACTCGGGTCGGGTTATTGTTTTGGAAGATACTGCATGGGATCCACCGGCTTGCCGTCCTTGCGGATTTCGAAATGCAGCTGGGTACGGAAAGTCCCACTGGAGCCCATGGTCGCCACCTGCTGTCCCGCTTTTACCGTATCGCCTTCCTTCACCAGCATCTTGTCGTTGTGTGCATAGGCACTCAACCAGCGCTCACTGTGTTTGATAATCAGCAGATTGCCATAACCGGTCAGGCCACTGCCCCGGTAAACAACACGCCCATCGGCGGCGGCAACCACCGGACTGTTATGGCGTCCTGAAATGGCAATGCCCTTTCGACCGGAGCTGGCATTGGAAAACCGCTCAACGACACTGCCGCTGGCAGGCCAGCGCCAGGTAACCGGGCCAGCCACTGGTGTACCTGAAGATGGCGCCGGGGAAGCCGTCGATGACGGTTTCGGGGCGGGTTTGACCGCCGGAGAAGGCTTGGCAGCCGGTGCGGGCTTGCTGGCTGATGACGGTTTGCTCGACGTCACCGGGGCCGTGGCTGACGATGACGCCAGCGCCAATGAAATACGCTGCCCCGGATAAATGGTATAGGGCGCCGGGATGCGGTTGGCCTTGGCCAGCTCCCGATAATCCCAACCATAGCGCCAGGCAATGGAATACAGGGTCTCACCTTCACGCACATGGTGAGTCCCGGAAGTGACCTTGCGCTGCCTGGCATCCTGCCCATAGATATCGACCACAGGCGCAAAATTCTTCGCGCTGCAGCCGCTCATCAGGACCAGAAACAGGATTGCCGCAATACCACGCATCAGTTCGGGAAGATGTCCTCTATTGCCGACGGGAATCCGCATTGTGCAGCGGTGCCAGCCGGTGCAGTAATGCAACCAGAATGATCGCGATCACTGCGGTACACAACGATAACAGCAGCCGGGCGTCTTCACCGGTCGCTGCCGCATAACCCGCCGGGCTGAACCACTGGTCGTTCAATCCGCTGGCATCCGCGACCCGCCACGGCCACAGCTTTACCAGGGAGCCAGCCATAAAACCCGCCAATAACGCCATCACGGTGTCATGGAAGCGCTGCAGAGTCCATTTGAGCACATGGACAAAACTCAACAAGCCCAGACCACACCCGACAAGGAACGCAGCCAGCAACGCCCACTGCCCATTCTTTACAGCTTCAAGGACCGGCTGGTACATGCCCAGTAAAAGAAGGATAAAACTGCCCGAAATGCCGGGCAGAATCATGGCGCAGATCGCTAACATACCGCTCAAGAAGAACACGGTAGCGCCAGCACCATCGGCCGATACCCCCGGTGCAAGCGCAATCAGCACCGCAATGGCCGTGCCGGCACAAAAGGCCGCAATCTGCACAGGGCCACGTTGCGTTAGCGGGTACAGCACCAGGAAGATACTGGCAACGATCAACCCGCTGAAAAACGCCCATACAGGAACAGGGTGTGCTTCAAGCAACCAGGTAATGACCCGTGCCAACAAGGCAATGCTGGTAAAAATGCCGGCCAGCAGCGTCAGCAAAAACGTGAAATTACCCTGCTGCCAGGCTGCCACGAAGCCTTCCCGTCGCCACACACCCAACAGACGTGGGGTGATTCCCCCCAGGGTATTGATCAGCTCTTCGTAGATGCCAGTGATCAGCGCCAGCGTGCCACCGGATACGCCGGGCACCACATCCGCGGCCCCCATGGCCATGCCACGAAAGAAAATACCGGGTCGAATCATCACTGTCCTCTTACATAACGCGGCATGCTGCAGCGGCTTAACACTGCTTTTTATTGTCAAACGGCTTTGACCTCAACGAGGCGATTTGGTTGAAAGTTCAAAGTTGAAATGCGCATAACACCAATCGTGTTCTGGAACGTCTTATCCGCGCTTCACGGATTCGGACGTTGAGTTAACCTGGCAGGTCACGACAAGCAAACTCGCGCTTTTCAATTTTTAACTTTCAACTCATCTCATCACACCACGCTGGAAGGGGACAAAGCGCACCGCATCCAGTGACTGGCGATGAAACTCGTCGCCGTCACGATCCACGACCGTCAGAATCTGCTTGCGATCGTCCCCGACCGGCATGACCAAACGACCGCCGTCGGCCAGTTGATCGAGTAACTCCCGGGGGATATCGGCCCGTGCACAGGCCGCCAGAATGCCATCAAACGGGGCCTCGCTTTTCCAGCCGAAGCCCCCATCGGCGTGCTTAAGCTGTACCTTGGCAAGCCCCAGTCGCAACAAGCGCTTGCGTGCCTGATCCTGTAAGGGTCGGATACGCTCAACGGAATAAAGTTCATCACAATACGGTGCCAGAACCGCAGTTTGATAACCGCAACCGGTACCGATTTCGAGAATTTTGCGACGTCGATCACCGGCCATCAACAACTCGGTCATCCGTGCGACGACCCAGGGCTGGGAAATGGTTTGCCCGTGGCCAATGGGCAGGGCGGTATCGTCATAAGCCTGATGTGCCAGGGCTTCTTCGATAAAAAGATGGCGGGGTGTATTGCGAATGGTATCCAGAATTCGCTCATCCTGAATACCGGCATCCCGAAGCCGCTGCACCAGACGATCCCGGGTCCGTGCAGAGGTCATACCGATGCCGCTAAGTTGGATATCCATGCTGTACTTCGTTTCTATGCAGTCGGATCCTGTGAGCGGATCAACTCTGCCATGACTGTCGTAGCAAAAGCGCCTGTGGGTAGCACAAAGGCCAACTCCAGGCAGTCTTCCCCTTCCCTTTCCTGCCGCCAGGACCATTGCAAATCCCGTACCGGCAACCGTGTCGCCCGGCGTGCTTCCTCCACGCCTTCGCGACACAACCCCTCAATCACCGACTCGAAGGGCGCTAACACCTGCTGTTCAAGATCGCGACAAGGGCCAGATGATGCCATGCCCGGCACGCCCGGCAAAGGGGCGGTGGGATGCACCTCTGCCTCGGCAACACGGCGCCCCGCATCACTGTCCTCGTCGGCACGGAACAGTCCCCGGCTACCTTCCGGTTGCAACAGATCCCCTTCTAGCACCTGATTCCACACGCCACGTGTCACCCGCTCAGCGAGCACCCGGTTAAACAGGTCACTGCGAACCGCAGACAGCCAAAGGCCGCGCAAGGACTTCTTGCGTGGCGCTTCTCCGCCACTCAGCCATTCACTGCCACGTACCAGATTGCCCGCCCCACGGCCGAAGCGCTGCTCGCCAAAGTAATTAGGGACCCCTGCCGCCATGATGGCCTGCAGCCGCTGCTCAACGGCCGCCCGTTCCCCCGAGAATCTCGTGGCCCTGATCACGAAAGCGTTGGCCCGATGGGTGCCCCGGTTGAGCTTGCGGCGATGCCGGGCGGAATCACACAAACGCAGCCCCTCTGGCCAGCTGAAGGCCGGGTCTGCCTTGCCAGGAAGATGCAGGCTGAACCACTGGCGGGTAATCGCATGCTTGTCCTTCAAGCCACTGTAGCCCACCGACAGGCGATGGACGCCTGCGGATTTCGCCAACCACATGGCCACATCTTCCGTATTCCAGCCGGTTTTCTCGATATGCAGCCACAGGTGCTCGCCGTCACCCTCCGGCTGGACATGCATGACCTCAAAGACCTGAAAATCTGCCGGGATTGCCTTCAGCGTAGCCTCGGCAACAGGGCCGCCATGGGCACAGGGGAGGCTCACCGGGACTCGATCAGCACCGCCGCCTGTACGGCGATGCCTTCCTTGCGACCGGTGAAGCCCAGCTTTTCGGTGGTGGTTGCCTTTACGGAAACCTGATCGATAGTGCAGTCGAGAATGTCAGCAATGCGCTGGCGCATGGGGGTAATGTGCGGCGCCAGCTTCGGGGCCTGGCAGATGATGGTCAGGTCGGCATTACCGAGCTGCCAGCCTGCCTTGAGGAGGTCCGCATAGATCGCCTTTAGCAGCGTGGCCGAATCGGCACCTTTCCATTGCGGGTCCGTATCGGGGAAGTAGTGACCAATATCCCCCAGGGCCAATGCCCCCAACAAGGCATCAGCAAGGGCGTGGAGAGCCACATCCCCATCCGAATGGGCTTTCAGCCCCTGATTATGAGGGATGGCAAGCCCGCACAGCATGACATGGTCACCCGGCTCAAAGGCATGAACATCAAAACCCTGACCTATTCGCAATGCCACTACTGTTCTCCGGTTTCAAACTGACGGGCAAGATAGAACCGGGCAAGCGGCAAATCTTCGGGCACGGTGATCTTGATATTGTCACTCTGCCCCGCCACCAGTCGCGGCCGGCCGCCCTGTCGCTCGATGGCTGAGGCCTCATCCGTGACCCCGTCCAGGTCAGCGCTCAAGGCCTCATAAAGCCGGGCAGCAGGAAACAGCTGTGGAGTCAGCGCTCGCCAGATCCGCTCGCGATCCACGGTAGAATCAATGTGCAGGTCCTCTCCAGACTGCTTGATGGTATCCACCACCGGCAAGGCCAGAATCGCCCCCTGTTCGTCACATTGCTCCATCAGCGCCTGAATATCGGAAAGGCGCACCAGGGGACGGGCCATGTCATGCACCAGTACCCAAGCCTCTTCGCCCCCATCCATTAGCGCCTGAGCCACCCCGTTCCGCACCGACTCGGCACGGGTCTTACCCCCTGCAACGGTTGAAACCCGACGGTGAGAGGCGACCGGCAAGGTCGGCCACCAGGGGTCCTGGGAGGACACCGAGACGATGACGCTGTCGATGGGAGAAAACGACAACAAACGCCCCAGGGTATGCTCGGCAAGTGTCTTGCCGGCCAACGTAAGGTACTGCTTGGGAATGCCCGCCTTCATGCGCTCGCCCACGCCTGCAGCGGGCACGACGGCATAGACAGGGCCACGGATAACAGGATTCACTCGCTGCCCCGAGGTTGTTCAAGAATCAGGAAAAAGGTTTCACCGTCGCGGATCATACCCAGATCCTTGCGGGCGATTTCTTCCACCGCTTCCGTGCCTTGCTTGAGATCGTTGACGTCGGCGGCCATCAGGCGGTTTCGTTCTACCAACTTGGCATTGGCCCGTTTCAGGGTGGCGACATCCTTCTCCAGCATGGCCACATGGCGGAGACTGCCCTCACCAAACCACAGCCGCGCCTGCAACCCCAAAAACACCAGGGCCAGCAACGCCAGAGCCACCTGCCGCGCGGGAGACAGTTTGAATGCCTCCCGCTTGCTGGTGCCGCTGGTCTGTGCGTTGCTGGCCCGGGTGCCTGGCATGGTCAGTTAACCGAGGAACTTGAACTCTTTACGGCCATGATAGGCAACACGGCCCAGTTCCTGCTCGATGCGGATCAGGCGGTTGTACTTGGCCACACGATCGGAACGGCACAGGGAACCGGTCTTGATCTGACCAGCGGCAGTCGCCACCGCCAGGTCGGCAATAGTGCTGTCTGCGGTTTCACCACTACGGTGGGAAATCACGGCGGTATAACCCGCATCCTTGGCCATCTTGATGGCTTCCAGAGTCTCGGTCAGAGAGCCGATCTGGTTGAACTTGATCAGGATGGAGTTGGCCACCCCTTCATCGATGCCCTTCTTAAGGATCTTGGTGTTGGTCACGAACAGATCATCACCAACCAGCTGCACCTTGTTGCCCAGCTTCTCGGTCAGGATCTTCCAACCTTCCCAGTCCGACTCGTCCATACCGTCTTCGATAGAGATGATCGGGTAACGGTCACACAGTTCGGCCAGGTAATCCGCAAACTCCGCAGAGGTCATGCTGCGGCCTTCGCCGGCCAGCACGTATTTGCCGTCCTTGTAGAATTCGCTGGAGGCGCAGTCCAGA
Organism: Alcanivorax profundi; assembly: GCF_003597125.1. GTDB lineage: Bacteria > Pseudomonadota > Gammaproteobacteria > Pseudomonadales > Alcanivoracaceae > Alcanivorax > Alcanivorax profundi. The sequence continues at coordinate 678,476 of NZ_QYYA01000001.1, read as the reverse complement.
GCCAGGGTAACGTCTTCACCCGCCTTGTAGCCCGCGATCTCGATGGCTTCCATGATGGCTTCCAGCGCCGCTTCGTTGCTGGGCAGGTCGGGGGCAAAGCCGCCTTCATCGCCAACGGCGGTGTTCAGACCACGCTTCTTCAGTACCCCTTTCAGGGCATGGAAGATTTCTGCGCCGTAACGGATCGCTTCTGCCACCGTGGAGGCACCTACCGGCTGCACCATGAATTCCTGGATATCCACGTTGTTGTCGGCGTGCTCACCACCGTTGATGATGTTCATCATCGGTACCGGCAAGGAATATTCGTTGTCATCATCCTGCAGGTCGGAAATGTACTCGTACAACGGCTTGCCCTGATCCGCTGCCGCGGCCTTGGCCACTGCCAGAGAAACGGCCAGAATAGCGTTGGCGCCCAGCTTGCCTTTGTTCTCGGTGCCATCGGCATCGATCATGGCCTGGTCAATACCTTTCTGGTCAGACGCTTCCTTGCCGATCAGCAGCTCGCGAATGTCGGAATTCACATTGCCAACTGCCTTGGTAACCCCCTTGCCCAGATAACGACTCTTGTCGCCATCACGCAGCTCCAGCGCTTCTCGGGAGCCGGTAGAGGCACCGCTGGGAGCACAGGCACTGCCGCTGGCACCAGACTCAAGGATTACATCGGCTTCAATGGTCGGGTTGCCGCGGGAATCGAGGATTTCGCGGGCTTTGATGTCAACGATCTTGGACATGACAGACAGTCTCTCTTAACTCAGTTGTTTTCAAAGGCAGGCAGTGCCTTGACGGTATTATCCAGGGTTTGCATCTGTGCCAGGAATGGCTCCAGGCGGTCCAGTCTCAGGGCGCAAGGGCCATCGCATTTAGCGTTATCCGGGTCAGGGTGCGCTTCGAGGAACAAGCCTGCAATGCCCTGGCTGATCCCGGCACGACCCAGCTCGGCTACCTGGGCACGCCGACCATCCGCACTGTCAGCACGACCACCCGGTTTTTGCAACGCGTGAGTCACATCGAAAAAGACCGGGTAATTGAACTGCTTCATGATGCCGAAGCCCAGCATGTCAACCACAAGGTTGTTATATCCAAAGCTGGAACCGCGCTCACACAAGATCAGCTGGTCGTTCCCGGCATCTTCACACTTGTGGAGGATATGCCCCATCTCGTGGGGGGCCAGAAATTGCGGTTTCTTGATATTGATGATGGCATTGGTTTTCGCCATGGCCACTACCAGATCTGTTTGCCGTGCCAGAAAAGCTGGCAGCTGGATAATGTCAGCTACTTCCGCCACCGGTGCGGCCTGATAGGGCTCATGCACGTCGGTGATGACCGGGCAGTTGAAGGTCTTTTTCACTTCCTCAAAGATCTTCAACCCTTCTTCCATACCGGGGCCACGGTAGGAACTCAGCGAAGAGCGGTTAGCCTTGTCAAAACTGGCCTTGAATACCCACGCAATCCCCAGCTTGCTGGTGACTTCGGCGTAAGCTTCTGCCACCTGCATAGCCAGATCACGGGATTCCAGCACATTCATGCCACCAAACAGTGCCATGGGTTTATGGTTGGCAAATTCCAGTCCGCCGAGGCGAATAGTTTTCTGATCCGTCACAGGACACGACTCCTTGTGCGCGACTTAATTAGCGGCCTTTTGCGACAAAGCCGCCGCCACATACCCCTTGAACAAACCATGGCCATCACGCGGGGTGGAAGTGAATTCAGGGTGGAACTGACACGCCACAAACCACGGGTGATCCGCCACTTCGATAACTTCTACCAACTCACCGTCGTGAGAACGGCCTACGATCTGCAGTCCTGCCGCCTCCAGCTGCGGCAGATAGTTGTTATTCACCTCATAACGGTGGCGATGGCGCTCGACGATTTCTGTCGTGCCATAACAATTTGCTGCCCGGCTTCCTGCTTCAAGAATACATTCCTGCCCACCCAGACGCATGGTGCCGCCCAGATCAGAGTCGGCAGAGCGCTGTACCTTGTGACCATCTTCTGTGGTCCACTCGGTGATCAGGCCAACCACCGGGTCCGGTGTAGCCGGGTTCAGCTCGGAAGAATGCGCCTTTTCAATACCCGCCACATGACGAGCGTATTCGATGACAGCCAATTGCATCCCAAGACAGATTCCCAGATACGGCACCTTGTTCTCGCGAGCATACCGAATCGCGGCAATCTTGCCCTCCGTACCCCGGTCACCGAAACCGCCGGGCACCAGGATCGCATCCAGGCTATCCAGAACACCGGTGCCGTCACGTTCAATATCCTCTGCATCCAGATACAGGATATTGACCTTGGCACGGTTGCTGATGCCGGCATGGGTCAGAGCCTCGTTGAGAGACTTGTAGGCATCCACCAGCTCGATGTACTTGCCCACCATGCCGATGGTGACTTCCTGTTCGGGATTGAGCTGGGCTTCAACCACACGGTCCCACTCGCCCAGATCCGGCTCAGGCAGATCCAGACCAAACTTGTCCACCACAATCGCATCCAGGCCTTGCTCGTGCATGCCACGGGGGACCTGATAGATGGTCTTGCAGTCTGGAGAGGAGATCACCGCCCGCGCTTCCACATTGGTGAACAGGGCGATCTTCTCACGGGCGCTCTGCGGGATCGGGTCGTCGGCACGACACACCAGAATGTCTGGCTGCAGGCCAATGGAGCGCAGTTCTTTCACTGAGTGCTGGGTGGGTTTGGTCTTGATCTCCCCGGCAGTGGCGATGTACGGCACCAGGGTAAGATGCACCAGCAAGGAATGGCTCGAACCCAGCTCGACACGCATCTGACGTGCCGCCTCCAGGAAAGGCAGGGATTCAATATCCCCGGCGGTGCCACCGATTTCCACGATGGCCACATCGGCATCCCCTGCCCCTTCACGAATCTTGAGCTTGATCTCGTCTGTGATGTGGGGGATCACCTGCACGGTGGCCCCCAGGTATTCGCCGCGGCGTTCCTTGTCCAGAACATCCTGATAGACACGCCCCGTGGTGAAACTGTTACGACGGTTCAGGCGAGTTCGGATAAAGCGCTCGTAGTGCCCCAGATCCAGGTCGGTTTCAGCACCGTCCTCGGTCACGAACACCTCACCATGCTGATAGGGGCTCATCGTGCCCGGATCTACATTGATGTAGGGATCCATTTTGATCAGGGTGACGTTAAGACCGCGAGCTTCCAGGAGGGTGGCCAGGGACGCAGAGGTGATCCCCTTGCCCAGAGATGACACCACGCCGCCTGTGACAAAGATGAAACGAGACATGCACTCACCAGTGAATAGTGGGTTGGTAACGCCTTCAGCAAGTGTGTACTGGCCCAATAAAAAAAACACCCTGCACGTTCAGCAACGGGCAAGGGCTTTTCTTGGTACGGATTGGCCAGCGACGCAAATGGTGAATGAACACCTGAAAATTCAGGGGCTTGCGCTACATCAGGACGGGAGAAAATATTAACAGAACCGCCCTGCCGCCTCAATCAGGAATCTGCATTACAGAACAATAAATCCTCCCGCCGAGAGTGCCAGCCCGAAACACTGGCCACAGCGAGGTCAGCCACAACACCGCAGCACCTCGACAAACGGCGTATCCACCAAGGCCCCAAAGGCAGGATGCCGCGCCAGCCGGGCACGGCTCGAGCGAGGACTGCTAATACCACACAGGAAACGGGCCAGCTGGCGAGCAGAGAGCAGCGCCTCATGCCCTTCGGCCTGCAGCGTCCTTACCAGGCTGGCATCTGGCTGTCCGACAAGCCGCTTGGGGAGCATCACTGCCTGCCCCTGACACCCGCTACATTGTCCACAGGGCGCCGCCAAGGCCTCACCAAAGTAACGAACCAGGGATTGCTGGTAACACCCGGAACCGCAGACCCACTGACAAACCCGGTGTAGCCGTTGAATATCCCGCTCTTCCCGCGATACAAATTGACTATTCATGCGGGCAATCAGTGAATCCGGTGAGGCGGGTTTGTCCACTATGCGATAACCCTGGCGCACACCGGCAACACGCAGTTCAACCATTCCCTGCTGCTCCAGATACCCCAGCGCGTTGAGAATCCGTGTGCGATCTGCCGCCAGACGGCGGGATGCATCTGCGGGCGTCAGCGTTAACCAGGTTCGCCCCTGTTTTCCAGTGGCAAACAGCTGCTCAAGAAAGGCCGCCCGCTCTTCATTGAAACTCGCCAGAATCTGATCCCGGGGCACCTGAAAGCCCACCTTGTATTCCGTGTAAAACGGCGCCGTTGCCCGAATCACACCCTCAAGCTCCAGATAGGTCAGCAAGGTATTGATCACCAGCGGGCGCACATCGAATTGCCAGGAAAGCTCATGCACAGACAAATCAAAACGGTCGGGTTGTTGCAGCAGCCAACGAATCAGCCCATCCAGAGCCTGCGGGTCAGGGGTATCGCCATAACTGAAATTTTCCAGCACCGTCAGGTCATCGGAGCTGGCCAGCAGCAGGCATCGCGAAGACTTGCCGTCACGCCCGGCTCGTCCAATTTCCTGCATATAGTTTTCCAGGGATTTGGGTAGGTTATAGTGATAGATACCCCGGATATCGGCCTTGTCGATCCCCATCCCGAACGCAATCGTTGCCACAACGACCTTGACGGCCCCCGCCATGAAAGCTTCCTGCACCCCATGGCGGTCCTCATCTTTTAGCCCGGCATGATACGCCTTAGCCACCAGCCCCTGACTCTCCAGAAACGCCGCCACCTTCTCGGCGGTTTTCTGCAAGGTCACATAAACAATGGCAGACTCCTCCCCCCGTGCCCTTAGTGCGTCGAGTAGAGCCTTGTCTCGATCAGCAGCAGGCGTCGGCCTCAACTCGAGTGAGAGATTGGGGCGAAAGAACCCGGTCTGGACATGATCTTCTGGCGCGATGGCAAAGCTGTCTCGAATCTGCTCTGCCACCTGAGGGGTCGCAGTGGCAGTCAGGGCCAGCACCCTCCCCACCTGAAGCGTCGTCGCCAGCTGCGCCAGTTTCAGGTAGTCCGGCCGAAAGTTATGCCCCCATTCCGACACGCAATGGGCTTCATCCACCGCCATCATGCTGATATTCATGCTGCGCAGCCGGGCCAGAAAACGCTCGTTGGCGAGTCGCTCTGGTGCCACATATAAAAGCTTGATATCGCCGCTCTCCAACCCCTGATAAATCGCCTGTAACTGTTCCGCATCGACACTGGAATCCAGCCGCGCCGCAGCAATACCCAGAGCATTGAGTTGATCCACCTGATCTTTCATCAGCGCGATCAGCGGCGACACCACCAGAGTCACACCCTCCAGCATCAGGGCGGGTAACTGGTAACAGAGACTCTTGCCGCCGCCGGTGGGAAATACTGCCAGCGCCGATCGGCCCGCGAGCAATGCCTGAATTACCTCCTGCTGTCCGGGGCGAAAGCCCTGAAGACCAAAGGGGCGCTGCAACAGCGACTGGGGGTCATGCATCGTTATATCCATGGAAGGCGCCAGAATTGAGCAACAGAGTGTGGCAGGACACTTCATCGGATGCGATACGCACAGCGCTCGAGAGGGTGTCAGCCAAAGCAGATCGGCGTTGTAGGCGAACTCAGGGGGACGCCGGAGTCAGAAACCACGGCTGCGCCTGCTCAACAGGCAGGCCATCTGCCAGACCGCAGCCAGGAACGCTCAAGACCGCCCCGTCACGGCACAGCAAAGGCCATTGGCGCCGCTGCCATGGCGGTACGCCAGCCGCCCGCCACAGCTCCTTGATCTGTTGGTGCATGCCGTTGCGGCGCAATGTCATTGCCCCCATGAGCGGCTGCACCGTCAGGTCACCAGGCGGGCGCAGTACGGCAATGGCATGATGGCTCTGCTCTTTCGACCACTGCCAGTTGGGGATATCCGGCGGCACCGCCCCCTCATGCCAGACCGCCTCACCCTGCCAGGGCGCAAAGTGAGAGCGGCGCCCGAAATACAAGGCACCACGATATAGCCGCAAGGCGTTGTCACCCCATTCTACCTTGCCCTGACTATCCTCCAGCGCGGCCTGCAATAGCCGTATTTGTTCCAGCACCGCTGCACTGGGAGCGCCAGCGCCCAAGCCGACTAACCACCAGCGCAACAGGTTACGCTGTCGCGCTGTCGTCAGCGCCGCCAGACCTCTCAGGGGCAACACCACGCCCTGTACGCCCGCCTCCACAGCATCCGCTTTTGCCACTTCTTCCAGGAGTTCTGCCGCTTCAGCCATGTGTTCAGCCGTCCGTGACAGGGTGGCATCCGCCCCGGGCCAGCGTTCGCGTAACGCGGGCACGATACGGTGTCGCAGGTAATTGCGTCGATGGTGTTGATCACCATTACTGGGATCCTCCTGCCACTGAATGCCACTCTCTTCAGCCCAGCTCTCCAGTGTCGCCCGACCGATGGCCAGCAAGGGGCGCCACAGGGGCACGCCCTCTCGCCCGCTTCGCTCCCGCATGGCAGAGAGGCCCTGCACCCCAGCTCCTCGCAGCAATCGGAACAGCAGGGTCTCCGCCTGATCATCACGATGATGGGCAGTGACCAGCGTCGCCTGCCGCGCAGAGGCCATCGGCAACAGCGCTCCGTAACGGGCATCTCGCGCCCCGGCCTCCAGTCCTTCAGCGGGGTCTACACAAACCTGGGCGAGCGCAAAGGGAACGCCGTATTCCTCGACCTGCCGTTGGCAGAATCGGGCCCAATCGCCACTTTGCTCCTGTAACTGGTGGTCGACATGCACTACCGCCAGGCGCGGGGCAAGCCCGGCCTGGACCAGAAGATGAAGAAGAAGGGAGGAATCGAGCCCGCCGCTGAGAGCCAGCAGCAAAGGCCCGGGAGGTGCCTGCTCTGCCAAATGACGGCAGAACGCGGCCTGGTCATTCATGGTTACTCGTCAGCGGACTCACTGGTGAAATTACCGTAGCTCATCAGGCGATCATAGCGGCGCTCGACCAGCGCATCCGTGTCCATGCTGCCCAGGGTTTCCAGCTGGCGCACCAGTGACTTGCGAATGCTTTCGGCAGCCATGTCGTGATCGCGGTGGGCGCCTCCCAGAGGCTCCTTGATCACTTCATCCACAATGCCCAGTTCGTGCAGTCGCCCAGCAGTCAGGCCCATGGCTTCCGCCGCTTCCGGAGCCTTGTCGGCGCTGCGCCACAGGATAGAGGCACAACCTTCCGGCGAAATCACCGAATAGGTAGAGAATTCCAGCATCTGCAGGTGGTCGCAAACGCCAATGGCCAGCGCACCACCGGAGCCCCCCTCACCAATCACCGTGGCAATAATCGGGGTTTTCAGCTGCGACATGACTCGCAGGTTACGGGCAATGGCTTCGGACTGGCCGCGCTCTTCGGCATCAATCCCCGGGAACGCACCCGGGGTATCAATGAACGTCAGGATCGGCATGTGGAAACGCTCGGCCATTTCCATCAGCCGCAGGGCCTTGCGGTAACCCTCCGGCTTGGGCATGCCAAAGTTACGGCGGACCTTTTCCTTTACCTCGCGCCCTTTCTGGTGACCGATCACCATGACGGGCTGATCATTCAGACGCGTGATGCCGCCCACGATCGCCGGATCGTCGGCGAAGGCCCGGTCGCCATGCAGCTCATCAAATTCGCCAAACACCCGCTTGACGTAATCGAGCATGTAGGGACGGCGGGGATGACGGGAGATCTGTGAAATCTGCCAGGACGACAAGTTGCGGAAAATGGATTCCGTCAGCGTGATGCTCTTTTCCTGGAGTTTGGCAACCTCTTCAGAGATGTTGACCTCACTGCCGCTGCCCACCAGCCGCAATTCCTCGATTTTCGCTTCCAGGTCTGCGATAGGTTGTTCAAATTCGAGGAAATTCGGGTTCATAGTCGAGCCTGTATCATAAATGGGTACTGCCGCAGCCTGTTTCCCTGGCTCCGACACCTTTCAGCCTGCACAAGTGTAGCGGCAACCGGCCGAAAAGGTCGAGACGTGGTCGCGGGACGAAGGTTGCAAACTGTTTCAACAGGAGAAGCAGCATGCAGCACGTTATGCAACACGGACAATATCCGCTTTCTTCGCCCTCAGTGCCCCCCTGGAGACATGAGGTCACCATGCCCTCCAGGCATTCGGTGATTCGTCCTTCGTTGTCGCGTGAAGTGGGGCGTGCCCCTCAATACTCCACCCGAACCGCCTGATCCCCGAATTGCAGCCGCAGCTCTTCTACCAGGGAATCATGGGGGCTGATTTTCCACTCATCCCCCAGCCAGAAACTGGCCGCCGCCACCGGATGGTCCAGATCCAGCAGGACCGGGGTACTGCCCCCCTGATACGGAGACAGGGTCTGCTGCAGCCGGTTGGGGGTTTCCTCTGTTACCGGTACCGCCACGCGCAGGCGACGGGCAAACGCTTCCCGGGCCTGACGCATATCCATGACTTCGTCAGCAACCAGATTGAAGCCGCCGGTGTATTCATCGCTGCGTACCCCGCCCTTGAAAATCAGCAGGGCATCTTTCTGGACCAGATCGCCAAATTGAGCAAAGGTCTTGCCAAAGACAGAGACCTCTACCCGCCCGGTTTTATCATCCAGCGTGACAAAAGCCATCCGCTCGCCGCTGCGCTTGCTGCGGGTAATCCTTAATGCGACCACCAGGCCGGCAACCATGGCCGCCTCGCCTTTGGCCGTAGGCTGCAACGAATTCAGACGCGCAGAGACAAACTGCCGTACTTCCGTTTCGTACTGATCGATGGGGTGACCTGTCAGGAACAATCCCAGGGTATCCCGCTCGCCGTTGAGCCGGGTGTCATCGTTCCAGTTGCGGGCCAGCTTCCACTCGACTGCGGTAGCCGGGCTTTCGTCCACCGCCCCAAACATGTCGATCATGCCGGCCGCTTCATTGCGCGCGTCCTGATCGGCCGCCGCAATGGCATCTGGCAGCGTGGCAAGGATGGACGCACGATCATGGAAGCTGTCGCCGTCTTCCGCTGACGAAGGCCCGAGTTTGTCCAGCACACCGGCACGCACCATGGCCTCCAGCGAGCGGCGATTGATTTTCTTCAGGTCGATACGACGGCAGAAATCGAACAGGTCCCTGAATTCCCCCTTGCCGTCATCCCGTGCGGCAACGATGGCATCAATAGGGCCTTCACCCAGGCCCTTGATGGCACCAAGGCCATACACGATGTCGCCCTCCGGGTTCACCGTGAAGCGGTAACCACAGGAGTTCACATCCGGCGGCAACACCTTGAGCCCCATGGTCTTGCACTCATCGATGAAGGTCACCACCTTGTCGGTGTTCTGCATATCCGCAGAGATGGTGGCGGCCATGAATTCCGCAGGATAGTGCACCTTCAGCCAGGCCGTCTGGTAGGCCACCAACGCATAGGCCGCCGAGTGGGATTTGTTAAAACCGTAGCCGGCGAATTTTTCCACCAGATCGAAGATCTTCATCGCCAGGGTCGGGTCCACACCCTGCCCTTTGGCCCCTTCCTCGAAAATGGCCCGCTGTTTGGCCATCTCCTCCGGTTTCTTCTTGCCCATGGCGCGGCGCAGCATGTCGGCGCCCCCGAGGGTATAGCCGGCCAGCACCTGGGCAATCTGCATCACCTGCTCCTGATACAGGATCACCCCGTAGGAGGGTTTCAGGATCGGCTCAAGCCACTCGTGTTGGTATTGAGGGTCAGGGTAAGCCAACGGCTCACGGCCGTGCTTACGGTTAACAAAGTTGTCCACCATTCCTGATTCCAGTGGGCCCGGTCGATACAGGGCCACCAGAGCGATAATGTCTTCAAATACGTCAGGCTTGAGCTTCTTGATCAGCTCTTTCATGCCCTGACTTTCAAGCTGGAAGACCGCCGTGGTATCACCACGCTTGAGCAGGTCAAAGCTGCCACTATCGTCCAGCGGGATATGATCGATGACCAGATCGTCCTGCCCTTCCCGCTGACGCTTCACATTGGCGGCCTTCACGGCCCAGTCGATGATCGTCAGGGTCTTCAGACCCAGGAAGTCGAACTTCACCAGCCCGGCCGCTTCCACATCATCCTTGTCGTACTGGGTCACCAGATTGGTGCCATCTTCTTCACAGTATAACGGTGCGAAATCTGTGAGCTTGCCAGGGGCAATCACCACGCCCCCCGCATGCTTGCCCACGTTACGGGTCAGCCCTTCCAGCTTGCGGGCCATCTCCCAGATTTCGTTGGCAGAGTCCTTATCGGAATTCTCATCGCTTTCGAGAAACTCCCGCAGGGTTTCTTCCTGTTCCAGCGCCTTGGCCAGGGTCATGCCCGGAATGCCGGGGATCATCTTGGAGAGCCGATCCGCGAGGCCGTAGGGCTTGCCTTGTACCCGTGCCACATCGCGCACCACCGCCTTGGCCGCCATGGTGCCGAAGGTAATGATCTGGCTCACCGCATCACGGCCGTATTTGTCGGCCACGTAATTGATGACCCGGTCCCGCTTCTCCATGCAGAAATCCACATCGAAGTCAGGCATCGAGACCCGTTCCGGGTTCAGGAATCGTTCGAAAAGCAGGTCGTAACCAATGGGATCGAGATCGGTAATATTCAGGGCATAGGCCACCAGCGAGCCCGCACCGGAGCCCCGCCCAGGCCCGACCGGGACTTCATTGTCCTTACCCCACTGGATAAAGTCGGCAACGATGAGGAAGTAACCCGGAAACCCCATCTGATTGATGATATCCAGCTCGAACTTGAGGCGGTCATCGTATTCCTTGCGCTTGCTGGCATATTCCGGATCAGTTTCATCCAGCAGCACCTTCAAGCGCGCTTCGAGCCCTTCCCGGGACACCTGCTCGAAGTACTGCTCGATGGTCATGCCATCAGGAATCGGAAAGTCCGGCAGAAAGTTCTCGCCCAGGCGGATATCGAGGGTACAACGCCGGGCAATCTCTACGGAGTTTTCCAGTGCCTCGGGCAAGTCCGAGAACAACGCCAGCATTTCCTCTTCGGATTTCAGGTACTGCTCTTCCGAATACTTCTTCGGTCTGCGTGGGTCATCAAGAGTATTGCCATCGTGGATACAGACCCGGGCTTCATGAGCCTCGAAATCCTCACGGCGGATAAACCGCACATCGTTGGTGGCCACCACGGGAATCCCCAGCTGGCCGGCCAGCGCTACCGTGGCATGGAGACAGTCTTCATCACCGGGCCGAGAGGTTCGCTGAACCTCCAGATAAAAACGGTCACCAAACAGGGACGCCAGCCAGCTGGCCTGCTGGGCAGCAAGATCATTTTTCTCTGCCAGCAGCAACTGGCCGATTTCGCCCTGACTGGCAGCAGAAAGAACAATCAGGCCTTCGCTCAGCTCGGCCAGCCACTCCGCCTTGACCAGGGCCCGTCCCCGATCCTGGTTGGTCTGCCAGGCGCGGCTGATCAGCAAGGTCAGGTTCTGGTATCCCGCTTCGTTCAGGGCAAGAAAAGACAGATAGGCGGGCTCTTCCAGATGGGTGCTCTCAACCCACAGATCCGCCCCCATGATCGGTTTAACACCGGCTCCCATGGCCGCCTTGTAGAATTTGATCAACGCAAACAGGTTGGAATCATCCGTCACTGCCACAGCCGGCATGGACTGGCTACCACAGGCCTTGATCAACTCCTTGACGCGCACCACCCCATCCAGCAGGGAATAATCGGTGTGCAGGCGCAAATGGACAAAACGCGGTTCGCTCAAAACAACTTCCCTTGTGCAATAGCGGCAGACACCGGGCCAAAGGAGCGTCGATGCTCGGCCAGGGCGCCATGTTCGTTCAGGGCGGCAAGGTGCACCTTGGTGGGGTAACCCTTGTGGCGATCGAATCCGTACTGGGGATACTGTTCGTGGAGTTGCTGCATCTCCCGGTCCCGGGCCACCTTGGCCAGAATGGATGCGGCTGAAATCGCAGGGACACGCCCGTCCCCTTTTACCACGGCCTCCGCCGGGCAGCCGAAAACCGGAACCCGGTTACCGTCCACCAGCACTGCGCCGACGTCAAGGGGGAGCGCCGCCACAGCCCGTTGCATGGCCAGCATGGTGGCATGCAGGATATTGATCTGATCAATTTCTGCCGGTTCAGCTCGCCCCAACGCCCAACACAGCGCCTTCGATTTGATCTCATATTCCAGCTGCAAGCGCTTCTTTTCAGTCAGTTTTTTGGAATCCGCCAGACCCTCAATGGGCTGGGCGGGATCCAGAATGACCGCCGCGGTCACCACCGCACCAACCAGTGGCCCCCTGCCGACTTCATCGACACCCGCGACCCGCATTCCCGGCTGCCACTGGAAACGCGATGGGATAAAAGGGTCATCCTGTGCGTATTCAGCAAAGGGGTTCACGGCGTACGCTCCAGCAAGGCGCTGACGGCCTCGGCCGCCTTTTCACTGGCCCCACCACGTAATTGCTGATGAACCGCCTGGAAGCGCGATATCAGCGCCCTCGCCTTGTCAGGATTATCCAGCCAGTGTCCAACCGACGCCACGATGGCATCCGTGGTCAACCCGTCCTGTATCAGTTCCGGGACCATCTCTTCACGGCACAGCAGGTTTGGCAGTGAGACAAATTCGCTTTTCACCAGCCGGCTGGCAATGGCAAAAGTTACCGCGCCAACCCGATACCCCACGACCATGGGTTTGCCGACAAGTAAGCCTTCCAGGGTTGCCGTTCCGGATGCCATCAGGATCACATCCGCTGCGGCCATCACCGTTCGGCTCTCGCCATCAATCACTGTGACCGGTAACCCGGGGTGGCCAGCAAGCAACGCTTCGATCTGCTCCCTGCGCGCCGCATTGGCTGCGGGCACGACAAATTGCAGCGCCGGTCTCTGACGATTCAGCACCACCATGGCGTCGAGGAATGCAGGCATCAGCTGACCGACTTCTCCGCCCCGGCTGCCGGGCAGCACAGCCACCGTGGTCGCATCCGCCTCCAGGCAGAGTTGACGACGAGCCGCCGCAGAGTCGGTTTCCAGTGGTACTCGATCCGCCAGGGGGTGCCCTACAAATGCCACAGGCACCTGGTGTTCTTCGTAGAAACGCGCTTCAAATGGCAGCAGACAGAGCATCAGGTCGATACTCTTTTTAATGCCCTTGATGCGGCCTTGCCGCCAGGCCCAAACCGAAGGGCTCACATAGTGAACCGTCTTGAGCCCCCGGTCATGCAGGCGCCGGGCAATGGGTAAGGTAAAGTCAGGGGAATCAATCCCAATGACCACATCAGGCTTTTCGCGCAGCAGAAATCTGACCAGTTGCTTGCGCAGACGGAGCAGCTCGGGAAGGTGGGAGAGCACCTCGGTGATACCCATCACCGAGAGCTTTTCCATGGGGAACAGGCTTTCGAGACCTGCCGCCGCCATCTCCTGGCCACCCACACCGATAAAGCGGGCACCAGGATAACGAGCCTGCAGGGACTGCATCAGGCCAGCGCCCAGAATATCGCCGGAGGCCTCTCCGGCGATCAGGGCAATCAACGGAGCATCCATGCGCTGGCCCATATCAGCGAGTGATGCCGCGTTCCGAAGCCTTGAGGGAATCGATCAGGATTTGCAGCTCACTGGAAGATGGCAGCGCTTCCAGCTCGGTCAGGGCCTGCTCCAGAGTCAGCCCCTGACGGTACAGCAACTTGTATGCCTGTCGCAGGCTGGCGATCACCTCTTTGGACCAGCCACGGCGCTTCATGCCTTCAAAATTCATGCTACGGGCGGAAGCAGGGTTACCTGACACCATGATGTACGCAGGAATATCCTTGAGCACCAGCGAACAGCCAGAAGTCATGGCGTAAGAGCCGATCTTGCAGAACTGGTGCACCCCCGTCATGCCGCCGAGGATAACGCCATTGCCTACCTGGGCGTGACCCGCGATGGAAGCATTGTTGGCAAAAATACAATCGTCGCCCACGATGCAGTCATGGGCCACGTGCACATACGCCATCAACAGGTTGCGGCTGCCGATTTTGGTCAGGGAATTATCCTGAATGGTGCCACGGTGGATCGTCACCGATTCCCGGATGATGTTGTCATCGCCGATTTCCAGGCGGGTAGGCTCACCCTTGTATTTCTTGTCCTGGCAATCTTCCCCGACAGAGGCAAACTGAAAGATGTGGTTGTTCTTGCCAATGGTGGTCGGTCCCTTGATCACCACATGGGAGGCAATAACGGTACCGGCCCCGATGGTGACATCAGGGCCGATAATGGAATACGGGCCGACCTGCACATCCTCTGCAAGCTCCGCGGCCGGATCAATAATCGCGGTCGGATGAATCATTATGGTTTCACTTGTTCTTGAGGGTTAGTCAGCCAAGTATACGTTACTGGGCCGCTCGAACCGACCGTTAGTTTAACGGCAGGAACCGGCGATCAGGTACGGTGTTCAGCAACCAGCATTTCGGTGCTGGCTACCGTCTTGCCATTCACCTGGGCTTCGCAGACAAACTTCAGAATGTTGCGTTTTGTCGTAACGTGCTCGGCAAACAGATGCAGGGTGTCGCCAGGCAGAACCTGGCGTTTGAAACGCGTCTTGTCGGTGCCTACCAGCAGATAATTGAATCCATCCGCCGGTTTCTTGTTCTCCGTGACAAAGCCGAGGATACCTGCGGCCTGAGCCATGGACTCGATGATCAGTACACCCGGCATGATCGGCTCATGAGGGAAGTGCCCGTTAAAGAACGGCTCGTTGATCGTCACATTCTTGATCGCTTCCACGCGCTTGCCAGGCTCGAGATTCAGCACCCGGTCAACCAGCAAAAAAGGGTAACGGTGGGGCAGGTATTCCCTGACCTCAAGGATATCCATCATCATGATGTGTTCCACACAGAGAGGCTGCCTGGGCAGCCGTTAATCGTCGCTAAAGCGTTCCAGTTTGCGTACGCGGCGGGCGAGTTCATCCAGCTTTCGGAAACGGGCCACATTCTTGCGATAACGGGTCTGTTCATCTGCCGGCAAGGCAGAGCCATAGGTGCCTGGGCGGGTGATCGAACTGGACACCAGTGTCATGCCCAACACCTGCACCTTGTCGCAAATCTCAATATGGCCAGAAACGCCAACAGCTCCACCGAGCATGCAGTAGGAGCCAATCTTCGATGAGCCGGCAATCCCTACCTTGCCGGCGAGGGCGGTATGCTCACCAATCACCACATTATGGGCGACCTGAATCTGATTATCGAGAATAGCGCCATTACCGATCACAGTATCCTCGATGGCACCACGATCGACCGTGGTGCCACTGCCGATTTCCACATCGGCACCAATGCGCACGCCGCCAACCTGATGAATTTTGGTCCAGCCAGCGCCATTGAACGCAAAGCCGAAACCGTCGCCACCAAGTACACAATTAGCGTGTATGATAGTGCGCGGACCCAAGGTCACACCATGGTAAATTGTAACATTTGGCCAGATCCGGCACTGGTCGCCAATCACGGAACCGGCGCCCACAACGCTATTAGCCATGATGATAGCGCCCTTCCCCACCTGGACCTCAGCATCGATCACCACATTGGGTCCAATACTGGCCGATTCATCCACCCGGGCAGAGGGGTCAATCACGGCAGAAGCATGGATTCCTGAAGCAGGACTGGGGGCTTTGTCAAAAAAGGCACTGGCCTGAGCAAAACACAGGTAGGGATCCTTGACGATTAACGCCGCCACCGGACAGAAGGCTTTCTGCTCCTCGGTGATTAATACCGCCGCAGCCCCGGTTTTCTCCATGAAACTACGGTAGCGAGGGTTCGCAAGAAACGTCAGCTGTGAGGCTGTGGCGGACTGGATTGTGCCCAGCCCATCCACTGGCTGATCAGGATCCCCTACCAGCTCGGCACCAAGTTTTTCAGCCAGCTTGCCAAGGGTCAGCATTATTTCATCTTGTTCAGTTGATCACGAACAGCATCGGTTACATCAATAGCATCATCACCGACAAATACCGCAGCTTGAGCATTCAGCACCAGGTCCAGTTTCTGCTTCTTGGCCACTTGTTCAATGGCTTCCTGAAACTTGGGCCCCATCTCTTCCATCACTTCACGCTCAGTCGCTTGGGCGCGGCTCTGCAGTTTACGCTGCAAGGACTGGATCTCGATCATTTTCTGCTGACCTTTGGTACGCAACTCTTCCTGCTGATCGGCAGACATGGTCATACCTTCCTTTTCCAGCTTGCTGCGCAAATCCTGAACTTCCTTGCCCAGCTTTTGGAGTTTGGCTTCATCAGCACCCAACTCATTCTCAAGCGCGGACATGCGCTGCTTGACCAAAGCCGTTTCCTGCAGGGCTTTGAGCGGGTAAACGATACCGATACTGGTTTCGGCGATAGCCAGGGTTGGCAGCAGCATGGCAAAAGCAATCAGGCTTTTTTTCATCATTATTAAACTCCTAGAAAGTCTGTCCCAAAGAAAACTGGAATACTTCTGTGTCATCGCCAGGCTGATCATTCAGCGCCTTCGCCAGGTTGAAGCTCAATGGGCCAATGGCCGTCAACCAGCTCAAGCCGATGCCGGCAGAAGTACGAATGTTTTGCGGCTCGAAGTCCGCGAAAATGTCATCACGTTCGGTTTCAAACACGTTACCCGCGTCAACGAACAGAAAGGTTCTCACACTACGGGATTCGGGGGCAAAAGGCGTTGGGAAAATCAACTCGAGGCTAGCCTCGGTCAACAGGTTACCGCCAATGGGATCCGGATCCGGGTCCTTGGTGCCATTCAGGAAATAGCTAAGCCCTTCCGAGCGGGGACCGAGAGAGCGTGATTCATAGCCGCGCACCGACCCAATACCCCCCGAGTAATAGTTCTCGAAGAAAGGCAACACTTCATCGTCACCGTAGCCATCACCATAGGCAATGTCAGATCGAGCCCGCAGGGTCCAGTTCTGGCTGATCGGGAAGTATTTCTGACCGGTCCAGTTAAGCCGATAGAAACCGTAATCCGAACCCGGAACCGCCACTTCCAGCCCAAGCGTACTTGACCAACCACGGTCCGGCAGGATGCCACGGTTTAGCGTACTGGTTGAAAGAGAGGCATTGAACTTGTATTCATCAAACTGGGTGCCCTCCTTCACAAGGAAATTGTAGATATCCACCGCCACGAAATCTCCAGTGGTGATGTCAGTACGCTCGTAGGTTCCGCCAAAACTCAACCGGGAATACTCGGAGATCGGGTAGCCGAAGGTGACAGAACCGCCCAGCCGATCTGCAGCATAAGACGCGACAGTGGTTTCATCAAAGTCGATTTCCGAATAGAACAGGCTGAAACCTCGACTTACCCCATCAAGCGTGTAGTACGGGTTGTAATGGGAAAAACTATAGGAATCACGGATGTCTGAACGACTAAGGGCGAAAGACACCCGGTTACCGCTACCGCGCCAGTTGTTCTGGGTAACGTTCGCACCAAAAATAAATCCGGATGCATCGGAATAGCCTACATTGGCGCCGATCGACCCTGAAGGTTGCTCTTCAACCTGGTAGTCCACATCAATCAGATCATCAGAATTCGGCACCCGTGGTGTGTCCGCTTGCACAACACTGAAATACCCCAGCCGCTGCAGCCGCTGCCGCGAGAGGTCCACCAGTGATGTATTCGCCGGGGCTTTTTCGAACTGACGCAACTCACGACGCAAGACTTCGTCTTCAGTCTTGGCGTTGCCAGAGAAGTTGATACGACGGACATACACCTTGCGGCCCGGATCGACATAGAAGGTCACATCTACAGTGCGCTTTTCATCATCCGGATTGTGCTCCCTGCCCTTCACCTCAGCGAAGGTGTAGCCCTCGTTACCCAACCGACGCTTGATCAAATCATTGGTATAGGTCAGTAGTTGCTGACTGAAGACCTGACCTTTTTTAACAATAACCAGCGGTTTCAGCTGGTCTTCATCAACGACGAGATCACCAGCAAGATTCACTTCGTTTACTGTGTACTGCTCACCTTCTGCCACATTAACGGTAATAAACACGCTGCGGCGGTCAGGGGTTACCGAAACCTGGGTGGATTCAATCGAGAAGTTGATATAACCACGATCAAGGTAATAGGAAGACAAGCGCTCCAGATCGCCGCTCAGCTTTTCTCTGGAATATTTGTCATCGCCCTTGATGAATGACCAGAAACCCGTGGAATTCAGCTCAAAATCATTGAGTAGCTCTTCATCATCAAATAGCTGATTCCCAACAATGTTGATGTCTCGGATCCGTGCCGCCTTGCCTTCATAGATCTCGATCTTCAGGGCAACCCGATTACGTGGCAGTGCAACGGATTCTGTTTTGATGTCTGCGCCATAGCGCCCTTGGCTGACGTACTGACGCTCAAGCTCCCCGGCGATCGCCTGCAAGGTCGACCGCTGGAAAACTTCGCCTTCAGCAAGTCCAGCCTCTGTAAGACCTTTGCGCAGGTTCTCTTCATCAATGGACTTGTTGCCGGAGAGTTCGATGCGGGCAATACTCGGCCGTTCAGCGACCACCACCACCAAGTCGTCACCATCCCGACCCAGCTGCACATCTTCAAAGTTTCCTGAGGCAAACAGGGCCTGCACTGCATTGACTACGTCATCGCGACCGATTGTGTCACCTGCCTGAATCGGCAGTTCCGAATAGACACGCTCCACCGGTAGACGCTGAAGCCCTTCTATCCGGATATCGTGTACGCGAAACGGCAACTGATCTTGCGCATTCACCCAAGGCGCCATCACCAGGCAGGCCATTACTACCGTCCCTTTAAAGAGACGAATCAGGAGGTCCCCAAATATCATGAAAACTGCTTCACCAAGTCGTTGTAGATCGCCAAAACCATGAAGCTGATCACCAGCGTCAGCCCAACACCCTGTGCGGCCAATAAAAAGCGCTCAGGTAAACTGCGACCGCGAATCATTTCAATGATTCCAAAGAAAATCCAGCCACCATCCAACATTGGCACCGGCAGCAGGTTGATAACACCGAGTGTAATGCTCAGATAAGCCAGTAATGCCAGAAAACTGGCCATGCCGTAAGCCGCACTCTCACCAGCCACTTCCGCAATGGTGATCGGCCCGCCAATATTGTCCAGAGACAGTTTGCCGGTCACCAATTTCACCAGGCTTGCCCAGACCACATCTACCTGCTCCCCAAAACGGGCCAGGGAACCGGGAATCGCCGTTAACAGGCTGAACTCTTCCTGGTAAATGCCGCCAGGACCCACACCAATACGGCCAAAGGTCCGCCCCTGCTCGGTCACAGCCTGAGGCACCACCGTCAACGCGACGACCCGGCCCTCACGCAGCACTTGCAGGGTCAGAGCCTCACCAGGCGCAGACATGATGGTTTCCTGCCAGGGCTTCCAGCCCGTGACAGGCTCACCTTGCAGTGCAAGGACAAGATCGTCGCTGCGCAAGCCTGCCTGATCCGCCGCACCGTCTTCAAGGATCTCCCCTATCAAGACAGCCTGGCGGATACCCAGCGCTTCCAGCGGCGGCGTTTCCAGATCCGCTGTCCAGGGTGAGATATCCAGTTCACGCACCTGTTGCTGCCCTTTCGCCGTCGTCACCGTCACGGCCAGCGGCTCAGGTTCGCCCAGATGCTGAATCATTTCGTAGTAGAACGGCTGCCAGCCGCGCAGAGACACCTCACCCACAGACTCAATGGTGTCCCCCGGCTGGAAACCGGCCTGCTCAGCGACAGAGCCGGGCTCAATAGGGCCGACTACCGCGCGCATGCCACTCTGGCCGTAACTGGCCAACAGTACCCAATAGATCAGAACCGCGAGAATAAAGTTGAAGACCGGCCCGGCCGCATAGGTAATCACGCGTTGCCAGGCAGGCTTGGAAGAAAACTCACCCGCATCCCCCTCGGCGGTTTCATCTTCCCGGGCATCCAGCGGTTTGACGTAACCCCCAAGCGGGATGGCACTAATCACCCACTCGGTGCCCTTCTTGTCGGTAAAACGCAAGATTTTGGGGCCAAAACCCACAGAAAAGGTCAGCACGCGCACACCAAAGGCGCGCATGGCAAGAAAGTGGCCCCACTCATGGAAGGCCACAATAATGACGATGGTGACGACAAAAGCCAGAACCGTCAGCATCCACGCTCCTCAATCAATCGCCCCGCCAACCCACGGGCCTGACGATCAATCTCCATCACCGCATCCACATCCCCGCAAACGGGTGCTGCCTGGCGCTCCAGCGCCTGCTCCACCACCGCGGGAATACCCATAAAATCCAGTTTGCCGGCCAGGAAGGCCGCCACCGCTTCTTCGTTGGCCGCATTCAACACGGCAGTTGCCGTGCCACCGCTCTCCATGGCCGCCCGGGCCAGTGAAAGGCAAGGGAAACGCGCTGTATCTGGCGCTTCAAAATCCAGCCCGGCGAGCCGGGTAAAGTCCAGTCGTTGTGCCCCGGATTCCACCCGCTCAGGCCAGGACAACCCACAGGCAATGGGAGTACGCATATCGGGTGTCCCCATCTGCGCCAGCACGGACCCATCCCGGTAAGCGACCATGGAATGCACCACACTTTGCGGGTGCACTACCACCTCAATCTGTTCAGGCGTGACATCAAACAGCCAGCAAGCCTCGATAAACTCCAGCCCCTTGTTCATCAGGGTAGCGGAATCCACCGAAATCTTCGGCCCCATATCCCAGTTAGGATGCTTGACCGCCATCGCCGGGGTGACTTGCGCCAGCTGCTGCGACGTAAAGGTACGAAAGGGCCCGCCAGAGGCGGTCAGCAACAACCGCTCCACCCCGCCATCCACGCCGCCCTCCGGCAAGCACTGAAAAATGGCGTTGTGCTCGGAGTCCAGCGGTAACAGGGTCGCGCCGTGGCGCTTTACCGCATCCATGAAGAGAGAGCCGGTAACCACCAGGGCTTCCTTGTTGGCCAGCAATACCCGCTTGCCCTTCTCTACCGCCGCAAGAGTGGGCCTGACCCCTGCTGCACCAACAATGGCAGCAACAACAGTATCCGCCTGCTCATGGGCGGCAAGCGCCATCAGGGCTTCTTCGCCGGCCAGCACCTCTGTATCCGACCCGGCTGCCTGTAGATGGTTCCGCAGCAACTCTGCCGCTGCAGGGTCTGTCATGGCCGCATAGCGGGCGCCACTGGCCAGACATTGTTCTGCCAAACGCTGCCAGCGGGTGGCCGCAGTCAAGGCAAAAATACGATAGCGGTCAGGGTGCCGGGCCACTACGTCCAGCGTCTGCTGGCCAATACTGCCCGTGGCACCCAGCACCGTAATCTGCTGTGTCACAAACTGCCTCCCGGCAGCCCGAACCAGTTAAACCCGGCAAGCGCGATCGGCATGGCCGCCGTCACACTGTCGATCCGGTCGAGCATGCCTCCGTGGCCAGGCAGGATGGTGCCACTATCCTTGAAGCCACGCTGACGCTTGACCATGCTTTCAAACAAGTCACCCAGAGCGGACGCCAGCACCGTCATCAGCGCCACCGCCATCAAGGGAACCAGATTGGCCTCCAGCAACCCTGCCGCAAACACCCCTGCAACAACCAGCAACGCCAGAACCACACCACCGATCAAGCCTTCAATGGTCTTGCCCGGGCTCACCAGTGGCGCCAGCTTGTGCTTGCCCATGGCCCGGCCAGCAAAGTAGGCACCGGTATCCGCAGCCCACACCCATAGCAGAATAAACAGTAAGGCATATGGCCCTGCCAACCCTAGTGCGCCGGCGGCCTGTAATTGCACAACTGCGCCCCATGAGGGCACCAGCAGCAGCAAGCCAACAGGTGCCATCAGCCAGGGGCGGTACCAGAACCCTGCGTTGCCCGGGTACCCCACCACCAACACCAGCGCCAATAGCCACCACACCGGCATCGCATTCAGCAACCAGGCCGGCTGCCAAAACTCAGCGGCCGCCATGGCAAGGACCAGAACAACTGTCCACAGTAAACGAAACGCCAGTCCAACCTTGCCCATCAGGGCAGACCATTCCCAGCCCGCGACCGCAAAGAAAAGCCCGGCGACAATAGCAAAGGGGAGCCGGTCGAGACCGAAGACAGCGCCCAGCACGATGGGCAGCAACACCAGCGCGGTGATCACCCGCTGTTTGAGCATTATTGTTCTCCTTTCAGGCTGGCCACTTCCTCACCGGAGCGGCCAAAACGGCGCTGACGGCCGGCATAATCCTGCAGTGCGGCGTCAAAGGCTTGCGCATCAAAATCAGGCCACAACAGCGGTGAAAAACACAGTTCACTATAGGCCAGTTGCCAAAGCAGAAAGTTACTGATGCGCTGGTCACCACCCGTCCGGATCAGCAAATCAGGAAGCGGCAGGTCCGCCATGGAAATATGGGCACCAAGAAGCTCATCTGTGATCGCCTCTGGCTGCAGCTCACCAGCTGCAACCTGTGAGGCCAGCTGTCGAGCCGCGTGGGCAATATCCCACTGCCCGCCATAATTAACCGCGATACACACAGTCATGCGCTGATTGGCTGCGGTTTTCTCTTCAGCTTCAGACATCCCTTCCTGAAGGTCCCCGGAAAAAGCCCTGCGATCACCAATAAAACGAATCCGCACGTCATTGCCGTGCAGCTCGTCCACCCGCCCCCCGAGCGCCTTCAGGAACAGGGCCATCAGATGACTCACCTCGGCCTCGGGTCGACGCCAGTTTTCCGAGCTGAATGCAAACAGTGTCAGGACCTCAACACCCCGGGTTGCCGCCTGGCGGATAATGGTTTGCACCGCCTGCTCGCCAGCCCGATGCCCTTCTTCCCCCGGCAGGCCGCGTTTACGGGCCCAGCGGTTATTGCCGTCCATGATGATCGCCACATGACGGGGAATCACACCCTGATGCGAATCGATATCTGGCGCGCTGGATTGGGGCTGGTCACTGGCCATACTGCATCCAAAATAAAAGCGGGCTGACGCGCAGCCCGCAGGTACAACGGTTATCTGAACCCATGACTCAAACGGTCATCAATTCTTCTTCTTTCTCTTTCAGGACTTTCTCGACTTCCGCCACCATCTTGTCGGTGAGCTGCTGAATTTGCTCTTCGCCACGGCGCTGCTCATCTTCGGAGATCTCCTTCTCTTTGAGCAGTTCTTTCAGGTCGCTGTTGGCGTCACGGCGGATGTTACGAATGGAGACTCTCGCCTGCTCCGCTTCTGCGCGAACCACTTTCACGAGATCCCGGCGGGTTTCCTCGGTCAACGGCGGTAACGGCAGCCGGATCAGATCACCGGAGGTGGACGGGTTAAGCCCCAGATCCGACACCATGATGGCTTTCTCGATCTGTGGAATCAGGGTCTTGTCGAACGGCGACACGGTCAAGGTACGCCCTTCTTCCACAGAAATGTTGCCCAGCTGCTTCAACGGGGTTTCGGCACCATAGTAATCCACCGTAATGTTATCCAGCAGACTGGGGTGCGCACGGCCGGTACGGATACGTTTCATGGCCGTATCCAGGGCGTCCAGGCTCTTCTTCATGCGGGATTCCGCATCTTTGCGAATATCGTCAATCACCGTAGTTCCTCACCTTCTGTACAGGTGCTGCTTATTGTGCAGCTTCTACCAGGGTGCCTTCGTTCTCGCCCAGCATCAGATTGAGCAAGGCACCCTTCTTGTTCATGTCAAACACACGCAGCGGCATGGAGTGGTCACGACACAGGCAAATGGCCGTGAGATCCATGACGCCCAGTTTTTTATCCAGCACTTCGTCGTAGGTCAATACGTCATATTTGACCGCATCCGGGTTCTTGGCCGGATCATCATTATAGACGCCATCTACCTTGGTCGCCTTAAGCACTACATCGGCATTGATTTCGATGCCGCGCAGGCAAGCCGCTGAGTCAGTAGTGAAAAACGGATTGCCCGTACCCGCACAGAAAATCACCACTTCACCATTTTTGAGGTGGCGGTTTGCGTTGCGGTGATCGTAGTGCTCCACCACCCCGCTCATGGGAATCGCGGACATCAGGCGGGTGCGGATGTTCGAGCGCTCAAGCGCATCACGCAGAGCCAGACCGTTCATCACGGTGGCCAGCATCCCCATATGATCACCGGCGACCCGGTCCAGGCCCGCACTCTGCAAGGCCGCGCCGCGGAACAGATTGCCACCTCCGACCACCAGGCCAACCTGCACACCAATGCCAACCAGCTGACCGATTTCCAGCGAAATCGCGTCCAGCACCTTCGGGTCAATCCCGAAACCTTCTTCTCCCGCCAGCGCTTCACCGCTCAGCTTCAGCAAAATACGGTTGTAGCGCGGCGAGCGCTCCTTGTTTGTCGGCATTTCTAACTCTCCGCCACTCATGAAAACCCGCCATCATCCAAATGTGACTGCCGTTACCGGCCTCGTTTTCCACCCTGCTAGCAGGCTACCGCCAAGCACGCTGGTTGCAAGCACTTTCCTCATTTCCCCTGCCCGCACCCGGCCGACAGGCGAAAAAAACGCCCTGCTGGTAATCCAGCAAGGCGTTTTCAGCATCGAATGACGCCAACCTCAGCCTTTGGCCGCAGCCTGAACCTCAGCAGCGAAATCGACTTCTTCTTTCTCGATACCTTCACCCACCACCAGACGCTCAAACGCGGCGATTTCGGCACCAGCACCCTTCACCAGGGCACCAACAGAGGTATTCGGATCCTTAACGAAGGGCTGATCCAGCAGGCTCACTTCCTTCAGGAACTTGTTGATACGACCGCCCAGCATTTTCTCGACGATCTCAGCCGGCTTGCCTTCCATGTCGGGCTGGGCACGGATGATTTCTTTCTCTTTCTCGAGAACCTCAGCCGGTACCTGATCGCCGCTAACCACCATCGGGTTAACCGCAGCCACATGCATGGCGACATCTTTACCCAGCTCGGCGTCACCACCGTTCAGGGAAACCAGAACGCCGATTTTGCCACCGTGAACATAGGCACCAATAGCGCCTTCGGCCTGCAGCTTGGCAGCACGACGCACCTGGATGTTTTCACCGATTTTCTGAACCAGCGCCTGACGAGTCTCTTCGACAGTCGCGCCATCTTCCAGCTTCAGCTCAGCGATCTTGGCCGCATCGGTTTCACCGGCAGCCAGGGCAGCCGCAGCCACTTTGTTGGCAAAGCCAAGAAAGTTGTCGTCACGGGCAACGAAATCGGTTTCGGAGTTGATCTCTACCATTACGGCAGTCTTGTTGTCATCGCTGGTAGCAACAACAACCGCGCCCTCGGCAGCAGTACGACCGGCTTTCTTGGCCGCTTTGGCCTGGCCGGATTTGCGCATCTCTTCGATGGCCAGCTCGATATCACCATCGGCTTCTACCAGCGCCTTCTTGCACTCCATCATGCCAAGACCGGTACGCTCACGAAGCTCTTTAACCATTGCAGCAGTTACAGCAGCCATGATTATCCTCTCAAACCTGTTAGTTTCGGTAAGACGGGCAGGCTCGCGCCTGCCCGGACAGATCAGCCTTCGGCTTTTTCGCCTTCAGCTTCGTCTTCTACCTCGACGAATTCGCTTTCACCGCCACCCTGGGTCTGGGCGTACTGCTTGCCTTCCAGAATGGTGTCAGCTGCCGCTTTCACGTACAGCTGGATGGCGCGGATGGCGTCATCGTTACCCGGGATCACGTAATCAACGCCATCCGGGTTGGAGTTGGTATCAACAACGGCAACAACCGGAATACCCAGTTTGCGGGCTTCCTGCAGCGCGATGTCTTCGTGATCAACGTCGATCACGAACAGGGCATCGGGCAGACCGCCCATGTCCTTGATACCGCCGATGGAACGCTCGAGCTTGTCCATCTCACGCTTGCGCATCAGCGCTTCTTTTTTGGTCAGCTTGTCAAAGGTACCGTCCTGGGATTGTGCTTCCAGGTCACGATAACGCTTGATGGACTGACGAATGGTTTTCCAGTTGGTGAGCATGCCGCCCAACCAACGATGATCGACGTAGGGCATACCGGCACGAAGGGCTTCTTCACGAACCGCCTTCTGCGCGGCACGCTTGGTACCTACGAACAGAATCTTGTTGTTGCTGGCAGCCAGCTTGTTCAGGAACGACATGGCGTCGTTGAACAGAGGCAGGGTCTTTTCCAGGTTGATGATGTGAATCTTGTTACGGGCGCCAAAGATGTAGGTGTTCATCTTCGGGTTCCAGTAACGGGTCTGGTGGCCGAAGTGCACACCGGCCTTCAGCATATCGCGCATAGTTACGCTGGACATTGTTAATACTCCACTTTGGGTTAGGCCTCCACGCCCCCGCATAAACCCAACCTGTTGCTTCCATAGGGAAATTTCAGGCACCCAGGGCTATGTGTCGGGGCATGTGTGATTTCCTTCCCTGATTCCGGCGGTTACAATGCGTGACCGTTACCGCTGGTGCAGGAAAGCGCGCGCTTTATACCACAGCCGCCCCGGTCAGGCAACGCCAAAGGCGCCATTGGGGCCTGAAGGCGCCCCACCGCAAACTGCCCAACACACTGAAAACGCAGGAGTTTCTCCAAGTCTCATGAATGTCGTCATCAAAACCCCCGAACAGATCGCCAAAATGCGCGAAGCGGGCAAGCTGGCCGCTGAAGTCCTTGAAATGATCGGCGAGCACGTCAAACCGGGGGTCACCACCGAGGAACTGGACCGCATCTGCCATGACCATATCGTCAACAAGCAGCATGCCATCCCTGCCTGCCTGGGTTACCGGGGTTTTCCCAAGTCCATTTGTACTTCGGTCAACCACGTGGTCTGCCACGGCATCCCCAACGACCGCAAGGCCCTGAAAAGCGGCGATATCATCAATATTGATGTCACCGTCATCAAGGATGGCTGGCATGGCGACACGTCCAAGATGTTCTTTGTCGGCGAGCCCTCCGTGCTGGCGCGCCGACTGGTCGACACTACCCGTGAATGCATGATGGCGGGCATTCGCATGGTCAAGCCGGGCGTGCGGCTGGGCGATATCGGGCACCGAATCCAGAAGATGGCTGAAGGCGAGCGTTTCTCGGTGGTTCGCGAGTACTGTGGCCACGGCATTGGCGAAGGCTTCCATGAGGAACCCCAGGTATTGCATTACGGCAAGCCCGATACCGGGCTGGAACTGCAAGAAGGCATGGTCTTTACCATTGAACCCATGATCAACGCCGGCAAGGCCGCCAACAAACTGTTGCCCGATGGCTGGACGGTGGTCACCAAGGACCGCAAGCTCTCCGCCCAGTGGGAACACACCATCGCCGTCACTGCCGACGGTTACCAGGTGCTGACCGCCCGCAACGAAGAAAACGACCTTTACTGACGCCTGCAGCTGGCGAGCGGCACGGTACCTGCATTTACACAGTACCGCTGCCCGCCAGCCCAACCACACAGGATCTCCATGCAGCTTTCACCGGCACTGACCCAGCAACAACTACTGGACGCCCTGCAGGAAAGCGCCCAGCCCGGCCAATATGCCCGCCAGTACCTGGAACAAGGTCAGGAGCGACTCAATCAGGCCTTTGAGATCGCCGACATTACCGATCTGGTACATGCCCGCTCCCAACTGGTGGATCAGGTCATGGTGGGCGCCTGGGCCCTGTTCGGGCTGGCGCAGCGCGACGATGTGGCCCTCGTTGCCGTTGGCGGCTACGGCCGTGGAGAGTTACACCCCTGCTCCGATGTAGACCTGCTGGTGTTACTCGCAGACACCCCTGAACAATCTGTGTGTGACTGCCTGGAACGTTTTGTCGCTTTCCTCTGGGATATCGGCCTTGAAATTGGCCATGCGGTGCGCACCCTGGACGAATGCGTGGATCTGGCCCGTGACGACATCACCGTAGCCACCAATATCATGGAAGCCCGCACCCTCGCCGGGGAAGACCGTCTGCGCGAGCAACTGGAAGTGCGAACCGGCCCGGAGCACATGTGGGATTCTGCCGCCTTCTTTGCCGCCAAGTGGGAGGAGCAGGTTACCCGCCACAAGCGCTTCAACGACACCGAATACAATCTGGAGCCGGATCTCAAGAATGCCCCGGGAGGCCTGCGCGACATACAGATGATTGCCTGGGTCGCCAAGCGTCATTTCAATGCAGACAGCCTTGAGGCCCTGGTGGGTGCCGGGTTCCTGACCAAGGAAGAATACGCCGTACTGCGCAAGTGCCTGGACTACCTCTGGGAAGTTCGCTGGCAGCTACACGTCCTGACCGGGCGAAGTGAAAACCGCCTGCTGTTCGATCACCAACGCCAGCTCGCCGACCGCCTGGGTCATGAAGATTCCAGCGCCAATCTGGCCGTCGAACATTTCATGAAAGGCTTTTATCGCGTGGCGCTGGCCATGTCGGTGCTCAACGAAATGCTGCTGCAGCTTTTCGATGAGGTGATCCTGCGCTGCGACGACCCCGAAAAGGTCCGCCCCCTGAACCGTCGTTTTCAGGTCCGTAACGATTACCTGGAAATCACCAGTGACGACGTCTTCGAAAAGAGCCCCTCGGCCCTGCTCGAAACCTTTGTCCTGATGGCTCAAAACCCGGACCTGAAAGGTATCCGGGCGTCCACCGTTCGAGCCCTGATCTACAACCGGCGACAGATTGACGAGGCGTTCCGCAACAATCCGGTCAATACCGGTTTGTTCATGCAGCTTCTGCGAAGCCCTCATGCCCTGTTTTCACAACTTCGGCGCATGAAACGCTACGGCATTCTCGGCAAGTACCTCCCGGAATTCGGCGGCATCATCGGCATGATGCAATACGACCTGTTCCATATTTATACGGTCGATGCGCACACCCTGCTGGTGATCAAAAATATGCGCCGGTTGCGCTATGAGGACCTGCGCGACGAATTTCCGCTGGCCAGCGAAGTGTTCTACCGACTGCCCAAGCCGGAGCTGCTTTACGCAGCAGGCCTGTATCATGACATTGCCAAGGGCCGCGGTGGTGACCACTCTGAACTTGGTGCAGTGGATGCAATCGACTTTTGCCAGCGCCATGGCCTGAGTGCCTGGGACGGCAAGCTGGTGGCCTGGCTGGTCAAAAGCCACCTGATGATGAGTGTGACGGCTCAACGCAAGGACATTTCCGACCCGGACGTGGTCTACGAATTCGCCCGCAAGGTGGGCGATCTGGTGCATCTGGATTATCTCTACGTGCTTACCGTGGCAGATATCAACGCCACCAATCCGACGCTCTGGAATTCCTGGCGCGCCTCGCTGCTCCGCCAGCTGTACACCGAAACCAAGCGCGCACTGCGGCGGGGCCTGAATAACCCGGTAGAGAAGCAGGACTGGATTGACGAAACCCGCGATGTGGCCATGAGGCTACTGACCGGTCAGGATCATGATGCAGCGGAAATCGAAACCCTGTGGGCTAACATCGGTGACGAATATTTCCTGCGTGAAACGCCACGGGATATCGCCTGGCACACCGAAGCACTGCTGGACCGGGATGACCCCAACGACCCGCTGGTGTTGATCCGCGAATCCAGCCAGAGCGTGTTGGCAGGTGGCTCACAGATCTTTATTTACACCCCGGACACCCGCAACCTGTTTAGTGCCACGGTGAATGCACTCGATTCCCTTGGGCTGACCATCATGGATGCCCGCATTATCACCAGTGCCGACGGTTTCAGTCTGGATACCTATATCGTTCTGGATGAGCACGGCACGCCCATCGGCGAAGACTGGGCCCGTATCGAACAGATTCGCAAAACACTGACGGAAACCCTGAAATACCCGGAGCGCTTCGCCAGCACCGTCAGCCGGCGGATGCCTCGCCGTAACAAGCATTTTGATGTCCCCACCCAGGTACTCATCAGCAACGACATCGTCAACGACCGCACCGCCGTGGACATTCATACCCTGGACCGCCCGGGGCTGCTCGCCCACATCGGCCGCATTTTCATGCGTTTCGAACTGTTGGTGCAAAATGCCCGCATTGCCACCCTCGGCGAACGGGCGGAAGACGTCTTCTTTATTACCGATCTCGACGGTGAACCGGTATCTGACCCGGCGCTTTGCCTGGAACTTCAGGAAGCCCTGACCCGCGAGCTCGACGACAAGAACAACGGAAAACAGTAAACCATGAATCCAGATCTTGAACGGTTGCACCCCTACCCGTTTGAAAAACTGAAAACGCTGTTCAGCGGCCTGCCTGCCTCTGACAAGAGCCCGATTGCACTTTCCATTGGAGAGCCGAAACACCCTTCGCCGGATTTTGTGCAGCAAGTCCTCAAGGACAACACACACAGGCTCTCGAACTACCCCACTACCGCTGGCATTGCCGAGCTGAGTGAAGCCATTGGCCAATGGCTGACCCGTCGCTTTCATCTGAAGCAAGTGGATGCCGCCAGCCAGGTGCTACCGGTGAACGGCACCCGGGAAGCGCTGTTTGCCTTCACTCAGGCAGTGATCGACCGCCAGCGGCATCCGCTGGTGCTGATGCCCAATCCGTTCTATCAGATTTACGAAGGTGCCACCCTGCTGGCTGGCGGCGAGCCCATGTACCTGCCGTGCACCGACAGCACGGGTTTGCAGCCTGACTTTGATGCCGTCAGCGAAGACACCTGGACCCGGACCCAGCTGCTGTTTATCTGCACGCCGGGTAACCCAACCGGGGCGACCCTCAGCAAGGCACAACTGAAAGCACTGATACAGCTGGCGGACAAATACGATTTTGTGATCGCCTCCGATGAGTGTTACTCGGAAATCTACCGTGACAAGCCGCCCACCGGGCTGCTGGAAGCCTGTGCAGAAATGGGCCGTCACGACTACCGCCGCTGCGTGGTCTTTCATTCCCTGTCCAAACGCTCCAACCTCCCGGGGCTGCGCTCGGGCTTTGCGGCCGGCGACAGCGAAGTGCTCAAGCGCTTTCTCCGCTATCGGACCTACCACGGCTGCGCCATGCCGATTCATCACCAGCTGGCCAGTATTGCCGCCTGGAATGACGAAGCCCATGTTGAGCAAAACCGCGCCCTCTACCGGGAAAAATTCGATGCCGTGCTGGACATTCTCGGTGGCCCCCTTAAGGTTAGCGCCCCGGCGGCCGGCTTTTATCTGTGGCCCAAAACGCCTATCAGCGATGAGGATTTCGCCAAACGGCTACAGGCAGAACAAAACGTCACCGTGCTTCCCGGCCGCTACCTGTCCCGCACCGTCAATGGCAAGAACCCGGGGGAAAAGCGGATAAGAATGGCACTTGTGGCACCGCTGGAAGAATGCATCGAGGGAGCTCAACGCATCAAGGCTTTGCTGGATACCCTCTGACATAGCTGTAGGAGCGTCGCTCGCGGCGCGTTCACAACCGTCATTTAAAGTCGGTTTTACCACAGAGCTCACCGAGTTCACTGGGATAAAACAATGGGTTTTCCCTGTGCCTCTGTGTTTCCTGTGCTGAGGTTGCTTTTGATCCTGGTGAGAAATCGCGCCGCCAGCGGCGCGCCTTCGGAAAGGTTTGGAAAGGAAGAATCATGGAACTGACCATCTTCGGCATCAAGAACTGCGATACCATGAAGAAAGCCATGAAATGGCTGGATGACAACGGGGTTGCCTACCATTTTCACGACTACAAGAAAGAAGGCGTTCCTGAGCAGCGCCTGCGTGAATGGCTGGAAGCGCTGGGCTGGGAAACCGTGATCAACAAGCGCGGCACCACCTGGCGCAAACTCGATGATGGCATCAAGGCCACCATGAACACGGAAAAAGCGGTGACCGTGGCCTTGGAGAATCCGTCCGTCATCAAACGCCCGCTTCTGCAAAACGACAGTTTCATCACCGCCGGCTTCAATGCCGACGAGTGGCAACAGACTTTGAAATAAACGTCGGACGTCCGACGTAGAAATGAGAGGACATCATGAGCAACTATTTCGCTATCGCCCTGGGCTGCGGCACCAAGAACCGTAACGACAACTGGCTGGAAGTCTACTATCCAGACCCGGCGCTGCACCCGGACGCCAAGCTGGTAGAGGTGATTCGTGAAGAGCTGGACTACCAGGGTGGCAACGCCGCCATTGAACTGACCCACCGTCAGGTCCAGCACATTGCCCGCGAGTGGCGTGAGGCGGGCTTCGAGCACGAAGCCAGCTATGCCGTAGCGTTCCAGGAAAGCGATCGCCCCGTGGTGCTGACCGTGCTGGAAACAGATGCCGAGCCGGCCACCACCCCGGAAGCCTATCTCAAGCTGCATTTGATCTCTCACCGTCTGGTGAAACCCCACGGCGTCAACCTGGCCGGCATGTTCCCACTGCTGCCTAACGTGGCCTGGACCAACGAAGGTGCGGTAGACCTGGAAGAGCTGCAGGAGCGCCAGCTGATGGCCCGCCTCAATGGCAAGGTGCTGGAAGTGAACAGCGTGGACAAATTCCCGAAAATGACGGACTACGTGGTCCCTGCCGGCGTGCGTATTGCCGACACCTCCCGGGTTCGCCTGGGCGCCTACGTTGGCGAAGGCACCACCATCATGCACGAAGGTTTCATCAACTTTAACGCGGGCACCGAAGGCCCCGGCATGATCGAAGGTCGAATCTCTGCCGGTGTATTTGTAGGCAAGGGCTCCGACATCGGTGGCGGCGCCTCCACCATGGGCACCCTGTCCGGTGGCGGCAATATCATTATCTCCCTGGGCGAAGGCTGTCTGCTCGGTGCCAATGCGGGCACCGGCATCCCCCTCGGCGACCGCTGCACTGTCGAGGCAGGCCTGTACATCACTGCCGGTTCCAAGGTCCAACTGATGGATGACAAAGGCGAGCTGGTCGACACCGTCAAGGCCCGTGATCTGGCCGGGAAGTCCGACCTGCTGTTCCGCCGCGACACCATCAGCGGTGCCGTTCAGTGCCTCACCAACAAAAGCGCCATCGCACTGAACGACGAACTGCACAAGCACAACTAAAACAGCGACAAGCGACGAGTCACAAGCCACGAGCAGACCTTCCGGGTTTGCCGGCTTGTAACTTGTGGCTTGAGGCCTGGAGCTGAATTTAATGTCCCGCACCCTCGACTACACCAAGGAACTCATCCGTCGCGCCTCCGTCACCCCGGAAGATGAAGGCTGTCAGGACTGGATGATTGAAAAACTCGAAGAACTGGGCTTCGAATGCGAAACCCTGTGGTTTGAGGAGGTCCGCAACTTGTGGGCTCGCCGGGGCACGCAAGGGCCAGTTTTCGCCTTTGCCGGGCATACCGACGTGGTTCCGACCGGAGATGTCTCCGCCTGGAAATACGATCCATTCACCCCGACCGAGGAAGGCGACTTGCTCTACGGGCGCGGTACAGCGGACATGAAGGGCTCCATTGCCGCCATGATGGTGGCCATTGAAGACTTCGTGGCGGCCAACCCCAATCACGCAGGCAGCCTGGCCCTGCTGATCACCGCTGACGAAGAAGGCCCTTCCGTCAACGGTACGGTCAAGGTGGTGGAAACCCTGCAGGCACGTAACGAACATATCGACTACTGCCTGGTGGGCGAACCTTCCTCAACGAATACCGTGGGGGATGTCATCAAGAACGGCCGCCGGGGTTCACTGGGCGCCCGGCTGATCGTCAAAGGAATCCAGGGGCATGTGGCCTACCCGCATCTGGCACGCAACCCGGTCCACGATGCGGCGCCGGCACTCGCGGAGCTGGCCGCCGCGGAATGGGACAAGGGTAATGACTTTTTCCCTGCCACCAGTTTCCAGATCTCCAACATCAACGCCGGAACCGGGGCCACCAATGTGATTCCCGGTACCTGCGAAGTGATCTTCAACTTCCGCTTTTCCACCGAACTGACTGACGCCATCCTTCGTGAGCGCACCGAGGCCATCCTGGACAAGCATGGTCTGGACTACGATCTGACCTGGACGCTTTCAGGCCAACCGTTCCTTACCGATCGGGGCGCACTGGTGGATGCCACTGTCACGGCCATTCGCGACGTCACCGGCAAAGAAACCGAACTGTCTACCGCTGGCGGCACCAGCGACGGACGCTTTATCGCACCCACAGGTAGCCAAGTCGTAGAGCTCGGCCCCATCAATGCCACCATCCACAAGGTCGATGAGCACACCAGCATCAGCGAACTGGATACCCTCACGGCAATCTATACCCGGTTGCTGGGGAATTTGATGGGCGGCGCCTGACGCAACACCGCCCGCTCGAAGCCCATCAGCCCATCACCCGCAGGCTGGCTCCGACAGTTTGAGGTGATCGGCAGTGGAAACCTGGCCTCTGAGAGAACTTGCCTGCAAGCGAGCCCGATAGCGAGCTACCCGCACACATCCGCATACCGGCGGGGGCGCCTACAGCGGCTCCACTTTATCCGCTACCATGGGTGAAACATCGATCACCGGGGACAACAATGTGGCTGCATGAAATACCCGTGGGAGGCCTGCTGGTCAGCCCCATGGTGTTATTCGTACTGCTTGGCTTATTGCTGACGGCCCTGACCTGGTGGGTACTGCGCTTGCTCGGCTGGCACCAACAAATCTGGAAAGCCGCCTGGCTGTATTTGTCACTGTTTGTCTGTTACCTGGCGCTGTCAGTGCGCCTGCTGAGTTAAGGACACAGATGCTGATGTCTCAACGTCTACGCATACTCATCACTGTCATCGCCGTGATCATCGCCCTGCTTGCTGGCAACTGGGTGTGGAATTACTACCTGTATGCTCCCTGGACCCGCGACGGTAAAGTCCGGGCAGAAATCATTACGCTGTCTCCCGACGTTTCCGGCTGGGTAGCAGAGTTATCCGTGGGCGACAACCAGCAAGTACGCAAGGGCGACCCGCTATTTCGCATCGACGACCGACGTTACCTGGCTGCCCTCTCCCAGGCCGAGGCCCGCCTTGCCTACCAGCAAGCCAGTTACCAGCTCGCGCAGAAGCGACATGAACAAGCCGCACAAAACGACCAGGAACAAACGCAACTGGCCCTGCAGCAAGCGGCGGCCAACATGGCCATGGCCGAAGCCGAACTGGAGAGTGCAAAACTCAATCTGGAGCGCACCCGTATCAGCGCTCCTGCCGACGGTACGGTGGCCAATCTGGCGCTTCAGGAAGGCAACTTTGTGAAACAGGGCGAGCCCGTGCTGTCCATGGTCCGCGAGAACAGCTTCTACGTGACCGGCTATTTCGAAGAAACCAAGCTGCCGCTGGTGCATGTAGGTCAATCTGCCACCGTGGTGCTCATGAATGGTGCCCACGCCCTCAGCGGCAAGGTCACCAGCGTCGGGCAGGCTATCGCCAATGCCAACACCCGTACCGATCAGCAACTGCTGCCACAGGTACAACAAACCTTTAACTGGGTACGACTGGCACAGCGAATTCCCGTCCATATCGAGCTTGAATCGGTCCCCGATGACCTGCTGATCGCTGCAGGTATGACGGCCACCGTGCGGCTACACGATGACCCTTGATTCCCGACTGGCGACAATCCTGACGCCAGACAGGCAATCGCTGCTGTTTGCCCTCAAGGGCATTCTCGCCATGGCACTGGCCCTGTGGCTGGCCATGCTGATGCAACTGGAACGCCCCTACTGGGCTCTGATTTCTGCGGTCTTTCTGCAAATTCGGCCGGAAACCGGACTGGTGATTGAAAAAGGCCTGTGCCAGATCGGCGGCACACTGGTCGGCGGGGCCGTCGGGCTGATGATCCTGGCCTGGTTACTGCCCTACCCTCTGCTGGCCATTGTCTGTCTGATGCTGTGGATCGGTCTCAACGCCGGCGCATCCGCCTGGCTACGTCAGGCCAATTTCATCTACGGCTTCGCCATGGCCGGCATCACCGCCACACTGATTGTGGTGATCTCCATAGCCAATCCCCACGCCACCAGCAGTATTGGTATCTTTCATGTGGCCACCGCCCGTGTCAGCGAGATCATCCTCGGCGCCACCTGCGCCACCCTGGTCAGTAATCTGTTCTGGCCAGCCCATGTGGCGGGCCTGCTACGCAATCATGCCCGCAATGCCCTCAACCAGACGCTGGCCTATCTGGAGCTGGAGCTTAATCCTGCCGGCACCCACGCCACCCGCCACCAGCAAGTGGACAGCTTGCTGCAGGACATCTTTGCCCTGAGTGATGACAGCTCCGCCGTTTTCTATGAAGGCAGCCAGGGCCCGGGGCGAGCAAGGGCGGCAACCATGGTGTGTCACAAGACCCTGTCCCTGATTGCCCGCATTCGCGTGATCGGCCGCCTGATGCGCAATCATGACGACCTGCTCACCGATGAGATCCGTGATGTCCTGACACAACTGCGGCAGTCGTTCCTGCGCATGCGAGAAACCCACTCCGCCGAGCAAGCCATGGAAGAAGCCCAGCAGCTTCGCCATACCCTGCGCACAGCCCGTAAAGCGCAACGCAGCACGGTCCCCGCTCTGCAACGGCGTTTCTATCTGGTCGCCCTGAACCTGACCAGCGACCTGATCCTGGCACTGGAAGCCAACCGTGCCCTGTACCACAGCCGCGAGATGCAGCTGCGCCCGCCGTCATTGAAACCCTATCGCGACTGGCAAGTGGCCGCCGCCGTTGGCCTGCGCAGCGCGCTGGTGTTCTTGATTGCTGCCGGGCTCTGGGTGGGCACCGCCAGTCCCATGGCGATCATGCTGATGGTCATGCCGGTGATGTTCACCATTCTGTTTGCCCGGTTACCCGAGCCGGACCTGGTACTCAAGCGGGCGACCTTCACCTCGGTACTGGCCACCCCTGTCAGCCTGTTTTTCGCCCTGCCGCTGCTGGCCATGGCCAATGGCAGCTTCCCCCTGCTACTGGTGGTGCTGACAGCCCCCCTGTTTGTCGCACTGCTGGCGATCAGCAAGAAAGAAACGCTCGCCTACGGTCTGGGCTTTTGTACTCCCTACATCATTCTGGTCCAGCCGGGTAATGACATGGATTTTGATGTGGCCAGGGTCGCCAGCAACGGGCTGGCCATCACCGCTGGTATTTTTATCGCTTTTCTCATGTTCCGTCTGATCACGCCCCCCAACGGCGCCGGGCTGCGCAGGCGCTTGATTCGTCATACGGCCAATGATCTCAGACGAGTGACCGAAGGCCCCCGTGCGCAACAGGAGGACTGGTTCAACGCCCGCATGGCCGACCGCCTGCGCTGGCTGACCGTGTGCGACAAGGCTCTGCCAGAAACCCGGCGACACTTCACTGACCTTGGGCTCACCGGCCTGAACCTGGGCCAGGTATCACTCTGGATCCACAGTCACCTGCATGAAGACAGCTCACCCAGGGTGCGTGAGTGCGCCAGGCAATGGCAGGATGCGCTGGCCCATGGTTATCAGCTTTGCGCCCAAGGCAAAACTGACAGCCAGTTTTTGAATCGCTCTGCTGAACTGTTGCGAGCCCTGCAAGGGGCCGGAGTGAATCACACCCAGAAACTGCAGATCACCGGCGCTCTCGAGCGCATTGATCTTACCTTCCAGCGCATGGCCACACGCCTGAAAGAAGGCGTCACCGACCCGGACATTGTCCCCGGAGACCTGACAGAACGGCCCATACAGCCCTAGCCACAGTGTCTACTCTGTGTTTCCCTAAAGGTACTTGGATTCCGTTTTCAGCCCGGCGAAGTCCGCACTTCGCATGATAGAGAGCCCACCCCATGACTATTCAGGAAACCCTGCAACCCGGTGTTGTGGTTGATACCAATCCCGCCACCGGCAAAGCCGTGGCCGAGCTTAACGAAACCGACCTGACACGCCTGCCAGCCATCATTGCCGGCGCTCGTGAAGCCCAGGCAATCTGGGCCGCCAAGTCGTTCAAGGAACGAGCCCGGCATATCCAGATGATGCGCAGCTACATTGTCGATCGGGCCGATGATCTGGCTCGTATTGTCAGTGAAAGCAACGGCAAGACCCTGACCGACGCTCTGGCCACCGAAGTCCTGCCCTGCGCTCTCGCCTGTAACTGGTATGCACGCAATGCAGAAAAGCACCTGAAAGCCTCCCGCCGAGCTCCTGGAAGCCTGCTGTTCTTCAACAAGCGCACGGAAATGTTGCGCCTGCCACTGGGTGTGGTTGGCATTATCAGTCCCTGGAACTATCCGCTGTCCATTCCCTTTGGCGAAATCGTCATGGGGCTGATGGCAGGTAACGCCATTATCCTCAAAGTGGCAGCCGCCACGCCGGCGGTTGGCCGGGCTATCGAACAGATCGTCACTGCCGGTGAACTACCTGAAGGCCTGTTCACCCACGTGGTGGGGTCCGGTTCAAAAGTCGCCACCGGATTTTTCGAGAACGGGATCAACAAACTGTTCTTTACCGGCAGTGTCCCGGCCGGCAAGACCCTGATGGCGCAGGCTGCGCAAACCCTGACCCCGGTGTCACTGGAGCTGGGCGGTAACGATCCCATGATCGTGCTGGAAGATGCCGATCTAGAGCGCGCTACCAACGGCGCCGCCTGGGGCGGGTATCAGAATGCCGGGCAGAGCTGTGGCGGTGTTGAGCGTATCTATGTGGTGGACGCGGTCTACGACGCCTTCGTGGAGCTGATGGCCCGCAAGACCCGACAGCTGCGTCACGGCGTTGGCTGCAAGGGCTTTGACGTGGATATCGGTAGTCTGACCACCGCAGGTCAACTGCGTACCGTGCAACAGCACGTGGAGGATGCTCTCGCCAAGGGGGCCCGAATCGAAGCCCAGTCTCGCCCCGTCGGTGATGTGGATAACGGCTACTTCTTCCCGGCCACCCTGCTGACCCAGGTCACTGATGACATGCTGGCCGTCTGCGATGAAACCTTTGGCCCGGTCATTGCAGTTCAGCGCGTGGCCAATGAAGAGGAAGCCATTCGCAAGGCCAATGATTCCCACCTTGCACTGACCTCCTCCGTCTGGACCCGGGACAACAAGCGCGGCCGCGCCATTGCCGCCCGCCTGGAATCCGGGGTCACCACCGTCAACGATCATCTCTATACCCATGGCCTGTCCGAAACCCCCTGGGGCGGCGGCAAACAGTCCGGCATCGGCCGCACCCACGGCCCCGAAGGGCTGGAAGAGATGACCCAGGCCAAAGTGGTCAACTGGGACATCCTTCCCTCCAAACGGAATATCTTCTGGTATCCCTTCGATCAAGCCACCTATAACGGCCTCAAGAACGCCATGCAGTTTGTCTTCCCCAGCGGCATTGCCCAGTGGCTCAGCGCCTCACTGAAACTCACCCCCTTCCTGGTGAAGAAGATGTTTACGCGCTGGAAAACGGATTAAGGCAGTTAATAGTTAACAGTGAATAGTGCGCGGGTTCAGGCCCGTGCCGCACACAGATCAGAGGCCGCGCCCATGCTTGGGCGCGGCCTTCTTGTTTCTGGATAGAGAATTAATGTTTTTCGCTGGAGTCTTCATCGTTGGCGGCATCCAGCCAGATGAACAAGGCGAAACAACCAGCAAACAGGAAGATGCCACCAATAACGGCAATGCTGGCGATGACCATTGTGTCTGTGTACATGGGTTTCCCTCCCTGAACTCTTGCTTTCAGCATAGACCTGGAATCCCAAACTACCATGATCCACGTCAGATCCTGAGCGATTCTCTCGATGCGATTGCGAATTCTCACAAACGAAAGAGGCCGCGTCCAAGGTATGGGCGCGGCCTCTGATCTGTGTGCGGCACGGGCCTGAACCCGCGCACTATTCACTGTTAACTGTTAACTATTCACTAACCCCATCAATCCAGGCCTGCGTCGGCACATACCACCACGAACTCATTACCGGCCGACTGAAGTCCAGCAGGCGATCACGCACGGTATCATCCGCAATGCCATACATACGCCGTAACAGGTAGTCGTGACGGTCAAGCTCACAGGCAAAAGCCACAAAGTAGAGACCATGCTCAGTCGTGTCTCCGTATGGCACCGAGCGACGCCACATTTTTTGAGGGACACCATCGCGGTCCACATCAGTACGCCCCACATGGGAATCCTCCGGCATATCCTCCGGAGAAAACTCCACGGCATCCACCTTTGTTCGGCCAAACACTTTTTCCTGATCAGGGACGCCCAGTTCGTTAAAGGCCTTAAGGTTATGAACCCACTTCTGTGTCAGCAACCAGCTCCCTCCGGCACCAGGATGAGGTTCGGCAATAAAGGTCGCCTTTTCCGCTTTTTCGCCAGAGGGGTTACCGATACCATCCACGAAACCGGTCAGATCACGCATATCGTGATAAACGAAACCATTCAGTTCCAGCTGGGCACTAAAGACCTCATCGACAAGGTCTCGCACCTTGAGTCCGGTATCGAACACATCGCTGCGGCTCTTGCCCTGTACCCAGACCCACAGATCACCCTGGGTTGCCGGCACATGGCCCTCAAGAGAAAATGGCGGAAAGCTGAAGCGAGTATCAAGTCGGCTCCACAATTCCGGCCCCAGCGCCAGAATTACCGGCGTCTGCTCGCTTTTCAGGGCATTCAGTGCCGCCAACGCCCTGCGGATGGCCTGTTCATCCCGGCCACTGCCAAGGCTCAGCTCGAAAAAAAGGTGGTACTGATAACTGCGATCGAAGATCCCCGCTTGCGGTGTAGACACCTGCGACTCCTTGGATACCCGGTTAAGGTCGACAGGCATTTTAGCAGGCAACCGCGCTAACCCGTAGCCATAGTGTGGGAAAAGAGCGCCAATTTGAAACAAATTGAAATATCCATTGGTGTTCGCGCCAGCCCCCTTTCGCTAAACTTGGCACACATTAGTCACCTGATAGCCACTATGAATCCTTGGTTTGGCCTGGACCGACTGGCCTTTTTCCTGATCCGCATTTTCTTGCGCTTGTGTACACGTGCTAACGCCCTGCCCGGCAATGTGGATGACCTGCAACTGGCCCCCAATACACCGGTGGTCTATGTGCTGCGCGAACGCTCGGCATCAGACGCTGCCGCGGCTGACCAGTCTGCGCGACGCCTGGGGCTTTCTTCCGCACTGGGCGGCTTGACGCTGGGGCAGACGCGCCTTCGCCACAGCTATTTCCAGCTCTACCGTCGTCAATTCGGTAATCGCCGCCAGCGCAGTCCGATCTCCCCTCCCCGGTTGGAAAAACTGGTGGCAGCGCTCCGCGAAACGCCTGGCGCGGATGTGCAACTGGTGCCGGTCTCAGTGTTCTGGGGGCGACGCCCCGAGAAGGAAAGTTCATTCTGGCGCCTGTTGTTTTCAGATAACTGGTCCCCTGCCGGCTTTATCAAGAAATTCTTCATCATCGTCACCCAGGGGCGCCAGTTGTATGTGCAGTTCAGTCGCCCCATGTCACTTCGCAAGCTGGTGGATGAATGCGAGACTGACGAACAGGCCGTACGCAAGGCATCAAGAATTCTGCGGGTCCATTTCCGTCGCCAGAAAGAGGCCGCCATTGGCCCGGATCTCTCCCACCGTCGCACCCTGGTCAACACTGTAGTTGACGACCCTTCCGTTCAGGCCGTCATTGAAGAAGAGTCCCGAAATCAGGGCGTCAGCAAGGACAAACTGGAGGCGAAAGCCCGCAGTTACGCGATGGAAATCGCCGCTGACTATTCCCACACGGTGATCCGTTCCCTGGAATTGTTTCTGAACTGGGTCTGGAACCGGCTGTACGGCGGTATCCGGTTGTACAACATGGACAACCTGACCAAGGTCGCCGGTGATCACGAGGTGATCTATGTGCCCTGTCACCGCAGCCACATCGATTACCTGCTGCTGTCTTTTGTGGTCTTCCGTAACGGGCTGGTGCCCCCGCACATTGCCGCGGGCATCAACCTTAACCTGCCGGTGGTGGGCACCATCCTTCGCCGTGGTGGCGCCTTCTTCATGCGTCGAAGCTTCCGCGATAATCCGCTCTATGCCAGTGTGTTCAGCGAATACCTGCACACGATCACTGCCCGTGGTTTCTCTATTGAATACTTTGTCGAAGGGGGGCGTAGCCGCAGTGGCCGGATGCTGAAGCCTCGCACCGGCATGCTCGCCATGACCCTGCGCAGTTTCCTGCGTGACTCGCGTAAACCCATCGCCTTCGTACCAGTCTATATTGGTTACGAGAAAGTCATCGAATCCGGTTCCTATATCGGAGAGTTGCACGGCGAAAAGAAACAGAAAGAATCCATTTTCGGGCTGATGAAATCCCTGTCTGTCCTGCGCAGCTACTTTGGCCAGGTCCACGTTAACTTTGGCGAGCCCATTAAACTGGTGGACTATCTGGACCAGCATCACCATAACTGGCGCAACGAATCGCTTGGCTCGACAGAGAATCCACCCTGGTTCAAGCACGTGGTGAATGAACTCGGTCAGGATGTGGTGGAGTCCATCAATGCCGCAGCGGTAGCCAATCCCATCAATCTGCTGAGCCTTGCCCTGCTGGCCTCGCCCAAACACACCATGGACATCGGCCAGCTGCACCAGCAACTGAGCCTGTATATTGATCTGCTGAAACTGGCGCCGTACAGCGATACGGCGGCGCTAGGCTGCACTGATGCCCAGGAAATTATCGATTACGGGCTGGATAACGACTTCCTGATTCGTATCAAGCACCAGCTCGGAGATGTGGTTACGACCGACCAGAAAAGCGCCCTGCAGATGGCCTACGTGCGAAACAACAGCCTGCATCTGT
The DNA here is from genome assembly GCF_003597125.1 of Alcanivorax profundi. Classification (GTDB taxonomy): domain Bacteria; phylum Pseudomonadota; class Gammaproteobacteria; order Pseudomonadales; family Alcanivoracaceae; genus Alcanivorax; species Alcanivorax profundi. The sequence continues at coordinate 636,196 of NZ_QYYA01000001.1, read as the reverse complement.
TTGTACTCCCTGGCCTGGTCTGCTCTCTGGTGATGAACGCCCGCGAGATCCGCATGGACGTGTTGCAGAATATGGTCCGCCTGCTCTACCCCTTCCTGCGTAATGAGTACTTCCTGCATTGGGACGAAGGTGATGAACTGTCACAGGCAGTAGAAGAAGTCGCGTCAGTGTTGGAACGCTGTAAACTTGTCCGTCGCCAAGGCGACAGCCTGATGGGAGCTGCCTTGCACACCCACGAGGCAGACATGCTCAATCACTTGGGCAAAACCGTCCTGCCCTCCCTGGAGCGTTACTACCTGACTATTCGCCTGCTGGTTCAGCGAGGCTCAGGTATTCTGACTGCGGATCAACTGGGTGAACTGGCGCACCAGACCGCGCAGCGATTGTCATTACTTTACGAGTTCAACTCACCAGAGTTTTTTGACAAGGTCGTTATCAAACACTTTATCAGTCAGCTATACAGCACTGGACTGGTGACTCCTGATGACAACGGGCAACTCAACTTCGATAGCAAGCTTGAAGCACTGGATGATGAAGCACGGCGGATCCTTAGCGCCGACATCAGCGATGCTATTCAGCGTGTCACCCGCCTCCAGGGGTAAGCAGAGCCAACGCAGCCCTTAGGGCTGCGTTGGCTCACATCCCATTTAGAATCGATAAAGTAATGCCAGAGAGTAATTAAAACTCTCGAGATCCAGTTCCATCCCTTCGGCAAAGGGCACACTCACCCCTTCCTTAAAGGCGCGATCCTCAGTGGTTACCGATCCAGCATCAAGATAATAAATCGATAAATCCGTGCTGATATGATCCGTGAACCAATACATCAAGCCACCGCCCAGACGAATTGCCCAGTCCGTGTCGTCGCTGTCGTTTATCGTCGCACTGGTAGTAGGAATACGGGTACTGACAGCCTCAAAGCGATTCACCGCCAGTCCGAGGCCACCGCCAATGTAAGGATCAAAAAAACCTCCAGCCTGGGCGTCTCTGAAGTGAAAATACCCGTTCACCATAAATACGCGACTATAAACCTCCGCGGTAACCGTACCGGTCACTGAATCATTACGGGTATAGGTAACCTGATCGGTATCCGCATCACCGAGCCCCAGATCAAGCGCCAGCTCCGCGCGAAAATGTGGCGTAACAAAGTAACCCGCACTCAAAACGATGAGCTCATCCCCCCCCGGGTCATAATTTTCCATCGTGATCTGATCATAACCATCATGTTTGATAGCCATATCCTGACTTCTAAAATCAGAATAGGCATAACCGAGTCTGACGTAGGCATCCCCCAATGCGTGCGATGACACTGCCAGCACGAGCAGCCCCACATAAATCCCCTTCATGGCCTTCTCCCAAAAGAGTGAACCAGTTATCAATACAACGATTGCTGGCACACTGACCATCAGGAAATGGGGAGTAGAACAAATAATGGAGAGAAGGAGAAAAGGTGCCGGAGAAATCCCTAGCCCATGAGATAAACATCAAAACGCACAGCCTTACCCTTCTGGCTAAATCCTGGTGTTTTACCGGCCAGATCAGGCGCCTTGCCAGGTCGTTTCACAACGACCCTGTGCGGCTGCAATGACATCGCCCAGGCAAGCAGCGCCTCTTCTTCTGCAGGTTGAGGATACGCACACAACACCTGCAGCCAGCGCAAATCTTTCTTTACGGCGGCGCTTTTCTCGCGGGCAGGAAACATGGGATCGAGATACACGGCATGCCAGACATCCGCTGGCACCTGAACACTGTCCTGACACGGCAGTAGCGTCATCTTTGCCGACAGGGCCGGAGGCGCTCGGCGCAGGCCATCTTCCAGCATGGCATGGATATAGGGGGAGCGTTCAACAAGAGTGACATCAAACCCCGCCTGCGCCATGAGGGCGGCGTCCCGGCCAAGACCGGCAGTCGCATCAAGGATCTGGTGGCGGTCATCACGGGGCTTGCCCAGCGCCTTGATCAGGCGCTCGTGGCGCACCCGTTCCGGGCTCAGGCGGTAGCCTTGCTTGCCATCGGTAAAATTTACGCTGAGCGGCGTTTCCTTGCCCCCGGGGACCCACAGTGCCAGGGCATCCTGATACCAGCCCATGACCAGTGAATGGCCCTGCGCTTGCGCCGACAGCTCGTCGGCAACGGCCTCACCGGGTAGCCCCTCCGGGCAACCCGGTAATAGTCCCAGTGCCGCTTTACTCACCAAGTCAGGCCAGCCATACCAGCAGCGCCACACCCAGGATCAAGCGGTAAATCACAAATGGCAGCATGCCGATACGCTCAAGCAAACGGATGAAGAACACAATGGTCAGGTAGGCGGTTACTGCACTGACACCCGCTCCCAGGGCCATCATTCCCCAATCCACGGGCAGTTGTTGTTCCAGCAGATCCTTGCTCTTGAGCAGCGCGGCACCAAGAATGACCGGAATGGACAGCAGGAAGGAAAACCGGGCCGCCTCTTCGCGGCGATATCCCAGCGCCAGCGCAGCCGTAATCGTGATACCACTGCGCGACGTGCCGGGAATCAGCGCCAGAGCCTGGGCGAAACCGATCAACAATGCCCCCGCCACACCCAGGGTTGTGAGCGCCCGGGAGCGCTTGCCATAGGCATCGGCCAGCCACAGCAACGCGCCGAACAGCAAGGTGGTAATCGCGATCACCAGCGCCGAGCGCAGTTCCCGTTCAATCCAGTCATCGCCCAGAAAGCCGAACACCACCGCAGGAACCGTGGCAAGCCCCACCAGCAATGCCAGTCTCAGATCCTGGTTCATGCGTCGTTGACTGACTGCCTGCCCCGCACCACCCAACATGGCGAGCAGGTCACGCCGGTAATAGGCCATCACCGCCACCAGGGTGCCAACGTGCACCGCCACATCAAAGGCCAGGCCCTGATCCGGCCAGCCGAGGACTTCGGAAGGCAGAATCAGGTGCGCCGAACTGGAGATGGGAAGAAACTCGGTCAGCCCCTGAATAAGGGCCAGCACCAGTGCCTGAAACCAATCCATGGAAAATCCTTTCTACTACAATCAAGAAAGATCAGCAGGCATGCCAGAGACATACCCTGCATTCATTTTTCGCTGGCGGTTACCTTGTAGCCCTGTAAAAACTCAGGGGGCATGCGCCTCGGTTTGCCAGAATCCAGAGCGACACAGACCCAGCGGGTTTTGCCTCGCAACAGGGTCACGCCATCGGATTCGCGAATGATCTGGTAGCGACGGGTAATGCTGATTCGCTGATCATTCTCGATAATCCAGGTTCCCACCTGTAGCTTTTCCCCTTCGAAGGCTGGCGCCAGGTATTCCACTTCGGTGTGGCGAGCCACCATGCCACGATTGAGCTTTTGGTAGAGATCCCAACCGAGCCCCAGCACGGTGGTATGGTGCCAGGCGATCTGCTCCATGAAGCGCAGGTATTCGGTATTGTTTACATGCCCCATGACATCAATGGCTTCAGCAGGCACCGTCACATCCAGCACATGGACGTTGGGCAGATCCCAGTTACTCATCGAACAGCTCCCTGTATCACCTGGTCGCGAAGGTAAACCGGCTGTGCCAGATCAGCACGGACGCCTTCGCCACGCTCAAAGCTAGATAATGCCAGCACCGCCACCGCTTGCGCATGGGGGTGGGCGTCAGGAATGCAGCGGCTTGCGCCATAGCACGCCAGCAATGCTTCCTCGTGTACCAGTCCAGAGCCCGCGATAAGCCAGTCGTCGCCGTCCAGTTCGGGTAACGCATCGGGGCGAAACAGGCCATCCTCAAGCACGACCGCCTGCTTGCCGTTGTCAACCCGATAGGCACCGAGATAGAGCTCTCCCATGCGCGCGTCAAAAACCGCAATTACCTTCGGGCTGGGCGCCTGGGTCTGCACGCTCAGGGCACAGGCAGCCAACGTCGATACTCCAACCACCGGCAGGTCCGCTGAAAAGGCCAACCCCTGCGTCACCGCCGCCGCCACTCGCACACCCGTAAACGCGCCGGGTCCGTGGCCAAAGGCAATGCCGTCCAGCTGCGCCAGCGACACACTGGCTTCCGCCAGCAACGACTCGACCATGGGCAGCACCAGCTCGGTTTGCTTGCGTGGTGCCATTTCAAATTTTTCCAGCACCTCACTGCCATCCAGCAGTGCCACGGAGCAGGTTTCACCCGCTGTTTCCAGGGCAAGAATTCGCGTCATGATTGTGCCTGTTCTGTCTCCTGCCCCTGCCGGGCCAGGTAATCGAAAAATCGCTTCACCACATCCAGCTTACGGGTGCGGGTCATGTTCGGGAGGCTGTTGACGAACAACTTGCCGTAGCTTTTGGTCAGCAACCTAGGGTCAGCCACCACCAACAACCCGGTGTCCTTCGGATCCCGAATCAGACGCCCCGCGCCCTGGCGCAGAGCCAGCACCGCCTGAGGCAACTGGTAATCGCGAAACGCATTGCCGCCATTACGGTTGATGTGCTCAATTCGCGCAGCGGCTACCGGATCGCCGGGCGAGCCAAAGGGCAACTTGTCGATAATAACGCAACTTAGCGCTTCACCGCGGACATCAATGCCTTCCCAAAAGCTGCTGGTGCCCAGCAGCACCGCATTGCCTTTCTCGCGAAAGGTTTCCAGCAACTCCCGCCGCCCGGACTCACCTTGCACCAGCAACGGATATTCCAAACGGGTGCGCAGGATAGCAGCCGCCTCACGCAATGCTCTGTGACTGGTAAAAAGGAAAAAGGTGCGACCGCCGGCCGCCTCGATTACCGGAATCATCTGCTCGGTGAGCTGACGGGTATAATCCGGGTCCTGGGGAGGCGGCAGCCCTTCTGGCGCATAAAAGACCGCCTGCTTCTTGAAATCGAACGGGCTTTCCAACCGCAGGGTATCGGCGCTATCCAGCCCCAACCGTTTCTGGATATGTTCAAACCGTCCTCCCACCGACAAGGTGGCCGACGTGAGAATCCAGCTGCAAGGATGACGCTCGCGTTGGGCCCGCAACTGGGCGGCCACCGATAAAGGTGTGCTGTGCAGCACCGCCGTTCGCTTGAAGGTTTCAAACCAGTAGACCCGGTTAGGCTGGTCTCCCTTCAGATAAGCCGCCAGACAATCCACTTGCTCACTGGCCCGGCGGGCGCAGGCCTCCATGCCACGGCTGGCCTTGGCCAGGGGCCCCAAAAAGACTTCCAGCTCACGCAGCGCAGTCAGCAGGGCATCGCCCGCTTCAATCACCGCATCGGACTCGCACACTTCCGACCAGGGTGCTCGCCGCTCCATCTCGCCCAGACTCAGGCGCAGGTCCATACAGCCCTTGTCCACTGCCGCAACCAGCTGGTTCAAGCGAGCAAGATCCGCGGCCGTATGCCCCGCTTCAGACAGACTGTCACGGCCAAGCTCCTGCACCTGTCGGGTACTCAGGGTATCGCCGAAAAATGCCGCCGCAATTTCAGGAAGCTGATGGGCTTCGTCAAAGATCACCGTATTGGCGCTGGGCAACAATTCCGAGGCAGCACCACTCCCCCGCAAGGCTGCGTCAGCAAAGAAAAGGTGATGATTGACCACCACCAGATCGGCTTCCTGGGCTTCCTTGCGGGCTTTCATCAAGGGGCAATCCTGATAACTGGGACATTCCGTGCCCAGGCAGTTATCAGCGGTGCTGGTGACCCACGGCCAGATCGGCGCATCTTCTGGCAGTTGCTGCAATTCAGCGATATCACCAGTACGGGTCCGCTTGGCCCAGTGTGCGACCACCTGCATTTGCTCAGCAGTTTCACGGGTAAGAAAACGGGCTTCCTGCTGATGAAGCTCCATACGGTAAGGGCACAGATAGTTGGCGCGCCCTTTCAGCAAGGCCACCTTGCGGGGCAATCCCAATGCCTTGCGCACCAATGGCAGGTCTTTGAAAAACAACTGGTCCTGAAGGCTTTTGGTCCCCGTTGACACCAACGTAGGGCCTTCAGAAAGCAATGCGGGTACCAGATAAGCCAGGGTTTTGCCGGTGCCGGTCTCCGCCTCTACCATCAAGGTGGAGCCCCCACCAATGGTGTTTTCCACCGCGTCGGCCATTTGCAGCTGGGGCTCACGGGGCTGATAGCCCGGTAGCAGCGGCGCAAAACGGCTCAAGTCGGTAAGATGGGAACGGGCACTCTTCACGTATTATCCTGGATTCGGCGCGTGCCAACAGGCCATGGCACGGCCGCAGAGCATAGCCGATTCACGGGCGGAACCCAACGGACACGGACCATGCATGACTACACACTCATTATTCTCGCAGGGGGTAAAGGCTCTCGGGTCGGGGGGGCCGACAAGGGATTGCTTGAGGTGGATGGCAAGCCGTTGATTGCCCATCTACTGGAGCATCTTGCGCCTCGCCCGCAGCGGGTCGTGATCAGCGCCAATCGTAATCAGGCGCTCTACCGGCAGTGGGCAGATCAGGTGGTGGAAGACTTGCGGCCGGATTTCCCCGGGCCCATGGCCGGGCTGGAAGCAGCATTCCAGGCCTGCGAGGGGCTATGTCTGTGCCTGCCTTGCGACCTGCTTCAGCCTCCCGCCTCCATGGCCGCTGATCTGCTGGCCAAGGCGGCCATTGGACATGTCTGCGTGGCCCAGGACCCGATACGGCGCCAGCCCCTGTGCCTGTCTCTGCACGCGCAGCAGTGGCGCACCTCTCTGACGGACTATCTCGACAACGGTGGACGCAGCGCCTATGGCTGGCTGGAGACTCTGGCAGTACAGCCCGTGGCGGTCGGCACCCCGCTGCAAAACCTGAATCATGCGCAGCGACTGACAGACAGCCCTGCCCCCCTAGCAGGCTGTTGATAGCCCATGACCCAAAACAACAATGCCCGCACGAGGCGGGCATTGTCAGGTGTTAACTACCGAAAGAATCAGGCAGTCACGTCCTGGATCTGCTTCATCAGGGCAACCTGATCCGCAGACGGCTGAGCAGTCTGCAGCGCCATCAGCTTGCTCATGTCGCCTTCGATGCGAATCTGGCCGCTCATGAAGCCCTGCATGCCAGCAGACTGGTCACCTTCGATGAAGATGCGCTTGGCCAGATCGGCCGGCAGAATCATGGTGGTCGGCGCATCAGCGTGATGGCCTTCCTCGATCATGCCACCCACCAGGGCCAGCTCCTTGTCACCGCCGTCAGCAGACACGGTGATGTTGATCACCAGGTCCGCCAGGGCAGCCGGGGCCTCAACGTTGCCAGCACCGTCACGCAGTTCCTTAACTTTTGCAAACCACTCGTCAGACAGAAATTCCAGGCTCATTCTTATCTCTCCTTAACTATCGTTATGGCTTCGACGCCATCTCGTTACAGGGCAGGTTATACGCAGCCAATTCAAACGAGCGTTCGAAACTTACCCGTACCTTATACAAAGCCCCGGGGGGTGGCAATAGCCCTTCTGTGCTCTGATAGGGACAAAAAAACCCGGCGCAGGGCCGGGTCTTTTCTGTCTGCCACGGGGCAGAATCAGAGGTCGTAACCCCGTTCCTCGTGCAGGGCAATATCCAGCCCCTGGGTTTCCTCATCCGCGTCAACACGAAGCGTCGAGAACAGCCCAACCAGCTTGAGCAACACCCAGGTCACGATCGCGGTGTAAACGAAGGTTGCCACCACGCCCAGTGCCTGGACACCAAGCTGGTCCAGCATGGTGTACTCGGGCTTGGCAAAACCGTACCCGGAGAACAGTCCCAGTTCAGTGGACGCAAACACGCCGGCAAACAAGGTACCGAGAATCCCACCGACCCCGTGCACCGGGAAGACGTCCAGAGAATCGTCGATCTTGAGTTTGTGTTTGATGAAAATCACCGCATAGAAGCAGATCACACCAGCAGAAAGACCAATCACCAGTGCCGCGGCCGGACCTACAAAACCCGAGGCCGGGGTAATCGTACCCAGCCCGGCAACCATACCGGTGGCGATGCCGAGCGCGGAGGGTTTGCCGAATTTCTTCCATTCCATGGTGATCCAGGCCAGCGAGCCTGCAGCAGCGGAAATGTGTGTTACCAGCATGGCCATGGCGGCATCACCATTGGCCGCAACCGCAGAGCCCCCATTGAAGCCGAACCAGCCGACCCACAGCATCCCTGCGCCCGTCACCGTCATGGTCATGTTATGCGGCATCATGCCCTGGGTCGGGAAGCCCTTGCGGTTACCCAGCACCTTGGCCGCCACCAGTGCGGCCACACCGGCGGTAATGTGGACAACGATACCGCCCGCAAAGTCATACACCCCCAGCTGAGCCAGCCAGCCGCCGCCCCACACCCAGTGACAAACCGGAATGTAGACACCCAGCAACCACAGCACCGAAAACGCCAACATGGGACCAAAGCGCATGCGCTCGGCAAAGGCACCGATGATCAAGGCGGGCGTGATAATCGCAAAGGTCATCTGAAACAGACCATGCAGGCTTTTTGGCAGAGTCCCTTCCAGACTGTCGCGGGTAATGCCGTCGAAGAACACATGCTGCAGCCCGCCAATCCAGGCATTCATGCTGCCGCCATCGGAAAAGGCCAGAGAGTAACCGGCAATCAGCCACACCAATGACACGGCACAGGTAATCGCAAAACACTGCATCAGCACCGACAGCACATTCTTGCTGCGCACCAAACCACCATAGAACAGGCTCAGACCTGGCAACGTCATGAACAACACCAGCGCGGTAGCAGTGAGGATCCAGGCGGTATCGCCGGTATCCAGGCCTTCCGCCATCGCCAGGGAAGGCAGCATTAACAGTACAGCAAACAGTTTTTTCATCAGTCCTTCCCCTTTAAATGGCTTCCTGACCGGTTTCCCCGGTACGAATACGAATAACCTGCTCAAGATCGCTCACGAAGATCTTGCCGTCCCCAATCTTGCCGGTCCCGGCGGACTTCATGATGGCCTCAATAGCCTGATCGAGCTGGTCTTCACGTACCGCCAGCTCCAGCTTTACCTTTGGCACGAAATCCACCACATACTCGGCGCCTCGATACAGCTCGGTATGCCCCTTCTGACGACCGAAGCCCTTCACCTCGGTAATCGTCAGCCCCTGAACACCCACCTGCGCCAGCGCATCGCGCACTTCCTCAGCCTTGAACGGCTTGATTACCGCAGTCAGCATTTTCATGGTTGTCTCCTGATCCTCATCCATCCTCAACGTGAATGCACCAACACAAACCCGTGCCGGAAATATGCACCGCATAAGGGCATACAAGAATCAGGCCACTTAACAGATAACAGAAAAACAATAACTTAGAGGGAAACAGGATTCATTCTGCACACTATCGGAGCAATAAATCATATTTCGCACCACATGGATGCACAAAAAGAGAGAAGAGGGAGAAGCCGAGGGGGCATTTTGGTGCCACTGGACAGACAGTACAGTCGGCGAGGATCGGCAAAGCACCAATATCAGGCGCAGCCGGAGACAGCTGCGCCTGAGAGAAACACGACTAGTACAGGTAATTGAACATCTTGCGACGGTATTCGCTGGCCAGCGGGTCACCCTTGGGCAAACACTCGAAGACTTCCAGCAAGGCGGGACGGGCCACACCATCCTTGTAGTCACGATGGTCACGCAGCAACACCAGCAGTGACTCCAGTCCCGGCCTGAATTGACCTGCGGCAGCGGCTTGCAAACCGTGGGCGTAGAGATCCTCCGGAGTCGGGGCATCCACAATCCGTGCCTCCAGATCCTTCAGGCTCTGCCCTGCCCCTTCCAGCTTTTCAAGCAAGGCAAAACGGGCACGGAACGGACGTAGCGGCTCCGCATCCTCGGTCACTTCCGCTAACACTGACTGAGCGTCATCCAGTTGTCCTTGACCCAGCAAGTATTCCACCAATAGCGCGCGAATGGCGTGCTTGTCCGGCGTCTGTTGCAAGGTCTGCCGCAAAGCGGCTTCCGCCTGCTCGCCATGGCCAGCCTCAATAGCCATCCGCACCTGTTCGATAAAGCCCTCTTCCTGCTGCGCTTCGGCGGCCTCGGGATCAACGATGGGAGCCAGCCACTCTCGCAACCCGGCTTCGGTTTGTGGGCCATCCAGTTCATTGACCAACTGCCCCTGGAACACCAGTTTCAGGCTGGGCAGGGATTGCACGCCAAACTGGCTGGTGAGCATGGGCTGCTCATCCACATTAATGCGCGCCAACAGGACCTTGCCTTGATATTCATTAACCAGGCGATCCAGAACCGGTGCCATTTGCTGGCTGGGCTGACTGCGAGCAGACCAGAAATCGACAATCACCGGTATCTGCCGCGACTGCTCCAGGATTTGCTGAATGTTCTGTTCGGTGGCTTCAAAGATGTAGCTGTTCTGCTGCACGCAAAGACTCCCAGATTCCGTAAATTGCGCGCAATTGTAAGGTAATCAACCAATAAAATCCGGTTAAATGCTGTGCACCTTGCCGCCCCGACGGGTTAGACTGATTGTTCGCCATTGGAGCTGCTTCGGTCGCCCGCTGGGGGCTTCACGTTGTCTGCATGGCGAATGAGTACGCTGGATAGTATTCACTCAGGCAAAGGAGACCACCATGCTTAGCCTTCTGGCTATTGTTGTGTTGATTGCCACCCTCATGACCCTGTTCTACCAACAGGTGAGCCGAGGTGTTGGCAGCGGAATTTTTGTTGTCGTCTGGTTATTAAGCGCTTTTCTCGCCCCCTGGCTTGTCCACCCCCTTTCTCTGATCCTGCTTGCCGCTGGCGTGGCCGTGATCAACCACGTGGACCTGCGTCAGAAATTTATCTCCAAACCGGTTTATAACGCACTGGGCAAAGTCATGCCCGCCATCGGTGACACCGAACGCGAGGCGATTGAAGCCGGGACCACCTGGTTTGAAGCGGATCTTTTTTCCGGCCGTCCGGACTGGGAGAAGTTTTCCCACATCAACTTCACCCCCCTCACAGATGAAGAACAATCCTTCATCGATAACGAGGTCCAGCAACTGTGTGACATGCTGGACGAATGGCAGATATTCCATGAACTGAAAGATCTGCCTGAAGAGGTCTGGGACTTCCTCAAACACAAGGGTTTCTTCAGCCTGATTATTCCGAAAGAGTACGGCGGCAAGGCATTTAGCCCCTATGCCCAGAGCCGTATCATGAGCAAGATCGCCACCCGCTCCCTGACCGCCGCCGTCACGGCCATGGTGCCCAACTCCCTGGGTCCCGGCGAGCTACTGGCTGAGTACGGAACAGATGAACAGAAAGACCGTTGGTTACCGGGCCTGGCCAAGGGTGACGAAATCCCCTGCTTTGGCCTCACCGGCCCGGAGGCCGGTTCCGATGCTGGTGCGATCCCCGATACCGGGGTGATCTGCAAGGGCAAGATCGACGGCAAGGAAGTACTGGGCATGCGCCTGAACTTCGCCAAACGCTGGATTACCCTGGCCCCGGTCGCCACGGTGGTCGGGCTCGCTTTCAAACTCTACGACCCGGAACACTTGCTGGGAGAGGAAGAAGAACTCGGTATTACTTGTGCGCTGATCCCAGCCAACACCAAAGGTGTGGAAATCGGCCGCCGTCACTACCCCGGCTCCCCGTTCATGAACGGGCCGATCAATGGCAAGGATGTCTTCGTGCCACTCGACGCCATCATCGGCGGTCCGGAAATGGCCGGCAAAGGCTGGCGTATGCTGATTGAGTGTCTTGGCGCCGGGCGCGGTGTTTCCCTGCCAGCGCTGGCCACGGCCAGTGGTGAAATGGGTTACCGCATGACAGGGGCATTTGGCCGTATTCGTCGCCAGTTCAACACCGCTGTTGGCGAATTCGAAGGGGTACAGGAAGCTTCTGCAGAGGTGGCCGCCATTGCCTATACCCTTGAGGCTTACCGTCACCTCGTGACCCGCTCACTGGAAGATGGAGCACCGTCGGTGGTCACCGCCATGGCAAAATATCACTCCACCGAGATGATGCGGGAGCTGATCAACCATGGCATGGACATCGCAGGTGGCCGTGGCATCCAGTTAGGGCCGCGTAATTTTCTGGCGCTGCCCTACCAATCGACTCCCATTGCGATCACTGTAGAAGGTGCCAACATCCTGACCCGCTCCCTGATGATCTTTGGCCAGGGTGCGATGCGGTGCCATCCCTACCTGTACGAGGAGCTGCAGGCCATCCAGGCGGAAGACAAGGAACAAGGCCTGCAGGAATTTGATGCGTTGTTCTTCGCTCACGCCGGCCATACCCTGGGCAACATGAGCAGTGCCGTAATCCAGGCGCTGCTGGGGGGTTACCTCTCTGAGGCTCCTGCCAACGCCGATGCATTCAGTGCCCCATGGTACCGACTGATCAACCGTTACAGCGCCGTACTGGCCAGCACCTCGGACGTCGCACTGGCCCTGCTGGGCGGGGACCTAAAGCGCCGCGAGCTGCTGTCCGCCCGCCTTGGTGATGTGCACAGCCAGCTGCTGATCGCCTGTGCCATCCTCAAATACCACGCTACCCTGCCCCGTGACGAGGCCAATGATGCCCACGCGCAATACGCCTTGCGTCGTGCGTTCAGTCTCGCCCACAACTCACTGGAAGCGTTCTACCGAAACTTCGGGTTCTATGGGGTTGGCCATGTACTCAAACGCCTGTTCTTCCCGTTTGGCCGGCCCTGCATGGCCCAGGCCCCGGGTGACGAGCAGATCCGCGCCCTTGGCGAGATGATCATGTCTCCGAGCTCGGTACGTGATGCGTTGGCACAACCGGCTTACATCCCCAGTGACCCGGACGATGCCATTGGTCGTGTGGAAGCCACCTATAACAAGCTGCTGGAAGTGGAACCGGCCTGGCTGGCTTTCCTCAAGGCGGACGGTAAGGGCCAACTGGACGGTAATAGCGTCCTCGAGAAACTCAACGATGCCGCCGGCAAAGGCATTATCAGTGAGGACCAGGTTGAGGCGGTCAATGAGTACGACGCCATGCGCTATGACTGCCTGCTCACCGATGCCTTCGACAAAAATCTGAAGAAGGTGAAAGTACATGCAGAGCGGCCAATAATGTAGAGCCCATGATGGCGGAGCACTGTGCTGCTCCGCCTTTTTTTTCCGCTATGAGCGTCTAATCTCGAGAAGCGGGTTTTAAGCCGGGGCCCAGCCCCCGCTCAGCAAGGCCTTCGCAACACCAAGCTCGCCCTTGCCACCCGAATTGCTCAAATTCCAACCAGCTCACACTTTCACAAAAAGCCAACAGCACCTGCAATGTGCCAAGTTGCTGGTTTTTCCAGCAATTCATTCCATGTCAGTCCCGTGACGGAAAGATTTAACATTCATATCACCCATTTGGCGCTTTTACGGATCGCAGCTTTGGTCTAGGCTTTGCCCAATTCTGCCCCACCGGGCCTCGCCCGCGCACAACGCGCCTCGCCCCCAGGATCTACAGGTCAGGAATGACAGCAGTCGTCGAAGAAAAATCGGTAATTGAATTCAAGGGCCGCATGCTGATGATGACGGTCCTTCAGCTCCGCACACTGGATGCCAACCAGTTACACCAGGAAATCAGCCAACGCCTTGAGGACGCTGCCCAGTGGCTTCAGGAAGCGCCGGTGGTGATCGACATTCACAGCGATCTCGAGATCGACCATGTGAATCTGATGCCCGCCGTGGACACCCTGCGTAACCTGGGGGTGAACCTTGTTGCACTGGCGCGCACAGACCGTATCGACATCGACACCGCCAGCACGCTCGGTCTGGGCACCCTCAGTCTGGCCGGCGGGCGGGATGTCCCCCGCCGCTCCGAGCCCGCCGCTGACGCCAGCACAGCGGATACCAGCCAACACTCCGAGCGAGTGGAAACCCTGGTGGTCGAGCAACCGGTGCGTTCCGGTCAACAAGTCTACAGCCGTGGCGACATGATTGTTCTCGCTCCGGTGAGTACCGGCGCGGAACTCATGGCCGAAGGCAATATCCACGTATACAGCAACTTGCGCGGCCGCGCCCTTGCCGGGGTACGTGGCGACAGCAGCGCACGGATTTTCTGCCAGCAACTGAATGCCGAACTGGTTTCCATTGCTGGCCACTATCGGGTAGCCGAAGACCTGCCCGATGCACACCGAAACCAGCCTGTGCACCTGTCCCTGCAGGGCGAGGCAATGCATTTTACCGCGCTGAAATAGCGCTCAGGGAAGACAGCGAAGGAGAAGAGCGTGACAAAGATCGTGGTCGTGACATCCGGCAAGGGTGGCGTCGGCAAAACCACCACCAGCGCCGCACTGGCAACCGGGCTAGCCCTGCGTGGTTTCAAGACAACCGTGATTGATTTTGATGTGGGCCTGCGTAACCTGGACCTGATCATGGGCTGCGAACGCCGGGTGGTTTACGACCTGGTCAACGTCATCAATGGCGATGCCAATATCAAGCAAGCACTGATCAAGGACAAGAAGGTTGACAACCTGTTCATCCTTCCTGCTTCCCAGACCCGTGACAAGGATGCGCTGACCCAGGAAGGTGTTGAAGGGGTCTTCCGTGCCCTGCGCGAAGATATGCAGATGGACTACATTATCTGCGACAGCCCTGCTGGTATCGAAAAGGGTGCACTGATGGCAGCCTACTTTGCCGACGAAGCGGTGGTAGTGACCAATCCCGAAGTCTCCAGCGTGCGCGACTCTGACCGCATGATCGGTATTCTGGCCAGCAAGACCCGCCATGCCGAGGAAGGCAAAGGGGACATCCCTGCCCGGCTGCTGCTAACCCGCTATTCACCCGAACGGGTCGAAAAAGGGGAGATGCTGTCAGTAGAAGATGTGCAGGAAATTCTGGCCATTGAACTTCTCGGCGTGGTGCCTGAATCCCAGGCCGTTCTCAATGCCAGCAATGCCGGCAGCCCGGTGATTCTGGACACTGACTCCGATGCAGGCCAGGCCTACAGTGACGCCGTCGCCCGATTCCTTGGCGACCAGCTGCCGCACCGTTTCACTACCGTTAACAAGAAAGGTCTGTTCGGCCGTCTGTTTGGGGGCTGATCATGAGTATTTTCAGTTATCTGTTGCCGAAGAAGCAGACCTCGGCCTCAGTGGCCAAGGAACGCCTGCAGATCATCGTTGCCCGCGAGCGCTCTACCCGCGGTGGCCCCGACTACCTGCCTCAGTTACAGGAAGAGTTGCTGCAAGTGGTGCGCAAATATGTCCCCGTAGACCAGGACGCGGTGAATATCCAGCTGGATCGTGAATCCGGTTGCGAGATTCTCGAGCTCAACATCACGCTCCCCGAAGGCTGATTGTCGCCATAGAAGAAACACCCGGGCGGATCCTGCCCCGTTCCGTCCGGGTTCTTTTCCGAGTCCATGCAGCGACAGACTCCCCCTTTGCTTTGATTACCCGACTAACACCCTCCCCATTGCCCGGCCCTCTGTTTCTCTGCCTCTCCCTGAGTTCTGCCTCAGCGGCCACTCCCGTCGTACCACTGGTGGTTTCTGTACTGGCCACAATCGACCAGTTGCGCGAATATGGAGAACATAAGAAAAAGCAGGGATGCGCCGTCAGCCGCCACACTGACAGGCCACAGGGAGAGACCGATGCCAGTCAGAGCACTGCTGCTGTTGCTGCTGCCGATAGGCCTGCTACTTACGGTGGCCATGCCTGCTTCCGCTGCGGGCATCACCATCCTTAACCTGCAGGATCCTGTCTCAACACGTCAACTTGGTCCGTCAATGCAAAGCTGGTGCGACGGAAACGCTACTGCCAGCCTCGCCGAGGCCCGTCAGGCCCCTTATCAACCCGTGAATCGCCAGCAGATCAATTTTGGTTACCGCAGGGATGCCTGCTGGTTTCGGGTTCGCTTTGTGAATACCGGGCACGATGAGCTGGCCCTCTGGCTACAGGTGGATTACGCCGTCCTCGATCAGGTGGATTTCTATCTCGTGGACGAAAACGGGGTGTCATTTTCACGAATGGGGGACACGCTGCCGTTCAACATGCGTCCGGTAAAAATTCGCAGCTTCACCTTGCCTTTTACCTTGCAACCTGCGGTTCCCCGAACGCTTTACCTGCGAATCCACACCCTTACCAGTGCCATGACCGTGCCCGTCAGCCTGATTGGCAGGGAACCCTTCATCGAACAGCAAAGCACCAATGAGTGGCTGATGGGAGGCTTTTATGGCATCGCCCTGGGACTATTGTTCTATCACCTCGTGCTGTGGCTCGGAGGCAAAGAAAAGAGCAGTCGTTTCTATGTCTTGCATGTTGCTTCCGCCACCCTGTATGTAGCCACCCTGCAAGGAATTCTTCATCGCCTTTGGATGGATGACTGGGTGGTACCTCAGTCTGCCAATCACATGTTCGGTTATCTGACCCTGCTTTCCGGGCTATTGTTTGCCCGAGATTATCTGCACACTCGCCAATGGCAGTGGCTCGACCGTCTATTACTGGCCACCTCCTGCATTCATGTGGGCATCATCATCGCCCTGCTATCGACCCCCCCTGGCACCGTCGCCGCCATGCAGGGCGGGGTCGCCTTGATAACACTCGCCTTATTACTGCTGTCCGGACTCTTCAGTCTGTTCCAGGGTCGCCCGGAAGCACGTATTTTTGTGCTTGCTTGGAGCATGTTCCTTGTCACGGTGATGTTACTGGCGCTGGGCGCCTATGGAGCCATCAGCTTGCCGGGGCTGCTCAATGTCACCGGGGTACAAATCGGCCTGGTCATGCAACAGGTATTGTTATCCTTCGGATTGGCCGGCCGGCTGCGAACGTTGAAGAACGAAAGCCTGCAACGCCAACAGGAAATCGTTCGCGCCCAGGCCGAAAACGATGCCAAGAGCGACTTTCTGGCAAAAATGAGCCATGAAATTCGCACCCCGATGAATGCGGTATTGGGCTTGGCAGATCTTCTGCGTGGCACACGTATGGATGCTACCCAGCGCAACTATGTGGAAACCATCTACAGCGCCGGTGGAAGTCTGCTTAACGTGATCAACGACATCCTCGATTTCTCCAAAATCAGTTCAGGAAAACTGCAGCTGGAAGTCAGCAGCTTCAACCTCCACCGACTGTTGGAAGACTGCCTGATGATCTTCCATGCCAATGCCGAAAATAAAGACCTTCGGCTGATCAGTGACTGGGATGATCAGGTGCCGGAATGGGTTGAGGGCGACCCTACCCGGCTGCGTCAAATCCTTCTCAATTTGCTCTCTAATGCGGTCAAATTCACGGAGGCCGGCACCATAACACTGCGCGCCCGTGCCGCAGATGGCCTGGAGCGAGACACATTACTGCTCAGTTGCCAGGTTATCGATGAAGGTATCGGCATGAACAGGCAGGAACTGGGCAGTCTTTTTCAATCCTTCCAGCAGGCTGACAGTTCAACCTCACGGAAATACGGAGGCACAGGGCTCGGGCTGGCGATCTCTAGGCAACTGGCTGAACTTATGAAAGGTAACCTTGAAGCCAACAGCAAGAAAGACAAAGGCTCCACATTCACCCTGACCGTTCCCCTGCGACGTAGCAACAAGAATGATTCGCCGCAAGAGCGCTCCGGTCAGTACGGTACTGAGGGCATGAACGTCCTGGTGGTTGAGGACAATGCCGTGAATCAGATGGTCATCGGCGCATTACTAAAGAAACTCTCCGTCTCCGTCACCCTTGCAAGTTGCGGAGAGGAAGCACTGGAGCTGCTGCAAAACGCCGATGCCCTACCCGATCTGGTCCTGATGGACTGTGAAATGCCGGGGTTAGATGGATACGAGACCACACGTCTTCTTCGCCGTCTGGAACAGCAACGCTCTCGGCCCCCACTTCCTGTCGTGGCTCTGACGGCTCATGCCACCACTGAGCATCGCGAGCGGTGCTTTGCCTGCGGCATGAACGACCATGTTGCCAAACCCGTTACCCTGGAGCAGCTCAAAGAGAAGTTACTTGAATGGTCAGCGTCCCTGGAAACGTCAGCCCACTAGAAGTTCCTGCACTCGCACTCACCTTAGGCTGTCTCTATCAAATTAATCCCTTTAGCTAACCAGCCACTAAACCAATAGTACTGGCCGCAAAAACATTCATTAGAACATCCCATTACCCTACTCACCGAAGTGCCCAAATTAACAAAAAAATTGCCCATTATGACAATGTACGCAACGTGAACTAATTCACATAATCCTCGCCGCAAAATAACTAGGGAAGGTTATATGACGGCACCACGCTCCTCTCTTCAAAACGGCTTTGCTTTCTGCTTTACAGGCTCCAAACCTCTCTTTACCGCATCAGCACTTTGGGGGGCGCTTGTCTTTCCAGCCATGCTGCATGCTGATGAAACGCAAACGATGCTGGCTGAAGACAGCCGGGGTCAGGAAGGGACTACGGACATCATCGAGGAGGCACAGCCACGTCAATATCTGAGCACACAGCTGCATTACCTTGTACCGGACCGCGAGAGGGAGATCGCCAGAAACGGGATTGGCATGGGGTTGCAGTATGGCCGACAGTGGAAACCTCGGGTGTGGTGGGAAACGGAACTGGCCGGCTACAATCTGGAATCAGGCGTTAGCGGCAGCACCGATTTTTACCAGGCCGGTCTGACCACCGGGTTGCTCTATGCTTTCAGTGATCGCAAGGGTTTTACCCCATTCGCTGTCGGTGCCATTGGCGTCATGTACAGCGACGTTATCCCTGATGACGATGATGGTGCGCATTTCCATGCCAATGCCGGGCTCGGTGTCGTCAGCGGTCCGCTGTTCCAAAATGGGCTCAAACTGCGAGCCGAAGCACGCTATCTCTATAACGACAATAGCCAATCAGACTCTTCGCCAAGCGCATCTGTGGGTAATTATGGCGATTGGCGCTTTTCTGTTGGCGTTGAAGTCCCGCTGGGTTACACCCGTGTGCGCGTCATCGAGCGCGTAGTTTACCAAACCCGTGAAGTGGAACGTATTGTCGAGAAACCGTTTCTCGATAGCGATCACGATGGCATAAGTGATGAGCGCGACCAATGCCCCAACACTCTTGCTGGCGCACGTGTTGACGCCAATGGCTGCATGATCGTCAACCAGACCATCACTTTCAACAACATCAATTTTGAACTTAACGCAGCCCGTATCAGCCCAGGTTCTCGCCAGCCGCTGGACACACTGGTGCAAGCCTTGCGATCCCAAACCGACATCCATATAGAAATTGCCGGGCATTCTGACAACACCGGTTCTGCGGCCTACAACCAGACCTTGTCCGATCAGCGTGCCCGCGCCGTCCGGCAATACCTGATCCAGCAAGGCATTGACGGTGCCCGTTTGAGCGCCAAAGGGTACGGGGAATCAGAGCCTGTGGCCGACAACCGCACCGCCTCAGGCCGTGCCATGAATCGCCGCGTTGAATTTCGCGTTATGGAACAGGGGGAATAACCATGGCCACGACACTACGCTTCTTGCTACTGCCCTTGCTGGTAGTCACCGTGTTCGGCCTGAGTGGCTGTAATGCTGATGAGGGCGATAATCGCAACAGCAACGGCTTGCAGACAGCCAACAGCAATGATCAGGACAACGACGGCATCCAGGATCCCGTCGATAACTGCCCTCTTGCCAGCAACCCCACCCAGCAGGACACCGATAACGATGGCATCGGCAACGCCTGTGATAATGATATCGATGGCGATGGTCACGATAACGACACCGATAATTGCCCCGGCATCGCCAATCCTGTCCAACAAGATATTGACGGAGATGGGCTGGGTGATATCTGTGATACCGATGTGGATGGAGATGGCATTCCCGACCTGACAGACAACTGCCCGGCTATTGCCAACCCTGACCAGATTGATAGCGATCTGGACGGCACCGGTGATGCCTGCGACGCCAACACCGATAGCGACGGTGATGGCATCGACGACGGCACCGACAACTGCCCTGCTGTCGCCAATGCCAGCCAACTGGACACCGACAATGACGGTAACGGCAACGCCTGCGACAACGACAGCGACGGTGATGGCGTCGATAACAGCAGTGACAATTGCCCACTGACAGGTAACCCTGACCAGCAGGACCTGGACAACGACGGGCTGGGCGATGTGTGTGACAGCGACACCGATGACGATGGCGTCAGTGATGATCAGGATAACTGCCCGCTAGTGGCGAATGCCGATCAGACCGACACCGATCTGGATAGTCAGGGCAATGTATGTGATGCCGACGACGACCAGGACGGTGTCCCGGATCTGGGCGATAACTGCCCTCTCATTGCCAATCCTTCCCAGCTGGACACTGACAGCGATGGCCTCGGCGACGCCTGTGACGCCAACACTGACAGTGACGGCGATGGCATAGATGATGACGCCGACAACTGCCCGATGGTCAGCAATGTCAACCAGGCAGACCTGGATGGCGACGGGATAGGCAACCAATGTGATACCGACGCTGATGGCGATGGTATCCCCGACAACACAGACAATTGTCCGTTGCTGGCCAATGCTGACCAGGCCGATATCGATAGCGATGGTCAAGGCGATAGCTGTGATACCGACAGTGATGGCGACGGCACCGATAACACCCTGGACAATTGTCCACTTGTCGCCAACGCTGATCAGACTGACACCGATCACGACGGCAACGGTGACGCCTGTGACGACGACCGCGACGGCGATGGCTTCAACAACGACACCGACAATTGTCCGGCCATCGCCAATGCGAGCCAGGCCGATGCTGACAGCGACGGCCTCGGCGATACCTGCGATGACGATAGTGATGGCGATGGCGTCGATAATGGCGCGGACAACTGTCCGGCCCTGCCCAATGCCTCACAGACCGATACCGACAGTGATGGTCTCGGTGATGCCTGTGACGATGACAGCGACGATGACGGCATTGCCGACGGCGACGACAACTGCCCCGCCATCAGCAATCCAACCCAGCTGGATACTGATGGTGATGGCAGCGGCGATGCCTGCGACACCCTGACCGACAGCGATAATGATGGCCTGGGTGACGACTCCGATAACTGCCCTCAGGTGTCCAATGCGGATCAGGCGGACAACGACAACGATGGCAGCGGTGACGTTTGCGACACTGACAACGACAACGACGGTATCGACAACGATACGGATAACTGCCCGCTAACCAGTAACGCGGATCAGCTGGATACCGACAGTGACGGTTTGGGGAATGCCTGTGACGACGACAGTGACGCGGATGGCACCCCTGACGAAAGCGACAACTGCCCCCTGATTGCCAACGCAGACCAGCACGACACGGACAGCGACGGACTGGGCGACCTCTGTGACAACGATCAGGACGACGACGGCGTGGAAAACAGCGCCGACAACTGCCCGTGGATCGCCAACGCCAACCAGTCGGATGTGGACAGCGACGGTACCGGTGACAGCTGCGACACAGACAACGACAACGATGGCGTCGATGACGACAGCGACAATTGCCCGTTACAGGCCAATCCAGGTCAGGAAGATGGCGACACCGATGGCATCGGCGATGCCTGCGACAGCAGCACCGACAGTGATGGTGACGGCCACGATGATGGAGCCGACAACTGCCCACTGGTGCACAATCCGGATCAGGCCGATGCCGACAATGATGGTGCAGGCGACAGTTGCGATAGCGACAGCGATGGCGACGGCGTCGATAACGGCAATGACAACTGCCCCGCTACGCCCAACGCCAGCCAGACAGATACCGACGACGATGGCAACGGTGACGCCTGCGACACCCAGTTCACCTGCAGCGGCAGCTTCGGGAGCGGGTTGTCACCGCTAATGGCCCCTGCTGCCTCGGCGCAGGGCGGAGACTTCGGTCTGATCTGTATCGGCTGCGGCGTTTTCAACACTGGCAAAGCCATTGACGGCAATGAAGCCACTGCCGCCCAGATGCATGTGACACTGGGCCTGCTCGGCGGCGCCCGACTGAATGTGGACAGCGGCCAGACCTTCCATGGCCAGAACCGTGCCGGCTTTGTTCTCAACCCCAGCGCAGGCGCCCTGCTCAGTGCCGGGCTGTTGAACCAGTTTACCGTCGCCCTGCTGAATGACGGCAAGCTGGTCGCCTCCAACAAGGCCAGCAGCCTGATCAGCCTGCACCTGATCGGTTGGCCGGGCAGCCCACAACAGTTCCTGTATGTGGACAGCGACCAAAGCTTCGATACGGTTCGTCTGGACATGGCTTCGGCGGTGGGGCTGTTCACCGACATGAACGTCTATCAGGCCTGCGCCGGGCCCTCACCCTGACCCGCCCACCGCGGCAATACCTGAGACTGGTCAGCTACCTTAGCGGTGGCTGACCAGGTCGCGGCTCAGTCTGGCAACACCTGCCACTCCGGGTCTTCGTATTCTCCGATCACCTTCACCTCAACGACCTCGGCATGCCTGGCGAGAATCGCTTTGACCTTGTCACTGCGGCTGTCATCCTTGGCATCGCGATAAGCCTTGCTCTGCCAGTGCGCCACCGCCAACACGGTATCCTCACAACCTATCTTGCGATGCAGAAAAGTGCCTTTCGCCCCGGCAGACTGTTGAATGATTTCACTGGCTTCCACCCAGCCACGAGCGTATTCCTCAACGCTGAACCCCGGCTTCATGGTGACTTCAAAGATGTACTTCATGGGCGCTCTCCCTGTCGGTAGAACTGTGCCAACAAACGGTACAAGGCTGGCCAGTCCCGGTACAGGCTGTCCGGTGACTCAAAGAAGGCCTCGCTGCACACGGCGAAGAACTCACCAGGCCCGGTAAGCGCATAGGCATCGACAGGCATGTGGCGCTGTGTCACATAGTCCCGGTGAAGAGCCTCATAACAGCGTGTGAAGGTGTCATGCCATTGACGTTGGTCCATCCCCGGGTGCAGGGGCGGGGAGCCATTGGCGCCGTTGCGGCGCATGTCCAGCTTGTGGGACATTTCATGAATTACCACGTTACTTGCACCCCCCGCCTCGCAAACGGCTTCCCACGACAGGATGACCGGCCCCTGATGCCAGGCCTCGCCGGACAACACCGGCCCACGGCCATGCACCACGCCATCGTCAGTGCGATGCGGACGATTGGGAATAAAAGCCCCTTCGTAAAGAATCACCGTATACCAACCGTCATACCACTCAAGGCCCAGCTTGAGAATGGGCACACAGGCCATGGTAGCCACCTTCAGACACATGGCATCGGTCACAGCGAACCCACCACCACTGGCTACGCTCTTGCGCGCCAGGAACCGCAGGGAAAGGGTCATCAGGGCCTGTCGCTCAGCCCCCTGATAACGGGCCTGCAGCGGCCAGTCGGCAATCGCCGCTTCCCAATCCTCGGCCGTGAATCCCATGCGGCGCACCCTGCGGGCATCCCGCCGCTCACGCCAGCCACGTAACCAGCTCATCCAGCAACTCCCCTCGATGCTCTCGATGATGACCCATTCGACCATAACCATGGCGTAGATTACGGCGTGGGAAAAGTTCGCCTATGCTAACATCGCCTCCCCTCTTGTCTCGTCGTGGAATCACATCGGTGCCCCTGCAAAACGCACACAAAGCCGACCTGCTGTTGTTGATTGTGACCCTGCTCGCGGCCATCAGCTGGATGTTCTCCAAGGAAGCAGTGCTCAGCATGCCGCCGCTCTTGTTCATGGCTGTCCGATTCCTGCTTGCCTCCGCAATTCTCAGCCTGGTGGCCTGGCCACAACTAAGGCTTTTGAGCAAGGCTCAACTGCTCCGCTGCATCCGTGTGGGGCTGGTTTTTGGGATCGCCATGAGCTGCTGGGTAATGGGGTTGGCGGTGGGAAGCCATGTAGGTGAAGGTGCTTTTCTGACCAGCCTGGGCGTCGTGCTGGTGCCTATTATCGGTCGCCTGCTCTTTGCCGAACCTGTCCCCACCAGTACCTGGCTTGCATTGCCTGTGGCGGTGGCCGGGCTTGCCATGCTGTCACTGCAACATGGGCTCAATCCGCAACCTGGGCAGCTGTTCTTTGTGGCCGCGGCCACCATCTTCGCTCTGTACTTCAATCTCAATACCCGGGCAGCCAATACCATTGCCGTCACCGGGCGCAATGGCCAGACCCACGAACAGGCAAGAATACCCGCATTGGTATTAACCTCTGTGGTTTTGGCTGTGGTAGGAGGGGTAACCGGCGCGCTTTCAGCGGTGTTCGAACCCTGGCGGACGACCTGGCAACAAGTGACCCCCATGCTACTGGTCTGGGTGATCCTGAGCGCTACCGTCGGGACAGCAGTACGCTTTCTGGTACAAACATATGCACAAAGTCTCTCTCTGCAAAGTCACGCGGTCGTGATTATGGTACTGGAGCCGGTGTGGACAGCCCTGATTGCCGCTGCCTGGTTTGACGAAACCATGAACCCGACACAACTTGCAGGCTGTGTACTGATTTTCATTTCTCTATTGGTCAACCGCCATCGTTTCGTACGAGACCTGCTGAAGTCACTCATCAAGCCAATTTCCTAGTACGGCTTGCCCTGCACAGTCCCGCTTCATGGAATTACCCAAGACCGGACAATGCCGGCGCTCGCCTGGTTCAGCGCAGGGATAACCGGGAGGATGAAATCGACAGGATGCCCAAAATTGTGCAGTGTCCTGTGATGCAGTTCCTGCCCTGCGACGGCTGATAGCGCACCATAATGGACAAACTCAGAGACAGGCTTTCTCTGCCCGCAACGATTGCGAGCCGATGAGCGCAGGATCAAATAACGCTAATAATGTAGATCTGCTGATGATGATTTATATGGACAAATCCGCCCCCAGGCTCGTAATGGCAGTCCTTTTGGCCCTGTCCACCCAGGTTCAGGCCGCTACTTGCGTGTCGGAACACCCGCAGACTGGTGTGGCATTGGCGCAGTCTGACCGTTCAGTGATCGCCCTCCTCGACAGCCGTGCCGATGCCTCACAAGTTTCACCACTGATTCACTACAACCAGCAAAGCAACAGCATCAATAAACCGATTCTTGGCAACTATGCCCGCCTGCGGTTAGCGGCCATGGCGCTGCGTGATGGCGATACCGCTTTTGCTCGCACCCAACTCAGTCAGATCGAGCAAAACAGCCCCGCTGCCGTGGACGCAGCACTTCTTCTCGCAGAGAGTTATCGCCGGGACGGTAATGAAGAACAGGCCCGCGCCTGGTTACTGCGCACCGCAGCGCGCTTTCCAGGGAATCCCAGAGCAGTATCCGGACTGGTTTTGGCTGGTGATGACTGGCGCAACCAGGGTGCCTACGCCCAGGCTCTACCCCTCTATAACCTGGCACTGAACAAAGCTGCAGAAAACCTGAAGGCCCTCAACGAGCTGGAGGCCAACCCCGACCGGCTATACCGGACAATGACCAATACGGTCGCGGGCAACAGCACAACCGTTATGGACCAGTTGGTATTGGCTATGGTCCGGGATGAACAAAGCCAGGTGCTTCCCGCGACCCGCAAACTGATGGCAGCCAATGAGCGGATACGCTGCCTGAGAGAAGAAGAAACATCGCTGAACAATGCCATTCAGCATGCCACCGCCCGGGACTTGTCCAACGGCGCCTTTCGAACTGCGGCCAACATGGAAAAAACGGCAACAGAACAAGAAATAGAAGATCTGAAACGCATTATTGCCAATGCGCCCAATGCCATCGAGCTCCAGCAACAACTGGCAGAAGCCCAAGACCGGCTGAACCGCCTCAATAACCGGCTCGACCAACTGGGAGGCACCGCCCTGCCTGCACAACTTGAGGCACGAAAAGCGGCCATGGAATCCCGTAAAGCCAAACTCAACCAGGATCTTAAAACAGCGCGCCATCAAGTGCGCATTGCGCTCACTGAAGAACTCCCCGCAATGAAGCGCTATTACCGGAATCTTGCGGGAGAGGCACAGCTGGGCAAAGCCCAGCTGTTACAGAGCAAGAAAACCGCCTCAACCCTTGTGGGATTCAAGTAGGCTTTCAACCTTGGTTATGTACTTCTGCCGGGCATCATCAGAAGACATACCCTTCAGTTTAGCCCAGGCGTCATACTTTGCTCGGCCAACCATGTCGAGCATCCCCGGGCGTTTACCAGAAACGTCCCCGGCGCTTCCCTGCTTGTAATGAGAGTAAAGAAACAGCAAGTCATCATTGGAAGGCTTACGCTCCAGCGTTTTTACATCTTTCTGGGCTTGTTCAAAACGGGCAGTATCGGTCATGTTTGTTCCTGTTCATTCGTTGACGATAGGTACCATCGGTAGACAATAACCGCTTATCCTGTCACAGGAAATACTACCGGGAATCATTGCTACACTCTCTGGCACAGACAGCACATAACAACAACAGGATCCCCATGGCTACAGACATGTCCGATGCGCTGACCGAGCAACAGGTAAACACTCTACGCCAGTCGCTTAACACCACCATGGTGAACTTCGATCCAGCGCGGGAAAAACACTACCTGGCGTATGCCTATCGTCGTGCGCGCGTGCTGATCCACCAGTCCGTTTACTTGCTTACGGGCATCTACCTGTTAGTCGTGTTGCCAGTGATGGTCCTGATCCGCTCTGAAGAAATGACGCTATGGCGAAATTTTGGGGTTTATCCCATCGCCCTGGCGCTCATGGGTTTGTGGGCATCGACTCGACTTTCCTGGCTCAAGCCACTGGCTGTCGCCATCATGTATCTGTCACTGGGGCTGTCGATCAGTGGGGCACTGTTGGGCGCGATTTATCTAAATGGATCTTTCGCAGGACAAATCGCCGCTTTTGAAACCATCTATCTTCTCATTATCGGTTTTTCGATTCTGCGGCTGCCACCCCGGCAAACCCTGATTACCTGTCTGGTTGCGCTTGCCATAGCCTTGTTGGGCAGCCTGGCACTTCACGTTTCCCTGCCGCTGTTACCAATGATGCTGTTCTTCGCAATCCCGTTGATTATCTGTACCGTCAACGGCTACATCCTTGATGTCGGTGCGCGCCGAAACTTTGCGAATCACCTGCTGTTGGACAATGAATCACGCCAACTGCGCCTGTGGCGTGAACAAGTGGAAAGAGACACCTATCGGCAGCAGCAACTGAATCACTTTATGGAAAAGATTGCAGGGAATCTAACATCTGCAGAACTGCTTCAAAAAGTGCTCGGGTACCTGGTAGACCAGATCAACGCAAAGGCAGGAGCGGCCTATATTCTGGAAGAGGAGCGGCTGATCAGGCACGCCAGCTGGGGGCTTAGTGCCCAAGCGGAAGAGCGCAAAAACCTGCAAAGAGACGAATCCCTGCTTGGCGCCGCATTACAGCAAAAAATCCCCCTCCAGCAACACAGTGTTCCTGAGGGGTACCTGGATCTAGAGGTTGGAGAAGGAAAACGCGTGCCAGGCGCAGTATTACTATGGCCACTGCATCAGGGGGAGCAACCATTGGGGATCATCGAAGTGGCGAGTAGCCACAGCTTTGAGGAAAGCGACATGGCATTGCTGAACGAACTCCACCGCCCACTGGCTTTTGCCCTTCAATCCGCGCAGCGGCGTGAAGAGTTCCTGCAGCGCATGCAGGAGAAACAAAGCCGCTCAGGGTAATGGCGTTTTGTCATTGAATGGCCGGGATATTCGCTCAGGATGCCGGGGCACGACATCCACCAGCATCTCCACCATGCTCGCCAGATCACGCTCCATATCGCCGCTCGGTTGTACCGTACCGACAATGCGGACTTGTTTGCGGCGGTAGCAGAAGCCTAGCACTACGATCGGCGCATCCAGTGCTTCAGCAATGCGATAAAACCCGGTTTTCCACCGCTCCGCCCCTTTGCGGGTGCCTTCCGGAGCAATCCCCAACCAGCATGGTGCTTGTTGTATGACCGCTACGGTCTGCTCTACCAGATCAGTGGCACTCTCCCGATTGACAGGGATACCACCCAGCCAATACATCAGCTTGCCAAGTCGGCCTTCAAACAGGGTGTGCTTGCCCATAAAGCGCACATGCACACGCAAAGACTGGATCGCACTCAGCCCAATGAGGCCATCGATATTAGAGGTATGAGGCGCCACAGCCAGGACCGCTGTGTCCACATTGGGCAGAATTCCCACAATTCGCCAGCCCATTAACCGCAGGATCAACTGCCCCAGCCTCGCCAACAACCAGTGGCCTCGTCTGGGCACTTGTGGCCCGAGTCTCTTCTGCGTGACTGCTGGCAATTCCTGTTTCATGCAAATACCGTAAAGGTCTGACGGCTCAGCGCCACCGGATTTCCATCACCATCCCAGATGGTCGCGCGGCTTTGTCCGTAACCATCGCTACACTGGTCCGTATGCACCTGATATTGCCACAGGGTATCGGCGGAACGAGTTGCCGGATCGTCAAGCAGCTCCATCGTCCAAGTCAATGAACTCGCGGGTGCAGGCCCCTTGAGCATGGGTAATACCGAGGGGGGCCAGGTATCCACCAGCGCGATCAGTGCTGCCGTGGTCATTACAGATGGCGCCGTTTTGAAGCCCATATAGCCGGCAAAGTCCGGGGCCTGACTGCCGCTGAATGGCGGCATACCCTTCGCATAGCGGATATCAAAGTGGTCCAGAAAGTCCGGCGTGAGTCCCTTGATGAACGGCAATCTCATGCTCTTCTCCGGTCCAGGCATAGAGGGTGCCGCAGGACCGGCAACGGCCACAGCCGAGTCCCGGGCAGCCCCCAGGCTCACCAGCATGGTCGAAACCACCTGATCATCCTGGCTCGCGGATACCAATGCCTGCATCACAGACTTGCCCTCTCTGAGGACCTCGCTACGCAGTGACACCGGCCCTGGCGCCGCCGGCGCAACAAATGACAGAGAGAAACTGCGCAAGGGGCGCCCCCCGGCAACGCTCTTGACCAGATGTTCGAAAAGCACCGCGCCGACCAGGCCACCAAACAAAGCCCGGCCCTGTCCCCAGCCTTCAGGCAGGATGCCATTGCCGTTGCCGTCCACCGTGGCCAGAATCTCATCAAAGGTCATCATGCTTCTCCTGCAGCTATGGCGATCGCCAAAGTTATTAAGGCGCTCTTTGATAGCATCGGTCCAACGGCAGGAAAAGGCGAAATCGGGACAAACCACCGGTGATACACGACATTCCGAGCAATGTTGATCAAATTAACACCGCACCTGACCAATAATCCATGCGCGAGGTCCCTCATCCCGGTAGCATAGTCGCCTGTTTTGCGTTCATCGTTGGCCTCACTTTCGGCCTGCAACCTGGAGTTACCCATGAGCTGGATGAAGTCCCGCCGTCTTCACTATCTGTTGGCGATTACCGCCCTGTTTTTCGGGCTGATGGTCACATTGCGTGCCATTTTTCATTTCGGTTTTTCTGAGGTTTCAGGCAATCCGGACTACACCAGCTCCACGGTGTGGAATGCCTGGGGCATTGGCTTGCGCTTCGATTTACGGTTGGCACTGCTGATGATGCTGCCTCTTGCAGCTCTGGCCTGGTTCCCTCGTTTTAATCTACTAACCAGTGCAGCCATGCGTTTCGTGGCACACACCTACCTCTTGCTTGCCCTGCTGCTGCTAGTGCTCACCCATTTTCTGGATATGGGTCACTACGCCTATCTAGGGGTCAGGTTGAATGTCACCGCTCTACGCTTTCTGCAAGACACTGCCATCTCTACCCAAATGGTCTGGGAAAGCTACCCCGTTGTCTGGATCACGCTGGCCTGGTTTGCCCTTACCGGGCTAACCTTTTGGGTGGCATTGATACTGGAACGCAAGCTACTGCAGCGCCCCGCCACCCGCATCGGCAAAGGACAGATCGCTATCGGTTTTGTGATCTGCTTTATACTGTTTTTCTTCGCCATCCTTGGGCGAGTCAGCAACATTAACTTTGCCAATCCGATACCGCTTCGCTGGAGCGAAGCCTTCCTGAGCGGCGATAAAGCACTCGGCGCCCTTGGCCTGAATCCCGTACTGTATTTCTACGATACTACCCTGATCCCGGCGTCTCCCTATGACAAGGAAACGGTAACACGCTACTACCCTCTGATCGCGGAATACCTGGGGATTGATCCGGCTCAACGTAAGGACCTCAACTTTGACCGGCGAGTAGAGATCCAGCCTCACAAGCTGGATACCTCACAGCCTCCCAATGTGGTTTTTGTCATGCTCGAATCACTTGGCGCCAGTCGGGTGGGAGCTTACGGTACTCCTTTTGACCCAACCCCCAATCTGGACAGCATTGCCGAACAAGGCTGGTTCTTCCCCAACTTCTATGTTCCCGTCACCGGCACGGCCAAGACAATCTGGGCAACCTTTACCGGTATCCCCGATGTGGCGCCGACTGAAAGCGCCAGCCGTAACCCGCTTATCAGTCATCAGCGCATGGTTCTCAATGGCTTCAAGGGCTACCGGAAATTCTATTTTGTGGGCGGGAATGCCAGCTGGGCCAATATCAATGGGCTGGTTCAACAGAGCATCGATGGGCTCGAACTGTACGAGGAAGGCGACTGGAAAGCACCCAATGTGGATGTCTGGGGAATCTCCGATCTGGAACTGTTCCGCGAGTCGCATGAAATTCTTGATGCAGTCCCTTCAGATCAGCCGTTTTTTGCATTTATCCAAACCGCCGGCAACCATCGCCCGTTTACGATTCCCGCCAACAATGGGGATTTTGAGCGCCGTGATGTCGCCGAAGACAAGCTGGCCGCCAATGGTTTCCGCAGCAATGCCCAATACAACGCCGTTCGCCTGCTGGATTACAACATTGGCGAATATATGAAAATGGCACGTACCAGCGACTATTTTGACAACACACTTTTCGTATTTTTTGGTGACCATAACAATCGCATTACGACACTACCTCACATGGTGCCAGCCATGGAAAAGCTGGGGCTGGAAAGTAACCATGTCCCGCACATGATCTATGCTCCCAAGCTCCTTGAACCACGAGTCATCGATGACGTTGTCGGTCTGGTGGATGTAATGCCCACGGTGGCCGGCCTCGCCGGGCTGGAATACCACAACACCACCCTGGGCCGTGATTTCCAGATCCCGGCAGCTGAGGGTGAGCGCGCCAGCTTCCTGGTACTCCAGGAAGGCCCGCAACCGGTGTACGGTGCCATTACCAAAGACTGGTTTGTGCGCATGAATCACGACGGCAGCAATGCCACCCTGCACAAGCTGGATGAGGAAGATCCCTTCAAGGATTACGCCGAACAGCAGCCGGAAATCTTCCAGCAATTGTTTGAGCTGGCACGGGGCCAGTATGAAACCGCACGCTATATGTTCTACGACAATGTAGACGACAAGTAGCGCCATGATGCCAGAACGAGCCCTGTTTATATTCAGGGCTCGCGTTGCCTCGCCGCTACCACTCCATGTCCGGCAGCTTGGCAAAAGCCTCTCTCAGGCCCTGAGACCAGGCGTCGCCCAGACTGCGGAAACTGTCATTGTCACTGGTCACATCATGGTGGCGACCACCGCCAAAACTGTCGCGCTCGTAGATCAATACATCCAGCGGCAGGCCTACTGACAGGTTGGAACGGATGGTGGAATCCAGACTGATCAGGGCGCATTTGGCTCCCTGTTTCAGTGGCAGGTCGTACTGCACTACCCGATCAAGAATCGGCTTGCCGTATTTGTTTTCGCCAATCTGAAAATACGGGGTGTCGGGAGTGCACTCGATAAAGTTTCCTTCCGGGTACACAAGAAACAGACGCGGTTGCTCCCCGCGAATCTGGCCACCAACAATGAAGCTGCTGCCAAAAT
Organism: Alcanivorax profundi; assembly: GCF_003597125.1. Taxonomy (GTDB): domain Bacteria; phylum Pseudomonadota; class Gammaproteobacteria; order Pseudomonadales; family Alcanivoracaceae; genus Alcanivorax; species Alcanivorax profundi. The sequence continues at coordinate 604,697 of NZ_QYYA01000001.1, read as the reverse complement.
CCACCGTGCCCTGATTCAGTCCGGCATCACGTTTGAGAACCTCACGACTGGTGCTACCCACAAGGGTGGCGACATCGTACATTGAGGACACTCCAAACAGGTGCTTCCTGTCACTGTTCAAACGCATCTGTAACAAGCTGACGACACTTTGCGTCGTGGCCAGATTTCCCGCTGACAGAATCACGATCAGTCGCTCATCATCGACTCGGAATTTATGCAACTTGCGGTAAGTGGCAATCTGGTCCACCCCCGCATTGGTGCGCGAGTCCGCTGCGAAAACCAGCCCGTCCTGCAACGCCATCGCCACACAATAGGTCATCTCTGTTTTCCCTGAAGTGCCTTACTGATTGTCCCCGGGCCCAAGTTCGCTCACTTGCGCCACTGCCTGCAAGGACTCGGCCCCGCCGCCAAAGCGTACGCCACGGACAGGACAAGCGTCCATATAATCCATGCCCACCGCCAGCTTGAGATGATGACGCGGGCGGCGAGTCTGGTTGGTCACATCAAAGGTGTGCCAGCTATCGTCCTGCCAGACCTCTGCCCAGGCATGGCTGGCCACATGGGACGAGTCCTGGCTATACAGGTAGCCACTGACATAACGGGCGGGCATCCCCAGCGCCCGGCAACACGCCAGAAACACATGAGTGTGATCCTGACAGACACCCTTGCCGACCCGGTACGCCGCACTGGCACTGCTAGCGACATCGGTTGCCCCCGGGGTAAAGGGCATGGCCGTCAGGATCGTCTCACTCAGGTTCTCCAGCTTGCGTCCCATGTTGTCTCCCGGCAAATCAGAGGCCAGTGCCCGCAGCGCCTCATCCGGCTCCGTCAGCGTGGTGTAACGGGTGAATACCAGGGGAGAGAGTCGGTGATCGGCGTCTTCGCCGTCTTCATCGGTGATCTCCACTTCGCCTTTCACCGTCAAGGCGATTTCCTGATGGGGGCGATCCAGCGTCAGCACATGGAGAATGTTGTTGTACCCGTCCGACGCTCGCTCGGCAGATTCCGGCAAGGCCATCTGCCAATTCAGAATGCGCTGACGCGACGAGGGCCTGGGAGTCAGCCGCAAATACTGGGTGCTATGCTGCACCAGCTCAGAATAACGGTATTCGGTACGGTGATTGATAGACAGTTTCATACCAGCTCCAGATATTCGCTCTGAATGGTGTCCGCCAGTTCATTGATGCGGCGCAGAAAGTCAGTCAGGTAATCGTGCAAACCAATATCGACAATATGATCCAGATCGCCATATTGCAGGCGGGCAAGCTGTACCGCGGCCAACCGCTTGGACTGCAATCCGGCGTCCCCTTCAATCCCGGGCAACAGGTCACACAGCTCCTGCAAGCAGGACAGCAAGGATCTCGGCACCTCCGGGCTCAGGATCAACAGCTCGGCAACCCGTTCGGCATTGATGGTTTCGCTGTACATTTCACGAAAGGCCTCATAGGCCCCCACGGAACGCAGTAGCGCATGCCAGCGGTAATAATCCACTGTGGCATTGGAATCCTCCTGCCCTTCACGATGCTTCACATCGAGAATCCTTGCGGTGTTATCCGCCCGCTCGATGAAGGTCCCCAAACGCAAGAATCGAAAGGTATCGCTTCGCATCAGAGTGCCGTAGGTGGCACCCCGAAACAGATGCGAACGGTTTTTGACCCACTCGAAAAACGCGGTTTCACCGTAGGCCTGCAACCCCATGTGGCGTATCTCTTGCAGCTCCAGCCAGGTGCTGTTGACGCTTTCCCACATCTCGGCAGTAATCTTGCCGCGTACCGCATGGGCGCCTGCACGGGCCAGCCGGAAACACGAGTAGATACTGGCCGGGCTATCCGCATCCAGCGTAAAGAAGTGCAGTATGTTGCCGATGCTCACCCTGCCGTAACGGGCACCGTAGTGATCCAGGGTCCCGGTGATTGCCAACGGCGCGGCGATCTCCTTCTGGGTATCGACGGCATAACGAATCAGCGACAGGTTCCAGACCACATCCAGCATCCGGGCAGTGTTCTCCGCCCGTTCAAAATAACGTGACAGCCAGTACAGGTCCGATGCGGTACGGCTCAGCATGATGACGCCTCCCCGTCTTCCAGCACCCAGGTATCCTTGGTGCCGCCCCCCTGGGACGAGTTCACCACCAGCGACCCTTCTCTCATGGCCACCCTTGTTAGCCCACCGGGAACCACCCGGGTGTCATGGCCGCTGAGCACAAAAGGACGCAAGTCGATATGTCGGGGGGCAATGCCCTGCTCGACAAAAATCGGACAGGTCGACAACGACAGCGTTGGTTGGGCGATGTAATTATCCGGGTCGGCTAACAGCCGCTGTCGGAACTGTTCGATTTCTGCCTGGCTCGCCGCCGGGCCCACCAGCATGCCGTAGCCCCCGGCACCATGGACTTCCTTGACCACCAGTTCCGGCAAACGCGCAAGGACCTCCTTGAGCTCCGCTTCGCGGCGGCATTGCCAGGTCGGCACATTGGCAAGAATGGGCTCCTCATCCAGATAGAAACGCACCATGTCCGGCACATAGGGGTAAATGGATTTGTCGTCCCCCACGCCGGTGCCCACGGCATTGGCCAACACCACATTCCCTTCACGATAGACCGACAATAGCCCGGGCACCCCGAGCATGGAGTCCGCACGAAAAGCCAGTGGATCCAGAAACGCATCATCAATACGCCGGTAAATCACATCTACCCGCTGTGGCCCGGCGGTGGTGCGCATATACACATAACCGTCCTTCACAAACAGGTCGGCCCCTTCCACCAACTCGATCCCCATTTGCTGGGCCAGAAAGGCATGCTCGAAATAGGCACTGTTAAAGCGGCCGGGAGTGAGTAGCACTACCGTGGGATGGCTGTGGACAGCGCTCTGCTGCAGGGTCTCCAGCAACAAGGTCGGATAGTGCTCTACCGGCGCCACGGTCTGCTGCGCAAACAGCTCAGGGAACAGGCGCATCATCATGCGCCGGTTTTCAATCATGTAGCTCACCCCGGACGGGGTGCGCAGATTATCCTCAAGCACATACCAGGTACCCGCATCATCACGAATCAGGTCTACCCCGCTGATCTGGGAGTACACTTGATTGGGTAGATCCACATCCTGCATGCATGGCTGGTACTGGGCATTGCCAAAGATCTGTTCGGCAGGAATCCGCCCGGCCTTGATAATGTTCTGGTCGTGATAGATATCGTGCAGAAACAGGTTAAGCGCCTGCACGCGCTGAATAACGCCCTTTTCCAGCTGCAGCCACTCCGCGCCTGGAATAATGCGTGGCAAGGTATCGAAGGGAATCAGGCGTTCGGTGCCACTGTCTTCACCGTAGACATTGAAGGTAATCCCCACCCGGTGAAACTGCAGTTCTGCCTCTTTGCGCTTTCGCTGTAGTACCTGTCGGTCCTGTTGCAACAGCCAGTCGTGGTAGCCGGTATAGTGTGGACGCACCTCACTGCCCGAGCCGATCATCTCATCAAAGCCGGTCACCGCCGGCAAACCTAATGACTGCATGGCGCTTTCCTTGTCCCGAGGCTCGCATTACGCATCCTCTAAGCCAGAATAGAGCAAGTCCCATGCCAAATTGATTGCACTCATGGCCCCTTTCAGGCTGCGGTTATCGGCTGCTCGCCCCATTTCGGCGCAAACCCGAACGACCCACCCGAATCTCTCGCCCTGCAAAGGCGCACGACGCCAAGCCACCAGCGACCATAGGCCAACCGCTGAGAGAAAAGTGTCTCCGGGTCAGCGATGCCTCCCCATCACTCGCCCGGCCAGCTTCACCACCCAGCTGTCCGGGAGCATGCGCGTGAGCCAGGTCATCATGCGATACGCGGTGCCGGGCACCACAACCGAGCGGCCCCGTGCCAAGGCTTGCAAACCGGCGCGGGCCACCGGCTCGACCGGCATCATGGCCTTTTCCAGTGACGGGTCCAGGTGTTCACGTGCCTTGGAGGAAAACTCGGTGCGCGTCCCCCCTGGACATAATGTGGTGACGACCACACCGGACGGTTTGAGCTCTTCGTGCAGCGCACGCCCCAGGCTCAACACAAATGCCTTGCTGGCCGCATACGTGGCCATCCCCGGGATGGGAAACCAGGCCGATACCGAGCTGACATTGAGAATCCAGCCCTCCCCTCGTTCCGCCATGGGCTCGGCAAACAGGCGTGTCAGTGCCAGCAAGGCGCGGTCGTTCACATCCACCATCCCCAGCTGCTGATCCAGCGGCATTCCCAACAAGGGTTTCTGAAAACCCAACCCGGCATTATTGACCAGCACATCGACTTGCAGGCCAAGGGCAATCACCTGATCAAATAGCTGTTGCCCGCTATCCGGTTCGTTGAGGTCCATCACCAGCACCGCTACCTGCACACCCGACAGGGCTTGTGCCAGCTCGCGCAAGCGCGCTTCCCGGCGGGCCACCAGAACCAGGTTACAGCCGACGGCCGCCAGCTGGCGTGCGATTTCTTCACCAATGCCACTGGAAGCGCCAGTGATCAGCGCGGTTTTTCCTGAAAACATCCTTCCTCCGTTTCGACAACGCCGCCATTGGAACGTAGCGTAGCGGAGTTACGCACGCAGTGGCCGGGTTATTGATTGGCGCCGAACCCAACAATCCTGACCCTTTTCCGTTCTACCAGAATAAAGGGAACGGGTTAGGGTTTTCCTTTCCATTCGAACGTAGCTGCCAGCTCTTGGCTGAAAACAAAAAACCCGGCACAAGGCCGGGTTTTTGTTGGTGCGGAGAGCGAGCGTTACAGCTTGCCGTCCAGCTCCGGTACTGCTTCGAACAGGTCTGCCACCAGGCCGTAATCCGCCACCTGGAAAATCGGGGCTTCTTCGTCCTTGTTGATGGCAACGATGACCTTGGAGTCTTTCATACCGGCCAGATGCTGAATGGCACCGGAGATGCCCACAGCAACATACAGGTTCGGGGCAACGATCTTACCGGTCTGACCCACCTGCATGTCGTTCGGTACGAAGCCTGCATCAACTGCAGCACGGGATGCACCCACGCCAGCGCCCAGCTTGTCAGCCAGCTTGTACAGGATTTCGAAGTTCTCGCCGTTACCCATGCCACGACCACCAGAGATCACGATCTCGGCAGAAGTCAGCTCAGGACGGTCAGACTTGGCCAGCTCTTCGCCTACGAAGGAAGAGGTGCCAGCGTTCTTGGCAACGTCCAGGGCTTCAACAGCAGCAGAGCCACCTTCAGCCGCAACGGCGTCGAAAGAGGTACCACGCACGGTGATCACTTTCTTGGCATCAGAGCTCTTCACGGTCGCAATAGCGTTACCCGCGTAGATCGGACGCTTGAAAGTATCCGCGTCGATGACGTCAGAGATCTCGGACACCTGAGCCACGTCCAGCAGAGCAGCAGTGCGCGGAGCAAAGTTCTTGCCGGTGGTGGTGGCAGCAGCCAGTACGTGGGTGTAATCCGCAGCGACTTCAGCTACCAGATCACCAACGTTTTCGGCCAGCTGGTGCTCGTAAGCGTCGTTGTCAGCGCACAGGACCTTGGAAACGCCCTCAATCTTGGCAGCTTCTTCAGCAACAGCGCCACAGCCTTTACCGGCAACCAGTACGGTGATGTCGCCACCGATAGCCTTGGCAGCAGCAACGACGCTCAGGGTGACCTTGTTGAGCGCGGCGTTATCGTGTTCGGCGTAAACTAGTACACTCATCAGATCACCTTCGCTTCGTTCTTCAGTTTCTCGACCAGCTCGTCTACGGAGCCAACGATGATGCCAGCCTGACGCTCAGCCGGTGCTTCAACGCTAACGGTGGTAACACGCGGAGTCAGGTCAACGCCCAGATCAGCAGCGGTCTTGGTGTCCAGCGGCTTCTTCTTGGCTTTCATGATGTTCGGCAGAGACGCGTAACGCGGCTCGTTCAGACGCAGGTCAGTGGTGACCACGGCCGGCAGGCTCAGCTCTACAGTCTGCAAACCGCCGTCGATTTCACGGGTCACTTTCACTTTGCCATCAGCAACATTCACTTCAGAAGCGAAGGTACCCTGCGGCATGCCAGTCAGAGCAGCCAGCATCTGGCCGGTCTGGTTGTTGTCGCCGTCGATGGCCTGCTTGCCCAGAATCACCAGCTCAGGCTTTTCTTCATCAACGATAGCTTTCAGCGCCTTGGCAATGCCCAGCGGCTGAACGTCTTCGTCAGTTTCTACCAGGATGGAGCGATCAGCGCCCAGTGCCATGGCAGTACGCAGCTGTTCCTGAGCGGTCTTGGGACCGATGGAAACGGCAACGATTTCAGAAACCACACCCTTCTCTTTCAGACGCACCGCTTCTTCTACAGCGATTTCACAGAAGGGGTTCATGGCCATTTTGACGTTTGCGAGATCAACACCAGAGTTGTCCGCCTTCACGCGAACCTTGACGTTGTAGTCAATGACTCGCTTGATGGGTACAAGAACCTTCATAGGATCCTCGGAATGTTCCATTGGGTGACTTGTAGAAGGAGGCGACATGACGCCGTTGCCGGGTCCACCCCCGCGAAAGAGCCGCTATCTTGAACGCTCGGCCACAGCAGGTCAATAGGCCGAAAATCTGTAAGCAGATGATTTTGCTGCAAATAGACCACACAAAGTGTCCACTTTTTGTGACTTTGCAGTCGCTCATCTTGTTGAAAATCAAGCATCTAGCAAGAGATAATCCAAACACCTGTTTGAAACTGACTCCGCCGGCAGGCAAAGCGCCTGCCTTTATATACAAGCCCTGACACACTTCGAAGGCGGCAGAGTCAACCCAGGCAGTGGTGCGGATTCCCCTATCTCTATATACTCCGCGCCACCCCAAGGCTGGCCGCAGGCAGCTACTGAGAAAGATTTTCTGTGACAAAGGTTTTCGATAACCGTTCCCAGAAAGCCTTTCTCAGTGGCTTCCGGGCCGAAACGCAATCCGATAGCGAGGAGACAGGCTGTGGAACGCGAATCTATGGAAGTCGACGTAGTCATCGTCGGCGCCGGTCCTTCCGGTCTGGCAACTGCCTGCCGTCTGGGCCAGATCGCCCAGGAAACCGGTCAGGAAATCAGTGTAGTCGTGGTAGAGAAAGGTTCCGAAGTCGGCGCCCATATTCTCTCCGGTGCGGTACTCGAGCCGCGCGCCCTGAATGAACTGTTCCCCAACTGGGAAGAGATGGGCGCCCCGGTCAACACCAAGGTTACCGGTGACGAGATCTACTACCTGACTGGCGCCGAAAAGGCCCAGAAAGTCCCGAACCTGTTCGTTCCCAAAACCATGCACAACGAAGGGAACTACATTATTTCCCTGGGTAACCTGTGCCGCTGGCTGGGTGAGCAAGCCGAAGGTCTTGGCATCGAGATCTTCCCGGGCTTTGCTGCCAACGAAATCCTCTACAACGAAGACGGTTCCGTTAAAGGCATCGCCACTGGCGATTTCGGTATCGGCCACGACGGCGAAAAGAAAGACAGCTACATGCCCGGTATGGAGCTGCACGCCAAATACACCATCTTCTCTGAAGGCTGCCGTGGCCAGCTGGGCAAGGAGCTGCAGGAAAAATACAACCTGCGTGAAGGCGCCGACCCGCAGCACTACGGTATCGGCATCAAGGAACTGTGGGACATCGACCCGGCCAAACACCAGGAAGGTCTGGTAGTGCACACCGCAGGCTGGCCGCTCAGCGAGTCCGGCTCTCCGGGTGGTGCATTCCTGTACCACATCGAAAACAACCAGGTGGCCCTGGGTCTGATCACCGATCTGGCCTACTCCAACCCGCACGTCTCTCCGTTTGACGAGATGCAGCGCTGGAAGACCAACCCGGAAATCAAAAAGCACCTGGAAGGCGGCAAGCGCGTCTCCTACGGTGCCCGCGCCATTGCCAAAGGTGGCCTGCAGTCTCTGCCGAAGATGACCTTCCCTGGTGGTCTGCTGGTGGGCTGTAACGCCGGCACCCTGAACTTCGCCAAGATCAAGGGCACCCATACGGCCATGAAATCCGGCATGATTGCCGCCGAGATCCTGGCAGAAGCCCTGAAAGGTGGCCGTGGCAGCGACGAGCTGACCGAGTACAAGGCAGCCTTCGAAGGCAGCTGGGTGTACGAAGAGCTGCACGCGCAGCGTAACTTCGGCCCGGCACAGCACAAGTTCGGCAACTTCATCGGCTCCGCTTTTGCGTTCGTGGACATCAACTTGTTCAACGGCAAGCTGCCGATCACCATGCATGACACCACCCCGGATCATGCCACCCTGAAGCCAGCCGATCAGAGCAAGAAGATCGACTATCCGAAGCCGGACGGCAAGATCACCTTCGCCAAGCTGGACAGTGTTTTCCTGTCCAACACCAACCACGAAGAAGATCAGCCGTGCCACCTGACGCTGAAAGACCCGAGCGTTCCCCTGCAGGTCAACCTGCCCAAGTGGGACGAGCCGGCGCAGCGTTACTGCCCGGCAGGCGTGTACGAAGTGGTCGAGGACGAGAACACTGGCGACAAGCGTTTCCAGATCAACGCCCAGAACTGCGTACACTGCAAGACCTGTGACATCAAGGATCCGACCCAGAACATCAACTGGGTTGCTCCGGAAGGTACCGGCGGCCCGAATTACCCGAACATGTAATTCAGCCAACGGTTACCGTGTCACGGAAAAGGCGCTCTTCGGAGCGCCTTTTTTGTAGTTCATCGCGGATTGGAGGGAAAAGCCTGTTAGCTGCTCTCGCCTGTCCGTAGGAGCGTCGCTCGCGGCGCGGTCACTAAGTCACGAGTCACAACGCAACCGAAGCCACTCTCAGAAGGCGGAACCAGCAAACCTCATAGTGAAACGATTTCACACCGCCAAACGCGTGACTCTTTTCTGATCAGGGTTATCGCGCCACCACCGAGCGCAGCGGAGCAACACACGGATCGAATAACCGCCGCCTCAGCCTCCCGCCCTGCCCCGGAAAACCGTGCTTCCCAGGACACAGGAAAACAAATATCTGCTGACTGTCTAGTCTTGGTAGAACCGGCAAGTTCACAGCATCTTGACCGCCAGTTACGCAATTTTTGTGACATTTGATCAGCTTTTAATGGCAAAAACGCCAGGTGGATACATATGATTTCTTTTGTCTCATTGTGCAGTGGCGCCGTGCTCGCTAGCATAAATAAAACGAGCGTATGACTGGCCCTTTGCCAGCCTTCGAGGAACCTGACTATGAACGCACAAGCCACCGCTATCGACAAAAAAACCCGGCTTGAACATCACTGGCCGGAACCCCTGACCGCCAAACAGCTGGATGCCAAGTATCCGGGCATCCTGGACAGCACCGTTTTCCTGTCTGCGGGTGCCAATATCATTATGCAGTTGTCCCTGCCTGCGGTGGGCCATGGCGTAGCCGAGAGCCGCGTGACCAGTGGTTCCGTTCTGCACAACCCCTTGAAGCGCACTCGCACAACCTTCACCTACCTGGCCGTGGCCATGATGGGCACGAGTGAAGAGAAACTGGCCTACCGCAAGGCGGTGAACGGCGCGCATAAATATGTGCATTCCACCGACGAGTCTCCGGTGAAATACAACGCCTTCGATCCCGAGCTTCAGCTGTGGGTCGCTGCGTGCCTGTATTGGGGCTTTGTGGACACCTATCAGAAGGTTCACCGCCCGCTGACCCGCGCCGAACAGGAAGAGTTTTATCAACTTGCGCACCCGCTGGGTACTACCCTGCAGGTGCGCCAGGAAATGTGGCCGAAAGACCTGGATGCGTTTGAAGAGTATTGGCAAAACGGCCTGGACAACCTGCACATCGATGAGCGGGTTCACGAATTCCTGATGATTATCGTGGACCTCAAGTTCCTGAGCCCAATCACTCAGAAACTGTTCGGGAAATTCAACCGTTTCGTCACCAGCGGTTTCCTGCCGCCGGAAATCCGCGAAGCGATGAACCTGGAATGGAATGCCGACAAACAACGCAAGTTCGACAAGACCGTGCGTTTCTTCGGCAAGACCATGAAGTTCCTGCCGCGCCCGGTTCGCCAGGCTGCTTACCTGCTGCCACTGCGTGATTTCCGCAAGCGTATGGCCAGCGGCAAGCCAATGATCTAAGCGTCAATCTGTTCGACTTCGTTTGACGTTAGCGCCCGGCATTCGCCGGGCGCTAGCGTTTCATCCAGCACCACCGATCCCACCGCCTCGCGGTGAAGTGTCATCACCCGATTGCCCGTTTGAGCAAACATGCGACGTATCTGGTGATAGCGCCCCTCTTGCAAAAAGACCCGTGCCTCCTGTTCCGCCAAGATCTCCAGTCGCGCAGGCCGTGTAACCAGCCCTTCAAATTCAAAATGCATACCGGCCGAAAACGCGGCCACATCCTCAGGCCGCAATGGACGCTCTACTGTCACCCGGTAGCGCTTCCAGACCCCGGAGTCAGGCAAGCTCAAACGCCGTGACCATTCGCCGTCATTGGTGAGCAGTACCAGGCCTGTGCTGTTAAAGTCCAACCGTCCTGCCAGATGCAAGCCCTCTCTCGCCGCTTCCGGCAACAGATCCAGCACCGTAGGATGTGTCGCATCGGTTGTCGCACTGACCACCCCTGCAGGTTTGTTCAGCATCAGATAGCGACGGGTTCCGTCGCCGAGAAGCTGGTCGTCACATTCCACCCGGTCGAAGGGACCAATACGACGCTGACGGTCCCGCGCCACAGCCCCGTTCACGCGCACACGCCCCGCCGCCAACAACGGACGCAAGGCACTGCGACTCACCTGTAGCTGTTGACTGAGAAATCGATCGAGTCGGAAGTATCGGGTTGGCATGGCTCTAGTGTAATTCAAGTTCCGCAACGGCCGATAATCGGCATAGCCAAGGGCTATGAAGCCGGTTCAAAATGCCTATTGTTAAAAAGGAACCATAACCGTTCTCATTGCGCTCACAATTCTTACAACTTTTGCTGTCACCCTCAGGAATCTGTCCATGTCCCATGCCCCGTTCCGACTGACCGCCCTCGCTGTTGCCTGCATGGCCAGCGCGGCGGCTCTTGCCGACACAGATAATGCCCATGTCCTCGAAACCGTTGAGGTACAAAGCAGCGCGGATGCGTCGAAGGAAGGGCTCAGCGAAGCCTTCGCAGGCGGCCAGGTGGCCGAGGGAGGCTCCCTAGGCATTCTGGGGAAACAGGACAGCATGGCAACCCCCTACAGTTTCACCAACTACACCGAACTGTTGATTGAAGACCAGCAAGCCGAAAGCGTGGCGGACATTCTCATGAATGATCCGGCCGTCAGGGTCGCCCGCGGTTTCGGTAACTTTCAGCAGCTCTATCTGGTACGTGGCCTGCCGGTCTACTCCGATGACATGAGTTACAACGGCCTGTATGGCCTGCTGCCTCGTCAGTACCTCGCGTCCGAGTTTATCCAGCGCGTTCAGGTGTTCCGTGGCGCCAATGCCTTTCTCAACGGCGCCGCCCCTGGCGGCAGTGGTCTGGGTGGCGCCGTCAACGTATTGCCCAAGCGTGCTCCGAACTATGACGTCAATCAGTTTACGCTGGGGGTACAGTCCGGCGGGCAAGCCTATGGCGCCGTTGACCTGGCCCGCCGCAGTGAAGATGGTCGTGCCGGCATCCGGTTGAACGCCGCCCGTCGTGATGGCGACACCGCGGTAGATGGCGAGAACCAGAAGATCTCCATGTCCCACATTGGCGTGGACTTCCGTGAAGAAAACCTGCGTATTTCCGCTGACCTGGGCTTCCAGAAATTCAGCATGGATGCCTCCATGCCCAGCATCACTTTCGCGTCCGGCGTTCCCATCCAGAAAACACCGGATTCCGATAAAACCGTCGCACAACCCTGGACCTACTCCAATTCGGAAGACCTCTTCGGGACGGTCCGGGCTGAGTATGACTTTGCTGAAAACGTCACGTCCTGGGTTGCACTGGGTGGCCGCGAAGGCAAGGAAGACGCCATCTTTGCCAACCCCACAGTGATCAACACCGCAGGAGACTACACCGCCAACCGCTTTGACAACGTCCGCGAAGACACCGTCATCACCGGCGAAGCCGGGGTTCGCTGGAGCCAGCTCACCACAGGCCCAGTGACCCACACTCTGAGTCTGTCCACCGCGAGCTATGAGCTGGAATCCAAGAACGCCTATCTCTTCGGCTCAGGTGTCACTGGTAACATTTATGGCCCCACTGAAATGGCCATTCCACCTGCACCCTTCGCTGGGGGCAACATGGATGATCCCGGCACCACCATTCGTACCGAATTACGCAGTGTCGCCTTTGCCGATCAGCTGAGCATGCTCAACGACAGCCTGCTGGTAACGCTTGGTGGCCGCTATCAGGAAATCGAAGACACCAGCTACGATTACAACACCGGCAATCGCAGCAACAAGTACGAAGATAATGCGGTCACCCCATCCGTTGGCCTGCTCTACCGATTGTCCGAGTCCGTGTCCCTGTACAGCAATTACATTGAGGGTCTTGTGGCTGGAGGCAATGCCCCCGCGGACAACAATGGGCCCGTGGCCAATGCGGGTGAAACCATTGCCCCCTTTAAAACCGAGCAAGCCGAGATCGGCATGAAGTTTGACGCTGGTAACCTCGGCGGCAGTGTCTCTTTGTTCCAGAGCGAGAAGCCCATCACCGGTTTCGACAGCAACAACAAGTTTGAAATCGTCGACGACCAGACCAACAGAGGCCTTGAACTGATGGCATACGGCAAGCCACTTGACAGCCTGACGGTGCTGGGCGGTGTCAGCCTGCTCGATACCGATGTCGACGGTGAAAAAGCCATTGGCTCCCCGGACACCCAGGCCAACCTGAACGTGGACTGGGCCGTACCTGGCACAGAGGGGCTATCACTGGATGGACGCATCATCTATACCAGCTCCCAGTACGTGGATGCCGCCAACACCGCCAAGATTCCCGACTGGACCCGCCTTGATCTGGGTGCCCGCTATCTGGTTCCCATCGGTGAAACGAAAATGCTCACCCTGCGCGCCCGGGTCGAGAACGTGGCGGATACCGATTACTGGGCCTCTGCGGGTGGCTACCCGGGTTCCAGTTATCTGACCGTCGGCGCACCTCGTACTGTTATGCTCTCCGGCACCTACGAATTCTGAAACAACGGATACGTCCCGGCAACGCCGGGACCAGCCAGCCTATATGAAAGCCAGCACACTCCGTCGCTGGTCCTGGTGGCACACCTGGACCAGTCTGATCAGTACCCTGTTCCTGTTGATGCTGTGCATTACCGGGTTACCACTGATCTTTCATGATGAACTGGACAGCGTTCTGCACAGCGACACCTGGCAACCGGCCAATCCCGGTGGTGAGTGGTTGAGTCTGGACCAGATCCTCGATCACGCTGCGGCCAACCGGCCCGGCGAAGTCCCGCTTTACATGAGCTTTGATGTGGACCGCCCGGTGATCAATGTGACCACCGGACCGGCACCGGACTCTCCCGGTAGCGACATGCTGATGAGCTCCTTCGATCGCACCAGCGGCGAGCTGGTGCCCTACCACGAGGGGTTCGACATCATGCACTTCCTGCTGCAGCTGCATACGGACATGTTCCTCGGCTTGCCCGGCATGCTGTTCCTTGGCGCCATGGGCGTGCTGATGATCATCGCCATTGTTTCCGGTGTGGTGCTCTATGCGCCATTCATGCGCAAGCTGGATTTCGGCACCCTGCGAACGCAGCGGTCCCGCCGCATCAAGTGGCTGGATTACCACAACCTGCTGGGTATCGTCAGCGTGGCCTGGCTTACCGTGGTCGGACTGACCGGAGTGATCAACACCCTGGCCGATCCCATCACCGCCACCTGGCGCAGCCAGGCACTGGCCGATCTCACCGCCGGTTATCAGGATACGAGCGTTCCCACACCCGCGCAGATGGCCTCCCTGGACGCCGCCGTTGAGCAGGCCGTTGCCGCCGCCCCGGACATGACCCTGCAGTTCGTGGCGTTCCCCGGGGGCTCCTGGTCCACCGACTTTCACTATGCCATCTTCCTGCATGGCAACACGCCGCTGACCTCACACATCATCACTCCGGTGCTGGTGGACGCCCGCACCGGTGAGTTTGCCGACATGCGGGAAATGCCCTGGTACAACAAGGCACTGTCCTTGTCCGGCCCGCTACATTTTGGGGATTACGGCGGGCTGCCGCTGAAAATCATCTGGCTTCTACTGGACCTGTTCACCATTGTGGTACTGGTAAGCGGCCTGTATCTCTGGTGGGTGCGCCGCGGCAATGCTGCACCGGGAGGCGCATGATGAAGCGTATCTTTGCCCTGCCATTACTGATCGCCATCACCAGCACGGTGGGACTGCTGTCCGCCTTGCTGGGTGACGGGGTGTATGACTGGGTATCCTGGTTAGGGCTTGGGGTACCGGTTATCGCCACCGGCTACGCCTACAGCAAACGTCGCTGAAACGCGTCACGGCCATTGCCATACCAGTGTGGCAGTGGCCGATGGCCTCTGAACGGGACAACGCACGCGGTTAAACTTCGGATGTCATCCCTCGCTCTCCAAAAGGGCTTCCACAGCGCGGGCCGCACTTTGACATGCCCCTTCCATAGTGGTGGTCCATTCCGTGTTGGTCCAGTCACCGGCAAGCGCTAAACCTGTCACCGACGTTTTCTGCTCAGGACGAACCCCTGACGTTCCCGGGCGCTGGGCAAAGGTGGAATGCGGCATGCGCACAATGTGGCTGTGAATCACCTGGGCATCTCTGGCCTTTGGATAATAACGACGCAACATCTCCATCTGGATAGCGATAATCTCGTCGTTGGACTTCTTGATCAGCTCGTAGGAGGCCGACACCGTGGTCGAGAAGAACCAGTGACCTGCAGGCTCCCGCCCATGCATCCGTTGACGATCCCAAACCTGTTCGAGGACCCCCTCTCCGTCGTAAAGAATTTCGCCCCAGTCTTCCATGCCGATATCGCGATCCAGGTACAAATTAACGCTGACAATGGGTACCGGGGTCAGCGCCTTCACTGCCCGCTCAATTTTTTCGTGCTCTGGCATTTGTTCCAACAAATCCTTCACCTGCCACACCGGCACCGCACAGATCACCGCATCCGCCTCCAGCTCCTCTCCATCACGCAGCGTGACGCCTTTCACCACACCCTCAACGATATCAATACTCTTCACCGGAGAGCGGGTACGCACCGACACATTATTCAGGCGGAAGAAGGCTTCGGCGCTGCGCACGAACAGGGTATCCAGATCCACCGTCGGGTAACCGATAGACACCGGGGTACGCATCTTCACGCCCTTGCGCATCCCTGTCACCAACAAGTCCGCAGGCACCTTGGCCGATGAGATGTCCGGCTTGTCGCCAGTCAAACCGATCACGATACCGTCCCACATGGCGCGGCGGGCAGACAAAGGCAGTCCCACGCGGTCGAACCATTGCGCAGCGGTAATCTGATCAAGATCGGCGGGTTGCTTTAGTGCTTCTCCAAAAATTCGTGCCTGGGCACGGGCCGTGCGCAGTTTGTCGAGCCCCTTGACGCCAGGCAAGTCGCCAACCATGGCCCGCAGCCCATCCAGGCCCCAAAATGCAGTTCGGCGGGTTTTCCCCCCTGGCATACGAGCCGTCATGTGACCGGGAAATTCAACGTGGTGGCGGGTCCCGACGCTGTCCAGATAGCGGAACAGATTCTCGTAACCACTGGCAAACACATGCTGCCCATTGTCAGGGACGTCGTTCACCTCTTTCTGTGGAATCGCGATCGTTCGCCCACCCAGGGCCCCGCGCCGCTCCAGTAGCGTCACCTCATATCCGGCTTCCGCCATCCACACTGCCGATGCCAACCCAGACAGGCCACCGCCTACCACAATGCATCTCATTCTCGTTTCTCCTATCCCTGAGTAACTCGCGAGATTAGCAAGGGAAAGGCCCGCCGGGGACACACAAAATCGAGGAAGATGAACACCCTTAACCGCGGAGCGGAAGGCATCAGAAGATGATCTCCATGATACGGCGCATCAGGGTATAGGGCAGCAGGCGGGCCGAGAGCGTCGCGAGCCAGTTGATCAGCCCGGGGACAACTTCACGCCGCCCGCGGTGCAACCCCTTTAGCGCTGACCAGGCCACCGCTTCACTCTTGCCGGTGAGCAGCTTCGCGAGCAGGTTCCGCTGGTGACCTGCCACGTCAAAAAACTCGGTTTCGGTGGCGCCGGGTGACACAACCGTGACCCGTACCCCTGCCGGCCGCAGCTCTCCGTTCAGGGCATAACCCAACGCCCGCACATAGTGTTTGCAGGCGCTGTAACCGGCATAGCCCGGAATCGCCATGTGTCCGGCCACTGACGCCACCAGCAGCACATAGCCTTCGCCCCGGGCCTGCATTCGGGTGGCAAAATGGTGAGTGAGGTGCGTCAGGGCGGTCATGTCTACGTCCATCATGCCCTGCAAATGGCCCCACGGCATCGCCACAAACGGCTCCTGCAGCCCAAGCCCGGCATTGTTGATGAGGATGTCCACTTTCACCCCGCGCCCATCCAGCGCATCCAGCATGGCCTGCCGTGACACCGGGTCCATCAGGTCACAGGGCAACACCAGCACATCCACCGAAAATTCCGCCAATAGCGTATCCCGCAGGGATACAAGACGGTCCTCCCGGCGGGCAGTGAGCACCAGGTGCGCTCCTGCAGCGGCCAGCAACCGGGCGTAATCCTTCCCCATGCCGGAAGAGGCCCCGGTAATCAACGCAGTCTTGCCAGAAAAACGCTTCATCTCCAACTTCCCTTGTCACGCCAACCGTCAATGTCGCTGCAGGTATCACTGCAAGCATCGGCAAATTGCCAACAAGGAGGTGATGATTCAACCAAACCGGGAAACACCGGGTGACCAAAAATCGATGGAAGCGACCAAAGTGATCCCGGTCAGAAACGATCACCCAGGGGAACACTGTCTTCGCTGGAGAAAAAACCGCAAAAAAAGCTGACTTCGCACGGACAAAAACGATCAAGCCCGGTAAATACCGGCTTCAGCGCCCCTCAGGAGAGACAAGACAGGAAAGATCAGAAAGTGGCCAAAAACACATACCCTGCGAACAGCGTGGATCACACCATCGATATGATCTGCCGCCGTTCGCACAATTCACTTACCTGCTTCCAGAATAGGGAGCCCGGCTTCGGTCGGAATGTAGATCCTTTCTCCCTTGCCATCCTGAAGCCCCTTGATCCAGATATAGCGAAGGTACTCTTCGTTGTTTTTAAGTGACGCGCCTATAATTCGGTTCGCCTCGGCAGCGGCCTTCGCGCGTTCGATGTCCGCAGCCCCCTCCGCCTTTGCACGAGCGATTTGAGCTTTCCCCTCAGCCTCCGCTAACGTAATGCGTGCCTTGGCCTGCATCAGGGCGGCCTGCTCACGGGCCTTCGCCTCCTCTATGAGGATTTGCTTGGACCATTGCGCTTCCTTTAATGCCGCACGCCCATTCAGCTCCTGGCGATAAACGTTATATTTCGGCCAAATCCAGAACGCGAGAACCAACAACAAGACAACCGCCAACACCAACGTTATCAGGCTCCCCAGGGCCAGAGCCTGTCGATTCTGATACATATCCACCCCAATCGTTTATTTTATTCCTGATGAAATGAAGGCCGTAAGGCCAGCACCACAAAGCTGACGGCCACGGCGAGGATTTCCAGGGCCAGATACAGATACATAAAGCCATTGGCAGATCCATCCACGATGAGGCCATAGCAGCGTCCCACCGCCATGCCGCCAAGCACCAGTATCACAGCCCAGACGCCGGCGCGTTGCGTTGCCGGCTCGCCAGCGAGTTTGAATAACACAACGGCAAGCCCCAAAGACAACCCACCGTAAGTGGCTCTAACATCGATCAGGGTGGATGGCATCACTGGCACCTCACCCAATTGCCGCAGCAGAAATATTTGCGGCCAGAACAAGAAAGCCGTTCCGTAAAACAGGAACACAGTTGCGACTATCCGTACCAGTAAAGCTTGCATGTGTAGCCTCCTCGGCCCGCAATCGTACAATCTGGTTTTCAGGTTGAATCAGAGCCAGAATGATTCGCCAGAAACTCGGCAAACAGCTCTTCGCCGGTAACATGTCGGGTCTTTTCTGCAAAGGAATAGAAGGATGGTTTACGTTCAATAAAAAGCTGTTGCGTCAGCTGCCAGTTTTCGTACTCCTGAAAAAGCCCAACGGGTATAGCGGTGTGCCCCCCCTGACGAAGCCGGTAAAAAAGGTGCGTGCCACACTCACGGCAGAACCCGCGCTCCGCCCAGTCTGATGAAGCAAAAACCACAACGTGGTCCTCACCATTCACCACTACATCGTCATCACACTCAACGGCAAGCAAGGGACCTCCGCCCCATCGTCGACAAATATCACAGTGGCATACAGCAACATGCGGTGAATTTGGAGTAGCACCAAGGGAAACAGCGCCGCATAAACAGCGGCCCGTCATGGGAGCCGGGAAATGCATGTCGAAATCCGTCCGTGGTAACTTGCACTGCTCTACTGTACCCCGACTCTGCACACTTGGCAGCCCCATTCACCGGTCACGCAGAATCAGGCCAAAACAGAGCCATAACGAATCAAGAACGCCCATAACACGCGAGATCCGCGCGCCCCGTCTGCCTTGCCCACTCATCTGCCCACTCAGCCAGGGGACCCATTGCCTTCATCAACTTAAGGCCAAGGTCTGTGAGGGCATACCCCTTGCCATCTTCGAGTATCACCACCCCGGCCTCCCGAAGCTCCTTGAGACGAGACATGAGAACATTTGGAGAACTGATTCCACACTCTTGCTGCAACGCTCGACTGCTCTTGTGTTGATGCTCCCTCAGGCACCACAGAATCCGCAACGACCAACGGCGGCCCAGTAAATCCAGTGCCACCATAATTGGCTGTCCCGATTGGGAATTACGTACCGGCTGTCCCGGCTTGACTGAACGGGTTCTCGCCACACTTGATCTCCCGGCTTTACGCTACTAAATTGATAGCGCTATTTATCTGATAGCAAATTTTAACAGAAAATGAGGACAAACCATGATCATTGATGCTTGGGCTCAACACCCTACCCTGCGCCACCTTCAGGATCCTATTTTCGACTCCCTGAGGCGCTGGACTAAAACACCTGCCCCCTCCTCGGAACTCCCTGTGTCTGCCACCGTAGCGATGATGGATGCCGCCCAGGTCGACCTGAGTCTGATTTCAGCCTGGGAAGCACCGGGGAAAACCATGATCTCCAATGATGAAGTAGCGCAGTTTGTCCACCAGGCACCTAACCGGTTACTCGGGATTGGTTCCGTGGATATTTCCCGTCCAATGGCTGCAGTTCGGGAAATTCGTCGCTGTGTTAACGAGCTGGGGTTCAAGGGAGTCCGAGTACTTCCCTGGCTGTGGGGAGTGCCACCCACCGACCGCCGTTTTTATCCTGTTTATACGGCCTGCGCTGAAATGGGCGTTCCATTCTGTACGCAAATTGGCCACACCGGACCGTTAATGCCGAGTGAAGTCGGTCGTCCCATTTATCTGGACCAGGTTGCGCTGGATTTTCCTGAACTAAAAATTGTGGGTGGTCATATCGGCTACCCCTGGACTGAAGAAGCGATTGCCATCGCCACCAAGCATGAGAACGTCTTCATCGACACATCTGCGTACACAGCAAACCGTTATCCGTCAGCGCTGGTGGAGTTCATGCGCGGACACGGCCGCAGCAAGGTCCTTTTTGGTACCAATTATCCTATGATCCCGGCCGAGAAAGCCCTTGAGGATCTGGACCAGTTGGCTCTCGATGACGAAAGCCTCGCCCTGTTCCTTGCTGGTAATGCTCAGAGGGTGTTTGAGCTTACCTGGAACGGGTAATGTCCTGGCGGGTACTTCCGGTAGCCGCCGAAGGCGGGTAGCGATAATGCCCGGTGATCTCGTAGTCGAACAGCATATCCTCCAGTTCAGGGCCGGCACCAATGTTATGCACTATCAGTGGAGTGTCGCTGCCCTCAACCTTGCGGTCAGTCACAATACCGATATGCGGCAAGTTACCGGGTAACACCCATGTAACCATGTCACCGGGGGCATAGTCGGCGGGCCGATGGCTGACGGGAAAAGATTCACCATGTCGGCGGAAGAAAGTTTGCAAGTTGGGGACGCGGCGGTGGTCGATATTCCGATCGGTGAAATTCAACCCCCAGATCCGTTTCGACGGATAAGCGGCGAAATTGCTGACCATATCCTCATGGACCAATACCTGCAGATCAACGCCCAGTGCGCGGTAAGCCCGGATCACCACATCCGTACAGACACCGATATTGGAAGGGACATCACCATTTGGGTAAACCAACGCATAGTAGGCGCCGTTGTAACTAACCTGATGGCGTGTACGCTCCAGAGCTGCCAACACCAGCATCTGCTGAAACGTGGTTGCTTGCACCGTTCCTGGCACCAGCAAGCAAAGTAGCGTTACCGCTGCTACCAGACGTTTCATCTTTTTTCCGTCTCTTTCCCACCTCGATTCAGCAGACGGCCTCACATGGACCAACGGAGCGCCGGCGGGAATGATCAGTCATGGGAGCGTTGAGTCAGCGCCACCCAGCCGAAGAACACCATAAAGGCCAGATCGTTGAGCCCATAGATGCTGTAAAACACCCCGGCAAACAAATCCTGCTCATACACCGCACCAAGGCTATGGCTCGACATCCATACAGACCAGGCCACCACATACACCAGCTTCTCTACGGCAAACGCTGCCGCCAACCAACGAAGATCTCCCCGGACAAAAGCTGCCCCCAGATAAGCCAGCCCCCATACTACAATCATCATGAGCCCAAAGTTGGACATGACCACCGGGTCCGCCTGATTAATGGCATCATTGGTAAAGGCACGGGAGAAAAGCATCACCCCACCGATATTCATCAATGCCGCCGCAATAAAACCGTTACGAGTCAGGTTGCTATTCATTCTTTCTCCAAGGCAACACATTATTGTTTGATAAAGGCCAATCAGCACATCAGACATTCATGACTGCAGGATCGGTTTAGCAAGCTACGCCCGGAAAGCACTTGTAGGCATAACAGGTCAAAGGCGCTCAGCGATAAAGCGACCAACCCGGATCATGAGCGACCTCATAACCCCATTGTAGTGTTGATTCCTGTTGTTTCATGCTTTCAAGCACACCCTCAACCGTATCAGGCTGTGCAGTGTAAAAAACCAGTTGGCGCATTCTCGGGAGAGTCAGCACAACAGCAATGACAGTATCACTGTTTTTCAGAGCCGCCCCGACCTTATCTTCAAATTGATACAGTTCATGAGAGGCTTCGGCTACAGGAAACCCGTTCTCATCCACGCGGTTAATCCCGATCGCAATCATCACCCGGTAGGGGTAAGCCTTTCGACTCTTTGCCACCGCCAACGCGCCGCGGTTTTGTCTGACTATCAAGGGCGCGCCATCAACAGACCCACGGCTAATTTCCCAGGATTCCTCTTGCTCATCGATTGCTATCACGCTACTCGCGCAAGCCAGCAATGCCAAACTCACAGAGCCCACCACAAGCATTTTAATAATTTTCACGACTATCCATGTCCCTATTTTCTTCAACAACTCGGCATTACAGGATAATGATATCCAGTAGAAGTCGGGGTTAGCCTTTATTCTTCCAATCCAGACTATAAAGGTCATCCCTGCGATCGCGCAGATTGGTGACCGACCCCTCCCGGTGCAGCAGTTTCAGTTTTTCCAGATCCACATCCGCAAACATCAGCATTTCGGTGTTGGGTACCGACTCACTGATGATGGCATCGTGGGGGAAATAGAAATCGCTGGGGGAAAATACCGACGACTGGGCGTACTGGATATCGACCGCATCCACCCTGGGCAGGTTGCCCACGGAACCGGCGATGGCCACGTAGCATTCGTTTTCGATGGCGCGAGCCTGGGCACAATGACGCACCCGCAGATAACCATTCTTGGTGTCAGTCCAGAACGGGACGAACAGGATATCCATCTTTTCTTCGGCCAGCAGACGGCCCAGCTCCGGAAACTCCACGTCGTAGCAGATCAGAATACCGACCCGACCGGCATCGGTATCGAATACCTGTACCTTGTTGCCGCCCTGGATCACCCAGTCCCGACGCTCATGGGGCGTGATGTGGATCTTGTACTGGGACTCCACCGACCCGTCACGGCGCATCAGATAAGCGACGTTATAGACCTTTTCATCTTCAATCACCGGCATGGAACCACCGACAATATTGATATTGTAACTCACGGCCATATCCGCCAGCGCATCACGCACTTCATCGGTAAAACTGGCCAGGAAACGCACCGCTTCCACTGAGTTCAGTTCCGGACGCAGGCCCATGAGTGGCGCACTGAAAAATTCCGGCAACACGGCAAAGTCCGCGCGATAATCCGATAACGCGTCGATAAAGAATTCCACCTGGTTAAGCAGGTCCTGCACATCCCGTGCCGCCCGCATCCGCCGCTGGACAACGCCCACTCGAACCACGGTACGACGGGGCCACTCAGTATCTTCATCTTCCGGTTCATAAAGAATGTTGTCCCATTCGAGCAGCGTCGCGTACCCGCGAGAGTCTTCATCCTCCGGCAGGTATTGCTTCATGAGACGTTTCACATCGAAGCCATTGGACAGCTGAAACGACAGAATAGGGTCGTAGATTGCGCGGGCTTCTACCTGCTCAATGTATTCGGTGACCTTCATCTGATCTGCGTATTTGGAAAAGCCTGGCAAACGACCACCGGCCAGAATGGCACGCAGATTCTCTTCCCGACACAGCTCCTTGCGCGCCTCATAAAGCCGACGCCCCAGACGGTAACCGCGGTATTCCTTGTCCACAAACACATCCAGACCATAGAGCGCATCCCCCTTGCGGTTATGGGAACGCACCTTGTCGTCGGTGATCAGGTCTTCATAGCGGTGCGGGTTGGAGAAGCGGTCGTATTTCACCTTGATGGTTAGCGCGGTTGCCACCAGTTCCCCGTTATCCTCTATCACCAACTGCCCTTCCGGAAAAATACGGATCAGGGTGCGAATAGTGTCTTCCGGCCAGGCCCCGCCAATGTCGTGATAGACCTGGTCCATCAGTCGTGCCAGCGCCGGGTAGTCTTCTTCGGTCAGGGTGCGCAGGCGCAGGCGGGTCGTTTCTTCAGCCATAACAACTCCTTGTGGATGCACTGCACGCTCTATGCCGAGCGCTGCAGCACATTAAACATCAACAACATTACCGCTTTGAGGCCGGGCTCTATCAGGCATTCAGCGGCGGGAACGGGATCAGCCAACTCATGGCACGATTGTGCAGCGCATCGGGGCCTGTGGGATAGAGGCCAACGCCATCGGGACGAATAAAAATCACCCCTCCATCATTCAGTGCGACGTAGCCGGAAGCATGCTCACGCACAAACCCGCAGGCTTGCCCCCAGGACGGTTGCAGCGAGGGTGGAATGCTTTCGTAGCCAATGACACCATTGGCGAGGGGGTCATCGATGGCGACCCGGTCACGATAGAGGCCAATAGCATCTTCCCCCACCAGCAGCACCATGCCCTGATGGAAGTGCAGCAGGGTCACATTGCCACGGCCGTTGAGAGTCAGATTTTCCTGGCGATCGATAATGGTATCCATAAGCAACCTTGGCAGATTGGGCAGATAAATGGCTGAAAACATTGTAATACTTACCGGCGCGGGAATCTCGGCGGAATCCGGCATCAAGACGTTCCGGGCGTCAGACGGCCTGTGGGAAAACCACCGGGTCGAAGATGTGGCCACACCCGAAGCCTTCTTTCGCAACCCGCTGATGGTGCAACAGTTCTATAACACCCGCCGCGAGCAATTGCTCAGCGCTGCCATCAAGCCCAATGCCGCGCATCAGGCCCTGGCACGGCTCGAAACGGCCTGGCCGGGACAGGTTCTGCTGATCACCCAGAACATCGACAACCTGCATGAACGGGCAGGCAGTCGCAACCTGATCCACATGCATGGGGAACTGCTCAAAGGGCGCTGTCAGACCAGCGGTGGATTGCTGGAGATTGATCACGATCTGACACCGGCGCTCCCCTGCCCGCTCTGTGGGAAACCCGGCTGTCTGCGCCCCCATGTGGTGTGGTTCGGGGAAATGCCCCTGCAAATGGAGACGATCTACCAGGCGCTGGCCCGGTGTGACCTGTTCATCAGTATCGGGACTAGCGGCAACGTCTACCCGGCGGCAGGTTTTGTGGAAGAGGCCAATCGTCACGGCGCGCACACCATTGAGCTCAACCTGGAGCCCTCACAGCGACTGACCGCCTTTGCCGAGCACCGTCACGGACTGGCCACAGATCTCGTGCCCCACTACGTGGATGAGCTGCTCGCCACCTGAACCTGCACCGTGGCCCACGTGCTCGCCAGACAAAGCAGGATCAGGTACAGAACCTGCGGATGGCAGGCCTGCAACAGACACCAATATTGAGGGTTTCTATCACCGGCAGAGGCGGCCTCATATTTCTATAAGCCGCTGTTTCCGCTAGACTGCTGGACCTCTAAGAAGGGAGAGTCAGCCAGGGGCGCGGCCTCCAGCAACGACAGGTAGCAAAGACCATCATGACCGATAAACAGGTAGACGATCTCAATATCGCCTCACAGGAACTCCTGATCACCCCGAATGCGCTGAAAGAAGAGCTGCCGCTCTCGGACAACGCGCGCAAGACGGTGATTGAAGGGCGCGAGACCATTCGCAACATCCTCGACCGCAAGGACCACCGTCTGTTCGTGGTCATCGGCCCCTGCTCTATCCATGACACCAAGGCGGCCATGGACTACGCGCAAAAGCTGAAAGCACTTGCCGAGGAAGTGAAAGACACCATCTACCTGGTACTGCGGGTCTATTTCGAGAAGCCACGTACTACAACTGGCTGGAAGGGGCTGATCAACGACCCCTACATGAATGATTCCTTCAAGGTGCAGGATGGTTTGCATATCGCCCGCAAACTGCTGCTGGACGTGGCCGAGCTGGGCCTGCCGGCCGCCACCGAAGCACTGGACCCAACCACCCCCCAGTACATTCAGGATCTGATCGCCTGGAACGCGATTGGCGCCCGTACCACCGAAAGCCAGACCCACCGGGAAATGTCGTCCGGTCTGTCCAGCCCGGTGGGCTTCAAGAATGGCACCGATGGCAGCCTGGATGTGGCCGTCAACGCCATGCTGAGTGTGCAGTCCCCACACCGCTTCCTGGGTATTGATCCGGAAGGCCGTGTGGCACTGACCACCACCAAGGGCAACCAGTACGGACATGTGGTACTGCGCGGTGGCGGCGGCAAGCCGAACTATGATTCCGTATCCGTGGCCCTGGCCGAAAAAGCACTGGAAAAGGCCGGCGTCTCCACCAACATCATGGTGGACTGCTCCCACGCCAACTCCAACAAGGATCCCGGCCTGCAGCCTCTGGTGATGGAAAACATCGCCAATCAGATTCTCGAAGGCAACCAGTCCATTGTTGGCCTGATGGTGGAATCCCACCTGAAATTCGGCAACCAGAAGATCCCGGCCAATCTGGATGACCTAGCATACGGTGTGTCCATTACCGATGGCTGTATTAGCTGGGAAACCACGGAAGAGTCCATCCGTGACATGGCCAGCAAGCTGCGCGAGGCGCTACCCAAACGTTTGGGCTGAGCCACTGCCCAGTACTGAAAAGCCGCCTTCCTGGCGGCTTTTTTTATGGTTCATCGCGGATTAACGGGAATCGTCCACAGCCCTCGCTTACGCAGGAGCGTCACTGGCGGCGCGATAACCCAGGTCGTTAAAGACGGATTTACCACAGAGGGCACAGGCTCCACAGAGCAAAACCGTCTTCCTGCGCGAACCGTGCCCTCTATGATAAAAATGCTTTTGATCCTGGTCTGGGATCGCGCCGCCACCGAGCGTAGCGAAGGAACACCGGCAGGGCCGCCCGGAGGCTGAACGAAGCGAATAACCGACGCTCCTACGGCAAGTAAGGGGATTAAACCGGGCCTTTCCCGCTACCCGCGATAAACCCAAAAAAAACCCGGCGCTAAACGCCGGGCTTTTTCAGGCTGTTTCCTGACAGGCAGATTTACATGAAACCGCCAAACAAGGTATCAAACAGCTCAGTCAGGGCACCGGTATCAAGAGACGGTTGTTCCGGCGCTTCCTGATTGATCAGACAACCCAGACCCAGTGTCAGGGACAGATTACCTTCTTCGTTGAAGGCGCTCAGCAACGGACAGCCTGGCAGCAGGCCAATGCTTTCCGTATTGAGCAGTTCAACGTTGTCCAGTGACTCCACAAAGCAGGCACGCGGATCGACACTGCCAGTAGCAGACGTCTGCGGGCATACCTGTTCGGTCAGCGGATTCGGCTCACTCAACGGGCCCAGCAGTTCTTCCAGAGCGGCAAGACCTGCTCCCGCTTCTGCCAGACAATCCGCCGGGGTGGTCGGTCCCAAATCACCCGCTGCCGTTTCCGGGCAGAATTGCTCCAGCGCAGGGGCCAGCGGGTTGTCACCACCGCCCGGCATACCACCAGTCACCGCTTCTTCGAAACAGGCTGCCGGATCCACGGAACCGTCTGCAGATTCCATGGGGCACAGGGCTTCGGTAAGTGGGTTGGCGCCACCGATGATGTCCTCAATGTTGCCAAAGCTGCTCCCCGCTTCGGTCAGACAGTCCACCGGTGTGGTTGGACCAACCTCGGCTTCAGCGGTATTGGGGCAGAACTGCTCCAGCACCGGTGCCAATGGATTTTCACCACCACCCGGAGTACCTCCAGACAAGGCCTCCTCAAAGCAGGCTGCCGGATCTACCTGCCCATCAGCGGACTCTGCCGGGCAGAACTGCTCGGTGAGCGGATTGGACCCAGAGATCAGGTCCTGCACATCGCCAAAAGCGGAACCGGCTTCCGTCAGGCAGTCGATCGGCGTCGTCGGACCGACTTCACCGGTGGCGGTTTCCGGACAGAACTGTTCCAGAACAGGGCCAAACGGATTCTCACCACCACCCGGCAGTTCCCCGCCCATTGCCAGGGCTTCCTGGAAACAGGCCGCCGGATCTACCGTGCCATCGGCGGATTCTTCAGGACACAGCTGTTCGGTCAGGGGATTGGAGCCTGAAATCAGATCCTGGACATCACCAAACGCAGCACCGGCTTCAGTCAAACAATCGATGGGAGTGGTCGGGCCGACATCGGCGTCTGCCGTTTCAGGGCAGAACTGCTCAAGCACAGGGGCCAACGGATTGCCCCCGCCACCACCGGGGAGGCCTCCCGCTGCGGCTTCTTCAAAACAGGCCGCAGGGTCAATCGGTGTTGACGCTGCCGCTTGCGGGCACAGGTTCTCGGTCAGGGGATTAGGCCCTAACAGCAGATCCTGAACATCCTGGAAGTTACCGCCGGCTTCCGTCAGACAGTCAATCGGCGTAGTCGGCCCCAAATCTCCTTCGGCCGTTTCCGGGCAGAACTGCTCCAGCACTGGCGCGAGAGGGTTATCTCCGCCACCACCTGGCAGCTCGCCCCCCATAGCCAAGGCCTCCTGGAAGCAAGCCGCAGGGTCTACCATGCCATCAGCCGATTCTTCCGGACACAGCTGTTCGGTCAGGGGATTGGAGCCTGAAATCAGGTCCTGGACATCACCAAACGCAGCACCCGCTTCGGTTAGGCAATCAATCGGCGTGGTGGGGCCGACGTCACCCGCGGCAGTCTCAGGGCAGAATTGCTCCAGTACCGGTGCCAGTGGGTTATCGCTGCCACCATTCCCGCCATCGCCACCGTCACCACCATCTCCGCCACCTGCGGCTTCCTCGAAGCATGCGGCTGGATCAATGGGGGTTGTCTGGGCCGCTTCCGGGCACAGATTTTCGGTCAGTGGGTTCGGGCCCAGTAGCAAGTCTTGTACATCCTGGAAGTTACTACCCGCTTCCGCGAGGCAGTCGACTGGCGTGGTTGGGCTTACATCACCGGCTGCCGTTTCCGGACAGAATTGTTCCAGCACCGGGGCCAACGGATTGTCACCACCACCAGGCAAACCACCACCAGCGGCTTCCTGGAAACAGGCGGCCGGATCGACCTGACCATCAGCGGACTCTTCCGGGCAGAACTGGTCGGTAAGCGGGTTAGAACCAGAAATCAGGTCCTGCACGTCGCCAAAGGCGGAACCGGCTTCCGTCAGACAGTCCACTGGGGTGGTCGGGCCGACCTCACCCGCTGCCGTTTCCGGACAGAATTGTTCCAGCACCGGGGCCAGCGGATTGTCTCCACCACCGCCACCGGGCAGACCACCGCCGGCCACTTCCATGAAACAGGCTGCCGGATCAATGGGGGTAGTCTGTGCAGCTTCAGGACACAGGTTTTCGGTCAGCGGGTTGGGCCCAAGCAGCAGATCCTGCACGTCCTCAAAGTTACCGCCAGCTTCGGCCAGGCAGTCTACCGGGGTGGTTGGGCCAACAGGCGCCAGCGCCGCTTCCGGGCAGAACTGTTCCAGCAGAGGTTTGAACGGATTGCTGTCGCCGCCCCCATCACCGGGGAAACCACCGGCACCCATGGTCGCTTCGGCAAAACAATCCGGGGGATTGACTCGCCCATCGGCCGCGTCCATGGGACAGATTTGCTCTGTCAGCGGGTTAGGCGCAGTGATCATGTCAATGACGGTAATGTAGACGCGGCTGGCTTCATCCAGACAAGCTGTTGGCGCTTCAGGAGACGGCGCAACGCTGCCGGTTTCCGGACATAGCTGGCCGGCAATCGGATCTGCCTCTGCATCACCGCCGTCGCCGCCACCCGGTAAACTACCGCCCGCGACCGCCTCAGCGAAACAATTCGCAGGATCGACCTCACCATTGGCAGACTCCACCGGACAGATAGCCTCAGTGATCGGGTTGCTTGCGCCAAGAAGATCACCAGCATTCTGCAGGCTGCCTGCGGCTTCCTGCAGACAGGCTGCAGCAAAAGTACCAGACTGCTCAACGAAGCCGGTCAAGGCCGCCTGAGGGTCTTCCTGCAACAGTGACGGGTCAAACAGGCCCTCAGGGTCGAATGCAGTGACCGCCTCCGGACAAAATTGCTGGACGATCATATCCTGCGAAAGTTCTGAGTCCTCTTCCCCTTCCTGGAAACACTGAAGAGGATCCAGAGACCCGCCCTCGGCAACCTCTCCGGATGCTTCCGGACAGAGAACATTCGTCAGTTCATTCTGCTGATCGATGATTGATGCGATTTCTGGTGGCAGAGTGCGAGCTACCGCATCCGCTGCGTCGGAGGAAGGCGATGAACTACCCCCTCCACCGCCACAGGCTGCCAGCATGGCTGCCAGAGCGCTGCTGCCTACCAGAAGTTTGAGTTGATTGGCCAAGATGAACCCCTCCATCGTGCTTTGTCGTTATTGCCCCCCCTCGGGGAGATTGCATTAGCGACTATGGAAGGGATGTGCAATCTGCTGTAGAGCAACGCCGTTGACAGAATGTAAGCTAGCGTAGCCAGCGTTACCCAATGGTGTCTGAAGTCGGGTCAGTGCAACTTATTGATAACAGATTACACTCATGGGCTGGATGACCCCATTACCAGGGACGCATGAGCTCGCACATGATGATCGTTATCCGTCTTGCTCAGATGAGGATGAACAAAAGCACCAATTTCCCGAAACGCCTGCCCTGCTTCCGGTAACCAACCAGACAACGCCTGAAACACATGAGGCATCTTTTCCCATACCTGTAGCAGACAAGTTACCCCCGCGGCCCGGGCACGTTCCGCAATCCGCTGGGCATCACTGAGCAACACTTCCGTGCTGCCAACCTGAATAATCAGGGGGGGCAACCCAGTAAAATCGGCGAACACCGGCGAGAGGGTCGGAGCTGCCGGATCCTCGCCCCGACTGTACGAGCCAGACACGAAGCGCAGAGCCTGCAGAGGGATCAGCGGGTCCTTATCCTCATTGTCCCGGATAGAATCGCCGGAACAGGTCAAATCCCCCCACGGACTAATCAAAACCGCGCAGGAAGGCAGCGGCAATCCCATCTCACGCAGTCGTATCATCGTGACCAATGACAAATTGCCGCCGGCAGAGTCGCCAGCAAAGACAATCTGCTGCGGATCATAGCCCTGAGTTAGCAAGGCACGATAGGCGCTCACAGCATCTTCAAGGGGCGCTGGATAGGACCAATCGGGGGGTTGCCGGTAATCCACTGCCAGCACCTTTGCCCGGCAATAGTGACTCATTCGCCAGGTCACCGCACGGTGTGAGCGCGGCGAACCAAAAAAATAGGCGCCACCGTGAAAATACATCACCACCCGACTGGCACGCACCTGTCGCCCGGTGATCAACCATTCACCGGGCACGCCTCCTACATGGGCGCGCGCTATGTGCACATCAGAAGGCACCGGCAAAGCCAGTGTAACGGCATCAAAGCCAAGCTGGGAAAACTTCATGAAGCGGGGGGTAAATCTCACCCGATTCACCACCGGTTTCACCACTCCTCGCAGAGCGGCACCAATGGCTTTGCCCTGCCAGCTGACGGCACGAAAATACTGGTTGTTATTGTCGTTCATTGCATCGTTATTCCACTGGCCCAAAACCAGAGTAAGTGGTCATTCTTTGGGGAACAAGCCACAATAGCCTCAGCTTTGTTGCTCAATGAACCACAGGAAGACGAGACCCGGTATGGAATCACTGCGCCAACGCTGGCGGCATATCATTTTTGGTACCGATACACCGGCCGGGCAGCTGTTTGATGTGCTCCTGATTGTGGCGATTCTGGGCAGTGTGGTCGCAGTAATGCTGGATAGCGTTTCCGGACTCCATGAGAATTACGGCACCTGGCTGTACGCCGCCGAGTGGTTTTTTACCATACTCTTCACCTTTGAATACGGAGTACGGCTCTGGGTCAGTGACCGCCCATTGCGCTATGCACGAAGCTTTTTTGGCATCGTGGATCTGCTTTCGATTATTCCGACGTATTTGAGCCTGTTTGTACCCGGCTCCAACTATCTGCTGACCATCCGTGCCCTGCGTGTCCTGCGGGTATTTCGGGTGATGAAGCTGGCCAAATTCATGGGCGAAGCCAATCAACTGGGGCTGGCACTGGTACGAACCCGGCGCAAGATTGCCGTGTTCATGTTTTCGGTTTTTGTGGTGATCATCATTTTCGGCAGCCTGATGTATGTCGTCGAAGGCCCCAGGAACGGCTTCACCAGCATCCCGCGCAGTATCTACTGGGCCATCGTCACGATCACCACGGTCGGTTACGGCGATATTTCTCCGCAGACGCCACTGGGGCAACTGATTGCATCACTGGCCATGATCACCGGCTACGCCATCATTGCGGTGCCTACTGGCATCGTCACAGCCGAAATCTCTGCCGCTCGCACCAGCATGCAGTACGAGCGCGAGTGCACCCACTGCCACCGCCACGCGCACGACCCGGATGCCCGGTTCTGCAAGCAGTGTGGCAATGAGCTGCCAAAGTTGTCACTGAAAGGGCCGGATGGCTAAGTCTGCTAGGCTATGCTTGCGCGGCTTGACGCAACGGTGAAGCAGGGTTTGCGGTCTGCCTTCAAGGCCAGACGTCCGGGACTGTGAACGTCTGGTCTGTCTCGCTCTTCCGCTAGTCCCTGATACACCTTAAATAAGGCCCTCGCGCTCCAGCACTTCAATAAACAGGGAAGGCTCCGGGCGAATCCGGTAGTTGTCGGTCAGATGCTGGAACACCAATCGCCCTTGAGCGTCCAGGATCAACACCGTGGGCATAACCGTATCACTGTCATAACCCAGCACTTCGAGTCCCGCCGGCGTGCCCCCCGCGTCAAGAATCCCCAGCGCACGGGCGGCAGCATTGTCATCATCTCGCAGATAGTCAAAATTCACTGAAAACTGTTTCGCCAGTTCCGCCGACTGGGCATGGGATTGCGGACTGATCAGCGCCACACGTACCCCCTTCTCTTGCAGGGACTGATAGGCCGCTGCCACTTCGCGTATCTGGGCAAGACATAACGGACACCAGTTACCCCGAAAGAACAACATCACCACCGGGCTCCCCGCAAAGTCCGCCACCGTCACCGGGCGATTCTCAAGATTGGTAAACTGTACTGTCGGCAGCATTTCACCGACTTTCGCCACCACCGGGCGCTGTTGATAACGGCTGTACCAACGAATATAAAGATGCACCCCGGCCAGATTCAGCACCGCAAGCGTGGTCATCAACCAACAGGCATGCCCGGCCAGAAACAGACTGATCACGGCAAGGGTGCCCAGCATTGAGGGCCAGAAGACCCAGGGCAATGAGGCACTGGTTCGTGCCGGTTTCCCGAGAAACAGCCACCCCAGAAACGCCAGCATGGGAACAGCGGCAAGCAGCAGCGCCAACGACGCCAGATTCCCGGACGACACCAGCAACCACAGAGCGAAAACGACCGTGGCTACCGCGAGGGAAATCAGACCGGAAATAAACAAGGATTTGAGACTTTTCATGG
The DNA here is from genome assembly GCF_003597125.1 of Alcanivorax profundi. GTDB lineage: Bacteria > Pseudomonadota > Gammaproteobacteria > Pseudomonadales > Alcanivoracaceae > Alcanivorax > Alcanivorax profundi. Next base: position 572,316 of record NZ_QYYA01000001.1, on the reverse strand, counting down.
ACAACCCCATTGTGCATTCGCCATTGGATGCACAATGGGGACAGGCGTTACAAAAGAAATCAGGCGCTGCAGGTTTCCAGAAGACCGCGCAGCTCCGGAATACACGACCCACAGTTGGTGCCGGCCTTGCAGCACTTGCCAATGGCTTCCACGGAATCTGCGCCCTCTTCCACAGCTGCCTCGATGGTCTTCTGTCGAACCTGATGACAGCTGCAAATGACCGGCCCCAGATCGGGACCGGCATCTGCGGGTTGCCCGGCCAGAATCGATAGCGCCTGCACTTCACTGCCTTCAGTGAAGCACGTCGCCAGCCACTCCACGTCACACAGCGGCAGGGTTTCGCCAATGGCCAGCCAGGCAATCAGCTTGCCATCGCTGTCCAGAGCCGCACGGCGGAAATGCCCGGTAGAGGGATCATTCAGCGCCAGCCACTGGGCGGCCTCAGGCATCCATTCGTGAAGTTGTTGTTCGGTTAGGTCCGCATCGCCGGCCAGCCGATAGCGTTGTACCTGGCCCGCCTGCAAAAATGCATCGACGGGAACTCGGGCCCAGTACTCCACGGCGGGCGGGGTTGCCGCCGTGAACAACCAGCCATGCCAGCGGGGTTGCCAGTCGCTGACATTAACCGGCGTATGTTTGAACGCTGGCTGGCCGGAATGCGGATCCAGACGTGCCGGTACCAGGGCATCAACCCGGGCCCGACGAGAAAACTGATCAGTCCAGTGCATGGGCATAAACGCGGTACCGGGTCGCTGCCCGCCATCGCTTTTAACCCGCACCAACGCATCACCCACCCGGCTGGTCAGGCGGACAAAACCGCCATCTGCGAGTCGGTAACGCTCGATGTCTTTGGGATGCAAAGCCGCAAACGGCTCGCTGAGGTGGGCAAACAAGCGACCTGCGCGCCCGGTGCGCGTCATGGTGTGCCACTGGTCGCGAATACGGCCACTGTTGAGAATGATCGGGAAGCTGTCGCCAATCTCGCGCACCACCGGATTCTCGCAGGCCACAAAACGGGCACGACCATCCGGGGTGGAGAACGTGCCGTCCGCAAAGCAACGGTCACCGCCCTGCAGTGGCCATTGCTGGGGCTGCCACTGCTCGTATTGGTCGGCACTCAGTTCCGCCGCAGCAGTCAGGTCAAGCCGCTTGCCAAACCGGCCTGCCAAGGCGGTGAGCGCCGAGTACTCGGCAAAAATTTCGTGTTCGTGCTGATAACCGAATCCCTGGGTGTACCCCATACGGCGCGCCACTTCGGTGATAATCCACCAATCCGCCCGGGCTTCTCCCGGGGCGGGCTGAAACGGCCGCTGACGGGAAATACAGCGCTCGGAGTTGGTGACCATGCCGGACTTCTCACTCCAGCCCAACGCGGGCAGACGGATGTCCGCACACGCGAGGGTATCGCCGCTGGCCACACAGTCGGAGACCACCACCGTGTCGCATCCCATCAAGGCGTGACGAACCCGGTCGGCCTCTGGCAGGGAATCCACCGGGTTAGTGGCCATGATCCAGACCGCTTTTACCTCGCCACTTTCCACCGCATTGAACAGGTCCACCGCGGTGAGACCGTTGTGTTTTGCCAACTGTTCGGTCTGCCAGAAATCCGCCACCGCGGCGTGATGTTCGGGGTTATCGATATCCAGGTGCACGGCCAGCTGGTTGGCCAGACCGCCCACTTCGCGCCCGCCCATGGCATTAGGCTGCCCGGTAATAGAAAACGGGCTGGCGCCCGGTTTGCCGACGCGGCCGGTAGCCAGGTGGGCATTGATAATCGCGTTACCCTGGTCTGAGCCGTTTCGGGCCTGATTCACCCCCTGTGAAAACACTGTCACAGTGCGTTCGCAGGCCGCAAACCAGTGATAAAAGGTGGTCAGATCGACTTTCGACACACCCAGCTGTCGGGATAGTGCGTCCCAGTCGTTACCCTGGGCGCGGGCTGTGGCCAGTGCCTGATCAAAGCCGTTGGTATGATGGGCGATGTAATCCTGGTCCAGCGCGTTGTGATCATCCAGCCAGGTCAGCAGACCGTTGAACAACGGCACATCCTGACCGGGACGCACCGGTATATGCAGGTCGGCAAGATCGCAGGTGGCAGTACGGCGAGGATCAATCACCACCACTTTCATTTCCGGCCGTGCCTGCTTTGCCGCAGCAATGCGCTGGTACACGATCGGATGTGCCCAGGCGGTGTTGGAGCCAGTAAGAATCACCAGATCTGCGATTTCCAGATCTTCATAACAGCCCGGCACAACATCTTCACCAAAGGCACGCTTATGGGCGACCACCGCACTGCTCATGCACAGGCGAGAATTGGTATCAATGTTGGCACTGCCGATGTAGCCCTTCATCAATTTGTTGGCCACATAGTAATCTTCGGTGAGCAGCTGGCCGGAGACATAAAAGGCCACGGCATCGGGGCCATGTTCATCCACGATACGGCGAAAACGCTCGGCCACTTCGTCCAGTGCCCGGTCCCAGCTCACCCTTTCCCCATCGATATCGGGATACAGCAAGCGGTCCTGGTCGCCCAGGGTTTCCAGTACAGACGAGCCCTTCACACACAGTCGGCCCGCGTTGGCCGGGTGAGCCGAATCGCCTTGCAGCTCCTTGCCATCGGTGCGAATTCCGCAACCTACGCCACAATACGGGCAAGTGGTACAGATACTACTCATGCGGCAATTTCCTCCTCGCCGTCGCCGCCCCTGTCCGCTGCCTTGCAGAACGCTTCGCCCAGCAGCAACACCTGGCGACGGGCGCCGATATCAGCATGCTCGCGCCACAAGGTTTCGTAAAAGGCAGCGTCAGACACATCGCCATACAGCACCATGCCAATGATCCGGTTATCACGAACCTGAAGACGACGGTAACCACCCGGCAGAGACAGCTGCAGGTTTTCCCCTTCACCGCCTGTGCCTGCGCCTTCAAAATCGCCAAACGAGACCAGATCAATACCGGAAATTTTCAGGCGGGTAGCACTATCGGCATAGAGATATCGCCGGTGGCCCAGTTCCGCCAGATGGCTGGCACACACCGCTGCCTGTTCATACAGCGGTGCGACCAGACCGAAGGTCCGGTTACGGTGCTCCACGCATTCGCCAATGGCATAAATAGCAGGGTCAAACGTTTGCAAGGTGTCATCGACACGAACACCTTGGTTAACGCTTAAGCCTGCGTAATCGGCCAGTTCCGTCCGCGGAACAATACCCACGGCCTGAACCACATAATCTGCGGGCAGACGCTGACCATCGGCCAGCCTGACAGCCGCCACGCGGCCCTGCCCTTGCGTTTCCGTATCAGCGCTCTCGATGGCAGCCGTGCGGGCCTGCATGACAAATTTCACGCCCCGTTTTTCCAGGTCGTGTTGCAGGCGATGACCGGCTGCCTCATCGAGTTGCTGATTGAGCAAGTGGCCGCGACTGTGAACCAGGGTGACATCATGCCCCTGCTTCACCAGTGCATCGGCGGCCTCAAGCCCTAAAAAGCCGCCGCCCACGACCACCACACGGGCGGCCGAGAGCGACAACAACTTGCGCACGTCATAGAGATCGCGAAAGCTCATGACGCCGTCTAGATTCACTCCCTCAACGGGAAGCTGGCGGGGTGCAGCCCCGGTAGCCAGCACCAGGCGGTCGTAGTCCAGCTTGTGGCCGGCGGCAGTGACCACCTGACGACGGTGACGGCGGATAGCCACCACCGGTGAACCGGTTATGAGTCGAATTCCCCGGTCCCGGTACCACTGGTGCGGGTGGGTGGTGATCGTGACTTCGTCAGTCCCACCACCCAACAGGGGCGACAGCATGACCCGGTTGTAACCAGCAAAAGGTTCTTCGCCGACCACCGTGATCTGATACAGATCCGGCGCCAGGCGAGTCACCTCTTCCAGCAGGCGGATCGCCGCCATGCCGTTACCAATTACTACCAGTTTTTTCATTACTGCCTTGCCCTTGCGGTCAGTGCGCGGCCGACATGGCCACTTCGATCACATCACCCTCCACCCGAACCGGGTAGACATTCAGGCTGACGGTTTCGTCTTCGATACACTGACCGGTTTCCAGATCGAAGTGCTGTTTGTAGATCGGCGAGGCCACGACCTTGCGGTCCCCGATCGATCCGAGGATCCCTCGACTCAGCACATTGGCATGGCTGAAAGGATCCATGTTGTCGAGCGCATAAAACTGGCCATTACGGGTGCAGAACAAAGCGGCCTGGCCCGCCGGCAGACGAACGCCTACCCCGGTGCCTGGCAACACATCGCTGACCTTGCATACGGCTTTCCACTCCACGGCAACAGAACTGTTCATGATCAGGCCTCCTGAACCGTTTCAATGCGTTCGTGCTCGTAGGCGGGGCGACGTTGGCCTCGCTCACGAACGTACTGCAGGTTGTCATCATTGGCGTCATCGTTGACGAAGTGCTTGAAGCGCTTGACCGCTTCCTTGTCCTCGATGGCAGTCTTCCACTCACACTGGTAAGTGCCGATGATATGCTTCATCTGCGCTTCCAACTCTTCACCGATCCCGAGGGAATCATTGATGATCACGTCCTTGAGGTAATCGAGGCCGCCCTCCAGGTTTTCCATCCAGACACTGGTGCGCTGCAAACGATCAGCTGTCTTGATGTAGAACATCAGGAAGCGGTCGGTGTACTTGATCAGTTCCTCATCGCTAAGATCCGAGGCAAACAGATCGGCATGACGAGGACGCATGCCGCCATTACCACAGACATACAGATTCCAGCCTTTCTCGGTAGCAATGACACCCACATCCTTGCTCTGCGCCTCGGCACATTCACGGGTACAACCACTGACCGCAAATTTGAGTTTGTGCGGGCTGCGCAGCCCTTTGTAGCGTTCTTCGATCTGGATGGCGGTGCCCACCGAGTCCTTCACACCGTAACGGCACCAGGTCGAACCCACGCAGGACTTCACGGTCCGCACCGACTTGCCATAGGCATGACCGGTTTCAAAACCGGCCTCGACCAGAATTTTCCATATTTCGGGAAGCTGATCGACGCGGGCACCGAACAGATCGACCCGCTGACCACCGGTAATCTTGGTGTAGAGGTCGTATTTCTTGGCCACTTCACCGAGCACAATCAACTTGTCCGGAGTGATTTCACCACCGGCAACGCGGGGCACGATGGAATAGGTACCATCGCGCTGCATATTGCCCATGAAGTAATCGTTGGTGTCCTGAAGGCCCGCATGGGGTTTGTTCAAGACCCAATCGTTCCAGCAGGAAGCCAGCACATTGGCCACGGTCGGTTTACAGATATCACAACCATCACCGCTGCCATGTTTTTCCAACAGCTGATCAAACGTGGTGATCTGCCCAACACGTACCAGGTGATAGATTTCCTCGCGGGAATACGGGAAGTGCTCGCAAACGTGGTTGTTGACCTCCACACCCCGTTTTTCCAACTCGCTGTCGAGCACCTGTTTCACCAGTGCGGCACAGCCGCCACAAGTACCCGCGGCATTGGTGCAGGCCTTCAGGTCACCCACGGTCATGCAGCCACCATCGATAGCCGCACACAGATCGCCTTTGGAAACATTGTTGCAAGAACAGATTTGGGCGGTGTCTGGCAGGGCATCGGCACCCAGCAAGGGGGCGCCATCAGAGACCGGCGCCACCAGGGCTGCCGGATCGCCAGGCAAATCCATTTCGTTAAGGCACAGCTGCAGCAGGTTGCCATAATCGGCGGCGTCGCCGACCAGCACCGCGCCAAGCAGTTTCTTGCCGCACTCGCTCACCACCGCCTTCTTGTAAATGCCAGCGGTCTGATCCATGAACACGGTGCTGCGGCAGCCCGGGGTGTTGCCGTGCGCATCACCGATGGACGCGACATCCACGCCCATCAGTTTGAGCTTGGTGCTCATATCGGCACCCTGGAACGCTTTTTCGGCCTTGCCCATCAAGTGCTCGGCAGCAATTTCCGCCATCTGGTAACCCGGCGCCACCAGACCAAAGATACGGCCATTCCACAACGCCACTTCACCGATGGCGTAAACATCTTCATCTGAAGTCACACAGTGATCGTTGACGACGATACCGCCGCGCTCGCCCAGCTCCAGTTCGCAGGCACGACCCAGGGCATCCTGCGGACGGATACCAGCGGAAAAGACAATCAGGTCCGTTTCAAGATGCTTGTCTTCACCAAACACCATACGGTGTTTGCAGCTTTCGCCATCAATAATCTCCTGAGTGCCAGTGCTGGTATGCACAGTCACACCCAGTTCCTGAATTTTGTCTTTCAGCAGACCACCACCGAAATCATCCACCTGAACGGCCATCAAGCGCGGGGCAAATTCCACCACATGGGTTTCCAGACCCAGATCGTGTAATGCCTTGGCGGCTTCCAGGCCGAGTAGCCCCCCGCCGACCACAGCGCCGACTTTGCCGCCTTTACTGGCGGCAATCATGGCATCCAGATCATCGATGGTGCGGTACACAAAGCAATTATCGCGATCGTTGCCCGGGATCGGCGGCACAAACGGGTAGGACCCCGTGGCCAGCACCAGCTTGTCGTAAGCCAGGGTCTCACCGGTATTGGTGGTCACAGTTTTGGCAGCTCGATCAATGCTGTCGGCTCGGGTCTTGAGCTTCAGGGTAATACCGTGCTCTTCAAAAAAGCCCTGCGGCACCAGTGAAAGGTCATCGGCAGTCTTGCCGGAAAAGTAGCTGGTAAGCCCAACCCGGTCGTAGGCCGGCAGCGGCTCTTCACACAGCACGGTAACGTCGAATTGGTCACGGCCACCCTGGGCTACCAGCGATTCCAGATAACGCTGACCCACCATGCCGTGACCGATCAAAAGAAGTTGTTGCTTTGCCATAAGGCTCACCCTCGCGGTGCGTAACTGACACCCTCCCCAAAGCAACCCTTGTGCCAACTTTTTATATCATTGTTTTTACTGGTTTTTTTCAAATATAACCGAATACCCTACAGAAAATGTGCGTTCTTTTAATGCGCCAATGCACGACAAGGATGCACTTTTTAGTGCACCGAAATGTTCCATTTTCGCGCTCCGCATTTGCGCACCAGCACTAAGCACACTTTCCTGCCCCCTTCATCATCACACACGCTTCATCCCGGCCCTTTCATGCAGATATCCCTGATCACAACAGCATCTCACTCCCATGCACTAACGCCGGAAGTCCCACTCAGACACTCAATCTGTTCAACGATATTCGCGCCACATTGATTGTTGTCGCCCCAGCTACCAACTGTGCCGAGCAGCCTTCCCAAAGCACAGCCATAGCCCGACGACTGCGGGTATCGCATCCGGGGCAGCAAACAGGCAAACGCCCGCACAGGCTTCATTCTCATTACTGCGCCCCCAATGAACCGGAAAGCACACCTCAGGACAAATAAGAACGAGCGTCGACACCAATAGCCCTGCATAAGCAAGCCTTCTGCGCATGAGGGTTTTGAGGTAATCATCCACGGCGGCCCCTGCCCCAAACGCGCCCACCTTTTTTGCACCAGCGAATAGCGCTTCGCGCCCCAGCTGCACCCCTCGAAACCTCGCATAATCACCAAAAATAATAAAAAACCTTAAATTTCAGCATGTTAAAAAGTGGCACAACCTTTGCTTGGCATGCCACTGTCATCAACGCTGCCGTCTATGGAGTTACCATGAGCGCCGACAAGCTGAACCTGCTGAATTTCTCTGCGCCGCGCATCAGGTTGTTGCACCTGAGCTGGGTCGCCTTTTTTATTACCTTCGTGGTGTGGTTTTCCCATGCCCCGCTGATGGGTCACCTACGTGAGGTATTTGACCTGACCACCGAGCAGGTCAAGGCCCTGCTCATTCTCAACGTCGCCCTCACCATTCCTGCACGGGTGGTCATCGGCTCCCTGGTCGACCGCTTCGGCCCCCGTATCGTGTTTGGCACCTTGCTGATGCTTGGCGCTCTGCCCTGCTGGGCCTTTGCCATGGCCAATACCTTCGAGCAGTTAGCCGTCACCCGTTTGCTGCTGGGTTTCGTGGGCGCCGGGTTCGTGGTGGGTATCCGTCTGATTGGTGAATGGTTCCCGGCTCGTGAAGTGGGCCTGGCAGAAGGTGTCTACGGCGGCTGGGGCAACTTCGGTTCTGCCGCGGCAGCCATCACCCTGCCCACCGTTGCACTGATGTTTGGCGGTGAAAACGGCTGGCGCTGGGCGATTGCCAGCACCGGTGTTCTGGCCTTCCTGTACGGTATGTTCTTCCTGTGGCGGGCCCGCAACACCCCGGTTGGCGCCTCTTACTTCAAACCCAAGAAAAGCTCTGCACTGGAAGTCAGCACCAAACGTGATCTGTATTTCTATTTGGCCATGAGTATCCCGCTGTACGCCGCCCTGCTGGTCATCGTATGGCGCCTTGGCCCGAGCAACCTGTCCCTGTTTGGTAGCACCGCCCAGTACGTCCTTATTGGCCTGATCCTGTCGCTGGCGTTTCTGCAGATGGGCCAGGCCTGGCGTGTAAACCGCGAACACCTGAAAGAAGGTGTGGAAGAACACGATCGCTATAACTTCAAACAAGTCGCCATTCTCGATCTGTCATACCTGGTGACCTTTGGTTCCGAACTGGCGGTGGTGTCGATGCTGCCTCTGTTCTTCGCCGACACCTTTGGCCTTGAGCCCGTGACCGCCGGCCTGCTGGCGTCCGGTTATGCCTTTATGAATCTGGCGGCACGCCCGGGTGGCGGATGGTTGTCTGATAAATTTGGACGCAAGAAATCCCTGATCATCCTGCTTGCCGGCCTGATGGTGGGATACGGCCTGATGAGCCAGATCAGCGGAACCTGGCCGCTGCTGCTGGCCGTGGTTGCCACCATGTGTTGTTCCTTCTTTGTACAGGCGGGTGAAGGTGCCGTGTTTGCCACCGTACCGCTGATCAAGCGTCGTCTTACCGGGCAAATCGCCGGTATGGTAGGCGCTTACGGGAATACCGGTGCGGTCATTTTCCTGACCGTCCTGACCTTTGTGGACGCCAGCACCTTCTTCCTGGTGATTGCCGCCAGTGCAGCCGTAGCCCTGGCCGCCGTCCAGTTCCTGGACGAGCCTAAAGGTCACATTGCCGAAGTGGATGAAAAAGGCGAAGTCCAGCTTATTGAAGTTGGCTGATCGCCACCCCTGCTCACCAGCCGCAGGCCGCCACAAGGCCCCTGCGGCTGATGCAGTTAACCGTTAGCCCCTGGAGCCCGGATATGGAAACGTCCACCGCTGAGCTGCCTGCACCGAGTGTATTTTCTGCTAGCGCGGAGCATGAGCCAGACCTGCACCCGAAGGTTCGTATTGGTCAATACAGCGATGCTGGCCCCAAGCTGCAGAATCAGGATGCCCTGGCCATGCAGATTCCCGAGGGCCCCCTGCTTCGCACCAAAGGTATCGTGGCGGCCTTGGCCGATGGCCTGTCTACCGCCGGCGCCGCCCGCGAAGCCGCTGAATCCTGTGTCCTTGGTTTTATCAGTGATTACTATGCTACTCCCACCTTGTGGAGCGTCCCCCGTTCGGCCCAGCGTGTTCTCGAAGCCTTAAACCGCTGGCTTTGCCGGCAGACCCTGGCCGGCGAGAGTCACCTGTGCACCCTGTCGCTGCTGATTCTGCGTTCGCGCACCGCCCATCTTTTCCAGGTCGGTGATTCACGAATCTGGCGACTGCGCAACGACAAACTGGAATGCCTGACCCGTGACCACAGTCGCATGATCGGTGAAAACCGGCAGGTGCTGACACGAGTCATGGGGGGCGATACCCGACTGGACGTAGACTACAGCAGCAGTGATCTGCAAGTGGGTGATATCTTTCTCCTGACCACCGATGGCATTCACGGGTTTCTCAGCCGTTCGCGCATGCAGGGCATCATTCGAGGATGCGAATCCCCCGATATGATTGCCCAAACACTGGTGGAAGCCGCTCTGGCTAACGGCAGTGATGACAACCTCAGCTGTCAGGTACTACGCGTAGATGGCCTGCCGGACGCCAGCGCCGATGAAACCCTCAAGCAGCGCGGGAACTTGCCACTCCCCCCCCCGCTTAGCCCGGGCATGAAAGTCGACGGGTTCACCGTCAAACGAGAACTTTATGCCAGTGTAAGAAGCCACCTTTATCTGGTGGAAAATGAGGAAGGCAAGCGTTCCGTATTGAAAACCCCGTCAGTGAATCTGGAAGACGACCGAGATGCTCTGGAGCGGTTCGTGATGGAGGGCTGGGTCGGAAGCCGCCTGCGTAACCCACACTTGCTTCACGCCCTGCCCATGCCGGAGATGCCAAGTTGCCTTTATCAGCATTTGGAGTTTATTGATGGCGTGACTCTCAAGCAGTGGCTCAGGGAGCACCCGGATGCAGCAGTAGAGGAAAAACTGTATCTGGCTGATCAGCTGCTCAACGGTATTCGCGCACTGCACCGTGCGGATGTTATACACAGTGACTTGAAGCCCGACAACATCATGGTCGATACCTCAGGGCTGGTTCGTATCGTGGATTTCGGCAGCTGCCATTGCCGCGGCATGGAGCAGAGGGCTTCGGACATTCCACTGGGCACCCGGGACTATACAGCACCTGAACTGATCGACGGGGAGGCTCCCAGCGAGCAGAGCGACCTGTTTTCAGTGGCGGCAATCATCCATGAAATGTTGACGGGAGCCCTGCCCTGGCAAGGGCGCTATGAGAAGAGCAACCACCGTCCACTCCCAGCGCTGCAGTCCCTGAACGCCTTTGTACCGTTATGGATCAACAATGTTCTGCAAATTGGTCTGCAACGGCACCGTAACCAGCGTTTCGCCGACGCCGCAGAATTCCGTGACGCCCTGCGTCGACCCGTCCGTGCCACCAAACCCGGCAAGGATAACAGCATCAACGAGCTGCGATTATGGAAAGGGGCTTGCCTGGTGTTGGTGATGTTGTTGCTGATTAGTGTGAGCCTTAATCAGTGAACAGTTAACAGTGAATAGTGAACAGTTGCGCGAGCAACGACATTCTTTCTAAAACGCATGAGGCCGCGCCCAAGCCCTGGACGCGGCCTCATGCGTTTTAGGCCCAATTCCGGTTATTCCGCGGGTCTTCGCTGTTAACTATTCACTGTTAACTATTCCAGAGCACCCAACACAAACCCCTCCCCACCACTCTCAACCACCAACCTGCCATCCACCTCCTCTGCCCAATCCACCAACTGGTAGAATGCGCTTCGGCCGATCAGGGCGTGCAGGTTCTTGCGTACGGTAATGTAGGGTGAGGGTTCACCGGTTGCCGGGTCGGTGTCCACCCGGATCGGGTGCCCAGCACCCGCAATGACATGGCTACCCACATTAGTGGTGAACACCAGCTTGTTGTCGACCTGCTGGACTTCACCCGCCACAAAAGGCGCATCATCTACCTGGATACGGAGTTTCTCCACCGGCGTAATCAGGAAGTAATCCTCCCCTTCACGCAACAGGATGGTGGAAAACAGGGCGACCATGCGCTCACGCTCAATGGGCGATCCCTCATAATACCAGGTGCCGTCTCGGGCAATGCGCATATCAATATCGGCATGCCGTTCCGGCTTCCACGCATGTACCGGTGGCAAGCCGCTCTCGTCTTTCTCTGCCTTTTCCAACAAGGTCAGCAGGTCGTCGGGCTGGCTCATTTGGCCCCCCGTTGCCCCTTGTTCCCCATACGGATACCGATTTCGATAAGGAAATCCACGAAATCATCCTTGTCATCAATAAGACGCTGGTAAAACGGGGATTCCATCAGTGCCACCGCACCATGGGCCAGCGCCCAGGCGGAACAGATGTGGTAGATCGGGGGCACATCTTCCAGCGAACCTTCCGCCATCCGCGCTTCGACGATCTCCGTCAAGCGGGCAAAATTCGCTTCACGAATACTGTGCAGCTTTTCTACCAGCTCGGGCAGCGCGTGATCCTTGATCACCTTGTTTTCCAGGCGATCAAACAGTTGGTAACGCTTGGGATCACTGATCCGGAAACGGAAATACTCCCGGGCCAGCTTTTCCTTGTCGTCCGCACCGGAGATCTGCTTGAACACCTCTGCCAGATCCTCCTCGTAACGGAGCATCAACAGCAGATAGATCTCGTTCTTGGTTTCAAAGTGCTTGTAGATGGTGCCTTTACCGATGCCCACCCGGTCCGCAATCATTTCCACCGTGACACGGTCTTCGCCTTCCTCCAGAAACAACGCCAGAGCAGCATCAAGAATTTGCCGTTCACGCTGGCGAAACTCTTGCGCCTTGCGCGTGGCTTTTTCCAGGTCACCCATCCATTTCTCCTTGAGCACAACAGAACTTGTCACTCCTGCCGGCAATTCTAACGTATTCCTTTTTTATAAGCATACGAACGAATACCCTGCGCTGTTTACCTGCATAAGACAATCTGTCGCGTTAGCATGGTGTCAACGCCAGAACCGCTGCGCAAGCAAGGGAGCCAGGATGCCTTCATCAGTGCCAGATCACATGGAATTTCCCCAGCAGGATGACCTGCTCTATCTCAATCATGCGGCCGTTGCCCCCTGGCCGCAGCGCACCCGCGATGCGGTGTGCGCCTTTGCCGAGGCCAACTGCAGTCTGGGCGCCCGGGATTACCCGAAGTGGCTGGGAGTGGAACAACGGTTACGGCAGCGGCTTGCCTGGCTGATCGGCGAGGTCGATACCGATGAGATCGCCCTGCTGAAAAATACCTCCGAGGGCTTGTCGGTGATTGCCCAAGGGCTGGACTGGCAGGCCGGGGACCAGATTGTGATCAGTGATCAGGAGTTCCCGTCGAACCGCATTCCCTGGCAAGCCCTGGCCAATCAGGGGGTCCAGGTCGTTGAGGTCAATCTGGACGTCGACGACCCAGAGCAGGCCATTATTGAAGCGCTAACCCCCTCCACCCGGCTGGTGTCCCTGTCGGCGGTGCAATACGGCAGCGGTCTGTTGATGGACATGGCCCCCATTGGCAAGGCCTGCCGTGAGCGGGGCATTCTGTTCTGTGTGGATGCCATCCAGATCCTGGGCGCCCTGCCCTTTGACGCCCGCGCCTGCATGACCGATTTTGTGGTCGCCGATGGCCATAAATGGATGCTGGGCCCGGAAGGGCTGGCACTGTTCTACTGCCGCCGGGAAGTACAGCCGAAGTTGACCCTGCGTCAGCATGGCTGGCATATGATTGCCAACCCGGGAGACTACACCCGCAAGGACTGGAAAGTCGCCGACAACGCCAAACGCTTCGAATGCGGCAGCCCCAACATGCTGGGTGTTCATGCGCTGGAAGCCTCACTCTCGTTGCTGCAGGAAACAACCATGGACACCGTGGCAGACAGGCTGGCGGAACGTGTCCAGTACCTGATTGACGGTCTGTTGCAGCGCGGCGCCTCGCTCTTGAGCCCAGCTGCCCCCGAACGCTGCGCAGGTATCGTTACGTTCACCCTGCCCGGAGAAGATCCTGCTGCGACCTTTCAACGCCTCAAACAAGGTGGGGTGGTCTGTGCTGAACGAGGCGGCGGCGTGCGATTTTCACCACATTTCTATACGTCATATTCGGTCATCGACCGCGCTTTGGCCCTGTTGTAAGCTCCAGTGACTTTGATTGTTGGGTGGGATAGAGAATGAGTCGACAGCGCGCGGTCTACGAATGGATTTGCCGCCGTCTGCAACGGGACGAGTCCTTGGGCCACCCCAGTGCAGATCTGGAAAGCCTGCGCTCGGTAATTCGCCCCTGCGATGTGCTGCTGGTCTCTGGCCACAGCACGGTAGACCGCACCCTCAAGGTGATCGGCGATAGCCGTTACGCCCGTGCCGTACTTTACGTGGGCCGACTTCATGATGTGGCCGACCCGGCCCTTCGCGCCCTGCTCGCCGACTACACCCCCTGCGAACCGGACACCCAACTGGTAATCGATGCCCGCCTGGAACGGGGCCTGATCGTGGAACCCCTGTCAGCCCTCGAAGGGCGACAAATGCGTGTTTGTCGGGCCCAGGGGCTTAGCGACAGCGAAGCCCAAGACGTCATGCGGTATGCGATCAGCCGTATCGGGGCTGGTGGCGGGCAGTCCTGGGGCGCCCTGGGCCTGCTCGGCATGATGCCGTGGCGTTGGCTACCGCTGTTGTGGCGTACCCGCATCTACAGGCGCTGGGCCGGGGAACTGATCAAGGCACTAAGCGGCACCGTGGTCGCCGATGCCTTCAGCTTCGTCCAGTTTCCGGTCATGCCACTGGTCAAGGAAGATGGCAGCGGCGCTCGCCTGCTTCGGCTACAGCCCAGAGCCGTCACCGCGGCCGACTTCGATCACTCGCCCTACTTCGAAATCATTAAGGCTCCCTTCCAGCTGACGGAAATTCCAAAAGGGGTAGATGCGGTACCCTGGAAGGGCAATCAGGGAGCACTGGCGCCGGAACGCCAGCGTCACCTGTCACTGGTGGAACCGGCGAACGGCAACCAAAAGTAACGTGGTCAGCCATAACCAGGACACACTGCCACCACCGCCACTATCACCGCCCCCATTAGAAGCGCCTGCAGCCTGCTCACTGTCCGCCGCACGAGCCTGTGCAGGACGCGTGGAGGCAACAGTATCGCCGCCGGGATAATCACCGTTATCCGTCCAGACTTGCACTTTCATCGCGGTGTCACCCTGACCGTCCAGCAGAATTTGCCGGGACGCCAGTGATCCGGGAGCCACATCCCCAAGGCCGCATTGCACCGAAACACTGCCATAACAGCCCTCTGGTAACAGTGCGCTCCAGCCGGACGGAATGCTGAAACCGACGCGAACCCGGGAGGCCGCTACATGACTTGCCTGGTTTTTCACTTGGGCATTTACCCTCACCAGACCATCTTCTCCACGGTGCGTGGAGAGAGACAGAACAATATCCGGCTCGTCACTGAACACCACCTGAAAGGTTTCGCTGCCAAGGTTAAAATAATCGTGCGAATCACTGATCGGCCGCACCGTTACTTCTCCAGCCCAGCGCTGGTTGGAATTAAGGCTGACGCTATACTGACCGCCCTGTGCACCTGCGCTAAGAGAACTGGCACTGCGGCATTCTGTGTATTCATCACGCGAGGTACAATTAAGACCGGCAACTGACACCTGCAAACCATCGCCATGCTCAATCCGCAAGCCGACATTGCTGGCTCTGGTCTGCTGACTCACGTTATGCAATGAAGGAAACAGCGACAGACTCTGGCCAACAGGCTGGTAGGCCTCATCGGCAAGCCCCCGTGCCTCCAGATCTACCAATGCACCACTGGTCGTGCCTTCCAGCCATTCAAGATAGCTGTCTACACGAGTGTAAACAGCCGGCACGCCATTCGTCGCACAGGTTTCGTGACCATAACTGGTAATTCCCACTAGCCACATTTTGTCCCCATTGTCATAGATCAGTGGCCCGCCACTATCCCCGCGGCAACTATCCTGAACCTCCCCCCTGGGATTCATTTCCCCCGCGCAGATCTGGCGATTGCTGAGGTTACTCCACTGGCTCGCACAGTAATTGCTGCTGACATAGTCCAGCGTAACGCTCTGCAGCGTTTCTGACATGCCGTAACCACTCTGCAATGTGGAACCCCATCCCAACGCTTCCAGCGCCTCATCCGACGTGCCCTGACTCAGCGCGGACACCACAGACGGCTTGGCCAGGTCCAGAGGGGTGTACTGGCTCGCCGAAGCCAGCTTGAGCAAGGCGATATCGTTATGGAAATTGCCGGGATTGTAGTGAGGATGCACCTTCACTGCCGCAATGGCATGCACTTCCGGCGCCCGCACCGAACGATTGATTGCACCCAAGGAGACAAACAGAATGGGGGCCGCCAGGATACCGTTGTCGTTACTGACACAATGCGCCGCAGTGACAACCCATTGGGGAGCAATCAAGGTACCCCCGCATAGCGTGGCCCCCCGGGAAGAATCTCCGGAACGACTGATTTCCACTTCGGCCATCCACGGCCTGATTGTGTTTACATCCTGTCCCCCGACCACCCGGGGTTGAGCTTCCAACGCCGTAACCGTCTGACTCAGACCCATTGCCAGCAACAGAATCAACATCAAACGATACATTTCATTACCCTCAGAAAAAATTCGTAACGCGACGAATCTTAACCAAGGTTTTTAAGAAAATCGTGTGACCCAGTTCTGATATTATAATGGTGGCACAAAGGTACCAGATAGACTTGCGGCGCGACCATCATTAATGGTCACTTTATATGGTTTTTCGACGCTATTTAGCGCAAATAGCGTCATCTGGAAGTGTTTTTTACTGAAAAAAGTTAATCTAAAATCAACTGCATATTGCTGTGATTTTTACATTGTATCGCTTACTTTGTCAGACAGACCCGTCAGTCATTCTGAATCATCGTCAGTTACACGCGGTAACGCACGGCGCGCCTTGGCCCCCAGATCCATCAATTGGTTGGCCTGACGTAACAGGTTCCCCCTTCCTTGAGTGAGACGATTATGGGTGGTCTCCCAGGCAGAATGCGCCTTGTTGAGCTTGTCGCCCAGGTCGCCCAGGGACTCATCCAGCAACGAGACCTGGTCACAGATCTTGCCGGCCCGGTCGGCAATATCCAGTGCATTACGGTTCTGGTATTCATACCGCCAGATATTCTGAATCGTGCGCAGGGTAACCAGCAGTGTGGTCGGGCTCACCAACACGATATTGCGTGCGAAGGCATCGGTGTACAGGCTGGCATCCTGCTCCATGGCCACCATGAAGGCTCCCTCAATGGGGATGAACAGCAGTACGAAGTCCAGGCTGCGGATACCTTCCAGACCACTGTAGTCCTTGGCATCAAGCCCCTTGATATGGCTGCGCAGGGACGCCAGATGCTCACGCAACGCCTGCTCCCGCTCCTCGGCATCCGCGGCTGACGCCAACCGTTCGTAGGCCACCAGAGATACCTTCGCATCAATCACCACATCCTTGTCTTCCGGCAAGTGTACGATGGCATCCGGCAAGCGACGTTGACCGCTCTCATCCTTGAGGCTCACCTGGGTTTCATATTCCCGGCCCCGCGTCAGGCCTGACGACTCCAGCACCCGTTCGAGAATCATCTCGCCCCAGTTGCCCTGGGTCTTCACCTGCCCTTTCAGGGCATCGGTCAGGTTGCGGGCATCCTCGTGCATCTGTTGGTTCAGCCCCTTGAGCTGATTGAGCTGTTCCAGCAAGGTCGCCTGGGTGCGCGTCTCATCACTGTGAATCTGGTCGACCCGACGGCGAAAGTCCGTGAGTTGCTCACGAAAGGGCTTGAGCAGACCGTCCAGGCCCTGTTGTTGCTGTTCGTGAAGCTGCTTGCTGCGTTGTTCAAAAATCCGCGCGGACAGGTTTTCAAATTCCTGCTTGAGCAGCTCTCTGCTTTTCTCCGCGAACACAAGTTTTTCTTCCTGCCCGGCCAGCCGCTCTTCCAGACGGGCTTTCTCTGCAGCCAGCTGCTGAGCCCGGCTTTCACTGTCCTGCAGCCGCTTGTTGGTGATCTCTATCTGCTCTCGCAACAGGGGCACCTGAGCCAACGGCTCACGCAGCTGCTCCTTTTCCTGCTGGAATTGCAGGCTCAACTGTGACTGCCGCCGGCGCTCCAGCAACCAGACCAACAAAGCCGCTATCAGGGCTGCGACCAATGCCGATGCCAGAGCAATCATTACCGTGGTATTCATCGTTGCGCCTTGCTGAAAAGAGTAAAGAAGTTATCTGCCGTCACCCGAGCCAACTCATCCACCGGGACCCCTTTAAGCTCCGCCACACACTCCGCCACCTGAGCAACAAAACGGGGTTCGTTGGGCTTGCCACGAAACGGTACCGGCGCCAGCCACGGCGAATCGGTTTCGATCAACAGGCGCTCGATCGGTAGCGCTTTCACTGTATCCCTCAAGGACTCGGCATTACGGAAGGTGACAATGCCTGAAATAGAGACGTAGAACCCCATCTCGATGGCCTGCAGGGCCATGTCCAGGTCTTCGGTGAAACAGTGCAAGACCCCTTTCACTTCACCTTGCCCGTGCTCGCGGAGCAACGCCAGCGTGTCGTCCTTGGCCCCCCGGGTATGGATGACCAGAGGCAAGCCGGTTTCGCGTGCCGCCTCGATATGGGCAATGAAGTAGCGGCGCTGCCAGTCACGCTCTTCCTTGGCGTAAAAGTAATCGAGCCCCGTTTCCCCAATGGCCACCACTTTCGGGTGTGACGCCCGCTCGACCAGCTCTTCAGCAGAAGGCTCACGGGACTCCTTGTACAAAGGGTGCACGCCGACACTGGCAAACACATGGGGATAGCGGTCCGCCAATGCCTGCACATCAGGAAAACTTTCCAGGTCTACCCCGATGCAGAGCATATGGCTGACCCCGGCCTCTTCCGTCGCGGTCATCATGGCGGAAAAGTCACCGCCGTGGGCATCCAGATTCAGTCGATCAAGGTGACAATGGGAATCCACAAAAGTGGCAGCAGGCATGAACAGCTCCGGCACGATTAAGGCCCGGAATTGTAGCGTAGATCACCGCCATGCTTCACGCTCCAGGCCTGGATTGATCCCCCGGAAACAACAAGGCCGCGTTCCAACCCTGGACGCGGCCTGCCGTGGTTTTTCGTATTGCGTGTTGCGTTACATGGTATGGGTGGGCCGGTCGGATTCCAGCGAGCCGGCCAAATGGTTCTCAATAGTGACCCGGGCAGTGTCATCCTGATCCGAGAACTGCACCCCAATCCCGGCACTACGGTTGCCCTGAGCCCCCTTGGGAGTAATCCAGACGACCTTACCGGCCACCGGGATCTTGTCCGGCTCATCCATGATATTCAGCAACAGGAAAATCTCTTCGCCCAGCTTGTATTGCTTGTCGGTGGGAATAAACAAGCCACCATGGGTAATGAACGGCATATAGGCCGAATACAGCACCGCCTTGTCCTTGATGGAAAGCGACACAATGCCGCTGCGCCCGCCAGGCATTTTCATGGGAACCGCCTCTTTGCTCTGGTCATCCGTCTAACGCCACTCTTGCCACTCTGGGGTAAAGGGCCCGTCCGTACGACTTTATTATTAATTTTCAATCAAGATTAGTGGCCAGCCGGGGCAGCGTCAACGCCCACCAGTACCAGCAGCCATTGCTCGTAGAGCAAATCCTTGTTGGGGTTGGCCCCGGCCAGCAAGGCACGGCGACCTTCCAGCACCCGCTGGGCGGCGCGCATCAGGCGTGCCGCAGGCACCGCCGTCGCCAGGCGCTTCAGCAACGGTGCCAGCTCCGCATCCGCACTGTTATCGTCAGCCACGACGGATTTCAGGCCTCGGGCCAGCCAACCGTAAATCACCCCTGCCAATTCTACCGGGTCATGCTTTGCCAGCACTGGCGAAGCCTGCGCGGGCGACTGCCGCCCCTCTGCCACCATGACCAGCGCTTCCAACAACTTGCGGCGATCGGCAAACCAGTCAGCTTGCTCCAGCGCCAGCGCCTGCAGGGGGGCCCCTTGCGCAGCATCCAGCAACGATTCCGGCTCACTGACCTGCCCCTGCAACCACTCCAGTGCCTGGCCAGTGGCTGGCACCGCCAGCGGCCGCTGTTGGCAACGGCTGCGGATGGTAGGCAACAACAAGCTGGGTTGGTGGCTGACCAGCAGCAGCAAGGTCTGGTTACCGGGCTCTTCCAGGGTCTTCAGCAAGGCATTCTGCGCATTGCGATTAAGCGCTTCCGCTGGCTGGATGATGGCCACCCGGTAACCGCCGTATTGCGCCGTTCGGGTCGCAAAACTCACCAGCTGGCGTACCTGATCAATCTTGATGGCCTTGCTGCCGTCTTCCGGGCTGAGACGGTGGTAATCGGGGTGCGTCCCGGCGGTACTGAGTTGACAGCCCTGGCAACGCCCACAGGGCAACCCGGCAGGGTTGTCGCACAGCAGCGTCTGGGCCAGTGATTCCGCCAACCGCACCTTGCCTATGCCACGAGGGCCGCTCAATAACAGGGCATGGGGCAAGCGTCCTTGCTGATGCTGATCGAGCAGCCGCTCCATCTCTCCCTGGTGCCAGGGGCAGGGAACCTGAATCGGAGCGGTTACGGCCATGCCAGCATCTCCTCAAGCAGAGGATTGAGTTGTTCGCGCACCTGTTCCAGCGGCTGAGCCGCATCCAGCACCCGAAAGCGCCCCGGCTCGTGGCTGGCCCGTTGCAGGTAATGCATGCGAATTCGTTCGAAAAAGGCCACATCCTCCTGCTCGATACGGTCCAGGGCAGCGCGTTTGCCTGCCCGGCTCATACCCACCTCCACTGGCACATCGAACAGGATCGTCATGTCCGGACGGCTTTCGCCAATCACCAGCGTTTCCAGCTGGGCAATGGCCTCAGCATCCAGACCGCGACCTGCGCCCTGATAAGCCCAGGTAGCATCCACAAACCGGTCGCACAATACCCAGTCGCCACGCTCAAGAGCCGGGCGAATCTTTTCCGCCAGGTGTTGGGCCCTGGCAGCAAAGACCAATAGCAGCTCGGTATGTGCTGCCATGGGCTCATCCGAGGGGTTCAGCAAGACATGGCGAATGGATTCCGCCAGCGGTGTCCCACCGGGTTCGCGGGTCAACATCACCGTTTTGCCCGACGCACGCAATTGCTCGGCCAACCATTCAAGGTTGCTGCTCTTGCCGGCTCCCTCACCGCCTTCCAGGGTGATAAAGCGTCCACTCATTGTGACGCTCCCGGGGACGAGCGATAGCCTTCACGACGACGCAGCTGGTAATCACGCACCGCTTTCTGGTGCTGAGCCAGGGTTTTGGAAAAGTAGTGACTGCCATCGCCACGGGCAACAAAGTAGAGAGATTCGGTTTTCGCCGGGTGCAAGGCAGCCACAATCGCGTCCTTGCCTGGCATGGCAATGGGCGTGGGCGGCATACCCTTGATCACATAGGTGTTGTAGGGCGTCGGTCGACGAAGGTCACTGCGACGGATATTGCCCTGATAGGACTCACCCATGCCGTAGATCACCGTGGGATCCGTTTGCAGTCGCATGCCCTTGCGCAGACGGTTCACAAATACCCCAGCAATTTCGGCCCGCTCGCTGGGCACGCCGGTTTCCTTTTCCACGATGGAGGCCATCACCAGAGCGTCATAGGCCGTCTCGTAAGGCAGCCCTTCCTCTCGCTCCAGCCAGGCTTGTTCAAGTACAGCTTCCTGACGCTCCAGAGCCCGCTTGAGCACGGTCAGGTCTGAGGTACCACGGGTATAGAAATAGGTTTCCGGCGCAAACCAGCCTTCCGGATGGCGATCCGGATAACCCAACCGCGCCATCACCTCCTGATCCGATAATCCCTCAAGGGTTTGTGTCAGGGTATCTTCCGTCTCAAGACGGGCACGCAGCTCACGAAAATTCCAGCCCTCAACCAACGTCAGGCTTCGCTGCATGACTTCACCACGATCCATTTTTTCGAGCAGGGCCAGCAACGAATCGCCAGGATTCAACTGGTACTCCCCCACGTGCAAACGCGAGTCCATGCCGGTAAAGCTGCTATACAGACGGGCGCCAAGACGACGAAACTCAGCCTCCTGAGCAGCACCAAGAATCCCCTCGCCTTTCAGCTTCCAGAGCACACTGCTGAGCCCCTCACCGGGCTCAACGCCTACCACACGGGGCTCGTCAACAGGCAGAGGGCGATGGAGATAACTGCTGACCCAGGCCCCGGCCAGAGGAACAGCGACTACCAGCAGGACTACCAGTAGTCCGAAAATTCGAATTTTTTTACGCATAGCGAAATTGTAGGGCCTGTGAGAAGGAAAGCCAGCAAGATTGTATTGGCTGACTGAAAGGCGCACCACGGGAGTTATTGATGGAAAAGTTGTTCCGCCTGCGCCTGTAATGCGGCCAGCTCGGCCGTCACCGGCCAGTGCCACTGCGCCAGTTTACGCACCGGCAGCACGCCGACAACACTGTTGCACAAAAACAACGCTTCAGCGTGACGGAGCTGTGACAGCGGCCGCAGATCAGAGCAGACTTGCATGCCCTGGGCGACCAGTTTTTCCTGGAGCACATCCCGCATGACCCCGGCGACCCCCGCACCGGCCCTCGCCAGATCCGGTGTCCACCAGTGATCCTCAAAACGGACAAACAGATTCATGCTGGTGGCTTCCAGCGGTTGCTGACGCGGGGATAACAACAAGCCTTCATCCCACCCGTACCGGGCGACCTCCCGGCGCGCCTGCACCTGGGGCAGGCGGTTAAGGTGCTTGTAGCCTGCCAGCAGATCAGGATGAAGAACCGTCTGGCACACGCCAAGCTCAATGCCCTGCTCTCGCTGGACCCGGGACCACTGCGGAAGGTCACCGTGTTGCACAAAGAGGGTCGGGGTAACGCGCGATGGCGGCAGGTAACCCCGCCCACCCACACCGCGAGTGACCGTCATCTTGACCACCCCCTGGCGCCCTGCCAGCGCTCCGATCGCGGACGCCAGGGCGCCCTGTAGACAGCTCGGGGCCGGGGCCGGAATGCCCAGGGCCTGCAAACCCGCCTGCAGGCGGGCCAGATGGCGAGGCCATAACGGGGCCTCACCGGCCGCCGTTATGCGCAGGGTTTCGAAAACCCCATCGCCATAGGCAAGGCCACGATCACGCGGGTCCAGGCGCATTACACCTTCTTGAACAGCAGGGTGCCGTTGGTGCCACCAAAACCGAAGGAATTGGACATGGCATAGTCGATGTTGCGCTGCTGCGCTTCATTGGCGACCAGGTTGAGATCGCAGCCTTCGTCCGGATTCTGCAGGTTGATGGTAGGCGGTGCCACAGAGTCGCGCATCGCCAAAATGGAGAAGATCGCCTCAATGGCACCAGCGGCGCCCAGCAGGTGGCCGACCATGGATTTGGTAGAACTTACCGCCAGCTTATAGGCATGATCTCCGAACAGGGTCTTGATGGCCGCCACTTCAGCCAGATCGCCCATCTGCGTGGAAGTGCCGTGGGCATTGATATAATCCACCTGATCAGGGCTGATACCGGCATTGCGAAGCGCATTACGCATGGCCTGCATGGCACCCGCGCCCCCTTCAGCTGGCGCGGTGATGTGGTAGGCATCATCGCTCATGCCATACCCCACCAGCTCAGCATAAATGGTCGCTCCACGGGCCTTGGCGTGCTCATATTCCTCCAGCACAACAGCACCCGCGCCATCCGCGAGCACAAAGCCATCACGGTCCTTGTCCCAGGGACGGCTAGCGGCTTGTGGATCATCGTTACGGGTAGACAGCGCCCGAGCCGCTGCAAAACCTCCAAGCCCCAAAGGAGTTGAGCCTTTCTCCGCCCCACCGGCCACCATCACGTCGGCCTGGTTCAGCTGAATTTGCTGGGCAGCAAATCCGATATTGTGGGTACCAGTCGTACAGGCTGTCACGGTGGCAAAGTTCGGACCTTTCATGCCGTACATGATGGCCAGATTACCCGCAATCATGTTGATGATGGTTCCTGGCACGAAGAACGGTGTCAGCTTGCGAGGGCCACTATTGAGCATTTTGATATGGTTTTCTTCGATGTTGGTCAGGCCGCCAATGCCTGAGCCGAAGGCCGCACCTACCCGTTCAGCATCTTCCTTTTCCATATCCAGCCCGGCATCACGTACCGCCTGAATCGCCGCGACCAACCCATACTGGATAAAAACATCCATCTTGCGGGCATCTTTTGCCGGGAGGTAATCAGTAATATCAAATTCCGGCACCAGCCCAGCGAAACGGGTAGAAAACGGCTCCGTATCAAAATGCTCAATGGGTCGGATCCCGCTTTTTCCTGCCTTGATACCATCCCAGGTAGAAGCCACATCCGTGCCCAGTGGGGTCAGCATGCCAAGCCCAGTGATTACAACTCGCCGTGTTGTCACCCGAATTCCTCCAGTTCTTCAAATTTGGAGCATTAAACGCTGCCATTGCGACAAGATTACTACAATCGTCGCTTTGGCAGGCCGCCATTATGTAAGCGGTTATCTCCTTAATGCGCCGGCAGCTTTGGCTACCGAAAGACGCGCACAAAAAAACCGCAAGCTCACTGAACCTGCGGTTTTTTTGTCGTGCTCAGCAACTGAATATCAGCTGTGGGCTTTGATGTAGTCGACTGCGGACTGAACGGTGCTGATTTTCTCAGCTTCTTCATCCGGAATCTCGGTCTCGAATTCTTCTTCGAGAGCCATAACCAGCTCAACGGTGTCCAGGGAGTCGGCACCCAGATCTTCAACGAAGGACGCTTCTGGCTTTACGTCTTCCGGCTTAACACCCAGTTGTTCTACGATGATTTTGTTTACGCGTTCTTCGATGCTGCTCATGATCCTTTAACTCTCCTGATTGATGGTGTGCTAGCACCTGTCAGCGGCTATTCTAGGTGAACGCAGTTTGCGCTTGCAAGCGAACAGGCCCGGTGCATTTCCTTCAAGTTTTTCCAAATATTTTTTTCTGTAAAAACAGTCAATTAGACCGCTTACACAGAAACACTTGCGTGCCCCACTTCGGGGCCCAGAGTCTTAACCGGTAAACATGCCGCCATTGACATGCACGGTAGTACCGGTCACATACCCACCGCCATCGCTGGCCAACCAGGCTACAGCGCTGGCAATTTCTTCCGGCTGTCCAAGGCGTCCCAGCGGGATGCCGGACAGCAGGGATTCTTTCTGCGCGTCTGCCAGGCCATCGGTCATATCCGTCTGGATAAAGCCTGGCGCCACGGAATTTACCGTGATGTTACGGGAACCCAGCTCACGGGCCAATGCACGGGTAAACCCTTCTACCCCGCCCTTGGCAGCCGCATAGTTTGCCTGACCGGCATTCCCCATGGTGCCAACCACGGAACTGATATTGATGATCCGCCCCCAGCGCGCCTTGGTCATGCCTTTCAGGCATGCCTTGCTGACACGGTAGAGGGAATTCAGGTTGGTATTGATCACATCTTCCCACTCATCATCCTTCATGCGAAGCATGATGTTGTCACGTGTGATGCCAGCATTGTTCACCAGTACCAGCGGCGCGCCGAATTCCTCGGTGATGGCTTTCAGCGTGCTCTCAACGGACGCTTTATCGGCCACGTTCAACACCTTGCCAGCACCGTTTGCACCCAGCGCCTCACCGATTGCCGTGGCGCCACCTTCAGAGGTCGCCGTGCCTACCACAAAGAAACCATCGGCAATCAGCTGGTTGGCAATAGCACGGCCAATGCCACGGCTGGCACCGGTGACCAGGGCCACTTTCTTGTCTGTCATCCTTTATCCCCTTGTTCTGAATTGGTCTGAGGTCCGTGCCATCCGCAGGCTGCCGGGCAATCCTGCCCGGCACACATGACAGCCGGGTTACTGTCCGGTCAACGCCGCCTCGAAGGCATCCGCGGTTTCCAGCGCGCAGGAAGCCACATCACGATCAATACGCTTGATCAGGCCGCCAAGCACCTTGCCCGGACCACATTCATACACCCGGATCACACCCTGTTCCTTGAGCGCCTGTACGGTTTCCACCCAGCGCACCGGCGAATAGAGTTGGCGAATCAAGGCATCGCGAATCTGTGCAGGATCGGTTTCCACCGCCACATCCACGTTATTGATCACCGGCATTTCCGCCGCATGGAAGTTGGTGTTATTCAGGGTCTCGGCAAGCTTCTCGGCGGCAGGCTTCATCAGCGCACAGTGCGACGGCACACTAACCGGCAGCGGCATGGCACGCTTGGCACCCGCTTCCTTACAGACAGCAATGGCACGCTCGACCGCCTCGGCGGACCCGGCAATCACCACCTGACCGGGGGCGTTAAAGTTCACCGCCTCGACCACATCGCCGTTAGCCGCTTGCTCACAGGCAGCACGTACCTGGTCATCATCCAGACCCAGCACCGCAGCCATCTTGCCCTGGCCTTCCGCCACCGCTTCCTGCATCAGCTGACCCCGGGTGCGGACCAGACGCACCGCATCGCCCAGATTGATCACCCCGGCACAGCTCAAAGCGGTGTATTCGCCCAAACTGTGGCCAGCCAGAAACTGCGGGCGCGGCCCACCGCTCTGCTCCCACAGCCGCCACAGGGCAACACCTGCCGTGAGCAACAGTGGCTGGGTATTTTCGGTCTGATTCAGCGCTTCTTTCGGGCCATCCTGACACAAGGCCCAGAGGTCCAGATCCAGCGCACCGGACGCTTCCGCAAACGTCTGCTTTACCGCGGGTCGATCCGCGAAATCGGACAGCATACCCAGTGCCTGGGAGCCCTGACCGGGAAAGATGAAAGCCGTCTTGGACATTGGTTATCCCCTTGAATTCGGCGGCAGTATGCCCGGTTTCGTCGGTGCTGTCCGGGCCACGCTGCAACAAAGTATGAATGAAATCAGTGGTCTTGCCCGGCCGTAGCGGCGGGCGCAAGGGCATCGCTGATCAGCGCCGGCACATTGCGGCGTGCTTCCACTTCAGCCACCTCCAGCGCACTGAGAAACCCCTGCTCGGAGGTACCACCGTGGCTTTTCACGACGATACCGCGCAGCCCTACCAGGCTGGCCCCGTTATAGCGATCCGGGTCCATGCGTTTTTTGAGGCCGCTGAGTACCGGCAAGGCGAGCAATCCACTCAGCTTGCGCAACCAGGAATGGCCAATTTCCTCGCGGATCATGTTGCCAATCATCTTGGCCACGCCTTCCATGGTCTTGAGGGACACATTACCCACGAAACCATCGCAGACCACCACATCGGCCTCACCGGCGAAGATGCCGTTCCCTTCGACAAACCCCACGTAGTTCATGTCCGGGGCAGCTTTCAACAGGGCGGCGGCTTCCTTGATCTGCTCGTTGCCCTTGATGTCTTCCTCGCCAATGTTCAGCAATGCGACGCTGGGCTGGCTGACGCCATCCACCGCCCGCACCAGCGCCTGCCCCATCAAGGCAAACTGCATCAGATGCTCCGGCTCGGAATCCACATTGGCGCCCAGATCCAGCATATGGCAATGGCCTGTGGCGGTAGGAATGGCAGTACAGATCGCCGGGCGGTCCACGCCGGGCAAGGTCTTTAGAACAAAACGACTGACCGCCATCAGAGCGCCGGTGTTGCCAGCACTGACCGCCGCCTGGGCTCGTCCTTCCTTGACCATATTGATGGCGACCCGCATGGAGGAATCTTTCTTCTGGCGCAAGGCCACCGCCACGGGATCATCCATGGCCACCACTTCCGTAGCAGGCTGGATCTCCAGGCGGACATGGCCAGACAATCCCGCCTTTTGCACCGCTTCAGCCAGCGGCTCAGCCTGCCCCACCAGGATGATATTGAGATGAGCATGGCGGGAAAGCATTTTCGCCACGGCGGGAACAGTCACGGACAAACCATGATCGCCCCCCATGGCATCCACCGCCAACGTCACAACCGACATGGGCTGCTTCCTTTATAAGATATTCGTTCAAATAGCCCGGCCTTGCGGCCAGTTATCAAGGCCGCCATTCTGACAAAAAAGCGGCCGGGAAACAGGCTTGCTTGTATCCGCTTACAAAAAATCCTCCCGAAGGAGGATTTTGTGGGCACCGTGACAGGCACCTGCGGCCAATAACAAAACGGGAGCCTTAGCCCCCGTTCTGTACTACCACTTATTCTTCGTCGTCGGTCTCAACCTGACGAATCACCTGACGGCCACGGTACATGCCATCCGGAGAGATGTGGTGACGACGATGCACTTCACCAGTGTTGGTGTCTTCAGTCAGCGCAGAAGAGGTCAGCGCATCGTGAGAGCGGCGCATGCCGCGCTTGGAACGGGTTTTACGGTTCTGTTGAACAGCCATTTCGAGCTCCTCGGGCGTTGAATCAGCCTGAATTTACTTGCCTTGACCTTTAAGCTTGGCCAGCACGGCAAAAGGATTATCCGCGTTTTCCTGTTTCTCAGGTTTGCCGCTGTCTTGCGGCAAAGCTGTCGGGCAAGGGTCATGCAGTGCCACCAACGGCATGGCCAGCAACAGTTCTTCCTCGAGCAGGTCGGTGAGAACCATGGGTTCTTCGCCAACCAGCCAGGGATCAAGTCGCTCCGGCAGTGCCTTGGCCTGATCCTCGCTCCACACCAGTGCCACATTGATATTGGCCTTGATGTCGCAAGTCACCGGCTCCAGGCAGCGCTGACATGGCAGCACCAGTATCGTGCTGACCTCGCCCTCAATACGCCGATGCCCCTCTTCATCACGGCCGAATGCCAGCGAAAGATTCACCGGCTGGTCAAGACTGTCGTGGTAATCCTGCAGGCGAGGCAGG
Source organism: Alcanivorax profundi (assembly GCF_003597125.1). GTDB lineage: Bacteria > Pseudomonadota > Gammaproteobacteria > Pseudomonadales > Alcanivoracaceae > Alcanivorax > Alcanivorax profundi. The sequence goes on along the minus strand of NZ_QYYA01000001.1, from coordinate 544,178 downwards.
TCCGCAACGGTGAGTTGACCTTCAACAATGCGACCCTGGTCCGCGTATTTGCGGGGATCGAGGAACTGTGGCAGTTGCCCTGAAAACATAAGCGCGCAATTCTAGGGCCGAGAGGCCCGCCTGTCAAAGTTAATCTCGGAAGCTAACCAATTGAACTAAAAAGACTTTTTCCAAAACGGGAAAAAGTCAGCGAGCAAAAAGCACATTTTTTGCCCGTCAGCGGGGATTTTACCCCAAATCCCCTGCCGCAAACCTTCTTCCCGCAGCAGAAAATCACTACACTCGTGCCCGCCAGAAGTGGAGATCCCCATGACAGACATCCCTACCCTGCTACTCGCCTCCTCCTCGCCATTCCGCCGTGAGCTACTGGGCAAGCTGCAGCTGGATTTTATTCACCAAAGTCCAGACATCGACGAAAGTCGTCTACCGGGCGAAAGCCCCACCGAGCTGGTGATGCGGCTGGCGAAAGAAAAAGCCGGCGCTTTGGCCGCGCAACACCCGGACACCCTGATTATCGGTTCGGATCAGGTGGCGGTCCTGGGCGAGCAGGTGCTGGGCAAACCTGGCACCGAAGAAAAAGCTGTTGAGCAACTGACAGCCGCCAGCGGGAAGCGGGTAACCTTTCTAACCGGGTTATGCCTGCTCAATACCGCCACCGGGCGCACCCAGGTCGCCTGTGAGCCCTTCAATGTGCAATTTCGTACCCTGAAACCCGAGCAGATCACCCGTTATGTGGCGCTGGAACAACCGCTCAACTGCGCCGGCAGCTTCAAGTCAGAAGGGCTGGGGATTGTGCTGTTCAAGGCACTGGAGGGGCGAGACCCCAACAGCCTGATCGGGTTGCCTTTGATTACCTTGACGGAATTTCTGGCGGCGGAAGGAATTCAGCTGCCGCCTGAGCTGTGAGCTGTGAGCTGTGAGCTGTGAGCTGTGAGCTGTGAGCTGTGAGCTGTGAGCTTGCAGAATGGTGACCTGACCAGACTAAAGCGCACCCCTTAAAAGCAAAAATCCGACACCCCGGATTTTTGCTTTTCCTCGTAGCTGAAAGCTCCCGGCTCGCAGCTGCCTCACCGAATGCTCGGCACCACAGCATCCAGGCCCAGCTGACTGCCCAGCCCCTCACCGATGGACACACCGAACTTGCGCATGAATTCCTCAAAGGGAGAGCGGCTGGCGCTGTAATTCACGGCTTCATCCAGACCCACAACATCCCGCGCCACATCTCCAGGGCTCTTGAGCCCATCCACCAGCCCCATTTTCTGCGCCCGCTCACCGGTCCAGAACAATCCGGAGAACATGTCCGGATACTCATCCACCTTCAGACGATCGCCACGCCCATTCTTGACGGCAGTAATAAACTGCTGGTGGATCTCGCCAAGCATGGTTTGCATGTGCTGACGGTCACGGGGTTTGACCGGCGAGAAGGGATCCATGATCGCCTTGTTGTCTCCGGCGGTCAGCACCCGGCGCTCCACCCCCAGCTTCTCTGCCGCTTCCTGTAGACCAAAACCGGCCATGATCACACCAATGGAGCCAACAATACTGGCTGGGTCGGCATAAATCTCGTCCGCCGCAGACGCAATGTAGTAGGCGCCGGACGCCCCCACATCCGTGATAGCCGCATACAACTTCTTGTCAGGGTACTCACCGCGCAAACGCTTGATGGCGTTATAGACCTGATTGGACTGTACGGGGGAGCCGCCCGGGCTATTGATCTTGAGCACCACCGCCTTGCTGTTGTCTGCCTCAAAGGCCCGGGTCAGGCCACTGACAATCAGATCAGCACTGGCATCCTGATCCGGGGCAATCACTCCGGACACCTCAACAATGGCAACATGCTCCTCGGCCACCACCATGGTGTTGCCGGTCTTGCCCGGCAGCACCATCACCAGCACCGCAAACAGATACACAAAGGTCAGTGCCTTGAAGAAGATGCCCCAGCGTCGGGATTTCCGGTGCTCGTCCTGCGCCTGGCCGAGCAGCTTTTCGATCAGTTTCCACTCACGCTCATTGGCAGGACGCTGCGGGGCGTTATCGTTTTCCATTTATACCGTCTCCGTGACCAGTTCATTCGCCGCCAAACCCACCAGCGGCAACAAGTCGTTCAATCTATCAATCACCGCCAGCGGCTCACAAGGCAACAGCCTGTCCAGCGGATGAGCGCCATAACTGACCGCTATTCGGTCAACGCCGGCATTGCGGGCCATGTCGAGATCAAAAGAGGTATCCCCGACAACCACCGCCCGTTCAGGCGCAACTGCCAGCTCGTCCAGCAGCTCCAGCACCATATGGGGCTGCGGTTTCGAGCCGCTTTCATCGGCACAGCGTGAGGCATGAAAGTAGCGGTCCAAGCCGGTATTGCCCCACACCCGCTGCAAGCCTTTACGACTCTTGCCAGTGGCGACGGCCAGTTTCAGCCCCTGGCCGCGTAGCTGGGTCAACACCTCTTCCGCGCCGGGATACAGAGCGCTGGGCGTCGACTCGGCCTCAATAAAGTGAAAGGCATAACGGTCTCGCATCTGCTCTACGCCGGCCGTATCCAGCACCGGATACAAGCTGGAGATCGCCTCTGGCAAACCCAACCCGATAATGCCGCACACCTGATCGTCAGCCAGCGCCGGCAGCGCCAGGTCCCGGGCCGCCGCATGCATGCAACTGACAATCCGGCCGGTAGAGTCCATTACTGTCCCATCCCAGTCGAAAATCACCAGATCGTATTTCATTGATTCCCCCGCAATGCAGCCAGGATAGCCTCAAAGTCCTCATCCAGCGGCGCCGTGATACTCAGGGTCTTTCCGGTGTCCGGGTGCGGAAACACCAGCGTTCGGGCATGCAGACACAAACGCTTGTGCCCCAGGGCATCCAGCAGCTGGGCGCCCTTGTCGATACCGTATTTGTCGTCCCCCAGCAGCGGGAAGCCGCCGAACTGGCTATGCACCCGAATCTGGTGGGTACGACCCGTCTCCAGAGTCGCCTCGACCAACTGGGCGTCTTTGAGCCGCTCAATCATGCGAAAATGCGTCACCGACGGTTTTCCCTCACGAGACACCCGCACGATACGTTCATTGCCATTCTGCATCTTCAGCAGGGGCGCCTCGATCGTTCGTTCCCTGCCCTTGTAACCCTGACAGATCAGCCAGTAGCGCTTTTCCGCCTTCCCGGCCTGCATCAGCCGTTGCAGTTTACGCAAGAAAGAACGGCGTCTGGCCACCATTATCAGGCCGCTGGTATCGCGGTCCAGCCGGTGGACCAGCTCAAGCTCCTTCTCTTCGGGGTAGATCACCCGTAGCGCCTCAATCAAGCCCAGGCTGACCCCGCTCCCCCCATGCACGGCCAAACCTGCCGGCTTATTGAAGATAAACAAATGAGGATCTTCATGGACACAGGCCCGTGACAAGCGCTCGGTCAGGCCGTCACTAACCTTGGGCGGAGCATCGGATTCACTGGTACGAATCGGCGGAATGCGCACTACATCCCCAGTGGCCAACCGGGTCGTCTGCTTGGCACGCCCCTTGTTCACCCTCACCTCACCGGAGCGAATAATCCGGTAGATACGGGATTTGGGCACCCCTTTCAGGTGGGTGAACAAGAAATTATCAAGGCGCTGTCCGTGCCGGCCATCGTCGATGGTCACAAAGCTGACACGGTTCGCTGCGGGGGTATCGTCTGACATGGCGGCGATTCTATAGAAAGCCGCATATAGTGAATAGTTAACAGTGAGCAGTTAATAGCTAAAACAAATAAAGACAAAGCCAAGCATAACCCAACAACCCTCTGACGCGGGCACAGCCAGCCAGAACCTGCTCCGCCACCCGAGACTGCTCACTATTCACTGTTCACTGCCTCAACCGATTGATCCCCCTAGCCTTTTGTTGCTATAGTCAAGCGTCGACCTGAATAGAAGGCAACGGCGACGCGCAGCGAACATTCGCCGTGTGGCCCGCTCCGGCACAGCCGCGAACGACATGGGCCCCGCCCGATCAGGTCTGGCAAAGCGTTACCACCCGCCACTGTCCCCACAAGGTAAACAGTGCCGGGCACAACGCTGCAGAGTAACCCATTTAAAACAGCGTCCAAGTTATGGACCCTGAACATTAACAATGGTGGCCTGCAGCGCCGGTCAAATGACCTGGAAAACAGACAGACAAGAGTTTACATATTGTTGTGCTGCCCGGGAGTGAGATACCACCTCGAGGCCACGGCAATCGCGTATAAGTAAAACCGCCTGGCCACACTGCCAGTGACCGTTACGCACTAAACATTGCCAATAACTCGGAGAGACGCTGACTCAGGCACACTGATCACCCAGGAAAGCGAAGATCCACGCCCTGCGTGCGCCCTGCCCGTGACTTGCCTGCAGCCCTCCCCCTGGTCTGCTACCGGTTTGCCCCCGGCCCTGCCCAGTGCCACCACTAACGTGTGGTAGCACCATGAAACGTATGCTAATCAACGCCACTCACCCTGAAGAGGTACGGGTGGCACTGGTCGATGGCCAACGGCTGTATGACCTGGATATCGAACACCGGACTCGGGTTCAGAAAAAAGCCAACATCTACAAAGGCAAAATCACCCGGGTAGAACCCTCTCTCGAAGCGGCCTTTGTGGACTTCGGCGCCGAGCGACACGGTTTTCTGCCTCTCAAGGAAATCTCCCGCCAGTACTTCCAGAAAGACCCCAAAGACATTCAGGGTCGCATCAACATCAAGGAAGTCATCAAGGAAGGCCAGGAAGTCATTGTCCAGGTCTCCAAGGAAGAGCGCGGCAACAAGGGCGCAGCCCTCACCACCTTTATCAGCCTGGCCGGCCGCTATCTGGTGCTGATGCCCAACAACCCCCGTGCTGGCGGCATTTCCCGCCGTATTGAGGGCGAAGAGCGGGCTCAACTCAAGGAGGCCCTGGGCGCCCTGACCATCCCCGATGAAATGGGTGTCATCGTGCGCACTGCTGGCCTGGGCCGCAGCGCCGAGGAACTCCAGTGGGATCTTAACTACCTGCTCAAGCTGTGGGGCTCCATTGATTCCGCGGCAGAAGAACGCAAGGCGCCCTTCCTGATCTATCAGGAATCCAATGTCATCATCCGCGCCATTCGCGATTACCTGCGCAAGGACATCGGCGAAGTGCTGATTGACTCCGAGAAGGTATTCGCCGAGGCCCAGGGCTTCGTGCAACAGGTGATGCAGGACTTCCAGCACAAGATCAAGCTGTACAACGAAGAAACCCCGTTGTTTTCCCGCTTCCAGATCGAATCCCAGATCGAGACCGCCTTTGAGCGGGAAGTGAAGCTGCCCTCCGGTGGCTCCATCGTCATCGATCCCACCGAGGCACTGGTATCCATCGACATCAACTCCTCCCGCGCCACCAAAGGGGCGGATATCGAGGAAACCGCCCTGCAGACCAACCTGGAAGCCGCGGAAGAAATCGCCCGCCAGCTGCGTCTGCGCGATATCGGTGGCCTGATCGTGGTGGACTTCATCGACATGGGGCCGTCGCGCAACCAGCGCGACGTGGAAAACCGCATGCGCGATGCACTGGAAGCCGACCGCGCCCGCATCCAGCTTGGCCGCATCTCCCGCTTTGGCCTGCTCGAGTTGTCACGCCAGCGTCTGCGTCCGAGTCTGGGGGAGACCTCCAGCATCGTGTGCCCCCGTTGTGATGGACAGGGCCACATCCGTGATGTGAAATCCCTTGCCCTGAGCATCCTGCGCCTCATCGAAGAAGAAGTGATGAAAGAGCGCACCGGTGAAATCCAGGCCCAAGTACCTGTCGCCGTGGCTACTTACCTGCTCAACGAGAAGCGCGAACCGCTCCGCGCCATCGAGCAGGCCCACAAGGTACGGGTGGTGATTATCCCCAACCCGAACCTGGAAACCCCGCATTTCGAGGTAGAACGCATCCGTGACGATCAGGTCGTCACCCAGCTGAGCCATGAAATGGACCTGCTGGAAAACAACAACGACGGTGAAGTGCCCAATGCCCAGGACGCCACCGCCAAGCCGCCGCAGGAGCCTGCGGTCAAATTGATGGCACCGGATACTGCCCCGCCGCCACCGAAGCCCGCGGCCCCGGCCCCGGCCCCCTCTGCCAATGTGCAGAACCTTGGGCTGCTGGCACGTTTCTTCACCTGGCTGGCGCAGGTCTTCACTGCCGAGCCCAAGCCGGAGAAAAAGCCCAAGAGCAGCAAGCCCCAGCAAAAGGGCAACAAGGGCCAGCAAAACAACCGTAACCGGGGTGGCAACACCCGTAACCGCAACGACAACCGCGGCGGCCGCAATGACAACCGCAATCGCCAGGATGATGGCGGCAAGGGCGGCAACCGTGGCAACAAAAGCGGTGACGACAGCGGTAACCGCAACAACCGTGGCCGCAACAACAAGCAGCAGGACAAGGACGACAACCGAAAGGACAATCGTCAGTCCGACAACAAACGCAACGCCGCGGACAACCGTAACAACGAGAACGGTAACGACAACAACGGTGGCAACAACGAGCGCCGTGGCCGCAATCGCAGCAGTAACCGCAATAACGACAACCGCGGCGACAAGGGCGGCAACAACAAAGCCGAAGGCAATAAGCCACGTAACCGCAACAAGCAGCAGGACAGCGGCAAATCCGAAGGCAATAACGACAAGGGCCCCAAGGCACCGCGTCGCAACGAAGCCAAGGATGACCGCCCCCTGCGCGAACGTCAGCGTCCGGCCAAAAAAGGCGCGGCCCCCGCGAGTGATGCCGCGGCCGCCGAGCAGGCAAACGACAGCGCCGTAGCCAGCAAAGCGGCGCCGCGCCCGGAGCAAAAGCAGGCCCCCCGTGCGCAGGCCGAGGACACGGCTGCACCGGCTGAAGGGCACCCGCCTGCCAAGCTGGTTCCCGAGCAGGAACCCGCCAGTAACCCGCAACAGACGCCTGCTGCCGCCAAGGAGGCTACTGAGACTGCACAGAAACCCGCCCCGGCCAAACCGGAGCAGGCTGCTGTCGCCAAATCCCAGGCACCGGCGGCTGACGCCAAGGCAGAGCAGGCTCCGAAGGCTGCCCCCGCGCAACAGCAACAGCCCGAGACAACGGCAGAACCCGCCAAACCTGCCGCGCCCAAGGCTGACGCTACCGCCACCAAGCCGCCCTCTGAAGCGGCACCGTCTGACGCACCGAAGCCTGCCGATGCGCCAGCGCCTCAAGCACCACAAAGCGAGAACCGTGAAACCCCGGCGGCTTCCCCGAAAGCCGAGGAATCTACGCCAGCAAATGAGGCAAGCGGTGTAAAGGCTGAGAAGACGGAAAAGGTGCGTGCCAGCAACGATCCACGCTCGCCGCACTACAAGCCCAGCCAGCACACTCCCCGTCCACGGGCGGAGAAGCCCAAGCCGGCTCCTACCGGCAATGAGCTTCCCAGCCGTGCAGTGGAAGTGAAGCCGGTGGCCGCAGAAACCAAACCGGCTGCCGCCGAGCAAGGCATGGCTTCCAACGACCCGCGCGCGCGCCGTCGTCAGCAACAGGCCGAAGCCGCCGCCAAGGCCGAAGCCGATGCGAATAACAGCGGCAACAAGGAGAGCACCCCATCAGATTCCTGAGGGTGGTCTCCTGAAACAACAACGCCCCGCATTGCGGGGCGTTGTTGTTTCAGGCGGGTGGCTTTTGCGGCCCGCGGCGTGATGGCATATCAGCGGTTAGGGGTCGGCCCCGGCATCCTCACGGGCTCCTGCTCCAGCTCAACCCCAAACCGGGCTTTCACATCCCGGCAAACGGCCTCAGCCAGCGCCGTCACATCGTCACAGGTGGCACCGCCATGATTAACCAACACCAACGCCTGCTCGCTGTGCATACCCACCGGGCCCAGACGCCGTCCTTTCCAACCTGCTTGCTCAATCAACCAGCCTGCCGCCAGTTTCACGCCTTCCGGTTGAGGATAGCTCACCAGCTTTTCATGACGCTGCTGCAGTGACGCGGCCAGCGACGCCGGCACCACCGGGTTCTTGAAAAAACTCCCGGCATTGGCCAGCACCGTCGGGTCCGGAAGTTTGCTACTACGGATAGCAATAACCTGCTCTCGTACCGCAGCAGGTGTCACCGCCTCCCCGGGCCGCTGCGCGAAAAACGCCTGCAACGGGGCATAGTCGATATTGCAGCGAGGCTGCCGGTTCAAACGCAACTCGATACCAGTGATGATATAGCGGCCACGATCACGGCTTTTGAAACGGCTATCGCGGTAAGCAAACTCACACTCAGCGGCAGAAAAATGCAGCACCTTCCCAGAGGCGATTTCCATCACCGTGACCTGCTCCAGCACCTGCGACAGCTCAACACCATAGGCGCCAATATTCTGGAACGGGGCGGCCCCTGTGGTACCAGGAATCAAAGACAGGTTTTCCAGCCCCTGCCAACCCTGCGCTACGGTCCAGGCCACCAGATCATCCCAGTGGACCCCGGCACCCGCTGCTACCCAGACATGGGAGTCGTCTTCTTTGACCTTGACCATGCCATCAATCGCAAGCGACAGGGTCAGCCCCGGCAAATCCCCATCGATCACCAGATTGCTGCCCTCACCAATCACGAAAACCGGCTGGGACAAATCTCGCTCGGCAAGCAATTGCCTGAGCGCATCCAGAGTGGCGGGACGCGCCAGATGGTGGGCTTTGGCCGGTAGCCCAAGGGTATTGAGTGCGCGCAGGTCAGCGTTGCGTTCGAGCCCGCTCACAAGCGCTCCTGTAGCGATGCCAACAGGCCCCGGGCTCCATCCTCAACCAGGTCCAATACCTGATCGAAACCATCGTTACCGCCATAATAAGGATCCGGCACTTCTCGCTCTGCACTGTCGGTGGCGTAATCCAGGAAACGGGCCAAAGTACCGTTGGCATCGGAAGGGCGCATGGCTTCCAGGTCCGCCAAATTGGCATTATCCATCGCCAACACCACATCAAACGCGTAAAAATCGGCAGGCGTGACCTGCCGGGCCCGCAGGCTGCTCATGTCATAACCGCGACGAGCCGCAGCCTCCTGGGTACGCGGATCCGGTGCGCGACCAATATGCCAATCGCCGGTGCCTGCGCTATCAATACGGATTTTCTCTTCCAGCCCCGCCTCACGAACATACTGACGGAACACCACGTCCGCCGTAGGTGAGCGGCAAATATTGCCAAGGCATACAAATAACACTGAAACAGACATTAGCCCTTCTCCAACAAGGCCTGAACCCGTTGCAAGTCTTCCGGTGTGTCAATGCCCCCGGGAACCGCTTCACAGGAGGGGGCCACATGAATGGCCACACCGTTGGCCATTGCGCGTAGTTGCTCCAGGGATTCCAGCTTTTCCAGGGTGGCAGGCTCCCAGGACACATATTGATGCAGGAATTTCACTCTATAGGCATAGATACCAATGTGCCGCCACCATTGCCCACCACGAATATCCCGATTGTTCTCGGCAAACGCATCCCGATGCCATGGGATCGGAGCACGAGAGAAATACAACGCGCGCCCATTGGTGTCGAAGACTACCTTGACCACATTCGGGTTAAATACATCCTCGGCCCGCTCGATAGGCTCGCAGAGGGTTGCCATCTGACAATCCGGATGGCTATTCAGATTGTCTGCCACCTGGTCAATCACAGCCGCTGGAATCAGGGGCTCATCCCCCTGCACATTCACAATGATATCCTCGTCAGCCAATGCCAGTTGCTGAGCGACTTCCTGCAAGCGGTCTGTCCCGGACGGGTGATCAGTGCGGGTCATCACAACCGGCACCTGTCCTTCAAGCGCATCCGCAATCCGTTGGTCGTCAGTAGCCACATAGACCTTGGCAGCCTGACTGGTCAGGCAACGCTCTGCTACCCTGGCCACCATCGGCTTGCCAGCCAGATCCGCCAGTGGCTTTCCCGGCAAGCGCATGGAGGCATACCGGGCCGGCACTACCACATAAAAATTCATGAAAACCTCGTGACTAAAAACAGCAAGAACAAGCCTGCAACTCCAGGAGAAACAACGGCGAACCTCGGTCTGAAATACCAAACCGATACCCCGTTTAACATGCCCTGTGGCTTGTCATGACCACAACACTCCACTTGCATGACAACCAATGCGGGTAGCTAGTCTTTTCCCAGCGCTCGATCCAGCATCTGATCGAGCAGCCCATCAGGCAAGTCTGCTTCCACCGGCAAGAACCACCAATGCGGTTCGGCAAACGCCCGACATTTGACCGCATCCTTCTCCGTCATCAGCACGGGCAGGCCGTCGGAAAAGGCCAGATCAGCCGGTTGGTAAGCATGATGATCCGCAAATACATGGGGGGTGATATTCAGACCCAGAATGTTCAGCAGATTGAAGAAGCGTTTTGGGTTGCCAATACCGGCAACCGCATGTACCTGAGGGTGACTCCGCAAAAAGTCCTGGGGGGAAAGACGGTGCCCGCCCTGCAAGCTCTCCACACTATCCGGGCGCATGATCATGGGGTGTGCACCACTCCAGCCTCCACCGGTGCTGATCACGAAGTCCACTTCCTTAAGCCGCGAAGCCGGTTCGCGCAGCGGGCCTTCCGGCAAGCAACGGCCATTACCCAGGCCTCGTTGACCGTCCACCACCACCACCTCTGCAGTGCGAGGCAAAGCGTAATGCTGCAGGCCATCATCGCTGATAACCAGATCAGGTTGATAATCCCGTATGGCCACCTGCAGGGCGTTATACCGATCAGGATCCAGAATAACCGGGGCACCGGTACGGCGGGCAATCAGTACCGGCTCGTCACCAACCTCTAACGCGGCACTTTGCTCGCAAACCGTGACCGGATACTGGTTTGTCTTGCCACCGTAACCACGGGATACGACAACCACTGACAGCCCCCTGGCTTGGGCCGCCTTAACCAGCGCAATGACCAGAGGGGTCTTGCCTGTCCCGCCTACGGTGATATTGCCAACGACCAGCACAGGAACAGGTGCATCAGAACGTACCTTTCGAAAGCGGCGCAACCGGCGAGAGGCTTCCATGGATACCAGCAAGGATAAAGGCCTTAACGGCACCAGCCATGGGCTGCCCTTGTACCACCCTTTCTGAATCCACTCACCTAACGACATGTGTGCCTGCTCCCAAAACCGCAACCGAGGGTTTACCCTTCGGCAAAATCCATTCTGTATAGCTGGGTATAAAGGCCATTTTTCGCTAACAGTTCTTCATGGGTTCCCTGTTCCATCAGCTGCCCCTGGTCCAACACCACGATGCGATCTGCTTTTTCGATGGTAGACAGACGATGCGCAATCACGAGGGTTGTCCGACCGGACATCACTCTTTCAAGCGCCTGTTGGATATGGTGTTCAGATTCAGTATCCAAAGCGCTGGTAGCTTCATCCAGAATCAATACCGGAGCATCTTTCAGCAAAGCTCTCGCAATCGCTATCCTCTGACGTTGCCCTCCAGACAGCTGAACGCCATCTTGGCCAAGAGCCGTGTCCAGCCCATGCTCCAGTTGTTCGATGAATCGCCATGCCTGAGCATCCCGAGCAGCAGCTTCGATCGCATCATCACTGGCACCCCTGAGCTCGCCGTAGGCAATGTTGTTGCGAACCGTATCGTTAAACAGGACGACCCGCTGGCTCACCATGGCAATCTGATTGCGCAATTCGCTCAGGGCATAGTCCCCAAGCGCAACGCCATCCAGCAGAATTCGCCCTTGGTCAGGATCAAAAAAACGCGGAAGCATAGCGCTAATGGTGCTTTTCCCAGCCCCGGAACGACCGACCAACGCGACAGTTTCTCCCGCCCGAATCGTGAGGTTCAGGTTACGTACCACTGGCGTTTGTGGGTCGTAGCCGAAGGTAACACCATCAAAGACGATGTCGCCCTTCGCTTTGCCTGCCAGGGTGTAGCCCCCCTGGTCCACTTCTTCTGGAGTATCCAGCAAATCGAAAAGGCTTGCCGCGCCCGTGACCCCCCGCTGAACCTTTACATTGACATCGGTCAGCTGCTTGAGTGGTTTCTGGATCATGCCTGCAGCAGCGATATAGGACAGGAACCCGCCAACGGTCAGCTCTTCTCCCATTAGGTGGATGTAAAGGTAGGTAATAGCGCCAATACCCACTGCAACAAAGAGCTGAACGATAACGGTACTGGCGATTTTACTGGCGTTGAGTTTCACATTCTGTTTTGCGAACGTTCGACTCACCGAATGAAAGCGACTCGCTTCCTGTTCTTGGCCACCAAAGATCTTGACCTCACCGCTGCCTTCTATCGCCTCACCCAAAAAATGCGTGATATTGGACATGGAGGCCTGGATGCGCCGGCTGATCTTTCGGAAACGCTTGCTGGTTACATTGACAACGAGAGCGATCAATGGCGCCACTGCAATCAGAATCAGGGTAAGTTTCCAGTTCTGCCAGACCAGAAAAGCAAACAACCCGATGACGGTGAGTCCCTCGCGAACAATCACAATGATGGCATCCGTCCCGGCACTGGTTACCTGCTGCGCATCAAATATGATTTTCGACATGATGCGGCCGGAAGCATTCTTGTGATACTCCGACTGCGGCAATTTAAGCACATGCCCGAAGACATCATTGCGCAGTACATACACAAGCTGCTGGGCTACCCAATTCATGCTGTAACTGCCCATGAACTGTCCCACCCCCTGAAAGAGCACTAACACCAACGGGGCAATGGAAACCACCATGACACGGAAGTCGGTAGGATTGACAATGGTGTCACCCAGATAGCCTGCCAGCTGCGCCGCGCCGGCTTGCGTTGCCGCATAAATGGCATAACCAAGGACACTCAGAACGAGCATGAACCAGTAAGGACGAACGTAGGAAAGCAGCCGCTTGTATGTCGGCCACACCTCCTCGGAGGATTGACTCATTGTGCCTCGTCAGCAGATTGGCGGGTGGTGAGTGACAGCTTAACAAAACCCAGCTGCCCAGCCACGTCATAGACACGCACCACGGACTGATAGGCTACATTGGCATCCGCATAGATTTGCAAAGGGAGATCTGTTTTTTCCTGCCCAAGTCCAAGCAGTGCGACTCTCAGACTCTTGCTGTCGTTCGCCGCGAGCTTTTCCCCATTGACCAGATAATCTCCAGTTGAGGTGATTGTCACTTCCACTTGATCCGGTGATGGGGCAAGCGCCGTTCCATCGGCCTGTGGCAAGGTGATCGCCAGCTGCGTTTTGTCATCAAACGTGGTGGAAACCATGAAGAAAATCAGCAGCAGAAACACCACATCAATCAGTGGTGTCAGATTGACGCTGATTTCCTCCTGGCTTGGACGGGGGAATTTCACGCCTTCTCTCCCGGCTCGGCTTCGCGTTCACCGTGTACCAGATCCACAACATGTACCGCGCTTTGTTCAAGTTCCACGGTAATTTCTTCCACCCGACGGACAAAAAAACGGTGAAAGAAAATGGCCGGAATGGCTACAACCAGGCCCGCAGCTGTCGTGAGCAACGCCTGAGAGATGCCTCCAGCCAGCTGGGCAGCATCGCCGGTGCCGTGAATCATGATCGCAGCGAAAACATCGATCATGCCAATAACCGTTCCCAGCAAACCCAAAAGGGGGGTAATGGCGGCAATGGAGCCCAACGTGCTGAGGAATTTTTCCAGCTCATGAATCACGCCGGTCGCACTTTCCTGGATACTTTCCTTCATGATGTCACGGCCATGCTTGGCGTTGGCCAGGCCCGTCGCCAGAATACGCCCCAGCGGTGAACTGTCGCGCAACTTGATCAGATTACCCTCATTGAGCAAGCCCCGCTTCAACAGGGTCTGCACCTGCGGAACGGTATCCGCCGGCGCCAGTTTGCTCGGCCGCAACGTCCAGAAACGCTCAACGACAATGGCCAGCGCCACCACGGAACAAATCAGGATCGGGAGCATCATCCAGCCCCCGGACTGCACAAGGTCCTGCACCTTTCTCTCCCCTCACTCACTACGTCGCCCACCAGGGCGCAGTCGGGTTACCAGAAACGCCAGCCGGCCGGTTGGTGCCAGGGCCGGGCATAATTTTGGCGCCATTTTGTTATAAGCGGAACATTATCGGCATCACCCCGACGAAACACAATCATACCGGACTCGTCAGTGCGTAGAACTGTGACTCCCGACGCCCGCAGACGTTCCAGCACCTGTGCATGGGGGTGGCCGAAATGATGGCGATAACCGGCACTGGCTATCGCCCATTCTGGTGAAGTTTCACGCAGAAAAGCCGCCGACGTACTGGAGCGGCTCCCATGATGGGCCAGCACCACCAGATCGCTCTGTGGCCAATGCCCCAGCAATGGATACTCGCTCTCACGGGTGATATCACCAGGCAACAGCAAGGACAAGCTGCCTCCTTCGACATGGAGCACACAGCTGGCATCATTACCGTGCGCATTGCCGTCTCCCCGCCGTGGCCACAACACCCGAAAACGCACCCCGTCCCACCGCCAGTTCTGCCCGGCGTGGCAGGGCACACTATTGGCCACCCGCTCGGGTTCACCACTAATAACCACCGGGGAATCCCCCATAACGGGTAAGATAGCCTCCAAACCACCCGCATGATCATTATCCCCGTGGCTGACCACAATCCGGTCTGGCACCTGCCCCCAACGATTGAGCCACGGCACCACGATACTGGCCGCCATACTCCCGCCCGGCCAGGATGAGCCGGTGTCATACAACAGCAGGTGCTCGCGAGTGCGAACCGCAAGGGCCAGCCCTTGCCCCACATCAAAGACAGTCAATTCCCATTCACCGTGGGGCAACGGCGCCGGACGCTGCGCCAGCCAGGGAACCAGGAACAACGGCAACAAACGCCGAGGAAACGGCACCGCGGGCACCATCAACACCGCCAGCGCGACTATCACGCACGCCCCTGCCAATGCACCGGGCAGGGGCACTCCGGGCACAATCACCGCCCCAGCCAGACCTTCCATCAACCAGGAAGACAGTTCGATACCCGTAGCAGCGCCCTGCAACAGCACACTGGAGCCTGTCAGGGCGCCGCACAAGGCCAATGGAATCACCAAAAAAGAATACAACGGAATCAACAGGATATTGGCAAGGGGGGCGCTCAATGACCATTGCTCGAACAAGACTGCGCCCAACACGCTCATCATCACAGGCAACAAGACAATCAGCCGGCGACTCCCCTGCCCCATGGCCAACCAGCCAATGGCGGCAACGGCACCGAAAGACAGCCACAAGCTTTCCGACAAGGCAGACAGGGGAAACACCAACAGCACGACACCAAGGGCGACCGCCAGGCTGCGCCACAACGATAAAGGCTGCCTCAAGCACGATGATATTGCGACCACGGCCAGCATGGTCACCGCCCTCAGGGTCGGCAAACTGAAACCCGCCATGGCGGAATAGCCGACCGCCGCCAGCAGGGCCGGGCACCACGCCAGCTGTTGCAAGGTATAGCGCCTTAGCGCAGGGGCTATGTACTGACAAAACGGCATGAGGCACCAGCGACCGAGCCAGCCCGCCAACCCGGCCACCAGCGCAATATGTAACCCGGAGATCGCCAGCAGATGGGCCGCCCCGGTGCTTTGGAAAACCTGCCATTGCTGCGTAGTCAGCCTTGAGCGGTCGCCGACAATGAGCGCAGGCACAACCGATGCTCCCACCGGGGAGCCTTGCAGACTCGCGGCAAGCGTATTGGCTAACTGCTCACGCCAACGCAAGAAACCGTCCCCCTGTGACACCCCCCGCCACTGCTGCACAGATCCTCGCGCATGGATGCCTTGTGCCAGATCCCGTCGGGCCAGATCCGGGCCGGCCAGGTTATACTGACCACGCCCCGATCTGAGCTTGAGTGCTATCTGCCCACGCTCGCCCGCATGCAGGGGTGCAGGTGGCGCATAATAGTTCACCCGTAGACGATGACGCCCCGGCCAGAGATTATTCCCCCACACCTCCAACAACAACGTCTGCCGCCAACGCCAGCGACCGAAGCGATATTCATGCACTGTCTGGGGCAGGGCTACGACCTGAGCCTCGAAACGCAGAGTTTGCCCCTCCAGATTAGAGGGCAATTGCTGACTAATCGCCCATTGCAGCTGCCATACCCCTGCCGTATAGGCAACGGCCGCAAGCAGCAGCGCCTTTTTCCGGGGTCGCCACAACAGTGCCATGAGCAACATCATACAAAGCGGCCACAGCACGCCAATCCTGACACCCGCTACCATGGCCAGCCCCGCTATCCACCACACCTTATCTGCTCCCTGGTTGGGGCCACCTGGCAATCTCTTCACCTTCTGCCACGTTTTGCCGTGGTAATTACCTGTGGCAGGTGTATGCCTTTGTGGTCGTAGCGGGCATAATAGCCAGCCGCAGGGGCAAGTGGACGTAAGCTTTTACCCCCGGTTTCTGCCAGAGATGCGCTACGCAAATCACCTAAAAGGTCTGATAGCCTGCCGTCTACAGCAGGGCAAGCAGACCGGAAACTCCGGGCACACTACGCCCGATCAGGCCAGCAGATACGAGTTCATGCCTAAACGGATATTTCGTAAATACCTGCCCAAGCCCGAACGGCTTCGTGAACAGAAATCCTTGCGATTTCTGGGCGAACTGCTGTCAGACCCAAATCTCTGGCATATCAACCGACGCTCTCTTGCAGGCGCAGCGTTTATCGGAATTTTTGCCGGATTGTTGCCCATTCCCCTGCAAATGGGCCTGGCGGCATTTCTCGCAGTGCGCTTCCACTGCAACCTGCCGCTCTCAGTGATGCTGGTCTGGATCTCCAATCCAGTCACCTATGTCCCCATCTTCTACTTCACTTACCGCATCGGGGCCTGGATCCTTGGCATGCCCCCCCACAGCGGAGAAGACATCACCGTCGCCTGGTTTGTTGAGCAGTTGATCCCACTATGGGTCGGCTCCGTCCTTTGCGCCATGCTGTTTGGCGGGGCAGCTTATTTGACAGTAAAAGTTGCCTGGCGGCTTGCAGTGATCCGCAGCTGGAATCTGCGGGCAAGGGCGAGGGCTCGGGCGCAGCGTCGGGCCGCCCGCCTGGAACAGACGGCACAACGCGACGAGCATAAGGGCGAGAAAGAAGAAGAAACTGAGGGGCCACGTCAGAGCTGACGCAACACTCCATCGTGCAGCTCATACTGCTTCGGACAGCGGCTGGCGAAGTCCCGGTCATGTGTCACGATCATGAAAGCGGTACCCAACGAGCGGTTCAGCTCCAGCATCAACGCCTGCACTTGTTCCGCCGTACGCTCATCCAGATTACCCGTAGGCTCATCTGCCATGACCAGAGCAGGCTCAGTGACCAGCGCCCGGGCAATGGCCACCCGCTGACGTTCACCGCCACTCAATGCAGACGGTTTGTGGCGAAGGCGGTGCCCCAGCCCCACCTTCTCCAGCATGGCAGCCGCCCGCTCCTGACATGCGACAGGTTTGTCACCACGAATCAATAACGGCATGGCCACGTTTTCCAGCGCGGTAAACTCCGGCAAAAGATGATGGAACTGATAGACGAAGCCCAGGTAGCGGTTACGCAACTTGCCGGTGGCACGATCGTTAAGCTGGCTCAGGTCATTACCGGCGATGGACACTGATCCGCGAGTGGCATCGTCCAGGCCGCCCAGCAAATTCAGGAGCGTGGATTTTCCGGAACCGGACGCGCCGATAATCGCAAGGATATCGCCCTGCTCAACAACCAGCTCCACCCCGCGCAGGACCTCAAGCTCGTTATTGCCTTCCTGGTAGCATTTCACCAGAGACTGGGCATGCAGCACCGCGCTGCCTTCGCTGCGGAACTCATTCATAGCGCAGGGCCTCCGCTGGTTGTACCCGGCTGGCGCGCCAGGAGGGGTACAGGGTTGCCGCAAAGCTGATGAACAACGCGATAGAAACAATCGTGATGACATCGCTCCACTGCAGCTCTGACGGCAGATAATTCACAAAATAGGCGTCAAACAGCCGCGTATTGAAGGTTGTCTCGATCCATTCGGCCAGATTACTGATATTGGTGGCCAGCAACACACCCAACAGGGTCCCCAGTAGCGTTCCGGCGACCCCGATCAAGGTGCCCTGCACCATGAAAATACGCATGATGGTGCCAGGCGACGCCCCCAGGGTGCGTAATACCGCAATGTTGCCTCGCTTCTCGGTGACCAGCATCACCTGACTGGAAATGATATTGAATGCAGCCACCGCCACGATGAAGCTGAGCAGTAATGTCATCATGGTCTTTTCCATCTTGATGGCCTGGAACAGGTTGCCGTGAGTGCGGGTCCAGTCGCTGGTGTAATAGCCTGGCCCCAACTCCCGCTGCAGCTTCCAACCCACCGAGGGCGCACTGAACAGGTCATCCAGCCGCAGACGCAGCCCCTGCACTGTACCCGCCTGGCGCGCCAGCTTGGCGGCATCATCAACATTCACGTAGGCGTAGAGCGAATCCACCTCCGCTCGCACCCGAAAGATACCGGTCACGGTAAATCGCTTGAAACGCGGCATGACACCGGCCGGGGAAATGGTGGCTTCCGGCAGCACCAGGGTCACCTTGTCGCCCATGCTGAGCCCCAGTCGCCGCGCCAGACCGTAGCCAACCACCATGCCGAACTCACCTGGCGCCAGGGACTCCAGTTCGCCCTGCTCCATGTAGTCCCCCACGATGGAGACCTTGCGCTCCGATTCCGGCTCAATACCGTTAATCAGGGCACCCGCGACCTCGCCACGATGGGTCAACATCCCTTCCAACTGTACAAAGGGGGAGATCGCCTTGATTTCATTGTGGTGATCCAGCCGTTGCGCCAATTGATGCCAGTCGTCCACGGGCTCACGACCATGCACCGACAAGTGCGTCACCATGCCGAGAATGCGGGTCTGTAGCTCACGGTCAAAACCGTTCATGACGGAAAGCACGGTAATCAGGACCGCCACACCCAGCATTAAACCCAACGCCGAGATCAGTGTGATCACCGAAATAAAACTGTTGCGGGCACGAGCACCGGTATAGCGCAGCCCCACATAAAATGAGAGAGGTCTAAACATGGAGCGCATTTAACCCGAATCCGGTGGCAAATACTACGATCACATCAGCCACCTCCCCGGCGACTCGCTTTGTGAACAGGGTCTGCGTCCGTTAGATGGCAAAATGGTTGAATAAGCGTGCCTAACTTTCTAATATCGAAAGAAAATACCTATCGCCGGGGGAAAATAATGAAAACGAAAATAATGCCGCTGCTGGCTAGTGCAGCGCTGGTGCTACCCGCTGCCTCCTTGGCCGCAGACGCTCCCCAACGTGGCACCCCCCAATCCCAGGTTCGCGCCCAGCATGGCGCACCGCTATCCAGTAAGGGTCCGGTGGGCACACCAGCCATTACCCGCTGGAACTACGATGGCTTCACCGTCTACTTTGAAAACGGGGTTACCCTGCACACCGTTCAGGACCGCCCTGCCAGCCAGGCACCTGCGGTCGTCTCCGGTCCGCAAACCGTCGACAGTCTGCCCCCTATTGAAGAAACACAGACCGCCCCCGCCGCTGCAGACCAACAACCGGCTACCCAACAGGTTCCTGCGTCCGACAGCGGCGAGCTGACCTTCGACCCGGTATCCGGGCGCTTTGTACCTGCGGGTGCCGCCGGGCAAACCGACGCTGCTGAGCCCAAGCCCGAGGAAACCCCGGCACCAGCCAAGTCCGAACCAGAGGCAGCCCCGGCCGCCCCTGAAGCCAAGGCCGCAACCCCCTCGGCACCGGTCGCCGAATCCACGCCGCCCCCTGCCCAGACGCCCAAAGCCGAGCCCAAACCCGAGCCCGCGGCGACATCAGCACCCAGCGAGCCCGCCACCGCCTCACCCAACGAAGGCGAATTCCGTTTTGATCCTGTGACAGGCCGAATCATTATTGCGGGCGAACAAACACCCGAACAGGCGGCAGCAAAGGTAAAGGTGGGTCAGGAGGAAACCCTCCAGGCAGTTGAATCAACCGCCGAGACCACATCAGAATCTGTACGGGAAGCCTCAGAAAGCTCCCAAGCTGCCGCTGAACGGGCAACAGAGGAAATGGCCACCGATGCCGAAGCCGCAAAAGAGAGCGTAGAAAAAGCCGCTGAAGATAGCGCTGCCGATGGCGGTTTCTATATTGACTGGGGTGCCCGCCAGTAGCACACTCGCGCGCATGTAGCTTCCCTGACGGACTCACCCTGACATGCGCCGATTTCTTCCTGAATGGCACCCCCAATGGGGGGTGCTCCTCGCCTGGCCCGATCAAGATACTGACTGGGCAGATCACCTGGCTGACGCCGAACAGTGTTATCTGGATATCCTTGCCGCCCTGCTGGATCATCAGCATGTCTTGCTGGTGTGCCGAAACGAAGCCATGCAAAGCCGTATCACCCGTCTCGTCGACCAGCGTGGCATTGCCCGTGAACGGCTGACCCTCATCGTCACCGACTACAACGACACCTGGGCAAGGGATTTCGGCCCGCTTGCAGTGGAGCAGGATGGCCAGGTGGAATTACTTGATTACACCTTCACCGGCTGGGGCGGAAAATTTGATGCCGAACAGGATAATGCCCTGAATGCATCACTGCCCTGGCTGTTGCCATTGCATACCCAGGCACTGGTTCTGGAAGGCGGAGCGGTAGATACCGATGGCAAGGGTAATTTGTTGACCACCCGCCACTGTTTGCGTAACCCCAACCGGAACCCGGATCTGTCTGAAGCAGAACTGTGCGAGCGCCTCAAGGCGGAATTGGGGGTGAGGGACATCTGGTGGCTTGATCACGGTGAACTGGAAGGCGACGACACCGACGCCCATGTGGATACACTGGCCAGATTCGTGGATGCCCGCACCCTTGCCTATGTGCAATGCCGTGACAGCAGTGACAGCCATTACCCATCGCTGCATGCCATGGAACAGGAACTCCAGACCCTGGCCCGGCAGCACAACCTGACACTGGTTGCGCTTCCGCTCCCTACCCCGCAGTACAGTCGGGAAGGAGAACGGCTGCCCGCCACCTATGCCAATTTCCTGATCACTAACGACAAGGTCTTGTTGCCGGTGTACGGCTGCGATACCGATCAGGAAGCGATCACAGCATTACAGGCGGTCGCAGGCGACCGGGTCGTCACCCCCGTGAACTGTCGGGTATTGATTGAGCAGCATGGCAGCCTGCACTGTGTCACCATGCAGTTGCCCCGTGGCGCCCTGTGAGTCCTCTTATCAGCAAGAAAGACAGCGAGAAACAAGCATGCGTGTAGCCGTCATTCAACAGAAGAACTGCGCCGACCTGAACGCCAACCTGGCGCATTCTCTGGCCCTGGTCCGTGACGCGGCCAACGCTGGCGCCGAGCTGGTGTTGCTGCAGGAGCTGCATCGCAGCCTGTATTTCTGCCAGACCGAAGACACCAGTGTGTTTGACCTGGCCGAGACGATCCCCGGCCCGAGTACCGAAACCCTCGGCGCACTGGCGAAAGAGTTGGGTATCGTCATCGTGGGCAGTCTGTTCGAAAAACGTGCCGCCGGCCTCTACCACAACACCGCGGTGGTACTGGAGAAGGACGGCACTCTGGCAGGCATCTATCGCAAGATGCACATCCCGGATGACCCCGGCTTCTATGAGAAATTCTATTTCACCCCGGGGGATGCGGACTTCAACGACGGCCGCAGTGGCTTCACTCCCATCGAGACCAGTGTCGGCAAACTGGGCCTGTTGGTGTGCTGGGATCAGTGGTATCCAGAAGCCGCACGGCTGATGGCACTGGCGGGGGCGGACCTGCTGTTGTATCCCACCGCCATCGGTTGGGATCCCGCAGATGAACCAGCAGAGCAACAACGCCAACTGGACGCATGGATCACTATCCAGCGAGCCCACGGTGTTGCCAACGGGCTACCGGTATTGGTGGCCAACCGCACAGGCTTTGAACAGAGTCCGGCCGACGACAGCGGTATTCAGTTCTGGGGCAACAGCTTTGTGTGTGGTCCTCAGGGTGAGTATCTGGCCCAGGCAGACAGTGACAGCGAGCAAATCCTGATCGCCGAAGTGAATCTGCAACGCAGCGAATCCGTACGTCGTATCTGGCCTTACCTGCGTGATCGCCGCGTGGATGCCTATGGCGACCTGACCAAGCGTTTCAGGGACTGATTAACGACCGCATTCCCGGGTTAGCCCGGGAATGCCTCAATCGTGCCCAATTCCAGGCTCTACTATCTCTTCAAATACTATCCCCGGGCAACTGAGTAGAGCCATACAGTGACGCAGGGCAATGCCAATGCGCCAACACCGCCGCAACCGAAATAGCGGCCCCTTACCGGGCGATTTTAAACTTAATGCACCTGGGATAGCTCGGTGCCCGCGTCCTTGCGTTTAAGATACTCACTCACCAGAAACGGGGGCTTGAGTACGCTATAAAGGTTTTCATCCGTGGTCAGCATGTACTCGCGGCGCTCACGCTCGAACGAACGATAACTCTTGCGGAAGTTCAGGTAGTAATCCTTGATCTCACGCAGGCGTTTGGATGCGTACATGGAATCCAGCGCCTCCATGGCGCTTTTGGGGTGGATCCCGATCGCCACATTGAACTCTTCCATGGCCCGGTAGATATCCCGATTACGGTTGATATAAATCAGCGAGTTGGCGTATTCGTAATGGACAATGGCCAGATCATCAGCCTGCTCGAACGCTTGCTCAAAGTAATCCTCTACGCGGCTCAGGCGTGCACCGAAGGTCAGGCGACCAAACAGCTTGCCCACGTAACGGATGATGTTGGCGTCCTTGGCCGCATTCATGGCCAGCGCTACCGGATGATTCGGTTCAATTTCCAGCGTGTCATCAATGGCCCGGGATACCTTGAACAAGTAATTGTTCATCAGCGATTCCACCGGTGATGCCTCTTCTGCAATCCGGGCAATGGAAAACGCGTAACCCAACCGCAAGGTCATGTAGTCAGCCTGAAATTCTTCCTCATCTTTCAGGCTTTTGATCAGGTCCAGGTAATCGGTGATCTGGTTCGCCACATCCTGAAGCAGCTGCAGTTTCTCTTCCCGCGTGTCGGTCAGGTACACCGCATAGACGCTCTGGGCCAGGTACGCAGGGATCTTGCCGTAAGCGCCCAGGCGGGAGCCATGCTCCTTGGCTGCACGGAAATCCCCACGGAAAAAGAAGCGCCAGGCTTCCAGGATTTCGTCAGACAAGTGCTGGTAATTACCATCGAATTCCGGACCGAGCTCGGCCTTCAATTGTGGAAAGTGCTCAATACGTCGCTCAAGGTATTCGGCAGACGGATAAGGGATACGCAGGGCACGCATCAACACCGGCCAGGCCTCCTTGAGCTTTTCTGGCGGATAATCGAAGAATCGTGTCTGAAACGGCACGCTGTTCCACTGCCCGGAAATCACCTTGTCATCGACGGCGACTTTCTCGCTTTGCCAACCATCCGCATCCTCAGCTTCACTGCCTTTCTGAGCCTTGTCGGCTATCGCCTTCATCTCTTCGCGGCTGAGATCGTCGTAATCTTTTTCAGCATGACTCACTGGCGAGCACAGCAGGCCTGCCAGTACAAAAATAAACATCGAGCAATTGCGCTTCATAGCCCCGGCCCCATTGTTGTTCTTGCTATTATTCCTGTGTTTCAGAATTCGTGACTTTGCGGTCACAAAATAGCCTGAATCCGGAATAGCAGAAACCATCAATCCGCCATCACTTTGACATCTTCGATCAGGGGTTGACCTCAATGGTCACAAGGTAAACAAGAAGGGAAAAAGTGTTATCCGGCAGCGATATCTGAGGACTCCAGTACCGCATCACTCTGCATCAAAACCCCGTAATCCAGAAATTCTGTTACTTGTTCCAACAGGGGCAATATGGAGCTCGCAAGTGACAATTCCAGATCATAGGGATGCAGTCCTACACGCAGGGCCCGCGACAGGCTTTTCGCACGACCGATACTGTATCGGTTGAAGCAGGATAAAAACCAGGCCCGCAACGGGTAGTCCGCCTCAAACCCTACCAAAGGTAATGACAGCGTGTGGCCGCTGCGGGTATCCAGTATCCCGGCAAGAGTCTCTACATATCGGAAAGGTAAATCGGCATAACGTTCTTTCGTAAGCGCCCCCAGAGCCCAGGCCGGTGGAACATAAAGCGATGAAGCCGGGAGCTGGTGTTCTGCGAACCAGTCATGGCAATCCTGAACCAAGCGAACGATGCCCTCTGCACTGAAAGAGAGGTGTTCAGCGACGGTTCGGGACAGCACCAGACTGTGTAATCGATGATAGAGAGAAACAGGAGGTTGGCAACGATGAAGCCAACCATGCCCCGCCAGTGGATGACCTTTTTGCTGCAAATCACGCAACCAGGCGATGTCGTCCGCGGACCAGTCTCGCCCGGGCACTACCAACAAAGTGACGTGTTCCGGCGCCAGCTGCAGTCGTGAGAGCATGGTCGTGACCTGCTCTCGAGTTTCCGGCATCACGTCATGGATGCTCACCAATGCAGACAGAGCATCAGGCATGGTGGCTACTCAAACGGCGTAACAATGCCAGTGTCGGCGACGGCAGGCTGGCGGCGCGGGGCTTCAGCGTCGCACAGTGGGCAAGCACGCTACCCCAGTGTTCGATAGCATGGTTATTCATGGCCAGTGCGGCCTCACGCGCGCTCGCCGCCTTGGCCTGGCGCTCATCGCTTGTCAGTCTTGCCAGACGATCAAGGGTGTCGCTCAACGTTTCGTCCGGCTGCATAACCCAAAGCCCACGCGCCAGCGCCGGCCATTCATTGATCCCGCAAGCGGGCGTGGTAATCACCAGTCGCTGGCGGGCCATGGCTTCAAGTGCTACGGTGCCAAATGCCTCCACCGAGGACGGCAACACCAGCACCTCACACTGGTCCACCAGCGCTACCACTTGCTCACGAGTGCACCAGCCATGGCAGTGAAGATTGCTCAGACGGTCACAGGCCTGATCCACTTTGGCACGCAAGGGACCATCCCCTGCCACATGAAATTCCAGATCCGGACGCGCCGCAGCCAGCTCCAGGAAGGATTCGATATTTTTTTCTGCCGCAAGGCGCCCGACGTAGCACACTTTGTTTACGTCATCAGCCAGAGACTGCAGCGGTGTCTGCACAAACTCTCTGGCCAGCGGCGTACCAACAAGCTGCGGGTTGCGCGCCCCGGCTTCTCTGGCCTGGGTAATCATGGATTCGCAGATCGTCGCCGCCGTTTCACTTCCCTGAAACAGCGTTCGGTTGATCCAGTTCAGAAAGCCCCCGGCCAGCTTGGCCAGTCGCTTGCCCCAATAGAGTTCTACCAGTCGGTTGTAATCCGTCTGGAAGGTAACGCAAACAGGGATTCCCCATTTTCGGGCAATCCAGTAGCCGATCATGGAGAAAATTCCGGGGCCGGGAATAACGATGACGTGGGGCTTCATCTCCCACACCAGAGCACTGAGCTCACGTATCCGGGGAAAGAAAAGACGCTGGGTCGGGTCACCGGGAATCGGCATGGATGCGCCTTGACAGGGGTGGGGATCCTGCAAACAGGGTTGCACCAGTTCCACCCGCTCTACACGGTCTTCAAGATGCGATACCAGATCCTGGAAATAGGCACCAACGCCATTCCGGCCTTTGATCGCATCCACCACAAACAGTACACGAAGCGTTTTGGTATCCATGGCCGCGAGTATTACCAGTGGCCATTTCCGAATTGTGACAAGCAACAAAAAGCCAACGGGAATTTGCGACAAGATGTGACAGCCAATGAGTCAACGGCAGATCACGCAAAGACATTCAGGCCTCGGGCCGTGAATAACCGAAGCGGTCGTAGACCCAACCAAATACCGCGTTCAGCTCCTCTGGGCTGACACCCAGCGATTGCGGATCGTAATGGTGGCCGCTGCGATAGCCTTTTGCCTTGCGGTCTTGTTCCGCAAGACGTTCGCGGAACGCCAGATCGAGGGTCCAACCGAAACGAACATACAGTTGTGCAACAACCTCTGCAGGACGATCTGCCAACACTTCCATGACCGACAAGCCCTGTCGCGATTCAGGAAGGGTGTCGAGCACCTCCAGCAGATGCCGATAGTAATAATCCAGCATCGCCATGAACCCGTCTCGCCAGTAAGTGGTGGTGTCACGCCCCTCGAAAAGCCGTGCTCCAATCAGAATCGAGTTGATCTGTGAGGGCACGGAGGCATCCGGATTTCGCAGGCAGCCAATGAAGCGCGCATCAGGAAAGGCGTCCGCCAGGGTCTGCATCCACGGAGTAAACGAAGGATTTTTCGACAGCAACTGCTTGTCCTGGCCATGGAAATACAAATGCCGCTGCACAAAACGGCGATAGGCCGCCATTAGCCGGCGTTTTTCTGCGGGAGAGCCATCGCGGTCCAGAAACGTCAGGCGCCACAAGGAAGGAGATGGCACCACCAGCACCATCAGAAAACAGCCCCACACCGGAATCAGTCCAAGGTAGTCTTCTTCAGGGTCCCGCAGACCGGTCTTGTGCACACCATCCAGGCCACCCAACAAACGTCGCTCCAGCCACAGCAGCAGGCGCCCGGCCGGTTTGCCGATTCTCGCATCCAGTGAGGCTATGGCAGTCCAGAAATAACGTTGCGTAATGGATGGAGCAAACAGCAATTCCCATAATGCCGTCGTCGTAAAACGCTGATCCAGCGCCAACAACCGGTGCAGAAAGGTCGTGCCACTGCGTGGCACTCCCACGACAAACAAAGGCTCGCGCACCGTAACGCGGCGAAAGTCCGGAAACAGTACATAGTCGAGCAGCAGTCCCGCCCCATTGATCAACTGCACCAGCAGAAATACCGGCCAGAACAACACGATCACCAACAGCCGTTGCAACGATGCTCCTCGCCGGCCAATCCCGTAATCAGGAAAGGCACTGGCCGGAATACCTCGCAGGTATTGTTTGATGACGGACAGGGCGTTATTCAATCGACTCGCTCCTCAGTAACCTACTGCGCAAGGCTAGCCTTGCGATAAGTCATAAAAATGACACCTTACCCTCTTGTGTCCAGGTCACAGCGCTGTCATCTTTCTCGCAAACAATGCCCGTATGAATATTGCCATGACTCCTCCAGCAACCCCTGTCCACCTGCACCCCGCCCTCGTCGGGCATCGTGGCGCCCGTGGCGAAGCCCCGGAAAACACCCTGGCCAGCTTTCAGGTGGCCGTCGAGGCCGGTGTCACGGAGATGGAGCTGGACGTACGGCTGTCCTCTGACGGTCAACTGATTGTGCTACATGACAGCGATGTCACACGAACCACAGGCGTTCGCGGCAACGTGCGGCAATATACGCGAGCGCAGCTGGGCGTTATGGATGCCCGACGTAACACTCCCGGCTGGCATAGCCCCACCGGCATTCCCTCATTGCAGGAAGTGGTCGACCTGTGCGGGCCGCAGATGCGGTTTCAGTTTGAAGTGAAAGGGGCCGACCGCCACGTGCTGCATCAACTGGCCCACCACCTCAGCCACATGATTCATGACCAGCAACTGCAATCACGGGTGGTGATCACCTCCAGTCATACCGGCTTTCTGCGCATGATCGGCACCATGGCACCGGATATCGAGCGTGGCTACGTCTGCCAGTACCGCTATCTGCAACCGACCCGCCGTGCCCAGGGCCTGGGCTGTAGCTGGGTGATTCCGCACTTTTCCCTGGTCACCCCGGCGTTGATGCGCCGGGCACGCCGGCGAGGTTTGAAAGTGTCGGTGTGGACCGTCAATGATCTGACTGAAGCCGAGCGGTTGGCCAAACTCAAGGTAGACAGCATCATCACCGACTACCCCACCAGTTTCGTCAGCCACTTCCGCAGTCGGCAGCGTTACGCCTCGTCTTCCTTTTCCGACTGAGGCTCCGGTCGGTAAAGCGGTTCGTCACTGAAGAACGACAGGATTTCCTCTTTGCGGGCCAAGGCATCCTTGCGGCCCATTTCAATCAAGGCATTGGTGAAACCGGGCTCGAACAGCAGGTAGCTCATAGCGCTGGCCCCCGGCGAACGGGTCGCCCCCGACCCACGCAAGAAGAAACGCAGGCCCTTGGGCAGCTCCCCGATATGCTCCGCAGCGATTTCATCGATCGGCCGCGAGGGGTAGATCTTCAGTACATCCACTTCCTTGAGGGCAATACCGTGCTTGCGGCGCGCTCTTTCTCCCAACGCCCTGACCGTATTGTTGATGCGCTCCAGCCGCTCCACATCCCCTTCCAGGGTATCGACAAACACGCTGTTAAGAACGTGTCCCAGCACCTGGGCCATGGACGGATAGCCACTCAGGACGCGCTGATGCCCTGCACTGACATTGCCAGAGACACCAATCACCAGTAGCCGGGAAGCGCCCAGATGCAAGGCAGGGCTTAGCGGTGCCAACTGGCGCAAGGCTCCATCACCGTAATAACCGCCATCAACCTTGCCAGCAGGAAACAGAATCGGGATCGCCGCCGATGCCAACAGATGCTCGACACCAATGGTGGAACGCTTGCCCTTGCGACGCGCACGCACCCATTCAGCCAGATCATCTTTGCCCTGAAAAAAACTGACGGACTCTCCTGTGGCATAACTGGAGGCGGTAATCGCCAGTGCACGCAGATGCCCCTGATCCAGGTTGCCCTGAATGCGTTGAAAATTGACCACCAGGCTTAGCAACCGTTGCAACGGCAGGTTGTCCAGCAAGGCACTGCGCTCGGGAGTCCGCCCGGTGGTAAACCCGGAAAAAAACCAGCGCAAAATCCCCCGCAGACAGGCATACAAATCGGTGCGGTAAACCTGCTCGGCAGTAATGTTGGACCAAACGCGCTCCAGTCCCCGCACGGCAGAACGGTAGTTGCCCGCATTGGCAGCCAGTGCAGACGCATTGATCGCGCCCGCAGAGGTACCACAGATGATCGGAAAAGGGTTGGGAGCGCCGCGATCCAGCATGTCGGCCATGGCCGACAATACGCCTACCTGGTACGCCCCTCGGGCTCCCCCACCGGATAACACCAGTCCACGGACCGGATCCTTCTGCTGCATCAACGCCTCCTTGGTTGCCTCCAGTATGCCCACAGCCATCGCCACCCGCCAGACTCTACAAACGCCGGATGACAGGCTTTCACATGACGTTGCAACCGCTGTGCCGATTACCCTTTTCGCGCATCAAGAATCCGCTGGTTGCGGGTGCCACAGGTGCCTTATGCTAGGGAACCTCTGAATAACTCCTTGCGTGGTCAGTCTTTCAGGCTGGTTCGCCCCCTCTATGGGTGAAAAGGTAAAGAGGGGCGCATCTGCTGCGCTTTGCCGCCAGGAAAGGGAACCACCCTGCCCGTTGCGACAAAACACAACAGCTGCACCCTTCAGGCCACGCTGAGCACGCAAGGAGTTATTCAGAGGTTCCCCAAGCCCCAGGCGAATACAACCGTTCTTCCGAGGACCATGAACTCCTTCTCTCTACGCCCTGCCCTACCCAGCGATCTGGACGCCCTTACCCGTCTGGAGCAACGCTGTTTTTCCTCCGATCGGCTCTCCCGCCGCAGTTTCCGAAAATGGTTAAAGCGCCAGCATGCCGGACTGATGGTAGTAGAGCGCGAAGGGGAATTGGGAGGCTATGCCCTGGTTCTGCTCCAGCCCGGCACCCGGTTGGCGCGTCTGTATTCCATTGCCGTGGATCCCGGCTTTCGTGGCCAACGCCTTGGGGAACAGCTTATGGATGCTGCGGAAGAATATGCCCATCAGGAACGTCGACTCTACCTTCGACTGGAAGTGCGCAAGGACAACCCTGCAGCCATCGCCTTGTATGAAAAACGTGGCTACCGGCTGTTTGGCCTGGCACCGGATTATTACGAGGACCATCAAGACGCCCTCCGATACCAGAAGCGATTGCATTACCAGCCAGCCAACGCAGAGCAGATTCATTTGCCCTGGGTGCAGCAAAGCACCCCGTTCACCTGCGGCCCGGCTTGTCTTTTGATGGCGCTTGCAGCCCTGCGCAACCAGCCTGCAGACACCACCGAGGAACTGTTGTTATGGCGTGAAGCCACCACCATTTACATGACCGCGGGCCACGGTGGCTGCCACCCCATGGGGCTGGCAATCGCCGCCCACAAGCGTGGCCTCAACGCCAGTGTCTGGTGCAATCAGCAGGGTCCCTTATTTGTGGATTCGGTACGTGATACGGACAAAAAGCGGGTGATCACCACCCTGCACGAGCATTTTGCCCGTAGCTGCAAGGCGCAGCAGATTCCGGTCCATTATCAGGATTTCACTGCCTATGATCTGGACAGTGCCATCGCCCAGGGCAAGGTTGTTCTGGTGCTGATCAGCACCTGGCGCCTGGATGGCCGCAAGGCCCCCCACTGGGTGGCGATCAGTGGCAGCGACGAGGAATGTTTCTACATTCACGACCCGGATCCGGGCGAAGACCAGGTGCCTCTGGACTGCCAGCATGTCCCCATCGCCCGGGAGAAATTCGAACAAATGCGAAAATACGGTCAGGCCAAACTGCGCACTGCGGTGGTGCTGGGAGGCTAAGAAGAGTAGCTTTTCTTAACAGGCTGCTGAGCAACTGGACGTTCAATAAGGCGGCAATAACCGCTCGATCGCGCCACTTTCCGTAGGAACGTCGCTGGCGGCGCGATCAAAACCGTTTCAACAATGACGGGATAGAGGGGGCACTAAAAGGAAGAAAGAACGTAATCGCTGTGTGCGCTGTGGCCGATCTCACTCTTGCCGGTTTGTTATCGCGCCGCCAGCGGCGCGCCAACAAAAAACCAACCTACATTTTCATGACATCCTTGCCCAGCGCAGCGGCTTTTTCGCTGTTCACTTTCTGGGTGTTCTCTTCGCACTTGCCGCGATCGCCGCCACAAATTTCACAGCCTTCTTTCAGGCCAAGATTGGCCAGCCCGCCACAGGAGCCTTGCAAAGGCTTGTTGGACATGATCACGCCAATAGCCATACCCGCAAACAGCAGGCCAAGGAAAACAACAGCCGCCAGAATGGTCATCAACATGTTATCGCTCCTCTTGAATCGCTTTGAAAGCGGGGGTCATCACTTCTTCGACACCCTTATCTGTTCTGACAATAAAGAACACCGCCAGTTCATGTGCCTTGGCAAAGGCCAGACCCTCTTTTGGGCCCAGCACGGTCATGGCAGTAGCCAGACCATCCGCCATCATGGCGCTGGGATGCAGAACGGACACTGACGCCAGAGCATGCTCAACCGGGTAACCGGTGCGCGGATCAATGGTGTGTGAGTACAGTTTACCATCAGACTCGAAAAAATTCCGGTAATCACCGCTGGTGGCTACGGCCAGGTCTTTCAGCGCCACCACGGTCTCCACTTCGCGGACACCGGGAATTGGCCGCTCCACCGCCACGCGCCAGGGTTGGTTATACGGCTTGTGCCCCTGAGCCCGCAGCTCGCCCCCAACCTCCACCAGATAGTTGTTTACCCCGTGGGTTGAGAGCAGGCCCGCAATCTTGTCCACTGCAAACCCTTTGGCAATGGAAGACAAATCCACGTAGACGTTGCCTGGCTGTAGCAGTTGATTGCCGCTAAGCAGCAGGGCCTGCCACCCTACCCTGGCTCTCGCCGCATCGATTTCAAGCGCATCCGGAGGGGAAAAGCGATCCGGATCAGGGCCAAAGCCCCACACATTCACCAACGGGCCCACCGTTACGTCATACGCTCCACCGGTCATCTCGGACAACGAAAACGCCGCCGTGATCACCTTTACCGTATCGTCAGGCAAGTCCATGAGGGTGCCCGGTTCAGCCTGGTTAAAACGGCTCAACACCGAATCCTGCCGGTAGGTGCTCATCTCGGCATTGACCTGCTCCAGCGCGGCCTCGATATCTTCTTTCAGCGCTTCTACGCTTTCATCGGGACTCCCGGTGTATTTCACACTCCAGGTCGTGCCCATGGTGGGACCACTGAGTGCAGATACACGATTCTTGCTGTCATCACAGGCAGCCAGCAGCAGGGTCAGGGAAAGCACCAGCAGGGGAAAGATGCGGGTCATGGTTTGGTACCGGTGTCAGGTCTTGGGGAGCCGTTGAAAGTTCAAAGGCGCGGTGACGGTCTGGCAGCAATCCCAGACTCGAGTCCGCACTTGAGGCATGGGTGCGGCGACAGCGGTTCAGAATAAAGCTGAGCCCGGACGCGCTTTTTAACTTTCAACTTTGAACTTTCAACTCAAAAATAAAAACGCCGGCCCGAAGGCCGGCGTTCCTGATCAGCCGCCGAAATCATCCAGCAGGATGTTTTCCGGCTCAACGCCCAGGTCTTCAAGCATCTTGATGACCGACGCGTTCATCATCGGCGGACCGCACATGTAGAACTCGCAGTCTTCCGGTGCCGGGTGATCCTTCAGGTACTGCTCGTACAGTACGTTGTGGATGAACCCGGTCAGGCCTTCCCAGTTGTCTTCCGGTTGCGGGTCAGACAATGCCAGGTGCCAGTCGAAGTTGTCGTTCTCTTCTGCCAGCTGGTCATATTCTTCGTTGTAGAAGCACTCGCGAACACTACGGGCACCGTACCAGAAACTCATCTTGCGCTTGGAGTTCAGACGCTTGAGCTGGTCGAAGATATGGCTGCGCATGGGCGCCATGCCCGCACCACCACCGATAAAGACCATCTCGGCGTCGGTGTCCTTGGCGAAGAATTCACCGAAGGGCCCGAACACAGTGATCTTGTCACCCGGCTTCAGGTTGAACACGAAGGAGCTCATGATACCCGGCGAAATATCCTTGGACCCCGGAGGCGGGGTGGCAATCCGGATGTTGAACTTGAGAATGCCCTTCTCTTCCGGGTAGTTCGCCATGGAGTAAGCACGGATCACTTCTTCGTTGTTCTTGCAGTTCAGATCGAAGAAGTTGAAACGCTCCCAATCACCCCGGTATTCCTCTGCGATATCAAAATCAGAGAAATTGATATCGAACGGCGGCGCTTCCAGCTGTACATAACCACCAGCCCGGAAATCCACGTTCTCGCCTTCCGGCAGCTTCAGGGTCAGCTCCTTGATGAAAGTGGCCACGTTGTTATTGGAGATAACTTCGCATTCCCACTTTTTCACACCGAAGAATTCTTCCGGCACCTGAATCTTCATGTCTTGCTTCACGTTGACCTGGCAGCTCAGACGCCAGCCATCGCGAATTTCACCCTTGGTGAAGTGGCCTTCTTCGGTGGGCAAAATGTCACCCCCGCCGTCGATCACCTGACACTTGCACTGCGCACAGGTACCGCCGCCGCCACAGGCAGAAGACAGGAAGATTCCCTGGTTTGCCAGGGTGCCCAGCAGCTTGCCGCCAGCCGGAGCATCGATGCCTTTTTCTGCATCGCCATTGATATCGATATGTACATCACCGGTAGCCACCAAACGCGAGCGGGCAGCAAGAATCACCGCCACCAGCGCCAGCACGATGGCGGTGAACATGACGACACCGAGAATAATCTCAACACTCATGATTCAACCCCTCCCTTACAGCTGCACGCCGGAAAATGACATGAAGCCCAGTGACATCAGACCCACGGTAATAAAGGTAATACCCAGACCTTTCAGACCATCAGGCACATCACTGTACTTGAGCTTTTCACGGATCCCGGCCAGCAAGGTGATCGCCAGTGCCCACCCCGTACCGGCACCCAGACCGTAGACGACGGATTCACCGAAGTTGTAGTCACGCTCAACCATGAACAGGGACGCACCCATGATGGCGCAGTTCACAGTGATCAGCGGCAGGAAGATACCCAGCGCGTTGTAGAGACTGGGTACGTACTTGTCCAGCGCCATTTCCAGGATCTGTACCAGAGCAGCGATCACGCCGATGTAGCTCAACAGGCCGAGGAAACGCAGATCCAGGCTTGCCAGCTCAGGAATACCAGTCCAGGACAACGCACCTTCATTCAGCAGGTACGTCAGCAGCAGATTGTTAACCGGCACAGTAATGGTCAGTACCACCACTACCGCCACACCCAGACCAATTGCGGTCGAAATTTTCTTGGATACGGCGATAAACGTACACATACCCAGGAAGAAGGCCAGCGCCATGTTTTCAACAAAGACGGCGCGGACGAACAGGCTCAGATAATGTTCAAACATTCCTCGTCTCCGTTAAAACGCGTCGCTGACACGGGTGTTGGGCTTCATCTTGAAGTCGTCCTGCTCAACCTGGGCCGGCTTCCACGCGCGGATCGCCCAGATAAACAGACCGATCAGGAAGAAGGCACTCGGTGGCAACAGCATCATGCCATTGGTCAGGTACCAGCCACCCTCGGAAACCTTGGGCAGAATCTGGTGACCGAACAGGCTGCCGGCGCCCAGCAGTTCCCGGGTGAAACCCAGGCCCAGCAGGATCACGGAATAGCCAAGACCGTTGCCCACACCATCCAGGAAGGACGGAATCGGCGGGTTCTTCATGGCGAACGCTTCTGCACGCCCCATCACGATACAGTTGGTGATGATCAGCCCCACGAATACCGACAGCTGCTTGGAAATACTGTAGGCGTAGGCTTTCAGGAACTGGTCCACCACGATTACCAGCGAGGCAATAATGGTCATCTGCACGATGATCCGGATGCTGGAAGGAATCGAGTTACGGATCGAGCTCACAAAGAAGTTCGAAAATGCCGTTACCGCGGTCAGCGCAATACACATGGTGACCGTGGTGCTCAGGTTGCTGGTAACCGCCAGCGCGGAACAGATACCCAGGATCTGCAGCGCGATGGGGTTGTTGTCGAAAATCGGACCTAACAGGATGTCCTTGGTTTTCTCCGCCATTACGCGTCTCCTTCCGGCTGCTCGCTGGATTCAACGGCATCAGTGGACTCAGCCACATCACCGCCACCTTGCTGCATGCGCTTCAGGTATGGGCCAAAACCGTTTTGTCCGACCCAGAATTGAAGCAGGTTGCTCACACCCTTGCTGGTCAGGGTTGCGCCGG
The DNA here is from genome assembly GCF_003597125.1 of Alcanivorax profundi. GTDB lineage: Bacteria > Pseudomonadota > Gammaproteobacteria > Pseudomonadales > Alcanivoracaceae > Alcanivorax > Alcanivorax profundi. The sequence goes on along the minus strand of NZ_QYYA01000001.1, from coordinate 509,351 downwards.
CCAGGCCGTCTACCTTGTACTCAGCATCCGGGGTGTTTGCTTCCACGGTACCCTTGATGACCTGGATTTCCACATCACCCTGGCCGTCATAGAGTTTCTTGCCTTCCCAGAGGGCTTTCCACTTGGGGTTGTCGACTTCACCACCCAGCCCCGGGGTCTCACCGTGCTCGTAGAACCCAAGCCCGGCAACCGTGTTGGCGTCCGGCTCCAGCGCCAGGAAACCATACAGGGTCGACCACAGACCGTAACCGTGAACCGGCAGGATGATACGGCTCAGTTCACCGTTATCGCCCCGGGCCAGATATACCTCAGCCACTTTGGCCTGACTCTTGATACCCGCGATATCTTCGTCACCGCTCAAGCGTACAGACTGCTTCGGATCCTTGGCCGCTTTACGCTGGTCATAGGATTCCGGCATGTCGACATAGTCACCGCTGTCGATATCAACAAACTTGCGCTCAATGGTGGCGAACTGCTCGTTCACATCCTGAGACGGGTCATACATGCCTGCGGCCTGCAGGATGTTCATCCGCTTGTCGATCAGTTTGTTTTCGTTCTGCACCGGGCGCAGGCTTACCGCAGCAGTGGCAACCACCACACCGCAAACCACACACACCAGGAAGGCAACCAGCAGAGTTTTGCTGACGCTTTCGTTTTTTCCAGCCATTACGCTTCTCCCCCGGTACGACGCAGACGACGGCGAATGTTTGCCTGAGTGACAAAGTAGTCAATCAGCGGCGCACACAGGTTACCGAACAGAATTGCCAGCATGATGCCTTCCGGGAAGGCCGGGTTGATTACCCGGATCAGGACGGTCATCACACCAATCAGGGCACCGAAGATGTATTTGCCCGTGTTGGTCATGGACGCAGACACCGGATCAGTGGCCATGAAGATCATGCCGAAGGCGAAACCACCCACGCTCAGATGCCAGTACCACGGCATGGAGAACATGGCGTTGGAGTCAGAACCGATGACATTGAACAGGGCAGACATACCCACCATGCCCAGGAACACACCCAACACAATGCGCCAGGAGGCAATCTTGGTCATCAGCAGGGCTGCACCACCAATCAGGATGGCCAGGGTAGACGTTTCACCGATACTGCCCTGGATGTTACCCAGGAAGGTGTTCATCCAGCTCAGGCTGGCGGTCGCCGCAGCGGCGCCTTCCGTGAGGGCGTTGCCCGTCAGGGAAGCCGCGTAGTCCAGGTGGCCAGAGGCAGCCAGGGACAAGGAGGTGGCACCAGAGAAGTTGTCCACCGCGGTCCAGACCGTATCCCCGGACATCTGCGCCGGGTAAGCGAAGTACAGGAAGGCACGGCCAACCAGCGCCGGGTTGAGGAAGTTTTTGCCGGTCCCACCGAACACTTCCTTACCAATCACGACACCGAAGGAAATCCCCAGGAATACCTGCCACAACGGAATGGACGGCGGCAGAATCAGGGTGAACAGGATACCGGTAACGAAGAAGCCTTCGTTAACCTCATGGCCGCGCTTCCACGCGAACAGGCCTTCCCAGATAAATCCGCCCAGGTACACGGTAATCAGGATAGGCACATAGTAAACCGCACCATGCAGCACATTGGCCCAGATGCTGGCAGGGTCAAAACCCGTCAGGGCAGCCACCAGGTCACTGCGCCAGCCCCCCAGCGGATCGGCACCGAATTCGGCAATCTGCAGGTTGGCTTGATAGCCGGTATTCCACAGCCCGAACAGAATCGCCGGGAAGGTGCAGAACCACACCGTCATCATGATGCGTTTGAGGTCGAGACCATCACGCACGTGAGCTGCAGTCCGGGTTACGGAATCCGGGCTGTACAGCATGGTGTCGAACATTTCGTAGAAGGTGTAAAACTTCTCGTACTTGCCGCCCTCATGGAAATGCGGAGCGACTTTCTTGTCCAGATAGTTTCTCAGGCCCATGCTCAGCCCTCCGCTTCAATAGTGGTGAGGTTGTCGCGCAGGATCGGACCGTACTCGTATTTACCCGGGCACACGAAGGTGCACAGGGCCAGGTCTTCTTCCAGCAGCTCCAGAGCACCCAGTGCGACCGCGCTGTCGGCATCACCGACAATCAGGGCACGCAACAACTGGGTCGGCAGAACATCCAGCGGCATCACTTCTTCATACGCTCCCACTGGCACCATGGCACGCTCGGAACCGTTGGTGGTGGTGGTAAAGTTGAAGCGCTTGCCCGGCATCAGCTTGGACAGGTAGATATTCATCACCGAGAAACGGTTGGTGCCGGGGGAGATATAACCCAGCAGCTCACGTTCGTGGCCTTCTTTCAGCGCCGTCAGCTGATTGGTGGAGCGACTCAGCCAGGCCAGCGGGCCACGAGCGTTGTGTCCACTGAACACAGAGCCGGAAATCAGGCGATTATCACCGTCTTTCAGTTCACCCTGGGTGAAATCTTCCACATTGGCACCCACTCGGGTACGCAGCAGACGCGGCGTCTTGGCCTGCGGGCCGGCCAGAGCAACCACGCGATCGCTATAGATCTTGCCTTCGGTGAACAGCTTGCCGATGGCGATCACGTCCTGGTAGGCGAGAGACCAGACGGTCTTGTTCATGCCGACCGGATCCAGGAAATGGATCTGGGTACCCACATTGCCAGCCGGGTGCTTACCGGCGAAGGTCTCTTCGCGCACCTGGCCGCCAGCGAAACTGGGCAGATCAGTTTTGGGACCGCGGCAAACCCACACCGGGCCATCGGTGAGACGGCTCAGTACAGACAGGCCATCACGGAACGCCTGTTCGTTTTCCTTGATGACCACCGCCGGCTCTTGCGCCAGAGGATTGGTATCGAGAACGGAAACGAAAATGGAGTTGGGGGTAGAATCCAGCGCTGGCACCTTGCCAAAGGGGCGAGTACGCAGCAAAGTCCATTCACCGGAGTCCACCAGCTGCTGCTGAACCGCGGCACGATCCAGACTGGAAAGCTGGTCGGCACTGTAGGCGGTAAAGGAAACGTCCTCTTCCTGTTCAGCCACTTCAATCACGACGGATTGCAGAATGCGTTTGTGACCGCGATTGATGGCGATCACCTTGCCAGCGGCAGGAGCGGTGTACTTCACACCGTCGGTCTTCTTGTCCGTGAAGAGGATCTGGCCTTTTTTGACCATATCGCCTTCGCGCACTTCCATGGTGGGTTTCATGCCCACGTAGTCACCGCCGAGCACGGCAACAGAACGAACCTGATGACCTTCCTCAATCGACTGGCGCGGTGCACCAGTGATGGGCAGATCCAGGCCCTTCCTGATTTTAATCATAGTTACTCGCCCACGTTGCGTGTTGCTGAAGTCGAGGCAAACCCTCCGAAAATGCCCTGAACTCAGGGAATTACCGGGGATTCACGCAAAATCCGGAATTTGCACTTGGGAGCCGGCCGGAGCCGGCGGCGCATATTATAAAGAGGCGCCACTCCATTCGCCAGAGGCTTGAAGGCCGACTTTTGTCGCATCGCACCAATCCAGTGCAGTGCTGACGCACCACTTCAGCCAGCGCCTCCACTCGAAAAAAAGCCCGCACTGAGCGGGCCCTCTTTCAAACCGACATGCTCAGTCTTTCGGATACGCCGGGAATTCCACCCCGGAGATTTGCTGCAGGATGCGCAGCACCTGACAGCTGTAACCGAATTCATTGTCGTACCATACGTACAGCACGCAATGACGCCCGTTGACAATAGTAGCCTCTGCATCGATGACGGAAGCGTGACGAGAACCAACGAAATCGGTAGAGACCGCATCCGGGCTGCTCACAAAGTCCACCTGACGCTGCAGCGGAGAATGCAGGCTGACCCAGCGCAGGTATTCGTTCAGCTCTTCCAGGCTGGTTTCCTTCTCCAGGGTCAGATTCAGGATTGCCATGGAGACATTCGGAGTAGGAACACGAATGGAATTACCGGTCAGCTTGCCCTTCAAGGAAGGCAGCGCCTTGGCAGCAGCGGTCGCCGCACCGGTCTCGGTGAGCACCATGTTCAACGGCGCCGCGCGGCCACGACGGGGGCCCTTATGGAAGTTATCGAGCAGATTCTGGTCGTTGGTGTAGGAATGCACCGTCTCAACGTGGCCAAACTCGATACCGAACTTGTCTTCGATTGCCTTGAGCGGCGGCACGATGGCGTTGGTGGTACAGCTGGCCGCAGAGATGATCTTGTCGCTGTCTTCGATGATGTTGTTGTTCACGCCGTGAACAATGTTTTTCATATCACCTTTACCTGGCGCCGTCAGCATCACACGGGACACGCCCGGACGGTTCAGGTGCTGGGACAGACCTTCCACATCACGCCACTTACCCGTGTTGTCGATCACCACAGCATTGTTGATGCCGTACTGGGTGTAATCGATGGTGTTGGGATCGTTGGAGTAGATCACCTTGATGAAGTTGCCGTTGGCGATGATGGCATTTTCTTCTTCATCGACGGCGATGGTACCGGCGAAGGGGCCATGCACGGAATCACGACGCAGCAGGCTGGCACGCTTTTGCAAGTCACCCTTGCCAGATTCACGCACCACAATGGCTTTCAGGCGCAGACCGTTACCGGAGCCCACCTTTTCGATCAGCAGACGGGCCAGAATACGGCCGATACGGCCAAAACCGTAGAGCACCACATCGGTGGGCTCAGGCATGCCGCCCTTGTTGCTGGTCGCATCGGCCAGCTCTGCGCGCACATACTCTTCAATAGACAGGCCGCGATTATCTTTTTTGTACTCTACCGCCAACTTGCCGATATCAATGCGGCAGGGGCCCAGATCGAGCTTGGCAACTTCCTGAAGCACCGGAAAAGTGTCGACAACAGACAGCTCGGAATCTTCAATCTGCTTGACGAAACGGTGTGCCTTCAGGATCTGGATAACAGACTTGTTGACCAGGGAACGGCTGTAAACGGTGGTGGTGACGTTCTTTTCGCGCTGCAGGCGGCCAATCATGGGAATCATGGCTTCTGCGATTTCCTCGCGATTCTTCCAGCGTCCGAAGTGGTCTTCCAGTTTGCTCACGGAGATGCCCCTCTCAGTTTGGGTTCAGGTGACGGAAACCGTGGAATGGCTCTAGATGCCCGGTTTCAGCGGTCAGCCAGCGGTGGAGTTTGGGGCGCGAATGATACTGCCAAATGCGGGGTTTATCCACCCGGGTACAGCAAAGCGGCTGACTGTATAAGCGCGGCCGCTGTGACGGCATGGCAAACCCGGGCTCAAAGGCCGGGGACAGCATGAACATTACATCAGAGCCTGGGCCACTTTGGCCTGCAATGCGGGCACCACTTCGTCTTCGAACCAGGGGCGCTGGCGCAACCACAGACGATTACGGGGGCTGGGGTGTGGTAGTGGGAAGTAACCCTGCGCTAGCGCCCGGCGGTATTCCCGTACGTTATCCGTCAGCGACTTGCCGCGCTCCGGCAGGTAATAACGCTGGGCGTACTGCCCCACCAACAGGGTGAGCCTGATCTCGGGTAATTCCGCCACCAAAAGTTCGTGCCACTGCGGCGCACATTCTGGACGCGGCGGCAGATCGCCCCCCTTTCCCCGACCGGGATAACAAAACCCCATAGGGATGATCGCGATGCGACGCTCGTCATAAAAGGCGGCTTTATCCAGTTGCAACCAATCCCGCAACCGGTCCCCGGAGGGATCATTCCAGGGAATCCCGCTCTCGTGTACCCGGGTACCGGGCGCCTGGCCAACAATCAATAACCGGGCGCTCTCTCCTGCCTGCACCACCGGCCGCGGGCCCAGCGGCAAGTGCGGCTCGCACAGGCGGCAAGCGCGCACCTCTTCCAGTAATGGCAGCAGCCGGTTCATTCCGCCGGACTGTCAGACCGGTGCAATCGAATCAACCCTTCCTGAGCCACCGACGCCACCAGGGTGCCATCCTGACGGTAGATGGAACCAAAGTTCATCCCGCGGGAACCACCGGCGAAGGGGCTGTCACTGCGATACAGCAGCCACTCATCGATTTTGAAGTCATTGTGGAACCACATGGCGTGGTCAATGCTTGCGCACTGCACATTGGGCTGCCAGAAATTCATGCCATGGGGCAGCATCGCTGTGCCCATCAGACCAAAATCCGAGCAATAGGCCAACAACGCCCGGTGCGTCATGGGATTGGCGTCCACCTTGTCCACGACACGGAACCAGACCTCCCTGATCGGCGCTTTGGGGTCGGGGGAAATGGGGTCTGTCGGCGTGACCGGGCGAAATTCTACTGGTCGCTCGGTAAGAAAGTCCTTTCGATACTGCTCCGGGAGGCGCTCCACCAACTTGATCCGAATCGCCTCGTCACTCTCCAGCCCGTCCGGGCCTGGCACCTCAGGCATCTCAGCCTGATGGGATGCCCCCTCCTCCACTACTTGATACGAGGACGCCAGCGAAAAGATCGGTCGGCCATGCTGGATGGCATTCACCCGCCGGGTGGTGAAACTCTTGCCATCACGAATCCGGTCCACGTCGTAGACGATGGGCGCATTAAAATCCCCCGGCCGCAGGAAATAGGCATGCAGGGAATGCACCGGGCGGTCTTCCTGCACGGTTCGTGACGCCGCCAACAGAGCCTGCCCGGCCACCAGCCCGCCAAACACACTACGTTGGCCATTGGCCTGGCTCTGGCCACGAAAGAGGTTGTTCTCGAGTTGCTCCAGATCAAACAGATCCATCAGCTCCCGGACAGCATTGTTCATACCCAATCCTCAGCAAAATCACGTTGGCCGCATAGTACCCTACTATTCAAGAAAATGGGGTTCATCAGCGCGCCCGGACACTTAACCTGGCGACAGGCCAATCTGCCAGGGGGGGAGAGTCAGAATCTGCGCTGTACCAGCAGAGCCGTAAAGCAAGATCAATCAAGGACGCACTTGTCCATATGTGAACCAGCGCATAGTATCGGGGCAATTAAATACAAAAGGTCGCGTTGTCGACTTGGGGGAATACATGGTTTCACGACTACGCCAGGGGACGGCGGCCTTACTGCTGTCCATTCTTTTCGTTTACTCCACCGCTTATGCAGAAACACCCTCCAGTCTGATTATCCAGGGATATCTGATCGACCAGAATACCCAACGTCCGCTGCATGCCACCGTGGACGTGGTTGCCACCCTCTATGATCTTTCCGGGCGGACAACGGACTACCAGGACGCAGGCGGGACAGCAACCGACCCCCAAGGTCTCGGCGCCGTTCTCTGGACAGAAACTTTTACCGTTGCCATTGATCAGGGACGCTACAGCGTGACACTGGGCAGCGACAGCAACCCGCTCCCCGCTGATCTCCTTGACAGCAATGAGGTTGAACTGGGGCTTGCCATCGACGGTGATAACGAAATGACCCCACGGATGGCGGTTGCCGCCGCCAGCGTTCCGTTTGCCCTGCAAGCCCGCGAAGCTGAACAGGTCAACGGCGACATCACTCCACGCTCGGTTAGCATCGATGGCAGTCTGGTCATCAATGAATTTGGTGAATGGGTCGGCTCAGACAGTGGCCTGATCGGCCCTGAAGGCCCGGCCGGTGAAGCGGGCCCGGCCGGCGAGAAAGGCGACCCTGGCGCCGATGGTCCCCAGGGGCCAGTTGGTCCTCAAGGCCTGGCCGGTGCTGATGGTGCCACAGGCCCACGCGGCGAGGCAGGGCCACAAGGTCCTGCTGGACCTCAGGGGCCAGCTGGACCGGCAGGCCCCGCCGGCATGATGGGACCACCCGGCCCCCAAGGGCCGCAGGGACCTCAAGGTACGCAGGGTATTGCCGGCGCGGACGGCCCTGCTGGTGCCGCTGGCCCTCAAGGTCCTCAAGGGCCCGCTGGCCCAGCAGGAGCAACCGGGGCACAAGGCCCCACCGGCATGACCGGCCCTGCGGGCACCTTTAGCACCAGCAATGTGTCACAAACGACCTGTAGTGCTGCCACCAGCTGCCAGTGCCCCTCTGGTGTGGTACTTGCTGGCGGCGTCCAATGCAGCGCCAACAGTTATGTGATCAGCAGTTACCCAAGCGCTGCCAACACCTGGTCGGGGAGTTGCGAAGTCTGGCAGACCGGAGCGGCCAGCACCCCCGCAACGCTGACCGTGACCTGCGCGGTGACCAACTGATGGCGATGACCCGACGGCAATTCATCGCGGCGGGAAGCGCAGCAGGCATGCTGCTTAGTACCCCACTGGTCGCGGGCACCACTGCCACCCGGGTTGAATTGGTGGCAGGTGAGCGCGCCATTGCCCTGGAAGGCCAGCAGCAACTGCGTATCAGCCAGTACGGGCGCCAGGCATACTGGCACCAAGGTCAGGGTGATGCTGTTTCGATCACAGCCGGATCACCACCGCAAACACGCATCGTCGCCGCTGCCAAAGACGGCACCCAGCTTGTTGTGCTCGACCGAGGACATCGCCAACTCCGCTGGTTTCAGGCCAACGGGGTACTCGCGCGCGAGCTCAATCTGCCCGATTTGCTGGAACCTGCCGACTTCATCCTCTATGCGGGACAGGCAGTCATTGCAGATGTGCACGGCCACCGGTTACTCGCCCTGGATACCCATAGCGAGCGCAGGGCATGGCTGGAAAGTGACCGGCCATTGAATGGCCCGGCATCACTGGCCCGCACACAGGATCGACTGTCCCTGCTGACACTAGGCGATCAACGACTCCACCACTTTACTCTCGCCGGGGAGTCTCTCGGCAGTGAAGGCTCCATGCTTGCCATGCCGGGCAGCCTGACAGCCATCAACAATCACTTGCTGGTAATGGACCGCAGCCAGAACCAACTGTGCTGGGCGGACCATACCCAACCCATTCTGGCGCTACCGCAAACCGGCCCCCAACAGCTGGCGTATATGAGCTGGCAACCGGGCAGTAACCTGCTGATCAGCGTATGAGGCAACCATGAGCGAACCCTTTCTCGCCGAAATCCGGATTTTCGCCGGAAATTTTGCCCCCCGGGGCTGGGCATTCTGCAATGGGCAACTGCTGCCGATCAGTCAGAACACCGCACTTTTCTCTCTTATCAGCACCAATTACGGAGGCGATGGCAGAAGCACCACCGCTCTGCCAGACATGCGTGATCACGTCCCAGCTCACCCAGGCAGGGGCCCTGGACTCCCCCCCGCCAGACTCGGCGACACAGACGGCGACACAACCATTGATGTGGTCTCTGCCGTTACCCCGGCCCGCAATCTTGGACACACCGAGACCTCCCGCACCGTCAGCGGCAAAGTCGGAGAAACACGCCAACCGTTTCTTGGCCTGAATTTCATTATTGCCCTGGCCGGGCTATACCCCTCCAGGTCATAGGAGCCGATATCATGAGCGAACCTTTCCTTGCCGAAATCCGCATTGTGGGCTTCACATTTGCCCCGCGGGGCTGGGCCTTGTGCGACGGTCAGATACTTCCGATCAACCAGAATCAGTCACTTTATTCCCTGCTTGGCACGACCTATGGCGGCGATGGCCAAACCTCCTTTGCGCTTCCGGACCTGCGTGGCCGGATGCCCATGCACCCCGGAACCGAGGTGCAGCTCGGCCAGAAAGGCGGCGTACAGGATGCCCAAACCACCAGCACCGACAACACCCTGGACACCCTGTCGCTGGACCGCAATCTTGGCAGCACGCTGCAGCAGGAAAATGTTGCCACCCAAACGCCGGTCACCCCAAAAATCGGATTGAACTTTGCCATTGCATTACAGGGGCTGTTCCCCAGCCGTAACTAGGAGCGATTATGTCAGAACCATTTATTGGAGAAATCCGCATGTTCGCCGGCAACTTTGCTCCCCGGGGCTGGGCGTTCTGCGATGGCCAACTGCTGGCGGTGTCCCAGAATGATGCCTTGTTCTCACTGTTTGGTACCCTATACGGCGGTGACGGCCGAACCACCTTTGGGCTTCCTGATTGTCGCGGGAGAAGCCCGGCGCATGCCGGCACCGGACCCGGGCTTGCGCAGTTACGACTCGGCGCCAAAGTGGGTCAGTCCAGCAGTGGACAGGAAGCTGTCACCGCCGGGGTGAGCCTTGACCGGAACCTGGACCCCGGCACCAATAGTTGGAGCGCCCTTCCCGCCAATACTCACAATGCAACGCCGAGATTGTTTGTGAATTTCATCGTCGCCATGTTTGGCATCTACCCCAGCCGCTCCTGATGCCGGAATATCTGCTGCGCCCCGTCACCGACACAGACACCCCCGTGCTGCTGGAGATCTACACCAGCACACGCCAGGAAGAAGTCGCGCAGACCGGCTGGCCACAGGCGCAGCAGAAGGCCTTTCTGACAATGCAGGCCCAGGCACAACATGAGCACTACCTGCGACATTACCCCGAGGCAGAGCGACATCTGATCGAGGTCAATGGGCACACCGCCGGGCGATTGTATGTATCGGATTGGGAGCGGGAAATTCGTATCGTGGATATCGCCTTGCTACCGGTCTTTAGGGGAACAGGCCTGGGCTCAGGGATTCTGGCAAGCCTGCAGGGACGGGCCAGACAAGCCGGCAAACCGCTTTCTATTCATGTCGAGAAAAACAATCCGGCACGACGCCTGTATCAACGGCTGGGATTCACAGAACAGTCTGACAACGGCGTCTATCTGCTCATGAATTGGCAACCTGACGGTTAAACACCGCCTCAAAATAGCAGGTGCCATCATTGCTTCCTAAGGGCCCGAGCGGCACCAGAAAGACTGTCAGCTCCCCGGCAGCGTCATGACGCATGGCAACGGTGCCCTGCTCCCGCTGTTGATTTCCTGCAAACAACAGCGAAAAGCACTCCCATCCCTCAGCCATTGAGGGCACCGACACCTCCGCCAGCGTCAGAGTGCTGCCATCTTCAAGCGTAAAAACCTGCCCTTCACAGTTTTTCCATTGTTCCAATGTCACCATCATGTGTCCCCCAAACAATGCCAGCAGTGTAGACGGCGCTGACGTCACCGTCACCCTTGGCTACAATACGCGGCCACCGATTGTGCAGGAACCGGGTCTGAATGAAGCTACTCCCCGACAGCAACCTCTTTCCCAGCGGGCGAGAGCACTATAAAGACTGGGCCGGACTCACTGCCGGCAGCATGGCCGCGGTGCTGGCCGAACTGGCGCGCAGCCAGGATCACCTGTTTGTGGTGCTGGCCCCCAACAGTAGTCGCGCCCAGCAGCTGACGGACTCCCTCAGCTTTTACCTGACCGGCAGCAACACGCCGGTGATGCTGTTCCCGGACTGGGAAACCCTGCCCTACGACCACTTCAGCCCCCACCAGGACATCGTCAGCGACCGGATCCGGGTGTTGCACCAGCTGCCTACCACCCACAAGGGCATCCTGGTGGTCCCGGTCAATACCCTGATGCAGCGTCTGGCGCCGCCGCTTCACATCACTGGCAACAGTTTCCTGCTCAAGGTCGGCGACGTATTTGATATGGAGGCCACCCGCGAACGGCTGGTGGCGTGTGGCTACCGTCAGCGCGACAACGTCTACGAGCACGGCGAATTTGCCGTGCGCGGAGCCATCATGGATATCTACCCCATGGGCGCCGAGCAGCCATTTCGCATCGAGCTGTTTGATGACGAAATTGAATCGCTGCGCCTGTTCGATGCCGAAAGCCAGCGCTCCACCGGCAAGGTCGAGGACATCACCCTGTTACCCGCAGCGGAATTCCCGCTCAGCGCCGAAGGCATTGCCCGTTTCCGCAGCAATTTCCGTGACACCTTCGATGTGGACACCCGCCACGTGCCCCTTTACCAGGATGTCACCGACGGGTTGGCCGCCCCGGGGCTGGAGTATTACTTGCCCTTGTTCTTCGAACACATGGCCACGCTGTTCGATTACCTGCCCGATGACGTAAAGCTGGTCGAAATGGCCGATTGCCAACCGGCCATTGAACATTTCTGGGACGACGTAGAACAACGCTATGAATCGCGCCGCCATGACATTCACCGCCCGATCATGGCCCCCTGGCAGCTGTATCTTCGCCAGGAAGAGCTGGGCGCAGCCCTCAAGCGTCACCCACGGGCCCGCCAGGCCAGTAGCGCAGCGCCTGCCGACAGCAATGCCATCGCCTTTGATGTGGCACCCATGCCGGCACTGACCGCCGACGTGCGCGCCAGCAACCCCCTGGCCCTGCTGCACACCTTCTCTGACGCCCATCCAGACACCCATATCCTGATCTGTGCGGAAACCGCCGGCCGCCGCGAAGCCCTGCTGGAGCTGATGCAGAAAATCCGCATCCAGCCAGTGATGAAAGATAACTGGCCAGACTTCATTGCCGAGCCCGCCCGCTGGAGCCTGACCCGCGGTGAGCTGGATGCCGGCTTTTATGCACCGGACCACCAGCTGCTGGTGGTCACCGAGAACGACCTCTACGGCGAGCGGGTACTGCAACGCCGACGCCGTAAATCCAGCAGCGATGACGGCGCCGCCGAGCAAGCCTTCCGCTCTCTGGGTGAACTCACAGTGGGCTCCCCGGTGGTACACCTTGAGCACGGGGTCGGTCGCTACCTGGGCCTGACCCACATGGAAGTGGACCGCCAGCAACACGAGTTCCTGTTGCTGGAATACCAGGGCGGCGACAAGCTGTATGTGCCGGTGTCATCCCTGCACCTGATCAGCCGGTACGGCGGTGGCGACACAGCACCGCTGAATAGACTCGGTACCGAACAGTGGAGCAAGGCGCGCCAGAAAGCCGCCGAGAAGATCCACGACGTGGCCGCCGAACTGCTCAACACCTACGCCCGCCGTGAAGCGCGCGAAGGCAAGCAGTTCGATGTGGACATGAACGACTACGATCGCTTCAGCGCCGGCTTCCCGTTCGAGGAAACGCCGGATCAGCAAGCCGCGATCGCCTCGGTGATCGCCGACATGCAGTCCAGCAACCCCATGGACAGGCTGGTGTGTGGCGACGTGGGCTTCGGCAAGACCGAAGTGGCCATGCGCGCCGCCTTTGTCGCGGTGGAAAACCAGACTCAGGTGGCGGTGCTGGTGCCCACCACCCTGCTCGCCCAGCAACACTACGAATCCTTTACTGACCGCTTTGCCGACTGGCCGGTGAATATCGAGGTGCTGTCCCGTTTCCGCAGTGCCAAGGAAAAAACCCAGGTACTGCAACGGCTGAAGGAAGGCAAAGTCGATATTCTGGTGGGCACCCACCAGTTGCTACAGGAAACCGTAGCGTTCGACAATCTCGGGCTGATCATTGTGGATGAAGAGCACCGCTTTGGGGTGCGCCACAAAGAGCGCCTCAAGCAGATGCGCGCCGAATGCGACATCCTCACCCTCACCGCCACCCCCATTCCGCGCACCCTGAACATGGCCATGAGCGGCATGCGGGATATTTCCATCATTGCCACGCCGCCACAAAAACGCCTGTCGGTGAAAACCTTTGTGCAACAGCACAATGACACCGCCATCAAGGAAGCCCTGCTCCGGGAGCTGTTACGCGGTGGGCAGGTGTACTACCTGCACAACGACATCGACACCATGGAGAAGACGGCGGAAGACATCCGCAAGCTGGTGCCGGATGCCCGCGTTGGCATTGCCCATGGGCAAATGCGCGAGCGCGAACTGGAAGCGGTGATGAGCGACTTCTACCACCGTCGCTTCAATGTGCTGGTGTGTACCACCATTGTGGAAACCGGCATCGACGTGCCCAGTGCCAACACCATCATTATCGACCGGGCCGACAAGCTGGGCCTGGCCCAGCTGCATCAGCTGCGTGGCCGGGTCGGCCGCAGCCACCACCAGGCCTATGCCTACCTGATCACCCCCAGCCCCAAGGTGATGACCAAGGACGCCCTCAAGCGTCTGGAGGCCATCGAACAGGCCACCGATCTGGGTGCCGGTTTCATGCTCGCCAGCCAGGATCTGGAGATCCGTGGCGCTGGTGAACTGCTCGGCGAAGAACAGCACGGCAATATCGAAACCATTGGCTTTAGCCTCTACATGGAAATGCTGGAGCAAGCAGTGGAAGCGCTCAAGCGCGGCGAGCAACCGGATGTGGAAAAACCGCTCAGCGGTGGACCGGAACTCAATCTGCGCATCCCGGCTCTGATTCCCGAAGATTACCTGCCCGATGTATTCAGTCGACTCACGCTCTACAAACGCATCGCCGGCTGCAAGACCCGCGACGGGCTGAAAGAACTTCAGGTGGAAATGATCGACCGTTTCGGCCTGTTGCCCGAGCCAGTGAAAAACCTGTTTGCGGTCACCGAACTGCGCCAGCAGGCTGACCGTCTTGGCATCATTCGCCTGGATGCTCACGCCGGCGGCGGCAAGGTGGAGTTTGGCGAGCGGACCCCGGTGGACCCGCTGACCATCGTTAAACTGGTGCAGTCCGGCCCGAACCGTTTCAAGCTGGAAGGGGCCAATATCCTCAGATTTGTTGAGGACAGCGACGATGCCCAGCAGCGTATCGAGGTGGTCCACGGATTGCTGCAGCGGCTGTCGGCTCAAAGTATCAAGAAGAGCTGAGCCGGCTGCTACAAGCCCCACCGCGGTCACAAATTTGCCACCACCCGGCCAGTGCATCGTGAATTGAAATGCCTGAGCCGTTATAGTCGGCACCGGAATCAATGCCTGTCTTCAGGCAAACAAGGAGTATTGGATGCGTCGCGCATTACTGTGGGTTGTGTTGTCCCTGTTCACTAGTCCGGCATTCGCCAAAGGCTGGTACACCATCGAAGTACTGGTGTTTGCCCAGAATCACCCGGTCAGCAGCGAGATATTCCCCTCCAAAAAGCAACCCGCCTACGCACCTCAACCGGTCACCCTGGGATCGCCAGAGTTGAATGAGCAGGCCGACAGCGATGCCGTCGGCCGCGGTGCGTGGCAATTCCTGGGTGAAGACAGCGCCGTGTTGCAGTTCATGATGGAACGCATGGAACAAAGCGGAAATTACCGTGAGCTCTACCATGCCACCTGGCGGCAGCCAGTCGGGAGCAAGCAGGAAACCCAACCCGTCTACCTGCGCGGCGGTAACACACTGTCCACAGAAGAGGGGGATATCCCCGAGCTGGAAGGCACCCTGCATTTCAGTGAGAGCCGCTATGTCCACGTGGACCCGCGCTTGTGGTTCAACACCGAAGTAGAAGGCGAACGAATCTATGTGGACATCAGTGAAAGTCGTCGGCTGAGCGGCTTTCAGGCGTATTACTTTGATCACCCCATGTTCGGGATGATAGTTCGGGTTACCCGTTAACGACACCGTCGTTCAGGCGTAATCTCGGAGCGATAAAATCCAGAAAAACCTGAATGCGGCTAGCGAGTGCCGTATTGCGGTAGTACACCGCATTCACCAGTTCCCTATCATTGGGGCCTTCTACCGACCCCGGCAATAGCGCAATCAACCTGCCCGTCGCCAGGTCACGCTCAATCATGAACGAGGACAACAGGGCAATGCCCTGACCTGCCAGGCACAATTGCCGCAAAATGGTACCACTCGTGCAGGACAGAGACGGCCGAATCGTGACCGGTTCAGTCAGTGGCCAGCGATTCAGATGAGGGGCACCCGCAAAACCAATCAAGCTATGCTGCTGCAACGCCTCGATACTCCCGGGGCATCCCTCCCGCTGCAGGTAGTCCGGTGATGCCACCAAATGCAGAGGACTGCGCCCCAGAAATCGCGCATGAAGGTTGGAATCCTGCAGCGCACCAATGCGAATCGCCACATCGGTGCGATGCTCCAGCAGATCGATAATGGTCTCATGGCTGGTCAGCTCCATCTCGATCCCGGGGTAGGCCAGCCTAAACTCGCTTACAAGGGGAACCAGCTGGTGTTCAATAAACGGGGTCACTGCATCCACTCGCAAACGACCGCGAGGCTCTCCCTGCATATTCGATAAGGCCTGCTCCGCTTCTTCGATGACAGCCAACCCCTGACGTGCCTTGTCGACGAAGCGCCTACCCTCTTCGGTCAACTCCAGTTTCCGGGTAGTGCGATTTAGCAAGGTACATTGCAGCTCCTGTTCAAGTCGGGAGACCGCACGAGAAACCCTGGCTACCTGCACGTCCAGCTGCCTGGAGGCCGCCGAGAAACCACCGCAATCCACCACAGCAAGGAACAACACCAGATCTTCAGTACGAGATTTTATTGTCATATTTGCAAAAATCATTTGAGACAATGGCTATTTATACCAAAAATAACAATCTCCATACTTCGCCGCAATTCACCCCTGCGCGGAGTTCCTGCCATGCCTGTCGCCCTGTTAGCGCTTACCCTCAGTGCCTTTGCCATCGGCACCACCGAATTCGTTATTGTTGGGCTGGTGCCCACTATTGCCCAGGACCTGGGGGTTAATCTCCCCTCGGCTGGCCTGCTCGTCAGCCTCTATGCACTGGGGGTCGCCACCGGCGCCCCCGTGTTGACCGCCCTGACTGGCCGCTGGAAACGCAAGACCGTACTGCTCACGATTATGGGATTGTTTGTTATCGGCAATCTGCTGGCATGGATGGCACCGGGCTATGAAGCCCTGGTGGCTGCACGTATTCTCACCGGTCTGGCCCATGGCGTGTTCTTTTCTATCGGCGCCACGATTGCCACCAGCCTGGTACCCAAAGACCGTGAGGCCAGCGCCATCGCCATCATGTTTACCGGGCTTACCGTCGCGTTGGTCACGGGTGTGCCACTGGGTACCTGGATAGGCCAGCATTTAGGCTGGCGTGCGACGTTTATGGTCGTGGCTGTGCTAGGCCTGCTTGCTCTGATTGGCAGCGCCTTGCTGGTTCCCAGGGAACTACGTGAAACGGCACCAGTAAGCCCGCGCCAACAGCTCCAGGTACTCACCCATCCCCGCTTGCTACTGGTCTATGCCATGACGGCTGTGGGCTATGGCGGCACATTTGTGGCTTTTACCTACCTGGCCCCGATTCTCGAGAACGTGACCGGCTTTGCTCCCGGCTCCGTGGCATTGATTCTGCTGGTCTATGGAGCCTCTGTGGCCGTGGGAAATCTCTGGGGCGGCAAAATGGCTGACCGGATGGGCCCGGTCCCTGCACTGTCATGGATCTTCACCGCCTTGGCCATGGTACTGCTTGTTCTTACCTTCACCATGTCCAGCCCAATTCAGTCAGTACTCACCATACTGCTGTGGGGAGCCTTTGCGTTTGGCAACGTACCCGGTCTACAGGTGTATGTGGTGCAACTGGCAGAGCGATTCACCCCGCACTCGGTGGATGTGGCCTCCGGCCTGAACATTGCTGCCTTCAATGTAGGGATTGCTTTTGGCTCAGTACTTGGAGGGGCCATTATTGAGCGACACTCCTTGCAAGACCTGCCGTGGATAGGTGCATTGATCGTGCTGCTTGCATTGCTACTGACGCGCTTCTCCGGCTACCTGGACCGGCGGCAACACAACACCCTGCCGAACGAGTCTGCAGCCAACCCTGACCCTAACTTGTGAAAACCCGCCCCACCATATTTTGAAAACAAGCAGTGGCCCCTACGCTGCAGCACAACCCCCAGGAGAAAAGTGTGCAACAAATTCCCCCTCTCGGTTTCGGAACTTTCCGTCTCGAACACAACGTCGCCTATCGGTCGGTAAAAATGGCGCTTGAAGCCGGATATCGGCATATCGACACCGCACAAATTTACGGCAATGAAAGAGAGGTAGGCCAGGCTATCAAGGATAGCGAACGTCCTCGCGACGAGATCTTCGTAACCACCAAGGTGTGGACCGACAATCTCACTCAGGAGCGTTTTATTCTCAGCGTGGAAGACAGTCTTGAGAAGCTGCAAATGGCGCAGGTGGACCTGCTGCTGATTCACTGGCCTACCGCCAACAACGCTAGCCTCCGCATCGCACTGGAGCAATTGATCAGGGCAAAAGAGAAAGGGTATTCCCGGCACATTGGGGTCTCCAATTTCACCATTGCCAACATGGAAACCGCTCTTCAGGTAATGCCGGCCAGCGAAATTTTCACCAATCAGGTGGAAGTACACCCCTACCTCACAAATCAGCGATTGCTTCACTGGTGCAAACGCAACGGAATACATGTCACCGGTTACATGCCTTTTGCGGTGGGCAAAGTGCTAAATGACGCCACCATTGGGGGTATTGCCCAAAAGCACGGGGTTAGCCCCGCCACCGTGGTCCTGGGTTGGGAGCTGCAACAGGGACTGGCTACCATCCCCTCATCCACCAGGCGTGAAAACATGGCGTCGAATCTGGATGCATCAAGATTGGTTCTGTCACAGGACGAAATGGCGGCTATCACTCATCTCAACAACAATGACAGACAGGCCGACCCTGACTTCGCTCCAGACTGGGACGCTTAGGAACCCTTTTACGGCAGGCGGCCAACCGTCTGCCGTGGCGATAACGCTGCAAACCGGAAACGGACGCTCAGTCGCTAGCGGGCTCCCACGGATTTCCAGGGGTTAACGACAAAAGCTCAGTCAGAAAATCTTTCCACAGGTCATAGACCATGAAATGGCCATGCTCCGGAAAGCTGCGAAAGCGAACATTGGGCAAATCGTCCGCCAGCCTGCGGGCCCCATCAATGTGGATAATACCGTCGGTTTCACCATGCCATTGCAATACCGGCAGGGTGACCTGCTGCAAATCGACGCCCAATGGCCGCAGATGATTGAGATACTCCTCCATCATGATCCGCGCGCCCTGAAAGTGCCCCCGTCGGGTACGCTTGATGGTCCGGGCCAGCAGATCCGGATTATCAAAGACCCGCTGATCGGCCTTCGACATGCCCCGCGCCAGCATTTTGTAGAACTTCTCCGGCGCCTTCTGTACACCGCGTACGCCAAGCCGTCCGACCAACATGAACAGGCGGGGGTCCCTGCGTGAAATCTGCAGACTCATGCGGTGAATCGGTTCAAGCTTGTCCAGGTCGAGGTACTCACCCGCGAGGGTCGTTCCCAGCAGCCCCAGACGGTCAAACAGGTCCGGGTAGTTTGCCGCCGCACACAGCGCATAGGGTCCGCCACCACAGTAGGCCGCCATGGGAGGACGCTGGATCTTCAGGTGCTCACAGAGGTAACGGATATCCGCCCCCAGATCAGTAAACTGGTACTGGGGTTGATAGGTTGAGATCCCATAGCCCGGCCTGACGATCAGAATCATGCGCAGCCCTTTTTCACGGTACCAGTCTTCAAACACCGTGTGATCGGGCATCGAGGCGCCCTGGTTTTCCAGGGTCAGGACGGGCCGCCCGTTGCGATCACCATATTCATACCAGCTCAGCACCCGGCCATCAGGCAAGGTGAGCGTATATTCCTCATCGTCATCATCGTGACGCGGCATGCGCGCCGCCTGCACCAGGGCATGGCCCATGGCATGGCTGACCAGCTGCACCTGACTGCTGGCATTGAGCTTGCCCATGATGGATTTCAACTGGGAGCGTGCCGTGCTGATCTTGATGTTCAGCAACTGGGCGCTTTGCTGCAGGTTGCCGATCTTGCACAGCAGGTGCAGCAGGCGGGATTCCGCCTCGGTAATATTGAAGACCGAGCGCAGCATCTCCGGCGATGGCGTCACCACACTATGTCCCGCCAGCACCCAGACGATGGTTCGCACCCGGGAGATACTGCCGGGGGCATCGGATTTCTGTACCGGCAGGCACAGCAGCGAAACGCCCTCTTCCGGGGACGTCAGTAACTGGGTCCCTCGCCCTTCTGCCAACCGGTTAACTCGCTCCAGAGCCTGCTTCAATTCCCGGTCAGAAAAATGTAACCGATGACCCACCAGCCGGGCCGGCCCTGCCGCCAGCACCTGTAGGGCTACCGGGTTGTACTCAAGTACCTCAAGGCCTTCGCCCAGCATCAGCATCGGCCAGGGCATCTGGTTGTACATGGCATTGAGCACGTTGCTGCGATCTTCCAGCGCGTGCATGTAGGAACTGGAACGCACCGCTCGCTCCAGATGGGCGACCAGAGACTCCACCTGACCACATTCGGACGCTGGCGCCATACCACCGGCAGGTAACGCGTCACCCAGCTGTGCGTCGGTCCAACCTGCAATGGTGTCCAGCAATTCCACCCAGTCACCCGGAGACAGGGCGGTCTCGTAGATCTTGCCAATCAAGGCATCGTTATCATTGTTCACGCAGGGCACCCCATACAATCATCGGGGAAACAGGATAAGGGAAGGCTATGCAATAACAATCACCAAGGCGTGGCAAGAACATGCCGTGCGAAGCACCGTCAGCACTACGTCATTGAACCCACTCAGTCGGTTTGAGGACAAACCGGCCACGGGAGTCATACAGGGCCAAGGGGTGAACCCGTTGTGCAGTAGCCAACTGCCGGATTTCGTCCTGCGTTGCGAAACGATGCGCCCAGGCAGGATGATCCGTACGGTATTCCACTACTTCCGGATGATTTACCCCACCAAAAGCCAGTAACTCGTCGGAGGAATCAAACAATGCCACATAGCCAAGGAAGCGGGGTTCGGTGGTATTTCCCTGACCGCGGGGGGTAACCGGATCAAGCCGTGAGGGTGATTTAGCCATATCGCCAGTTTCCGTGACAAAGAATGAATCGGATCAACAAAATTTGAATCTGAGTCAGACCACTGTAACAGGCTTTATGTCACGTCATATTACCGCGGCGTGAAATCCGCAACCCCTCGGCGACGCGGATCAGGCCCAGTCGGAACTAACGCCCCCACCAGGCCAACCGCATTACAACTCGACGTTGTGATAGACGTTCTGCACGTCATCCAGGTCATTGAGCATGGCCAGAAACTTGTCGAACAGCTCACGCTCCTCGCCATCCACGGTGGTGTAAGCGTGGGGGATGAACTGAATCTCTTCAACATCGAAATCGATGCCTTCAAACGCCTCAGTCAGCGCCTGACGGGCCTTGGCGAATTCCGTGTTGGGCGTGAAAACCGTCAGCACACCGTTCTCATTTTCGATGTCAGTAACGTCGACATCGGCTTCCATCAGCGCTTCCAGTACGGTGTCTTCGTCATCGTGAACGAAGCTGAAAATTGCCGCGTGGTCGAACATGTGAGCCACGGTACCCTGAGTACCGATCTTGCACTTGGTCTTGGTGAAGGCGACCCGCACATCACCGAAGGTGCGGTTAGGATTATCGGTCAGGCACTCGATGATGGCCATGGAGCCCCCCGGCCCATATCCCTCGTAGCGGGCCGGAGCAAAGTCCTCTCCGCCCCCGCCCTTGGCCTTGTCCAGGGCCTTGTCAATGACATGCCCGGGGACCTGATCTTTTTTGGCACGGTCAATAAGGCTACGCAATGCCAGATTAGAGTCCGGTTCCACCCCGCCATTCTTGGCACAGACATAAATCTCGCGGCCATAACGGCTATAGACTTTTGCTTTCATGTCCGAGGTCTTTGCCATGGACTCTTTTCGGTTCTGGTAGGCACGCCCCATAGAATGCTTGCTCCGATAGTGATAATTGGTGAGGGATTTTAGGGGAAAACCGGTCATTTACCTACCGGTGGCAGGCACGGCTGACTCGGTTCGATCCCAACGACCTGCGAGGACACTCAACAGGTCATCGCAGGCGTTCATGACCGAACGCACACGATTAGGCAAGACTCGCCCCTCACGCCAGACCAGATAAAGGGGTTCCGTCACCGGCTCGGGCAAGGAATGAATACCCAGCGTCGACTTTCCAGAAAACGCTGCTACCGCATGGGCAGGCAATACAGTGAAGCCCAAACCACGACTTACGGGTTCCAGAATCATCCCGATCTGATTACAAAATCCTCGCTGTGGAAACTGGTGAATATGACGAAACGCAGGAAAATTTGCTGATAACAACAGCCTGGCGTGGTGCTCACCATCCGGATGCCCAATAAACCCCAATGCCTGGAGTTGATCCCAATCCGGTGAGCCAGTATTACCAGGTGTCACCAGTAACAAAGGTTCCGAAGCGACAGCACGGGCCGCTATTCCAGACAAGCTCGGCTGCCGCGACAGGTACCCCAAATCGACCCGACTCTCTGCAATGGCACTCTCAACATCGCCATTGGGGGCAAACCGGTAATCAATGGCCAATCGGGGATGTTGTTGCTGAAGGTCGAGGAGCCGGGGGTAGAGAGCCAGCCCGATGCTGCCCGGCGACATCACCCTTACCAATCCTTGCCAGGGCGGATCCGCCGTCACCGTATCGTTGAGGGCCGTTAAGGAAGCCAAAACTGCCCGCCCTTCATGATAAAGCCGTTCACCAGCCTCAGTGGGAATGAACCCGCGCCCTTGCCGTGATAGCAGAGTCACCGATAACTGCTCTTCCAGTTTTTGGACATGCTGACTGACCCCTGACTGGGTCATGTGAAGCTGCTCTGCTGTACGGGTGAAGTGTCCTACTTCAATCAGGGTGCAATAAGTCCTCAGCCAGAGGGGATTAACCATCACTCACCATTATCGAAATAATAATAATCAATAATTATACGTGATCATAAGGGCAACGTAACCTTATTCGCACTTATAACAGATTCTGGAGACCCCCATGGAAAACGCCACTGCCACACCGCCTTACCCCCGAAATTTTTCCCACCTTGGTCTCTCCGTCCCCGACCTGGATAAAGCTGTTGCCTTTTACACCGAGGTGATGGGCTGGTATCTGATCATGGCGCCAACCGACATAGAGGAAGATGACAGTGCCATTGGTGAGATGTGTACCGATGTATTTGGAGCAGGCTGGGGCAGCTTCCGCATTGCGCACCTTTCCACTGGAGACCGCATCGGCGTGGAGCTGTTCCAGTTTCCCAACCAGCAAGCCCCGGATAACAACTTCGAATACTGGAAAACAGGCGTATTTCACTTCTGCGTGCAAGATCCAAACGTGGAACAACTCGCGGAAAGAATCGTTGCCGCTGGTGGAAAGAAACGGATGGCAGAGCCCCGTTACTACTATCCCGGAGAGAAGCCCTACCGAATGATTTATATGGAAGACCCGTTCGGTAATATCCTCGAGATCTACAGCCACAGCTATGAATTGATCTACAGCGCTGGAGCCTACTAATCGCGGCGGATGCCGGCGCGACATACAGGGGCGGGATCCCGGCAGACAATCCTGAACATTGAAAACGGGGTCCCGAGAACGAAAAAAGCCGCCATCAGGCGGCTTTTCGGATTTGGAGCGGGTGAAGAGAATCGAACTCTCGTATGCAGCTTGGGAAGCTGCCGTTCTACCATTGAACTACACCCGCCGAGAGAAACGGGAATATAGTCAAAAGGCCGCCAGTTGGCCAGTCCCTCTCGTAGTTTTCGTCACACTTGGGCGCAAAGGCGGTACACTTTTCGTCAACGGCGTTTAGCCATCTCAACGATGGCCACTATAAGGAGAAACACATGCCAGTCGCGTTTGTCAGCGGAGCCAGGGGATTTCTGGGTGGGCATATCGTAGAACAGCTACTCGACAACGGCTGGGACGTCACGGCCGTTGTCCGGCCTCGCAGCGATGCCTCCGCGCTTCAGGCCAAGGGCGTATCGGTCGTCCAGGCGCCACTGGATAATGCCACCGAACTGGCGCTGGTCATGCCTGCAGCCCCGGATGCGGTGTTCCATGTGGCGGGCAACACCAGCCTGTGGCGTCGCGGCAATGCACAGCAGTACCGTGACAATGTGATGGGCACCCGAGCCATGGTGAGCGCCGCGCTAAAAAATGTGGCGGGGCGTTTTCTCCACACCTCGTCCATTTCTGCCTGGGGTATCCAGGACAGTCCCATCAACGAGGAAACACCGTCCAACGCGGCCAGCGACTGGATCAGCTACAACCGCACCAAGTTTCTCGCCGAGCAGGAAGTGGAAAACGGTATCAAGCAGGGATTGGATGCCGTGATCCTGAACCCCTGCGGAATCATCGGCGCCGGCGACACCCACAACTGGTCGCAGATGATCAAACTGATCAACGATGGCAAGCTGCCAGGCGTGCCGCCGGGGGGCGGCAACTTCTGTGCCGTTGAGGAAGTCGCCCGCGCACACCTTGCGGCCTTGGACAAGGGTGTCTGCGGCGAGCGCTATATCCTTGCCGGAGTAGAGGCGAGTTTTCTGGAGCTGGTACAAACCATCGCCGGCCGGCTTGGCCGCAAGGCGCCATCCAGAACAGTGCCGCCTGCCGTCCTGCGACTGGCCGGGCAGCTTTACCCGATTGCCAGCCTGTTTACCGGCAACGAGCCACGACTGACACCCGAGAAGGTCGCGCTGGTGACCAGCCGTGTACATGCCGACGGCAGCAAGGCAGTGCGGGAGCTGGGCTTCAATGATCAGGTCCCACTGGCCACCATGGTCGAGAATTGCATCACCTGGATGGCCACAGAGAAAATGCTTTAATGCTGTGACGGGATGACGCTGATCAGACCGCCCGATACACCCGGAAACGGTTGGTTTCCGCTGCCACCTGAACATGCCCGAAGGCATCATCGAGCCATTGGGCATAGGGCAACTCACGATTGGCCACCAACCAGATCTCACCGCCCTCTCGCAGGTGTCTGGGGGCGTCGGCAATCAATCGGCGGGTAATGTCCGTGGTTCGCTGACGTCGGTCGTGAAACGGCGGGTTGGTGACAATCATGTCCACACGACCGGATACCGGTGAAAACAGGTCTCCCCCCATGACCCGACCCTGAAGGTCATTTTTCTCAAGGCTCGCCTGGCATGCCGCTACCGCAGAGGCACTCACATCCACGGCCTGAACCTGCCAGCCTTGCCGCGCCAGGGAAATCGACAGCACACCGGCGCCACAGCCCATATCAATGACTTTGCCGGGGGACGGCAAACGATGACCCGCCATGGCATCCAACAAGAGCTGAGACCCTTCATCCAAACGGCCATGGCTGAAGACCCCGGGGTAACTCACCGCCGTCAACTCCCCCACGGGAATACTCTGCCCCCAGGCCGCCAGAGTTTGGCTGGCACCGGGTTGTAGCATGCCACGGTACAATTTGCAGTGCCGCGCACTATCCACCAGCTCGACCTCATCCACATGGGCTTCAAGGTGCTTGAGCGCCCCGCGAATGCCGCCTTTGGCAGGTCCAATCAGCCACAACTCCACCGGTTTATCCAACGCACCGGCTAACCCATTGAGCAAGAAACGCAGTCGGTCGATGGATTTGGGCAATGGCAACACCAGCAAATCCACTTCATTAGCCACCGAAGGCAGTGGCGACCACTGATGCGCGCCGATGGTAAAGTCATCCGCATGCACGTGAATTTGCGCATCGATATTCAACCCGGTCAACGCAGGATCATTGGCCTCCACAACAAGCACCTGACGGCCTGCCAGAGCCTCATCCTGCCGAACTAACAACTGGGTAGTGTTTTCCATCATTCGTGCGCCAACATTGCCAATAAAAACGGGCTGCAGTATAGCGCATACTCCCTGTGAGACCGCAGCCACTGGCCGCGAAAGTTTTACACAATCTCTCCCCTCTGGCCCCCCGGTTTGCGTAGAATCAGAATCATTCTGACGATGTGGAGACACTCATGGTTGGCACTGCGCCCTTCACCCGCGCTGTAGTACTGCTGGCCTGCAACCTGATTTCTTCGTTGGTTTTTGCCGCCACGGACAGCGGCAACTTCCGCCAGGCACTGGATGCAGCGCGACATGACGACTGGGAGACCCTCTCCCGAATGGAAAAGCAGCTGGGGGACGAACACCCACTGCAGGCCTATCTGGATTTTCATCGCCTGCGCGCTGCGCTGCCAAACCTGAATCCCCAGCGGATCAATGACTACGTCCGGGATTACCCCGACTCACCGCTCCCTACGGATATTCGACAGCTGGCTCTGGTGGCCTACGGCAAGGCCGAGCGCTGGGACGATGTGCTCGCCATCTGGCAACAGCCGCCGTCTGCCACCAGCCTGAAATGCTATTACTATCGCGCCAAAGTGGCTCAGGGTGATACCCAGGCCTTGCAGAGTGCCCGGGACATCTGGGCCCATGGCCGCTCGCTGCCCGATGCCTGCGACCCGCTGTTCGAGGCCGCCCAGAAGCAAGACATCATTGATGACACCGCGATCTGGGAACGCCAGCAGCTGGCATTTGAAGCGGGCCAGTACAGCCTGATGCGTTACCTGGACCGCAAGCTGGATGGCAGTGCCTATGCGGATGCCAGCCGTCGGCTGAAAACACTGTACCGCTCACCGGAGCAGCTGCAGTCACTACCGCACTCACTGCCCCCCACCCAGCGTCAGGCACTATTGCAGGCAGGTGTTTATCGCTGGATTCAGACGGATACGGTCGCCGCCCGCCAGTGGTACGAAAAGCACGCACAGAAAGACATTCCCGATGTGGACGCGCGAGAAACACTGGCCCGGCGCCTTGCCTGGTACTCCACTATTCGCGGCATTGAAGAAAACCGGCCATGGCTGGACCAATGGCTGGATCAGCATGCCGACGCGGAACTGCTGATCCAGCGGACCCGCCGCGCCATCATCGAGCAAGACTGGCCCGGCGTTGAGCATTGGGTGACACGGATGCCTGAGACAGAACGGCAGGAATCTCGCTGGCAATACTGGCTGGCCAAGGCCCAGGAACAAAACGGAGAGCCTGACGCCGCCCGCACCCTGCTACAGCAAGCCGCCAAAGGCCGGAATTTTTATGCCTTTCTGGCAGCAGACCAATTGGGCGAGCCCTATCAGTTTTCCACTGCCGCCTTTGTCCAGGGGGAGGATTTCTCTCCCCCTCCCGCGGCAGCGCGTATTGGCATGCTGCTCGACATGGGGGAAGACCGTGCAGCCCACGAAGAGTGGATGTGGCTGATGTGGCACAGCAATGAGCAGCAGCAACGACAGCTTGCCCAGTATGCCCTTGAACAGCAGTGGTACAGCATGGCCGTGGCCGCGTCTATTCAGGCCAAGGCCTGGGATACTCTCGCCTGGCGTTTCCCGCCGGCCTATCGACAGACATTCGAAAAAGCCGGCCGCGAGAATGATCTGGATCCGTGGCTCGCCATGGCAGTTTCGCGCCGGGAAAGCGCCTTTAATCCACGTGCCCGTTCACCGGTGGGTGCCAGCGGACTGATGCAACTGATGCCTGCCACTGCGCGCAATGTGGCACGGGACAGCGGCCATGCGCGGCCGGATCAGGAAAAGCTGTACGACAAGGACCTCAACATCGCCCTCGGCAGCCATTACCTGGCTGGCCTGCTGGAACAGTTCAATGGCAATCGACTGTTGGCGCTGGCCGCCTACAATGCTGGCCCGCACCGATTGAACAGCTGGCTGGAAGAGGACGACAAGGCAGTGGCCGCCGATGTCTGGATAGAATCCATTCCGTTCCGGGAAACCCGGGACTACGTTAAAGCGGTGCTTACCTACCGGGCGATCCTGATCGGCTTGCACGATGACAAGCCGCGCAGCGCCCTGCTGTTAACCGAAGCAGAGAGCCAGAGCCTGTATTCCTTGTCACTGCTTGAGTAGCCCGCTCACGCAGTGACAGAGAAGAAACGCGAAAGCAGAACAGAAGAAAGCGGCGAGAGATTAGTCCAGTTGCCGGATGTGGTAATCCAGCCGCCTTTTCGCCAGAAAACCGTTCAATTCAGGCGTGTTGGCAATACGTCGACGCAGGTGAATGCTGCGCGCGGGCTCACGGGTAAACGCCATCACGGCATTGTGACAATCACTGCAAGACAATCGGAAACGGCTGGCAAAACCATGCTCGGCCAATGGCCAGTCAGCCGCCACAGGGCTATCTCGGTATTCCTGCCAGTCGCCGAAGTTCATCACCAGTGTTCCCGTCGGGGTCAGGTTATCCGCCAGACAGGCAAACCACTCAGGGTCCGCCGCTACGGCACGGGTCACCTGATCATTGCTGGGCGCAAACAGGTCTTCAATGATCAAGTCAAAGGGAGGACCATCGTAGGCCTGCAGCCATAACCTGGCATCGGCCAGCCAGGTGTCGACCCCAAACGACTCAATGGCAAATACCTCGCGGGCGACCTCCAGATGCGGCGCATCCAGCTCCACCGCCATCAGAATCTCCGGGTCAAGCAAGCGGCGCAACGGGGGAATCAGGGACCCCCCACCCAGTCCCAGTACCAGAACCCGTCGACACTGGCTGGGCTCATGCAACAGGGCCGGCAACCAGAGCAAATCCCAGACGCTTCCTGTCAGCAAGCGTCCGGGATGAAACTCGGAATGCTGAATGCCGTTGGCATACAGGCGTAGCGTTTTCCCTGCCTGGCGAACTTCGTAGTGCACACCATCGCGATCCGCACTCCATACCACTGCCATTGGTTATTTTTCCAGGGTCAGGGTCAGGCCAGACACTTCACCGTCCAATGTGGATTCATTGAGATAGACACGGGCCTGGGCAACCTCGAATTCCTGTACCAGCGCGGCTTTGGCATTCTCTGAACGCAACCGGGCCAACTCCACCAGTTGCTCACGGGTCACCGCCTGCGCTTCCTGGGTCACCATGGCATCCCAGGCCGCACGGGCCAGAATCGCATCGGCGGCCTCTTCCTCTTCTGGCAACGACGCACTGACCAGCGTCTCAACCTCCTTGTCCGTCTCCGATTCATAGCGGCGAATCAGCTTGCGGCGCAAACGTTTGTCCTGAACCGCAACATCAATACTGGTCCAGTCACGGCCATCAATATCATCACCAACACGTTGCGCCGCCAATGCTGTCCGGTCATCCGCGTTGGTAGTACCGACCAATCCGATATTCAGGTGCGGTTTTTCCGCCAGCACCTTGGACAACGCATCCAGAGACGAAAGCGTCTGGGGGCCCACCTCGGCACTGCCCGGTGTGAAGGTGATCTGCTCCAGGTTCTCCCCTCCGGCCAGCCCGGCCAGCACAGAGAACGGGGCCGTGGCAGCCTTGACGATGATATTGGTGAGCACTTTCAGAATCATGCCACTGACACTGAAGCTCGGATCATCAAGATCACCGGACATTTTCACCGGCAGGGTGATTTCACCAGAACGACTCCGCAACACGGACAGGCCCAGCTTGACGGGCGCCTTGACGGCCTCGTCGCTCGGAACTTTCTCGCCCAGATAAAACTGGTCTGCCTGAATATCTGTGACGCTGTCCAGGTGGCGATTCTCAATGGACACTTCCGTCTCCACGCCCAACTGACCTTTTTCTACCTTGTAGCCCAGATAATGGCCCGTAAAGGGGGTCAAGCCCGTCATTTCATAGTTCTTGAGAGACACATTCATGTCAGTAAACAAAGGCTCCGGTGACAGGCTGCCCTTGATACTGAACGGCGCATAACGATCGACCTGGGCATTCAGGTCCAGACTCGCCCGGCTGCCTGGACGCGTGCTCAAATTACTGACCACCCCGGAAAGCTGATACAAGCCGATCTTGAAGTTCGGACTCACCGACAGGTCTTCATGGCGTACCTGGCTGCCCACCAGGCGAACGCGCTTGATGCCCACTTGCCAGGGCGCCGACGATTCGCTGCCCTGTGCCGCGGGGGCCGGGCGGGTACCTGCCTCAATGCGCGCAGAAGCATCTCGCCCCTGATTATCAATGCGGTGGAGCATATCCATACCCGTCAGCGCAATCTCGTTGATGCCGACTTGCTGGTTGGCAGTGGACAACGAGAGCCCCTTGATTCGGGTCTGGTTCAGTTTGAGCAGCGGGCTACCGTTCTCCAGCAGGTTCAGCCCATCCACCGCCACATCCCCTGTTACCGTGAAATCCGGTGATTCCCCTTCCACTGCGGTGTTCAATTCAAGACCCAGTGAGCCCGCCGCCAGGCGCAGCGGCATCTCCCGCTCCAGCCACGGCGACAAAGGCGCCAGCGGAAGCGCCGTCAGGGAAGCCGACGTATTGATGGACAATGGGGCGAGCTGGCCTTTCCCGGTGTGACTCAACTTGCCTTCACCCAGTACAGTGGCCGCGCCTTCCCAACTGAACGGCGATTCTTCTCCGACCACCAGATCCTTGAGCGTAAACACGCCCTCTTCCAGCATCACGGTTTGCGCCGGATTCAGGGTGCGATCCACAAACTCGAACCGGTTACCATCCACTTTCAAGGCATCCAGGTGAAGCACCCACAGGGTTTCTGCTTCAGCAATTCTCTCTGCCGCCTGCTGGGCTTTTTCCTTGACGACCTGTTTACGCTCTTCAGCTTCATCGGGATCCGGAGGCAGAAACAGCGTCGCCAGATCAAGGCCCGCACTCCCCAGGATGGCCCGAATATGCGGTTGATTGATCAGCACCTCGGGAATATTCACCGTCTGTGAAAGGGTATCTACCGCAACACCGGACACCTTTACCTGAGGCAGCAACAGGCTTGGGGTCTCCTCGGCAGGGTTCTGAATCGCCAGATCGCGCAGCACCACCTGGCCCTTGCTGACCATCAATTGAGCATCAGGCTCGGCATTAAAGGCATATTCGGCTTCCACATCGAGCTCGCCCGAAGGCACAGTGAAGCGCACCTGTTCTGCCCCGAGCCTGGCCAGTGAAACCAGGTCTACCCCTTGCACCTGCAACCGGCCATTGGCAACAAAGGGGCTGAATTCGAAATGGCCATTCCAGTCGAACACCCCGCCATCCGGGCCTTCCAGGCGAATGGCATAATCATTCTGACCCTCGCCCTTCGATACCGTCGAGAAATTGCTGACGGTAAATGCCACGGGCAAAGTCAGTTGATGCGGCTCCTTGCCGGTGGCCTCGGTATAGCGCAGGTCACCATTGGTGAGCGTCATGGTGGCAATAGCCAGGCTCGGCAACCCGCCCTCATCCTCATCGCTCCCCACTGGCTTAGGCTCTGCCGGGCCCTCGGCAAACTGCGCCTGGGCGTGGGCGATCACATCATCGAAATTGAAAACGGATTCAGGATTCCGCTGGGCCCGTAATGTCAGGCCCTCTACGCTGATCTCGTCGAAGTACCAGGTCCAGCGGAACAGGGAAGAGAGCTGAAAATTCACATACAGACGATCAAAACCGGCCAGCACCTCAGTCTGCTCATCCGCAATGGCAAAGCCATCGACCTCTGCACTGAGTACCAGAGGGTTAAAACGCACTTCGGAAATGGTGACGTCGCGGCCCGTCAGATCAGCCAGCGCCTGTCGGGCGTTATCCTTGACCAGCCCCGGCACCACAAAGAAACCCACCAGGGTATACAGCACGAACAACAACGCCAGAACCACCAGTGTTTTGCCCTTCCAGCTGGCGCTTTTCCAAGATTGCGTGACCTTCACTACCCCACCTCTTGTACTGATTCTGATCCTGACGCCATGGTAGCAGTTGAGCGTGACAATGGCGCGCTAAACCCATTGCAGCCCTCCCCTTGGCGTGGACAATGGCGGCAATATCTACGGGAGAACCGTCATGAGTGACAACTACCTGCTCAACCTTTATGAAAAAACACTGAAACTGCCTGCCGGTCGCAAGCTGTTTTCCATGGTGTTCAGCCGCAAGGCCCCCTATTTTGCCACCATCACGCCGGTCATCACGGAATTGCGCCCCAACTTCTGCGAAGTGAAATTCAAAAAACGCAAAGGGGTGGAGAATCACATCCAGACAGTCCATGTGATCGCCATTTGTAATGCCCTGGAATGCGCCATGGGGGCCATGGCGGAATCGTCGATTCCCAAGCACCTGCGTTGGATCCCCAAAGGCATGAACGTGAATTACACCGCCAAGGCCAGCAGCAACATCACCGCCACTGCCGAGGTAAAACCGGAAGACTGGAAGCCCGGTGACCTGCCTGTCACTGTCAAGGCCATGCGTGACGACGGCACGGTGGTCGTAGAAGGCACCATTAACCTGTGGGTCAGCGAAAAGCCCAAGAAATAACCTGACTCGGGCCACCCCTCAGGTGGCCCGCCTTTCCCTCCGGTTACAGACTCAAGACCTCCACCCCAAGCCAACATAACGGTACACTGCATCGCACAAGCCTTTTAGGCACACAATAAAACTAACGTGCCAACGCCCCACAGAAAGGCATCACCAGGGTTGAACGCAGGATGCGTTGGCTCGAGACATGAGGGGAAGGATAACCATGCTGATTTTGCCCGTTGGCGAAAAAGAAGGGCATCGCGCGCCGCCGTGGGTATGCATTTTTCTGATCATACTTAACACGCTGGTTTACGCGATCTGCACCCATCAGGACCATCAGCTGGACGACCCCTTCAGCGAAGAGCAAGCCAACATACTAGCCGAGTATGAATCCGGCCTCTTGCTCGAGTGGCTTGCCCAGGGCGATGCCCGTACCTACTCCGATGCTTTAGCCATGGGCGACCGAGGCCCCGACTTCATGTGGCAATACGGTTGGTTTGATCAGGCCTTTGCCCAAGTGATCCACGCACACTGGCAGCAACAGCCGCCCACTCATCAGTGGCAGGAACTACGCTCTCAGCTGGAGGAGTGGACAGCCACCCTGTCCACTTTCCGGTGGGGACTCACGCCCAACTCGACCACACCGACGACCCTGCTCTCATCAATGTTCATGCACGGCGACTGGTTCCACCTGCTTGGCAACATGGTATGGCTGATCATTTTTGGTATTGCCATGGAACGCTACTGGGGCTCCAGGCGCTTCCTTGGCGCCTACCTGTTATCCGGGATCGGTGCCGGTGTGTTTTACGTGTTGTTGAATCAGGAAAGCGGTATCCCACTGGTGGGAGCGTCCGGGGCTATTTCCGGCCTGATGGGACTCTATGCCGGCACCTACCGCCTTAAGAAGCTGGAATTTTTCTACACACTGGGGTTTCTGTTCGGCAGCTTTAAAGCGCCAGCGCTGGTACTGTTTCCTGTCTGGCTGGGTTGGGAGCTGGTGCAATCGGCCACAGTACAAAGCAATGTAGCCTACCTGGCCCATGCCGGCGGCTTGATCAGCGGCGTCCTTATTGCCGCGGCACTTCCCTGGACCGGTCAATCTCGCCATCAGCGGGCAGGAAGCAACACTGACAGTAATGAGCGGGAAGTCCCTGAAAGCTGCCTCCAGCTTGCCGAGCAACTGCGCTTTGATGAAGCGGGTCAGCGCTGCAGGCAACTGCTGGAGCAGCACCCTCAAAGCCGGCCCTTGTTGGGCTTCTTCCTCTTGATGGGGCTGCGCCAACAGCAGCTTGATAGCAACATGAAAGATGCCATGAAGAAGCTTAACACTCTACCCGCCAGTGCCGGCACGCTTTGGTGGTTATGGGAAGAATTTGAAAGACTGGGTGGCGATGTCGCAACGCTCCCCCCCCCTTTTCGGCTCTTGCTGGCAGAACTGGCCTGGAAACAAAAACAGGTCGCCAAAGCCAAAGCGCTGGTAGCGAGCCTCCAGCAGCAGCAATGGCAGCACCCCCGACTGGATAAACTCAGTGCACAGATTGCGGGCTGCTGAGACGATGGAATAGCGACAGGACCTGCGTCCCCTCGTCACTTTCCAGCGTGCCAGGAGACTGACGTTTCACAAAGCCCAGCAGTTTCCCGGCGGTGCCTGCATCTCCCTCTTCCAGATACAAGTGAGCGAGCAACAAATACGCCTCCGCAAGCCCGCTGAACCCGGGAGACCATTTGTGCATGTTCACCAGTAATCGTCTCGCTTCGGGCACCCGCCCACGCTCATGCAGAGAACGGGCAAGCGACACACTCAATGCCGGATCATCCTCCAGGCGCATCCCGGACTCCTGCTGTAGCGCTTCCAGCCATATCTGCACCGCAGTCCCTTGATTACCCATGCTGTGCTGGGCACGAATGAAACGCATGAGATGCTCTTTCCAGGGTTTTTCCTTCCCTAGCAGTCTTAACAACCGCAGGCGACGCCAGTTAAGTTCCTGGTGCATGGGTGCGGTGCCAAGGCCGCGGTTAATCAGTCTCAACGCATCTTCAAGACGACCTTCCTGAGCATAGATATGAGCAATTCCGAGCGACTCGGCAACCTCATAATCATCTGCGGACAGTGAGCGCCCTCGATCTTCATCAGCCGCCAGACCGAGTTCTCTTGCCTTCTCATTCAACAGCGCGCCCATCATCGCCGCAGCGACTAACGTGGTATAGGCAGAAAAGACACCGCCCACGAAAACAAGCGGGGCGGTGGCATCCCCGGACTCCAGCATGGCCGGCGCCGCGGAAACTGCCATGACCGCGAGCCACAGCAAAAGATATGACCCACCAACGGTCACGATGAGTTGCAGCCAGCGCAGTGGGTTTAGAGCGCTTCGCAACGACCGGCTAACCGCAAGAATCATCAGAACAGCAGGCAGAATCAGTGCAGCCAGGGCCAGCAAACCCAGCGTCAGAACCATCGACACCCCCGCCAACAAAGCCGGTCCAACAAATAAAACCAGCATCACACCAATCTGGCGTACCAGTAGCCCGCCCTCACTAATGGCATCCATGGGAGACGGCGGCGTCCACTTATCACCGGCAACGTCTGCAATCACCAGCAACGAGTACACCGACAACAGCATGGCAACAAACAGGAACAGAAGCAGGGTGGGTAGCCCTCCGATGGCCGCATTCGCGCCGCCAAAGAGTAATACCAGCCACAGCGCTGGCAGCTGAACAGGGTAACGAAGAATATCTTTTGAACGCTTCC
Organism: Alcanivorax profundi; assembly: GCF_003597125.1. Taxonomy (GTDB): domain Bacteria; phylum Pseudomonadota; class Gammaproteobacteria; order Pseudomonadales; family Alcanivoracaceae; genus Alcanivorax; species Alcanivorax profundi. The sequence goes on along the minus strand of NZ_QYYA01000001.1, from coordinate 474,991 downwards.
AGAATGGCAAGCCGGGCTGACCGTCACCGCGCCACTCCAGGCGCTGGCTACATAAAGGGCAACGGGGCTGGCCGGCCGCAAAATTGGCCTCTCCACCGGGTACGCACTGGGTACAGTAGGGTTTGTTACAGCCCTCACAGACCCAACTTGCCGGTTTACGCGAATGGTATCCACATGCTTCCATGCATGCCCCCTCAGACTTGTTTAGCGTTTGATAAAAGCGGCCGTTCTGTCTGCCGCCATGTTGATAAGATCCTGTTGATCCAAACCGCTGCGTTTGAGTGGCTTGAAATCATGATCCCCCGAAGGCAGCCAGTGTACCTCAATCCCGCCCCCCAACGGATACTCGCCAACTTCATCCGGTTTCCCAAACGGATCACGCTCACCCTGACAAATCAGCATCGGCACCGCGAGTGAGGCCAGGTGTTCCGTTCGGGTGTTTTCGGGTTTGCCGGGAGGATGAAACGGGTAGCCAAACGCGACGACACCATCGATCTCGCTCGCGCCCTCCGCTGCCAGCATTGATGCCATCCGACCGCCCATGGATTTCCCGCCGACCCACAAGGGCAGGCCTGACCGCTCAACGCTGGCCACTTGCCTGGCAAAGGCCTCCAGCAGTTGGGGGGCGCGATTCGGGGGAAACTTGCGCTGTTCCTCGCGTCTGCGCTGCATATAGGGGAATTCAAAGCGCACCACCTGAATTCCCCGGTCAGCCAACGCCTCTGCCAGCAATTCCATAAACGGGCTGTCCATGGGAGCCCCTGCGCCGTGAGCCAACAACAGGGTAGCCACGGGGTTTTTGGCCGAACTGATTAGTGTCATAACGCGTCTTCGAGTGCTTTCAGATGGGCTTGCAAGGCCAGCCTGAAATCCACCTGGAACAGATCAAGGGGAGGTTGTTTGATAACGTCCGCCACCACGGGCGCAGGGTGACTCAGGGCCCAGCAACCGATAAGCGCCTGCTGGACCTGCAGCAGATAAGTGCCGGCCTTGTCGACAGGTAACCCGAAGTGATCCGACAACCGCTGGGCTAAAATCGTGAAATGTTGCAGTAACGACGCTTTAAAGCGGCGCGCCTGATCCGCATCCAGGTTTTGCTCCAGCACACTGTGAAGAATTGCCGTCAGCCGACAGAACAGGGGTCTGCTCAGCAATAGCTCGCTGAGGCGTTCCCACATGGGGCCCGCCTGCCCCTCCGGCAATGGCACTGCCACCATGTCTTCCAGTTCACCGAGGTACAGCGCCAGAAACAGGGCTTCCTTGGAGGGGTAATACCGATAGAGCGCAGCCTTGGTGACACCGGCCTGACGTGCGATATCGACCAGACTGATGGTCTCGAATCGTTGTCGTGAAAAATATCCCGCCGCAGCATCAAGTATCTGCGCACGCCGCAGGGCCTTCTGCTCTGGCGAGCGGGCTCGCTGGAAGCGGCACTGATTCATCGCTGCAACAGACCAGCCAGCTTGCGCGTCACTGCCCGTGGCGACACCTTGCCCAGCCAAACGGTGATCAGGTTTTTCCAACCGGGGATAACAATGGCTTTGCGTCTTCCGGCTAACGCCTTGCTGACCACTGCTTGCGGGGTCATGGTTCCTGCCTTGAATAGCAGGGTATTGGTCATATTCGCTTCGCTGGCGAATTCAGAATCCGTGGCGCCCGGACACAAGGCACTGACCGCAACGCCCTCTCCCTTGAGCTCTTCATGCAGGGCTTCACTGAAGGAAAGCACAAACGCCTTGCTGGCATAGTAGACCGCCATATTGGGCCCGGCCTGAAAGGCCGCAGTAGACGCCACATTGATGACAAAGCTGTTAGGCCGGGACTTGAGCCCCGGCAGCAGCCGCCAGGTCAGATCCACCAAGGCCGTGACGTTCACCTGAATCATATCCAGCTGTCGCTGAAGTGATAACGCCTGAAAACCCCCGCGGTCGCCAAAACCGGCATTATTGATCAACCCGCCAAGGGTAATACCCCGCGTGTCCAGCTCACTCACCAGTGCCTGCGCCGCGCCGGCCACTGCCAGATCTGAAGCAATACAGGCAACCTCGATGTTATGACGCGCCTTCAGCTCACTGGCCAGGGCCTCCAATCGATCCAGACGCCGTGCCACCAGGACAAGGTGCTGTCCTTCTGCTGCCAACTGACGGGCAAATTCTTCTCCGATCCCGGCGCTGGCACCGGTAACCAAAACAGCATGCATGCGACTCTCCCGAATAGACTGTCGTGGGGCAGCATGTCGACGAGTCCACCACCCCAATAAGTAACCTTGGGTAACTAATTTACCACGACAGCCCATTCACCCCCTGTCACCGTGGGCCAATCACCGCGCTTTGCGCGTCCCAGAGTGCCAATTGACCGTGGGGGCCCGGCGCTACGAAACCGCTAGTGTCCAGCGCCAGTGTCTCTCGCCCCTGTAGTCCAGCCGCACGACAGGCGGTGTCAAAGCGCTGGCGCAGCAGGTGTGACCAGGCACCCTGCCCCGACTGCCGCTGATGCCAGCGGCTGTTGTAGATGGCCCCCCCATGCAAATCACGCATCACAGACATGACCTTCTCTGCCCGGTCAGGGTAGTGCTCCGCCAGCCACTCTTCCCACAAGGGGCCCACCTCATGAGGCAACCGCAACACCACATAGCCGGCATGCTCTGCCCCGGCCATGGCCACCTGCCCGACAATATCTTCCAGTTCGTGATCGTTGATAAAAGGAATCACCGGCGCCACCAACACACTCACAGGCACACCCGCACGGCTTAACTCGCGAATGACCCGCAGTCGGTCCTTGCCGCCACTGGCACGCGGCTCCAGTTGCGCCTTGAGACGATTATCCAGGGTCGTGACCGACACCGTCACCGAGGCACGTCCAGCCCGTGCCATCGGTGCAATCAAATCCAGATCCCGCAGCACCAGGGTACTCTTGGTAATCAGACTGAAAGGATGCTGGCTATCCGCCAGTACCTGAAGCATCTCCCGTGTCAGTCGTCTCTCACGTTCGGCGGGTTGGTAAGGATCGGTGGCAGTACCCAGAACGACGGGCTGGCATTGATAGCCCGGCTTGCGAAGGCTTTCACGCAACACCTCGGCGGCATTTTCCTTGCAGAAAATTTCGCTTTCGAAATCCTGCCCGGGAGAGAGATCCACATAGGCATGGTTCGGGCGCGCGTAACAATAAATGCAGCCATGTTCACAGCCGCGATAGGGATTGATGCTCTGGGAAAAAGGCAAATCCGGACTGCGGTTGGTCACAATAATACTTTTGGCAATTTCCCGGTGGTAGCGGGTGGGCCGATTCTGGGGCGCCTCGTCCAAATCACTGTGACGGCTGGCGAAGCGCCCGGGAATCCGGCTAAGAGTGCCACGGTTGACAGCTGGCATAATCGCCCCCTCAATATACTGACCATATGAACAGTATATTAGCGAGGGTCCGGGCTCAAGTCTGTTGCACCATTACGGCCATCAACACAGTCACCTCAGAGCGTTTTCACCTACAGGCTGCGTAACTTGCGCAATTCACGCACCCCTACCGCCAGTGTCATGAAATCATGGGGACTGTCCGCCTGCAGACTCTGCAGCCGGTGCATGCCGAACTGTACCTTGTTGCGGGATTTCTCCTGCCAGGCCGTGAACCGGGCATCGGCACTATCGCCTTCCTGCTCCAGTACCTTGGCCGCCACCTGCCGATGCAGGCGGTAGGTATCCTCGCGCAGATTGGCCCGGGCCAGCGCCTGCCATTTCCCTTGCACATTCAGATCAATGATCGCCGACAGCAGCCAGAGAATATTGAGCCGGTCGCCTACCGCGAAGTACACCTGAGCCGCCATGGCGAGGGGCACCTGTGCCTGCGAGGCGAGCTCGACAATATCCGGCGCGCTACCCAGCACCATGGTGTTGGCCAACAATCGGGCTTCTTTGGCAGGAACCCCATCGTCCCCCATGCCCTCTACCGCCTGCTGCCATTCTTCCCGGTAACTGCCCGGCAGGACCTCTGGCAGCATGGCTTCCAGCTCGGCGATGGGCTTTCGGTATCGATTCACCGCCTCCGCCACCGGGCGACGCCCCCACTTGTAGAACAGCAACCAGGTGGTCATGTGCTTCATGAGCCCAATCACCCGGCCGTACAAGCGCAACTGCACCTGACTGTCCACCTGCCCATCCAGACCATCCACCGGTGCCCAGTAGAGGTCGCCATCAAAAACGGCATGGGCCATGGCGTACGCTTTCACCATACGATGCCGGGACAAGCCATGCTCATCGGCGAAACGATGCACAAAGGCAAATCCCATGCGGTTAACCACAGCATTGGCCAGCACCGTGGCAATCAACTCCCGGCGCAGGCCATGTTGCAGCAAGTCGTCGCGATAGTGCTGAACCATTTCGTCCGGGAAATAGTGAAGCACATCCTGATCGAAGAACGGGTCGTCTGGCACGTCCGACGCCAACACCGCATCAAACAGCGCATTCTTGGTGTACGACAGCAGCACGGACAGTTCGGGGCGGGTCAGCCCCATGCCTCGGGTACGACGCTCACCAAGACTTTCATCATCCGGCAGGTATTCCACAGCCCGGTTGAGGATACCCTGTCGCTCCAGCGTCCGGAGGTGGTTGGCGTGCTCGTCGAGACGACTTTCGGCGTCGTATTCCAGCAGGCTTAACGCCAGGCTTTGTACATAATTATCCCGCAGCACCGAGCTCGCCACGTCGTCGGTCATGCGCTCCAGCATGGGATCACGGGTGTCCCGATCAAGGCGGCCATCGCGCATGCGCTGGTTGAGCGGAATCTTGATGTTCACTTCCCGGTCGGAACTATGCACACCACCGGAATTATCAATGGCATCGGTATTGATTCGCCCACCGTTCAAGGCATATTCAATGCGCCCGAGCTGAGTCAGCCCCAGGTTACCGCCCTCACCCACGACTTCGCAGCGCAGTTCACGGCCATTGATGCGAATCGCCTCATTGGCCCGGTCACCCACCTGGGCATGGCTTTCATTGCTGCCTTTGACATAGGTGCCGATCCCGCCATTCCAGAGCAGTTCCACTGGTGCCTTGAGAATCGCCGTGATCAATTCAGCCGGGGTCAGGGTCCGCTGCGCGATCCCAAGGGCTTCGCAGGCTTGCTCACTGAGCGTCAGGCTCTTGGCACTGCGAGAATAGACTTCTGCACCCTCAGACAGGCAAGTACGATCGAAATCATCCCAGCTGGTACCACGGGTGTTGAACAGCCGCTGGCGCTCCACGAATGTGGCCGCCGGATCAGGATCAGGGTCGATAAAAATGTGCAGGTGGTTAAACGCTGCCACCAGCCGAATCTGTTCCGACAACAACATGCCATTGCCGAAGACATCGCCTCCCATGTCGCCAATACCGGCCACTGTAAAGGGCTGCCTCTGGATGTCCTTGCCCTTTTCACGGAAGTGCCGCTTCACACTTTCCCAGGCGCCGCGGGCGGTGATGCCCATCTTCTTGTGGTCGTAGCCTGCCGAGCCGCCAGAGGCAAAGGCATCACCCAACCAAAAACCGTATTCGTCCGCCAGACCGTTAGCGATATCCGAGAAAGTCGCGGTCCCCTTGTCGGCAGCCACGACCAGATAGGGGTCGTCCTTGTCGTGGCGCACCACCCCAGGGGGCGGCACGACCGTCTCCCCTTCCCGGTTATCGGTGATATCCAGCAGGCCACGGATGAACTGCTTGTAGCAGGCGATCCCTTGTTTCTGCCAGGCATCACGGTCCGCCGGGTTCCCCTGCTTGACCACGAAACCGCCCTTGGCACCCACCGGCACAATGATGGCATTCTTGACCATCTGGGCTTTGACCAGGCCCAGCACTTCAGTGCGAAAATCCTCGCGACGATCTGACCAACGCAACCCGCCACGGGCCACCGGTCCGCCACGCAGATGGATACCCTCCATTTGCGGGGAATACACAAAGGTTTCAAACATGGGCAGCGGTTTGGGTAATTCGGATACCACCGTCGGGTCCAGCTTCAGGCTGACCCAGGACTTGTTATCCCCGTGCTCATCCGGTTGATAGAAATTGGTCCGCAAGCCTGCCCGCACAACGCTCAGGAACGCCCGCAATACCCGGTCCGCATCCAGAGAGGCCACCTGATCGAGGTGATGGTCCAGCGCCTGGGCCAGTTTCACGCCGTCATCCCTGCGCTGGCTGTCGCTACAGGAAGGATCAAAACGGTTCTCGAACAATTGCACCAACAACCGCGCAATCACGGCATGGTCCGCCAGCAACTGCTCCATATAGCTTTGCGAATACGGCAGCCCGGTTTGCACCAGATACTTTGTCAGGGTGCGCAGGCAAACCACCTGCCGGGCATCCAGCCCCGCCAGCAACACCAGTCGGTTGAGCCCATCGTTTTCGATGCGTCCCTGCCAACAGGCAAGAAAGGCTTCCTCGAAATAGCGCTTCTGCTGGACCGGACCCAGCGCGCAATCGCCGGCGACGCGGACATCAAACACCTGGATCCACTGATCGGCTTCTTCACGCACGCTCACCCGGGTCGGATCCTGACTGACCACTCGCAAGCCAAAGTGCTCCAGCATGGGCAGCACATCCGACAGACCAATCGGTTTTTCCCGGGAATAGAGTCGCAAGCAGGTGGGACAGGCAGGCCCTTCCTCACTGGACACCGCCAAAGACGGCAACACCGGCTGGTCAGCAGACAACTGCGACAGGTAGTGAATGTCAGCGGCAGCCTCCATGGCACGGGTGGTTTCCTGATACCCCACCGGAAAGGCGCTGGCATAACGTCGCGCCAGGCTCACTCCCTCATCGCCATCTTCGTGCAGCACCTCCCGTAATTGATCCGACCAGGACCGCGTCACGGATACCAGTCGCTCCTCCACCTGGCTTTCGCTCATGGCCAGATGCGTTCCCTGGGGAATACGAATAATGCAATGGATGCGCGCCAGCCCTTCACGGAGGAAGTCCACCGTGCGCTCCACCGACAAGCCATTACACAAGCTCTTCAGCTCATTGGTAACGTGGTCACGTAATTCACGGGAGTAGCGCTCACGACTGAGGTAGACCATGCAGGAGTAAAAGCGACCGTAACGATCACGGCGCATGAACAGGCGCAAATGATGACGGTCACGCAGGGCCCGGATGCCCATGCAAATGTGATAGAGCTCTTCTTCACTGCACTGAAACAATTCATCACGGGGCAACTGGTAAATGATGTCTCGCAAGTGCTTGCCGGAATGGGAGCGCTCGGGCAACCGTGACCGCTCCAGCACGTAGTTCACCTTGCGGCGAATCAGCGGAATATCCCGGGGACGATTGATATAGGCATCCAGGGAAAACAGGCCGATATAGCGGTCCGTGCCCTCTACACTTCCGTCCTGCGCCAACCGCTTGATGGAAATCACATCCATATAATGGGGATGATGGATCGAAGAACGGGCGTTGGCCTTGGTTACGACCACCAGCCGGCCATGGCTGATGTACTTGGCCATTTCATCATGGGGGGCGATAAACTCATCCGCATCGGCATAACGGCTGCCATGCCTGGCAATGCCCAGCCCGGCCTCATTTTCCAGATGCAGTCGCATGCCATCATCCACGACCTCTGCATGGGAGCGGGCATAGCCGAGAAAGGTAAAGTGGTCCAGGCTTAACCACTCGATAAACGCCCCCGCTTCTTCCAGTTCTTGCTGGTCCCGTTGTGGAAAATGACCAGAAAGATTCTCACGGGTTGCCTGCAGGTTGGCGAGCATTGCCGGATAATCCGCGACGACCACCCGCAACTCCCCCAGCACCAGCTCCAACTGCTCCTGCAAGCGTGCATAGGCCTCAAGGCTGCCCAGCGGCTCGAATTCGACATGGATCAGCGATTCCGCCGGGTGTTCACCGTCGCTCACCCCTTGCACCTGGATGATCTGGCCTTTGTCATCGCGCCGTAGCTGCAATACTGGATGAATGGTCCAGTCGATGGCGGTACCCGCATCCCTCACCGCCATCGCCACCGAGTCCACCAGAAATGGCATGTCGTCAGCCACGGTCCGCAGGCAAGCCATGGCCCCGGAACGGGACGGGGGTTCAATCTGAATCAGTAATTCGCGGTCCCGGTGTCGGGCCAGCAGCCAATGCTGCCAGGCCATCTGGAAAAGCTGTTCGGGGGGCCGTGCAGTCAGCGCGGCAAGACTGGCCATTTCGAAATAGGCGGCGAGAAAGCGGCGGAACAGGCTTTGTTCCTCGGGGTTGACCTGGGCAGCAACGAGGCTTTCCAGCTGCGCCTGCAACAGGGCCTGACGCTGGGCGATGTCATCCTGCATCGAGTCCTCCGGCATCCGTCAGAGTGAGGGCATCACAGCCCTTTTGTTCACTCTATACCGGGGTTGATGACGATTGCCACCCTTGCGAAAGCGACGGGGAAGACCGTGCTTGCGGACTACTGTAGCTGTTCTGGCTGTACCAGCACCCAGGGCATGACCACCACACTCCAGAGAGTCTGGTCGGCGCCATACCACTGTGTCGCCTGCGTGTCCGACACCTTGTCGACCAGACCCTTTTCACGCCACAGACTGATCTCGGCGGCGTTATCTTCCGAAAACGCCACGGCCACATCGACCAGATCCAGCCCAGGCGCCACATAGATGGTTTGACCACGGGCGAAAAAAGGCTGCAATTCGGCCCAGCTGGCCTTGGCGGTTTCCTGGTTGAGTTTGGCTTTCAGGATATCGCGGTCTTCACCGTTAGCAGACATGGTCGCCTCCGTATTCTGGGGCGGGCATTATCCTTGATGGAATGTGAAGTGGCAAAACGGGGGGGTAAAAAGAAACGCCCGCCATCTTTGGGGGTATGGCGGGCGGGCTGTACCGGGCCGAAATTGAACATCCGTGTTCTATCGCGTCCTTGCGAGATCCACTGTAGCGTTGTCGCCACGACGCCTTAAGTCGCAAATCGCCCGACTTCCTGTAAGCCTTTTGCCATAAGCGCCACAGACATAAGCTTACGACCAACGAATCTCCTGGCTCGCCTCCGCCACATGCCGGCGTCTGCGGTCATAAAGATCAAAGCGGGCTCCTTCTTCAGTGAAGGCCACCATGGAAAACGCATTGTCACTGAACACCTGTCCTGGCACATTCACTTGCCCCAGTGGACGCCCCCAGCCGCCATAGAGCAGGCCAGGCACACGGATCATCGGACGATACCAACGGAAAGCCATCAGTGCGGTGGGCCAGAACAGGCCGGAACAGGTCCAACTGTGCACCTGCTTGCCCCCATTGAGGGTGAGATTTGCATAGAGTGACGCATGGACATCACCACTGAGGACGACCAGTTTGCGACTGCGACTTTGCGCCATGGCCGTCAGCAAACGCTGCCGCTGATAACGGAAGCCTTCCCAGGCATCTTTGCCACGGAACGGGCGGCGCTGCTCCGGAAACAGCACCACAGAGGTCACCAGCACCTTGATCCTGTCGGGATCCGTGTCCAGCCAGCGCACAAAGGCCTGCTCCTGCTCTTCGCTGATCATGCGCCGCTGCCAGGACCAGCGGCTCAATACCCGCTCAGTACGAACATCCATCACAAAGAAATCAGCAGGCCCACGGGAAAAGGTGTACCAGAAGCGATCCGGATCACGATCCAGGTAGGTGCCAGCCTCATTGAGCGGGGCCGCCGGGGAATGGGAGGCCTGATAAATCTGGTACGCCTTGATGGCCGCCGGGTACTTGCTGGTCCAGCGGTCGGCATTGGCTCGTTCCGGCCAGTTATTCTCGATCTCATGATCATCCAGGATCATGTAGCTGTTGGTTTCCCGTAACAGCCTGGCCAGCTTGGGCTGGGCAAAACTTTCCCGGTACAGGGAAGAAAACTCTCCGCGATTATCCGCCGCACCAATGTTGTAAAGGGAGTCGGCGTAAACCTGATCGCCCCCAAACAACACAAAATCGGGCTTTTCGCGGGTGGACAGGTCAGACATTTCGGCAAAGATCTTGTCGGCTCTGTCGTCCTGGATCTTGCCGTCAAAACCCACAAACCGGTAGCAACAGGAGCCAAACAGAAAGCGGGTCTGATCTGCATCCGGCTGGTTGGTCACAAAACTGCCCTCACTGGCAGCAGACCAATCCAGTTCTGCGGGCTCCTCATCCGACACCCAACCCGCCTGATATTCATACCGGCCACCAGGCCGGAGGCCGTTGAGAATGACCACGCCCGACCCATCAAAATTACCGTTCAAGCGAAAGCGTCGAACATCAGACCATTGCGACTGACCTTCCTCACGCCAACGAATCCGGCCCCAGAGGAATTTTTGTCCCGCCGTCAGCCTTCCCTGGGGCAATGCCCCAAACACACGTACATGGGTATCACCAGACTCCCCGACAATGGGCCCTACCGCAAAGCGCTCAACTATCCTTGTCATTCTTTTCCTCTCGATTGAGCCCCCCGGCCCACACTGCTAGCATTCCAGTAGTTTACCCACCTTTTGCCAGGATCAATTCATAGTGTGCAAGGACGCTGGATACGCCCTCTACTTCGTTGTTGGCATCATGCTGATGTGCCTGACCTCTGGCAGCTTGGCCAGCAGCACAGGTACGCAGATTATTGCTGAACAGCAACAGAATCTACAGCCCTACCCTGGGGTGCAATATTTTTGTGCTTCAGAAGAGGATGTGCCCGACATCACCGGCATCAGGATGCGTAGTGATCTTCACTGGCTTTCGACAGGCGCTGCCGCTCCCAACCTGGGCTTTACTTCTCAACATTGTTGGTTCCATTTTTCGGTTCGTAACCTGAATCATCTCCATACCCAATGGCAGCTTCGTGTTGACTACGCCATGCTGGGGGAGATTGATGTTTATCAGCTTGATGCCGGAGGAAACCTGGTTTCCCATTATCAAGCCGGAATGGACCGTGAATTTTCCCTGCGTCCGAATCTGCAACCCTCACCCGTATTTCCTCTGACTCTACCCACAGGTCAGAACAGCGACATCTATCTGCTTGTCGCCTCCGCCCACAGCATTCAATTACCCCTGACCTTGCAATCCGAGGAGCAATTCGCCAAGTACTCGCAGAATATGACCATGGTCCAGGGCATCTTCTTCGGTGGAATGCTGGTGATGATTCTGTATAACCTGACCCTGTTCTTCTCGGTACGGGAAAAAGTGTATTTACTGTATGTGTTCTGGTCAGCCGCCATAACGCTTTTTCTTGCCATCCTGCATGGTTACGCACAGCGATATCTGTGGCCAGACTCACCGCTGGTAAGCAGTTATATCATTCATTTTCTGTTGCCCCTGCTTGTCATTCTCCCGTCGCTTTTCACACTCCATTTTCTGTCACTGAAGGACAAGGCTCCCAGAATGGCAGTATGGCTACGTGGACTTGTCCTGGTTGGCACCCTTCTCTTTCTCGCGGCTCCCTTCAGTAGTCGCGAGGCACTGATCCCGGTCTCTGTTTTCGCCATCCTGGCCATGGATTTCAGCATCCTCACCATCGGCTTGATTCGCTTGCGGGCAGGGGATCCTGACGCCCGCATTTTCACCGTTGCCTGGGGCTGTTTCATGGTCGGTGCAGCAACCATGGTGCTCAACAAGTATGGGATCATCTCTCGCAACAGCGTTACAGAAAACCTGGTACAGATCGGCGTCTTCCTGGAGGTCGTATTACTCTCTCTGGCTCTAGCACGACGAATTAACCGGTTAAAAGAAGCTCACTCAGATTCTATTCGTGAAAGAGCCATTGCCGAGATGGAAGCATTCAAGGCAGGAGCTCGTAACCATGCGAAAAGCGAGTTCCTGGCTACCATGAGCCATGAAATACGAACACCGATGAACGGAATCATGGGAATGACGGACTTGCTTCGTCGAACTCCATTAAGCCAACAGCAGGCTCAATACGTCAGCACGATCTATCAGTCGACCCAATCACTGCTCACCGTCATCAACGACATCCTGGACTACTCGCGGATTGAATCGGGCAAACTGGAACTGGATTATCAGACTGTTGCCGTGGAAAGCGTGGTCGATGATTGTGTCAGGCTTTTTGCGCTGCGTTCCAGCGAAAAAAGAATCCCGCTGTATATGCACATAGACAGCCGGGTTCCCGAGCAAATCCGCACTGACCCCATCCGCCTCAAGCAAATCATTACCAACCTGCTCAGTAATGCTTTCAAATTCACCGAGCGCGGCAATATCGCTTTACACCTGACGCTGAAACAACCTGTAAATAGCCAGAACCAATGCGTGTTGATGATCGAAGTTGTCGATACAGGTATTGGCCTGGATGAGGGCCAGCAAAGCACGCTGTTCCAAACTATCAACGAGCGCCCCAATCGTAGCAAGCATGGCGGCGCAGGCCTCGGACTGGTCATCTGTAAACGACTGACCGACCTGCTAGGTGGCGATATAGGCGTGTCCAGCTCGTTAGGACGCGGTGCAACGTTCTGGTTATCCCTCCCTGTGGAGGCGATCAAGTCACGGCAACAACCCGCACTGCGAAACCGCTCTGCGGTGGTTATTTCCAGCATCCCCGCCCAGCTTCTCAGTCTCTCGCAAATTCTCAGCCGCTGGGGCGCCTCTACCCATGAGTTTCGGGATGTGGAAACGGCACTGGATCCAATCAATCCCTCCCGCTCGGTGGATTTCGTAATCGCTGATCTGGCGGTGATGGAAAATCCGCATTATGTGGAACGTTTAAGGACTCATTACCAGTCTCCCACGCTGCTGTTGTTACACCCTACCGGAGAACCTCTCAGCGAAACGCTGCCAGAAGACCTTTTGATGATCGAAACACCGTTTTCCTGTCAGGCTCTCAAGCGCAGTTTGCTAACAGGGAAAGACGAGACAGGAAGCGACTCTTCGCCATACGAAGCCAGGGCGATAATCCTCGATAAAGCGAATCACCTGAATGTAATCGTTGCAGAAGATAATCCTGTGAATCAGCTTGTGATTGACAGTATTCTCAAATCCCTCGGGATTCAGGCTACGTTAGCAAGCGATGGAGGGCAGGCACTGTCATTGCTTCGCGAGCAACCGGATTACTGGGATATCATCTTTATGGACTGTGAAATGCCGGTGCTGGACGGCTATCAGGCGACTGGCGAAATCCGGGAAATGGAAGCGCAACTAGGCAGCCACCCTCATTGCTGGATCATCGGACTGTCCGCCCACGCCACCAATGAGTATGTTCAGAAAGCCCGAGATGCCGGGATGGATGATTACCTGAGCAAGCCGGTGTCCCAGCAACAGGTCAGCGAAGCCCTGAAACGAGCGCAGCTATCCATGTCTAAAGGTAGCGACTAGTCTCGCCACACAATGGCATAACGTAACTGACGCACGCAGAGCCGTTTTATTCGGATCACCAGAGCAAGGCGACTGCCAGTCCGTGATGTCCCTGACGGCCCAACCTCAGGGACTATGACTCGATCAGCGACGGCTCAAGCAAATCAGCACAGGCCACCAGCAAGTCGCGGCTACGAACCGGCTTACCCATAAACGCGTCGCAGCCGGCATCAAGACAGCGCTGGCGGTCCACAGCCAGCACGTTTGCAGTTAATGCCAGTACCGGGCCCTCAAATCCTTTATCACGCAATGCCCTGGCTGTCTCATAGCCATCCATCACCGGCATCTGCATATCCAGTACCACCAGAGAATAATGGCTGTCATTCTGATATGCCTCGCAGGCCTCTCGCCCATTTTCCGCTTCGACGACCGTCATGCCGGCACGTTCAAGCAAGGTCTTCACCAGCAAGCGATTAACCTGATTGTCTTCCACCAGCAAGACACGGCCATTAAGCTGAGGCAACGGCTGAGCCTGTTCCCCCGCAGGCAAAACCGAAGGCGCTACTGTCGCATCCAGGGCGAGCTCGAAAGGCATCTCCAACGTAAAACAGCTCCCTGTGCTATCGCTGGTGACGCTGATATCCCCGCCCTGGGCTCGGGCGAGTTCACGGGCAATACTCAACCCCAGCCCGGAGCCGGTGTAACGGCGAGTGTGAGATACATCGGCCTGCGTAAAGGGCTGAAATATGCTCTGCAACTGGGACTCTGTAATGCCAATACCCGTGTCCTCAACGCGGATGCTGAGCCGCTGATCCGGACGCTGCCACACTACGCGTATTCGGATCGTCCCCTGCTCAGTGAACTTGACCGCATTCCCCACCAGGTTGACCACGATCTGGCGTAGACGGAAAACGTCTCCGTTCAATGCAGCCGGCATGGTCCCATCCATTTCCAGGGCAAGTTCAATTCCCTTTTCAACGGCACGCAGGCGAAAGCTTTCAACAACCTCCTGCAACAGTTCTATTACCGAGAATACCGATTCCTCGCGATCCAATTGCCCTGCTTCAATTCGCGACAAATCCAGCACGTTATTAATCAGCGCCAACAAGGCATCCCCATTGTGCTGGATAATATTCAAATAATGCTGGCGATCGGCATCACTACCGCGCCCTTCTCGTAATAGCTCGGCATACCCCAGAATAGCGGTCATAGGCGTGCGAATTTCATGGCTCATGTTGGCGAGGAACTGGCTTTTTGTCTTGCTTGCAGCTTCCGCCTGGCGACGGGCAGATGCCAACTGGTTTTGGGCATGATCAATGCTGTCGACCATGGCATTGAAGTCCTCGGCAAGCTCTCCAATTTCATCGTTGCCCAGCACCGGGACCCGTTGGTCAAGCGTTCCGCCGCGGGCAATCGATCGAACCGCATTGTGTACCGAGCCCAGGCGGCCGAATAACAGCCCCTGGATTCGCCAATAGACTCCCGCCACAGTCATTGCCGCAAGAATGCTGAGAATCAAGGCCATGAGAAGGATGACGGTACTCTTCAACCCCTGCACATCACTTGGTAATTCCACAACGATTTCAAGGGGTTGGCCGTCAAAGAAGTCAGGAATCGGAAAGCGCCCCCTGAGTAGCCCCTCAGCATCTGAGAATAGCCCCCTTTCCACGCCCCCCTCCTGCGATAACTCTCTCACATAAAGTGCATGCCCAACCCTGTCAGAGAGATACTCAAGCCAGTAACCGTCAATCCAGATACCCAACAGGTAGGCCTGACAATTCTGCTCCACCGCAGTACTAAAAAGCAGCGGGCGTCCGTTTACCCGTACCACCCCCCAGATGGGGGCACAGCCCTCCGCCTCAAAACGGTCTGCCAGACGCTCGAATACCGGCAGTGCGGGCTCCTCAACCCCAAGGGCACTACCGAGACGCCCCCCATCCAGAGACAGCATGAGATCAAGCTGACCTACCCCGCCCAGATTCCCTGGAGGGGAGTCCGGCTGACGGCTCCAATCTTCAGCCCGGATGCGCAATACTGAAAGCTGATCAAGAAATGCACTCTCAACCACACTCAATTCCCGCTCAGCAGACGACTCCAGCATGGATTCCAGCAGGCTGTGATTGACCCTGGCCAGAGCCAGCAGCGCAACGCACACACAGGCCGCGGTGGACAGTATCAACAACCACCGAATACGGGCACGAAGCGTCATTGCCGGTTTTCCCCTCTGAATCACCAAGAACACAAACCCCAACCATGCCACACAGGTACACAAAAACGGTAGCCCCGTCCCTGCTCAGTGGACTCACGCTCATCACTAACGGAAGGCACGGGATGAAAATAGTGCAGTCTCGCCGTATCATAGGCGCCCCATTTCCCGGATAAATGACACCGTTCTCATGAGTGACACGCCACGCAAGATCCTGGTGACCAGCGCCCTGCCCTACGCCAATGGCCCGATCCATCTGGGCCACCTGCTTGAATACATCCAGACCGACATCTGGGTGCGTTTCCAGAAGCTCCGCGGGCAGATGTGCACCTATGTCTGTGCCGATGATGCCCACGGCACCGCCATCATGCTCAAGGCCGAAGAGAACGGTATTACCCCGGAACAGCAGATCGCCCAGGTGAAGGCCGATCACGAGAAGGACTTTGCCGACTTCCAGATTCGTTTCGACAACTACTACAGCACCCACAGCCCGGAAAACCAGGCGCTGTCAGAGATGGTCTTCCAGCGAAACAAAGACGCAGGCTACATCATCGAGAAGACCATCACCCAGCTTTACGACCCGCAGAAAGGCATGTTCCTGGCCGACCGTTTCGTCAAGGGCACCTGCCCGAAGTGCAAGGCGGAAGACCAGTATGGCGACAACTGTGAAGTCTGCGGTGCGACCTACTCCCCTGCAGAGCTGATCGAGCCCTACTCTGCCGTCAGTGGTGCCACCCCGGTAGAGAAGGACACCACCCAGCTGTTCTTCGACTTGCCCAAATTCGAGCCGCTGTTGCGCGAGTGGACCCGTTCCGGCGCCTTGCAAGAACAAGTCGCCAACAAATTGCAGGAATGGATCGAAGACCTGCAGCCCTGGGACATCTCCCGGGAAGCGCCCTATTTTGGTTTCGAGATCCCCGGTTACCCCGGCAAGTATTTTTATGTCTGGCTGGATGCCCCGATCGGGTACATGGCGAGCTTCAAGAACTACTGCGACCGCGAAGGCCTCAGCTTCGACGACTACTGGGCAGAAGGCTCCAACGCCGAGCTGTATCACTTTATTGGCAAGGACATCATCAATTTCCACGGTCTTTTCTGGCCGGCCATGCTGGACGGTGCCGGTCTGCGCAAACCCACGGCTATCTACAGCCATGGCTTTGTCACCGTGAACGGCGCCAAGATGTCCAAGTCCCGCGGCACCTTTATCAAGGCCCGAACCTATCTGGATCATCTCAGCCCTGAATACCTGCGTTATTACTTTGCTGCCAAGCTTTCCAGCCGTGTGGATGACTTTGACCTCAACCTGGAAGACTTTGTCCAGCGGGTGAATTCAGATCTGGTAGGTAAACTGGTAAACATCGCCAGCCGTACCGGTAACTTTGTGAAAAAGTTTGGCGGCACCTTGAGCGCCGAGCTGGATAACCCACTGCTGGTTCGCGAGGTGCAGGAAGCCGCTCCGCGGATTGCCGAGTTCTACGAGCAGCGTGAGTTTGGCAAGGCCATGCGGGAAATCATGGCGCTGGCCGACCATACCAACGGCTACATCGCCGAAAAGGCTCCCTGGTCACTGGCCAAGGAAGAAGGCAAGGAACAGGAGGTGCTGGCCATCTGCACCACCGCCATCAATGTCTTCCGTCTGTTGGTGCTGTACCTGAAGCCAGTACTACCGGCACTGGCCGAGCGCGCAGAGGCGTTTCTGCAGATCGACCCGCTCCGCTGGGACGATGCCGGGCAGCTTCTGCTGGAGCATGACATTGCCAAGTTCAAGCCCTTGCTTGGCCGGGTAGAAAGCAGCCAGATCGATGCCATGCTCAGTGATTCAAAGGAGGTTACGGCCGCCGCCAAGGCTTCGACCGCCCCGGCAAAAGCCAGCAACAAGATGGACGACACGGTGGATGACACCATCAGCATCGATGACTTCCTGAAGGTCAAACTGCGCGTGGCGCGCGTTGCCAAGGCCGCTCACGTAGAAGGCGCCGACAAACTGCTGCAACTCACCCTGGATGTGGGAGAGCTGGGCGAACGCAATGTCTTTGCCGGCATCAAGGCCAAATATCAACCGGAGCAGCTGGAAGGCAAACTGGTGGTCCTGGTCGCCAACCTGGCGCCGCGCAAGATGAAGTTCGGTGTCTCAGAGGGGATGGTGCTGGCCGCAGGCCCTGGTGGCGAAGACATCTACGTACTCAGCCCCGATAACGGCGCCAAACCCGGGATGGAGGTGCGCTAACCTGCTCACCCTCTTCCTCTGCTGTGAAAGCAATCAGGCCCCACGTGCCGGGGCCTGTATTGTTTCACGGCAGCCTCTGGGTAAACCCCCTGCATGCCTGGCGTGGTCAGGAGCACGCAGAGGTTGTTGCTTGCCTCGACGGCAGGCTGGCCTGCACTCGTTGTCCCATGTCCTTCGAAGGTGATGAGTCGATGGATCGACATACACTGTCAACACCGCCCCCTCTTGGCCATGGCAGAGGGGCCAAGCCAGCCTGAAAAACTGAACTCGCCAGGTATTATTCCGAGGCTCCCTCAATGAACTAACTACTGATGGCTGTACGCGAGCTGGCTCATGCTGACTCTGGCACGCCCTTCTGCCGCCGCACTACCAGACAGGTACAACCCCGCCTTGAAATAGCACTTGTAATCAGCCCAATCAGACACATTTTCCACATGGACCAGATTTCCATTCAGGCTAATAAAAACCTGATGATTATAAACCCTGAGTTCAGCCTGAATTTCCTGTCCAGTACGCGGTACCAATGGCACTTTTTTGTAGCCCGTTTTTTCGTGATAAAACACCGCCACAAGATAGTCTTGGTATACCTTCCCGCCAATGCTCTGCGCTTTGGCCCAGGTTAACCTCAGAGGCGGTTTGACTGACGTTTTTTCCTTACGGTGCAATTGCATCCAGGTGTACTCATTGATGGTGGAATCGCTGAGCCTAAGGGTTGCCGTCATTCGGTGATTTCCCGCCACTGACCACTCTGGGTATTGGCGCAACTCCGAGCGTTTTTTGGGTTTACCCTGCCGGGTCAGATCGAACACCACATTATCGTTTTCAAAATAAAAATACTCCATTTCGGGGTATGTCAGCAGGGTCTCCGTGTCGGTTGTCACCTTACCGGTTTTCCCATCTGTCACTTCATACTGCAATACGCTGGAAGAAAAAGGATCAGCAAACTTTTCTTTTCCGGACGCCTGAGATTCCTCATTTTCAGCAGCGTCCGTTTCCTCAGTTTCTTTCCCATACGCAGGCGACGTCACGCCAACACTGCTTTCCTCGTTATCTGAAGAAACCACTGCGGGCGCCCCACCACCGCCACCGCAACCAAGCACATTGAGAGTAAAAATAAAGACGAACGTTTTATATAAAGAACACATTTTTTATTCCTGAAAACTCTCCTTAATACCTACGGAGGTAGACCTTCCCTGTGACTACCGCAAGAGAGGGTAAGACTTTATTCTTATCCCTGTGTATCGCAGAGAATCCTAGCCACGAAGCAAAGCCCGCTCTACGGGCTTTTCGTTAAAATGTGATTTAAAACGTCTAAGTAATTTAACTTAAAATCTGTCAACGGGATTTGAGGAAGAAATTGCTATAACACGAAAAAGGAATAGACCATTCGCCGATTAAAAATAGCCAAAGGTATTAATTTTAATCGCCTATAAAATATTTTTGTTAGCCAAAAGAATTACCTTAATCTGGACAGCAATCCAGATAGCGTCGCAAGGCATCTTCGCTGCAAATGGTGACCTGCCCGTAACCCAGCTCAACCAACCCCTCACGCTGAAACTGCTTGAGCGTGCGATGAACCCCTTGGCGGGTCATCCCCATCATGTTGGCGATGTGCTCACGGGTCAGCCGCACAGTGACCGGACCGCCCGGCTCTGCTCCCCCGCGCTGCATGTCGCACAGAAATAACAACCGCCGTCCGATCCTGACCGTGGTCCCGCGCAAGGCGTCTTCCTGGATGACCGTCATGGCCGACCAGAGCCGACGGCTGATGCACTCGAGCACGACCGGATAGCACTGCGGGTAGCGACTCATCAGGTCCCGAAAATACGCCCCGGGTAATTCCACCAGTGTTGCCTGCGTATGTGCCGTGGCACCGTAAACCCGATCGGCACCGGGCGCGAAGACCGCATCGCCCACCCAGGCCCCCTGGTCAAACACAATCAAGACCGATTCCCGACCTTCCTGGTTGACCGAATTGATCCGCACCATTCCTCTGGCGATGACACACAGGAATGTCTGGGGCTCCCCTTTCTCATAGATCACCTCACCCGGCTGGAAATGGCGGATACGGGCATGACGTGCAGCCTCGTCCAGTGCCGCTTCGGGAAAACCGGCGAACAGGGGGCAGTGTTGCAAGGCATCAAGAGCAATAGACATACGCCAATTGTAAACAGGTTGACAGTCTTGCCAAGAAAAAGCGGCCTACACTCCCGTCATGTCCTATCGACACATCACGGGGAACACCGTGACACCCACAACAATCTGTCTCCAGGGAGAGCGCTACAATGAACAGCCAGGTAAAACTTGACCCAGCCGCCATCACCTCCAAGCAAGCGGATGTCAGCCCCGAAGAGTGGCAACTGCGGGTGGACCTCGCCGCTGCCTATAGACTAGTGGCCTTGTATGGTTGGGATGATCTGATCTTCACCCATCTGTCCGCCCGAATCCCGGGCGATGAGCACCATTTCCTGATCAACCCCTACGGCATGATGTTCGACGAAATCACCGCATCAAGCCTGGTGCGCGTCGACCAGGACGGCAACAAGCTCAACGCCGGCGATTTCGACATCAACCCGGCGGGCTTCACCATTCACAGTGCCATTCATGCCGTACGTGAGGACGCTGTCTGCGTCATGCACACCCACACCACCGCCGGCGTGGCTGTGTCTGCACAGAAAGAAGGGTTGCTTCCCCTGTCACAACAAAGCCTGTTTCCGCTCTCTGGGTTGTCGTATCACGACTATGAAGGGGTCGCACTGCGCGATGACGAAAAAGCCCGCCTGCAGGCCGATTTGGGCAGCACCAACTTCATGATTCTTCGTAACCATGGCTTGCTCACGGTGGGCAGCACCGTGGCGGACACCTTCCTCAACATGTTCATCCTGCAACGGGCCTGTGAGATCCAGCTACAGGCCTTATCGGGCAATCGCCCGCTGACCCCGATTCCTGATGGCATCGTCAACACCATCAAACAACAGGCCTCTCAGGTCACCAAGGGCATGGGGGGCAACCTGGCCTGGCCGGGCCTGCTACGCAAGCTGGACCGGGAAAACCCCGGTTATGCAGACTGAGGGCTACCGCAATGAACGACATGACACAACCCCGTGCCGCCTTCACCCACATGAAGGACGGCCAGGCCGAGGACTGGAAGATCATTGCCGAGAATTTTGGCGAGTTCAGCAAAGGACTGCCGGACCGGATCATGGCGCACCTGCGACTGCTGGAAGGCGATTTCGGCGGGTTCAGGATCGACCGGTTCCAACACTGCCTGCAAACTGCCACCCTCGCCCATCGCGACGGCAAGGACGATGAATACGTCGTCTGCGCCTTGCTGCATGACATCGGCGATACCCTTGGCACCTTCAACCATGCGGACGTGGCAGCGGTTTTGCTGGAACCCTTTGTCAGCGAAGCCAATCACTGGATGGTGAAGCATCACGCCATTTTCCAGGGGTATTACTTCTTCCATTATCTGGGCATGGACAGGGACATGCGCGAGCACTTCCGCGAACATCCCTTCTATCGGCAAACGCTGGAATTCGTCAGCAAGTACGATTCTCCGGCGTTCAATCCGGATGGAGAGATTCTGCCACTGAATTACTTCGAGCCCATGCTGCGGCAGGTTTTCGCCAGCCCGCGAAAGTCACTTTACAAGGACGCCATGAGCAACGACTGAGGCGCCTCACTGACGCCCTCCCTGGCGGGAGGAGCGTCAGTCCCAACCTGGCCCGCGACACGCAAAGTGAACAGTCTTGACCTCACTGTTTCCTTTCCCGCCAATCTCCCTGTCATTGCAGGCCAAAAACCCGCAAGTTCTCTACGTGAAATCTTCGGTCATTGTCACCGACCCAGCGTAAACGCTATGTATAAGGGCAATATCGCGCTTTCACGACGAGGTCGTAATGACACAGTCTCTGGATGCACTCTGGGAACAGGTGCGTGCACAGAAAACCCGGATTCCCTCCCTGTATGGCGACATTGATTTTGATGTCACCCCGGAGCGTTTTACCGACGACATCCACACCCGCAGCGCCCTGCCCGAAAAATTCGCAGGCAAGTACCGGGGCAAGATTCTGGCCGACAAGGAAAAAGTGGAACGGGCCCGCGCCTATACCCTGCTCGGTGACAATGTGGCCGATGCATATGCCGCGCTGATGCCCGAATACGGGTTCCGCAACCTGATCACCATGCTCAAGACCGCCTGCGACAAGGGACTGGATGCGGTAGATAATCCGCCCCAGGAACTGAGCGATTTCATTCAGGCCATGGAAGCGACACCGGACTGGGTAGACATGGATCTGGTTCGCGAGGGCGCGCGCCTGAGCCGTAACCAGATGGTCAACCTGGCACCCTATGTTATCCGTGGCGCGTTCGTCGCCACCTTCATGAACAAGTACTCCGGGTTGCCCATGGCCATCACCGGCACCCTGGCCAACGAGTCGGTGAACCAGCGGATCAATGAGACCGCCAGTTTCTTCACCACCGCCACCCTGCCTGGCGCTCTGGAACGCTTTGGCCCAGGCTTCAAGGCGGCCGCCATGGTGCGCCTGATGCACTCCATGGTGCGTTTCAACATCATCAAGCGGGCGACCACCGACAAGGGCGGCCCCTGGGATCCCGCGGTCTACGGCATACCTATCCCGCAGGTAGACCAGATGCCGGCCGGCACCATGCCCGCCTACCTGACGGCGTTCAAGGCCATGCGCAAGGGCCGCAAACATTTCACCCGGCAAGAACGGGCGATCGTGGAACTGTCGCGTTACGAGTGTTTTCTGCTCGGCCTGCCTGCAGAGTTGCTACCCGCAGAAGCCCCGGACATCATCGACACCATGCTCACTTATTCCGGCACGCTGCGTGAAGGGTATGACGACAGCACCTGTGGTGAGCTGACGCGGGCAACCATGTCCGTCTATCGTCCCAAGGATGACAAGCTGATCAGCAAGGTTCACAACGCGGTGGAGCGCAGTTTCTCGAAAGTGTTCTTTACCCAGGCGTTTCTCGGCAAGAAGGACAAATCAAAGGCTGAAGAGATGGGCGTGGCACCCCACGCGCTGGACTATGCCCTGTTCAGCGTCGGCAATCTTTTCATCATGCCGCGCCTGCTGGCCTATCGCACCCTGCAGGATATTCCGGTGGCCAACAAGGTTGCCGACCGCATTCTGGTCAAACGCATCAAGCAGCTGCTGGTGGATTACGGTCATGCCGAATACACCACCGATGCCAACCAGTACGCCCCGACCACCAGCGAACCCGCTGCCTGACCCTGCCCGCTGCTGTGGGCGCCGGCCTCTGCCGCGCCTACAGCAGCAAACCTGCCACCAACAACGACAGTGCCATCAGCCCGTGGGGCAGAAACACGTGGCGCCACCCAAGGATCCGCAACAACTCACGGCTTCCCCCGGCACGCCGGCTACGTTCCCAGCTATCGGCGGTCTGGAACGGCGCGATGTCATCCACCTCACCACGAAAGTGCGCTTCAATTTTTTCTATGCGCGCATAGTGCGCCGACTGAAACGCCTTCCAATGGCCTTCCACCAGCCAGAACATCAGGCTACCCAGCATCCCCACCCAAAGCAGGGACGGACGATCAAAGAACGCGCCCGATCCGGCCAGAATGCCGGCAAGCGTGACACTCCAGGCCTTGATCGTCAGGGATTTCTGATCGAAAGAATCAATCAGGTGAGTGAGATGGAAGTACTCCGCTTCCAGCTGCTGGTCTCGTTGCGTCACGACTGTCCCCTGTTCATTAATGCCTCGCACCGCGCCATTTAACCTGATCCCCCGGCGCTGCACAAAAACGCATTGCGGCGTTATTGAACATGGCCCTTAAGGAGCCTCTGAATAGCTCCTTGCATGCTCAGCGTGACTTGGAGCGTGCAGCTGTTGTGTCTTGTCTCGACGGTAAGGGTGGTTCCCTTTCCTAGAGGCAAGGCGCAGCAGATGGGCGCTCCAAGCCGCGCCTTTATGCTCGTCAGGGTACGTAGGGTCTTCCAGGCTGGCCCGCACTCGTTGTTGCGCTTCTTTCGAAGGTGAAGAGCCGATGGATGGACATACACCTTCAAAATCGCGCCCCTCTTTACCTTTTGACCCATACAGGGGCGAACCAGCCTGAAAGACTGAGCACACAAGGAGCTATTCAGAGGCTCCTTAACATTCTTTTGCAACTGTCCACGAACGGATTGCTCCGCCCTGCACTCCAAACCGGAAATAACCGAAATAAGGAGTGAGCCATGAAAAGCGCAGCTATTGCCGGTCTGGGTATCGCAGGTGCCGTGGCTATTGCAGGGGTCGGGTACGGCGCCTACGAGGCCATGACGCCAGCAAAATCCGGATACGCCACCGTCACCAAGGTGGAACCCATTGTTGAACGCTGGGAAGAACCCCGGGAGGTTTGTCAGGATGTCACCAGCACACGGCAGAAACCCGCCAAAGATCAGCACCGCGTGACGGGCACCGTTGTTGGCGCCGTTATCGGCGGGGTGGTTGGTCATCAATTTGGTGGCGGCAGCGGCAAAGATGCTGCCACGGCCGGCGGGGCCATTGCCGGCGGCGTGGCGGGCAACCAGATCCAGAAAGGGATGCAACAACGCAACACCGAAACCGTGACCGAACAACAATGTCGCACCGTCATGGAAAGCCGTAGCAAGACCGAAGGCTACGAAGTGACCTACGTCTTCAATGACAACGAAGACACCATCCGCCTGGACAAGAAGCCTGGCAAACGCCTGCGGATCGAAGACGGGGATGTGGTCACCCCCTGACAGGCTGTTGAACCCTCGTTCGAGAACCTGACCCGGTTCTCGAACGACGGACCGCAATCAGGGGTTCAGATAGTGAACCCCTGTCATATTCTCCGATACCTGCCACAACCGCTGTGCCACTTCCGGGTTATCGGCGATCCGGCGGGCATAGGCTTTGGCCGGATAGCCACGTAGCTCCAGCAGCTTGCCATCGGGTCCGTAATATTCCCCGGCCTGCACATCCGCACTGGTCGCCGCCATCACACCCGGCAGGCAACCCATCTCAGCGGGTTGCGCTATCATCGCGTTGAACAACCCTCCGCCAGGTACGGTATCCTGCAAATGGGTCGCGGAGTAACCGGGGTGAGCCGCAAAGGCCCGGATAGGGGAACCGGCCGCCAGTAAGCGTCGATGCAACTCACGAGCAAAGATCAGGTTCGCCAGTTTGCTCTGCGCATAGAACGGCCAGCGCCAGTAGGATTTCTCGGCATTGAGGTTATCCCACATGATCTTGCCGCCCCGATGCACCACACTGGATATCTGCACGATGCGTGGTGCCGGTGCCGCCTCCAAGACCGGCAGTAGCTGCCCGGTCAGCGCAAAATGGCCAAGATGATTGGTGCCAAACTGAATCTCAAATCCGTCTTTGGTGCGCTGCAGTGGTGGCGCCATCAAGCCGGCATTATTGAGCAGCACATCCACCTTGTCGAAACGGCCACTAACCTCCTGCGCAAATTCTTTAACGGAGGCCAGATCAGCCAGATCCAGCGCCATGATCTCCAAACTGGCGCCCGCGGTTTCGGCCATCACCTGCTCGGCCGCAGCTTGCGCTTTGGATGCATTCCGGCACGCCATGATCACCTGCGCGCCATTGGCCGCAAACAGCTTGACGGCCTCCAGCCCAATACCACTGTTCGCGCCGGTCACCAAAATGGTCTTATTGCTCAAATCCGGAATATGGTCCGGCCGCCAGGTGGATCTTCCCATCTCATGCTCCTTGCAGAGACTCGTGTCTCGTCCGATTTCGGTAGCGCTATAGTGCGCATTCAGCACACCAATCAAAACCACCCAAACATGCATTGTCCCGGTATAACCGGTCAGTCAGGTTTCACGAACACTCGCCGGGCAGAGACTACCTGGCCGCGCACCGCGCAGTCCGGATGATGATCATTCACCAACCCCATGGCTTGCATGAAGGCATAGCACGTCGTGGGACCAACAAATTTCCAGCCTCGGCTTTTCAGTGCTTTAGACAGTGCTTGGGACCGGGGTGAGGTGGTTCGGGTAACGGGCTGCGCATTGGTCGGCTCCTCAAAGCGCCAGAAGAACGCGGCCAGTGAGCCCTCCTCTTTAATCATGTCCCGTGCGCAACGGGCGTTGTGAATAGCCGCTTCTATTTTTCGGCGATTCCGAATCAGGCCACTATCGGTCAGCATTCTCTCAATCTGTACTGGTCCGAAAGCCGCCACAGATTCGATATGGAAATCGCAGAAGGCACGGCGGAAGTTTTCCCGTTTCTCCAGGACGGTGCGCCAGCTCAAACCACACTGAAAGGCTTCAAGGCAGACCTTTTCGAACAGGTGACGATCCTCCTTCACCGGAAATCCCCACTCGGTATCGTGATAGCGCTGAAAATCCGGTGCAGCAGTGACCCAGGCGCAACGACACAGGCCATCGCTTCCTACAACGGTCGCTGTCATCCTGACGCCTTGTACGTGGGTGCTGCGGTGGCAGGGAGCTCAAGCAACTCGACAAGAAAATCCTGCCAATGGGTATAGACCATAAACCGGCCATAGCCAGGAAAACTGCGGAAGCGGACATTGGGAATAGAGGAAGCCAGTCCACGGGCACTTCCGATGGAAATAATGCGGTCGTCTTCACCATGCCATTGCAGAACCGGTATTGAGATAGTGCCCAAGTCCACTTGCCAGGGTTCCTGCATTCTCAGATATTCCTCCAGATGGACCCTGGCACCCTGAAACTGGCTGTGGCGCATGCGCTTGATGGTGCGGGACAACAGCTCCTCATCCGCAAAGATTTTTTGATCCGCCAGGCAAAGATTCTTGGCCATGCGAACATAAAACCTTTCCGGGGCCTTCTGTACGCCACGGATCGCTAATCGGCCAATCAGCAGAAACAGCCGAGGGTCTCGCCGAAATACGCGCAATAACATCTTGTGTAGCCGGTCCAGCTTATCGAGCTCGAAATGCTCAATCGGGACAGTACTGGCAAGAATCCCCAAGCGACTGAACAACTCTGGATCCTGTGCAGCTGCACACAGGGCGTAAGGCCCGCCACCGCAATAGCTGGCCATAGGAGGGCGTTCAATCCCGAGGTGCTGGCAAAGGAAGCGGATATCCGCCCCCAAATTGCCGAACTGCAGGTCGGGATTGTAGGTAGAAATCCCATAACCGGGACGCACGATCAAAATTACCCGCAGATTCTGCTCCCGATACCAGCGATCAAACCAGGCATGGTCCGGAAGCGACGAACCGAGATTATCCAAGGTCAGTACCGGCGCGCCATCCGGGGCGCCGTATTCCATCCAGCTCAGCACCCGCCCGTCCGGCAAGGTCACCGTATATTCCTGCTCCGTCTGTTCGGCGGGCAGGTTAGCCCCCTGGACAAGCGCATGCCCCATCACACGGCTGACCAGCTGCACCTGGCTGTTGGCCTCCAGCTTGGCCATGGTCGACTTCAACTGGGTTCGCGCTGTATGCACGCTGATATCGAGAAGCGCCGCGCTCTGATTCAGATTGCCGACTTTGCACAGCACGTGCAGCAATCGTGCTTCTGCTGGTGAGATGGCAAACAACGACTGCAGCCTCTCTGCGGATGGGGTGACGATACTGTGACCGGACAATACCCAGAGTATCGTGCGTACTTGAGAAATGTTGCCGGGAGCATCGGATTTCTGCACTGGAACACAAAGCAGTGAGACGCTCTCTTCCGGCGCGCTCAACAGCTGGGTGTTTCTACCTTCCGCCAGTTTATTGACTTGCACCAGAGCCTGACGCAATTTTCGATCATGAATGACTAATTGGCCGCTACTTGTCAGTTGCACGACCCCTTCCGCCAGCACCTGATGGGCAATCGCATTACACTCCACGACCTGCATCCATTCATCAAGCATCAGCATGGGCCAGGGCATCTGGTTATATAAGGTATTGAGCACCTGACACCGGTCTTCCAGCGCATGCATATAAGCACTGCTTTTGACAGCTCGCTCAAGATGCTCGATCAAGTGCTCCACTTCCGGCCTGACGGAGGAGTTACCCACTACGGCCCTGGTCACCGCAGGGCGTCCAGGGTTATCTCCTGCTGGGCTTTCCTCCTCAGAATCCGGTGTTGCCTCACCGTGGCCAGCCCACTCTGCCAACGTATCCAACAGGTCCACCCAGTCACCCGGGGCAAGCGCGGTGTCATAGATCTGGGCGATCACATCATTATCGTTCTTGTTTTTCTTGCGCACGGCGGCATCCACTCACGGGTATGCAGTTATAGTAAAAAGCCCCGACCGAAGGTCAACCTCTTACAACAATTCAAAATATGGAACTAAGTTTCACAAAATGATGCCCTCGGCGTAACATACCGCCTCACCGCCCCGGAGGACGCGCTATGGCACGAGTTCAACTGGAGCTGCCCGAGCAGTTTCTGTATACCCACACCATTAATGTTCGCATGACCGACCTGAACACAGGCAAGCATGTGGGCAATGACCAGATGATCTCGTTACTCTCCGAGGCCCGCTACCGGTTCTTCTGCGACGTTGGTTTCGACCAGTTTGAGCGTCAGGGACAAAGTATCGTGGTGACGGACTTGGTGGCGACTTACAAGGCGGAAAGCTTTGCCCAAGACGATCTGCAATTTGAAGTCGGCCTGATGGATTTCAACAAGTACGGCGCGGACCTGATTTTCAGGGTGACCAAACAACCATCTGGCCAAGTGGTGGTTCTGGCAAAACAGGGCTTCGTTTTTTTTGATCATGCCCGGCATGGAGTCATTCCGGTACCCGATAACTTTCGCCAGCAGTTTGCCTCGATTGCTGACCAGGCCTGATGGTGGCTACAACGCCATCCCGGTACACCAGCCACTGGCCCAGGCCCATTGGAAATTAAATCCGCCCAGCTGACCGGTGACATCCAGAACTTCACCGATGAAGTGCAGTCCCGGGACCGTTTTGACTTCAAAGTTTCGGGAAGAGAGACCGTCGGTATTCACCCCCCCCAGCGTCACCTCTGCGGTACGGTACCCTTCTGTCCCTGAGGGCTTGAACTGCCAGCCCTTGAGCACTGCGGCCACCCCGCCAAGACGGTCATTGCTGAATTGCTGAAGGTGGCCTTGCCAGCCGAATTGCTCCACCAGCGCAGCAGACAAGCGCTGGGAAAAATACTGGCGCAACCAACGCTCCAGCCCCCGATTGGGGTGCGCATTGCGTTCCTGAATCAAGACCTGAAGTGGGTCTTCCAACTGTGGAAGCCAGTCCACGGTGACCGCGGTGCCCGGCGCCCAGAAGCTGGACACCTGCAACATGGCCGGCCCGGACAGCCCCCGATGGGTAATCAGCATCGGCTCAGCGAAACGTGCCTTTCCCGCCTCGGCCACCACCTCCGTGCTGATCCCTGATAACTCCGACAACCAGGCCTTGTGCTCGGGAGGCAGCGTAAACGGCACCAGACCGGCCCGGGTGGGTAACACCGACAGACCAAACTGCTCTGCCAGCTGGTAACCAAAACCACTGGCGCCCATGGTCGGAATCGACAAGCCCCCGCAGGCCACCACCAGTGACTGGCATCGCACCGTTTCCCGGGTAGTGGTCAATTCAAAGCCAGAGTCTGTCCTGACTACCCTGCGGATTCCGGTATCCAGCTGTATCTCTGCCCCGGCCCACTCACACTCCGTCAATAACACCGCCAGCAAGGCCTTGGCACTGTCGGCGCAGAACAATTGCCCCGGCGCCTTCTCCACATGCTCTACACCATGGCGTTCCACCAGTTCCAGAAAGTGCCAGGGGGTGTAACGCTTGAGCGCAGATTTACAAAAATGGGGATTGGCAGAAACGAAATGTTCCGGCGTGGTATTCAGGTTGGTGAAGTTACAGCGACCGCCGCCGGACATGAGAATTTTCTTGCCAGCCTTGTTGGCATGGTCGATCACCCGCACGCGATGCCCTTGGTAAGCCGCGGTAGCGGCACACATCAGACCCGCCGCACCGGCACCGATCACAACAACATCAACGACACTGGAAACAGTCATGTAAGCTCCAAAATCAAGGAGCGAAGGATAGCGGGATCGGGCTATACCAGAAAGGTATAGCCCCGGAAAAACATTAGCGGATGACCGACGCCTCCATTGATGCGGAATAATTCTCGCTGCTGGCGTCGTTTACGGTCGCGGCTCCGTTCGCGATCTGAACCTGACTCCGGTAACGACCGCTTGCCATTACCTGTTCGCCGGGCAACAAGCGGGACGACGGTGGTTCAGATTGCCCATATTGCGGTTCAGCCGGACGATCACTGCTGCTTATATCATCTTCCTCGAAATAACAGCCTGCCAGCAAACCGGCAATGATTGCACTCAAGATCAGTTGCTTCATCTTTCCCCCACGGTCTGCCACGACCAAAATGTCCGTTTCCCGGATCGTCTGCTGTTATACCCCGGCGCACACTGGTCCGGCAAGCCAGCCGGTCAGAGCTGGCTTGCCGAAGCCTGTTTATTGGCTGAGTTCCTGCTCGCTGAACATGTCTGCGAACAGCGGCGAAGTCAGGTAGCGCTCCCCGGAATCGGGCAAGATCACCACGATGGTCTTGTCCTTGAACTCGGGCAGCTGGCTGATACGGTCCGCCACACACATGGCCGCACCGCAGGAAATACCGGCAAGGATGCCCTCTTCCTGCATCAGCTTGTGGGCCCAGGCCATGGCGTCCTCGTTGCTCACTTGTTCCGCGCGGTCCACCACACTCAGGTCCAGATTCTTTGGCACAAAGCCGGCACCGATGCCCTGAATCTTGTGCGGGCCGTGGGTGGGCTCTTCACCGTTCAGCCCGGCGGTAATCATGGTCGAAGAGTCCGGCTCCACAGCGATACTGGTAATGGCCTTGCCCTGGGTCTGCTTGATATAACGGGACACGCCAGTGATGGTCCCGCCGGTACCCACACCCGCCACCAGCACATCAATATCGCCACCGGTGGCCTCCCAGATTTCCGGGCCCGTGGTCTGTTCGTGAATAGCGGGATTGGCCGGGTTCTCGAACTGTTGCAGCATCAGGTGCGTATCAGGGTTTTCCTCAACCAGCTCCTGCGCCCTGGCAATGGCACCCGGCATGCCTTTCGGGCCGGGAGTCAGGACCAGTTTGGCACCCAGTGCCTTGAGAATCTTGCGACGCTCCAGACTCATGGAGTCGGGCATAGTCAGCACCAGATCGTAACCACGAGCAGCGGCCACGTAGGCCAGGGCAATACCGGTATTGCCGCTGGTGGGTTCCACCAGAGTCATGCCTGGCTTCAGTTTGCCGCTTTTTTCCGCATCCCAGATCATGGAGGCACCGATCCGGCACTTGACGCTGCCCGCCGGGTTACGCGACTCCAGCTTGGCCAATACATTGCCCTTGGTAATGCGGTTAATTTTCACCAGCGGGGTTTTGCCGATGGTCTCGCTGTTGTCCTTGTAGATCTGTGTCATGTTGTCTCCTTGGTATGCGATAAGCGCAAACTCAATTCCCGGAATCTTTTTTCAGCTTGCGGCTCCAGCGCTGTCTGGCGTAAAGACGCATATCTGCCACATTGTCCGTTTCATCCATGATCTCGCGGCCAAGGATGCTTTCCAGAATATCCTCAAGGGTGATCAGTCCCACCCAGGTACCATGCTCGTCGTAGACCACAGCCATATGCTGACGTTGGGTCAACATGGCATGAAACAAGTCCTCAATACTCAACGAGGTGCTCACCATGGTAACTTCGTGAGCCAGCACCGTCATGGACTGCTCCAGAGGAACCCCCAGCAAGTCAGACTTGTGGATATAGCCCTGCGCTTCGCCACTGGCCGTCATCACCGGGAAACGGGAAAAGGGCTGGCCTTTTTCTCTCTCGATGAAATCTGCGACTGACATGTCCGGGCTGACAACCCGGCACACGGTACGCGGTGTCATGATCGCTCCCACCTTCACGTCATGCAGGCGGAGAATGTTCTTGATGACCTTGTACTCATCTTCCTGCAGGGCCTCCTGATCCTTGCCCATGGCCGCCAGCGCACGAATCTCTGCCCGCACATCCACATCATGCTCGTTACCACCAATCTGGCTGGTGATCAGTTTCGACAACCAGACAAAGGGCGCCAAGGAAACCATGATGAACTTGAGCATGGGCGGCAAAAGGGGGGCCAAGGACCGCCAGTACTTGGCGCCGATGGTCTTGGGAATAATTTCTGAAAGAATCAGAATCGCCAGGGTCATCACCCCCGATGCCGCCGCCAGCCAGGTTTCACCAAACACCACAGCAACCTGTGCTCCCACCCCTGTGGCACCCACCGTGTGGGCAACGGTATTCAGCGTCAGGATCGCGGACAGCGGTTTATCGATATCGTCTTTGAAGGCCCTTAACGCCTTGTGGAGCGCCGGGCGTGTATCTCGCAGACCGGCAATAAAACTTGGCGTAATGGACAACAGTGCAGCTTCCAGCACGGAGCACAAGAACGAAAAACCAATGGAAATGGCGGCAAAGATGATCAGCAGGGTCAAGGGAGCAGACTCCTTCTGCAACTGGCGGCAGCCCCTGACACGCAAGGCCTGCCGTTTGCGAGAACGGTTAAATCAGGGGCGATAATCACTGGCAAACTCTGCCAGCAACTGGCACACATTCGCCATCCCATCATGAATCACCGCCTCAATTTCTTCCATGGTGATTTCATGGGTGGATTTGCCCGCGCCGGGGTTGACCACCAGCGACAGCATGGCATAGGGAATGCCCAGTTCACGGGCGAGTACCGCTTCCGGCATGCCGGTCATGCCGACAATATCGCAGCCATCACGCTCCATGCGGGCGATTTCTGCGGCGGTTTCCAGCCGGGGCCCCTGGGTGGCACCATAGCAACCCCCATCGCTCCACTTGAGATCAGAGGCGGCAAGGCGGGCTTTCAGGGCATCGCGCAGGGCCGTATCAAACGGCCAGCTGAAGTCCACATGCACCAGCGGGTCAGCCGGATCGTCAAACAGGGTGCTCTCGCGACCCCAGGTGTAATCAATGATCTGGTCCGGTAGCACCAGCGCACCGGTGGGCGCCAGCGTGGTGATGCCACCTACCGCATTGGCCGCCACAATCGCCGTCGCACCGGCCTCTTTCAGCGCCACCATGTTGGCCCGGTAATTCACCTGGTGAGGCAACAGCACATGGGGGTCGCCATGACGGGCCAGAAACAGTACCCGCTGGCCATCCAGTTCACCTTCCACCACCGGGGCAGAAGGCTCACCAAAACGGGTGGTAATGGCATGTTTGTCGACAATGCGCAGGTTATCCATGCGCGTCAGGCCGGTGCCACCGATAAATGCCAGCATCAGCTGTCGCTCTCCTTCACTGCGTAGATACCCGGCGCGTTACGCCAGAAGCCCTTGTAGTCCATGCCCATACCGAACAGGTAATAATCCTCGGCTTCCAGAGCCGTGAAATCGGCTTTCAAACCCGGTCGGGCCTTACGGTCGTGTTTCTTGTCGACCAGCACACAGGTCTTCACCGACGCCGCGCCCTGGGCGTAACAGGCTTCGATGATCGACAACAGGGTCGAGCCCACATCCAGGATGTCATCGACAATCAACACATCGCGGCCCGCCAGACTGGCATTGGGGGTGACGATCCATTCCACGGCACCGCCGGAGGTGGCCCCGAGATAGCGGCTGGCATGCAGGTAATCCATCTCCAGTGGGAAATCCAGGCGTTTGACCAGCTCGGCCGCGAAAATCATGCCGCCATTCATGATAGTCACGAACACTGGCACTTTGCCGGAGTAGGCCTCGGTCACCTCGAACGCGAGTTTGGCGATGGCTTCCTGAACTTGATCGGACGAATGCAGCTCGATGGCCTCGCGGCGTACCCGCATCAGTTCCTGTTGTACGTCGTTAGCGCTGGACATGTGTAGTTTCCTCGGCGTTGTCGTCCTCCAGCCCGGTGGCCGGATGGTCGTTGTCGCTGATCAGATGCAGGGTGCGGGTCGGGAAGGCGAACTCGGCACCGTGTTCGTGGACAATGTTCATGATTTTCATGAGCACGTCCTGCTTGATCTCATGGTAACGCACCCACTGGGTGGTTTCGGTGAAGGTGTAGATGAAGAACTCCAGATGTGACGCCCCATAACTGTCGAAATTGACAATGAGAGTACGACCCTCAGTATCCAGTTCTTCATGGGCAACCAGCATGGCTTTTACCGCGTCCACAATGCCTGGCATTTTTTCCCAGTCGTCGTAACGGATACCAATCTTCTCGTAGATACGGCGATTGAGCATGCGAGACGGGTTTTCCAGCACAATGGAGGTAAACATGGCATTTGGGATATACAGCGGTCGCTGGTCAAAGGTGCGGATGCGGGTCAGACGCCAGCCGATATTCTCCACCGTGCCTTCAATGGAACGGTCTGGCGAGCGCACCCAGTCGCCGACACGGAACGGCTTGTCCAGATAGATCATCATGCCGCCAAAGAAGTTGGCTAGCAGGTCCTTGGCGGCAAAAGCCACCGCCATGCCACCAATACCGCCAAATGCCAGTACCCCGGAAATGCTGTACCCGAGTGTCTGCAGAATAATCAGTGCAGCGGTAATGATCACCGAGACCCTCAGCAGCTTGGCAATGGCCGCTGCGGTGGACTGGTCCATGGGCTTGCGCATGCGCTCCGGATCGATGAGGTTTTTCTGGGTATAGGAGATAAACCGGTTCAGGAACATGGCAATAATGATGATGAAGGCGATCCGCCGCGCCTGGGGCACCATGTCAAAGATCAGATTTTCTTCTTCGCTGACGCTCTGCATCAGCTCAACGCTGATCGAGAGGCCCACCACCCAGAAGAACAGCCGCACCGGGATCCGGGCCGCTTCCAGCAAGGCATCATCCCACAAGGTATCGGTTTTGATGATCAGACGTTCGATAACATCGATCGCCCGCATCAGGATAAAATTCACCGACACAGTACATAACACCACAATAAAAAGCTGTGTCAGCCAGATATCCGAAGGGGTGTCTAGCGTCGGCCAGACCAGCAACTGCTGCCAATCCCAGTTCATGTGTTCTCCTCAATCAATCGTGTTGCCACTGCTTCAGCGGCCTGCCGCCGGCCGATGTCCATGGCATGCCGTGGTCGGCAACGCAGGCCGCCGACCGCAACCTGCCCCTGATGGCCAGCGGTTTCCAGATAGCCAAGCACCTCTTGTGCCCCTGACTGGCAATTGCAGGCCAGCACCATGTCGCAACCTGCCTTGAGCGCCGCCTCGGCACGTTGGGCATAACCGCCCGCCCCATGGGCCCCCGCCATGGACAAGTCATCGGAAAAAATCACGCCACGAAAACCGAGACGTTCTCGCAATACGGTTTGCAACCAGAACGGCGAGAACCCGGCTGTCTGATTCTCCACTGCACTGTAAATCACATGGGCAGGCATGATGCCATCCAGCCGCGACGCCAGTGCCGCAAACGGACGCAGGTCCGCTTGCTCAATCTCATCCATGGGGCGCGGGTCTACCGGCAGCTCCAGATGGGAATCTGCTACCACATGGCCATGACCTGGGAAGTGCTTTCCGGTCGCAGCCATACCGGCAGCATTCATGCCATCGATAAACGCCCCGGCCAGCGCTATCATCGCCTGCGGATCACCATGAAAACTGCGATCGCCGATCACCGTGCTGGCCCCATAATCCAGATCCAGCACCGGCGCAAAACTGATATCGATATCCAGCTCGGTCAATTCGGACGCCATCAGCTCGCCGATAAGTTTGGCATCCTGCAGCGCCTGCTCAGGCCC
The DNA here is from genome assembly GCF_003597125.1 of Alcanivorax profundi. Lineage (GTDB taxonomy): Bacteria > Pseudomonadota > Gammaproteobacteria > Pseudomonadales > Alcanivoracaceae > Alcanivorax > Alcanivorax profundi. Next base: position 439,591 of record NZ_QYYA01000001.1, on the reverse strand, counting down.
GCACGCGTAACCCCGCCCCAGTGCAGCCATGGGGGGCAAGCGCACAAAGCCTTCCCGAAAACGCTGCACCCTGCCCCCTTCCTGATCGACAGCGATCAGCATGTCTGGGCGGATTTCGCGAATCTGGCGCACCAGCTCAGCCAGTTGCTGCCGGTCCTGATAATTGCGGGTAAATAGAATCAAACCACCGGCTCCAGGATGAGCCAGCATGTCTTTCTCCACCGGGGAGACCGACAGGCCTTCCAGGTCGAGCATTAAAAGCGGGGAAACCGTGTCAGACATGACAACCCTGATTGGTCACTGTTATTCCGTGATAGTCACGGCGGTACCCACCGGCACCTGATCGAAAAGCTGCACCACATCCGCGTTGCGCATACGGATGCAGCCGTGGGACGCCGGCACCCCCATAGGCTCGGAGTCCGGTGTGCCGTGAATATAAATAAAGCGCCGAAAACTATCCACGTTACCGCCCTGATTGTGCTCTGGCTCCATCCCACCCAGCCAGAGAATACGGCTGAGCACCCAGTCGCGGTCAGGATGCGCCGCAGACAAGGCTGGGCCATGAGTTTCACCCGAAAACTTGCGGCCGGTCAGCACGGCGCCTTGCGGCAAACCGGCACCAAAACGTGCCCGTACCAGGTGGCGTCCCAGCGGGGTCGCTTCACTGCCCATGACCTGGCCGGCACCATTGCGGGCCGTGGAAACCGGGTAACGGACAGGCTGCGGGCCTCGCAGCTCCAGCCACTGCCCGCTGAGATTGATGATGATGTCCATCGTTAACCTGACAACACGCTGACAAAGGTCTGAATGATGGTGGCGTTGGCAATATCGACTATAAAGCCCCCCACCACCGGCACAATGATAAACGCAAGCGGCGACGGACCATGGTGCTGTGTCACCGCCTGAATATTGGCCACCGCCGTTGGCGTCGCGCCCATGGCAAAACCGCAATGCCCGGCACACAGTACTGCAGAGTCATAATTGCGGCCCATCAACCGGAAGGTCACAAAGGTAATAAAACTCAGCGCAAGCATCACCTGCACCAGCAACATGGCGAGCATGGGCAAGGCCAGATCCACCAGCTGCAGCAACTGCAAACTCATCAGGGTAATGGCCAGGAAAATACCCAGGGCAGTATTACCGACCATGTCGATGGTGGCATCGTTCACGTGCCACAAACGCCGTGCGGTATTGCCCAGCAAGATGCAGACAAACAACACCCAGACAAAGGTGGGCAGGCGAAAGACCTCGGCAAACTGCTCAGCCGCCACGGAACCGACCACCACCCCGACAGAGAGCAGCATGAGAATGCGGATCACACTGGCTGCCGCAATGGGGCGTGCTTTCTCGGCCTGGTCATAGCGTTCATCGCCCTCCCCGGCACCATGGGCTGGAGCGGACAACCGATAACGGCGTATCAGAAACATGGCAAGAGGCCCGCCCAGCAAGGCACCAAACACCAGCCCGAAAGTGGCCGAAGCCGCCGCCAGTTCTGACACCCCGGTGAGCCCGAAGTCACGCTGGAACACTTCTGCCCAGGCAGCACCGGTACCGTGCCCGCCCGTCATGGTCACTGACCCGCCGATCAGGCCGTAATACGGCTCCAGCCCCATCACGGTGGCCATGGTCACACCAACCAAATCTTGCAGGGCCACCAGCACGATCACCAGAATGGCGAAGATCAGCATGGCCCAGCCGCCCTGCTTGAGCAGACGGAAATCGGCCGCCAGCCCCACCGCCCCGAAGAAGAAAAGCATGGCCGGGGTTTTGAAGCTTTCATCGAAAGTGAGGTTAATCCCAGCCAGTTGCAGACCGGTCACGATCAGGGTGGCCAGCAGTCCCCCTACCACCGGTTCAGGCATATTCAGTCGGGAGAGAATCCCGACCTTGTGCACGATCCACTGACCCGCCCCCAGCACCAGCAGGGCGACCATCAGCGATTCCATGGCAGAAAACTGCATCTAAACTCCTTATCCGGCCCGATTGAACGCAGGGGCCAGGCGCCACACAACGGAATGGATCCGCTATACTGCCCGCGAAATCAGGATACGGCCATGAATCGCGAGAAACGGACTGAAATTTTTACCCGATTACGGGATCAGAACCCCAACCCCACCACCGAACTGGAGTACAGCTCCGACTTCGAGCTGCTGGTTGCCGTGGTGCTATCTGCCCAGGCCACCGATGTGGGTGTCAACAAGGCCACCGCCAGGCTCTACCCGGTAGCCAACACCCCCGAAGCCATTTATGCGCTGGGACTCGAGGGCCTTAAAGAGTACATCAAGACCATCGGCCTGTTTAACTCCAAGGCCGAGAACGTGATCCAGCTGTGCAAGATTTTGATCGAGCAGCATGACAGCCAGGTGCCCCGTACCCGCGAAGAACTGGAAGCCCTGCCTGGCGTCGGTCGAAAAACCGCCAACGTGGTACTCAATACCGCCTATGGCATGCCGACCATGGCCGTGGATACCCACATCTTCCGAGTCTCAAACCGCACCCGCATTGCCCCCGGCAAAAATGTGCTGGAGGTCGAAAAACGGCTGCTTCGACTGGTACCGGACGAGTTTCTGCGCGATGCTCACCACTGGCTGATTCTGCACGGTCGCTATGTGTGCATGGCACGTAAACCCAAATGCGGGGACTGTCTGATCGCCGACCTGTGTGAGTTTCCGCTCAGTAAACGACCGGGCTAACGGAGGCCCGGCCCAACCCGTTGAAAGGATGCATTATGAAAACCGCGTTGCCGTTGATTCTTTCCCTCGGACTGTTGTCCCCGTTCAGCCACGCCATTGAACTGACCCCTGGCAAATGGGCCATCACTGTGGAGATGAATGCTCCCGGTATGCCCGAAAACATGCGTACCCAGGTCCAACAGGACTGCGTGACCGCTGAAGAAGCCGCCAACCCGGAAGACGCCATGCGTGAAAGCTGGAAAGAAGACAATTGTGATACTGGGGATATCAGAACAACTGATAACGGGCTGGAATGGGAAGCAGAATGCACAATGCCTGGCAGCAATGCCAAAACCCGAATTACCGGCAAAATGGTGATGCATAACAGCAAGCACTACAGCACAGACATCACCGTCAAAGGCAATCACCACAGCATGAAGACTCACAGTGAAGCAAAGTGGGTAGGTGCCTGTAACGAATAGACCAGCGCCAGCCTGTTGGCTCGTTACCGGTATGCCTGGCAAGGCGCTGAATTGCCCCGGTATCGCGCCAACGGGTAGACGACAGAGGCTTTCAGGATACCAGCAGTGAGCCTGTTCCCATTTTCACCACATTACCCCCGATGCGGCATCGCAACTGCTTGCCAGGGTGCTTATCGAACTCCACTCGCAGCAGGCTCTTCCGGGTGTCGGGGCTGCCACGGTCCACAGACAAGGTATGCGTGCCTGGCACGGTTTCCTTCTGCTCAGCCAGATAAGCGATAAACTCAGGCATGACATTACCGATGGGAGGAAATACATCCCGAGGCAGGTCCGGGCTGATTATCCGCCCATGGAAATCAGACTCACCCGTGATGCTTCCCGGTGCAAACAAGAAAACTTCCGAGGTATAGATATTTCCGGCCAGCCCCGCCCAGTGCTCTGCATTCAGGCTGGCAGCCAGCACATGCTCGGGCTTGGTAAACGGTATGATCAGCGTCGGCTTATCCACGCTCACCACCATAGGTTTGTACTTACTAAAGGCGATATGCTTATCGTCGATATTAAGAGCGGCTGCCAACCGAGGAATTTCCGGGGTATAACGGTCGATGGATGGACTGAGGACACGGGCAAACTGAATGGCACCGGGCCCGTTATCCGTCTTGTCAATAAAGCTTTCTATCTGCTGGTCATTTTGCTTCAGCAGGTATGACGAAAACGTCCCCTGATCATCGGCCAACCCCATTTCATACGCCACATAAGAGGCAGCCAAAATAGTATGCGCGCCAAATAGCTGCTGCCCTCGGGGGGTGAAAACACTTACCGGAGAGGCGGCATTGTCCGGCTCGATAAACACGGTTTCGGTCTGCTGGAATTCGCTGGCGATCGCGGTCTTCCCCTGTGCATCCATGCTCTTTCCCGTCAGCATCACGACGGGGATTTGGGTGCCCTGAAACGGAGCCCCCGCGAATACATCCAGCAATGCGTAATCAAGCGCCATAATCAACGTCCTCGTTGTTTTCTTATGACTATGCCTGATGGAGCCGGATTTTCAATAATGAGAGCAGGCGAGCTAAACTGCGGGTACCGGCGCCTTGATACCGCCAACGAGAAATGGCAACAAGCGCTGGGTAATATCCGCCTCAGTCACATCCATGTTGAAGTCGTTGCGACTGATATCCTTCAGTGATTCAAGGCCCGAAAGGGTAAAGATCGTCGCCCCCAGACTGAACTGGACCCGCCAGAACAACTCCCGGGGCGGCACATCTGGAACCGCACGCTGCATGTGGTCTTGCAGGCGACGAAATACTGCGCCGTACTGTTGGTGCAAATATTCGCGCAAGTGCCCCTGGGGCTGACTGTAGGCCTGCCCGGACAAGCGGAAGAAGATCGCAGCGCGCTGAGGATCTTCCGGGTGAGACCCCAGCACCAAACGCGACATGATGCCGAGAATGTTCTCCGGGGTATCCGCTACACCACTAGCCTCCATCTCATCCAGCTTGGCGTCCAGCGCAGCACAAAATGGCGTCAGGAAGCGTTCAAACACGGCCTGTACCAGCGATTCCTTGGAGCCAAAGTGGTAGTTCACCGCAGCCAGATTCACACCTGCCTTGCTGGTAATGGCACGCAGGCTGGTTTCCGCAAACCCTTTCTGGGCAAACAGCACTTCTGCCGTATCCAGGATTCGGTCAACCGTTCCTGCCTGTGCCATAGCTTCGCCCCTGAGCATCGTTCAAAACATACGTTTCAAACATACGTTTGGCGGCATGCCTGGTCAAGGGACGCCGCCCTCAGAAGTAATACACCAGCTCTGCCTGCACAAAGTCCGATCGACTGATCGGGCCAAGCCCAGGGTTGGTGTTGACGTTGCGCAGGATATCCCGGTACAGCGCTGAAGGGCTGCGGGGGTCTTGCGCATCAGTGTAGAAACGGGCTTCCAGGGTGGCTTTCAGGTTATTGCCAAAGCGGCGGCTGGATTCCAGGCTGAAGGCCTTTTCTTCATTGTCGGCATCGTAAATCACGCCCGCCAGAATTTCGGTAGACGCCACATCGTTAAAGGTGAACCGGGTCCCCAACAGCACATCGCTGGCCATGGGGGACGCCAGGCTGTCTTCACGGTCTTCCCAGATATATTCCACGATCCAGCCCAGATCGGCCGCCGAGCCGAACAACCCCACCTGGGTATACTCAAAACCGCCATCCAGCGCGTAGAAACGATCGCCCTGCCCGGAACGGCTGATGGCTTCCAGTTTCCACAACCAGCCGTTCTGCAGGTATTGCAGCTCAAGGCCGGTCTGGTCGATGACGTTGTACACCGGGGTGAATTCCGGGTCACTGCCGGCAGGCAACTGCCCGGTGGCCAGTAACGTCTGCAGCTCCGCCATGGTCAGGTTCTGGGGAATCAGCAAGGGGTCGCGGCTGGTACCGGAAAAATGCGACAGGGCAAACTCGATCCCGTTATCGAAGTACTGCTGGTATCGAATGGCAAAGTCCACCCGGCCCTCCTCCTGGGAGGACTCGTAAACGGCGTCATCAGACACCGGTAACGGCGTACGAGGCCGGCCTTCTTCTCCGGCATAGGTGCGCTCACGGAAACCGGGCAGCACGAACAGGTCCACAATGCCCCAGTCGCGCACCAGTGACAGGTTGATCATCGGCTGGCCGAGTTTTTCCTCGCCATCCACCTGATCTACCTGGTCGGTCTGGTTGATGATGTCCACCAGGTGGCGCCCTTCGGTCACCCCCCAGAACACCTTGCGGATACCGACCCGCGATTCCCAACCGTTACCCACATGAATCCAGGAAAGCTCGCGGATATCCCAGTGGGTCCGTTCGCTGTCGTTTTCATCAACACGGGCGTAAGGAATGAAGGTGAACAGATCGTCCCGGTCGTTCCACTCGTGGAGAATTTCCGGTTTCAGGTAGGCCGAACTGTTGGTGTCGTAGTCGGCTTGCGGATAGGGAGAATCCTGGGTGAAGTAACGCCCTTCCAGCGCGACCTCGCCACGAAACTCCCACGCAGGAGCCAGAAGCGGCACCGCCAGCAGCGGTGCCGTCACAAACCATTTATTCATGATATCAACGCGCGCGTTTCAGGCTGTTCTGGTTGAAGTCCGCTTCCGTGAGGCCGGTGTCGTACTGGTAGTTACTCCAGAACAGGTCTGTGGCCTTGCCGGTCTGGTGGTTAATCATGGACATCTTGGCCGGTTGCCAGAACTTGTCCTTGTACTGGGTGAAATCGCTGGATTCCAGGGTTTTCAGCAGGCTGTCGCGGCGGTCGTAGTAATCCACTTTCCAGGTGCGGTATTCCTGCTGGTCCAGCCAGACCACCATCTTGGTGTAGCCGGAGTGCTCATCGGTGGGGTAGCGCTCCATCACAAAGCAGGTCAGCTCGCCACACGCTTCATCGCGCAGGTATTTGTAGGTGTACTTCTCGACCTCCTGACCGCGCATGTCCTCGAAACTGAATTCACTGCCCATGAAGGGGCCGGACTTGTTCCGCGACGCGATGGTCTTCACCCGGCGCAAGGCGGGCAGATACAGCCACTGGTCATCGTCCTTGTTCTTGTAGCTAAAGGTGAGCATGGCCGTGCCACGGACATCGCGGGGGGTATCGAAGATCGTCAGGCTCTTGTCACCCTCGTCTTCTCCTTTGCCTTCCAGGGTTTTTACCCGCAGTTCACGCTCGGCACGGTCCCCCCGCTTGGTGATCAATACCATCTTCATATCGGCCTGGAAGTCACCAAACCCCTCGCCGCGACGATCCGCTTCGCGGGCGATTTCCAGCCCTTTTTCTTCCGGTGTCTGGGCGTTGGCAAGCGGCGCAGCCATGGCCAGAGCCAGACCCGCAATCAGCAGACGAGATTTCATGAAGTCCTCATTACAGCTTGTTCGTGGTGGTGCGCCCGGCGGGCAACACGGTGTTTACCACATGATAGCGAGTTCTCAGGAAACAGCGATGCCGAAAGGGCCAAAATCTGAACCGGATTTACCCCTCGTTCGCAGTACAGTGGCAAGAGGCCACTCAAGCGTCGGCGGAGGCCACCTGAAACTTGCCGTGCTGCAGGAACGTGACAATCTGCTGGATGACCTTCCTTTTACGCATGATGAAGGCATGACTGGCGGGCATAACAATAAAGTCTTTCATTTCGGCGAGCCTGGCACTGTCCAGTGAGACCTTGCCGTCATCGCGGCCCGGGATCATCCATGACAGCCACGGGTCCACTGTGCGATTGCCCATGATGATACCGATTTCACCGGGAATCGGTGCCAGGCTTGCCGTAACGCCATCCGCCCCCGTGCCCAGTTGCTGGCCAGCAGGGCCGGTGAGCTTTTCAAACAGCCACCAGTCCTGCATGCGATCCACCACTTCGCTGCCGTGGTTGGGCGGCGACAGCATGACAATACGCCCGAGCTGCTCGATCTGATTATCCTGCAAATAGGCGCGCACCAGAATGCCGCCCATGGAGTGAGTCACAAAGTGCACCTGACCGCGGGCGTTGGCCTGGCACCAGTCCAGCCCCTGGCGGATTTCCGACGCGGCCAGCGCCTCCACCGTGGCTTGGGTGGAAGGGTAATCCCGGTTGTAGACCTGATAGCCGGCACCGCGCAGGGAGTCTTCGATGCGCGACATGGCCCAGGCTGAACGACGCAACCCATGGAGCAACACCACGCAGTCCTCTTGCACCTCGGCCTGATGCTGTCTTGACGCGACACCTGCAGCCTGAGCCACCTGCACAGGCCACAGGCTGGCAACGACCACCGACAGAACAAGGGAAAACCAGGAAAACAGGGTTGGGCTGGGCATGTGTACCTCCGTTTCACGAAGGGCCATGGCCCTGCTCGAGGGGGCAGACAATGGTGTCTGCCTTGCAAGCATTGGTGGCAAAAGGGAGAGATTCAATCCCCCACCGGGATCAGCGGCGGCAAAATCAGGCCGAAACGCCCGACACACGCATCCCGTCACACAGGCAAGGGCGCTTTCGGTTGAGCCGCGTTACCACTCCTCCAGATACCCCACACAGTGTTCCAGCAACTCACTGACGCGGATGATGGCCTGTGCCAGCCGCTCCAGATCACCCTCCGCCAGAGGCGCGTAGCGATCTTCGGCCATCAGGTTAAGCGCGTTGGCCTCGCTGGGAGGCGTTGGCCGACGAGCCAGCCCCGATGCGCCCATGGCCGTTTGCATCTCGCCATCCAGCCAGGCCACCAGATCACCCCGGTCCTTGCGAGCCTGGGCAATGACGGCCAGTTCCGGAGCCTCTACCCCCGCTGACGCGAATGCCCGCTCAAGGGCACCCAGGCTGAACAGGGTATCCGCACCAGGCACCTGGTAGGTCCTGGCGGACTGCCGCAGCAGCCCCACCAGAGAAGAATACACATGGAATACCACTGCACCACGTAGCGCCAAACGCACGGTGGGCACTGCCCCGGCCTGCTCACCGGTCAGCTGGCGGAGCATGGCCTGGGCGAAGTAAACCCGCTCTCGCAGGCCACTGACAGCATTATCACGAACCATTCGGGACATAACAAAATCCTGGCAAAAAGCGGCAAGCGACGGGCCTCAAGCAGCAAGGCGCAAGAGAGGCCGTCGCGTAGAAGAGGTTCTACCCACGTTCTTGTGTCATCGCAGCACGGAGCCCCATGCGTTCAGAACAAGAGATGTGAGCCTCGTGTTGTCGCTTGCCGCTTGTAGCGTGTGTCTTTACTTCTTGGCGGCGGCCTTTTTCCTGGCCGGGGCCTTCTTCTTCGCTGCCGCTTTTTTCTTGGCAGGGGCTTTCTTCTTGGTCTGCTCTTCTACCCACTTGCCGTCACGGTAGAAGGCCATCCAACCGGTCGCCTTGCCGTCGATCTCGCTCATGACATACTGCTCTTTCGCCTTGCGGCTATAGCGCAGCACCCCGGGGTTGCCGTCTGGGTCTTTCGCAGGGGCCTCAGCCAGATACTTGTGCTTGGGATCCAGCTGTTCCGCCACGCTCTGGATTTCTGCAATCAGCGGCGGGCGGGTTTCACGGTTTTTCGGGAACTTGCTGGCCGCCAGGAACAATCCGGACGCACCATCACGCAGCAGGTAATGATCATCTTCGTACTTCTCGCACTGAAGATGCGGCATGGGGATCGGGTCCGCCCGTGGCGGTGCCGGCTCACCATTCTTGAGCAGCTTGCGGGTATTACCGCAATCGTCGTTGGTGCACTTGAAGAACTTGCCAAACCGCCCGGTGCGCAGCTGCATCTCGCTGCTGCACTTTTCACATTCCAGTGTCGGACCATCGTAGCCCTTGATACGGAATTCACCCTGCTCGACAACATAGCCATCACAGTCCGGGTTATTACCGCAGACATGCAGCTTGCGCTTTTCGTCGATCAAGTAGTTTTCCATGGCGGTGCTGCATTTGGGGCAACGCTTCTTGTTACGCAGCTCCTTGGCTTCCGCCTCTTCGTCATCGGCATTCACGGCCACTGCTTCTTCACCAGGCAGCAGGTTCAGCGTAGCCGTGCAACGCTCCTTGGGCGGCAGGCTATAGCCTGAGCATCCCAGGAACACCCCGGTGGAACCGGTGCGAATCTGCATGGGCCGGCCACAGGTGGGGCAATCGATATCGGTATCAGTCGGCAGGTTGGCACGCATACCGCCTACTGCCTGCTTGCCGGACCCTTCACCCTGGGCGGATTCGAGTTTGGCGACAAAATCCCGGTAAAACTCGTCGAGAACGTCTTTCCAGTGACGGCCACCGTCGGCGATCTCGTCAAGGATCTCTTCCATACCAGCGGTGAAACCGTAATCCATCAGGTTGGGGAAGTTTTCCACCAGACGGTCAGTAACGATGTCACCCATTTTCTCGGCATAGAAACGGCGGTTGTCCTGACGCACATAGCCACGATCCTGAATCGTGGAGATGATCGCCGCATAGGTAGACGGACGACCAATCCCGCGCTTCTCCAGCTCTTTCACCAGGCTCGCTTCGGTAAAGCGTGCCGGCGGCTTGGTGAAATGTTGCTCGGCTTCAACGCTATCGATGGCCAGGGTATCGCCCTCACCCACATCCGGCAGCAGGGTATCTTCCTGGCCCTTGCGGGAAGCCGGCGGCTGGATACGGGTCCAGCCGTCGAATTTCATGATCCGCCCCTTGGCCTTCAGCTCGTAACCCTTGGCGGTTGCGGTCAGGGTGGTGCTCAGATACTCCGCCGGGGGCATCTGGCAGGCAATGAACTGGCGGCGAATCAGCTCGTAAAGGCGCTGCGCGTCACGCTCCATATCCTTGAGGTGCTCGGAGCGACGGTTCACATCGGAAGGACGAATGGCTTCGTGGGCTTCCTGGGCGCCTTCCTTGCTGGAATAGGACAGCGGTTTTTCCGGCAGGTACTTGTCACCCAGGTTTTCACCGATCCACTCACGGCAGGCCGTAACGGCATCTGCACTCAGGTTGGTAGAGTCGGTACGCATATAGGTAATGTGGCCCGCTTCGTAGAGCCGCTGGGCCAGCATCATGGTCTTCTTCACGCCGAAGTTAAGGCGAGTGCTGGCGGCCTGTTGCAGGGTCGAGGTGATGAACGGCGCAGAGGGCCGGGACTTGGTAGGACGTTGCTCACGCTGAGTAATCGTCAGCTTGCCCGCCTCCGCCAGGGCCTGGCGATGGGCATGCGCATCGTCACCATTATTGGGACGGAAATTCTCCCCCTGGTGCTTGGCTACCTGCAGGCGCAGGGCTTCGCCATCACCGGTATGGGTATCGCTGTACATCTCCCAGAACTCTTCCGGGATAAAAGCGCGAATTTCCCGCTCACGCTCAACCACCAGCTCCACTGCCACAGACTGAACCCGGCCAGCAGACAGGCCGCGGGCAATTTTTTCCCACAACAACGGGGAAATCATGAAGCCGACGACCCGATCCAGGAAACGGCGAGCCTGCTGGGCCTCGACGCGGTGCAAATCGAGCTTGCCGGGCTCCTCAAACGCCGCCTGAATGGCTTTCTTGGTAATCTCGTTGAATACCACCCGGTCAAAACGGCTGTCGTCGCCACCGATCACTTCCCGCAGGTGCCAGGCAATGGCCTCCCCTTCGCGGTCCAAATCCGTTGCCAGATAGATACGGTCAGCCTTGGCCGCCAGACGCTTGAGCTCATCGACCACTTTGTCCTTGCCGGGCAGGATCTCGTAATGGGCATCCCAGCCTTTTTCCGGATCGATACCCATGCGGTTAACCAGCTGCGCCTTGGCCTTCTTCTTTTTATAGGCTTCGCGTTCGTCCTTGGGCAACGAGCGTGTGTAGGCAGCCTCTTTGGCGCGTTCCTGAGGGGTACTCTTTTTGGAGCCACCGCTAACCGGCAAATCCCTCACGTGCCCCACACTGGACTTCACGATGAAGTCATCGCCCAGGTAACGATTAATGGTCTTGGCCTTGGCAGGCGACTCCACAATGACTAGCGATTTTCCCATTCTCAGGTACTCAACATCCGATCTAAGGCTTGCGATGGGCGCTATTTAGACAGCGCCGGTATAGGCGGGTCAAGCAACATGTGCCCCCCGGATCCTTTTTTAGTAGTAGTACAAGCAGAGGTGGAAGAGCAACCCTGTACTGTGAATTACCCCGCTGGCAACCACTGCAAGGCGAGTTATACTGCCGGGAAAGACGGCTTTCATGGAGAGAATCGTGCCTACGCCCTATCGCAAGATCCTGGTTGCCATCGACGGCAGCGATGAATCCGCACAGGTGCTATCCCGTGCCGCTGGCGTCTTGTCTGGCAACGAAGGAGAGCTTCACCTCATCCATGTGATCGAACCGCTGGCGCTGGCCTACGGCGCCGATGTCCCCATGGATGTCACTGACCTACAGACCGGGCTGATGGAACAGGCCCGGGAAATGGCCAGGCGCTATGCCCAGCGTTACCAGATTCCCGATGGCAACGTGCACGTAGAGCTGGGGTCTATCGAGAAGACCATCCTCGACAAGGCCGACAAGCTGGAGGCCGACCTGATTGCTGTCGGCAGCCACACGCGCAGTGGTCTGGCGTTGCTACTGGGATCCACGGCGCGCGGTCTGGTCCCCGGTGCCCATTGTGATGTCCTGGCAGTGAAGGTCGACCAGAAAAGTGGATGATACAAGGCCAGGATACTGGCAGCCCGCGACCGCGGACTGCCAGCACGTTATTCCGACTCTTTGTTACGTTAGCTGGATATTCCCGGTATTCGCCTGACTTTCTTCATTCCAGCGACAAAGCAGTTCAGCTAATCCCTGTGCCTGCTCACACAGTGCCCGCAATTCTTCTTTGCTGCCTTTCTCGCCCTGAAATACGGGAAGCTTGCGCATTGACTGTACCAATTCGTGCTGCGGTGCCTGCATGCGTTTCACTTCCAGCGTCCAGCGAATGTGGTGCACGATCATATGAAAAAAGGCTAACCGGGTCGGCAACGAATACGGGCTTTGCTCGTCATTGAAAGCATTGAAATCCAGGCTCGCCACTACCGCTTCACGAGCACTGTCAGCCACCTTGATCGTGGCACTTCTAGGGGTCCGCAGCAGCATAGACAACGAGCCAAAAACCTCCCCGGGAGAGACATAGTAAAGCGGCGCCTGCCCTTCCTGCTCTGCATGGACTTCCAGCTGGCCTCGCAAGAGAAAATACAGCGTGGAATCCACATCCCCGGCACGAATCACCGTGTCGCCGGAGCTGGCCACCCACAACCGCGTGTTCTGCTCAAGCAAGGAGAACTGAACCTGGTCATCCCTCGCAATTTCATTGAAAAACGGAACACCGGAAAGTAACTGCCGAACCCGCTGCTGGCCGAAATCGTTATTGTTGGCCTGCTCCATCTACACTCCCCGTCTCATCTGCACCATGGCTTGATGGATATGAAAACCTAATGCTAGTGCGCGCACTCGAGCAGGGCAACGGCAGTAATGACAAAGAACGAGAATTGACTGGTCAGGAGAAACTGGACAAATAACACTGTTCATATTGCCAGTACCCATGCTAGGATCAAATTCATCGACCCATTGTCCCCTTTGGATGACAGAGGCTGTCAGAAAATACGCACATGGCAAGGCGCTATTTCTGACAATCATACGGAGAAGGTTATGAGCAGCAAACTGACTGAACGCCAGCAACAGGTACTGGATTGCATTCGTGAATGCCTGGCCGATACCGGCATGGCGCCCACCCGAGCGGAAATCGCCGACATCATGGGCTTTCAGTCCAAGAATGCCGCATCGGATCATCTCCGCGCCCTGGAACGCAAAGGGTACATCAAGCTACATAGCGACCGCTCACGTGGTATCCAACTGCTCGATAACGCCTACTGGTCAGAAGAAGAATTGCCCATCGTCGGCAAGGTTGCGGCCGGTGTCCCCATCGAAGCCATTGAAAACGTGGAACGTACAGTCCCCGTCCCGCAAGGCTTGTTCAAGCAGCGCCCGACTTACCTGTTGAAGGTTCAGGGCGACAGCATGATCGATGCCGGCATTTTTGATGGCGACCTTATCGCAGTGCGTAAATCGAACGTGGCTCGCAACGGTGAGATCGTAGTGGCCAGAATTGACGAGGAAGTCACGGTCAAGACGTTAAAATTGAATAAATCGAGTGCTACCCTGCTACCTGCGAATGAGGCCTATGAGCCCATCAAGGTACCAGCCGACCAGCTGGTGATCGAAGGCATTTTCGTGGGGTTGATCCGTGATCCGAATTCTTATTAGTCTCCTTGTTCTGGTACTGAGTAGCAGTGTGATGTCAGACGATAATAACTTACTCGCGCCCTGCCCGAATTCCCCCAACTGTGTGTCCAGTCTGAGCGGCAGCAAGGACCACTGGGTTGCCCCTCTTAAGGTTTCGGATAATCGCGACACCAGCCTGCAACGCCTGCAGACCTTGCTGGATGCCGAACCGCGGGTAGAATATGACGTAGTCGGTCAATCTCGAATCCAGGCCCGCTTCAAGAGCCTGGTACTTCGCTTTACAGATGATGTGACCTTCTATGTACGCGACAATGGCGTCGTTGAGGTTCGCTCTGCGTCCCGAGTGGGTTATTGGGATTTAGGTGCCAACCGCCGTCGGGTAGAATCGCTGCGCAGTAAATTGGCAGAGTTGAAATCCGATGACACTACCGCACAACACTCCTCACAAAACGCGCATCCACTGGGCTGATATCGGCGTTAATCTGACGGACAAGCAGTTCCGCGATGACCGTGATAATGTCCTCAAGCGCGCCCGCGCCGCCGACGTCAGCTGGCAACTAATCACGGGCACCAGCCTTGAGGAATCGCGGCAGGCAGTCGCACTGGCATCACAGCATGACGACTTGTACGCAACGGCAGGCCTTCACCCCCACGGTGCACGCTTTTATTCGCCAGAAACAGAAAAAGAGCTGCGTGAGTTGCTTCAGTCACCAGAGGTCCGTGCGGCTGGAGAAATGGGGCTGGACTTTAACCGGGACTTCTCCCCCCGACCAGCCCAGGAAAAAGCGTTCGAAGCCCAACTAGCCTTGGCGGTTGAAGCGGGTCTGCCGGTTTTCCTTCACGAACGTGATGCCTATGAACGTTTCCTTCCCATTCTCAAGGCTTGGCGACACCAACTCAAAGGAGCCGTTGTGCATTGCTTCACGGGCTCAAAACGGGCGCTGTTCGACTATCTGGATCTGGATTGCCACATCGGTATTACCGGCTGGGTGTGCGATGAACGGCGAGGCAGGGAGCTGGCCGCTTTGGTGCCCAATATTCCTGACAATCGCCTGCTGCTGGAGACCGACGCTCCCTATTTGATCCCGAGAAACCTGCCCACTGCACCGCCCCTGAAAAGGCGCAACGAGCCCGCCCTTCTACCCTGGATCGGACAGTGCGTAGCATTACTCCGCGACCAGACAATTGACGTGGTGGCTGCAAACACGACAGCTAACGCCTGCGAACTCTTTGCAACGGCATCACCAGAGCAGATGATAGCCCCCGATTAGAGGGCTGCCAGTACTTTACCTGCTGTGATCGCTACGCCAATGAAAGCCCACTTGCAGTGGCGGGATGGTTTCGCCCTCTGGCTGCCCCACCATCTCTGCATGAGCAGAGTGGTGAATCAGGGTTGCCTTGTTTGTCGATATTCCTGATAGCTGGTTATTGGCATGCTCGGGCCCGTTAAACCGTTGGATTTTTCCGTCCTGCCCAACAATCCAGAACCATTGCCCATTTAAAAAGACACGCACGGTGCACACAGAAAGACACGCAGAGGTGATTTGAATTTCCTCAACCTGTTTATTCGTCAGCTGTTTTGCAGTTAGAGTATTCATGTCTCCAGCATCGACGACATGCTGTGAATTTAACGTTATTACCCCTTCAGAAAACGCTGAAGATCCAGCAGACCAAAGGGCCATGACAGCTCACTGTCGCCAAGCGCAAGAACGGGGATCCGCTCCCCGTATTTAGCGATCAGTTCATCAGAAAGAGCCACATCAACCGCCTCGATCTCAATCCCGGGCTTCACTATGGCCAACATTTGAACCGCCTCCTCGCACAGGTGACAACCGATCGTCGTATACATAACGATGGATTCGCGACGGCCCATCATGGCGCCTCCACATGCCGGATGGCATACAGCACATGGATCTTTTCGTTGCGGCGAAAGTCCTCGGGAATACTCCAGCGAGTCAGATCTTCCACGTCATACCACTTGCGAATGGATTCATCGAGCTGGAAGCGGCGGTAGTTGCACGAAAAATACAGCACCCCACCCCGCTCCAACCGCTTCATTATTTTGCGGATCAAATCGCCATGGTGTTCTTCCACCACGAAGTCACTGCGGGACTTGTTATTGGAGAAGGTCGGCGGATCGCAAAACACGATATCGAACTGCTCGCGGCACTCATCCAGCCAGCGCATGGTATCGGAACGTTCCAGGGCATGCTGGTCCGTTGAAAAGCCATTCAACGCAAGGTTACTCGCCGTCCATTCAAGATACTTTTTGGATGCGTCTACCGTCACGGTACGCTTGGCCCCGCCCACTGCAGCATGCACGGTGGCAGAACCGGTGTAGGCGAACAGGTTGAGAAAACGCTTGCCGCCTGCCTCTTCGGCAATCCGCAAACGTACCGGCCGATGATCCAGAAACAGACCGGTATCCAGGTAATCCTGCAGATTGATCAACAATTGGGCCTGTCCTTCCCGCACTGGCCGGTAGTGACCTTGCCCATCCAGTTTCTGGTATTGCTGTTTGCCCTTTTGCCGTTCTCGCGTGCGCAGGTGGACCTGCTCGCGGTGCACGCCCAGCGCAGCCCTCACCGCCGTCACTGCCAGATCACGACGTGCTTTTGCTTTTTCCGGGTCCACCGTTTTCGGGGCCTTGAACTCCTGCACCAGTACCTGGTCACCGTAGATATCCACGGCCACATTGAACTCGGGGAGGTCTCGGTCATAAAGGCGATAGCACTGGATATCTTCGCGCTCCAGCCAGCGCCGCAGATGCTTGCCATTCTTGCGCAAACGATTAAGGAGCGGCTTGGCGTCTTCGGGGACCTCAAAGGCCGATTCATCGGCCACCCTGACCACCACCGGCGCAGCCAGTGAACGCGGCAGATAACGGCGGATAAAGTTGTTGAAGGGGCCATTCTTCAGGCGCCACTGGGTATCCAGCGTCATCCCGGTCCGGTCCATCACCTGCGCATCTGCCCCCAGTAAAATGGCGGTCCATTGCGGTGCCAGCACAGACACGATGCGCCCCAGACCCAGATGCAGCCATCCTGCCTGTTCCTGCTCGTCCAGGCGCTCGCCCCAGGGCGGGTTGGTGAGCAAGATCCCCTGTTCGGCAAAATCACGCTGGCGCAGGGCGCCCAGCTCACGGCGCTCAAAGTGAATGACCGCTCGAACCCCTGCCCGCTCCGCGTTTTGCTGGGCAAGTTGTATCGCCTTCAAATCGGCATCAAACCCTTTCAGCGACAGCGTAGGCACAGGCCGCTCAGCAGAGTTCGATGCCTCGGCCATGGCGGCTTCCCACAACTGCCGGCGACAACCCCGCCAATGTTGAAAACCATAATGGCGGCGGTTGGCACCTGCGGCCCGCCCAGCTGCCATCAAGGCCGCCTCGATCAACAAGGTGCCTGAGCCGCAAAAAGGGTCCAGCAGTGCGGCTGGCCGGTCTTTGCTGGCCCACCCTGCGGCCCATAGCATGGCCGCCGCCAGCGTCTCGCGCAGCGGCGCCCGACCACCGGCCAGGCGATAACCCCGCCGGTGCAACGGCTCTCCCGCCAGATCAAGCCAAAGGTGCGCTTCGTTCTGGTCCAACCGGGCCCTTACGCAACAGCTGCCACGGGGGTCACGGGAAATGGGGAAGGCATCACCCAGCGCCTGAATAAACCGCTTGGCGCTGATACGGTTATCGCCACGCACACCGAGACCATGCTCCACATGCACGTGCAACGGCGCATCATTGCCCACCAGCGCACGCCAGTCCTGGCTGGCGGCCAACTTTTCCGGGGCAATATCCGGAGTCAGTTGCAGGGTTGCCAGGGGCAATAACACCCGCTCAGCCAGCCGCGACCACAGGCACACCGTCAAGGCATCGGCACTGCCTCCACTGAACACCACATGCGCCTTGCCCGTCTCTGTTACCGGCATTCCCAGGTGGCTCAGTTCTTCGGCCAGCAACGGGGCCAACCCGGGCATGCTGGTAGCGACAAATTCCATTATCTATTCCTCATAAGTGACTGTTTTATGCACAGGAAGAATTTTTATCCATTCAATTTCAACCAGTTACATAAACTGTCATCGTGCTGTCCTTTATACGTCATATGCTTAAAGGACGGCCAGCATATTGCTACTTGGTATTCGACACACCCTGGTGCCTTTCCCATACTGAATGTGTCGACCCTGAAGATGAAGCCATTCATTACACGGGCATCGCTTTTGCCCGGGGGTCATTCTTTTGTACCGCTGTCTGTGAAAGGGAAAGCGTCTATGAAGCGACAAAAACGAAACAGAGACGACCGCGCCTATAGCCGGGGATACAACGCCGGCCTCGATGGAAAATCCCGTGAAGATTGCCCCTTCGGTGCGTTAAACGCACGAACTAACTGGATGGGGGGCTGGCGCGAAGGTCGCGCCCATTTCGCACAGGGTCTGCTGGGTGTAGCCAGCATCCAGAATCTGAAAAACATCGGATAACTCCTCAGTTCCTCATCGCGCCGACGCGTTCGCGCGCCGACCCACAGGGCCCCACCAGGGCCCTTTTTCATACGTATCAGAAAGTGAGGAGGGCTATTTCCAACCCTTGGCAATCTCTCCAATCAATCCCGGCCCCTGGTAAATCAATCCGCTGTAAATCTGCACCAACTCAGCTCCCAGCCGCTGTTTCTCCTGCGCATCTGCCGCACTGTTGATACCGCCGACACCAATAATGGGAATTCTGCCTCTAAGCGCCGCGCTCATGGTTGCCAGTGCCTGATTGGCAATCGGGGTCAGCGGTGCACCGCTCAAGCCACCCTGCTCTTCGGCATTAGCCAGACCTTGAACGCCCTCACGGGACAGGGTGGTATTGCCCACACATACACCGTCAATACCATGCGCAACAAAGGCCTCAGCCATGGCATGCAGCTCTTCTTCCGTATTATCTGGCGCAATTTTGATCACCAGAGGAACCCGGCGACGGTGCTGCTGGTCCAGCCGGGTTTGCGCCTCACGGAGCGTGCCCAGCAGTTTATCCAGCGCTTCACCATGCTGAAGCTCGCGAAGCCCGGGAGTATTGGGGGAAGATACATTGACCACCAGGTAAGTTGCATAGGCATGCACCTTTTGCTGACAGGCAAGGTAATCCTGCACAGCATCTTCTACCGGGGTGTCTTTATTCTTACCGATGTTGATCCCCAGCACCCCTTTATAACGGCTGTTTTTAACGGCACCGACCAAATAATCCACGCCCAGATTATTGAAACCCATCCGGTTGATGATGCCGCCCGCTTCAGGCACCCGAAACAGGCGTGGCTTCGGGTTCCCTGGCTGAGGTCTCGGGGTGATGGTGCCGACCTCAATGAAGCCAAAGCCCAGATCGGCCAAGCCGTCGATACAGTCACCGTTCTTGTCCAGACCCGCTGCGAGCCCAACCGGGTTGGGGAACTCAATGCCCATGACCTGACGGGGACGATGGGGTACAGCACCCGGCCACAACTTGCCCGCACGTTTGCGCAACATGGCCAGGGTGAGCTCATGGGAATGTTCGGCGGACAGGGAAAACAGCAACGGTCTGGCGAGGGAATACAACATCGATGGGCCCGAATCAGTGAAAACCGCCGGCATTATAGCCAACGGCTGTGGTGACTACGATGCTTTGTGTCGGACAGGAGCCTTGTCATCCGCTGAAGCCCCGATCCACGGCGTGTCCTCCACAGGAGGCACGGAGCTTTCTGAGTATCCTCTGGACCCTATGTGGCAAATCATTCTTTTCCTCGTCGGCTGATCAGCGCATGGAAAGCGGGACCCGGAGGGTCAGCGCAGCCAGTCACCGACGCTCTTACGGGATGGTCTCTGTTGTGAGCCATTCCCTCAAATACGCGTCGACCACAAAAAAGGCCCGGCATAGCCGGGCCAATAACAACTAACGAAACCAGCGCGTCAGTTAGCCGCGTTGACGGGCTCGCGCTGCATTCGGCTTGAGCAGGAAACGGCCCAGCGCCGGCAGCAGCCACAGGGCGCCGATCATGTTCCACAAGAACATGAAGGTCAGCAGGATCCCCATGTCAGCCTGGAACTTGATGGAGCTGAACACCCAGAAAATCACACCCACTGCCAGGGTAATACCGGTGAAGGCAACCGCTTTACCCGTGGTTTTGAGGGTTTCCTTATAGGCGTCTTCCAGATCCATACCCTGTTTCAGGTATTCCGAAAGCTTGCTGTAAATGTAGATGCCGTAGTCCACCCCGATCCCCACACCCAGTGCGATGACCGGCAAGGTCGCCACTTTTACACCAATACCCAGCTGGGCCATCAGTGCCTGACAGAGAATGGAGGTCAGCCCCAGCGGCACGATAATACAGATCACCGCACGAATGGAGCGGAAGGCAATCAGCACCAGCACCGAAACGACCGCATAGACCAGCGCCAGCATCGGGTACTGGCTGGCTTCGATGGTCTGGTTGGTGGCCGCTTCCACACCCGCATTACCGGAAGCCAGCTTGAACTCCACCACGTCCGCGTTGTTACGGGTTTCGGCGAAATCAGCCACCGCCTTGGTCACACGATCCAGCGTTTCCGCCTTGTGGTCATCCAGGAACACATACACCGGAGTCAACGAGCAATCCAGGTTGTACAGGCTGTCTGGCATGAAGCTCATGACATTGTTCAGGGCGTACTGGTCACGGGAGATGGTTGCCCACTTCATGGAACCTTCGTTCATGTTGGTGGCAATCATCTTGGTGGCTGAGGAGATCGTGGTGACATCCTGCACCCCTTCCACGTTCTGCAGTGTCCAGGCCATGTCATCAATCGCCTGCATCGCCTGATAAGTGTTACAGGACTCCACCGGGGTCTTGCCCATCACCACCAGCACGTCGGCACTGACCGAGTAGTTGGACACCAGGAAGTTCACGTCATGGTTATAACGATAGCGATCCTTGGGCTCATAACCGCGCGGGCAATCCATTTCCTCACAGGGGTCCGGCCACAATTCAGGCGCGCCCTTGTCCAGGTCCCCGATTTTCAGATCCTGACTCAGGTAGATACCACCGGCATAACCCACAACGGCAACCAGAATGGACAGTGCTGCAAGCGGTGTACGGGTGAAGCGCGAGAACAGGGCTGCCAGCGGATGATCTTTCTTCTCCCCTGCCTGAATCTTGCGTACCGAAGCATTACTTACGCCCAGGTAGGACAGGAACATCGGCACAATCACCAGGTTGGTGATAATGATCACCGCCACGCCAATACTGGCCGCCATGGCCAATTCACGGATCACCCCGATATCAATCATGTACAGGGTCAGGAAACCGATCGCATCCGACACCAGCGCCACCATGCCCGGCACACACAGCGCCTGGAAGGTGGAACGCGACGCATCCAGTGACGACATGCCGGAGGCGGCATAGTTGGCCAGGGTATTGACGATCTGCACACCGTGGGACACCGCAATGGCGAAGACCAGGAAAGGCACCAGCATCGAGTACGGGTCAATGGTAAAGCCCAGACTGCTGACAATGCCCAGCTGCCAGATCACCGCCACAAAAGAACAAAGTGTTACGGTCAAAGCACTTCGCAGACAGCGAGTGTCGATCAACAACAGAACGGCGATCAAACCGAGAGTCAGGAAGAAAAACATGGCCACTTCCTGAGCAGCGGCCATCACATCCCCTGCTTTCTTGGCCAAACCGACGATATGAATACGTACGTTCGGGTACTTTTCCTGATAGGTGCTACGAATCTCTTCCAGGCTGGCTGACAGTTCAGGAATATCCACACCGCCATCCCCAAGCGCATCCAGCAGATGAGCATGAACAACACTGGACTGGAAGTTATCCGCTACCAGGCGTCCGACCTGCCCCGAGCGCAGCACGTTAGTGCGAAGTTGCTCCAGAGAATCGGCAGACCCATCATAACCGGCAGGAATCACCTCCCCACCCTGGAACCCCTGCTCCGTCACCTCGTTCCAACGAACATTGCTGGTCCACAGGGAACTGATCTTGCTGGGATCCACACCTTCAAGGGCAAACACCTCATCGGTGATTTCCTTTAGCGCGGCCATGTAATCTTCATTGAAAAGATCGTCACCTTTGGTTTCGGCGACAATCAACCGCACGTCATTACCCAGGCTGAGGTCATTCTTGTGTTCAAAATAATTCTGGATATAAGGGTGGTCCAGCGGGACCATTTTGCTGATATCCGTATTGAGCTGAATCTTGCTTGCCTGAATACCCAGAAGGACAGTAGCGGCAATAAAGAGCAGCAATATAACCGGACGGACCTTGAACAAGGCGCCGGCGATAGATTGAGAAATTCGACCTGACATTGCTGTGCTCCCTTATTTCACGTCTTCAATCACACGCAGACCGCCTTGACCGGCGATCAGGACACCGCCACCGATACGGGGCAGCACTGCGGAGATGGATTCACGGTCCGGCAGGAACCGCAGGGAGAATGACTGGCCGTCATCATGACTGGTAAGGATGCCTCCAGCATTGGTCACCAACACAACGCTGCCATCAGCCAATACCGCACCGTCATTAACGCCACGAGTCAGCTTGGTCGGGATTTTTTTCCAGCTAACACCTCGATTGGCAGACAACCAGACATTGCCTTGCAACCCGTAAACGAGAACCTGGTAGTCTGAAATTGCTGTCACACCAAACAGCGTTCCATCGTAGGGGCTGTCAAGCTGGGTCCAACTGGCACCCTTGTCTGTGGAGCGAAAAATAACCCCTTTCTCCCCCACTACGTAACGATCATCACTCTTCGGCGCATCTGACATGGCATATAGATGCCAGCCATCGCTGTTCTTCATGCGAGCGGCCTGCTTGCTCCAGGTGTCACCGCCGTCAGAGGTCTCCAGGTAATAGCCATAGCCACCCACCGCAACCGCTTTATCTTTGCTTTCACAATGCACATCCAGCAAAGGAGCACCCGAGGTATCGACCGGGGCAGACGAGGCTTCTTCGTAGGGATCGTCGCTATAAAGATCATCCCCATAATCGTCGTCACCATAGGGATCACCATAGATATCATCCATGGACAGATCATCCAGCGGCTCTTCCTCAACATCAGAGGACTCTCCGCCACCCAGTGGATCACTGTACTGAAGTGTCCAGGTTTCCCCTCCATCATCCGTGCCCAACACAACGGCATCGTGGCCAACGGCCCAACCATGACGGGCATCAGCGAAGCAGACTGCTGTCAGCAGGACTTCCGAAGGGGCGACAGCTGTCTTCCAGTGTCCGCCTTGATCATCGGAGAAAAGGATTTTGCCGCGATCACCCACGGCAACAACCCGGCCCCCGGCATCAGCGAGATCCAGGTACGCATTGGCCGCCACCAACGGTGCCTCATTATCAATATACGGTGCCGCCAATAGAGGCGAAGACAGCAAGGCACCCGCTGCCATAACAAGTATTTTTTTCATTGTCCCATCTCTTCCCGATGGCCTCTGACAAGAGGCCGAGTACAAAACGACCGGGATCCTTCAGGGTCCCGGCCGCTTTGTGGATACTGACATTACGTTGTCAGCCTTTTCTTCTGATTAGCGACCACGACGGCGCAATGCTGCCGGGTGGAAGTAACGGTCACCCGGTACAGGCTGGCTGTAGTCCAGAATCGAGGCTTCTTCGTTATCGAGGAACTGTACGTGATAACGCTGGGCACGCAGGTCGTGGAATGCATCAAGAGCAGTCCACTGGGTAGGCACCTCGTAGTAGTTCTTGATGAAGGCAAGGCTAACGCGCCACAACTCACCACGACGGTCGTACTGGTCGATGGCGGCAATTTGCCAGGAGTCTTCATCAATGTAGAAGCGACGCTTGGTGTAAATGTGGCGTTCACCATCTTTCAGATTGGCTTCTACCACCCACACACGGTGCAGCTCCCAACGCTGGTAATCAGGATTCACGTGCCCCTTCTGCAGCAGGGTCTCGTATGAAACATCCGGGCTATCCAGCTTGTAATTGTTGTAGGGGATAAACATTTCAACCGGCTTGTCATGCACCAGAGACCAGTTGTACTTATCCGGGGCCCCGTTGTACATGTCAGTGTCATCTGCCGTGCGCAAGCCATCGGAAGCAGCGATCGGCGTATCGTAAGCCAGGTTTGGCGCACGACGAACCCGCCGTTGACCAGCATTGTAACCCCAGGCCTGACGCGGCATTTTCTTCTGGTCCAGCATTTCATGGACCAGTACCGCACCACCCGCCAGGCGCGCAGGCGCCTTGGTAAAGGAAAGGTAATAGAAAATGATGTTGTCCAGGCTATCAAAATTGTACTTGGGGTCGTAATAGCGGAAATACACTTCCTGCTGAGACGTAATCAGGGAGTAGGCACCGCTGCGCTGAACAGCAACCTCAGAAGCCCGACGCACTACATACAGACCCCGCCACCGCAGGATATGGTTCCAAATGGCCTGAAGCGCCTTGTCTTCGTTGGAGCCACTCAAAATCGGGAAAGGAATACCACCAAAGGCATTATCCACGCCGGTTTCGCCCAACTTGGCTTTGCTCGCATTACTCTTGGTGTTGTCATAAACCCACTGGGGGGCAGAAGTGGAGCGGTGACTCGGATACACATTCAGTTTGAAGGTATCCGGGTAAGTTTTCAGCATTGCCTTGACACCATCAGGCACTTTGTCAGCGTACTGGCCAACATTCTGTGCAGTGATTGTCAGGGCAATCTTGTCACTTTTGTAAGGGTCAGGATGGTGCTGGCCCGGGCTGGTGTATTCCTTGGGGATATCCTTACGCTGAATCCCTCCGGTCCAGTCCGGGATACCCAGGCCTGTAGATACTGCCTTGCCGTTACCTTTTACCTGAGCCCCAAAGGGCGTCAGGCTGGAGGTACCCAGCTTGCCAGCTTCTGATGCGGAAACGGCCGCCTGTACATTGGCCGCTACGCTCAGTGACAGCGCCAAAGCGCTGCCCATTGCGGTCAATTTCTTCAACATGATTGCTCTCCGTGAAATCGGGCCGCACCCGCGGCCCGCAAAAAATTAGAAAGAGTACTTAACAGAAACCGAAGCGTTGTTTCGGTCGGCCAGTTTGTTGGAATATTTGGCACCCCAGAAGCTGGTGCCAGACAACGCCACTTCCAGGTTGTTCAAGTACACAAAATCCAGACCCAATGTGGCAGCTTTACGACCTTCCATAAAGTTGCCGCCAATCGGGGAATTACCGTCAACATCATGTGCAAGACGAACACTCGGGCTCATGGAGATACCCGCAAAGATATTGTTGTATTCCGCTTTTACGACAGCACGGTAACCCCAGGAAGTATCATCAAGGTAATACTTGTCTGGATCATCGGGGCTAAGGATTTCGGCTTCGGAGCTCAAGATTGCCGCTGTGGAGTTGTATTGCACGTCAGAAGTTTCCAGCCCGTCGATATGCTCAACGCCCAGTTCCAGAAGCGCAACCAACCCATCTGTTCTCAGGGCGGGCCCAAAATTGAAGATGCTGACCAGAGAACCGTTGTAGCTATCTACCTCATCATAGAAGTAGTAAAGCTGTCCCGCCTGCACTGATTCATTGCTGTCAAGACAGCTACCGCCTAACTCAGCACGAACACAATGAGGAGTAAGATCGCCCAATGTCGGAGCTGGGTTGGCCGCCGCTGCCGCCAGGGATTGAATCAGGTTATCACCAACCTCGTTAATGATGGCTCGGTTAGGTCTATAGGCAATTTCACCGGCCAGGGAGATATTCCCCAGACTGGTGTTGAAACTACCCCCGATCATATCCTGATCTTCCACATAGGCCATCTGATACTCAGTGGTATCAATGGTCTGGGCAATATTGGCAGGACCGCCCGTATTCAGTTGATTGATACGCGCCCCGACAACCGGGGTACGAGCGTGGGTACGGGTGTAATAGAGGGCAAACTCGGTGCCGTTGAGGTTTTCAGCAAAGTAGCGGTAAGCCAGACCAAACTGGCCACTGTCGCTGGCTTCCTTATCCCGCATACGGTTAACCGTTACCTGTGTAGCTTCGTATTGATAATTCGGACCATAGGTAGCGTTGGTATAAGCGGCAAAGGCATTTTCCAGGCCGGGCACTCCCGCCCCCAGAGCCACCACACGACCATCAATGATCACGTTATCAGCACCCTTGCCCGGGAAGGCATCATGGGTGGAGAAATAAGTACCAGAGGGAGCATCCTCAGAATTCTTCCACTCAAACTGATAAAACGCTTCAATGGTGGAGTTGAAGGTCAGTCCGTAAGAGAAGTAGAGACTATCGAGGGGCAGCAGGGCTTCCTTGATTTCTGAGCCTGGCAACCGCAGAGCGTTCAGATCAAAGTAATTGGCAGTGTTAACACCATTCTGCATGAACAGCGCCTCACCCCAGTTAATTACCTGTTGCCCAAGGCGCACGTTAAGGGGGCGCTCGAACAGATCGAAGTTGGCCCAGACGTACGCATCCAGCAAACGCGCACGCTCACCGGCGTAACGTTCTGCATCCTTCGTGAAATCATCTCCGACACCGTTATTAGCATAGTCGGAATAGGTGGCATAACGGGTAAAACCGTTGCCGGGCACAAAGGGAGAAGACGGGTTCAATATGCCGCCATCATGCCCACCATCCATGATCTCCTGATCATAGAAAGCGGTTCCCCTGAGGAACATGCCATATTTGCCTTGCCAGCTCAGATCCAGTTCCGGGGTAATCTTGTACACCAGCGACGCAAGGCCAGTGTCAAAATTGTTGTTCGCATCGTTTTTGTTGATCTGGCTGCCGTAACCCGCAGCAGTCATGTCGACTACATCGCCAGTCGCGGCAAGCATGCTGTCCTGTCCCTCAGTACGGAACAGCGCCCCTACAGACAGGGTGGTATCAAGCCGGCCTTGCCAGTCGGGATTGTCAAATTCCAGTTGAACAGCTGAAACGGGTGAGGTCAGACCACTGAGTGCGGTTACACTGGCCACAGCCAGCGCAAGCCTGGTCTTGCGCAGGGGATTATTATTCATTCTAGCTACTCCGAGTCGCCATATACGGCTATTTATTGTTCTTGCGCGCTGCTGACTCTCCCATGATGCCCGCACCAGGTCCCATCATTCTTCCTGATACGGTTCAGCATCGCACTAATGCATAATTCTTACACATCACAGCTAAAAATGAATCCCCCCCTGAAAGCTGATTTACGACCAGCCAGTCACGGGCTACAGCGGGAGATTCATCAATAGGCAAACTTTAGCATTTCAATTGCTTAGCACTCTACCCAGCACCTCCGACAGATTGGCAGAAGCCCCCTTCTTTACCGACTCCAATTCGGCTCGCAGTTTTCCCTGAAGTTCAGCCTTCAAGCGCGGCAAGCGAGCTGCTGCATTGGCAATTCGGGCCGCAATCTGTGGGTTGAGGGCGTCCACCTTTGCCAACATCTCGGCAAACAGTCGATAGCCACTGCCATCCTCCGCATGGAAAGCCGCCGGATTACTGCCGGCAAAGGCTCCCACCACAGATCGCACCCGGTTGGGTGTAGCCCAATCAAACGCCGGATGCTGCAACAGCCCGCGCACCCGCTCCACCTGATCTGTCCCGCCTGCCGAGGCCTGTACCGAGAACCACTGATCCATCACCAACGCCTCGTCTTTCCAGCGCTTTTCGAACTGGGCCAGCGCCTGCGCAGCCCCGGGCAATTGATAGTGCACCAGGGTGCGCAGCGCCCCCAGTTCTTCCGACATGCACAGCGGCAGCTCAAACAACTCCACCGCAATGCGCTCTGCTTCCGGGTGATCGCCCGCCGCAAGATACTCCAGCGCCAGATTGCGTAGCTGGCGACGCCCCATGGCAACGCCATCCATTTGCAATTCGGTAGCGAGCAATGATTCTGACAGCTCCAGCCATTGCGACTGAAGCGCATGACCCAGCGCCCGCCTCAAGGACCGGTGCGCCACATGCACCCGCCCCGGATCCAGCGGTACATGACGATCCCCCAGGGCCACTTCTGACGGCAGAGCCAACAGCAGCGCAGCCTGGGCTGCATCTTCCCCGGCTCGCGCAATGACCTGGTCAAGCACTGCCGCCAACTGGTTCGCCTCCTGTTCGGCAGCTTGCGCAACATTTGCAGTGCCGCCCTCGCCCTTCACCAAGCGATCCAGCGCCGCAAAGTAGAGCTCCCGCGAGGCCGCCCATCGGCAATATCCATCACTGTCATGGGCTAACAAGTGCTCAAGCTGCCCGTCCTGATAATCATGCTGCAGCACCACTGGAGCCGAAAACCCTCGCAGCAAGGAAGGCGTGACCCCGGAGACGCCGGGAAAGACGAAACCCTGTTCCTGCTGGTCCACAATCAACACGACTTCACGGCGACCCTGCTCATCCAGTATGACCGGCTCACCGTCACGATCGAGCAGCGCTATTCTCACCGGAATCACCACTGGCAATTTCTCTGCCTGCCCCGGAGTCGGCGGTGTTTGTTGTCGGAAATTCAGGCTGTAGCCATGCTCGTCCTGCGTCGCCGTCACCGACAAGACCGGTGTGCCTGCCTGGCTATACCAGCGCTTGAACTTGCTCAGGTCCAGCCCTGAAACTTCTTCCATGCAGGCGACAAAATCGTCACAGGTGACCGCCTGACCATCGAAGCGCTCGAAGTACAGATCCGTGGCCTTGCGAAACCCCTCTGCGCCAAGCAGGTGGTACTGCATGCGCACAATCTCGGCCCCTTTCTCATAAATCGTCAGGGTGTAGAAGTTATCAATTTTCTGATACTCGGAAGGCCGCACCGGATGAGCCATCGGCCCCTGGTCTTCCGGAAATTGATGATTCACCAGAAAATCCACATCCTCGACACGCTTTACCGCCGCAGAGTTCATGTCCGCCGAGAATTCCTGATCACGGAATACGGTAAACCCTTCTTTCAGGCTCAGCTGAAACCAGTCCCGGCAGGTCACCCGGTTACCGGACCAATTGTGGAAATATTCATGGGCAACCACCGATTCCACCCGCTGAAAGCCCGCATCGGTTGTGGTCGCCGGGTGCGCCAGGACACAGGAGGTATTAAAGATATTCAGCCCCTTGTTCTCCATGGCTCCCATATTGAAATGACTCACCGCTACGATCATGTAGATATCCAGATCGTATTCCCGACCATAAGTCTGCTCGTCCCAGCGCATGGCCTGCTTCAGCGATTCCATGGCGTGATCCAGCTTGTCCAGGTCACGGTGCTCGGCGTACAAGCGCAATGCGACTTCACGACCAGACATGGTGTTGAAGGTATCTTCCAGACAGGCCAGGTCCCCTGCCACCAAGGCAAACAGATAACAGGGTTTCGGGAACGGATCCTCCCAGGTCACCCAATGTCGTTCACCGTCTTCACCACTGGCGACAGGATTACCGTTGGAAAGCAACAGCGGGAAGCGTGCCCTGTCCGCCCGAACGGTGGTGGTGAACCGGGACAACACATCGGGGCGATCCGGAAAAAAGGTAATGTGGCGAAATCCTTCAGCCTCACATTGCGTGCAGTACATACCCTTCGACAGGTACAACCCCTCCAAAGCGGTATTTTTTTCCGGCTCGATATCTACCACCGAGCTCAGCGTACAACGCTCAGGCAAGCCGTCCACGGTGAGCAGGCCAGCCTCATAGCGGTAGCTGGCCTCGTTCAGGACCACGCCATCCAGCGCCAACGATCGTAATGACAGCCCTTCGCCATTGAAGGTCATACTCGAGACACCCGCAGCATCCGCGTGCCGCTGCAGCACCAGCTCACTGCTGACGGTTGTCACACCATCATGAATGTCGACGTCCAGTCGCACTTCATCAACCCGGTACGCGGGCGAACGATACTCATCAAGACGCGTGGTTTTCACAGCAGAATGCGCTGTTTCCATTAGAGACTCCTGCGAGGGGATATGACGGGTATCTTACCGTGTCCCCAAAACAACAACACCCCGCCGGGGCGAGGTGTTGTTGGAACACGTCAGTAGTAGGCAAACTCAGGGAGCTGGTGCCTCCACATCTGCAGCAGCCTGACTGCCAACGGCAACCTGGGCGCCATTGGACAACACAAAGCTCACCACCTGGGCCTGAAGTTCAGCGGTTACCTGCGGCGCACCGCCAGAAGGTGTCAGGAGGGAAGCGTGGCCACCCGCTGTCATCTTCACGATGCCAGGCGTGGAAGTCACATTCGCGGCTCCAGCGCCAAGCTGATTGGCACCCGCCAGAGAAGCAAGCCCCTCGGTTCCCATCAAAGGTAGCGCAGGATCGCCGTTCGGCACGACGGTATCACCATTGATTTGCTGCAATAGAACCGGAACGTTCAGGCTATCAAGAGTGCTTGCGAAATTCACCGGATCACCTGACGCCATGGTGCTCTGGGCAACGTACAGGAATCGCTGGTAGTCCTCGCTGGTGGATTCAACACCGTTAGCCGCCAAACCCGCCTGAATCCGCGGACCAAAGGTCGGCGAAGTATTCAGCAGATGCGCCAGCTGAGACCCGCCAGCAGAGCCCACAAAACCGACCACCGGGTTCAGGTTGCTGCCAAAACTTGCGTCATTGCTCATGGCGATCTGGTTTACCGTGCTGAACACTGAACCCACAATGGAACCCAGTGACACACCCACAACCGTCACATTGTCAGTATTCAACGAACCGTTGCCATCAATGTCCAGGGCACTAATGGCTTCCAGGCTGGCGTTCAGGTTAAGCAAGTCCATTACTGATTGGCGAAGATTGTCACGGGTATTTGTCAGATCAGCCAGATTGATGAACCAAGCACCAGAACCGTCCAGAGCGGTCGGGTTGGCAAAGTTCATTGCTGCCGGGTTCCCGCTCGCATCCTGAGCCACATTGAAGTGACGCTCATGCAAGCCATCACCATACAGTGTCTGGAACGGAATCAGCTGGCTGTTCTCTACATTAAGGGCTGCAGCAAATGCACTGTTGGCTGGTACACCATGAACCGGCAAATCGATGGCCACTGTGGCAATACACTTGGAGGCAAGTGTATGACCCAGCGCCATCACAGAAGTCCGGTCGCTGGTGATGCCATGCACGTAAATCACCGTGGGGTAACCGGTGTTATCACGCACTTGGGCACAGCTCGCACCACCCAACTCCGCAGGCGTCGCCGCCGGGTTCGGCAACGTTACCTGCAGGGGGACAGTCTCATCGCCGGTCTTCGCGGCAAACGGATAGCGGTAGGTCACATTGTAGGTGCCATCCACATCCATCGGAGGAATGCCATTACCCAGCTGGGAGCCCAGCACCTGGTCTGCACTCCAGTCAGTCTGCAGGTAGCTCAGGTCAGCGGCAGAGGCCGGAGCCTTCTGGTAATAAGGCAGATCAATCGCACCGGTATAAAGCGTACCCACATCAGCCGCCAGGGCACCTTGAGTCAGGGTACCAAAATCGATACCGGTAGCCGCGTTGACCGCCACAGTCCGGGCTTTAGGGGTACTTAGTACAGGCTCAAGCGCTGCTGCGTTGGCGGCGGCGGCACTGGGGTCCGCTCCTGCATCCACTTGTGATTGATAGATGGCAGCACGCGGGGCAGCCATGGCCACCAGCGGAGCCAGCGGGTCGGTCGTGGTAAAGGTGTAGGAAATCACCACCGAATCTTTTGCTTCATCCATATCGGTGTGTAGACCGGCACCCATCAGCACCCCTGCGGCAATGGTCTCCCAGCCCTGCACAGCAGCCCGAACCGGCGCCAGAGTGGCCGGCAGCGCAGGCTCATTGGCACCCATGATGCGGTAAGAGGCAGAACCCCCAACCTGATCACCCGAAGTATCCATCAACCCTTCGGTCAGAAATACGAGATACTTGGTTTTGGCCTGAAGCGGGGCCACCGGGGTAATGCGCAAGGTGTTATTGCTGCCACCGCCAACCGATTCCACGCTGGCAGTAAAGGCTGTAGTGGCCATCAGAGAAGCGTTGATTCCCACGATATTGTCCGGGTTCAATGCATCCCCATCACCACCGGAGGTATCCAGCGGCACCAGGAAGATATTCGGCGCACAACCGGCACCCATGGCAGCCTGGATAGGCGTACACAGGCTGGCAGCGTCAATGCTGCCCTCAAACGCAATATCGAAATAGGCTGAAACGGAGAAGCCGTCCAGCTTGTTCACCGCTGCCTCAATCGCATTTTCGGGCACACCCACATTGGCCGTACCGTCGCTGGTTGCCGCAGCTGCAAAAATCAGGTCGGTATTGAGAGGCAGATCAGAGGTAATGGGATCAAAACGGGGATGCGTACCCAGGTAGGTCGCGCCTTCGCTTTGATCAGGAACTGTATCACTGCCGCCACCACAGGCGGCCAGAGCCATAGCGACTGCCGCAGGCAGTACTTTCTTGTAGATATGCATGGGTTCTCCCAAACCGATTGTTATCTAATTATTTTCTGCCGAAAAGCCGGCAAAGGCGGCTAAACTCCACCGTCTCCCGAGGCCTGCATCTACGCCCACTTACTGAGGGTTACAGGACGCCGCATAAGAAGATTACAGTATGAGCCGTGGCATACCAATGGGGAAAACACGACAACCGCAGGAAAAAGAGACTGTTAGAAGCAAAAAAACGACGACCCGTCGGTCACGTGCATAATTATGCAAGCCTGCGATTTTCTATTGCAGGGTATCCGGACCTCTCAGCGTCACAGGCTGCTCCTCGGCCTTGCCTGAATCACTCTTGCAGGCCTGCTCCATATACCCCGTGCGCTGCTCTTCAGGCAGGTGTTTTGCCTCCCAGGTCAGCACGGCCTGCATACACATCTCGCGCTGCTCTTTTGAGAGCACGCGGCCATCAGGCCACTTGCCCAGCTCCACGGCGCGACGCATGTTGTCACAGATCTCTGGGGTCATGGTGGCAATCAGGTCTTCGAAGCTTTGATAACTCATGATGTGTTCCGGTTTCAAATGCATCATGGCGGAGATCGGCGCACGCCGATTTCTGCCCTACGACAGGCTTTTGCCCGTCTTGTGACTTTCGCTATTCACTGAAACTGCAGTTCAGTTGCTATCGCCAGGCCGGGTACTCCAGCCCAGTTTCGAGCGGCAGGCCTGATAGAAGTCGTGCCCCGGCGGGTGAATGAGACGCAGCCGGTGGGGCTTCTTCTTGATGGCAATAATATCATCCACCTGCAGGCGAATCCCCTCTGTGCCGTCACAGCTGACAAGAGGACGTACTTTTTCAGTGGTGATGTGGATCTTGATCTCACTGTCCCCCGCGACCACCAATGGCCGGCTGGTGAGGGTATGCGGATTCAAGGGCACCAGTACCATGGCATCCAGCTTGGGGTGCATGATCGGGCCACCACCGGACAAGGCATAGGCTGTGGACCCCGTAGGCGTGGACACAATCAGGCCATCAGACCGCTGGGCGTAGACGAAATGGCCGTCAATCATGAGTTCGAAGTCGATCATGTGCACGCTGTCACCGGACAGCAACACCACATCATTAAGGGCCGCGCCCTCGCCGACCACGGTCTTGCCACGACGCACTTCAAGATCCAGCAGGAAGCGGCGCTCGGTGGTGTAATCCCCATCCAGCACCTGCCCGACCCGGGACTCAATCTCGGAAGGAAGGATATCGGTCAGAAAGCCCAGGTGCCCGCGGTTAACCCCCAGCACCGGAACATCGAAACGCGCCAAAGTACGAGCGGCCCCCAACAGACTGCCGTCACCACCAACGACAATGACCAGATCACAGGCCTCCCCCATCTGCGCCGGACTGGCCGCTTGCAGCCCCATCTCAGGCAAGCTGGAGATAATGTGTTTGTCGAGGATCACGGTGCAATCCCGTCCATGCAGGAAGTGAATCAGCTGGCGCAGGGAATACAGCGCCTGCTCACTCTCCGAACGGGCAATCAGCCCAATATTGCGAAACTTGTCTTGCGCCACGGAAATCCCTGGGGCAGCGGTTGCTGCAGCCGGTTGCGGGGGACGCTACCGGCGGCAGCCATCACCCCTGAGTGAGGTACTCGTTCAGGGTAGCAGCATTGGCATTTAGCCCGCCATCCAGAACGATTACGTCCAAACCGGCGTTTTTTAACAGAAAAGCGGCCGTTGCGCTACGGCGGCCGGTGTCACAATAGGCCACATAGGTCTTGCTCGGATCCAGCAGGCGGGATTTCAGGCGCAGCACATTCAGCGGCATATTGGTGGCGCCGACCAGATGCTCCTGATCAAACTCATCACTGGTTCGCACATCCAGCCACCAGGCACCACGATCCACGGATTCCAGCACCTTGTCCGCCGCCATGGTATTAATAATAGGTTCACGCAGCAGGGCATCGAAATCCTTGCGATCCAATTTCATCAATACCCCATCCGTAGCCATGGTCACGGTGGCGTTTCGGGGCTTACCGGACAGCAGAGCCTCTTCACCAAACCACTGCCCCTCCTCCAGCATGGCCACCGGGGTCGGCTCACTGTCCCCCATACTGATGGAGACCTCGCACACACCTTCTTTCAGTATGTAACAGCAATCAGCAGCCTCTCCCTGGCGAATGATCACATCGCCTTCCTTCTGACGGAACGCGCGCAGACGCCGGAATATTTCGAGGATGTTGGTGGGGGGAACCCGGTGAAACAGTTTGGACTTGAGCAGACGAATCATCCACTCGCGATCGTTCTGGTAGGCAGAGTTGGCGTTGATGTCCAGAATCACGTAACCGGCAGACTGGTCCCAGGAGAGAATGGTATCCAGCCGAAAACTGTCAAACCGCACCACACTTACTTCCCCCAACGCTCGTGCAGTACTACGGCGCGGCTGGGCATGATCCAGCGGGTGCCAGGATGCCGTATCGCCAGCGCTGACCACCTGCGTTTTCCCTTCTTCATCTGTCAACTCGACCTTGCCACTCAACAGATAAATCGTGGTGTTGTCCTGATCCCCCAGCGAAAAAAGGACATCTTCTGACAAATAGCGGCACACCTCCTGCTGATCCAGTAACCAATCGAGCTGATCACCAGACAAGGCATTCACGGGCACAAAGGTCTGTAGAAGGCTTTTATCAATGGACTCGCGTGCCATATCCGCCACTCCCGATATTTTGCTTATTTCTGTTATTGAGGTTTATCTGCGGTAACTTCTGCAAGAACCCTACCAGTTCCCGACAAACAGGGCGCATGCCGCCCTTTCGCACTATCGAAATCTCAGCACGTTGTCGATGGCGGAATCATTGCGACAATTCGGACAACGATTGGCGTTACAATCCGAGACTCCCGGTTTGAACTGATTGGGCACCTCTACACGAATGACCCGCTTGCCACAGGCCTGCCCATCCTGGCCAATACCCACCTGACAAACCGGATTTTCGTAATGCGCCAGCCAGGCGCGGTAATGGTCTTCGGTCACCAGGCACTTGCGCGCAGCAAACGCCACCGGGTTTTCCATGTAACCGGCAATCTGATTGGCAGGGATAGAGATGTGGCCCGCACCGGGGTGAAAAGCGATAAAGCTGAGACCCAGCTCCTCGAGCTTTTCCAAAACTTTCTGGGCGCCACTATTGGCTTCCTTGGCCTGATTTCGCTTCAGCGCAGTCACTTCCTCACGGAGCTCACCGATCAAATCATCACGGTTGAGCACGTCCATTTCCTTGGCATGGATCTGCTCGGCCAGGCGAGCGCGCTCTTCTTCCAGGCGCTGCTCCAGAGCCAGTTTGTACTGTTCGGTCAGCACCTCCAGCTCACTGCCCTGATTTTCGCTACGTCGACTTTGCTCTTCCAGGCTCTGGTTCAACGACAGCACCTGGGCCTTGAGCGACTCATTCTGCTCTCTCAGGGCGCCATTCTGGGATTTCAGCGCCTTGAACTGCCCCATCACTTTTTCAATCTGGGCATTGAGGATTTCTTCCTTCTGCTGCGCAGAATAACGCAGCTTTGCCGCCTCTTCGGACTGGGAGTTTTCCAGGGTCTGCACCCTCAGACGCAACTCCTTGATAATCCGGGCAAGCCGCACCCGCTCTTCGTCATCTTTTTTGCGAGCCTCTTCGTCGGCCTTGACAGCGGGAGCGGCCGGCACCTCCTGAGCGCCAAGTACAGGCGGCGCAATGGATGGCGGCTCCATATCATCATCAAGCTCCAACCCCATCTTGGAGCCTCGGTCATAAATGGTATCGCGGATAGCAATAAAGTCGTTGGCGCCGGGCTTCATGCCCGGATCCCACAGTTGGTCCTGGTGCCAGGCCACCGGGCACTGGCTGCGGCAAGCAAGACGAACCGGTCCAGCCCCCATATCCGGCCCCTGGGCCGCATGCTCGACCAGATGGCGAAGCGGCACATTCCAGGTCGTATCAGCCATTCCGTCTTCATCGAAGTCAATGGTAAACAACACCAGACCTCGCACCTTCAATTGGCCATTCACAACACAATAGGCGCCACGCACCTCTTTGTCGGCGAACTCCGGCACACCGACCATCCCGTCCAGAATGGCTTCGAAGTCGGAATACAGCATACTCTTGCTGATCCCTCGATGATCAAAAAACAGAATGGCTTCGGATGTCACCGCAGATGAAGACATGAAGTGCCCTTCCTTTCCCTGAATTATTGTAGTTGCCGCCGCTGCCTTACCCCGTCACACCCAAAGTGACAAACACAGCACGGTTCGGCCAATTATAGTCAGCCACATCAGAAAGAGTGTGACCTGAATGGCAGATAAAAAAAAGCAGACATCAGGAGGCATGACCCATACAGGTCAATTCGTTAGAACAGAGGGGAAGTCGAATAACAAGGCAGGCGCAGAGAGGAAAATCGCTGATGGGCAACCGTGCGGGAGGAGACGTTAAAGCTCCTCACCGTCATCGGCCCAATCATCATCTTCCAGCCATTCTTCCAGGCTTTCCATCAACTGCTTTTCTTCCAGACGCTCTTCAAAGAGTTCTTCCATTGTCATTTCCTTTTTTGTCATTTCACATGTCGTCCAAATGATTAGACACAGGAAAGGTGACAAGTTCATTAAAGGCGAGAATGGCAACAGGAGGCGCGGGGATGACGTGGGCAGTAAAGCCTGAAACAGAAAAGGCCCTCATTTCTGAGGGCCTTTTCTGCGAATAGTGGCGGAGCGGACGGGACTCGAACCCGCGACCCCCGGCGTGACAGGCCGGTATTCTAACCAACTGAACTACCGCTCCACATTCCTTTCGGAATTCTTTCAAATTTTGGTGGGTGATGACGGGATCGAACCGCCGACCCTCTGCTTGTAAGGCAGATGCTCTCCCAGCTGAGCTAATCACCCATGTTCGCGTCGCTGCGAAGTGGGCGCCATTTTAGGGATTGGGCCGGGGGTGTCAACGGCTTTTTGCAGAAAAATGTTCGTTTGCCTACAAAATGCGCTAAACGGGCAATTCTTGGGCAAAACGGCCAGAAAACCACCGCAAAATCAGTCGCCTGCCGCCTCCAGCGCCTCAATCTTGCGCTTTGCCTCTTCCAGGGTGAAGCGCCCTGGCAGGTTCTGTCCGTTGGGCCGCGCAACAAGGTAATGATGCACATCCAGCGCCCAGGTCTGACGATTGAGCTCCCCTTCCTCGATGATGCTGTAGCCCGTTTGCCCCCAGGCAATGGCGTTGCCGATCATGGATTTTCCCCAACGACGCGGGCAAGCATGATATCGGCCAGATTATCCAGGGTCAGAGAGCCGTCGCGGTCAAACCAGTTGGGAGCCCACCCCGTCATACCCGTGAGCAAACGGCGCATAATGAAAGGATCGGTCTTGAACGCCCCCTGCTCATGAAGCGCCTGCAACGCATCCAGCCACAGCTGTTCATAAATGCTTCGCAGCTCCAGCGCCTTGCGCTGCTTCTCTTCACTCAGGCAGCGCCATTCCGTCACCATCACCGTCATGGCCTCGGCCGTGTCGCCCACAATGGACTGCAGTTCGGCGCGAATCAGTGCGCGCAGCTGGCCTTGCGCCGATGATTCTGCGGCCACCGCATCACGCAGGCGAGCCGTATTGAAGTGGATCACCTCTTCCATCACCGCATAGAGGATGTCTTCCTTGGTCTTGAAGTGATGAAAAATGGAACCGCTCTGAATCCCCACGGATGCCGCAATGTCACGTACCGTGGTGCGATCGAACCCCTTGTCGCGAAACAGATGGGCCGCCGCGCTCAGCAGCCGGCCGCGCGGGGAATCATCGATTCCATTAATTGCCAGTGACTCAGCCATTGTTGTCCTCTTTTTGTCTGGCGGCATTATCCCGGTTACAGGCAGCTGGCAGCAAGGCGAAGCCGGGGACCGGACTCACAAATTTCAGCCCCACACCTTTACAGACCAAGCGCTTGCTTGGTAGCTTACGGAACCATGCTCAAACAGGCAAATGGAGCCAACATGACCGATTCGATTCGCATCGGCTGCGCCGCCGCTTTCTGGGGCGACACCAACAGCGCTGCTTTCCAGCTGGTGAAGCAGGCCGAGATCGATTACCTGGTATTCGACTATCTTGCCGAGGTGACCCTGTCGATCATGGCTGGTGCACGTCTGAAAGACCCGGAAGCCGGTTACGCCCATGACTTTGTTACCCAGGTCATGGCACCACTGGCGAAAGACATTCGCCGCAAAGGGATCAAGGTCATCAGCAACGCCGGCGGCGTCAATCCCCGCGCCTGCCGGGCCGCGCTGGAAAAAGCCTTCGCGGCAGCGGGGGTGGACCTGAAAATTGCCTTGGTGGAGGGCGACGACCTCAACCCTCGCCGCGCCGATTTTGCCGAAGCCCGCGAGCTGGACAACGGCACGCCCCTGCCCCCCATGACCCTGACCATGAATGCCTATCTCGGCGCCCTGCCCATCAAGGCCGCGCTGGATGCCGGTGCCGACATCGTACTGACCGGGCGCATCGCAGACTCTGCCCTGGTGCTGGGCCCACTAATGCATGAGTTCCACTGGGCCAACGACGACTACGACAAACTTGCCCAGGGCTCACTGGCCGGCCACGTGATTGAATGCGGCGCCCAGTGTACCGGCGGTAACTTCACCGATTGGCAAGAGGTCCCCGATTTTCACAACATGGGATTCCCGATCGCTGAATGCTTTGCCGACGGTGACTTTATCATCAGCAAACCCGACAACACCGGCGGACTGATCACCCCGGCCACCGTGGGCGAACAGATCGTCTATGAAATCGGTGATCCGCGAGCCTACATCCTCCCGGATGTGGTGTGTGATTTTACCCAAGTGACACTGAGTCAGGAGGGCGACAACCGGGTACGCGTCAGCGGCGCGCGCGGCTTGCCGCCAACCGACAGTTACAAGGTGTCCGCCACCTACCCGGACGGGCACCGGATTACCGCCTCTTTCCTGATGGGCGGCATGGGTGCCCCGGAAAAAGGCCAGGTGGTTGCGGATGCGATCCTGCGCAAGGTTTCCGGTCTTTATCAGCAATTGGGTATGCCTCCCTTCCGGGAAACCAGTGTGGAGATTCTTGGCAGCGAGGCCACCTACGGCGCCCAGGGACAGCGCGGCGACACCCGAGAGGTAGTGGTCAAGATCGCCGCCCTGCACGACGACAAGAAGGCCCTGGGGCTGTTCGCCCGGGAAATCGCCCAGGCCGCCACCGGGATGGCCCCGGGGCTCTCCGGCCTGGTGGGGGGGCGTCCGAAACCGGTGCCGCGCATCCGGCTGTTTTCCACCCTGGTCAACAAACAGCAGGTGCCGGTAAGCGTGGATCTTGGCGGCGAAACGCACCCCGTAGACATTCCTGCAGGTGTGCCGCTGGACCCTGCCCGGCTACCCGCCGACCCGGCCGGCGCAACGCAAACGTCCGCAGACTTGACCACCGTTCCGCTGATCAAGCTGGCCTGGGCACGCAGCGGCGACAAGGGCAACCATGCCAATATCGGCGTCATCGCCCGGCACCCTGACTACCTGCCCTTTATTGATGCCGCCCTCACTGAACAAGCCGTTGCGCATTATATGCAGCATGTCCTCGACGCAGAGACCGGCAGCGTGGAACGCTGGGCCATGCCCGGCATGAACGCCTTCAATTTCCTGCTGCGTAACGCTCTGGGCGGCGGCGGCATGGCATCCCTGCGCATCGATCCCCAGGGGAAAGCGTTTGCCCAGCAACTGCTGGATATGCCGATCCTTGTCAGCCAGGACATCGCTGACGAAGTGGGGGCATGATTTTGATTTTAGCGCCTGACATCAGACGTCCGACGCTTTCAACCAATAGATAAGGGAATTCCATGTCATACCGTTCCGTCTTCAAACCTGATCTGTTTGCCGGCAAAAACATCATCGTGACCGGCGGCGGCTCCGGCATTGGCCGTTGCACCGCCCATGAGCTGGCCTCATTGGGAGCACGTGTGGTGCTGATCGGCCGCAAACAGGAAAAACTGGACAGCGTGATCGCCGAAATCAACGAAGACGGTGGCCAGGCACTGGGCTTTACCTGTGACATCCGCGACGAGGAGGCCGTCAAAGCCACCGTAGCGGCAGTCTACAACGCCGTAGAGACCGTTCATGGTCTGGTCAACAATGCCGGCGGCCAGTTCCCCTCCCCGCTGGCCCTGATCAGCCAGAAAGGCTGGGAAACCGTAGTGCGCACCAACCTGACCGGGGGCTTCCTGATGGCCCGGGAAGTTTTCACCCAGGGCATGAACCGCAACGGCGGGGCCATCGTCAACATTGTCGCGGACATGTGGGCAGGCATGCCGGGGATGGGGCATTCCGGCGCAGCCCGTGCCGGCATGGTGAACTTCACCCAGACAGCTGCCTACGAATGGGGAAACTGTGGGGTGCGCGTCAACGCGGTTGCTCCCGGCTGGATCATGTCCAGTGGCATGGACACTTACCCCGAGGGCTTCAAGCAGACACTAAAAACCCTCAAGGCCGCGGTGCCACTCAAGCGCATGGGCAACGAGGCCGAAATTTCCGGGGCAATCTGCTTCCTGCTCAGTGATGCCGCAGCCTTTATCAGCGGCGACACCCTGCGCATCGACGGTGCCGCCAGCCAGGGCAATGTGGCGGTATTCCCGTTGCCCGATCACGACAACAGTGCGCCGTTCGACGGCTTCCACCGCGCCACCACGCCCGACGTATTCAAGGATCTCTAATGGCTGTCATCGACTCCACACTGGACACCCAAAGCGAGGAATACCAGCAGAACCGCGACGCTCTGCTGGCCGCCATCGAGGAATTCCGTGCCATCGAACAAAAGGTGGTGGACACCGCGGAAAGCAAGCGCCCGAAGTTCGACAAGCGCGGCCAGCTGCTGCCTATCGAACGGGTCTCCCGCCTGCTGGATGCCGGCTCACCGTTCCTGAGCCTGATGAACCTGGCCGGCTACAAGATGCATGATGACAAGGACGGCACCGAAGCCGGTGGCGGGGTTATCGCCGGTATCGGCTACGTGTCCGGGGTACGCTGTCTGGTCACCGCCTCGAATTCGGCCATCAAGGGCGGCACGGTCACACCCTCCGGGCTGCACAAGACCCTTCGCCTGCAACGCATCGCACTGGAAAACAAACTGCCCGTCGTCAGTCTGGTGGAATCCGGTGGTGCCAACCTGAATTACGCCGCGGATGTGTTTGTAGAAGGCGCCCGCACCTTCGCCAATCAGGCGCGGCTGTCTGCCGCTGGCGTCCCGCAAATTACCGTCGTGCACGGCAACGCCACCGCTGGCGGCGCCTATCAGCCGGGCCTGTCCGATTATGTGGTCGTGGTACGCAACCGCGCCAAGATGTTTCTGGCCGGGCCGCCGCTACTGAAAGCCGCCACCGGGGAAATCGCCACGGATGAAGAACTCGGTGGAGCCGAAATGCACAGCGGAACCGCCGGCACCGCCGAATACCTGGCAGAGAATGATGCCGACGGCATTCGCCTGGCCCGCGATCTGATTCGCCTGCTGGGCTGGCAACGCGCCGCGCAGAAAGCACCGGATCACCAGCCACCGGCTTACGATCCGGAAGAACTGCTCGGCGTGATCCCTGACGACAGCAAGAAACCCTACGACGTGCGCGAAGTGATTGCCCGCGTGGTCGACGCCTCTGACTTCCTGGATTTCAAGAACGAATGGGACAGTGCCACAGTGTGTGGCTGGGCCACCATCGAGGGTAAGCCCGTCGGGATTATTGGCAACAACGGCCCCATTACCCCCCGAGGTGCCGCCAAGGCAGCACAGTTTATTCAGCTGTGTGACCAGACTCGCCGGCCACTACTGTTTCTTCACAACACCACCGGTTTCATGGT
This sequence comes from Alcanivorax profundi, assembly GCF_003597125.1. Taxonomy (GTDB): domain Bacteria; phylum Pseudomonadota; class Gammaproteobacteria; order Pseudomonadales; family Alcanivoracaceae; genus Alcanivorax; species Alcanivorax profundi. The sequence continues at coordinate 397,665 of NZ_QYYA01000001.1, read as the reverse complement.
CGGCACCGATGCCGAGCAGAATGGCGTGATCAAGCACGGCTCCAAGATGCTCCAGGCGGTGGCCAATGCCCGGGTACCGAAAATCTCCGTGGTCATTGGTGGCTCCTATGGCGCCGGCAACTATGCCATGTGTGGCCGGGGGCTGGATCCGCGCTTCATCTTTGCCTGGCCCAATTCCAAAGTCGCTGTCATGGGTGGCCAGCAGGCCGGTACCGTGTTGCGCATCGTCGCCGAAGCCAAACAACGGGCCGCGGGTCTGGAACCGGATGAAAAAGTGCTCGATATGCTGCAGCAGACCACCGCGCAAAAACTCGAGAGCCAGTCAACTGCCCTTTACGGCACCGCCCACCTGTGGGACGACGGCATTATCGACCCCCGCGACACCCGCAAGGTGGTGGCCTATGCACTGGACATCTGCGAAGACGCAGAACAACGACAGCTACACCCGAACGCCTTTGGGGTGGCAAGACTTTAGAGGCAGTGAACAGTGAATAGTGAACAGTTAACGGCGGAAACCCTGGCTCACAGGCTCTTACAGGTTTTGACTTCGCTGTTCACTGTTAACTCTTAACTGTTCACTCAACCCATAAATTCATAAACAACGACAGATAAAGAAGCGCTCGGCAAACCGAGCCAAACAACAGGACGCTTCCAATGATTTTCACTCAAGAACACGAAGAACTTCGCCGTACCGTCCGTAACTTTGTGGATAAGGAACTCAATCCCCACGTGAAAGAATGGGAAGCGGCGGGCCGTTTTCCGATCCACGAAGTATTCAAGAAAATGGGCGACCTGGGCCTGCTGGGTGTCACCAAGCCCACCGAGTTTGGCGGCATGGGCCTGGATTATTCCTACGGCCTGGTGATGAGCGAAGAAATGGGTCGCGTGCATTGCGGTGGCGTCCCCCTGGCCGTTGGTGTGCAGACCGACATGGCTACCCCGGCCTTGGCCCGTTTTGGCAGCGATGAATTGCGCCGTGATTACCTCGCCCCGGCCATTGCCGGTGACATGGTCGCCGCCATTGCCGTCTCTGAACCCCATGCCGGCTCAGATGTGGCCAACACCCGCACCACCGCCAAAAAAGACGGGGACGATTATGTGATCAACGGCACCAAGATGTGGATCACCAATTCACCCAGCGCTGATTTCTTCTGCCTGTTGGCCTGCACCTCCGACGGCAAGCCTCACGCAAACAAATCCCTGATCGTGGTGCCCAAGGATGCCGCCGGCATTACCGTGGACAAGCCTCTGGACAAGCTCGGCATGCGCTCCTCCGAAACCGCCCAAGTCTTCTTCGACAATGTGCGCGTTCCGCAACGCAATCTCATCGGCCAGGAAGGCATGGGCTTCATGATGCAAATGATGCAGTTCCAGGAAGAACGCCTGTTTGCTGCCGCCAATGGCCTGCAAGGGTTACAGCATGTCATCGATGAGACCATCCAGTACGCGCGGGAACGGGACATTTTTGGTATGCCGCTGATCGACAACCAGAGCGTGCATTTCCGCCTCGCAGAATTGCAAACCGAGGTGGAAGCCCTGCGCGCGCTCACCTACAGCGCCTGCGAGATGTACATCAATGGCAAGGATGTCCTGCAACTGGCCTCCATGGCCAAACTGAAAGTCGGTCGTCTGACCCGTGAGGTGGCCGACAGCTGCCTGCAGTACTGGGGCGGCAACGGCTTCATGATGGATAACCCGGCCAGCCAGCTGTATCGCGATGGCCGCCTGGCCTCTATTGGTGGCGGCGCCGACGAAGTCATGCTCGGCATTATCTGCAAGACCATGGATATCTTGCCGGGCAAGAAGAAATAAAGGCACCAAGCTACAAGCTTCAAGCTGCAAGGCGCGGGTTAGAACTCTATGAATTTGAACACTCCGCCCGCGCTCAAAGCATGAAGCGCGGGCAAGGTGGGTCAACACAACCAAAGCTTCGTGCGTGTTGAAGCTTGTAGCTTGTAGCTTGAGGCTTGCTCCTCAACTTTCGCGCCCCAAGTGGCGTTCCTGCAGCGGCTCTGTAGAGAGAATTTATGACTTTACCCACAACCGAAACGCTGAACCTGAACCAGGACGGCCCGGTGTTACATATCACCCTTAACCGGCCGGAAAGCCGCAACGCCATGAGCCTGACCATGGTCAACGAGCTGATGGCGGTGTTTGCCGCTGTCCAAAACGACACGGCGGTTCGCGCGATCGTGCTGCGTGGCGCCGGCGGGCATTTCTGTGCCGGCGGTGACATCAAGGACATGGCAGGGGCCAGACAGAAAGCCGCCACCGGTGACAGCGATGCTTATGTGTCCCTGAACCGGCGCTTTGGCGAAATGATCACCGCGGCCAACCAGCAACCCCAGGTGGTGATTACCGTACTCGAAGGTGCGGTATTGGGCGGCGGCTTTGGTCTTGCCTGCATTTCCGATGTGGCCATCGCCCATTGTGATGCCACTTTTGGCCTGCCAGAAACCGGCTTGGGGGTCATCCCTGCGCAAATCGCCCCCTTTGTGGTGGAACGCATTGGCCTCACCCAGGCCCGTCGCCTCGCCCTCACAGGCATTCGTTTCCAGGGCAACGAGGCCTTGCGGCTAGGCATTGTCCATGAGGTGGCCAACGATGAAAACGGCATCGAGGCCGCACTGCAAAGCACCCTCAAGGCAGTGCGTCGCTGCGCGCCCAACGCCAACCGGGTGACCAAGGCACTGGTTCTGAACGTCGGCCAGGAATCCATGGATAACCTGCTCGATCAAGCGGCGGTTGATTTCGCTAACGCCGTGAACGGAGAAGAAGGCCAGGAAGGCACCCTGGCATTCGTGCAAAAGCGCCCGGCGAGCTGGAACCAATAACCGCACGGCGGAAATGGGCGTCAGCCCATCTCTGCCATTACAAACAAAACGCCGCGCAGGCCATTTCCGACCTACGCGGCGCGAGCACAAACCGGCTGACCGGTAAGGATCACGCATGAGCTTTGAAAAAATCCTGATTGCCAACCGCGGCGAAATTGCCTGCCGGGTGATTGCCACGGCCCAATCGTTGGGCTATCGCACCGTGGCCGTGTATTCCGAACCGGATACCCAGGCACGACACGTACAGATGGCCGATGAAGCCGTCTGCATTGGTCCAGCCCTCGCCAGCGCGTCCTACCTGAATGTGGATGCCCTGCTGGCGGCCTGCCAACAAACCGGCGCCGACGCCGTGCACCCTGGCTATGGCTTCCTCTCCGAGAACGCCGCCTTCGCCAAGGCTTGCCAGAACGCGGGGATCACCTTTATTGGCCCGGATGAGGCCGCTATCCACCTGATGGGCTCCAAGCGACTCTCCAAGATCGCCATGATCGAAGCCGGCGTACCCTGTATTCCCGGTTATGAAGGCGAAGACCAGAGTGATGCCACCCTGCTCGCGGAAGCCGAGCGTATTGGCCTGCCCCTGATGATCAAGGCCAGTGCCGGCGGCGGCGGCCGAGGCATGCGCGTGGTGACCGATGCCAGCGACATCCCCGCCCAGCTGAAAAGCGCCCGTCAGGAAGCGGCGAGTGCCTTCGGAAGTGACGAACTGATTCTGGAGCGGGCCGTGATGGAGCCGCGCCATGTGGAAATCCAGGTCTTCGGCGACCGCCACGGCAACGTGATCCATCTGGGCGAACGTGATTGCTCCGTTCAGCGTCGCCACCAGAAGGTGGTCGAGGAAGCCCCCTCGCCCGCCGTTGACGCGACCCTGCGCGCCCAGATGGGCGAAGCCGCCGTGAACGCCGCCAAGGCCTGCAATTATGTGGGCGCCGGCACGGTCGAATTCCTGCTCGCCCCCAATGGCGAATTCTATTTCCTGGAAATGAACACCCGCCTGCAGGTAGAACACCCGGTCACCGAACTGGTCACCGGTCAGGATCTTGTCGCCTGGCAAATCCGTGTCGCTCGCGGTGAACCGCTCCCTCTGCAGCAGGATCAGGTTACCCTTTCAGGCCATGCCATTGAGGTACGCCTTTACGCCGAGGACCCGGCACAGAATTACATGCCACAGACCGGTAAGATCCTGCACTGGCGCCCGGCCAGCGGTGACGGTGTTCGCATTGATCACGGTCTGTGCGAGGGCTACCTGGTGGGCAGCCACTACGATCCAATGCTTGCCAAGATCATCGCCTGGGGCGAAAGCCGCGACGACGCACGTCGGCGGCTGATTCGTGCCGTTGAAGACACCCAACTGATGGGCGTCGGTGACAACCGCGCTTTTCTGGCGGCCATCCTGCGCCATTCCTCTTTTGCCAACGGCACGGCAACCACCGCGTTCATTGGTGGTGATTTTGCTAACGACGCCAGTCTCTCCGGTGACGCACCTCAGCCCAGCCTGTGGGCATTGGCCGCGCTACTCGCCCGCCCCGCAAAGCCCCACTCTCCTGACCTGCAGGCATGGCACTCCAGCTCTGTAGGGGCCCAGCCACTGAAACTGCGCTGTGGCGATACCGAACATACGCTGTATGTCCAAACCCAACAGGGGACCAGCACGGTCCAGCTCGGGGATACCCACCTGCAGCTCGCACTGGAATCAGGCCAGCGCGTCACGATAAACGGCGTCAGCGCGCCCTACCGGTTTGTCCACGAAGGCAGCCAGCTCTGGCTCCAGTTCCAGGGACACTGCGTCTGTTTCCAGGACATCACCCACAGCGCCGTGGCGGGCGTAGACAAGGCGGGCAGCGGACACATTCGCGCGCCCATGGATGGCGCGATCGTCGATGTGCTGGTTAAGGAAGGCGATAACATCTCCCGTGGTCAGGTACTGGTGGCACTGGAAGCCATGAAGATGGAACACAGCCTGAAGGCCGACTGTGACGGTGTAGTAGGCCCCATTACCCTGAAGCCCGGTGATCAGGTGAAGCGGCAGCAGCTTCTTGTCACAATCAGCAACCCGGAAAGTTCACAAGAAAACCAATGAAACCCGCTAGCGGGTATGCTTGAATCTCGATCCGGCATTTTGGGCCAAAAGGTCCCGGGCCTGCAGGCCCGGGCACAGCTGGCAGGCACGGCGCTTGCCCTGCCCTGGTGCTACGGTTAAGGTAAGCGCCCGCTTGCCAATTCCAGGTCCCGGCCGAGACGTTACCGGATAAGAAGATGCGCGCCATACGCCAGCTTTCTGGCCCGTATAGATGCATCCCGAAACGCCTTTCGGACCTCCCTAGAACACAGACAATGGAGCTCCCATGAGCAGCGCAGACATTATTACGTTGCCCCAGATTCTCTCCAAGGTTCCCGAGCTGGTCTCCAATCTTCCCGCCATGATCAAAGGCTCAAAGATGGCCAAGATCACCGACACCAAAAAGCCCTTGGGCCTGGGTGTCGCCATCGAGGAAGCCACCAGCAAGAACCCTAATGGCGCCGCGGTTATCTACCAGGACACCGAGCTGACCTATAAACAGTTCAACGCCTGGGCCAACCGGATCGCCGACTACCTGGCCTCCATTGGCCTGAAAAAAGGCGACACGGTCGCGGTAAACGTGGAAAACCGCCCCGAGCTGCTCGCGTCCGTGGTGGCCTGTGCCAAATTGGGCGTCTGCGCCGCACTGATCAATACCTCCCAGCGCGGCAAGGTACTGATCCATTCTTTCAATCTGGTGAAACCCAAGGCTGCCATCGTGGGCGCCGAGCTGGTGGAGACCGTGGAAGAGGTACGCGGTGAGCTGGACCTGAAAGACAACTTCTTCTTCTTTGCGGATCAGGACACCCTGGAAAACCCCGGCGAAGCACCCGCCGGATACAAGAACCTGGCCACCGAGATCAAGGATTGCTCCAGCGAGAATCCTGCATCCAGCCGTCAGACCTTCCTGCGTGACCCCCTGTTCTATATCTACACTTCCGGCACAACCGGTCTGCCCAAGGCAGTAGTGTTCAACCACGGCCGCTGGGAAAAGGCCTACGGCGGCTTCGGTTTCTCTGCCGTGCGTCTCACCAAAGATGACCGTATCTACACCACACTGCCGTTCTATCATGCGACCGGCATGGTGATTTGTTGGGCCTCGGCTATTGCCCATGCAGGCAGCCTTGTCATTGCCCGCAAGTTCTCTGCAAGCGGTTTCTGGGACGATATCCGTCGTCATAACTGCACCGCCTTTGGTTACGTGGGCGAGCTGTGCCGCTACCTGCATGAACAGCCGGAAAAACCCAACGACCGGGACAACCAGATTCACACCATTGTCGGCAATGGGTTGCGACCGAGTATCTGGAAGGATTTCAAACAACGCTTTGGTATCGAGCGCGTTATCGAACTGTATGCCTCTTCCGAAGGCAACGTGGCGTTCACCAACGTATTCAATTTCGATAACACCGTGGGCTTCTCTCCGGTGAGCTACGCCATCGTCAAATACGACAAGGAACGCGATGAGCCGGTTCGTGACAAGAACGGCAACATGATCAAGGTCGGCAAGGGTGAATCCGGCCTGATGCTCGGCGAGATTACCGACAAGACTCCCTTCGACGGCTATACAGACCCGGAAAAGACCGAGAAATCCATCTTCCGCGACGTTTTCAAGAAAGGGGATGCCTGGTTCAACACTGGCGATATGATGCGTGACATCGGTTTCCGACACGCCCAGTTCGTTGACCGCCTGGGTGACACCTTCCGCTGGAAAGGTGAGAACGTTTCTACCACCGAAGTGGAACAGATTCTTGATGGTTTCGACGGCATCCAGGAGTCCGTGGTGTACGGAGTGGAAATTCCCAACACCAATGGCCGCGCGGGTATGGCACAGGTACGCTTGAACTGTCCGCATGGCGAGTTCGATTTCAAAGGCCTGTGCGCCTACCTGAAACGTGAACTGCCCGCCTATGCCATCCCGGTGTTCCTGCGCATCAACGAGCAGGCCATGGAAACCACAGGCACCTTCAAGCACCAGAAGAACAAGCTGAAAGAGCAGAAATACGACCTGAGTCAGCAGGACAACGCGGTCTACGCGCTGCTGCCCAAGGAAGACTGCTACCAGCAGCTTGATGCTGAAACCCAGAAAGGTATCGACAGCGGCGAATACCGCTTCTGAGGCAAAACAGCGAAGCACAGCGACAGAAAAGGCGCCCTTGCGGCGCCTTTTTCTGTTTGGAGGCGTCTCCAGACGAAACGCTAACCCGCCCCTATCCTCTACGAGCTACCCACAGGCAGCAAACTATCCACGACTGCTGTGGATAACACTGTTAAGGATAAACGGATAACCTTCTACATCGCCCGTATTTAAAGGGCTTCAGCATCTTGAGCAGTTTTTGGCCACGAAAAATAGCATTGACTTATCCTGTTTTTCCGGTCCAGACAGAAATGGCCTGGAAGAAATGCACAAAAGCTGTGGATAAGAATGTGGAAAAGCTGCAGAAAACCTCTCGCAGGCCAGTCATAACGGCCATTTCGCCAAATTGCCGAAAATTTACCCCTTTCAAAAGGCAATTCAGTTTCAATAACTTAGCGTGCATTTTCTAACCGACTATAGATGACAAACGAGTGACGGCCGCAACGGACTCACCGCGATCAGCTTGTGTAAAACCGATCACAATTCCACAGATAAAGACAGGATATTCACAGCCGCTCCCTAATGCCGAATCCCGACCGCGCCGTTTTCCACAGGTTCTGTGGATAACACTGTTGATATCCCTGTCATAACAGAAAGAAAGCGGCAAACTTCCTTAGCTTTAACGACATGGCTATTTTTTAACCAGACCAAATAAACCCTTATTTATCATCAACTTGTGCAATTTCTAAAGCGTATTTCACAGCATCGTCACATTCAAATGCAGAATTTTTGCATTGACAACATCCTGTGAACAAAATTGGGGCGGCACAACGTTACCATGCGTGACACCTATCATTGCCTATGCATAAAGCGGGCCATGTCATAGTCGTGATCCTCCACACAAGGCGAGGCGAACATCCCCGGCAACGAATAGGCGAGGTTTTCAAGGCAAAAGACAGGGCGCCCAGAGAGACAGGAGAAGCCAAGGGAGCCACTCGCTGGCGCACCAGGGGGGGGGAAGGCGCTCGGTTAACGCTGCAGCAAAAACCATCCCGCAGGAGCGTCGCTCGCGGCGCTGCTACCGCAAGCTACCGGGCTTCTCCCTCAAATCCGCGATGAAACCCGCAAAAAAAACGGGTACCCGAGGGGGGTACCCGTGAAAAGACACCACTAAGGGGTTAGCGGTGTGCGCTACAACACTGTTTGGGCTCAGTCGGTCTGTTTTTTACGCGACTGACGCTTAACCGGTGCCTTCTCCTCAGCGTCATCCAGTGCCCTGGTGAGCTCTTGCACCCGTTTTTCCAGCTCTTCCACTTCATGCTTGTTAGGCAAGCCCAAACGGGACAACGCCTTGTTCAAACGATCATCGAAGGCCTTTTCCATTTTTTCCATGGTTTCGCCGGTGTGATGACGAACCCGTTCCTTGATCTCTTCAACCCGGGACTCAGTCTTGTCCTTGGTCTGCTTTTCCACTTCACGCCCTGCTTCTACCAAAGCGTCGAAAAAACCACTCCCCTCTTCTTCTGCACGAGCAAAAGCACCCAGACCGGCCAGCCAGATCTGGTGGGTATACTTGCGAATATCTCTAGATGCCCCGGTAAGGGCCTTCAACGGGCTTTTCCGCCCATCTTTATCGTTCTGATTATCGGACATGGTCCTAACTCCCGAAGGCAATTCCACGAGCGAATGCAGCGGGAAAACAACACACAACATCGTCAACGCGGAAGAAGTATATGAGGATGACACTGAGGAGTGGCAAATTCCTGTCGGACAATCATTCACGACAGAAACAAGAGCCTACATTTTAGCCGTTTGTGTTACTTTTGTGCTTCATCATCGTCGTCCCGTCCCGCCCGGCGACCACCAATAAGCCCCACACCCCGCGCCAAATCCATGGCACGGTCACGGATCACTTCCCGGGAACGACCGGTAAGCAGGTCAACAAAACGTTTTCGTAAACGCTCTTCAAGACGATCAGCGCCCTCTTCAAGGCGCCGATCAATTTTACGCTCAATTCTCGGGCCGAGAATAAAGTGCCCGACCAACCACAGAATCGACAAGGTCAGCAAGGAAGATGTAGCCGCGGCTGCAAACAAAAGCCATCCCAGAGTGGTGACGTCAATCTGCAGCGTAGACACTAGGAAACCCCGAACATAAACACCAGCTGGAAAACCCCAGCCATCGCACCGAGGAAACCGCCGACCACAATCAGGATCCACTCATCTTCCTGGAAGGCCGGGCGAAGCAAGTCCTGAAATTCCCCGGAGCTCAGAGCCTGCATCCGTTCAGACATAATCTTTTCTACGATCGCACCGCGCTCGCGGTTAAAGCCCTGGTCTTCAAACGGCTCAACGGCGAGATCCACTGCCTTTTCTTCAACCGCTTTTTTCAGATCAGCATACCCTTCCGGTCCGACGGTCAGCTGTGCTGCCGTACGGACAACGCCACCATTGAGGAGGGGCTTCAAATGACGCTTGATCAAGGCTTTGGTGCGATCCCCTCGCGGACCATTAACCACCTGATACATGATATTGCGCAGAGTAATGACTTCTTCGGTAGACAGTCGGGCAAAGGACTCGGCTACATCTTTCTGGCGTTTCAGGAACAGCCCCTGCACACGAAAAGGGCCGACCTTGACAGGGTTGAGAGGACGGAAAATCAGGTTTAGGGCCAGCCAGTTAGTTGCAATACCAACAATGAAACCAAAAACCGGCAACACCCAGTTACTGGGCATGAGGATAAACACGGGGACCTGAATCAAACCAAACAGGAAACCGAAATACAGACCGGAATTGGTCACAAAACGGAATTCCGGGTCACCCACCTCGCGGAACATCTGCACCATAAGCTGCTTGTCCTCGCTCATCTGAGTGACAACCATGTGCTTCATATCCACCAGACTATCCAGATTGCGGCTGATGTCATCCACGACATTATCCATGACCGCAGGGATCGCGCGGCGGGCTCGGCTGTAGACTCGCTTGCGCACCAGCAATGGGAGATTTTCCCACAAAACGGCATTGCGCTCGGTCATTACCTCATCGGTGTATTCTTCGATGCGCGACTGGATTGTGCGGGTGAGGTGGGCAGAGATCTTCTCTGGTTCCATTTCCCGGAAGAATTCATCCAGACTGCCGAGCTTCGACAGCGCCTTGTCAACGACGATGCCCGCCATTTTCTCCACTTTCGACGGGATGATTCCCTGCCAACCGAAAAAGGGGCGTATCCCCAGAAACTCCAGGGGATAAAACGTCATCTGTACGGCCATCCAGTTGGTGGTCCAACCTACCGCACCGGCAATAAACGGGATACTGACGTACTTCCAGAAATCCGGGTACGAAAGCAACGATTCCAGCATTTAAAAACTACTCCCCTCCAAGGGCCACTGTACTGTACACACAGCACGCCAAGGCAAACAGATCCCGCTTTCGGTCATCCCGGTCAATAAAGTCAATGTTGTTTATTTATTAAAGTGCATAGTATAGGGAGCTGACTCACCAAATATAAGCAAGATAACGTAATTTTTAGAAACCAGGTGGGCGCGAATAAGCCATTCATGCACCATCAAAGGACAGGAAGCGCCGTCGTTTATGCCTCAAAGTGGTAGTTTTCCCCAGCTTGTTGTGCTTGGCGGACTGGAAAGTGCACTCAATCAGGCACTCACTGGCACCCAGGCCGGTCGCGACAAACTTGCCGCCCTGCACGGCACGGTTGTGCGGGTACGTGCCGAGCGGCCACTGTGGGTACTCTATGTCCTGATCTATGAAGACGGTGTGGAGCTGCTGACCGATTATGAAGGGGCGGTGGACGTTCGCGTACGGGCCCCCTTGGGCGCACTGGTTCACTGGGTGTTTGCCCGCGACCCCCTGAGCGAACAATCTGCAATAAGAATCAATGCCAGTGACGAGCATCTTGCTCGCCTGAATGATCTGATCGAAACCTTTAGCCTCTGGCCACTAATTCGTAACTGGCTGGACGATCATGTCCGTCTCAAGGAGCTGCTTGGCCTGCTACGCCGCGAAGATCCGGTTTGGCTTGAGAAGCTCGCCAGCCTTCCAGCCGAAGTGGGTCAGCTGGCAGAGCAGGTCGCCCGCCAGCAACTATTACAGGAAGATATTCTCGAGGAGTTACAACAACTGCGCGGCGATCTTAAACGCGCGCGCCGGCTGGACCAGTTCTTCAGCCTCACCGGCATGTTGCTGATCCTTTTCTCCGTATTGAAAACCGCAGGACTGTGGGAAACCAGTTGGCATGCATTGCAGCAGGATACGCTGTCGCTAGCCATGCTTAGCCTCGGCATCGCCTGCCTGATCGCACGGCTCGTACCAGGTAAACGCTAACAGCGCGCAGCTTAGCCTTACTTTTCCTAACTGCGGTCCTTGCGGGGACTGCCAAAAATTTGCCCCAAACGCTCACTGACCAGTTCCGCACCGGTACGGGCCAGGCTCCGACTCGCACCCTCCAGCACCTCACGGGAAGGCAAATTCCGTACACCTTCTACCAATCCCCGTCGAACCCCCTCTTCTACCCTCTCGGAAATCACCTGCGCAGCGTTTTCCACTTGCTCATCGAGTTCCTGTTGAAGGTTGTTCCGCAGTCGCGGCTGAAAATAGAAGTGCCCCCAAAACGCAACCACAATCAATGTGATCAATGAACTGCTAATGGCAGTGGCGAACATCCAGAAAATGGACATGGTCCTGACCTCGGTTGAATTTTGAACACCCTAGCCGTTGCCACGCCATAGTGCGTAACAAAGGCCGGCATTGTTGTTAAATAAAGTATGCACCTCATGCCAACCCACAGTGAAGGGACTAGAGTAAAACCCCGTCGGCAGGACGCCGGCGCATTCCGACACAAAGCGAAGGAGCGCATCTTACCCTGAGGTGTAAAGGTGCCAATGACTGTCGCGACAAAAACAAAAAGCCAGCAAAGTCATAGTCAACAGGCCATACGACAAGCCCTCTCTCTTTGCCGCCGGCATCAACAGCCGATAAGCCTGCTCGCCATCGAAATGTCGGAAGTCGCAGCACTGGCCGCCGAAATTGGCCACGAGCGAACCCAGACAGTTACGCAGCATATCGGACGCGTGCTCAATACGCATAAACGCTGCGAAGACATTCTGGTGCGTTACAGTACTGGCAGCATCATGCTTGCCGTTCTCCCTGCCACGCCTGCCACTGGGGCAAACGCTCTGGCCGAACGGTTAATGTCTCAGTTCGAGAAGCCTCTCCAGGTGGATGAATTCCAGATCGAGGTGCCTCTGCGGGTTGGCGTTCACACTTCCGTGGACAACAAACACATCACTGCCAATCGCCTGATCAACGACGCAGTCAAACTGCTGCGCCAGCCAGGCATGCACAACCACATTCTTCTGTCACCACAAACCCAGACACTCCTCGCCAGGGAGGCAGGCCATCCCGGCGAGCACAATATCGTGGAAGAGCTACTCCAACAGCAGCAGGGCAGCAGTACAGCGGCATTTATTGATACCCTCATGCCTGCACTATCGGCCATGGAAGAGCAAGACCGAATGATTCTTGTAGATCGGCTACTGGAGCTTTCTACCCGCAATCCATCACGGCTTGCGTGCCAGTAATACCGCTCGCCGGGGCGCAGGGTACCCTTCAAGGGTGCGAGAGGAATCATGCGGGTCGAGGAAATCCGGTAAGGACTGAAAACGCATCCACTGAGTAGAATGTTGCTCATCTACTGTGGTCACCGCTTCATCAACACAACGTACATCAGTAAAACCGCATCGCTCCAGCCAGAGCTTCAGCATCGCTACGGAGGGCAGAAAAAAAACATTACGCATCACAGCATAACGATCTTCGGGCATCAGCACCGTTCGCTCATCCCCCTCTACCACAAGCGTTTCCAGCACCAGTTCGCCCCCTGCAACAAGCGCGCCTTTGAGCTCCAGAATGTGATCCAGCGGTGAGCGGCGGTGATACAACACCCCCATGGAGAACACCGTGTCGAAATTTTTCTGTTCGGCGGGCAACTCTTCCATTCGCAGAGGAAGAAACCAGACCGGCATTTCAGGCGCATATCGCTTCACTGCCAGATACTGGACCAGAAACAGGATCGTCGGATCGATACCAACCACCTGGCACGCTCCCTCTGCAGCCATACGCCAGCAGTGATAGCCACTTCCACATCCAACATCCAGTACACGGCGTCCAGCCAGGGGCGAGAGATGGGGCGCAACCCGTTGCCATTTCCAGTCAGAGCGCCACTCGGTGTCCACCTGCACTCCGAAAAAGTTGAACGGCCCCTTGCGCCACGGCATCAGCCCTTCCAGCGCGGCTTTGACCGCTTCCTGAGGGTGGCCACCCGACGTCCCGAGCTGCACGGTATCACTCCCCAGCTGGTGCAGGGCGGGCCCGGCTGGCAAGGCCTGCAATGCGGCCATCCAGCGCGCCAGATCGCCATGCGGCTTGTCAATCAACCGGTGACGCGTGAGCTCCAGCAAGACCTGTAATGTCGACGGTGGGAAGGTTCCATTCAGAGCCGTTTCACAGTCATCGAGATACTGTTCAAGCATCAACGCACCGCCAACAGGGACATGAAGTTAAAGCAACGGAACCAGACATGGGTCTCGCGATAACCGGCCTGCTTGAGTCTCGCTTGGTGATCCGCAAGCGTTTCCGGTATTAACACGTTTTCCAGCGCGTTACGCTTCTGGCTGATTTCCAGATCCGAATAGCCATTATTCCGTTTAAAAGCATGGTGCAGTTCGATCTGCAGGGCGTCCTCTCGCGGATCGTCGAATCGGATTTTCTCGGACAATACCAGGATTCCGCCTGGAACCGTTGCCTCAGCCAGGCGTCGAATCAAATCATCTCGTTGTGCCAACGGAATAAACTGCAGGGTAAAGTTGAGCACCGCCATGGAGCAGGGTTCAAACATCAGGGATGTGACATCGGCCTCGGTCAACGTGACGCGGTCGGCCAGGCCCGCCTCTCGCAACAACACACTCGCCTGCTCAATCATGGCCGGGGAATTATCCACCGCGACAATCGGCACCCCGGCATCCCGGGTCAATGCCGCCATGGCCGCCGTCGCAGCCCCCAGTGAACTGCCAAGGTCGTACAGACAGGTTCCCGCCTGAGCGTAGCGCGCCGCCAGCACCCCGATCATGTCAATCATGGTCGGATAGCCGGGCACCGACCGCCGGATCATATCGGGAAACACCTTTACGACGGTTTCATCGAACGAAAACCGGGCTACCTGGTCATGTTCCGTGGCGTAAATACGATCCTGCAGATCTGACATAGCGATCCTGAATAAAGGTCAAGGACGCAATTATAGCTGCCAGACCTCGAACTGTTGAGGGGGCATGACTCCAGAAACCCCGGCCCAGCAACCCCTGCCTGTTCAAGATCGGTGTTAAACCAGGGTGATCTCGGCGGGCCTGCGCAGCCAGGCAAGCTCGACAACAGCCAGCTCCCGGCAACGGCCATAAAAAAGCCCGGCAATGCCGGGCTAAGTGAATGCAGAAAACACGAGGAAAATTATTTCAGGCTCAAACGCAGATTCGGGTTGAAGTCTTCGTCAGCCAGATCGTCCAGATACGCGTTAACAAACTCGCGGGTTTCTCCACTCCCCCGCTGACCAAGACGAGCCATCGCTTCACCAAGGGGCAGCTCTTGACCATCCAGACTTACCGTGGTTCCAGACAGGCTCAAGCCCATATCAATGACCGCATACTCAAGGTTCTCGGCGTGCATACCGTTGACCATCTGTCCAAGTACAGTGCCACCTTCAGCGCAGGAGACGGACAGCAGCTCGGCCCCCGCGGTCAGCGCCACTTCACCACTTTCAATCATTTCGTCAACCAGTGCGCCGTAGGCGCTCTCTTGACTGGCGGCCTGACAAAGACGGCTGGCACTGTCTGACGCCAGCTGGGCTTGAGACACGGATGCAACAGTAGCCAGCAACAACACCATCAACGTACGCATGTGGGATCCCTCGAACCACGATGAAAGAATGAACGAATTATACGAACAAATAGTTACCAGTGGTAACCATTAACCTATAAAAAGGTTTAAATTGTATGACAAAGCAGTCCTTTATTCGTATCACCCAGTCACAATTCTGTCATTTTGGGCCACTACCCTGTGCCGGCCAGCCTTGGAGACAACCCGGCACACCCCTTGCTAGGGCTGGCAAGTGAAGAGAAAAGGTCTCAAGTCCGTCAATGTCAGGAAGCCAGCCGTATGACCAGCCAAACCGTCCCTGCCCCGACTCAGCGCACCATCTTTACTCCTCTTTATCCTCTCATTGCCCTGATTCTGAGTGGCAGCGGCATCTTGCTGGTGACAGACATTCGTCTGCAGTTACTGGGTATGGCTCTGTTCTACAGCGGTCTGCTACTGGCTACGAGCTGTAGTCTCAAACATCTGCTCACACGGCAGCTCCCGCCTATGCCGCTGACCGCCATGCTGGTCCTGCTGTTTAGCGCAGCAGCCTTGTCTCCCGCATTACCGGAATCGATCCAGGACTTGCTGGTTGTCCTCCTCCCCTGATTCGTAATGGTCAGTTCCTGGACGCGGATCACAACTTATGGGGCCATACCCAGAAACTCCGACAGGGCACGCTGTAATGCCGACAGAGACAGCGGTTTAATCAGTTGTCCGGACATACCCGCATCGCGAATCGCCCCGGCTTGCTCCGCCACCGCATGGGCACTGAGCGCAAGAATCAGACAAGGGGACCAATCTTCCTGCCGCTCCAGATCACGAATTTGACGGGCACACTGAAACCCGTCCATAACAGGCATGTCCAGATCCATTAAGACCAGATCAAACTCGCCTAGCGCAGCCCGGTAAGCGTCCAATGCCAGAGCGCCATCCGCCGAGACCTGAATATGGCGAACCCCCAAGCGTTCAAGATAACCCTGTGTCACCATCTGATTGACCGGATTGTCTTCAGCCACCAACACTCGCAATTCTGCAGCGTGATCAGGAACCTGCCTACGCGTCAGAACAGGCGGAATTGACATCGAGACCCCACTGAACAGCATCAGGAGCTCATGGGTCGTCAATACCGAACGGCGCAACAGAGTGACACTCGCGGGCAAGCCCCGCGGTTTTTCATGACGCATCCCCACAAGCAACACCACCTGGATCCCGGGGCACTGCTCAGATGCTCTGGTCAGTTGTTCAGTGAGCGTCGCCTCCGGAGGCAGGCCATTGATCAACAGAACGGCTGCAGGCATCGTCGATGTCGACCTGAACAGCCCCTCCAGAGACTGGACCGCTGCGAATCGAGGGTCGTTATCCAACCAACTGTTCAGATTTCCCTGAACGTCCCATAACCACGCCGAGGGTGCCGCCGAGTGAGCCAGGGGCACAGCCTCCTGCTCAACAGGTAACTGGATTGAAAAGCTGAATCTCGAGCCCTGCCCTGGCGCACTCTTGACGTTGATTTCCCCCCCCATCAGGGACACCAATTCACGACTGATCGACAACCCCAGCCCCGTTCCGCCGTAGTGCCGTGCGGTATCGGGAGAGGCCTGGGAAAAACGCTGAAACAACCGGGACTGCTCTTCCTGACTGAGGCCAATGCCCGTATCAGTCACGGCAAAGGTAAGCAGTGGCGCCTCTGTTGCACTTTGACGGCAGGCAAGAGTCAAAACCACCCTGCCTCGCCGAGTAAATTTTACGGCATTACCCAGCAAATTGATCAGCACTTGCCGCAACCGGATTGCATCTCCCTGCACCACGGAGGGACACCGGTCATCCACATCCAGCAAGACAATCGTGTCATTGTCACTCGCTTGTAGATTGAACATCTCGGCACACTCGACCAGCAGGGAGGGCAAATCGAAGGATTCCGCAACCAGCTCGAGCTTGCCAGCCTCAATCTTGGAGTAATCCAGCACATCGTTCAGCAGCGTATTCAGGGTTCGGCCTGCGGTGTCGATCAGCCCGATATATTCCTGTTGCCGGGGGGAAGGGTCTGTCTCTCTGAGCAGCTCAGCCAGTCCGATCACGCCATTAAGAGGAGTACGAATTTCATGACTCATGCGAGCGAGGAACTGGTCCTTCGCCCGATTTTCTGCTCGGGCGCGAATCGCCCTGGAATTGTAGCGATACAACATAAGAGCAAGCCCGAGAAGCATCGCATAAAGAAGCAGGGCTGCTGCAATTTGCAGGGTATTTCGACGCAGCTGCTGATCAAGATTGGCCTGGTTGAGTCGGTCCGCAAGTTGAAGCAGCATTTCCGACAAGCCGGACAGCGATTGCATGGTCCGATGCCCCCGGTCGTAAGCATCTTCCCACTCAAGCTCCACCCTGGGAGCGAGAATCATTGCCTCCTCAACCCAGCCAAGATAGTTCTCAACTTGCGACTGAATCAGATGCCACTGTTGTTGCAACCGAACAGCACCTGTGCGAGCAACCAACGCCTTGACTTCACTGTCAATAATCGTGATCTGATCGCGTAATTGCTGCCAGGCATTCTCCAGACGCCGGGCATCATTATCGCCCAGATACCCGCCCCGGAAGCTGACATACAATGCCAACGCACGAATCAGGCCAATATTTTCCCTGGCCACCCGAAAGGACCCGAGAGGAAGGGACAGGATTTCATTTGGGCCAAGTCCCTGACTATTGGACAGTTCCGAGACGAAAAGCAAAGTCGACAACGCATTGCTCAACCTCTCGTTCACCTGATTCACATTATCGTACGGCCCAACAACGTCTTCCAGAGGGATACCCGTTTTAACGGTAAGGGTCTGCCAGGCATCACCGAGTAATTCTGCTTGCTCATTCAATCCCGACACATCCCGAGACCTCGCATGACGCAGGAACGCCTGCAATCGACTTTCCGCACGAGCCTGACTGAGATTGTAACGAGAGAGCACTTCCTGGTGCTGGGTATGTATCGTCACGGCAGCAAGATCGCGCATATCGCTGAGAGGATCGAGTGCCACCAGTCCTTCCTGAAAAAGGGACAGGTCATCGGAAGCCATACTGTGGGTCTTCAGCACCAACAATCGTTGCTGTACCAGCATGAATACAGCGATCACAAACGGAACAGAAATAAGCGCCACCAACATGGCAACCGCCTGCCCGCTCTGCAATCCACCTTGTGATGGTCTTTCCATCAATTCGTCCTGAAAGATACAGGGAGTGCATGAATTTACCCGCACGCCCGACCTTGAGAGAGGGGCGTAGTCGATCCCCACCCTCGCCGGTATAAAACGTTGCTACCGCGTTCCGTTGTCCCCGACGGTATTATGCTAACCTCTCGACATTGATCACTGTGTAAAAGATGACCGTGCCAATGAAAACAACAATACACCGCCCAGGCTTTGTCGCTGTTGCCGCCTCTCTGCTGTTATCAATGCTGCTGGGCCAAGGCTGCGCGACGCAATCGGCAGGCTCTGACAGCAATTCTCTGCACGCACAAAGGCTCAACAAGCTGAACACCGGAGCAGACAGCAAACCCAATCTTCCGCAGAGCCTGGCCTCTGAACCTGCGGATCTGGCGCACTTTCACTACCCTGACAGCATTGCAGAAATGACCTTCAGCGGCGAGATCAGTTCCGCCCAGGCCAGAACATTGCGATATCAGCACCCGGAAACCCAAGAATCGCTCTACGTGATTCTCAGTACCCTGCCTGCGGGCTGGCAGGAAATGGACCTGAATCGCTCTGTTGCCAGCTTCTACAGCGAGATCCGTCAACGCAGGGTTCAGCGGGCGCTGAGCAACCCAGCCAATGCACTGACGATTGTCAGCGAAAACCTTGTTGATCTTGAAGGGGCACCGTCCGCACAAGTCCAGATGCGCTGGGTGGAGCCAGGCAAACCCGTCCAAAGCCAGGCTCTCCTGATTACCCGCGAAGAGAATGTCTTTATCCGGATTAACAACGCCAGCTATAAGCAAAATACCCGTTGGTTGCTGCAACAAACCAAACGGGCACTGGCTGAATTCCGGGCAGCACAGCCCAACCCCAAGTCTGACGAGGGGTAAGAACAACACCCTCGCTGCGTCGTCACGCAGGCAAGCCATTTACGACTGCGCTACACTAGCGGGGTATCGACGTCTCCTGCTTTTGGGCTTCTGGCTTACATGACAACAACCATTTTTGCCCCGATTCTCCCTGCCGATCTCGACTGGCAAGGCGATATCCCTGTCGCCAGGGACTATGATGATCCCTATTTTTCCCGGCAGGATGGAATCGCCGAGAGCCGCTATGTATTTCTCAACGGCAACCGTTTGCCGGAACGCTTCTCGACGCTGTCGTCCGGTCAGCTGTTCGTGGTGGGGGAAACCGGTTTTGGTACAGGCCTTAACTGCCTGCTGGCAGCGCAATGCTTCCTGCAGACCGCCCCCCCGCAGGCACACCTGCACCTGGTATCCGTAGAAAAACACCCGTTGACCCTGAAGGATATGCGCACGGCGCTGGCGCACTGGCCGGAATTGGCCTCCCTCGCCAACGCCTTGCTAACGGAATATCCTCCCGCGACGCCAGGTCAACATCGACTCAAGCTTCACCCAAGGATCAGCCTGACACTGCTTTATGGAGAAGCAGAACAGTGCTGGTCACTCTTTCAGCATCCCGTTGATGCCTGGTTTCTGGACGGGTTCGCCCCCGCTTGCAACCCCGATATGTGGCAACCGGCCCTGTTCGCCGAAATGGCCAGACTCAGCCGCCCAGGGACAACGCTGGCCACTTTTACTGCAGCAGGTTTTGTCCGCCGAGGCTTGCAAGAAAGTGGCTTCGTGATGAATAAAAACAAGGGCTTTGGGCACAAGCGGCATATGTTAACCGGGGAAATTCCTCACGGGTCTCCTGCCTCCTGTCCAGCAGACTCACCCAGTGTCATCGTCGTCGGTGCAGGGCTCGCCGGTGCCACCACCGCCCGCGCTCTGGCAGAACGGGGCTGCAAGGTCACGGTCATGGATCCTGACGGCATTGCACAGCATGCTTCCGGGAATCTGGCGGGGGTGGTCTACAGCACCCCAAGTGCCCACCTGACGCCGCAAAACCGCTTCTATCAGCAAAGTTACAGCCACGCCTTACGCTGGTTAGCGCGCCAGGCCTTTCCCCGCGACAAGAGTGACGGACAACTTAACGGTGTCGTGCAGCACTACGTGGATGACAAACAACAGGAGAAACTGACCCAGGCGTTAGAGACAGGCGCCTGGCCTTCCTCCTTGCTCATTGCGCAGGGAGAACACGCAGCCGAACTGGTCGGAGGCGGCTATCTTCGCCCCGCACGATGGTGTCAGCACCTGCTGGATCATGACAACATTCGAATCGAAAAAATTAGCGTCACCGCTGTACACGAAGGCCAACCCGCCACAGTGACACTGGACAACGGACAATCCCGACACGCTGATGCCATTGTGCTGTGCACTGCGGCAAATACCACGACCCTGCCCGGCCTGCAGTGGCTACCACTTAAACTGATTCGGGGACAGGTGAGTTACTGCCAGGCCACCGAGGCTTCGCGCCTCTGGCAGCAGGCGCAATGCCATGGCGGCTACCTGACGCCCGCGCTGGATGACCTGCACTGTGTTGGCGCCACCTTTGATCTTCACAATGATTCGCCTGTAACCAGTGAGAAGGATGATCAGGCCAATCTGGCACAGCTTGAACGCTATCTCCCACGGCTTTGGCTGGAGCTGGGTGGCCAACAAATCAACATCGTGGACCGGCGCGTGGCATTTCGGTGCCAAAGCCTGGATTTCCTGCCCCTTTGCGGCCCTCTGCCCGTTGCCACCGAGAATCCCCACCGCCCTGCCACTGGCCTCTACTTGAATCTGGCCCATGGCAGCCGCGGGATTACCGGCACCCCCTTGTGCGCCGACCTGATTGCCGATCTGATCTGCAAACATCCTTTGCCCGTTGATCAACAACTGGTTGACGCCCTCGCACCAGAACGGTTTATTGTGCGCAAACGTAAAAAACAATCAGGATGGACACCATGAACCTTGTCAGCTTGCCAATCACCGCCATCTACGCCGCATTGTGCGGCTTTCTTGTCATCGCCCTGGCCGCCAACGTGGTGCGTTTTCGCCTGGGCAAAAAAGTATCGCTGGGTGATGGCGGGCACAAGGATGTGAATCGAGCCATTCGCGCCCACGGCAACACCATGGAATATGTGCCACTCGCCTTGCTGCTGATGGCCCTTCTGGAAATCAACGGCGGCGGCGATACTGCACTGCATATCTATGGCGCGCTGTTACTTGGTGGCCGCCTGCTGTATGCCTACGGCATGCTGGTACCCAGAAGCAGTGCCAACCCCCCTCGCCAACTCGGCATTGTGACCAGCTGGATTGTCATTATCGGCACCGGAATTCAATTGCTGGTGATCTAGTTGCACGTTCGAGGGGGTAATCTTCAAGGTGCATACCAACCCCCCTCGGTTTTGGTGTTAGCTATTCACTATTAACTGTTCATTGATTTTTATGCCCATTATTGTCCCCTGGAAAGACATTCCCGCCGCCACCCTCGACAACCTGATCGAGGAATTCGTCACCCGTGACGGCACCGACTACGGTGACACCGAAATCCTCACCGCCACCAAAGTCGAACAGGTCCGCCAGCAACTCAAGCGGGGCGAAGCGTTTGTGGTGTTTGATGAGGCTACAGAGAGTGTGGGAGTGATGGGGAAGGAGCAGGCGGATGAGGCAGTTAACGATTAACAGTGAATACTGAACAGTTGCGCGAGCAACTTTTTTAGTTTTTGAACGTACGAGGCCGCGCCCAGAATCTGAGCGCGGCCTCGTACGGTGATCAACCCCAGGTCGCTTTCGCGACGCTGTTAACTATTCACTGTTAACTCAAGAAATCGCCCCCTCACGCGCCCACTCACACCTCACCCTCAAGGGCATGTCTGAGGGCTCATGGTAAACGTCGGCGCTGTCCCAGACGAAGGTGTGGAAGCCGGAAAGTTCGGTCTCCAGATGCACGACGGCATTGACCCAATACATGTTTTTGAGCAGAGATTCGAATTTGGCGACCCAGTGCTCCCATTCATATTCCACTGCACGGTACGACATGCCAAAGTGAATCACCTGGGTCTGAAACGTCCCCCCCATCAGATCATCACCCGGCACAGAAAACATCTCACGGCAGAGGAAGGGCCACTCGTCCGCCTGGGGTAACTGGCGTATGGCACGACGGTTGTGAAAGCAGCTGGCCTTGCGCTCCTGTAAAGAGCCAAACGGCAAATGCTTGATGCAACCGTAAACGATGGACTCGTTATCCAAAAAACACCCCAACGAACAGAATCAAGCGACAAGCTTACCGTGACCCGGCTACAAAAATACAGGGACTGGCTCGCTTTTCCCTTCGCACCCTGTGTTTGTTCGATTGTCTGTTTTCCCATTGCCCATAGCGAGGAAACGGACGATAGGCGGGGATTGCGCAAGATTGTGCGAGCGCTCGACAGGACAAATGCCTCCACTCAAAGAAACGGGCGCCTTTGGCGCCCGTTGTCTGCAACAGCATGCAACCTTAAAGGTGGATACCACATTCGGTCTTGTTGTTGCCCTTCCAGCGACCGTCGCGGCCTTCGCCCTTGAAGGTACAGTGGCTGCAACCGATGGACTCATAGCCTTCTTCCACCAGAGGATGAAACGGCAGGTCATGCTCGCGGATGTAATCGTCGCGTTGCTCCTTGGTCACGTCGATCATCGGGTTGAACTTGATCATCCCTCGACGCTCTTCAAAAATTTCCAGGCCGGAGCGATGCTCGGTGGTCCAGCCCATCAGGCTGGAAATCCACAAGTCATAGTTTTCCTTGGCTTCTTCCAGCGGATTAACCTTGTTCACCTGACAGCACAGATCAGGATCGGTCTCCCACATGCGGTTTTCCAATGAAACCTGGTGGTGGTCCGGGTCCGGTTTGACATCAATGACACTCAACCCAAACCGATCAACCAAATAATCCTTGTACTCCATTGTTTCCCCGAAATGGTAACCGGTATCAATGAAATGGATCGGCTGCTGCGGGCGAATAGTGGAGATGATGTGCAGGAAGTACGCTGAGGTCGCCGCAAAAGAAGACGTCACCATGATTCGCTCAGGGGCAAAATCTTCATAGACACGACGTATGCGCTCGGCAAAGCTCAGCGGACGGTATACACGGTTCAGCTCTGCCAGGGCGTCTTTGGACAGTCCGGCAGTATTGTCCCCGAAACGTGTGATCAGCTGTGCACTTCCCATGATTCGCTAAACCTCATAATCCTGTTGGCGAGTGGTCATGATAGGGGGTGCGCGAAGATTATAAAGGAATAAATAGTGATAGTTTTATGCTGAAGAAGAATATGGTGCGAAGCCGAAAGAAGTAGACCCCGCACCCGCAGACTAGAAGAAATAGCTGACCCCTAGTCCCATAAGCTCTTGTTTTCCAAAATCATTATCAATAAGACGAAGGTATTCCAAATTGACTGTCATGGAATCGCTAACGCCCATATCAACGCCCCCGCCGAAGCCAGCGCCGTCATCACGCACCATTTCATCATCAAATTCGTTCTCGACATAGCTGTAGCCTCCAACCAGATAAGGGGCCACCGCCCACGGGACGGGGGGGGTCAGCCTTGCGTAGACACCATAGTAGACATCATTTTCCACCGTAATCCCGCGATAGGTATCTTCGTCCGGAGCCTTGCCCAACCGCACTTCCCCGCTGACAAGCTCATGAAACACCATGCCTGCCCGCAGCGTCAGACCGGTCAGCTCTGCGTCACTTACCGCGCCCCGATCTATGCGCATCATGTTGGCCTGGGCCCCCAGATAGGTTTCCGCCTGAACTGCGCCGGGCAAAATCAGCGCCGATATCACTCCTGCGACGCTCTTCATCTTCAATGAAATCTGCATCCTGCACTCCTGTCATTGTGGTTGTTATCAGGGCTCTGGCAGCCTCTCCTGCTGCAAACTCCATTGAACCTGTGACTCCCTGTAATGAAAAGCCGGAAAGTGTTACCTGTGTGCAATTCTATTTGCCTGAGCGAGAAGCGGTTCACCCCTCACGATTCGTTTACATTTCCACAGGAACTTGTGCTCTCGTTATGGTCGTAGCGTTTAGGATCCGGTGGCAATTTCATACCGCCGGATAAATGCTCCCTACCGGGAGCCCTGACTGGAGATGTATGATGAACAAAACCATGACTACGCTCTCTGCCTTACTGCTATCAGCCACCTTTGCAGTCCAGGCCGATGCACAGCAACCCGCCACCCCGAACTCGCAGGGCACCCCGAGCCCACAGCAAACACCAATGCAAACGCCTGAGTTACCCAAAGCATCCGAGTTTTCAGAAAAGGATCTGGAAGCCTTTGCCGATGCGCAGCAGCAAATGGGTGAAATACAGCAGAAATACTCTGACAAGCTCATGGCCAACAGAGACAAGCCTGAGGAAGCCATCAAAGTACAACGCAACGCCCAGCAGGAAATGGTCCAAGCCGTAAAAGAAAGCGGTCTGGAGTTGAAGACTTACAACCAGATTGCGCAGCTGGCTCAATATGACGCGGAGTTCCGCGCCCGCATCCAGGAAATGATGTGAGTCAGAACCAACAACGCCGGCTATCGCCGGCGTTGTTAACCTGCATTAAGACAATCAGAAATCGACCTGCACCCCCAGCCAGTAACGTCGACCATCCTCGACGTAACCGTATTCATCCTGGAAGATTTCCTTGTCCGCCAGATTATAAATCCCGGTATTCAATTTTGCCGTCGGGCTTAACTGGAAACCCACCCCAGCATCGACAAGGGTGTTGGATGGCGCAATGATGGCACTGTTTGACGGACCGGTAGTCGGCTGGCTTTCTTCGCCACGGTAACGCACCGTCGCCCAGGGAGAGAGCATTGCTGTCGCTTGCCAGTCAAGCTGCAGACTGGCCAGATGCTTGGGCAGCTGGTTAAGCGGCTCCCCCTCGTACTCTCCCGACTTTTGCTCGGAATCGGTGTAGGTGTAGCTCAGGTTCACCGACAACACCTTGGCAAGGGTGGACGACAGGGCAAACTCCACCCCTTGGGTTTCAGCCTCGTCGACATTGACCCGATAGGTCGGGTCAGAGCCAAAATCGTTTGGACCATCGGTACAGATTTCAATCGGGCAGGCAATACGGGTAATTTTGTCTTCAAAATCCGTATGAAATACCGTCACGTTAGCCATTAGCGCCCGTCCCGCATTAAAGTACAGACCTAACTCCTGGTTAATCGAGGTTTCCGGTTGCAGGTCAGGATTACCATAAATATTGCCACCTCGACTCACCTGCCCCCAGTCTGGAATCACTTCTCGCAAAGACGGAGAACGGAAACCCGTAGACACCCCGCCTTTCAATGTCCAGCGCGGACTGAATCCCCAAACGCCATAGACTCTCGGGCTCACATGACTACCGTAATTCTCATCGTCATCGACCCGGGCACCAGCGGTCACCGAAAATGCGTCTGTGAGCATCCATTCATCTTCAACGAAGAAGGCCCATTTGGAGTTCTCCACCTTGTTTCGCTCAGAAATACGGTTGGAGGTGTCGTCTCGCAGTTTTTCCTTTGTGAAATCAGCGCCGACCGTCAGCATGTGATTGCCAAGCGGCATCAGCAAAGAGGTTTTGGCATTATCATTGGTGATAATCATCTCACGGGTTGTATTCTCAGCCCGCTCACGCTGCAGATACGTTTCTGACGTCCCAATGCCCCAGCGCCCGGTATGCTGAACGGAAAAGGCCTCACGGGTATGCTCATTGAAAGAATCTGTACAACCGCCGCGACATCCGGTGCTGGCAGCACTGCGCCCCATCAGCGATTGTCTTTCATCAACGCTGGTGCTTGCCTCGATGGAGAAGTCATGATTTTCTGTCGGAGTAAGGCTTAACCGGGCATTCAGGTTCTTCAGGTCTTTCTGTTCATAGCCGTCCACAAAAAGGTCTTCCTCACGGTTATAAAACCCACCGTAGACCTGCAGCCCCGCAAGCCCTTCCTTGAGCGGGCCACTCATACTGAAGTTACCCTGGGTAATATCCCCGGAGCGGGAATCATCCTGGATAATTGTGTCCAGCTGGGCGGTGCCTCCCCACTTGTCGGCGACCTTGCGGGTGATGATGTTAATTACCCCCCCCATAGCGTCGGAACCATACAGGGTCGACATGGGCCCGCGAATCACCTCTACCCGCTCGATGCTCTGCACGGGCGGCAGCCAGCTCTGCTCGAAGCCAGCACTACCATTGGGGCGAGTCTCACGGGTAGAGACCGGCTTGCCATCGACCAGAATCAGAGTATAAGAGGCGGGCATGCCACGAATGACGATATCTGTACCGTTGTCGCCTGCTCCTCCCCCCGTGACAACCACGCCAGGCACATCACGAAGAACATCCGTCACGTCCTGATAATAACGCTCCTCGATCTGCTCACGACTGATCACACTAATAGACGCCGGCGCATCTTCGACCTGCTGTACGTAGCCGCCAGCCGTGACAGAAACCTGCCCCAGCTCGTAGGCTTCTTGCTGATCATCAGCCCATACCGTAGCGCTTGCAGTCGCTACCCCCAGAGCCAAAACCCCCATGCGCATCGCCATACTCCTCATCTCCTTGCATTTACCCCAAACAGAAACAGGAAGGTCCAGCGGGAACTGAACCCTATTCAGGCACGCATGATATTAATTCTTATTTGCAAATAAAGGGGATTTACATTCTATACAGGAGGGGAAGCAGGAAGCCGAATGTGTATTTTCAAACCCGGAGTTGCGTTCTCTGCCCACATATCACCCTCCAGGCGCCTCACTGCTCGCAACGCGATACTGAGGCCAAGGCCGAACCCGCTTTCTTTTCGCGCCGCATCCAGCCTGACAAAAGGATCAAAAATGCTCTCAAGGCTTGAGACAGGAACACCCGGCCCTTGATCCGTCAGGGTCAGATGCCAATTCCCTCCCTCACAAACACCATCCAGAACAATCTGCCCGTCAGCAGGAGAATGCCTTATCGCGTTTCGGACAAGATTCTCAAACACCTGAGCCAATATATTAAGGTGCCCTTTTATCGTCGCTTCATTGGCAAGAAGACACGGAAAACGCCACTTCTCCCAGCCGCTTTCAAAGCACGCATTGTCGATAACCAGATCCCACAAGGCGACGACAGAAAGGGGCTGAAGCTGATCCTTCTCCACGGCGGTATCCTGCCAGCCAAGCGCGAGAGTATCGTCCACCAGAGCCTGCATACGGACCAGTTCAGCCGAGACTCTATCCCGTAACGCGGTTTCATCCATACGGGACTCAAGGGCGACCGACAGACGACTGAGAGGGGTACGGAGCTCGTGGGACATGTCGTTCAGCAGCTGTCGTTGAGTGGCCAGCATGGCTGAAACCTGATCCGCCATGCGGTTGAAACTTCGGGCTAAATCACCGAACTCATCCCGCCGATCGCTCAGTGGCGGGTCGACTCTCGCACGGGTATCGTCCTTGAACGCCAACACCTGTTTCTGAAGCGCTCTCAGGGGCACCCTGACTCGCCAGAACAACAACAAACCAAGGGCAAAAGAAGACAAACCAGGAATCAGAATCAGCAGTACCGTTTCCAGATAAGGCCAATAACCACCAGGCCGCAGGCGCGGCGGCAACTGAATCAGCAAGCGGCCGTCTTCTGCGTTGTCCGGAAAGGGAATACCAACATATGGCATCCGCTTCCCGTAACGGAAGCTCATGCCACTGCGCAAACTACGCTGAAACCGTAATCCGCCCCGCTCACTTGCGGTCAGGGGGATACCGCTCAGGGACTGGTCGCGGGAATCAACGACGGCAATATCACCGACTTCCCGCTCGCGCATGTAAGCAAGCCATGCCGCCACGCCGGTTTCACCACCCTCGCGCCAGGCACGCTGGGCATCCCTGGCATAGGCTGTCAGTTCTGCCTTCGCCGGTTCGCTTAATCGTTGGGCATCACTTCGCAGCTCGCCTAACAACCACGAGCCAGCCATCATTGTGATCACCGCCGTGGGAATCAGAACGACAACAAGGCGCCACAGCAGACGGTGACGGTAGAGAGGCGAGATGAAACTCACAAGTGTTCAGTAATCAGGGTGTACCCCTGCCCCCAAACAGTCCGTACCGGAGAGTCCGGGAGCCCACCTTGACGCAACTTCCTGCGCAAATGACTAACATGCAGATCCAGACTGCGATCATGCCTGCCGCAACCACGATGGAGCACTGCCTGATAGAGAAATGGCTTGCTGAGCACCTGCTCGCGATGCTCAAGCAGGACCTGAAGCAACCGGAATTCAGTGGTCGTTAGTCCAAGATCATCCCCGTTGTAGAGGGCAATCTGCTCAGCGTCATTGAGGTGAAGTCCACCACTCTCCTCAACCCGGGCACGCAGATTGCGTTCCATCGCGACCCTGCGCAGAACCACATCTATTCTGACGCCAAGCTCTGTCATGCTGAAGGGTTTCGGCAGATAGTCGTCAGCCCCACTGATCAAACCGCGAATCCGGGCCTCTTCATCCCCCAACGCCGAAACCACAATAACCGGCACCGGGCATTGCTTTCGTAGCTCAGCCAACAGTTCGAGGCCATTCAGCCCGGGCAACAGGATATCAAGAAGCACCAGATCATATTGCCCACTGGCCGCCTCACCGAGGCCCACAGCCCCATCGGCGCAAAGGGAAACCTGGTACTTCCTGTCGGAGAGAAAATCCCGCAAGTGCCCACCAAGGACGGCATCGTCCTCAATGATAAGAAGTCGGGCGGGAAGCTGGGCAAAGGCATTCATCCGCAAATGATAAGAATTACTATTCGCATAATCCAGTTTTTTATTGAACAAAATTCATTGCCCTCCTGCTTACATTCTTTACGCCTCATCACCTGTATAGCTATAACCATTCTCATTAACATCCCTGCTCACTCTGGACATGGGTCTCAACGTGAACAAGAAGCGCAAGGCCTTCTGGCTGAAACAACTCCACCAGTGGCACTGGGTCAGTTCCGCACTCTGCCTGATCAGCCTGCTGTTGTTCAGTATTACCGGCATCACCCTGAACCATGCCAACGATATCCCGGCAGACCCGGTCACCCGGCCCCTGGAAGGCCAGCTGCCCGACTCCCTTCTGATCGTGCTGAACCAACGGCAATCCGGGCCGCTACCGGCTCCGGTTCAACAATGGCTGGACCAGGAGTTCGCCCTCGACAGCACCGGCAAAGAGGCCGAATGGGCCCCCGATGAAGTCTATGTCGCCCTGCCCCGCCCCGGCGGGGACGCCTGGCTGGCCATTACTCTCGATAGCGGCGAGCTCATGGGGGAAGTCACCGACCGGGGCTGGATTGCCTTTTTCAACGATCTGCATAAGGGACGGCACACTGGCACGGTGTGGTTCTGGTTTATCGACGTTTTTGCCGTCGCCAGCCTGCTGTTCGCCCTTACAGGCCTTGGCCTGATGTTTCTTCATGCCAAACGGCGGCCTGCCACCTGGCCGGTCACACTGGCCGGCCTTGTGATCCCGTGGTTATTGATCATTTTCTTCATGCATTAAAGGACAACGCCATGCGTGTACTGACAACCCTGTGTCTCACCCTGCTGGCCGGCCATTCCCTGGCCGCCAGTTTCAATGTGGAAGTGGAAGTGCCCCGCTTGCGGGTAGCCGAATACCACGCCCCGTATGTGGCCTTCTGGATAGAAAACCCGGACCGCAGCACGATTGTGCCGCTGGGCCTGTGGTACGACGACCAGGAAAAGTGGCTCAAGGACATTCGTCAGTGGTGGCGACGCACTGGCCGTGGCCAGTCCAGGCCCTATGACGGCCTGACAGGCGCGACCCGGCCACCCGGCAGCCACAGCGTGGATTTCGCTGAACTCGACGCGCTGAAAGCACTGCCCGCAGGCGACTACGAACTGGTGGTAGAAGCCGCCCGGGAAGTGGGCGGACGGGAGGTGCTGCGGCTGCCCTTCAGCTGGCCCGCAGACCAGGCCCAGAACCAAACCGTTAACGGCAGCAACGAATTGGGCACGGTCACCCTGACCATCACGCCCTGACCCGGAACCACACCCAGAACAGGATGAAGGAGAGAATTATGCGTTCCCTGATCAAACACCTTGGCCTGGCCACCCTGCTGGCCACAGCCATGCCCGCGCAGGCCCACAAACTGTGGCTGCTCCCCAGCCACACCGCGGTATCCGAGCCCCAGTGGATCACCGTGGATGCCAGCATCTCCAACGAGATTTTTGGTTTTGAGCGCGCCTACCCGGTAGACGGCGTGGAAGTCACCGGTCCGGATGGCAAGCCTGCTGCGGTGGACCATGTGACCCAGATGCACACCCGCTCCGTATTCGACGTAGAACTGGAGCAGGAAGGCAGCTATCGCATCGCCGTGGCCAAGCCCGGTTACTTCCTGATGTATGAAGTGGACGGCGAGCGCAAGCGGGGCCGTGGCAACGACGTCGACAAGATGCTGGCCGAACTGCCCAAGAACGCCAGCAATGTGAAGCTGATGGAAGTCCACAACCGTCTGGAGACCTTTGTCACCCTGGGGGCCCCGAACAAGACCGCGCTTGAGCCCACCGGCAAGGGGCTGGAGCTGGAAATGCTGACCCACCCCAATGACCTCTATGCTGGTGAAACAAGCCGATGGCGCCTGCTGGTGGACGGCAAACCCGCCCCGGAACTGAAAGTAGAACTGGTACCCGGTGGCACCCGCTATCGTGACAGCCAGGAAGACTGGAGTGTGACCAGTGACAAGAAAGGGGTTGTCGAAATCACCTGGCCCTCCGCAGGCCGTTACTTCCTGGAAATTGGCACCAGTGACAACAAAACGGTCCACAAGAAAGCAGAGCAACGCCGCCTGCAATACCTTGGGACCTTCGAAGTACTGCCAATGTAATGACACCGGGCGCCCGGCACCCGGAGGCTGAGACAAAAAACCTCCGCTCCCGATAAGGGGCGGAGGTTTTTTTCTGGCTTCCCGTTACTCAAGAAGCCTGATCGATCAACTCGCGCATGTCTTTTACGGCCTGGTGAAGGCCACTGATCACCGCACGGGCAATGATGCCATGGCCGATGTTCAGCTCGTTCATTCCGGGAATTGCCGCGATAGGCAACGTGTTGTGATAGTGCAAACCGTGGCCGGCGTTAACCACCAGCCCCAACTCCAGCGCCAGCGCTGTTGCCTCACGAATACGCTTGAGCTCTGCGGCCTGCACGTCGGAGCTGGTGGCATCGGCATAGTGACCGGTATGAATTTCTATGGTGGGCGCACCACATTCACTGGCCGCGCGAATCTGTGCCGGATCCGCATCGATAAATAGCGACACATCGATACCGGCGTCCGCCAGGGTATTGCAGCACCGCGCAATCCACGCCTGATTGCCGACCACATCCAGCCCGCCTTCGGTGGTCAACTCCTCGCGCTTTTCTGGCACCAGACAACAATGTGCCGGCTGGACACGGGTCGCGATAGCAACCATTTCTTCCGTGGCGGCCATTTCCAGATTCATGCGTGTCTGCAGGGTCTGCGCCAGCAGCTCTACATCACGGTCATTGATATGACGACGGTCTTCACGCAAATGCACAGTAATGCCATCGGCCCCCGCCTGCTCTGCCACCAACGCCGCCTGCACCGGTTCCGGGTAACGGGTACCACGGGCCTGACGCAGGGTCGCCACATGATCAATGTTCACACCAAGCAATACTTTGGACATGGTTTTTTCCTTGTATCGAATTCTGTACTTAGCATCGCCGCCCAGCTTGAAGCCCGGTCGGGTCAGCGAAAAAGCTCCCGGCTCTTGAGGGGCCTGTCGCCAAGATGCGGAGCCAACAAGGCCCGGCACAAGTGCAGGGCAGCCTTGCGAGTTGCGGGTTGCCAGTCACCATTGATCACCGCCAGTAGATCATTTCCCGAATACCCCTGACTAGCCGCCAACAGTCCTTGCTCCGGGTCCAGTTGGTAATAGCGGCCAGCCTGTACGGGCTCCCCCTGTATATCCTGACTCAGGTCTATGCCGTAGCCCATTTCGTCCAGCAGCCCCAATTCAAACTGACGCAATACCACATCCTGGGGCTCCCCGTCGGCCAGCCAGCCAAGGGCCTGCTCGTAAAGCGGCCAAAGATCGGGGTGAGGGTCATCGCGGTGGAGCAGACGCGTCAGCAATTCATTGAGGTAAAAACCACAATACAGGGCTTTCCCTTCCAGCTTGACGGCGGAGCCTGCAGGCTCGCAGCTCCGCAGGGAATATAACTCCCCAGACGACTTCAGCTCGACCAGCAAGGGACGAAACGGCGCCAGCGAAGGGTCCTTGCGCCCTCCCCTGACCACCGCTCCGATACGACCCAGACGGGGCACGAATAACTCGACAATCAGGCTGGTATTGCGAAACGGGCGCCGGTGAAGCAGCCAGGCGGGTTGGAGAGCGTCCTCAGCGTGGCTCATCGTAGCCAAGTGAGCGCAACGCGCGGGCGTCGTCAGACCAACCCGCCTTGATCTTCACCCACAGATTGAGCATCACTCGTCGCTCAATCAGCCGTTCGATATCCTCACGGGCCTGGGTGCCGATCTGTTTGATACGCTCACCCTTATCGCCAATCAGAATCTTCTTCTGACCCCGGCGCTCAACCAGAATCGCCGCCGAGATGTCAGTAACACGGGGGCCGTCTTCCCACAGCTCCACTTCTACACTGACCTGATGGGGGACTTCCTGGCCCAGCTGGCGCACCACTTTTTCGCGGATAATTTCAGCGGCCATGAACCGCAGGCTACGGTCCGTCAGTTGGTCCTCGTCATACCAGAAGTCCCCTTCCGGGAGACGCTCCACCAGGGCTTTTTCCAGCTCCAGCAGATTCTGTTCTTTCAAGGCAGACACCGGGATCACCGCCTCGAAGGGATAACGCTCACTCAACGATTGAATGTGCGGCAACAACTCAGCCTTGTCCTCAAGGCTATCCACCTTGTTGATAATCAACAGAACCGGCACGTCCGGGTTAGCCGGTAACAACGACAGGACGTGCTCGTCCGCCGCCGTCCATTTCAGTCCATCGACCATCATACACACCACATCCACGCCACTGAGGGTGGATACCGCCGCATCATTCATCGCACGGTTCAAGGCGCGGTCCTGCCCGGTATGAATCCCGGGGGTATCGGCAAACACGATCTGGTAATTATCACGGGTATGAATACCGTGGATACGATGCCGGGTGGTCTGCGGCTTACGGGAGGTGATGCTGACTTTCTGCCCGATAAGATGATTCATCAGGGTGGACTTGCCCACATTGGGACGCCCGACAATGGACACCATGCCACAACGAGTCACATCGGCATTTTCAGTCATACTGCTGCTCCAGCCAGACCAGGGCATCCGCCGCCGCCTGCTGCTCAGCTTTGCGGCGGCTGGCCCCCTGGGCCGCAAACGTTTTCTCCACCTGCTCAAGTTCGCAGGTCACATCAAAGGTCTGTTTAGGGGCCAGACCCTCGACCTTGATCACTTGATATACTGGCAGTTCGAACTTGCGCGCCTGGAGCCATTCCTGCAAGCGGGTTTTGGCATCTTTCTGGGCATTTTGCGGAGTAATTTTTTCAAGACGGCTTTCATACCAGCCCAGTACCACCTGCCGGCAAGTTTCTTCTCCACCATCAATCAGCATAGCGCCGATAATGGCCTCCAACGCATCGGCAAGAATGGAATCTCGACGGTAACCACCGCTTTTCAGCTCCCCTCCGCCCAGCGTTAAATGGTCACCGAGGCCCAGCTCACGTGCAACCAGCGCCAGCGTCTGACCCCGCACCAGAGTGGCGCGCATGCGGGTCAACTGACCTTCCGCGGCCTCCGGAAAACGGGAAAACAGGGCTACCGAGATAATCTGGCCGAGCTGAGCATCGCCCAGAAACTCCAGGCGTTCGTAGTTGCGATGCCGGCTGACGCTGCGATGGGTCAGCGCCAGCTCCAGCAAGGAAAGATCCTGAAACTGATAGCCCAGCCGGGCCATCAGCCTATTGAGGTCCTGAATCACTGGCGAACGTCTTTGGTAAAGTCTTCCTGAAAAGTCATGACAATACTGACGTTGTAGAACAGCGGCTCACGCACCTCATAGTCCGTAGACACCGTCAGAATTCCACTTTCTTTTGAAATAGCCAGATCATCAACATTAATCACGCTCACCTGATTGATGGTGAAGCGCTTGCTCAACGCATCACGGACTTCCCTTGGCGACATAAGAGCCGTCTTGCTGTCCTGCATCAAGGAGCGAACGGTCGTACCAATGGTGTTATTTTCCATGTAGGCGGGCACCATTCGAAATGCCGCCGTACCCAGAATCACAGCCACCAGAAGAATTACGGCCCAGCTGATCAGGGAGATCCCATGCTGCCGTGAGGGCTTTGTCATCATTTTAGTTTGCCTCCACCTTGTCTATCGCACCATTACGAGAAAAGCTGGGCAGGGAGAAGATCGGTTTCCAGTGCATCCAGATCAGGAAGGCCTCCCCCACCACCAGCTCTTCAGGGACTATACCCCAAACCCGGCTGTCTTTACTGTTGTCACGATTGTCGCCCATCACAAAATAGGCTTTCTCGGGAATATTCCACTCGCCCTCGATATCGATGTTCGGCTGCTTGCGGCCGGTAAACGGCGCGATCTGCCCCATGTGCCACATCATGTGGTCCACTTCACCCAGCTTTTCGATGTATTCCGCCTGCCAGTAACGACCGTTGTCGTCTTCCCGAACCAGCGTCTGTGACACCAGTTCCCCGTTGATAAAGACCCGGTTATCGCGAATTTTCACCACATCCCCGGGCAGACCCACCACCCGCTTGATGAAATTCTGATTGCGGTTCTCAGGGTATTTGAAAACCATCACATCGCCGCGCTTCGGCTTGCCAGTCTCGATGATCTTGGTGTTGGTGACCGGCAATCTCAGACCATAGGCAAACTTGTTCACCAGAATAAAGTCGTTGACCTGAAGTGTCGGCATCATGGATTCCGAGGGAATAGTAAACGGCTCCACGATGAAAGAGCGAATCACCAGCACCACGAAGAAAACCGAGATCAACGAGTTGGAGGTTTCAACTGCACTGCCGATCGGGCCGCCCTTCTCCTTCAGTTTCAACAGCCTGTCGATACCCCACACCACCAGCGTCACGGCCAGGGCCAGGGTCAGCCAGAAACCAATATCGATATCCATCAATCATCCACCTTGAGTACGGCAAGGAAGGCTTCCTGGGGAATCTCCACGTTCCCCACCTGCTTCATTCGCTTTTTGCCTTCTTTCTGCTTCTGCAGCAGCTTCTTCTTACGGGAGACGTCACCGCCATAACATTTCGCAGTCACGTTCTTGCGCAGGGCCTTTACCGTCTGGCGTGCAATGATCTTGCTGCCGATGGCCGCCTGAATGGCCACATCAAACATCTGCCGCGGCACCAGCTCCTTCATCTTTTCGCACAGGGCCCGGCCACGGTAGGCGGACTGGTCCAGATGGCAAATCATGGCCAGGGCATCCACCTTGTCACCATTGATCAACACGTCCACCCGCACCAGTTTGGTCGCTTCGAAACGCTCAAAGGCATAATCCATGGAAGCAAAGCCGCGGCTCACCGACTTGATGCGGTCGAAGAAGTCCAGCACCACTTCCGCCATGGGAATGTCATAGGTCAGTGCCACCTGCTTGCCCAGGTACTGCATGTTGATCTGGCTACCGCGACGTTCCACACACAGTGAAATCACGTTCCCCACAAATTCCTGGGGCACCAGGATGTTCACCCGGGCAATGGGCTCGCGGAACTCTTCGATCTTGTTGCCTTCCGGCAGCTTGGAAGGGTTATCTACATAGATAACTTCATCACTGGACAGCAGCAGCTCATAGACAACCGTCGGCGCCGTGGTAATCAGGTCCAGATCGTATTCCCGCTCCAGCCGCTCCTGGATGATTTCCATGTGCAACATGCCCAGGAAACCGACCCGGAAACCAAACCCAAGGGCATCGGAGGTTTCTGGTTCATAGAACAGCGACGCATCATTCAGGGTCAGCT
Organism: Alcanivorax profundi; assembly: GCF_003597125.1. GTDB lineage: Bacteria > Pseudomonadota > Gammaproteobacteria > Pseudomonadales > Alcanivoracaceae > Alcanivorax > Alcanivorax profundi. Next base: position 361,736 of record NZ_QYYA01000001.1, on the reverse strand, counting down.
TGGCCAAGGCATCGCGGAAATCTTCATAGTCATCCGCACTCACCGGGAACATCCCCGCATACACCTGCGGCTTGACCTTCTTGAACCCGGGAAGGGCCTTAACATCAGGCGTCTTGGACAGCGTCAGGGTATCGCCCACCGGCGCACCGTGGATGTCCTTGATACTGCCACTCACCCAACCCACCTCACCGGCTTCCAGCTGTTTGGTCTCGGTACGCTTGGGGGTGAAGATGCCGAGCTGATCCACCACATGGGTCTGACCGGTGGATTTCACCAGAATCTTGTCGCCTTTCTTGAGCACGCCATGCTTCACACGCACCAGCGAGATCACACCCAGATAGTTATCGAACCAGGAATCAATGATCAGCGCCTGCAAGTCGCCGTCACGCTCACCTTCAGGAGCCGGGATGCGCTCGACCAACTGTTCCAGCAGGTCATCAATGCCCACCCCGGTCTTGGCGGACACCCGGCAGGCATCCATGGCGTCCAGCCCGATGATTTCTTCGATCTCGTTGATTACCGCTTCCGGCTCGGCCTGCGGCAGATCGATCTTGTTCAGTACCGGCAGCACTTCCAGGTCCTGCTCGATGGCGGTATAGCAGTTGGCGACGGACTGGGCTTCCACGCCCTGGGCCGCGTCCACCACCAGCAGCGCCCCTTCACAGGCCGACAGGGAGCGGGACACCTCGTAGGAGAAGTCCACGTGTCCGGGGGTATCAATGAAATTCAGCTGGTAGGTCTCGCCATCACGGGCCGTATAGTGCAGCGTCACGCTCTGCGCCTTGATGGTGATGCCACGCTCACGCTCCAGCTCCATGGAATCGAGTACCTGCTCTTTGAGCTCACGCTCACTGAGGCCGCCACAGACCTGGATAAAGCGGTCCGCCAGCGTGGATTTACCATGATCGATGTGGGCGATGATGGAGAAGTTGCGAATATTCTTGATGTCAGTCATAGGGCCTGTAAGCAATCAGTCGTTGCCGCGCCGGCCCGCGGGTCCGGGACCGTATCGTCACCGGAGCGCGGTGACACCAAAACAAAAACGGCAAACAATGGGCCGCGATTCTAGCGGATAACCGGGGTTGGTTGCACGGCACACCGCTGAGTGTGCCGCAAAAACCCGGCCGGTGGACCCTATTGTAACTTCAGGGGCAGGAATCGGGGGTTGCCCTCCCGGTTCACCAGCGCCGCCACGGTGCCGGTTTCCGGCAGCTCAGCCACGGCCTGTGCAAAGGCTTCCGGGCTGTCCATGGGCACATTGTTGAGGGTCACGAGAATATCGCCCACGGCGATCCCCGCCTTGCGGGCTGGCCCCTCCTCCACAGCAGTGACGATGACCCCTGCCTTCAGTTCCAGTCGGCTCAGCTCGGCCGGGCTTGCCGCACGGACTTTCAAACCCAGGGCACTGCCCTCATCGGATTTACCCACGCCGCCCTGCAGGGCCATTTCCGGGTCATCCGGCAACAAACCTATGGTGACCGTCAACGCCTTCTCCTCGCCATCGCGGATCACGGTGACATCAGCATCTGTTTCCGGTTTCACCAGCCCAACCCAACGGGGCAACTCAGAGGAACGGTAAATAGCTTCGCCGTTAAATTCGGTGATGATATCGCCGGCCTGAATGCCTGCCGCTTCGGCCGGGGAATCCTTGAGCACCTGGGACACCAGTGCGCCACGGGGCTGCTTGAGACCGAACGATTCAGCCAGATCCCGGTCGACTTCCTGAATCAGTACTCCCAACCATCCACGGCTGACCTTGCCGTGATCCTTCAGCTGGGCAACGACATCCATGGCCATATCAATGGGAATGGCAAAGCTCACCCCCATGTAACCGCCAGAGCGGCTGAATATCTGGGAATTGACCCCTACTACCTGGCCCTTCAGGTTAAACAGGGGACCGCCGCTGTTGCCCGGGTTGATGGCAACATCGGTCTGGATAAACGGGACATAACTGTCGCTGGGCAGGCTGCGCCCCTTGGCGCTGACAATCCCGGCAGTCACACTGCTGTCAAAACCAAAGGGGGCTCCGATGGCCAGCACCCACTCCCCTACCTTCAACTCGGCAGAAGAACCGATATCTGCCACTGGCAGATCTGCCCCGTCGACCTTGAGCAAGGCGATGTCACTCTGCACATCCGCGCCAATCAGTTCGGCCGGCAATTCGCGGCGATCCTGCAAGCGCACCATGATTTCATCGGCATCCGCTACCACATGGTTATTGGTCAGCACGTAGCCATCGGCAGAAATAATGAAGCCTGACCCCAGGGAGCGGGCCTCCTGTTCTTCGGGAATAGAGGGCATCTCGCCCCCGCCAAACTGATCGAAGAAGCGACGAAACAGCTCGGGGATCTGCTCCATTTGCTCTCGCATGGAATTGGCATCGCGATGGGTCACTGTACTGATATTCACCACCGCCGGACCTTCCTTTTCCACCAACAGGGTAAAATCCGGCAGTCCGGTAACCAGTGGCTCAGCAGAAGGTTTCTCAGATTCGGAACACGCCGTCAGCAAGGTGGCAAACACTACCAGTACCAGCCCGGCAAGCTGGAAAAATCGGCTCATGACGTTCTCCTTATTTTTTCGCAGGATGAATCTCCACCGCCTGACAGTGGTCGTCCCCTGACCCTGTCACGCGGGGTTGGTAAGCCTGATTATGGCCATTTCGACGGCTGATGACACGATTGATGGCGAAACCGGCCAACAGACCGGTGACGCCTAAAAGAGCGGAAGCATCCACGGCGGTCACCGGCAAAGCCGAGCCCACCAGCGCCCCTGCAAACAGCAGCAACAGTGGAAGCCCGTAGACCCACAGGGCACCGCGCATTAACGCCCCTTCAGGCAACGCCAGGGTTACGGTATCACCGTTTTGGAAATGGTCAGAATCGACCGGGACACGCAGCCGGGCACGTTGACCGGACTGCTGTTGATTAATCAGATGGTGGCCACAGCCTGCCTTGGCTTTGCAGGCCCCGCAGGTTGACGCGCGCACCGTCTCCACCCAGATCGCTCCGGGCTCCACTGCCACGACAACGCCCTGTTCGTGAAGCATCAGTGGCTTGCGTCCTGCACCCTGACGCTCTGAATGACCCGCTCGGCGGTCGCTTGCGGGATTTCCCCCACCAGCGTCACCAGATACGCACCGCTCGGTGCGGTAAGACGACGACTGACTGCCACCGTCGGTCCAACCCGGCTAACGCCCTCTTCCACCGAACCGTCTTTGACTTCTTCCACAAACACCGTGAACGCTGCCAGGCCATCGGAATAGCCCTGTGCGGCGACTGGCGCACGGTCATCTTCCGCATGGCGCCAATCTTGTCCTGTCGTTTCAAATCCCGCCGGCAGCCACTCTGCGCTCAGCGCCAGTTTCTGCATTACGTGGGACGGCGGCAGGCTGCTCAGATCGCTCTGGCTGATCACTTCCGGCAGGGCAAAATCCGCATGTGTCAGGCCGGGTGCCAGCTCGATACTGACAAATTCCACCCGCTCCAGCGCCACGCCACTACCATCGACCACTTCAGACTTGAGCAACAAGCGGCTGTCGCGGTCCAGCCACAGGCGATAGCCATAACGGTGGGTATCCAGGGGGGCCACCCGCATGCGGGTCGCATTCCGGCCCGCGACACGACCGTCACCGTCTACCAGAATGTTGTATTGCGCAGGGACATCTTCGGCCAACCGCTGGGCCAGGGCCAAAGGGCCGGTTTCGGTGCGGCTGATCCGCGTAAGAGTACGATCCGGATGCAGGCAGACCACTTCGTCGCCCCGGCGGATCACTTCGACCAGTCGACCATCAAGGTGGGTGAGTCGCTGATGTTCCTTGCCATCCAGCACCGCATGACGAATTTCCATGGTGCTGACTTCAGCACCAAACTGGTAAAGGAAACGACCGGTGTAGTTCAGGGAACGGTTAGCCTGGGACATGGCCTGAAGCTGATCATGCGCTGGCCCGTCTTCGGCCAACGCATGCAAGGGGGATACGAGGGTCAGGGACAGCGCAAGAACACGAAGCTTCATTCGTTATTTGGCCCCGTGACGTGCATCCATGCTGACCAGACGGGCAAAGGGCATCATCCCCTGGCCGCTATGACGGGCAGCAAAGTCACTGTGGCGCAGCAACATGTCGTTAACGCGGGGCTGGGCCGCAGGCACCGCCGTTGCGGGGGTAGCCACTGGACGCAAGCTCTGCGACACCAGTGCCGCCTCACCCATCGGCCGGTTCAGACGTGAATCCTGGGCAGCGGCCAATGCCGGCACCGCAGCAGTGTTACCCGCCTGCCCGGTCTCCCAGGCTTGCCAGCCCACCACCGTTGCCGCAGCCACAGAGGCAGCCACCGCAAAGCGCGCCATACCACTCATCCAGGCAGGACGGCGAGCTGGTGCACCCTCGGCGGTCAACGCCGCCGACAATGCCGTATTAAAATCCGCAGGAACGGCTGCACTGGCCTGCCCGTGCATCACATCACGTGCAAGCTGCCAGCGTGCCAGCGTTTCCAGTTCGGAATCATCGATGTCTCGCATCACCCGACGGGTTTCCAGCTCACTGGTCTCCCCGTCAAGGAAGGCAGACAGCGTTTCCAAATCCCTGTTCATAGACTCACCCTTTATCGCCTCGCTGTGAGCCCAGCAAGGGCCTTACAGCTTCGTCAATCGCTTCCCGAGCCCGGAAAATACGGGATCTCACCGTACCCACCGGACACTCCATCACCGCCGCAATGTCCTCGTAGCTGAGTCCTTCAAACTCACGGAGGGTGACGGCAGTCTTCAGTTCCTGGGGCAGATCCTCAATCGCAGCGTGGATCACTGCCTCCAGTTCTTCTGACAACACATGAGACTCCGGGGTTCCAATTTCATGCAGCATTTCTGCCCCGGCATATTGCTCGGCCTCTGCAGCATCCAGATCCGAGCCAGGCGGGCGCCGACCAGCGGCCACCAGATGGTTTTTGGCGGTATTGACGGCAATACGGTATAACCACGTATAGAAGGCACTGTCACCACGGAAGCGTGGCAATGCCCGCCAGGCCTTGATAAAAGCTTCCTGCGCCACATCCTGTACTTCATCCGGGTCGCGGACGTAACGATTGATCAGGGCAAAAATCCGCTGCTGATACTTGCGCACCAACACCTCAAACGCCCTCTGATCACCCGTTTTGGCTTTTTTCACCAACTGTTCGTCTGACACCGATCCCCCGGATCCATTGCGAAATGCGTAACTCGGATAGTGGCTGGAATCATCCAGCCCGGTAAACGCGTTATTGTAGCAGGAGTTCGGGCGGCAGCCACACCCCAGTGCGCGGAGGGTGTTGATTTAGCACGCTTTTCACATTGCTTGCAAAATTGACCCGCGCCTGCGAAAGGTTAGGACAGGCAAGGGGCGAGAGAGTTCCCGCCCAGGAGAGGTTTAGAACGGAATGGAGCACCCCATGCCCCCGAACTTCTTCTTGACCTGGGCCATACACCCACGCATCAGCAAACCGAAAGGATCCCCTGGCATGTTTTCACATACTTTCTTGGCGGCATAGGCCTTGCTGCATTCGGTCGCCGTCGCCTCGAGTCCGGTAGCTTGCACCGGCTCGGGATCAGGGGTTACCGACGCCAGCGACATTCCCGGTTGCACGTCTGATTCCAGCCCCACCACCCTGGGCTCACTCACTTCGATCATGGCCGCCACCACATCTGCCGGCAAACCTTCAACGGTTAGCCAGCTCGCCTGCTCTGCAGAGAACCGCGCGTAGGGCTTACCTGCGGCCTGGATGCTCGCCACCACCTCTGGGGCGGAGCGCTTGCGATACGTCTGCTTGAGCACATCCATCACTCGTTGCCCGGAGGGGCCAATGAACAGCAACCGATCATTACCCTGGATATCCGCTACAAACTCCGGATGCTGATCAACGATCTCACCATAAGCCACCAGGCGATCCTGTCGCTTCTGGCCTGCCAGTACGGCGGCCAAATGCTGAGACACCAACGGGCGATAGAATTTAAGCTTCGGGTCATCCAACGCCGCAACCAGGGTGTCCACATCCGTCGACTTTTTCAGCCGGTCATACAACGGCTGCTCATCATAAACACGGGCCGCCAGCTTTTCCTCATGCGAAAAGAACGAGGCATACCAGGCCGCATCAACCACTGCCTGATTGCCACGAATCTTGCCGTAGGGGATCCAGCTCATGAAAACCGTGCCTCGATAATGCGCATTTGCACTGTAGACAAGCTCGTCCCCCGAGCGCATTTCGATAGTCGTGTCCCATTTATCGGGAATGACGCCCGGCAAAATCCCCAGGGAGAATACGCTGGCAAAGGTGGTTACCAGCAACGTTCCTGCTTTTACAAGACCTTCGCCACCGAAACCCGGCCGGTGGCGAGTGATCGTGATATCCAGCGGCGGCATCTCGCCTTCATGCAGCCAATGCGTTGCCGCGATATTCAGCTCATCCGTGCCACTCGACTCGGGCTTGGCCTCGATACGCTGCTGCATGTCCTCGCTCGCCCATGAGAAGGCGTTAAATGTGGCTTTTCCCTTACTGTATGGAATGATCGGGTTTTTGGGGTTGGTATTGAACAACGCAACCGTGTCCTGGGTGATTGGGGTGCCCTGCTCCGTGTAGTAATTGGCTGACGCACAACCACCGAGCAACGCACTGACTAACGCTCCGACAAGCAGACCTTTACCGTGCCGTTTCATGAATGTCCCCAAAGAATACTGATAGTGTTGAGTCCGCCACCTACCCCCCGGTGATGCCGCGACAACGCTTTCACGGGAAATTAACAACACTGTCACAACGCCGCATACCCCATTTGGGGGATAGACCACTTTTGATCATTTAGCCGGAGCGGAAATCACCGCTATACTGGCGCCGTTCACGCCACAGACAGGATCGGTTCATGGCCACCTACCGACACGATGTACTCATCATTGGCTCCGGCGCCGCCGGGCTGACCACGGCACTGCGTTTGCCCGATGAGTGTCAGGTTGCCCTGCTCTCCAAGGGAGAGCTCACCAGCGCCAGCACCTACTACGCCCAGGGCGGGGTCGCAGCCGTGCTGGATCAGCAGGACTCACTGGAAAGCCATGTGGCCGACACCCATGTGGCCGGAGCGGGCCTGTGCCGGGATGAAGCCGTGCGCTTCACCGTGGAAAACGGGCCAGACGCGATTCGCTGGCTGATTGATCTGGGCGTGGATTTCACCCGCTTTGAAGGGGGAGACGATGGCACGCTGCCTTACCACCTGACCCGTGAAGGGGGCCACAGTCACCGCCGCATCATTCATGCAGCTGACGCCACCGGCAAGGCCATTTCCAGCACCCTGATCGGCCAGGTAAAGCAGAAACAGAACGTCACCCTGTTTGAACATCGCGTGGCGGTGGACTTGATCCTTCAGGAACATCACGGCCAGCGACGCTGCTGCGGGGCCTACATCCACAATATCCGCACCGGTGAAACCGATGTGGTGCTGGCGCGCTCTGTTGTGCTGGCTACCGGCGGCGCCTCCAAGGTGTACCTGTACACCTCCAATCCGGATGTGGCGACAGGGGATGGTATTGCCATGGCCTGGCGTGCGGGCTGCCGTGTGGCCAACATGGAGTTCATGCAGTTTCATCCCACCTGTCTTTATCACCCCAAAGCCAAAAGCTTCCTGATCACCGAAGCGATCCGCGGGGAAGGTGGCCATTTACTGCTGCCCAATGGCGAACGCTTTATGCACCGCTTCGATGAACGCGGTGAACTGGCCCCCCGAGATGTGGTCGCCCGGGCCATTGACCATGAAATGAAACGCCTGGGGGCTGACTGCCTGTACCTGGACATCAGCCACAAACCCGCCGACTTCATTATCGAACATTTTCCCACGGTCTACGCCAAGTGCCTGCAACTGGGCCTGGACATCACCCGTGACCCTATCCCGGTGGTCCCCGCCGCCCATTACACCTGCGGCGGCGTGGTCATCAACGAACATGGCGAAACCGACGTGCCAGGGCTCTATGCCATCGGCGAAACCAGCTTTACCGGCCTGCACGGCGCCAACCGCATGGCCAGTAACTCGCTACTGGAATGCTTTGTCTACGGCAAGGCAGCAGCCGACAACATCGCCCGGCATCTCGCCGAGCTACCCGAACCCCGCGACGACGCCGAATGGGATGAATCACAGGTAACCGATTCCGACGAAGACGTAGTCATCAGCCATAACTGGGACGAGCTGCGCCGGTTCATGTGGGATTACGTGGGGATTGTGCGTACCGAAAAGCGCCTGGAGCGGGCATTGCACCGTGCGGAATTGCTGAAGAAAGAAATCGGGGAGTACTACAGCAACTACCACATCAGCAACGACCTGCTGGAACTGCGCAATCTGGTGGTTATCGCAGAGCTGATCATCCGCTCTGCCATGTCCCGAAAGGAAAGCCGCGGCCTGCACTTCATGCGCGATTTCCCCGACAGCGTGGACAACCCGAAAGACACCGTCCTCACCCCGGGCACGTTTTAGCAGGCGCTGAAAGTCGCTCACGCCGGCGGCAAGAAAACACAGCAACCTCAGCGCTGGCGATTCAGCCAGAGCCATTGATAGTAGGGCTGAAGCTGCTCAAGAGGCGCCTGATCCTCGAACAGGTGCCACCAGCCCCTGGGAGTTTGCAACGCCAGCCAGGGGCCCAGCCTCAACACCCTGCCCGGTCGCTCCAATTGTTGCTGCACTTTCCGGTGGTTGCTCACCCACAGCGCGCCATCCTGCATCGCCAGTGCACGCACTTCCATGGGGCACCAGCGCTGCAACAGCAGCGGCAAGCTTGCTAACAATGCCCCGGATACCCACCAAGGCAATGAGCTCAACAGAATCGGAATCGAAGTCACCGCCATCGCCACCCACTTGAGTCTCGCCGGATAGCGGGAAGCCGACAGCTCAATCCTTGCGTAAGGAGACAAGGGCAAGGACATGGCGGACATAGTCCCGCAGTTCCTGATCGGCCGGTTCACTGCGATAGGTAAACCACTCGAACATGTCTGCATCCTGGCAGTCCAGCAGTCGCGGGAACCAGGCCTGATGCTCAGCCGACTCGCTGTCGAAGTGGTCATCCAGGTAGGCATACAGCACCACCTCGACCTCTGACGCGCCACGACGGCACTGCCAACGGTACTTGCGTTTAAGATCCTCGTTGCTCATTAAGGGCTTCCTGATAACAGAGTGGTCCAAACCGTGGGCGCATTATCCAGCACATGAAACCGGGACTCCAGCGCCACCGCGCCCAGACAGCTCCCAAAGCACACCATCAACCCACCAAATTGTTATGCCGACGACCCACGCTAACGACCAGGATTCAGGTATCATGGGCGGTGAATGTCACGCTGAATGTCAGCCCGTTTCAGAGGAGTCCCATGAGCTGGTCCGACGTTATTGCCGCAAGATCCTTGGCAGACCATGCCGAATCCCCGTATCTGAGTCTCTGTGATCATCTGGCCGTGATTCGCGCCTCCGGCGAGGAAGCCGGCCACTATCTCCAGGGGCAGCTGTCCTGCGACCTGCGCGAGGTGGATCAGGGCGCACACCTGACCGGCATGCACCTGAGCCTGAAAGGTCGCGGGCTGGTCAGTGTTCGCATTGTGCGCGACGGCGAGGACTACCTGATGCTCTGCCCCACCGGGCAGCAGGACGCGGTCATCAAGGCGCTGATGAAGTACCGCCTGCGCGCCAAAGTCGAATTCTCTGTTGACCAGGATTGCGTGGTATTTGGCCTTGCCGGCGCACTACCGGGCACGAGTCCCGCTCCCGGGCAATGCCAGCCCACCGAGCACGGGCTATGGCTACGCTATCCACACAGCGAGCATGCCCTGGTCATCACCCCGTCCGCACAAGCGGACAGCGCATGGGCAGCCCTGTCGGCCGAGCGCGCCATCACCACGGCCAACGGCTGGAAGCTGGCCGATATCGAAGCCGGCGAAGGGCAAATCTACCCCGGCGCGGAAGACCTGTTCCTGCCACAGGTGCTGAATTACGATGTCACCGGCGGGGTCAACTTCAAAAAAGGCTGCTACACCGGCCAGGAAGTCGTCGCCCGGATGCATTTCAAGGGCAAACTCAAACAGCGCATGCAACGGATCGACTACAGTGCAAACCGGCCTCTTGAGGCCGGCGACGTACTACGCGATGCCGACGGCAAAGCCGCAGGCGAAGTGGTCAGTAGCGCCAGCGCCCCTCACGGTTACAGTGCCCTGGTCGTGCTGCGCCGCGATACCGACGGCACCCTGTTCAAAGACGAACAGCCACTGGACAGCCGACTGGCAGCATTGCCCTACTCCCTGCCCTGGAAGGACTGACCGCACAGCGCCAGGCATCCAGAACACCTTTTCAGGCACCCCAACGCAAACAGGCCACACCCGGTTCGGGAGCGGCCTGTTTGGTTCAGGTCTGATGAATTAATTACCCAGACTTGCCAACGGGTGCTTTGGCGCCGGGCATTCGAAGAAGCCATCAATATAGGCTCTCGGCACGTCAGCGACCTGACGATGACGGAAAGCCGGCTTGCCATCTTTGTCGATCAGCAAGGCACGCACGCCCTCGCGGAAATCACCGTGCAGCGCACACTGTACCGCCAGACACCACTCCATGCGGAATACCTCCGCCAGTGAGAAATACGTAGAGCGAGCCAGCTGCTCCCACACCAGATGCGCGGTCTGCGGACAGCCTTTTTCGAGATTGCGCAGCGCCTTGTCCAACCAGGCATCCCGATCCTTCTCGCCCAGCAGTTGCTCAACCACCACCGTCAGACTTTCACCGTCGCACAACCGATTGATCTGCGCCATATGATCCATCAGGGGATGAGGCATCCCGGACATGTCGACCTGCTGCTCGCGGAAGAAACGGTACAGCACCGCATGATTATCGCGGGCATCACCCGCAAACGTCTGTTGGCCCAGAGCCGTCAGCAGGGCATCGGCATCATCGTCGACCATACGGTCGGCCATGCCCACTTCCACCGCCTCACGCCCATTGATGTGCACCCCGGTCAACCCAAGGAACAACCCCGCCTTGCCCGGCAAACGATTGAGGAACCAGCTGCCGCCCACATCCGGGAACAGCCCGATGGTGATCTCCGGCATGGCCATGCGAGAAGCCGGGGTAACGAGACGGAAATCGGCGCCCTGCATCAACCCCATGCCGCCGCCCATGACGATGCCACCGCCAAACACCACCACCGGGATCCGGCTGGTATGCAAGCGATAATCGAGCGCGTATTCCGCTGCGAAATACTCCTCGATCACAGGGTTACGGCTCTCGCCGGCATGCTTCACCATCGACTGATGCATCTGCACGATGTCGCCCCCGGCACAGAATGCCTTGCCCCCTGCCCCGTCCAGCCAGAGCGCCACAATATCCTCACGCTGCTCCCATTCATCCAACTGCTGATCCAGCAGGCGAATCATGTCCAGGCTCAGCGCGTTCAGTGATTTCGGGGAATTCAGTGTGGCCCGCGCAATCACATGACCACTGGCCGTAGGCAGTTCGGAAAACAGCACGCAATCAGACACAACAACTCCAAAGGGACAATTAGATGAATAATGATTCACTGCGCGAGTCAGGAGACATCCACATCTCCCGCCAAGTCCGCACAGTCATCACGCTCTCGGGGCGATCATTTCCGGTAAGGTTCGCAAGGCTTAACCTTCCTCACTCACCGCCCAATCAATTGGCGTCAGCCCCTGCTGAAGCAGGTACTGGTTGGCACGGGAGAAATGCCCACACCCCAGAAAGCCCCGGTGCGCAGACAACGGAGAAGGGTGTGGCGCAGTGAGCACGCAGTGCTTGTCGCGGTCAATCAATCGCCCCTTCTTCTGGGCATGGCTACCCCACAACAGAAACACCAGGCCTTCACGATGAAGATTCAGATGCTCCACGGCCTGGTCGGTGAAGGTTTCCCAGCCACGCTTCTGGTGGGATGCCGCCTGACCGGCCTCAACCGTCAACACCGCATTCAGCAGCAGCACACCCTGCTCGGCCCAATGAGTCAGATTGCCATGGGCCGGCGGCACATGGCCCAGATCCCGTTGAATTTCCTTGTAGATATTCACCAGCGAAGGAGGCGTTTTGACGCCGTTCTGTACAGAGAAGCTCAGGCCATGTGCCTGATGCGGGCCGTGGTAAGGGTCTTGGCCAAGTATCACCACCTTCACCCGTTCAAACGGAGTCAGGTTAAAGGCATTAAAGATATCCTGCCCCGGTGGATAAATTGTTTTACCCGCCTGTTTTTCCGCTGCCAGAAACTGGCGTAACTCGCCCATATAGGGACGCTGAAATTCTTGTCCCAAATGCTGTGCCCAGCCTGGCTCCAACGGAACAGAGGCAGCATCAACCATGAGGAACCAATTTATTCAAAAGGTTGTGAATCCGCGACTCGACAAACTCTTGCGAGGTGCGCTCAGGGTGTACCAGTAATCGCTGCTCCAGCGTCACCATGGTGGAAAGGATCAGCTCCGCATCCAGCTTGGGCTGATCGCTGCCAAATCGCTCAGCGGCAATGATCAGGCCTTCCAATTGCTGGCGGAGGTATAAATCAGCCAAATCACGCAGTCGGCTGTCCAGCACCGCTTCCTGCAAGAACGCCTGCTCTGCGACAAGATGATCACGACGGTTCGTGAGCTCATCCACAATAAACGCCGCCATCATCTGTGACGTTAACGTCACCAGTCGCGAACGATCTTCCGGATTGGAAAGACTTTCCCTGGAAAATTGTGACAGCAGCGCAAAGGCCTGCTCCTTGAAGGGCTCGATCACTTCCTTGAGTGCCCGTTCGGCAAACAGCGTGAAAGTATCAGCAATAAGGTCGGAAATATCCTTGAAGTAATAGGTGGTCGCCGAGAGCGGCACCTCAGCTTCACGGGCCACGGCACGATGACGCACTGCGCGGATGCCGTCCTGAACAATAATGGTCAGTGCCGCTTCAAGAATGGCCTGGCGGCGCTGTTCGCTGCCGGCACGACGGGCTTTTCTACCCTGATATTGGATTACACTACTCATGGACACAGTCAGCCTTTGTTATTAGCCCCAAACATCACGACAGTGATGTCATGTGTCGCTCTCCCAACGTCCGCACAACGCGAATAGGGGGCACAATCCGTGCCCCAACAGCCAGGTGCTTAACGCGCCTGAGGCCGCATGTGCGGGAACAGAATCACATCCCGGATGGAAGGCGAGTCCGTAAACAACATTACCAGCCGGTCAATACCAATCCCTTCACCGGCGGTTGGCGGCAGGCCATGCTCCAGGGCTACCACATAGTCCTCATCATAGAACATGGCTTCGTCATCACCAGCATCTTTCTCTGCTACCTGCTGACGGAAACGCTCTGCCTGATCTTCGGCATCATTCAACTCAGAGAAACCATTGGCGATCTCACGGCCGCCCACGAAGAACTCAAAACGCTCGGTCACGAAGGGGTTATCGTCCATCCGGCGAGCCAGCGGCGACACCTCGGTAGGGTACTCGGTAATAAAGGTTGGATCCTTCAGGCGGTGCTCTACCGTCTTTTCAAAAATCTCGATCTGTACCTTGCCGAGTCCGTAGCCATCCTTCAACGGAATTCCCAGACCGGTGGCGATTTCACGGGCGCCCTCCAGGTCAGCCAGTTTTGCCGCATCAATCTCAGGATTAAAGTGCAAAATGGAATCGAATACCGTAATCCGGGCAAAAGGTTTACCAAAGTCATACACATCCCCCTGGTAGGGAATGTCGGTGGTGCCCAGTACATCCTGGGCCAGGGTGCGGAGCATTTCTTCCGTCAGGTTCATCAGGTCGTGGTAATCACCATAGGCCTGATAAAACTCCAGCATGGTGAACTCCGGGTTATGCCGGGTAGACAGCCCTTCGTTACGGAAGTTGCGGTTCACCTCGAAGACCTTTTCAAAACCGCCCACCACCAGTCGCTTGAGGTACAGTTCCGGCGCGATACGCAGGTACATGTCCAGGTCCAGACTGTTGTGGTGAGTGATAAACGGGCGTGCCGTCGCTCCACCCGGGATCACCTGAAGCATCGGTGTTTCGGCTTCTACGAAATCCTTGTTGACCAGGAAATTGCGAATACCCGCGACAATTTTTGAGCGGATCTGGAACGTACGGCGGCTGTCTTCGTTAACGATCAGGTCTACATAACGCTGGCGGTAACGGGCCTCCGTATCGGTCAGGCCTTTATGTTTTTCCGGTAGCGGGCGCAGCGATTTGGTGAGCAGAAGATACTCATCCATCATCACATACAGGTCGCCCTTGCCTGATTTGCACAGGGTTCCTCTGACGCCGACAATATCGCCAAGATCCCAGTGTTTGGTGTCTTTCTGGACATCCTTGCTGGCATAAATCTGGATCCGGCCGGACATGTCCTGCAACACCTTGAATGCCTTGCGATCCAGCATCAGGCGGCCCGCAATAGCCACCTGAATCCCCTTCTCTTCCAGCTCTTCCTTGCTCAGCTCGCCATATTCCGCCTGCAGCTCAGCCGCGAGAGCATCACGGCGAAAATGGTTCGGGAAGGCATTGCCTGCCTCACGCAATTCACTCAGCTTGGCGCGCCGCTCGGCAATCAGGCGATTCTCTTCTGCCGCTTCGTTAGGAGTGTTCTGTTCGTCTGCCATGTGCATACCTTACAAGGCTCGGACGCCAGACATCTGACGTCGTTCGCAAATCCAAAACCTGTCTTAAATGCCCGGCGTCAGCGCTCCGACGCCAGACCGCCCGACTACAATCCCGCTTTCAGGGAGGCTTCAATAAAGGGGTCCAGCGCGCCGTCCAAAACCGCCTGGGTATTGCGGTTCTCGACACCGGTGCGCAAATCCTTGATACGCGCATCATCCAGCACGTAGGAGCGAATCTGGCTGCCCCAGCCAATATCCGCCTTGCTGTTTTCCAATGCCTGCTTCTCCGCGTTACGTCGCTGCATCTCCAGCTCGTAGACCTTGGCCTGCAACATTTTCATGGCCTTGTCCTTATTCTGGTGCTGGCTTCGTTCGCTCTGGCACTGGGTCACCACGGTATGCTCGGTGCCACCGTCGTCCTTGAACAGATAGGTCAATCGCACTGCGGAATCGGTACGGTTAACGTGCTGACCACCGGCACCGGAGGCGCGGTAGGTATCTACCCGGAGGTTACCGGTATCAATCTCAATGTCGATATCGTCGTCCACTTCCGGGGAAACAAATACCGAACTGAAAGACGTATGGCGGCGACCACCGGAGTCAAACGGACTCTTGCGCACCAGCCGGTGCACACCGGTTTCAGTGCGCAACCAGCCATAGGCATACTCGCCTTCAAAGCGGATGGTAGCGGATTTTATCCCCGCCACATCGCCGGCCGATGCTTCTACCAGCTCGGTTTTGAAACCGTGAGCCTCGCCCCAGCGCAGGTACATCCGCAGCATCATTTCGGCCCAGTCCTGCGCCTCGGTGCCTCCGGAACCGGCCTGAATATCCAGATAGGCGAAACAACCGTCCATTTCTCCGGAGAACATGCGGCGGAATTCCAGATCGCCCACCATCTTCTCAAGCCGCTCCAGCTCGCTTTCCACTTCCGGCAAGCTGTCTTCATCGCCCTCTTCAACCACCAGATCAAGTAACCCTGCGGCATCTTCAATACCCTGGGTTGCTTCATCGATGGTCTTGACCACGCCTTCCAGCTGGGCCCGTTCCTTGCCCAGCCCCTGGGCATAGGCGGGGTCATTCCAGACATCCGGATTTTCGAGCTCGCGCTCGACTTCGATCAGACGTTCGCTCTTGTGAGCGTAGTCAAAGATACCCCCTAAGCGCGTCGACACGCTCAGACAGGTCAGAAAGGTGGGTACGCAGCGGATTGACTTCCATTACGGCTCTCTTCTGGTCAGCGAAACGCGGGGGCAACCAGCTGACGGTTGAACCCGCGTGAAAACGGCGCAGTTTAGCGTTTTGCGCCGCCGATGACGAGGGCTGCAGGTACAGCCCGACCGCGATCAGGCCTTCAATTCGTAGACGTGATAAGCCTGGGCTTTCATGTGGTCAATGGTGGTACCCAGATAGCTGGCGTTGTCTGGAATCCCGGAACCGGTATTGAATACCTTGAAGCTACGGACTTCTTTGGGAGTATCAATAACCGTATCAGCATCCACTTCCACCCACATACAGATTGCTGCATCCTGCAGGATATAATCTACCCGCAGCACTTTGCCTTCTTCGGGCAGGCGGATCTCCTGCACATCATTGGACACCTTCAGGCGGTGTTTATGAATAGTCTTCATGGTCCCCTCCGTTAAGGACACACCGCAGCCGTGACGATAGCCAGGGCGCAGCGCAAAACGATATCGGCCTTGTGGGCCACAGATCAGCAAACACCCTCCGCTCCCGACGGGGAGGCGAAAGACGCAAAGCGCAATGCTAGCAAAAAGGCCGGCCACAGACAGCCATTGTCGACAATTTTACATACCCTCCACGCAGGTCAGAAGCGCTCACCCAGCTGAATGAAGAACACCGTGTCATTATCCGCAGTGAACGCCACATCCAGCCCCAGATGCAGAGGCTTGTCCCGGGTAGTCTGCCAGTGAAGTCCGGTCCCAGTACTGTGGGCGCTCTCCCCCGAAAGCAACTCGTCCGCGGCCTCACTGATCCAGCCATGATCATAGAATCCCAGCCACATCCAGCGCGGATGAAACTTGTAGCGCCCCTCCAGGTGGACGGTCATGGCCACATCATCCATATAACGGCCGCGGTTATACCCTCGCACCGTGACGGCGGACTGACTGAAAAATGGCACCGCACCACTGCCGCGTTCCGACTCACCATTGACAGCCAGCACCAGTTTTTCACTGACAGACCAGTACTGACTGTAGGACAACCGTGTCTTGCCGTAGTCAAAATCACTGCCAAAGGTATCTGAAAAGTCGAACCACGATGCGGAGAAATTAGCGCCTCGACGGGGATAGTAGTTGTTGTCCCTGGAGTCGTAGCTGAGAACCAAACCGCCGGCTCCCATGGCAATGTCTTTGCCTACCGCAGGCAAAACGGGTTCAAACTGTGGAAAGTTCATTTCCACACGGCCTTGTGAATAGAGCAAGGCTGGACCAGCAAACCAGTGCTCGGTCCCGGGCAAGCGCCACAATGCCCTGAAATAGCCAATTGACATATCCAGCGTGTAATCCAAGGGACGATCCGCAAACGCCCCTTCCCCGCCAAAGCCATAGTATTCCAGCTTCAAGGAGCCGGCACCGGCCACCGCGGACACCCTCAAACGGTCCTCAAAGAGATAATCCTGGTGAAAAATCCCGGCAACCCAGCTGTCGGAATCCGTGTATATGCCGCCAATCCCGGTCGTGGGATTCGGGCCTTTTCCGTCCCCCCGCGACGGATGCAGATAGAGGCCAGCCAACTGCAGACCCGAGCCCAATGTGGGGTTGGACATGGGAATGGGCACCACTACCACATTCCCTTTCTCCAAAGTCGACCCCGTCCGACCTTGTTCAATATTGCCAATAAATTCATCAGCCTGTGGTGCCGCGGCATTGGCGATTGATACCAAAACCATCGCCACCAGCACCGCCGGCATCATATACCACCGCATTCTCTCCCCCCCCGCCGACACCTCATTCGCCACCCAGCCCCTCCTTGAAAGGGCCACCGGCATCACCGCCGGCACATGGATTTTACTCCTATGACCATGACAAGCGTTCACACTTAATCCCTAGAAAAGAAACAGACCTAACGATGATGTTGACTTGCCATCACCTGTGCCACCATCCGGACCGATGGAGCATTAAAAAATCACTACATACGGGTTACAGCTTTACTGCCATGACACAACAGGACGGACCGCCTGTTCGCAGTACAGTCAGTATCGTAGTGGTAACAACAACAAGGAAGGGCACACTATGTCAGCATTCAAGATGCCTCTCGCCGGCGCCGCCATCGTGTTTGGCATGGCGTTTAGCACACCGGTGATGGCAGACCAGCAACAGGCCACCGTAATTCTCAGCCAGAGCTGTGAATACATGCTGCTCAACTCCAGTCGCGGCATGGTACTGGTGAAACAACTGGACGGCACAACGCCCAGGGAAGGCGACACCCTCAGCGGCAGCTTTATTGCCGGTGACTTCAGCAACCTGCAGAACAATCGCAATCAGGATTCCATGCAGGTTTGGGTCGATGTTGTGGACCCGCACAGCAGCAAGGCCCTCAGTCAATACGGCCGCTACTGTACCTGACACGCAGCCCTGCTCAACGTCCCGGTTTTCATCCTGATGAAACCGGGAATGGCTCATCAGCGCATCAGCACGCCCGTGAACAACACCAGAAAGCCGCCAACCTCGGCAACTATCAATGCCACCATGAAGGTTGTCATCATCACGGGGGCCAACGTGCCCTTGCCGAATTGGTGGGGACGCTGCAGCTGGTTGCGCGTATCCCGAAGCATCCCGTGCAGGATGTAACTTCCAACCGCCAAGGCAAAGAACAGCATGCTGGCCAATACCGCCAGGGTATTGGTGCGGTCACTCCACACACTCAGCAGGGCAAACCGCTCCAGCACCAGACAAGCAAAGGCATACATCAGGCTGGCCCGGTGAGCCACATCCACATAATAGTGGGCACGCGCCTTTTCACTCTGGCTTACCTGCCAATACTTCCATACCCCGGTCAGCAAACCGGTAAGGAAAAACAGGCCACATCCATAAAGAGCCCAGTCGCTGGCGGGCATCCACAACCACTCAGACATGGAAAAAATCCCCCAGCCGCGACTGCATGGCAATGTCCGGCAAACAGAAACGGCGACGCCCTACCTGCTCGACCCGGATCAAGCCGGCTTCCACCAGCTCTTTGACATGATGCGACACCGTAGGCTTGCCGATATTCAGCCGTTTCATGAAATCGCCGAACGCGCAACCCGCAGAAACCTCCTGCAAATCCGCCTGCCCCTTTTCCCTGCAATGGGCAAGCACCTGCTGATAGATTCGCAGACGGTTTGGATTGGCCAGAGCCCGAAAGGCAGCGACCAGCTGCGCCTCGGAGACCGTGTCAGTCTGTGCCAAAACCCATCCTCCCCAACAAAACAGTTTGACGATTATCGAACCAAAATATAGTTTGAGCAACATCGAACTATACAGTAATCGCCCAGACCGGGCACAGGAGGACCACTGTGAGCCACGCGGATACCCTGAAAACATCGCTCGCCCTGCCCTGCGGCACGGCCATTCCCAACCGGTTCGGCAAATCCGCCATGAGCGAAGCCCTCGGCACCATCGATAATCATGTCACCCCGGCGCTTGAGACACTGTATGGTCGCTGGTCAGACGGCGGCACCGGGCTGTTGATCACCGGCAACATCATGATCGACCGCAATCACACCGGCGAGCCCAACAATGTCGTGCTGGAAAGCGAGCAGGATCTGCCCCTGCTTAAACGCTGGGCTGAGGCCGGCAAACGCAACGGCAATGAAATCTGGGTACAGCTGAACCACCCGGGCAAACAGATCCCCCGCATGCTCGCCAGTGGCGATACCCTCGCGCCCTCCGCCGTACCGTTCGGAAAAGAACTGAAAAGCGCCTTCAAAACCCCCCGTGCGCTCACCGAAGCAGAGATCCGCGACATCATTAAACGCTTCGCCACCAGCGCCGCCATCGCCAAAAAAGCTGGCTTTACCGGGGTCCAGATTCACGGAGCACACGGCTATCTGGTCAGCCAGTTTCTCTCCGGCCACCATAACCAGCGTACTGACCAGTGGGGCGGCCCACTGGAAAACCGGATGCGCTTCCCGCTGGAAATTTACCGGGCCATTCGCAAGGCCGTCGGCGACGACTACCCTGTCAGCATCAAACTGAACTCCGCCGATTTCCAACGCGGCGGCTTCACCGAAGACGAATCCATGACGGTGGCGCAAACCCTTGCAGAAGAAGGCCTGGATCTGCTGGAGATTTCAGGCGGCAACTATGAAAACCCGGCCATGGCCGGCGCCAAAGGGGTCCGTGAAAGCACCGTAGCCCGCGAAGCCTACTTCCTTGATTACGCCAACGAAATCCGTAAACGGGTTTCCATTCCTCTGATGGTCACCGGTGGCTTCCGCTCCGCCAAAGCCATGGCCGAAGCCGTAGAAAGCGGCGCCACCGACATCGTCGGCATCGCTCGCCCGCTGGCAGTAGAGCCCGATCTGCCCAACCGTATTCTTGCCGGCCAGGACGGGCTCATCAGCCGGGTCACGCCACGCAAAACCGGCATCAAGATGATCGACGAGATGGCCATGATGGAAGTCTCCTGGTTCTCCCGTCAGTTACATCGAATGGGCAAGGGCAAAGACCCCAAACCCGATGAAAGCGTGCTGCTCGTGCTGTTCAAAGTGATCGCCGACATGGGCCTGGGCAGCTTCCGCACGCGGAGACTGCGCAGCAACCAGGGTTGAGTGTGAGGCGCCAGCCACCGTTAGGAAGCGCTGGCGCACCCTGCTAGACTTTTCCGCATTCCAATGCGGAGCGTTCCATGTCATTGCTTGCCAATCCGGTTATCTGGTCGGTACTCATACTGATGGGCCTTAGCCTGGCCCGAATGAACGTGGTGCTGGCGCTCCTGTGTGCGGCACTGGTTGCCGGCCTGGGCAGTGGGCTGGATCTGACTGCAACCCTGTCCGCCTTCAGTGGCGGCCTGGGTGGTGGTGCCAATATTGCCCTGAGCTATGCCCTGCTAGGCGCCTTCGCGGTTGCTATTGCCCGCTCCGGGATCACCGAATGGCTCGCCGGGCGCATTATTGCCCGGCTGGGCGGCACGCCGGCACCGCAACAATTGCGGCGAATCCGCACTCTGCTACTCACCGTACTGCTGGCAGCGGCAGTGATGAGTCAGAACCTGGTCCCCATCCATATCGCCTTTATTCCCATCCTGGTGCCCCCTTTGCTGGAAGTAATGCATCAGCTGCGGCTGGACCGCCGGCTGGCTGCCTGCATTCTCACATTTGGTTTGATCACGCCTTACATGGTGCTGCCCGTGGGCTTTGGCAGTATTTTTCTACATACCCAGCTGGGCCCCAGTCTCGCCAAGGCTGGCCTGGAGCTGCCCAAAGGGGATTTGCCTCTGGCCATGCTGCTGCCCGCCGCCGGCATGGTTGCGGGCCTGATTCTGGCGTGCATCCGCTACCGACAACCTCGCGATTACCACCCCGTTCAGCTTCCCGGTGAAGAACAACACGCTCCGCTTTCCAGCCGTAATGTCATGGTGGCCGCCATCGCATTGGCGGCGGCATTGGCTCTGCAGCTGTACAGCGACTCCATCATTCTTGGCGCACTGGTCGGTTTCCTGGTCTTCACCGCAGGCGGCGTGGTGCCGTGGCGAGAGTCTCAGGATGCCTTTACCCAAGGGGTAAAGATGATGTCACTGATCGGGTTCATCATGATTGCCGCTAATGGCTATGCCGCGGTCGTGCAGGCCGGAGATCAGGTTCCCGCTTTGGTAGCAACGGTGACGAGCGGACTGCAAAGCCCGCCCCTTGCGGCGGCCCTGCTGTTGCTCCTGGGGCTGTTCGTCACGCTGGGTATCGGCTCCTCGTTCTCCACGATCCCCATCATTACCACTCTCTACGTCCCATTGTGTGTGGCATTGGGCTTCTCACCGCTGGCCACGGCAGCGCTGGTTGGCAGTGCCGCCGCCCTGGGCGATGCCGGCTCGCCAGCCTCGGATTCCACCCTCGGCCCAACGGCGGGCCTTAACGCCGATGGCCAACACGACCACATTCGCGACACGGTTATTCCGACCTTCATGCACTACAACCTGCCGTTGATGGCGGCGGGCTGGCTGGCCGCCATGTGGCTTTGAGAGACGCTGCTCGCTTCCCGCAACAGGTGGCACGCTAAAACATGGGGCGCGGGATGCCTCTGGGCAACAATAATGTTGGAGCGGTCGCTGGAACGCGAAATGACCCAAGCCCGAAAACCGCGGTCGAACAACCGCTCCTGCAAAACAGGGAAAGCCACCCAGCGTGCTCCAACGAAATGGCCCAGCCCCACAGGGCACACCAGCACAAGACAAACCGGCCCCCGCGTTGTAGCGTGTTGCGTGCAGCTTGACGCTTTCACATACAAGGATCTCTCATGCCACGGCACACTCTGCTGACCCGGCTGGAAACACTCGGCAATCGACTGCCCCATCCCACACTATTATTCGTGTGGCTTTGCCTGTTACTGCTGCCACTCACCACACTGCTAAGCGCATTGGGGCTGACCACCACTCATCCCATCACTGACGACACCGTCGCGGTGCGCTCGCTGATTGACGGTGACGGTGTGCGGTATCTGTTCACGTCATTGGTCAGTAACTTCACCGGTTTCGCCCCGCTGGGGGTCGTACTGGTTGCCATGCTGGGGCTCGGGATCGCAGAACAATCCGGGTTGCTGTCCGTGAGTCTGGCCGCGCTGGTAAAGGGTGCCTCCGGGAAACTGCTGGTGGTCACCGTAGCGTTCGCCGGAGTGCTGTCGAGCATGACGGTGGATGCCGGCTATGTCGTGTTGATCCCGCTCGCCGGGCTGGTGTTCCAACTGGCCGGACGCTCCCCGTTGGCCGGTATTGCCACTGCCTTTGCGGGAGTGTCCGGCGGCTTCAGCGCCAATCTGCTGGTAGGGCCGGTCGATGCCACTCTCGCCGGCCTGACCAGCGAAGCGGTCGCGCTGGTGGACCCGAGCCGAACCGTTGATGCCACCGGTAATTACTGGTTCATCATCGTGTCCACCTTCGTGGTGACAGCTCTGGTCAGCCTGGTCACCCTGCGCCTCGCCGAACCGCGCCTTCGAACAACGACAACCGAAACCGCCGTAGAGGTTGAAACGCCCGTCAGCCACCCCACGGCCATGCGCTGGACGCTGGCCACTCTTGCGGTACTGCTGACCCTGACCGCCCTGCTGGTGATCCCCGACAACGCCCCCCTGCGACACCCGGACACCGGCAGTGTACTGGGCTCGCCGTTCATTCACGGCCTGGTGGTAATTGTGGCGTTGCTGGCAGGGATATGCGGTGCCGTCTACGGCCGGCTCAGCGGTCGGTTTCGCCATGGCGGCGATATCATTACCGCCATGGAAACCACCATGGCCTCCATGGCGGGTTATCTGGTGCTGATGTTTTTTGCCGCCCAGTTTGTCGCCTGGTTCAATTACAGCCAGCTGGGCGTCCTGCTGGCTGTTGAGGGCGCAGCGTGGCTTGGCAGCCTGTCGATTCCCAAAGTTGCCCTGCTGTTGTTGTTCGTGTTGCTGGCTGCCCTGATCAACCTGATGATTGGCAGCGCTTCGGCCAAATGGTCGATTCTGGCTCCCATCTTTGTGCCCATGCTGATGTTGCTGGGCATCGAACCCGAAGCCACCCAGGCGGCCTACCGGGTGGGCGATTCCAGCACCAATATCATTACCCCGCTCATGCCCTACTTCGTGCTGGTACTGGGCTTCGCCCGGCGCTATCAACCCGACACCGGCATCGGCACCTTGATGGCACTCATGCTGCCCTACAGCCTGACGCTACTGGTGGGGTGGTCGGTGTTACTGGGAATCTGGATCGGGTTTGGCTGGCCGCTGGGGCCGTGAAGACACAGCTGCGGGCCATGAGCGACTAGCTGCGAGAAAAAGATAAAACCGTTGGTAATTCAGGGCGCAGACGCATTAACCAGCCCCTGGCAATAAAAAAACCGCGCCTGCCTGGCGCGGTTTTTCTCGTAGCTAGCCGCTCGTCACGGCTTTTACTTGATCAACCGCAACGTGAAAGGATACCGATAGGCCACACCGTCATTGGCTTTCAATCCGGCAATGATCACCATCACCACCCAGAAGATGAACAGCACCGGCATCAACACGGCTCCAATCGCCACAAACATCAGCAGAAATGCGACGAAAAAGGCGATCAGCATGGTGATATTGAAGTTCACGGCTTCCTTGCCCTGATCATCGACAAAAGAACTTTCATCCTTCTTGACCAACCACATCACCAGCGGGCCAATCAAGCTTCCGAAGGGAATCACCAACCCGATCAACGACAACAAATGGCAGCCCATCGCCTGGCTGCATTCTTCCTTACTCGGGCCTTGCGGTTCAGCCCCACTTTGGGATTGTTCATTCTCAGTCATGAAACCTTTCCTTGTTGATGACAAAAGAAACAGTCTAGCCTGATGTAGATACCGTTACTGCCGAATTGTTCTCCTATTTGGCAGCGGCTGCTCGCTGTTGGAACGGAACGGGTTGATGTCGATACCGCCACGGCGGGTAAAACGGCCATAAACGGTCAAGTGACGCGGCGAGCACTGCGACATCAGGTCAACAAACATCTGCTCGATAATCTGCTCATGGAAGCCCTGATGATTGCGCAAGGACACCACATAACGCAGGAAGCTGGCCGGACTGATAGCCCGACCGGTGTAACGGATCACCACTGTGGCCCAATCCGGCTGGTTGGTGACCGGGCAATGGCTTCGCAGCAAATGCGAATAGAGCTGGCCGGTCTGCTCTGCGCCCTGATCACAGAGCAACAGTTCCGGGTTGTATTCGTAGTGCTCGAAATTCAGGTCGATGTTATCGACGCATTCACCACGATCTTCCCAGGTGGGAAAACCCGCGGATTCCTCCAGTGAATACAGCAACACCTCAATATTGCCACCGACGGTCTGCGCCACGTCTTTTTCGATGGCAGCACGGACCTTGTCACGATCATCAAAGCGCGAGTTGGCGAAGGAATTGAGATACAACTTCAGGGATTTGGATTCGACAATATTCGGTGTAGTGCAGGGAATGCGCAGCTCGCACATAGCCACAATGGGCTTGCCCTTCTCATTCAGCCAGGACAATTCATAGGCATTCCAGATATCCGTGCCATGGAAAGGCAAGCTGGTATCTTCCAGCTCAAGGCTTTCCCGGGCATCCCAGCGGGGTACCGGACAAAGCAACGAGGGCGTGTACTCGTCCACATACTCACTGGAGCGACCCAGCGGGGTTTCCTTCAAGTAACTCATGGTGTCTCCTGGCTCAGCCGTCCGTTGGCTCAATATCCATAATAATTAATGTCGGATGCCGGTACCACGTCGCAATAACCACAGCGCGAACAGGTAAAAGGCCACCACAAAGCCACAAATGGCCGCCAGAGAGGCGTAAACATTCACATCACTGACACCCAACACCCCGTAGCGGAAGGCATTCACCATATACACAATCGGATTGGCCAGGCTCACGGTGCGCCAGAATTCCGGCAGCAGATCAATGGAATAAAACACTCCACCCAGATACGTCAGGGGGGTCAGGATAAAGGTGGGCACAATGGAGATATCATCAAACTTGTTGGCAAAGACCGCATTGATAAAGCCCCCCAGTGCAAACAGGGCCGCTGTCAGTATCACTACCGTGACCGTAATCAGCAGGTGTTGCATGCTCAGGTGCGTGAAAAACAGGCTCAGCAGACTGACAATCAACCCGACCAGCATCCCGCGCACCATCCCCCCCACTACGAAACCGGTGAGAATCACATGTGGCGGCATGGGAGAAACCAGCATTTCTTCGATGGAATGCTGAAATTTGGTGGAAAAGAACGAACTCACCACATTGCCATAGCTGTTCTGGATCACGCTCATCATGATCAGGCCGGGCACGATGTACTGCATGTAATCGAACCCGCCCATGTCGCCAATGCGGCTGCCAATCAGGTTGCCGAAGATGACAAAATACAATGTCATGGTTATTGCCGGCGGCAACAGTGTTTGTGGCCAGATCCGGGTGAAACGGCGAATTTCCTTGGTGACGATGGTCATGAACGCCACCCACTGATCACGGGCCTTCATGCTTTTTCTCCGGGCAGGTTCTGCTCAACCAGTCGCACAAACAGTTCTTCCAGCCGGTTGGCCTTGTTGCGCATGCTCATGACCTCGAACTGCTGTTCCGCCAGGGCGACAAACAGGGTGTTCAGGCTTTGCGTTTTGGGTACCGCCACCTCCAGGGTCTGGGCATCACGCAACACCACATCGAATCCTTCCAGCACTGGCGCAGTCTCCACCGGCCGAGCCAGATCCAGCACGAACGTTTCCACCTGCAGTTTTTCCAGCAGCGCACGCATGGAGGTATTTTCGACGATGGTGCCGTGGTCGATGATGGCAATGTTACGGCAAAGGGATTCTGCTTCTTCCAGATAATGGGTCGTCAGAATAATCGTCTTGCCTTCCTGGTTGATGCGGGTGAGAAAATCCCACATGGAACGGCGTAGCTCGATGTCCACACCGGCGGTAGGTTCATCGAGGATCAATAACTCGGGCTCATGTACCAGGGCACGGGCAATCATCAACCGGCGTTTCATGCCGCCAGAAAGTGTTCGCGACTGCTTGTCCCGCTTTTCCCACAACCCCAGCTGGCGCAGATATTTTTCCGCCCGCTCTCGGGCCAACGGCGCAGGGATACCGTAAAACCCGGCCTGGGTCACAACGATATCAAACACTTTTTCAAACTGGTTGAAGTTGAATTCCTGCGGCACCACGCCAATCTTCATCTTGGCCTGGGAACGCTGGGTATCCAGCGAATGCCCGAAGATACTGACATCTCCTCCACTCTTGTTCACCAGAGAACTGACCACCCCAATGGTGGTGGATTTGCCGGCGCCGTTAGGCCCCAACAGGGCAAAGAAATCGCCCTTCTGAACCTCAAGATCAATGCCTTTGAGTGCTTGAACACCATTGGCATAGGTCTTGGTGAGATTCCGAATCGTCAATGCAGACAAGATTCACCTCAATGCGAATTAGGGAAACAGGGAGCGAAACGAAATTACAGTGCGCAGTGGCCGTGATCGCCACGCCAGATCCAGTGCATCCGGCTGTCCGTGAACCAGACCCACAGCCCTTCCATCATCCAGGGCCAGTCATCCTCGGTAATCTTGCGACGACCGTGTAGCTCGGCCACCAGCACGGCCAGAATGGTGTCGTGGGTAACATGCACGTTGAGATGCCCCGCCTGTGGCTCCCGCTCGCGCAGGTACGCCGCCAGCTTGGCGCGCCCTTCTGCCGGTGACAGCATGCCGTCGAAAGGCTCCTGCAAGTGCTGGTTAAGAAAGCGGAACGCCCCCATCTTCAGGAAAGTGGGGCCGATTTCGTTGATATCAACCACGTAGCACCCCGGTTCGACCAGCGTGGTATCGGTGGTGATCTCCGGGAGCGCCTTGAGCAAACCCGCCTTCTTCGCCCCTTCTGCCATGGCCTTGGCCGTGTTGACACAACGGCCCACCGGGCTGGAGTAGAAGGCATCCACCGGACGATTCAGCTTGCTCCCCCAGTCACGCGCCATATCCACCCCCTCCGGGGTCAGCGGCAAGCGGTAATCGGCGAAGCCATTCTTGGCCAGTTCCCGCACGGAATGGCGGGTGAGCAGGTGGACAGGTTTGTCCCCGGGCAACAGGTTGAGAGCTTCCAGCAATCGCGGGTGTAGGCGGGCCATAGTCACATCACTTCTGGTCAGCCATCAGTGTAGGCAGCTATGGACAGAATGCCAATGGTGGAGAACGGCCAGACAAGAGACGGACGCGTAGCGGCACAAAAAAAGGGACCCGATTGGGTCCCTTTCTATTTGGAGCGGGAAACGAGATTCGAACTCGCGACCCCGACCTTGGCAAGGTCGTGCTCTACCAACTGAGCTATTCCCGCTTAACTTGCTGCCAGCTAATCACTAGCGAATTAGTGGCGTCCCCTAGGGGAGTCGAACCCCTGTTACCGCCGTGAAAGGGCGGTGTCCTGGGCCACTAGACGAAGGGGACCCGGGCTTGACGTGGTGCGTCAAAGCGGCGCGTAGAATAGGTATCTGGTGCCCCTTCGTCAAGGAAAAATTTTGTCCTTCCTCACCATTGACCCGAAAAAGTCACGCTGCTCTGATAATGGCGCGCTATAACGACGAATCTTTCGTCAACTTGCTGAAAAAACGCTCATTTATCGGGAGAAATGCATGTCCATCAAGTTGTACGGGGCCGCTCTGTCGCCCTTTGTCCGTAAAACCCGCGTTGCCCTGGCACTGAAAGGCATCGAGTACGAAGCCGTCCATGTGGACCCTGCCAACATCCCGGAAGGCTACGAAAAGATCAGCCCCATGAAACGTATTCCGGCGCTGGAGATTGATGGCCAGTACCTGGCCGATTCCGCCGCCATCTGTACCTGGCTGGAAACCACCCAACCAGAACCCGCACTCTACCCCAGCGATGCCATGGAACGTGGACGGGTGATCTGGTTTGAACGCTTTGTGGATTACGACCTGGCCATGCGCTGCACCTTCGCGGTGTTCCGAAACCGGGTGGTGATGCGGCTCATGGGCAAAGAGTGCGACGAGGACAAGGTCCAGCACGCCCTGAGCACCACTATCCCCCCGCTGTTCGCCTATCTGGACAAGGAACTGGAGGGACGTGACTACCTGGTGGGCAACAGCCTGACCGTCGCCGATATCGCCCTGGCCAGCCAGATGGTCAACTTCAAGCACGGTGGCGAACAGATTGATGCCAACACCTACCCCAACCTGGCCGCCCACACCGAGCGCATGCACGCGCTGGCACCTTTCGCCCAAACCATTGAGAAAGAGTCCGGGTTTATTCACAAGGTGCTGGGAAGTCAGTGAACAGTTAACAGTGAAGAGTGAACAGCACGCGTTCAGCGCGGCAGGTTCCTGAACGCATGAGGCCGCGCCCATTCTCTGGGCGCGGCCTCATGCGTTTTGGAGCAGAAAGCCCCATCCGCGACACTACTAACTATTCACTGTTCACGGAAACCAGAGCGGCGCGCCCATTTGGCGCTACCCTTACCACCGCAACAGCAGCATGGCGGAGTTGCTTTTCCAGAGCCAGGGCTTTTTCCTTCGGAGCGAACAGGGCTTCGATGCCGAAGGTGACACGGCTGCCGCTGCGCCAGGGACGGCTGGTGACCCGCCCGCGCAGAAACACCCCGCTTTCCGGCCGACTCGCCTGAGCCGGTTGCGGGTCCCAGAGGTCACCGTGGCGAACCAGCGGGACATACACCACATCACCGGGGCGAAAGTCAGCTGAGGCTCCTGGCTCTATGGTGTCGAAGTCGTAATGCAAGCGGGCATAATTACCGCGGAACAGATCGCGGGGATCCACCGGGCGCGTTTTCAGTCGCACCTCCTCACCCAGCCACAGGGGATAAAAGCCGTTCACCCAGACACCGGCCATGATCACCAGCTGGAACAGGATAGCCGCCACAAAGGCGAATTTGCGCTGCCGGTTATTCATGGCCCGCCCCTCCCTGTCGATCTCGCCAGTAGTGGGCGGCCAGGAACAGAATGCCGGCCGCCAGCAGGAACAACACCGAGCCCCCCACGTAATCACCCACCAGATCCACGTAGCGCATCATTCCCAGCACCAAAAGCAGCGCCACCCCGCTGTAGAAATACTGGCTGAGCCCCTTGAGCAACCCCTGCTGCACCAGCACGATGGCCGAGCCCAGCACCAGCAGATTGACCAGCACCGTCACCGGGACAGCCATGGACTCGCTGATTCCTCCATGCAACAGCACCATGACCAGTGGCAGCCCCATCACCAACCCACGGGATAACGGGTGAGCCGAACGGTTACGCAGGGCCAGCCAGGCCGCCGGGATGGCTGCCAGCAAGCCCATCCACAACCCCGGATCCATTACGGTCTCCAACTCTTTCAGGTACCCCTCACAGAACTCGGTGAAGGTAAACGGCAGCAACAAGAGTAGATAACCCCTCAGCGCCCACAATGACAACAGCGTGGCGGTACGGCGCAGGTACACCGAGGTCGTGGCCGAGAGCCGGTGCCCGGCCATGAAGATCAGCGCCAACAGTCCCATGTTCAGGGTCAGATGGCCGGCCTCGATATCCGGTCGCCAGGGGTAACCGTAGGCCCAGCCCAACAAGACATTCAGCCAGGTCACCGCCGCCGCCACGGTAACGATCATCAGCCCCGCAGAACATGCCATCCGAGCCACCGCAACACTGCACCCCAGGAACAGCACCATGGCCCAAGGTGGGCTGAACTGGCCCTCGGCCATCAACCAGAACAAGGCCAGTGCCAGCATCAACAGGGCAATCACACGGCTGCGGGTCAAGAGCGCCATGGGCGCCACACCCAGCGCCCACACCAACAGACCATCCGGGAAGTGCTCTCCCAAATGGTAAATCTGCGCGATCAGCATGATCGACGCCCCGTAACTGATACTCCCGACAAACAGCCAGCCAATGCCGCTGCCATCACGCAGGAAGTGCCGCACCCCGATACCGTTCAGCACCAGGGTTGTCGCCACCAGGCCCAGCATGGGCACCGCGCGGGGAATTTCCTCCCAGTTGGCCGACACCAGCAGCATCATGGCCATACCGGCAAACAACAGCGCCACGCCCACCAGTACCTTGTAGGCCAGCGAGCCATCGCTGACATCCTCCAGACTGGTGCCGTAGCGCGCCAATATCCGCTCGCCCTGCTCCGCACTGATGTCCCCGTCATCCACCCATTGGCGACATTCACTGCGAAGCTCCCGGCGCAATAATCCAAGCAGTTGCATGAATCAGTCCTGTGTCTTTTTTTCGATAAGACCGCAGCACAAAGGGAAACGCAATGGAGGGGTGTTACGGGGTGTTTGGTTGGGTGTTCAATAGAGAGACGCTTCCCGCAATCCGCTTTGCGCTAGAAAGCCTCGACACCAAGGCCGAACAGGAGTGCAAGAAGAAGACAGATCTCCGCCGGAGCACCAGCCTTGCAGGCCCTCTCTCTTGTCTCATTCGAACAGTGTTTGAGGATCCTTGCCTTGCTGACGCGAGGATCGCCATGCCGGCCGTGTCTTGCACAGGTTATTTATTGGCGCCAACCCAACGATCTGGAAAGGGTTTCCGTTCTTCTAAAAACCCTGGAACCATGTTGGGTTTTGCTTTCCAAACAAGCACCGCTCACTGCTGGGAGCGAGTTACACCGACAGGCCGAGGCGTTTGGCTTCCAGGCGACGCAGGAATTCAAGCATGACCTGGCGATAAAGGTCTTCGCCCAGCCAAGCATCTTCCACCCCGGCATCGATGTTGGGGTTATCGTTGACTTCAATGACCACCACCTCGTCACCGGACTGTTTCAGGTCCACGCCATACAGGCCATTACCCATCAGGCGAGCGGCTTTCAGGGCGGTTTTCAGCACCTTGGCCGGGACTTCCTGTACGGGCAGGGTTCGGCTGTTACCCGAGGTCGTCTTTCCACTGCTCTGGTGGTGATAAATCTGCCAGTGCCCCTTGCTCATGAAATACTGACAGGCGAACAACGGGCGATTGTTGAGCACACCAATGCGCCAATCATAGTCGGTATACATAAAGGCCTGCGCCAGCACCACCGATGACTGTTTCAGGTACTGTGCCAGCGCCTTTACCAGCTCTTCGCGGGTCGCCACCTTGGAGATGCCACGGGAGAAGCTGCCATCGGGAATTTTCAGCACCATGGGCAGATTCAACTCATCGATCAGCCGATCTACCTGCTCATCATCATCGCTGAAAATAAACGCCGTCGGCGGCACCGGCACATTGTTTGCCTGCATCAGCTCGGCCAGATAAATCTTGTTGGTACAGCGGAGAATCGAGCCGGGGTCATCAATCACCACCATGCCTTCCTGTTCGGCCTTGCGGGCAAACTGGTAGGTGTGGTGATCCAGCGCCGTGGTCTCACGGATAAACAATCCATCGTATTCGCCCAGCCGGGTGTAGGCGTCACGGCCGATCAGATCCACGCGGATGCCCAACTGCCGGCCGGCTTTCACGAAGCGTTTCAGGGCCGTCTTGTTGCTGGGCGGCAGGGCTTCCTGGTCGTTGACCAGCAGGGCCAGTTCATAACGGTCGCTGCGACGGCGACGGGGGCTGCGCCAGACCCGCTCGTTAAACTGCTCCAGCGCCTGGGCAAAACGGTCTTCCTGCTCGCCTTTGAGCTGTTTCAGTGTCAGCGGTTTCAGTGCTTCGATGGCCCAGTTTTCGCGGCGCCGGAATTCCACTTTCAATAGCGGGCAAGGCAGCTGGTCAAAAATCTGCCGGCCCAGTTCCCCCAGGCCTTCCTGATCGGTCTGGCCAAAGAACAGCAGCAGGCTGAAATGGTCCGAACCACCGCCCTTGCGCTTCATGGCCTTGTCGAGCGCCGTCTCGAACTGTTCAAAATGCAGCCCGTACAGCGCCTTGCGGCTCAGGTCATTCACGGTGCGCACCGACGGCATCACCCGCTGACCACGGGCTTCTGCCAGCAACGAGCAGTAGTAACCTGGGCTCAAATACTTGTAGCTGCGGCACAGGTTGATGACCTGCACTTTCTTGTCGGTACACACCGGCTGCTGCGCCTGCAGATACTCCTTGGCAGACAACAGATGACGAGCCGGATAATACGCTGCCCAGTCCGCGGGATCGTCGACCAGAATGATGACCTGACTCATGAAAAGCCCTGACAAAAGGGGCGCCGCGACAGGGCGCCGATAGCCGCGAATTTAGGGCCTTTGGGAGGGGGCTTGCAAGGGAAAGTTAACAGTTAACAGTGAATAGTTAACAGCGTCGCGGAATAGGCAGAAGCCGGCTCGAAAGCAAGAAGCCGCGTCCATACTCTGGCCATGGTTTTAAGGGGTTTTGGGGAGCGCAGCGCAGGGCGGAGTTCAAACCGGTGGAATACCCAGCTCCCTGAACGCAAAAGGCCGCACCTATTCCCCGGCGCGGCCTCCCACATCGCAGCCAGAGCAACCCAGACCGCGAACTATTCACTGTTAACTATTCACTATTCACTGCTTTTCTGCGCCCCCGGATGCCCCGCCTTCTCCAACGCATCCTGCACTTCCGGGGGCATGTAGGTTTCGTCATGTTTGGCCAGGACTTCTTCGGCCTCAAAGCGTTCACGGCTGATCAAGGTGCCGTTGGCGACGATGCCCTGACCCTCACGGAACAGGTCGGGGAGGATTCCCTGGTAGTGCACCGTGAAGCTGCCCTTGCCATCGGTGATGTCAAAACTCACGTCCAGGGTCTCTTCATTGCGCACGACAGACCCGGCTTCCACCAGCCCGCCCACTCGCATCTGGGTATTCAGGGGCGCTTCGCCAGAGGCGACCTGCTGGGGCGTGTAGAACAGGTTGATGTTCTGACGCAGGGCGTAAAACATCAGGCCCACCGCAATGGCCAGTCCAACCAGCACGGCCAGGACCAGAAGCAGGCGTTGTTTACGTACGGGATTCATCATTTACCTCGGCATCCAGTTCGGCGCGGCGCTGCTGCCGTGCCAGGGTTTGGCGCACCTGTCCCTGTCCGCGAAGGGCCAGCACCATGCTGGCAATAATCAGGAACGCACTGATTCCGTAAGCGCTCCAGACATAAAAACCGTGTTTACCCATGGCCAGGAAATCGGCAAAGGATTCAAATGCCATCATTGCTCTCCTTTCTCCGGCCGGGTCACCAGTTTGGCCACCCATTTGCTGCGTCGCTCGCGCCACATCACCTCGGTGCGGGCACGCATCAACACATTCACGGCATACAACAGCCACAGGCCCAGCATGCTGATCAGCAGCGGGTACTTCATGGCCGGGTTAATGGTGGATTCGCCAAACAGCTTGAGCGTTGATCCCTGATGCAGGGTCTGCACCCACTCCACGGAATACTTTACGATGATCACGTTGATCACCCCCACCATGGCCAGCAAGCCCGCCGCCCGGGCGGCCTGCCGCGGGTCGCGGATCACATTCTGCAGGGCAATCACGCCGACATACATGAACAGCAGGATCAGCATGGAGGTCATGCGCGCATCCCACTGCCAATAGGTGCCCCAGGTGGGTTTGCCCCACAGCGCGCCGGTGACCAGTGAAATAGCGGCCAGCGCCGCACCAAACGGGGCAATGGCCTTGAGCATCACTTCCGCCATCTTCATGCGCCAGACTACCGCCACCAGACCGGCCACGCCCAGCGCCATGTAGCCCATCAACGCACCACTGGATGCCGGCACATGGATGAAAATAATGCGATAGCTATTGCCCTGCTGGTAGTCACTGGGGGCAAAGCCCAACCCCCACACCAGACCAGCAAGCAAGGTCACCAGTGCGATCGGCGTGAGCCACGGCAACACCGAGGAGCTGAAAGTATAGAAATAGCGCGGGGATCCCAGCATGTGGTACCAGCGCTTGATTGTTTGCCAAACCATTTAGTTACCCGAACTGATTTTGAGACCGGCCGACACGGCCAGAGGACCCAGGCTGGCCGTCAGCGCCAGCAAGGCACCCAGAATGGCCAGAATGCCATTGACCGCGCCACCTTCCGCGGCCGCACGGATGACCCCGGCACCGAAAATCAGCACCGGAATGTACAGCGGCAGCACCAGTACCGCCAGCAGTATCCCGCCTCGATTCAACCCCACTGTCAGGGCTGCCCCGATGGCGCCAATAATGGTCAGTGCCGGCGTACCCAGCAGCAGGCTGAGCATCACCGTGCCCAGCACCGCATTGGGTAGTTGCAGCATGTGTGCCAGCACCGGCGATACCAGCACCAGCGGCAGGCCGGTCAGCAACCAGTGCGCGAGCAGCTTGGCTGTCACCGGCACCACGGCCATCACCGGCGCGGTGAGCAACAGTTCCAGCACACCGCTTTCCTGGTCGCGACGGAACAGACCATCCAGCGACAACATCACCGCAAGCAACGCCGCCACCCAAAGTACACCGGGGGCAATCACCGCCAGCACCTCGGGCTTGGGTGAGATAGCCAGTGGAAACAGGCTGATCACCATGACAAAGAAGAACAACGGGTTGATCATCTCCGCCGGACTACGCCACAGCACCAGTAATTCCCGCTTCAGGGCCGCGCCAAAGGCACTCATGAGAGCACCTCGGCGCGGCCTTTGGCCAGATGCAGACGACGGACGCCCTCACCGACCTGATGGTGTGATGTGTAGATCACCAGGGTGCCCGCCTCTGCCGCCTGCTGGATCCGCGCATCCAGTTGCGCAACACCGTCCTGGTCGATGGCAGTGTAGGGCTCATCCAGCACCCAGATAGCCTTGGGCGCCAACCACAACCGGGCCAGCGCAATGCGCCGCTTTTGCCCGGCAGACAAATGCGCTGCAGGAACGTCTTCAAACCCCTGCAAACCAACGGCTTTCAAGCCTGCCATGGCATCGCCGCCCTGGGCATTCAAGGCACAGGCATAATCGAGGTTCTCCAGGGGGGACAGCTCTTCACGGACCCCCGGTTGGTGGCCCAGATATAACAACTCACGCTGCCAGTCCGGCTGCCACCAGTGACGCCCACCGTCGTAAAAGCCATGCAGGCCAACCAGAATCCGCAACAGGGTCGTTTTCCCTGCGCCATTGGCACCGGTAATCTGCCAGATTTCACCGGCCCGGGCGGTCAGGCTGAGACCACGAAACAGCACGCGATCATCACGTTCGCAGTGCAATTGTTCCAGTGTCAGTCGAGTATCGGCGTCGGACAAAATCGGGCTCCCTGAATCAGCGCCGGAGTATATCACGGCCACTTTGTGTGGGCTTGATACCAACGGCCACACCCCGCATTCTGAGAACACCTGATTTCTGGAGACTGGAATGAAACACCCTGTCGCAGCCCTGCTCCCGCTTATTGCCACCTTGCTGCTCAGCGCCTGCGGCGGCCACGAGAAACCTCTGGCCACCGTCAACAAGGTGGATTTGCAGCGCTATGCCGGAACCTGGTACGAGATTGCCCGCCTGCCCCAATGGTTCCAGCGTGGCTGCTACGATTCCACCGCCACCTACAGTCTCAACGACGACGGCACCGTGAAGGTTATCAACCGCTGTCAGCGGGAGGGCGAACAAACCAGTGAAGCGGAAGGCACTGCCCGGGTGGTACCTGGCTCTGACAATGCCAAATTGAAGGTGCGATTCGATAACTGGGTATCCCGACTGATCCCCACCATCACCGAAGGCAACTACTGGATTATTGCCCTGGACAAGGATTACCAGACCGTGGTGATCGGCGAACCCAGCCGGGAATACCTGTGGATTCTGGCGCGCCAGTCAGAACTACCCGAAGACCAGTATCAGGCGCTGGTACAGGTCGCCCAAGAGAAAGGGTTCCCGGTCGAAGAACTTCAGCGTAACCGCCAGCTACGCCCTGAAACAGCGGCGCCGGACGGCAGCGAATGATGGAACACCACGTCTATTTTGCCATTGTCGGTTTCGACCACGACCCAGCCCGGCTCGACGTGCTGTTGGGACAAGGCGCCGATGACTACTGGCGCGAAGGCGACACCTACAGCGACGCCTTCCCGGACGCTCAGCGGCGGGAAAACCGCTGGATCCTCTCCAGCCAGCTGGACGAGCGAGCAAGCCATCGGGACCACTTCGAAAAGCTGCTGCTCAAACTGCAACGCCTGGCCCCCCAGCTGAAAAACCTGCCTGGCGATTACCGCTACGGCATCGGTGTGTCACACTACTTCTTTATGGACGACCCCGCCTTCTATCTGCCCGATGACATTATTGAAGGCTTCAACGCACTGGGGTTTGATGTGACCTTCGACCAGCTGGGAATCGATAATGGGCCAGGAAATTGAACGCAAGTTTCTCGTCAGCAACACCGCCGTTACCCAAACGCTTGAAGGGGAACGTCTGACCCAGGGGTATCTCAGTCACGACAAACACGCCACGGTGCGCGTGCGCATCGCCGGGGCAAGCGCCTGGTTGACCATCAAGGGCAAGACCACTGGCGCTACCCGCAGCGAATTCGAGTACCCCATTCCCGTCGACGACGCCCGCCAGATGCTGGATGAGCTGTGCGGCGCCGGCGTCATCGACAAGACCCGCTACCGCCTGCCCCAGGGCGACTTGTGCTGGGAAATAGACGTTTTTCACGGCGACAACACAGGCCTGGTCGTGGCAGAAATCGAACTGCCCAGCGAAGACACCCCTTTCGACAAACCCGAGTGGCTCGGGGACGATGTCACTGGCGAAACACGCTA
Organism: Alcanivorax profundi; assembly: GCF_003597125.1. Lineage (GTDB taxonomy): Bacteria > Pseudomonadota > Gammaproteobacteria > Pseudomonadales > Alcanivoracaceae > Alcanivorax > Alcanivorax profundi. The sequence goes on along the minus strand of NZ_QYYA01000001.1, from coordinate 324,841 downwards.
CTACAACAGCGCCCTGAGTACGCTGCCCTATAAAAAATGGTGAGAGCGTTATCTCCCTGTTATCGGCAAGGCACACACAACATAACGGACCGAACATGAGAAAATACCACTGGCTGGCACTGGCCCTGCTCTTCAGCAGCCTAATGACCAGCGGCTGCCTGCCCACCATCAAACGTCAGTGGGGTGTCCAACCGGTGGACGGCACCCTTGTCGATGGGGTCACCGGCACCCCGGTTGCCGGTGCCGTTATCACCAACGCGGATGACCCAAGCCTGTCAGCCACCACGGATAAAGACGGCTATTTTGCGATCGAAGAGCAAAGCCATGTCGGGCTGCACCTGATCATGGCCGCCAGTGCCATGCGTACCCAGACATGGCAGATCCGGCATCCCGATTATGCATATGCAGAAATCGGTACCCGCACGCTGATCCCTCCGCTGTCGCGGCAACCCAGCCACCTGCAGCTGCCACTGTTCACGGAACAGCCCTCCTCCCCACCGGACTGCCCGGCCTATGGGTATTTGATGGCACTGGCCCAATGGCAGGACGACAACGGCATCGACGAACCGTGGATAGAGACAGATCGCTGCCATAACGAGGAAGCAATGCAATCCCTTATCGATACCTGGTACCCGGAATAAATGGTGCCCGGAATAAAACCGCACCCTCTCCAGTGAGTAAGGCATACCGTCCGTCCGCCCAACGCATTTGCGGGCCCCCACACCTTGAAATTTTCGCCACTCACACTATATTCCTGAACAACATTCACGCCCGAGGACGACCTCGATCACACGGCATCACCCGGGGACGGCCCCATGCAGGAGTTACCTCATGGCATGGGCTTACATTTTCTTCGCGGGATTACTGGAAATTGGCTGGGCGCTGGGACTCAAGGCCAGCCACGGTTTTACCCGTCCGCTACCCACTGTTCTCACCCTGATCGCCGCCGCCCTGAGCTTCTGGCTGCTGGCTCAGGCCATGCGCACCCTCCCCGCCGGCACCGCCTATGCCGTCTGGAGCGGCATCGGTGCCTTCGGCACGGTGCTGCTGGGCATCGTTTTCTTTCAGGATTCGGTATCCGCCGGCAAGCTCGCCTGCCTGCTGATGATTGTGGCCGGCATCGTCGGGGTTAAGATTTTTTCATAACCTCCCAGCAGCCAGCCATCGCACCACCTTGCCGCAGGAGCGTCGCTCGCGGCGCGATGCCTGAACCTTTAAAAACAGGGTTTAACATAGAGCGCACCGAGATCACTGAGGAAAAAGATTTTGACTCGTGCGCTCTGTGGCGACCCCCTGTTGATCCTGATGGTTTATCGCGCCGCGAGCGACACTCCTACGGTAAGGTTGAGCCTTTCGAAACGCGTTAGTCTCAACGCCAAATCTCATTATCGCTTGCAGACAAGCACCACAGCAGCCCTGGTTTTTCGCTGTTAACTGTTCACTTTTCACTGTTAACTGCCCTTAACCGCCTTCACCCCACTCAACGTCTTGAAACACACCTCCCGCGCCGTCTCCTGAAACTCCTGAATGTAGGGACGCTGGGCATCCTCGAGACGCACCGCCGCATACAGGGTCCGCCACACGCCGTTCTCTCCCAGGCGCACGGTTTTCAGCAAATCATGGGTGGTGTATTCGGTCAGCGCCCAATTAGGAAGCGCCGCCACGCCGCGGCCTGCTGCCACCAACTGCGCGGTCATGGGCGTCAGTTCAGCAGTGCGTACCGCCGCGGGCTCGGCACCGGCGGGGTCAAGAAACGCAGTGAACACATCCAGCCGCTCGCGCTCGACGGGATAGGTGATCAGGGTCTGGTCACTGATATCGGTCGGTTCGATCCATTTGCGGCTCGCCAACGGCGAGCGCCCCGATACCGCCAGCACCAGCTCGTAGCGAAACAGCGGCAGGAACTGTACCGCGGCATCCTCCACCGGATCCGAGGTGATCGCCATATCCAGATCGCCGCGCAACAGCGCCGGTAATGGCGCAAAACTGAAGGCCGCCGACAGGTCCAGTTCCACGTCCGGCCAGTGTTCACGAAAGGCATCCAGTGCCGGCATAAGCCACTGAAAACAGGAGTGGCAATCAATCGCGATATGCAGCCGGCCCGACTGCCCCTCGGCTAGCCGCTTCAACTCCCGTTCGGCCTGCTGCACCCTGGGAAGCACGTCCTGCGCCAGCGTCAGCAATCGCAGCCCCGCGGTGGTAAACCGCACCGGGCGGGAGCGCCGCACGACCAGTTCCATGCCCAACCGATGTTCCAGATCTTTCAGCTGATGCGATAAGGCAGACTGGGTGACATGCAGTCGATCGGCCGCGTCCACCATCGAGCCGGCCTCATCAATCGCTCGCAGGGTGGCAAGATGTCGTAGTTCCAGCATCAGATCCTCCAATAATGTCCATTGTGGGACGGGGCCTACACCATCGTGAGCCCTGCTACACACTCTCTCGTAACAGCACCCCAAGCCTCGCACCCACCCAGAGTACGCACCCTGACAGCCGGGCCACCCGTGGCAGGGGGACAACACAAAAATGAGAATATCTCATGAAGTGTTGAAATAATACCAATTAACCTCAAGTTCAGACTTGCGCATAATGGCCGCCAATAAGGTTGCATTGCGGTACCCACCCTGCGGTGCAAGCCATGCCCAATACTGACGCGGACACCCTGTCACCATGAGCAACGAACTGACTTTCAGCATCAAGCGCATTTGTTTCGATGAGGATTACCGCCCATCCGACAGCACGCGCATCACCACCAACTTTGCCAACCTGGCGCGGGGTGAGCGGCGCAAGGAGAACCTGCGCGACACCCTGACGATGATCAACAACCGGTTTAATGCGCTGGCACACTGGGACAACCCCAATGGCGATCGCTACGCCGTGCAGCATGACATTGTGTCGGTAGATATCGATATTGAAGGCAATGGCGACACTTTCCCGACCATCGAAATCCTGAAAACCACCATCGTTGACCGGCATACCAACAAGCACATTGAGGGAATTGTCGGGAACAACTTCTCCTCCTACGTGCGGGATTATGACTTCAGCATCGCCCTGCAAAACCATAACAAGAACCAGCCCCGTTTCAGCATCCCTGAGAACTTTGGTGATCTACACGGCAAGCTGTTCCAGCACTTTGTTCACTCAAGCGCGTACCGGGAAAACTTCAGCAAACTGCCCGTGATCTGTATCAGCGTATCGGATAACAAGGTGTACACCCGCACCGAGAATCACCATCCCGTGCTGGGGTTCGAATACCTGCCCAATGAATCATCATTGACCGAGAGTTACTTCAAGAAAATGGGATTGAGCGTGCGCTATTTCATGCCCCCTCACAGCGTAGCGCCGCTGGCCTTTTTCTTCTTTGGCGACCTGGTGAACGATTACACCAACCTGGAGCTGATCAGCACCATCAGCACCATGGAGACGTTCCAGAGAATCTATCGACCCGAGATTTACAACGCCAATTCCGAGGCCGGCAACCGCTACCAGCCCAGCCTCAAGCACTCGGATTACTCACTGACCCGCATCCATTACGACCGGGAAGAACGCAGCCAATTGGCCATCAAACAAGGCAAGTTCGCTGAGCAGCATCTGATTGAGCCTTACCGGGCGGTGCTGAATCAATGGTCTGCGAATTTCGGCGCTTAAAAGGCAGCACAGATAATGAAACGATTGTTACCCACATCCACCGCGGGCAGTCTGCCCAAGCCCAGCTGGCTGGCCGAGCCCGAAACGCTCTGGTCCCCCTGGAAGTTGCAGGGCGAGACGCTCGCTGAAGGCAAACAGGACGCCCTGCGCCTGAGCTTGCATGAGCAGCAGCTGGCCGGCATCGACATCGTCAGCGATGGTGAACAAACCCGCCAACACTTCGTTACCACCTTTATCGAACATTTGGACGGAGTCGATTTCGAAAAGCGCGAGACGGTGAAGATTCGTGACCGTTACGATGCCAGTGTCCCAACGGTGGTCGGGGCGGTGAGTCGTCAGAAACCGGTATTTGTTGAGGATGCCCGCTTTCTGCGTGAACAAACCCGGCAGCCGATCAAGTGGGCCCTGCCCGGCCCCATGACCATGATCGATACGCTTTACGATGCCCATTACAAAAGCCGGGAGAAACTGGCATGGGAGTTCGCCAGGATCCTTAATCAGGAAGCCAGAGAGCTGGAGGCAGCTGGCGTCGATATCATCCAGTTCGACGAACCGGCCTTTAATGTGTTTTTTGATGAGGTCAATGACTGGGGCGTGGCCACACTGGAAAGAGCCATTGAAGGGCTCAAGTGTGAAACCGCCGTGCATATTTGTTATGGCTACGGCATCAAAGCCAATAACGACTGGAAAAAAACGCTGGGTTCCGAGTGGCGGCAATATGAAGAAGCCTTCCCCAAGCTAAAAGCCTCAACCATCGATATGGTGTCCCTGGAGTGCCACAACTCCCATGTACCCATGGACCTGATTGAGCTGATTCGCGGCAAGAAAGTGATGGTAGGCGCGATTGATGTGGCGAGCCACACCATAGAAAGCCCGGAAGAAGTGGCCAGCACCTTGCGCCGAGCACTGCAATTCGTGGATGCCGACAAACTGTACCCATGCACCAACTGCGGCATGGCCCCCCTGCCCCGCCACGTGGCCCGGGGAAAACTGCGAGCACTGAGTGCAGGGGCAGAGATCGTCCGCAACGAGCTGGCCTGAATACCGTCGGCAAGAGCGGGGGTTCTGCATTGTCAGGACAGCCCGCCTGATTCACTCATCTGCGTTACTTCTATTCTGGAATGACTATGTCACTCACCACACCGGCCATCGACCCACTGCATTTTCGCCAGGCGCTCGGCCATTTCGCCTCCGGGCTCACCGTCATTACGTCACACATTGATGATGAGCCCATCGGCTTTACCTGCCAGTCGTTCTACAGCGTATCGACCACCCCGCCGCTGGTGTCCTTCAGTGTGAAGCGTGACTCTTTCAGCTACCCCAAGATCCGTCGGGCGGGCCGCTTTGCGGTGAACATTCTTTCCGATGAGCAAGTGGCGGTCTCCAACCGCTTTGCCCAACAGGGCGCGGACAAGTGGCAAGCCATCGACTGGACTCGTTCCCCCCTGGGCAACCCTGTGATTGGTGGCAGCCTGCACTGGCTGGACTGCGTCATTCACGCCGAGCACGAAGCCGGCGATCACTTGATCGTGATTGGTGAAGTGCGGGCACTGAGCCTGCAGCAAACGCGCGACACACAGCCGCTGCTGTATTTCAAAGGGCAATATTGCAATCTGGACGCGGCTATTCGCACCTGAGAGCCCTCCCCCGCTTCTTTTTTCCGTTATTACATTGCCACCGATGTGGCTTTACACAGATTTCTTCCAAGGGTTGAGTATGGAATTTTTGCTTTATCTGGTTTTGGGGGCTGCGGCCGGGGTATTGGCCGGTCTGTTTGGGGTCGGCGGCGGCATCATCATCGTGCCGGTACTGGTCTTGAGCTTTACCGCTCAGGGCATCGACCCGCAAGTCTTGACCCATCTGGCGGTGGGCACATCGTTGGCGACCATCGTTTTCACATCCATCAACTCGGTGATGGAGCACCACCGCAAGGGCGCGGTGCAATGGTCTATTGTTGCCTGGATGACCGTGGGCATCCTGCTGGGTGCCGGGCTGGGTTCGCTAACCGCCGCGTCAATTCAGGGGCCGATGCTACAAAAGATTATTGGTGTGTTCGCCATCGTCATCGCTATTCAAATGGCGCTGGATCTGAAACCCAGTGCCAGCCGTGCGGTGCCAGGCAAGCTGGGCCTGACGACCGCTGGCGGGGTAATCGGCTGGGCCTCCGCAATCTTTGGCATCGGCGGTGGCACCCTGAATGTCCCTTTCCTTACCTGGCGAAGCCTGCCCATGCAGCAGGCAGTGGCCACCTCGTCAGCGTGCGGGTTACCCATCGCCGCCGCCAGTGCCTTGAGTTTCATGCTGATTGGCTGGCGTCAGCCACAACTGCCCGAGTGGAGCCTGGGGTACGTGTACCTTCCTGCCATGGTGGGGGTCGCGTTGACCAGCATGTTCTTCGCCCGGTTTGGCGCGCGTCTCGCACACCGGTTATCGCCACGGCTGTTGAAACGTTTGTTCGCCCTGTTGTTGCTGGGCGTGGGGGTGAGTTTTCTCGTTTGAGGAGCATGCCTTGTTGAGATCACGATGACGCTTGCAGGTGATAGTGGGACCTGCACTCTGACAAAGACAGACTAGAAACGAGTTTCGAATGACACCAACCCGTGCCGTAGGAGCGTCGCTGGCGGCGCGATAACCCAGCCCTTTAAAAGCGATATTGACCACAGATATCACAGAGGCCACTGAGGGAAAGACGGTTTTAACCTCTGTGAACGCTGTGATGCAAATGCGTTATATCGCAAGCGCTTATCGCGCCGCCACCGAGCGAAGCGAAGGAACGCCCGCAGGGTCGCTCCTACGCCAAGGTATTCGCAGCCGTCAGCCCTCCGGCTGCTCTTCGATGGTTCGCAACAGACGATCCGGGCCCAGCTGCACAGGCTTGGGCTCTCCAGGCAGTTGCCAGTGGCCGGCGTGGCGTTCATCGGGTTTGCTGTCCATCAGCGGCAGGCTGGTGAGATCCGCCAGTGCATCACGGAACAGGTCCGTGCGGTAGCACTGGGCAGCAAAAGTCTGTTTTTCTTCCAACGAACACTGACGCCAGCGCTGCATTTCTTCAAGCAGGAAACGGGCATCGGAACGCCAGGGGAAATTGGCGTGGAACCCGGCGAACACATGAAAATGGTGCGCCGGGAACGGCTGACCGGTCAGACCGCCTGGCAGGCGTTGACTGAACGGGGCCCGAATGATTTCTTCCGGCACATCCAGCCAGGCAGGATGAGCCAGCAGTGACAAGCTATCGACCAGGTTTTCATCCGCATGGCAGGCCGCCTTGTACAGGGCTCGCAGCAGCGCCCTGTGTTCATCCGGATGGCGTGCTACCCAGTCACGAGATACCGCCAGCACTTTTTCCGGAGCGTTTTCCCAGATCTGGTAGCCGGACAACAGGCAATGCCCTGCCCCAGTCAGGGCCGCCAGGCTGTTCCAGGGTTCCCCCACGCAGAAACCGTCAATGTGCCCCATACGCAGATGGTCCACCATCTGCGACGGTGGCAGCACCACCAGTTTGACATCATGGTCCGGGTCCAACCCGGCCACGCTAAGCCAGTGGCGAAGCTGATAGGCATGGCAGGAGAACGGGAACACGACCGCCAGAGTCAGCGGCGATTCTCCGCTGGACGCCCGAGCGGCCACAAGCTTGTTCATGGCATTGGCCATGTCGTTAGGCGTCGGCCCTTCAGACAAGGCACACAACCCCTGGAACAGCATGGGGGAAACGGTAATACCGTTGCCGTTCAGGCCCATGGAAAATGCTGTGGCCAACGGTTTCTTGATACTGCCCAGACCGAGCGTGGTGGCCATCAACATGGGCGCGAGCATCGGTGCGGCATCCAGTTGGCCCACCAATAGCCGGTCCCGCAGACTTGCCCAGCTCCATTCTGGCTGAAGCTCCACATCCAGCCCTTCCGCACTGAAGTAACCCGCTTCCTGGGCCACTGCCAGCGGCAGGCTATCGGTCAACGGCATGTAGCCAATGCGGATTTTCATCAAGCGATCTCCGTAAGGATGGCACGACGGGCATCTCCCGACTGACGACGCTGCACCGCCGCCTGGCTTCTAGGCCGGGAAGACTCCAGGGGTCTTGCCGGTGCCGACACCAGACTTCGCGATTTCATCAGCGGATTCACTCGTCGCATGCTGTCTCCTGTCATTATGGAAGCGGCGCTTAGACCGCGAATGGAACGTCACCAAAGATCACGAGAAAACCGTCCCAACCTAACCTTGGGCCTTCAACAATTCAGCGTAATCCAGCACCGAGCGCGCGACCTGAACCAGAGGTTGCCCGGTATTCATGGCCTGACGCCGCAAGGTGCTATAGGCATCCTGTTCATTGAGCCGGCGGCGCTGCATCAGCAACCCTTTGGCCCGTTCAATAATCTTGCGTTCTGCCAGCGCTTCGCGGGTCTGTTCCAGCTCTTCACGCAGGGCCTGATACTCGCGGAAGCGAGCGGTGGCGACACGCATGACGCCCCGTACCCGGGTAAGATCCGTTTCTCCTGCCACATAGGCACTGACGCCGGCACGCAGCGCCGCCACGACCAGATCTTCATCATCCTGGTTGCAGAACATCACCATGGGGCGAGGCATATCCCGCTGCACCAACGCCATACTTTCCAGAGTGTCACGGTCGGGGGCATCCATGTCGACGATGACCACATCCGGATTGCTGCTGCTTACCTTTTCCGCCAACCCGGCCGCGCTGGTAAGCCGACACAGAATCTCGTGACCCTCATCAATGAGGGCCCGCTCAAGAATGGCGGCGCGGGGTGGCTGGTCATCCACCAGCATGATTTTCAAAGCCATAGCCTCTACGGTGTCCGGACGCAAAGTTGTACCGGAGTGTTTTGCAACGGTTGTGCCAGTCATTGATCCACTAACCTGTTGTTTTACTTAAGGATTAAATTCTCACCAATAAAGGACCGACAAAACGCACCGAAATGGTGCGCTTTGCAGTGCCAAAACGGCACTTGCGGCCCCGCGGATCAATACTCCGCTGCCTCAATCATGGTGGTTGCCAGCAACGTGTAGGCTGCCGTCCAGGCGGCCTCGGTATCCTCGTCAAAGGCGTCGCCCAATCCCTGTCCCAGAGTCCAAAGCAAGGCCTGTGCCACCGTGGTGTAATCTGCCGGTTTCACCCCGTAATCCTTGTGCCGCTCGCCCAGTTTCTGGACGGCAGGGACAATGGTGTCGAGTCGGTCCAGCCCCTTCACCGCAACCCCGATCATGGTCATCAGCTTTTTCCCCTGCTCCTCCATATTGCCCTTGAACAGGGGCTTGAGGGCCGGGTCCTGGGTAAACAAACGGTCGTAAAACAGCGCGGCGGCCTGATCAGAAATGGCCTCCACCTGGGTCCAGCTGTCTTGCACCCGTGCAATCTGTTCTGGGGTCATGCGTTTCTCCCTTGCTGCCGGTGGCAGCGGTTATTCGATGAATCGTTACGAACCGAAAGTGCGCATCCCGCCCATTACATGGGCACTCGAATGACCACCCCACCCATGACGTCTCCCATCTCGAAATCCGTTTTGGGAGAATCCTTGTGATTGTTGTGGCAAGCGACACAGGGGGCGGCTACCGCCACATCCGGGTACACCGCGGTGTAATAACTCACTTCCCCCAGAGTTTCTGTGCCGTAGAAGTTTTCCCCCGGGTTATCGACGATGAATTGCAGCCCCTCTTTTTCCAGCTCGGTTTTCGGCGCGTTCTGGCTATTAATCGGCCACAAAGACTGCAGGGAATAGGAAAAATCGCTGCTTGTTTCGCTAACCGCTTCTGCGCCGTAACGGAACATTTGCGCAGGCAAGGGAGCACCGTTATCCAGATCTTCCCAGTATTCATGGGGTTTGATGCTGTCGGCCCCCTGGGGACCCAGACGGGCGATGATCAGTTTGGTGTAGTTGGTACGATCGGCATTCATGACCGCAAACAACGAATCGGTATAGACCTTGGGATCAATTCCTCCCGCGGGTTTGGCTTCTTCTTCGCCGCAACCGCTGAGTAACAGGGCCGACAGGGCTGTGGCCATCAGGATGGAGACTTTGTGCTTTACAACGTCTTGCATGGCTTGCATGGGTAGTACCTCCTCAGGTTTGAAATCTGTTTCCGTAATGGCTCAATAAAGCCCCTTCTTTCCGTCCCGGGACTCATCGCGCTCCCTGGCCATGTCCACTGACGGCACATGGATATCGGGCTTGCCACGGAAGTTGTTTTCCAGCAGGTGCGGGTCCGCCAGGGCATCAATGGAGAATTCCAGCCCATGGCAGGTCAGGCACACCGGACGAATCATTTTTTCTACCGGACGCAGGTTCAGGCTCTGGTTATGCTGAACCCGAACATCCCCGTTGTGCGCCTCGCGGGGCATGTGACAGGTGGCGCAGGTGACTCCGCTCCCCGGCGGCAGCTCGCCGCGTTTTTCCCGTTTCCACAGGTCGTGATGCGGAGAGCGAAGGTACTCATTGCTATGCTCATCGTTATGGCAACCGACGCAGGCATCCACCGCTGCCTTTTGCGTATCAAAGTCATGGGCACCATGGCAGCTCACACAGGTCAGCTCACGGTGACTCGCTTCCACATGCATGTTGAGCACCGACTGTGCGGGCGTCATGGGCGACAGCGCCATTCCCAACCGCATGCCATGACGCCCGCGGGTGAACCCTTCCACTTCAGGCTCGTGGCACCGGGCACATTGCAATGGTTCGGGCGTATCAACCCATTGCTCCGCACTGCCATGGCAAGCGGTACAGGCCACGCCGGCCTCGGCATGGGCATTACCATCCCAATGTTCCGGTTCTTTCACGCTGGCCGGCGGCGGCCCGTCACCACGCAATAACGCCACCAGTTCAGCGTCGTCCATGTCATGACGCCAACCATGTCGCGGTGGCTGGACCGGCTCGGGTTTGAGCCAGGGCTCCCCCGCGTGGGCAAGCAGGAAATCTTCATACAGCGCGCGGTTGTCATGAAAGTTGTGGCAGCCAGCACTGGCACAGGTATCAAACCCCATGCCTTCATGACTTGGCCGCTCACTGGCGATGTCTTCATGACAGTGCACGCACATGTCCATGGGCAGGGTGACGCCCATTCCCACATCCAGTTCCGGGCGATGCTCTACATGACAGGAGACACAGAATCGGGCATCCACATTCGCCAACCGGTCAGCGTTACGCGGGTCGGTAAATTTCGATTTCGGGTGAGCATCCTGGGCGGCCTTCAGCTCGTCGCCGTGGCAATTAACGCAGGCGTCTTGCAGTACCTCCTGGCTATTGAACCCATCGCCATGACAAGCCCCACACTGCAATTCAATCTGGTGGTGGCCGTGGGTCATGGCACCGGGAATAAAGGCGGTCTTTGGCGTGTCCTTTTTTAGCAAGGGCAGCCCCAGCCACCCTGCCAGGGCCAATGACGCCAGCAACCAGATTCCCCATACCCCCACTGTGCGCTTGCGAATCCCCACGGTTGCCCCTCCTAGAAGTAATACGCCGAGACAATGTGAAAGATCAGCAGCACCGGTAATGGCCAGCACACCAGAATGTGCAGCCAGGTGCTGCCCTGGCGTAATCCATCCAGCCCGGGGAGGGCCGCCTGAAACCGGGTTAACAAAGCCGCGCCAATACCGGCAATAGCGACACCGATAAAACTCAGCATTAACCAGCGATTGAGGTTTTCCCCGAGCGAGAAACCGGTGTGCCAATAGAGCAGAGCCAGTGCCAGGGACCCGATGGCGGCATGCGCAATTCGCCAGCCACTAAAACCGCCCATGGGCACCTTGGGAAACCGTTTTTTTAATGACATCAGCAACAGCAAGAGCGAAGCGCCAAGCACTCCATAACCACTCCACTGACGCCATTCCCCGTTGCGGGAAAACTGTTCGAACAGGCTTTGTGATTGCACCGACGACGATAGCCCAGGGGATGGCAACCAGAATGCCAGCGCCAACAGCAGCGCAGCCATTGCTGACAGGATCGCAAGCGCTGTGCCACCGGGGACACTGCGCGCTCGTGCCATACCGCCTTGGCAGAGGCTGTCCAGCAGCGGTTCGCAGCCACCACAGACGGTTCCCGCCCCACTTCGCTGTTTCAAGGTGAAGGTGTCGCAACCTTCCCCCATGAAGGTTTGCAGTTGTCCCCTGTTCAGCCCGCGGCACTGGCATACCACCGTGGATGCAGGCCATTGCCCAACCGGAGCAGGACCACCGGCAAGCGTGCCAGACAAGCGAAAACGCCATATCTCCCAGGGAAGCAGGCGACGCCCATCGGCAATCCGGTTGAGAATCTGCTGGCGCTCGGGCCAGGGGCCCACCGACACCACGCCAACCAGCCGATGGGTACGCAACATCAGCGCCCGATACAGCCCTTTTTCCACCTGACGGTAAACCAGTGTCTGGTGCACCAGACCGCGTTCTTCATCGATAAAGCGACCGGCGCTGAAAACTTCCAACGCCATCACTTTCAGCCAGGTGCTGTCAGCCACCGGGGTATAACTGTCCTGGCTGCCAGCCAGGTTGGCTGCGGCCACCCGAGCCTGTTGCAACGCCGGCATCACCAGACCACACACTTGTTCCTGAAACTGTGCACACTCTCCAACGGCATAAATATCCGGGTTGGATGTCTGCATACTGGCGTTGACCCGGATCCCACTGGCCACGGTCAAACCCGCCTTTCGCGCCAGCGCCGTTCGCGGGGCAATGCCGGTGGCAAACACCACCGTGTCGCAAAGCAGCACGGTGCCATCAGCAAGGACAACAGATTCAACCCGCTGGCTGCCTTCGATACGACGCACGCTGGTTTGCAGACGTACATCCACCCCGGACTCACTCAGACTGCCAGCCACCAGGCTGGCCGCTTCGCTGTCGAGCTGGCGATTCATCAACCGGTCGGCGTGCTGAATCAGGGTGACCCGGGTGCCAAACCGGCACAGCCCGTGAGCGGCTTCAATGCCAAGCAACCCGCCACCAATGACCACGGTATGCGTGCTGCGCAGGCGACGGGCCATCAATGCCTGGGCATCGGCCATATCGCGAAAACGTAGTACCCCGGACAAGTCGGTACCCGGGATGGAAGGAATATGAGCGTCGCTACCCAGCGCCAGCACAAGTTTGCTGTAGGGATGGCGCTGTCCAAGGGCATCTTCTACCCAGCGACGGGAAGGATTGATTCCGGTAACAGACCGGCCAACCAGATGCTCCACGGAGTCATCCAGTTCTGCCGGTAAATTGGTCAGGTCATCAAACCCGGTTGACCCGGAAAGGAAGGTGGACAGCTTGACGCGATCATAAGGTGCCCAGGGCTCGGCTCCGAACAACTTCACCGGGGTGGTCTGTCCTCGGCGACGCAGCTCTACCAGACATTGAATACCTGCCGGGCCGTTCCCGACGATAATCAGCGGCGCTTGCACCTCTGATTCTGGCACCTGGGGTTGCGGTTGATATCGTCTAGCCTCCACCTTTCTCCTCCTTTCCTGAGGGTCAAATCGGGAGGGTCGGGGTTAAGATGTCGTGAACGACGTCTTAAAACTTCAACTCACCCCAGGCCCAGTACTTGCTGGTATCCGCACCAAAATCATCGGCACTGTAATCGGCATACTTCAGACCTACTGTGTAGTGCTTGCCGATCGGACGTGCGACCAGCAGATCCATTTCTGTGCCGTAATCGGTGCTGCCTTCGTTAGACTTGAAATCGTGGTAAATGGCCGCCAGCTTGAAACCTGCCAGCTTGCCACCCACGGTCACAAAGGTATCTTCGAGACCGTCTGCCGGGGTTGCCAGAAACAGGTCCGCCCAGCCGTTAAACGCGTGCTTGGTTGCCAGTGGTGTCTGGAAAGCTACGACCCCGTCATCAGAACCCAGCACTTCCTGTGCCAACTTCACGGTCACGCCTGCCATTTCGGCACCCAGTTCTGCGAAGTAGTACTCGGTATCGCCCGCTTCTACCTCTTGCTGGGCACCTTCCAGGGTCAACAGCAACTTGAAGGCATCGAGATCGAAGGCACCGGCGTAACGCAGGCCCCAGGTATCGTTGTCAGAATCGGGGACGTTGTCGGTTTCCAGCAGATAGCCGTAGGCCGTCAGGGAACCACCGGGCGCCCCCGTCCAGCTGGCATTGAAGAGGTTATTGGTGACATTGGCGTCAAAGCCCGGAGTGATCCCGTTCACTTGTGTAAGGTAGGCGGCAGATAACTTGAAATCACCAACACCGTAATCCAGTTTGGTACCGTCAAAGGTCTGCTCATCCTGGCGCCAGCCCACGTTGCCCACAAAACGGGCATTATCGTAAATGATCCGTTGACGACCATAAGTCGCGACGAGCCCTTCCAGTGCATCACTACCGGTATAGCGAATGGCTGCCCGATTCAGTTCAGTCACTTCTGGATCCGCAATCACCGGGTAACCCGCCTGTTCCGGTGTATAATTATCAACTTGGCCAACGATGCGGGTATCCTCAAATTCCCCCATCACATCGAAACCGTGAAGTTTGGCACTCTGATAACCGAGTCGGGTACGAAGGGTTAACGCCTGACCCTTGTCTTCCACCCCCTCAATATCAACCTCTTCATAACGCAGACGCATATTCACCATAGGTGTGCCGTCTTTCAGTGCGGTAATCAGTGCATCATCTTCAGCATGTGCAGTACCTGAAAACCCCATGGTGGACAGCAAAACGCCGGCAGCAATGGCAGAGTGTTTCATGTTTTTCTTCCTCAGCAAGTTAACTTCCCAGTAAAACTTTTCAGATTTTCCGCAACGTGCGGACATACCTTTCCTGTTACCGCCACCGTTCAGTGCAATGGCAGTCGTATTCGTTAAGCGGAAACTCAGGCGCGTTTACGCACCCTTTCTGTGTTGGCGCTATTGCGTTTCGGCATCGGCTCCACCTTGCGCTGCTTTTCATACAGGAACTGCAGCACTTGCTGGCGACAACGCACGAAAGTGGGATCATCCGCCAACGCAAGACGGTCTCGGGGCCGCGGCAGCTTGACGTCCAGGATTTCTCCGATGGTGGCGGAAGGGCCATTGGTCATCATCACAATACGATCGGACAACAACACCGCCTCATCCACATCGTGGGTAATCATGATCACAGTGGTACCCAACTGGGCATGGATTTCCATGAGGGAATCCTGAAGGTGCGCCCGCGTCAGTGCGTCAAGAGCACCAAACGGTTCGTCCATCAACAGGACTTGTGGTTGCATGGCCAGTGCACGGGCAATCCCCACCCGCTGTTTCATGCCACCGGAAATTTCATCCGGCTTCTTGTGCATGGCATGGGCCATATGCACCAGTTCCAGGTTGTGTTCCACCCAGTCTCGAATCTCGGCTTTGCTCTTGGTCTTCTTGAAGACTTGCTTGACCGCCAACTCCACATTTTCGAAGGCGCTTAACCAGGGGAGCAGTGAATGATTCTGGAATACCACCGCCCGCTCGGGACCGGGTTCCGTGACTTCCTGCTTGTCCAGAATCACGCCGCCATCGGTGGCCTGCAGAAGACCGGCGACGATGTTGAGAACAGTGGATTTACCGCAACCGGAGTGACCGATCAACGAGACAAATTCACCAGACTCGATTTTCAGGTTTACATCCTTGAGGGCTTCGAATTGACCTTTCGGCGTGTCGAACTTCATCCCCACGTTGGACAGTTCCAGTAGTGCTTTCATGAAGATTCTCCTATTCGGTCGTTTATCGCTGCACGGATGACTTGTCCCAGACCAGAGCCCGCTGCAGCATCAGCATCAGGCGGTCCAGCAGAAAACCGATCAGACCAATCACGATGACCGCCACCATGATGCGGCCAAGGGATTGGGAGCTACCGTTCTGGAATTCATCCCAGACGAATTTCCCGAGCCCGGGGTTTTGGGCCAGCATCTCGGCGGCGATCAACACCATCCAGGCTATCCCAAGGCTAAGACGCAGACCGGTGAACATCATCGGCAATGCCGATGGCAGTACGATCTTGCGGACATGGCTCATGGCGTTAAGACGCAGTACCCGTGACACATTGGTGAGATCCTGGCTTACCGACGTCACTCCTACTGCTGTGTTCATCAGCGTCGGCCACAGACAGCACAGCGACACCGTGAACATGGAGGTGAGAAACGATTTGGCGACCAACGGATCATCCGTTACGTACACAGCGCTTACGACCATGGTCACCAGAGGCAACCAGGCCAGCGGCGATACCGGTTTGAACAACTGGATCAGCGGGTTCATGGCGGCATGGGCAGTGCTGCTCAGGCCGATAAAAATCCCCAGCGGAATGGCAATCATGGAGGCCAGCAGAAAACCACTCATCACAGTGATCAGACTGGTGCCAATCTGGTCAAAGAACGTCGGCGCTCCCGTGTAGCTGCGATAGACCGGTTCCCATTCCGGTTGCTGCGCCAGACGGCTGGCAATGTACTTCTCCTGCCGCTCATGAAACGCAGCCTCTTTGGCCCGTGACGCCTGATGCTCATCCAGCAAGCTGCCAGCCTGCTCCCAGACCTGTGAAGGACCAGGGAACTGTCCCAGCGAGGTATCGATACGCTGAGCCGCCAGTTGCCACAGCAACAGGAACGCCGCGATACCCAGTACCGGCCAAATCAGCTGACGCAGCAGGGCTTGCCATTGCTCACCGGACATCTTGCCTGTGGCCAGGGCGCGGTAGGGTTCCATCCAGGTTGGGAATGTCAGGGTCACCATGATTGCTTCTCCTCGGCGGGCGAGCGCTTAAAGCGCGTCACCCTCTTTCAGACCAATCGGGAATTTCGCCAGGTACTCGTTGGGCTTGCGGCCGTCGTAGGTGATGTTGTCGATAAAACCTTTCTGCGGCGGTTTGAAGCCTTCTTCGGTGGCAAAATCGGGAAACTCATCGGCGGCAATCTTGCCTTCCGCGATCAGTGACTTGGCCGCCTGGGCATAGATGTCCGGGCGATACACTTTCTTCGCTACGTCCATGTACCAGCTATCGGGTTTGCTCTCGCTGATCTGACCCCAACGGCGCATCTGGGTCAGATACCAGATAGCATCGGAGTAATAGGGATAGGTCGCGTTGTAGCGGAAGAACACGTTGAAATCCGGCACCGGGCGTTTGTCGCCTTTTTCGTATTCGAAGGTGCCTGTCATGGAATTGGCGATCACGTCATAGTCAGCGCCAACATAGTTCGGCTGAGACAGGATTTTCACGGCTTCCGGACGATTGGCGTTATCGTTTTCATCCAGCCACTTGGCCGCACGAATCATCGCCTTCACGACACGAATATGGGTGTTGGGATACTTGTCAGCCCAGCCCTTGCTCACGCCAAACACTTTTTCCGGATTGTTTTTCCAGATTTCGTAATCGGTGATGACCGGAACCCCAATCCCCTTGAACACGGCTTGCTGGTTCCACGGCTCCCCCACGCAGTAACCATAGATCGTGCCGGCTTCCAGCGTGGCAGGCATTTGCGGCGGTGGTGTCACCGACAGCAGCACATCCGCCTGCAATTGACCGCTGGTATCGCCCTTGTGCGGAGCGTAGTAGCCCGGGTTCAGCCCCCCGGCGGCCAGCCAGTAACGCAACTCGTAGTTATGAGTGGACACCGGAAACACCATGCCCATGTTGAAAGGCTTGCCTTCCGCCTTGTACTTTTCCACTACCGGCTTGAGGGCATCAGCCTTGATGGGGTGCACCGGTTTACCGTTCTCGCTGGGAATATTTTTCTTCATTTCTTCCCAGACCGCGTTGGAAACGGTAATGCCGTTACCATTCAGGTCCATACTGAAGGCCGTAATGATGTGCGCCTCGGTGCCATAACCAATCGTGGCACCCAGCGGCTGACCTGCCAGCATATGTGCGCCATCGAGCTGACCGTCAATCACCCGGTCCAGCAGTACTTTCCAGTTGGCCTGGGCTTCCAGAGTGACGAACAGCCCCTCTTCTTCGAAGTACCCTTTCTCATACGCTACGGCGAGCGGCGCCATATCCGTGAGTTTGATAAAACCAAATTTCAGGTCGGCCTTCTCCGGCCAGCCCACCGAATCTGCCGCCATGGCGTTGGCAGAGAGCCCCATGGTCAACGCTGTCAGTGCCGTACGAATCATTTTTTTCATCAGTCTTCCCTCACTAGCCCGCTCTCCGGCAGGCATAAAAAAAGCGCTCAGGGTCCCCCGTCATCGTTGACCGGGTACCTTGAGCGCCTTTGCTCGAATCTTCTCGTGACCGCCGTTGGTCACGAAGATGGTTATGTCGTCACAACGCTGTTGCTGTGATGAATCGTATAAGGCAAATGCTGTGCCAATTTTTAAAAACCTTGTTTTTCATATGGTTAGCCATTGACGATTCACCGCTGCCCACCCCGCACGCCCATAAATTGCACAAGCGGCACTGTTATGCACCGCCCCTCCCTCCCCAAAATGCACCACCGTTTTGGTGCAGGGGCCGGTTACCGCCGCATTGCGCTGTTTTTGCACTGCCATGGGGAGAAAACGGTGCTCCGCCTGCGACCAAGGCTCTATTTATCACTGAGGCTTATGTTGAACATCATTCGCAGAGTACACAGAAATAAGCACAGGCCTGTTAGGCTTCTTGCTTGCCGCGTTAGCAACGCTATATGAGACTCGTTAGGGATACCGACATTGTGAATGCCAGCACCAACACAGACCGTAACGCCCTGCTGATTGCTATTGCCGGAGCTTTCAGTCTCGTCATTGCATTGGGTATTGGCCGTTTCCTTTTTACCCCGGCCTTGCCAGACATGATTGCTGACAGCTCGCTTACTGCCGTCAGTGGCGGCTATCTGGCTGCTGTGAATTACGGTGGCTATCTACTTGGCGCCATGCTCGCCATGGGTGTGCCTGCCCATCAGGCCCGAAACGCACTGTGGGTGGCGCTGTGGGTCAGTGTGATCAGCAGTGTGCTAATGGGCGTGAGCGACAACTTTATGCCCTGGGCCATCAACCGTTTCCTGGCCGGCATCGCCAGCGCCATCATCATGGTCAATGGCTCCGCGCTGGTGCTCGGCGCCCTGCCCAACCACCTGCGCGCACGGCTGGGAAATATCCACTACGCCGGTATCGGCCTGGGCATCAGCATCGCCGCCCTCACCGTGGCGCTGATCGAGTCCTTGCAAGGCAGCTACCCCTGGATGTGGGGCGGGTGCGGCGTCTTCGCCTTGCTGCTGTTACCACTGCTAAAACGCATCCCTCCCCTGCCCCATGCCCGCGATACCGCTCATCACGCAAGTCCGGTCAACCGCAAGGCGTTGGGGTTTTTGATCGCAAGCTACACGCTCGCGGGGTTCGGCTACATCACCAGCACCACCTATCTGCCGGTGATCGCTCGCACCCAGCTCCCTGACCTTAACAACGCCGCCTTCTATACCTGGCTGGCTGTGGGCCTGGCTGCCGTGCCGGCAAACCTGCTGTGGGGCAAGCTGGCAGGCCGTGCAGGCGAACGCAACGCACTGATGATGGCGCTCGTCGTACAGGCCCTGGGGGTCAGTGCGCCGGCCTGGTTACCCGGCCTCACCGGGCTGGTGACCAGCGGGCTGCTGGTCGGGGGAACCTTTACTGCCGTGGTCGCGCTCAGCATGTACTGCGGCCGCCAACTGGCCCCCCACGCAGCCAGCATGGCGCTGGGCGCACTCACTGCCTGTTATGGCGTGGGGCAGATTCTGGGGCCAGTGGTTACCGCCAGGATGCTGGAAAGCAGTGGTAGTTTTGCGCCGGGGTTATTGAGCGCGGCCGCCGCGTTAATCGGGGCCGCTGCGTTGTTGCTACCGCTGGGATCGGCACGCTTCTGACTGCCACACGCAGTGGATCAGCCACCCATGGGGATAAAGTTCGGTGTTTCTGCCACTCGCCGCAGCCAGGCCTCAATCGCCGGATAACCCGACAGATCGAAGCCTCCTTCATGGGCAACATGGGTATAGGCATACAGCGAGATGTCTGCTGTCGTCAGGCAGTCGCCTGTCAGGAAAGCGGTGTGCTGCAACTGGCCCTCCATCACCGCCAGCGCCTTGTGCCCACCCGCTTGCTTGGCCGCATATTCGTCCGCCTTTTCCGGTGGTAACCCAAGGTACTTGTTAATGAAGCGCGCGACAGCGATATAAGGTTCGTGACTGTACTGTTCAAAGAACTGCCACTGCTGGATGCGTGCCTGGGCAAGGCGTTCAGATGGATACAGTGGTGAGTCCCAGGCGAGATAATTGATGATGGCATTGGACTCGCCAAGGCTTATGCCATCACCCAGATCCAGCACCGGAATTTTGCCATTGGGGTTCATCGCCAAAAAATCCGCATGCCGTGTCTCCCCCGCCAGGATATCCACATCGATCCAGTCGTGAGTCCTGTCCAGCAGCCGACATACCAGCTGTACCTTGTAGCAATTCCCGGATTGCCTATCTCCATAGATTTTCACGAAAGCTCCTTTTTCGTGTCGTAAACGTTATGCACCAGCATGGCTGCACTTCCTGTTCGGCGGCATGCTAGGAGGAACGCAGCCACACAATATTAACGGCAGGGAAACTCCCGCATAAATCCCCAGGTCAGCACCAGAGACACCGGCACCTTCTGGAAGTCCTCTTGTTCCTCGGGGGAGGGATAAAGCGCTTTTGAGTCGCGAATCTGATTATCGATGATGGACAGATAATTATCCGTTTTCAGCGATAGTTCATTGGGCTGGCAATACAACGCAGGTTCAGCAAGGGAATTGGCCGCCTTGACTCCGGAGCCGACGCCACTGATATACACCTTCAGCCGCTCAATGTCCGTTTCTCTTGCCTGCGTGTAGCCACCCACATTCAGTGCACTGGCAGGAGACATCACAGCAACGAGCCCGATATAGAGCCACCGTTTTTTGATGTTCAAGGTGTATTCCTCGTTTGGGGGTAATTGCCGGGAATGGCCGTTGAGGCGCCCTGTCTTTTCACAATCAACCGCACTTTACTCCAAAAAGCTCAGCCCGGCGTTGTGGTAATGCTCCTGCCCTCACCTGCCGATAACGGTGAACAACAATCGGTGTTCTGTCACTTGTTCAGCCCTGCATGGAGCGGACAATATGAGACATACGTTCTATTTAGTCTCGCTGCGACAATGGCAGAAGGAGCACAGCATGGCGACAACGACCAACAACAAAGCCGACCCGATCGCATTGGGGCCCGATTCCCTGGCCTGGAAACACGCGGGGGATAATCTGCAATTACTCATGGCAGGAACCACCCTGCTGCTACAGGTTTCACACCCCGTGGTGGGCGCAGGTGTGGGCGATCATTCCGTGTTCAAGGAAGACCCCTGGGGGCGCCTGCAGCGCACTACCGAATGGGGACTTCGACTTTTGTATGGCGGACAGCAGGGCTCCCCACAGGCGGGCCGTGACCTGCGGGAAATACATCGCAACATCAAGGGCGCAGACGAGAAAGGTCGCAAGTACTTTGCGCTGGACCCGGAAGCCTATGCGTGGGTACACATGACCACCTACTACACCATGGTCACCACGCAAAGGATGTTTGGCGACAAGCCATTCACCGCCAGCGAGGAAGCCCAGTTGTATCATGAGTGGGTCCAACAAGGGCGCGTGCTGGGGATTCGTGATCAGGACATGCCCCAGACGGTGCCGGCCTTCTGGGAATACTTCCACACTATGGTGGAAACCCGCCTGGAAAATACCGATACCGCACGCTACCTGCTGGATGTGAGCTTGAAGCAAGTGAAGAAACCGCCACAATTGAGCATGATGCCGGACTGGCTGTGGGCCCGCTTTTACCGCCAGATTGGCAAAAACGCTACGCTTAGTACCTATGCCACCCTGCCCCATGCCTTGCGCCGCAAACTGCATGTACATTGGACCGGGCGACTGGCACGCCGCTTTGAACGCAAACGTCGGCTGATTCAACGGCTGGTGCCACTGGTTCCGGCCAAGGTACGCTACCTTCCCCCTGCCTATCTGTCGGTTACCGGTCAGCTGGAGCGGCTACGTCCGGTACTGAAAGAAGCGGCCTGACAGGATCCCGCGCAGGGGCATGCTTGCAGAGCCCCTGCAATGTCAGGGCGTAATATAAAACCGCATGACGCCAATGATCTGATTGTCTTCCGTACGAACCTCAACCCGCCAACGCCCCTGCGAAGGGACCGGGATGTGGCGTTTGTGAGACCAGGTGCGGAAACCGGATTCACGACCGCCGTACACCTTGAGGGGAATACGGTCGACCTGCTCGCCATCATGAAACCAGTAGTGATAGACATCCTGGCCGAGCCCCAGCGGTGCCTTGATGGCCGTATAAGCGTATAGGCCCTGGGCCACTTCTTCGCTGGTGAAGACCTCACCTTTCACCAGCGGTTTCCGCTCTGATCGGCTGAACGACAGCGCCATGGCCCGCTCTTCCAGTGACAGGGTCAATGGCGGGACCAACGGTGCCAGCCAGCGAGGCGCCAGCGCAATAACACAGGACACCGCGATCAATCCTGCCCAGCGAAACCATTTTCGCGGTCCACCGAAACGCCAGAAGCTGGGTAACGCAAACAGCGCGGTCAGCCAGCCGGCCCAGGTAAGAGCGGAGTCTGTGCTCCAGTGGAAAATCAGCGGCAACAACACCAGCAGTGCCACAAACAACGCCCAGGCGTGGAAGCCAAAATACAACGCACGATGCCGGGCCAACCAGAAATAGACCGGATCAATAATGCTCACCAGCGCCGCACTGATCACCAGCGTGGTGAAGAAGATATATTCCGCCCCACCTGACCACTGCAGCAACACAAACGGCAGGCTGAAGAAAAAGGCTTCCTGATGCACCGCCTGCAGCATGAGTTTGAGAAACCCCTGGGACACCCCTTCCATGGCGGTACCGGCAAAGCGCTGTTGCCACAACCCCTCGGTGAGCAGCAACAACCAGCTGAATACCAGAAAGCCGGTGAGCACGGCGGCGAGCCAGGGCTGGCGCTCCACCAGGAAATAACTCGATAACCCCAACGCAAAACTGATGACCGCCCACAGGTGGCGCACCTGATATAGCTTGTTGGTGAGGGCTTGAAGGGAAAGGGGCAAAACGACGCTCCGTCGACGGTTTGGCTGTTCGACGTACTATAGCGATGTGGGTTCCCGAAGACAGCAGGAAGCACAGAAGGAATAGGGAGAACCCTGCGCAGCGAGAAACAACTCTCGCTGCGCGCGGTGCTCACGCGGCCCTGAAATCAGCCGGCAAAATTAAGCAGTACACCTGCGGCGACGGCAGAACCAATCACCCCGGCCACATTCGGGCCCATGGCATGCATGAGCAGGAAGTTGTGGGGATTGGATTCCAGGCCGACCTTGTTGGCCACCCGGGCCGCCATGGGCACAGCGGACACCCCCGCCGCCCCGATGATGGGATTCACCGGGTGGTGGCTGAAGCGATTAAGCAATTTGCCCATGATGACACCGGTGGCGGTGCCGATCATGAATGCCGCCAGACCCAACGCCAGAATCCCCAGTGTCTCCATGACCAGGAATTGCTCGGCGCTGAGCTTCGAACCCACGGCCAGCCCCAGCATGATAGTCACCACATTGATCAGCGGCCCGCTGGTGGTGTCCACCAGACGGCTGACTACACCGGATTCCTTCATCAGGTTGCCGAAGCAGAACATGCCCAGCAGCGGTGCAGCATCAGGCAGTACCAGTGCCACCAGGATCAGCAACAGGACCGGGAACAGGATCTTCTCCACCTGGCTGACCGGGCGCAACTGTTCCATCTTGATCTTGCGCTCGTTCTCATTGGTGAAAGCGCGAATGATCGGCGGCTGAATGATCGGCACCAGGGCCATGTAGGAATACGCGGCCACCGCAATGGCCCCAAGCAGCTCAGGTGCCAGTTTGGTGGTTACGTAGATGGAGGTAGGGCCATCTGCACCGCCAATGATGCCGATGGCGGCGGCGTCCTGAAGGCTGAAGTCGAGACCGACCCAGTTCAGTGCCAGCGCCCCCAGCAGGGCAGCAAAAATACCGAACTGTGCCGCTGCACCCAGCAACAGGGTACGCGGGTTGGCCAGCAATGGACCGAAGTCGGTCATGGCGCCCACGCCCATGAAGATCAGCAGCGGGAAGATGCCGGTGGTCAGCCCTACGGTGTAGATCAGGTAGAGAATCCCGTCACCGTAGTTGGCCTGCACCGCAAGGTGGTGCAACTGATCGTGAACCAGCGGGCCCACCGCTTGTGAGGCTTTATAGAGCGCCTGACGGCCCACTTCCGGGTCCAGCCCCATCACCTGTGCCATGCTGGCAATCAGGCCCTGGTCGCCAAAGTGCAGCGCCTGACTGATGGCAGACTCCGCCAGGCCCGCTGCCGGAATGTTGGCCAGAATGCCACCAAACCCGATCGGCAGCAGCAGTAACGGCTCGAACTTCTTGTGTACCGCCAGCCATAACAGCCCCAGGCACACCAGCATCATGATCAGCTGGCCGCCACTCATGTGGTACAGGCCGGTACTGGTCCAGAGGGTTTCCAGTTTATCCATTGGCCGGCTCCACACTCAGCAGGGGTTGCCCAACGTTAACGGCATCGCCTTCCTTCACCATGACCTCGGTGATGATGCCCGCCTCCGGGGTGGACACGTCGGTTTCCATCTTCATGGCTTCCAGCACCATGATCTTCTGGCCTTCGGTCACCCGGTCACCGGGCTTCACCAGCACCTTGAAGATGTTGCCGGCCAGCGGAGCCGGTACCGGCACGCTGTTGGCCGGATCGCCGGACGCCGCCACAGGCGCTTCCGCGCTGCTGCTGCCACCCAGCGACTTGATGCCAGTGACATCGCCACCGTCGCTGACTTTGACGGTGTACTGCTTGCCATCCACGTCGACGGTATAGACGCCTTCGCTGTTGGCTGCCGCTGGCGCCTGACCATTGGGCACCGGCTCAAAGGCGGAGGCATCGCCACGTTTTTCCAGGAATCGCAGACCGATTTGCGGGAACAAGGCATAGGTCAGTACATCGTCATCACGGCGCTCACCGTCCGCCAGACGCAAACCCTTGTCGCTCGCCAGCGAGGCGACTTCGTCACGCAGGCTGTCCATCTCGTTGTCGATCAGGTCACCGGGACGGCAGGTAACGGGCTCATCGCCTTCCAGGGCACGGGCCTGCAGCTCGCGGTTGAACGGCGCAGGGGCGGCACCGTATTCCCCACGCAACACACCGCGGGTTTCCTTGCTGAGCACTTTGTAGCGCTCGCCGGACAGCACATTCAATACCGCTTGGGTTCCTACGATCTGGGACGTCGGGGTCACCAGCGGGATATAGCCCAGATCCTTGCGGACGGCAGGAATTTCTTCCAGTACGTCATCAAAACGGTCTGCCGCGCCCTGCTCTTTCAACTGACTTTCCATGTTGGTGAGCATGCCGCCAGGCACCTGTGCGACCAGGATGCGCGCATCGACACCGCGCAGGCTGCCTTCGAATTTTGCGTACTTCTTGCGAACGTCCCGGAAGTAGCTGGCAATGTTGTTCAGTTTCTTCAGGTCCAGGCCGGTGTCACGGTCTGTGCCTTCCAGCATGGCCACGACCGACTCGGTGGGGCTGTGGCCGTAGGTCATCGACATGGAAGAAATGGCGGTATCCACATTGTCGATCCCCGCTTCCGCGGCTTTCAACGCGGTAGCGGTGGACAGCCCCGTAGTGGCATGGCACTGCATGTGGACAGGAATGCTCAGGGTCGCCTTGAGACGCGTGACCAGCTCGAAGGCATCCGCAGGACGCAGCAGGCCAGCCATATCCTTGATCGCAACGGAGTGCGCTCCCATTTGCTCGATCACCTTGCCCTGCTCGACCCACATATCCATGGTGTGCACCGGGCTCACGGTGTAGGCGATGGTGCCCTGGGCGTGCTTGCCCTGCTTCACGACCGCAGCGATGGCACGCTCGATATTGCGCATGTCATTCATGGCGTCGAACACACGGAATACATCCACCCCGTTTTCGGCAGCGCGTTCAACAAAAGCGTCGACCACATCATCGGCATAGTGACGGTAGCCAAGCAGGTTCTGACCGCGCAACAGCATTTGCTGCGGGGTCTTGGGCATGGCGTTTTTCAGTTCACGAATACGCTCCCAGGGATCTTCCCCCAGATAACGAATACAGGCGTCAAAGGTGGCCCCGCCCCAGGACTCCAGGGACCAGAAACCGATTTCGTCCAGCGCTGCAGCAATGGGCAGCATGTCGTCCAGGCGCATGCGAGTGGCAAACAGGGACTGGTGGGCGTCGCGCAGCACCACATCGGTGATGCCAAGTGGCTTTCGATCACTCATGGGGGATTTCCGGATTATGACTGGGACTGCCGATGCTGACGCACGGCGCTTTCAATGGCTTTGATGACGGCTGCCGGCGGTACATCAGTGCGGGCAACTGCCCCAGACGGCGCGGCCGATTCAGGAGCGACAGGCGCTTGTCCAAAACGCTGCACCAGCGCCGACATCAAGGTGGTAACGCCCACCAGGATGATCAGGAAGACAAACACGACTCCCATGCCAACCAGCATGAGCTCCAGGCCCTGGTTCATCAATGAGTCCATGGAACACTCCTTCGACGGTTCCGTTGGCGATTAACCGGCGAAGCGACCAGACCCACAACGTGGATCTGGCCGGGGCCACCTTTTGAGTGTCCCTTAGCCAGCGCCGGTTTCCGCGCAATGTAGGCGCATTGTCGACAATCTGCAATGAGACGACTGGAGGGGGTGGGTGGTGGTTTTGATCAATCAGGCAGAAAAAAAATGTTTAACGGGTTCACCTGCACAAGCCAGCGACTCTGTGCCAGGGCAAAAGCATTCGCGATAAAACAAAAGTCTTGGAGAGAAAAATGCCGGCAGGCTAAAACGAAAAAAGGCACCCGATTGGGTGCCTTCTTTCTTTGTATGGCGCGCTGGGGAGGAGTCGAACCCCCGACCTTCTGGTTCGTAGCCAGATGCTCTATCCAGCTGAGCTACCAGCGCTTTTCCATCTCGTTGCTGTATCGCCCCGAGAGGCTGCGCATTATTCCGAAAGCCCCTCGATGAGTCAAGCGCAGATCGCTCAAAAGTTCAGCAATCAGTCTTCTTCTGTTTCCATCTGCTTTTGCAGGTAGTTTTCGATGCCCACCAGATCGATCAGATTGAGTTGGGTTTCCAGCCAATCCACGTGCTCTTCCTCGGATTCCAGGATGCGCTTGAGCAGATCACGGCTGATGTAATCCTGGATGGATTCCATGTAGGCAATCCCTTCACGCAGATCAGGAATGGCCATTCTTTCCAGTTTCAGGTCGCACTGGAGCATTTCTTTGGTGTTCTCGCCAATCATCAGCTTGCCGAGATCCTGCAGGTTGGGGATACCTTCCAGAAACAGGATGCGTTCCACCAGCCAATCGGCGTGTTTCATCTCGTCGATGGACTCGTGGTATTCCTTTTCATACAGGGCCTGCAGGCCCCAGTCCTGGTACATCTTGGCGTGCAAAAAGTACTGGTTGATCGCTACCAGTTCATTGCCGAGTGCCCGGTTCAGGTACTCAATGGCCTTGGCGTCGCCTTTCATGGGGAATCTCCGTCCTGTGAACATGGGTTTGGGATAACCCGCATTGTTCAGCAATAAGGTGACAGAGACAAGTCAAACAAGAGAAAAGCGCTTGCAATACAAGCGCTTATGGAAATGAGAACGATTTTTATGCCGGCTGCGGCCAATAGACCACAGCTTCATTGGAAGAGTGCGAGAAAGAGGACGTCTGGCTTGCGCTACGGGCCTCACGCAGTTCCTGACGGGCGTGCCGGGCACATTTTCCGCACTGACTTCCAACCCCAAGTTCCCGACGAAGATCACGCAGGCTGTCGCAGCCGTTTTCGACCGCTTCCCGTATTTGGTTGTCAGTGATGCCCTTACAGATACAAACGTACATATAACGCCATTCCTCAATCTCTGGGAACGATGCTAACTCTAACGCGAATCATTATCAACTACTTTTGTTGATATTTCTCTTTGCCGCAATGACCCAGTCATATGTCTCCCCGCCCAATGCTGCTGTCCCTTCCGCTCTGCTGCATCGAGGGATCATGACAAGCTGACAAATAGGTTAGCCAGGGAGCCCCCCCTCTCAACTAACGTCCTCCCTTTGGTGCCCCGGACAATGACGCGCAGTGATGACGACTCGCATATCCTTCCCCACTGCGCACCACAGAAAGTGATTCCAGAAAAAAAGGACCGGATAACCATAAAAAAACCCGCCGAAGCGGGTTTTTTGACTGCCTTACGCCCCTGAGAGATCAGGAGGGCTTTTTCTTGGCAGGTGCACGCTTGGTTGCAGCCTTCTTGGCTGGCGCCTTGCGTGTTGCTGCTTTTTTCGGAGCCGCTTTCTTGGCTACGGCTTTTTTCTTGGCTGGCGCTTTTCGGGTTGCCGCTTTTTTGGCAGCCGCCTTACGCTTGGGCGCAGCTGATTTCTTGGCAGCACGCTTGGCCTTTGCGGCAGCACGCTTGGCAGCGGCCTTGGCTTTCTGCTCCGCTTTTTTCTGGTCAGCTTTGGCTTTTTTCGCCAGTTTGCGTTCGTGATCACGCAACTTCGCTTTCAGGTTGCGCTCAGCAGTACGCAGTTTTTTCACTTCACGGGCGACCACTTTCTTGGCTGCCTGAATTTCGGCACGGATAACCTTGGTTTCACCGCGCAGATCCTGAAGCTTGAGACGAAGGGTGTTCATCTTGCCACGGGCAGTATCGACTGCACGCTTCGCCGCAGCGGTTGGCTTCGCTTTTGCTTTATCACGCTTGGCTGCTGTATCCGCACGCAGCTTGGTGAGCTTACCGTTCTCGGTATCAAGCTTGGTACGGTGCTTACCCAGCTTGCCTTCAACCTGAGCTGCTTTCTTCTGGGCCTGGTCCACAGCCTTCTGCTGCAGTTTTACCTTGCCTTCAGCGTTGGTAACAGATTTCGGCAGTGCCGGAGCTTTCGGTGCTGCCGCCTTTTTTGCTGCTGGTTTACGGGCCGCAGTTTTTTTTGCGGCAGCCTTTTTTGCTCGAGCCATTTTCGATCTCCTAAGCTATAGCGTTGTCATCATTACTGCGACAAGGGAAAAATAGCATAAAAAAAAAACGGTTGGTACATTATTTGACCAATTCAAAATTTCTTTTTTCATTTGTGTCCGCATTCCCCCTTTTTGCAAAAAAAATCGCTGATGACGCTGATTGTCCAATCCATGTTTTTTTGGGTTTTCTTTCCGTTTAGGAAATCACCACTATCCGACCAAACATTGCTTAATGGAAATAGCCGACACCTAAGATTCCCTTTCCTTGTGCAGAAAGAGCGTCTTTGTATTGATGCAGGCATATAAAAAGAAGGGGAAATCCTGACGGGGACAAAAACGTCAGTTACAGGAATCTCATCCCGACAATGGATTAATTAATAACAATGGCAGGAAGCAAAATGCGGGGCGCCGTTGAGCACAAGACCTACAACTCACTGCGCATCTTTTACAAGATTCTGCGCAGAGATGAACCTTCCGCTTGCCTTTTCTTTTATGGCTGTCGGCAACAGAGAAAAGAAAGACGGATAATCGCCACTAACTGAATTCAATTAACGTTGAACTATTTTGGGTAGAAAGGTGACATATTATTTGCGCATGAACAGTGCAAATGGGGCAGTCTTATCTGTCCGGCAAACGTGACCGTCGCCTCATGGAACCGCGCTGTCAGAGCATCACACTGACAAGAGGGCGACAAACTGACACGCTGAACCAAAGTCAAAACAGTGAATTGCCGCACCCGGCAAATATCAAAGCCCAGTCTGTATGAGCAATGTTGGGTCTCATTACGCAATCGGGAAAACGGGAAAAGGCAGCCCACCGCAACAAAAAAGGGAAGCCGAAGCTTCCCTTTCTTTAATACGGAGTATGCAAGCTTAGGCTTTCAGACCACTGAGCACTCGATCCCGGATATCATCCACAGACCCCACGCCGGCCACACGCACATAAGCAGGAGCATTGGCCTCGCCCTTGGCGGCCAAGTCCTGATAGAAATCCACCAGAGGACGGGTCTGGGACTGGTAGACTTCCAGGCGCTTGCGAACCGTCTCTTCCTGATCGTCATCACGCTGCACCAGCTCTTCACCGGTTTCGTCATCCTTGCCTTCGACTTTCGGCGGATTGTACTTCACGTGGTAGACACGACCCGAGGCGGGGTGCACGCGGCGACCACTGAGCCGCTCGATGATTTCTTCATCATCCACGTCGATTTCAACAACGAAATCGATATCGACACCCTGCTCAACCAGCGCCTGGGCCTGGGGAATGGTGCGCGGGAAGCCGTCGAACAGGAAACCGTTGGCGCAGTCATCTTCTGCGATACGCTCCTTGACCAGACCCAGAATGATGTCGTCGGAAACCAGGCCGCCAGCGTCCATCACTTTCTTGGCTTCCAGGCCCAGCGGAGTCCCCGCTTTTACCGCAGCGCGCAGCATGTCACCGGTGGAAATCTGAGGAATATTGAACTGTTCCTTGATGAACTGCGCCTGGGTGCCCTTGCCCGCACCGGGGGCACCAAGCAGGATGACACGCATAGGATTCTCCAACTTTCTGTGATCAAAAGAGGCATCAGGGGGCCTCCGAAGGGGTGCAACTTTACCCTGAGGCCCCGTTCATCACAAGGGACAGCCGTTGCGACCTAGGTCGCAAGCGGTCAGTCAGCCGGATTACGGCGACCCCAATTGCAGGGCCGCCGGAGAGGTCTGGGGCATCGTCAATCGGACCGGGGCCGCACTGATGGCAGCCTGATCCACCGAGGCACCCGGTGCCGGCGTATAACGGGCTCCGATCACCAGCTCCGCGTCGCTGTCCGGATACGCCTGCAGCCAGTCCCCCTCCGTCAGCACCACCGAAGCGGGGAAACTTGGCACGACCTGGCGGTGGGCCGCCAAAGGCTGGCCCTGCGAACCGGCCTCACGAATATAGACAAACAGGGTGCCCCCAGCAGGCAGGTCTCCCCCCTGAACCACGGATCGAATGGAGGCAAACACTCCCTGGCGCGCTTTCTGTGCACGGGCATTGTCCAGCCCCCTGCGGAGCAAATCGCCTGTCTCCCCCTCGCCATGGCGGCTCAATAATGATTCCCAGCCCTGCATGGAAAGGTCATAGCGCCCAGCCCGGTCGGCAGACATGGCCAGTAACATCCAGGCACCATCATGGGCCGGTTCACGGTCAAGCACCCAGCGAATGTCTTCCAGTGCCGGGTCAGTCAGCTTGCCGCCGGCCTGTTCGATACGGGAACGAGCCAACAGCAAATGCATGGAGGGGTCATCCGGTGCCAGTGCCACCGCTTTCAGCGCCGCTTCCTCGCTTTGCACCGGGGCACCGAGTTGGTCGTACAGTGAGCCCAGCGCGTACCATCCGATGGCGGAAGGATTGTGGGTGAGCTCGGACTGCAGCACCCGCACCAGCGCCCCGGCCGGCACATCTGCTGCCGCCTTGGTGGGGGGCTTGCCGGCAATGATGTCTTGAGCCACCGCACGGTAATCCTGTTGATGCTGCAGCCAGGGGCCGGTGTGTTCGTTATAGCCAATCAGACCATAGCCTGCCGCGGCCAATACAACGACGATCAGGGGAATACCCAACGCCCCACTCACCGACCGCCCGGCCTTGCGGGCTTCCTGTCGCCACAGCCACCACAGCATGACCGCCAGTACCAGCAGCATGATCAACGCCACGACTATCCACATCATGAGGCGTCTCCTTCATCATCATTGGCTTTGGCACTGGCGCGGCGAAGCAACATAACGATCAGTAGGCCGCCCCCACCCAGCAGAATCAGCGGTACCAGCCATAGCACCGAAGTCTGTGCATTGACCGGCGGACGATAGCTGACAAAGTCGCCGTAGCGGGAGACAAAATAGTCGACGATTTCATCGTCACTTCGCCCTTCCAGAATCATGCTGTGCACCCGGGTACGCATATCCTGGGCAATGCCCGCGTCAGAATCGGAAATGCTCTGGTTCTGGCACTTGGGGCAACGCAGCTCTTCGGTCAGCACCCGAAAGCGTTGCTCCTGCTGTTCATTGTCGAACTGGTAAACATCAATGGCTGCCAGGGCCGCAACCGGCAGCAAGCTTGCCAGCAGAGCAGACAGGAAAAAACGCTTCATTGTGCACCTCCCTGACCACTTTGCTCAGCGGGCATCAAAGGCAAGAACTTCTCCTTCCATACCCGTTCATTCAGATCACCGGCATGACGCAGCACAATCTCGCCCTGCGGATTGATCAGGAATGTCTCCGGAGCGCCATAGACCCCCAGATCCAGACCCAGCTGGCCATCCGCATCGACAATCACATGGGTGAAGGGGTTGCCGAGATTGGCCAGGTACTGACGGGCCGCCGGTGTTTCATCCTTATAGTTCAAGCCGGCGATAGGCACTCCCTGCGCCGCCAGGGCCAACAGGAAGGGATGCTCGACATGACAGGTCGGGCACCAGGTCGCCCACACATTCAACAGCTGCCAACGCCCGGTCAGGGACGCTTCGGTAACGGTTTCTTCGGTCAACAATGACGACAAAGAGAATGCCGGAACCGGTTTGCCCACCAGTGCCGAAGGCAGCTCTTGCGGATCACGACCGAGGCCACTGGCCAGCAACACCGCAAGCAGGATGAAACCCAGCAGCGGCAGGAACACCCAGGGGGAATTAGGCTTCATTGGTCGCTCCTTTTTGTTCGCGCTCGGGCTGCTCACGCTCTGAAACGCGCTGGACACTGTCATCGGCAAACCGCTGACGGCGATAACGCTTGTCGGACAGCGCCAGCCCACCACCCAGAGCCATGATCAGGGCGCCCAACCAGATCCAGCGGATACCGGGTTTGAAGTAGATACGCACGGCCCACGCCTCTCCCCCTTTAAGCGGCTCGCCCATGGCCACATACAGGTCGCGCCAGAAACCGGCATCAATTGCCGCTTCAGTCATGATCTGCCGGCCAGCATGGTAGGTACGCTTCTCCGGGTGCAACAATACGATGGGTTGATCCTGCCAGTAGACCTGGAAGTGGCCACGCGTAGCATCGAAGTTCGGGCCGCGGTATTCGTCAAGGCTGTCGAACACGAAGCGGTAGTCCCCAAGTGTTGCCTCGTCACCGGGTGCCATGCGGATATCCCGCTCCACTTCGTGAAAACTCACCAGGGCGATCCCCGCTACCATGACGGCCAAACCGCAGTGAGCAATCACCATGCCCCAGTAACTGCGGCCAAGCTTTCGCAGCCCGGTGAAGAGCCCCTGTTGATAGGCCAACGCCCGACGCAACACATCATCCACATGGGCAAAGATCAGATAACACGCCAGCATGATGGCCACCACACCCTGCCAGGGGGACGGCTCCGGGATACGGGCGCCGAACCAGCCCGCCACAATGGCAGCCGGCACCAGCGGCAACAAACGCTTGACCAGTATGCCGCTGTCCTGACGCTTCCAGTTGCTGAAAACCCCGGGAATCAGCAGCAGGATCAGCAGGAACGTCAGTGGCACGAAGAAGCCGTTGAAGTAAGGGCTGCGAATGGAAATCTTCAGATCCATCCATTCAAAAAACAACGGTGCGATGGTCCCCACCAACACGACGGACATGGCGGTCAGCAGCAGCAGGTTATTGCCCAACAGGAATGCCTCGCGGGACAACGGTTTGAAACCGGCATTGCTACGCAAGGCGGATGCACGTGCGGCGAACAGCGTCAGCCCCCCACCCGCAACCACCACAAGGAAACCCAGGATAAAGGCACCACGTTCCGGGTCATTGGCGAAGGCATGCACCGAGGTCAACACGCCAGAACGCACCAGGAACGTGCCCAGCAAACTCATGGAAAAAGTGATAATCGCCAACAACACCGTCCAGGCGCGGAACATGTTGCGCTTTTCACTGACCGCCAGCGAATGAATCAGGGCTGTCCCGGCCAGCCAGGGTAACAGGGAGGCATTTTCTACCGGATCCCAGAACCACCAGCCACCCCAACCCAGTTCGTAATAGGCCCACCAGGAACCCAGCGCGATGCCTACGGTCAGGAAACACCAGGCCACGGTTGTCCAGGGACGCGCCCATCGGGCCCAGGCCGGATCCAGGTTGCCGGCCAGCAAACCGGCAATGGCAAAGGCAAAGGCGACGGAAAACCCCACATACCCCATATAAAGCATGGGCGGGTGCACAATCAGCCCGGGGTCTTGCAGCAGCGGATTCAGGTCGGCGCCATCAAGGGGAAACCAGGGCAAGGTGCGATCGAACGGGTTGGATGTGAGCAGCATGAACAGCAGGAAACCCACCGCAATCATGCCCATCACGGACAACACCCGAGCCACCATCACCAGGGGCACACTGCGACTGAGCAACCCGACCATGGCGCCCCAACCCGCCAGCATCCAGCCCCACAACAGCAACGAGCCTTCGTGCCCCCCCCAGATGGCGGACAGCCGATAAGCTAACGGCAAGGCCGAATTGCTGTGGTTGGCAACATAGGAAACCGAGAAGTCATTGTTATAGAAGCAGTAGCCCAGCATGACCATGGCAATCGTCATGGCCAGCCACTGTAACCAGGCTAACGGGCGGGCGTACCACTGCCATGCGACGATATCGCGTTGCACGCCGATCAAGGGGAACACAGACAGACACAGGGCCGCTGCCAATGCCAACCAAAGGGAAAGATGACCGATTTCTGCCGCCACGAAAGCTCCTGAATCTGCAAAAAGGGGTTAATCGCCCAGCGAATACCTGTCCCTGCCGTGCTGCGCGCGCATAGCATCTGTGCATGGTAAGGCAATTGCAAGTCCGTCGCGGAGAGCTTGATACCCTCTTTTATTATCCCTCGAAGGTCCGACAACCGTCTTTTTTGTCCGTTCATCGGTCATTTTCGGTAACAACATCACTCCGACATATTTTGAGACGCTTGCTATTCGTATGCTTTCACCATGCTTTGCTAGTATCAGTCTCGCCCTGACTGCGTGTCACCCGGCTGACGAAAAAACGACATAAATCATCCATATACTCGGAATGCGCCGCCTTGGCCTTCATGGAGTAAGATTTTGAGCACAACACCAGAACAGAAGTCTTCTTACGCTCGCGAGGAACTGCTCGCCTGCGCCCACGGGGAGCTGTTTGGCCCCGGCAACGCACGGCTGCCCTTGCCGAACATGCTGATGATCGATCGCATTGCTCACATCAGCGACGAAGGCGGCAGCTATGGCAAAGGCCAAATCATTGCCGAACTGGATATCACCCCTGATCTCTGGTTTTTCGACTGCCACTTCGAGAGCGACCCGGTCATGCCGGGCTGTTTGGGTCTGGATGCTACCTGGCAACTGCTGGGCTTTTTCCTCGGCTGGAAAGGCAACCCTGGCCGCGGCCGGGCACTCGGTGTTGGCAACGTGAAATTTTCCGGGCAGATCCTGCCCACCGCCAAGAAAGTCACCTATCGACTGGATGTGAAGCGGGTGATCACCCGCAAACTGATTCTCGGCATCGCTGACGCCACGGTGTCGGTGGATGGCCGCGACATCTACAGCGCCGAAGACCTGCGGGTCGGCCTGTTCACTTCCACCGACGGATTCTAGGAGTTCCCCATGCGCCGCGTCGTAATTACTGGCATGGGCATCGTGTCCTGTCTGGGCAATGATGCCGACACCGTTACCCAATCCCTGAAGGAAGGCCGTTCCGGCATTCGCTTCAACGATACCTATAAGGAAATGGGTATGCGCAGCCAGATTGCTGGCGTGCCGGACATCAATCTGGATGATTTCATCGACCGCAAACCGCGTCGCTTCATGGGGGATTCTGCGGGCTACGCCTATGTTGCCATGCAACAAGCCATTGCCGATGCCGGGCTGTCCGAGGCTGAAGTCAGCAACGAGCGCACCGGCCTGATCGCCGGCTCTGGCGGCCACTCTTCCCTGAACCAGGTGGAAGCCGCCGATATCGCTCGCTCCCGTGGCGTCAAACGAGTGGGCCCTTATATGGTGCCGCGCGTCATGGCCTCCACCGTGTCCGCCTGTCTGGCCACACCGTTCAAGATTCAGGGCGTCAATTACTCCATCACCTCTGCTTGCGCCACCAGCGCCCACTGTATTGGTAACGCGGTAGAGCAAATCCAGCTGGGCAAACAGGATCGCGTGTTTGCCGGTGGGGGTGAAGAAGAGCACTGGGCACTGAGCTGTCTGTTCGATGCCATGGGCGCCCTGTCCAGCAAGTACAACGACACGCCGGAAACAGCCTCCCGTGCCTACGACGCGACCCGTGACGGCTTCGTCATCGCCGGTGGCGGCGGGATGCTGGTGCTGGAAGCCCTGGAGGTCGCCCAGGCCCGCGGCGCCAAAATCTACGCAGAAGTGGTGGGCTACGGTGCCACCAGTGATGGCCATGACATGGTTGCCCCCAATGGCGAAGGGGCCGCGCGCTGCATGCGCCAGGCCATGGCCCAGTTTGAGGGTCAGGTGGACTACATCAACGCCCACGGTACCAGCACCCCGGTGGGTGACGTGGCGGAGCTGAAAGCCATCCGCGAAGTGTTTGGTGACAATGCACCGGCCATCGGCTCCACCAAGAGCCTGTCTGGCCACAGCCTTGGGGCAGCCGGCGTCCACGAAGCTATTTACTGCCTGCTGATGATGCAGAACAACTTCACCGCCCTGAGCGCCAACATTGAAACCCTGGACGAAAAGGCAGAAGGCTTGCCAATTCTGACCACCGGCAAGGACACCGGCCCCAGTGTTGTGATGAGCAACAGCTTCGGCTTCGGTGGCACCAATGCCAGCCTGCTGATGAAGAAGTGGGACTGAAGAGCAGTTAACAGCTAATAGTGAACAGTTAACCGCGAAACAGAAAAACCGGCGAAAGCCGGTTTTTCTGTTTTGAACGTAGTGCGTGTTGCTAGAACTTGTGAATCAGCCCGACAGAAAAGGCCATGCCGGATTCGTCCACATCAGTGGTGGAGCCCACCGGGTCGAAGTCGGTATCCGAGGCGGAAACCAGCGCATAGGTGGTGGTCTGATCGCCGAGCGTGTAGTCCGCGCCCACCGTCAGCATCTTGATATCCAGATCCAGATCACTGCTGTCCAGCATGCCAATTTGCCCCTTCAGGACAATACGCTCGCTGAGCCCAAAACGGCCGCTGAGCAGATAGGACATCAGATCCCCTTCATCGCCACCGTAGGGGTCAAATTCACTGCGCTCAACAATCGCACCGAACTGCGCGCTGTCACCCAGACTGAGCCCGAACGAGCCGCGCAGGGTATCAAGATCCCCACCGATGAGCGGGCCAAACGGAGCAAAATCAATACTGGTATAACTGCTCTCATAGGCCAGTGCAGCATAGATCGCCTCCGCTTCAAGCGTTGCGGAAAGCCCCCAGGTATCCGTCAGGCCATCCTGGGTTCGTGCATTGGCACCGGTACCCACCACCTCCTCTTCACCGGGGGCGACCTGCGCGCGGACGGTGACACCGCCGAAATCCGGGCTTTGCCAGTTTACCGTGTTGCTGTTGCGGCGCTGGCCGAGGAACACCACATCCATATCCGCGACGGTGTCGTTGAATTGGTCAATGCTGCCTTCGGCCAGTTTAACGACGCTGTCGTAACGGCCGGCGAAGACCTTACCGGCTGCGCTGTTCAGGCCAAGAAAGCTGTTACGGGTGCCAAAGGTATCGCTGCTGTCACCGTCGGCGTCATAGCTGACTTCCATTTGATAGATCACGCTCAGGCGATCATTAATCAGCGGCTCTTCTCCCTTGATGCCCAGGCGGGAATTGTTGCTGGAGACAAACCAGGCGTCAGACAGATCCTCTTCTGAAAACACCAACCCCTGTGGGTAATCACGGGTTTTGTCCAGGCTCAGGTTCAATTTGCCGTAAAAGGCAGGGGCCGCAAGGGCCGACACCGGCAAGGCTGCTGCAATGGCTGCGGCCATCAATGTTTTTTTCATTTCCCTTCTCCCTGTTTGGAAATTGTGCAACACGCGCCTCAATATATGACGCTTTAGTGACAACCAACAACGGGAAAAAGGGAGGATTCTGGCCAGAGCGCGGACGTTATCCGTTTTACTTCCAACTGACGACGCCACCAACAAAAATCGCCATCTCGGATGTGAGGAAAGATTGACTCCCAACTTGCCGTAGGAGCGTCGCTCGCGGCGCGATTCCAGACCAGGATCAAAAGCCTTTTCACCACAGAGGGCACAGGAGGCACTCAGGAAAGACGGTTTTTCTCTGTGGACCCTGTGTTAAATCAGTCTTTAACGACGTGGGCTATCGCGCCGCGAGCGACGCTCCTACGGCAAACCGGGAGGTGTCAGTCGGGCTTTTCCCTCAAATCCGCGAAGAACCAAAAAAAAGCCCCCGGAGGCCGGGGGCGGAAAATACCGTCATAGCTGTTTTGCTCACCGCGTGATGAGCTCTCCCGAGCCTGATGACGATAGGCACACAAGGTCGATTGCTATCACAATCAGAACCAGCGGCTGTCCATGTCCATGAAGGTGCTATCGGCATCAACCAGTCGTTGAGCGTCCAACTCCACACGGGGTAACTCCCACCGGAAGAAATAAGTGGCTGCCATCAGCTTTCCGTTGGCAAAGTCTTCATCTTCCGGGCGATCCAGTTTCACCGCAGCGTTGGCCTGACGTAGCCACATCCAGGCCGCGACGGTGTGTCCCACCAGCTGTAGATAGGCGTTACCGTTCGACAGGGCGACCCGCGGCCCTTTGTCGGCCATCAGTTTGCCGCTGGCTTCCGTCGCCGCCTGAATCTTCGGCAACATCGCTTGCAAGGCTGTCGCAAATGGCTTGCAGCGAACATCTGAAGTGGCCTCGACATCGGCCATGATTTTACCTGCGAGCAGCTGCATGCCTTTGCCATTGGCCTGCCATACCTTGCGACCAAGCAAATCGAGGCCATGAACGCCGGTGGTCCCCTCATGAATAGGGTTGAGACGGTTATCTCGCCATACCTGTTCGACCGGATATTCACGGGTATAACCGGCACCACCAAACACCTGAATCGCCATATCGTTGGCTTTCAGTCCATATTCAGACGGCCAGGTTTTCAGCACGGGCGTCAGCAAATCCAGCAGCAATTCCGCATCGCGGGAGCTCTGCGCTTCGCCGCTTTCAATTTCATCCACCAGCCGATAACCGTAGAAGCTCATGGCCAGCGCCGCCTCGGCATAAGCCTTCTGCGTCAACAGCAACCGGCGCACATCCGCGTGTTCAATGATCGGCACCATGGGCTTGCTGAAATCGGCTGCATCCGGGTGCCGGCCTTGTAAGCGGTCACGCGCATAATCCAGGGCATAGCGGTAACCCCGGTAGCCCAGCAATGCGGCACCAAAACCGACCCCAACCCGCGCTTCATTCATCATCTGGAACATGTAACGCAGGCCTTGATGGGCCTCGCCTACCAGATAGCCATGACAGTCGTCGTTATCACCAAAGGTCAGTGCGGTGCTGGTGGTGCCACGGTAACCCAGTTTGTGGATCAGTCCGGCAAGAATGACATCATTGCGCGGCCCCGGGTTGCCCTGCTCATCCAGCCGATACTTCGGCACCACGAACAGAGAAATACCCTTGACCCCTTCCGGGCCACCGGGAATTTTGGCCAGCACCAGGTGCACGATATTGTCTGCCAGCTCGTTTTCACCGCCGGAGATAAAAATCTTGTTGCCCTTCAAACGATAGCTGCCGTCGTCCTGCGGTACCGCGC
The DNA here is from genome assembly GCF_003597125.1 of Alcanivorax profundi. GTDB lineage: Bacteria > Pseudomonadota > Gammaproteobacteria > Pseudomonadales > Alcanivoracaceae > Alcanivorax > Alcanivorax profundi. The sequence goes on along the minus strand of NZ_QYYA01000001.1, from coordinate 285,585 downwards.
GGGTACGAATATCGGCCAGCGACGAACCGGCGTGCGGTTCTGTCAGCGCCATGGTGCCGGTGAAACGGCCCTGCATCATGGGTTCGAGGTAGCGCGCCTTGAGCTCATCACTGGCAAAGTTACGAATCACATTGGCCGCCGCCGCGGTCAGAAACGCATAGGCCGTCGAGCTGGGGTTAACGCAGGTAAACATGCCCTTGCAGGCCGCAGCCGCAATATCAGGCAATTGCATGCCGCCTTCTTCAAAGCTGGCACGGGAAGAGAGAAAGCCCGCATCGATGTAGGCATCAAACGCCGCTTTCACTTCCGGGCGCATGACCACCTTGCCATCCACAAACTGCGGCTCTTCCTTGTCGGCAAGGCTGTTGTGATCGGCAAACTTTTCCCGCGCGAGTTTTTCTGCCGTATCCAGTGCCGCCTCGATAGTGTCACGGCTATGTTCGGCAAAACGCTCCCGTTCGAAAAGGGTGTCGGTATCCAGCACCTCGAACAACTGGAAGCGCAGATCGCGACGGTCCAGAATCACATCACTCACAACATCTCTCCCGTTTTTTCGACACAGCTTGCCATCCTGCCCTGCTCTCTGGCATTGTCGCCTATGACTAATTCATGGTGGAACACGACAGAATGTATCAAGTCGCCGTTTTGGCCTTCGATGGCGTTTTTGCCTCTGCACTCACCGGAGTGGTGGATCTCTTTACCCTTACCGGGGTGACCTGGAACCGTATCCATGGACAGCCTCTGGACCAGCAATTCCAGGTGCGAATCGTCTCCAAGGATGGTAATCCCGTGCGCTGTACGCCCTCCATCCGCATGGCCGTTGACGCCTCTATTGATCAAATCGACAAAGTGGATCTGGTGGTAATTCCGACCATTGGTGCCCCAATTGAACAGGTGCTGGAGCAACAGCGGGACGTTCTGCCATGGCTCAGGCGTATTCATTCAGCGGGGGCAGACCTGGCCAGCAATTGCACAGGTGCTTTTCTTCTGGCCGAAGCGGGCCTGCTGGATAACTGCACAGCCACCACCCATTGGGGGTTCAGTCAGCAATTCCGGCAACGCTATCCGCAAGTCAAACTCAATGAGCGCGAACTGATCACCCGCGAGGGAAATATTTTCTGTGCTGGTGGGGGGACCGCCTGGCGAGATCTGACCATTCTGCTGGTAGAACGCTATTGTGGGCCGGATCTGGCCAGGGAACTGTCCAGAGCCTTCGTGATTGATGTGCGTAACGACCTGCAGAGTGTGTATGCCGGGCTTCCCGCTCATTCCTATCATCAGGACGAGCAAGTGCAGACCGTGCAGGCCTGGATTCATGAACACTTCCGGGATCCCACCTCACTCGGTGAATTGGCAGAGAAGGTGCACCTGAGCCCCAGACAATTGCAGCGCCGCTTCACCAACACCCTGGGGGAGCCCCCATTACAATACTTGCAGCGAGTACGCATTGAAGCCGCAAGAAAAATGCTCGAGCGCGGCACCAATAATCTAACCCAGCTGGCTGAGTTGGTGGGCTATCAAGACGTCAGCAGTTTTTCCAGATTGTTCAAACGTCACACAGGGTTGTCACCCAGCCACTATCGACAACGTTTTGCCCGCACTGGCAGCCTGACAGATTAGGGAAATTCTGAAAGTCATTCGTCTGTCAGTTATTGAGCTTGGTGGAAGATAGATGGACACTCATCCTATTGGATCATTGACGTGGCATTGACGTCTGACGCCGCACCATTGGAAGGTGATAAAGGAGAGCATAATGGAAAACTTGTCTATCTTGCTGGTGGAAGACCATCGCCAACTTGCGCAGACCGTACTTGAGTTCCTGGAGCAGCAGGGTGCAACGGTCGACTATGCAGGCGACACTCGTCTTGCCCGGGAGCTGGTACAGCAACACCATTATGATCTCATGTTGCTTGATGTCATGCTCCCAGGCGAAAGTGGCTTCCAGTTTTGCGAGGCTCTTCGTAAAGAGCTGTCGCAAGACCTCCCCGTTATTTTTATGACTGCCAGAGACCACCTTGACGATAAACTCGAAGGTTTCAACAAAGGCGGCGACGACTACATTGTAAAACCTTTTGCACTTCCTGAATTGGCAGCCAGGGTCACAGCTCAGATCCGCCGCCAGCGTAAGGAAGTCACCGCGAACACCCTGCAGGTGGAAGATCTACAGTTAGACCCGGCAAGACAGGAAGCCCGCCGGGATGGCAAACTGCTGAAATTATCTCCCACCGCGTTCCGGATACTGCGCATCCTGATGCGCGAATCCCCACGGGTTGTCAGCCGGGAGCAACTTGAGCGAGAGCTGTGGGGCGACCTGGTTCCGGATTCTGACGCGCTGAGAAGCCATTTGTATAATCTGCGAAAAGCGATGGACAAACCTTTCTCCCAGCCTCTGCTCAACACCTTACCGGGGGTGGGTTTCAGCATCCACGGAGCTGCCGAGCAACACCACTGATCGATCTTGCCCTTGATTCAGCGCCCTGTGGACACTCACAATAGGCGGAAAAACTTTCCGCCTTAATCTTGTGAACGACTCAACACTCTTACCTCACTACAATTCATTTGAGAAGCTGCTGGACGCCCATTTGGCGCAACTCCAGCAACGCTTCGGCATGTCCATGTGGATGATCACCCGCCTTCGGGGTGACGATTTGCTCATCTTGCGTGTGCAGGACAAGGCCTATGGGATGTGCCAGGGACATAGGCTGGAATGGCAAACCAGCTACTGTGTACAGATGGTAGAACTGGGAAATGCAAGAATTGTTGCCGATACCGCCATTAATCAGGCGTATCACACGGCTCCAATCAACGCCACGCTGGACATTGGCGCCTATATTGGTTTCCCACTACGGGATACCCAGGGTAATTTGTTCGGCACCCTGTGTGCGCTGGACCCCCACGCCCAACCCGAGTCACTTCTCGATGCATTGCCCGCACTTGAGCATGAAGCCGCATTGATCAGCCACTTGCTCAACACAGCCGTACGCGATGCCAGGCAACAACGACTGACGACCTTTATCGAACACCCAGATCGCTGCGACATTACCGGATTGCCGGGCCCCAAAGGCTGGGAGGACATCCTTAAACAGGAGATCGGTAACGCCAGAGATCTTGGTATGGAGTCTTCTGTCCTCCACCTGCACGGGCCGGAAGAGGCTGACAGCGAGATTATCGCCGATTCACTGGCGGCACTGCTTCGCGAGCACGACAGTGTCGCCCATTTAGGCAACAATCGTTTTGCGGTTCTGTTGGCTGATACTGATCAAGCGAACGCCCAGCGAGCTGCAGATCGTATTCGTGATGCATTAAATGCAAAACAATTACTGGTACGCCTGCAGTACACCTCCCTCTTCAGCTGAGGGGCGAATTCAATTGAACGCCACACGCACCTGTGTGCCCTTGCCCGGTGCACTCGCGACCATGATTTTCCAGTCATAACGCTCACAAAGACGCTGAACAATTGCCAAACCCAGACCGTGACCGCCTTCGGCACTGTTTCCACGCTCAAACGGTTTAAGCATACGCTCAAGATCCTGTTGATCCATGCCCACACCGGAGTCCACTACCTGCACTGCGCCCTCAAGAACAATAATGTCTACCGCACCAGAGCCACTGTAATTAATGGCATTACGCACCAGATTGGTTAACACAATCGCCAAGGCTGGCTCTGGGCAATCGACTGATGTCAGGGACTTTTGTCTCACTTGCAGCCGTATCTGCTTCCGTTCCGCCAGAGGAGACAAGCGCTCCATCAAATTGACCGCCATATCGTTGACAATGACCGGCTCAGCGGTCTGATCAACGTGCTCTGTACGCGCCAGCATCAAAAGGGTTTCGAGCGTAGCCTCCATGTCTTCAACGGTGTCCGACATGCGGCTGATCACCGGACGCTCCCCCACCTGGCTCTGAAGCAATTCAAGGTTAGCGCGGAATACGGCAAGAGGGGTGCGAAGCTCGTGGCTGGCATCGCGTGTAAATTGCCGCTCACGTTCGACAAAGGTCACCAGACGGTCGGCATAAGCCTCCAGCGCAGAAACCAGCACCGCAACCTCGCTGTCATTGTCTGCCTGGATATCGGCAAGATCCAGTCTTGCTCCACTCGGGGTATCGACAGGAGTATGGCGAAGACGTTCTGCCAACTGCACCAGGGGTGACAGCAGGTCCCGGGACTTCTTCCAACCGAGGAAAGAGGTGATATAAATCACCAGTAACACACCGGTTAGCGGCAGGATACCGAACAAAAACGCAAGCACCGATACCCGCTGCTCGTCAAAAACCAGGTAGAGCCGTGCCTCCCCTCGGCTTTCGATATAAACGATAGGCTTTTCCCCTGCCAGGTCCACACGCTGATAGCCGTCTGGCAAGACTGAGAGAATATCCGGGACAGAATCGTTAACCGAGCGACTGGTCAGCAAACCTAACAAATGACGGGTATTGGGCCGTGGCTGCTCGGGGTTTTGTTCCAATAACCCCCAGTAATGATCCGCCTCCTTGATCAGTGCCTGCTTGACCAGCACATGCTCAATAATATTGGCTGTGGCCCAAACACCCATCACCGTCGCCAAACTGATCAGCAGCAGCTGAACCAGATACACACGGGTAAGGCGATGCTGTACACCTGAACGCTTCATGCAGATTTCACTGCCAAATCCGGATAACTGTTATTGCGGCCTCGAAAACCGGTAGTGGGCCACAAACCATTCTTCGCCACTACGATAGTTAAAGAGTTCTGCGCATGCCATGAAAAACATTCTCCAGCGCTGCAACCATACTTTACCTTCCCCCGGGCCGTAGCATTCGTCCAGCAGGGCAACAAGGTTATCTTGTCGCTGATCGGCCAGGGTTAACCATCCTTCGAGGGTCTTGGCGTAATGCTGGCCATTAACACGCCACCGGTCTTCCAGCGCCAGATCGCCTGCGCATTCAGGCAGCCAATCCCAGCCCGGCATCATTCCCCCGGTGAAAAAATACCTGCTCATCCAGTCTTGCTCACCCCGGTCTTCAAACAGATACGTGAGTTCCCGGTGACAAAAAACATGCACAAAGAGTTTGCCGCCAGGGCGTAGCCAGCCCTGAATTCGAGAAAACAAGGTCGCATGGTTGCGCATATGCTCGAACATCTCGACCGAAACCACACGATCGAACTCTCTTTCCGGTGAAAACGTAGCCACATCCGCAGTGATTACGTTGAGGTTTGCCAGCCCCCTTTCCTCAGCTCGCGCCAGGATAAAGGCCCGTTGCGAAGCAGAGTTGGAAACCGCAGTGATATTGCTTTCAGGGTAATGCTCTGCCATCCACAATGTCAGAGAGCCCCAGCCGCAGCCCAGTTCCAGAATCTGCTGGCCCGACCCAAGCTGTGCTCGCTCGCAGGTAAGAGCGAGCATCGCTGCTTCCGCATCGGCAAGGTCGGTACAATCCTCTGGCCAGAAGCCACTGGAATATTTTAGATGTGGGCCCAGTACTTGCTGATAAAACCGGGCATCCACTTCATAATGCTGCTCATTTGCAGCATCTTGTTCCACCGCCACTGGCGCCGCTCTGAGGACACGTGTGTTGCCCTCCTGCTGACGCTGCTCCTGTTGCAAACGCCGAGCGAGCAACCGGCGAATGCCATAACGGACCAACCCGTCCGGAAGCCAGCCGGACTCTGCCATTTGTATCATCATGATCTTGGTCTCCAGGGAAAAAAGGCACTGGTGGTGCGTTGATATTTGCGGTAGTCATCGCCACGAGACTTGAGGGCCTGCTTTTCGGTGTACGGAATCCCTGTGACAAACCACAGGAACGCCAGCATGGCGATCGGCAATAGCCAGAGAAAGCCGAAAAGGGCTGCTCCCGTTGCGACCAACGGATAACTACACCAATGCAGCCATTCGAAGAAATAGTTGGGGTGGCGAGAATAACGCCACAGCCCTTCACGGCAGGTTTTCCCCCGGCTATCCGAACGAGCCTTGAAACGCTTCAATTGCGCATCGGCCACAGACTCCCCGAATATCGCTCCCATTCCTATCAACAGCCCTGTTATCACCAGCAACGGCTCGGCGTTCTGCTGGTCACCGATAACGCTGAACGGGAGCGAAAACACCCAGGCAAGTAGCCCTTGGCCAAGGTAAAACAAAAAAAATACCGGCTGGGTGCGACTCCCGAGAGCCTGGCGCATTGCCGCGTAACGGCCATCCTCTTCAGGGTCATTGCGAACACGTTGAAAAATATGGCTGCCAAGGCGCAAAGCCCATGTCAGCAATAGCACACCTGCCACGGCTCGGGGCAGTGGAGAGCCATCACCGACGAGCAAGTAAAGCATGCCAGTGAGCCCGGTACCCCAGGACCAAAAAACATCAACCCAGCCGGCATTCCCGGACCTTAACTGCTGCGCCCACAACAAGACCGCAACGGCAAGCAAAACCACCAGCATCACAGCTTCAACGCCCATGAATACCTCCTTTGGATTGTTGACGTACGCGGATTGCCTGAGCGCTCAACACCCGGTCTGACAAAACCACCATAACAGGGACAAGCGCCGCCCAAACAATCCCGTACACAATCAACAGGGTGCTCAGCCCTCGAGGCGCCTGGGCAGCACCGATATGAATTCCGGCCATCATCGAAAAAGCACCACCAGCGCCGCCGACCAAGGCCGCCAACCACAACTTGCCCCGCAACCATCCCAATGAGTAATACAGGGTCACAGCAAATCCCGCCCACAAGGCCCATATCCCACCCGGGGCGGCCGCACTGTGCGGCCAGTGGCGGTAGTCCAAAACATGACTCAACAGCAACATGGGCTCAAGCATCAGGCAAACAAGCCAGCCCACAAGTATCATGGCCAAATCCCGGGTAAGCACCTGCCTGTCGGGACGGCCAGCTGCCCATTGCAATAACAGCATCAGCGCAAGAAAGGGCCAGCCGAGGTACCACACCCCTTTGGCTCCACCCCAGACCACAGCAGCCCAAAGTAATTGGAAACCAATGAAGTTGGCGATGTTGGCACGCGCGGTAATGGACATCAGCTAAGCATCCCACTGACCTCGTCAAGACACTGTGAACCACTCTTCACGGCTATCTCACTGGTCTGAGGCGATCCTAGGGGTATGAAAGCATTAATTGTCACTCTTATCGCCGCAAGTGCGGCACTGGCTGGCTGCCATGGCAGCCCCAAAGGGCCCTACGGCTACACAGAGAGCTACCGGACAGTTGAAAAGTCCGTACCGGGCGTTGCGGGCTGCCACAACGACTCTGTTGACCGGTTTTTGCTGCTGTTTTCCCCTCTCGATGCGAAATACATCGATCAAAACATTGATTCAGTTTACGCGGACCCTCTGTATTTCAACGACACCCTGGTAACACTGAAAGGCCGCGATGCACTCCGCGAGCATTTGATCAAGACAGCCGAAAGGCTCGACCAGATGTCTCTTGAAGTACTGCAGCTCATCTGCAGCGAAAACAGCAGCGATGTGTTTGTTCTGTGGCAAATGGATGCTCAATTCACCCTTTTTAACAAGCCGAGACTGTCCAGCACCATTGGCATCAGTCAGCTTCGCGTTGATGAGAACGGACTGATTCAGTTCCATCAGGACTTCTGGGACAGCAGCCAGGGATTGGATCAACACCTTCCACTTTTAGGACCTGCGACACGATGGCTAAGACACCATTCCCCCGACGATTGAAAGGCGCCCCCCCCCTGGCACTCATCCTCGGGTTGATGTCACAGGCTAGCGCTCAAACTGCATGGCAAGAATGTTCCCGTGCCGACGTGAAAGCCCTCAAGGTATTCACCGTTGGAGAGGCATCCCTGTCACGAATGAATTGCGATGACACAGACCCGCTTAGCCCTCCTCTGAAGCTTGAATTTGCCTATTTTCGAGAGGTCCCGGGAGACGCATTCGCCAAAGCGGCCTTGCATTTTCTCGAGAAAAATCTGCCCCAAAACCGGTTCGATACCCTCAAACCCCGTTTTGCCTCCTTCAATAGCCACTACCAAAACGTCGATGATGGGGATACCTATACCCTTGTCTGGATGGAGCAGGACTTTGAGTTACGACTCAACAACACCCCTCTAGCGAAAGAGCAGGGAGCGGATTTTGCCCGTGACTACCTGAAAATCTGGTTCGGACAGGCCCCCTATTCCAAAGCGATGAAAGCGGAATTGCTGGGAGAACCCTAACCCCTATTGCGCCATGTGCAGGCAACCCGGATACTGGCTCAAAAAAGCGTATCATTTGAGGGGATTGCGCAATCATGGCAAAGCTGTTCCAGGTAGTCGCGGGTTCATCTCGGCTGTCTACTCGTACTGATCGTCTCGCTGCCCTCAAGGGCACGGCTGCCATGACCTTGGTTTCCATTGTTGTCTCCCTGATGCTCACCAGCATTGCCATCATGCTGGTAGGTGAACGCGACTGGTTGTCCGGTATGGTGCTGGCCACAGCCCTGCCACTGCTACTGCTTGCCCCACCTCTCTACCTCTTCAGCACCCGCTTGATCGCATTGGACAGACAGAACCGGCAACTGCAACAACAGGCCAGAGAAGATCACCTGACCGGTCTTTTCAATCGCCCACATCTGCTTGGCATGCTGGAAAGGGAGCTTGCTCTGAGTCACCGCCATAACTACACGGTGTCGGTACTATTAATCGAGATCAGTGACTTCTCCAATCTGCTGGATGAGCATGGCCGGCGAACCGGAGAACTTTCCCTTCAGCGTTTTGCCAACGCCATTCGTGAAAAAATCCGGGAAAGCGACCTTTTCGGGCGTTTTGACGGAGCCCAGTTCCTGCTAGTGCTGCCTCATACCAGCTTTGAAGACGCTGCCCGCATGGGCGAAGGGTTGCGTGCCCTGACCGCAAATCTGCAAGTGCCCTCCGGAGCGGCCGAGGCAACCGCTCAAATGGTCAAACTCAACGCCAAGATCGGCACGGCCAGCACAGAAAACAGTGGCCGTAATCTCAACACATTATTAAACGAAGCCGACTATGCGCTGTACCAGAACCGAAATGAGGGCCGGGACAAAGGCGCGCCCCCCCCGTCAGCGACCTAGCCCCCAATACTTTTTACTTACTTTAAAATCGCACTTTCTAACCAAATTTATCCCTAACCTGCTTTATCCGGTTACTTTATTGCCATCTTTGTAAATTTTTTTATTAATCTTTCCTTGCAGGATTTACTTAAGCGTTTGACTGGCAAAGACTTATCAGGTGTTTGCACTGCCAATTGCATAATCAAGGAAGGAGCTTATGAGCGCTAAACGTTTTCTGGCCGCCAGTATTGCTTGCGCATCTGTTGCCGCCGCCCCCGTGGTAATCGCTGAGGACATGCCCGAGCGTTACTTCTACTTCGGTGGCCACATCAGTGAAAACTGGGTGGACATCGGTGACCACTACGACTCCAACACCTCAGAGAGCGAAGTGACCTTGCCCGGGGCTCAACTGGGCTACCGCTTCAATCGTGACTGGTCTTTCCAGGGTTGGTGGGAGCGCAATAACTCCAACACCGAAGTCTTTGGCGATACCGATATCAACATCGCCCACGGTGCCTTCCGTAAACACTTTTACGGCAGCTCCGCTTTTGAACCCTACGTTGGTATTGGTGCAGGTGAGTTCCGCAGCGAACCCACCAGCAGCAGCTCTGACGATTATTCCGAGACCATCGGTACCCTCGAAGCGGGCTTCCAGACCCTGCTCCATCCCAACTTCCTGCTTGATGTCGGTGCGCGCCCTTACTATGCATTCGACAGCGAACGTTGGGACGCAGAAATCTATGCCGGCCTGAACTTCCTGATCGGTGCCAGCCGCGCCGAGAAAGAAGAGCCCGCACCGGTTGAAAATGTTGTTACTGACAGTGACGGTGATGGTGTGCCCGATGATCGTGATCAGTGTGCCAGCACACCTGCCGGCGCTCAGGTCGATGCTACCGGTTGCGAACTGGACGATGACGGTGACGGCGTCGTAAACAGCATGGACCAGTGCCCTGATACCCCAGCCGGTGCTCTGGTTGACGAAAAAGGTTGTCAGCAGTACCTGGATAAGGACGTCAAGAAAACACTGTATGTCGAGTTCGGTCTGGACAAGGCTGAAGTGCGCCAGACTTCCTACTCCGACCTGGAATTGCTGGCTGATGAAATGACCCAGTATCCTTCTGCCCAGCTGGTTCTGGAAGGCCATACGGACAGCACTGGTGCGGCGAGCTACAACAAAAAGCTCTCCAAGCAGCGCGCGGATGCAGTGAAGAAAGTGCTCGTAGAAAGCTACAGCATTGATGAATCCCGTATCTCCACTGTTGGCTACGGCGAAGAGAAACCCATCGCCGACAACAACACCAGCGAAGGTCGTGCCCAGAACCGTCGGGTTGAGACCATCCTGAAGGCCACTACCCAGGAAGCCCAGTTCCAGTAAGGCATCCTTCGGGTACTAAAAAGGGTCGGCTATGCCGACCCTTTTTTATTGGACCCGTCCGGAATAACGTTGACGCATTCCCGTCCTGACTTGGCAAACCTTTATCAGGAAGCAACCGCTCCTGCAGGGCTGACGTTGCAATTGAGCACGCTAGCCTGCGTTTTTCTTTCCTCGCCGCTGGGCAAAAAACTGCTTCAACATAACCGCGCTTTCTTCCTTCAACAGCCCTCCCTCCACAACCATCCTGTGGTTATAGAATTCCACTGTTGGCAAATGCAGCTGGCTTTCACAAACGCCTGCACGTGGTTCACTGGCCGCGTAGACAAGCCGTGCGACACGGGCGTGGACCATGGCACCGAAGCACATGGTGCAGGGCTCCAGCGTGACATAAAGGGTGCTTCCCGGCAGGCGGTAGTTTTGTTCAGCGGTCGCTGCCGCCCGCAGGGCCATGATTTCTGCATGCGCGGTCGGGTCATGGCCTGCGATAGGTTGATTGTACCCTTCACCCAACACGATGCCTTCACGCACTAGCACCGCCCCGACCGGTACTTCCCCCGCTGCGGCAGCCTGCCCTGCCAGCACCAACGCCCTTTCCATCCAGCGGTTATCGTCCACCTGACTCTCTCCTGCCTACGCTCATGAGTAGCACCTGCGGTTCAATTCGTTACAATCAGCCCAACACTGTATGCCCTGACAAGAGAATCCTATGACCACCATCGGCACGCCTAACACCGACACTGCCACCCGCATCATGCTACTGGGCTCCGGCGAACTGGGTCGCGAAGTGGCCATTGAGCTGATCCGCTATGGCTGTGAAGTGATCGCCGTGGATCGCTACGCCAATGCCCCTGCCATGCAGGTAGCTCACCGCAGCCATGTTATCAATATGCTTGACGGCCAAGCCCTGCGCCAACTGGTTGAGCAGGAAAAACCGGCCCTGATCGTACCTGAGATCGAAGCCATTGCCACCGATGAACTGGTCAAGCTGGAGCAGGAAGGCGTCACGGTTGTACCCACTGCCCAGGCAGCGCAACTGACCATGAACCGTGAGGGGATCCGCCGTCTGGCAGCAGAGGAACTGGGCCTGCCCACCTCCCCCTATCATTTTGCCGACACCCTGGAAGACTACCGCAAGGCGGTTGAGGATATCGGGCTTCCGTGTGTGGTCAAGCCTGTAATGAGCTCCTCTGGCAAAGGCCAGAGCACCGTGAAAAGGGAGTCCGATATTCAGGCCGCATGGGACTATGCCCAGTCGGGAGGCCGCGCAGGCGAAGGGCGGGTGATCGTTGAAGGCTTTGTGGACTTCGATTACGAAATCACGCTACTGACGGTTCGCCATCGTGATGGCACCACCTACTGCGCCCCCATTGGGCATCGTCAGGAAAATGGCGATTACCAGGAATCCTGGCAACCGCAGCCCATGAGTGATGCGGCCTTGGCCGCCTCCCAGCAAGTGGCCGGCGCCATTACCGAAGCCCTGGGCGGCATGGGCATCTTCGGCGTGGAGCTGTTTATCAAGGGTGATCAGGTCTACTTCAGCGAAGTGTCGCCCCGCCCCCATGACACCGGCCTGGTCACCCTGCTGTCCCAGAATCTGTCGGAGTTTGCCCTGCACGCCCGCGCCATTCTTGGCTTGCCCGTCGCCAATATCAACCAACGCAGCCCCGCTGCCTCCTCTGTGTTACTGGTACATGGGGACTCTGAACAGATGCGTTACAGCGGACTTGAAAAAGCCCTGGCGCAACCCGACACAGAAGTGCGACTGTTCAGCAAACCCGAGGTCCATGGCAGTCGCCGTTTAGGGGTGGCAGTAGCACTCGGCGACGATATCGAACAGGCCCGTGACAAGGCCAACGCGGCCATCGCCGCCCTGAATGTGGAATTGTGAATCGAGGATCAGCGCATGCAAAACACGCTTAATACAGACACCCACAGCAAGGTCATCGGCTACCTGTTGTGGATCTTTGGTTTTATGGGTGCCCACCGTTTCTACTACGGTCGGCAGATCACTGGCACTATCTGGTTCTTCACGCTCGGGTTGTTCTTCATTGGCTGGATCATCGACCTGTTCCTGATTCCCGGCATGGATGAGGCCGCCGACACACGCTATGAAGCGGGCAGCATCGATTACAACATTACCTGGATCCTGCTCACCTTTCTGGGCGTCTTCGGCATTCACCGCTTCTATATGGGGAAGGTGATTACCGGTATCATCTACCTGCTGACCGTCGGTTTGTTCGGACTCGGGATTCTCTACGATTTTCTCACCCTTAACGGCCAGATCACGGAGAAAAATCGCCTGCGCGGCTAAAGGGGATTCCCCACAGGGCGTGGGAGGTCTTGCAAACGAAGTCTTGCTCCCCATTCCACAGTGAGCCTCCCCGGCTTTCTGCATGTTGCACCGGCATGAAAAAGGCCGCGCTCAGCCAGAGCGCGGCCTTTTCGTTTTTTCGTAACCCGAAGCATCAATTCTTCACCGCATATTTCCCTGCTCCAAGGAAGAAAATCGCAACCGCGGTAAACAGGAAGAACCCTTGCAGCTCCAGTGCCCAGCCGCCGGTCTGGGTAAGCGAAAACAACTCCCCCATGTGCACCAGCACAATGGCCACCAGCATATTGCCGGCAATCAGCACTGCGCCCACACGGGTATGAAAGCCGAGCAGTACCATCAACGGAGCAATCAACTCTCCCACGAAAACACCATAAGCGAGAAAGCCTGGCAGGTTATGGGAGGCCAGTTCACCGGCAATCCACCCCACCCCGGAGTGCAATTTGTTAATGCCATGCAAGAGCATCAGCAGCCCCAACGTGAGGCGCAGCACCAGCTTGCCGATATCCGGATTATTCATGTTTTTTCCTTCATTGAATGCCTGTACCCCAACGTTAGCAGTACGATGTGCAATTCACCATTTCCAATCATGCAAGAGGCTGCACCATGCCATCGGTCCAACACTGGAAAACCCCAAAGGCAGGCAACCTGGCCACACTGGCTCTACAGGAGAGCACCCTCCCGCCACGGTCCAAAGGGAAAGTCCGGGTAACGGTTAAAGCCGTGGGCCTGAATTTCGCTGATATTTTCGCGCTCACCGGGCTCTATTCCGCCACCCCGGAAGGTAGCTTTGTTCCGGGTCTGGAATTTTCCGGGGTTGTAGAGAGCGTGGAGGACTCTGGCGCTTTCCAGCCCGGAGACCGGGTAATGGGCCTCACCCGCTTCGGGGGCTACAGCAGTGTAATCGACAGCGAACCAGAGTATCTGATACCCCTGCCCGCAGACTGGGACTTTTCCCAGGGTGCAGCCTGGCCGGTACAGACACTCACGGCCTGGTACGCCCTCACTCATCTGGGCGCCATCGACAAAGGCCACAGAGTGCTGGTTCACAGCGCCGCAGGGGGCGTTGGCTTGCAGGCCATGAAGTTGTGCAAGGCGCTGGGAGCAACCCCCATCGGCACCGTGGGAAACACAGAAAAAGCCCACTGGTTAGTTTCACAGGGCTTCGAACAAGTACTGGTTCGCGATACAGATTTTATGAAACAGCTTTCCGGGCTGTCTGAACCCCTGGACCTGGTGCTGGATGCCATTGGCGGAAAGGTACAGCAAGCCAGCTTTGCCGCATTGGCACCCATGGGCAGACTGGTCGTGTTTGGTGCCGCAGAATTCACTCCTACTGGCCATCGTCCCAACTATCTCAAAGCAGCCTGGCGTTATCTACGCCGCCCCCGCTATGACGTGATGGACATGATCAGCAGTAACCGGTCAGTGCTGGCCTTCAACCTCATCTGGCTATGGGAGCAAAAAACGCGACTGCAGGGATTACTGCAAGAACTGACAGCAGTGGAGATTGCCCCCCCCCATGTCGGTCACTCACTGCCCTTTGAAGAGGCACATCAGGCTCTCGCCCTGCTGCAATCCGGCAAGACCTGCGGCAAAGTCGTACTGACACTGCCGTAACGCTGTGTTGTGCGAGCCCCTTATTGCCGACCCGCGGCCAGCGGGGCCAGCAACGCCTGCAGCGCAGCCCGGTCAGGGCGGACAACGCGGCCGATTTCTTCACCATTCTCCAGCAGAATCAGCGTCGGCCATAACCGGACCCGAAAACTTCGCCCCAACGGCCTGCCGGGCCCGTCTTCCACCTTGAGGTGTTCACCGTCCTCAATTAGCCCCACACAGGCCTCGATTTCCGGCTGAGCAGCAATACAGTAACCGCACCAATTGGTCCCGAATTCCAGTAAGCGTATTCCCTCGTGGGTGTCTACCTGTCCCCGCTCAAGGGTTTCCGGCGCGTAGGTCGATTGATAGTGCATACAGGCTCCACTAACGTGAACATTCATCTTCCGCACAGGATAACAATATGTCAGGGCCTCCCGTACTCATTGAACACATCGACAACGTCTGTGTGATTACCCTTAACCGCCCCGCCCAGCGTAACGCTGTCGACCGCCCTACCGCTGACGCCATGCGAAAAGCGTTTGAAGACTTCGACAACAATCCGGCACTGCACGTGGCGATCCTGACCGGCGCTGGGGGGAATTTTTGTGCAGGTGCAGATCTGTCGGCACTGGGCGACCCGCAACGCCGCAATGAAATCGATGCACAGGGTAGCGGCCCAGGCCCCATGGGCCCTACCCGGCTGGCCATGAGCAAACCGGTTGTCGCCGCGGTTAGCGGTTATGCCGTTGCCGGGGGGCTGGAACTGGCAGTGTGGTGCGACATGCGGGTCATGGAAAGGAGTGCGATCTTCGGGGTGTTCTGTCGCCGTTGGGGCGTGCCACTGATCGACGGCGGCACAGTGCGACTTCCCCGTCTGATCGGACAAAGCCATGCCATGGACATGATCCTGACGGGACGGCCGGTCGGGGCCGAAGAGGCTCTGGCCATGGGCCTGGCCAACCGCGTCGTCGACGACGGTCAGGCCCTCACTGCAGCCATGACACTGGCGAAACAGATCGCGACCTTTCCCCAGGCCTGCTTGCGTGCAGACAGGCTTTCGGCCCTGCAACAATGGGAGCACCCCGTGGCCGAGGCCTTGCGTCTGGAAGGTAAAGGGGGATACCCGGTGGTGTTCGAGGAAGCCCTTCAAGGTGCAGAGCGTTTCCGTCAGGGTGAGGGACGCCACGGCCACTTTGAGCATGAGTGAGCCTGATTCCGGCGAACTGCTCAGCAGTCCACCCGATCTTCCACCCTCCCTCAACAGGAAAGGCATAAAAAACGCCCCGGTTTCGCTGAAACGGGGCGTTTTCTTCAGACGGTCAAATCCGGTAGCCCCCGCATCCGCAGGAGCCTCCCGCCAGTGTAATCAACGAACCACCACAAAGAAGATCCCGCCATTACGATTGACTCGCAGTAACAGGGTTGCATCCTTGTCTTCCACTGCCGAACGCAACTCTTTCATATCGACCACGTCCTTGCGGTTGGCGTTGATAATCACATCGCCCTGACGCAGACCGGCACGCCAGGCGGGAGAAGCGCGCTCCACCGCATCCACCAGCACACCGCTTTCAGCATGCTGCAGCTCACCCTTGCGCAGGTCACGCAGGCTGGCACCTTCCAGGAAACGGGAAACCGCCTCACCACCGGCGGTTTCACGATTGGATTCACTGATGGTGGCAGTGACATCCTTCTTCTTGCCGTCGCGCAGGATGCTCAGGGTCACCTTCTCGCCAACTGGCGCCATCCCGACCTTGTTACGCAAATCAGCAGCCCGATTCACTGGACGGCCATCCACTGCGGTTACCACATCACCGCTCTTCAAGCCGGCTTTCTCCGCTGCACTGTCTTCCACGACCTGGGTAATCACCACGCCACGCTGGCGATCAACGCCAAAGGCTTCTGCCAGCTCCGGGGTAAGATCCTGGATCGTCACGCCCAGCATGCCGCGACGCACTTCACCGTGTTCAATCAGCTGGTGCATGACGTTTTCCGCCATTTCGGTAGGAATGGCAAAACCAATACCCACGTTCCCACCCGCCGGCGCCAGGATGGCGGTGTTGATGCCAACCAGTTCACCACGCAGATTCACCAGGGCACCGCCGGAATTCCCCGGATTAATCGAGGCATCGGTCTGGATAAAGCTCTCATACCCTTCGATACCCAACCCGGTACGTCCCAGTGCTGAGACGATGCCGCTGGTCACGGTCTGGCCAAGCCCGAACGGGTTGCCGATAGCGACCACAAAATCCCCCACCCGCAGGCCGGTAGAATCGGCGATGGCGATCTGCGTCAGCCCATCCGCCTCTTCCAGTTTCAGAACCGCCAGGTCCACTTCTTCATCCGTACCCACCAGCTCGGCAGACAACTCACGGCCATCAGTGAGGGTCACTTCGATGGTGTCCGCATTCTTGACCACGTGAGCATTAGTCAGAATGTAGCCATTTTCTGCATCGACAATCACACCCGAGCCGGCACTGGCCGCCCGGCGTTCGCGCTGCTGCTCGGGCATGTTGAAGAAGCGGCGAAAGAAAGGATCATCCATCAACGGGTTCCGGGCGGCGCGCACCCGGGTTTCGATGGCAATGTTAACGACCGCTGGCGACGTCTTTTCCAGCATGGGCGCCAGTGACGGCAAGGCATCGCCTTCCCCTGTTACCGACGGCAGCGCCGCCTGAACGGGTGAAAAAGCCACACACAGCGCCAGCATCAGCCAGACCAGTGGCTGGACGGTTTGCATTTTCTTGGACAATGTCTGTTCCTCCTGATGATTCAAGGAAAACCGGAATTCGGGATGAGTTCCCTGTTACCCCCTACAGCGGGCGTAGTGGCAGCCCGAAGCTGATAGCGCCCGCCAAACTGTGTGACCAGAATTTCTTATTCCGGTTCCGAAGCGAACAACCTTACCCCGTTGTACTCACTGGACTCCCCCAGATCCGGCCAGGTACAGGACTGCCACTGTCCCAATAGCCGGTACCCCCGCGGATTCAAATCCGGCACACGGGAGTCCGCCAGCAACACCCTGCCCGCGGCCTGAAAACGCGCCAGTAACGGCAGGTTTTCCCGGTCGTAGAGAATATCAGCTGCCGTCACCAGATCCGCCTCGGCCAAAGCACTGTCCAGATCCTGGCTGAGCATCACCTCCACGTCATTTTCCAGCGCATTGACCCGGGTGGCGGTGAGGGCATCCGCATCCAGATCGCAGGCAATCACCTTGCGAGCCCCCGCCATGGCCGCGGCAATGGCCACCACCCCGGATCCCGGGCCCACATCGACGACACAACGGCCCTTGACCCATTGCGGATGCGCCATCAGGTACTCTGCCAGTACCTGCCCTGACGCCCAGCAAAACGACCAGTACGGAGGCTCTTCCATGATCCGGTTAACGATCTCCGGCTCCAGCGCCTGTTCAGGAAACAGCTCATCCAGCAGCCAGAGACGCAATTGGGGCGTATTGGGCAACGACTGGCTGCGCAGGCTTACCGCAGGCAATACGCGGTGGAGACACTGGTGCAGGGCGTCGAGGCCTACTCTTTTTTCATTCTCTGTCATACCCTATGCCCTAATTCACTTATGCCCATCCAAAACGTCGAAGAGAATAACAAAATGATCGGCAGACAGGCATGGATCGGACTCATTGCCCTGTTCTTTACACTCCCCAGCCCCTCACAGGCCAGGGAGATCTGGACAGACGGTGTACCCGATGCCTACTTCCAGCACTTCCTTGATTTCTACAAGGCTGACCCCAGTGCACTCGGGCGCTGGGTCAACAGTATGTCCAAAATCTCTACTGCCCAGCTGGACGCCACCCTGGAGGCACTGGACACCACGCAATTCACCTATCTTTACCCAATGGAAATCAAGGGGTTTGAGCTCTCCTCCCATAACGGTATCGCCGTTGATGAACTGTCTCTGATGGCTGTTCGCGAAGGCAAGCTGATCCCGATCCCTTTCCAGATTGACGAATATGACAAAACCGGCCTGATCTGGATTGAGGGCGAGAACGACAACCCGCCAGAGGGCAAGCCCGGCATTTTTGATGATTTCGACGAGCTCGCCTTCATGTTCCGCGACGGCGGCTGGGAACGCTATAACCCGGAACAACATCCGCTTGAGCAAGGCACCCTGCTCGAGGAAATCCGCCTTGACTCACCACGCAACCAGCCCCGCTATATTTATCTGGTGCGCAACAACCCTGAACGTTCCAGGGCGGACTATGTTCAGGTGGACCTCGAGAAAGGCGAGATCAGCAGCACTCTGATGAAACTGAACTACGACCCCGAGGATTTCACCCAGATTGAGTCCATGGCACCCAGGCTTGGTCCCCATGCCAACAAGAATGTTTTCGACAATATCTACGTCAACATCAGCACTGGCATTCTTAACCAGAAACTGCGCGTGGATCTGGATACCCGCAAGAACATCAAGGCCATCCCCATCGCGGTTAAAGACGGCGCGGTGCGCGCCTCACTGCTGGTCAAAGCCCGCATCTGGTATGCCTATCTGCCGACCTTTTTCAGCCAGAAATTCCAGATCGATTTTTACGAGCAATCGGTGACCATTCCTTCCCGCTTCGCCATCGGGAGCGTAAAAGTCCTCAAGTTTTTCCTGCTCTTTCTGCGCGAACCGCGGATCCATTTTGCCATCGATTTCCACAATCTGGATGGTGCCCGGCTGAGTTTCGACCAAGTCTATGGCGACGGCCAATACGGGCTTGTGGATGGCAAGATGAGTGCCTTTGAGACCACCATGAACGCCACCCGGCTCCCCGGCGACTGGCTGCATATGGACTCGAATCAGGGCTGGGAAATGTTCTTCAGCAACCATATGCCAGTGGTCCCCAACGGGCTGTTCGATGCCTTCCTCAACGGCGTCACGATGAACATGTTTTATGAGGACGATACCGAAAGCACGACCGACTACGAACGCTATCCCGGTGCAACGCCGCGACTGGGATTCCAGAGTGAAGGGCTGCCACGCACCGTCATTGATCTGCTTGGCGCAATCCCCAAGCTGGATTACATGAACATGGACAGCCTGGGAGAAGCCATACAGGCACTGGCCGAGGCAGAAGAAAAGGGCGCGTTTGAGAAATACGATAAAATCGTCAATGCGCGCATCCGTGAGCTTAACGAAGAAGGCCGCTTCACCACGGTGGCTGCCGTTGCCGATGGCTTCGTGGCCGACCTGGACCGAATGAACTTCTCTGGCATTCCCAGGGACACCTTCAACGGCCTGGTGCGTCAATCCATTCTCGATAGCACCATCGCTCCCGACCAGATCCACCATGGCAAGGTCCTGCAGCGCATGGTGGCACTGGCCAACCAGCAGGGCATCGACATCACCCGCCTACGCTACGCCACCATGGACAACACGTTGTGGTTCCCGGCCTGGGTCGGGGAAGGTGGCGCCAGCGATTTTCACTGGCAAGTCAGCCATGCTCCCAGCGCCAAACCATTGGGCGCCGTCAGGGCTCCTTCCGCAACAGCGCCGTAAGCGCGGCGCTGTCCTTCACCTGTCCGTCTTCATCCAGTTCCGGGTAAGGCACCCCTTCTGCATCGCACAACCGGGCGATCTTCGGGTGCCCCCAGCGAAACAACAACGCGTTGTAGCGCGCCTCATCTACCCTGGGGCTGTCATAAAACCCCTTGGCTCGGCGCTGTTCGCAGGCTTCGGACAGGATAATCGCCGCCGCCACACTCACATTGAACGATTCCACCATCCCCATCATCGGGATGATGACATGCTGATCCACGGCCGCGGCCGCTTCATCGCTGACACCAAACTTCTCGGTGCCCAGTAACAGGGCCGTAGGGCGAGTGAAATCCACCTGGCGGTAGGGAATGGCGGTGTCGGAAAGGTGCGCGGCAAGCACCTGAACCCCCTCACCCTGCAGCTCACGAATGACGCTGGTGCTTTCGTCCCGCTTGTGAACCTTCACCCAGCGCTGGGAGCCCATAGCCGTTCCCGCCGCCATGCGCGCCCGGTTGTTGGGCAAAATCGCGTGGACATCCATGATTCCTACCGCATCACAGGTACGCACAATGGCGGCAATATTATGGGGTTTGTGCACCCCATCCATGATCACGGTCAGGTCAGGCTGACGGCGATCCAGGGTGTCACAGATGCGGCGATAACGTTCCGGAGTCATGGTTTTTCCTCGTAGCAGGCCGCGGATTGTATAGGCCCGGGCCCGGATGGCAAAACTTAAGCCCTCCTCCCGCCCCCAACCTGACGACAAACACCCGGCGCCGGTCATTTTCGCCACTGCCACTGCACGTCCCAATCCGCTAGGCTTGAGAGCCTTTTAACAGCCTGTTAACCACACCCTGGCCCCCACGGAGAGACCATGACCCACACCGCACCCCGCCGCCTGCCCCTGGAAGGAGTCCGTGTTGTTGAGCTGGGCCAACTGCTGGCTGGCCCTTTCACTGGCACCTTACTGGCCTACTTCGGTGCCGATGTGGTCAAGGTCGAACCGCCTGGGGGCGATCCCATTCGTGGCTGGCGCAAACTCGATGACGATGGCACCTCCTTCTGGTGGCGAAGCCTGGGCCGCAACAAGAAATCGGTGACCCTGGATCTCAAGACCGACCAAGGCAAGGCGCTGGTGCGCAAGATGATGACCAAGGCGGATGTGGTGATCGAGAACTTCCGCCCGGGGACCATGGAAAACTGGGGGCTGGGCCCGGACAGCTTCAGTGAAGACAACCCCGGCCTGGTCTACACCCGCATCTCCGGCTATGGGCAGACCGGGCCTTACGCCAGCAAACCTGGCTATGCGTCAGTCTGTGAAGGCATTGGCGGCATGCGCTATGTGAACGGCTTCCCCGGAGAGCGCCCGGTACGCCCCAATCTCTCGCTGGGCGATACCATTGCCGCCTTGCACGCCGCACTCGGCATCCTTCTGGCCCTGTTCGAACGTCAGGCCAGCGACAAGGGGCAGGTCGTGGATGTGGCCCTGTACGAATCCGTGTTCAACCTGCTGGAAGGGGTGATCCCGGAATTCGACGGCGCCGGCGTGATTCGTGAGCCCTCCGGCTCCACCGTGACCGGCATTGTCCCCACCAATACCTACCGCTGTGCAGACCGCAAATTTGTGGTCATCGGCGGCAATGGTGACTCCATTTTCAAACGACTGATGGTCGCCGCCGGACGCCCCGACATGGCAGAAAACCCGGACATGGCCACCAATGCAGGCCGGGTCGAGAACGAGGCCGCCATTGATGACGCCCTGGACAGCTGGTGCCGTAGCCTGCCCAGCGATGACATCCTCTCGATTCTGGAAGACGCCCGTGTCCCCTCAGGCCCCATCTATTCGGTGGCCGACATGATGCAGGACCCGCACTTCCAGGCCCGAGGCCTGTTTCAGCAGGTCGAAATCAACGGCAAGCCCCTCAAGATTCCTGCGATCACGCCACGACTCGTCGAGACCCCCGGGGAAACCCGCTGGCCTGGCGGTGACGTGGGCAGCCATAACCAGCAGATCCTGCAGGAGGAGCTGGGGCTGAGCGCCGAGGAATTCGCCCAGCTTCAACAGGACGGCATTATTGGCTGACCCGAGACCTGCTCCCCTCGCCGGCCAGCGTCCGCTTGTCTGGTCAGCAAGTCAGAACATTGACCGTCAAGTTCGGCAGGCGTTACAACAAGGGAGCCTCTGAATGACTCCTTGCATGCTCAGTCTTTCAGGCTGATTCACAATCTAGGCGCACTTTTGAAGGCATGCTGGTTGCCTGTCGAGAAAGTGCAACAACGAGTGTGGATCAGCCTGAAAGACCCGGAGGGCGAGGCCTGGAGCGCCCATCTGCTGCGCCTTGCCTCTAGGAAAGGGAACCACCCTGACCATCGAGACAAGACACAACAGCTGCACGCTCCAGGTCGCGCTGAGTACGCAAGGAGTCATTCAGAGGCTCCCAAGGTATCGCCACGATGACGAGGCACTGACATGCACACAATAATGGGGATAACGGTGGGGCTGGTCGCACTGTGCCTGCTGGCTGCCGGGCTCTACTACCACGCCAGGCGGAACGCATTGCAGTCCGACCCGATTCTCATCGGCAGTTGTTATCTTGGCGGCGCCGGGCTACTGCTCGGCAACTGGCTGGTACCCATGCTGTAAAGCCTGTCATGCGGCTCAGGCTTTCTCTTGCAGAAAGCCTCTCACGGCCTCTACGACCAACGAGCTATTTTCACGGTGCGGGAAATGCCCTCCGCCTGGCAAAATCCTCAGCTCCCCCTTAACCAGCGCCTGATCATTTAACCGCAGGGGGTGAGCCACCGATCCATATTCATCGGCATCGCCATGAAGACACAGCCAGGGTCGCTGCATGGACGACAATAGCTGATCCAGATTCCAGTCACTGAACGACTCACCCAGCCAGGTATCAATCCAGGCAGCCAACACCGAATCCGTTTTGTCACCATGATACCGTGATAACTTCTCCCTCTGTACGGGGTCTGAAAAAGCGACCTTCGCCGCCTCGATCCCGCACCGGGTCTGCTTTTCCACAAAGCCCTGGGCTGCCAGGGTAATCACGGCAACACAACGCACCCCAAGAGCCACGGCACTCGCCAGCGCCATTCCGCCCCCCACACTGTGCCCCAGTAAAGCGACCCGATTCAGATCAAGCGCATCACACAGCGCCACCACCACAGTAGCTTCGTCTTCCACGAACGACACCGGGAGTGGGTCCGTCCGGTTGGGAGAGCGGCCAAAACCCGGGCGATCATAGGCAATGACCGTGCGCCCAGTGGCGACCTTGAGCTGCTCGGGGAAATCCCGCCACAACGCCACACACCCAAGCGAATCATGCAGCAACAGCAACGGAGCCTTGCGCGGGTCACCAGGCCAGATTTTGGTATAGACCACCCCCAGCCCGGGCAACGGTAATAGCCTCTCGCCCCCTTTCTGCAAAAACCCTGTTGGCTCTGTCATGTCTGTCCCCGGCTTCGCCATTACTGTGACCCCTGTATTGTCCCCAGCCCCCTCTTCCTGTTCCATTCCCGCACAGGCAAAATGATAGTCCATTCAGGCCATCATGCGTTCCCCTGTCTATGAAAAACATCGGTATTGTCGTCACCCCTGGCTGCTGGGCCATGAGCCTGTTCGCGGTGACCGACTTCTTCCGTATTGTCTCTTTGCTGGAAAAGCAGACAGGGCTGGCAGCGGCTTACCGGGTTCACCTGCTGGCGAACGCAGCGGACACCCGGCTCGATGCAGCTGGAGGGATTGGCATTGAGACAGACTCCCCTCTGGAAGAGTCGCGTCCAGTAGACTGGCTGATTTTCCCGGCCATTGAAGGTCCGGTACTGGAGCATACCCCCAGCCCGACGCGGCGCGGGTTGGCATATCTGGCCCGGCACTGTGAAGCAAAGCGCGTTGTGCTTACCCTGTCCACCGGCATTGTCCCACTGGCAGCCACGGGACTCGTCAACGGCTTGTGTATCAACACCCACTGGGCGTTTCTCCCCACGCTTCAGCAGCGCTACACGGAATGCCACTTTCGGGCCAGAGAGAGCTACCTTCAGGATCGCTGGTTATACAGCACCGGTTCGTTGCACGGCAGTTTCGATGCCCTGTTGGCACTGCTGGCCAATGACCGTGGAGACCACTTTGCCCAGCTCTGCGCCGCGCACCTGCTGGTCTCAAGCCCAATCCAGATGCGCCCGGTTCTGCCCGGCACCCGGCGCCACGATGATGCGGCCATCCTTGCCGTGCAGGAGTGGCTTGAAAGCAACCCGCAGGCGTCAATGTCACTGGAGCAGCTCGCCTCCCGGTTCGGGTTCAGCGAGCGGAACCTGAAGCGACGCTTTACCCTTGCTACCGGACTTGCGCCTCACCTGTACCTGCAGAAAGTCAGAATAGATCGTGCCAAGAAGCTGTTGATCAGTGGGGCACTGTCTGTGCAGCAGATTGCCCACCAGGTGGGATACGAGAATGTCAGCTATTTTATTCGGTTGTTCCAGCGCGAAGCGGGCGACACTCCTGCCCGGTGGCGCAAGACTAACGGCGCATACTGAGCTGGCGGTAAAGATTATCCATTACCCGGGCCGCAAGGCGTTTGGCCCGGTCGGTGTTGGGCCCGGCAAAACGTCCCTCAAGATTGGCCATAAAATGGCCGAGCCAGCGCTCGTGATGCACACCGGTGAGCGGGATCTTGTCATCCAGCGCCCGATGCTTTTCCATCATGTGCCGCTGGTAGGTTCTGTCCCCCAGCAGCATCTTGTGCCAGTACTGGCAGATCAGCGGTAAATGTGCGTTGAGATCGATCCCGGCTACGTCAAAAAATACCGGTGCCATCTCCGGGTCTTCCAGCATACGCTGATAGAAGCCGTAGACCATGGCATCGATATTGTTTTTGCAATCCAGATCCGGCAACGACGCATCGTCTGGCTGCGCCTGACCCGGCACAAAGATCTCCACCGCCGTCATCAGTTTTCCTCTTACCAGCTGATCCGGCCGACAAGAATATCCTTGAACATCACAAAGTCACCGGCAAGGCTGTACCAGGGATGCTTGAAGGTCGCCGGGCGATTTTTCTCAAAAAAGAAATGTCCTACCCAGGCAAAGCCATAGCCCACGATGGGTACCCAGATCAGGCCCCACAGGTTGCCGGTGTAAATGACCCCCAACACAATCGAGATCACCCCGAGGGTGCCGAAAAAGTGCAAACGACGACAAGTGGGATCGCCATGCTCCTGCAGGTAATAGGGGTAGAACTCTGCAAAGCTCTGGAAATCTGACTGTTTGATGGTATTCATCGCTCTCTCCTGAATCCGACCTGACACCATTATGTTATACCGGGATCATCCAAGGCAGCAGGCACAAAAACTTGTAATCTCAGGCTGATTGTACCTCCGTTGACCTGGTCAGATGAGGACAGGATTCGGGTGAAATTGCGCCACCCGTCAAAGGCCCTGCTGCCAATGCAAGGTACTGAAAAACACGGAAAATAATTTGTATACACAGTGTTCTCGTCCCGCGCCAACCTGAGCTCGGGCTTAACAGGTTAAAACAATATGGCTCTACGTCCCCGCGTCCGCCGGCTCATCAGCAAGCACGGCAACCCGATCCCCCGCAGTCTGGATTCCCTGGTCCGCCACGGTGAAGAGGCGCCGCTGGAAAAAACCGGCATGGCCTCGGAGCAGGTGGAATCCATCTGGCGCGCAACCCGAAAACTGTATCGCGGCGGCATGAGCCCGGCCATCAGCCTGTGCCTGCGCCGTCACGGAGAGATCATGCTCAACCGCAGTATCGGGTTTGCAAATCCCGATACCCAGCGTGTCATGACACCAGACACACCGGTCTGCCTGTTCTCGGCCTCCAAGGTGGTGGCCGCAATGATGATTCATCATCTGGTGGAGCAAGGACAGCTGGACCTGGATGATCCCGTGACCCGCTACCTGCCGCAGTACGGCCAGAATGGCAAGGGCCGCACCACCCTCCGCCAACTGCTAACTCACCAGGCAGGTATCCCCCGCCCCCAAGAGCCGGTATCTCCGGAGATTCTTTTCCGGCCAGAAGAAATTTTTGACCTGCTGTGTGCGGCCAAGCCAACCACCCTGAATGCTCAGGCCTACCATGCGGTGACCGCGGGCTTTATTGTCGGTCGCATCGTTGAGGCTGTAACCGGTGAAGATCTGAATGCCACGCTGGACCGGGTGGTGCGCAAGCCCATGGGCATGAAGTATTTCACCTTTGGCGGCACGGGTCCGGAACGGGCGCTGGATGTGTCCACCGGCGTGCCATTCAAGCTGGTCGATCTGTTCCTCAATCACGCGGTGGGGGGAAGCATTGATGAGGTCGTGGAAGTCTCAAACGATGATCGTTTCCAGGACATCATTGTCCCTGCGGGCAACCTCTATGCTACAGCGGAAGAAGCAAGTCGCTTCTTTCAGATGCTGCTTAACGAGGGACGCTACGATGGCCAACAGATTTTTCAGCCAGAGACCGTGGCGCGTGCGCTGGAACCGGCCTATCACCGGCCTCGCTTCGATCGCAGCCTGATGTTGCCGCTGAACTTTTCCAACGGGTTCATGCTCGGCAACCGGGGAATGGGTATGTTTGGCCCCGGCGCGCCAAAAGCGTTTGGGCATCTGGGCTTTATCAGTATTTATTGCTGGGCCGACCCGCAACGGGATCTGAGCGGTGCATTGCTGACCACCGGAAAAGGCGTGATTGGTCCACACTTGCCGTCCCTGTTTGGTCTGCAGCACACTATCAACCGGCACACACGGCTGCGTTGAAGGCCTGCTCCCACATTAAACACGGCGCAAAAGCTCGTCCGGCAACCTCGGCTGTCGTTAGGTTTTCGGCTGTGGGAGATTCTATGGTGACCCGCAACAGCTAACAGGGCTCTGCCGGGCACCATAGAATTTTCCGTAGACACCGGAGATGGCCGCCGACGCCTGGCAGATGACACCGCTATCGCGGTAGCGGCATGCACCGCTGGCACTGGGTACAAGTGACCACCATGCCCAGATGCTGATGACGGCCTGCCTCGCTGGTCACCCAGGGGCGATTGATGAACGGGGGCTGATGGCGCACATGCTGGCGATGGCCGCAGGACAGCAGCATCACCCAGTCGAGTCGTTCATCCTGGCTAAACCCGGTCACCGTCACCTGAAAGCTCATGGTCTGGCCCTCCATGGTCCGCATAGCCCCTATCTAATCCTCAACGCCTTCGCCCTTCAAGCGACTCGCTGGCAAGCCCAACGGCAACGGCCATAAAAAAACGGAGCGCCAGGCGCTCCGTTTCTCGTCTTCCCGATACCCGGCAGGGATCAGGACATATTGGACAGGATCGCGCCTTTCACCGCGTCCAGGTCCGCATCAATGGTCACCATGCGGCTGTCCTGACACTGCGCAATGGCGGTATCGGGGTCTTTCAGGCCGTTACCAGTGAGGGTGCACACGATGGTGGACCCCTCCGGGATCTTGCCGCTCTGGATATCGCGCATAGCACCGCCCAGAGACGCAGCAGAAGCAGGCTCACAGAACACGCCTTCTTTCTCGGCCAGCAGCTTCTGGGCTGCCAGAATTTCCTGGTCGGTCAATTCATCGAACCAGCCGCCAGACTCCTCCTGCAGGGCCCAGGCCTTGTCCCAGGACTGCGGGTTACCGATACGGATCGCTGTAGCGACCGTTTCCGGATCACTGACCGGGCCGCCGCGCAGGAACGGTGCGGCGCCTTCTGCCTGGTAGCCCACCATCTTGGGCGCCGCATTCACTACGCCAGCTTTCTTGTATTCGCTGTAGCCCATCCAGTGCGCGGTGATGTTGCCCGCATTGCCCACTGGCAAGCAGTGGAAATCCGGGGCACGGCCCAGCTCTTCCACGATTTCAAAGGCAGCAGACTTCTGGCCCTGCAGGCGGTAGGGGTTCACCGAGTTAACGATGGTCACCGGTGCTTTTTCGGCTACCTGCTTCACCAACTCCATACCCTGGTCGAAGTTGCCACGGATCTGCATGATCACCGCACCGTACATCATCGCCTGAGCCAGCTTGCCCATGGCAATCTTGCCTTCCGGGATCAGTACAAAGGCGGTGATGCCGGCCCGAGCCGCGTAGGCCGCAGCGGCCGCAGAGGTATTCCCGGTGGAGGCACAGATAATGGCATTACTGCCCTCTTCCACGGCCTTGGTAACGGCCATGGTCATACCGCGGTCCTTGAACGACCCCGTGGGATTCAGGCCTTCGTATTTGACGTAGATGTCCACATCCTTGCCCAACATCTTGGGGATGTTCTTCAGGCGGATCAGCGGGGTGTTACCTTCACCCAGGCTGATGATCGGCGTGTCATCATTCACCGGCAGGTGGTCACGGTAGCGGTTGATCAGGCCGGTGTAACGGTCACGAAAAGGCATAGTCTTCATCTCTTTTTAAAGCATCGGACGTCTGGCGTCTGCCGCCAGACGACAAAAATCAGGCGTCCAGGGATTCCACGCGGATGCGCATTATATCGCTATCCACGGTCTCAAGGGCAGCGATCTTGTCGAGCGCGGCATTCATGTCACCCTCGCGGACCTCGTGGGTCATCATCACGATAGGCACCAGCCCCTGATCCACTTCGCGCTGCACCATGGCATCAATACTGACGTTGTTGTCGCTGAGGATTCGGGTGATGTCCGCCAGCACCCCACGCTGATCCTGCACATGCAAACGCAGGTAGAAACAGCAGGTCACGTCATCAATGGTCAGAATCGGCTCGTCAGACATATGATCGGTATGGAAACCGAGGTAAGGCACCCGCTCATCGTGGTCCACGGTCAGCGCACGGCCCAGCTCAATAATATCGGCCACCACCGCAGAGGCAGTCGGCTCGGCGCCAGCACCGGCACCATAGAAGAGGGTCGGGCCAACCGCATCGCCATTGACCATCACCGCATTCATGACACCGTTGACGGCAGACAGCATCGCTTCCTTGGGAATCAGGGTCGGGTGCACTCGCAGCTCAATCCCGTTGCCCGTGTCCTTGGCGATGCCAAGGTGCTTGATGCGATAACCGAAATGGGCCGCGCTGGCCACGTCTTCCGTAGTGATTCGGCTGATTCCCTCGGTGTAGACCTTGGAAAACTGCAGCGGGATACCAAAAGCGATGGACGCGAGGATGGTCAGCTTGTGCGCAGCGTCGATGCCTTCCACGTCGAAAGTCGGGTCCGCTTCGGCATAACCCAGCTGTTGGGCTTCGGCCAGCACGTCGTTGAAATCACGACCGCCCTCTTCCATTTCCGTCAGGATAAAGTTGCCGGTTCCGTTGATAATCCCGGACAGCCAGTGGATATGGTTGGCCGCAAGACCTTCACCCAGGGATTTCAGAATCGGGATACCACCGGCCACAGAGGCCTCGAACGCCACATCGACGCCATTATCCTGGGCAGCCTGGAAGATCTCGTTGCCATGCTCAGCGATCAGCGCCTTGTTGGCGGTCACAATGTGCTTGCCGTTGCGAATGGCCGTGAGGACAAGCTCACGAGCGGTGTCGGTGCCGCCAATCAGCTCAACAAGAATGTCGATATCAGGGTCGCTGGCCACGGCAAAAATGTCACGGGACAGGCGAATGCCGTCAGTCTCGCAGGCCGGGTTGTCACGGCGAGCACCAATGTGCGTAATTTCAATCGGACGCCCCACACGACGGGCGATATCACGCGCATTGCGCTTGAGCACGTTTACGGTGCCTGAGCCAACGGTACCCAGACCTGCAATTCCCACCTTCACCGGCTTCACAGCGTTTCCTCGTTCAGATACATCATTCATTATTCAGTCAGCGGCAGGCCTCACCTGCCCGCCATCTCAGCCCAGCAGCCCATCCTGACGGAACATCTTCTTGATGCCGCGAATAGCCTGCCGGGTGCGTTGTTCGTTCTCGATCAGACCAAAACGGACATGATCATCCCCGTATTCCCCAAAACCCACGCCGGGAGACACCGCAACGCCGGCATCCGTCAGCAGTTTTTTGGCAAACTCCAGTGAGCCCATTTCCCGGTAGGGCTCAGGGATTTCGGCCCATACGAACATGGTGGCACGGGGTCGCTCCACCTGCCAGCCGATCTCGGCCAGCCCGTCTACCAGCACATCACGGCGCTGACGGTACATTTCGCAGATCTCACTGACACAGCTCTGATCTCCCTCCAGCGCCGCAATGGCGGCCACCTGAATCGGAGTAAAGGTGCCGTAGTCGAGATAGGACTTGATCCGGGCCAGCGCGTGAATCAGGTCCTTGTTGCCACAACAGAACCCCACCCGCCAGCCGGGCATATTGTAACTCTTTGACAGAGAGAAGAATTCTACCGCCACATCCCGTGCACCTTCGACCTGCAGGATGGACGGGGCCTGATAGCCATCAAACACGATGTCTGCATAGGCAATATCGTGCACCACCCAGATATTGTGCTCACGGGCAATGGCCACCACTTTTTCGAAGAACTCCAGCTCCACACACTGCCCGGTGGGATTCCCCGGGAAATTCAACACCAGCATTTTCGGCTTGGGCCAGGATTCCTTGATCGCGCGTTCCAGCTCGGCGAAGAAATCCACCCCTTTCACCAGGGGTACATGGCGAATGTCCGCATTGGAAATCACGAAACCGTAGGGGTGAATCGGATAGCTGGGGTTCGGCACCAGTACCGTATCACCCGGGCCCATGGTCGCCAGCGCCAGGTGGGCTAGGCCCTCCTTCGAGCCGATGGTGACAATGGCCTCGGATTCCGGGTCCAGCGCAACACTGTAGCGGCGCTGATACCAATCGGTGATGGCCTTGCGTAGCCGCGGAATCCCCCGCGACTGGGAATAACGGTGGGTATCGCCCCGCTGCACGGTTTCCGCCAGCTTGTCGACGATATGCTTCGGGGTGGGCTGGTCCGGGTTGCCCATGCCGAAATCAATAATATCCTCGCCCCGCGCTCGCGCCGCCTTCTTCATCTCGCCAACAATATTGAAGACGTAGGGAGGCAGTCGTCGAATGCGCTGAAAATCCGTATCCACAGGACACCTTGGGGGCAGGGAAAACAAGGCGGACACATTAACGGCGCATCACTGCGCCGTCAATGTATAGCCACCGGTGAATCCAGCGCAAAGCGCCGGATTGCGGGCGTCAGGAGCCCGCCGCCTCAAGCCGGGAAAGCAGATCTTGCGGGGCAAGGTAGCCACCCAGTTGCTGGCCGTCCGTGGTGTAAATGGCCGGCGTGCCGCGCACCCCGAATTCGATACCCAGCTCGTACTGCTCCATCACCACTGCGGCGCAGTCTTCCTTGAGCTCAGACTCGCTCAGAGTCTCCGAGAGTTTGGCATCTGTGAGCGCTTTGCGGGGATCATCCGCACACCAGATATGGCGCATCGGGTCAGTGGCCGGGGACGATTCACCGCCACGGGGGAACGCCAGATAATGCACAGTTACTCCCGCCTGTTGAAACTCCTCAATATGACGGTGCAACTTACGGCAGTAGCCACAGGTAATATCGGTGAAAACGTACACCTCGTGCTTCTCGTCTTCGGCCTGGTAGGTAATCAGGTCCTCTGCATCCAGCGTCTTGATGCCTTCCGTACGCACCTTGGCAAGGCGCTCTTCCACGGGATCAATGACATCGCCATCGCGAAGTTCCAGCATCTTGCCATTAAACAGGAACCGGCCATCATCACTCATGTACAAGGTGTCGGAACCGTTAATAGTCAGCTCCAGCACACCAGCCATTTCTGTTTCGCGAACCTCGGTAACCTTGCCACGGGTAAAGACTTTCTCAAATGCCGCCTTGGCTACCTCTGCCCCCGTTTCACCTGCACCGGTCGCCGCACTCTCAGTTGCTCCGGAGTCCGCACCACAGGCCGTCACCAGTCCCATCAGGGCAAATACAAACCACTTCTTCATTCTGTCGTTTCTCCTTCCGCTCCCTGATTGGAGCCGTTAACCCCACTCAGGTTCCCGAGCGAGGGTGATGTTTCTGGTATAGATCCTGTAATCGCTGCTGTGCCACATGGGTGTAGATCTGAGTGGTCGACAGGTCACTATGGCCAAGCAATAACTGCACCACCCGCAAGTCCGCCCCGTGATTCAGCAGGTGCGTTGCAAAAGCATGCCGCAGTGTATGAGGTGACAGGGCTTTTTGCACCCCTGCCACTTGCGCCATCTGTTTGATACGGTGCCAGAATGTCTGTCGAGTCATGCAGGTGCCCCGCAGGCTGGGAAACAGCAGTTCCTGGTCATTGCCCAGCAATATGGGGCGTCCCTCGCGCAGGTAGCGAACAAGCCAATGCAGTGCTTCTTCACCCAGTGGCACCAGCCGCTCCTTGTCACCCTTACCGATCACTCTCACCAGTCCCTGCCTTGGATTGATCTGGCTTTGCGTCAGCGTGATCAGCTCCGTGACTCGCAACCCCGTGGCATACAGCACCTCCAGCATAGCCCGGTCACGCAACCCCAGCGGGGTATCCAGATCCGGTGCATCCAGCAGAGCCTCCACATCGGCCTCGGTGAGAGTTTTGGGCAGTGGCCGCCCCGTCTTCGGCCGCTCAATCAACAACGCCGGGTCTTCCGGCAGCCGCCCCTCGCGCTTTAGCCAGCGATAGAAGCTTTTCACAGCCGATAACTGCCGCGCCACGGTGCGGGCGGAAATCCCCAGCTGGTGACGGGCCGCAAGGAACTCCAGCAGCTGGTAACGCTGCGCTTCCAGCAGTGAACCGCCCCGCTGGTGCAGCCAATCCGCCAACTGCCTCACATCCCGGCGATAGTTGCTGAGGCTGTTTTCGCTTAGACCTTTTTCCAGCCACTGCTGGTCCAGCCAGGCGTCAATCAGCCGTGCCTGCGCATCGCGAGTGTCACTCATGAATTATCATTGCCTTCCCACCATGGCCGAATCCCTTTTTACCAAATATTACCGTGATTTCCGCTTATCCAAAGGACAAACGCACGGCTTTCTGGCATCAATAGAGGTACACCGTGACAACCAAGGAGAGGATACATGGGAATCTTATCGTGGATTGTGTTTGGCCTGATTGCCGGCATTGTTGCCAAATGGATCATGCCGGGCAAGGATCCCGGCGGCTTTATTGTCACCATTCTCATCGGGATTGCTGGCGCCTTTGTCGGCGGCTGGCTGGGCTCCATCACCGGACTGGGCGGCTCAGTGGGCAGCTTCAGCCTGGGCAGCTTTGTGACCGCCATTGTCGGGGCACTGGTGCTGCTATTCCTGTACCGGATGCTGAAAAAGGCGTAAGACGCGGAACTCGGGCAAGCTTCCCGGTAGGCGATCCGACCCTAACCCGGGTAACGCCTTACGCCAGGCTCGTTATCTCAAGGGTCGCCTGCCGCAAGCTTCCCACAACGACGGTCTGCCCGACCGTCGCATCGTGATGCAACCATAGCGCAGCCCCAAAAAAAGGATCATCGCAGATTAGCGGGAAAGCCCGATTTGATCCTCCCACCTATCCGTAGGAGCGTCGCTGGCGGCGCGATAGCCCAACCTTGGATCAAGCCACAAAGGGTACAGAGACTGAGAAAAGACGCTCTTAAGCTCTCCTCTGTGATAAATATTGCTTTTAACGGTTCTGGCTATCGCGCCGCCACCGAGCGCAGCGAGGAACGCCCGCAGGGCGGCCCCGAAGATGAACCAACAAAAAAGCCGCTTCCCGAAAGGAAGCGGCTTTTTCGTTGGAGCTGTGGTCTGCCCGTCCAGAGGTTGATTCCGCATGCCCTACAGCAAAGGCTGAACCAACATTCGCCCTCGGCAGACCCGGTGTTGCCGGTCTTACCGAATCTTTTCTTTGATCCGGGCAGACTTGCCAGAGCGATCGCGCAGGTAGTAAAGCTTGGCGCGGCTCACGTCACCACGACGATTCACTTCGATGGAATCGATCAGCGGGCTGTGCAGCTGGAATACACGCTCAACGCCCACACCGTGGGAGATCTTGCGCACGGTGAACGCAGAGTTCAGGCCGCGGTTACGACGGGCAATAACAACACCCTGGAACGCCTGCAGACGCTCACGGGTACCTTCTTTCACCTTTACCTGAACGGTAACGGTATCGCCGGCGCCAAATTCCGGCAGGTCGGCTTTCAGCTGGGCATTTTCAATGCCCTGGATGATCAGGTTCTTGCCGCTCATGGCAATGCTCCTATTCGTTCGGTTTTGCTGTATGCGGCACCTGCTCGGCGATGTATTCGTCCAACAGCTGCTGCTCTTCGTTGCTCAAACCCCGCGCCCGGCGGCGTTCCAGCAGGTCCGGACGCTGTTGCCAGGTCCGTCCCAGCGCCTGCTTCAGGCGCCAACGGCGAATCAACTCGTGATTGCCGCTCAGCAGTACCGACGGTACTGCCTGCCCCTCGTACACCTCCGGGCGGGTGTAGTGCGGGCAATCCAGCAGGTCTTCGAATTCACCTGAAAACGAGTCCTGTCCGGCGGAATCCTGGTGACCCAGCACTCCGGGAATCAGTCTGCTGACCGCATCGATCAGCACCAGCGCCGGCAGTTCGCCGCCGCTGAGAACGTAATCGCCGATGGAGATCTGTTCATCCACCTCGGCGTCGAGCAAACGCTCATCTACGCCCTCGTAGCGCCCTGCCAGTAATACCAGGCCGGGCTGCTGCGCCAACGCCTCGGCTTTCGCCTGGGTCAGCGTCTGCCCCTGAGGGGACAGATAAATCACTTTGGCTGCCGGGTTGGCAGCGCGGGCGGCCTGCAGGGCTTGCGCCAGCGGGTCCACCTTCATCACCATGCCGGGGCCACCCCCAAAGGGGCGATCGTCCACGGTGCGGTGACGATCTTCAGTGAAATCCCGTGGATTCACGGTTTCCACCGCCAGCTGGCCGTTTTCCACTGCCCGCCGGGTCACGCCGAAGTCGGTAATCGCCTTTGCCATCTCCGGAAACAGGGTAACCAGAGTGACCTGATACGGCACCGTATCCGTCGTCATATTAAAAATCCGGGTCCCAATCCACCGTCATGCGGCCTTCGGCCAGATTCACATCGGTGATCACGTCATCCGGTTGCCAGGGAATCAGCCGCTCGCGACGATCCAGGCTTTTGCTGTCACCGCGCACCACGACCACATCGTTGGCACCGGTTTCCAGCATTCTGACTACCTTGCCGAAATCTGCGCCTTCACTATGGAAGACCCGCAGGCCGATAAGATCGCGCCAGTAATATTCGCCACCACCAGACTGTGGCAACAGGTCACGAGGTATCCCGATATCCTGCCCCACCAGCGCTGCCGCCATGTTCCGGTCGGTTACCCCTTCCAGTTGTGCGATCAGGCCTTTGCCCTGGGGACGAAAGCCGATGACCTTCACCGGCTTCCACTCTCCACCAGATCTGGAGCCACCTTGCTTAAGGTGCCAAGGCTGGTAGTGCTGGATGTTTTCGCGGGGGTCGGTATTGGAAAAAACCTTTACCCACCCCTGCACGCCGTGCACCCCGAGGATGCGACCGACAACCTCCAGCTCAGAGGACGTCTGCCCTCCAGTGATCATCAGGCTTCCTTACGGGCCTGCTTAACCAGGGTCTTGACGCGGTCAGACAGCTGAGCACCTTTACCCACCCAGGCATCCAGGCTTTCGAGGTTCAGCTTGAGAGGGATTTCACCGCCACGGGCGATGGGGTTGTAGAAACCCAGTTGCTCGATGAAACGACCATCACGGGCGTTACGGCTATCGGCAACAACGATGCTGTAGAACGGGCGCTTCTTGGAACCGCCGCGAGCGAGACGAATAACTACCATGGTTTATCTACCTTTTTTATCAATCCGGTTTCCCGGCCGCCTGCCGAGGAGGGCATAGCGAGCCATCGTATCCGCTTGAAAGCCAGGCCCTGCCTTGCATCAGAGCGCAAAACAAAGGACAGGCCGCGAAGGGCGCGGATTATACAGGGAGATGCAGCACGCAACAAGAGTTTCGCAGCTCCCCAACGGCTCAAGAGCCACTCCAACAAAAGCCCGGCCCCAAACGCAGCGCGGGCAGAGAGGCGGAATTTCCACCTGCCCTGCCCACGACGCGTTGCAGCTTGAGGCTTGAAGCTTGTCGCTCCTTACATCGGCGGCATTCCACCGCCCATGCCGCCCGGAGGCATTCCGCCACCGGGACCACCCATGCCACCGGAACCACCCGGGCCGCCATTGCCACCCATCATGCCTTCCAGGCCACGCATCATGTTCTTCATGCCACCCTTGGTACGCATCTTCTTCATCATCTTGGCCATCATCTTTTGCTGCTTCATCAGGCGGTTCAGATCCTGGATCTCAAGACCGGCACCCGCCGCGATGCGCTTCTTGCGTGAGCCCTTGATGATGTCCGGGTTACGACGTTCTTTTACCGTCATGGAGTCGATCAACGCCTCCATATGTTTCATCTGCTTCATGGCCGCCGGGTCCTGGGCCGCCTGCATCATGCCGCCCATGCCAGGCAGCTTGTCGAGCAGGCCCGCCATACCCCCCATGTTGCGCATCTGCTGGAACTGGTCCTTGAGATCCTCGAAGTCCATCGCCTTGCCTTTCTTGAACTTCTTGGCGATCTTCTCGGCTTTCTTCTTGTCCAGCTTGCGCTCGGCTTCTTCCACCAGCGAGAGCACATCGCCCATGCCGAGGATCCGGCTGGCGATACGATCCGGGTGGAACGGCTCCAGGGCATCGGTCTTCTCACCCATGCCGATAAACTTGATGGGTTTGCCGGTGAGCTGGCGAACGGACAGGGCCGCACCACCCCGGGAATCACCGTCAGCCTTGGTCAGGATCACACCGGTCAGCGGCAGCGCCTCATTAAAGGCCTGGGCGGTATTCGCCGCATCCTGACCGGTCATGGCGTCGACCACGAACAGGGTTTCCACCGGACTGATCGCCCCGTGCAACCGCTTGATCTCGGACATCATCTCGTCGTCCACATGGAGACGACCGGCGGTATCGACGATCAGCACATCCATATAACGACGGCGAGCCTCTTCCAACGCACCGTTGGCAATATCCACCGGGTCCTGATCGCCGGTAGACGGGAAGAAGTGGGTCTCAACCTCTCCGGCCAGCGTCTTCAGCTGCTCAATAGCCGCCGGGCGGTACACGTCGGCCGACACCACCATGACCTTCTTCTTCTCACGCTCCTGCAGGAAGCGGGCAAGCTTGGCCACCGAGGTGGTTTTACCTGCCCCCTGCAAACCGGCCATCAGGATGATCGCGGGCGGCTTGGCGGCCAGGTCCAGGCCGTCGTTGGCATCGCCCATGGT
The DNA here is from genome assembly GCF_003597125.1 of Alcanivorax profundi. GTDB lineage: Bacteria > Pseudomonadota > Gammaproteobacteria > Pseudomonadales > Alcanivoracaceae > Alcanivorax > Alcanivorax profundi. The sequence continues at coordinate 248,578 of NZ_QYYA01000001.1, read as the reverse complement.
GCGAACCAGCTCGTCATTGACGATCTTCACGAATGCCTGGCCAGGATTCAGGCTTTGCAGCACTTCCTGCCCCAGGGCTTTTTCCTTTACCTGTTCGACAAACTCTTTCACCACTGGCAAGGCCACATCGGCCTCCAGCAGCGCCTTGCGCACTTCGCGCAGGGTGTCGCGGATATTGTCTTCGGTCAGGGAGCCCTGACCTGCCAGGTTTTTAAGCGACGATCCCAACCGGTCGGTGAGATTCTCGAACATGGTGCTACCTCCAGATCCTTATGTCTGCGCGCAATTGGGCCTGCGGCAGGGACAAGGGCGCGATTATAGCCCTCATTTACCGCCAACGTCATGGGGCCCAACCACAAACCCACCGGTAAAATGAGAATGATTGTTGATAGAAGAGTTGCGCCTATGCCAGACTTCAGCGGGCTTGCCCGGCACTTCTCGCCCGGGCCTTTGTAGGGATTACAGCACGTTATGGATTTTTCGGTGATCAGCGGCCTGCTGGCCTTTGTTCTCTACGTCGTCGCTTGTCTGATCGTGATCCGGCAGCTGCGCGGCGAGAAAGCGCCGTCACGCCGATCCATCCTGATTCCCGGCCTGCTCGCCGTCATCGCCCATGCCATCAGCCTGTGGGAGGTGATCATTACGCCCCAGGGGCTACAGCTAGGGTTATTTCCTGTCGCTTCCACCGTCGCCATGACCGGCACTGCCCTGGTGCTGATTTCCAGCCTGTACCGCCCGTTTGAGTGGATCTCGGCCATGGTGTACCCCTTTGCCGCCCTTTCCATTCCCGCCATGCTATGGGTCAATACCGGCTACGTGGCCCAACCCCTGGCGCACGGCTTGGGCCAGCATGTGTTCTTCTCCATCGTGGCATACGCTGTTCTCAGTGTTGCCGCAGGGCAAGCGGTACTTCTCAGCATTCAGGACCGCCAGCTTCGCAGTGGCCATATCCGCGGTGTGATGCGGTTATTCCCCCCGATGCAGGTGATGGAATCCATGCTGTTCGAGGTCATCTGGCTGGGCCAGATACTGCTGACCCTCGCTATCGTCACTGGCTTCTTTTACGTAGACAATTTGTTCGCCCAACACCTGGTCCACAAGACGGTCCTGACCCTGATTGCCTGGGTAGTCTTCGCCATCCTGCTCGGGGGGCGCTACCTGCGCGGCTGGCGAGGCCGCACCGCCACACGCTTCACCCTCAGCGGCTTTGCCGTACTGCTGGTAGCCTTCTTCGGTAGTCAGCTGGTGCTCGAGTTCATTCTGAAGCGCTGATTGAATTGAACGTCCAAAGTTGAAACACGGATCACCCACTACTTGCGTTTGAAACCTTGAGCCCGCGCCCAAAGCCCGAACGCGGCCTCAAGGCATAAGGAAAAAGACAACCCCGGATCGCGAACTGTTCACTGTTAACTGTTCACTGCCTCCTTGACACCTCTCGGTCCTACCCCAAACAATATCCCCCCAACTGGCGGATAAACGACATTTCCCTTGGATACCTTCTCTGACGGGTGGCTCATTGGCGCCCTGATTTTCCTTGTGCTTGGCTCAGCCTTTTTCTCCAGCAGTGAAACCGGCATGGTGGCCATCAACCGTTATCGCCTGCGGCATCTGGCACGTCAGGGCCACAAGGCCGCCTCCCGGGTCGAAAAGCTGCTTAAACGCACCGACCGTCTGCTGTCTGTGATCCTGATCGGCAACAATTTCGTCAACAACTTCGCCGCCACCGTGGCCGCCATCCTGGCCATTCGCTGGCTGGGCGATAGCGGGGCCGCTGTGGCTCCGGTGGTCATCACCATCATCATGTTGGTATTTGCGGAGATCACCCCCAAGACCTTTGCCGCCATGCGCCCGGAGCGGGTCGCCTTTCCCGCCAGTCTCGCGTTAAAACCTTTACAGACCCTGCTGGCCCCGCTGGTGTGGATGGTCAACGGCGTCAGCAACCTGCTGCTTCGCCTCGCCGGGATTCGGGCCAACGAACATGACGACGATCATCTCAGCCCGGAAGAGCTGCGCACCGTGGTGAACGAAGCCGGCGGCCTGATCCCGGAAAACCACCAGAAGATGTTGCTGAACATTCTCGATCTGGAAACCGTCACCGTGGAAGACATCATGGTGCCGCGCAACGAGATGGTCGGTATTGATCTGGAGGATGACATGCATGACATTCTCACCACCCTGCGCGCCAGCCAGCACACCCGCCTCCCTGTGTACAACGGCGACCCTAATAACATGGTTGGCCTGCTCCACCTGCGCAAGCTCAGCCGCCTGCTCCTCAAGGAAGACATCAACAAGGCTGAGTTGATGCAGTACACCGTCGAACCCTACTACGTGCCAGAAGCGACCTCATTGCACCAACAGCTGATCAACTTCCAGAATGCCAAGCGACGCATCGGGGTAGTGGTCGATGAGTACGGTGATGTGCAGGGACTAGTCACACTGGAAGATATCCTGGAAGAAATTGTCGGTGAATTTACCACCGATCTGGCCGCCACCAGCCAGGATATTCACCCCCAGGAAGATGGCAGCTTCGTGATTGACGGCTCCACCACATTGCGTGACATCAACCGCGCCTTGCAGTGGGAGCTGCCAACCGATGGCCCCAAGACCCTCAACGGACTGATCCTCGAATACCTCCAGGACATCCCGGACGCCAATATTTCGGTAAAAATCGACCAGTACCAGATCGAGATTCTTCAGGTTAAAGACAACATGGTGAAAACCACCCGGATGCGCCTGGCGGTCTGAGCACCGCCTTCCGGTCACTGCTGCGATTGCAGATTCCCCCTGTTTTTCCTGTGTGATCGACTCGCTTCGATTCGCTATACGACTTTCACCAAACAGTCATCTTTCTTCCACATACTCCTTTCTTCCTAATCAACACCGTATCCATTTGGGGGAGTTATGGTGGACGCAGTCTCATCGCCGCGCGCCCAGTTAGTCGAACTGCTCTGGCAACTGAAACAAAACTTTGATCAAGAAGGTGATAGCAGCCTTCGTTTCGTGCACTTCAATACCCTTTTGAATGATCCCACTTACCGGGCGGAGATCATCAAGCGTGCAATCCATCACGACAACCGCAAGATTCGTGCGCTGGGCCAGAAACTGCAGGAGGCCAATCGTGACGGCGTACTACTGCACAAACGCCCAGCCGCCAGCACCCCGCTGACCAACCCGGATATTGCTGAAACCCTCGGAACACAGCCTTCCCGTGACACCAGCCAGGGCAAGAGCCATCGCGGCACTTACGCCTGGCTGGGGCTGGCTGCAGTCATGCTCGGCATCATCACCTACTTTGCCTACAAACCAATCCACCAGTTGATCGCCGGCACCCAGGTGATCAAGGGATCCCTGTTCGGCCACCAGACCTGGGCCGCCAATACCACCTGGATTCTGGACGGCATTGTCTACGTTGAAGCAGGCGGCACCCTGACCATTGAGCCCGGCACCCGCATCGAAGGTCGCCCAGGCTCTGCCCTGGTGATTACCCGCGATGCCACCCTGTTTGCCCGCGGACAGGAAAGCGCCCCCATCATTTTCACCAGCAACCAGGCTGAGGGCACACGAACTGCAGGCGACTGGGGTGGCGTCGTAATGCTGGGCAGCGCCCCCGTCAATGTCGAGGGAGCACAGATCGAAGGCATCCCTGCCGGCGATACCCGCGGCGAGTTTGGTGGCCGTGATGTGGAATCCTCCTGCGGCGTGATGGAGTACTCCCGTATCGAGTTTGCCGGATTTGAGGTATATGCCAACAACGAACTCAACGGCCTGACCCTGGGCGGCTGCGGCAGCAATACCATTATTCGCCATGTACAGGTTCATCGAGCCCTGGATGATGGTATCGAGGTCTTTGGTGGTACCGTCAACCTCAAACATATTGTCATTACCGGTGCCGGAGACGATTCACTGGACTGGGACATGGGCTGGCGGGGCAACGTGCAATTTCTGGTCGCACAGCAACATGCCAATGTGGGCGACAATGCTTTCGAAGGCGACAACCTGAAGGCAAACCCGAATGCATCGCCTCTGTCAGAACCCACCATGTACAACGTGACGCTGATCAGCCCCCGCAGCCATGAAAAATACCACCGCGCCATGACCCTGAAAGTCGGCACCGGCGGCCATTTTCATAACATCATCATCGATGGATTTTCCGGCGAAACCATCGACCTAAAAGGTGCCGAAACCGTTCGCCGCATCAGCAACGGAGAACTTACCTTCAACAGCATGATGGTGCACAAGGTAGGAAACCGGGGCCTGACCTTCTTCGATGCTGAAGCGATGGACAGTGACGACGACGATGGTTTTGATGAGCGACGCTACTTCCAGAGCAGTGCGGTCGCCGCACAGTTCGGTACAGACCCTCTGCTGACACGGGATGCCACCAGCGCCTCACACCCGGACTTCGCTCCCACCGCCCGCTCCCCCGCCCGCAATGGAGCCAGCCCGATCCCGCAAGGGGAGTTCTGGGATGAAGCCGCTAACTATCTCGGTGCCGTGCGCCCCGGAAATGTTCAGAACTGGACGGATGGCTGGACGTCTTATCCTTTGAACTAACAGAACGACGAACCCGGAAACGAAAAACCACGCCCTTTGGCGTGGTTTTTCGTATAGGGCATGCAACTACCCTCGCATGACGCCTGCCGTCATTAGAGGCTTACACCCGGACCTGGGTTTGTACCTTCTTGGCTACCCGTCCCATCATTTCGATCACTTTTTCCCGCTCTCTCTTCTTGATGGCCTCGCTGTCCACATGCAGGCTAAACCCTTCCGCCTCGTAATTGACCGACACCGGCTCAGTTTTTTTCAGATCAGTGGCGGAACGGGCCAACGTTCTGAGAATAGTGTTCTTGTCAAAGTTGCGAATACGCTCCACATCCAGGTGAATACCAAAGCCACTGGTTTGCGCAGACACGTAGCGATTCTTCGCGCCGGCATCCTTCTGTGCGCCCAGCGCTTCGAATACCGGAATCGGACGATTAAAACCCTTGACCTGAATATCGCCCATGTTGCGACAACGAATGCGGTCTTTCACCAACGCCTGTGTCGCTTCGGAAATCAGTACCCCCCCGGGACGACAGGCCGACTCCAGACGGCTGGCCAGATTCACATCCGTGCCCAGAATGGTGTAATCCATGCGCGAATCCGTCCCAAAGTTGCCCACCGTGACATAGCCGGTATTAATGCCAATCCGGATTTCCAGCTTGTGATCAATGCCTTCGCGCTTCCAACGCTGGCGCAGCAGCTTCATTTGTTCCTGCATCTCGATGGCCATCAACACACACCGATAGGCATCCTCTCTGGCTCCCGCACTCTTGGGGTCACCAAAGAACACCATCACCGCATCACCGATAAACTTGTCGATCGTCCCGCCATGCCGGAGCGCAATTCGGGTCATCTCACTAAGATAGGAGTTCAGCATGCTGGTCAGGGTCGCCAGCGGCAGTTCCTCTGAAATAGCACTGAAGCCCTTGATATCGGAAAAGAACACCGTCAGCCGTTTGCGACGGGTTTCCAACTTGGCGTCACGCTTACCGGAAAAAATCGAGCCCCAGATCTGTGGCGGCAAATACTTGGCCAGCTTGCGGGACATTTCTACAGCCTGCTGTTGCTGCCGGGTGACCAGCTCCTGAGCTTGCTTCAGGTATTTAGCCTGTAAATGCGCAAAGGTCGAGGACGCTCCCACATAGATACCCAGGCCGAGCAGCGAAATCACCGTCAGCAATACCGGGGCCTGATCCGGCGGCAAATAGGCAAAACCCAGCAGATACCCCATCAACAGGGCCCCAATACTGGTCATGAGCAGGTTGAGCAGCCAGGGTTTGAGGCCTCCACTGCTTACCGCATTGGCATGGACAATGATCAACAACACCAGTGATGGCACCAGCGCAAAATGCAGAAGCGCACACGCGACCCCAATAATCATGGCATCGGACTGCATTAGTGCCTGATGCACCGGCTTCTGGGGTTTGTCTTTTTTCATGGCCAGGAACAGGATGCCCTGGGCCACCAGCGGATAGGCCAGTAATCCCGCCACCCCCAAGAGGTGCAACTGTGGGTACAGCTCAAGCTTCAGACCCGCCACCAGCATCATTGCCGCCACCAGAAAGGCAAGCAGACGGATATAGTTGGCCTGGCGGCGTGCCCGCTCCATGGGCCCGATCAACGGACGGCGAGCTTTCTTTTTCGAGGTGGAAGACATTGTGAATCGTTTCACATGATTTTCGGGAAGCTTAGCGCTTTCCCTTCTAAGAAAAAAGGCTGGGGCGACTAACGCGATTATTTCTCCCTTTTAAGGTCGTGGCTGGGACTCATTCGCAATTCGGGATACCATGGCGCCCTTGTTAATGGAGCACTGAATGGACACCCTCACCGCCCTCACCACCCGCGTATCCTGTCCCCGCCTGGCCGAACCCGGCCCCAGCGACGAACAGCTGGACCTGTTGCTGCGCGCAGCGATCCGCGCTCCGGATCACGGGCTGCTGCGACCCTGGCGCTTTATCGTACTGGAAGGCGAACAGCGCGAGCGGCTTGGCGACATCATGGAGGCGCAGCTTCTCGAAGAGCAGCCCCAGGCCGACAGCCGCACCCGGGAAATTGCCCGCAACAAGGCATTACGCGCTCCGACCATCATCGTCGTCGTAGCGGATATCACCGAAAATCATAAAATCCCCGCCTGGGAGCAGATGCTCGCTGTGGGAGCTGCTGTTCAAAACATGATGCTGGCGGCCTATGAAATCGGCATCGGCGCCATGTGGCGCACTGGTGCCATGGCTAATTCCGACCTGGCCAAATCCATGCTTGGGTTTGCGGCCAAGGACCAGGTGATCGCCTATCTGTATCTCGGTACCCCGGCCATTGGTCTGAAGAGCCTTCCCGACGACGCCCCCGCAGACTACATCCGTCAGCTGCCATGATCGATCTGGACGCGCTGGCGGATCAGGTTCGTGACGCAATCCCGTTGACCCGGCATCTCTATTTCCGGTTCGAACAGTTTGACGGCGATCAGCTGCGGGTCAGCGCCCCACTGGCCCCGAACCATAATGACAAGGGCACCTTCTTCGCTGGCAGCCAGGCCGCCTTGCTGGCCCTGTCCGGCTGGGGGCTGACCACCTTGCTCGCTCAACAGGCCGGGCACCCTGCTGATGTGGTGGCGGTGGAGACTCAGCTCAAATATACCCTGCCGCTACATAGCGACATGCAGATCACCGTGACCACCGAGCAGCGTCCCCGGTTTGAGGAGCGCCTGACCCTGCGCGGCAAGGCCAGCCTGGCCATTCGCGCTATCGGCAAAGATCAGCAAGGCCAAACCGTCTGTGAATTTACCGGGATTTATCTGGCGCGAACCTGAAATCGCTCAAAGCCTGACCAACCGGCCCCGCAGTACTTGCCAGCACCCCCACCCTCCGGTACTCTACGCGCCCTCAAGAGTGAGCAAGGTAATGGCCATACGCCTGCTCCACTGCCGCAAGGCAGTGCCAAACTGTTTCAAGGTGAGGTGTCCGAGTGGCCGAAGGAGCACGCCTGGAAAGTGTGTATACGGAAACGTATCGAGGGTTCGAATCCCTCCCTCACCGCCAAATCAAAAAAGCCCCGCAATGCGGGGCTTTTTTGTGGTTGATTACTGCGTTTTGCAAGCCTAAAGCCGTGATGACAGCTTGCCAATAACGCTCTGATTCAGCGGCTCTTCCAGATCCGGGCAACGGCCTTGTCTTCGCCCAACAGGCCCACCACGACACACACCAACGCCGACACCCCGAAAAACACCGCCGGGATCAGCCCGCCATAGAGCCCGGAGTGAAGACTCATCGCCAACGTTGCGGCGGACAGGATCAGGAACAGGCTTCCCACCCCAAGAAGAATCTTGCGGTAAGACGCCCGGTAGTTGTACTCATCCGTACCGGATTCGAAGGGCCGCAGGATCGGCCAGAAGACTTTTCTCAAAAAGGTTTTCACTGTGGGCTCCACAACAGGCACAACAATCCAGACCATTTAAGCAAAAAAGGCGCCAACGGCGCCTTTGGTAAGCTTGCCGTCATTCGCCGGCAGGCTAACCCATGGCATCCTCTTCGGCTTTCAGCTTGCGGTACTCGATCGGGGTCATCCCAACCCAGCGCTTGAAGGCACGATAAAAGGTCGACGGTTCGGAAAAGCCGGTCAGATAAACGATTTCGTCAATGGATTCGTCCGTGCCGGCCAACAAGCGTTTGGCCAGCCGACAACGGTAATCGGCCACCAGCTGGTTGAAATTGGTACCTGCATCGGCAAGCCGGGTGCGCAACTGCCGCGCCTTGATACCCAAACGTTCGGCCACTTCTTCCAGGTTGGCGTGCCCGGATTCCAGCAGCTCCCCGATCAGGCGATTCACCTGCGCCACCAGATCCTGCTTTTCCAGCCGTGCCACCTGCTCGCTGGCCAGCTGCTCATGCAGGTGCAGCAATTCCGGCTCGTGGTGGGCAGAAGACAGGCTCATGACCGACGCATCGAAATACATGCCCACACTGGGCATGTCGAATTTCACCGGGCATTCAAACTGGCGTTCATATTCCTTCTGGTCCGCATGGGGAGAATGACCAAAATGGATCTCCAGCGGCTCGAAAGCGCCATCAGTGACAAACCGGAAGAATTTGATGATGCCCATCATCATGCATTCGTTCAGATGACTCAGGCGTTTGCTCCAGATCATCTGCTTGAGGAAGACACGCTCTCCCTCCTCAAACAATTCGCCCTGCGCGGCATCAGACAACAGTCGCTGGTAATCCAGCGCCCGCTTCAGACCCTCACCAAAGGTAGGGCTCGACAGAAACAGGTACTCCAGCACCTGCCCCTTGTAGACAGGAATATGCTGGCCCAGGTGCAAACCGATGTGTTCATCGCCAGACACTTTCTCAAGAGCCTGCCAGAACCATTCCTGGGCATCGTGGGGGGTACGCAGGTCAGGAACCTGCAAGATGGATTTGTCGAGACCGACCTCTGCCAACACGGCATCAGCATCAATACCGGCATTTACCATGGCCTTGTAGGCCATGCGCAACAGCACACCGGAATCTGTCATTTCTGCCATGCGTTTGCCTTGTCCCCAAAATGAAAAAAGCTACTCTCAGATCGACTGAGAGTAGCATAAGGATGGCAGGGCCGGAACCAGCTAACCGGCCTCTACCGGGTGCTCTTTGCTGCGACTAGCGGGTCACGCGGCCTGACGGGAAGTTGAGCCGGATTCAGACTTCAGAGGGATGACTTTTGCCATTAAACCCTTGCCCTTTCCACCGCGCTTGCCCGGCAGGGACATCTTGAAAATCCGCTTCCACACACTGACCGATTGCTTCATGAACGAGCCGGTGTTGTAGGGCAGGCCGTACTTCTCGCAGATCGCCTTTACCTCAGGAGAAATTCTTGCATAGCGATGCGCAGGAATGTCCGGGAACAGGTGGTGTTCGATCTGGAAGCTCAGGTTACCGCTCATGATGTGCATGAGACGGCCACCCTCAAAGTTGGCCGAGCCCAGCATCTGGCGCACATACCAGTGACCACGGCTTTCGTCTTCCAGTACCGACTCCGGGAACTGCTCGACCTCCTCCGGGAAGTGACCATTGAAGATCACCTGGGAAGACCACAGGTTACGCGCCAGGTTCGCCGTCACGTTTCCGGCAAACACGAACGGGAAGAACGGGCCGGCCAGCGCCGGGAACAGCAGATAGTCCTTGAACAACTGCTTGCGCATCTTCTTCCAGGTCGGCTTGAACTCTGCCTTCAACTCTTCCTTCGTCTTGGTCTTGTAGATCAGGTAGTCCTCGAGCTTGAGACTCTGTACCGCCACAAAGTGCTGGAAGAAGGTGGACAGAATCACCGCCAGGATCGGGTTCAGGACAAAGCGCGGCTCCCACTCCTGATCGTCTGACATACGCAGAATGCCGTAACCAATGTCGTGATCCTTGTCGAGCACGTTGGTGAAGGTATGGTGCTCAAAGTTGTGGGTGTGCTTCCACGCGGTATTGGTACAGGTGTTGTCCCAGTCAAAGTTCCGCGAGTTGATATTCTTGTCACCCATCCAGTCGTATTGGCCATGCATGACGTTGTGGCCAATTTCCATGTTATCCAGGATCTTGGAAGCCGACAGACAGGCTACCCCGGCAAGCCATGCCGGCGGCAGGAAACCCGCCATCAGCAGGCCGCGGCCGGCCACTTCCAGCTGACGCTGGCGCTTGATCAGGGTACGGATGTATTTCTCGTCCTTCTCGCCCAGGTCCGCGATTTCACGGTTACGGATGGCATCCAGTTCCTGGCCGATGGCGTCAAATTGTTCCGGGGTCAGAGTGTGGTAAATGCTCATGATGCTGACTCCTTTCCTTTAAATGTCCAGGGTCACCGTGCCCACTGGCACGCTGACGCAAAGTTGAATGTCTTCTTCATCGCCGCTGCTGATCTCACCGGTGCGCAGATCGCGTACCTTGCCAGCGGTTTTCTTGCAGGTGCAGCTGTAACAGATCCCCATCCGGCAGCCGGATTCCGGGGTCAGGCCTGCCGCCTCGGCCTGCTCAAGCAGGTTGCTGCCGTTATTGGCGACCAGGGTTTCACTGCGGGCAAAACGCACTTCGCCCCCCGCTTCATCACTGGTGTCCAGCTGTGGCGTTGCCAGGGTGAACTGCTCCTTGTGCAACCGGTCGCTCAGGCCTTCCTCTTCCCAGACCTTTTCCACTGCCGCCATCATCGGCGGCGGACCACACAAAAAAGTGGTTGCCTGTGCAAAATCCGGAACAGAGCTGCACAAGTGTTCACTACAGAACAACCCCGACAACTCGCCACCCGATTCGCCCTCGCCAAAAGCACGCAGCAGGGTCACGTTGTTGTGACGGGTGGCAATATCCGCCAGCTCGTCTGCATAGATCATGTCTTCGGCACGATTGGCGTAGTGCAAAAACGTGATCTCGCCGTCATAGCCCTCATCACACAAGGTGCGCAACATGGACATCACCGGCGTAATACCACTGCCGCCACTGATCAGCAGCACCCGCTCGGGGCGCTGCTCCGGCAGGGCAAACTCACCCCCAGCCGGGCTCAGGGTGACGACCTCGCCTTCCTGCAGCTGCTCGCGCAGGTAACGTGAAACGAAGCCGTTGGCATGGGCCTTGGCGGTCAGCTCAATGCGGCCATCGGTGCGATGCAGGGAGTTGGCCGGAGAGTAACAACGGGTGTGGCGCTTGCCGTCAATGCTGACCGTCAGCTGCACGAACTGGCCCGGAATAAAGCCCTGCCAGTTGGTATTGGGCTGCAAGGTCACGGTCACGCTGTCGGCCGTCAGGTGTTCAATCTTCTCCACCCGTGCACGGACTTCCGTGGTGGACCAAAGTGGGTTGAGCACTTCCAGGTAGCGATCAACGCCGTGGGGGTAGCTGAGCACCCCGGCAACACGGGACTGCAACAGGCGCTGAAGGCCTTGCTGAAAACGTCGCGGAGTCTGTGTAGTTGCGTTCATGGGAAAAACCCTTAAAGTGAACAGATGTACGCATTATTCTCAGCACAGCGATTAAAGTCAACACTTGTTCACTAAAAAAATAAAGGCTTTCATTTTCATGTGCTTACAAAGCTTTTTGTGGAATTAGTTGCATCACCGTCCCACAACGAGGAGAATTTACAGCGTATTTTTGGAGGCCAATCCGATGTCCAAGGAAAGCAGCAGCAGATCCCGCAAGCCTAAACGGGGCCAGACCCGTGAGGCCTTGATGGAGGCTGCCCTGGATCTGGTGGTCAAAAAGGCGCCCTTTTCCAGCCTGAGCCTGCGTGAAGTGACCAAACGCGCCGGCGTGGTTCCCACCGCCTTCTATCGCCATTTCACCGACATGAGCGCCCTGGGGCTGACCCTGCTGGACGAGTCCTTCCGCACCCTGCGGCAGATGATGCGTCAGGTCCGACAGGAAAATCAGCCCAACGAAAACATGCTGCGCGGCTCCATGGAGACCTACTTCAATTATGTGCGCGAGAACCGCGCCCATTTTCTGTTCGTCGCCAAGGAGCTGTTTGGTGGTACCCCCACCATGCGCAATGCTATCCGCCGTGAAATCCGCATGTTCACCAACGAGTTGGCCATGGACATGGCTCGCTTTCCCTTCCTTAACCACCTCAGCGCTGAAGACCTGCAAATGATGGCCGGCCTGGTAGTGAACAACGTCACTGCACTGACTCAGGAAATGCTGGAACTGGAAGAAAGCGATACCTTCGGCCAGCAGGAAGTGCTTGGCACCGCCGAAAAACAATTGCGGTTGATCTTCCTTGGCGTGGGCCAGTGGAAATCCTGACCCCTGCCCGATGACTGCTTGAGTCGCCAGCGCCGTCGTCTGCGCGGCCAATAGCGGCTTGCCCTTGCTGCTCTATACTTTCCCGGAGAATCAGCCAGCTACCAAAGCCACGGCTTACAACAGGTAAAGGGAAAGGATCGAGTAATGAGCGAGGTAAAATTCCGCGAACTGCGTAATTCACCCCCCATGGTGGTTAACTTTGCCAAGGCAGTGCTGCGTGCCACCGTCAAGCCAGGCAAGAGTCCGGCCCTGCCGGAAATCGGCCTGCGACTCAACGATGTGGCGCTGGACGAAAAACACCTGGCGGCTTACCGCAAGGTGTGTGGCTTCGCAGCAGACGGCAAGCTTCCCGTTACCTACCCCCATATGCATGCCTTCCCGCTGCACATGGCCCTGATTCTCAGTGATGGGTTCCCGTTCCCGGCCATGGGGCTGGTGCATGTCCGCAACAGCATTACCCAGTACCGCCCGATCAGTGAGAAAGAGCAACTCAATGTGAAGTGCTATCTGGGCAACCTGAACAAGGTCGACAAGGGTTACGAGTTCTCTATCTTCACCAGCATCAGCACCGGTGGTGAGCGTGTTTGGGAAAGCGAATCCGTGAATTTCTTCCGCACCGGCGGCGGCGGTGGCAGCAAGAAGAAAGAGGCCCCCAAGCCCGCGCCCGCCACGGACACCGTGGAGTGGAAAGTCCCCGGTGATACCGGTCGCCGTTATGGCGCGGTATCCGGTGACCGCAACCCGATTCACCTGTACCCGCTGTCGGCCAAGCTGTTCGGTTTCAAGCGTCAAATTGCCCACGGCATGTGGTCCAAGGCCCGCTGCCTGGCCGAACTGCAAAACCAGCTCCCCGAGACCGCTTTTACGGTCGATGTGCAGTTCAAGCTGCCCATGTTTATTCCTGCCAGCGTCAAGTTTGAGAACAAGCCGGCCAAGGGCGGAAGCGATTTCCGCCTGTTGGCCAAAGACGGCATCAAGCCCCATCTGGCCGGCCAGATCCGTCCGGCAGAGTAAAGCGCCAGACGCCAGAACGCGGGCAGGGCTGCGGGGATTCCCCGATACCCTGCCCGCGTTTTTTTATGCCTGAGGGTTAGTGGAGAGGTGCGTGAAGCGGTTCAGGGGAGCCGTTGGATGTGCTTCCGGGATCTCTTCCTCGCTTGGGCTCGGCTCACCATGCAGCATGGTTACTCGCTTCGCTCGTCCCTTCGGGGCCGCACTGCCCGCGTTACGCCACTGCGCCAGGTTCCTGCCGGGTTCTCGGGTGATTTACTGGCGCCAAACCCAACGATCTGGAAAGCGTTTCCGTTCTTCCTAAAACCGGGATCTAGCTTGGGTTTTCCCGTCCAGTCGTGCGTAGTTCGTAGCTTGTAGCTTGTCGCGTGCTGCTGCCGTAAACTTCCTGCCCATGCGCGATGACAGCCACGATTATCTATCCCTGTTTCTCAACGACATTCCTCTACTGGATGTGCGAGCCCCTGTGGAATTCTCCAAGGGCGCCTTCCCTGCCGCGACCAATCTTGCGCTGATCAACAATGATGAACGGCATCAGATCGGTATTTGCTACAAGCAGCATGGGCAGCAGGCAGCCATTGATCTGGGCAACCAACTGGTCAGCGGTGAAGAGCGGGACAAGCGCATGCAAGCGTGGCAGCAATGGTGGCGCGACAACCCCCACGGCTATCTTTATTGCTTCCGGGGCGGCCTGCGCAGCCAGACCACGCAGGCCTGGCTAAAAGAGGCCGGGGTCGATGCCCCACTGATTCGGGGTGGCTACAAGGCCATGCGGACCTTCCTGCTCAACCAGCTGGAAAACCGCATCGCTGCCCAACATTTCGAAATCCTGTGCGGCAGAACCGGCTGCGCCAAAACCCGTGTCATCGCAGCCCAGCCCAACGCCATTGATCTGGAAGGCATCGCACATCACCGCGGGTCCGCATTTGGGCGTCGCCCCGGCGGGCAGCCCAGCCAAATTGATTTTGAAAACACCCTCAGCATTGACCTGCTGAAAGCCCACGCAGCCAACCATCACACGGTGCTGCTGGAAGATGAAAGCAAGCTGATCGGACGCTGCCATTTACCCTTCAGTCTGCAGGACCGTATCAAGAGCCAGCCGCGCATCGTGATCAATGAGACGCTGGCGTCTCGTGTTCAGGTCACGCTGGAGGACTATGTGGTCGGCCCACTGCAGGAGTATCGCCAGCACTTTGGTGAACAACAGGCGCTGCAGCAACTGGGTGAGGAATTGCTTGCCGCCATGGACCGCATTCGCCGGCGCCTGGGCGGCCTGCGCCACCAGCAGTTGCGTCAGGTGCTGGAGGAAGCACTTGCGGTCCAGGCCATCAACGGCGATACCGAACTGCATCGCGAATGGATTCACACCCTGCTGGCAGATTACTACGACCCCATGTACGACTACATGCTTTCCCGACGGCATGGCGAGATCGTGTTCGAGGGAAGCCGTGACGAGGTCATGGCGTTTCTGAATGAGCGCAATGCCAGTCAACCGCACTGACTAACGGGCCTGTGAAGGAGCCATCCCGGTAGTGTTAACCGGCTCTGGCAACCCGGCGTCAGCATTCCTATAATTTCCCCGTCGTGTCTGGCCGGGCCCACGGCACCCGCACACTCTGTTCCGCCCGGTACGCCTCCCTATTGAACGGAGTCAACAATGCGCTTCAAACTGCTTGCCGCTCTGCTGATGGCCATGCTGCTGTCTGCCTGCAACAACGAGCCTCACCTGGGGACCTTCACTTTCACCGCCATCCCGGATCAGGATGAATCCCAACTGGAAAAACGTTTTGGCGTGGTTGCTCTCTATCTGGAAGAGCAACTGGGCGTACCCGTGAAATACGTACCGGTGAAATCCTACGCCTCAGCGGTCACCGCCTTCCGCAACGATCAAGTGCAAATGGCCTGGTTTGGCGGGCTGTCGGGGGTGCAGGCGCGCCGTCTGGTACCGGGCTCACAAGCCATTGCCCAGGGCCAGGAAGACACCGCTTTCAAAAGCTACTTTATTGCCAACACCAGTACCGGCTTGAGCCCGGTTGATACCCTTGGCGAAGACTTCGTTGCCCAACCCTCCTTCACCTTCGGCTCCAAAGGCAGCACCTCCGGCCGTCTGATGCCGGAATTCTATCTGCGTGAAACCTTTGGCCAGGCACCGGATGCCCTGTTCGACAAGGTCGGTTTCTCCGGCGACCACAGCCGCACCATTGCGCTCGTGCAAAGCGGCGCCTATGCCACCGGCGCGGTCAACTACAAGGTCTGGGAGCGCGAGCTGGCCGAAGGCAAGATCGATACCGGCAAAGTGCAGGTCATCTGGGAAACCCCGGTGTACCCCGATTACCACTGGACCGTACGCGGGGATCTGGACGAGAAATTTGGTGACGGTTTCAGCCAGAAAGTCACCGAAGTCCTGCTCGCCATCGACGATCCTGTATTGTTGAATGCCTTCCCGCGGGAGAAATTCATCCCCGCCAGCAATGACGATTACGCCCCTATCGAAGACACCGCAGCGGAAATTGGTCTGCTGGACACGCCCTAGGTGTTCAGCTTCGACAAGGCATCGCTTGGCCATCCCGGCCAGGCGGTGTTTGAGTCACTGAGCCTGAGTATCGGCGCCGGTGAAATAGTCGCCCTGCTCGGCCCATCCGGGGCGGGCAAGTCCACGCTGCTTGAGGCCCTGCGTCAGCAGCAGGAACACCAGGTGGCCTGGTGCCCCCAGGCCGGCTCGCTCGTACCCATGCTGAGTGTCTTCCACAATATCTACATGGGTGCCTTGGCACGCCACTCCACCCTCTACAACCTTCGCACGCTGCTGCTGCCCAGTGCAGCGGAAAAACACGCCGTGGGCGAATTGGCGCAGGCCCTGGGGCTGGAAGACAAACTGTTCACCAGCGTCGACCGACTTTCTGGCGGGCAGGCACAACGTGTGGCTCTGGGCCGTGCGCTCTATACCCGGCGCCCAGTATTGCTTGCCGATGAACCGGTCTCCAGCCTGGATGAACACCAGGGGTTAACGCTGCTCCGCCATACCCTGGCACAACACACCACCGCCGTGGTGGCCCTGCACGACCGTAGTCTGGCCCTGGCTTGCTGCCAGCGCATCATTGGTCTTCGCCACGGAGAGATCGCCCTGGATGCCCCCAGCGACAGCCTGTCGCTGGGGGATCTGGATGCGCTCTACCAATGACCCCGCCCCTGAATACCACCGCCAGCCAGTGGCGCCGCACCAGCGGCTGGCTGGCGGTGGCCGGGCTGCTCGCGTTTCTGCTCGCGGATCTGGAGATCACCCGCTCCTCCCCCGGCCATGAACTGCAACGGATGGCCAGCGGTTTTCTGTCACCGGATTTCTTGGCCACCGACGCTCTCTGGCGCGCCCTCGCCAATACCCTCTCCTTCGCCTGGCAAGGTACCGCCCTTGGCGCGCTGTTGGGTTTCCTCATGGCCATGCTCTGGCATCGCCGGGCGGTGCGCAGTGTGGCGGCCTGCCTGAGGGCCATTCATGAGCTGTTCTGGGGGCTGCTGTTGTTGCAGATAACCGGGCTCAGCACCATCACCGGTGTGCTCGCCATCGCCATCCCCTATGCCGGCATTTTTGCCAAGGTATTCGGTGAATTTCTGGAGGAAGCTGATCCGGCACCCGGCCGTGCCCTGCCGCAACACACCTCGTCCCTCAGCCTGTTTTTCTATGCCCGTTTACCTTTGGTCTGGCGAGCGTTTCGCGCCTACGGCGGCTATCGCCTGGAGTGCGCCCTTCGTGCCTCTGCCATCCTCGGTTTCATCGGGCTGCCCACCATTGGCTTTCACTTGGAAACCGCCTTTCGCGAAGGCACCTACGATCAGGGTGCCGCCCTGCTGTATCTGTTCTTTGCCCTCATTTTTACGTTGCGCTGGTGGTTACGACCCGCTCTGGTGCCTCTCTACCTGATCGCCGCCATCGCCTGGGCGCCACCGCTCTTCCATGGCCAGCTCGACACGCTGGTTCGCTTTGTCACCGAAGATCTGGTCCCGGCGCCCTTGCGCCATGGCGGGGGAACTAGCGAGCTGCTGTCATGGCTGATCAGCCTCTGGCACCAGCAACTCTGGCCCGGGCTGTGGCAAACCGTTGTGCTGGGCATGGCGGCCTTGCTGGTCACCGCACTCCTGTCACTGGTGCTGTTCCCGCTGATTTCGCCCTTGTTCGGTAACCGGGCAAGCCGCCATGCAGGCCATGGGTTGCTGGTGGTCTTACGCACCACGCCGGAGTTTTTTCTGGCTTTCTTCTTTCTGATCTTGCTCGGTCCGTCCATGCTGCCGGGCATCATGGCGCTGGCGCTGCATACCGGTGCCATCGTCGCGCACCTGACCGGGCGCTTCAGCGAAACACTGGTGCTAAGGGCGGATGCCCCCAGCGGAGTCAATCGGTATGCCTGGGAAGTCCTTCCCCGGGTCAGCCCCAACCTGCTGGCCTTTCTGTTATACCGTTGGGAAGTGATCATGCGGGAAACGGCAGTACTGGGGATCCTTGGCATCCACACCCTGGGTTTCTATATTGATTCCAGCGTGGCGGAATTCCGTTTTGACCGTACCGCCCTGTTGATACTGGCCACGGTCATCTTGAATCTCGGTGTCGATGCCCTGTCGCGCGGACTGCGTAAACGCCTGCGGCTCAAACCCGGGCTCGGCGTGTAAGTCGCCCATCGTGAACAACGGCTGCAAAGGGAAATATGAAGCTCTACCAGGTTGATGCCTTTACCTCGTCCCTGTTCCGGGGCAATCCTGCCGCAGTGGTGCCGTTGGAGCGCTGGCTGGACGACGCCCTGCTGCAGAACATCGCACAGGAAAACAACCTGTCGGAAACCGCGTTTCTGGTGCCGGATGACACCGGCTATGCACTACGCTGGTTTACCCCCCGGGTAGAAGTGGATTTGTGCGGTCATGCCACACTGGCCGCCGCATGGGTGGTCTTTAATGCATTGGGGTTTGCCGGGGAACGGGTGCGCTTCAACTCTGCCTCCGGGCCACTGTATGTCACCCGCAGCGGCCAGCGGCTAACGCTGGACTTCCCTGCCCGGCCTGCGACCCCCATCACCGAAACAAGCACGCTCGAACACGCTCTGGGCGTACCGATTCGCGCCGCCGCGCAAGCCCGTGATCTGCTCATCGAAGTGGACAGTGCCGCTTGCGTTCGTGAATACCAGCCGGACTTTTCCGCCATCGCGGCACTGGATACCTTTGCCGTGATGCTGACCGCCCCCGGAGAGGATTGTGATTTCGTCAGCCGCTTTTTTGCCCCCGCAAAAGGGGTGCCCGAAGACCCGGTTACCGGTTCGGCCCACTGCACCCTGGTGCCCTGGTGGGCAGACAAACTCGGCAAAAAACGACTGCATGCCCGGCAGCTGTCCGCTCGTGGCGGCGAACTGTTCTGCGAGATGAGCGGCGACAGGGTATCGCTGAGTGGTGAAGCGCGCTGTTACCTGAAAGGCGACATTCTGCTGTGAATATTCCTCCCACCCACACCGATTTGCTGCTCATCGGCGGTGGCCATAGCCACTGTCTGGCCCTGCGCATGCTGGCCATGCGGCCGATACCCGGCGTGCGTATCACGCTGGTGTCATCCGACCCGACCAGTGCCTATTCCGGCATGCTGCCCGGGCTGATTGCCGGGCACTATGCCCCCGCCGAGACCCAGGTCGATCTGTACCGGTTGTGTCTGGCCACCGGCGTCCGCTTTGTCCACGCCAGCGTCACCTCGCTGGCCGCCGATCAGCACACCGTGCAGCTCAGTGACGGCAGCACCCTGGGTTATGACTGGCTGAGCCTGGACGTGGGCGCCACACCGGACCTGTCTCCGGTCGGCGACAGCCACCCCCGGGTGCTCGCCGTCAAACCCGTCGCCACCTTCTGGCAGCGTTGGCAGCAATGGCGCAACCACGCTGATAAACACCATCTGGCCGTGGTCGGCGGCGGTGCCGGTGGCACAGAAATGGTGCTGGCCATGGCGGAGTATTGCCGCCAGCAACAACGCCCCGTGACCTTCAGCCTGCTCACCGGCGGCACGCTGCTGCCGGGCTATGGTGCCGCAGTGCAAGCACGCATGCGACGGCACTTGCAGCGTTATAATATCCGGCTACAGGAGCACACCCGGGTGACCCGGGCCGAGAACGCAGAAACACTGCTGGCCAACGACCAGCCGCTGGCCGCAGACGGCATCGTGTGGTGCACCGGGGTGCGCGGCATCCCGGTGCTGGCGAACAGTTCGCTTGCCTGTGACGCTCAGGGCTTTGTAAAAGTCGACGCGCAGTTGCGCAGCCTGAGCCACCCGCGCGTGTTTGCCACAGGCGATTGTGCAGCGTTCCCTTCCCCCCTGCCCAAGGCCGGGGTCTACGCGGTACGCCAGGCCGCGGTGCTCGCCCATAATTTACGCGCCGCCATAACCGAAGCCCCGCTGAAACCCTATCGGCCCCAACGCCATTTTCTGTCGTTACTGTCGACCGGAGACAAGCAAGCGGTGGCGTCCCGAGCCGGACTGCCTGCCCTGTCGGGGAAATTCGTCTGGCGCTGGAAAGATCGCATTGATCGCCGCTTCATGGACAAGTTCGGTATCGACTTGCCTACCATGTCGTCCCCCCCGAGCGCCCCCTCTTCGCAAGCAATGCCACTGCACTGCGCGGGCTGTGGAGCCAAGGTGGGCAGCCAGGCGTTAAGCGACGCACTCGCCGACCTGCAACCCCATCTCAATGCCGGCATCGACGCCGGGGTAGACACCGCCGACGATGCCGCCGTGATCGACTGGCCCGCCGGCCAGCGACTGGTGCAAAGCCTGGATCACTTCCCCGCCTTTGTGGATGAACCGTATCGGTTTGGCCGGATTGCCGCACTACACAGCCTCAGTGATCTCTATGCCATGAACGCCCGGCCCCATTCCGCCCTGGCAAATATCACCGTGAACTGGCATCACCCCAAACTGCAGGGCCGAGACCTGCAGCGGTTAATGGCGGGGGCCGTACGAGAGCTGAACCGTGCCGGTTGCACCCTGGTCGGCGGACACACCACAGAAGGGCCACAAATGGCCGCGGGGTTTACCGTCAATGGCAGCGCACCGGCCGATGTCCTGTGGCACAAACGCGGCGCCCAGCCCGACGATGTGATCATTCTGACCAAACCGCTGGGCAGTGGCGTCCAACTGGCTGCCATGATGCACGGCAACGCCTTGCGCAGCCCCTGGCTCGCGGCCACCCTCGACAGCCTGTTGCTCAGCAATGGTCCCGCTTGTGACGCCATGGGGTCACTGCCGGTCCATGCCTGCACGGATATCACCGGTTTTGGCTTGCTGGGCCATCTGCATGAAATCTGCCAGCAAAGCGATGTCAGCATGACGCTGGATACCGACAAGATCCCGTTGTTGCCCGGCACCCTGACACTGATTCAGGAAGGCATCGCCAGTACGCTGAGCGACACCAACCGGCAGATACTGATGCATTGCCAGGCGCACGAGCGCGTCAGCGAGGCCCTGAAAACAGCCTTGTGCGATCCGCAAACCAGTGGAGGTCTGGTGTTCTGTTTACCTGCCGCTATGTCAGAGCATGCCCAGCAACAACTGGCGCAAAACGGTGTAAAAAGCGCAGTAATCGGTAAAGTCCTTGTAAAAAACCGGCATGGGGGTGCAGATATTTTTCTTCAATAGCGTCACAGTAATTCTAACTTGAGCTGAGAAGGAGAACCCCACCATGTCCAAGCGACTGACAGGACTCGTTGCGTCATCCATTTTCCTGTTCATGCAACTGATGGTCGTCCCGGCCGCCCATGCGGCCATGGTCGGTAACGATACCGTCATCCAGCAACAGGATCGCGCCGCCATGAAAGCGCAAGTCATGCAGTTGATGGATCATCAGGCCGCCGCGCAGGCACTGGAAAAAAATGGTGTCACCAAGGAACAGGTCAGCGAGCGTCTGGATCGTCTTTCTCATCAGGAGCTGCAGCAACTGGCACAGAAATCTGAAGAGCTGCCCGCAGGTCAGGGCGTGCTGGGCATCGTGCTTGCCATCATCCTGATTCTGGTGATTCTGGATCTGCTGGGTGCCACCGATGTCTTCCCGGTGATTGATCCCGTCAGCTGATCGATGACGTTGATGTTTCGTTCCCACACGCCAGCGCCCCCGCTGGCGTGTGCGTCACAGCCCCGTAACCGTGCTGCCGCGGCAACCCTCCTGCTCATTCTGATCGCGCTCTTGAGCGCCTGTCAGAGTGTTCCGCCACCGCAAAGTGCCCAAGTCGCCCAGCACGAACAGGTCGTGGTCCCCTTTGTCCCGCAAGAGGCCTACCAATGTGGTCCGGCCGCGCTGGCCATGATGTTGCAATGGGCCGGGAAACCGGTCAGCGCCGATGCGCTGGTGGACGAAGTCTGGCTACCTGAGCGCAAGGGCAGTCTGGGAATCGAGCTCATGGCGGCGGCTCGCAGCCGGGGCCTGCTGGCCTACCCGGTCAACGATGCCAAACATCTGTATCAGGAATTACAGGCGGGCCGCCCGGTGCTGGTGATGCAGAATCTGGCCCTGCCCAGCTGGCCGAAATGGCACTATGCCGTGGTCACCGGGTATCACGATGAAGGCAAGACGGTGGTGATGCATAGTGGCACCACGCAAAGCAAAACCACGCACTGGAACCGGTTTATCCGCACCTGGGCGCGGGCAGAGCAATGGGGATTCACCCTCATCGCCCCCGGCGAATTGCCGTCCAGTGCCGAACCGCAGCCGCTC
The DNA here is from genome assembly GCF_003597125.1 of Alcanivorax profundi. Classification (GTDB taxonomy): domain Bacteria; phylum Pseudomonadota; class Gammaproteobacteria; order Pseudomonadales; family Alcanivoracaceae; genus Alcanivorax; species Alcanivorax profundi. The sequence continues at coordinate 226,548 of NZ_QYYA01000001.1, read as the reverse complement.
TTCCGGGCTATCTCGGCCACCCCCAATGCCATGGACTACTGGCCCCAAGCCGTGAAGGCCTTCCCCGACAGTGGCGAGCTATGGTTCGGTTACGGCAATGCCCTGTGGCAAGACGGAGACAAACCTGCCGCTCTGGAGGCCTTCGAACATGCCGTAAAGGCAGCGCCAGAGATGGCCGCGGCCTGGAACAACCTGGCGTTCGCCCAGCATCAACAAGGGGATAGCAATGCCGCCAGACGCAGCCTCTGCAAGGCAATGAACCTGGCACCGGATGACGAGAATATTCTCGACACCGCGAACACCCTGGGCTACTCCTGCCCCGGCTCCGGCTCGACCAGCTCCGGGTGTTGTTCCAGCAACTGATCGCGTTGCGCCATCAGACCGTCCAGCTTGCGCTGGCCTTCGGCCAGCTGCTCCGGATCGATGCCAAATGCCTCCCCCTGTTCAATCAGGCTTTCCAGCTCGCCAATCTTGCGATTGGCCGCCGTGACAAAGGAGCCATAGACCTGCTGCTTCTGGCGCATTTCGTACTGCTGGTACAACCCCGGGTCCGCCAGCTCCTCGGCAGACGGCATCTCACGCAGGTTGGTGCTGCGCGCCAGTGGCGGGGTGCGGGGGTCACCGTTTTCCATGCTCTCTCGCAATGCCGCCACCGCCCTGGCAGAGGGCACCGGCACCACTGCAGGGGCGGCCCCCTGCGACGCATTTGACGCCGGACCGTCGATGACCCGATCCCCGATGTAGGTGGGCATCGTCTCAGCCTCATCCGCAGGCAACTTAGCCGCCATTGACGGGCTCACCGTTGCCGGGTGGACCGGGGGCTCAACCACTGCAGCTGTCGGTGAGTCCTCATGCAGCCGGGCCCAAGCCACACACACGGCCAGGGTAATCCCCAGACCCACAACAACCAGTGCGACTAACGGCCCGGGTTTCATCACATGACACCCTGATTGATACGCAGTGACGCATCGGCACTGGCGTCCGCCAGCTGCTCACGAAACCGGGCTTCAAGCTGTTCACGGGCAATCGCCAACGAAGCTCGGTAACGCACCGATTCACTGTCCAGTGGCTGGTAGCCCATGACTTTTTCATCCACCTGAAGAATTTCCCAGTAGGGGGCACCGCTGACCGCGGGGCTACGGAAAGGCGCAGACACCCGTCCTTGCGGTTGGACAAATGCCAACGCCCGGGTCCAGTGATCGTCCCGGCTCTCGCGATCAATCCACCCCAACTGGCCGCCGTCAGTCGCATCCTCAGCCAGGGAGTAGCGGGCTATCGCCTGTTCAAATGACAGGCCATCGCGAATCTCCGCCACGATGCGATCCGCCGCCTGCTGGGAATCTACCCTAAGATGACGCGCCCGCACCCGCTCGACACGGGTAAATTCATCCTTGTTGGCCGCGTAATACTCGGCAATCTGCTGCTGGGTAACCTTGCCCGCCTGCTCCCGCAGGGCGGGGTTATCATCGTGAATGTCGTGCATCAACCCCATCTCATGCAGCAGGGCATCGCGATGCAACGCATCATCAAGACAACGGTCCACTGCCGCCACCGCCTGTCGAGACAGGCCGGACTCCTGTTCAAACCAGTAGAACACGAACTCCATGGTGAGCTGTTGTTTGATGGCTTCGCGAACAAAGGCCAGATTCAGATTATGCATTTGCACCTTGAGCTGAATATTCTGGCGGCGGTAAAGATCCCACAGGCTCAGGGTCTGTTCCGGCTGTGACTCCGCAAACCGGTAACGGGCCAACACGTACTGCTTCGCCGCCTGCTGCTGGGCCTCTGTCATCGTGGTATAGAGAGCTTGTTCCAGGGTCAGCATGGGGGCCAACGCCGTCGCGTCCAGCTCCAGAGGCTGCGTCAGATACGTCAGACTATTGTCGGCACCACGGGTTTGCACGGCGGCCCGCAAGGGCTCGGCAAAGGCCGAACGCAACAGCCGAAAGCGTTGCTGCTCTCGCACCGTATCACGGTCATAGCCCACATTGCCGGAGCCGACCTGGGCAGCGTGGTGGCCGTGATGATCCTCGTGCTCCGCCATGCCCGCCAGCAACCGGTTTTCCACCAGTCCCTTGAGCACAACCTGGGGAGTCGTCGTCGGATCGGCGCGGCGCGCGGCGGCCACAAACACCGCCAGGGTGTCCGCCGGCAAATCCTCACCGTTGATTCTCGCCGCGACAGAGTCCGGTAGCGGACCCCACGCCTGCCAGGCCACCGGGCCCAGTAATACCGCAGCAAGAAAGACCACAAACAGAATAGGAATCGAGCGTTTCATGGCGCCACCCTTGTTATTGTTTTGGAAGCGCCCTGCCTGCTTTCAACGTGTCGCAGAAAGCAGGAGGGCCGCAGGCGATTAAGCCTGTTAGGGGTTCACTTTCACCGCCGCGTGGTTCAACAGGTGCACCACCATGGCAATCGCATGGGGAATCACCACCTGCGCCACCTGAACACGGTCGCCGTGGTCGGTGCTGGACAGCACAATACCGCCATTACCGTAGGCCAGCGCGCCACCCTGGGTGAGCAGTGGACGGATATCATTGCTGCTGGTGGACAGCGGGGTGTAGTCCATCATGGCCTGATCCACCAGTGCGCTGTTGTTCAGGTTTTCGCTGTCATAGTAATCCGCCACCCAGGACTCCCAACCGCTGTGATTCAGGGCCGAGGTGGTCCACACGTGGTGGGGCTGCAGCAAGTCAGTGGTATGCATCACGAAACCCAGGGTCTGGGCGGTGGGCGTTGCCAGGAACTGGCTGTACCAGTACTGCCCCAGGTTATCGATGGGCTGGAACGGCATCTCCTCGAAATCATCGTACATGGACTTGCTCGAGTAGCTACCCTGGCGGTAGTTGGCTTCGGTCACCCCATAGGTGTTGTACTCGCTGTCATCGGCACAGCTCCAGAAACACCAGCCAGTCATGCCACCGTTACCGTCATCCATGTAGTCACCCACCAGCCAGGCAGCTGCGAGATTGTCGATATCACCCCACACGGTCAGCAGGTCGTAGTTATAGCCCCCGAAGTCGTTCCCATGAACATCGGAACCCCGGGTATGATTCTGGAAATGCCAGTAAGACGTATAGTTGACCAGCGATGCTCCGGCGTTGAACACCGGCGCGTACACACAGTCCCCGGTCACCGCACCGCACAGGTAAGTATCCTGGAAATCATCCACATCGTAGGCGCCCTGCCCGATCACCTCCGCAAACTGATCCATGCTGTAACCCGCAGCATTCACCCAGGCTTTCAGGCGGTTGAATTCGGTGCTTTGCGGGTTGGCCTTCATGTAATTCACCGCATCAATGGCGATACGCTTGTGGGTGATTTGCTGAAAGGCATGGACTGGCGATGACAACAGGGTGGCCGCAAGCAGGCCGGTAAGCGCTAGCGTTTTCATGGGGGTCCCCTTCCGTTTTGTTATTGAATTGCTTCGAATTGTTATTGAATTGAACAAACAATAACCAAACGTATATCACAGCCCTAGGGCGTGGCGGGACATTTTATGGACATTTTCTGCCAGCGGCGCCTTTGCCCGTTACAATGTGGATGAGCGGCATTCAACCTACCGACAGGCAGGCCGAATGCCATCACCACCACAGCATTCACCACAGCCCTGTGATACAACAGGGCTTTACTGCGATTCCCGGAGCCCGCGCTGTTATGGATCGACGACTTACTCTCGTCCTCTTGCTGATCTTGCCTCTGTTCGCCACCGCTCAAACCGGCAGTTTTTCCTTGCCAGGTGTCGGCGATTTGCAAAAACAGCTCACAGAAACCGGTGAAGACAACAAGGACGGCAGTCGTAACCCGGACCGGGAAACGCTGGAAAAAACGCTTTCCTTCCGCCAGGAAATCGACAGCAACCAGAGCAGCATCAAGTCACTGGAGGCGTTTGCCCGCAAGGCGCCTTCTCAGCGCACCCGACTGGAGGCCGAACTGACCCGCTTACGTCAGGAGCGGGATTCTGACTGGGCGGCAGGCTATGCCGACAAAGACTTGAAAGCCCTGATCAACATTCTGGTTACCCAGCTCGACGCACTGGAAACCAACCAGAGTGAACTTGCCCGTGCCAATAGCGAGCTGACCCGTACCCAGACCCTTCCCGAGCAAGCGCAAAAGGTCATCGGTGATGCCATGGATCGTATCAATACGATTCGTACCCGTTTGAATAATGGCACCGATGAAGACGGGGACCTGCTTGAAGAACTGGAGATCCGCCGTTTGCAGACAGAGCAAAAAGCTCTGGAAACGCGAATCGAGCGCTATAATCAGGAACTGTCAGTCATTGACCGCCAGCAGGACATTGCCCGGCTCGAACAACAAATATTCAAACTCGAGCAAAGCCTGATCGAACAACGCCTCGACGCCGTTCAACCGCTGATCAACCAGAAACGGACCGATCAGCTGGAGCAACAGGCCCATTCCCCGGATTCCCCACTGCCGGCCTCGGTATTACAGAACGCCGAAGTACAACAGGCCATGAAAACCAATCAGGCCCTGCGCCAGGAGCTTGCGAAGACCGGCGACAGCGTCAATCAGTTGCTGCGTACCGCCGTGGACACCAAAACCCAACTGGACAAGGCCCGCTCTCTCTCCACCACCGTCAACGACCAGATTCGCATGCTGGATGGCAGTTTGTTGTTATCACGAATTCTCTACAAACAGCAAAAAAGCCTGCCCCAGGATCAGGGGGAACTGGATCTTGGCAAAGAGATTACCGAAGCCCGGCTACGCCAGTTTGAAATAGAACAGCATATTCAGGCACTGGATGACGCCCCTCTCCCCCTCGCCGAGGATGGCTCATCAGCAGAGCCGGGGCTTGATGAGGCGTTTGACATTCTCCGTGAGGAGCGGCTGGAATTGTATGATCAACTGGATCAGGAATTGAGTCGCCAGCTCGCCATCCTCACCCGTACGCAGCTTAATCATGACCAGCTGCGCAAAATTACCCGGGATTTGCACAATACGATTTCTGAACAGACATTCTGGATGCCAAGCAATCAGCCACTCAGCATTCACTGGCTGGCGCGGCTTCCCGCAGAGCTGATCACCCAAGTGAGGAATCTGCCATGGGAGACGATCGGCAGCGGCGTATGGAAGCTGTTTACCCATGGCTGGGGATGGCTGATCGGCATGATCATCCCGCCCGTATTGTTGCTGCTGGTCCGTACGCGACTTAAAAAACGCATCGCAGAGATGAATCGTGATGTCGGCTCGCTGCGCCGCGACAGCCAGGCCCACACCCCCACCAGCCTGCTCTATACCTTCATTATTTCAGCTCCGGTACCGCTTTTTCTGTCGTTGCTGGGCAGCGCAATCTGGTTGACACCTGGCACGTTCAGCAGCGTGATTGGTGCCGCCCTCACCCAACTGGCTCTGCTCTGGTTGGTCTTTGAGGTGCTCTACCGGCTACTCAAGACTGACGGAATCGCGCAACGCCATTTCCGATGGGATATGACCCACCAGCAACAAATGCGCCGCCGGATGTTGCTCACTGGTCTGGCCTTGGTACCGATGATGTTCATCATCGCCTTTGGTGACCAGTGGCCGGCCCAGCTGAGTAACGACCGGCTTGGCCTGGTCATCATGCTGATCAGCCTGTTCACTGTGATGGTCAGCTTGCCTGCCATTGCCCAGGCCTACCCGGGTCGACACTACAGCGGCGCCGTAAAAGCCCTGTCTACCGGCTTGTGCGCGCTGGCCCCACTGGCGTTGATCATTCTCACCGGGATTGGCTATTACTACACCTCGGTGCGTCTGGCCGGGCACATGATTTACAGCCTGTATCTGGTCGCGCTGTGGATCCTGCTCGACGCTACCGCGGTACGCGGTCTGGCGGTAGCGGCTCAACGGCTGGCGTACAAACGCGCGGTTGCACAACGGGAAACCGAACAAAAAGACAGCGCTAGCGCCGAAGCGGTGGAAGTCGAAGAGCCACAACTGGACCTGAAACAGGTCAATCAACAGTCGTTACGTCTTATCCGGCTGGCGCTGGTGGGCATCATTGGTCTGCTGGTGTATTGGGTTTGGGCAGATGTCTTTCATGCGTTCGCCTACACTGACCAGATTGTGTTGTGGGAAACCGCTGCAGAAGGCACCGGTCAGGCGGCCAGCGCCTCACTGATCAGTCTCGGTGATGTGATCGCGTCACTCATTATCGGCGCCGTCACCTTTTTGCTGGCCAGTAACTTGCCCGGGCTGCTGGAAGTGCTGGTTCTGTCGCGTCTGGACCTGCGCCAAGGCACCAGTTATGCCACCACTACCCTGCTGTCCTACGTGATTGTGGCCAGCGGCATCGTGTTGACGCTGGGAGCCTTGGGTCTCAGTTGGGACAAGATGCAATGGCTGGTGGCCGCCCTTGGGGTAGGCCTGGGATTCGGCTTGCAAGAAATATTTGCCAACTTTATCTCTGGCATCATCCTGCTGTTTGAACGCCCCATTCGCATCGGCGACGTGATCACCATCAACAACCTCGACGGCACCGTCAGCCGGATACGCATTCGTGCGACCACCCTGATCGACTTTGATCGCAAGGAAATTCTGGTACCCAACAAGGTGTTTGTGACCGAGCGATTGATCAACTGGTCGCTGTCCGACACCGTCACCCGGATTATCCTGCGTGTGGGCTTTGCCTATGGCTCAGACCTGAAAAAGTGCCGTGAGATTCTGCTACAGGCGGCCAAAGAAAACAGTCGTGTGCTTCGTGACCCCGAGCCCGTGGTGCTGTTCATGAGCTTCGGAGCCAGCACACTGGATCATGAGTTGCGCGTTCACGTGAGCGACATCAACGACCGTCTGGCCGCCACCGACGAGCTGAATCGCCATATTGATGCCCTGTGCAAGGAGCACGACGTGGAAATCGCCTTCAGCCAGCTGGATATTCATATCCGCAATGGCGACGGCGAGCAGCTGACCCTGGAGGGCAAAACAACACAGAGTGACGACAACACTCCGCCACCAAAAGCCAACGATGGTGAATCCAACGAAACCGGCGACCCGAAATAACACCACACCCTGCAGACTCGCCGCTCACCGCGGCGATGTCAGGGTGGCCTGATGTGTTCCGCACCGATGAGACCGGGGCCCGCAGAAAACACACTTGTGCATCCCGGTGATCTCTTTGACCTCAGTGGTCAACCCCCGGCCTTTGTGGGGTGTCTCTCAAGCCAGCCCCGTGCGGCAACGCAGCGGGGTTACAGCACCACCTCGAAACATTCCAGCTGGGGCGGGCCCAGGTAGATATCGCGGCGGGCACCAGCATTGGCGTGCGCCTTGCGGAATGCCTCGGATTTGGTCCAGCCTTCAAATGCGGCCTGGGACTCCCACACCGCGTGGGACGAAAACAGGGTGTACTCGTCATTCGTCGCCCCCTGCAGAAGATGAAACTCCTTGAAGCCCGGGACTTCCTGCAGGTAGGTATCCCGCCCTTTCCAGATCTCGATGAAATCCTGCTCACAGCCTGGCTTGATCTTGAAACGGTTCATTGCGATATACATGCTCACCCTCCGTCATTGTGAATGGGCCCCTATAGTGGCGCAGGTGATCCGCAAGTGCATTGACGCAAACACGCATCACTCCTTCCCACGCCCCTGACTTCCACGAATCACCGCTACAAACTTTGGTCTAATTCACTCCCCCTCAAGCGCCTCCTAGCATGAAAGCACATTGCCAACCCGTGCAGTCCATCATGACAATCCGTCACGAACGGCGTCACCATGGGCTATGCACCACCCTGCTGGTACCCGAGCTGGGGCAAAAAGAGGCCAAAGATGAGTTACGAACAAGAATACTCCGCGTCCATCAACGATCCGCACACCTTCTGGGCCGACAAGGCCCGCCAGCTGGACTGGTTCACCTTCCCCTCCACCATTCTCGGCAAGGATGAAAACGGTATCGACCGCTGGTTTACCGATGGCGTCATGAACACCTGCCACATGGCGCTGGATGCCAACCTCGCTGCCGGGCGCGGCGATCAGGTGGCGATCTACTACGATTCCCCCGTCACGAACAGCAAACAGGCCATCACCTACGCCGAGCTCACCGAACGCGTCGCCACCTTCGCGGGTGCCCTGCGCCAGCAAGGGGTGAAAAAAGGCGACAGGGTATTGATCTACATGCCGATGATCCCGGAAGCCGCCGTGGCCATGCTCGCCACCGCGCGCCTGGGCGCCATCCACTCCGTGGTGTTCGGGGGCTTTGCCGCTCACGAGTTGGCGGTGCGTATCGACGATGCCGAACCCAGGGTCATTGTGTCGGCGTCCTGCGGCGTAGAAGTGAACAAGATCATTGAATACAAACCGCTGGTAGACGCGGCCATCGAGCAGGCCCGACATAAACCCGAGCGCTGCGTGATCTACCAGCGCCCCCAGGCCCACGCCAACCTGCAAGCGGGTCGCGACCTGGACTGGCAGGTAGCCGTCGCCGCCGCCAGCCCGGTGGACTGCACCCCCGTGCTCGCCACCGACCCGCTCTACGTGCTCTATACCTCCGGCACCACCGGCAAACCCAAAGGGGTGATCCGCGACAATGGCAGCCACGCCGTGGCCATGCACTACAGCATGAAAGCCATCTACAACATGAACCCCGGCGACACCTTCTGGGCCGCCTCCGATGTGGGCTGGGTGGTGGGCCACTCCTACATCGTCTACGCCCCGTTACTCAGTGGCCTGTCCACCGTACTTTACGAAGGCAAACCGGTTCGCACCCCCGATGCCGCCGCCTTCTGGCGTGTGGCGGAGGAATACAAGGTCAAGGCCCTGTTCTCTGCCCCCACCGCCTTCCGCGCCATCAAGAAAGAAGACCCCAATGGCGAGGGCATCAAGCAACATGACCTCTCCGCGCTGGAAACCCTTTTCATGGCCGGCGAGCGGCTGGACCCACCCACTTATGAATGGGTCAAGGACATCACCGGCCTGCCGGTGGTGGACCACTGGTGGCAAACCGAAACCGGCTGGGGGATCTGCGCCAACCTCATGGGCATCGACCCCAAGCCTTGCAAACCGGGCTCTGCCACCCTGCCCAGCCCCGGCTACGATGTGCGCATACTCGATGACAACGGCAACGAAGTGGGCCCTAACCAACAGGGTAACGTAGCCATCAAACTGCCCCTGCCACCCAGCTGCCTGCCCTCCGTCTGGGGCAACCATGAACGCTTTCTGGCCGGCTACCTGGAACAGTTTCCCGGCTATTACACCTCCGGCGACGGAGGCTACAAGGATGACGACGGCTATGTGTTCATCATGGGCCGCACCGACGATGTGATTAACGTGGCCGGCCACCGCCTCTCCACCGGCGAAATGGAAGAAGTACTCGCCGGCCACCCAGCCGTCGCCGAATGCGCTGTCATCGGCATTAACGACGATCTCAAGGGGCAGGTGCCCATTGGGTTAGTCTTGCTCAAAGATGGCATGGAGGTAGAAGCCGACACCCTCAACAGCGAACTGGTCGCCCGCATCCGCCAGGAGATTGGCGCAGTGGCCTGTCTCAAAGACACCCTGATCGCCCAGCGCCTGCCCAAAACCCGCTCGGGCAAAATTCTGCGCAAACTGCTACGCCAGATCGCCAATGGCGAACGCTATAACATCCCGTCCACGATTGATGATCCGGCGAGTATTCCTGAGATTGAAGCGTTGCTCAGAGAGAGAGAACTGGTGGCGCACTGACAGCAACAACGACGCCCGTCTGGCCTGCCCACAGCAGGGGCAAGGCCAGAGCGTCCCCCTGCAACGCCAAGAAACAGCCTATTCAGCCGAACACGCCGCCTCAATCGCTGCCACATCAATCTTGTGCATGGTCATCATGGCTTCAAAGGCCCGCTTGGCCAGTGCCCGATCTGGGCTGGTGATGGCCTGGGTCAAGACCGCAGGGGTGATCTGCCATGACAGCCCCCACTTGTCCTTGCACCAGCCGCAGGCACTTTCCTGTCCGCCATTCTCGATAATCGCGTTCCAGTAGCGATCCGTTTCTTCCTGATCCTGCGTGGCCACCTGAAACGAAAACGCCTCGTCATGACGGAAGGCATCACCCGCATTAAGCCCCAGACAGGGAATACCCATCACGGTGAACTCAACAGTGATCACATCCCCTTCTTTTCCCGCGGGGTAATCGCCAGGCGCCCGGTTGACGGCATCCACCGTGGTATCCGGGAAGATACGGGCATAAAAGCGGGCCGCCTCTTCAGCATCACCATTGAACCAAAGACAGACCGTGTTTTTTGCAGGCATGGACATCCCTATCTCCCATTTCTCAGCATAGGTATTGCTACTCATGAAGGATGATCCTGCGATAGGCAGTAAACCAAGGGAGCCTCTGAATAACTCCTTGCATGCTCAGTCTTTCAGGCTGGTTCGCAATCTAGGCGCGGTTTTGACGGTGTATGTCCATCCATTGAAAAAGCGCAACTGTAGTGGTCTAATGAATCCGGACACCAACGTAGGGTGGTAAAATCACCACCTTAAGCGAGGTGTCATATGACCAGAAAACGACGATCCTTTACACCTGAATTCAAGCAGGAAGCCGCCAGCTTGGTGCTGGACCAAGGCTACACCGTTCCCCAAGCCAGCACATCGCTTGGTGTAGTCGAGAGCGCGCTGCGGCGCTGGGTTAAGCAGCTTGAGGCTGAACGCCAAGGTGTTACCCCCAAAGGCAAGGCTCTTACCCCGGAACAGCGCCGAATACAGGAGCTTGAGGCTCGGTGTGAGCGCCTGGAACGGGAGAAGAACATTCTAAAAAAGGCTACTGCTCTCTTGATGTCGGACGACTGGAATCGTACGCGCTGATTGACCAATTAAGTGAGCAAGAGCCTGTGGAATTGGTCTGTTCAGCGTTTAATGTGCATCGTTCCTGTTACTACGAACACCGTAAGCGGAGCCGTCGTATCGATGCGGAGCGTGTGGCCTTGAAAGCCAAAGTGAACCGCTTGTTCAATCAGAGTCGCAGCTCGGCGGGAAGCCGTACGATACAAGGGCTCCTCAATGAGCAAGGGGAGGAAGTTGGTCGCTTCAAGGTACGCAGTCTTATGCGTGAACTCGGGCTGATCTGTAAGCAGCCTGGGCCTCATGCTTACAAGCAGGCGACAGTAGAGCGGCCAGATATACCGAACCATCTGGATCGAGAGTTTACGATGGCAACCCCGAATCAGGTGTGGTGCGGAGATATCACCTATATCTGGACGGGGCAGTGCTGGAGTTATCTGGCTGTTGTTCTGGATCTCTATGCACGACGGGTTGTTGGCTGGGCGATCTCCAGCAGCCCGGATGCAGATCTGGTGGTGAAGGCGTTGGAACATGCCTGGGAGCAACGCGGTCAACCTGAGAAACTCATGTTCCACTCGGATCAGGGCAGCCAATATGCCAGCCGAGTGTTCCGGCAGCGGTTATGGCGCTATCGAATGCAGCAAAGCATGAGCCGGCGGGGCAACTGTTGGGACAATGCGCCAATGGAAAGGCTGTTCCGCAGCCTCAAATCAGAGTGGGTGCCTACGATGGGCTACCGCAACTTGCCCGAAGCAAAGAAAGATATCGGTGACTATCTGATGGGTTACTACAATTACCACAGGCCTCACAGCTACAACGGCGGGATCGCCCCTGCGGTGGCCGAAGAAAAACCTAAATCACTGTCCGGTATTAGTTGACCACTACATACCACCTTGCAGCCAAAAACTTTCCAAGGCCTCTACTACACCAGCATCGGCGCATACGCAAATCCGCGACTTCGCATCATTGAGAGCTCCAAGCTCAGAAATCTCATCTTGTATTCGCCCGGATCTTCTAGCAGAAACAAGGAATGAAATGGCTTTCAAAAAGTCTGAGTACGCATCCAGTCGCATTTTTGCCAACTCATCGTTGCGGCTCTTTTTTTCGGATAAAACATGCCCAAAGACCGCTCCGATCAGTCCTGCAATCAGTGAAAATATTGCTGCCATGGTGATTGTCATAGGGTCCTTTGGCTAACGCCTAGCTCACAGGAAAATTGCGAGCTTGCGAGTAAATTTCCTGTGAGCTAATTGTTAGGCTGAACAAAACCATACACCGCCGATAAACCCCAGAATCAAACCAAGTAGTAAAGAACCAATTAATTGAGCGCTGATCTGCTGAACAAGACCACGCCACCATTCAGCTCGGCCTTCCCTCTTGGCAATTTCAGATCTAGCTTGGCTTGCTCGATTTTCATAAACCTGAGCCATGACAGCCCTTGCCGGCCCTTCGTACTTACCAGGAGGCGACGAAAGAAATAGTTCCAAGGCGTCGAAAGGGGCCGATAAAGCTACTTTTCTTATGCGCTCTTGCTCTTCTTCAATGCTTTCAGCGTTATACGAGCACGCAAGCATGAGGCGTTCATGCCATGAGACTTGATCGTTATCAACATCGCTCATCGATTACCCCAATATGCCTAACGCCGCGCTCACCGGCTTGTCCGGTGCAACGCTTTGTTAAGTTTTTGTTTCGATGATTGGCACCAAATTGTCTGACTCACGCAACGGCTTACGCGAATACTCGCTATGTGAAAGATATGTAATGTCAACTGGAATACCATATTTTAATCCGATGTCGTCCAAGATATTTTTCACTTCATAAAAGACTTTGAGGGGATAGTCACAATGGTCGTCTACTACAACAAGCACATCTACATCATTAAAACAATCACACCGAAAAAATGAGCCGAAGCCAAAGACTCCAAATATTTCCGACTTACCTTGTAAACGTAATTGGATCGCCGTCTTTATCTCTTTTCTGATAGTTCCAATATTCATCACGCCACAAAGCCCCAGACATTTCATCTGTTACATAAAGACCAATATGGGAATCTAGGCAGAGATCTTTGGCTTCAGATTGATAGCCATTCCACCCTCCACCTATATAGATAATATCTAATTCGCCAAATTCATCTATCGCCCTGTCAACCATGGTTCGCCCCATAGTATATTGCCTAAGACAAAGTACTCTCAGCGTATCTCCTTGCTTAATTCGCGATACGGAAAAAAGAATGTCATCTGATCTGCTGACGGCAGAAACATTTTGATGAGTCCGTAATAGGCGATCCAAAAATGTAATATCACAGTAGGGAGTTCCCCACTCATTGCTTCCATTTGCCATTATTCAAACCTCTCCGAAAACACTTCAGGGAATAGCGCATAGCTAGACACTCGACAATACTGGTTCTCCTCAAAAGAGGTTGCATGATTCTTAAACAAAAGAAAGGCTTTGTAATCATCAGCATCAAGAAGCTTCATGTTTGCTTCAACCATATTGATAATCTTCTGATTATTAGGAATCACAGTGTCTAGCTTTCGCAAATTCCATATTTTGTATGAATTAGAGCCAGGGTCCTCTTTAGCAACTTTTGACTGAGGGCCATATTCTTCCCAGATCAAATGATTCTCCATCAAGAGTTTTGATACTGAACCCTTCAGCTCATCAATACTCTCATAAACAACCTCACTCATTCTGAGCCTGATTGCATGCTCATGATCGCTTTTCCAGCGATGAAGCTGCTCTACAGTAAACGTGCCTTCAGGTGATTTATCGATATGTCTGTGGCAAGTTGGACACAGAAGAATAAGGTTAGGATACTTATCTGAACCACCTCCATCTTCTCCTCGCGGCCCATCTTCACTTCTTGCTATTATGTGGGCCATCTCACCAACATTGTAACTATTCGACTCTTGCAAAATCGCAGTTAAGTCAGTCCTGCAGGAAGGGTTTGAGCATATTCCCGCTGCTCTTCCCCAAAGCAGTTTCCCGTCTGCTTCGCTAATTGCCATGCTCGATGATCCCTCTAAAACTTAACGCCTAGCTCACCGGAAAAATAGGAGCGCAGCGAGTATTTTTTTCCGGTGCAGCTACTTGTTAGGTAGCGATGTCAATAGAGTGATATTTTGTTTCGATAGCTTTTCAATAGCGTACTCATAAAACTCTTGATTTCTCTGTGAACCACAAATGCTTACCAACTCCTTACCCGCTTGCGTAAGTAGCGCCTTGCCAACTTGTATTTCATTGTCTTTCTCTTTCGTGAACTCTGCTAGAGTTGGCAAACCGTAATAGAAGATCATTGCTTGTTTTGGAATACCTAGCTTTCTGTAGCCTGAGGTTGATTCGAATGATATTAACCCAATTGAATCGAGGTGCTTCAAAGACGTAAAGTTGATTCCCTGGCTTGTATAAATATCCGCCTGCTCATCAAAAATAAGCGGTGTTACTTCACCAACAACCCATACGAATTGACAGAACTTAGTAAACAAGTCTGCATCAGACTTATCCATGGTCGCAATAAAATCTACCGTCCTCTTTGAAAAGGTGCCAGGATTCGTTGCCTCACCTGCTAATAGACGCGACCAAAGAGATTGCATTTGTTCGTTAGAAACCTTGTCGCATCGATCGAAAAAGTGTGCAATCCAGTCCTCTTCAAGTTCATCAGTTTTTGCATCTGGGGGAAGTTCTGATGCTGCTTTGGCAGTAATTTTTTCAATGTTTTCTTGTTTTCGAGCTTCTTGATGAACGAGCCTTTCAATTCCTCGCTGCTGTATCTCCGATAGCTCTATACCCGCTAACGCCTTTATTTTTTCTGCCTCGGCCTCCGCCTCCGCTTTCTTTCGAATTCGTCTAGGTTCGTATAAGACACCGACAGCATTAGAAACTTTTTCGATTAATACAGTCGCAGGCTTAGCTAGGTCGCCTAGATTTACTATAGAATTTCCGTCTGACACAATTTCTCCTTGGCTACCTAACGCCCAGCACAGCCGCCGAAGGTCGGCCTGCTGCTTCTTGTTAAAAATTCACTTTGTACCCCAAAGGTATGCCAGCCACACGATCACTAGCATCCCGGCCAACCAAATTACTACTTGATGAGCCTTTGGCTTCAAAAGAGACTTCTTCCAGCTCCCTTCGCGGTTTTCAACTCCGCCAGGTGATCCGTCTTCTACCTTTGCGACAAGACCATTAATGAATATCGCAACAACTATTACGGCCACAATTCCGATAACTTCCATGGCCCTTTCCTTTACTTTTTAACGCCTAGCACAGCCGCCGAAGGTCGGCCTGCTGCTACTTGTTACGTTTTACACCGCCACAGCATGAATATTAAGCCGTGATTTAGTGCGTAGTTTGATGATGCTTCCAGACCCGTCGAAATAAACTCGTAATTCGAGGCCGCTATGCTCTGGCAGTTTCATCCAGACCTCTTCGGCTGGCATAAGCTCAAAACCCTTAAGCTCTTCACATGTCTTCGGGGCCTCAGCATCTTCGCAAGAATTACCGGATGCGACCAAAACCAACTGAGCAGCACCCTCTGATGTATTTCTAATCCGTACGGATCGTTCTCGATCGATATCGTAGGAAAGCCTCCCCCTCGTAAACTGCGGCCAGATAGGCACAATGACACCAATCATTAATGATTTACTATCGAACGGATGCGAGCAGACTTCCAATCCTTCAGTTTCGTAGCAATCCAGTTTCTCTAACTTATCATGCTTGTATCCAACGGGATCAGATACAGCCATGTACTCATCCTTAGCCAGGACAGTACATCCACCAACAATGAAAGCTATTAGCAGCGCCAGAAATCTCATTTCTTAATCAACGTAACGCCCGGCGCAGCAGGCAAATTGTAGTGAGGAACGAACGGAAATTTGGTCTGCCTGGCGCCGCTTGTTAGGTCTTCCATGCTTAAAGAACATAGAATTCACCTTCACAAACTTGAACAGTGAAATCCTCATATGGGCCCTCTTGGGTCACAAACACTAAGACCGTATCGCAAGAAAACGATAGAAAGAAATGGAAATCATCCCTTTTCCCCCACCCAACGACCTTACTTCCAATCAAATCCTCTAACCCACAGGTGGTTATCCATGAACCGGAGAAAAGTTGCTTCGACCCCCCATTCTTCTCTAGCAGTAACTCGCCACCACCTACGATAGATGCCCCATCGAAGTTAAGCTGTACTTGATACTGATCGATGCAAATCTGGGACAATTCCTCCCCTTCAACTGCACTTAGATCAAAATCATCCGGTATTCGATTCATTCAACCACCAGACCTAACGCCCTGCACAGCGGGCAAATTGAAGCGAGGAACGAGCGGAAATTTGATCCGCTTGCTGCCGCTTGTTAGGGGAGTTGCCGCTCGATTTGATCCCAAACCGGATCGAGACCAATCTCGAACTCATACCACAGATCCTGAGTCCAACCCGCTCCCGCACCGTCGCTAAACTGGCCAGATGTATACTCCATAAGCTTTCTGACTTGCTTTTCATCAAGCTCTGAATCTACGTTGTACCTAGCACATATCCAAAGCTTCCCTGCTTTCGTTTTGAAATGGAGAACCCCATCCTGTACCCCAGCTTCTTTCAGACCATTAGCATCATGACTATCGGACAAATACTGGGATAATTCACAGTCTGGATCTTCATTTTCTCGGCCAGAGAGGGCTTCGATAACACTATCCGGAATTTGAATCTCTTTATTATTTTCATCAACCGCTTCCATTGGAGCACAGAATTCAATGAGCATTTCTTCCCCCTAACGCCGTGCTCTGCGGAAATTTAGGAGCCCTGGCGAGTAAAATTTCCGCAGCAGCACCTTGTTATGTGCCTTCAGGATCACAGGCACCATTTTCAATTCTGAGAATACTCATACGCTCAAGAGTATCTCCATTTCTTTCTCTGCGGACTTCCACCAAAACTGACCCGGACTCTGACTCCTCCGCCAGCTTCCGCATAAACCAGTCATACTGATTCGACGCCATCACTCCAAACTGTACTATCTCATCAGATCTACACACTCTGATTTGGGTTGCGGATGCGCTTGGATCTATCACCTGCCCCAGAAAGACTGCCTCTTCCGCCCAAGCCGTGGCACTAGAAATTAGAAATATCAAACCAGTAAGCGATCTCATCTTTTCATCACATAACGCCGCGCTCATCCGCAGCTTACTTTGTGCGCGTTTTGCGCGAAAATGGGGTCGACAGCGACCGCGCAAAAGGTGCACAAAGTAAGCTGTCGGCTGCAGTGCCTTGTTAAGTTTATATTTCATGCTCTGCCAGGTACTCAAACTTTGGATTAGGACCAACCACAATGGTTTTTAGCCAAGAGATTGAAAACCCAATACACGCTAGAGCTGCCATTCCGGCTCCGATTGTTCCTGCGAAACTTGCCACAAGAAAAAACACTTCACTGAAATAGCTATTAAAGTAGATCCCCAGAATTGCCAAGAGAGCAAAGTAGGCTAAGAATTGTACAAACCAGCTAAAAGCATACCTTATTCTTCTCGCTTTGAAGCTAGATAGAGTTTCGCCTTCTTCTGGAAATGGGCCAAACCAACTAAATGCCACAAAAGTAATAATATTTGGCCTCATATACCTCAAGGTCACTAAGACAATGAAAACAATGAGATAAAATATTGCGATCTTTTCGGTCATAGAAACTTAACAGCGTATTAATTAGAACGTTCCGTATAACTCGGTTCCGTATAACTCCGAGCCACCCTCCCCGCTCAGCCTATCAAAATACTCTCATATCAATCAGTTAGAGTGAAATAGCCAATGTCTTACACGGAGTTCAAAGGAACGTTCCTTTGAACTCCTTTCCTGCTATCTCGTTTTCAATCATTCGAAATGCACATGAAATCAATGGGTTGGCTTTTCACTCCCTGAGTTATACGGAAGGTTCCGTTGAAAACGGGCCAGCCTTCACGTGAATCATCCCTGTTTCCACCCCCGGTAAGCGTCTGATGTACAATCACCCTCCATTCTCCAGAGCCCCAGAACATGCGTACCTTCGTCCTCCGTGCCCGTGCCGCCTCTACCAACAGCCAGACCCTGCTGGCCAATGTGGGGGGGGATGCCCACAGCGAGATCCTGGCCCATACCCTGATGAATGCGATCTTTGTGGCGCAGTCTCACCGGGACGATGTGGTGGTGCACCTGGTGCTGGAAAGCACCCAGGACTATTCCCGCACGATTACTTTTGTGGCGGCGGAGATGCGGGATATTGGCGGGTTTCATGAGCAGGCGCTGCTGGCCAAGGTGGTGCGGGCCCTGGATGCCTCTGCGGGGATGGGCAAGGAGCAGATGAAGGCCGTGGAGAGCGGCATTAGCGTGCGTACGGTGAGCTTCGAAAAGCTGGTGAAGGAACTGGCCGAGGATGGCCATCAGTTGTACATGATGGATCCGAAGGGCGAGAGCATTCGCGAGCTGGAATTTGCCGATAAGCCCTGTTTTTTGCTTACTGATCATATTCCCATGCCGAAGAAGAGTTTCAATAGCCTGAAGCGGCTGGGCACCGAGAAGATCAGCCTGGGGCCGACCATGCTGTTTGCGTCGCAGTGCGTGGTATTGATTAATAATGAGCTTGATCTGGCAGAACAGTGAACAGTGAACAGTGAACAGTGAACAGTGAACAGTGAACAGTGAACAGTGAACAGTGAACAGTGAACAGTGAACAGTGAACAGTGAAGGCTGTCCGACCGGCACACCCTGTCAAGTTACTATCGGTTTGTCCCTTTCCCTTTTAACGCATGAGGCCGCACCCGAAATCCGGGCGCGGCCTCATGCTTGGAAATCACAACAATGCGCTATCGCGCCGCTGTTAACTATTCACTGTTAACTGTTAACTAACTTTCCAGCCAGATTTCCCGCGCCCACTGCCAGATACTCCCCCACTCCTCTTCTTCACGGATGCCCTCGCCGGCCACCCATAGCAGTACGCTGCCTTCCTGTGACATGGCGTAGATGCCGTTGGGGGCTTCGCAGACGGGGATCAGGTAGCGGGGCATGCCTTGATCCCAGGCGTTGGCGGCCATTTCCGGGAGGAAATTGTG
Source organism: Alcanivorax profundi (assembly GCF_003597125.1). Lineage (GTDB taxonomy): Bacteria > Pseudomonadota > Gammaproteobacteria > Pseudomonadales > Alcanivoracaceae > Alcanivorax > Alcanivorax profundi. The sequence continues at coordinate 207,736 of NZ_QYYA01000001.1, read as the reverse complement.
GGCATAATCATCCATTACGGTGGCGGGCTCGAGGCTGCCGCAAATGATGTCGCTGGCGTTGAGCAAGAACTCCTTGTAGTCACTGGGCAGCGGGATCAGCAATTGCTCTTCGATTTCTACCAGCCGGTCTTCATCCGGGAGCTCCAGCGCCACCAGACCACCTTCGTGGCGTTCGCGCAGCAGTTCGATTACGTCTTCCATATTGGCTCTTCATGATTCTGTAGGAGCCTGCCTGCAGGCGATGGGGAAGGATCGCTTGCAGACGAGCACCTACGGGGATAGCGGTTTAACCCCGGCGGAACGGGAACAGGAACTGTTTGACCACGCCTTCCGGCACCGGGGTGCTGGCACGGGTGCCGTATTCGGCGGCCAGCTCCTTGGGCATGATCAGGGTGCCGAACAGTTTATCGTAGATGGGCAGGAAGGCGGCGTAGTTTTTGTCGACGGCCTGGTCTTCAGAGGAGTGATGCCAATGGTGGAATTCCGGGGTGGCGATGAGCCAGCGGATGCCCGGGAAGCGGAAACGCACATTCGCGTGGATAAAGATGGCGTGGAACGACACGAACACCAGGTAGGCATACACCGCAGATGGCGCAAAGCCGAGGATAAAGATCGGCAGGTAGCCCACAAAGCGGTTGGCGATGATTTCCACCACGTGCAGGCGTGACGAGGCCAGCCAGTCCATCTGGGTGGTGGAGTGATGTACCGCATGGAATTTCCACAGCCAGGGCACTTCATGGAAGGCGCGGTGAATCCAGTAGCTGCCCAGGTCGATGACGATCAGAATCTCGATAAACTGCAGCCACAACGGCTGGCTGGCAATGGCCTGCTGGAAGCCGATGTCCACCTTGTCGTGCAGCACCACCTGAATCGGGATGATGGTGAAGAAGCTGATCAGCTGTAGCCCCACATGGCTGAACAGAAAATACTTCATGTCGGTGACCCAGCCACCGCGCAGGGTTTTCTGGGCCGGGTCTTTGGGGAAGGCCCGCTCCAGGGGAATAAACACCAGCGCCAGCACCAACAGGGTGAGGATGAAATAATCCAGCCCGGCATACAGGCTGCGGCCATCCACCGGCGGCACATCCAGCCGCCCGGAGCCGATCAGCGCGGCCATGCACGCCAACACCATACCGATGATGCCGTAACGCTTTTCCTGATGCCGAAACACACTGAAAAAACCACAGGTGAAGCCGATACCAATGCCGATAAACAGGGCGATACGCAGCACCTGGGCGTTATAGAACCCCCGAAACTCCGGGGTGGTGAAGAGCTCAGGGTAGAGAAAGCAGAAGCTACCCATCAGCGCCAGCACCCCCAGGCCGATGGACACGGTGGCGGTGATCTTGCCCTGCCCCGGCGTCAGGTCTACTTCTTCATAGCGTTCCCGTAAAAACTCGCTCATTGACTCCCTCCGTCCTTCCCCAAAGCCTGCCCGAGCCCTCGCATTTGGGCCAGTACAGGGCGGTAACAAGCTGCTACACTGCGCGTTCAATTACAGCTTCGAGCTGCAAGCCTCAAGCTACAAGGCGCGCGTTATACCGTGCCATTTACACTGATTTGCTCCGCGCCCAGACTCTGTGCGCGGGCTCAGACGTTGACACAACACCCAGTCTCAATCTCGCCTTGAGGCTTGTAGCTTGCAGCTCAGCCCCGCAATACTCACATATTTGATCACGCCAAAGTATGCCTCTACTCACGCTTCGCGAAATACAGCTCAGCTATGGCCAGCAGGCCTTGTTGGATCATGTGAACCTTTCCATCGACAGTGGCGAGCGCCTGTGTCTGATTGGTCGTAACGGGGCGGGCAAGTCCACCCTGATGAAAGTCATCGCCGGGGAAATTCAGGCGGATGACGGCCACATCGAGCAGACCCAGGGGTTGAGCATTGCCCGTCTGGAGCAGGAAGTGCCCGATGACCAGGACCACACCGTGCATTACATGGTCTCTCAGGGGCTGGGCGAACACGGCGCACTGCTTAGCGAACATGCGGAGTTGAGCCATCAACTGGCCGACGGCGATGACAAGGTGCTGGCCCGGTTCGAGCAGCTGAGTAGTGAGATCGAGGCCCGTGGCGCCTGGCAGCTGTCCCAGCGCGTAGACACCGCCCTGTCCAAACTGAGCCTGGACGGCGACATGCAGTTTGCCGGGCTGTCCGGTGGCATGAAGCGCCGCGTGCTGCTGGCACGGGCGCTGGTGCAGGAACCGGATATCCTGTTGCTGGACGAGCCCACCAACCACCTGGACATGGAATCGATTCAGTGGCTGGAAGAGTTTCTGAAAGGCTACGGTGCCACCCTGGTGTTTATCTCCCACGACCGGGCCTTTATCCGCGCCCTGGCGACCCGCATTATCGAGCTGGACCGGGGCATTCTCACCAGCTGGCCCGGTAGCTATGAAAAGTACCTTTCCGGCAAGCAGGCCGCCCTGGATGCGGAAGAGAAAGCCAACGCCGAGTTCGACAAGAAGCTCAGCCAGGAAGAAAAATGGATTCGTCAGGGCATCAAGGCACGCCGTACCCGTAACGAAGGCCGGGTACGGGCCCTCAAGGCCATGCGCGACGAGTTCGCCCAGCGCCGTAATCGCACTGGCACCGCCAGCCTGACCATCCAGAGCAGCGACAGCTCCGGGAAGGTCGTGGTCGAAGCGGACAAGCTGAATTATGCCGTCGGCGGCAAGCAGATCGTGCGCGACTTTTCCGTCAACCTGCTGCGCGGCGACCGGGTGGGGATTCTTGGCCCCAACGGCTGCGGCAAATCCACCCTGATTCGCCTGTTGCTGGATCGGCTGCAGCCGGACAGCGGCACCCTGAAGCTGGGTACCCAGCTGCAAGTGGCTTACTTCGATCAGCTGCGTGACACCCTGGACGAGAACAAGAGCGTGATCGACAACGTGGCCGAGGGCTCTGATGTAATCTCACTGAATGGCCAGAACAAGCACGTGATCGGTTACCTGCAGGACTTCCTGTTCGATCCGGGCCGGGTGCGCCAGCCCGTGAAGTCCCTGTCGGGTGGCGAGCGTAACCGTCTGCTGCTGGCGAAGCTGTTCACCAAGCCCTTCAACCTGCTGGTGCTGGATGAGCCCACCAACGATTTGGATGCGGAAACCCTGGAACTGCTGGAAGAACAGCTGATGAATTATCAGGGCACCCTGCTGCTGGTAAGCCACGACCGGGAATTCATCGACAACGTGGTGACATCGACCCTGGTGTTCGAGCACGGTACTCTCAACAGTTATGTGGGGGGATATCAGGACTGGATTCGTCAACGTCCGGAACCTGTGAAGGAAAAGCCCGTCAAAGCCGACAAGCCCGCAGCCGCTGCACCGCCGCAGGCCCCGGCAAAGCGCAAGAAACTGTCTTACAAGGACCAGCGCGAGCTGGAGCAGTTACCCGGCCAGATCGAGCAACTGGAACAGGATCTGGATGCAGTGCAGACCCGCATGTCTGACCCGGCGTTCTACAAGGGCGATCCGGCAGACATCAGCGCTGCCCAACAGCAACAAACCGAGCTACAGCAGGCACTGGAAAGCGCCTATGCCCGCTGGGACGAACTGGATCAGCTCGGCTAACCCATCACAGGAGTGGTTGTGCGAACACCGATCCGCTATCTGAGCGTACTGCTTGCCTTGATACTGGCCTTCCAGCCCGCCCTGGCAACCGAAGTGGAAGATGAGGAACGGGCCCTGGAGCGGCAGCAGGAGGAAGAGAATCCTGCGCCGAACAAGGCGAGTCCTGTACCGGTACAAACGGTGGACGAAGACTCCCTGCCCACCGAGGAGCCGCCCCACCCTCTGCCGTTGCTTAACCGGGTAGTGGATCCGGGCACCTTTGCCACCCTGCACTGGACCCCGGATCAGTCGTTCGGCTCTATTGCCACACCGGTGCCGGTGCTGGTCGCCCATGGCACCAAACCCGGCCCGCAGCTGTGCCTCACCGCTGCCATCCATGGTGATGAGCTCAACGGTATCGAGATGGTGCGGCGCCTGATGTACAAGTTGGAGCCCGACGAGCTGGCCGGCACCGTGATCGGTGTTCCCATCGTCAACCTGGACGGCTTTCGCAGCGGCAGCCGCTATCTTAGCGACCGCCGAGATCTGAACCGCTACTTCCCCGGCAACAAGAATGGCAGCGCCGCCAGCCGCGTGGCCCATTCCCTGTACAGCAACATTGTCAGTCACTGTGATTATCTGGTGGACCTGCACACCGGCTCGCAGAAGCGCGTCAACCTGCCCCAGCTGCGCGCCGATCTGGACAAACCCGAGGTGGTGGAGTTTGCCAAGCACTTTGGCGGCATGACCGTGCTGCACAGCCCTGGCGTCACCGGAATGCTGCGCGATGCCGCCGTGAAAGACGGTATTGTCGCCGTGACTATGGAAGCCGGTGGCCCCAACCGGCTGGAAACCCAAGCGGTGAATTACGGGGTGCAGGCACTGGAAACCCTGCTGGAAAACCTGCAGATGCAGAAAGCCAGCCGTTTCTGGAGCGCTCCGCAGCCGGTGTTCTTCGAATCAGAATGGATCCGTGCCGATCAGGGTGGCATCTTGCTGGCCGAGGTAAAACTGAACGACAAGGTGAAGAAGGGGCAGATTCTGGGCACCGTCACCGACCCGATCAGCAACACCGGCAGCGCCATCATTGCCCCCTACAATGGCCGGGTGCTGGGCATGGCGGTGAATCAGGTCATCCATGCCGGCTTTGCCGCCTTCCGTATCGGTGAAGAAAAATCGACCGAAGAGGTGGAAGCGCAGGCGGAAAAAGCCAGTAAAGAAAAAGAGAAAGCCCAGCAGCCCAGCGGCGATACCGGCAACGCCCAAGACCGCCCGGCTAACGAGGGTGAAACGGCAAAAGCGAACGCCGAGACTCCTGAGCCCGCACCGAAAGGCAAGAAGGAAAGCGACCCCAGCGAGTAGCCACTGTGGAGGGGCCCTGCCCCTCCTGCAGGCTACTTGTTTTTCACTACGGGCCCCAGCAAAGGCACTACCGCCAGTCGCACACCTTCCTCAAGCGCATTCTCATCCGCAAACATGTCATCTTTCAGGTGGGTGCGTGGAATCTTGTCTTTGATTGTGTAGAAGTGCGGCAATACCAATCCACCATAACTGGTGGCCAACCAGCGCCCCTGACCATCGAAACTGTTTAGCTGTAATGATACCGCCCCGACACTGCCGTGCCAGCGAGAGAAGCGGGCATTATCGAGCCCATCGGTAATATTGGCGCGTCTGACTCCGTCCCATGTTGCGTATTTACCCGTGCTCTGCGCCTGGCGCTCTACCAAAGCGGGAAAAATCACGATGTCATGATCGCCCTCTGGATTAAGCTCCTGTAACAGCTCTTCGACAGCTCGGAAGTAGCGCTCTCGATCAAACTCACCAGAGGTAGCAGAGTAAATGCCGCCGACGTCTTCAATGGCCTGTTGCCAGGAAGCGTTAAACACGGGGACAGACACTGTTTCCACGGTATGGCGGGTTTGCAGATCCTCCACCAGCAAATGGGTCACAGCGCTTACACCATGACGGTATTCGTCCTTGTCAGGCGAAATGGGTAACAACAATATCGATGCCGGTGACGGCACACCACGATAGGCATCGCTGTAGTGATTGTCGGGGATCGATACCGTATTAGTGGTACATCCTGTGATCAGTGCGCCCAGGCACAGCAGTAAACCGTAAGTCTTTTTCACCATAATTCCCCGGCATCCGTGCACCAGAGGGGCCGTACTGCCCCCCTGGCAGGCCAGCGAAGCGCCAGCCCCGGGCAGACGTTACTGCACTGTAATACTGTCTCGCAAGCCAGCCAGCGTCTTTTCTCCGACGCCTTTCACCACCAGCAGCTGCTCCACACTGGTGAAGGGACCGTTCGCATCCCGCCACTGAATAATTGATTCTGCTGTTTTCGGGCCTACGCCTTTCAAAGACTGCAACTGGTCAACGTCGGCGGTATTGAGATTGACCCGGTCGGGCATGGTGGCGCTGGCCTCAGCGCTAGCCGGAGCAGGTTCAGGGGAGCTTTCGACAGCAAACGACAGACCACTCAAGGCCAGCGTAAGAAGGGTAAGTGCGATCTGAAATCCTTTCATGATTGATCTCCTTATAGTTGGAGATGGCACAATAAAAGGCCCTTTCAATGGCGTTTATCAGCCAGCTGGGGTAATCGTTGTCAGCCTATCAGGCCAGGCTCTGTAATATTTCGTCGACAACCAATGTAGGTTCTGCAGATTGGGTAATGGGTCGGCCGATCACCATGTAATCCACCCCGGCATCGCGTGCTTGCACGGGCGTCAGTACCCGACGCTGGTCTCCGGCATCACTCCCCGCTGGGCGAATCCCCGGCGTGACCAGCGCGAAATTCTGGCCACACGCCTGTTTCAGCAAGCTGGCTTCCTGAGCAGAACACACGACGCCATCCATCCCTGACGCTTTCGACAGCTCGGCCAGGCGGCGCACCTGAACCTGCGGTTCATCCACGATCCCGATCTGCGACAGGTCAGTACGGTCCATGCTGGTGAGCACGGTGACGGCAATCAGCAGCGGCCGGGTACGGTGATTGGCAATCGCGTTCGCGGCGGCTTCCATCATCCGCTGGCCACCGCCAGCGTGCACGTTGACCATCCACACCCCCATATCGGCAGCCGCTGCCACGGCACCGGCAACCGTATTCGGGATATCGTGAAATTTGAGGTCCAGAAATACCTCAAACCCTTTGCCATGCAAGGCCTCAACCACCGCCGGGCCACTGCGGGTAAAGATTTCCTTGCCGACCTTCACGCGCACCTTGGCTGGGTCCAGCTGGTCTGCCATGGCCAGGGCCTGAGCCTGATCGGGGTAATCCAGAGCGACAACAACAGGGCTGGAGATAGGCATGGTGGCTTCCTGAGTGGTGGGTAGGCGGGGCTATGGTAGGCGCTGCTTGGCAGTGGTTCAAGAATGGCCTGGCTTTGGCTCCTGCAGGCAATGCGTGATAGCAGACTGCAGGAGCGGCTTCGTAAAAACGCCGAGGGATCAAGAACTTTTCAGCCTTTCTTGATCGGGCGATAGCTCGTAGCTCACAGCAGATAGCTGATAGCTGCTTTCAAACCTCCTTCACCACCGGTTTGATGGTACCCCAGCGTTTGCAGCTTGGGCAGCGCCATTGCATCAGCGGGGTTTCGAACCCGCAGCGACGGCATTTGTAGAGACTCTTGTTGTTCACCAATTTTTCAGACAGTTGGCGAAGAGCGTCCAGATGCTCGCGCGCTTCACCTTCGGCAATGCCGGCCAGACTCATGTCGAGAATCTTGTTGAGACCACGCACCGACGGATTGGCCTTCATGTACTCGCCGATAAAGTCTGCCGCTTCCTTATCGCCATAGCGGGTTTTCAACGCCTCTGACAGCAGCAGGATGCGGTTTGTGCTGGGTTTTTCTGCACTGTAGTCAGCCAGCATCTGGATGAAGTGCTCATCCTTATCCTGGGCCTGATAACAACTGCGCAGCTTGTCCAGCACCTCGTCGAAGAAATCGCTGTCCTGGGTCCAGATACGCTGGAAAGCCTGAATCGCGGCTTCCCAGTTCTGCTCGTCCATTTCCAGCTCGCCTTCCTGAAAGCTGGCACGTACACAGTCATTATCGAATGACAGCGCACGGCGCAACATGCGACGGGCCGGATTGATGTCCTTGTCCTTTTTCAGGTTGTCCGCTTGCTCACAGCAATACTGCGCCAGCACCGAGGCCAATTGCGGGCTGTTCTTAATCAGCCGCTCACCCATGCTAATGGCGTTGACCCAGTCACGCTCCTGCTCGTACAGGCCCATAAGCTGCCGACAGACTTCATCCTTGGCTTCGCAGTCCTGATCCAGCATTTCCAGCAAAACCTGCTCGGCCAGATCAAAAATACCGCTGGCCAGGTAATCCTGGGCAAGCTCCAGCTGGATTTCTTCCTGGACCGAACGAGAAAAATCGCCATGCTCCAGCAGATGGGTGTGCAGTTGCGCGGCGCGGTCAAATTCACCCCGCTTGCGAAACAGCTTGCCCAGCGCAAGGTGGGTATCGAGCCCTTCAGAGCCCACATCCAGTCCGTTCAGCAAGGCTTCGATACCCTTGTCGGGCTCTTCATTCAGGAAAAAGTTGATCCCCGCCACATAGTCCTTGGACAAGGAGGCCATGCGACGACGCTGGCGGCGCTTGCTTTCACGCCGCCCGAGAAAAAAACCCGCTGCAATGGCAACAAAGAACAGCGGCATCAACCACAGGGATTCGCTCATGAAAACAGGCTCTTGATACCACGCAGACCGATACCCGCCACCAGCCCGGTCAACAGGCCAATAGCCAGAACTCCAATCACCAGCACACCGAGGGACACATCCCATTGCAGGTTATAGAGCACCAGATCCAGTGTGACCGCTTCACGGTTACTGGTCACAAACAGAAAAGCGATAAAGAAGATGGCCACCGCCGCCAGTATGACCACGATGCGATACAGGTTACGCATGTCAGGACTCCCTCACCGGCTATGCCGGCCTAGCGCAGGATACGAATTAGCTGGCAGCCGCCTGGCCACCGGCATCGCCGCTATCGGATTCTTCCCCGGCATCCATTTGCAGGGATTCGTTTACGCGTTCGCGCAATTCCTTGCCTGGCTTGAAATGGGGAACATACTTGCCGTGCAGCTCGACGCTGGCACCGGTCTTGGGATTACGGCCCACGCGGGGTGCGCGGAAATGGAGGGAAAAACTGCCGAAGCCGCGTATTTCGATACGACCTCCGCCGGCCAGGGAATCGGCCATTTGTTCGATCAGCGTTTTGACTGCCAGTTCCACATCCTTGGGTGACAGTTGGGTTTGCCGGTCGGCAATCCGCTCAATCAGTTCTGACTTGGTTAACGCCATTACAGCTTGCTCCCTGGGCTCCCTGCCCAGTGGGGTCGGCGAATGCCGACCCCGGGGAGGAGCCGATTAAGACTCGTTGCTGTTTTCCATCTGCTGCTTGATCAGATCACCGATGGTCTTCGGCGCGTTGGCATCCTGCTGTTCTTGCAGGTTGTCCATGGCCTCACGCTCATCAGCCTGATCCTTCGCTTTGATGGACAAGCTCAGTGCACGGTTCTTGCGATCAACGTTGACGATCTTGGCTTCCACTTCGTCGCCCACGTTGAGCACTTCGGTTGCATCGTTAACGCGGTCGCGGCTGATTTCGCTGGCACGCAGGGTACCTTCGACATTCTCAGCCAGCTCCACGGTGGCCGCTTTCGCGTCTACCGCAGTGACCTTGCCCTTAACAATTGCGCCCTTGTCGTTAGCAGCAACATACTGAGCAAACGGATCGTCTGTCAACTGCTTGATACCCAAGGAAATTCTTTCGCGCTCTGCATCGATGGACAGAACCACGGTTTCCAGCTCGTCACCCTTGTTGAAGTTACGCACGGCATCTTCGCCCTGCTCTTCCCAAGAGATGTCGGACAGGTGCACCAGACCGTCGATACCGCCTTCCAGACCGATGAAGATACCGAAGTCAGTGATGGACTTGATCTTGCCGGAAATGCGCTCGCCTTTCTGGTATTTCTGCTCGAAGGCATCCCACGGGTTGGACTGACACTGCTTGATACCCAGGGAGATACGACGACGATCTTCGTCGATGTCCAGGATCATCACTTCCACTTCGTCGCCGATCTCTACAACCTTGGACGGGTGGATGTTCTTGTTGGTCCAATCCATTTCGGAAACGTGAACCAGACCCTCTACACCTTCTTCGATCTCGGCGAAACAGCCGTAATCGGTCAGGTTGGTTACCTTGGCTTTCACCTTGGCACCTTCCGGGTACTTGCCCACGATGTCGTGCCACGGATCTTCGCCCAGCTGCTTCAGCCCCAGGGAAACACGCATCTTCTCGCGGTCGAACTTCAGTACCTTGACGTCGATTTCCTGGCCAACTTCCACGATTTCGCTCGGATGCTTGATACGCTTCCAGGCCATATCGGTGATGTGCAGCAGGCCGTCGATGCCGCCCAGGTCTACGAACGCACCGTAGTCGGTCAGGTTCTTCACGATACCCTTGACTTCCATGCCTTCCTGCAGGGATTCGAGCAGCTGCTCACGCTCTGCGCTGTGCTCGGCTTCCATCACCGCACGACGGGAAACCACAACGTTGTTGCGCTTCGGATCCAGCTTGATGACTTTGAAGTCCAGCTCTTTGCCTTCCAGGTGAGCAACGTCGCGCACCGGACGGATGTCTACCAGAGAGCCCGGCAGGAACGCACGGATCGGGCCGATATCGACGGTGAAACCGCCTTTTACCTTGCCAGAGATCTGACCTTTTACGATCTCGTCTTCGTCGAAAGCTTTTTCCAGCTCGCCCCACACTTCGGCGCGCTTGGCTTTTTCACGGGACAGGCGGGTGAAGCCCATGCCATCGTCGATGGCGTCTACGGCTACGTCGACTTCATCGCCTTCAGCGATTTCCAGTTCGCCTGCCTCGTTAACGAATTCGTCACGGGCAATAATGCCTTCGGATTTCAGGCCCGCGTTAACAGTTACCCAATCGCTGTCGATGGATACCACGGTGCCTTTAATGATGGAGCCACGAGCAACGTCGAGGTCCTTGAGGCTTTCTTCAAAAAGATCAGCAAAAGATTCAGTCATGTGTCTCTCGGTTTAATTCACATGCCAACCAGCAGACATGGGTTATGGATAATTGGACCCGCCCTCCCCAGCTGGCTTACTTTGTGAGGGAGTGACAGATCAGCCGCTTTACACGGAATCGCAATTACCCCGCGGCAGGGACTGCCGAAGGGTGTCGATAGGTGCTCACTGCGGGTCAGGCCAACTGGCGAGCCGCAGCCTCGTCGAGAATCCGGTTAACCACGTCATCAACCGAAAGCGTTGTGGAATCAATCACCACGGCATCGTCTGCCGGGCGCAATGGCGCCACCTCACGGTTCATGTCACGGTCATCCCGGGTGCGGATGTCCTCAACAAGGGTCGCGAGGGTAGCACCAAAGCCCTTCTCCTTCAACTGCTCAAAGCGCCGTCTGGCGCGCTCTTCAGCGCTGGCGGTGAGGTAGATCTTGAGAGGGGCGGAGGTAAACACCACGGTGCCCATATCGCGACCGTCAGCCACCAGCCCGGGAGACTCGGCAAAGGCCCGCTGACGGGCCAGCAGTGCATCGCGAACCGGCTGCAGAACCGCAACCTGGCTGGCCAGCTCGCCAACGCTTTCCTGACGAATGATGTTGGAGACATCCTCACCGGCCAGAATCACCGCCGTATCGCCCTGTTGCTCCACAAAGCGCACTGGCAGAGCCTTGGCCATGTCGACCAGGCGGGGCTCGTCATCCAACGCAACCCCTTGATTTCTCGCATGATAACCCAGGACACGATACAGCGCCCCGGAATCCAGAAGATGCCAGCCCATGCGTGCAGCCACCAGCCTGGCCACGGTGCCTTTGCCGGAAGACACCGGCCCATCGATGGTCAATACTGCCGCCTGGCTCATTTCACCTCCAGATTCAGGCCGGCATGACCGGCCAGCTGGGCAAAACCCGGGAAGCTGGTGGCCACATTGGCGCAATCATGGATGGTGATAGGGCCATTGGCACGCAGGGCTGCCATGGCAAAGCTCATGGCGATGCGGTGATCGCCGTGGGATTGCACTTCCCCACCGCCGAACGCCCCACCCGTAATGCGGATACCGTCGTCAAACACCTCATGGTCCACACCCAGCGCGGCCAGGCCGTCGGCCATCACCTGAATGCGGTCGGATTCCTTCACGCGCAGCTCTTCAGCGCCGTGCAGGATGGTGTCACCCTCGGCGCAGGCGGCAGCAATGAAAATGGCCGGGAATTCATCAATGGCCAGAGGCACCAACGCCTCCGGAATCACGATGCCTTTCAACGGCGCGGATTTGACCACGATATCAGCCACCGGCTCACCACCGGCATCCCGCTGGTTTTCCAGGCGAATATCGGCCCCCATCAGCTTGAGAATATCGATCACGCCGGTCCGGGTGGGGTTAATGCCCACGTGCGGCAGGGTCACGTCACTGCCTTCGGCAATGGAAGCGCCGACCAGGAAGAACGCGGCGGAGGAAATATCCGCCGGCACTTCCAGTTTGCAGGCCGTCAGCTTGCCACCGCCGTTGACCGCGCTGGTGGCGCCATCGCGACGCACCGCATAACCAAAGCCACCCAGCATGCGCTCGGTGTGGTCCCGCGTCGGTGCCGGCTCGGTCACCGAGGTTTCGCCTTCGGCATACAGGCCGCCCAGCAGTACCGCGGATTTCACCTGGGCAGAAGCCATGGGCAGGTCATAGTGAATCGCCTTGAGCGGCTGGCCACCGCGGATACGCACCGGCGGGCGACCTTCGTTGCCGGTGGTGATCTGGGCACCCATTTCCCGCAGGGGTTTGGCCACCCGTTCCATGGGACGCTTGGACAGGGAAGCATCCCCGGTCAGCTCCACATCGAAAGCCTGCCCCGCCAGCAAGCCGGTAAGCAGACGCATGGAGGTACCGGAGTTACCCATGTAGAGGGGTTTTTCCGGCGCTTTGAGGCCGTTTAGCCCGACCCCATGGATGGTCACCTGCCCATTCGCCGGGCCTTCAATCACCACGCCCATATCGCGGAACGCCTGCAAGGTCGCCAAGGCGTCTTCGCCTTCCAGGAAGCCTTCGACTTCCGTTACCCCATCTGCGAGAGAACCCAGCATGATGGAACGGTGGGACATGGATTTGTCGCCCGGCACGCGAATGCGGCCATTGAGCTTGCCACCCGGAGTCATCAGGTAGGTCGGGTTGGCCTTGCTTGAATCTGTCATGATGCTGTCTTCACCTAATTGGGCGCGGGTGTAGGACGTGCGCCCGTTCATGGCCATAAAGTGTGCCCGGGCCGAATTGGCACGGGTCATGATGCCCATCAGGGCATCGGAATCCCCTTTTTCCACGGCGTCGCGGAAGCGGTCGATACCGTCGCTGAACAGGCCCAGAGCCTGCAATAACGCCGCCTTGTTCTCGCGAAAGATGTCGTGCCACATCACCGGGTCGGAGCTGGCAATGCGGGTGAAGTCGCGAAAACCGCCGGCAGCATAGCGGAAAATCTCGTTGGAATCCCCCTGCCGGGCCAGGGTATCCACCAGCGAAAACGCAAGAAGATGCGGCAAATGGCTGGTTTCTGCCAGCACCTGGTCGTGATACTGCGGCGACATCTGCAGCACTTCGGCCCCCATGGCGGTCCAGATAGCGCGGACTTTCGCCGTGGCGGCCGGATCGGTGTCGTCCGTGGGCGTGAGGATGACCCGGTGATCCCGGTACAGCGTGGCGTCGGCCGCGCTGACACCGCTCTTTTCCTTGCCCGCGATGGGATGGCCGGGGACGAAGCGTGAGTAGTGCTCACCCAGCGCCTGCCGGGCGGCGCTGATCACGTTACCCTTCACACTGCCGCCATCGGTGACAATCGCGGTACGGGACAGCCCGGGTTTCAGCGCCGCCAGCACCTTGCCCATGGCCGACACGGGGGTAGAAACAAAGACCAGGTCCGCACCTTTCACGGCTTCGGCCAGATCCTGGCTGCCGTCATCGACCACCCCCAGGGCTATGCCCTGCTCCAGGGTACGCGCCGAGCGGGAACCCGCCACGATGGATCGTGCCAAGCCATTTTCGCGGGCGGCAGCGGCGAAGGAGCCACCGATCAGGCCGAGGCCGATGATGGCGATGCGATTGAAGAGTGGCTCAGACATCACGGCTCTCCGTAGGAGCGTCGCTGGCGGCGCGATTGGCGGTTGGTGATCGCGCCGCCAGCGACGCTCCTACGGCAGGGAATAGAACGTATTCGCGACTACCCATCGGCCAGATCCTTCAGCACCTTTTTCAGGGCCAGCAGGAAACGTTCGTTTTCCGGACTGGTGCCGATGGTCACCCGCAGATGATTAGGCATGCCGTAGCCACCCAACGGGCGCACGATCACCCCTTCCCTGAGCAGGCCCTCATAGACCGGCATGGCCGGCTGGCCACAATCAAACGCAATAAAGTTAGCCACGGAAGGAATCTGTTCCAGGTGGAGTGCCTGCAACCCCTCGGCAATCTGCACCAGCCCCGAGGTGTTCTCGCTACGGGAATTTTCCAGATGGTCATCGTCCTGTAGCGCCGCTTCCGCTGCGACCTGGGCCGGGGTATTCACGTTGAATGGCTGACGCACCCGGTTGAGCACGTCGGCAATTTGCGGGCTGGAGACACCGTAGCCCACCCGCAGGCCGGCCAGACCATAAATCTTCGAGAAGGTGCGCGTCACGATCAGGTTTGGGTATTGGCCCAGCCGATCGATGCCGTTGGGGTAATGGCTTTCTTCCACATATTCGAAGTAGGCCTCATCCAGCACCACAATGACCCGCTCGGGAATCCGCGACAGGAATTCGTCCAGCGCATGGGCATTGAACCAGGTGCCGGTGGGGTTGTTCGGGTTGGCCACGAAGATAACCCGGGTGCGCTCGGTCACTGCTTCCGCCATGGCCGCCAGATCATGACCAAACAGGTTGGACGGCACCTGCACCGGTCTGGCATTGCAGGCCAGGGTCACAATCGGATACACCGCAAAGGCATACTCGGAAAAAATTGCCTCATCGCCTTCCTGCAGGTAGGCGCGGGCAATCAGATCCAGCACATCATTGGAGCCATTGCCCAAGGTCAGCTGGTTGCTGGCCACATTCAGTTTTTCCGCCAGTGCCGCTTTCAGCGAAAAGGTGGCACCGTCCGGGTACAGGTGCAGCTCGTGCATATGCTTGAGCGCGTGCAGGGCCTTGTGGCTGGCCCCCAGCGGGTTTTCGTTGCTGGCCAGTTTGACGATATCGGAAACACCCAGCTCTCGCTCCAGCTCGTCGATGGGTTTACCCGGCTCGTAGGGCTTGAGCTGCTGGATACCGCTATTGGCTAATTGGATGTAATCGCAGGTCATGTGTGGGAGCTCCCTTTGCATCCTCTCTGCCAGCCTGGGCCGCAGGGAGGATCTGATCGGGGTCGGGCGCCTGAAGGCGGACGTCCGACGCAAAAACCGCAAAGCGTCCGACACCAGACGTCTGGCGTCAGACCCGACTTTCTATAGGACTGCCTTGGGATAGGACCCCAGTAGCTTGATGGTATTCCCGGCCGCTTCCAGCTTGTCCAGTACCGACTGCAGGTTGGCATCTTCCTTGTGGCCTTCGCAGTCCACAAAGAACACATAGCTCCAGTTAGCAGTGCGGGATGGACGGGATTCCAGCCGTGTCAGGTTGATGCCCTCGTCGCGGAACGGCGCCAGCACCTCGAACAACAGACCCGGGCGGTTTTTGCCGCTAATCATCAGGCTGGTCTTGTCCTTGCCGGAAGCCGGCGTGTCCTGACGGCCGATAATCAGGAACCGGGTGGTGTTATCCGGGCGATCCTCAATATTCCGTTGCACCGCCTCCAACCCATACAGCTCTTCCGCCATTTCGCCGGCGATGGCCATGGCATTCCACTCGTCCTTGAGACGACGGGCCGCTTCGGCATTGGAGCTGACCGCAATCCGCTCCACTCCAGGCATGTGGGCATCCAGCCACTGGCGACACTGGGCCAGGGTCTGCTGGTGGGAGTACACCCGGGTCACCTTGTCGCGCTGGGTGTGCTTGCCGGCCAGCAGGTGGTGGTGGATACGCAGCTCCACTTCACCACAGATTTTCAGTTCGGAGCTCATGAACGTGTCAAGGGTGTGGTTGACCACCCCTTCCGTGGAGTTTTCCACCGGCACCACCCCGTAATGGGCCGCGCCCGCTTCCACTTCACGGAACACTTCATCAATGGCCCCCAGCGGCACGGACTCTACGGCATGGCCAAAATGCTTCAGCGCTGCCTGCTGGGTAAAGGTGCCTTCCGGGCCGAGAAACGCCACCTTCATGCGCTGCTCCAGCGCCAGGCAGGCACTCATGATCTCACGGAAAAAGCGCGCCATGGTCTCGCCATCCAGCGGCCCCTGGTTTCGCTCCTTAACCCGGCGCAGCACCTGGGCTTCGCGCTCAGGACGGTAAAATACCGGATTCGGGTCAGTGGCGATTTTGACTTCTGCCACCTTGTGGGCCAGGGTCGCACGCTCGTTCAGCAGATCCTGCAGTTGCTGATCCAGCGCGTCGATCTGGTTACGCAAGTTGTCCAGTGATTCGGTCATGGCGTCCCCGCTCAGCCGTTACGTTTTTCAAAATCCGCCATAAAGGCAATCAGCGCATCTACCGCCGCTTCCGGTACGGCGTTGTAAATGCTGGCGCGCATGCCACCCACACTGCGGTGGCCTTTCAGGTTCAGCAAACCGGCCGCATCGGCTTCCGCCAGGAAAGTCTTGTCCAGAGCATCGTCTGCCAGCACAAAGGGTACATTCATCCAGCTGCGGCTGATTTTTTCCACCGGGTTGCTGTAGAAGTCGCTGCCATCAATGAAACCATACAGCTTTTCGGCCTTGCGCTGGTTGATTTCCGCCATGTTGGCCACGCCACCCTGCTTCTTGAGCCATTCGAACACCAGGCCGGCAAGGTACCAGGCGTAGGTGGGCGGGGTGTTATACATGCTGCCGTTGTCTGCATGGGTCTGGTAGTTAAGCATGGCGGGCACATGGGCACCGGCCTTGCCGAGCAGGTCTTTGCGGATAATCACCAGCGTCAGGCCCGCGGGGCCGATGTTTTTCTGGGCACCGGCGTAGATCATGCCAAAACGGTTCACGTCCACCGGACGGGACAAAATGGTGGAGCTCATGTCCGCCACCAACGGGGTCTCACCGACCTCCGGAATAAAGCTGTATTCCAACCCACCGATGGTTTCGTTGGGGCAGTAATGCAGGTAGGCCGGGTTAGCAGACAGCTTCCAACTCTCTTGAGGGGGCACCGTGGTGAAGTGGCTGTCTTCGCTGCTGGCCGCCACATTGATCTTGCCGTAGCGCCCCGCTTCCTTGATGGCTTTCTTGGACCACTGCCCGGTATTGATGTAATCCGCCGTTTCACCCTCGCCCAGCAGGTTCATGGGCACCATGGCAAACTGGGTAGACGCCCCGCCCTGCAGGAACAGCACAGCGTAATCGTCGCTGATGCCCATCAGGTCACGCAGGTCCTGTTCGGCCTTTTCGGCGATATCCACGAAGACCTTGTCCCGGTGGCTCATTTCCATGATGGACAGACCTTTGCCCTGGAAATCGAGGATTTCCTGTTGAGCCTGTTCCAGTACCGCCGTCGGCAACGCCGCCGGCCCTGCGCAGAAGTTATAGGCGCGGGACATCTGTGTTCTCCGTCTAATCAAAGAAGCCCGGCGAAACCGGGCTCGGGGTTATTCCTGTTTATCGGATCGGCCAAGCTGGCTGCAGAAGCATCGCTCACGACGCGATTCCAGCGTCAAAATCGAAGGCTTTGTCACCACAGAGGCACAGAGAAAAGCGTGTGTTTTCCTCTGTGTACTCTGTGACAAATCCGCTTTTACGGTTTAGCGGATCGCGCCGCGAGCGACGCTCCTGCGGTTCAGCCTTCTGCGTCGTCGCTGGCGTCAGACTCTGGTGCTTCCGGGGTCGCTTCCCCTTCAATCACCTCACCCTCTTCACCGTCCAGCTCCTCGTCTTCCTCCGCCCCTTCCAGTTCCGGAATGGTGGCCAGGCCGCAGAGTTTTTCTTCCTCGCCAAGGCGAATCAGGCGAACGCCCTGGGTGTTACGGCCGGAGGTGCTGATCTGGTCCACACCGGTACGCACCAGGGTGCCCTGGTTGGAGATCAGCATGATGTCTTCGCCGCCAAACACCTGGGTGGCGCCGACCAGCTCACCGTTACGCTCGTTGACCACCATGGCGATGACGCCCTGACCACCACGGCCTTTGGTGGGGTACTCGGTGAGCGGGGTGCGCTTGCCGTAGCCGTTCTCGGAGGCGGTGAGGATCTGGCCGTCTTCTTCCGGCACGATCAGGGAAATCACGTCGACGCCGTCCGCCAGCTTGATCCCCCGCACACCACGGGCCAGACGGCTCATAACGCGGACCTTGGACTGATGGAAACGTACTGCCTTGCCGTTGCGCGCCACCAGCATCACGTCTTCGTGGCCCTGGGTAATGGCCACGTTCACCAGGTGCTCACCTTCCTGCAGTTTCACGGCGATCAGGCCGGAGCTGCGCGGACGGGCAAAGTTGGCCAGCTGGGTACGCTTGACCACACCGCTGGAGGTGGCCATGAAGATGAACGGACCGGGCACGGTATCGGCCACGATGGCGTCGTCATCACCCTCTGCGGCATCATCAACCACATCTTCCGCGTCAATGGTGGTGTCTTCGTCTTCTTCGCTGTCGGCTTTCTGCTGACGCACCATGTCGGCATCCAGACGCAGAATGGCGGTAATTTTTTCTTCTGCACCCAGCGCCGGCAGCAGGTTCACAATTGGCTTGCCGCGGGAGGCCCGGCCACCTTGCGGCAGCTCGAAGGTGCGTAACCAGAACACCTTGCCGGCATCCGTGAACAGCAACAGGGTATCGTGGGTGCCTGCCACCAGCAGGTGCTCCACGTAATCTTCGTCTTTCAGCTGCCCGGCAGACTTGCCGCGCCCACCCCGCTTCTGGGCACGGTAGGTATCGATGGGCTGCATTTTGGCGTAACCGCCGTTGGACAGGGTCACCACCACGGTTTCTTCGGCGATCAGGTCTTCCATGCTGAGATCCAGGCGAGAGGCCACAATCTCGGAACGACGCTCATCGGCGTACTCCTCACGGATCGCGGTCAGCTCATCGCGGATCACCTGCATCAGGCGCTCCGGATTGGCCAGAATCAGCATCAGCTCGGCAATGATTTCCAGCAGCTCCTGGTAATCATTGATCAGCTTCTCGCGCTCCAGACCGGTCAGCTTCTGCAGACGCAGGTCCAGAATGGCCTGGGCCTGTTCCGGGCTCAGGTAATAGAGGTCATCACGCAGGCCGTACTGCTCGTCCAGACCATCTGGACGGGCCGCGTTTTCGCCACCGGCGCGCTCCAGCATCTGCAGCACATCACCCGGCGCCCAGCCTTTGGCCAACAGCTTTTCTTTCGCTTCGGCACCGCTCGGCGAGCTCTTGATCAGTTCGATCACCGGATCGATGTTGCTCAACGCCACCGCCAGACCTTCCAGCAGGTGCGCCTTTTCGCGAGCCTTGCGCAGTTCGAACACGGTACGGCGAGTCACCACTTCACGACGGTGACGGATAAAGGCATCCAGCAGCTCACGCAGGTTCAGGGTCTTGGGCTGGCCATCGACCAGGGCCACGGTGTTGATACCAAACACCGACTCCATCTGGGTCTGCTGGTACAGGTTGTTCAGCACCACTTCCGCGTTCTCGCCCTTGCGCAGCTCGATCACGATCCGCATGCCTTCCTTGTCGGATTCGTCGCGCAGTTCGGTGATGCCTTCAATTTTCTTGTCTTTCACCAGCTCGGCGATCTTTTCGATCAACCGTGCCTTGTTCACCTGATAGGGAATTTCGGTGACGATGATGGCTTCTTTGCCGCTCTTGTCGGTGGCCTCGATTTCGGCACGGGCGCGCATGTACACGCGCCCACGGCCGGTACGGTAGGCCTGCACGATGCCGGCGCGGCCATTGATGATGCCCGCAGTGGGGAAATCCGGGCCCTTGATGTACTCCATCAGGTCGTCCGGGGTCAGACTGTCATCGTCGATCAGCGCCAGACAGCCATCCACCACTTCGCCCAGGTTGTGGGGCGGAATGTTGGTCGCCATACCCACAGCAATACCGGAGGAACCGTTCACCAGCAGGTTGGGCACCCGGGTGGGCATCACATCAGGAATCTTTTCCGTGCCGTCGTAGTTGTCGACGAAATCCACGGTTTCCTTGTCCAGATCCGCCAGCAGCTCGTGGGCGATCTTGGACATGCGCACTTCGGTGTAACGCATGGCCGCGGCGGAGTCGCCGTCGATGGAACCGAAGTTCCCCTGGCCATCCACCAGCATGTAGCGCAGGGAGAAAGGCTGCGCCATCCGTACGATGGTGTCGTACACGGCGGAGTCACCGTGGGGGTGATATTTACCAATCACGTCACCGACCACACGGGCAGATTTTTTATAGGGCTTGTTCCAGTCGTTGTTCAGCTCATGCATGGCGAACAACACGCGGCGGTGTACCGGCTTCAGGCCGTCGCGCACGTCAGGCAGGGCCCGCCCCACGATCACGCTCATGGCGTAATCCAGGTACGACTGCTTGAGTTCGTCTTCGATGTTGACCGGGGTAACTTCTCTGGCGAGATCCGACATAGTGATCCTTATTATCCCCAACAGCCCCGCAGGCGGGACTCAGGCTGACTCCGTGGTTCCGGGGGCCAACACTTTCCTGCCCCGGAAAAGCACCGGATGATAGCACAGCTGCGGAGACACTGAATAACTCCTTGCGTACTCAGCGTGACCTGAAGCGTGCAGCTGTTGTGTCTTGTCTCGACGGACAGGGTGGCTCTCCTTTCCTAGAGGCAAGACGCAGCAGATGGGCGCTTCAGGTCGCGCCCTCCGGGGCTTCCAGGCTGGCCCACACTCGTTGTTGCGCTTTTTCGACAGGCAACCAGCATGCCTTCAAAAGCGCGCCTAGATTGTGAACCAGCCTGAAAGCCTGAGCATGCAAGGAGTTACTCAGTGTCTCCGGGGTGCGCGAACACTGGAGATGAGACCATTGCAGATGAGCAAGACGGCGCTCAAACCGCTATACTGCGCCCCACTGTTCGCCCTGCCCGATCAAGGAGTTATGCATGAGCGACCATCAGGCCGACCTGATTGTCCACGCCCGCTGGATTG
This sequence comes from Alcanivorax profundi, assembly GCF_003597125.1. Classification (GTDB taxonomy): domain Bacteria; phylum Pseudomonadota; class Gammaproteobacteria; order Pseudomonadales; family Alcanivoracaceae; genus Alcanivorax; species Alcanivorax profundi. The sequence goes on along the minus strand of NZ_QYYA01000001.1, from coordinate 186,984 downwards.
CCACCGTGTCTGCAGACAACACCGTGCTGGAAAACCACGCCCTGGTGGTACGCGACGGCCGCATCGCCGACCTGCTGCCCAGCGCCCTGGCAGACGAGAAATGGCACAGCGATGAGATCGTCCGCCTGGACGACCACCTGCTGACCCCGGGACTGGTTAACGCCCATACCCATGCCGCCATGAACCTGCTGCGCGGTATTGCCGATGACCTGCCCCTGATGACCTGGCTGGAAAAACACATCTGGCCCGCAGAGGGGCAGTTTGTCAGCGAGCAGTTCGTATACGACGGCACCAAGCTGGCAGCAGCCGAAATGATCCGCTCAGGCACCACCACCTTTGCCGACATGTACTTCTTCCCGGCCAGCGCGGCCAAAGCCACCGTGGAAGCGGGGCTGCGTGCCAGCCTGTTCTGTCCGCTGCTGGACTTCCCCACCCCCATGGGGGCCGGCCCCGAGGACTACCTGCGCCTCGCGACGGACGCCATGGACGAGTGGCGCCATGACCCGCGTATCCAGATCGGTTTTGGCCCGCATGCGCCGTACACCGTGTCCGACGCCCCCCTGCAGAAAGTGCTGACCCTGGCGGAAGAACTGGACGTGCCGGTGATGATGCATGTGCACGAGACCGCCGGTGAAATCCAGATGGCAGTGGGGAACACCGGCGAGCGCCCGCTGACCCGCCTGCAGGGGCTTGGCTTGCTCTCGCCACGCCTGCTGGCCGTGCACATGACCCAGCTCACCGACGAGGAAATCACCCTGGTGGCCGAAACCGGCACCCACGTGGTGCACTGCCCGGAATCCAATCTGAAACTGGCCAGCGGTTTCGCCCCGGTGGAAAAACTGCGCCAGGCAGGCATCAATGTGGCGCTGGGCACCGACGGGGCCGCCAGCAACAATGACCTAGACATGATCGGTGAAGCGCGCACGGCCGCCTTTCTGGCCAAGGGCGTGAGTCTGGAAGCGGACGCCCTGCCCGCCGCCGATGTGCTGAAGATGGCCACCCTGAACGGGGCAAAGGCCCTGGGCCGGGACGAGGACATAGGTTCACTGGAAATTGGCAAGCAAGCCGATATGGTGGCCATAGACCTGAACCGGCTGGAGACCCAACCGGTCTATGATCCTGTGGCACAGCTGGTCTATGCCGCGACCCGGGACCAGGTCACCCATAGCTGGGTGGGCGGACGCTGCCTGATGAACCATCGCCAGCTCACCACCCTGAACGAGGCGCTGATCCTCAAGAATGCCCAGCAGTGGCAACAAACGATTGCCGGAGCCGAGAAGTGACAGACAACCAGAATGCCGTACCCAATGTGGATGCCGGGGAAATTGCCAAATTCAATGCCCTTGCCGAGCAATGGTGGGACCCCAATTCGCAGTTTCGCCCCCTGCACGATATCAACCCGCTGCGCCTGAACTACATTGACGAACGTGTCAGCCTGCCGGGCAAGAAAGTCATCGATATCGGCTGCGGTGGCGGCCTGCTGTCAGAAGGCATGGCCCGTCGCGGGGCTGAGGTCACCGGCATCGACATGGGAGAAGCGCCCCTGGCGGTAGCCCGCATCCATGCCGAACAGGCCGGGGTTGCAGTGGAATATTTGCAAACACCGGCGGAAAAGATTGCCGAAGAACGGGCCGGCCAGTACGACGTGGTCACCTGCCTGGAAATGCTTGAGCATGTGCCGGATCCGTCCTCCGTGATCCGCGCCTGCGCCACCCTGGTGAAACCGGGCGGCTATGTCTTTTTCAGCACCATCAACCGCAACCCGAAAGCCTTCATGTTTGCCATTGTCGGCGCGGAATACATCCTGCGCCTGCTCCCCCGTGGCACCCATGAGTATGCCAAGCTGATCAAACCTTCAGAGCTGGCCGGCTGGGCCCGGGACGCCGCACTGGATGTGCAGGACACTACAGGCATGGTCTATAACCCGCTGACCCAGGTGTACAAGTTGAACCGGGATGTGTCGGTCAATTACCTGATGTACGCCCGCAAGGGAGACTAGCCGCTCTGTGGGAGCTTGCCTGCAAGCGAAAAGAGAGTTGAACGTTCAAAGTTTAAAGTTGAAAAGCGCGATCACCATCATCGGTTTTCACAGGCCGTGCCAGCGCCCAGAGCAGGAGCGCAGAACCGGGATGTTTCAGGTGGTACACCCTGGGCCACGTGTTTGAACTTTAAACTTTCAATTCCGCTTCTGCCGCAGCGGAGACCGAATCATTTGGCACGGCATCATCTGCGTTGAAACTTGCACCCCAAACAGGATTTTTCATGGAAAAGCTGGAAGCCGTTTATTTCGACCTCGACGGCACCCTGATCGATACCGCACCGGACTTTTATACGGTGCTCAATACCCTGCTGAAAAAACACGGCCGCCCGGAAGTGACTTATTCGGCGGTGCGCGCCAACGTATCGAACGGTGCCCGCGCCCTCACCGAACTGGGTTTTGGCACCGGGCCGGACGATCTCACCTTCCCGGCCTTTCTGGAAGAACTGCTGGACGCCTATGAACAGCACCTGGCGGTGGATACGGTGCTGTTCCCGGGGATGGCCGAGGCGCTGGACTGGATGGATGCCAACGAGATTCCCTGGGGCATCGTCACCAACAAACCCGCCCGCTTCACCGGCAAAGTGCTGGAAGGCCTGGGCCTGCATGAACGGGTGGGCCCTGTGCTCTGTCCGGATGACGTGAAGCAGCGCAAACCGGACCCGGAGGGGCTGCTGATCGCGGCCAGCGCGGACAAGGTAACGCCCGCCAACTGTCTGTATGTGGGCGACCATTTGCGCGATATTCAGGCAGGACAGAATGCAGGCATGGCCACCGCCGTGGCCGCTTTTGGCTATATTGATGCCGATGATGACCCACACGGCTGGCAGGCCAATTATTATCTGGACGAAGGCACTGATTTACTGCCGCTGCTGAAAACGCTGCGCGGCTAAAACACAGGCCGGAAATGGGCGAATGCCCATCTCCGCCATCCCCCCGCCGCAACGGCGGAGATCGGCTCACGCCGATTTCCGCCCTACCAATCCGGTGGGACGACAGAGTGATAGCAGGATTCACCATGACCGATTTTCAACATGACGCGCTCAACTACCAATGCCCCGAAGACGCCTTCAAGGATCGCATCATCCTGGTCACCGGGGCTGGCGCAGGCATCGGCCGTACCGCCGCCCTAACACTGGCAAAACATGGCGCCACCGTCATTCTGCTGGGCCGCACCCCGGAGAAACTGGAAAAGGTCTACGACGAGATCAAGGCCAATGGAGGACCAGAGCCTGCCATGGCACCGGTGAATCTGGCCGTGGCCCGTCCGGAGGACTATCTGGAACTGGCCGGCCTGTTCGACAAGGAATTCGGCCGCCTGGACGGCATTCTGCATAACGCGTCCATTCTCGGCGACATCACCCCACTGGACCGTTACGGCACCGGCACCTGGGATTCCGTCATGCAGGTGAATGTGAACAGCGCTTTCTACCTGACCCAGGCCATGCTGCCCTTGCTGCGCGCCAGCGTAGATGCCCGGCTGCTGTTCACCTCGTCGAGCGTCGGACGCAAAGGCCGTGCCTTCTGGGGAGCCTATGCGGTATCCAAGGCGGCCACGGAAAATCTGGCCCAAGTGCTGGCGGAAGAGCTGGAAAACACCACCCCGATTCGCGTCAACACCCTGAATCCCGGCGGCACCCGCACCGATATGCGAGCCCTCGCCTACCCCGGCGAAGACCCGCAAACACTGAAAACCCCTGCTGACATCATGGCCCCTTACCTCTATCTGCTCGGCCCGGCCAGCAAGGACGTCAACGGGCAGTCCATCGACGCGCAGCCGAAGTGACACCACACACCAGCCCTGCATCCCCCGCAGGGCTGGTGACTCGGTTGAAGACGAGTTGAAAGTTCAACTGCTCCTCCCGCGTAGGGCGGAAATGCCTGCAAGGCATCGCCGCCTTATTTTCTGAATGCAGCCTCTGGCATTCCTTTCATATCCCCTGACATATTCTTGTCCTGGTTGCCCAAATGCCGTCACCCCCTGCGCTGGAGCCCTCCCCCGGCTTGGGCTAGCGTGCTACTTCTACTCCCACAAATAACAATACGCACGGAGGCCCCATGCCCAAGCGCCTGAGCCTTGCCCTGATGGCTGGCCTGTTCTGCTCCGCCGTCAGTGCCGCCACCCTGACCGATGCCCAGAAACAACAATTGCAGGAGCTCCTGCCGGGTACCACGCTATCGGATAGTACCCTCGACAAGATGGCCGAGGTGTTCTACACCCGGGAAATGCCCGTGCGCTCCCGATTGCAGGCCATCAGCAAACTGGTGGGCTTTGATCAGATGCCCAAGGGATCGAGCTTCAAGCGGGTCATCTGCATCTGGGACATTGCCGGCCGGAGTGGCCCGGTCTTCAATGCAGCCATGGAACAACGGGCACTGGCGGTGGAATACGGCATCAATCTGGAAATGGTGCCTTACACCAGCGAAACGGTCATGGTGGAAGAGTTCAAGGCCGGACGCTGCGATGCCGCTCTGATGAGTGGCCTGCGTGCGCGACAATTCAATCTGTACTCCGGCAGCGTTGATGCCATTGGTGCCGTGCCGGACAGCAAGCACATGCAGACGCTGCTACAGGTACTGGCTCACCCCAAACAGGCCGGCCATATGGTGCAGGGCGAATACGTGGTGATGGGCATCTACCCCGCCGGTGCCGCACACATCTTTGTGAATGACCGCACCATCAGCTCGCTGGCAAAGGCCGCCGGGCGCAAAGTCGCCGTACTGGACTACGACGAAACCCAGGCCGAAATGGTCGCTGCCATTGGCGCGACGCCGGTGTCTACCGATATCGTTTCCGCCCCCAACAAATTCAACAATGGCCAGATCGATATCCTGCCTGCCCCGCTGGTGGCCTACGAGGTGTTGGAGCTTTATAAAGGCATGTCACCCGATGGCGGCATTGTCGATTACCCCCTCACCCAGCTCACCATGCAACTGGTTGGCCGACTGGATAAATTCCCCAATGAAGTCGCCCAGCTGATTCGCGAAGCGTCTTTCGAGGCCTATCCCCAGGTCGTGGACCGTATCGCTCAGGAAACCCGGCGAGTCCCGGACAAATGGATGATCACCATTCCCGAGAAAGACAAACAGGAATATGAAGTGATGATGCAAGATGCCCGCGATGCGCTGCGCGAACGCAACTACTACAGCGCCGACATGCTGACACTGCAAAGCAAGATTCGCTGCAAGTTCAACCCCGCCCGGTCCGAGTGCAGCCGGTAATCGACCTTGCCAGAACGGGGGGCACAATTTCGCCCCCGTTGTTACACCGTACAATTGTCATACAAGCGGTAAAACACCTGCCAGGATGGCGGTGGTATAAGCACAACAAATCCATCAAAAGGAATTTTCATGCGCACCGTCAAAGCTCTGCTTTGCGCTCTTGTCCTGGCAGCCACTACAGCTAGCCATGCCCTGTCACTGACAGAGAAACAACAACAGCAACTCCAGCAGGTCCGCAAGGAGATGGGGCTGAAAGACGACCAGGTTCTCAAGCGGCATATTTGTTTGTGGGATCTGTCTGGTCGCTCAGGGCCGATTTACGCTGGCGCCACCAATCTTCGAGTCGACTTGCTGCGCTACAAGATCGATATCTCCCTGGAAGCCTTCACCAATGAAGGGGTGCTGGTAGCATCCCTGAAGAACGGTCATTGCGATGCGGCACTGATGAGCGGATTCCGCGCAAGACAGTTCAACCGGTTTACCGGAACCATCGATGCGCTGGGAGCCATTCCCGACCTGAACCACATGAACACCCTGTTGCGCACTATTGCCCACCCACAACTACAAGAACATATGGTCAGCAATAAATACCTGACCCTTGCGGTAACCCCGGCAGGAGCAGCCTACCTGTTCGTCAACGACCGTTCATTAAACTCGCTGGACAAAGCTGCCGGCAAAAAAGTCGCCGTGCTGGATTTTGATCCAGGCCAGTCACGTATGGTCACCTCCATCGGCGCAACCCCTGTGGCGACCACGTTGGCCACCGCCCCGAATCAGTTCAATAACGGCAGCGTCGACGTTCTTCCCGCGCCACTGATTGCCTATCAAGTACTGGAGCTATACAAAGGCATGGATCCGGATGGCGGCATCGTCGACTACCCGATTGTGCAGCTGACAGCACAGCTAATTGGCCACACCGACCGCTTCCCTCCAGGACTTGCCGCCATTGTTCGTGACGTCGCCGCCGACAGTTTCAGCTCCATACAGACCGCACTGGAACGCGAAGCAGGCCGTATTCCCGATCACTGGTGGGTTACCGTGTCCGATGACCAGCAATTACGCTACGACAGCATGATGCGTGATGCCCGAATCAAACTGCGGGAAAGCGGGTACTACGACGCCACCATGCTGTCTATCATGAAACGCATTCGCTGCTCACGGGATGCGCAACGGCCAGAGTGCAGCCAGGAAACCGAATAAATCCGAACAGCGGTTGACAACAACGCCCATCAGGCAGTCTTGCTGGCCATTCTGCCCCCACAACCGGCTGTCACAATGGTTGCCGTGCCTGATCGAATAATAATGAATGGAGTCTGTCGTGCGTTTAATTCCCCTGCTGTTTACCCTGCTGGGTTTCACGTTGTCCTTGCCCGCTCTTGCAGACAACACCCTCAATCTGACACCGGCACAACAGGCCGAGCTGGAACGCTTTGCCCCGGGCGTAGAACTGACCCCGGAACTGGCTGACAAGCTGCGAGCCATTGCGTTTGATCAAAGCCGCAGCCTGGATGACCGTATTACCGCCATGCAGAAAGTCGCGGGATTCAGTCAGGGTGAGCCGCTCAAGCGCCGCATCTGTATCTGGGATATTGCCGGCCGTGCGGGCCCAATCTTCAAGGCCGCCCAGGACCAGCGCGCCCGCCTGTTACGTTACGGCGTGGATCTGGATATTCAGCCCTACACCAGCGAAAGCGTTGTGGCGGAAGACCTGAAGGCCGGTATTTGTGATGCCGCCTTGATGACCGGTATGCGCGGGCGCCTGTTCAACAAGTACACCGGGACCATTGATTCTATCGGCGGCCTGCCCTCGGACGAGCACATGCGCATCCTGCTGCAAGTGCTGGCCAATCCGAAGTCGGCCGACAAGATGGTTCAGGGGGAATACGTCATTCTCGGTGTCGCACCCGGCGGGGCAGCCTATGTCTTTGTGAACGACAAGAGCATTAACACACTGGCCAACGCGGCCGGCAAACGGGTGGCCGTGCTCGACTACGACCCGACCCAGGCCGAAATGGTTGCCCAGGTAGGCGCCACCCCGGTGGCATCGGACATTGTTTCTGCCCCCAACAAATTCAACAACGGGGTTGTCGATGTGCTGGCCTGCCCTCTAGTGGCCTATGAAGTACTGGAACTGTACAAAGGCATGGAACCGGATGGCGGCATCATCAATTATCCACTGGCGCAGATCACCATGCAGTTAATTGGACGCAAGGACAAATTTCCCAACGAAGTTGCTCAACTGGTTCGCGAGGAGTTTTTCAACAGCTACCACCTGATCAAGGAACGGCTGGATCAGGAAGCAGAAAAGGTACCAGACCACTGGTGGATTGAGATCCCCGATAGTGATCAGCGCGAATACGAAATCATGATGCAGGAAGCGCGACTGCAACTACGTGAAAAAGGGTACTACCACCCGGATATGCTGACCCTTCAGCGCAAGATTCGTTGCAAGCTAAACCCGGCGCACAGCGAATGTTCGAATCCGGTGGAGTGATAGCCACCAGCTGTAGGCTCAAAAAAGGTTTCATCGCGGATTAACGGGAATCGCCTACGAAAAAACTCCTTTTTTTGTAGGCGCGTCGCTGGCGGCCCGAAGGGTGAGCGGAGCGCATAACCGACGCTCCTACCACTAGAGAGGGAACCAAATTGGATTTTTCCCGGAAACCCGCGATCAAGACAAAAAAACCGCACCCTGTCCGGGTGCGGTTTTTTTGTGTTTACAGACTGCTTCAGTGAATTTCGAAAACCCAAACACCGTGTAATCAGCCTGGTGTTTCTGCTTTTTTCACTTAATGCTCATAACTCAAAGCTGGCAGCTCATCGCTATAAAATTAGTGCAACATCCCGCCGTCGTTATCATCCAGCCCCGCAAAAATATCCACGCGATTGTCGCTGAACATATCCATCTCTGGAGCCAGCACCTGAACATAGCGATCAAAATACAGGAACTGTTTGAGCAACAAGGCGAACTCTCGAGGGAAACGAATCCCGTGTCCCTCACCAATCTTCACCAGATCCATCAACAATCGGTTCACTTCCTTGTCGTTGCGATCTGCCTGCACCAACGCCGACGGATCCACCTGGCCCAGCACGCCCTGCAGATTTTCAATGTCTCGGGTCAGGGCATCCACGTCGACTTCTTCACGGGTCATGCCGATTATCGCCATAGCCTCTGCCATCTGCCGCACATCGCCCCGGCCGATAGCATCGAAAAACTTCGCCATGCCATCCCACGCTTCACGGCGAATACGGCCGACAATACCGAAATCGATGAAACCGACCCGACCGTCTTCCAGCAACATCAAGTTGCCAGCATGCACATCGGCATGGAAGAAGTCACACAGCATCAGACTGGAGAACCAGGTGTTCAGTGCAGAAATCAGGGTTTCTGCCGGATCATCGGTGTACTTGCGCAACACCTCCATATCGGTGAGCGGCACACCAAAAAAGCGCTCCATGGTCAGCACCTTGCCGGTGGTATGACTCATCACCGGATCGGGCGCCACCGCCCGGGTGTTGCCGGTATCGCGCAAAAAGGCATTGAATGCCTTCAGGTTATTGGCTTCCTTGATGAAATCACACTCTTCCAGCATGCCTGCCTGAAGCTCTTCCACCACACCTGAAATCGCCGATCGTGACAGTCCCGGAGCCAACCGCTCAGTAATGCGGGCGGCAAAATAAAGAAAGTTGAAATCGGTCAGCAAGACGTTACGAACGCCGGGACGCTGGACCTTAACCACCACATCCTGACCGTTTTTCAATTTTGCGGCATGGACCTGCGCAATCGACGCACTGGCCAGGGGTTTCGGATCCACCGACAGGTACAGCGCTTCCAGGGGTTGCCCCAACTCGCGCTCAATGGTGTCCCGGATGTAATGAAAAGGTAGGGGGGGAGTCCGGTCCAGGCAACGCTGAAACTCTTCCACATACTCTTCAGGAAAAATGGAGGGCGAGCTGGCGATAAACTGACCCAGCTTGATGTACGTGGTGCCCAGAGATTCGAACGTGGTACGCAGCAAGGCCGGTACTGGCGGGCGATTACCCAGGGCCCAGCCCAGCCCCTGACGGCCGATCACGCCAAGCGTTTCGAGAATTCGCAGGCCACCGCGAGCGGTATTCAGCGCCAGAGACACGCCGCTGCGTTCACCTTCCAGCCAGGCTTTCATGTCCTTGATGTCAGAGTAATCACTCATAATAAAGTCGTATCATCCCTGTGGGTGACTGCGCTTAAACATAACTGCCACGCATGATATAGCAAATTTATGGTTTGTAATTGCTTGCAGGTTTTTTTGTAATTGCCGCTTGTGCCAATTCGCGGACTTTCGTACCTTTGACCGCGCTATTTCGAGAACAATAACAAGGAGCTGCCGAATGGGTTCTCTTTCCATGAAAAAAATGCTACGACACTCACGTCTAGCCCTGGTAGGGGGCGCCATCCTGGCTCTGCAAGGCTGTGGCGTCATCTACAAAAGCACTGGTGACATTCTGATCAGTTTTGGTCGTTCAGAAATGCTGCCCTACATGATGACTTACAACGACGTGCGCATGGCCTGTGTGACGGGCGAAGCACAAACCCCCCTGCTGATGTCCTTCGAACGGGTGGGCTCCCACCCGGAAAAACTGGGCGCGATGGTCTTCACCACTGCGGCCACCTGCGCCGAGCAGATCGCCCTGGATTCTGAACTCCGTTACATGCGTGCAGTCAAAGATGGACGCGTGAACGAAGCTCAGGATGCTCGCATTGAGCAGAAACGCTGGTCTGCCGTTGCCGCCCAACGTCAGTACACCGCTTACCAAAACATGATGGAAGCGTTTGGCGAGCAGAAAGAGGGTGAATGCCCGAAACTGAAAAGCGACTTCGATGAGATGGTCTGGCTGGTGGGCAATATCTCTGGTGTGCAATCGCTGCTCAACGACGGTAACGCGGATGGTGCCGTAGGTATCCCGCGCGATATCGCCGCCAAGGTAGAACGCAACATGAAGTGCCTGGACAACGACCAGTGGTGGGGCGTGCCCCGTGGTGTCCGTGCTGCGGTATGGAACCTGCTGCCCATGTTGGCTCCGCCGAACGCAGATGCCTGGGCAGAACTGGAAGCCTCTGCCAAAAAGGGTTTCGACAGCGGCATTCGTCTGGGCAGCGCCCTCTATGCCATGAGCGCGTTCAGCAAGGGTGACGATGAGCGCTTGCGCAAGGCGATTCGTGACTACGCTGCCAACGACCAGAACCTGGATGCAGACTACGCCATGCTGGATGCCATCGCGGGTTTCATCATCACCGGTATTTCCGACCGCGAATGGACCGAAAACACCGGCAAGCGTACCCCGATTGGAGGTCTTGGGACTTTCTGGGATGACGCCGCCAAGTCCGGACCCGCCGTCGACATTAACGATTTGCTGTAAGTATTTTGACTTTTTGCGGCCTTCGGGCCGCTTTTGATTATTTTAATAAGTAGTAACCAGGAGACCGAGCATGCGCTATTTCAAGGCGTTGGCCACCGCCGCAACTGCGGCGCTGGCTCTGAGTATTTCCCCGGCCCAGGCCGCCGAAAAACGCACCATGTGTGTGTTTGACATCATCGGCGCCAACGGCGACATCTATAACATTATGAAGGACTACAAGACTGCCGCCCTGGGTTGGGGCGTGGATCTTGAGCTCAAGCCCTACACCGATGAAAAAATCGCCTCTGAAGACCTGAAAGCCGGCCAATGCGACGCCGCCGTGCTGACCGGTATTCGTGGCCGCCAGTTCAATAACTACACGGGCAGCATGGATTCCATCGGCGCTATCCCCAGCTATGACGCCATGAAGACCGTGATCACCGTATTGGCCAGCGGCAATGCCGCCATCAACCAGCATCTGGTTTCCGGCCCGTACGAAGTGGGCGGTGTGGCCCCCATGGGGGCGGCCTACCTGTTCGTTAAAGACCGTACCATCGACACTGTCGGGGAACTGTCGGGCAAGTCCATCGCCGTACTGGAATATGATACCGCTCAGGCCAGCATGGCATCGCGCGTGGGCATGTCTCCGGTAATGTCAGACATCACCAACTTCTCCGGCCGCTTCAATAACGGCTCCGTGGACATCTGCTTTGCCCCCATTGCGGCTTATTCCGCACTGGAACTCTACAAGGGCATGCAGCCCAGCGGCGGTATCGTGGACTACGTGCTGGGTCAGCTCACCGCCCAGGTGATTGTTCGCAAGGACAAGTTCCCTGACGGTTTCGCCCAACAGTCCCGAAAGTACATGCTTGGCCAGTTTGACCGTGCCATGCGGGTGATCGAGAACGCCAACTCGGAAGTAGACAAAAAATGGTGGATTCGTATCCCTGAGGCGGACAAGCTGAAGTATGACCAAATGATGCGTGAAGCACGAATTGCTCTGACCAATGACGGCGTATACAGCAAGGACATGATGACCCTGCTGCGCAAGGTCCGTTGTAAGGAAGAGCCATCCAGAGCGGAATGCGTCAACCCCGTGGAATAACCACAGGGCATGAGCGAGCGGGGCCAGACTGGCCCCGCTTTCCCATTCAACCTCAACGTTGACCTTCCTTGCCAATGCGGTGGCGAGACAAGGTGTTTACACTGCCTGATTCGGGATTTCCCTTGGGACCGTACGCATCATACGCGGCGTCGGATGCCCCAACCTTGGCGGTATAACAATAACCGGGTGCACAATGGATAAACCTTCTAGTATGACTGTAGCCAACCGCTCCGTCGGTGAATGGCTATCCTCTCTCCCCACCCTGATTCTCCTGTTGCTGACGATTTTTCTGGCATCAGGTGAAGTCATCCACTCCCAGCTGCTGAAAATCGGTGAGAACACCTGGGAGGGCTACTTCAAACTACGTTCAGCCGGGCTGGTCGGTGAACCCACTTGTAACCCGGACCCGAATCTGGATCTTGAACTGCAGAAGGCGGTACAGCAGAAAAAGGCCCAGATGGCGGATGATCCCCTGGCTGGCATTTTCGGCACCGATGTGGACGAAGGCGCCCTGCGTCAGTCCCTGGAAGCCTCCCGCCAGATCTGCCGCGACAAATGGGCCGACTACAAAATGGTCCAGGAGCAGGTTACCCCCGGGGTGATTGCGTTCCGTAACATCGAGGGCGGCGTGGCCAAGGTAGTAACCAGCCTCGGCCACTACAAACGCCTGCTGCTCTGTCTGCTGGTGATTATCTGTGCGGCGACGGCCACCCTGACCCGCCACCATATTTCCCTGCGCCCACCACGCACCCGCAAGGACCACCTGGTAGCCACTGGGGGCCAGCTTGCCGCCAACGTAATGCTGCTGATGTCTGCCTGGATTTATCGCGGCGAAGAAGTCAGCGCCATGGCGGACGGGGTACAGGTCAACCACTTCTACCTGCATCAATTCTGGATTGCTGGCTTCATCATCTTGTCCCTGGCTGCACTGTACCAGCTGGTGCGTCCGCCCAAGGATCTTGAAGAAGGCGGCACCTGGGGCAAAGCCCTGCTGACCATCCCGCTGTACAGCTTCATGTGTCTTACCGCTGGCGCCCAATTTGTTAGCCAGGGTTACTACCACGGTATCAGCGTGTACCTGGGCATGATGATGGAGCTGTCTACCCTGTTCCTGAGCCTGGCCCTGTATATCTGGATCGGTATGATGCTGCGCCAGACCAAGATGGCCCATCTGGTCTTTGATGTGCTGCGTCCGTGGAAAATGTCCCCGGAACTGATGTGCTTTGTGGTACTGGCCGTGGCGGCCGTTCCTACCGCCTACACTGGTGCTTCCGGCATCTTCGTTATTGCCGCCGGTGCCACCATCTACAACGAGCTGGTACGTGCTGGCGCCCGCAAGCAATTGGCCCTGGCCGCCACCGCCATGTCCGGCTCCATGGGTGTGGTGCTGCGCCCCTGTCTGCTGGTGGTTATCATCGCCGCCCTGAACAACAGCGTGACCACCGACGAACTGTTCACCTCCGGCCTGAAGATCTTCTTCCTGTCGCTGGGTCTGTTCTTCCTGTACAGCCAGTTTGCCCGCACCGCGCCGGCGCGAATTGCCCCGTTCTCTGAAGCAGTGCCGGCCAGCATCAAGCGACTGGTACCACTGCTGCCCTACGTGATCATCATGGGCACGGTGATTGTGGTGTTCCGCGATCTGCTGGATACCCACCTGAACGAGAACTACGCCCCCATCATCCTGCCGGTGATGCTGCTGTCTATTCTCGCCTACGAGAAACTCAGCGAAAAAACGCTGCACGTCTTTACCCTGATCCTGGTACCTCTGATTGTTTACTCCTGCTACAACCTGTGGGTAATCAACGGTGCGCTGAACGCGGGTCACATTCCTACCGGCACCTCCGAGGCCGAGCTGCAAGGCGTGATGTGGGGACTGTTCTGGCGAAATGCAGTGCTGATTGCAGCACTGGTGATCCACTACCTGGTCAAGACTCCGGATATGGATCCGCACTACCAGCCGGAGCCTGGCGTAGGCGAAAAACTGGAAACCTCTCTGCGATTTGCGACCAATGAAACGACCGGCCACATTGGTGCCCTGCTGATGCTGATGGCACTGTCGGTCAGCGTGGGGGGTATCATCGAGCGTTCCGGGTTGATGGAAATGCTGCCTGAAACCTTCCCGAACATCTGGGTTGCCATGACGCTGCTGGTCGTCACAATGGTCATTATCGGCATGATCATGGACCCCTATGGGGCGGTCATCCTGGTGAACGCCACGATTGCCCAGATCGCCTTTGATAACGGCATTGCACCATTGCACTTCTGGATGATCACGCTGGTGGCCTTCGAGCTGGGGTATCTGTCCCCGCCCGTAGCGTTGAATCACTTGTTAACCCGGCAGGTGGTCGGCGACGAGGAAGTGGAATCTGCCAAGGTTCACGGTGGCAGCTTCTACCGTCGCTATGAGAAATACATTCTGCCCATTGCCGTGATGCTGACCGCTCTGCTGATGGTGTCGTACTTGCCGTTGCTGTCCGACTCCCTGCATGAGTACTTGTTCCAGAAAATCCAGGTAGGCGGCTGATCCACCAGCTGACAATCTGTGACAACGAAGGGGCCGCAAGGCCCCTTTTTTGTGCTCCATCGCAGAGCACAAGGATAAGCGACAGGATCGGACGTCCAAGACCTCGACACACGCTTGTCAGCCCCGTGGCAAACTGCATTGCCCTGACCAGTTAACCCCGGTTCACGAAACATGACAAAAGGGTGTGAACCCGTTTTGTCACACCGGTTTCCTAATCCGGTGGAATAGCGGATACTGTGGCTACTGGCTATTTCAGGGAGCTGGCTGATGAGTGAACACCCACAATCCCAATCACCCCGCGAGACAGAACCACTGCCCACCACGGTCAAACCGGCACTGCGTTTTCTGCTGTTCCTCGCTGGCGTGGTCGGGTTCATTGCCCTGTCTGCCTATGCGGTTGACCGGATGATCTACGGGTAACGCGCATGGCTACCGCAATGGAAAACCGGCGCCACCCCCGCATTCACCGGGAAGAAAGCCTTTCGCTCACCCTGCTTCCCAGCGGCTCGCTCTCTGTCAGCCCGGATGACCGCCTATACCTGACCAGCCACGACGTCTCGCTGGCAGGCATCAGCGTGGAACTCCCCGCCCCCATCAAGCCCAATACCGATGTAGAGCTGTGGGTTGCCCTGCTGGAAGAGCATGGCACCTACCATCTGTACGGCACCATTGCCTGGTGTGCCGCACCGGAAGGCCAGCTGTTGGCCGGCATTGCACTGGATCTGGAGCGTGCCGACGGCCGTTTGTGGGCGGCTCACTTCGACAACGACGGTTTCTTCAATGACTGATCCCCTGTTTCAACGGGGAATCCAGTATCAGCAATACCGCCCGACCTATCCGCCTTCGCTGTTTCAATGGCTGGCTAACTGCTGCCGTGATGCCTCGCAGGCGCGAGCGCTGGACTTGGGCTGTGGGACAGGACAGGCTGCCCGGGCACTTGAGCCCCACTTCAAACGGGTGATTGGCGCCGATATCAGTCTGAAACAACTGCAGGCGGCCCCTGCATCGAAAACGCACTTTCTGGCCTGCCAGGCCCATCAACTGCCTCTGGCCGCCAACTCTGTGGCGCTGATTACGGTGGCTCAGGCATTTCACTGGTTTGAACAGGAAGGTTTCTTCACAGAGGCGGAACGCTGCCTGCGCCCCGGCGGGGTGCTTGCTCTAATCAGCTATGGGCTCTGCGAGGTCGAGGGGCTGGGAGCACTGATCCGTGACTTTCACGACAGTCTGCTGGCACGCTGGTGGCCTGCCGAACGAACCCGGGTGGTGAGCGGTTATGCCGGCACAGAGCACCACTGGCCAGCCCTGCCCTTCCCTGACGACGCCATTACACGACAATGGTCCGCCACGGACATGCTCGGCTATCTGGATACCTGGTCAGCCTTGGTAAATGCCCGCAAGGCGGGAGAAGACCCGCTTGGGGAATTCCGGGAAACACTGCTCACGGCATGGGGCGAGCAGCAACGTACCGTACGCTGGCCGTTGAGGGTGAAGGCCTGGCGTAAGCCATAGCGCATCAAGGTGTCTCCGAATAACGCCTTGCATGCTCAGTCTTCCAGGCTGATTTACCCCCTCTAGGGCCAAAAGGTAAAGAGGGGCGCACTTTTGAAGGCATGCTGGTTGCCTGTCGAGAAAGTGCAACAACGAGTGTGGATCCGCCTGGAAGACCCGAAGGGCGTGGCCTGGAGCGCACATCTGCCGCGCCTTGCCTCTAGGAAAGGGAGCCACCCTTACCGTCGAGACAAGACACAACATCTGCACGCTCCAGGCCACGCTCAGCGTGCAAGGCGTTATTCGGAGACACCTAGGGAAAATGCTCTGCCAGCAGGCCAGCCAAGCGATCCAGTTTCTGGCGACGTTTGGCCATGCCGAAAATATTGACCAGCCGGGTGGCCCAGGTGAATGCCGTTGCCAGAGTATCCCCACCCCGCCGGGGTATCACATGCAGATGCACATGGGGAACATGCTGATTGGCTTCCCGGCCATCATTGATGACCAGATTATGGGCCCGCACGGGCAAGCCAGCGCGTTTCTGGGCGCGAATCGTGCGCCGCGCCAGATCCATCAGATGGTAAGACATGGCGTCATCGAGCTGCTCTACCAGTGGCGCATGGGTCTTTGGAATCACCAGACAGTGCCCTTCGCGAACCGGAAACAGATCCAGAATGACCATCGCCTGCTCATCCTCATAGACTACGCTGGCCGGAAGCTTGCCAGCCTGGATCTGACAGAACACACAGTCTTTCATGACTACTGCACCGCAATCTTGCGTCGCTGACGCCAGACTTCCAGGCACGCCACCACCAGCGCCACGGCAAGCATGCCGAGCAAAGGACCGCCCGCGCGCCACAGGCTGATATCTTCCTGGGCGAGACCATCAAACAGGCTGACAACCCAGGCCGGCGCCCATTCATCGTGCTCAGGCGACACAGACCAGGGCGTCACCAGCAAGGCCGCCAGCACGATGCGTAACGGCACCTTGGCCCACACGGCTAACGGGCGGGTCAACCACCACCAGACAAACAGAACACCGGCACAGCCAAGAAGGTAGGCAAACCAGCCCCACAGATATGCATTCGTTGTCACAACGACTCCTGACGACTTTCGGGCAGCACGTTAGTCTACCCAGTGAATAATATGGTCTTCCCAATTGTCTTCGGGTACAAGCTGCTCAGACACTACCTTGCCGGCCACGCTGATCCCTGCCTTGGCGACACTGGCGCGATCACCACTCAGTAGCGGATGCCATTCTGCCAGAGGCTGGCCCAGGGCGCGCAAGCGATAGGCACAGGTTGACGGCAACCAGTCCGTATTGCGGGCAATGTTTTCGGTAACCCGGATACAGTCTGGCACCTTGCTGAAACGGTTGCTGTAAACCCGGCACTGGCATCGTCCGGCATCGAGATACCGGCACGCCAGATTGGTGAACACCAGCTCTTCGGTGTCTTCATCCTGCAATTTGACCAGACAGCACCGCCCGCAACCGTCGCACAGGGCTTCCCACTCCGGCGCCGACAGCTCCGCCAGAGGCAATTCCCAGAAACGGTCACGCAACCCGGCGTCAGGCATCCAGCCCCCGGGGCCGATCCGGGTGCCCCTCGGCCAGATACAGGTCTTCATCTGGCGGCGGAGGCATTTGCAGGTAAAAGCCCTGCTCGCGGATCTTGTCCATCACCTGTTGCACATCAGCACGGGCCAGCGGCCGGTCCGGGGAGAGAATCATGTCGTTAACATGGATCGGCGCACCAAACTGCTGCAGCAGTACTTCCGGCAGATCCTTGAGACCTTTCTGGCGGTCGACAAACAGGTACATCCCGGTCTTCTTGCGGGTCTTGTAGATCGAGCAAAACAACTTGCCCTGCAACATCAGAGTAACTCCAGCAACGGCTTGGTAATAATGTCCTCGCGCCAGCCCGTGAGGGGCTCCGGGACGCGCTCCGGGTGACGGATCAGTGCCTCCAGCCATCGTCGGCGCATCAACACATCCGGCTTCAGCCCCACCTGTTCGGCCACCTGCCCCACTTTGCCACGCAGGGTCTTGGCCAGCTTTTTCTCGCGGGCATCCGGCGGCCCGGGCAGCGGTGGGGGCGGCGTCACGGTGCGCCCCTCTTCCAGCAGGGCCAGCAGGGCTTCGCCATCCCGGCGGATGCATTTCGGGTGCAGCCCCACGTCCGCCAGCATCCCCCGGTCGGTGCGATTGGCACGGGCCAGCTCCAATAGCTGGGCATCCTTGATCACGAAGCTCTTGGGCAGGTTGCGCTCGCGGGCCATGCGGTTTCGCCACGGCGCCAGTACTGACAGGGCCGCCCGGGCATGATCCGGCAATAACGCCGCCCCTTTGACACTGCGCCAGGCTTTTTCCGGCTTTTCTTCCTTGCTGGCCTGCGCCAGCAGGCGATCGCACTCTTCCTGCCACCAGGGCAACCGGCCCAGTTCTGCAAGGCGATCATGCAACTGAGCCGCCACCTCCGGCAGGTATTTCACATCATCTTCTGCGTAATGCAGTTGTTCGTCGCTCAGGGGGCGCTTCAGCCAGTTGGTACGGGTGGCGCCTTTCGGCAGCTCAACCCCCATCAGCATCTGGACAATCTTCTGATAGCCCAGCTGCATGTCCTCACCACCAAGGGCTGCAGCGATCTGGGTATCTTCAATGCGGGCGGGATAATGGCCGGTAAAGGCCGCCACCGCCTCCAGATCTTCCGAGCAGGCATGCATCACCAGCGTGTGCGCCTGGAACAATGGTGACAGCGCCTCGGCACTGACCCGGGTGGTATCAATGAGACGGATGCTCTGCCCGTCATGCACCTGAACCAGTGCCAACTGGGGCCAGTAAGTCCGCTCACGCATGAATTCGGTGTCCAGATACACCGGGCTGCCCGGGGCCAGATCGGCCAGCCAGGAGCGAATTGCGTCGTCTGTGTCACACCAGAGATAAGCCATGAAACCGCCTGAAACTGAATTCGCGACGATTATACGACCTGTGGAACTCAATTTCCCGGCGGTTTTCTGCTACGCTTTGCGCCGCACTGAAAACCCGCACAGGAATGACCGAATGAGCACGAAACTGGTACTGGTCCGCCATGGCCAGAGCGTTTGGAACAAGGAAAACCGCTTTACCGGCTGGAAAGACGTGGATCTGACCGAGCAAGGCCGTGAGGAAGCCCGTACCGCTGGCGAGCTGCTGAAGGAAGCCGGCTTCGAATTCGACGTCGCCTACACCTCCGTGCTCAAGCGCGCTATCCGCACACTGTGGACCATCATGGACACCATGGACCAGATGTGGATCCCGGTCATCCGTGACTACCGCCTCAACGAGCGTCACTACGGCGCCCTGCAGGGCCTGAACAAGGCGGAAACCGCGGCCAAGTACGGTGATGACCAGGTGCATATCTGGCGTCGCAGCTACGACACCCCGCCGCCGAAGATGGAGCGTGATGACGAGCGTTACGCTGGCAACTTCCGTGTCTATCAAGGCCTCAACGAAGAGCAGATTCCGTTGTCCGAAAGCCTCAAGGACACCGTCGACCGCTTCGTGCCCTACTTCGAAAGTGAGATCAAACCGCAAATCGAAGCGGGCAAGCAGGTACTGATCTGCGCCCACGGCAACAGCCTGCGCGCATTGGTGAAGTATCTCGGCGACATCTCCGACGAGGAAATCGTCAAGCTCAACATCCCTACCGGGGTACCCATGGTCTACGAGCTGGACGACAACCTGAAAGCCGTGAAGAACTACTACCTGGGCGACGCCGAGGCAGTGGCAGCAGCGGCGGAAGCAGTTGCCAACCAGGGCAAGGCATAACAGTTAGCATTGCCTCATCGCAAAAAGCCCGCCCCGGGAAGCCGGGGCGGGCTTTTTTGTGGACATCTATCCCTGGCTACCCGAAACGCATTTCACGTTGCGAAAAATAGCCCAATCCGGCTTTCCGCCACAGAACCGCCTCAAGTCTGCCCGTGCTGAGGCGTCTCGCTTTCACTTCCGTGATCCTGATGTCCGGCCTCCCAGGCAGAACGCAGCACCGGGTCATGATAGGGATTACTGGCGCCCCACCAGGCGGTGAGCTGCCCCCGTTCATAGGCCACCTCCACCGTATCCGCTTCCGATGCCACCGGAGCCTGCCAGCGTGCCATCCAGCGACGCACGGCCACGCGCGCATCATGGCCAATCACTAACAGGCACGGGACCAGCAACAGGCTGACCAGCGTGGCGAACAGCACGCCAAATGCCAACGCCACTGCCATGGGGATCAGAAAGCGGGCCTGCACACTGGTTTCCAGCATCAGTGGCGCGACACCGGCAAACGTGGTGATGGACGTCAACATCACCGGCCGTAAACGGCCACTGACGCCTTCCACCACCGCATCACGCAGTCCCTTGCCCTTTGCCTTGAGCTCATTAATGGCATCAATCAGCACGAGATTGTCGTTGACCACGACCCCGCTCACCGCAATCACGCCCACCAGCGACCACAGGGTAAGGCTGT
Source organism: Alcanivorax profundi (assembly GCF_003597125.1). GTDB lineage: Bacteria > Pseudomonadota > Gammaproteobacteria > Pseudomonadales > Alcanivoracaceae > Alcanivorax > Alcanivorax profundi. The sequence continues at coordinate 166,735 of NZ_QYYA01000001.1, read as the reverse complement.
AACCCAGCAGAAAATGCCCCAGGAAAGCCCCGACCATGCCAAACGGAATCGCTGCCATCACCAGCAGGGGCTGGCCGTAACCGCCAAACAGCACGGTCAGGAGAAAGAAAATCGCCGCCAGGGCAATGACATAACTGATCGACAAATGGTCCAGAAAATCTTTCACCGCCGCCTGTTTGCCTGCCACGGTCCAACCCGCCGCACTGTCGTTAGCCATCATCGGGTCGAGCAAGTTGCCTCTCAGGCGTTGCATGACCAACGCCGGAGAGGTGGTGTGCTCATCGACAAACGCACTGACAGTGGCACTGCGGCGCCCATCGTAGTGACTGATCATGGCCGGCGCCTGACGACGGGACAGGTCTGCCACAGCAGCCAACACCGTCATATCGCCACCGGGCATCTGCACCGGCAGTTTTTCCAGGTCCACCAGATGGCGGCTGTCTGGCTGGGCAAGCCTCAACATGACCGGGACTTCCTGATCCTGTTCAAACCAGCGATCCAGCTCAATCCCGTGAAAGGCATTACGCACCTGCTTGCCGACTTCTTCTGCACGCAAGCCGGCCTGCTTTCCTGCCTCGTTCAGAGAAATATCCACGATAGTGCGCTTGGCATGAAGGTTATTGGCGACCTCGTGCACCCCCTCCATACGGGCCAGCGCCAGCGCCGCCTGTTCACTCATTTGCTGGAGGGTGGCCAGATCCGGATGGAACAGATTGATATGGATATCCGGTTTGACCTGCATCAGGCTGGCATGGAATTTCACCGACAAGGCATCCGGTATCGCCCCATGGGCATCACGCCATCGGGCGGCCAGTTCCCGCGGCGTCAGCGCGCCAGTATCCCCGCTGATTGCCAGGGTGACCCTGACCCGAAAACGGGCGCCAGGATCACGGGCATTGGACGTTTTCTGGCGTACCCCCTGCTCGGCGAACACCGCATCTATGCTCACCGGAGCACTGGCGTCGTTCAGCCCCTTCCCCAGTTCACGGGCCGAAGATTCCAGCGACTGCACTTCACGAAACAGACGGGCATCGCCGGTGCCTTGCGGAAACACCACTTCGGCCATGACCCGATCACCTTCCACTCGCGAGAACAGCACCATGGTAAGCCAACCGCTGTTCACCAACGCGCAGCAAAACAGGAACAGCCCAACAAACACCACCACCAACACATAGCGCCAATGCAGCGCTTGTCGCAGCAATGGACGAGCACGGACATCCAGCCACCGTTCCAGGCCAGCATTGATACGGTTAGCCAGTACCTCCGACTTCAACCAGATCCCCCGGGGAGCGCGGCTATGACTAAGGTGCGCCGGCAAAATCCATAGCGATTCCACCAGTGACAACACCAGAATGGCAATGGAGACCACCGGGATCACCCGCATCAAGGCCCCTTCCGGCCCGGGCAGGAACAACAAAGGAGCAAAGGCAAACAAGGTCGTCAGCACGGCAAACAACAGCGGTTTGGCCACGCGCTGCGCCCCGCTGATGGCGGCCTGGGAAGGCGTCATCCCCTGGCGCCGCTGATGGTCAATGCTTTCACCGACAATCACCGCGTCATCCACCACGATGCCGAGCACCAGAATAAAAGCGAACAGGGAAATCGTGTTGAAAGATTCCCCCAATAACGGCAACAGGGCACAGGCCCCGAGCATACAAACCGGGATGCCCAATGCCACCCAACCTGCCAGCCTCAGGGTCAGGAAAATTGCCAGCACGACCGTTAGCAACACCAACCCTTGCAGAGCATTGCGCCACAACAGATTGGAGCGCTCCTGGAATTGACGGGCATCGTCACTCCAGATTCTTACGCTGACCCCCTGGGGCAAGTCCGTGTCATGCATCCACTGCTTCACGGCATCGGCCACCGCAAGCACATTCTGGTCGCCAACCCGGTACACATCCAGAGCTACCGCTGGCTGGCCGTCCAGCCATGCCGCCTGGTTATCCCTCGAGAAACCGTCTTCCACATGGGCGACTTGCCCCAGCCGCAACAAATCCCCCTGATCCGACTGGCGAATCACCAAGGCTTCGTAGGCCTGGGCATCGCCCGGCTGTTGTCCAGTCTGTAGCAGCCAGTCGCCACGCTCGCTACGTAGCAACCCTCCCGCCACCCTCTGGACATTCTGCGACGCCGCCACGGCCATCCCTTCCAGGGTCAACTGATAGCGATAGAGATCATCACGAGAGACCTGCAAGGCCATTTCCCGTTCGGGAAGGTTCTCGATATCCACACTGGAAATCGCGTCATGGTTGAGCAATTGGCGCCGGGCCTGCTGGGCCAGCTGATAAATATCCTTGCGTGACAACGAGCCACTCATCAGCAACCGCACCACCCGGTTGCGCACGATCAGTTCCTGGACACGCGGGCGGTCGGCTCCTTGCGGTAAGCTATCCAGCCCTTCCAGACGGGTGCGAATCTGCTCCAGTACCGTGCGAGTGTCGTGGCCCTCCAACACATCCAGTTGCACGGAGCACAAGCCTTCGCGGGATTCACTGATCAGATCGGTGCCGCCCTCCACATCATCAATGGCGGTTTCCACTGGGGTACAAACGAGAGCTTCCACATTTTCAGGCGTGGCCTGGGGCCAGGCCACGTAAATGCCAATGCGATCCAGCGGGACGTTAGGGAGGGTCTCCTGACGGGTGTGGGGGATGGCTAACACCCCCGCCAGCAGCAGGGTCATCATCAACAGGTTGGCGACCGCCCCATTATTGGCAAACCATGCGATCGCGCGGTTCATTGACGCGTCCCATCCACCGTGGCCAGACCCGCCGGCGGTGGATTGGGATGAATACGCATCCCTTCGAGAAGTTGCAGATCGCCCGCCAGTACCGCCTGAGTGTCGGTCGTCACACCATCATGAACATAGAGGCTCTCGTTATCGTAGTGCAGGATCGCCACAGACTGGCGCCGCAGACGCTTCTCGTCATCCAGTACCCAGATACTGTCTTCACCGGCCTGGGCAGACCGTGGCAGCACGGCCACCGCCGCGGTAGGCGCGCCTCGCAACTCTGCCTGCACCAGCACCCCGGGCTCCAACGGCAGATCCTGTTCAAAATTTGCCACCTGGACGATCAGGTGCATCATTTGATTGCGGTTTAGCCCGCCTTCCCGGCGTACCACCTTGCCCTCCCAATGCCCCTGACGGCCGGCAAATCGTCCACTCAACCGGGCGCTCACCGTATCCAGACTGGCATCATCTCCGGGCACAATGCCCAGCAACGCCAGCCAGTCATCGCGCACCGGCAAGCGCACCTCCACGAGATCTTCCTGATACAGCTGCCCCAGTACCGCCCCTGCTTGCAGGTGCTGCCCGGGCATTACCTGAACCCCTTTCAGGCGACCACTGATCGACGCCACCAGTTCGGTCTGTTCGAGTTGACGCTGGGCCTGACGCAGCCCTGCCTTCGCGGCAGCCAACCGGCTACGGGCTTCATCCATCTGCGGCTCGAAGCGACCCAGCGCCGAGGAACGACTGGAGCCCCCCGCCACCCGGGCGCGAGCCTTGGTCTCTGCCACGTGCAAGCGTGCGGCATGGACGGCATTCTGCTGGGAAACCACTTCCAGTTCGAAAGGCTCAGGATCCAGACGAAGCAACACATCACCCGCCATGACCCGACCGCCATCTGCAAACGCCGGGGACACCTCTTCGACTCGTCCGGAGACTTCCAGACTCAGCGGCAATTCATGTCGCGCCCGCACCATGCCTTGTGTGTGCACGGGGATCACCACGTCGCTCCACTTCACCGACCAGGTATCCAGCGAGAGCACATTGTCTTGCTGCCGGATATCCGGCTGGGCGGGTGGCACCATGTACAACGACACCACCGCAAGAACCATGACCCCGGCAGCCACCAGGGCGACCAGCGTTCGCAAACTGAAAGGTACTTTCATGCATCAGCTCCCAGCCAGTTGATCCAGCGTTGCAGGCACTGTTCGGCCTGGGCATGGCCAGCGCCCAGAGAAGGATGAAGTTTCAGTGCCAGACTCATGCAACCGTTAACCACGGTCACACCATTGGCGACGGGGTGGTTGGGACTACCCGGGCCACAGCAGGCAAACACGGTATCCGGTGCCATGCCTGCCGACATAAAATCCATTTGCCATTCGCCCAGACTGGAAAACGATCCACAATGCTGCGGACCGTTCAGCAATCTGCTGCACACCCAGTTCACTCCGCGCTGACCGATCCAGCGCCCAATACGGGCCAGATGCCAGTAGCGCCAGTGCACGTTGGCTTTCAGGTTCTGGCGTATGGTGCGGTCGATGCGCGAAGGGGTGTCGTTTTCGTCCACGGTTAAATAGAACGCGCTGGAGAGATTCATTTCCTGACGGGGCACAGTGACCGCATTGCGCATGTTCACCGGAAAGCACCAACTGCCAGGCTGCCCTTTCACCAGCAAGGTATCGGAGACTGCACGGTGAAGCGCCAGCAACAGCAAGCTGTTTACCGACACCTTCTGTTGATGCGCACGTTGGTACAGTGCCCGGGTCTGCTGCGGGTTAAGCCACTTCACCAACGGCGCATTATTCTCGCCATCAGCCACCCCGAAACGCCGCCATTGCAGCTCGGCAGGCTCACGGGATTCAGCCGGTGACTGCCAGCGCTGCCAGAAGGGCGGCGCCTTGCGCCGCTTTCCTGAGGGCACCATGGGCATTCGCATGCCGACCTCCCGGGCCGCCACCAGAATCCCCGCCACGCCATCATAGTCACGATGTCGCAGGGCCACGGTTCGCCGTTGCCCGGAAGCCGGATCGATGAAGATGAACTCGATGCGGTCATCCACGCCCAGACGCGCCCGGGCGCGATACCACATCCCGATGTAATCGGTTGCTGCAGCACTCACAGTCGCGCCACCTCGACATACCAGGGGCGGTCACTGTCCAGTTGCTCACGGGGGTCGCCATCAAAGCTCACCAGAAAATGTTCGCTGAGCAACAATCGCCGGCGGTAACGCGCCGGGACCTTCGCCAACGGATCATTGGCAAAAAAACCGCACACCAGGGCATCAAAACGGCCATGGAAAAAACTCACTGCATGATCGAGTAACAACCGCAACAGTTCCGGGTCATCGTTCTCGACGACCAGACTGTGCAGCGTCAGGTAAGACAGCACGCCACCGGGCGCAGGCAAACGCATACCGCCACGCAACATACTGTGCGAGTTATACAAATGACGCATTAGCCCCATGCCTTTGGCATAACCCAGTACACGGGTCTGCTTGATGGCTTTCTGGTCCCAGAAACCCAACAAGCCTTTCAATTCCCCCTTGACCCACAAGCCGAGGAAATTGCCAGGGCCCATGCCGTAAAAGTAGTCATCACCACGCACCCGCTGGACATCCCAGTACGGGAAGAACTGTTTTTGCCGGCCCTGACGATTCAGCAGTGTCGCCATCTCAGGCAAATCCACTTCGTTGGTCTGGCGAAGAGTGATATCCGCTGGTAAGCGGGCTTTGCGGGCGCGGGTATACAGCATGCTGGTTTCAATGGTGCCGGCCGGGTAATACACCGGTAGGCCGGCTCGCCCACTGGCGACAGTGGACAGGGACGCCTGGTTATCGTGAAGTACGGTGGTCTGCATCCACTCTCCTTCAGCAAGCTGTTTGCGCAGTTGCCGAAACAGGCGATGCAAAATCATGCCATTCCGGTATTCCGGATCGATACGCAGATCGTGGGCATAGCGCACCCGGCGAACCTCGCCATTGATCCACAGGCTCCGCCAACCCACGTTATAAACAGCACTGACCTTGCCGCGGGCATCGCGGGGTTCGGCCACCCACACATCCGGCTGTTCACAGGTGACTTTGGCGCCACGAAAATAATCCGGCTGCCGCTCAAAATTCAGGGTAACTGCGCCTTGCTGGGGCGTGCCTTGCAGCAGGGAGAGAATCGCTTCATTGTCCGCGGCGCAGGCAGGACGAATCTGGTAGCTCATCAGACAGTCTCCTGCTCAGCACCGGATTCACTCGCTGCCCGTGCCAGCCACAAAGGCAAGGCGCCAGGCCAGTGCTGCAGGGACTCCATCTTGATATTGCCCTCGATCATGCCCCGTTGCCGACACTGATGCAGATAACGCTCGCGCATGTTGGCGTGCACGATGCAGCGCACCGGCGCCAGTTGTCCGAGGTTACGGGCCAGCTGGTAATGGAAGTGCTCCTGAAGCGCGGCATCCAGTTGACGCGCCAGCGTCGGGCCATCACAGCCATACCCCTCGAGCAGCAGCAAGTAGCCTGGCTTACCCTCACCGGCATCTTCCACACCCACGGTACACACCGGGGTCGCCGTCGGCGGCAGCGCAAGACCGGCAATGGCTGATTCCACCACCGGAGCCGTCAGCTTCTCTCCTACCAGGTCGGTTGTGCCCGCCCGTCCAAGGAAGGTCAGCACCGGTACGCCCTGGCTCAACGCCTCCACCTTGACCAGGTCTTTCAGCCGATAACGCAACAACCCGCTACCCGTGCTCAGCAGCGGCATCACCTGCTGACCTGGCTCCAGCTCCCAGGGCGCATAAATACAGCCATCCTCCGGGTCCTGGAATTCGTACACATGGCTTCGATAAGCCAGTGTGTGCTGGCCCTGATAAGGAATCGTCACCACCCCTTCGGTGGCCCACAAGCCCTTGCCCTGAAACGCCGCCTGAGGAAGGAGCCCGTGAAGCTGCCTGGCCCAGGGCGCAGAAGCCGCCGTGTCCCAGGCACTGACCAACGCCAGTCGCGGCCATAGCGCCATGAAAAAGTCAGCCCCAAGGCGGCCATCCCATTGCCTCAGCAAACTGGCTGCTCGGTGAGAAACCGGACACCCGGCCCCCTCCACGCCCAGCATGCGAGTGCCCCACTTCCCGGTGGCAAGCACCTCGGCCAGCTCCTCACGCCACTGGGCCATGGCCTTGAGCATGCCCAGACCAAAAGTCGGGCTCCAGATAGACATCATGGACAGCGACTCATCTGCCGCCAGATAAGCCAGTGTCGAGAACAACGAATCGTCAGAGGTGCGCGCCAGCGATACCTCTTGCGGTACCGACTGCGTTGCCCCTGCCAGCAGACGTTTGCCCAGCGACATCAACTGCAGGTCATCATTGATCTCATCACTCATGGACTCGCGCAGTGCCGTGGGCACCCAGGACATGGACCAATAATGGCGGCCACGCTTGAGACCCGGAAACTGACGATAGAGGTCTACCACCCATGGACTGATGGCGTTGTCCAGTTCTGCCAGGAACTGGCGGGTGTAGGGCACCCATTTGATGGCTGAGGTGGAGCCGCTGGTAGGCTGATAACGACTGACCGGCGAGGCCGTGAGCCCTGGCCCACCCTGTAGACGGCTATGCTCGATAGCCTCACGCCAATGGTCGTAATCGGTTACAGGCTGACGGGCAGCAAACTGCTCCCAGCTCATATCCGCCTGCAACGCTCCATCGGCGTGACGCGCAGAAGCACAAACCTGTTTCAGCAGTGCTGCCAGATTATGGCGTTGCACCTGTTCCATGTTTTCACGGGAATGGGCGAAACGCCGCTCGCCGGGCCAGGTGGCCAGCTTGAGCAGTTGATGTCCGAGCATGGGAGCCCCCGTTTTTTAATTATTGGCCGGGACCGCAGAGATCGTTTCGCTGGTTTTGCGGCGCAGTTTTTTCCACAACGTAAACGGGTAATGCAAAATCAGGGAATAGCTGACTTCACCGATACAAGGCAACTCCGTTCCCCGTTCCCAGGTCGGGTTACGCTGCTCAAAAAAATTGATTTTTACGTTGCGCTGGCGCATGTCATCGGTGATCCCTGCCACGTCGGATTTGAGGTGGGTGTAGCCATCACCAAAATCGAGAATTTTCTTTTCGGCTCGATAATAATCGCTAAAAAGGCGCTCACAATAATTATCCACCAACCCTTCCAGTTTCTCGCAGTGACGCTCCGGACTTGGATAATAGTTGTGGAAATTATTTGCCATCAGCAAATAGGTTTTGTATCCCTTGGAAATCAGCAACCAGAACAACGGTTGAAAAGGATGGCGAAGTTTTTCGCGAATCATGCGGAAGAAAAAGGCAACATGCAGCGCCTTGTTACCCCAGTATTCCTTTTCGAGAATCGTGTCACCACTGAACACCCCCTTCACCACGCGGTTGCCCGCTTTCATGTGCAAGGTCTTCATGGTCGAAAAACCTACCACGCGCTTGGTAGAGCGATCTTCCACCAAAAACACGCCATTTTTTTCTCCCAAATCCTGGCAAAACAGTTCCAAGCTTATATTTTCGTAGTACCCAGAATATATCTCATACATTCTTCTCACTACTGGAACTGATACTTTAGAAATAGGTACATAACGTGCCTTAAGACAAGCAGCCTTTTCCCTTTTCATTTTCTCGCTCCATGTTTATTTTTATGCGATAAAAGCGGCCGACATCATGGCCATCTATGGTCAATGGCTTAATAGTTAAAGCGGCCAGTTTTTTGTTAAAAAAGGCAAACCTCCTTTTTGCTTTTTGTTAAAATCGACATAGTGAGACCCGGTTCTCACCTATAACAACAACAGGTTCCAGGGAGTCTCCACAAAACTCCCAGGTAAAAAAGTCGGGTAAAAAAATGAAGAACAATGGAATGGCTCTCGACGTTCCGCTGATTTCCGTTCGTTATGCCCGCCGGTATTTACGGTTTGTCCAGAAACGCGGAATTAATGGAACGATCGTGCTCGAAAATGCCGGAATTGAGTCCGCCATCCTTGAAAACCCTGATGCCTACCTTTCGGTTAAACAGATTTGTCAGTTACTGGGTCAGGGCGAAAAACTGCTGGATGATGTGACCTCCAGCTTTCGCTTTGGACAGGAACTGGATTTGCAAGGACACGGCCTGTTCGGTTTTGCCTTGCTCGGCCAGCAGGATTTTCGCAAGCTGGTGAACATGGTAGTGCAATACCTGCGTGTATCCCTGCCCTTGATGGACATGGAAATCCACTGCTCCGGGGACCTGATTTCCATCCGTCTGCACGACAACTGGGATTTCGGAGAGCTCAAACCCACCATCGCCAATATCTATATGGGCAGCATCCATGCCCTTGCGTCATTGGTATGCCGCCGCTTCACTTTCGAGTTCGACTTCCCGTGCCCGGGCAAATCCCTAGGCTGGCAGCAACTGGCCAACGATGTGGCTGTGCGCTTCAACTGTCCGGCCAACCGTGTACTGATGCCCCTGTCCGGTCGCCAGATCCGCGACGACGATGCCAGCGTCGCAGGCTACCTGGCTGCCGCCCGCTCCCGGGAAGACCTCGAAAAAACCGACAGCCTGCGCGTTGCCACTCTGGTACGTCAGGAAATCATGCGTGAGCCCGGTCGCAACAGCAGCCTGGAACGTATCGCCCAGAAACTGGGAATGAGTCCCCGCTCTGTCCGCCGACACCTGGGGCTCGCCGATCAGGCCTTCAGCGCCATACGTAATGAAGTTCGCGAGACCTTTGCCACTCGCTATCTGGAAGAAACCGACATGCCGCTGGAAAAAATTGCCGAGCACCTTGGCTACAGCGACCAGGCCAGTTTCAGTAAAGCCTACCGGAGCTGGACGGGCCATACCCCCGGCGAAATACGCAGGTCAAGGCGTAGCTGAAAGGTTCCCTGACCGGATTGACCCAAATGCTCCATAATCTGACGCAAGGGGTTTTTCCTTTCCTTCTGCTAATCTCTAGTATCGAAACCAGCCGCTGCGCATCAGCAGACATACCAGTAATAACAAGCAGGAAATACTGATGAAGAAACTGTTCACCTCCCTTGTGGCCGCCTGTGCCCTGACACTGCCTTTCTCCGCCCAGGCCGCCACCAAGACCAAGATCTGTGTTTTCGATATCGTCGGCAATGTGGGGCCCATGATGGGTGCCATGAAAGACTGGCAGGCCGCCGCTCTGGGCTGGGGCCTGGAAGCCGAACTGATTCCTTACACCAATGAAGCTATCGCCGCCGAAGACCTGAAGGCGGGGGTATGTGAAGCCGCTCTGATCACCGGTATCCGCGGCCGCGGTTTCAACAAGTTTTCCGGTACAGTGGACTCCATCGGCGCCATCCCGACCATGGATCACATGCGTCTGGTGTTGCAGGTGCTGTCTCACCCGCAAAGCGCCGGCAAACTCTCACAGGGCTCCTATCAGGTGATGGGTATCGCCCCGGCAGGTGCAGCCTATGTCTTCGTTAACGACAAGGAAGTGAATACCCTGGCCAAGGCAGCGGGCAAGCGCGTAGCGGTACTCGAATATGACGAAACCCAGGCCAAGCTGGTCTCACAGGTGGGCGCGACCCCGGTGGCATCGGACATCACCAACTTCTCCACCAAGTTCAACAATGGCGTGGTCGACGTAATCGCAGCACCGCTGGCGGCCTACGAGGCACTGGAGTTGTACAAGGGGCTGTCTCCGGATGGCGGTATCATTAACTACCCGCTGGTTCAGCTCACCATCCAGCTGATTGCCAAGAAAGAGGCCTTCCCGGCAGAAACTGCCCAGAAATCCCGCGAGTATTTCTACAACAACCTGGACCGCATCCTGGATCAGCTGAAGAAAGAAGAATCCAAGGTCGATCAGCGCTGGTGGGTAGAGATTCCGGATGCCGACAAACAGGAATACGAAGTGCTGATGCAGGAAGCCCGCGACCAGCTGCGTACCGAAGGCTACTATGACCCGACCATGCTCGACATGCTGCGCAAGGTTCGCTGCAAGCTGGATCAGAGCCGTGCCGAGTGTACCTGAGAAGGCCAGTTGAAAGTTAAACGTTGAAACGCGGGCAACGTTAACCTTGTCCGTAAGCAACGAGGCCGCGCCCAGGGTTTGGACGCGGCCTCGTTGATTTCAGTCACTGACAAGCTTCAATCGCGCTATAGCTTGCCGCCTGCCACTCACAACCCCATCTGTTTGGCAATCACCTCATTCATGATTTCGTGCGTGCCCCCGCCAATGGAAAGAATGCGATTGTCCCGGTAGAGGCGCTCAACGATGGTACCGCGCATATAACCGCTTCCACCGAACAGCTGAACGGCGTCGTAGGTCACCCGGTCGGCACAGCGGGTCGCCACATTCTTGGCCATGGACACATCCAGAACACAGTTTTCCCCGGCAGCAATGCGTGCCGCCACCCGATAGGTGAACTCGGTGCTGGCACGAATATCCGTGGCCATTTCCGCCAACTTGTGGCGGGTCACCTGAAAGCCCGCCAGCGGACGACCAAAGGCCTCACGCTCTTTCACGTAGCGCAGGCATTCATCCAATGCCAGCTGGGCGGTACTATTGGCGGTTACTGCCAGAATCAGACGCTCCATCTGGAAGTTGCTCATGATGCAATAGAAACCGCCATTCTCTGGCCCGATCAGGTTTTCTGCCGGGACCCGACAGTCTTCAAAGAACAGCTCGGCCGTATCGGATGCCCACCAACCCATCTTCTTGAGCTTGCGCCCCACCGTGAAGCCGGGAGTGCCTTTCTCGATCAGCAGCAGGCTGATGCCTCCGTACCCCTTGTCACCGGTACGCACCGCCACAGTGTAGTAATCCGCCCTGACGCCACTGGTAATGAATGTCTTGGCACCGTTCACCACATAGTGGTCGCCCTCGCGGACCGCACGGGTTCGAAGGTTGGCCACGTCCGAGCCGCCATTGGGTTCCGTGATTGCCAGGGCCGAGATCTTTTCACCGCCAAGCACCTCGGGCACCACCTTCTGCTTCATGGCCTCACTGCCCCACTTCCAGACTGGCGGCAGACCGATATCCAGGGAACCGAGGCTGGCACACAGGCCACCGGAAGAGCTGCGTACCAGCTCCTCACAGGCGGCAATCTTCATGAACACGTCCTCACCGGTGCCCCCCAGCTCCTCGGGCGCATTGATGCCCAGAATCCCGGCCTCTGCCGCCTTGCCATAAAGCTCACGCGGAAACTCCCCCGCTTCTTCCCAGTCATCTACATGGGGAAGAATTTCACGCTCCACGAACTTGCGGACGGTGTCGCGCACCATCTGGTGAGTTTCATTGAAATAGTCCAGTGCGCTCATAGGGCCTCCCTCGCAGAAAAGATATAAACCAAGCGCTTGCTCGGCTGAAACCTTAACAGAGAATAACGGACAAGTGCAGCTGCGCGCTTTCAGCTGCGAGGAAAGGCAAAAGACCAAGGCCGGAGCGGTGCCAAGCCAGGCCTTGCCGCAGAAGCGTTCGCCTGCGGCACGATTGTTCGGGTGGGTTGGTCTCTCAAGTGCCTGCACAGAGAGAGTCTGGCAGCCATGCGCAGCTCCCCCTTCTGGCCACACAGCGTGCGATGCGTCTCTCCCGCTGCGGCCTCACCCGTAGGGCGGAAATCGCTCAGGCGATCTCCGCCACCATCATCGCGGTGGAACCACCGCTCCTACGGAGTGCTCGGGTTATTTCTTGGCGCCGAACTCAACGACCTGACAGGCGTTTCCGTTCTTCAAAAGCCGGGAACTATTTTGGGTTTTCCATTCCAATCGAGCAGTAGCTCGTAACTGCTAGCTACCGAAAGGGCGGCGGGCTTTGAGCGCCTGCGCGAGGGTGGCGCCGTCGACGAACTCCAGGTCTCCCCCCATGGGCACGCCCTGGGCGATACGGGTCACCTGCACACCGGCATCCTGGGCGATATCCAGCACATAGTGAGCGGTGGCCTCTCCCTCCACGGTAGTCCCCGTCGCCAAAATCAGTTCGCGGATTTCTCCACCCTGCAGGCGCTGTTCCAGCACATCCAGGCCTAACTCACGAGGGCCAATCCCGTCCAGCGGCGACAGCTCGCCCATCAGTACGAAATACTGCCCCAAATACTCTCCGGACTGCTCGAAGGCCAGTACATCGGCCGGCGTGGCCACAATGCAGATCAGTGAACTATCCCGCTTTGGGCTTTCGCAAATGGGGCACAACTCGGCTTCGGCATAATTGCGACACCGCTGGCAATGCTGCACCCCGTCCATGGCGGCATGCAGGGCATCGCCCAAACGGCGGCCCTGTTCACGGCCGCGATCGAGCAAGGCATACGCCATACGCTGTGCAGAACGCGGCCCCACGCCGGGCAGACAGGTAAAGGCATGTATCAGCTGGTCGACCAGCGGTGCGTGTTTCACTTGGCCGCCTTACAGCTTGAAGCCTGGCGGAAACGGAAAGCCCCCCGCCATGTTCTGCATATTGTCCTGCTGCTGCTTTTCCACCCTGCGTACCGCATCGTTCACCGCGGCTGCCAACAGGTCTTCCAGCAGTTCCTTGTCTTCACTCATCAGGGAATCATCCACGCTCACCGACTTCACGTCGTGGCGCCCATTCATGATCACCTTGACCAGGCCCGCGCCCGCTTCGCCGGTCACTTCGGCGTTGGCGGCCTCGTCCTGCATTTTCTTCATTTTCTCTTGCATGGCCTGGGCCTGTTGCATGAGAGAGTTGATATCGAAATCCATGGTTATCTCCTCCCCGTTGCGGGTTATTCCACCGTTTCTTTCGGGGTGACGCTGTCTTCATCCAGCCGACCGCCAAAACGACCAACCAGCTGTTGCACCACGGGATCCTGGTGCAGGGTTTGGGTGGCCTCGACAAGCAGTTCCTGCCGTCTGGCCTCGGCCATGGCCTCCGGGGTATCCCCGGCTTGCTGCTCATATTCTACCTGTACCTGGATGCGACGCTGAAAGTAGTTACCCAGTGCCGCAGACAGTTCATCCAGCCGTTCCCGGTTCACCAACACCTGGTGCCCGGTGCTGATTCGCAAGGTCCAGTGAGGATCATCCCGACTCACGAGCACAGCATTGCGGGCAATGTGGCGCACCGTGCCATCGAGATCGAGGCGTTGTAGTAACGACGCCCACCAGGGGGCCACCTCGCTTGGCGACGACGGCTCCGGTAACGGCGCCAGAGGCTCCGCCTCGGGTTCTGGCTCGGAACTGGCCGTGGGATCAGGCGCTGTGGGGTTGGGCTCCGGCATCTCTGCGGGTGCAGGTGCGTCATCCTCCCAGGGTGGCGGTTCGTCCTCCCAGGGCGGCGCCTCTTGCTCTGCGGTAGAAACGGCATTCTCTGGTGACGGCTGACTCGCTGAAGCAGAGTCTGCAGGGGGAGCCGGAATCGCTTCTGGCGATGGCGCCACCGCGGGTTCCGGCACGGGCGGTGCAGTCTGAGTCTCTGCCGGTGTCACCACTGTCGCTGAGGGGGGCGCATCCAGCAAGGCACGCAGGTCCGGACGCCCGTCAGCCGTGGCTGACGCTACCGCCGCTTCAGGCTTTTTTGCCGGAGTGCCGCCCCCCTGGGCAGGCAGCACACCTTTGGGGGTGAACAGCACCATGCGCAGCAACAGCATTTCCAGTGCCGCACGGGTATCCGGTGCATCCTGCAAGTCACGCCGGCCACGCAAGGCAACGTCGTAATAGAGTTGTACCTGTTCTGCGGTAAGCGCCGCGGCCAATTGCGATACGGCCTCATCATGGTTGCCCGGCACCGCCTGGCACACGGCGATTTGATGGAGCTGGGTGATCAACTCATCCAGCAATGCCAGCTCACCGGGGCTGTGCTCACACACTGATGCCAGTGCAGCCAGCACCCCTGCAGGCTCCTGCTCGGCCAGCGCGACCAGCAAGGTCAGTACATGATTACGGTCCACCGTACCCAGCATGGCGTTGACCGCCTCACTGCTGAGCTGTTCGCTGCCAAACGCAATGGCCTGGTCCGTCAAGCTCAGGGCATCACGCATGGAGCCTTGAGCCGCCTTGCCCAATGACAACAAGGCCGGTTCGTCGTAGCGAATCATTTCCTTGTCGAGCAGCGCCTTCAAATGGCCTGCGATCTGCTCGGCAGGCAGCGCCTTGAGACTGAACTGCAAACAGCGGGACAGCACGGTAACCGGCAGCTTCTGCGGATCCGTGGTGGCCAGCAGGAATTTCACATGGGGAGGCGGCTCTTCCAGGGTCTTGAGCAGCGCATTGAACGAATGCGCTGACAGCATGTGCACCTCATCGATCAGGTACACCTTGTATCGGCCACGGGTCGGTGCGTATTGCACGTTATCCAGCAGCTCGCGGGTATCTTCTACCTTGGTGCGGCTGGCCGCATCCACTTCAATCAAATCGACAAAGCGGCCGTCAGTAATTTCCTGACAGGTCGGGCACACACCGCAGGGCCGGGCGCTGACGCCCTGCTCACAGT
Organism: Alcanivorax profundi; assembly: GCF_003597125.1. Taxonomy (GTDB): domain Bacteria; phylum Pseudomonadota; class Gammaproteobacteria; order Pseudomonadales; family Alcanivoracaceae; genus Alcanivorax; species Alcanivorax profundi. Next base: position 151,597 of record NZ_QYYA01000001.1, on the reverse strand, counting down.
TCAGGCAGCGCGACAGAATACGGGCAATGGTGGTCTTGCCCACCCCGCGGGTCCCCGTGAAAAGATAGGCGTGGTGCAAACGGTCCTGATCCAGTGCATGCATCAGTGCCCGCGAGACATGCTCCTGCCCCACCAGTTCATCGAAGGTACGGGGGCGGTATTTCCGGGCAAGGACCTGATAACTCATAGCACTCCAGCAGCTTTCGCAGCCACCACGACAAAGGAATTGAAATTCAGTCGCTTATGCTAACGAAGTTCCCGAAGCGAGGACAGTGCGAGCAACGGTTTTGGGAAGCGTGTTTGGGGAGTGTATTTGCGAGAAGCGGTGAAGCGGGATTAGGAGGTCTTCCCGCCAGCCACACCCCGGCACACGAGTCCACTGCTACCGTTGCTCCCTTCCGGGCCTGGCGGGGTTTACAGCTTGTCGTTGCGGGGGGACCGACGGGTCGACCATAACGCGCGCGCAGCGTGACAGCCGCACAGCGAGCGCGCATTGTGGCCAAAGCCTTGTGGCTTTGCAAGGGCGTCTCGGCAAAACACCGGATCCTGCCGTCCATCTGAACAAAGCTTGATCAGACTGGCGGCAGAATGGTGCCCGGGTCTACACTGGAAACGGATGGTAGACGGAGCCTGAACGATGAATACAGACAGGACATTTCGTATTGCTATCAATGGCTTTGGACGCATCGGCCGTTGCATTGTCCGCGCCCTGCAGGATCATCCGGCCAGCCCTCGTTTTGAGCTGGTGGCCATCAATGATCTGGCCGACTTTACCGTGCTTGCCCACCTGCTGGCCTTCGACAGCACCCATGGGCGCTGGACTCACTCGGTTCACTATGACGGCAGTCATCTGGAAATTGACGGCCACCGCATCCCCTGTTTCTCTCGTGCGGAACTCTCCACCCTGCCCTGGGCCAGCCTGAAACCGGATCTGGTGATTGAAGCTGCGGGCAAATTCAAGCATCGCGCCGAGCTCCAGCACCACCTGGACGCCGGCGCACCACGGGTGCTGGCCAGTTATCCTGTAGACGATGCCGATGCCATGGTGGTCTACGGGGTCAATCATGAGCAGCTGACGGCAAGCCAGCAGATTGTCTCCAATGCGTCCTGTACCACTAACTGCCTTGCTCCATTGGTCGAGGTACTGGACCGGGCCTTTACCGTACGCCAAGGCCTGATGACCACCGTACACAGCTACACCAATGACCAGAATCTGGTAGACAAGGCCCATGGCGACCTGCTGCGCGCCCGTGCCGCCGCGGTCAACATGATTCCTACCAGCACCGGAGCCGCCCGCGCGGTGGGCAAGGTCTTGCCACATCTGGCCGGCAAGCTGGACGGGCTGGCGGTCAGGGTCCCCACATTGAATGTGTCGCTGGTGGACCTGACGGTGACCCTGGAGAAACCCGCCACGATCGACGCCGTGCACGAAGCCCTGAGCAACGCCGCCCACGGCCCGTTACAGGGTGTGCTGGCGATCAATCACCTGCCGTTGGTGTCCGGGGATTTCAATCACCAGCCCTATTCCTGCATCGTGGACATCAACCACACCCAGCAGATTGGCCAGCAGTTCAAACTGCTAGCTTGGTATGACAACGAATGGGGATTCAGTCAGCGCATGCTGGATGTGGCAGCCACCTGGCTGGAAACGGCATAAAGGCGCCCAGGCTTCTCCCACAGGAGGAGGACAGTGGAGGCCCCCGAACTGCGGGCGTCAACCGCAGAGAGAACCTCCCACAAACCGTTCCTGTGTTTCCAGACGAAACACACTCAATCGAACGGGCTGAAATGCTCCTCACGGCCGGCTTCTTCGGCTTCGTGGCGGTGGTTTTTCATCACCTTTTCCACCCTGCCCGCCTGTTGGTCGTCATCGGCATCCACCATCATCAGGTAGTCTCCCTGCTCCACCCGATCCAGGTAAGGCGTCAGATGGTGATTCTGGGAAGACACCCCACGCAACCCTCCCAACCAGGCACCAAAACAGGTACCAAACAGGGTGGCGCCAATGATGGCCCCGCTTTCCAGTTGCATGCCCCAGGGGTCTGCCCCGGCGATCAGGAATCCGGCCAGCAAACCGACGCCCATCCCGATGAGCGCGCCCATAAACCCGGAATGCATGATGTCGGTTTCTTCCCAGGTGGTCGTGCCATGCACGTGGGCCTGGGCAATGGCCATGGTATCGGTGCCCATGACATGCATGCGATTTTCGCCGATACCGACTTGTTGAAGATCACGGGTAATCCCCTGAACGGACGTCAGGGACTTGGTGAAGTAATAAAGACGTTTCATTGCATGCCTCTCCCTGTGGCTGACAATGTTCGGACCGCACGGCCTTCCTGGCCGTCCCACAAGATGTGGCTGCGATACGTACCCAGACACCCCCAATCCAGCAGTTGTTCAGCGACTCCTTGCAGAAAACCACTGAAATGGCGGATCGGCGCCTGAGCTACCCTTTCGACGCTAACAAAAAGGGGCCTTACCGGCCCCTTTACTGTGTCACAAAATACGCGTCACAGACTGTTAGCGATCAATTACTTTTTGTAGGCGATGGCGCGCCATCCACCTGGATCACCCGGGGCTTTTTTTCCTCGGGAATAATACGGTTGAGAGTGACCGTCAGCAGCCCATCTTCAAGGCCTGCGCCATCCACTTCCACGTGGTCGGCCAGCTTGAAAGTGCGCTCGAAGGCGCGGCGGGCAATGCCACGATGCAGCCAGGTCCGTTCGCTGTCATCCTGGCTGGCCAGGTTACCGCGAATCTTCAGTTCGTTTTCCTTTACCGTGATTTCGATATCACTGCGGGCAAACCCCGCCACCGCCATCACGATGCGGTAACGTCCATCACTCTCGCGGATGATGTCGTAGGGAGGGAAACCGTTGGACTGATCCGCACGCAGCGCGGCATCCAGCAGCTCATCAAAACGGTCGAAGCCCACGGAATGGCGAAACAAAGGGGCAAGAGAAAATCCGGTATTCATACACACTATCCTCATTCCATCGTCAGCAGCAGACCCCGCAGGCATCCACTGATTCACGGTTTAACGTACAGGTTTGTGTGTGACAGACATGCACTCTCAGAGCAGAGCACAATGTCAGACCGGTCTGTTGTCACAATTCAGAAAATGGGGATAGCCAACCGGCTTTCAAGAGGCATCTGTCTAACTTTTGTCGCGCGACGGACAGACGGTCAGTGAGCAGGATTAAGCTGTGTGGAGGCGCGCTGTGTCGGCAGCGAGAAGCCCTGTGGCGCACCAGCAGGCTGAGTACGGGCGATGACGGTGACGGTGCGTTTGCTGCCGTCAAATGCCACCGGCACCCGCACGCATAACAACTCTCCGGCCACCACGTTCCAGCCCGGGCTACTGCCGGTTTGCCAACGCTCACTGTCGCCGGAACATTCCCGGTCCATGAGCAGCCCACTGACCGCCTCACTATTGCTGGTAAAGTGCACCTGCCCACTCACCGAGGCATGGTAGCGGAAGGTCAGCACCGCCTTGCCACCCACGGGCACGGACTGGGAGGCCGCGCCCTGCCACTGCGGCAAGGTCACCAGCCCTATCGCCAACGGGCCGGAATGCCGGTCCGGAGTCGCCGTCAGCGACCACTCGAGCTGTTTCCCCTGTTGTTTTGCGGGCGCTCGATTCAACACCGGCAGCGCCGGCAAGCGCTCTTCGTCCGCCAGGGTCAAGGACAATCGCAAGGACTGACCGCGACTCTCCGCCTCCGACAAACGCAGGCTGAACTGTCCCTGTCTGTCCGTAGAAACGGTCTGCGGGCGGACACCGACCCCAGTCAATCGCAGCTGCCGGGCAACGACCGGTTGTTCGCCATCGTCAAACCGGGCATTGAAGGCCTGGGCAGGATCCGCCGCGCCGTTATCCAGAAACAGTCTACCGGAAATCCAGTGTCCCGCCGGACGACAACGGAAACCGGCCTGAGCGCCTGACAATGGAAAGGCGGGAAAACCTTCCCGGCCATCAGCAGACAAGCTCTGCCCTTCGCCGCCGTTGCCGCCACCCGCGGCTCCAGCCCCCCCGGACACATCCGCTTTCAGCGACAACGACACGTCAGAGGGCATATCCAGCCACAGGGTACCGCCGCTGCCACCACCGCCTCCGGCCTTGCCCGCTGCACTGCCGGGATTTCCCCGCAAGGTCAGAGCGCCAGGGCCGGTCACCGCCGCCGCCCGAATCAATATCAGGCCGCCACCGCTACCGCCATCGCCACCCGTGCCCACCGAACGGGCTGCGGCGCCACCGCCACTGCCCAACCAGGGGCCCGGCGGAGCCTTGTGACCGCCCAGGCCACCCCCTGACTGCGGCTGGCCCGCCTGACCGGGTTGACCGTTACCCCCGCCACCACCACTGGCGAGCAACCGATGGGACATATCCATGGCGTTACCGCCGCCACCTGCGGTGGCTGGCGCGCCTCGCGCCATGCCACCCTCCGGATAGCCTGGCTGTTGCGGATCGATCATGACCGGGGTCCCGGCGATCCCTTCCCCCTTGCTGCCATGGTGACCATAGCCCAACGCCTGATCCTCCGGGTTTGGCGCGCTGTAGCGCCAATCGTCCGGATTCCCCAACGCACCCTGCAACGACACCGCCGGCGCCCCTCGCAAACCTGCCCCGTCCACATTCAGGGCATGGCCTGCCAGGGCCAGGCCGCGACGCACATCCAGTGCCAGCACACCGCCGGTAAAACCATCCCACGGCAACGCCAGTACATCCTGATCCAGGGTGAGGGCATCAAATTGGGGCACCCGCACAAGCTGCCAGCGGGCACGCCCATGATCCGGACCGGCGGGCTGGTTGTGATAGGCATGCAGCAATCCACCGCCTGCCCCGGCGCCCTTTACCTGCACCCGCCCCCCGTCAACCCTGTCGATACGCAGCCATTCCGCCTTCAGCGTGTGGGAGGCCAGCACGCCATAGCGACGGTCATTACGGGTACTGATGGTCGCCCCTTGCACCTGCATCAACAAGGCAAGATCGCCGGGAAGCAGCGGATAGGAACCACGGGCACGAGTCAACACCAGCTCACGGCTTCCCGCCGCCAGTGAAGCGTCATCACTTCCCGTGAAATAACTGTTGAGAATGGGGTCGGAGATCGCCTGACCGTCTCGACCCGGCTCACCACAGAGCTGGGCATGGACAGGCGCAGCCCCCAGCAGGAAAGCCAGGATCAGCGTGGTGGATCGAGCCAGTCGGCAGTAGTGTTGTTGCAGCGAAACCATCCGGCAATACTGTATCGTTCCCGAGTAGCTGCCAAGACTTCGTGGGGAATTTTCTCGCTCAGAAAGGCCACCAGAGTGCCCCCATGGGGTTCAACCTCTGTGTCTGCCAGCTTGGCATCAGGGCTATTCCAGATACGCAAGCGCCCATCCCACTCACTCTGCCAATCTTCGTTGAGGTAAAGCACAACAGACAACAAACGCCCATTGTTGCCCGCAAACGCGTCCAGGTGGCGCTGGTAGTAATCTCCAGGGCCATAAATGGCGAAATGGGATTCCAGCTCGAACAACCCCATGAACAAGGCCCGGTTCACTTCGAGCCGAAGCTGCTCCATGGCCTCGAACCACTGTGCTTGCGCCTGCGAGCCGCCCTTGAGCCAGCAGGTCCGATCACTGCGTATACGGGTATCTTTCTGGAATTCCTGCCGGCGACCAATGCCTGCAAGCCGAAACTCTCCGAGACCGTCACGTGCCTGCGCTTCGTCACGAAGCTGCCGGACCAGAGAAGGAGGGCAATACCCCGGAGCGACGCAATAGCCGCGCGCCACCAGCTCCTGAATCAGATATTCATGGAGGTCCGCGCCAAAGCCTTCGGGCCAATCCACAGTCTTGTGCACAGGAGGCTCCTAATGCAGGGCATCACCAGGAGCAGCATCACCATCCATTTCGTCCGGCCAGATCAGCCAGTGAAATTGCTGACATTCATCCATCAGTTGCAGGGTGGCATCCACGGTGGCTTGTACGAAGTAGATAAACTGGTCAAACGTAATCCCCCTGCGACCCAACAACAGGTCACAGGCAACCAGCCTGGGCAGGGAATCATCATTGACGTCAAGGAACAGCTTGATGGAGGGAAAGGCCATATTCAGACGGCTCAACTCTGCTTGCACTGCAAACAGCGCCGCCGGCCGAACTTCCAGTTCCGTGGTCAGCAACACGCCATCCTCTTCCACAAACAGCCGCGCATCCACCACACCTTCTCGCCCCTGCAATTCTGACAGGTGCAGGCCGTGGCAGTGCTCACAGATGTAATGCTGAATATTCGCCTGTTGCAACCATTGCTTGATCTGGTCTGCATCCGCGTGGATGACGCCTAACATGTTTTCTCCTCACCCCGGCAAACCCGGCAATGGCCGCGAATCATCAGCCATTGCGCCACAAAAAGAAATAGAAACCCGGCAATTTTGGTCATTGGGTCGGCAAATACCCATGGGTATCATCCTTTCCTCCAGTCATCGGGAGCCGAATAATGACAAATCCTCATGTGGCCTTTCAGTCCAGCGAGACTCTCCACACCAAAACCGACGCTTTTATCCGCGATATGCAGGGTGGCGCCAGCAAGCCGCAACCCAAGGAAATCGAGGAAATCATGGCCATCTTCATTGATGAGGCACTGCAGGCGTTCATGCTGCGCGCCTCGGAAGCCGCCAATCTGTCTTCCGGCATGCTCAAGGTGGTCAACATGACCTGTTCCACCATCAGCAAAGCGACCGCCCTGGTGGTCGGCCGTAGCGCTCGCAAGATGGACCTGAAACAGAACCAGGATTCTGCCAGTTACATGGACCAGGTGCGCCAACCCGGTGAGGACGGGGAAACCTGGTATGTAGCATTCCCGGTTAACGAAGGGCTCGCCATGAAGGGGGCCAACCTGCCCCAGCTGTGCGAGAACGGGGATTTCGAAGAAGCCCGCCGGGAACTGGAAGAATACCTGCTGGAAGTCACCGACGAATCCATACACTGGTACTTCGAAAAGCCCATGGCGCTGCTGAAATTCGGTCCGGTGCTGCGCAAGATCGCCAGCGTGGGGGTAGAAACCACCCGTAAGGCCTCCCGCAGCCTGATCCACAATTTGATCCCCAAACTGACCGAAGAGCAGCTAACCGCCTCCTGTCGATACCAGGCCAGCATGCTGATGGATTTCCCTTCAAAACACTGATGACAGCAACGCGACACCCGTTTCGATTCAAGACCACTTGGCCAACATAGTGCATGCCTTTTAATAACAAATACTTACACTGGCGCGCTCTTGTTGGCTAACTTCACCAAGTTTTTACAAAACTACTTATTCAACGGATTGCGCTGCAATAACACGGCTCTCTACTATCAATCTGGTATCAAAACTAAAAGAGATTGCCGAGGAGTCAGCCGTGTCATTGCGCCATGCCATACTTGTATTACTACAAGATCAGGAAGCCAGCGGTTACGACCTCGCTCGCGAATTTGCCAACAGCATCGGGCTGGTATGGAATGCCACCCACCAACAGATTTACCTGGAACTGGGTAAACTGAATGAGAAGGACATGGTGAAGTTTCGCCATATTCCCCAAGACGGCAAACCGGACAAGAAAATGTACCGGATCACGGAAGAAGGTCGAGACGAGTTAATCCGATGGCTGCGGAAACCCGCTGCCCCGCCCCGTATCCGTGATGCGTTTATGGTCAAGATTGCCGGAGGGGCGCTGAGCGATCCTTCCTCTATCCTTCGGGAACTGGAAGATCAGGCCGATCTGCGCCGCGAACGCCTGAATACTTTTGAAGACCTGGCTCGCAAGCTGGATGACCGTGACAGCGACAAGAACATGTACACCTACCTGACCCTGCGTCGCGGTATTCTGGACCAGCAAGCGTGGCTCAACTGGGCAGAGGAAGTCCGGTCCGAACTGCGACGACGTGAAGACCTGACCACCTCGGTATGATCGGCGCCCCGCCTGGCGGGGCGGTGATGACCCAGCTCCAGTGGCTGGTTCAAGCCCCGCCATTGATCCCGGCATCCCCCTGGGAAGATGCTGGTTCCTGGCTGCTGAGGGAGTGGCAACGGGACCCTGCCTTGCCCTCCCGTGCAGCTCACTTCCTGATGGGCCAGCCTCAGCCGAGCAGAATTGGGCTTCAATTCGAAAATCAGGTCGCCGCTTTGGTGGAACACAGCAGCGGACTGGAACTGGTGGCGCGAAACCTGCCCATCCGGGATGAACAGCGCACCCTCGGTGAACTGGACTTGTTGGTACGTGATCTGGATACCGGCAAACTATGGCACTGGGAACTGGCCCTGAAATTCTATCTGGGAACACCAGACCAATGGTACGGGCCTAACCGTAGAGATACCCTCGCCCGCAAAATTGCTCATCTGCATGGGGAGCAACTGCCTCGCAGCCAAAGCAGCCAAGCCAGTCGCACGCTCAGCGAGACAGGCTGGAAGGTCGACGGACAAGCATTATTGACCCGCGGCAGGCTCTTCTACCGCAGTGGCCATCCCGAGCAGCCGCTACGACACCCCCGCCACGAACGAGGTTGGTGGCTACCTGCCCGCGGACTGCCATCACAACAGTGGCACACCATACCGCGGACTTTCTGGTCTTGTCCGTCCATGTCGGACAAAAGTACCAACACCATTGATACCCGCTCGCTCATTGACTATGTTGAGGAACATTCTCGCCCGGTCATGGTGCTGTCAGCTTTGCGCCCGGAACCGGGCTTTATTGTTCCTGTCACTTGGCCCAACACATGAATTTCCAGCCACAACCCGCCACTCTGGTCGACGATCAGGGCCAGGTCGCCTTGGGCGTTTTTCCGCATACCGTTGCTCATATCAACGGCCGGGAAGCGGACTATCGCACCCCCATGGGCAAACCAGCCTCGCGTTTCGCCCGGCATTTTCATTACAAACAGTTCCAGTATTTCGGCATCATCAGTGACCAGCTTCTGGCCGGTTGCGCCTTTGCCCATACGGCCTATCTGGGAATGGCTTTCTTCTATATTTTCGAACCGAAAACCGGCGAATTGAAGGAATACACCTGGCGCTCGCCTCTGGGGCGCGACCTGAACATGTCCGCCTCACCCCGGGTAGGCGAAAGCCATTTCAAACAAAAAGGGGTCGATATCCGACTTGGCTACCAGGACAACCAGGGTTCACTGACCAAGACCCTGAGTATCAGTCTCGATGGCCTGTCACTGGAAGCCGTGCTCAGTGAGGGTGACCAGTATCAACCGATGTCACTGTGCACCCGCACCGGCGTCAATGGCTGGGTGTATGCCAACAAGGTTGCCGGTCGCACCGTAACCGGCAACCTCACTCGCAACGGCCACCGCCAGGATCTATCTGAACTGGGGGCCTGTGGACACCATGACTTTTCCGCCGGTTACATGCGCAGGGAAACCTTCTGGAACTGGGCCTGCCTGTCCAGCAAGGTCGGCGACACCCGTATTGGCCTGAATCTGTCTTGCGGTGTCAATGAGACGACTTTTTCCGAAAACTGCCTGTGGGTAGATGACGTCATGGTACCTACCGCTGGCGTGATATTTGATTACCACCGCGATGACCTGATGCAACCCTGGCAAATTCGCAGCCTGTGTGGTCAGGTCAATCTGCGCTTTACCCCCAGCGGCAACCACAAAGAGCGCCTCGATCTTGGCCTCTTTGCCAGTAATTTTAATCAGCTGTTTGGCCGTTTCGATGGTGAATTGACACTCAAGGACGGTCGCACTATTCCCATCCAGGCACACTACGGTTTTGTCGAGGAGCAGTACGCAAAATGGTAGATAAAAAAGAGAATGCGGCGCCGGAAGTGGCACCGAAGAAAGTGAATGTAAAGCTGCGCCGCGGTTTTTTCTGGATCGTTCAGTACTGGCGCGAACTGTTTAACTTTCGCTTTGATAAATACATGATCATCCAGGTGTTGCCGGGAGTGTATGGTATCGCCCTGTTCGGTATCGGCCTCGGCCTGTTATACCTTTGTGTGGAAGCCTTTATGGCATCTACCTGGCGTGGTCTTTTCTACTTTTTCGTGGCAGCGCCAATCACCTTCCTGGTACTGGCTTCCGTGCTGCGAGCTCTGCTTGAGTTCTATATGGTGGTGTTCAAGATTTCCGAACACGTGGATGAACTGGTAGGCCTGCGCGATACCGTGGATCGACTGTCCGGCATTGGCGACACGGTAGACGAAATGGTCTCTGTCACCCGCCGCATTCCTTTCTGGCGAGTGCTCTCAGGCCGCTCCGGCCCTGCAGCGCGCAAACCGGTAAAACCGGAAGAGCGCAAAAAAGACAAACCGGAATAATCGCGCCCTGCACCGCCCCGTCGAGAAGCCATGTTCACAGGACATCCTTGTCCTGTGAACAGGATAACTGACCGTCAGCTGTCAGTGGCTCACTGCCTCAAGTGCGGTGAGCAGTAACCGCTGGTAAACATGTTCACGGACCCCCTCCGGCGTTTTCATGTCCATCCGCTCCAACTCGCGCTCAAATTCAGCCTCACTGCCTTCGTTGAACAGCGCGTCACGCCCCAGCTCCAGGTATTCCTTGTGGCTGACTTTTTCCTTGAGCCATGTCAGCGCCTTGAGCAAGCGCTGCTCTGTATCGGTAAAGTCACTCCCCAACGGGAACAAGGGGAAACTCTGCTCACCGTTGTTTGCAGCAATCTCATGCAGGTGTTCGGGGTTGTTACGGCGATAGGGCTCGGGGATCTGATAGTCCTTGCGCAGTTTGCCCGCGGCCTGGGCCTGCTCCATCAATTCAATCTGGAAGCGACTGTCAGCCACATTGAGCATGGCCATGATCACTTCCTCATCGGTCTTGCCACGCAGGTCCGCCACCCCATATTCGGTCACGACAATATCACGCAGGTGACGGGGAATCGTATTATGGCCATAGGAGAACACCACATTACTCATGGCCTCACCGCCCCGCTCTCGCCAGGCGCGTACCATGATCACAGAACGCGCGCCCTCCAGTTCATGAGCCTGACTGACAAAGTTGTACTGCCCGCCGACCCCGCTGAGCACACGGCCATCATCAATCTGATCCGCCACCGCGGCACCCAGCAAGGTCACCGTAAAGGCAGTATTGACAAAGCGTGCATCCTGACGCTGCAGACGTTTGAGGGTCTCATCACCGTACAGATGATTGACATAACTGATGCGGGTCATGTTGATGGCCGCCCGTTCCGCGTCATCCATCCCGCGCAGCCGGTCGTAAAATGCCTTTGGCCCGAGGAAGAAGCCTCCATGCATGACCATGCCCCCCTTGAGCCGGTCGCCAAACACGGCTTTCAGCGCCTCGCGAGTGGCACGATCATCCAGATCATTGGCCACCGCAACCTCATTGGGCAGCAACAGTTGCTCGCCCTTCTTGGTCACGCCCTCACGGAAAATCCCGAAGCGTTTCAGCAACCGTAACTGGGCGCGATCCAGACGCCGACTGATCGCAGACTGCTCACGCAGCGCATCCAGCAGGGCCAAGCCGGGTTCGGCCGGGTTATGCATTTCCAGCTGTTGCAGGGGGGCCCAGTCATACACAGGCCGGCGAATAATCTTGTCGTCTACCAGCTGCAACAGACCGTGGGTCACCATTTCACTGCACCCGTACAGGCCTTCCTGAAAGCGTGCGGTACCCCCCTCCTGATCAATCAGAGCCTGATGCTCCCCGGGAATCTGCCAGGCTTTCAAGGGAGACAGGTAACGTTGGTTATCCTGTTCGCGCAGGCGAAGATGGTGCACCAGGGCATCACCCAAAGCACCGATGCCAATCTGTAACGTGCCACCATCCTTGACCAGCGTGGACGCATGCAGCCCAACAAAATGATCCTGAATATTCACCGGCATGTTCGGGGTGCTGAACAGGCAACGATGGCCATCAGGGTCATCCACCAGCAAGTCCATTTCCGGCAGCCAATCACCCACCATGGCATCGTTTTCCATAAACGGCAGATCACGATGCAACTGGCCCACCGCCACGATCGTCTCTCCGGCCTCCCGGCGCGCCTTGAGCAACGGCAGCAGATCCAGCGTCACCTCAGGGTTGCAGGAAAAGCTGTACTGGTCCTCACCGTCCACCACGCGGTGCGCCAGCATTTGCGCCACCACATTGATCTTGCGGGCGTTGAGGTCTCGGGCTACGTGGGTGTAGTTACTGCTGATGTAATGCTGCTGCGCCACATCGCTGCCCAGCATGCTGCCGGGCTGCACAAAGAATTCGAACACCCGGATATTGGCGGGCAACGCCCCTTTCTTCTGGGGTTTCAGGTAGGCAAGGGGCTCGTAATCCGCAAAGATCCGCTCGGCGAAAGGGTCGAGAAACCGTTTTTCCAGATCACTGCCCGCACCAGGCTTGCCCAGTGACAGCGCCGTGAAAATATCCAGCGACAGAGCAGGATCGTGTTCAACACGCTGATAAAGGGCATTTAAAAAACGGTTGGGCTTGCCCAGTCCCAAGGGCATGGCCAGGCGAATTTCCCCGCCGGTCTTCTCAATGACGTAATCGACCGCCTTCTCAACGCTATCCATTCGCTCTGTCACGGCTGCTCCTTATGTTGTCGCGGTGTATTGGGTTGTGGCTGAGGACACAATTCAGTGGGCGCCGGTACGGGACACAAACGTCACCAGCACCACCCCAACGATGATAAACGCCATCCCGATCATCGCCGGCAGGTCGGGTTGCTGCTTCAGAAACACCGCCCCGACCAGCGCAATCAACACAATACCAACCCCCGCCCAGACGGCATAGGCGATTCCCATGGGAACGGTGCGCAGCGTTAGCGACAACGCATAGAAAGCAATCCCGTAGCCCAACACAGTGATCACCGAAGGCCACAGGCGGGTAAAACCCTGCGACGCATTCAGCGCGGTGGTCGCCACGACTTCGGCAAGAATCGCAATGGAGAGGAAGAGATAACCCATGGAGAGAGCGTCCTGTGTCAACCCAGCTGTTGCAGCAATGCCTGCCAGTGTGCCACCTGTTCATGAACAAAGTCAGGATTATCGTGACGCACAATCACCACCAGCCGGGTGGTGGTATCCCCGTCCGGCCACGCGTTCATCGGTGATAACGCCGGCTCCCCTTGTCCGGTCCACTGCACCAGCAAGGGCCCATCAAGGCCTTCTACCTTGAGCAGCCCTTTGAGACGGACCAGGGATTCACCACACTGGTTCCCAAGTTGTTGCAACGCCGCCTGCCAGTGGGGCCAGGACAAGCGCCCCTCCCAACGCAATGAGGCACTGTGGAGTTGATGTCGAGACACCGACACTGACGACAACTGCGGCTGCAGGCTAACGCCGGTGGACAACGTCAGGGGCCCCGTGATCCGGCAACGGCGCGGGAAAACCTGATCGAGCAAGGACGCCGGTCCGGGTGACAACAGAACGCTTGCGTCAGGGTTCAGAAGGGCAATCTGCGCTTTCAACGCGGCCAGAGAGTCGGGTGTGCACAGATCGGACTTGCTGATAAGCAGCTGATCCGCCCCTTGCACCTGCTCCAGACACTCAGGATGACGTTCCAGTGCCGCGACACCGGCCTGGGCATCCACCAGGGTGATCACCGACTGGCAGACAAACCGTTTTCGCAGCCACGGATCCTGTTGCAAGGGAGCGACCACGCCAGAAGGTTCTGCCGCACCAGTGGTTTCCAGCACCAGCCTGTTGAACGGCGGGATCTCGCCATTTTTGCGCGCCATGAACAGATTGCGCAGGGTGGAGGAAAGCGAGCCCTGCACCACACAACAAACACAGCCACCGGCCAACAGGGTCACGGGGACGCCCTGAGCCTCAGTCAGATGCTGATCAATGCCGATGTCGCCCAGCTCATTGATCACCACCGCAAGGTCTTGCCGTTGTGATAACCAGTGATTCAGCTGGGTCGTCTTGCCACTCCCCAGAAAGCCGCTCAGGACAATCACTGGCAGGCGATCATCCCGAATGTCAGGAGAATGCGTTACCTGAGACATTACGCCAGAGACCAGGGCAGCTCCTGACCGGCATAAAACGGCACCATGGCTTCCCCGGCGGCATCAATTACCTCCGGCACCGACCAGGGCTTGCGCACCAGGGTGACGGTATCGGTGTGACGCGGCAGCCGATAAAAATCCGCCCCGAAATGGCTGGCAAACCCTTCCAGCTTGTCCAGCGCATTGTGCTGTTCCAGGAAAGAGGCATACAGCGGCAACGCCGCGCGAGCGGAATAACAACCGGCACATCCACAGGCCGCTTCTTTTTTGTTGCGGGCATGGGGAGCGGAATCGGTGCCCAGGAAAAAGCGCGCATGGCCTTCCAGTACGGCTTTCTGAATGGCTTCCTGGTGCTGACGACGCTTGAGAATCGGCAGGCAGTAGTTATGCGGGCGCACGCCACCGACCAGCAAGTCGTTGCGGTTCATCAGCAGGTGCTGCGGCGTCACCGTGGCGGCCGTCAACGCACTGGCCTCACGCACAAAGTTAACGCCCTCAGCAGTCGTGACATGCTCAAAGACAATCCGCAGGCCCGGGAATTGCTGGCGAATCTCGTTGAGGTAGCGGTCGATAAACACCTTTTCGCGATCAAAGATATCGATCTCTGCATCCGTCACTTCGCCATGAACCAACAGCGGCACATCGTGCTTTTCCATGGCCTCGTATAGATGCATGATCTTGCCCGGATCAGTGACCCCGCTGTCGGAATTGGTTGTTGCCCCGGCGGGATACAGCTTGAAGGCATGCACAAAATCACTTTGTGCTGCGCGCGCGACTTCCTCCACCGGCGTGCTGTCGGTGAGATACAAAACCATCAACGGCTCAAAGGTTACCCCGGCCGGTACTTGCGCCATGATGCGTTCACGGTACTCGGCCGCCTGGGCCACCGTGTTCACCGGCGGGGTCAGGTTCGGCATGACAATGGCGCGACCGAAGACATTGGCCGTGGCCGGCACCGTTTCCGCCAGCAATTCACCGTCACGAAAATGCAAATGCCAGTCGTCCGGGCGGGCAATGGTCAGGGTATCGGTCATGGGGTCACCTTAAGCCGTAAAAATTCGGGGACGTAGTGTAGCGCATGTTGGTGCACAGGCGCAGGGATCAGCTGCCGGGCGACCACTGAGGGAAAAGCCATCGCCCCAAACGAAAAACGCCCCGCGATGCGGGGCGTTTTGGAATATGGCGGAGAGGGCGGGATTCGAACCCGCGATACGGTAACCCGTATGGTTCCTTAGCAGGGAACTGGTTTCAGCCACTCACCCACCTCTCCGGAATGCGGAACTGCATGTTGTCAGGGAATTGGTCGCTCTTGGTTGGCGCTGTTTCCCGACACGCCGCGCATCATAACGATTTTACGGAGAAAATACAGCCCAAAAATCAGGCAGACTCACCGTCTGTTGATTTTTCGTGCTGAATCCGTTGATAGATTTCTTCTCGATGCACCGCAACTTCTTTCGGCGCGTTAACACCGATGCGGACCTGGTTGCCTTTGACGCCCAGAACAGTCACGGTGACTTCGTCACCGACCATCAGGGTCTCTCCGACTCGACGCGTAAGAATAAGCATAATGATCCCTCCTGGGGTCCTTGATTTCCGTGAGCGCAATCCGTACCCGAAGTTACCGGGCTGCCGTCCATGACGACTCCTTGGTGCGAGGACCATTCGCCCACCGCAGGCACGGGGGCGTAAGTATGCATGAATCGAATTCTCAAGTCTTGCCGCAGGACGAGGCGGAACCTACCGGTCGTCGCCCCATCCTTCCGAACAGTATGTCCGTTATGCGACAGGCTGGTCCAGCTCGAACGCGGAATGGAGGGCACGAACGGCCAGCTCCAGATACTTCTCGGCGATGACCACAGACACCTTGATTTCAGAGGTGGAGATCATCTCGATGTTAACGCCTTCTTTGGCCAGGGCTTCGAACATCTTGGAAGCAACGCCCGCGTGGGAGCGCATGCCCACACCCACCAGAGAGACCTTGGCAATCTTGTCATCGCCAATGATTTCCGGCTGCCCCAGTTCTTCAGACGCATTGCGCAGGGCTTCCTGAGCACGGCCAAAATCGTTGCGGTGAACGGTAAAGGTGAAGTCGGCAGCGCCGTCCTTACCCACGTTCTGTACGATCATGTCTACTTCAATATTGGCTGCACTTACCGGGCCGAGGATCTTGTAGGCAATGCCCGGGGTATCCGGGGCGCCACGCACGATGATCTTGGCTTCATCACGGGTAAAGGCAATTCCGGAGATTACCGGCTTTTCCATATCAACCTCGTCGTCGACGGTAATTAGGGTTCCAGGACCATCCTGGAAGCTGGAGAGAACACGCAGCGGCACATTGTATTTGCCGGCGAATTCCACAGAACGGATCTGCAGGACCTTGGAGCCCTGACTGGCCATTTCCAGCATTTCTTCAAAGGTAATCGTGTCCAGCCGGCGAGCATTGTCCACCACGCGAGGGTCGGTGGTGTATACGCCATCCACGTCAGTGTAGATCTGGCATTCATCCGCCTTCAGCGCGGCCGCCAGAGCAACGGCAGTGGTGTCAGAACCGCCACGACCCAGGGTGGTAATGTTGCCGTCCGCGTCCACGCCCTGGAAACCGGCCACCACGACCACACGGCCAGCATTGAGATCGGCGCGCATTTTCTTGTCGTCGATTTCTTCGATACGGGCTTTGGAGTAGGAATTGTCCGTACGCAGGGGAATCTGGGAGCCGGTGTAGGAACGGGCATCCAGGCCCAGTTTCTGCAAGGCCATGGACAACAGGGAGATCGTCACCTGCTCACCGGTAGAGACCAGCACGTCCATTTCCCGCGGAGAAGGGCTGTCGCTGATGCCTTTGGCCAGCTCGATCAGTCGGTTGGTTTCGCCGCTCATGGCAGAGACCACCACCACAACCTGATCACCCCGTTTATGGAAGCCGGCTACCTTGTCGGCAACGGCTTGTATGCGTTCGACCGTACCTACCGAGGTACCGCCGTATTTCTGCACGATAAGAGCCATATAGTCGCTTTGTCTGCAAAAAAGAGCGCGTTACTTTAGCAGAAACGCGCCCGGATTTCATGTTGGGGTGGCGGGAGAGCCTGCCAGAGAGCCTGTAAGCACCGTGACCGACGGGGCAAACCGCCCCGTCACGACACCGCAGAATCAGCCGGCCACCCAGTCCTTCACACTCTCCAGTGCTGCGGGCAGGGCCGCAGGGTTGTTGCCACCGCCCTGCGCCATATCCGGACGACCGCCGCCACGACCATCGACCTGCTCGGCCACATGCTTGAGCAAATCTCCCGCCTTGAAACGATCGGTCAGGTCTTTGGTAACACCGGCCACAAGGGCCACCTTGTCACCCTCTACTGCCGCCAGCAGGATCACCGCCGAACCGAGCTTGTCTTTCAGCTTGTCCATGGTGACCCGCAGGGTCTTGCCATCGGCACCGTCCACCTGGGTAGCCAGCACCTTCACGCCATTGATGTCCTGCACGCTGTCGGTAAGGTCGCTACCCGCCCCACTCGCCAGCTTTTGCTTCAGGCGTTCAATTTCCTTTTCCAGCTCACGCACTTTTTGCGCCTGGTTGCGGACCCGCTCTGCGGCATTATCCGGCGTGCTTTTTACCGTGGCGGCAATGTCACTGAGGGCCTGCTCCTGCTTGCGCATGGCGGCAAGCGCATTTTCACCGGTGACCGCTTCGATACGACGCACCCCGGCAGCTGCCGAGGCTTCCAGAGTAATGCGGAACAACCCGATGTCACCGGTGCGGCTCACGTGCGTTCCACCACACAGTTCCTTCGAGAAGCCATCGCTGCCCATGGTGAGGACACGCACCTGATCGTCGTACTTCTCACCAAACAGCGCCATGGCGCCGGCGTCACGGGCGGCGTCAATATCCATCAACTCAGTGGACACCGCAGTGTTGGCCAGAATCTGGCGATTGACGATGGTTTCGATCTGCTCACGCTGGGCGTCGCTAACCGCCTCGCCGTGAGAGAAATCGAAACGCAGATAGTCTTCGGCGACCAGCGAGCCCTTCTGCTGTACATGCTCGCCCAGCACGTCACGCAGCGCTGCGTGCATCAGGTGAGTTGCAGAGTGATTGCGCATGATGGCCTTGCGACGCTCTACATCGACATAAGCCGATACCTTGTCGCCCACGTTGAGGGAACCACTTTCCATGCTGCCCAAATGCACATGCGCCGCCTGACGCTTTTTGGTGTCGGCCACAGCAAAACGGCTGTCACCTTTCACCAGAAAACCGGTATCGCCGACCTGGCCACCGGACTCGGCATAGAACGGCGTGCTGGCCAGTACCACCATGCCCTCCTCGCCCGCTGCCAGGCTGTCCACCGCTTCACCATCGCGATAGAGACCGACGATTTCATCGTCATCAGCCAGTTTTTCGTAACCGGAGAAGCCGGTTTCCGCCTCGATATTCAGACGATCGCTGTAATCATTGGCAAAGCTGCCGGCACCGCGGGCGCGCTCACGCTGGGCTTCCATCGCTTTCTCGAAGCCGGCCATGTCCACTTCCAGGTCCCGCTCCCGGGCCACGTCGGCGGTGAGATCCGGCGGGAAACCATGGGTGTCGTACAGGTTGAACAGCACCTCGCCGGACAGGGTCTTGCCCTGCAGCTCGGCAATGGCCGCTTCCAGTACCTTCATGCCTGCGGCCAGCGTGCGACCAAACTGCTCTTCCTCTGCCAGCAGGGCCTTTTCGATACGGGCCTGCTCCCGTGCCAGTTCCGGGTACGCCTCACCCATCTGCTCGACGAGGGCTGTTACCAGGGTAGAGAAAAACGGCTTGTCCTGACCCAGCTTATGGCCATGACGCAGCGCGCGGCGAATGATCCGCCGCAGCACATAGCCACGGCCTTCATTGGACGGGATCACCCCGTCGCAAATCAGGAAGCTGGAGGAGCGGATGTGATCGGCGATCACGCGCAGGGACTTCTCTTCCAAATCATTGCAGCCGGTGGCCTTGGCCGCGGCCTGTAGCAACGCCTGGAACATGTCGATTTCGTAGTTGGAATGGACGCCCTGCAGCACTGCGGCAATACGCTCGAGCCCCATACCGGTATCGACACTGGGCTTGGGCAGCGGTTTCAGCTCGCCGTCTTCCTGACGGTCGTACTGCATGAACACCAGGTTCCAGATCTCGATGTAGCGGTCCAGGTCATCGTTTTCCGAGCCAGGAGGGCCGCCGGGGACATCTGCCCCGTGATCGTAGAAGATTTCCGAACAGGGACCACAGGGACCGGTGTCCCCCATCTGCCAGAAATTGTCTTCATCAAGACGGGAGAACCGTTCGGCACTCACGCCCATTTCTTTCAGCCAGATATCCGCGGCTTCATCATCAGAAATATGCACCGTGACCCACAACCGCTCTTCCGGCAGGCCCAGGGTGCCCGTCAGGAATTCCCACGCGAACTTGATGGCTTCGCGCTTGAAGTAGTCACCGAAGCTGAAGTTACCCAGCATTTCAAAGAAGGTGTGGTGACGGGCGGTATAACCCACATTTTCCAGATCGTTGTGCTTGCCACCGGCGCGAACACAGCGTTGTGAGCTGGTGGCACGGGTGTAATCGCGGCTTTCACGGCCCAGGAACACGTCCTTGAACTGGTTCATGCCTGCATTGGTGAACAGCAGGGTCGGGTCGTTATGAGGCACCAGAGAGGAAGACGGCACCTTGGTGTGTCCCTGGCTGGCGAAGTAATCCAGAAAGGCCTGGCGTAGTTCAGCACTCTTCATAGGAAAAACGGTATCTTGGCTGGCTATCGGAAAGCGCCGAGTATAGCGCCCATAGGGCGCAGTTGCGATGGGAATAGAAGGCAGGGGGAGTTCAACGTCCAACGTTGAAAGTTCAAACTCGGGTGAGGCCGAGGGAGGTTGCGAAGCCTTGCCCACGGCCCCGGGATATCGGTGCTGGCACGACAGATCCAGGCCAGACATACCCGGCCCGCGCTTTTCAGCTTTGAACGTTAAACTTTCAACTCAGCCCCTGATCGCGGCGGCCAGACAGACCGTCAGCACCATCACCAGCAACAAGCGCTTGAGCACCACCGGGGATACCCGATGGGCAAACCCCACGCCTAGCCGAACCCCTACCAGCGTCCCGGCAGCCACCACCAGGCCAGGCAACCAGGCCACCTGATCCCGCCACATGAAGATGCCCAGCGCCAACACCGTGAAGCTACCGGTTATCGCCAGTTTCAGGGCATTACCCCGTAGCAGGTCATAGCGCATCTGGCCGACCAACACCGCGATCAGTACAAACCCCACCCCCGCCTGCACAAATCCCCCATACACCCCGGCG
The DNA here is from genome assembly GCF_003597125.1 of Alcanivorax profundi. Taxonomy (GTDB): domain Bacteria; phylum Pseudomonadota; class Gammaproteobacteria; order Pseudomonadales; family Alcanivoracaceae; genus Alcanivorax; species Alcanivorax profundi. The sequence goes on along the minus strand of NZ_QYYA01000001.1, from coordinate 131,348 downwards.
AAGAACAGGCCGAGCCAGGCAGGCAGGGATTCCGCTGGCACCTGCGGCACCTCATCAGGACCGGGGGTCATCTGGTTGGGTTTCAGGACCATCAACAACGCCACCACCACCAGCGTGCCCAACAATACTGGCTTGAGGATGGTTTCGGGCAGGTAAGCTGCTGCCAGGGCGCCGACCAGGGTTCCCAGCAGACACGGGACCAGGATCGCAGGTAACGGTTTGAACGGCATGGTGCCACGCTTGTTGAACTGGCGGACCGCCTCAATGCTTTGGATCAGCACACCGACCCGCATGGTGCCATTGGCCAGCGCCGCCCCCATACCGCTGAGCATTAGCAGCGGCAGAATCAGCAACCCGCCCCCGCCCGCCAGCGTATTGATAAACCCCGCCAACACACCGGCCCCCAGCAAGGCAGCGACCAACCAAGGGTCAGAAAGGTATTCCATGGACACTCTCACGCAAGCGGAAAGCGGCAGGATACGCCGCGAACCTAATTCAGGCCACTACCTCCTCTGTGCAGAGCCCAACGTGGCAAGGCTCTCTTTTGGTTCATCGTGGATTAACGGGAGTTTGGGATCGCGCCGCCACCGAGCGCAGCGAAGGAACGCCCGCAGGGCGGCCCCGAAGGGGTGAGCAGAGCGAATAACCGACGCTACGGCAAGGGAAGGGATTAAATCAGGCCTTTCCCGGAAATCCGAGATGAGCCTCTATTTCCAGGGCCTGACTACGCCATCTCCTCGTCGCCCGGTACCAACGCGGCAAAGCTTTGTTCAGCATCAAAGCCGCGCCCTTGCAGGAAACGCAATTGTCTGGCTTTTTCTTTCTGGTCCTGGGGATATTGCCGAAAGCGGCGGGCGCGCACTTCCCTGGCCAGGGCAAACCAGTCCACCTCGGTCTCCTGCAAAGCGGACTCGATCAGCTCGCTGGCAACCCCGCGTTGCTGCAACTCCTGACGGATACGCAACACCCCCTGGCCCCGGTCGATGCGCGAGCGCACAAAAAAACCGGCAAAGCGCCGGTCATCGATGAAGCCATGTTCTTCACACCACTCGATCACCGCCGCCAAGGCCGGATGATCGCCCACCTTGCTGCGCAGCTTGGTTTCCAGCTCGCGGCGGGCGTGATCCCGACGCGCCAGCAGGCTCACCGCCCGCTGACGCAACTCGGATTCCGTGAGCGGTTTATTCATCGCCCAGTTCGGCTTCCTCTTCCGCTTCTACCGGTGCGTCGCCCGGTACGGCCAGCAGCCGTGCACGGATTTCTTTCTCGATTTCCTGGGCAATGGCCGGGTTTTCGCGCAGGTGCTCACAGGCGTTCTGCTTGCCCTGGCCAATCTTGTCACCCTTGTAGGCATACCAGGCACCGGATTTGTCCACCAGACCCTGCTGCACACCCAGATCCAGGACCTCGCCGAGCTGGTTAATGCCCTGCCCATAGAGAATCTGGAATTCGGCCTGACGGAACGGCGGCGACACCTTGTTCTTCACCACCTTCACCCGGGTTTCGTTACCGGTGACTTCGTCGCCCTGTTTCACTGCACCGATACGACGGATATCCAGACGTACAGAGGAATAGAACTTGAGCGCATTACCGCCGGTGGTGGTTTCCGGGTTGCCGAACATCACACCGATCTTCATGCGGATCTGGTTGATGAACACCACCAGGCAGTTGGCGTTTTTCACGTTACCGGTAATTTTCCGCAGCGCCTGGCTCATCAGACGAGCCTGCAGGCCCACGTGGGCATCGCCCATTTCACCTTCGATTTCTGCCTTCGGTACCAACGCCGCCACGGAGTCAACAATGATCACATCTACCGCACCGGAACGTACCAGCATGTCGGTGATTTCCAGCGCCTGTTCACCGGTATCCGGCTGAGAGACGATCAGGTCGTCCACGTTCACGCCCAGCTTCTCGGCGTAGTCCGGGTCCAACGCGTGCTCTGCATCCACGAAGGCACAGGTCGCGCCTTTTTTCTGGGCTTCGGCGATCACGCTCAGGGTCAGGGTGGTTTTACCGGAGGATTCCGGACCGTAGATTTCCACGATACGGCCTTTCGGCAAACCGCCAATGCCCAGGGCGATATCCAGGCCCAGGGAGCCGGTGGAAATGGCCGGAATCCGCTCACGCTTCTGGTCGCCCATACGCATGACAGAACCTTTACCGAACTGGCGTTCGATCTGGGACAGTGCGGCGGACAACGCCTTGGATTTATCGCTCATTGTGACCCCTCTCCTGTGTCGGCGTGACAGTCATTGCATCGCCGGTATCTGTGTCGTCGAAACTGACCTTTCAGCCAGCACTGACAATATGGACAGTATTATGAACAGGTATTCCTGTCCTTTGCAACCCTGTTTGTCAGATCCAGGGATGCGTACGATAAAGTCCGTCTGATTGTGGCTACTGGAGGCGCGCGATCAAGCCCTTGAGGGCTTCCAGAATGGTCTGCTGACGAACGGCATCGCGGTCACCCTCAAACTGGAAACAGCGGGCCTCGGCATACCCCAGCTTCTGACCCCAGGCGATCCACACCGTGCCCACGGGCTTGTCAGCGGTGCCGCCATCCGGCCCGGCCACGCCGGTCACTGCCACACTGATATGGCCGCGGGAATGCTCGATGGCACCGCGGGCCATCTCCAGCGCCACCGCTTCACTGACCGCTCCGTGGCTGGCCAGCGTCTGCGCCTGCACACCCAGCAGGTCCTGCTTGGCGTCATTGGAATAGGACACCATGCCGCGCTCGAACCAGGCAGACGAGCCAGGCATGGCCGTCATGGCCTGGGCGATACCGCCGCCGGTGCAGGATTCCGCCGTCACCACCATCAGGCGCTGGCGGGTCAATTGAAGGGCCAGGGATTCAACCGCGTTGGGAATGTCTTGCGGGTTCACGCATCGCTCCAGTGAGGATTCTGGAACGCACTGTAGCATTTTCAGAGCAACGCAAAACGCTCTTCTGTTGTATATCGCTCGGGACGATACCCCCACACCTCTTCGATTCGGTGCGGGGTGAGCACAGCTTCCGGCTCTCCATCCGCCACCAGCTCTCCCTCTGCCAGTACCAGACACCGCATGCCGTAGCGAAGCACCTGATTCAGGTCGTGCAACACCGCCAGTACGGTAATGCCGCGCTGCTGCGCCAGCCGCACTGCCAGCCGCAAAATATTGTGTTGCTGCCCCAGATCCTGGGCAGACACGGGTTCATCCAGTAACAGCAGCGGTGTCTTCTCTGCCTGCACCAGCTGTACCAACACCCGAGCCAGGTGCACCCGTTGTTTTTCACCACCGGACAGGCCGGGAAAGCTGCGCGCAGCCAGGTGCAGGCAATCCGCATCGATCATGGCGGCCCGCACCACATCGGCTCCAGCCTGGCGCGACAACGACAACGGCATCAGCCCCATCTCTACCACTTCACGGGCACTGAACGGAAACGTCAGGCTGCTGGCCTGAGGCAGCACCGCCACATGTCGAGCCCGCTCCTGGGGGTTCCAGTGTCGCAGTGATTGACCATGAAAAAGCAACTCGCCACGACAACCCACCTCGCCACTAATGGCCTTGAGCAAGGAGGATTTCCCCGCTCCATTGGGTCCCAGCAATGCCACAAACTGCCCCGCGGGCAGGGTCAGATTGTCCAGTTGCAGCAAACGCCGACCACCGGCTTCAACAAGCAGATCACGAATCTCAAGCACCGGACAGACTCCATTGCTTGCGCTGTTGCAGCAGCAGGATCAGAAAGAACGGGGCTCCCAGCAGTGCCGTCAACAATCCCACGGGCAATTCAGCCGGGCTCACCAGGGTGCGCGCCGCCAGGTCCGAGAGCATCAGCAGCACGGCCCCGGTCAGTGCCGACAGCGGTAACAGGCGGCGGTGATCCGGGCCGCAGGACAAGCGCACCAGATGCGGCACCACCAGCCCTACAAAGCCGATAATGCCGCTGCACGCCACCGCAATGCCCACCCCCAGCGCCGCCAGCACAATCAACTCCAGTTTCATGCGCTCCACCGGCACCCCCAGATGGCGCGCCTCGGATTCCCCCAACAAAAAAGCATTGAGCGGCCCGGCCCGGCGCTGAAACCAGGTCGCCAGCATCACAAACGCCACCAACGCCAGTAGCACCTGCTGATGATTGGCCCCATTCAGCGAGCCCATCTGCCAGACGCTGAGCTCCCGCAGCCGGGTATCGTCGGTGAAATAACTGAGAAAGCCGATCCCTGCCCCAGCGAACGCCGCCACCGCCACCCCGGCCAGCAGCAGCATCACCACTGAGGTCCCAGCCGAAGAACGCGCCAGCGAATACACCAGTAACGTGGTCAGCAGCCCGGCGACAAAAGCCGAAGACGGTACCGCCCAGACCTGCCACGCCACCGGTAACAGCACGATCGCCAGCACCGCACCTACCGCTGCCCCGGAGGACACCCCGATGATACCCGGGTCTGCCAGGGGATTACGGAACAGCCCCTGCATCACCGCACCGCACTGAGCCAGAATGGCTCCAACCAGCATGGCCAGCAGCAAACGCGGCAAGCGGAGCTCCAGCACAATGATCTTCTCGTGGCCGAGTAACCCGGAGCGCTCACTGTTGAACAACGCATCCCAGATCGCGGCCAGGCTGCCGGAGGCAGGCATGGACACCGCGCCCTCGGTCAGGGACAACACCACCCCCACCATCAACACACCGCACAGCAATACCGCCGCAGGAGTCGCCGGCAATCGATTCATCATGACACTGCCTTAGTGACCAGACGGCCGGGAAGGTTGTACTGCGTTAGCGACGCGCTCTGCCTCATCCAGCGCCGCCAGGCTCAAGCCCGCCACCAGGGTGGCACCGTCCACCGTGAAGATATGCCCCGCCTTACCGGCTGGGGTATGCGCCAACAGAGGCTGATTTTCCAGAAGCGCCGCCGCGGGGTCGCTGCTCATCTCGCCGGCCACCAGAATCACATCCGGCTCCATGGCCAGCAGGGACTCCATGGATACTGAACGATAGTTCTCGAAATCTGCCACGTTATCCGCGCCAAGCAAGTCAATCATCGCCTGCCCGGCATTACTGCCCGCACCAGCAAGACGAAATCCGCCCCGCGCACTGAGAATGAACGCCACCTTATTGCCCTTCAGCGAATGGGTCTGCAACTCGGCAGTCTGGGCAGCAAAACGGTCCAGCAGGCTCTGCGCCTGCGCTTCTCGACCCAGCGCCTCAGCCATGGCCTGCAGATTGCTTTTCAGGGCCGGCAGAGAATAGGCCGCCGGCAGACGGATCAGCTCAACCCCGGCGCCTTCCAGCACGCTCAAGGTGGTGTCAGGGCCCATGTGATCGGTTCCCACCAGATGGGTCGGTGACAGACTCAACAAGCCCTCTGCAGACAGGTTGCGGTGGTAGCCAATGCGCGGCAATTCGGCAAGATCGCCAGACGCCGGGCTGGTCACATCCACCGCCACCAGCGAATCTGCCAGTCCCAGCGCCACAATCATGTTGGTGGCGCCGGCATCCGCACTGACCAGCCGTTTTGGCTCAGCCGCCTGCACCTGTATTGTCAGCATCACACCCATCGACAAGCCTGCGATCATTTCAAGAATTCGCACCACAACTCCCCTTTCCGAGGCTGAATTTTCGGACGCGACGGCCCGCGAATATGACGGGATGCAGATCACAAGAGGCATACCCACACCCTTAATGTGGTGCAAATACTGGCAGCCTGAGCCATAAACGTCAATGGGAATGATTCCTGTTTACAGGCGACAATCAAATGCATATGCTTGCGCCCCAATCCTGATTCCTGCCAAGCCAGCCCTCGCACGCCAGGCAGATTCGCTGTCCTTTTTGGCTTGTGAGGAAACCCACATGTATTTGCGCAAACATGCCCTGTCTCTGGCAATCGCACTGGCGGCCAGCCCGGCTCTGGCTGACACCTCTGCTGAAGAACCTATCGTGCTGGCCGAGCTGGCACCGGTCACCGTCACCGCGACCCGCGATAACAAAACCGAAAAAGAAGCCACCCGCTCCGTGGCCACCGTCAGCCCGGAAAGCATCGAGAGCCGTCAGGCCAGCTCGGCGCCGGAGCTGGTCAAAGACATCCCCAATGTCACCACCGTGGGCGGCCCCCGCTCTGAAAACCAGAGCATCAATATCCGTGGCCTGGAAGGCGCGCGGGTACTGCAACTGGTGGATGGTGCACGTCAGGTCTTTGAATCCGGTCACCGCCCCAGTTACTTCATCGAGCCCGAGCTGATTCGCTCCGCCGAAGTCATTCGTGGCCCGGCCAGCAACCTGTGGGGCTCTGGCGCGGTCGGCGGTGTCGCCTCGTTCAACACCGTGGATCCCACCGACCTGATTCAGCCCGATGCCAGCGTCGGCGGCTTCCTGAAAGGCACCTACAACGACAACAACAATGACAAACGCGGCAGTGCCGCCGTGGCAGGCACCACCAAACATGTGGATTGGCTGGTCAGTGGCTACAACCGCGAGAGTGACGACATGGAAGTGTCCCACGACCAGGACCTGGCCAACTCCGCCAGCCGCGAAGATGGCGGCATGGGCAAACTGGTCTGGCACCTGGCCGACAACCAGAACATTGCCTTTACCGCACGGCAGGCAGACTTCTCCGGCGGTGTGCCTTCCAACGGCAGCGCTCCCGCCAATGGCACCAGCAATTTCCTGATCCAGCGCGACCAGACCACCCGCAATGCCGTCATCGACTACCGCCATCTGGGCAACGGTGACGGCACCAACAGCCAGGCCATGTTCTACTGGAATGGTGTGGAGATGGATGAAACCCGCGAAAGTGATGGCCGCCCGGACAGCACCCAGCTGGACCTGTATGGCATCAACCTGAACCACACCGCCATGCTCGGCAAACTGGAATTGTTGATGGGGGTAGATGGCTACCAGGAACAATTCAGTGCAGAGCGAGGCGGCAGTAACCGGCCCACCCCGCCAGACGCTACCACCGATGTCTGGGGTGTCTTTGCCCAGGGTACCTACCCGCTCACCGGCACGCTGGATCTGGAGCTCGGCGTGCGCTATGACGACTTCGCCACCAAGGCCGACAACCTCAGTGAAGACCGCAGCGACAGTGCCGTCTCCCCTTCTGCGGCGCTGAGCTGGCAAGCGGCCGAATGGGCCCGTGTCACCCTACGTCACGATCAGGCCTTCCGGGCCCCAAGCTCCGAAGAGCTGTACAGCACCGGCACCCATTTCTGCATGGGCCCGGGGTTCTGCAACACCTTTGTTTCCAACCCGGATCTGGACCCGGAACAAGCCGCCAACAACGAACTGCTGGTGCGCATGGACTGGAGCGAGCTGGCCGGGGGCGACAGCCTCACCGTCAAGGCAGCCATCTTCCAGAACAAAGTGGACAACTTCATCGAACAAATCGTGACCCCGCCTGTGTTCTTCCCGCCGCCGGCCATGGACCCGGGCAACACCTACTGGGTCAACGTGGACAAGGCCACCCTGGAAGGCTTCGAGCTGGAGGCAGAATACCGTCTTGAGGCGCTTGGTGTTCGACTCGGCTATGGCCAGACCCGCGGCGAAGATGAAGATACCGGTGAAGACCTGACCAACATTCCGGCAGACACCCTGAACGCCGACCTGTTCTACGGCTTCTGGGATAGCCAGCTCACCGCCGGTGTGCGCATGATCCACGCCCGTGAACAGGACCTGACCGATTACGCCACCAACACCGGCAACACCACCTACGACGGCTACACCGTCACCGACCTGTATGCCAGCTGGACCCCGAAAGCCTGGCCAGCCATCCGTGCCGATGTGACCGTGAACAACATCACCGACCGCAGCTACCGGGTAGCCTGGTCCGAACTGGACAGCCCCGGCCGTGCGATCATTTCCTCACTGCGCTATCAATTCTGATAGCGCCCGGAGACGCTCATGACCCAGCCACAACTTTCGTTGCCAGGCAGTGACGCCAAAGCCTTGATGCAGCTGCTCGCCACCTGGGACAACACCACCACCATCGTGCTGCACGGCGGCTGTGTGTTCGAATTCAAGGGCCCCTTCCCCGCCGGCAAGGAAGGGGAAGGGTATTTCAATCTGGATGGCCCGGTTCCCGGCTTCCACGGCCATATCCGCCTGGATGCCGTCGACCATATCTATTTGCAGAGCCGCCAGCACCGTGGCCGTGACAGCCATGCGTTCTGTTTTCAGGACAAGCAGGGCGACAATATCTTCAAGGTCTTTCTCGGCCGCGACAGCAATGGCCAGCTGCTGGAGAGCCAACTGAAAACCTACCTGAACATTCGTGACACCCTCAGCCTGCCCAACACCGGAGCCGACCAATGAGCAGTGAACGTTTTACCCGCAAGATCAACCAGGAAGTGGTCGACTTCATCCACAGCCGGCGCAGCTTGCAGCTGGCCAGCATCCGCGATGACGGCGCGCCCTTTGCGTCCTATGCGCCCTTCGCCATCGGCGACGAATGCCTCTATGTGTTGATCAGCGAAATTGCCGTGCACGCACGCAACCTGCTGGCCAATCCCCTGGCCTCTGTGCTGATCGTGGAAGATGAAGACAGCGCAGAAGAACTGTTTGCCCGCAAGCGCGTGAACTATTTGATGGATGCCGAAAAGCTGCAGGAAGACAGCCCGGAGTGGAAAACCGGTGTAGACACGCTTCACCAACGTCTGGGCGAGCGTATTCTCAACCTGAGCACCCTCGGGGATTTCAAGCTGTTCCGCCTGATTCCGCGGGAAGGTCGCTACGTAAAAGGATTTGCCCGCGCCTATCAACTGGAAGGCAAGACCCTGGCCGGTGAAGCGGTCAACCACATGCGCGATGGACACCGCAAACGGGAAGCCTGAGCCCTCGGCCCGGATGGCAGCTCAACGCGACAGCGCTGCAACGGCGTGTTGGGCTAGCCAACGGGAAGGCGTAATCCCTGCCTCTCGACGAAAAGCACGGGTGAAGTTGGCACTGTCCCGGTAACCCAGTTCCAGGGCAATCTCCACCATGCTCATCTGCCCTGCCTCCAGCAAATCACAGGCCCGCTGAAAACGAATCCGCCGTGACAGTTCCCGGAAGCTGGCCCCTTCATCCTGCAGGCGCCGATCCAGGGTACGCGGCGAAATGTTCAACAGATCTGCCAGCTCCTCGCGAGTAGTGATCACATCACGGGAATAGGTCAGCATGGCCGTCACCCATTCGACCAGCCTTCCCTCTCTCAGAGTTTGCCGGGCCTGCTCACTGCATTGCCGTTCTGCCAGCTGCAGCGCTCCCGGATCCGCCATTACCAGCTCTCGCCCGACCAGCCCTTTCGGATACAGGATCCGGAACCCCGGTTGGATAGGCCAACCAAAGTGCCAACGGGCCGGTTTCAATGCCTGATAGCGCTCCACATGGCGAGGAGCAGCGATGGAGAGATACAGGTCATAGGCAGGCATCTCTCCCGACAGCAACGAGAGGATCTCCCAGTGCCAGGCCACCGCAATGGTTTCCACATGAAACAGCAGGTTCTGGGCAGATAACGTCGCCGTCGCAGACAGCACCACCTCCTCGTGCTCACTGGTGCGGCGATACTGCAGACGAAACGTCGGCATGATGATGCGGAAATAGCGGGCCAACAGTTGGAGCACATAATCCAGGTTAGGGCTGCTCAACATGGCGTAACCCAACATGCCATGGGAGCTCAGCTTTAGGCTGCGCCCCAACTCAAAAGCCCAGGGAATATCGGGAGCCTGCCGGTATACCTCGGCAATCAGCGCCTCGACCTGAGGAAGCGTAAGACGGCCATCCGGATCGGCCAACACCCCTTCGTTGATCTTCGCGACCGCAATCACCGCCCCGGCATCCAGCCCCCTTGCCGCCATCAACTCAGCCAGCCGGGCATAGTAACGGGCGGGAATAAAAGGTAGCTCAGCAGACGTAGTCATCCCGAACTCTCGTGTCAATAAATGACAACACTCTGGCAATAAATGACAATTCACGCAAGCCCCACTCTGGGACTCTGCCTCCACCGATTCTTCCAATAACGGTGACTTGCGAGGCCAACAACGATGACAAACCACGCCCAACACACAGCACCACCCACCCCGTGGACCGACCAGAAATACCTGCTCTGGCTGGCCAGCCCTTTTCTTCCCCTGCTGGGTTTCCTCAGCCTTGTGGCGGGTTACCTGTTCGAACAGCCAGCCCTTTACTGGCTCATGCCGGTGTTTTTCTACGCCGTGTTACCGCTACTGGACTGGCTGGTGGGCACCGACATCAACAACCCACCGGAAAGCGCAGTGGCTCAACTCGAAGCCAACCGCTACTACCGCGCCATCGTCTATGCCTACATCCCGGCCCAATACGCCAACACCATCATGGCGGTATGGCTCGCCACCCGTGGTGACATCAGCATCGCCAGCATCATTGCACTGATATTCTCAGCCGGGCTCATCAACGGGGTCGCTATCAACACTGCCCATGAGCTCGGCCACAAGCGTGCCGATCTGGAAAAATGGCTGGCCAAGATCGCCCTGGCTCCGGTGGCCTACGGGCACTTCTTTGTGGAACACAACCGCGGACACCACAAAAACGTGGCCACGCCCCGCGATCCAGCCAGCTCGCGCATGGGCGAAACTTTCTATGCCTTTCTGCCCCGGACCATGGTTGGCAGCCTGCGCTCCGCCTGGGAACTGGAAGGCGAACGGCTGGCGCGTCAGGGCAAGTCGGTCTGGTCTTTTGACAACGAAAACCTGCGCGCCTGGGCCATGACCGTGGTGCTATTCGGCGCCCTGACCCTGTGGCTGGGCACCGGCGCGCTGGCGTTCCTGCTGATTCAGGCGTTCTTCGGCGCGGCCTTGCTGGAAGTGGTGAACTATCTGGAACACTACGGCCTGCTTCGTCAATGGGACGAACGCACCCAGCGCTATGAGCGCTGCGCCCCCAGCCACTCCTGGAACAGCAACAATGTGGTGACCAACCTGCTGCTCTACCAACTGCAGCGTCACTCCGATCATCACGCCAACCCGACCCGACGCTTCCAGTCCCTGCGCCACTTCGATGAATCGCCGCAGCTACCGTCAGGTTATGCGTCCATGCTGATCCTCGCCTACTTCCCGCCGCTGTGGTTCAAGGTCATGAACCCGCGGGTCGCAAAGCACTATGACGGCGATATCCGCAAGGCACACCTGTACGGCCCGAAACGGGAGCAACTGATCAGAAAGTGGCAGGCCGCAGCCACCTCCAGCCCGCAAACCGTTGCCAATGAGAAGCCTGCACAAGCGCAACACCGTGCTGACGAAACAGCGTCGGCAAGCCGTCATCGCTGTACCAACTGCGGGTATATTTATGATGAAATTCATGGCAACCCGAGCGAAGGCTTTGTGCCCGGCACTGCATGGAAAGCGATTCCTGCAGAGTGGTCCTGCCCGGAATGTGCAGTGAGGGACAAGGCAGACTTTGTGCCCATTGCCTGACGCCCCCACCAAAAAAGAGGTTCATAGCAAAGAGCATTCCGTAGGAGCGTCGCTCGCGGCGCGATTCCAAGACCAGGATCAAAAGCTGTCTCACCACAGAAGTCACCGAAAAATCAGGCTTTCACTCTGTGTGCTCTGTGCCCTCTGTGGAGAAGCTTGTTTTTCAGATTTGGGCTATCGCGCCGCCAGCGACGCTCCTACGCAGAGGGGGATTGAATCGGGATGTTCCCGGAAATCCGCGATGAACCCAAAAAGAGCCCGTAATGGGCTCTTTTTTTGTGTCGAGGCTGGTTTCGATTTTGGTGTCGCCCCACAAGGAATCAAGGCACCCCCCTGCAAATCAGCCTTCCAGCTCTGCCAGCGACTCTTCCAGATAATCCAGCATGCGCTGAATCCGGGGCAGGGTTTCGCGGCAGGCGATGATGCCGAATTCCAGGCTGTCACAGTAGCTGAACACGGTGATGTTGAGCGCATAACCGTGCATCACCAGGGACACCGGATACGACGCCAGCATTTTCGCATCCCCCATGTACAAGGGTTGCTTCGGCCCCGGCACATTGGAAATCACCAGATTGAACAGCGGATTGATGCGCCCGGAAATCCCGGTCATCTGCCCCACCGACAACGGCAGGTTGGAGATCATGGTGAAGATATCGATCTCCGCTTTTTCCATGGATTTGAGCCGGCCCTTCACGCCGTTCATGGAATCCTTGATGGCTTCAAGACGCTCCAGCGGATCATGCAGATGGGTGCCCAGACTCACCTGCACCGCGGTAATGGCATTGCCGCCATCACCCGCCTCCTCTGCCGAACGCAGCGCCACCGGCACCTGAGCCACCAGCGGATCATGGGGAAGCTTGTCCAGCGACAGCAGGTAGCGGCGCATGGCACCCCCACACATGGCCAGGAAGATATCGTTGACCGTCCCGTCGTGCTTCTCGGCGGCGGCCTTGATGCGCTCCAGCGACCAGGACTGGGCGGCGAAGCGTCGCGCCCCGGTGACCCGGTGATTGAAAACGGTCTTGGGGGCCTGATAGATGGTTTTGATATTGCTTTCTTTGGGCTGGCGCATCAGGTCCACAAACTGCCCGGTACCACGCTGCAGGTTACGCAGAGATTTCACCAGCCCGGCCGGGGCCGGCCCCTTCTTTTTACGCTTGTGCGGCAGTCGGGTATTCCACTCGGAAGACCAGGGCGGCGGGAAATGATCATCCGGACTGGTGGCCATGCGCGACTGCAGCAGGTTCATGCCGCCAGCACCGTCCATCATGGAATGGTGCATCTTGTTGTAGACCGCAAAGCGATTCCCTTCCAGCCCTTCGATCAGATAGGTCTCCCACAGCGGCCGGCGGGGATCCAGACGCTGGGCGTGCAGACGCGACACCAGCGCCAGAAGCTCACGCACCCGCCCAGGTCGCGGCAACGCCGAATGACGAACATGATAGTCAATGTCGAAATTGGGGTCGGTAATCCAGGACGCATCGAGCCGCCCCGGCACCCGGGAGTGCAGTTTCTGGTTGAACGGACGGCAGATCCCTTCCACCTCTACCATGCGCCGGTACACCTGCTCCATGTAATCCGCCGGGGCATCATCCGGCAAACCATACAGCTGCAACATGCCGATATGCATGGGGGTTTCTCGGGTTTCCATTAACAGGAAACCCGCATCAAAAATGGATAGCTTCTTGCCCAAGGTGTGCACTCCTGCGCGCATTCATCAACGAAGGGTTATGCACACCACGTTACGCACCGCGCAGGCAAGTCACCATGACACTGAGAGGAGCCTCGTGATCAAAACGGACAAAATATACAATTTGTCTCAATTTGGCTGCACGTGGGCTACGCCTGGCTCTCCAGCTCTGCAAGAGAGGCTTCGAAATAATCCAGAAAACGCTGAATATGCGGCAGCGTGTCGCGACACCCGATCACCCCGAACTCCAGACTATCCTTGTAACTCACCACCGTGATGTTCAGGGCATAGCCCTGCAACACCAGCGAGACCGGATAGGTGGCAAGCATCTCGGCGCCATTCAGGTAAAGCGTCTCTTTTGGGCCTGGCACATTGGAAATCACCAGATTGAACATGGGGCTCACCCGCCCGGAAAGTCCGGTCACCTGCCCTAACGATAGCGGAACATTGGTGAGCAGCGTATAGACATCAATTTCTGCCTTCTGCATGTCCCCCAGACGGGATTTGACCCCCTTCATGGAATCCTGAATGGCATCCAGGCGCGCCAGGGGATCGTCGATATGGGTTCCCAGACTGACCTGCACCGTAGTAATCGCGTTGCCACCATCCGCCGCCTGGTCTGCGCTACGCAACGCAACCGGCACCTGCGCCACCAGCGGATCATCCGGCAGGGAGTCCTGACTCAACAGGTAGCGGCGCAGTGCGCCACCGCACATGGCAAGAAAGATGTCGTTGACGGTACCACCATGCTGTTTTGCCGCCGCCTTGATGCGAGGTAGCGACCAGGATTGCGCGGCAAACCGGCGAGCGCCGGTGACACGTCGGTTCAACTGGGTTTTGGGCGCCCGGTAGATGGTTTTCACATTGCCATCGCGGGGCTGACGCAACAGATCCACCAGCTGGCCACTGCCCCGGCGCAGATTATTAACGGTGTTTTTCATCCCGCTCACGCCCGACACCGCAGGGGCACCACTACTCTTGCGTGGCTTGCGCCCGGCCTCCCACTTGCCGGACCAGGGCACCGGCAGGCGATCCTGCGCGCTGGTGGCCAGCCGCGACTGCATCAGGTACATCCCGGCCACCCCATCCACCATGGAATGGTGCATCTTGGTGTAGAGGGCAAACCGGTTTCCCTCCAGGCCTTCAATCAGGTAGCTCTCCCACAACGGCCGGCCAGGGTCCAGACGCTGGGCATGCAACCGCGACACCAGCGCCAGCAACTCGCGCACTCGCCCAGGCCGCGGCAAGGCAGAATGACGAACGTGGTAATCAATATCGAACGAGGTATCTTCCACCCAACCGGCGTCCATTCGCAGCGGCAAGTGTGACTGGATCTTCTGGTTAAACGGACGACAGATACCCTCCACATCCACCAGATAACGGTAAATGCTTTCCATGTAATCCGCCGGCGCCTCCTCGGGGATGGCAAACAAGGCCAGTCCCCCCACATGCATGGGCGTCTCCCGGGTTTCCATCATCAGCCAGCCGGAATCCATGATGGACAGTTTCTTGGCCATTAACAGGCTCCTTATTGTTATGAATACACACCGATCACCCCGACCATCATGCGGGTTTTACCGCAAAAAACACTATGGAATTGGTTGTATTTGGTAAGTGACGCTCCAGTCATGAACAAGCCTGTAACCGGTTTCCAGGAAGCAGAGATACCCCACCCGGCGAGTCTCTCGACGTCGCCCTTCCTGCCCAGCCTTGACCGAAAACACCACTGGACAAAAAACACCGACCGGCTAATCTGGCCCCATGACAACCCGCTTGATTCACCGTCGCCCTCCTTGCGACCTGAACTTTTCCTTTTCCGCTTTCATGTCTTTGCAAGCGGTGAGCACCCCTGCCCGTCATTCCTGACGCCGAACGCCCGTGATGCTGGGAGTTCGGCGAAGCCCACATCCCTCTTTTCGGCTTAATACTCAGGAAAATATCATGACCACCCTACCCCCGATTACTGTTAGCCAGCTGGACAGGAACCGGCTCTATGCGTTGCTGGAGCGGCTCGACGACGAATCAGAGCAGATTGAGTTTCTGTATCGAGAGCTTGAGCGGGCAACCGTTGTCGCCCCCGATATGCTACCGGCCAACGTCGCCAGCCTCGGCAGCAAATTGACGTTCCGCAACGAAGACACCGGCAAGGAGCACGTTCGCATTCTGGTGATGCCCCGCGAACTGGAGCACTATGCTGACGGCATTTCCATCCTCACTGCCGCTGGCGCGGCAATGCTGGGTCTGGAAATCGGCGCCAGCATCCTCTGGCACCACCGGGGAAAACCGTTAAACCTGACTCTTCTGGCCGTCAGCCGCAGCTGACATTGTAATGATACCCATTCCCATCTAGAATTCGCTTTCATTATTGCCTGACCGCACTGGAAAAAAGGGTATGCCCGGGATGACACCACAATCGCTGTCAGTGGAAACGCTGTATAGCGAGCATCACGGATGGCTGCAGAATTGGCTTAGCCGTCGCCTGGGTTGCCCTTCATTGGCGGCTGACTTGGCCCAAGATACCTTCGTGCGCCTCCTGTCCCACCCCCGGCAGCTGAATAACCTGGGTACCCCCCGCAGCTACCTGCGTACCGTCGCCGGGCGACTTTGCGTCGATTTCTGGCGCCGACAGTCCGTAGAACAGGCCTGGCTTGAAGTGCTTGCCTCTCGCCCTGAACCTCTGGCCATTTCACCAGAAGAACACGCCATTATTGTGGAAACCTTCTGCGAAATTGATGAGATGCTGCAGCGTTTACCCAAAAAAGTGGCGGCAGCCTTCATCCTTTCCCAAATCGAGGGTCTAAGTTACAAAAAGATCGCCGTAAAGCTGAACGTGTCGGAACGTACTATCAAGAATTACATGGCGAAGGCCATGCTGGAATGCATGCTAATCGAAGCCCGTTACCACCATTCGGTGACGTGAATGCCAAGTCGCGACCTTCCCCCCTACCCCGTCCTGCAGCAGGCGGCCGAATGGTTTGCCCAGCTAGCGGATCACAACGTAACCCCGGAAGAACAGCGAGAGTGGCAGACCTGGTTCGATCAGGACCCACAGCATCAGCAAGCCTGGTTATATGTTGAGCAAGTCGGCCACCGATTTTTCCAGGCCAAACAACAAGCCGGCGGCGAAGGAGCCAACCGCATCCTTGAGCAGACGCGCAACCGCCGGATCAGCCGACGCAAAGTGTTGGGCAGTGGCCTGGCTGGCGTTGGCGCCTGGTTCACCTGGCGATACACCCCTATACCAGAAGCGACTCGCCAACTTGCCCTCAGCCTGGGGGCCGATTACTCCACGGCCACAGGAGAGCAGCGCCAGATTAGTCTGCTTGATGGGGGACAGCTGTGGCTGAATACCGCCAGCGCCGTGGATGTTATCTACAATGATCAGCTGCGCAATATCCAATTGCAGCGTGGCGAGATTTTGATTGAAACCGGTACAGACTCGCACAACCGACCCTTTGTGGTCACCACTCAGGAAGGACGCTTGCGTGCGCTTGGCACGCGCTTCAGTGTGTATCAAGGCGATGGGCAGACACAGATAGCCGTCTACCAGGGGGCTGTGGAAATCAGAACAGCGGGCGGCCCCGGGCTTGTCCTGAAAGCGGGGGAAAAAACCACCTTTACCCGACACCACATCGATCCTCCCGGCAAGGCAAACACTGCGCAGGTGGCCTGGCAACATGGCCTGATCATCGCTGACGCGATTCCGCTACAGACCCTGGTGACAGAACTCGGTCGTTATCGCCACGGATACCTGGCCGTGGACCCCACGATCGCCAATCTGAATGTGATAGGCACCTACCCCATCGACAAGCCGGACCATGCGCTCGCCATGCTGGAAAGCGCACTCCCCATTCAGGTAACCCGGCATTTGCCTTGGTGGGTGACATTACAGCCCAAGCCGTGAATCTATCTATTCCTGAAAAAAAAACCTGTTGAGGCTTCCCCTTTTTGTTTCTCGTCCGTGTAGAGGGAAGAGCGAGAAATATTAACCCCTCAGGGAGTCTTGAGAATGCCACTTGGTCATTTACCGAATGTTGCGCACCGTGCACGCCGCAGCATCAGCTTGTTACTCACCACTCAACTTGTAGTCACCGGGATGGTCGCCGCCACGTTGACGGCAACGATGCTGTCAACGCAGGCCGCCCATGCCCAAACCGCCAGCGAGAGCCAGCAACGTACCCGCTTTGATATTCCTGCCGGTACGCTGTCCAGCGCCCTGAACCGTTTTGCGCAACAAACAAACCTCTACCTGACCGGTTCCGGCGAGCTGACTCGCAACAAAACCAGCGAAGGGCTGAAAGGCGACTACACCGTCAGCGAAGGTCTGCAGCAGCTGCTATCCGGTTCGGGAATCCAGTTTCACTTTAATGGTGAAAACACCGTCACCCTGACGAGCGCAACAAAAGATGCCGTCACACTGGCACCGGTCGTGGTCAGTGATGACGCGGTTGCCGAATCCGCCTATGGTCCCGTCGAAGGCTTTACCGCCACCCGCAGCGCAACGGCCTCGAAGACAGACACCCCCATCATTGAAATTCCACAATCCATCTCCGTCGTCACCGCCGATCAAGTAAGAGTGACAGGCGCCACCACCCTCAAAGATGCACTGAGCTATACCCCGGGAGTCAGCACGACCCCGTGGGGTAACGACTCACAGTATGACTGGGTATACCTGCGCGGGTTTGACGCTTATTCCCCGGGCTTCTATCAGGACGGCCTGCAGTTACGTAACACCGGCAACTGGGCCGTCTGGCAAACTGAAAACTATGGCATTGAGCGTATTGAATATCTGCGCGGCCCGTCTTCCGTACTGTATGGCCAAAACTCCGCAGGCGGACTGATCAATGTGGTAAGCAAACGACCAACCCGCACCGCCAGAGGGGAAATCAGCGCACAGATTGGCAGCGATGACCGCAAACAAATTGCGGCAGATGTCTCAGGACCGGCAGACAGCGAAGGGAAATGGCTCTACCGCCTGACGGCCTTGCAAAGAGATGCCGAGCTATCCGTCGGGGACGGCCTACCCAACGACCGTACCTATATTGGCCCTGCACTGACCTGGCGCCCATCCAACGACACACAGCTGACCCTGTTGGCTGAATATCTGGATATGAAGGTTGCCTCGAACTGGAGCAACTTCCCGGTACAGGGCACCTTGCTACCCAACCCAAATGGCGAGATTTCCGCCTCAACGTTCTGGGGTGAGCCCGACTTCAGTCGATACAACCAGGAACAATGGATGGTCGGATACCTGTTTGAGCACCACATCAACGACACGTGGACCGTTCGCCAGAACGCCCGCTACGGTGAATTCGATACCCGTTATCGTTCCTTCTACAGCCCGCGATTCGTCACCGTCAACGCGGGCAACCCCAGTGCAGCGGAGAATTTCCGACTGGTGGCGCGCACCCCCTTCGGCAGCAACGAATCCGCCGAGCAGCTAACGCTGGACAACCAGCTCGAAGCTAACTGGCTTACCGGACGCTGGAAGCATACCTTGCTAGTTGGCCTTGATTATCAGCGTTCCGATTTTGACACCGTCGCGTATTGGGGCGGAACCGTGGCACCGATCGACGTATACGACCCGGTCTATGGGGCCGACGTGACACTGACACCAGCACCTTTCATCGATGCAAACACCGTGCTCAAGCAAACCGGTGTATATCTGCAAGACCAAATCAAGTTCGATGACCGCTGGGTGATCGCACTGGGCGGGCGGTTCGATCATGCCGTCATTGAGAACGATGACCGACTCGCCAGCGCAAGCGAAAAACAATCAGACGATCATTTCAGTGGACGAGCAGGACTGGTCTACCTGGCAGACAACGGCCTGGCGCCCTACCTCAGTTACTCCGAATCCTTTTCTCCGACCGCCACCCTGGACCCGGCCACCGGCAACCCCTTCGACCCGGAAACAGGGCGACAGTACGAAGTCGGCATGCGCTACCAGCCGCCAGGCACCCGGAACACTTACAGCATCGCGGCTTTCGATCTCGCGCGGCAGAACTATGTGACTTACGACACCAGCTTTGCCCCCCGCAATACCGGCGAGGTCACTGTCCGGGGTATCGAACTGGAAGCCACCCTGGAAATCCTTACCCGAATGGATCTCAAAGCCGCTTACAGCTGGACACCGGAAGCCGATGCCACCGATAGCGCCAACCCGGCAGAGATTGGCAAGCGATCGTTCAACTACGCGGAGCATCAATTTTCACTGTGGACTGACTACACCTTCCGATTTGGCATGAAACTGGGAGCGGGAGCGCGTTATACCGGCTCGACCCTTGGCGCCAATGAAGAATCACCCGCCAAAATACCCGACTACACCTTGTTTGATGCACTGATCGGCTATGAGGTTGGACAGTGGGAATTTGCCGTTAATGCACGCAACCTGACCGACAAGGAATACGTGTCTAACTGCAACGACAGTGAGTGCTATTACGGGGAAACCCGAAGTGTGCTCGGTACCGTCAATTATCGCTGGTAATCCACTGCCGCCTGCCGGGCTCCCTCAGCGAGCCTGGCAGGCAAGCGGCAACACGCCGCTCAAACAGTGCCATCATGGCCTCCCGATTGACCATTGTAATGATACCCATTCCCATTTAGACTGCCCGTTCATTATTTGGTCACAGACTCTGGGGGCGTGATCATGTCCGGGGCGATACAGGACTCCCTGTCCGTAGAAACGTTATACAGCGAATACCACGGCTGGCTGCACCAGGTGTTGCGGCGCCGGCTGGGCAATACCGATGATGCCGCCGACCTCGCGCACGACGCCTTTATTCGTCTACTCACCAAACCCCGGTACCTGAATCAGTACACCGCCCGCGCCTACTTGAGCCGGATGGCACGGGGACTGTGTGTGGACTTGTGGCGACGCCGCGAAATCGAGCAGGCCTGGCTGGATACGCTGGCCAGCCATCCCGAGCAGGAAGCCCCCTCCGCCGAGCAACAGACCGCCGCCATGGAAGCCCTGATCGAAGTGGATGCCATGCTGCGACGCCTGCCCGAGCCCGTGGCCGACGCCTTCCTTCAATCCATGGTGCATGGCCTTACCGGCCGTGAAATCGCCCAACGGCTGAATGTTTCAGAACGCACCGTGCGCAACTATCTTTCCAAAGCCATGCTTGCCTGCCTGCGCCTGCAGGCGCGACTGGAAGGACACATCCTTGGCGACTCTCCCGCAGAAACGATTGGCAATGCTGAGAAACGTATCTCGTGATGACAGACCACGCCCACATTGACCATCAGGTACTCAGCGATGCCGCCGACTGGTTCGCCCTGCTGCGTTCCGGCGATGCCAGCCCCAAGGATAACCAGCGCTGGCTGACCTGGCTGAAACAACACCCGGACCACGTTTTGGGCTGGCAGCTGGTAGAGCGGATCGAACAGCAATTCAGTGCCGCCACCGGCAACCACCCCGATCACACCGAAGCCACCCTGCAACAGGCCAGAACCAACCGGCTGCAACGGCGCACCATGATCAAGGGCATGGGCGCAGCACTCGGCACGCTGGGGCTGGGCTGGTTCGGCTGGCAACAGACATCGCTGCCACAAATCGCCGCAGCCTGGCAGGCGCAGTACCGCACCGGTACGGGCGACATTCAGCAGTGGACGCTGGCTGACGGCACTCAGCTTTGGCTCAACACCGACTCCGCCGTGGACACTTTCATGGAAGGCCCGCTGCGTCAGATCCAGTTGATTCGGGGTGAGATACTGATCCAGACAGGAGCAGACACCCGCCCGCTGGTGGTCTACACCCCGCAGGGGGAACTGCGCCCGCTGGGTACCCGTTTTTCTGTTCGCCGGGGCGACCATGAAACCTTCCTGTCGGTGTACGAAGGCGCCGTGGAAATCACCACCCGGCACCAGCAGCGCACTGTCGTGAAGCGGTTTGAACAGACCCGCTTCCGCCAGGGCCACATCGCCCCACCGGAACCTGCACGCCTGAGCCAGCAAGCCTGGCACAAGAAAAGGATCATCGCCGAAGACATCCGTCTGGCAGACCTGATTGATACATTGGGGCGTTACCAACACGGCCATATCCAGCTGTCACCCCGGGTGGCCGATCTGCGTGTGTTTGGCGGCTTCCCGCTGGACAATCCGGAGCAGGCACTGGGCATGCTGGAGAAGGCACTACCGATCCGCATCGACCAGCCCCTGCCGTGGTGGACCCGCATCGAACCCGCACCCGCAACACCCTAGGGCGGATATGGGCGCGAGCCCACCTCTGCCAGCGTGGTCAGGATGACGGATAGGATCGGCATTCGCCGATTGCCACCCTGCCGCAACCATCGGCCACTCGCTCAACGGCACAAAAAACCTGAAAAAAATTTTCCGCTTTCAGCCGCCTTGTTCGATATGTCAGTTAAACCCCGTCACAAGGATGCGCCGGGGACATCCCATACTGACAAGAGGAGATACCGTGAAACGCTTTCAACGTACCCCTGCCGCCATGCGCGCCCTGACATTGAGCCTGGCCATGGGCCTGAGTGTGCCGCTGGCTTTGCCGCTGGCCGCCCATGCCGAAGAATTTGCCGGCGCGCAGCAATACAATATTCCGGCCGGTCCGCTGAACACCGTCCTCACCCAGTTCTCCAGCGCCTCCGGCGTACTGATCGCTGGCGACATGCAACTCGCCGCGGGCAAACAAAGCCCCGGCTTGCAAGGCAGCTATACGCCAGAAGAAGCCCTTACCCGTCTGCTCTCCGGCACCGGTATGACCGCCAGCCGCCAGAGCGATGGTTCCTTTGCCCTGCGTGGTGCAGACGACAACGCCGCCAATGTCCTGGACCCGGTTAATGTGACCGTGACCCAGCAAAGCCCGCAAGACATCGTCGATTACGATTATGCCGACATCACCCGGCTGCAGCCCCAGGACACCAAGGACCTGTTCCGTAACGAAGCGTCTGTATCTGTGGGTGGCTCCATCCCCATTAACGAAAAAGTCTACGTACGTGGCGTGGAAGAAACCGCCCTGCTGGTGACCGTGGATGGCGCACGCCAGAACAACAAAATCTTTCACCACAACGCCACCACCTTGATTGATCCGTCGCTACTGAAATCTGTCAGCGCCTCTGCCGGTGTCGCCGCTGCCGACGATGGTCCCGGCGCACTGGGCGGCGCGCTGAAGTATGAAACCGTCGACGTCGCTGACATGCTTGCTCCCGGCGATAATCTGGGAGGATTTCTGCATGGTCGCTACGCCTCTAACGGCGATGCAGTAACCACTGCCGGCTCCCTGTTCGGCCGCAGCAATGGCTTTGAAGCGCTCGGCTATGTGAAGCAGGTAGAAGGCAACCACTACGAAGATGCCAACGGCGACAACGTCCCCTACACCGAGCCCGGCTTGCTCAGCGGCCTGGCCAAATTGGCCTACGAAAACGAAGACATGGGCCGCATCGAATTGAGCCACGAGCAGGTCAATGACGATTCCGAACGCCCCTATCGCGCCAACTTTTCCGGTCTCACCGCAGGGCGTCCCGTGCCGGATTCGCGCAACTATGACCTGACCCGCCAGAACACCGTGCTGGGATACAGCCGTCTCACCGGCAGTGGTTTATGGAATCCGGAAATCACCGTTGCCAACAATGAAACCGAGCTGAAAACCAGCGAGAACCCATTGGCCGCACCCAGCACCACCGTGGTCTATACCGGCATTACCGAAAGCACCTCGGCTACGGCCAAGAACACCTTCCACACCGGTTTCGTGGATATCACCGCCGGCCTGGATTACTACGATGACAGCGCGGTGTTCCAGTTTGACGGCGCCCCGGATCTGGAAGAAAGCGCTGAAAACACCGGTGCCTTTGTGCAGTTCCGTCAGAACCTGTTCCAGCGCCTGGACCTCTCTTACGGCCTGCGCTATGACCAGCAAGACTTCACCGGCACCGACGACTCCAAACACGACGACGAAGGTACCAGCTCCAATGTGTTCGCCGAATTCCACTTCAACGAGCACTTTGCTATCAATGCTGGCTATGCCGATGTCTGGGGCGGTACCGCTCTTGCCGAAAACTTTATCCTCAACGGCGCCTGGGTTTATGGCGATATGATGCCGGTGAAGGCCCACAACCACACCGTCGGCTTCAAGGCCAACTGGAACGGCTTCTTTGTCTCGGCCAACCAGTTCGAAACCGGCATTCGTGATGCCCGGGTACCCACCTGGGGTGGCGGCCCGGATCTGTACTCCGATTTCGACATCGACGGCTTTGATGCCACTCTCGGCTACAACGCGCCGCGCGGACGCCTGGCAATCACCTATGCCGACATCGATTCGAAAATGGACGATGAGTATGCCACCTCCTATGACGGCAACTACTTCACCGTCCCCTTGGGTGAACAGATTGCCATCAGCGGTGAGCTGAACTGGCCCAACACCCAATGGGCACTGGGACTGACTACAGAAATTGCTCTGGAAAACGACGACCTCGAATCCCGCGGTCTGGGTGAAAAGCAGGATAGCTACACGGTCGTAGATGTGTACGTGAACTACACACCGATTGATGCCCTGTCACTTCGCCTGTCTGTAGACAACCTGAATAACGAGGAATACACCGAACGCGCCAGCTACGGCCAGGAATTCCCTACTGTGGAAACCCTGCTGGAACCTGGTCGCTCTATCAACATGGACGTACGCTACAACTTCTGATGCAAGGTTAATCCGTTGTCGAAACGAAGGCAGCCTCCGGGCTGCCTTCTGCGTTGTGTGCCGCTGACAAAGTCCAGTGTTATGCCGCTTGTACCGGCAACCGCTGGGAAGCACAATCTTGACTACGGCTTGGCGCATTCATGGATGACACCTCCCTTCGCCATCAGCGTTGTCTGGATCTTGACGAAATCGTCACTCCATCGGGCTCACTTCAGGAAATCGCCAATGACACCACGCAGGTTAACCGCAAACCTGCGCCAACACGGTCGTCGCTGTCCAACACATTTGCCGGGCGCAGCCCTAACTGATGCCACCAGAGGAATCGCACCGTATGAGCAAAACTCGTATTGAAAAAGACAGCATGGGAGAACTTCACGTCCCGGCAGACGCGCTGTACGCCGCCCAAACGCAACGAGCCGTGAACAACTTCCCGGTCAGTGGCCAACCTCTGCCCGCGCCTTTCATTCGGGCCCTTCTACTGGCCAAGCGTGCCGCCGCCACTGCCAACGGTGCACTGGAACAAATCCCATCAGACATGGCCGATGCCATCCGCAAAGCAGTAGACGACCTGATAGACAGTGATTTCATGCAACACTTCCCGGTTGACGTGTACCAAACCGGATCAGGCACCAGCTCCAACATGAACGCCAACGAGGTACTCGCCACCCTGGCAACCCGCATTTACGGCAACCATGTAGGCGCCAACGACCACATTAACGCTGGCCAAAGCAGCAACGACATCATCCCCTCGACCATCCATATCAGCGCCGCCATCGAGCTGGAACAGCAGCTACTCCCCGCCCTGACCCACCTGATGGAGACCACCCGCAAGAAAGCAGAGCAGGTGGACCAATATGTGAAAACCGGCCGCACCCATTTGATGGACGCCATGCCCGTACGCATGAGCCAGAGCCTCAATGCCTGGGCTGATCAAATCGAACACAACATCACGCATCTGAAACAACTGCAGCCGAGCATCCAGAGCCTGGCCCTGGGCGGCACTGCCGTAGGCACAGGCATCAATGCCCACCCGGACTTTGCAGCCGTTTTTGCCCAATGCCTCAGCGAACACATCGGGATCACCTTTACCCCCGCCAGGAACTTCTTTACCCACATCGGCTCCCAGGACATCGCCGTGGCCGTATCCGGTCAGCTCAAAACCACCGCCGTCTCCATCATGAAGATCGCCAACGATCTCCGCTGGATGAACTCCGGCCCACTGGCTGGCCTGGGCGAAATTGAACTACAGGCGCTGCAGCCTGGCTCCTCCATCATGCCAGGCAAGGTCAACCCGGTAATTCCAGAAGCCGCTACCATGGTGGCAGCCCAGGTAATCGGCAACGACAGCACCATCACCGTCGCAGGCCAATCCGGCAACTTCGAATTGAATGTCATGCTGCCGCTGGTGGCGAAAAACCTGCTGGAAAGTATCGCGCTGCTGACCAACATCAGCCACCTTCTGGCCGACAAGGCCATCGCCACCTTCACCGTGCGAGAGGACAAGCTCAACGAAGCCCTGTCCCGCAACCCGATTCTGGTCACTGCGCTCAACCCCCTCATTGGCTATTTAAAAGCCGCTGAGATCGCCAAGCAGGCCTACAAGGAAGGACGCCCCATCGTCGAAGTGGCAGCAGAAAACACCGACCTGAGTCATGAGGAACTGGAGCGCCTGCTTGACCCGGCCAAGCTCACCAAAGGCGGCCTGTAAAACAACGGGATGACGTTAAGGAACAGGGTTAGCAGCCCTTCAGCTCCCACGCCAACCCTGCGACATCCTCTGTATAAACGGCCTGTTGATCTGCGAGGGAGCTGACCATTCTCTCCTGCTAGCAGTTTTCGATGGAAGCTTGCACACAGCCAATCCAGCGACAGAGAGCCGCTGGATTCAACATCCATTGTCCACAAAACATGCCATTGCAAACGGCATTGACGGCAACCATCCAAAAACCACAAAAAAAATCAGGATTGTCTTCACCTTTTTCTCTTCTCATTCGTCTATGAGATACGAGGGCAAGAAAAAAACAGCCTCAAACCTGATATGCCCTCGGGCAAGCTCCTTTGACAAGCAACGCCCCGGCCAGCCGGTCGGGGCGGTTTTTTATCAGCAATTCAATAATACGAGGTCATCCCGCGGGGTATGAAAGAAGGTTTCCGACAAAGCATGGCCTGGCTGCACACCTGGACCGGACTGGTGGTGGGCTGGGTGCTGTTTTTCATGTTTGTGACCGGCACCGCCGGGTATTTCCACTACGAAATCACCCGCTGGATGGAACCGGAACGACCGTTGGTAGAGGCCCTGCCAACCAGCGGCCGTGACGCCATGATATCGCTGGCGCTGGACCAGCTGGAACAACGAGCCCCCCACGCCGCGCACTGGCAAATCACCCTGCCACATTACTCTCCGGTCAACCGAGGCTGGCAGAATTTTGAAATTCGCTGGGAAGATCTGCCCGAACCCGGCCATGACCATGGTGCCCGTGGCAACGCCACCCTCAATCCACTCACCGGTGAACATCAGGAAAGCCCCCCGGTACGAGCCACCGGGGGCGGCGAGCTGCTCTATGAAATGCACTATCGCCTGCACTACATGGACTTGCTGCTGGCTTATTATCTGGTGGGCATCTGCACCCTGCTGATGTTCATGGCCATCATCACCGGGGTCATTACCCACAAGAAGATCTTCAAGGATTTCTTCACCTTCCGCCCGGGCAAGGGACAGAGAAGCTGGCTGGATGCCCACAATGTGATCAGCGTAATGGCCCTGCCGTTCTTCATCATGATCACCTACAGCGGCCTGGTGTTCTTCGACACCACCTACATGCCTGCCGGTATGGCCGCCCTGTATGGACCGGACCGCGAAAGCCGCGACCGTTACTTCGACGACCTCTACGCAGAGAACCATGATCACCAGGCTGCCACACGGCCACAGGCTACCCTTGCCCCAATGCTGGCCAAGGCTGATCAAGCCTGGGGAGAACAACAAATCCAGTCCGTCTTTATCCAGCATGATACCGGCGAGAGTCCACGGGTGGAGATCCAGCGCATCCATATTGATCGGCTACGTTGGTACGACGGCGAAAAACTGGCCTTTAACGCCACCACCGGTGAGGCCTTGCCTACGGGCCCCTACGGCACAACCACCTCCCGCACCCGGCAAATCATCACCGCCCTGCACGAAGGCCGCTTTGCTGGCCCATGGCTGCGCTGGCTGTATTTTGCTGCGGGACTGCTGGGCTGTGCCATGATCGCCACCGGTCTGGTGTTATGGACCGTGAAACGTCGACGACACCAGACCCTTCCAGGGCACGACAGCATCAACATGCAGCTGATAGAAGCCCTCAACGTGGCCACTATCGCCGGCTTGCCACTGGGGGTTGCTGGCTACTTCTGGGCCAACCGCCTGCTGCCGGTGGATCTCGCCGAGCGCGCCAATTGGGAAGCCAATGTGCTGTTTTTATTATGGGGCGAAGCCTTCCTCTACGCCTGCTTCCGGGATATCCGCAAGGCCTGGGTGGAAATTCTCTGGCTGGCCGCAGCCGCCTTTGCGCTGATCCCGCTGCTGAACCTGCTCACCACCGACAAGCACCTGGGCATGACGCTCACCGCCGGCGAGTGGGTACTGGCCGGCTTTGATCTGACCATGCTGGGCCTCGGAGCCGCCTTTGCCTGGATGGCCATCAAGGTGCGACGACGCTGGCTCTCCGACATTAGTCAGGGGACATCAGTATGAGCGCCCTGTGTAACCGTATGTTCAGTGATAGCGCCCGCTACCGATGGGCCGTTTTCTCTCGGGTTGTGGCCGCCTTTGTCGGTGGCTATGTGCTTTCATCGATGGTGCTGTTGTTGCTGTCGCTGATCTTGCCCCTGCCACAGGCCGAAGCCATCGCTACCAGCACCATGCTCGGTTTTATCTTGTATGCGCTAATCATCATCTGGGCCTTCAGCAGCAAACGGCTACGCACCGTGTGGCTGGGCTTATTGATCGGCAGTCTGGCGTGTGCACCGTTGATCCTGTGGCTGATGCCAGAAGGTGGCGCATGACCCTGTTAAATTTGACGCTACTTCTGATCACCTTTGCCGGTTTTACCTGCCTGGCACTGGCCATGCCCCGGCACAGCAAACATCTGTTGCAACGCTCTCTTTCAGCGCAGGCCTCCCGTCTTGCCAAAATAACAGGCTGGGCCTTGCTTGGTACCGCCCTGATCCTTGCCACGGTGCAGTGGCGTTTCAGCATTGGCTCTGTCACCTGGTTCGGCTGGCTGTCCCTGGCCGGTGTCGCTCTGGTCTTTGCCCTGCCCCGCTGGCCCTGGCAACCGGTCAAACCCCAGCGCCCGGCGCGAAAAAACGCCGCAGGTAAAACGCGCATTCCCGTGGCCCCCGACCCGGTCCCGGCCGGCCCGGCAAAAATCGCCGTGGCCCTGACCGTCATTGCCCTGCCGCTCACCGTATTCGCCTGGCAACTGGCCGGCTCCGGCCAGAAGCCGCTGCTGCGAGACGATGCCTTAAGCGGCGAGATCGGCCCCTGGACCTTCGTGATCGCAGAAAAAGAGCAGGCAGCACCGGACATTCTTGCCCTGGACGTGCCCCTGAAACAGTTCGTGATCCGCTTCTGCGAGCGCTGCGAAGGCGAGATTCGCCAGGCCTTTCTCAAGGTACGCGAGCCACGCAGCACTACCGCCGCTGGCAATGCCTTCTTTGGTCGCGGCGAAGAAAAGACCGTACAGATCCCCATCCCTGTGGCTGCCACCCTGGCCGATGACCTGTGGCTAACGGTGGAAGGCAACGACGGCACTTTTCACCATCAGCCACTCGCCATCGAACGTCTGTCGCCGAGCCTGGCCACCTTTATCAAGGAGCGACCATGAAATTCGTCCCGCGGTTTTCCGCCCTGATTGTCACCTTGCTGCTGTGCGGTCCGGCGATCGCCCACACCCCGGTATGCCGCTGTGAACTCACCGGCACAGACATTACCTGCACCGGCCAATTCCATGACGGCAGCGCCGCCAATGGCATCGCCATGACAGTGCTGGACTACGACAACACCATCCTGTTGAACGACAAACTGGACAAGCAATCGCGCCTGCAATTCCCCCTGCCGAAACAGCCCTTCTACATCATCATGGATGCCGGGCCGGGTGAAATGTTCGAAGTGGACTGGAAAGACGTCAAAGGCCTGGCGCCTTCGACCTATCCGTAACCCACAGTTTCAGCTGGGGCCAGCACAGAGCGAAAATTTTCCTTGAAACCGTTATCGGGTTGCGCGACCATCATTTGATAATGATTATCAACAATAACAACATCTCCGGTTATTGCCGGTGTCGACCATCAGGAGAGCCACATGGAAAAGTGGAAGTTTGATACCCAGGCAGGCAACGCGGCCTTTGGCCAGGGCCACTACGACACCGCTGAGCGCCATTACCTGAGCGCCTGCGAACGGGCCAACACCCTGCTCCAGCACTGGCTGGACCCGGAAGAAATCGTTGCCGCCCTGGTCGTGGGCTACCAGAACCTGGCAGATCTGTACCGCCTTCAAGGCCATCACCATGGCGCCCTGGCCGCGCTACAAAAGGCTCACTCCAGCCTCACCCATGCCCTGGCGCAACCCAACCTAAGCCAGGAACGGCAGCAGGCCCTGACGCGGGGCAAAGGCCAGACCCGGCTGGAAATCATGCATACGCTGCACCGGTTAGGCCTGAGCACCCGGCATGTCAGCCAGGCACTCACGAACCAGCAAGAGCATTCCCCAACGCTGCAATAGCAGGCCGGACTGGCAATCGTTGCCATTCACGGCATAGCAATGCCCCTTGGCCAATGCCTGCTATTGCTGGAGGTACTGTTGACAATCATCACACCGCTATCGCACACGCCAAGGCTCGAGGTTGCTGCCGTATTTTCGTTTCAAAGAAAAGCCTGACATCAGGCCTGACCATAGCCAACGCGCGGTTCGCTGGCAGCACCACGCTTGGTATGATCGTGTGCTCAGACTGTAGTGGGCACCGGGCAGCCAAGGCGTATTTACAACGCAAACAGTGATTGGCTCACAGCGAGCTGCCTGCCCGAATCTACCCTCAATGCCGTACCAACCACTGGCCACATAAAACGATAAGCCCACCGTTTTCCCGGAAGCACGGAAAGATTCGCGAGCGTGTTTGGTGCTATTCTGGCGCTCCACAAGAACGAGTAAATGATTGAGTGAGCATGCAACTACTCACTGGCTTCAGTCTGGGCTGCCTTGCGGTTGTGTTTCTGGTGGTCCTGCGCGACTTCAGACACCTGCTGGTCGGCAAGGTCTTTCTTTGGGTGCTGATCGCCGCCGCCGCCTTCCTGCTGAGCCGTGTTGCAGAACCCGAATTCCAGTGGCTGCTGGGCGACGTGATGACAACCTTGCCTGCCGCATTCTGGTTGTTGTGCTTGCTTGCCTTTTCCCCCAAGCCTGAAGCAAAAGCGCACCGGGCCTGGGTAGCCCTGGCCCTGTACAGTTTTATTCCTCCAGCCTTGAGTCGGCCCTTCGGTGCGGCGGATCCTGACGCGGCCTGGTGGCTACACGGGCTGGGTTTCAAGATTCCCCAATTCGCCGAGTACCTTCTGATTCTCTGCGGCTTGTGGATTACCGCTGCGCACTGGCGCAACGATCTGGTCGAGGGCAGACGAAAACTGCGCATCGCCCTGCTGGTGTCCGTCGGCGCAACCCTGCTGTGCGTAACCGTCTCACTGAATCACGGGCTGGATACCGGTCAACTGGTGGCCGGAACGGTAGGCGTTGCGACCCTGCTGGTGGGCTTCCTTTTACTCAAAGGACAGGAAGGCGTGTTGCTCGATCTGCAGCGCTCCCCTGCCAGCCCGGACGATACCAAAGCTGAACCGCTCCCTGTTGTTGTCGAAACAGCGCCCGAGCCCAAAGAAGAGCTGCCCCTGGCGATGGCAGCTCAGCTCAAGCAAATCATGGAAGAGGAACACTTCTACCGGACCGAGAAATTGACCCTGAAAATGCTGGCGAACCGAATGTCCCTGCCGGAATACCGGGTCCGGGCGATCATCAATGTGACGTTCAACTATCGCAACTTCAACGACTACGTGAATCAGATGCGAATCGAAGAAGCCTGTGAGCGGCTTGTCACCGAACCCGAAACCCCCATTCAAAACATCGCGCTGGATATCGGCTACCGAACCCTGAGCTCATTCAACCGGGCCTTCAAAGATATCAAACAGCAAACCCCCACAGAATATCGCCAGAGCCAGCAACCCAAATAGCCTTGCAGCCTGACGGCCGCCCTCCCCAACCGCCGTTTTCACGCCGAACACCTGATTCTGATCACTCTCAGAGCCCATCTGAAAACCTTTTTAAATACAGTCAGTTGAAGAATTTGATCAGCCCAATTTCAACTTTTGCATAACCCTTGTCAGGTATTGCACAGCACTTTTCAGGTTTGCACAGCACTTGTCTTTGGGTCGCTCTCCCAGACGCGGGTAGGTTGTTTTTCTTAGCACCAACGCCTTAGGGCTTCCGGGCGTTATAACGATAAATCGGGAGAAACGATCATGATGAAGAACCGCACCGGCCGAAAAGCAATCCCGGCCATTGCCGCTGGATTGTTATCCAGCTCACTGTTGCTGTCTGGCTGTATTGAAGTGAACGATGGGGACGAAATCACCCAGACAAAAAGCTCTGGGGACAGCGGCAATTCCGGCACAGTCGACACCTGTGAGGCAGGGGGAAGCACCTCGGGCTTTACCTTCCCCTGTGACGCAATCTTTGTCGCCCCGGACGCCCAGCAAGGCGATGATATTACCGAAGCGCTATTAGTCGCACTGTTTGAAATACCGCAAAATGCCGTCGTAGTACTGCCCAAAGGCGAATTTACGGTCTCGGAAACCATCACGATCAACAGCGCTAGCGGCGTCGTCTTGACCGGTCACGGAATCGAAGCGACCAAGCTGGATTTCAGCAATTCCACCGGTGATGACTCCATCCGCTTTGAAGGCGGCACCAACCTGACCATCCGTGACTTTGGCGTGTATGAATCCAACAAGAACGCCATCAAGGTGACCAACGCCAGCGGCGTGCATTTCGCTTACACCGCCACCGTCTGGGAAGGACCGCTGGAATCGGATAATGGCGCCTATGGCCTGTATCCGCTGCAATCCCAGAATGTCCTGCTGGAAAACAACTATGCTGCGGGCTCTGCAGATGCAGGTATTTATGTCGGCCAGTCCAGGGATGTGGTCATTCGTGACAATGTTGCCGTGCGAAACGTCGCCGGGATCGAAGTCGAAAACACCATCAATGCCGATGTGTATAACAACATGGCTACCGGGAATACCGCGGGGATCCTGGTATTTGACCTGCCAGGCCTGACCAATGCCTATGGTGGCAATGTCCGTGTCTTCAATAACACCGCCTATGCCAACAATGCTCCCAATGTCGGAGCCGGTGCGGTAGGCATTGCACCTCCGGGTACTGGCATCCTGGTGTTTGCCACCAGCGATGTGGAAATTTATAACAACGACATCACCGATAACGAAACCACCGCCATCGCCATTGCCAGCTATCTCCTCGCTGACGATGACCTGGCCAATTACCCCAGCAAGTATGGGCAGGCCATGACCAATGGCTGGACCCCGCTGGTCCGCAACGTTTATGCGCACAATAATTTTATCGCGCGCAACGGCACCAACCCCCAGGGATCCCTGCTGGTCGACATTATCAACGGTTATACCTCCCCGTATAACGCTAGCGGCATGGCCCAGGTATTCCCCGCCATTCTTTATGATGGTGTGGGCGAACTGCTCGCCAATGCGGGGCAACTGGTAGCGTTTCAGGACTTCATTCCCGCTGGCTCTCAAGCTGAGGCAGACGGTGTGAGCTATCAGCCCTACGGCCAGGAAGACCAGATCTGTGCCAACGATAATGTCAACGGCAACCCGGCCACGAGCTACGACGACGTTAACACCGGCCAGGTTTTCGGCACCGACCCATTAGACCCCAACAACTGGAATGCAGGTTTCACTGCCCCCGTTCCCAGCTTGCTGATCGAGCCCATGATCGGCTCCTCACTCCTGAACTGCGCGCACAATCGCCTGCCACCCTCCACCGCCAGCATCAACGGTGTGGTCTATGGCTGCACTGGCGATGACCTTTCTGAAGCGGCATGCGCACTTTAATCCCGCTGGCATGTGCAGGAGGCGAACCAACGTTCGCCTCTAATCAGCCACACCATGCGCAACGAGAATTGATTGAGTGAGTGGTTACCATGAGCAACTCAAAATTTAGCAACCCAGCACGCAAGGCCCTGGTCTTTGCAATAGCGGTGTCTGCTCTCGCAGCCTGTGATGTCGACATCGGTAAAGACGGGCTCACCATCAACAAGGATGATGACGTCAACTATGTACCCGGCACTCCCGATGAGCCATCAGAAACCGCTGACTGCGGTGGCACCCGATCAGGCGTGAACTGGGGCGCCCTGCTGAGCGAGAACTGCCCCAAACTGTCGGACTACAACTTGTTCGCGGACAGTAGCGACCCGACCCGGAACCCGAACACCGGCGGCATTCCCTATGACCTGTCCACCCCGCTATTCACGGACTACGCGAGCAAATACCGGTTTGTGTTCATTCCTGAAGGAGAAAAAGCCACCTACAGTGAACACGAAGCCTTCGATTTCCCCGTGGGCACCGTGCTGGTGAAAACTTTTGCCATGCCGGCGGACACTGCCAACCGTGGCGAGAACGAAACCATCATCGAAACTCGCCTGCTGATTCACCGTGACAACGGCTGGGTCGCACGCCCTTATTACTGGGACTCGGAAGCAGATGCGTCTTTGGCCATCGCTGGCAAAAGCGTCGAGAACATGACCACGCAGCATAACGGTCAGACACTGACCTTCACCTATGCGGTGCCCAAGGCCTCCTCCTGTACCTCCTGTCACTCGGTGGTACCGCTGCTGCAAGGCTCGGAGGATCAGCGTCAACCGATCTTCAAACCCATCGGTCCAAAGGCCCGGTACCTGAACAAAGACTTCGACTATGAAGGCTACAACAGGAACCAGCTGGCTTACTGGGAAGAACAGGGTGTGTTGGAGGGTTTGCCTGAATCCATGAGCGAGGTGTCACAAGCACCGCTCTTCAGCAACGCCCAGGACCCCGCACTGCTGGCGCCGGAAGCCCTGCATGATGCCGCCAAGGCCTATCTGGACATCAACTGTGCCCACTGTCACCGCTCCGAACTGACCCTGCCTGAGCCCCTGTACGCAGGCCCGGCCGGCAGCAGTGGTTTGCAGATGGAATACAACCGCGAATACGCAGATGACCCGACCCGGTTCGGCGCCTGCAAGATTCCGGTTGCCGGTGGCAGCCCGGATTACCCCCTGGGCGATGTCGTCCCCGGCGCAGCGGAGGAGTCCTACCTGTTGTTCCGCATGAACACCACCGACCCACGACACAAGATGCCGGAACTGGGCCGCAGTGTGATCCATCAAGAAGGCGTTGCCCTGATCCGTGAGTGGATCAATCAACTGCCGGATGCGGCTTGTTCACCCTGATTAACAAGGATGAGGACGCGCGCTGCGCGTCCTTTTGATTTTCAGTCACTGAGTGAGCATGAGAGCGGACCTGAGCCAGCATACGCTAATGGTGCATGGGTGTGTTTAGGTTGATTCTAGTTGCTTGAGGAAAGACCTTGATAGTTTGCTATGCCAAACCTCACACCTGCGGCCTGAATTGGGCGGATACGGATGATCGGTATAGACAACCAAGAGAACTGCCGAACACAGCGGCAGACGCAGTGGTAGTAAGACGTAAAATCCAAGGGTAATTGGGTATAGCGGGCGCGGGTCATGGTTAGCCTCCTTGCTCTTCCACGACCCAACGATACTGACCTTACGGACAGAAAATAATCAGATCGACACTACGATTTGTGTAGGAAGTCCATTAATTGATGCGTGTCCCCTACTGATGTCTTACGGATAGATGCGCATCCCCTACTGGGCTCGTCTGTTAGCAAAACAAATAGAAAACATAAAAATTCAGTGCTGAAGCAGCCATGACAAAAAAGCTAACCCAAAATAATCTAGTATCGTCAAAGAATGTAGCCACAAAAAGATAGTAAAACTGAAGAACAAACCCGAAAGCCAAAAAAAACGTACTAATGAAAGCGTATATGGTACAAAAATTCATTATAAAACTCCGCCCACACACCCTGCCACACCTCCAAGGCCAACCAAGGTCATGACATTTCCATAGCCAGGAATCAACTTTCCACCAACGAACTTTAAAATTGGCCCTGTAGCATATCTTTCAGAAGCTGCCTTTATCGAGGGGCCTTTAGAGGCCTTTAGGGGACACGCATAAATTCAATCACCCAACAATACATTACCATCCTTCAAGACTCTGCCTCCAAACCCATTTTCGCCCCGTCGTTTCCGCGAACGCTTTCAGTTTATCAAGCGCCCCAACAGCAACAGGCTGGTGTCGCTTTCTTGGCCGCATATGGGACAGCCATGCAACCTCATCAATACCCAGCCGATCCAACACTCCCGCTGCCTGGTGGGATATCGCTCCTCGCTTGTCACCCCGTACCGCCCTACCCGTGCTATCCACTAATTCCAGATAATCCATCAATCTGAATCGGCATACAGTTTCTTCTTCATCTGCTTCAATCGTGTGGGCATCAACCAGAGTCATAAGAGACGGTTTCTTTCTCGCCCCAGCTGCGTGATGGAGCGCCTGCGAGCACTGCTGGATGGAGGTGTAGTCCGACTCTTCCGGGTTGGCCGCCATCTCTGCCCGGACGGGATTTAAGTCCACATAGGCCATGCACTGAAGCAACGCTTTTTCATCCAGCAGGGCCTGACACTTGTAACGGCTTTCCCAAAACCGGCCTTTGCAGCAATCTTCTTCGTTGGCGCGGCGGGCAAGGTATTCATTCACGCACTTCATGAACCAGCCAAGGTCATAGAGGCGCTCTCGCCATTGAGCAACAATTTCACGCGCTTTCAGCGCTTCGGCTTCATCCAACTTCCCTGCCAACCACCGTTTCACGATCAGTGGTCCGCTGAACAGCTGCATCCAGCGTGCCGCCACCTCTTCCTCTGTCCACGACAGCGCCTTCTTTTGGTTGATGCGCAGCACAAGGTGGTAGTGATTGGACATCACCGCATAGGCATACAGATCAATGGCAAACACCTCCACCAGAACTGACAGCCGATCCACCACCCACTGACGGCGGTGTTCATAATCCTGTCCGGAGTAGAGGTCCTTGCCACACAGAAAGGCGCGACGTACACAGCGGCAGATGCAGTGATAGTAAGGCGTTGATTCTAGCGAAACCTGCGTATAGCGGGCGCGGGTCATGGGTTGCCTCCTTGCGTTTCCATGACCACAGATTACTGACCACATGAACAGTTACACATCAGAGACTAGCTGCAAAGAGTGTAGGATATTCGCCAATTTATGGGTGTCCCTGATTAGAAGAGGAATGGGCCATGATTCCCTTGGGTAATCCCTATATCATGCCTGTTTTCATTTATTGAACGGATTCCCCCGGAGGTAAAGTGAGCGCGGATCTGAGCCAACATACGCCAATGATGCAGCAATACCTGGCGATCAAGGCCGAGCACCCGGACCAGCTGGTGTTCTACCGCATGGGGGATTTTTACGAACTGTTCTTTGGCGATGCCCAGAAGGCCTCCCGGCTGCTGGACATTACCCTCACCCAACGCGGCCAGAGTGCGGGCAAGCCGATTCCCATGGCGGGCATCCCCTACCATGCCGCCGAAGGCTACCTGGCACGGCTGGTGAAGCTGGGTGAATCCGTGGCCATTGCCGAGCAGATTGGCGACCCGGCGCTGGCGAAGGGACCGGTGGAGCGCAAGGTGGTGCGCATCGTGACCCCGGGCACCGTGAGTGACGAGGCGCTGCTGGAAGAGCGACGCGACAACCTGCTCTGTGCCGTCTATGAAGCCAAGGGCCAACATGGCTGCGCCAGCCTGGATGTGGCCGCCGGGCGCTTTGTGGTCACGCAGGTGGAAGGCAGCGAACAATTGCAGGCACTGCTGGAGCGTTGGTCTCCCGCGGAGCTGCTCTACAGCGAAGACAAATCCCTGCCCGGCCGCTGGGGCGACAAAGCCGGCAGCCGCAAGCGTCCGGACTGGGAATTTGATGAAGAATCCGCCCGTCGCCAGTTGTGCCAGCAGTTTCAGGTACAGGATCTGGCCGGCTTTGGTGAACCCACTCCAGTGGCCGTAGCCGCCGCCGGCGCCTTGCTCGGCTATGCCAGAGAAACCCAGCGCGGCGAGCTGCCCCATGTCACCGGCCTGACGGTAGAGAGCTTCGACGACACCGTGGCCATGGATGCGGCCACTCGTCGCAACCTGGAACTGACCGAAACCCTGGATGGCCAGGAGCAGCATACCCTCGCCTGGGTGCTGGACAGCACCAAGACCGCCATGGGCGCCCGTCAGCTGAAGCGCTGGGTACACCAACCCATGCGCAACCGCACCACCCTCAAGCAGCGCCAGGATCAGATTGAAGCCCTGCGCCAGGGCTGGTGTTTCGAGTCGACCCGCGATGTGCTGAATGACATCGGCGACATGGAGCGGATTCTCGGCCGGGTGGCGCTGCGCTCCGCCCGCCCGCGGGATCTGACGCGTCTGCATGCCAGCCTCAAGTCCCTGCCGGCCCTGATTGGCACCTTGCCTGCCAGCGATGCCTTTTATGAGCTGATCGAACGCATTGGCCAGTTCCCGGAGCAAGTGGAACTGCTCGGCAACGCGGTGATCGAGAACCCGCCCATGCTGATTCGCGATGGCGGCGTGATCGCCCCCGGCTACAGCCCGGAGTTGGATGAGCTACGCTCCATCAGCGAGAACGCCGGCCAGGTGCTGGTGGATATCGAGACCCGCGAGCGCGAACGCACCGGCTTCTCTACCCTGCGGGTGAAGTACAACAAGGTCCACGGCTATTACATCGAACTGTCGCGTCGGGAAGCGGACGATGCCCCGGTAGATTACCAGCGTCGCCAGACCCTCAAGAATGCCGAACGGTTCATCACCCCCGAGCTGAAGGAGTTCGAGGACAAGGCGCTGTCCGCCTCCAGCAAGGCGCTGACCCTGGAGAAGCGTCTATACGAAGCGCTACTGGAAAAAGTGGCCGCCGACCTGCACCCGCTGCAACGCTGTGCTGCGGCGGTGGCCGAGCTGGATGTCTTGGCCGCACTGGCCGAGCGTGCCGAGGCGCTGAACTGGGTGCGCCCGCAGCTGGTGGATGAAGAGGCGATCATCGAGATCGTGGATGGCCGTCACCCGGTCGTCGAACAGGTGCTGGACGACGCCTTTGTGCCCAACAGCCTGCACCTGGATGATGCCCGCCGCATGGTGATCATCACCGGCCCGAACATGGGCGGTAAATCGACCTACATGCGTCAAACCGCGCTGATTGCCCTGCTGGCTCATCTGGGCAGCTGCGTGCCTGCGGCCAGCGCCCGCATCGGCAATCTGGACCGGATCTTTACCCGTATCGGCTCCTCGGATGACCTGGCTGGTGGCCGCTCTACGTTCATGGTGGAAATGTCAGAAACCGCCAACATCCTCAACAATGCCACCGCCAAGAGCCTGGTGCTGATGGACGAGATTGGCCGCGGCACCAGCACCTTCGATGGCCTGAGCCTGGCCTGGGCCGCTGCCGAACATCTGGCCCGGAATCTCAAGGCCTTCACCCTGTTCGCCACCCATTATTTCGAGCTGACCCAGCTACCGGAGCAACTGCCCGGCATCTACAACGCCCACCTTACCGCCAGCGAACACGACAACCGTATCGTGTTCCTGCACCGGGTACAGGAAGGCCCGGCGAGCCGCAGTTACGGCCTGCAGGTGGCTCAACTGGCGGGGGTGCCCGCCGGCGTCATTCAGCAAGCCGGCGAGAAACTGCGAGAGCTGGAAGCCGGGCAAACCCTGACGGTGAACGATGCCCCCCCCACGGTGATTGCCTCCGCCAGCACCCCGAGCACCGCACCGGCCCAGGCCAGTCTTTTTGCCGAGCCCAGCGCCGCCGAGCAGGCCCTGGCAGAACTGGACCCGGATGAGCTGACGCCCAAGCAGGCGCTGGAAGCCCTGTATAAGCTGAGAGGACTCCTTTAAGGGTTGCAGGAGCGCCGCATGAGGCGCGCCTGCGGAGTCAAGCCGCCGCGGACTGTCTTCTCCGGCCATCGCAGGGTATTACCTTATATCAAGTCTTCGTTTGCCTGCCTCAGGCCATGCCGCTAGACTACCGCCACCCCAAGCGAGACCGCGTGTAATCCTGCTATAATCGGAGGGTTGACGCTGTATGAAGATCACGACACCTGGCGAGGACAGGCTATGACGTTCGTAGTAGGTGAAAACTGCATTAACTGCAAACACACCGATTGTGTGGAAGTGTGCCCGGTAGACTGTTTCTACGAAGGCCCTAACTTCCTGGTAATCCACCCGGACGAGTGCATCGACTGTGCACTGTGTGAGCCGGAGTGCCCGGTGAATGCCATTTTCTCCGAAGATGAGCTGCCGGATGATCAGCAGGACTTCCTGGAGATCAATGCGGATCTGGCCGAGAAATGGCCGAACATTACCGAAATGAAAGACGCGCCGGACGACGCTGAAGAGTGGGATGGCGTTGAAGGCAAACGCGACAAGCTGGTTCGCGAATGGCAAGGCTAAGGCCTTCCCGCTGCTCCTGAAGCCTAAACGGTTTTCAGCAGACAAAATAAAAGGGCGGCATCCTGCCGCCCTTTTTGCGTCGAGTCGTCCTGACCCTTTTTTGCGCTCACCGTGACTTCCGTGTCTTGCGATCCTTGCTTGTCCCTGTGCTCATATCCCTGAACACGAGTCCACTATAACAACGGAAATTTCGGGTTTGGGTAAAAAAAATATTAAAAGTCAGTGCAAAAAACGCGCACCACAATAAACACTATGTTTTTCATTGGGTTAGCGAAAAAACCCGTATTTTTTACGCCAATATTTGGCGAAAAAGACCAATATTTCCTACATCCTTGTAAGAGATCTCTTACAAGGATGTCCACACCAACCGGATTCCATCCTTCCAAAAATACACTGGCGCCATAAAAGCCGGCCAAGTTTTTACATTTTCTCACCGGTTTTTACAGCACCCGATGGCACTTATGGTTAGCATGATTTTCATGAGGTCAGGGTAACCCCGAGCTTCAACCAGTATCCCCCCAAGGCGCTAGAAATAGCGCTCACAACCCCCCTCTTCCACCCCATTTTGGAAGAGGGTTTTTTTTGCCCGTCATTACGGGCTTGCCGGGTGGATTACAGGGCATTCAGTGCTTCGCAGGCCTGTCTGAATGTACTGTTAAGACGCGTGAGTACCGTTTCTGCACGCTCAAGATTCCCCTCGCCTGCCAACGCTTCCAGCTCCATACACAGAGTACACACCTGAATAGCCCCAAGATTGCCGCTGCTGCCTTTGAAGGAGTGGGCTTCACGGCGCACGCTATCGGTGTCACCAACCGCCAGCGCAGCCGTAAGCGCGGCCAGACGTTGCTGGCCATCGCGCTCGAAGGATTCCAGCAACACTGAAAAGTCACTGCCCATTACATCCTGTAATTCGGCGACCACGTCCGAATCAATCATTACTGAATCTTGCATGCTGGCTCCGTCATCCATTACGGGGAAAATCATACCGCCTACGAAATATAGCGTATGTGTACCAGATCCGGAATTCAGCTCGTCGGCTACACGCGGGCCGGCGGAACAGGTAAAAACTCCGTCGGCAGCAGTCCAAGGCCACAGGCCCGACAAACATCCTCAGGCAGATCCACATCCCAAAGGGCAGGCAGAACATGCTGGGCTGCGTCCATCAAGGCCTGCTGACTCTGTTGCAGTGCGGCAGCCGAGCCCCAGTGGACACCGGCAAAAGGGTTGCACTGCCACAACGCGGCAGAGGATGAGCCAAGCAGTACATACCCGCCGTCTTCACTCGCGCCAAATACGACGTTATTAGTATCGAGTGCCGCCAATGCCTGTACAAAATAGTCGCTATCCAGAAGCGGGCAATCACTGCCGATCAACAGTACCTTTTGCGACGCCCGCAATGACTGGAAGAGCGCATGGGACATTCTCTCTCCAAGGTCTTCACCGCACTGAACCGACATTCCCCACCCTCTGGATGCCGCAAGCCTGGCAAGCGCCGGGTCATGCCGGTCAGCCCAAAGGGTAACCCGCCCCGGGAAGGTGGCGGCCGCGTCACAGGTACGCCGCAAAAGATGGCGGTAGATGGCCAGAGCGCCTTCCGCTCCATAGGCAGGAATCAGGCGAGTCTTAACCTGCCCTGCCTGCAACCCACGGGCAAAAATCAACAATTCATCGGTGCTGGCCATCAGATCTCCGGGGACCGCCTGCAGGGCTAGATACGCCTCCCGACAACGGCTTATTCTGTCCATAGTAGGCCCGGTGAAGAGAGGCCGGGTCGTCACCTCGCCAATAACGGTATCGCAGACGCCACATCAAGCCGATGGTTCGCCACACGCCATGGCTCTGCCACCGGCGGGCACTGGTACGCATCGCTGGATGCAAACACACGGGGCGGGAATACCGGCGAAGCAAAGCCGATAGCGCTACATCTTCCATTAATGGTTGCCCCGGGAAGCCGCCGACAGCGTCAAACAGGGAACGGCGAACAAAAATCCCCTGATCGCCAGTAGCAATCCCCGTTAACCGGGAGCGAAGCGAAATCAGTCCGCCAATGCAGCCAAACAACCAGCCTGGCGCATCCAGGTACACATCAAAGCGCCCCCAATCAGCAGCGGAGGGAAGATCTGCCAACGCCTGGCGATGCCCGGGCAGTACCTGATTATCCGCATGAATGAACCATAGCCATTCCCCCCGGGCATGGGTCGCCCCGGCGTTCATCTGCCCGGCACGCTGCGCCGGGCTTGTCAGCAGCTGGTCGCACAGTGGCGCCGCCAACTCCGCGCTGGAATCCGAACTTCCACCATCAACGACAATCAGTTCGTCGCCTTCCCCCAATGCGGCCCGAATGCCCGTTAGCGTCGCCTGAATACGCTCGGCTTCATTTAGCAGCGGCACGATCACACTGACAGAGGTCACTCCAACGCGCCCCCGCAGCTGCTACCCGCGCCCGCAGTGCAACCAAAGCAATGGTCTGCCACATAAATTGCCTCACCCTCCACATCCTCCTCCAACAGTGATGAGAGATGACGATGTGAGGGCAGATGCCCCATGGGCATGTGCAGCATCTGATTAAAATCGCAGTCGTATAGATAGCCCTGGTAATCCACGCTGACGGTGTTGCGACACATCACTGCCGAGAGGGTATCCCGATTGAAGCTGTCACGGAGCAATTGCATGTAGTCGTTGAACTGCTCATGGGCAAGTAACACCGCGCCGAAGCGGCTGATCGGCATATTGGTAATGGTCAGCAGACTGTTGAAACGTAGCCCGAAACGGGCCGCTAACTCGCGTTTGTAGTCCGCCTCCAGTATTGCCTGGGGAGGCGGCAAGCTGGGACCCGTTGGGTTATATACCAGATCCAGAAGCAAGGACTCGCCATAGCCAACCGCATTGAGCCGCCGAATCGCTTCCATGCTGCCCTGATATACCCCCTTTCCACGCTGTTTGTTGACATTGTCTTCGAGGTAACAGGGCAGCGATGCCACAACATGAACCTGCTGCTCCGCCAGAAACTCAGGAAGATCCTGATAGCCGTCCTCGAGCAGGATAGTGAGATTACAACGGTCGATGACCTCGACCCCCATGGCCCGGGCTTCACGCACCAGATAACGAAAATGCGGGTTCATTTCCGGTGCCCCACCTGTCAGGTCCAGCACCTGGATACCCCTTTGACGAATCACCTCCAATACCGTCTCGATGGTTGCAAGATCCATGAGTTCAGTACGGCTGGGGCCGGCATTCACATGACAGTGCACACAACTGAGGTTACACAGGTAACCAAGGTTGACCTGCAAGATGCGAGTTGTCTCGCGTCGCAGGGCGGGAAAATCGGTGGTGCTGCGCACCAGTAAATCGTGGGTATCCTGCATAAGACTTCACGGCTGAATGGGTTCGGGTTGTGATGCATTGGTAGCCATCAGGTTACCAATTGGATGCCGCCGTGTCGCAAAGGTTACGTGAAGGAAGAAAACCCATTGCCAGCACCCGTCATCCGGGGCTAACCGGTATCGCCAATCTCGAACGAACCATCTCTCCAGGACGAACAATGAGGGAGCGAGCGGGAAAGACTGAAAAGCAGGGTTATTTGGGGTATCGCGGCTTTCCGGGAATAGGCTGAGCGCACGCCTGTGCGCAGGAGCGTCGGTTATTCGCTCCTACGGCCAGCAGGGAGCAGTCAATCGGGCTTTTCCACAACTGCTCGATGAGCCTATTTTTTCAGGCTCTGGCCAAAATCCAGCATTCGGTTCAGCGGCACCATGGCTTTTTCGGCCAGCACCGGGTCCACAAAGATCTCCTGGCCCATACCATTATCGTCTTCCAGCACCGCTACCATGTTTTGCAAGCCATTCATGGCCATCCATGGGCAGTGGGCACAGCTTCGGCAGGTGGCACCGGAACCCGCGGTAGGAGCTTCCAGGAAGGTTTTCTCGGGGGCCAGCTGCTGCATCTTGTAGAAGATGCCTTTGTCGGTGGCCACGATGAAGGCATCGTTATCCATCTCGCAGGCCGCCTTGATCAGCTGCGAAGTGGAACCTACCACATCGGCAATCTCTACCACCGACGCCGGTGATTCGGGATGCACCAGCACCGCCGCATCCGGGTAGGCTTTTTTCAGGTCCAGAACGCCCTGGGCCTTGAACTCTTCATGGACGATGCAGGCTCCGTCCCAGCACAACACGTCAGCACCCGCCTTGTCGCGCACA
The DNA here is from genome assembly GCF_003597125.1 of Alcanivorax profundi. Taxonomy (GTDB): domain Bacteria; phylum Pseudomonadota; class Gammaproteobacteria; order Pseudomonadales; family Alcanivoracaceae; genus Alcanivorax; species Alcanivorax profundi. The sequence goes on along the minus strand of NZ_QYYA01000001.1, from coordinate 87,716 downwards.
TAGCTGCCCAGATGCTTGTCTGGCGCCCACAGGATTTTCTCGCCGTTACGGTCCAGATGCTCGATCAGCTCGACGGCGATAGAAGACGTTACCACCCAGTCTGCCCGGGCTTTCACCGCCGCAGAAGTGTTGGCATACACCACCACGGTACGATCCGGGTGCTGGTCGCAAAAGTCAGAGAATTCCTGTTCCGGACAGCCGATATCCAGCGAGCAGGTGGCTTCCAGGGTCGGCATGAAGACGCGTTTTTCGGGGCTGAGGATCTTGGCGGTTTCGCCCATGAACTTCACGCCGGCCACAATCAACGTGGACGCCGGATGATCCTTGCCGAAGCGGGCCATTTCCAGGGAATCGGAGACACAACCACCGGTTTCTTCTGCCAGCGACTGGATTTCCGGGTCGGTGTAATAGTGCGCCACCAGCACAGCATCGCGCTCACGCAACAATGTCTTGATACGTTCACGATACGCCAAACGCTGCTCTTCACTGAGCGTGTCGTCCTGCACCACCTTTGCCAGGTGGGCTTGTACCAGTGCCTGTGCCTCTGCAGTCATCGGCCTCACCGCCCGGGGTTTTCCCCTGATATCAATAACTTAGCGAAAATGACCCAAATTTGAGGCGGGAATCATACCACATTGTGGCCGCAACGGTGCTGACGGAAAGATGCGCCCGTTAGCGAATGCCCCTTATATTCATAAAAATGCGCTCGAAGAGAGCGCATTTCAATGGTTAACCACGATACAGGAACACTCAGCGGCCTCGCCATTGCGGCCCCACTGCCACAAGGTGGACGGTACTGATGGCTCGCTCCAGAAATGCACCTTCGCAATAACAGAAATAGTACTCCCACATGCGAATAAAGCGTTCATCGAATCCCAGCGCCCGAATGTCCGGCAAAGCCGCAAGGAAGCGTTCCCGCCAATGATGCAGAGTGCGGGCATAATCCATACCTATATCCGCCAGTTCCGTTGTCACCAGGGACGTTTGCCGGGTGAGGTGATGCTGCATCACTGACACGCTGGGAAGAAATCCTCCGGGGAAAATATACCGCTTGATGAAATCTACTTGGCGCCTGGCATGATCAAAACGCTGATCAGGGACGGTGATGGCTTGCAGCAGCATTTTGCCATCCGGCTTGAGGCGTTCGCCCAGCATCCGGAAATAGCCCGGCAGGTACTCAGCGCCCACCGCTTCAATCATTTCCACCGAGACCACACGATCGTATTGCCCCTCCAGCTCGCGATAATCCTGCTCCAACACAGTAATACGATCTGCAAGCCCCGCGCTGGCCACCTGTTCACGGGCATAACGAGCCTGCTCACGGGAAATGGTAGTGGTCGTTACCTGGACACCATGGTGACGGGCCGCGTGTATCGCCAGCCCTCCCCAGCCTGTACCGACTTCCAGTACTTCCATGCCCGGCTGTAGTTCAAGCCGCTGACAGATCCGTTCCATTTTGTACTCCGAAGCATCCTCAAGGGGAGTCTCCGGGGAGGGGAATATGGCGCTGGAGTACATCATGGTACGGTCGAGAAACAGCGCAAAAAAATCGTTACCCAAATCATAATGAGCAGCAATATTCCGACGCGAACCCTGCAGCGAATTGCGGTTGTGGCGATGCAACAAGGCCAAAGCGGGTTTCGATAACCTTGCAAGGCCTCCTTCAAATGATTGCATGGCGTCGATGTTAGCAGCGAAATAGCGAACGACTCTCACCAGGTCAGGGCTATCCCAGCACTTTTCCATAAAGGCCTCTGCGGCCCCCAGAGCTCCTCCGCTCATCATCATGGAATAAGTACGCCAATCGTTGAGCACGATCACCCCCCCATCGGGTCCGGTGCCGCGCTGCCCAACATGAACGGTGTTGCCATCCGGCTCCTCGATGCGAAGCCAACCAAAGGGGAGACTGTTTAGCCGTTGCAACACCAGCCTGCGAGCAACACCAGACAACCCTGACACGCCCTGCCGTGATGATGTGAGAGGATGATTTACCTTTTCACTGGTCTGCATTTTTTCTCCTTTTCCTTTGTTCCCTTTGCACCTGTCAACCCTGCAATCCTGGAAAGACATTCAACTTTCAGTATCAGTTTTTGTCAGGGTGAGAATAAAACACAGCCCCTTTGCGCCAAAGACGCAAGGCCTGCCAGTAGATGCCCCGCACGGTTGCGATCCCACGAGGTCCAAAGCGCCAGATAACACGGTTCATTTCACCGGGCGCGGCATTGGCCAGCGCCAGGTCGAGACCGGCAGTAAAGACTGTCTGACCAGCATCTTTATCCTCCAAGATTATTCTCAGTGAAGGTAAGGTCACGTGAAGACGCCAGTGATACTGAAGCTCCATGGGTAAAAAAGGTGACACATGAAAATCTTTTGAGTGATCGGCCTGAAGGCTACCGTCCTCGCAATGCTTTAACCTTGCCGCATAGAAATGCCGTTCATTCCACGGGGTGTTCTGGACCTCGGCCAGGAGACTATCTGGTTGCTCTTCCCCCTCGGCGAAATGCAGATACAGGACAAGAGGGTTGAACAGGGAACCAAAGGTTCGCCACTGCCCAAGCATAATGATCCGCCCGCTACCCCAATCGAGCCCCTGTTCCTTAACTTTTTCTTTTACCTTGTCGGCAAGAGGGCGATCACTGGGATCCACAAAATCTGAGTCCCGATAAACGACAGGGCGCCAGCGCCGTCCCCATAGCCAATGACGCGAAAGTAGCGAAGGAATGTCCGCAATATCACACCACACCAACCACATCGGATACGCGAACGCGTGAACAAACGGCTGGTGACGGCGATGCCAGACCTTACCACTGGCAATGGCATGGCGAATCACAGTGGACCACCACAGCCTGTTATACCCTTCACTACATTGAGAGCCGATACCACACCGTCCTCATGAAAACCGTTTCTGCACCAGGCTCCCGCATACCAGGTGCGGTTATGGCCATTGCCTTTCAGAAGAACATCTCTGGCTTTTTCAGTATCTGGCGTGAATAGAGGATGGGCAAAATGCCGGGTTGCCAGTATCCGGTCAGGGTCAATGCGGTCAGTGGCATTCAGGGTGACACAGAAGGTTTCCGGCGCATCGATTCCCTGGAGAATGTTCATGTTGTAGGTGACCTGGACCCGCTGCTGTGGGGTATCATCAAGCAAGGCATTCCAGCTCGACCAGACTCGCTGACGTTTGGGCAGCAACCGGATATCGGTGTGCAGGACCACTTCATTACCCTGATACTCCAGCACCGGCAGAGCGGCTTGCTCACGGTCATCAGGATCAGCCAGGAGCGGTAAAATCTGATCACTGTGACAAGCAAAAACAATCTGGTCGAATACTTTGATCTCGCCGCCCGTATGTACCCTCACCTCCTGATCGTTACGCTCTACGCGAGTCACCGGGCTCGAGACATGAAGGCGTGCCTGGATGTTTTTCGCCAGGCGAGCTACGTACTCGCTTGAACCACCTGGCACTACATACCATTGCGGTCGATCCTTCAGTGCCAACAACCCATGATGATCAAAAAAACGAATAAAGAAGCGAGCAGGAAACGCTTCCATCTGCGATAACGAGCAGGACCAGATAGCCCCGCCCATGGCCAATACATAATCTCGTCGGAAACGTTCACTATAGCCGTGACGGTCAAGATATTCTCCCAGGGGCATATCAGCCCCAGGATCATTTAACAAGCCAGGAGCTTCCCGGTTGAAACGCAGGATCTCGGCGACAAAACGCCAGTGGGCGGGACTCAGCCAATTTCGTTTACGGGCAAACACTCCTCCCAGCCCATCCCCGCAGTACTCCAGTCCATTGTGCTGATCGCTGACAGCAAAGCCCATCGAGGTGGGTTGACCTTGTAGTGCCAGCGCCTGCAACAGTCTTTCAAAATTCGGGTAGGTGCGGTCGTTGAAAACGATGAACCCCATATCAATGGAATACTGCCCATGAGGCCTTGAGACCGGGACAGTACAGGTATGACCACCCAATTCCTCTCCTGCCTCGAACAATTCCACGTCATGGTTCTTCGACAGATACCAGGCAGCAGTAAGTCCGCTGATCCCCCCTCCGACAACTGCAATGCGTTGCTTCACTGTTGCGCACTCCCTTGCTCGTCATACATTTTTTTTGCGTTCTTGAACGCCTCGGTAACCGCTTCACGGACGCCCTGATGGGGCACAATGGGCGCAGGGTACTCCCCTGCCAGAAGAGGTTGTTTCCAGGGTTCGTGGATAGTCTTGTTGTCGAGATGCTTCAGCTCAGGCACCCAACGGGCGATAAATTCCCCTTGCGGGTCAAACCGCTGACTCTGCCGGATCGGGTTGAACACACGAAAGTACGGCACGGCATCGGTGCCTGAGGAAGCACTCCACTGCCAACCGCCGTTGTTGGCCGCAATATCCCCATCGATCAGATGTGTCATAAAAAATGCTTCCCCACGACGCCAGTCAAGCCACAGATGTTTGCTCAAAAACATGGCCGTCACCATACGCAAACGGTTATGCATCCATCCCGTCGCCACCAATTGACGCATGGCGGCATCAACCAGGGGATAACCGGTTCTGCCTTCACACCAGGCGTCAAAAAGATCATCGTCATCACGCCATTGCAGCCATTCGGTTTCGCGTCGGAACGCGCCGCCATAACTAAGCCTGGGAAACTGGGCAATGATCTGGCGATAGAAGTCTCGCCAGGCCAGTTCACCTATCCAGCATGCTGCACCTTCACGCGCACCGGCATCTGCCATCGCTTCACGAGCAGCCTGATAACAACTCGCCACGGACAAGGTGCCGGCGGAAAGCGCTGCCGATAACCCGCTTGTTGCCGACAACGCGGGAAAGTCACGCTGTTTTTGGTAGCGGGCCAGTTGGTGGGAGACGAAACGATCAAGCTGTTCACGGGCTGACTGCTCACCGGGCCGCCATTGTTCTGTGAGCGATGGTGACACCTGCAGTCTACCAAGGGCGCGCTCTACCGCCGCCCGCCCGGGGAAATCCGTTGGGTGACTGACGCCTTCTACGTCCACCAATGCAGGCGCCTCGAAATGGGTATCCAGCCATGCATCCCAGCGGCGTTTGTAGGCGCCAAAAACCGTATAGGGCGTACCCTTTCCCGTCCTCAGAGCTCTTGGCGGGACCAGCACACCATCATCGACTCCACTGATGGTCACTCCCAACTCAGCCATGGCACTGGCAACAGCTTCGTCACGGCGTCGTTCATTCAGAGGATATTCGCGGCTACAAAAGATCTGCCGCACCTCCTTGTCACGTACTTGCCGGGTCAATAGCGAAGGAACAGCCTCAAATGTAGCTGCATCAACCACGTCCAGCGGGACACCCAACGCTGCCAGTTGTTCGCCAAGTTCAAGAAGACTATGCAGGACATACCAGCGACGTAGCGGCGCCACCTGATGACTTTCCCATTGTTTTTCGCAGAGAAAATAAACTGCGCTGACTGGCCCATCGGCGCACAGCGCCTGCTGTAAGGGGCGGTGCGCGTGAACGCGAAGATCGTTACGAAACCAGACAAGATTCATGCAAAACGCTCCGTCTGGCGATGATTCATCCCGTCGCCCAACGTCGGCAACTGGCTTGCAAGCTGGCCACGTAAACCGTTCAAGATCATCGTCTCTGGCATCAACCTGCTAGCGAGCGGGCCCCAGGCGGCAGCGGGAAAAGGGAGCGGTTCCGATGGTAACCATTTATCGCGTTGTGCCGCGGTAGGCATGGCATCCACGACCCACAACACCCCACAACCCTCTCGGGCCATAACTTGTTGAGTCAATGCCTCCACTGCAACCGGTTGAGACAGACACCACAGGGGTGACGACATCACCATAGCCAACTCCAGTGCGTCGAGGGGATTCCCCAAGGGCACCACCATCCAGCCCGGCTCACGCCTACCCGGCATCAGCGACAAGGCGCGTGCGGACCACTTCTGTGTCAGCACACTATCAAACAAAGCCCGTTGAACCGCCATAGGTGCCGATGCAGCCAGCTGTTGCCGCACAGGGTCTGTCAGATGTGAGATAACCGCATCGTGTCCATAATCACGAAGCAAGCGGTTCAGGCATTGTTCAACACGGCGCCCATTCAAGCCCTGCAGGGCTGCGAGCACCTCACGGTGAGCGGCTTGCCAGACATTGCTTCTGCTGCCGTCAACCTTGCCGGCTGGAATGACCTCAGACCAAAAAGCATGATCCTGACTGTCGATGAGATCCCTGACCTGACGTATCGGCACGCCCTTGTTTAGCCACTGCACAATGGTCTGGATCTTCTCCACCTGAGCCGCGTTGTAACGGCGATGTCCTTTTGCGGTGCGTTCGGGCTCTATCAGCCCATATCGACGCTCCCAGGCTCGCAAGGTGACCGCATTGACACCACATAGCTCACTGACTCCCTGAATGGTCAGGGGCGGCTTGGGCATGGACTCAGCTGCAGTCATACCCGATTCCTCAATCCCAGCGCATCCGGGTAAGGGGTCAGATATCGCTGGGCATTAACGTAGGGGAGGTGCACTTTACGCAACGCACCACGCAATAGCGTCATAGGCACCACCAGAGGCACCTCTTCACGCAAATAGGCCTGAATCTGATCGTTGATATGGGTGCGATCTTCCTGGCTTAGATCCTCGCGCAGAAAACCGGTCAGGTGCTGAAGTGTGTTGACATGAGCACCACGGGAAACCTGTTTTTTCATCGCCAGCATCACCCCATCGATATACTCCTCGGCAATGGCCTCCAGAGATCCACTTTTCAGATCTGCCAGCAAAGGGCCGAGGCGGCGGTAAGTTTTCTGACAATGTGCAAGTAACTGGAATTTGTGGCGGCTGTGAAACTCGATCAGTCCCTTGGGAGTAAGGCCGGCTTCCACCATCTGACACCAGTCATCATAGAGAAAAACCCGCTCGATAAAGTTCTCACGCAAGGCATCATCATTCAAACGTCCCGCTTCTTCCAGCGGCATCAGGGGGTATTCCCGCTTCAGCGCAGCAGCAAACAACCCCTCACCGTCGCGATGCAAGACATTACCCTCAGGTGTGTAGTGCCGAATCCGTTCCATTCCGCAACTGGGCGACTTGGCCGTGAGAATAAACCCTCTCAGTGATGACAGTTCGGGCACCGAACGTTGAATGAAGTCGTTCATTAACGGCGTTACGTCACGCTTGCCGTCGGTGGTTTCCATGCGTACCACACCGCCCTCTTCGGTCAAATGCATGGCTTTACGCGGAGCGCTCATGCCCGCCCCCATCTCTGGACAGAGCGAGCGGAAAGTAAAATAGCGGGAAAGCACATCAGTGCAGTACCGCGAGCGTTTGTGCCCCTTGTCATGGCGGACTTCCATGCCCAGTAGGCAAGCGCTGATACCCACGGGAATCTTGGCATTGTGTGTCATAGCTAAACCTGTACATTTGGCCTATTTTGTACAAGTTTAGCCCGGACCCCAGTCAAGGGTTCGTGAAGAAACGTCATCACCCGGCCAAAGAGCGGTAACACGGGTGCAATCACTGCCATGCAGGCTTATACTTTATTCATTACTGACCATATGGACAGCATTATGCGTATTCTGGTTTGTGGTGGACGGGATTTTCGTGACGCTGCCTTGGTGCAACGCAGCCTGCAGCGACTGCAGCGCCACAATCTTCTCAGCCTGCTGATTCACGGTGACGCCAGCGGCGCGGACCAACTCGCCAGCCAATGGGCTTACCAAGTGGGCATTGACCAGGTGAGCTATCCGGCAAACTGGACCGCTCATGGCCGCGCTGCCGGCCCCATGCGGAACCGCCGCATGCTGCAACATGGACGCCCCCAGGCCATTCTGGCCTTTGCTGGGGGCCGAGGCACTTCCGATATGATCCGTATTGCTGAGCAGGCGGCGTTGCCGGTGTGGCAGCCCTGCGAGGAAGAGGACATTCCCTGGCTGGAGCCAAATGCGATGATGGCACGCTGACAGGCACGGGGAACGAGCGACGGGCATGCGGGCTTAGGCGCAGCGGGCACTAACCCGGAACAAAAAAAGGCTGCCTGAAAGGCAGCCTTTTTGAAGATGGTGGGTCGTGCTGGATTCGAACCAGCGACCAATTGGTTAAAAGCCAACTGCTCTACCAACTGAGCTAACGACCCGCTCCCGAAGGAGGCGCAAATAATACGGATTTATTTCTGGCTGACAAGGGGGTAAGCGAATTTTTTTCCGCTTTACTGATAGTTTGTTGGATCTTTAACCAGTGCCTCGTCGAAACCCTGCTTGCGCAAGCGGCAGCTGTCGCATTTGCCACAGGCATTGCCGTTTTCGTCAGCCTGGTAACAGGATACCGTGAGCCCGTAATCCAGCCCCAAGGCCGTGCCCGCCTGAATGATTTGCGCCTTGCTCAAGTGCATCAGCGGCGTTTCGATAGTCACCGGGCGCCCCTCTACTCCCGCCTTGGTCGCCAGACCCGCCATAGCCTGAAAAGCCTCGATAAAAGCTGGCCGACAATCCGGGTAGCCGGAGTAATCGACGGCATTCACGCCGATATAAATGGCCTCGGCATCCACCACCTCCGCCAACCCCAGCGCCAGTGACAGGAATACCGTATTGCGGGCCGGCACATAGGTGACGGGAATGCCGTCCCCCCCCTCTTCAGGCACCTCAATGGAGTGGTCAGTCAACGCAGAACCACCGATATTGCCCATCCCCAGCTCAATGACCCGGTGACTGACAGCCCCGAGGGCCGCCGAGACACGTTTAGCGGCATCCAGCTCGGAGCGGGTCCGCTGACCGTAATCAAAGGCAATGGTATAGCACTGGTAGCCCCGATCCCTCGCCATGGCCAGGCAAGTGGCAGAATCCAGACCGCCGGATAACAACACCACGGCTTTTTTCATTACGGTCTCCTCATCCCGGGCTCAACGGCCGCGGGCGTCATTCCAAAGCAATTTATGAAGCTGTAGCTGAAAGCGTACCGGCAACCGGTCGGCAACGATCCAGTCAGCCAGCTCTCCCGGGGCCAGGGTGCCCTGGACGGGAGAAAACAATACGTCGCTGACGCGCTTGTGCAACTGATGCTGGTCCAGCATAAACCTTGCCCAGTCGTAGTCCCGGCGGTCAGCGAGTACAAACTTCACCTGATGATTGGGGCGCAAATGGGGAATATTCTCCAGGCGGTTATTATGCTGCTCGCCCGACCCTGGCGCCTTGAGATCCATGACCACGGACACCCTCTCATCCACCCCGGCAATATCCATGGCGCCACCGGTCTCCAGGCTCACTTCATAACCCTGATCGCACAGGGCGGTGAGCAAAGGCAGACAGTTGGGCTGCGCCAACGGTTCCCCGCCAGTCACCGTGACACAGCCAGCGCCGTGGCGGGCAACCTCTGCAAGGATCGCTTCCAGCGTCCATTTCTCACCGCCGGAGAACGCATATTCGGTATCACACCAGACACAGCGCTGCGGGCAGCCGGTCAGGCGCACGAATACCGTTGGCCGACCGACGGTACGGGCCTCGCCCTGAAGGGAATGAAAGATTTCGGTAAGACGGAGCTCCACAGCCTCTCCTGACCAACGCGACCCGCCACGGGAATGTGGCGGGGCCTGAGCGGAAATGCCGCGGATTCTATCACCTTTACCGGGGAATGTGCCCGGCTAGCGCTTGATCAGCTGCCTAACTGGTCCAACAAGGACTTGGCCTTGCCAGCTTCAGAGGCATCCGGGTACTGCTTGATCAGCTTGTGCAGGTTGATCTTGGCTTCAGACACCTTGCCATCACGGGCCTGCATGGTGGCCAATGCATAAAGACTGGTGGGCGCCTTGCTGTGATCCGGGTAATCGTCGACGACGGCCTGGAACTGTGCCATGGCCTTGTCGTTCTGGGGGGTTTTCTGATTGCTGTAAACCTGCCCTAACCAGAAATGGGCATGAGCACGAAACTGACCATTGGGAAAGTCGTTCAGGTAGCCTTCGAAGGCCTTGGCTGCAGCATCAAAATCGCGGCGCACCAGGTTGTCCTTGGCAGCCTTGTAGGCCGCACGGTCCGCTTCAGGGTCGACATTGCCCTCGGCCTGCTCATCCGGCTGTTCGGTCTTACCCTGCTCAGCCAGTGTGTTGATTCGGGTATCCAGATCCAGATAACGCTCACGTTCAGCGTCTTTCATGATTTGCAGCTCATGGCGCAACTCTTCAATCTGGCCATTCAGCTGCTGGATCTGTTCTTCAAACTGCTGCTGTTGCTGCATCAACACCATCAAACCGTCTTGGCTTATCGTGGTGGATACACCTGCCGTAGAGGAAGGGGAAGCAGCAGGCGCCTGCTGTCTGGGCAGACTTCGATCTTCTACCGCCAGCGGCCCGGTACCCTGTGCATGCGCACAGAGTACCAGGGAGCTGAACAAGGCGCCTGCGAACAGGCGCTTTGAGTTCACTACCTTCATCGCTTACGGAGTACCGGCGGTGTAGTTGATTTCTACGCGACGGTTCTTCGCCCAATCCATTTCGGAGTGGCCAGAAGCAGCCGGCTTCTCTTCACCGTAGGACACGACGTCGATCTGGGAAGAAGAAACACCTTGAACGCGCAGGAACTTCTCTACCGCCTGGGAACGACGCTCGGACAGAGCAACGTTGTACTCACGGGTACCGCGCTCGTCAGCGTGACCTTCCAGACGCACTTTGGCGTTGGAATTGTTCTTCAGGTAGGTAGCGTGAGCACGCAGGGTTTCGAAAGCCGCAGCCGGAACGGTGTTGCTGTCGAACGCGAAGTAGATCACGCGGGTATCCGTGGTGCCATCGTAGTTGGACGGATGGTTGTAGAAGTTGTCAGCGGTCAGCGGAATGCTGCTGGTATCCGGTTTGACAGGCGTGGCCGGCTCTACCGGGGTTACCGGAGAGGTGTCGGTCGGCTCAGGTGCAGTAGTAGCGGAAGAATCATCTTCTGCCGGGGTGCTGGAACACGCTGCCAGAACAGCTGCCAACATCAGGGCAAACAGCGGATTGAGAAATGAACGCATGCGAAAAGCTCCTATTAATTTCCTAGTTTGGACTCCGAGAACAAGAAGAACACCAGATGACTCCTTGAACATCTGGCGAGCTTCTATCAGAGGAACGGCGACCATGCCGGCTCTCTGACTTCCCCTTCCTTCGAGGGCAGCTCAACTTTTACCCTGCCATCGATGGATACGGCTTGCAGAACCCCGGTTCCCCCATCTTGCGTCCCGTAAATTACCATACTTCCATTGGGTGCAACACTGGGAGACTCATCCATGTCTGTGCGGGTAACGATGTTGAACGTTCCCCGCTGGAGGTCCTGCACACCGACATTGAAACTTCCATTTCGTCGGTGCACATAAACAAGATAACGCCCATCCGGGGTCACGTCAGAGCGCGCATTATAGGCACCCTGGAACGAAACACGCCGGACCGACTTATCATTTATGTTCAGTTTGTAGATCTGCGGCCCCCCCGAACGGCTGGAGGTAAAGACCAGACTCTTGCCGTCAGGCAGCCAACGCGGCTCTGTATCAATGCCGTAATGCTGGGTCAGACGTGTCAGCGCCTTGGTATTGAGATCGAGCATGTAAATTTCCGGGTTTCCGTCACGGGACAGGGTCAACGCGAGCTTCTGGCCATCCGGTGACCAGTCAGGCGCACCATTAATGCCCTTGAAGCTGGACACCTTTTCACGCTGCGTGGTGGCAAGCTCGTGAACGTAAATTGAGGGCAACCCCTGATTTTCAAAGGACACGTAGGCCACCTTTCGACCGTCCGGCGACCAGGTAGGACTCATGATCGGCTCCTTGCTGCGCAGAATCGTGGTGACACGATGTCCGTCGGCATCTGCATACTGGAGCTGATAGGGGTTCTTGCCGTCATTCCGGTTATAGGTGACGTAAAGAATCTTGGTTGAGAACGCCCCGGGAATACCTGTTAGCTGTTCATAGATACGATCACTGATGGCATGGGCAACATCACGAAGCTGTGAGGCAGGAGGACGATACGACTCTTCCAGCAGTTTTACCTGGCGGGACACATCAAACAGGGCATATTTGACTTCGTAGCCGCCACTTTCCAGCGCCTTCATGCTACCAGCAACGACGTACTCCATACCCAACACGCGAAAATCCCGATAGATCATCTCGCTCTCATTGCTGGGCCGGCTGAGCATGTCTTCCGCGGGCAGCGGCTTGAACTGACCACTGCGGTGCAGGTCTGCCTGGACAATCTGCGACACATCTTCTGGCGCGCCCTGCGCACCGGCAAAGGGCACCACCGCAATCGGTACGGCATCCACCCGGCCCTCGGTCACACGAATCAACAGCTCAGCAGAGGCCGCACTTGCCCACAGCATAACCAGTATGACCATAAAAGCCTGAGTACTGCGATGCTTCATCAACTTCATTGCGCCACCTTCGGATCAAATTCCATTACCAGCGATCGAAACTGCTTGTTGAACATGGGCCCATCCGGGACCGGCAAGGGGCTGGACAGCTTCACTGCGTTCATCACCGACTCGTCAAAGTCCGGGTAACCGCTGCTCTCCACCACAGACACGTTAATCACCTCACCACCGGGGATCATTTGTATACGCACCCGTGTGGTAATGTCATCACGGTTACGGTAGTTGCCCGGTATTCGCCACCGCTGCCCGACATGGGCAGAGATCGCATCCGTGTAGCTGGCCACCTCAACATCAGACTGATCGGCATTGCTGGCCTGCTCCTTGTTCTCATCAGCGCCGGCTTCGACCTCTTTTTCCATCGCAAGTTCTTCGTCCGCCAACATTTCTTCAATGCTGGGTTCATCTATTTTCGGCGCCTCCGGTTTAGGCGCCGGTTTTTTCTCCGGCACCTTATCCTGTTTCGGGGCTGGCGCCGGTTTTGGAGCCGGTTTGGGTTTCGGCTTGGGCTCAGGCTCAGGCTCAGGCTTGGGCTTGGGCTTGGGCTTGGGCTTGGGCTCCGCTTTGGGTTTCGGCTCTGGCTTGGGGGCCGGTTTTTTTTCCGGCGTAGGCTTCGCCACTGGAGGCGTCTTCTGCTTCGACGTCTCCACCATGGTCGCTTTCACATGGGGGGGGACCACCGGCGCCTTGTGCAGAGTCGGATCCGTGCTCCAGCTAAACACCAGCAGCCCAAACACCACAAGGTGAATGAACAGGGTAAAGGCAAGCGCAACCTTACGATCACTCATTGCGCCCCTGCGGCTCTGTGACCAGGCCAAGCTGTGTGATCCCCGCCTCCTGCAGGGCGCCCATCAACGACACCACCCGGGCATAGGGCACATTGCTGTCACCTTCCACCAGAAACAGCGTAGAGGGCTTGTGCTTGTGAATCCGCAGCACATGGCCCTTTACCGTTTCCAGAGTAGCGGATTTCTGGCTTTCGCCATCGCTCCCCACATCAATGTAGTAGCTGCCGTCTGCAGTGACCGAAATAATCACAGGCTCATTCTTGGTGGTATCCAGCGGCTCACTGTTGCTGTCTGGCAGGTCAACGTTGATGCCCTGGGTCATCATTGGCGCCGTCGCCATGAAAATCACCAGCAACACCAACATAACATCGATGTAGGGCACCACATTCATTTCGGCCACCAACTTGCGCGGCACCCGAACCTTTACGCCACTCATGGCTTAGGCCTCGCGTCCGTGAGCCTGGCGGTGCAGTACCGAGGAGAACTCTTCCGCAAACATCTCGTTCTCGGTAAGCAAGGCATCGCTCTGGGCGGAAAAGCGGTTATAGGCCATGACAGCAGGAATCGCGGCAAACAGACCAATGGCGGTCGCAATCAAGGCTTCCGCAATGCCCGGCGCCACCACACTCAGCGTCGCCTGTTTCACATTGGCCAGGGCCATAAAGGAATTCATGATGCCCCACACGGTCCCGAACAGACCGACATAGGGGCTGGTTGACCCCACTGTCGCGAGGAAGGGCAAATGCTTGGTAAGACGGGTATGCTCGCGCTGCAAGGCCACCCGCATGGCGCGCTGGCTGCCATCCATGACCGCACCCGCCCCTTTGGTGGATTTGGACAGACGCACAAACTCCTGGAACCCGGCGCGGAAAATGGCCTCGGTACCGGAGTCAGGATTGGGATCTTTGCGGCTCTGGGTATACAGGGATGCGAGATCGTCACTGGACCAGAACTTTTCTTCAAACGCACGGCCCGCCTTATGAGCACGCCCCAGCACCCGGTACCGTCCGACAATCATGTACCAGGAAGTCAGCGACGCCAGAATCAGGAGCGCCATCACCAGCTGCACCACGATCGTGGCGTTACTGATCAGACTGACCACGGACATACTGGATGCCTCAACCATTGATCCCTTCTCCTTCGTTGGCCGCGTTGAACTTGTTATACAGCGCCGCCGGAATACCGGTCGGCTTCATTGAATCCGCCGCCACACAGGCCACCTTGATATCGGCCTGGCAGAGCAATTCGTTATTCCGGCTCACCTGCTGTTCAAACAACAGGGTCGCCTTGCCCAGCTTTTTCAGTCGGGCGCTGACCTCCAGGGCATCGTCGATTCGAGCCGGCTTGCGGTACTGCACGTTGGCCGAATGCACCACAAACTGGAAATTCTCGTCGGCGAGGGCATAGTGTTGATAGCCCAGCGTGCGCAAATATTCCGTCCGCGCCCGCTCCATGAACTTCAGATAATTCACGTAATAGACGATACCGCCGGCGTCAGTGTCCTCGATGTAGACGCGCACCGGCAGGGTAAATTCCCCGTTTTCCTGTATTTTTTCAATCATTAAACAAATCCCCGTCGCGACGGGGGGCCGCCAGGCCGAAATGCCGCCAGGCATGACTGGTAACAGCGCGGCCCCGGGAGGTTCGCTGGATAAAACCCTGCTGAATCAGATAGGGCTCCACCACTTCTTCCAGGGTTCCGGCATCCTCATTCAGGGCGGCAGCCAGTGATTCCAGGCCGACCGGGCCGCCATCAAATTTGTGCATGATCATGTCGAGCAGGCGACGATCGGTACCATCAAGCCCGCAGCTGTCGACTTCCAGCATATCCAGCGCCCGCTGGGCCATCACCTCGGTAATGCAGCCATCACCTTTCACCTGGGCATAGTCTCGCACCCGGCGCAGCAGACGGTTGGCAATCCGCGGCGTGCCACGGGAACGCCGTGCCACTTCCAGTGCCCCCGCCGCATCAATAGGAATCGCCAGAATCTCGCAGGCTCTTTGCACAATCCCTGCCAGATCCTCCACACCATAGAATTCCAGTCGCTGAACAATCCCGAAGCGATCGCGGAGCGGCGCCGTCAGCAACCCGGCACGGGTGGTCGCCCCAACCAGGGTAAAAGGAGGCAAATCCAGCTTGATGGAGCGGGCAGCCGGGCCTTCACCAATCATGATATCCAGCTGGTAGTCTTCCATCGCCGGATAGAGGATCTCTTCGACGACCGGGGAAAGGCGATGAATTTCGTCGACGAACAGGACGTCGCCTTCCTCCAGATTGGTCAGAATGGCCGCCAGATCACCGGCTTTCTCAAGCACCGGACCGGAGGTGGATTTGAGCTCGCAGCCCATTTCCCGGGCAATAATATGGGCAAGAGTGGTCTTGCCCAGACCGGGCGGACCGAAGATAAGGGTGTGATCCAGCGCTTCCTGGCGGCCGCGAGCCGCATCGATGAAGATTTCCATCCGCTCACGAACCTTGGCCTGGCCATGGTAGTCCGCAAGGCTGGCCGGGCGAATCGCCCGATCCTGCTGGTCTTCCTGACTGCCGACACTGCCGGCAGTAATCAGTCGTTCGTTATCCATGCTCGCGGTGGATCCGCCTCAACCAGATGAGTTGTGTGGGCAAGGCCCTTAAACAGCTAGCGTAACGCAGCAGGCCACCCGGCGGCTATTGGTATCATCACAATTGTGCAAGGAGGGATTGCCGGTCGTTTGGTAAAAAGGAACCTCAACGCGCCAGGCTTTTCAGCGCAAGGCGAATCAGTTGTTCGCTGCTGGCGCCCTCTTCTGCCACCTTGCCCACCGCCGCCGCGGCATCCTTGTTGCGATAGCCCAAGGCTTCCAGCGCAGCAACGGCATCACTGCGGGCATCATCCGGGGCGTTAATGGCGACTCTGCCGGGCAGATTGGCCGGCGCACCGTCAATCTTGTCCAGCCGGTCGCTCATTTCGATGACCAGCCGCTCCGCGGTTTTCTTGCCGATACCGGGCACCTTCACCAACGTGGTGCTGTCCTGATCATGAATACACTGAGCCAACCGGTCCGCTTCGATACCGGAGAGGATCGCCAGCCCCATTTTCGGCCCCACCCCGTTCACCTTGATCAATGCCCGGAACAGCTCCCGTTCATAACGGCTGGAAAAGCCATACAGCAACTGGGCATCTTCCCGCACCACGAAGTGGGTATGCAGCGTCAGCGGTTGCCCCACCTCTGGCAGGTCATAAAACACGGTCATGGGGGCTTCGATTTCATAACCGACCCCGTTCACGTCCAGCAGCAGCTGCGGAGGGCGCTTTTCCAGCAGGGTGCCACGCAATTGTCCAATCATGCTGAATCCTTAATGACCGTGTTGTTGATGTTGGTGCAGTGAATTACCGGATACGGCGGTTGCGCACCGCCGTGGCGCCCGCCATTCTCGCCAGCGAGACACGCATGTGGGCATGACACAGTGCAATCGCCAATGCATCGGCGGCATCTTCCTGGGGGCGTTTATCCAACCCCAGCAAATGACGCACCATCTCCCCGACCTGAATCTTTTCCGCACTCCCCTTGCCCACCACTGCCTGCTTGACCTGGCGGGCCGAATATTCAAATACCGGAATTGACGCCTGCATCACTGCCGCAATGGCCGCACCCCGCGCCTGGCCCAGCTTGAGCGCCGAATCCGCATTGCGGGCCATGAAGACCTTCTCGATACTCACTTCCGCAGGGCCATATTCTTTTACCACCTGGTCAATGCCGGCAAAGATTTCTCCCAGCCTGGGAGGCATTTCCTTATGGGAAGTCGAGATAGTGCCAAACGCCACCGCCCGGGACCGATTACCCACATGCTCCACCAGCCCATAGCCGGTGTGGCGCGAACCGGGGTCGATACCGAGAATCAATGCCATAACTGTCTGACCACAAATAGAAAATCTGCGTCAGTTGTACCGAAAGACTGTCCAAATGTCCAGTTAGCCAGAGAGGCGCTTCACGCAGCACGCCAGCCCACGTCGCTTCCAGGCAAGCTTCTACAACAAAGCCATAGGGAGCCCACCCTACTCCCCCCAAAAAACAAAACCCCGGATAAATCCGGGGTTTTGCTTTTCCTGGAAGCTCATCGCTCGCAGCTATTCTTCTTGTGCCGGCCAACTGGCGTTGGTGTAGACGTTCTGGACATCGTCCAGGTCTTCCAGCATGTCGATCATCTTCTGGACCGTTTCCGCGGTGTCCGTATCCATTTCGGTTTCGGTGGACGCATGCATGGTCACTTCAGCGTCGGCAAACTCCAGCTCTGCCGCACGCAAGGCATCCACCACTTCACCGAACTGTTTGTCCGGCGAGGTAATGACCAGGAAACCGCCGCCGTCGATCTCTTCCACGTCCTCGGCTCCGGCTTCGAGCGCCACCTCCATGAGTCTTTCTTCGTCGACACTGTCCGGCTCGAAGTAGATCTCACCGCGCTTGGTGAACAGGAAAGCCACAGAACCACTGGTGCCCAGATTGCCGGCGAACTTGGTGAAGGCATGACGGACTTCCGCCACGGTGCGGTTCACGTTATCGGTCATGGTTTCTACCAACACCGCAACACCACCCTTGCCGTAGCCTTCATAGGTGATTTCGTCCATGTTGCCGCCGTCGTCACCACCGGCGCCACGCTTGATGGCACGGTCGATGGTGTCACGGGTCATGTTGGCACCCAGCGCCTTGTCCATGGCGGCCCGCAGCCGCGGGTTGTCCGCCGGCTCACCGCCACCCATCTTGGCGGCGACGGTCAGCTCACGAATCAGCTTGGTAAAAATCTTGCCGCGCTTGGCGTCCTGAGCCGCTTTGCGGTGTTTGATATTGGCCCATTTACTGTGTCCTGCCATATTTCCTCCGCTTGCGCGCCGTCACCCAACACGCAGCACGGGCGTGTCAGCGTGCCGCGTAGAACGTGTCAGCGTAACTTCAGTCTTCTTCTTTACGTACCTGTACGCCCACTTCCCGCAGTTGCTTGTTGTCCACCGGGGACGGGGCATTGGTCATCATGCAGGCTGCGGTCTGGGTTTTCGGGAAAGCAATAACATCACGGATGGAATCGCAACCGGTCATCAACATGACCATGCGATCCAGACCGAACGCCAGACCGCCATGGGGCGGCGCACCATACTTCAGGCCATCCAGCAGGAAGCCGAATTTTTCATCCGCTTCTTCATCAGAGATGCCCAATGCTTCAAACACCGCACGCTGCATGGCCGGGTTGTGGATACGGATGGACCCCCCCCCCAGCTCGGTGCCGTTGAGGACCATGTCGTAGGCACGGGACAAGGCGCCTTCCGGATTGCTCTTCAGCTCTTCCGGGCTGCAGCTGGGCATGGTGAACGGATGATGCAGGGCATGGAACTGGCCGTCTTCCTCTTCAAACATGGGGAAGTCCACCACCCACAGCGGGGCCCACTCGCCTTCCACCAGATTCAGGTCGTGACCTACCTTGACCCGCAGGGCGCCCAGCGCCTCATTCACGATCTTCGCCTTGTCTGCCCCGAAGAAGATCAGGTCGCCCGTCTCGGCGCCGGTGCGCTCGAGAATGCCCTGAATGGCCTCATCGGTGAGGAACTTGAGGATCGGGGACTGCAGGCCTTCCGCGCCAGCGGCAAGATCATTGACCTTGATGTAGGCGAGCCCCTTGGCGCCGTAGATGCTGACGTACTTGGTGTAGCCGTCGATATCCTTGCGGGACAGGCTGCAACCGCCCGGGACTTTCATGGCTGCCACACGCCCTTTGGGGTCGTTGGCCGGACCGGAGAACACTTTGAAATCCACACCGGCCAGCAAATCGGCAATGTCGATCAGCTCCAGCGGAATACGCAGGTCTGGCTTGTCGGAGCCAAAGCGGCGCATCGCTTCAGAGAACGGCATGCGCGGGAAGTCCGGCAGCTCGACCTGCAGCAACTCCTTGAACAGGCTGCGCACCATGGTTTCGGTGATCCCCATGATGTCCTCTTCTTCAACAAAAGAGGCTTCCAGGTCGATCTGGGTGAATTCCGGCTGACGGTCAGCACGCAGGTCTTCATCCCGGAAACACTTGGCAATCTGGTAGTAACGATCGAAACCGGCCACCATCAGCAACTGCTTGAACAGCTGGGGCGATTGCGGCAGC
This sequence comes from Alcanivorax profundi, assembly GCF_003597125.1. Taxonomy (GTDB): domain Bacteria; phylum Pseudomonadota; class Gammaproteobacteria; order Pseudomonadales; family Alcanivoracaceae; genus Alcanivorax; species Alcanivorax profundi. The sequence goes on along the minus strand of NZ_QYYA01000001.1, from coordinate 68,453 downwards.
GCAAAGAAGCTGCCGGCATGGGTCCGGCTGGGCACCAGATAATCACGGGCCCCTTCCGGGGTCGCACGGGTCAGGATCGGGGTTTCCACATCCATGAAGCCCTGGCCTTCCAGGAAAGCGCGGACCGCGTGAGTCAGGCGCGAGCGGAACTGGAAGTTACGCAGCTGCTCGGGGCGACGCAGGTCCATGTAGCGATACTTGAGCCGCACTTCCTCACCGGCACCACCGTGCTCATCCAGCTCGAACGGCGGGGTGGCCGCTTCGTTAAGGATCGTCAGGGCCTTGCCCAGCACCTCGATATCCCCGGTGGCCATCTTGCTGTTACGCACGGCTTCATCACGCATACGCACCCGGCCAGTCACTTTCACCACGTATTCGCTGCGTACCTTGTCGGCCAGTGCGAAGGCGTCCACGGTGTCCGGGTCGAACACCACCTGCACCAGGCCATCACGGTCACGCAGGTCGAGGAAGATCACCCCGCCATGGTCACGACGGCGGTGTACCCAACCGCACAGCTCAACAGTTTCTCCGTCGTGGGACGCTCTTAAATCACCGCAATAATGGCTACGCATGCTCTCTGTCCGTTCGTATTTCTGAGTGTACGACCCGCAGCCAGACAACCTGTCTGCAGCCCCGGCACCGGGTCATAGAAAAAAGGCGCCACAGTATAGCGATTCCACCCGCTGCGAGCCATGCCGCCGGCGCAATGCACACCAAACCGCCTCTCAAGCCGTAAAATTTTGCTGAAACCCGCGAAAAATAGTGGTTTCAGCGCTTGTGAACTGGATTTTCCTGACTTATAAAAGATGCGAACCACATCAGTGACCCTCTGAGTTGGCAAAGTCGTGTGCTGCTCACCGCACCGCTTCCAGCACGCAGTCCAGGGGCGAACCTGATCAGGGAAGCATCACCGGTGCCCAACCAGAAGGCATCATCACAACTCAGGAAGACACCAAAAAGGGGTAAGCTATCCATGGCTGCAAAGAAGAAAACCGCTGCCAAAGCCGCCAGCACCACTGCTGCGCGCAAAGTAAAGACTGTCACCGAACCGATGAACAAAACCCAGATCGTTAACCAGATCGCCGACACCACCGGCCTGACCAAGAAAGACGTCAATGCCGTGTTTGATGAGCTGGGCGTGATCATCGAAGGACACATCAAAAAGCGTGGCGCCGGCCAGTTCACCCTGCCGGGCCTGATGAAAATCGTGACCCAGAAGAAGCCCGCTACCAAGGCTCGCAAGGGCATCAACCCCTTCACTGGCGAAGAGACCACCTTCGCGGCCAAGCCGGCCCGTACCATGGTCAAGATCCGTCCGCTGAAGAAACTGAAAGACATGGCCTCCTGATGGCCCGCCGCCGGGCTCTGCCCGGCGGCATCTTCCCTTCGCTCCCCTCGCTCTGCGGCTGCACTGGCCCAAGGCAATCTCCACCCTCTATAATGCGCCCCCAACCGGACAGGGTGCCGACGTTGCGCTCATGCGCCTCCGCCCTTCATCAGCCTTTCCCGTGAGCGGATTCCAAGGAGCCTGCAATGGCAGAACGTAAAGACAAGAAGAAGATCATCGGCGAGCCGATGACCGATGAACAGATCAAGGTATTTCTCGATTTTCCTGCTGAAGAGGGGGTAAACCCTGATTTTCACGTACTGGAAAAGGCCTACCGGGCCCTGCGGGTTGAAGATTTCGAGCGTTTCATTGCTTTCTTCCAGGCACAAGGCCGTGATATCAACAGCCGGGATCCGGAAAACCGCACCCTCTTGACTGTCATTTCCCAACACCCCCGCTGTGAAGACTATGCCGACGTTCTCCGCAAGGCGGGCGGCACAGCCTGATTTAGCATCCGCCACCCGGCCCCCCGGGTGGCCCCCCCCCCAGATACAAAACCCAACTGGAATACATACCGGGTAGAACTTGTTCACCGCCCCGCCCCATGGCATTGTTAGGTAATAGGGGCCCAGCGATATACCTTTCGCCCAATAAACAACAACAACAAGAGCCGTACTACTCATGGCAGCTACTTCCCAACCCTTCTGGCGCAGCCTGTGCCTGATTGTGCTTTGTGCTATCAGTCTGCAAGCCCATGCCGCCCGTGACGACGATTCCGACGATGAAATGGATGAAGTGACACCGGAAGAACTGCAAATGCAGGAAATCCCGGTGGACGAACGCATCTTTCTCGAAAAATGGAACGAAGTCCCCTACAAAAAGAGCTTCTTTACCTACACAGACGAGCAGATTCGCGAGAAGTGGACGCACCTGATGCGGGGCCTGAAAGTGCCCTATCCGTCTGCCGCCTACATGAAGAAGAACTTCGAGAAATACCCCTTCATGAAAGATGGGATTGTAGACTGGAACGGGGACTACCAGGTTCTGGAAACCCGCAGTCTGCAAGTATGGCGTCTGTTCTTTGCCGGTGATTTTCAGAAGGCCCGGGAAGAAGGGCTGAAACTCGGCCCGATGGGCGAAATCCCAGCGCTGTTCTCACAGCTCATGTACGCCATCTATCTGACCGACCGGCAAAGCATCAAGTATATGATGCTGCAAGACGTCGCTAACCGAGCGGAAATCTATTTTGACGTGATGGCCGAAGCAGAAAATGACCCTGAGGTCGCTCCCATTGTTGCCTCGGTCAAGCTGGGTTACGCCTATGCCATTGCACGGATCGCCGAAGAGTCCCCGGTTCCGATCGTGGTGGCCCGCCGCTACATTGGCAAAATCAAGAATAGCGCTGAAGAAATTGTCGAGATCATGCCTGAACAGCCTCTGGCTCATGCATTCCGGGCCGGGGTGGATGCTGGCATCATGCGCAGGGTAGGCAAGTTCACCGGTCGCATGACCTATGGCGCCCGAACCACCACCGTTGAAGAGTCTTTTTCCGACGCCCTTCGACTGGCTCCGGATATCCCGATCGTCAATTATGAGTACGCCAACGCGCTGATCTACATGAACCGCAAACGTGACCTTAATGAAGCGATCAGCTATCTCGAAAAAGCCATGAAAATCCGCCCTGAGTTCTCCATGGATGCTCTGGATGTGATGTACTCTTACAAGCGTTTGCAGGAAGTTCGCCTGTATGCGCTGAACTTCCGCAGCTTCCGCAAGTTCGAAAAACTGCGCCGCAAGTTCAGCAAGAAAACGGACCGAAACCTGACCAGCGTACTCAGTGAACCGCTGACAATGGATATGCTCAATAACCCGGAAAACTATGTGCTTCCGGAACGTAATTAATGTCCGTTTATGAAGACAAGGTCTTCCCGGTACTGCTGGACTGGGCCACCCGTCCACTGTACCGGAACCGCCAGCACCTGATTCGCCAGGCCCGTGGCAAGGTGCTGGAACTGGGCGTCGGCACCGGCGCCAATTTCCCGCTCTACTCCGATCTCGCAAGCGAAATACACGGCATTGAACCCGCCGAGGCCCTGCTGGAACTGGCGGCTGATACCGCGCGCCAGTGCAATCAACCTGAACGCTTTCACCTTCGGGTCGCTGGCGCAGAGCAACTGCCCTACGACGACAACAGCTTTGACAGCGTCATCGCCTGCCTGGTGTTCTGCACAATACCGGACCCGGATACTGCCGCCCGCGAAGCCTTCCGGGTACTCAAACCGGGCGGCACCCTGCTGACTCTGGAACACGTCCGCAACGAAAAGCGCTGGGTCCAACGCCTGCAAGGGGCCATGAACCCCGCGTGGAAGCATCTTGCCTGTGGCTGCCAGCTTACCCGGGATACCTCGGCAACGCTGCGACAAGCCGGCTTTCGGTTGCATCAGGCAACGCATCATCAGCACCCTAAACTGCCGCCCTTTGCCGCCCAGTTGCTGGAAGGCGCAATGCTCAAGCCCTGAGGCCCCTACCTGCCAGTGAAAGCAGTACAGCCTGGTTGAATATCTTCCTTTTACCAGCAGAAGGTCCTCGTCCCCCTTGACGCAGGCACCCATCCAGCGAGGCAAACTGCCACATCCCTTTGCGGGTATTTACCTCTACAATAGCGCCATGACTAACCGTCCCCCATTGCTGAACTGGCGACTGCGCCTGATCTGGCTGCGCAGCCTGCTGGTGCTGGCCATTACCCTTGCCCTGATTTTGCTACAAAGTCTGGGGCATAGTGGCTATCACATTCCCGAATTGGGTTGGTTGGCCGCCTTGCTGCTGCCGAGTCTGGTAACCCTTTGCACCTGGCGGCTGCTGCCCCGCCATCATGGCGCTCTTCTTACCCTGGAACTGGCCCTGGACACCCTGTTATTCGCCGGGCTAATACAGAATTTCGGCGGGGCAGGTAACCCTCTCGCGTTTTACCTGCTGGTCCCTGCACTGCTCGCGTCCCTGACTTTACCTCTTCGCGGAGCCCTGACCGTGGCATCACTGGCTCTGGCTGGCTATCTGGTCACCATGAACTGGTATCACATGCCCGCCAGCGATACCCCATTGCATGCCTTGAGCCATCAACTCAGCGGGCTTCATGGTGTCGGCATGGCAGCTATTTTTATTGCCATGCTGGTGATGCTGACCCTGCTGGGACAAGTGATTCAACGGTTGATGCAGGACCAACAGCGTCAACAGGAACAAGCGCTCGATCTGGCAGGCCGACGGGAACACATGTACCAGATTGCCGCAACACTGGCAGATCAAGCCCATGAACTGAACACACCGCTTGGAACCCTGGTCATGCTGGCCGACAACCTGCGTCATTCCCCGGCACTTCCAGACAGTCTCCACCAGGAGGTTCAGCAAATGGAGCAACTGGCCCGCCAAGTGGCCAGCAGACTCAAGCGCGGCAGTGGCGAACACACCCTTGCCAACCAGCCATTGAGTGCTCTGCTGGAACACCTGCGACAGCATCTACGCCATCTTGCCCCCACCCTGACACTGGAAATGGATCTGCAGGAAGATCCGCTTCTGGCAAACGCCGAGGGCTGGTTTCGGGTGCTCAGCAATCTGGGCTATAACGCCATGGATGCCGGCGCCAGCCGCTGGATTATCAGCAGCTTTGGCGACGAGCAGTCTCACGGTCTACAGATCAGCGATGATGGCCCAGCCCATCAGGACTCGGAACGCGAAGGGCTGGGCATGGGAATGATCCTGGTGACTACCACACTGGAGCAGATGGGGGCCAGCCTGGACCTGGAGTTTGGCGCACAATGGACACAGGCGCGCATTCGTTGGCCCCGCGCCCGCCAGGAGAACAGAGAATGACTCACTTGCTGCTGGTAGAAGATGACGAGTTGCTCGCCGAACAGACCCGCCAGGCACTCAGTCGACACGGCGTGCATGTCACCGTCACCCATGACGCAGGCACCACACTCGTGCAGCTTCAACAGCTGGCCCGGCTTGATGCCGCTGTCCTGGATCAGAATCTGGGTCCAGACAATGGCCTGGATCTGATCTCCCCAATCCTCGAACGTTTCCCACAATGCCGCGTCTTGTTACTCACCGGCTATGGCAGCATCGCCGCCGCTGTGGCAGCCACCCATCGAGGCGCACACAATTACCTGACCAAACCGGCAACCCCCGCGGATATCCTCGACGCCCTCGCCGCCGACCCTGCCAGCCTGTCACCCGCACTGCCGCAAACGCCCCCGTCACTGCAGCGCCTCGAGTGGGAGCATATTCAGCGTACCCTGGAGGCCCACGACGGCAATATTTCCCGTGCCGCCGACGCACTGGGTATTCATCGCCGCACCCTCCAGCGACGCCTTAAAAAACGCCCCAGCGCCAGCGAATACCAACGGGAGAAAGGTCAGCAGAGAGACGCCGAACCAGAAGAGTAAGGCGCGCTAGACCGCAAACAGATCGCAGACAAACCGTTCTCGTCCCAGCCCGCTTCGCTTACACTGTCTGCCAATGACTGACAGGGATATTCGATTGAAGCGTGCGCTGGTGCCAGGCTGGACAGCCATGGTGTTGCTATGCCTCCCGCTGGCCGTATTGGCAGCCCGGGGAGAGCCGGTTTTGCATATTACCGGCAATGCCGACAAGCCCGTGATCGATAACATTCGCGCCCTGATCGACCTGTCCCGCTATCCCTGCCAGCCTCCTCCCGCCCAGTACGGATTGATTCGCCGTCAGGTCCTTGGCAACGCCACCGAAGCGCTACAAGCCATGGGTTACTACGATAGCACCCTTGCCTTGAGCGCCGATGTGCAGAGTGACAGCTGCACACACGCCACCCTTGATGTTCAGACAGGTCCGCCTGTCATTCTCAAGCGGGCAGACATTCGCATCAGTGGAGAAGCTGCTGCAGACCCCGCCTTCCAGCAACTGATCGAACAGAGCCGGTTACGCTTGGATGAACGACTTGAACATGAGCAGTACACCAGGCTAAAAAAAGCGTTGCAGCAGAACCTCATCAACCGTGGCTATCTGGAAGGACGCCTCACCCGAAACATCTTGAAGGTCGACACCCAATCGCGCCATGCCTACATTGAACTTGAGGTGCACAGTGGCCCCCGCTATCGCTTTGGTGAAGTGACCTTGACCGGCAGTAGCCTGAACGACGACCTGGTCCGTGCCTATGTGCGTTTCCAGGAAGGCAGCCCGTACGATAGCAAACAAGTCCTGCAAACCCAGCAAGGCTTACTGGGTGCCGGATACTTCAGTGCTGCACGGATCGAGAAAGGCCAACCCGACCAGGAAACGCATCGTATCCCAATCAGCATCAATGTCACCGACAATAACCGCTGGTCATTGCTGACCGGCCTGGGATTCAGCACCGACACGGGACCAAGAGTCCGGCTTGGGATAGAAAACCGTCGAGTGAACCGGTTCGGCCACCGTTTCCGTGCTGAAACTGAACTCTCAGAAGTCCAGCAGGGGGCCGGGGCCAGCTATCAGATCCCACTCAGCGACCCTCTGCGTGAGCGCCTTGATCTACATACCAGTTATGTCAACGAAGATACCGACAGCAACGCCAACGAACGCTGGAGCACGGGCGCGGACTATATCCGCGAACTGGACAACAAGTGGGTCAGCACAGTCTCTCTGGAGTACCTGCGCGAAACCTGGCAAGTCGCGGATGAAGTGGACCAGGCCGAACTGCTGATTCCGGGCTACCAGCTTAGCCGGATTAAAGCCAATGACCCGATCTATCCCACCTTTGGCTGGCGCCTCAATGGCAAAATCCGCTTTGCCCACGAGGGGCTGTCCTCCACGGCATCCTTCATGCAATTCGCGCCCAGCGGAAAACTGCTATTCCCCTTTGCCGGAGGCAGAGTACTGATCCGCGGTGAGCTGGGGTACACCGAAGTTACCGACGTCACCGAGTTGCCCGCCTCCATCCGTTTCTTTGCCGGTGGCGATTCCAGCGTGCGAGGCTTCGCTTACGAATCGCTGGGGCCCGAGGACGAAAGTGGCGACGTGATTGGTGGTCGCCATCTCGCCACAGGTTCACTGGAAGTAGATCACCCCATTACCGAACGCTGGCATCTTGCCGCCTTTACCGATGCCGGCAACGCCTTTAATACGATCAATGAGTTCGAACCCCGCCACAGTGCCGGGCTGGGGGTTCGCTGGCGCTCTCCGCTTGGCCCCATCCGGCTGGATATTGCCCGAGCCATTGATGAACACCGTGATTGGCGGATACATCTGAGCATGGGGCCTGACTTGTGATAGCACGAAGCCTGCAGTTCCTGCTCCGGTCACTGCTGTTATTGCTATTGGTGCTGGCCACAATACTCTGGCTGTTGCTGGGCACCAGTACAGGAAACCAATGGCTGTTTGAGCAAGCCAGGCAGTGGATTCCAGGCGAACTCACCCTGGAGCACTGGGAAGGAAATCTGCTCGACTCGGTAGCTCTAGAAGGGCTTCATTACCGCAACGGCACGCTGAATATTCAGCTGGACCAGGGGCGTGTGGCCCTAATTCCACGCAGTCTCACACAGGGCTGGCTGGATCTGGAGTATCTGAGACTTGGGTCGTTACTGATCAGCACAGAGGCGAGCGAACCTTCTGATACAGCCCCGTCAATAACGTTGCCAGACAGCCTATCCCTGCCGTTTGGTGTGCGTATTGAAACCCTGGATGCCAAGGAAATACGGCTCAACAACACCCGAATTGTTGGCGATGTACATGGCCGTCGACTGGTAGCCTGGCGGCGGTTTCAGATCGCACACCTGAACACCACCACCGTCGCCGATACCCGTCTCACTGTGTCTGGCCAGGGTTCCTTGACCGGCCCAATCACTGTTGACGCCAACGTCGACTGGACACTGCCACTCCCGCCTTCTGAGACCCTGACAGCCCAGCAGGCCAGCGGCCAACTGCAAGTAAAAGGTCCTATCGACACACTGCAGATCAACCATCAATTGCAACATCCCGTCACCGTGAAAAGTGAAGGCACCATCGAATGGCAGCAAGACCAACCACGGCTGGCACTATTGCACCAATGGCCGGCCCAACCGCTGCCGCTGAACCAAACACCTGTACTAACACTCACCGAGGGAACCCTCTACACCCGAGGTCTTCTCGACACCCTGCAGCTCGACGCAAAAACCGGGCTAATCCGGGACAAGCTGGCCGTGGCCATCAACATGACCGGCTCACGGATTGATGACGGTCTGTCACTGGAAAACCTGACCCTCACGCAAGGCAAGCAGACTCTTCAGGCCAATGGTCAACTGCTTTATGGCCCCCTGCGCTGGGACGTGAACCTACAGGGCAACCTGAATCCGGAAATTCTGTCCCCCGAGCTACCCGGACAACTTACTATTAATGGCAACAGCAAGGGCCGTTACGACAACAATGAGTGGGTGCTGTCCCCCAGCCATCTCAAGGTAAACGGGCAACTGCGACGGCAACCGCTCTCTGTGCAGGCGGAACTCTACAGCCAACGACAACGGCTGGCCCTGACGGCCGCAGCCCGCTTTGGCGATAACCAAGCCCACCTGAAAGGCAACCTTCTGCCCGATTGGCAGATCGACAGCACACTGAAGCTGCAGCGCCTCAACCAGATACACCCGGACCTGGACGGTAACCTGTCTGGGCAGATCGCCCTGCGCGGTGAACTGAACAGCCCACGAGCCAGTGGACAGCTAAATGGCCAACAAACCGGCTGGCAACAATGGTCCCTGGGCACCCTCACCGCCCGCTTTCAGGATCTGGGACTCGGCTCACAACCCCAGCAGCTGACCCTCAATGCCAATCAGATCCAGCAAGATCACCAACAGCGACTGGAAACGCTAGACCTGACCCTGGCCGGCACTCGGCAACAGCACCAACTGACCGTCAGCGCCACGCAACAGAGTCTTACCCTTGAAACCCATCTCAACGGTGCACTGGACACCACCCTGCGCTGGCAAGGTGACGTCACACAAAGCCGGATCGTCCACGAAGCACTGGGCCAATGGCAGCAACAACAGACCAGCGCCCTGACCCTGTCAGCCGAGAACCAGTCACTGGCGCCGTTCTGCCTTCGCCAGGACGACAGCGCCCTGTGTGTGCAAGGTACCTATCAGGCGGATAACCACATACAGGTACAAGGCTCTGTCCAATCGCTCCCCCTGTCCCTGCTGTCCCCCCTGACCGGTCCGGACTTCACTTTGGAAGGCCGTCTCGAGGCAACGGTCGCCATCGAGGGCAGCATCGATAACCCCCAAGGTGAGCTGCACGCGCAAACACAGGGGGCAAGCATCAGTGTGAATGCGCAGGATGCGCCTCCTCCCCTGGACATCCATACCCTGTCAGTACACAGCCAGCTAAAAAACCGGCAACTCGACAGTCAACTGCAACTGGCATCGAGCCTGGGCGAGGCCAGAGCGACCTTGCGCCACGGCCTGCAAGCTGACTCCCCTGTGCAAGGCGACATAAATCTGATGCTCCACTCGCTGGGCATTATCGAATTGTTCACCGCCGACCTGCGCGATATCGAAGGCACTCTGCGGGCCGATGTTGAGCTCGCCGGGAGCCTGCGCGCCCCGCACATAGATGGCCAGATACAACTCCTGAACGGTCAGGCGCTGGTGCCTGCGCTGGGCACCGCCATCAGTGATGTCACACTAGTGCTATCGGGCTCCCCTGACGGAGACATCGCTGTCAATGGTCAGGCCATCATGGGCGACGGCAAGGCCACCTTGTCTGGCAGTATCCAACCGCACCCCTGGCCCCTGTCGCTGTCCCTCACGGTTAGCGGCCAGAACCTGCTGGTGGCCAACCGACCCGATGCCCGCGTTCTTCTCAGTCCCGATCTACAGTTACAGGGCAACCTTGAAGCACTGGCACTGACCGGCAGCCTGATCATCCCGGAGGCGGACATCCACCCGGTGGAACTGCCAGAGAATGCCATCACCGTGAGCCGTGACCAGGTGCTGGTACATCAGCAAGGCGAAGACAACGGCAGCCTGCCCCTCTCTCTGAATGTCACCGTGACATTGGGCGACCAGGTGTACTTCAAGGGATTCGGTCTTGATGCCACCCTGGGAGGCACGCTGACGATTGAGCAGAAACCTCAACGCCCTCCTCAGCTGAACGGAGAGCTTGTCGTTCGTGAAGGCCGCTACCGGGCCTACGGCCAGAATCTGGCGATCAGTGATGGCCGGCTGATTTTCCAGGGTGCACCGGATAACCCCGGGCTGGATATCCGCGCAATCCGTAAGGTACCGAGCGAGGCGATCACCGTCGGGGTGCAATTGGGCGGCACCTTGCAAGAACCAGAAGCCAGCCTGTTCTCCGACCCCGGCATGGAACAAAGCCAGGTAATGTCCTACCTGCTCACCGGCCGGCCACTGGAAAGTGGCTCCAACAGCGACGCCAACCGCATCGCTCAAGCCCTTGCGCTTTACGGACTGGAAAAAGGCAGCGGCGTCACAGAAAAGATTGGCGACAAGATCGGCGTGGATGACATCAGTGTTGGCAGCGACTGGGAAACCGACGATGCCTCCCTGATGCTGGGAAAACAGCTCTCAGACCGGCTCTATCTGACCTATGCCATAGGCCTCTTTGATGCAGTGTCCACGGTCATGCTGCGCTATACCCTGACCCGTAGCCTGCACCTGGAAGCCCGTTCCAGTACGGAGGCAAACAGCCTGGATATTATTTGGGAGAAGGAACTGCGCTAGGCAGCCTACCCGCTTGCCCCTGATTTCCCCAGACTGAGGCACGATCGCTTGTCGCTCACTGTGGCAGCGCGTAGGTCCCGGTAACGTGAGCCACCATATCATCGCCACCTTCGCTGAACAGCTGCACTTCCAGCACCGCCGAACGGCGCCCCAATCGCAGGATCACTGCCTCCGCTATCAAGTCTTTCTGGGCCGGGCGAGACAGGAAATTGATATTGAGATTCTGGGTCACCGCCATCTCCACCCGTCCCAACGCACCGAGCACCGCAGCATACATGGCCGCATCCGCCAGCCCCATCATGGTAGGACCGGAAAGCGTGCCACCGGGGCGCAGGGCAGAAGGTCGAAACGGGCTGCGCACCCGCGCCCGCCGATCACCAATGGACTCCACCACCAGCCCTTCTTCCGAGGCCGCAGGCAACCCTTCGTAAATCACCGCCTGCACCTGTTCCGCATTCAACATTCGAACTCTCCCATTGAGCAAAACCCCAAGCGTAGTCAAACCCGTCCGGCAAACCCAGCTCCGATTGCGACACACATCTGGTGACGGCAGCCCTTCTTTCATAGAATGGTGCCCTCTTGAAACCACAGAACAAAGACATCCTATGCGCACCTCCCAATACCTGCTCGCCACCGTCAAGGAAACTCCCTCTGATGCCGTCGTCATCAGCCATCAGCTGATGCTGCGTGCCGGTCTGGTGCGCAAGCTGGCCTCAGGCCTTTACACCTGGCTGCCCAGCGGGCTGCGGGTACTGCGCAAGGTGGAACAGATCGTCCGCGAGGAAATGGACAAGGCGGGTGCCCAGGAAGTGTTGATGCCCGTGGTGCAGCCCATGGACCTGTGGGAAGAGTCCGGGCGGGCGCCGGCCTACGGCCCCGAGCTGCTGCGCATCACCGACCGGCACGACAATCCTTTCTGCCTGGGCCCCACCCATGAGGAAGTGATTACCGACATGGTCCGCAACGAGATTCACAGCTACAAGCAGTTGCCGGCCAACTTCTATCAGATCCAGACCAAGTTCCGCGATGAGATTCGTCCCCGCTTCGGCATCATGCGCTCGCGGGAATTCATCATGAAAGACGCCTACTCCTTCCACACCGATATGGATTCCCTGGCTGAGACCTACCAGATCATGCACCGGGCCTACTGCGCCATTTTTGACCGTCTGGGTCTGGATTACCGTCCTGTAGAAGCCGACACCGGCGCCATCGGGGGCGCCGCCAGCCATGAATTCCATGTGTTGGCAGAGTCCGGCGAGGACGACATTGCGTTCTCCGACAGCTCCGATTTCGCCGCCAACGTGGAACTGGCCGAAGCCCTGGCCCCCGCCACCGAGCGGGCCGCCCCCGGCGCGGCCATGGAAAAGGTCGATACCCCCAACGCCAAGACCATTGACGACCTGGTACAGCAGTTTGATCTGGCCATCGAGAAGACCATCAAGACTCTGGTCGTCAAGGGCGCCGAAGAAGGCACCCTGGTGGCGCTGCTGGTGCGTGGCGATCACGAACTGAACGATATCAAGGCAGAAAAGCTGGATGCTGTTGCCTCGCCGCTGGAATTCGCCAGCGAAGACGACATCCGCAAGGCCATCGGTGCCGGCCCTGGCTCACTCGGTCCCGTCAACCTGCCCCTCAAGGCAATTGCTGACCGTAGCGTCGCGGTAATGAGTGACTTCGGCGCCGGCGCCAACGAAGACGGCCAACATTTCTTCAACATCAACTGGGAGCGCGACGTGGCGCTGCCGGAAGTGGCCGATCTGCGCAAGGTGGTCGAAGGGGATCCCAGCCCGGATGGCAAAGGATCACTGACCATCAAGCGCGGGATCGAAGTGGGCCACATCTTCCAGCTCGGCACCAAGTACTCGGAAGCGCTGGGCGCCAAAGTGCTCGACGAAAACGGCAAGTCGGTGATCATGCCCATGGGCTGCTATGGCATCGGGGTCACCCGGGTAGTGGCAGCGGCCATCGAGCAGAACCACGACGACCGCGGCATTATCTGGCCGGAGGCCATCGCCCCGTTCCAGGTTGCCCTGGTGCCAGTGAACATCAAGAAGAGCCCCCGCGAACGTGAACTGGCCGAGCAGCTGTATCGCGAACTCAGCGCCGCCGGGATTGAAGTCCTGTTTGACGACCGCGAAAAAGAGCGTCTGGGCGTCAAGCTGGCCGACACTGAACTGCTCGGCATCCCCCACCGCATCGTTATCGCTGAACGCGGCATGGACAATGGCGTACTGGAATACAAGGGCCGTGGGGATGCGGAGAATACCGATGTGGCAGCGGATGAGGTGGTTGCGTTCGTGAAGGCGAAGTTGGGGAAGTGAACAGTTAACAATGAATAGTGAACAGCGCGCGGGCTATGCCCGTGCTGTTTGCAACGCAAGAGGCCGCGTCCAACTGCTGGACGCGGCCTCTTGCGTTTGAAGGATGGAAGCGTCAGGTACGCTGTTAACTGTTAACTGTTAACTGTTAACTGTTAACTACAGTTTGACGCTACGCTTGACCGCCATCACCTGACTCATCGTATTGTCGCCATGGGCGGTCAATTGCCATAGAGGCAGGCCTCGGTTGTCGGTTTCCTGGGCTTTGCTGATGAGCCCCAGGGCGCGCAGGTGGATCTTGAGTTGATTAAAAGAGTGGGCGGCGAGTACCACGTTGCGCACAGCATGGGCGCGAGGGAAATCCGTCTGCACATCGGCAAGCGCCTTGCGCACGATGAAATCTTCGAGAGCCTTCTGCATCACAGGCTCAGAGGCAGGGTTCAGCATCAGGGGTGCCACACAGGAAAACGCCTGATCCCAGCTGATCCGGGTGGTGACCATGGCCAGCTTGCAATCACCGCCTTCATACACATTACAGGAGTAGTCCAGCGCCACCTGGTCACCGCCTCGGGCCAGTGTCTTGAGCGCCGGGCGAGATTGAGCCAGAGACTCTTCCCGTTCTTTCTCCAGCTCACTGATCCGCGCTTTCAGCGACTCGGCTTCTGCCCCGCCGCCAAGTCCGGGCTGATCCGCTCGCACCCAGCCGGGTGTACGATGCTCCCGCATCAGGTTGGGAATCACTTTGTGAGCCAGCTCGGCCAACCCGGCTTCGGTGGTCCAGCGGAAACTGGGGACCTTTTCTTCCAGCAGACGGACAAAGTCATCACGGCGCACCTGACCATCGCGGGTTGCTTCACGCTGGTCCGCATCAAGCAAGTCCGGGTTGTCGTGGATAAAGGCGACTACCGGTTTACGCTTTGTGGCCGCAAAAATGTATTCGCGATGAATCTCGCTGAGGCCCATGGGTGACAAGTGTCCATAACGACCGCCCACCACCAGAATGAAGTAATCGCTGGTCTCGATCAGTTTCTGGATCACCGGCAGCAAGGTGTTGCCATCGGCCGCCGCACTATCGAGCCCGGTCGGAATCATGCCGTGCTCAATCATGGGCAACATCAATGCCTGCCTGGCCGCCTGCATATCGGGGTAGGTAGCACTGATAAAGACCTGGTAGCGTTTTGAGGCACTCACCCTGTATTCCTGCGTCCTGATGTCTGTGGCTGGCGCCCTTCATTGGGCTTGCTGGTGGGCTATTAAAGCGCCACCGCCCCCGGATCACAAGTTTCCGGCCCAATACGGCGGACCTGCACTGAGCCAACATGGGCCTGTGTGCCAGTTCATGCTAGCCTGAGCCCAGCCATAAGGGTAGCGGCAGGCGCATTAGCCCAGCATTCGCCGCTGGCAAGGCTATAATTGACCTTTCTCTGGACAGGAATGGAACGCCATGCAAACCATCGCCTTTTACAACCTGAAAGGGGGTGTGGGGAAAACCGCCTCGGCCGTGAATGTGGCCTGGCATGCCGCGCGCTGGAAACACCGCACCCTGCTTTGGGATCTGGACCCGCAAGGCGCGGCAAGCTTCTATTTGGGAGTCGATGATGGCGATGGCTACAAGGCCGGTAACCTGATCAAGGGCAAGCAGCCTATCGGGCGGCTCAAGCGGGAGACCCGCTGGGCCAACCTGGATGCCATCCCCGCCGACCTGTCCATGCGCAATGCAGATATCAAGCTCACCGAAAACGGTGGCGCCAAGACCCGGCTCAAACAGCTGATCGCCCCACTGGGCGAAAGCTACGAGCTGGTGATCCTTGATTGCCCGCCGACACTCAGCCCGGTAGCCGAAAGCATCTTTGCGGCGGTGGACTACCTGTTCGTCCCGGTAATCCCGACCCACCTGTCAGTGCGGGCCTTCCAGCAGGTACTCGACTGGATCGACAGCAAGAACTACAAGCACCTAACCGTGGTGCCCTTCTTCAACATGGTCGACCGCCACCGCGACCTGCACGTAGAGATGCTGGTCAAACGCCCGAAAGTCATGAAAGGCGGCCTCAAGACCTGGATCCCCTACTCCACCCACGTCGAACAAATGGGTGACCACCGCGCCCCGGTAGGCGAATTCGCCCCCTACACTCCCAGCGCCCAGGCATTCAGGGCCATGTGGTTTGAGATTGCGGGGAAACTCAAACTTTGAGGCAGTGAACAGTTAACAGTGAATAGTTAACAGCGACGCGCGACAGCGATGGGGTTATTCAAATCAAAGAGGCCGCGTCCACAGGTTGGGCGCGGCCTCTTGCGTTGCAAACAGCACGGGCATAGCCCGCGCGCTGTTCACTATTCACTGTTAACTGCTCCCCCACGGGTTCGCCCGCGCCAATATCTCCCCCAGATCCAGCCCCCGCGGCAAGGTGCCATAGTTGCGGTCACCGTGTTCGCCGAGGCGTGAGGCGATGAACGCTTCGGCGACGGCCTGGTTGCCGGCGGCGACCAGTTGGCTGGCCTGCATGGTCAGGGACAAGCGGTCGACGATATCGCGGGCGCGGTACTCCGCCTGATCCATATCGGCGAATTCCTGCTTCACGCTGTTCACCGCCTTGTCCAACCGGGCATCGCTGCCTGCGGTTTTGGCCAGTTCGGCAAACCAGGTTTCCAGCACCGCCGGGGTTTTGGCCAGGGCACGCAGCATATCCAGTGCCTGCACATTGCCGGAGCCTTCCCAGATGGCATTGATGGGCGCCTCCCGGTACAGCCGCGCCATGATGAAATCTTCGGTGACACCGTTACCCCCCAGGCATTCCATTGCCTCGTAGGCATGAAACGGGGTGCGCTTGCAGATCCAGTACTTGCCCGCGGGCAGCCCCAGACGCAGCAGCAGCTTTTCATGAGCATTGGACGGATCTAGTGAGGACTGGTCCAGCGCTTCTCCCATGCGCATGGCAATGGCCAGCGACCCTTCCACTTCCAGTTGCAGATCGGCGAGCACATTGCGCATCAGCGGCTGGTCAATCAGTGTCTTGCCAAAGGCTGCCCGGCCCATGGCATGGTTCACCGCCTGGGCAACCGCCTGGCGCTGGCCCGACGCGGAGCCAATCATGCAATCGAAACGGGTCATCGCCACCATCTCGATGATGGCGGGCACGCCGCGCCCTTCTTCGCCGACCATCCAGCCCAGCGCCCCCCGCAACTCGATTTCCGAGGACGCATTGGAGACATTGCCCATCTTGTTCTTGAGCCGCTGCACCTGGATGGGGTTCTTGCTGCCATCCGGGCGCCAGCGCGGCACCAGAAAACAGCTCAAGCCGTTGGCCGTCTGCCCCAACACCAGAAAGGCATCGCACATGGGCGCCGAGGTGAACCACTTGTGGCCCACCAGCTCATAGGCTTCACCCGGGCCTTCCGCCCCGATGGGCAAGGCATGGGTGGTGTTGGCGCGCACATCAGAGCCGCCCTGCTTCTCGGTCATGCCCATGCCGATGGTCAATGCCTGTTTTTCTGTGTGCGGCACATTACGCGGGTCATAGGCATTGTTGAGAATCTTGGGCAGCCATTCCTTCGCCAGTGATGGCGTCAGATGGATAGAAGGGACTGCCGCAAACGTCATGGTCAGTGGACAGCCATGGCCGGCCTCCGCCTGGGCTTGCAGGTAGCTTTGCGCCGCACGGGCCACATGGGCTCCGGGTTTGGGATCGCGCCACGGCGCAGAATGAATACCTGACTCAAGTCCCAGAGCCATCAGCCGATGGTAAGACTCGTGGTATTTCACGTAGTCCACCCGGTATCCCTGACGGTCATGGGAGAAAAACTGCGGCTTGTGCTCGTTGGCCAGAAAGCCCCATTCAATCACTTCCGCACTACCGGTTTTCGCCCCGTGGGCCGACAGGGCATCTTCCGCCCAACCGGCACCATGGCGCTGCACCGCCTCACGCAAGGCGGTATCGCTGTCATAGGCGTTGTAATCTTCCAGCGCCCGGGCCTGGTTAAAGACCTCATGGGTCTGGGCCAGAGGATCTGCGTTCAGGTTAGCGTGTTTGGCATTCATGGGTTCTCTCCCGAAGAACTGGACTGCGGCATGATCGGGTGCGCCGGGGACATGCCCACCGCACGGAGACAAAATTGGGTCAGGGATGCCGCCAGGTCAGACCGGGGCAAAGGTTCAGACAAGGGGCCGACCAAGGCTTCGGCAATGGCTCCAACCATGGCCGCGGCGCTGATGGCCGTGTCCTGCGCCGGTAGCACAGCGCTGTCCACCCCCTCTGTCAGGAACTGCTGGTAGAGCTCGGCATAACGACGACGGTAGAGCAGACGCTCCGCGTCGACCGCCGGATCTACCGGCTCGGCAATCAGGGACCAGGCCAGTCGGGGAGCCGACTCGGCACGGCTGACAAACACCCGCAACACGTGGCTGAGCCGCTGGGCAAACGGTCCATCGTGGTCCATGGCCTCAGCCACGGCAGCCACCTCCCGCTCGGTAGCACAGCGAAACACTTCCGCCGCCAGCACCGATTTGTTGTCAAAATAACGATACAGCGTACCCACGCCCACCTTCGCCTCGCCGGCAAGGGTCTGCATGGTCAGGTTGGCAAAGCCGCCATCCCGTACCAACGACTCCGCGCAACGCAGTAAATGCGCGCGCTGCGCCGCCTTGCGGGCACGGACAGTATCGGTTTCCCGGTAAGCCATGATCGGAATCCACATTCACTCCTTTAAAGAAGTGAATCATTATTCCGCCCTTCAGGCAAGGCCGGTAGTCGGGCTGGGGATGAGTTGAACTTTAAACTTTCAACGGCCCTTCACAGCGCCCCCGCCACGACGCCAAGCCCCGTCATCCCCAGCACCATCCCCCACAACGGCACCTTGCCACTGCGCAGCAGCCAGAAACCCGCCACCACCACCAGCAGATCCCAGACACCCTGCACCGCAGACACAAACACCGGCTGATACAGGGCCGCCAGCAGCAACCCCACCACCGCCGCATTGATACCCGCTACGGCACCGGCCAGCGCCGGGCGAGAGGACAGCCATTGCCAGGCGTCCATCAAACCCAGCACCAACAGAAAGCCGGGGAGGAAAATCGCCAGGGTAGCAACCAGCGCCCCCAACCAGGGGCTCGACGGCAACAGCACCGCCCCCAGATACGACGCCAGGGAGAACATGGGCCCCGGCACCGCCTGGGCCGCCGCATAGCCGGTCAGGAACGCATCCGGGCTGAGCTGTGGCCCCACCAATTCCTGCAGCAACGGCAGCACCACATGCCCGCCACCGAACACCAGAGCCCCGGCCGTGAAAAAATCATTCCACAGTCCCAGTAACCGGCCGCCAGCCAAAACGGCAACTCCCGCGAGCAACGCCAATACCAGCAACGGAAAGCGCCGAATAACAGGCTGACCTTCGGCTGGAGCTGCGGTATCTGGTCTTAACCAGCACCAACCCAGCCCGGCCGCAACGATCAGCGCGACAATCTGCCCATAAAGTGACGACCCGATAATCAGCAACCCCGCTACCGCCACGGCCAGGACGCGGGTCAGGCGACCGGTGCAAAAACGCTTGCTCATGTTCCACACCGCATCGGCCACCACCATCACCGCCAACCATTTCAGTCCAGTGATGGCACCGCCTTGCAACGCATCCGGTAACCGGTGGGCATAGATGCCCAGCAAGGCCATCAGCACAAACGAGGGCAGCGTGAAGGCCACAAAGGCGGTAAAAGCCCCCGGCACACCGCCTCGCAGACGGCCAATCGCGAAGCCCAGCTGGCTGGATGCCGGGCCGGGGAGAAACTGGGTCAAGGCCAGCAAACGGGCGAACTCGGCGTCATCCAGCCATTTCAGCTCTTCCACGAAACGGCGGTGAAAATAGCCCACATGAGCAGCAGGCCCTCCAAAGCTGACCAGACCCAGGAGCAAAAACTGACGAAAGATTTCTTTCATGACTGACTCAAAAATCCGTTAATTCAGCCCCGGAACCTAGCACATTCAGGCGTCGGGAAGATGTCAGGTTACTCCCCCGACAGGTATACTCACGCCATGCAATCCGATGCCCACTCCGTCCTCCAGCATGTGTTCGGCTATCACCAGTTCCGCGGTGAGCAGCAGGCCATCATCGACACCCTTGTGAACGGCGACGACGCCCTGGTACTGATGCCCACCGGCGGCGGCAAATCCCTCTGTTACCAGATTCCAGCCCTGGTGCGGCACGGCACCGGCGTGGTGATCAGCCCACTGATCGCCCTGATGCAAGATCAGGTAGACGCCCTCAAGGCGCTGGGCGTCAAGGCGGGGTTTCTCAACTCCACCCTGAATTTCGAGCAGGTAAGGGCATTGGAAGACGCCTTGCTCAATGGCGAGCTGGACATGCTCTACATTGCGCCAGAGCGCCTGATACAGCCACGCACCCTGTCGCTGTTACAGCAGGCAGATATCGCCCTGTTCGCCATCGACGAAGCCCACTGTGTATCCCAGTGGGGGCACGACTTCCGTAACGACTATCTGCAACTGTCGCTACTGCACCGGGAATTCCCCGCCGTGCCGCGTATTGCGCTCACCGCCACGGCAGACCAGCGCACCCGGACAGAGATCGCCGAGCGGCTGGACCTGAGCCAGGCGCGGCACTTTGTTTCCAGTTTCGACCGCCCCAACATCCAGTACCGCATTGAACGCAAGGACGGCGCCCGTAACCAGCTACTGCGCTTTATCCGCACGGAACACAGCGGTGATGCAGGCATTGTCTACTGCCTGTCGCGCAACAAGGTGGAAACCGTGGCCGACTGGCTGTGCCAGCAGGGTATTCGTGCCCTGCCCTACCATGCCGGGCTCGCTCCCCAGGTAAGAGAAAACCACCAGCAGCGATTCCTGCGCGAAGACGGTATCGTCATGGTAGCCACCATCGCCTTCGGCATGGGCATCGACAAACCGGATGTCCGCTTCGTCGCCCACCTGGATCTGCCCAAAAGCATCGAGTCCTACTATCAGGAAACGGGCCGGGCCGGCCGCGACGGTGAACCGGCCACTGCCTGGATGGCCTATGGGCTGGAAGATGCCATCAAACTCAAGCAGATGCTGGCCCAGAGCAGCGGCAGCGAGCAACACAAGCGCAACGAGAACCAGCGTCTTGAGGCCATGCTTGGGCTCTGTGAAGTAACACACTGCCGGCGCCAGGCCCTGCTGCATTATTTCGATGAAACCCTGGACGCCCCCTGCGGCAACTGTGACACCTGCCTGAACCCGCCGGAAACCTTTGATGCCAGCGTTGCCGCCCAGAAAGCCCTCAGCTGTGTCTTTCGGACCGGCCAGCGCTTTGGCGTCAGCCACCTGGTGGATGTGCTCACCGGCAATCGCAGCGACAAGGTTGCCAGTGCCGGTCATGACCATGTCTCCACCTGGAATATCGGCAGTGAATTCAGTGCCAGCCAGTGGAAAAGCATCTACCGCCAGCTGGTTGCCCGCGGCCTGCTCAGTGTGGACATGAACGGCTACGGCGCCCTCAAGCTCACCGAAACCTGCCGCCCTTATCTGCGTGGCGAACAGCCCTTGCTCCTGCGCAAGGAGCTAGCCAGAGCAAAGAAAGCCACCACCCGCAAAAGCCAGGCCCATATCGCCGACGCCGACCGCACCCTGTGGGAAGCCCTGCGGGCCTGCCGCAAACGGTTGGCAGAGGAAGAAGGCGTACCGCCCTATGTGGTCTTCCACGATGCAACCCTGATGGACATGCTCGCCATCCGCCCACGCAACCGGCAGGAAATGGCCGCTGTCAGCGGCGTCGGGGATCGCAAGCTGGAACGCTATGGCGACGAATTCCTGGCGGTCCTCAACGACAGCGACGCCCCCACCGGGTTGGCTGAAACCGCCGGCCCGGACAGCAACGATATCCTCGCCCTGGCCCTTGCCAATATGCGCCCTGCCGACATTGCCCGCCAGCAGGGTGTCAATGAGCAAACCGTATACCGGGAGCTCAGCCAGCTAGTGGTCAGCAGTCATTTAAGTCTGGAACAGGCCCTGGGCATCAGCGACGTGGAGATCGGCATCATTCAGGACGCCCTGCTCAGCCAGCCGAATCTTGCGGAAGACACCTTCAGCTACCGGCAGCTGCGCGAATACCTGGCCGACGACTGGCCCACAGGCGTTCTACACTGTGTCCGGCAGGCCCTTCTGTCACAGAACTGACTTTCGTTCAGTACTATCGTTCAAATAACATTCACGAGAGCGTTAACTCGCCAACACAATCCCCCGCCACACTCTCCAGGGACCAATCATCAACCACTGGGGATACGATCGTGAAATTACTGAATTCGGGCCTGGCAGCCCTGGCCGCGGCATTGATACTGAGCGGCTGCGGCGGGGATTCTTCGTCTAACGATGGCGACACCACCACGGAAAAAGACGGCGCCTCAAGCACCACTCAGACGGTGAAAATTGGAATACTCCCTGATACCCAGGGAGGTGGCGACAATGTGGCCATGCATCCAATGAAGGCCGTACTGGACAAGGAACAGGCTCTGGGGGTCAACATCGTGATTCCCGTGGGCGACCTGACCGACCACGGTACCACCGGAGAGTTTGAGCAGTGGACGTCAATTGCCGAGGGCTACCGGGAGGCAGGCATTGAGTTCCTGCCACTCATGGGGAACCACGAGGACAGCTACGCCTATTCGGTCGAATGGATCGAAAACATGAAGCACTACATTCCGGACGATGCCGTTCACATGGCTGGCGCGCAATACCTGAATTACTACGTGGTCCGCGAAAACGTGCTGATCATTCTCCTCAAGTACTACAACCTGCCCATCGCCTTCCAGTGGATCAAGGACGCGGTCAACACTCACCGCGACGATGTGGAACACATAGTCATCGCCAGCCACGACGGCCTGATTGGCGCCAAGTACGGTGAAACCCGGGAAATGATCGTTGAAGGCACCACCGGTGACGATTTGTTGCTGAACCAGTGGGATGACATCCGCGCGTTTTTTGCCCGTAACGACATCATCTGGGTGCAGGGTCACGAACACATGTACCAGCGCTCCGTGATTACCGCACCCATCTATGTTGATCCGACATCGTGGACCGAAGAAGAAGGTAATTACCGGATTCCCCAGTACACCCAGATTGCTTCCGGCAATGCATCCTACAAGGGGTATGAATTCCGCTATGGCGAGAGGGAGCTGGTGCAACGGATCATCCAGCAAAAAATGAACACCATGAGCAATGGCTCTACGGCCTACGACGCGAATGCCTCAGTACTCACTTTCAGTGGCCCTCGTGTTGACTACGAGTCGTGGTTCACCGAACACACCATCAAGAGCAATGAGGACGGCGTAAAGGAACTGGCCGAGCCTGACTGGAAACTACTGGACCGTTTCTCCCGTACCACCAACCGCTGCGAGCGCGTGGTTTACCCCAACTCTATCCCCGAGGGCACGCGCCCGGTGATGTATCTGGATAGCCAGTACATCAGCAATGACTGTCAGGGTGAAGATGGCAGCATCGCCCGCATGGTGGCCGGCACCAATAACACTTTCAACCGTCTCGAGAGCCGCACCCGAGACATGGAGCTGACCCCGGGATTCAGCCGCGCTCAATCCGTTGAAGACCTGATGCGACTGTCATACCAGTTCCTGTTTCAGTACAACCAGCCCTGGACACCCAATCTCAACGCGGAAAACCGGGTGATGCCCAATGGTGGCGACAGCAATGTGCTCGACATTCCCGAAACCACCATGGATCTGAAGGAAGATGTAGCCATGAGCTGGCTGACCAGCGATGGCAGTACGCTTAGCGATATCCTGATTATCAGCGGCACCCAGAACCAGACAGGCACCTATTCCAGTGCCTACGGGGCCGTCAAGGACATCGAAGCGGATGCAGGTCTGCCCGGCAGCCAGCCCGACGGAAGCGCCAAAACCGCGCACTCCCTACCGGACAGTGCCAGCAAGGACTGGGACCTCGCCACCGCCATTTCGGACCGTTATGCCCTGACATTTGATGCATCCGACAACCTTGATACGGCAGCAGCCACGCTGGGCATCATGACTGCAGCGGGCTGGGAGGCAGTGACTCCTGAAGGCTGCGTGGTGGAGCAACCCTTTGACAGCAGCTTCCTGTCCACGCCCCCCGTGCGGGAGTCGCTCTGTGATGGCAGCCCTCTTGTCGGTTTTGACTCCGACCACGGCCAGCGTTGGTGGGTGGTACTGGAGCAGGACGCCGAACTCGCCCTGATTTCACGGTAATCACCTGACTCCCCCGCCTGACGGGGGAGTCAACTTTCCTCCTCCTCTCTTTTAAAGGAGCGCGAAAACTGCAGGATCAGGAAGTTGATGATCGACAACACCAGCGCGATTTCGTAGCGGCTATAGGCCACCGAGATGCCGATGGCGCCGGTGTTCCACAAACTCGCCGCCGTGGCGGTACCACTGACATTGCCCCCGTTTTTCAGGATCGCACCACCACCGATAAAACCCATCCCGGTGATCAGTCCATACATCACCCGCGCTTCCGCATCCGAGCCGGTATAAACCTGCATCCCGACCAGCATGTATCCACAGGCCGCAATAGAAACCAGCGGGAAGGTTCTCAGCCCCGCCCCCCGGGCCATTTGTTCACGGTTCCACGCCACTGGCAGCGCGAGAACAAAGGCAATACCCAGCTGATAAAGATGGGTTAATACCTGATGCCAATCCAGATCATTCATTCACCACCTCCTTCGGCATGAACAATATTCTGCATTGCAGAACCGCACTCATCAGTCACGCTCCGTAAGAAAAAGCTTACAACCGAGCAACAGAAACGCCCCTGCTGGACCGCTACTGTAAAGCCTGAGGGTAAAGAATAACCGCAGGGGATAGATAGATGGAACATGATGAAATTCTGGACATGGAGTGGGTCCCGGACTCACTGGAAAGCATCTTCGAAGATAACCATGCAGACATCACAGGACGCTGGGAGTCTGTAACAGACCACGACAGCCACGCCGCCTAACGGCTGTCACTGGTCGGAAATCGCTCGAACCGGGGACCTGAATCAGGTAGGCTTGCCGCCCTTTCCCCGCTGGTTCGTCCCCCCATGCATTTTTCCGATCTCGGGCTTTGTGAAGCTCTGCAAACCGCTGTTGCCGACCACGGATACAGCACCCCATCCCCTATTCAAGCGCAAGCCATTCCTGCCGTGCTGGAAGGTCGTGATGTCATGGCCGCAGCCCAGACCGGGACCGGAAAAACCGCCGGGTTCACCCTGCCCCTGCTGGAACGTTTGCGTACCGGTAAAGCCGCCAGTCATAACCAGGTGCGCGCACTGGTACTGACGCCAACCCGCGAACTGGCCGCCCAGGTGGCCGATAGTGTTGCCACCTACGGCAAACACTTGCCGCTGAAATCCACGGTGGTCTTCGGTGGGGTCAAGATCAACCCGCAAATGCAGCGCCTGCGCGGTGGTGTGGACATTCTGGTGGCAACCCCGGGTCGCTTGCTGGATCTGTACCAGCAAAATGCGGTGAAGTTTGATCATCTGGAAGTGCTGGTACTGGACGAAGCCGACCGCATGCTGGACATGGGTTTTATCCATGACATTCGCAAGATTCTCGCCCTGCTGCCCAAGCGTCGCCAGAACCTGATGTTCTCAGCGACGTTCTCACCGGACATTCGTGCACTGGCCAAGGGGCTGGTGAATGATCCGGTGGAAGTGGATGTCAGCCCGCGCAACACCACCACCGAGCTGGTCACTCAATGGATTGCTCCGGTGGACAAGAAACGCAAGCCCGCCTTGCTGACGCACCTGATCCAGGAACACAACTGGTATCAGGTACTGGTCTTCAGCCGCACCAAGCATGGGGCCAACCGTCTGGCCAAGCAGCTGGAAGGCAGTGGCATCGAAGCGGCCGCGATTCATGGCAACAAGAGCCAGAATGCCCGCACCCGCGCGCTGGCGGACTTCAAGAGCGGCAAGATTCGCGCTCTGGTGGCCACGGATATTGCCGCCCGGGGCCTGGATATCGAGCAGTTGCCTCAAGTAGTCAACGTGGATCTGCCCAACGTCCCGGAAGACTATGTGCACCGCATTGGCCGCACCGGTCGCGCCGGCGCCACCGGTCAGGCCATCTCGCTGGTCAGCGCTGACGAATTCCAGCAGCTCACCGATATCGAACGGCTCACCCAGCAACAGCTGGAACGCAAGATTGTGGCCGGTTTCGAACCGGGCGAGCCGCTACCTGCCGCACGCCCACTGCAAGCACCCAAGCGAAAACGGCCCAAGAAGCCCAAAAAAACCGGGGTAGCGCAAGACCAGCGTCAGTCATCGTCAGGGAATCAGGGCGATCAGAAAGCGGCCCGCCCTGCCGGCAATCGCCCGCCTCGTGGCAACAAGCCTGGCGGCGGAAATGGTCAGCAACGTCGCCGGCGCCGCCCCAGTGGCAACCGTGCACAGGCCAGGACCGGGTCATAATCTACCCCTGACCGCGGCTCCCATTGAGGCCCCAACTATGGGAGCCGTGATTCCACCGGGAGCGGATTCGCGGGAAAAGCCAGGTTTGATCCTCCCACCTATCCGTGGGAGCGTCGCTGGCGGCGCAATAGCCCAGGCCTGGATCAAACCAGAGACCACTGAGAAAAGACGCTCTTAAGCTCTGTGACCTCTGTGATAAACACTGCTTTTAACGGTTCTGGTTATCGCGCAGCAAAGGAACGCCCGCAGGGCGGCCCCGAAGGGATGAGCGAAGCGAATAACCGACGCTCCGCAGGCTGGCAGCGGTCATACCCTTCCCCCCAACCAGAGAAGGCGCCAACGGCGCCTTCTCTGGATCAAGCTTTAGGGGGAATCCTCAGCGCTGCATCAGCAACGACGCATAGTGCCCCATGTAGTTCTTCAGCTCGGCATTACCCAAATCACGCAGCACCTTGTTGTTGACGGAGTGAACCGCCTTGCGGCTGCCATCCACGCCCACATTGAGCGCCTTCTGGGTAACGAAACCGATCTTCACGTGCTTGGTGTTCACCACAAAGACTTCATCGATGATCTTGTCTGCCAGCTCGCCCATGACTCGGGTGACCAGCGCCACATCTTCAGCGCCGCGACCTTCAGCACACAGATCACAGGCTTTGCGGAAATCGGTTGCGAAGCTGTCTTCAACGGGGAAAGCGATATACGCATGGTTACCGTTGTCATCACCGGCTTGCCAGTACATATCCTTCACATTGGCAACAACAGGGGCAAATTCCTTGTTGGAAACTTTCTTGAAAATCTGACGGGTCAGCATGCTGGATGCCTTGCCAGCAGTCGATACAGCGAAATCAATCACCTTCTTCTGACCACCGGAAAGATTCGCCATATTGGCAGGCTCTACCAGAAACAAACTGATGACGCGATCGGTGAGAAAATCCACCATATGAATGAATTTCTCGGCACTGTCCTTGTGATCGTGCTCGATGGCATGGAGAAAGTCTTCGGTGCTGTTCACCAGCGCCGGGTTAGCGGGAATCGCTACCACGTTCTGCATGGGATAGTCCTTGCCTGTTCAAAGAGGACGACATAATAGCCGCCGCGCACAGTGCATGAAACTGCCACAGGGACCGATTTACAAAGCCCGTACGTCAATGCTGTGAAACTGGCACAGTCAGCAATGTCAGTGCTGCATGACCAAAGGGGTTGCCGCTTGGATATCCACTTGAGGGGAGGTCTGCATGGTGCCATTCATGGCGCAGTCCGGCGCCAGACTCACTGCATCGAAAGTGGCCTCAGCGCCCTCATTTTCCCATGCCAGACTGACCGGGCCCGGACCGCAGATGCCCCCCAGCAGCGGCACCCGAACTTTCACCTGCATATCAACCACTGTCAGCTGATAAGGGCTATCAACCTGCCCCCTCCAGGGCAGTCCCAGCGCCTTAATACTCTTGCAGAGAGGATTCAGTCCACCAAATGAGACCGAAGTGACGCGAATTCCCCCGCCGTCGGCCACATGGCCATTAAACGTGGTATCACAACTGACCGGAATATGGCCCTTTTTCAAAGCCAGCTCACCGCTGGCAGAGAACTCCCCTGCCGGCGCAACTACCACGGCATTCCCCGCCGAGGCTGTCGAGACCATCAGGATTGCCAGCCCCCCGGCTATCACCTTCCATCGCATTCGTGCCATTCCCTTGTTTTTTATTCACCGGATGGTGGCACGACTGAAGCGCGGGTGCCAAGAGACCGGGGTCTCAGTCAGGCACTGCCGCCGGAAGATTTTTGCTCAACCTGGGGCGAATGGCGGCTATCAGACGATCTGATAACCGATGGCACCCAGTACACCCAGAATCACACACCACTTGGCGGTGACATAGAATGGCTTGTTACGACGCTTCACGGATTTCAGAAACTGCTTGTATGCCAACACCCCTTTACCCAATTTGTTACCCACACCGGTGTGTTCCGGATTCAGGTTATCGATAAAAAACAAGCGATTGAAAAACCAGCCGAAGGCCCAGTAGATCTTCTGGACAAGCTTTAGCTTCATGGGGCGGTCCACGTCTGTCATCAGGATGATGCGCGGGGTATCAGTGTTGTTCCAGGCAGAGTGGATATAGGTCTCGTCAAACACCACACTGTCGCCATCGCGCCAGATATAGTCATCTTCGTTGATGGTCAGACCACACCCTTCATCATTGGGGGTACTGAGCCCCATGGAGTAGCGCAGCGTATAGGCAAACGGATCGTGGTGACGATTCAATTTCTTGCCAGGCATGAGCACTGCGAACAGGGCAATGTTCATGGAGGGAATCTGGTCCAGCAAGGCCATGGTCTTGGGGGCCAATGCGTAGGCCGACGGCAGCTTGTTGTCGTAGACCTTCAGGTAAAAGCTGGTCCAACGACCATCCTTGTAGAAACTGCTGGCAGGCAAATCATCCTTGGCCGTGATATTCCCCCCGGTGTACAAGGCCAGCGCCTCATCCCGGATCGTTTCCCAGTTATCTTCAATCAGTTGCAACTCTGGAAAATGAGATTTATCCACCCGCGGCGTGGTTGGTACCTTTGACAGCAGATAGGCCGGAATATTGAACGGCACCATAAAGGTAGAAAAGTCTGTCAGCTGACGCTTGAGCCCGAAAGGCTGCGCGTTGCGTAGACGAATAAAGACGATGCAGCCCACATAAAGCAGCAGCGCACTGATAATCACGGCCATAGTAAGGAACCCTCAAACATATCGCCCGCTTTGCGCAGGCCCTTTTGCTGCCGCATTCTAAAGCAAAACCCCGTGCAAATCCGGACCTCCATCGTTCCTGAGGCACCTTTGCTCGGTCAACCCTGGCTGCAGATCCCATCACCGTTTGGCCTGGGGGCCTCCACAGGGTACATTCTCTGCTTGATACCCATCATTGAGACCGAGTTCATGTCACGGATTCAGGCCCTGTGTGCCTTTCTGTTCCTGTTACCCGCGCTATCACTGGCCCAGGACGCCTCTCCCACCTTCAAGGATGTGCTGGATAGCGGCGAGAAGTCGGAAGCAGTGATTGCAGAAGCGCTGGAAAACGACAACCTGCAACCCGGCGACACGCCACTGTCTACTATTCTGGCGATCATGGAGGCCGGCAATCGTAATGACTGGGAGAGCGCCAGCCAGTTCCTGGACATGCGCTACCTGCCCGAGGATATGGCCAATGCCACCCCCTCGGAACTGATGGAGCAGCTTGCCATTGTATGGGGGCAACAACGGGTTCTGGACCTCACCCGCCTGTCCAATGAACCCCGGGGGCATCAGGAAGACGGCCTGCCCAGTTACCGCGACAAACTCGGCACGCTGGCAACACTGGACGACACGCTGGTACTGTATTTACAGCGCATCCCGCAGGATGGCCGCAGGATCTGGAAAATATCCAACGCCACCGTGCAGCAGATTCCCATGTTATGGGAACAGTTCGGCTACAACCCCGTGGTTATTCAGCTGGGAGACTTTCTCCCGGAGTTCACCCTTCTGCACATGCAAAACTGGCAAGTCGCCGGTTTTATACTGATGCTGATCGGCGCCTGGGCGATTGCCGCGCTGCTAAGAAAGTTCATGCTTCGCGTTCTGGAGCATTCCGAACGATACCGTGACACCCTGCACCGCTTTGTGGTGATGCCACTGCGCTGGTTCGTGTTCTTCAAGTTGCTACAGATCGGGGTGGGCGAGCTGGGATTGTCGATACGTGCCCGCGTCTATCTGAATGAATCCGCCCTCGGCTATCTGGCGACAGTATTCCTGGTGCTGGGCATCATCGAACTGCTTTCTGCCCTGTTCCTCAGCAATGCCAATAACCAGAAATACTGGTCGGGCATTATTCGACCGGTACGTACCATTCTGAAAATGATCGCCATCGTGGTGATCTTCCTGCTGTGGCTGAGCGATTCAGGATACGATATCACCACCGTGCTGACAGGCCTTGGCATTGGCTCTATTGCCGTGGCACTGGCCGCGCAGAAGACCCTGGAAAATGTCATCGGCGCCTTCACGCTCTATATCGCCAAGCCGATCCAGCCCGGAGACTTCTGCGTCGTGGGCAGTACCGCCGGGGTAGTGGAAGAGATCGGCCTGCGCTCTACCCGGATACGCCGCATGGATCGCAGCGTGGTCTATGTCCCGAACTCGGTCCTGTCCAGTGCCAGCATCGAAAATATCAGCGAATCAGACTTCCGCCGCTACCAGCGAGATCTGCACATCCGCCTGGGCGCCAGCCCGGATCAGCTACGCAACCTGCTCGCCGATCTGCGCCGACTGATTTACAGCCATCCAAGGCTTACCGAGCGGGCAGCTCGGGTACGTTTTGTGGAGATCCTGCGCGACAGTTACCGTCTGCAAATCAACTGCTATGTGGACAGCAGCGAATACAGCCAGTTTCTCGCCGTTAGCGAAGATCTCAATCTTCGCATCCTCTCGTTACTGGAAGAACACGGACTTCAATTGGCCGTGCCGGTACAACAATGGGTACGTGGCGACAACAACGCCGACGCGGGTGATGCCAACATCCCCGACACTACCTTGCAAGCCTTCCCGGATTTCGAAAAAGAAGCTAAAAACAATATGAAAGGGACACTCGAGTACCCGGAAAAAGGGCGCCATGAACAGGACTAACCCGTACCTCGCCATTGTTCTTCTGAGCATCCTGCTTGGCCTTACTGCCTGCACCTTTCGCCCCTGCACAGTAGATGAGCAGACGCTTCGTGCCAACGCACTGCATCATCACGAGGAGCAATTGACTGTCAGTGCCACGGTCATCAGTGACAGCGACGCCAGAGAGATTTTTGGTGTTGGCCTGGGTAGCCACGGTATTCAGGCCGTCTGGCTGGAAATAGATAACCGTACTGGGCAAACGCTTTATTACCTGCCTGTAACCACAGACCAGCAGTACTTCTCTCCCCTTGAGGTGTCATGGAAAGTGAAGGGCAAATTCAACAACGAAGACGAGCAGGCTGTCGACAGAATGTTCGTTTCACGGGCAATGCCAATCAACCTCCCGCACCAACAGCGAACCAGCGGCTTCGTGTTTACCAATCGTGACCTGGGCATCAAGGTCATCAATGTGGATTTACTTGGCGGCGGCCGCAGCTGGCAAACCTCGTTCATGGTCGATGTACCCGGCATCAAACTGGATGTGGAGAAAGTGAATTTCTCTGGCCTGTATGAAAAGCATGAATATCAGCAACTGGATCGCGATGGCCTGCGCGAATGGTTGGCTCAACAGCCCTGCTGCACGGCAAATGAAGAGAACAGCAAAAGTGGCGACCCGGTTAACTTCGTATTGGTAGGCGATAGTCAACTCCTGCTCAGTGCGATGGTGCAACGGGGTTGGGATGTCACCGAACGGATTCACGGCGGCTCCATCTGGAAAACAACCAAGTCCTTCCTGGTTGGTTCGAGCTATCGCTATTCCCCCGTCAGCTCGCTCTATACGCTGGGACGTCCACAGGATCTGGCGCTCCAGAAAGCCCGTGGCAACATCCATCAACGCAATCACCTGCGCCTGTGGCGCGCCCCTGTACAGTGCGATGGGCAGCCCGTGTGGCTGGGCCAGATCAGCCGTGATATTGGGGTTCGCTTCACCTTCAAATCGCCGACTCTGACCACACACAAGATTGACCCGGATGTGGATGAAGCGCGGGATTACCTGCTCCAGGACATGATCTTTTCGCAACGTCTCGCAGAATTTGGCTACGTCAGAGCCATGCCACCCCACCCCATCGAATCGCCAGGGCACAATCTCACCGGCGATCCGTTCATGACAGACGGCCTGCGGCTTGTGATGTTTTTCCACAGCCCAATGACCCCAATGCATGCAGTCAGGAACCTGCATTGGCAGGAGGCCAACCGGGACCGCCGCCAATGGCTGGAGCACACCCCCCAACACCAATGACGATCACTGAGCACGGACAGCTCTGTGCCAAGCCGCCACACGCTGTCACAAACACTTAATGTGTATATACATTGACTATCACTTAGATAGCCAATAGTTTGATTGCAAGTCGCCGGTAAACTCGCGACGATGCAGCCTGTTTTCTCTGACGGTTTCACCCATGTCAAAAGACAAGAGCAAGTCCAAAAAGAAGAACAGTCAACTCATCGTTCGCATCAACGACGAAGAACGCCTGCGCTTTATCGAGCTCTGCGAAGAACTGGATACCAGTGCAGCGCGTGAAGTACGCCGCTTTATCCGTGACTTCATCAAGGCCGAGGAATCAACGCCCGGCGATTAGCCGCAACCCGGCCTATCACTTGCGATCAATGGAGAAACATCATGTCCAAAAAGAAAAAACTGAAAAAAGCCATCAAGCAAAGTAAAGCCAAGATCAACAAACACGAAAGCGTGCTGAAGAAGCTGAAGAAGAAGCTGAAAAAGCTCTGAATCAGACAGCATGAAACGGGCCTGCGGGCCCGTTTTTACTGGCAACGACAAAATCACCTCTCCTACTGGCGTCGTGCGCAGCCCCAAAACAAAGGGCCCGCATAAGCGAGCCCGTTGCCTTGAGCGCATTCGTTTCCCGACAGGGGTTATGGCGCAGATTCATCCACTAGCGGTAACAGGGTCAACGCCTCCGTTGAGCCGTCACCGAGTGCGATCACGGTATAGACCTTCTCACTCTCCAACGTCACCTCATCAGCAATGGCCACATCGTTACTCCCTGCTGCAGTCACCAGTGCCGTAATATCCCCCAGCACACTCACTGACAGATAACCAGAATCTTCCTGATACCCCAATCCGGTGCCCAGGGTAAGCAAGGGGGCCACACCGCTCACGGTACTGGTAACGCCCGCTACAAGGCCTGTGGTGGCATAAACATCCACATCAGCACCTTCACCCTCGGCAAAAGGTGCCGCGTGTACAATCCTGACCCGGGCTTCCATGACCGGAGCACTGGTTAAGTCGTCCTGCAGGGCATACAAACCCAGCGGCAAGGTATCGGCAGCATTGACGGTACCGTTTGCAACCACGGTGTAGTATCCCCCACGCTCCAGCACCGGCTGAGCTTCGATTACCGCATCAGCAATGTCCCCGTCGGCCAACACCACATCAAGCTTCGGCTGGCTGTTTACTGCCACATAGCCCCCCGTGCTATTGCCAAAGGCGAAGTCTTCCAGGGCCGGCGTGGCTGATTCGTTGATATACACATCAACCAACGCGCCCGGCACACCATGCACCACACGAACATAAGCGGTGTCGTCCACAACCACCGGATTTTTGTCCGTTCCCGTCAATACCACCAGGTCCACCGGGGCCCGGTCGGTGAGGCTGTCCAGGGCCACCACCGAAATATTGTCGCCACTGTTCAAATTGATGGGCCCCGAGTCGTAAATCACGTCCTGACTGGCACCACCAGTGATACGAATCTGGTATTCACCCACGTCCTGATCAGGCAACAACACATTCGCGTTAAAGGTGGCGTCATCCACCGTAGGAGCCGCAGGCAAAGCATCCCCGTTGGCAGTTACATAGATATCCACCGTACCAGCATTCGCTGCTGCATGGATCACGTTGACACGTGCCTTGCCAGACATGACCGGGTTCCGGGATTCTTCCACGGACAGCAAGTCGCCGAGCATGGGGTCGGCGGCGATAATACTGAATCGATCGTTTCTTTCCAGGTCATACGTTTGTGAAAACAGCACGTTGTCGGTACCGGCTTCCAGTACCTGCACAGCACGCTCACCTGGAGCAAGATCCAGGTTGCCGGAAGCCTGCTGGTAGGCTACATCCTGCAAGACCAGCTCACCGTCCACGGCCACGTCCACATTCACGGCACCACGAATACCGTGCAGAACCCGTACCTGTGGATCAGCCACTCCTAGCCCAGCACGAACATCATCATCCGAGTCACCGCCACAGGCGGCCAGCATCCCCATCAGGGCAATCACGCTGGTTCCTTTCCAGTACGCCTTCATCATTTTTTTTGCTCCTCTTGATCATTCCACCGTCTCGGTGGCAATCCCCCCGGCACCAACCGGGATGACCGTTAGGGTCATCCGCATTGGAGAACGAAACAGGTCAATCAAGAGTGAAGAAAAGCGTGAATTTTCAGTGAGTTACGCGTGCTTTTTGCGTGAAAGCGACAACCCTGTCACGGTTGGGTAGTGAAGTAGCAATCAAAAAAGGAAAACGGTGTCGGGAAGCAGAGAGGGAAACGGGTAGCAACGCCAGCGCGTTCAATCCCTGTCTCGCCCATGCCTGCCAAAACAAAAAAAGCCTCTATGCAGAGGCTTTTCTTGAACCTTGAACGGAACCCGTACCAGGAAAATTATTTACCGGCATCCAGCGCCTGGTAGTAATCCATCAGGATCTGCGCCACTTCCGGGCGGGAGAATTCCGGCGGCGGGGCAATGCCCTGACCCAGCATCTCACGCACCTTGGTACCGGACAGCAGCACGAAGTCGTCCTTGGTGTGATCCGGCACATCACGCATCATCACCACGCGATCCAGCTTCTTGGAGTAAGCAGTGTGATCGGCTTCGAAGATCTTGATCTCCAGCGCACCCGCCGGCACCTTGTCCTGGAAGATGGTCTGGGCGTCGAAAGCCCCGTAGTAATCACCCACACCCGCATGGTCACGGCCAACGATCAGGTGACTGCAACCACAGTTCTGACGGAATACCGCGTGCAGTACCGCCTCGCGGGGCCCGGCATACAGCATGTCGAAGCCGTAACCGGTGATCATCACGGTGTTGGGCGGGAAGTACACTTCCACCATCTTGCGGATGGAGGCATCACGCACGTCAGCCGGAATATCACCAGCCTTCAGCTTGCCCAGCAGCATGTGAATCAGGATGCCGTCAGCATTCAGGGCTTCCTGGGCCATGCGGCACAGTTCTTCGTGGGCACGGTGCATGGGGTTACGTGTCTGGAACGCCACCACATTGTTCCAGCCACGCTCAACGAATTCGTTGCGGATGGACACCGCAGTGCGGAAGGTATCCGGGAAGTCGTCGGCAAAGTAAGAGTAGCTCAGTACCTGGATGTCACCGGACACGATGAAGTTACCAGCCGCGAGGAAGTTGGCCACGCCCGGGTGTTGCTTGTCGGTGGTGGCAAACACCTGCTCGGCGACCGCTTCCAGCTCGGCATCGGTGGCTTCTTCAATGGCCGCCACGTCCATCACCGCGATGACCGGCTGGCCATCCACATTGGGGTCACGCAGGGCAATGCGCTTGGCGTCTTTGATGGCGCTCACGTCTTTCAGCATATTGACGATCGGCACCGGCCAGAACAGGCCATTGGCAGTGGTCAGGTTTTCCGCCACCGACAGCATGTCCGCCTTGTTCATGTAACCGGTCAGCGGGGTGAAATAGCCAGCGCCCATCATCACCGCATTGGCGGCAGCGGCAGAACTGATCACCACAGAAGGCAGAGACTCGGCTTCCTTCTGCAAAGCAACGCGTGCAGCTTCATCCGCAACGTACAGGGGGGTTAGTGCGTCCGCGCCATGCGGCTTGACCAAAGCGACCATCTATTCACTCCAAAGGCTCTATCAACAAGGTGTCCATTTCGCGGCGGAGTATAGCAAAGGATAAGCCTCAGGTCGGCCCGACAAAGAGAAATAAGGAAAGCACAGAAAGACATAAGAGGACGCGTATTAAGAACAACAACACTGACCAAAAGAACAGCCAGCCATCAAAGTCTGCCTTTTTGTAAGCGATATCCCATATTGTGAGTTGCCCGATGACGAGGCTCTTTGATGATTATTGCGTCTTGACACGAATATGATAAATCGCGTCCCAGCATGTTTCTTTAAGGTCAGCATCTTCGTCAGGATCATTAACAATCTGCATGAGAGCCTCTAGCACTTCACTACCTTCATAATTTGCTAATGATAGGGCGGCATCGTCTCGGTCGATATCACCAGATGACTTAGCAAGTAGAATTCGTATTAGCGCTCTCGGTTGCTCCCTATCCATCTCGTAAATTCAAAGCATATGGGGAACACACATAAACCCAAACAGACAGCTTCTAGCGCTACCCCACTGCTGGCGGGCAATTTGTGCGCACCCCCAACCCGGTAACCAATTGATGGGTCTACTCAGTTAAAAGGAATCAGACGATGGGAGGCTCACCGGCCAGGGTCGGGCCTTTTTCGATATCCGAGGTAAACACTTCCAGGGACTGGGCCACTTCGCTGACTTCCTCGAAGCGGGCGATGTGGTAGAGGGCTTCGCCTTCATTCACCAGCGGCAGGTTGTTGCGGCCAACCAGGATGCCGGCGGCGGGGGCGTGGATGGAGACATCATCGCCACCGAAGGGGCTGGAGATTCGACCGATGAGATCGCCTTTCTTGATCCAGGCACCCAGTGCCACCAGGGACAGGAAGACGCCGTCGCGCTCGGCACGCACCCAGCTGGAGGAGCGGGCGATGTAGGGCTCGGCGGGGGGTTTGGTGCGGCGGATGCCGGTCATGCCCAGGTGCTGCATGATGTTGAGCACGCCTTTCACCCCGGCACGAATGCTGGCCTCATCAAAGCGCAGGGCTTCACCGGCCTCGTAGGTGATAACAGGGATGCCCTGGGCTTCGGCCACTTCACGCAGGGTGCCCTCACCCAATACCGAGTTGATCACCACCGGCACACCAAAGGCATTGGCCATGGCTGCGGTGTCATCGTTGGACAGGTCCGCCCGAATCTGCGGCAGGTTAGCGCGGTGAATGGCGCCGGTGTGCAGATCCACTGCGTGGGTGGCACGATCCAGCACCTGGCTCTTGAACTGCCAGGCCATACGCGCCCCCAGGCTGCCGGTTTCAGAGCCGGGGAAGCAGCGGTTCAGGTCGCGACGGTCTGGCAGATAACGGGTCTTGTGAATAAAGCCGAATACATTCACCACCGGCACCGCCAACAGGGTGCCATTGATGCTTTTCAGGGCAGAGTGACGCAGCAAGCGGCGGATAATCTCCACCCCATTCAGCTCGTCCCCATGAATTGCTGCACTGACCATCAGTACCGGACCGGGCTTGCGGCCATGAACAACATGGATCGGCACGTTAAGCGGCGTCTGGGTGTAAAGTTGTGCCAGCGGCAATTCCACCTTGGCCCGAGTGCCTGGCTGCACAGTAATGCCATCAATTTCAAAAGGCGTGTTTTTCGGTTCTTTTGGATTTTTCATTCTTCACCCGAGACAACAAACTCTCATCATCTTCAGCCAGCGCAGCCAACTTTCACGCCGGGCGGTTTTTCGCTATCAACGATTCACTACTAACGGTGAATTCCCGTTGTTATCCCTTCGCGCCTTTGGTCTGGGTGCGATAGGGACGCGCATCTTTTTCGATGAACTGAATGATCATGCCCGCCACATCTTTGTTGGTAGCGGTTTCGATACCCTCCAGCCCCGGCGAGGAGTTCACTTCCATCACCACCGGGCCGTGGTTCGAGCGCAGGATATCCACCCCCGCCACATTCAGCCCCATGATCTTGGCAGCACGCACCGCCGTGGCCCGCTCTTCCGGGGTTATGCGGATCAGGCTGGCACTGCCTCCGCGATGCAGATTGGAACGGAACTCACCCGGTGCCGCCTGGCGTTTCATTGCCGCGATCACCTTGCCGCCCACCACAAAACAGCGAATGTCGGCACCACCGGCTTCCTTGATGTATTCCTGCACCATCACCGAGACGTTCAAGCCCATAAAGGCTTCGATCACTGACTCTGCCGCCTTGCGGGTTTCCGCCAGCACCACACCAATGCCCTGGGTACCTTCCAGCATCTTGATCACCAACGGTGCTCCACGCACCATGTTGATCAGATCAGGAATATCATCCGGGGAGTGGGCAAAGCCGGTGATGGGCAACCCCACACCTTTGCGCGACAACAGCTGCAAGGAACGCAGCTTGTCCCGGGAACGGGAGATAGCCACGGACTCATTCACCGGGAATACGCCCATCATCTCAAACTGGCGCAGCACCGCCGTACCGTATTGGGTAATGGACGCGCCGATACGGGGAATCACCGCATCAAACCCTTCCAGCACTTCGCCCTTGAAGTGAATTTCCGGTTTGTGCGCCACCATGCTCATGTAGCACCGCAAGGTGTCGATCACGTGCATTTCGTGACCAGCCGCCTCGCCGGCTTCCACCAGGCGGCGAGTGGAATAGAGTCGCTTGTTTCTCGAAAGAATCGCAATTTTCATGGCAGCACTTTGGTTAATAAACGTATTAAGTTAAGGAGATCAGTGAGACGCCAGACCGTTACGGCCTGTCCTTGTCACCGCCCAGCAGGAAAGACTCTGTGGGCTCGACCCTGATTTCTGTCATCGCGGTACGGCCCAGTAACATGCGGAACTTCATGGTTTCCCGGTCCGTCAGGGTGATTTCGATGGGCCAACGGCGCCCACCAAGATCAATCTCGGTGAGAATCACCGGCCGCTCTTCCTTGTGACCACCGGAATCCGTCACCACCCGGCGGTCCAGTACCGGTGCTTCACACACCGTCACCTGGGGCTGATCCTGAATGGGATGCAGGGAAAAGCGCACCCATTCCGTGTCGTCCCGCTTGAAGGATTCGACTTCAAACGCATGTATGGCCGAGGTTCGCGCCCCGGTGTCCACCTTCATCTTGATGGCATCAATGCCCAGTTCCGGCAGGCTGGCCCACTCGCGCCAGCCCACAGTGACTTTTCCCATCAGTCCCGTCCCAGCAATTCGATCTTGTAACCGTCCGGGTCTTCCACGAAGGCCAGCACCGTGGTGCCATGCTTCATGGGCCCGGGTTCACGGGTAATCTTGCCGCCCCGCTCGCGAATACGCTCACAAGCAGCGTACACGTCATCCACGGCCAGCGCGATATGGCCGTAACCGGTTCCCAGATCATAGCGGGACTGATCCCAGTTATGGGTGAGCTCCAGCACCGGGCCCTCGGCCTCCGGCTGGTAGCCGACAAAGACGTTGGTGAAACGGCCTTCCGGGTAATCCTTGCGGCGGATTTCGTGCATGCCCAGTACTTCGGTATAGAAAGCCACCGAGGCATCCACATCCCCCACACGCAGCATGGTATGCAGAATTCGCATGGTTCTTTGCTCCAGTTTGCGGTCCAGATTGCAGGCACCGGGAGCACCTACCCCATCAGGGGCGAATAGTGGTGTGGGCGGGGACAATTGACAATGAAAAACTCGTAAAGAACGCAATTTTCTCCGTCAGGGTCAGGCTGCACAGCCATGACCCTGACGGGGGGCGAATGGCAGGGATCAGGGCAGGAACAAGGAGCCCTGATCGTCCACCCAGCTTTGCGGGACCTTGCCCTCACGAATCCGCTGCGGGTGATCGCCAACGTCTACCCGGGCGACCTCCTGCCCACTGGCATAGTGAAAGACCGACACCTGGTCCGTGCCGCTCCAGGAAATATAGCAATGTTCGCCATCAGCGCTGGTGGTGACCCAGTAAGGCTTCTCCCCCACCCCGGTCTTGATGCGGTATTCAAACGTTTGCCGATCTACCAGGGCCACATAATCACTCATGGTTCCCGCCACACACAGCGTATCGCCGGCATCATTCATGGCAATGCCATGATGGGCCGAGTCGTTCAGGTACCGCTCAATGGGCATGTCCGGGACCAGATTGGGCAAGGTTGCCAGACGGGTAATACGATCGTCCTGCATGTCATATTCGATAAAGCCATGAAGGAAAGAGAGCTGGAAGTAGAAATAGCGCTCATCCGGGGTGTGGGCCATGGGCCGAACGGCTGGGCTGAGGTCCGGGTACCCCGCTTCCTCCAGCTTCACTTTCATGTCGATCTTTTTGAGGATTTCCAGCGTGTGAGCATCCACCACCTGAAAGACCCGTTCGCCCTTGAGCTTGATGGGGTCCCGGTCGAGCGGCAGGAACACATGACCAATGCTGGCATGATAAAGCCGCTCACCATCATCGGAATACACGTTCTCATGGGGCGAGTTTCCTGACGGGAACTGGCCCACCTCTTCGCCGGTCTGCACATCCAGAATATGCACCACCTTCCCCGTAGAAGCGGATACCGCCACCTGCTGGCCATCCGGTGAAATGGCCATGTGGTCAGAACGATACCCTTCCACTTCAAAACGCCACGCGATCTTGCCGCTGGCAATGTCCAGCGCTACCACGTCCGCAAAACTGGGGCGGGACACAATCAGCAGTCGACCATCGTTGCTGCTGTACATGTCATCCACAAACTGGTGATGCCCCTCACCAATAAAGGTCTTGATGGCCTGAAAGAACAGCAACTCCACCGGATTCAGGTAAATCTCGGCAATGCGTTTGTTCTTGTCAGGGATCCCGTTGATGCGACCAAGCCGCTCGTGGCTTGCCACATCAATCACATCGATGGTGCCTTCCCAGTTGTTCCCCACAAAGATCACGTCACGTTCGCCGCTGGCCGCACTGCCACCGTTGTCACCCTCATCGTCCCACCAGTTCCACCAGCTGGCCGACGCCGGCAAGGGAAATAAAAAGGCAACCATGACTATCAGTGTTAAGGCGCTGTGGCGGCGACAGTGCCGGAGTGAGGTGAGCAACATGTCCTTGTCTCCCTATACGGTGTTGTTGTTGTGATTAGTGCACAACCGTAAACGTATTTGCCGGCAGGGTTCAAAAGGCAAGGGCCAGGAATGTGGGAGCGCCCGCAGCACAAGCGGGACAGGGATCACTAAAGCGACGAAAGTGCCAGTCCATAACTGGCACTTTCGTCTAAGACTTACGTCATCCAGGCCGCCGTCATGGCGGCCGGACAACCCGCCGGCTCAGGGCAGAAAGAGCGAGCCCTGGGCCTCGACCCAGGCGATCGGCACCCGCCCTTCACGAATCCGCTGGGGGTGGTCTCCCACATCGACCCGGGCCACTTCCTGCCCGCTGGCATAATGGAAAATGGACATCTGGTCGGTGCCACTCCAGGACACGTAGCAATGCTCGCCGTCGTCACTGGTGGTGACCCAGTAGGGCTTTTCACCAATACCGGTCTTGAGCGAGTACTCGAAGGTCTCCCGGTTTACCAGCGCCACATAGTCGCTCATGGTGCCGGCCACACACAGGGTGGTGTTGTCGGCGCTCAGCGCAATGCCGTGATGGGCAGAGTCGTTGACGTACACTTCCTGCGGCGTATCGGGGATCAGGTTGGGGAGCGACGCCACGCGGGTAATCCGGTCCTCTTCCATGTCGTACTCGATAAAGCCATGGAGAAATGACAGCTGGAAGTAGAAATACCGCTCGTCATGGGTATGGGCCATGGGCCGCACGGCCGGGCTCAGGTCGGCATACCCGGCCTCTTCCAGCTTGGTCTTGATATCCAGCTTGCGCAGGATCTCGAACGTCTCGGCGTCCACCACCTGAAATACCCGCTCGCCCTTGAGCTTTTTCAGCGGATCACGGTCCAGCGGGGTAAACACATGACCAATGCTGGCGTGGTAAATCCGTTTTCCATCCTCGGAATACACATTCTCATGGGGCGAATTCCCTGACGGAAACCGGCCGATCTCTTCCCCGGTCTGCACGTCGAGCACATGCACCACATTACCGGTGGAGGCCGACACGGCCACATGCTTGCCGTCCGGGGAGATGGCCATGTGATCGGAGCGATTGCCGTCGACCTCGAAGCGCCATTCGATCTCGCCACTGGCAATGTCCAGCGCCACCACATCGGCATAGCTGGGCCGGGAAACAATCAGCAGGCGACCATCGTTGGAGCTATACATGTCATCCACGTACTGGTGATGCCCCTCGCCAATAAATTGCTGAATGGCGATAAAGAACACCAGGTCCACCGGGTTCAGCACGATGGCTGCCTCGCGGGCCTGCTTGTCGGGAATCCCGTTGATCCGCCCCAGCCGCTCATGGGTGTCCCGGTCGACCACATCGATCATGCCTTCCCAGTTGTTACCCACAAAAATCACATCACGGGAGGTTGGCGTCGGGGGAGCGGGCTCAGACGGGGTATTGGGGGTGGCCGTGCTGCCCGTGTCGGCAGGGGCCGCACTGTTCGGCGATGGCGCAGTACTGTCACTGTCCCCACCGCAACCGCTGATGACCAGAGCCAGAGTCGCAGCCAACAGAGCGCGACGATGCAAGGACGGCAGAAACATAACCGGATCTCCCCAGGGTCGAATGTTGTTATTGTCGATCCCCAGAGCCTAGTTGTGACCATGGTACAAATTAAAGGGCGTTTCCTTTGCGTTATGTAAATCGCAGGTTCAACAGAACGAATCGCCAGAAACAAAAAACCGCCGCGGCCTCTAGGCCAGCGGCGGTTTCGCTCAGCGTTCGACGTTCGTCAATCAGCTCAGCTTGCGCCCGTTCTTG
Source organism: Alcanivorax profundi (assembly GCF_003597125.1). Classification (GTDB taxonomy): domain Bacteria; phylum Pseudomonadota; class Gammaproteobacteria; order Pseudomonadales; family Alcanivoracaceae; genus Alcanivorax; species Alcanivorax profundi. Next base: position 26,373 of record NZ_QYYA01000001.1, on the reverse strand, counting down.
GCCGCAATGCGCAGACGCAGGGCGTTCAGCTTGATAAAGCCTTCCGCATCTTTCTGGTCATAGGCACCCGCATCGTCCTCGAACGTGGCGATGGAAGCATCGAACAGGCTGTCGTTGTCGGAGCGACGCCCCACCACGGTGGCATTGCCCTTGTAGAGCTTCATGCGTACTTCACCGTTGACGTGTTCCTGGGTCGCATCGATCAGTTTCTGCAGGGCCAGACGCTCCGGGCTCCACCAGTAACCGTTGTAGACCAGCTCGGCGTACTTCGGCATCACGGAATCTTTCAGGTGCGCGGATTCACGATCCAGGGTCAGAGACTCAATGGCACGGTGCGCCGGCAGCATAATGGTGCCACCGGGGGTTTCGTAGCAGCCGCGGGACTTCATACCCACGTAGCGGTTTTCCACCAGGTCCAGACGGCCAATGCCGTTGTCGCCACCCAGCTTGTTCAGTTTGGTCAGCACGTCGGCCGGGCTCAGACGCTCGCCATCAATGGACACGATGTCGCCTTTCTCAAAGCCCAGGGTAATGTAAGTGGCCTGATCCGGCGCCGCTTCCGGGCTCACGCTCCAGCGCCACATGTCGTCTTCGGCTTCCCACCACGGGTCTTCCAGATTGCCGCCCTCATAGGAGATGTGCAGCAGGTTGGCATCCATGGAGTACGGGGATTTCTTCTTCTTGCTGGAGAAGTCCACCGGGATGTTGCGCTCTTCGCAGTACGCCATCAGCTTTTCGCGGGAGTTCAGATCCCACTCACGCCACGGCGCAATCACCTGAATGCCGGGGGCCAGGGCGTACGCTCCCAGCTCAAAACGCACCTGGTCATTGCCCTTGCCGGTCGCACCGTGGGAGATGGCGTCAGCTCCGGTTTCCTCGGCAATTTCCACCAGTCGCTTGGCGATAAGCGGACGCGCGATAGAGGTCCCCAGCAGGTACTCACCTTCGTAGATGGTGTTGGCGCGGAACATGGGGAAAACGTAGTCACGCACGAACTCTTCGCGCAGGTCTTCAATGTAGATTTCCTTGACGCCCATGGCCTGTGCCTTGGCGCGGGCCGGCTCCACTTCCTCGCCCTGGCCGATATCGGCGGTGAAGGTCACCACCTCGCAGTCGTAGGTATCCTGCAGCCATTTAACGATGACCGAGGTATCCAGGCCGCCGGAATAGGCCAGCACTACCTTGTTGATCTTGGACATTGAAAGACTCCGCAAAAGGGTGGTCGTCAGCGCGGTCGCGGCCACCCGATGAATCGAGGTCGCGTATTGTACCCGCCCGCCCGTGCCGACGTCACCTGTCACCACCGCCGGGATTCCGGTAGCATAGCGACTTCCCGGCCAGGCCCAGTGCCTGAGCCGGGGCTTTTTGTCTGTTGGAGTCATCATGAGCGATCAGCACCCCAGCCTGGCGCTGCGGTTTCGGGGGTTTCTGCCGGTAGTCATCGACGTGGAAACCGGGGGATTCAATGCCAGTACCGATGCCTTGCTGGAAGTCGCCGCCGTCCTGATTGATATGGACGCCCAGGGCTACCTGCGCCCTTCCACGCGTATCCAGTTCCATGTAGACCCCTTCCCGGGGGCAAACATCGAGCAGGCCGCACTGGATTTCACCGGTATCGATCCTGACAACCCCTTACGTGGCGCGGTCTCCGAAGACACCGCCCTGAAGGGCGTGTTCGAGCCAGTCCGCAAGGCCATAAAGAAACATGGTTGCAACCGTGCCGTGCTGGTGGGCCATAACAGCTTCTTCGATCTGGGTTTCATGAACGCTGCCGCCGAACGGGCGGATATCAAGCGCAATCCGTTCCACCCGTTCTCCAGCTTCGACACCGCTGCCCTCGCTGGCCTTGTCTACGGTCAAACCGTGTTGGCGAAAGCCTGTGAGGCCGCCGGCATCCGCTTCAGCCAGCGCGAAGCCCACTCCGCACTGTATGACGCCACCCGCACGGCAGAGTTGTTCTGCTCCATGGTGAACCGCTTCCGCGACCTGGGCGGCTGGCCGCCCCCTCCCCCCGGCGAAATGCCGCCGACTCTGGCAAAAGCATTAGACTGATTGGACGCCTGACGCTGCCCATTGTTTTGACCCTGTTTTAAGCGTCAAGCATCTGGCGTCAGGCCTCCAGCGAGCGGGCACAAAAAAAGGGCCGCTAAAAAGCGGCCCTTTTTTTGTGCCTGCGACAATTACAGCTTGTCTGCATTACCAGACAGGTACTCGGCTACGCCATCCGGGGAGGCGTTCATGCCGGCGTCGCCTTTCTGCCAGCCAGCCGGGCACACTTCACCGTGCTCTTCGTGGAACTGCAGGGCGTCAACCAGACGGATCAGCTCTTCCATGTTACGACCCAGCGGCAGATCGTTAACGATCTGGCTACGTACCACGCCGTTCTGGTCGATCAGGAAAACACCACGGAAGGCCATGCCACCTTCAGACTCTACGTCGTAGGACTGGGCGATGGTGTGGTTCATGTCAGCGGCCAGGGTATATTTCACCGGACCAATACCGCCTTCGTTGATGGGGGTGTTACGCCAGGCGTTGTGGGTGAAGTGGCTGTCGATGGACACGCCGATCACTTCCACACCACGCTCCTTGAAAGCGTCCATACGGTGATCCAGTGCGATCAGCTCGGACGGACATACGAAGGTGAAATCCAGCGGGTAGAAGAATACCAGGCCGTACTTGCCCTTGATGGCTTCGGACAGGGTGAATTCGTCAACGATGCTGCCATCGCCCAGGACGGCAGGAACAGTGAAATCCGGTGCGGGCTTACCAACCAGAACAGCCATGTTTATCTCCTTGTGTGAGAGGGGTAAAACCGGGGACATCACGTCCCGCGAAACTGTGCTCTATCATGGGGATTCCGGCGCGGCATGCAACCGGCTTTGTTGCGGAATCCAACCAATTGCTCAATGAATAGGCAATTGGGGCACTTCTGCAGCCATCTTTAGCGGCGGCTTCGACTCCAGATCACCGTGCCGGTAATGGCCAGAATGGTGAGTACCAGGGCCGCGAAGTCCATCACCAACTGCCCCGCCACGCCGGCAATCCGGCCCGCGTGCAGATCCAGCAACAACCGCTGCCAGGTCAGGGAAGGCGGCACACTCTGGTCAATCAGGGCTTTTTCCAGACCGTTTGGCAATGGCCTGGCGTCCAGCGGCTGCCAGTCCCCCTGATACGGACTTGCCATCAGCTGGTCCACGTCGTAACGCAGCAATCCATCGCCGGTGTCCAGGATCAATCCAGTGTCATCACTGCCCAGATGTTCAAAGGCCGGTAACCCATAGGCCTTGCCGATGCGTTCCACCAGCTGACCATTGCCGTCCAGCAGCATCAGCTCCTGCCCGCAACCGACAATCAACAGTCCGTTGTGGCGCGCAACCCCATGCAATGGCGGCGTGCAATGCAGAGTGTCAGCACCATCCACATACAAGCGCTCATTCAGTTCTGCATACCACTGACCTTCCAGAGAATAGCCCCTGATGTCGCTGGGCACCGGCGCACCGTACCAGCGCGCCAGCAAGGGCGACATGGGCTTGCTGGACCAGCCAAGGGACTCGATGTGATTGAGCATCACCCCCGTAATCGACAGCACCAGCACCGGCAATGCCACCGCCAGCCCCAGCCAGCGGTGCCAGCGACGCCACTGGCGTGTAGGGTTCCGTTTTTTCACCTAGCTACCTCAATGAGGCCAATAATCCACGTCGATTGTAGGCGCTAATGCATTAGGGCCAACACCGGAACCTCCAGCAGTCTGAGCAAAACCGTCAAGAGCCCCACACGCAGGCATAAAAAACCCGGCGCTGGGCCGGGCATTCATTCATTACAGAGTAACGAGATCAGTCGCTGCCGCCAGTCTCTGCCGCTGCGCCATCCACCAGCTCCTTGAGCTGACCGGAGCGATACATGTCCATGATGATGTCGCAGCCACCCACCAGCTCGCCACCCACCCACAGCTGGGGATAGGTCGGCCAGTTGGCATACTCCTTCAAACTCTGACGAATTTCCGGCGCTTCCAGGATATTCACATAGGCAAACGGCTTTCCCACCGCGGTCATGGCTTCCACCACCTGAGCGGAGAAGCCGCACTGGGGGAACTGCGGGGTGCCCTTCATGTAAAGGATCACCGGGTTTTTTTCGATCTGGTCTTTGATGACCTGAATAACATCCATACTGAACTACCTGGCGTTTTGAGGGGGTTGATTGGCTCTATTCTAGCACTGATGGCCCTGCTCCTCCCAGATGGGGCCGGAGAGCCACGCCTTCAAGGGTCACGGAACAGAAAAGGGGGCCGAGGCCCACCGCTGTCCCACATTTTTCAGGCTCCTCTTTGGGACAGGCCCCTCTTCCTTTGTGGGAGCTTGCTTGCAAGCGAATTCGGCCTTTGCGAACACGTCTTCGCCTGCAAGCAAGCGCTTACCCTGGAAGAATCTAGGGAGCCTCTGAAGATTGGCTCACCGCCAATTCATGTCTTCATATCACGAGATACCCTGCCGGCATGTCAGCCCCGCAGAGCTCCGTCAAGCAGACACAAACTGTGGGACAGCGGTGGGCCTCGGCCCCCAGTTCTGTTGTCACCGCTTTCCACCTCAGAAGCGTACTTTCATGCCCACATAGCCAGTGCGCGGCTTGTTGGGGCGAGCCCCTGCGGGATCACGGGAGACAATTTCCTGATCGTCAAACACGTTATCCACTTTGGCATACACTTCCATGTCGCTATTCACGTGGTAGGTGGCCACCACATCTGCGATCACGTAGTCACTGGTGCGTTTGAACGTGGTGCTCTGACCAGTACGGTCACAGCTGTTGTCGATGCACATGCCATCCGTGTGGCTGACCGACATCAATGCAGACCAGGCAGCGGCTTTTTCCAGGCCGAAGGTCAGGCTGGCCAGATGTTCAGGCAGGTAAGGCAGCACATCGCCATCCAGCACGGACAGATCATCAGCGTCCCTGGTGATTTCGCCATCGGTGTAGGTATAGGCCAGCCGAACCGGAACTCGCAGGCCATTGTCACCCTCCCAGGCCACGCTGTTCAGCCCCACCTCCAGACCGCGAACCTCGGATTCACCAAAGCTCTGGGTGCCGGAATCATTGCCATTGGGACATGGATTGGCGATGGAACAGTTCTGGATCGTGTTCTCATAGTCGCTGTAGAACGCGATCACATCGGCACTGAAGTTTTCCTGCCAGTAGCGGAAACCGGTTTCATAGTTAACACTCTTTTCCGCCTCGGTACCTTTCTGGGAGGAGGCTCCGGCCGGCGCAAACCCCTGATGCACACCAGCCAGCAGTGACCAGTTGTCATTTAGCAGCCAGGTGGCACCCAGGCCCGCCATCAGCTCTTCGTTGCGGTTTTCTGTCCGTGAACTCACCGTGTTGCGAGCCGGGTCACCCCAGCGCTTGCTCTTGCTCTCCACGTTCTCGTACCGCAACGAGCCGGTGACAATGAAATCCCCCACATAAGCGTGATCGATGATCCAGGCCGACATGGCATCGGCATTTTCCAGACGGTTATCACCGCCGGTGGGCAATGTGGACGTCTGATACACCAGGCTGCCATTAGTCTGATCGAAGGTGTCCGTGGGCTGATAACGATCCACTTCGTCCTGGTGGTAGCGGGCCCCTACGATCAGATCATTTTGCACAGAGCCTACCTGGAACTGGTGACTCAGTTCAGTCTGAATTCCTTCAGAAATGTACTCACGGTTGTTGTTCTTGAACACTAGATCAGAGGCGTCGGCGCTACCACGCAGAACTGCTTGCTTGACTCCACCATTGGTGTTGGCATCCGACACATAACCACCAATGCCCTGGCCATCAATACTGGCCAGCTTGTACCAGTTGCGGTTGAACTCGTTGCGGTACACTACAGAGTTCAACCGGGTATTTTCAGCAAACACCAGAGTGTGGCGCAGGGACACCGCATCCCTGTCATTGTCCATCTGGTCGATATCACTCATGCCGTAACGCCGGTTGGCATCACGCTCAAAATCCCGGTCGGTCAGCCCCAGATAGGTTTCGTCGGAGACTTCGCTGGAATGCTCCAGTTTCAGTTCCAGCGCCTGCTGGATAGCGGCGGTTTCCGGAGCCTGCCAACGTAGCTTGGCTACATAATCACGCTTGTCAAAACCACTGTCACGGTTGGAACGGTCAATATCCTTGAAGCCCAGGGTGCGTTGCTGATGCGCTTCCAGCATGAAACCAAACTGGCCCTCAGTGGCGCCATAATAGGCATGAGCTCGCTGAGATCCGTCCTCTCCACCTTCCACATTCACCATGCCTGAAGCACGGGCAGGAATCGGGGTAGACAGGAAATTGATGGCACCCCCAACAGTGAAGGGACCGTAGCGCAAGGTGTCTGGACCTTTCAGGACTTCAACGCCATAGAAACGACCAGCACTGGGAAAATAATAGGCTGCCGGTGCAGCGTAAGGTGCCGGGGCAATCAACACCCCGTCTTCCATGAGAGAAACCTTGCTGGAGCGGTCACGACCGGAGCCACGAATACCGATGTTCGGACGCAGGCCATAACCTTCTTCTTCCTGGAAATACACGCCGGGCACATCTCGCAGAATGCGGTGCACATCCGTGTTTTCCTTTTCTTCCAAATCTTCGTTAGACAGTACGTAAGCAGAACCACTGATACTGAAAGTATCCTGGCGATCCCCGAGGATCTGTACCGGTTTCAGTTCATTGGTCTGATCCGCAAAAGCCGGAGCTGCTCCGGTAGCCATGGCAGAGGCGATGGCACAGCAAATTAGGCGACGCTGTAAATGCATAAGTATTCCTTCCCGACGCAAATGCAAAAAATGTAAACATCGTAAGCACGGGAAGAATACAGTGAAGAAGAACCAACTTCAATTATTTATCATTCTCATTTATACTTCGTATCGTAATACCCTCCCCCGCCAGGAGAGGCTACCAGCAACCGATCACCGACTCTGGCGGCAAAACCAGTCTTTGACGGCAACAACCTGCCGTTATGCCGGTTTTCCCCCACTGCGCCATTCTTTCCGCCCGCCAGCCCCCAGGGCGCGGAACGGCGGCGGTCTGTGAGCAGGGTGACCTGAGCTTCCGCAAGAAACTCCAGCTCACGGACAAGACCATCCCCACCGCAGAACACTCCGGCCCCACCGCTGCCATGGCGAATACGGTATTCCAGTACCCGCAGCGGATAATGAGCCTCCAGGCTCTCGATGGGGGTGTTCAAAGTATTGGTCATGTGGGTATGCACAGCGCTGAGTCCAGCCCCGCCCGCATGGGCGCCGGCGCCACCGGCCATGGTTTCGTAATAATCCCAGCCCTGCTCCCCTGAAGCGCCCATGGCCACATTGTTCATGGTGCCCTGGCTGGCGGCGGGCACCGCCTCCGGGGCCGCCTGGGCCAGGGCGCCCAGCACCACATCCACCACCCGGGAGCTGGTTTCCACGTTGCCGGCAGCCACGGCCGCCGGACGATGGGCATTAAGCAAGGATCCCGGCGGTGCGGACAGGCTGATGGGACGGAACAGACCATCGCAGGCCGGCACATCATCATCCATCAGACAGCGAAAACAGTAGTAGGCCGCGGCGGCGGCCACCGATAGCGGGCAATTGATATTGCCGGCCACCTGATCCGCCGTGCCGGTGAAATCCAGCGATGCACTGTCGCCCTCGATACGCAGGGTCACCGAAATGGTGATGTCCTGCTGACCCTGACCGTCATCATCCATCACGTCCGTAAAGTGGTATTGTCCATCCGGCAGCGCCGCAATACGGGCGCGGGCGCGTTTCTCTCCGTAGGCATTGAGGGCATCGAACCCCTGACCAATACCTGCCTGGGTGGCCGCCATCTCCGCCAATCGGCGGGCCCCGGTTTCACAGGCGCTGGCCTGGGCAGCAAAATCCCCGAACCGCAGGTTTTCCATGGGCGGCGAATCGGCCCCTGGCAGCGCCTCCAGACCTGCCAGACGGCGGCACAGGGGAATCTGCCACTGACCAGCTGCTTTCAACAGGGTGGGGGCAATCACCAGCCCTTCCTGTGTCAGATGGGTGGACACCGGCATGGAACCGGGACTGTGCGCGCCAATATTGGCATGGTGGGCCCGGGTGACCGCAAAGCCGATCAGGGCGCTGTCCGCCGCATACACCGGTGCGACCACGGTCACATCCGGCAGATGGGTGCCGCCCAGATAGGGGTCATTGACCACCAGCAAATCGCCTGGCGTCCACTCGCGATTACTGACCAAATCAGCCATGGCATAGGCCATGGAGCCCAGATGCACCGGGATATGCGCCGCCTGGGCACAGAGCCGCCCCTGCGCATCGAAGATCGCGCAGGAGAAATCCAGCCGATCCTTGATGTTGGGCGACAAGGCACTGAGCCGCAGCACCGCCCCCATTTCATCACAGATACCGGAGAGGCGATTGGCGAAAATGCTGAGCTGGATGGGATTCATAAGGGCAATGAACAGTGAACAGTTAATAGTTAACAGCTAAAAAAACAGTGACAAAATCAGGCCGGCCCCAGCCTACCCTTATTCGCTGTTCACTGTTAACTATTAACTGTTCACTAAAATGTGCGCTATCATCGGCGGTTCCCGGCAGCCCACAGCTGCCGTTTTTTGTTTCAGCGAGGCTGAAACAGACGAATTTGCGTTAACGAGTCAGGGTAATGAGTCAGCAATATTTGATTCCCACCTACGCACGGCAGCCTGTAGCGTTTGTGCGCGGTGAAGGGGTGTGGCTGTTCGATGAGAACGGTGACAAGTACATGGATGCCATCTCCGGCATCGGGGTCTGCAACCTGGGACACTGCCATCCGGCGGTGAGCCGAACGCTGGCCGAACAGGCCGGGCAGCTGATGCACACCTCCAATCTGTACCGTATTCCCGCCCAGGAATCCCTGGCTCAGCGTCTGTGTGAGCTGAGCGGCATGCAGAGCGTGTTTTTCTCCAATTCCGGGGCCGAAGCCAACGAGGCAGCCATCAAGATTGCTCGCCTGTATGGCAACCGCAAAGGCATTACCAAACCCGTGGTAGCCGTGATGGAAGGCAGCTTCCATGGCCGCACCATGGCCACCTTGTCGGCTACCGCCAATGCCAAGGTGCAGGAGGGCTTCGGTCCGTTGGTAGAAGGCTTTGTCCGGGTGCCGTTCAATGATCCGGATGCGGTTGCATCGCTGGCCGGCAATCCGGATGTGGTGGCGGTACTGGTTGAGCCAGTGCAGGGCGAAGGCGGCATCAATATCCCGAATGCAGGCTACCTCACCGCTCTGCGTCAGCTCTGTGACCAGAATGACTGGCTGCTGATGCTGGATGAAATCCAGACCGGCAACGGTCGGACCGGGCATTACTTTGCCTGCATGGGCGAGAATGTGGTGCCGGATGTTCTGACCACAGCCAAAGGCCTGGGCAACGGTTTCCCCATCGGCGCCTGTCTGGTCGCTGGCAAGGCTGAGGGCGTGTTTGGACCGGGCAACCACGGCAGCACCTATGGCGGCAACCCGCTGGGCTGCGCCGCGGCCCTGACGGTGGTCAACACTCTCACTGACGACGTGGTCGACAGCGTCAACGACAAAGGCGCCTGGCTCAAACGCGCCTTCGAGACCGCACTGGCGGATCTGCCCCTGGTGTCTGAAGTACGTAACAAGGGCCTGATGCTGGCCATTCAGCTCGACCGCCCGTGCGCGGAACTGGTTAACCTGGCACGTGAAGCCAGCCTGCTGATCAATGTAACGGCGGGTTCCGTGGTGCGGTTGCTGCCACCGCTGGTGATCAGCCAGCACGAAATGCAAATGCTGGTGGACGGCCTGAGCGGTGTAATACGCCATTTTGCTGCTGCCCAGGAGGTCGCATGACTCGCCACTTCCTCACCCTCAACGACCTGACCTCCGACGAACTGGGTTACTTGATCCAGCGCGCCATTGAGCTGAAAACCATGCAGCGCAACGGCCAGCGTCACGAACCCCTGCAGGGCAAGACCCTGGGTATGATCTTCGAGAAGTCTTCCACCCGTACCCGGGTGTCGTTCGAAGTGGCCATGACCCAGTTCGGCGGCGCCAGCATTTTCCTGTCGCCCCGTGACACCCAGCTAGGCCGCGGCGAGCCGATTGAAGACTCTGCCCGGGTACTGTCACGCATGGTCGATGCGGTGATGATCCGCACCTTTGATCATGCCACGGTGGAAACCTTTGCCGCCCATTCCGCGGTGCCGGTCATCAACGCACTGACCGACGATTTCCACCCCTGCCAGCTGCTGGCCGACATGCAGACCTTCGTGGAGCATCGCGGCAGCATACAGGGCAAGAAAGTGGTCTGGGTCGGTGACGGCAACAACATGTGTGCCAGTTATATCAATGCGGCCAACCGCTTCGACTTTGAACTGGTGATCAGCAGCCCGTCAGGCTTTGCGCCCAGCGAAACGTTGATGGGCCGTTACCCGGAGCGGGTCAGCCTGCAGGGGGATGTACGTCAAGCCGTGAAGGGAGCCCATCTGGTGGTGACCGACGTGTGGGCGTCCATGGGACAGGAAGACGAACAGGAAAGTCGCCTGAATGCGTTTGAAGGCTACCAGGTTACCCCTGAACTGATGGACCTGGCCGATACCGACGCCTTGTTCATGCACTGCCTGCCTGCCCATCGCGGCGAGGAGGTCAGCCACGAAATGATGGACGACCCCCGTGCTGTCGTCTGGGACGAAGCCGAAAACCGCCTGCATGCCCAAAAGGCGCTACTGGAATTCCTGCTGACCGGTCAGCATTGAGTCAACCCTCTGCATGATGTGCCTGGCAGAAGCCGTCCATCTGACAGGCCAATGAAGCGTGGAGCCTACGACCATGAACAAGGCATTGCTGAGTATTGAAAACCTGGCCTGTGGTTATCACCAACAGGCCGTGGTGAAAGATCTCAGCCTGTCACTGGCGGCAGGCGAAATTGCCTGTTTGTTAGGCCCCAGCGGCTGCGGCAAGACTACCACGCTGCGAGCCATTGCCGGCCTTGAACCGGTGAGCGGTGGCAGTATTCGTATCGGCGACCACACCGTTTCCAGCCTGCAGCAACAACTCCCTCCCGAACAACGTGGCCTCGGCATGGTCTTTCAGGAGCACGCCCTGTTCCCCCACCTTACTGTTGCCGATAATGTCGCCTTCGGTCTGCGCAAATTGCCAGCCGGACAGCGGGATGAACGGGTCAGGGAGTGCCTGGCACGGGTTCGACTGGCCGGCATGGAAACCCGTTACCCCCACGAATTATCCGGCGGACAACAACAGCGGGTAGCACTGGCCAGAGCACTGGCCCCTCGCCCGGCCTTGTTATTGCTCGACGAACCCTTTGCCAGCCTGGATCTGGATTTACGTCGCCAGCTGGCGCGAGAGCTAGGGGATATTCTGCGCGAGGAAAACGTCACGGCCCTGATGGTCACGCACGACCAGGAGGAAGCGTTTGCGCTTGCCGACAAAGTCGGCGTCATGAACAACGGCGAGCTGGAGCAATGGGATACCCCGTATAATATCTACCACGCTCCTGCGACCCGGTTTGTCGCCGAGTTTGCCGGCTACGGCGCCTTCCTCCGTGGTGAGGTCACCACTGCCCACAGCGTACTCACCAGTCTCGGCGAAGTCTCTGGCCGGCGTCAGGATACCCTGACACCAGGTACCGCCGTGGACGTTTTGCTTCGTCCCGAAGATCTGGTCGCCGACGAAACGGCCACCCTCGCCCTGCCAGTGACCCGACGCCAATTCACCGGTGCCACCATCCTTTATCACCTGCGCATCAGCGCCAATGAGACCCTGCTCTGCCAAACCGATAGCCACATCAACGTGCTGGAAGGCGATGCCCTGCATGTCAGGCTTGGGACCAAGCATTTGGTCACTTTTTTAGTTAACAGTGAATAGTTAACAGCTCGCGAGTTCGCGATGCTCTGAATTTGAAATGCATGAGGCCGCGCCCAGAGTCAGGACGCGGCCTCATGCATTTCAAACCCAACCCCGTGTTATTCCGCGGGTTTTCGCTGTTAACTATTCACTGTTAACTGTTAACTGCTGTTCACGCCACCTGACTCTGATCCCGCCCTCCACTCTTGGCCTTGTAGAGCCCTTCATCGGCACGGTTGATAAGAGTATCGATAGTGTCGCTGTCACGATACGCAGCGACACCAATGGACAAGCTGACATTCGCCGGCCCCCCTTCAGCCCCGAAGCTCTCTTCGCGCCAACGCTTACGCAAGCGCTCAGCCACGCGCACCGCGCCCAGCTCATCACTTTGCGGCAAAATCAGTAAAAACTCCTCGCCTCCGAGCCGGCCAAAATAGTCGCCATCGCGCATACCCGCCATCGCCACTTGCGAAAAGCGACGCAATACCCGGTCGCCCCATTCATGACCAAAGCGGTCGTTGATCTGTTTGAAATGATCCAGGTCCACATAACAGACCGCGAAGGGCAGTTTCTTGCGCAGCGCCAGTGCACGCTGACGCTCCATGATTTCCAGCAAGTGGCGACGATTGAACAACCCGGTAAGATCATCTCGTATCGCCATCTCTCGCACCTGCTCTACCGCTTTGGCCAACTCGCGATTCTTGTCTTCGAGAGTATTGCGCAAACGGTTGATGCCTCCTCCTGTGATCGCAAAACTAATGGCAATCATGGAGAACACCAACCACTGCAAGGCCTCGACGGAAAAGCTCAACTGGATCCAGCGGTCATTCAGTGCCAGCCACAACATGACCGCGTAGGAAGCGCTACCGAGGACAGCCACTGCCACCATGGCCTTGCCTGACAAACGGAATGACACCAGCAACAAGCCAGCAAAATACAATGTCACCGCGCTAAGACGGAACTCATCGACGTAGTAGCCGCTGATCATGAAAACCAGCGTGAAATGCAAGATAAGAAACAGCGACAGTGATGGCTCACGAAGTTTGATCGTCCAGCCCGACACCAGAAGAAGCTGATAGACCAGCAGTGACCCCCACACCCCGGCCAACAACATCAGGCCGCTTTCGATGCTGATCTGGAGATAACCCTGCCGAAAGTAAAGCACGCACAGCAACGTATGCATGGCCATAATCGCAATGGCAGAACGGCCGTGACGTTTCAAAAGGCGTCTCTCGTTCAGCGTAAATCGCTGCGCCTGGCGAAGATCCTGATTCATTGCGACTCATCCACGGTTAGACGGTCGCGTCCGGATTCCTTGGAGCGATACAACGCCTGATCTGCGCGCCTGACCACACTGGCCGGCGATTCATGCGCATCAAGCATGGCCAAGCCCGCAGAGACGGTGACAACAAGCCCTGGTGCCTCGTCATATCGCTGGCTGCGCATCCCCAGCAAGATCCCTTCAAGCAGATTGACCGCCTCGTCGCGGTCACTGACCGGCAGCACCAGCATGAACTCTTCCCCACCCAACCGTGCGGCAAAGTCCTGCCCGCCAAGATGTCGCCGCACAACTTCCGAAAAACGGACCAACACACTGTCACCGCAACTGTGCCCATACTGGTCGTTGATACGCTTGAAGTGATCCAGGTCCACATAGGCCACAGCAAGAGAAAATGCTCCCCTCGACGCCTGACCACAGGCCTTTGCCAGCAGCTCCATGGCATGACGGCGCCGATAAAAGCCCGTCAACTCATCCTTCACCGCCATTTCATGAATACGTTCAACCACCTCAGCCAACTGCTGGTTCCGTTTGCCCAGCAGGCTGCGGATGGCAGAAATCTCTGACGCCAGCAACGTCACTGCGGCCACCATGACTGAGAACAGCCCCCACTGCATCCACTCCCCACGCAGATCAACCACTTCCGGCCAGTAAACCCCAACTACCCCGAGGATCACCGCGTAGCTGAGCACACAGTAGAGAGCCAGGACGACAAATTGACGTAACGATGCCTGCAGCACGCCCAATTGCACCACGGCAAAGAAAATCATCATGACGCAAAGTCGGGCCTGGTCTACCACCAGCGCGGTTACCAGTAGCCCGGTAGTGGACCACACCATCAAGGGGAAAATCATTGCCGGCTCGGACAAACGCCGGTTCAGCCCCAGCAACATGAAAGTGAGGAAGAGCAGGTGGCCGCCCCAGATAATGGCAAACAACGGATAAAAAACAGCATCACCACCACGGAAAAAATCCAGCTGCAGTGTGATCCAGCATAGCAATGTGTGGGCACCACCCCCTGCCAGTATGGCAAACAGCACGCGGCGCACACGCTGACCCTGCATGGCCGCAGGGTGAAGGGCCAAAGTATGATCCATGAAGGATTCCCAAAGAGTGTGGCATCCCACCCGCACCACACCGGTATGACGATTTAGTATTATTTATGAGCCAATACTAATGCTAAATGCCTATTGGTTCACAGTTTGACCGTCTACCAATTCGCACCGCCTGTCGCCAATGCACGGTAAACAACTGATTTACTTGGGGAAGCCAACACTGGCGGCAACGGCCTCCCGTTACCATCGGCGCCACTCCTGATGACGAGATAGACGCCACTTGGGCAGAGAACACCCCGCGGACGGGGGGAGAATAAGCACAAAGGGGAAAAACAGAAACGAAGCACCGGCACTCCAGCCCTTCACAAGGTGGCGAAGTGCCGGATCAGCCCCCCGAAAAAATCAGTGACTGGCATCCCGGCAGACGCGCGCAACCGCATCTCGCCATCCGCGGTAGCCGCGCTCACGCTCGCTTTCTTCCAGCATGGGCGTAAATTCACGCTCACACTGCCAACGCGATGCCACCGCCTCCAGCGAGTCATATAACCCCACACCCAGCCCGGCAAGGTAGGCGGCGCCAAGCGCCGTCGTTTCCGTTACCTGGGGGCGGTCGACACAGACGCCCAATACGTCTGACAGGGTCTGGCTCAGCCAGTTGTTGACCACCATACCTCCATCGACTCTCAGGGTTGTGGGCCGGGTACCACAGTCCGCAGCCATGGCATCCAGTAAATCCCGCGATTGGTAGCACACCGCCTCCAACCCGGCAGTGACCACTTCGGCAATCCCCGTATCACGGGTCAGCCCAAGTAAGGCACCGCGGGCATGGGGGTCCCACCAGGGCGCCCCCAGGCCGGTAAATGCCGGCACCAGGTACACCCCGCCGGCAGACCCCGCCCGCCGGGCCAGAGCCTCGGTTTCGCTGGCATCGCGTATCAGATTAAGTCCGTCGCGCAGCCACTGGATGGCCGCCCCGGCCACAAAGATGGAGCCCTCAAGAGCATAGGTGGTCTTGCCATTGACCCGGTAACCCACCGTCGTCAACAATCGATTTTCCGAGGCCACCGCTTCCCCGGTGTTCATGACCATAAAGCACCCCGTGCCGTAGGTACTTTTCACCATCCCCGGGGCAAAACAGGCCTGGCCAACCAACGCCGCCTGCTGATCTCCGGCAATACCCGCTACTGGCACTGCTGCACCAAGCAACTCCGGGCATGTCAGCCCAAACTCACCGGCGCTGTCCCGAACCTCTGGCAAGACCGACGCAGGCACCTGAAACAGTGCCAACAGTTCTTCGTCCCAGCACTGACGGTGAATATCGAACAACAGCGTCCGCGAGGCATTGGTGGCGTCAGTCGCGTGCACCTTGCCGCGTGTCAGTTGCCACAACAACCAGCAATCAATGGTTCCGAAGGCCAGCTCACCAGCCTCAGCCCGTTGCCGTGCGCCAGGAACATTGTCCAGCAACCAGGCCAGTTTGGTGGCAGAAAAATAGGGATCCAGCAGCAAACCGGTGCGCTCACGAACCAGCGCTTCGTGGCCTGCATCCCGTAATGTCTCACACGTCGAAGCGGTTCGTCGGTCCTGCCAGACAATCGCCCGCGCCAACGGATCTCCTGTGGCACGATCCCACAGTACCGTCGTTTCACGCTGGTTGGTGATACCGATAGCGGCGAGTTGCTGTGCCTCCACATGCGCGTTGCGCAGCGCCTCACGACATAGCGTCAAGGTGTCGTTCCAGATCTCCTTGGCATCATGCTCCACCCAGCCATCCGACGGAAAATGCTGCCGGAACTCCTTCTGCGCCTGCCCCATGGCATGCCCATCGGCATCAAAGACAATGGCGCGGGTACTGGTCGTGCCCTGATCTATGGAGAGGATGTATGACATGCGGCGAACACCTTGTTGTTTTGAGAGCCGATGAATAATGGCATGTGCGCCCTAACGATGACCGGCAGAGACGCAAAAGCAGCGGCATTTTACCCGGGGACCCGCCAGCAGATTGCGCGATTTCGGACACGTTTATGGACAAAGCCGGACGCACTGACTAATGAAACGAAAAGCCTTGCTTTGCCGCAAGGACAACGTGTCCGGTAGATTACCGCTCGTGTGGCGACTTCTGGCGCGGCTACCCCATTCGCCCCAACACGTGTTGCTCCTGCTGGGTGCGCGGCAGCTCCACGGTAAACCGGGCGCCGCCTGCCGGGCTTTCCTCGACGCGAATCTCACCGCCATGCCAGTCGACGATGCGCTTCACGATCGACAACCCCAGACCATAGCCACCACTGGCGCGATGGCGACTTTTGTCCAGTCGGGCAAACGGCTTGAAGACCCGCTCACGCTCGTGTTCAGGGATCCCGGGGCCATCATCATCGACATATATCAGCACCCGGCCCTCAGATTCCTGCACCCGCATGACAATTGAGGAACGGGCATAACGCAATGCATTGGTGACCAGATTCTGCAATACCCGGTGCAGGTAGCGCTCTTCCGCCTCCACATCCAGCCCCAGGCTGGCGCATTCGACAGTAATCGAGGTATCGCCACGAATGGTCTCCAGCTCTTCTCGCAACTGCTCACACAGCTCTGCCACCACCACCGGCGTAAACTCAATATTGGGCGTGCCCTGCTCAAGACGGGCATAGGTAAGAATTTCATCGATCAACTGATCCAGCTGTTCGATGTCGTGATCCATGGCATTGAGTTTTTCCCGGCGCATATCAGCAGACTCAATATCTGCCAGCATCTCCAGTCCGAATCGCAATCGCGCCACCGGGGTCCGCAACTCGTGACTGACCGCCCGCGTCATTTCCCGCTGCGACTCAATCAACCGACGAATGTGCGCTGTCATGCCGTTAAAGGTTGCTGCCACCTGGCCAATGGCATCGTTGCCTTCGATATTGGCGTAAGCCCCCAGGTCACCGGAACCCAACTGACTCACAGCCCGATCCAGTTGCTTGAGACGTCGCTGCAACGGACTGACCTGCAAGTACGTGGCAAATGCCACGGCGATCAGGCTCAAGGCACCTGCGATCAACAGCAACTCAATGGGGAATTGATCGAACAGGCTGAGCGGCCCCAGCATCAATAACATGCCTGTCTGCGCCACGGGGGCAAAGATCCGGATACTGGAGTCACGGCGGGTGCTGTCATCCAGAGCAATCACCACCTCACGTCGGTTGAGACGCTGCTCCTGCTCATTATCCAGACTGACACTGTCGCGGCCCACCAGACTCAAACTATAGCCAAAATGCTGTTGCAACCTGGCCAGCGCAGGCTTCCATTCCTCTTCCGGGAAATGAGACAGATGATTGAGGATAAGCACCGCCGTAGCACGCGCCTGCTGCTCAGAGACCTTGGTCATTCTGGTGGTAATGTAGGCATCCTCACCCGGCAACTGGAACAGGATATCGGCATAGCCTTCACTGTCATTGAGCCGCATCACCACAAGACCGTCACTCAGATGAAGCTCCTCGCGATAGCCCAGCTCCAGCGCTTGCGCATTCTGGAGCGAGATTTCGGCATTGAACAGCTTGCTGAGGACCTGACTCCAACGTTCCCGCTCCGCGGGCTCATAACGCTGGTAACCCTCCGCCATCAGATAGAAGGTGCCACGCGCCATGGCTTCCCGGTACAGGTCCGAGCGGTAATGGTTCACCAGCTCCACAGAGGCATAGGTGATGGCGCCAATAAAACACAACGCCAACAGCAGGCCCCCATAGAGCCGCAGGAAGATACTATTCAAACGTCACCCGCGTGCGGCTGAAAAATCAGGCCGCGCCGATTTCCTTGACGAACAGATACCCCTTCGACCGTACGGTCTTGATGCGCTTGGGGTTTTCCGGGTCATCCCCGACCTTGGGTCGAATCCGCGAAATACGCACATCAATGGAACGGTCCTGACCGTCATATTGAATACCGCGCAGTTTTTCGAAAATGGTTTCGCGAGACAACACCGTGCCGGCGTTGGACGCCAACAACCACAGCAGGTCGTATTCCGCGCTGGTCAGATCCACAGATTCCCCTGCCAGGGTGACTTCCCGGGCGGAGTTGTCGATCACCAGGACACCGAATTCCAACCGTGCCGGAGAGTTATCGCGTTCGCTGTCAGTTTCCACCCGGCGCAGCAGGGCACGAATCCGTGCCAGCAGTACCCGCGGCTTCACCGGCTTGGCCACATAATCGTCCGCCCCCATTTCCAGGCCCAGCACCTGGTCCATGTCGTCGGTTCGGGCCGTCAGCATAAGAATCGGGTTCTTGTACGCGCTGCGGACTTCCCGGCACACGGTCAATCCGTCTGCTCCCGGCAACATAAGATCGAGAACCACCAGATCCGGCTGCTCGGCACGAATCCGGCGAATGGCCTCTTCCCCGTCACTGACGACGGTCACATCGAGTCCATTGGCTTGAAGATATTCACAGGTCAGATCGGCGAGACGCTCATCGTCTTCCACGATCATGATGGCTGGCGGGTTATCCTGAACCGTTGTCATCCCGTCCTTATCCTTTTAGATGTCCTGTCATTATTGTCGTTGTTCGCAGTGCCAACCCGGCAACTGTTACAAACGTATCCCTACCGCATGTTTATACGCATCCGCATTCCCCACGGCAACCTGCAGGAAGGTTGTAAGGCGCCTCAGGCCCCGATTTCGGGGTGGCTTTTCCGTTGACAAACACAATATCTAGTGTTCCCCCGCACGGAAAAAGTGCGCCGGCAATGCACCCACATTGCTCCACAACTTATCCACAAAATTTCCCCAGGCGAAATGCTTGCAAAACCGCGGAGCCAACTATAACTTGTACTGAACTCGAGCGCCGACCCCAATATGTTGGGTTTTTGTTAAACCGTCACGAGTTTTTGATCTGTCCGTAATGAATATGAAAAATGCCAGCGCGATCAGCTGCTTAGAGCATTTCAACCACTCAGGAACAACGGCAGGCTCATGGAAGGGACACAAGATATAGTGGTTAGCAGGCAAAACACCCTATACCACCAAGCTAAACGTATTTTTCGCGCCATGATTCAGTGTCATGGCGCTTTGCGTGGTTAATCCCACGCGCCCCTGCTGAACAACAGCAGCTACAGACATCACAACAGACAGAACAGCACCACAACGAGCACAACGGAGAGGGCAACATGCAAACGGATATGAGCCAGAACCCGCAGGGCGCTGCCGCCCAGGCCGGTGACAGCACCGAACAGGACCAGAACATTGCCAGCACAGCACCAGGCCAACTGCGCGTCATCAAGCGCAACGGCAAGGTTGTCAGCTACGATGATGACAAGATCACCGTGGCCATCAGCAAGGCGTTTCTGGCCGTAGAAGGCGGCACTGCTGCCGCCTCGTCCCGTATCCACGATGTGGTTGCCCGTCTGACCGAGCAAGTCAGTGCCACCTTCAAACGCCGTATGCCCTCCGGCGGCACGATCCATATTGAAGAGATTCAGGACCAGGTAGAGCTGGCCCTGATGCGCAATGGCGAACACAAAGTGGCCCGCGACTACGTGCTATACCGTGACCGTCAGGCGCAGAAACGTGCCGAGCAGGCCAGCCAGTTCCCGGAGCCCACCCACAAGGTGGAAATGTCCGTGACCATGGAAGACGGCAGCAAGGCGCCGCTGGACATGGGCCGCCTTGAGCACCTGATCCGCACCGCCTGTGAAGGCCTGGACGACGTCCACGCCGACAAGATCATCACCGAAACCGTCAAGAACCTGTACGACGGCGTCTCCATCAACGACGTCAACACCTCCATGGTGATGACCGCACGCACCCTGATCGAAGTGGAGCCCAACTACTCCCAGGTCACCGCTCGCCTGCTGATGGACAAGATCCGCGCTGAAGCACTGCAGTACCTGGGCGTGGCCGAGCGTGCCAACCAGGAAGAGATGAACGCGCTGTACGGCGATGCCCTCGCCGCCTACATCAGCAAAGGCATCGAGCTGGAACTGCTGAGCCCGAAACTGGGTGAATACGACGTGGCCCGCCTTGGCGCCGCGATCCAGGGCGACCGTGATCTGCAGTTCACCTACCTGGGCCTGCAGACCCTGTACGATCGTTACTTCATTCACCACAACGATACCCGCATCGAGCTGCCGCAGTGCTTCTTCATGCGTGTCGCCATGGGTCTGGCCATCGAAGAAGAGAACAAGGAAGAGCGCGCCATCGAGTTCTACAACCTGCTCTCCAGCTTCGACTACATGAGCTCCACCCCGACCCTGTTCAACGCCGGCACCTTGCGTCCGCAGCTTTCCAGCTGCTACCTGACCACCGTGCCCGACGACCTGCACGGCATCTACGGCGCCATCCAGGACAACGCCATGCTGTCCAAGTTTGCCGGCGGCCTGGGGAACGACTGGACCCCGGTGCGCGCACTGGGTTCTTACATTAAAGGCACCAACGGCAAATCCCAGGGCGTGGTGCCGTTCCTGAAAGTGGTCAACGATACCGCCGTCGCGGTTAACCAGGGCGGCAAACGCAAGGGCGCGGTCTGCGCCTACCTGGAAACCTGGCACATGGACATCGAGGAATTCCTCGAGCTGCGCAAGAACACCGGTGACGACCGTCGTCGTACCCACGACATGAACAGCGCCAACTGGATTCCCGACCTGTTCATGAAGCGTGTGCTGAACGAAGAAGACTGGACCCTGTTCAGCCCCAACGACACCCCGGACCTGCATGACTTGTATGGCGAAGCCTTCGAAAAAGCCTATACCGCCTACGAAGCAAAAACCCGTACTGGCGAACTGAAGCTGTTCAAGCGTCTGCCGGCCACGACTCTCTGGCGCAAGATGCTGTCCATGCTGTTCGAAACCGGCCACCCGTGGTTCACCTTCAAGGATCCGTGCAACCTGCGTAGCCCGCAGCAGCACGTGGGTGTGGTGCACTCTTCCAACCTGTGCACCGAGATCACCCTGAACACCAACAAGGATGAAATCGCTGTCTGTAACCTGGGTTCCGTGAACCTGGCCCAGCACGTGGATGAAAACGGTCTCGACACCGACAAGCTGCAGCGCACCATCAACACCGCTGTACGCATGCTGGATAACGTGATCGACATCAACTACTACAGCGTGCCGCAGGCAGAAAACTCCAACATGAAGCACCGCCCCGTGGGCCTGGGCATCATGGGTTTCCAGGATGCGCTGTACAAGCAAGGCATCAGCTACGCCTCCGAAGGCGCAGTGCAGTTCGCTGACACCTCCATGGAAGCGGTGAGCTACTACGCCATCCAGGCCTCCGCCAAACTGGCCGAAGAACGCGGTGCCTACCAGACCTTTGACGGCTCGCTGTGGAGCCAGGGCGTACTGCCCATCGACTCCATCGACATCCTGGTCAACCAGCGTGGCGAAGATTACTGCAAGGTGGATCGCAGCCAGACCCTGGATTGGGACAGCGTGCGCGAGATGGCCAGGAAAGGCATGCGTAACTCCAACGTGATGGCGATTGCGCCGACGGCGACCATTGCCAACATCACCGGGGTGTCCCAGTCCATCGAGCCGACTTACCAGAACCTGTACGTGAAATCGAATCTGTCCGGCGAGTTCACCGTAGTGAACCCGTACCTGGTCCACGCCCTCAAAGAGCGTGGCCTGTGGGACAACGTGATGGTCAACGATCTGAAGTACTACGACGGTTCCGCGCAGCCCATCGAGCGTATTCCTGCCGATCTCAAAGAGCAGTTCCGCACTGCCTTTGAAGTGGAAACCCGCTGGATCGTGGAAGCCGCCAGCCGTCGTCAGAAGTGGATCGATCAGGCCCAGTCCCTGAACCTGTACATCGCGGAAGCCAACGGCAAAAAGCTGGACGTGACCTACAAGATGGCCTGGTTGCTGGGTCTGAAAACCACTTACTACCTGCGCGCCATCGGTGCGACCCAGGCAGAAAAATCCACCATCAACGATGGCAAGCTCAACCGCGTGTCTTCCAAAGTGGAAGAAGAGCCGGCGGAGTTCAGCCAGGCCGCTGAAGTACCGCAAGCCTGCTCCATCGACAACCCGGATTGCGAAGCCTGTCAATAAGCGCTCCGCGCTCGCAGCGGCTTCACGCGACAGGTGTGAAGCTGCTGCCGTCACATAATGAATACGCAAGCGGTGACCTGACGACACCAAACTTGTTAGAAAGGAATGGAGAGAAACATGCTGAGCTGGGACGAATTCAATGCGCAAGAGACGCCTGCCGCCAAGCCGCAACCAAAGCCCGCAACGCCGCCGCAATCTGAGACGGTTTCTGGCCAAGCGGCATCTGCACCTGAAGCACCGGCACCGGGAAGTGCAGCGGATGCTGGAAATTCAGGAAGCGATGAACTGCGAGGAAGAACCGACAACGCCGTAAGCGATGCCGTCGAACGCGCCCAGGCCGCCGTGGCCAAGATGGACGTAGCCGAAGGCGTTGCCGAACTGGAAGGCACTGCCGGTCGTGTAGAGGTTGACGACAAGCGCATGATCAACTGCCGCGCCGACCTCAACCAGCTGGTACCGTTCAAGTACGACTGGGCCTGGCAGAAATACCTGGATGGTTGTGCCAACCACTGGATGCCCCAGGAAGTGAACATGAACGCCGATCTGGCACTGTGGAAACGCCCCGACGGCCTCACCGAAGACGAGCGCCGTATCGTCAAGCGTAACCTGGGTTTCTTCTCCACCGCCGATTCCCTGGTCGCCAACAACCTGGTGCTGGCCATCTATCGCCTGATCACCAACCCGGAGTGTCGCCAGTACATCCTGCGTCAATCCTTCGAAGAAGCAATCCACACCCACGCCTACCAGTACTGCATCGAGTCCCTGGGCATGGATGAAGGTGAGATCTTCAACATGTACCGTGAGATTCCTGCCGTGGCCAAGAAGGCGCAGTGGGGCATCCAGTACACCCGCGACCTGTCCGATCCGGAGTTCAAGACCGGCACCGTGGAAACCGACAAGGCACTGCTGGAAAACCTGATCGCGTTCTACTGCGTACTGGAAGGCATCTTCTTCTACTGTGGCTTCACCCAGATCCTCTCCATGGGTCGCCGCAACAAGATGACCGGCGTCGCCGAGCAGTTCCAGTACATCCTGCGTGACGAATCCATGCACGTGAACTTCGGCGTAGACGTCATCAACCAGATCAAACTGGAAAACCCGCACCTGTGGGACCAGGCCATGCGCGACAAGGCCACCCAGATGATCCTGGAAGGCACCGAGCTGGAAATCCAGTACGCCCGCGACACCATGCCACGCGGAGTACTCGGTATGAACGCCGCCATGATGGAAGAGTATCTGCAGTTCATCGCCAACCGCCGTCTCGCCCAGCTGGGCCTGCCGGAGCAGTTCAAAGGCGTGAACAACCCCTTCCCGTGGATGAGCGAAATCATGGACCTGCGTAAAGAGAAGAACTTCTTCGAAACGCGGGTGACCGAATACCAGGTCGGCGGTGCGCTGAGCTGGGATTAAGAAGAATAGTGTGCGGGGACATTAGAGGGGGCACGCGGGACACATGAGAGTAGCGAGCCCTCTGACAAATCAGAGGGTTACAACCTTCTCTCTCGCCAAGCGTCACAGACACAGGCCTATTCCCGAATACGTTGCCAAGGCGGAAATAGGCACTGTTTTAGAAATACTGTCCAGCCACATTCCCTACTTTCTCCACAATGCCCCCCCTCATACCCATATGAGCAACAAGGACGATGCCGAAAACTGCCTTCATTGACGAGTCTGGAAACCATAACCTAGACACTACAAAACCTGGGTCTTCGTCATATTTTATTGTTTGCGCAATCATCGTTGACGACAACGAACTAGATGCATTCAACATTGCAGCAGAAAAAATCCGGCAAAACCATTTCCATGAGAGCGAAATAAAGTCGTCTAAAGTTCGAGCTAAAGACGGCCACAAGCGCCATATAAAAATATTAAATGACATACTAGATTTAAAATTCACATTTTATGCCCTAGCTGTAGACAAGAATCGCATCTATAAGGATAGCGGACTTCAACACAAGCGGACGTTTATAAAAAATTTAAACGGAAAGCTTTACGGATCACTATTTCAGCATTTCGCAGAGATAAAAGTCATAGCAGATGAAACCGGGAATCAAGACTTTTCGAGATCATTTAAACGCTATGTCGATAAGAACCACATCCCCGATCTCTTTAGCAGCTCATCTTTCGGGCTTGCTTCAAGCCAAGAGCATATTGGCGTACAGATAGCCGATTTCATTGCTGGCACTTTAGCCCAAGTATACGAAAACAAATCCAACACAAAATTAGAAGAAGAGTACGAAAAACTAATAAAACAAAAGTCCGTCGGGTTAGACGAATGGCCCCCAAAGTTTGCACAGGCGCCCTCAGCACCAGCCACATCTAATGCTTTCGACAAAACCATCATGGATTACGCCTTCAGGCAGGCACATCTCTTTTTGGACAACAACAGCTCAAACCATAGTGATGATATCAAAATGCAGGTTTGCGCATTAGATTTTTTAATATTTCAAAGCCATTGGAATAATGCAATCGACTATATTCCAACCCACTCACTAAAAAGTCATTTAAGAGAAAGTGGATACAGCGAGATCTCAGACCAAGTACTTCGATCATCAATCATCGCCAAGCTCAGAGATGCCGATGTTCTAATTGCTAGTTCAAACAAAGGTTATAAAATACCAAGCAAATTAGCAGACCTTCACGACTTTGTTGCAAGGGTTGATTCACAAGCAATCCCGCTCTTAAAGCGACTCAACAAAGCAAGAAAAAACATCCTAATGGCGACCTCAAACGAAGTTGACATCTTGCAAAGCGATAAATCTCCAGCACTATCAAACATTATTTCCAAAGTGGAAATTTAAGACCAACGAATAAAAGCCCAAATGGAAGAATTTAAGGAATTCGACAAACTCGAACATGCTGATGAGCGGAATTTGCACTGGTGCATTTTCGATCCAGAATCAGGCCATTCACGCCAAATCACAAAGCAAGACTTTTACTCAGCTTTATCAGCGATCACGCTGAATGAAAAAGTCCCAAATACCGTTTTGAGCCAGTTCAATATTGCCAAGAATATCGCAATATATTCATGGAACTGCTATTCATTCCATCAAGTATGCGAGATGAAGGTTTATTCGACGCTTGAGTACGCTCTGAAGGATAGATTAGAAAAGCAGGCGCCATTCCCCAGGTTGATAAGAGCAGCAATCAGCAGAGGCTTGGTAATGGATAAAGGGTTTTCTCACATAAAAACGATGAGCGACAAAGACCCAACGGAATACTGCCGAACCCTAGCGAACATAATGCCAAAACTAAGGAACAGTCTCGCGCATGGAGGGAGCGCCCTCCACCCAGGCTCATTATCAACATTGATAATCTGTGCTGAATTTATAAATCAAATTTACCTAAACCAGCCCCCAGAAAAATATGTCTGAATACAGGCTAACCAATGAAATAATGTGTAGTAATTCAGACTTGATCTGACAGTTACCGGTTTTTCAGAAGGTGTCTGTCAGGTCAAGTTCAGCCTACGAACTTTTCCTTCCAGATCGATTTTCCATCCAGCAAGGTGGCTAACGGGGTTCTGCCACAGCACCTCTTGCCTTGATGGGTGCGTTCATTGTTGTAGTAATCCAGCCATACGTCCAGATCTTCCTGCAACGCCTCCAGGCTGCCGTAAATATTTCGGCGTAATGCTGGCTGATAGAACTCCTGCAGAATGGTTTTGTGGAAGCGCTCGCAGATCCCGTTGGTTTGCGGGTGTCGTGCTTTTGTGCGCGTATGCTCGATCTCATTTAGCGCCAGGTACAGCTGGTAATCATGCTGCTCCACCTTGCCGCAGTACTCGGTGCCACGGTCGGTCAGGATACGCAGCACTGGTAGTTCATGAGAGGCGTAAAACGGCAGTACGCGATCATTGAGCAAGTCTGCCGCAGTGATCGGTGTCTTGGTCGTATACAGCTTGCAGTGCGCCACTTTGGCGTACGTATCCACGTAGGTCTGCTGATACACCCGACCAACGCCCTTGAAGGTGCCTACGTAGAAGGTGTCCTGTGAGCCTAGGTAGCCAGGGTGGGCTGTGTGAATCGCCACCAGTTCTCTAGACACTTATCAGCCGTTCTTGGTGACGCTTTTCATACTCTACCGGTGACAGCTTTTCATTAGAACCATGGCGTCGCCGGTTGTTATAGAACATCTCGATATAATCAAAAATATCTGCCCGGGCGGCA